>CAXPOZ010000001.1:0-1469040 GCA_964219355.1 Glaciecola sp.
GAAGCAAACGAGATCAAAAATATCGTTTAACTTCAATGCTTTACACGGAAACCATTTCGAGAGAAATGGCGCGAGTGACGGGGCTCGAACCCGCGACCTCCGGCGTGACAGGCCGGCACTCTAACCAACTGAGCTACACCCGCGTCCGCGCTGAAATCAGCGCGAGACCCGGTTGGTAGAGATCGTCCGCGGACCCGTCAAGCAGGTTCTGCGATTTTAACCACGGCCTTGCCAAAATTCTCGCCACGGAAGAGCCCGATGAAAGCGTCCGGCGCTTTATCCAGACCCTCATAGATGGTTTCCTCGAACTTCACTTTCCCAGCGGCGAGCAGCGGCGCCACTTCGGCAGCGAATTGCGGCACCAGATTCATGTAATTCGAAACGATAAAGCCCTGAATCATCACGCCCCGGCCGACAATGTTGATAAGATTGCTCGGGCCCGGCTCCGGCTTGTCATTATTATAGCCGGAGATCATGCCGCAAAACGCCATCCGCCCGCCGAAAGCCACCGTATTGAGAATCGCTTCGAGCTGCATGCCGCCGACATTCTCGAAATAGCCATCCACGCCCTTGGGCGCGATTTCCGAGATCGCCTTGGTCAAGCTGATGGCGTCATGCTCTTTATAGTTAAAGGCCTTGTCGACCCCGGCTTCCTTTTCCAGCCACTCCACCTTTTCGGCAGAACCCGCTGAGCCCATGACCGTCATGCCGTAATGCTTGCCGAGTTGGCAGGCGAGCGAGCCGACCGCCCCGGCGGCACCGGAGACATAGAGCACCTCCCCCTCTTTGGGTTTGATGATCTGGGAAAGCCCGACCCAGGCTGTCAGACCTGGCATGCCGAGAACGCCCAGATAGGCTGAGAGCGGCGCCAGATTCGGATCGACCTTGGTATAGGCCGAGGCCGGGCCGACATGATGGTCCCGCCAACCGCCCGCGAAGCCGACCACGAAATCGCCTTCGGCGAATTTCGGATCCTTCGATTTGATGACCTGCCCGACGGCGCCGCCATCAAGCGGCTCGCCTTTCTGGAAGGGCGGAATATAGCTTTTCACATTGGGCCGCATCCGGCCGCGCATATAGGGATCGACCGACATCCACAGCACACGGATGAGAACCTCGCCGTCCTGCGGGTCAGGAAGATCAACTGTGCGATGACCGAAATGCTCGGGCGCTGGCATCCCGGCGGGGTAGTCCTCAAGCGTGATCTGGCGGGTTTCGGTCATGGCGCTTCTCCAGTGTCTAGATTTATTTGGACCGACCTATCCCCTCCCCCCTTTACGGGCAAGCTCCTCGGGTAGTTCGGAAGACACGTCCGGCAGATGGGAAAAGAAGAAGACGATCGCAGAGATGCGAACGCCGAATGTCAGGTTTACTTGACATGTATGTCTGTAAGGTTTACCTGACACATATCGCTTTGGAGGTATGTATGTCCCGCCCACTTTCTGACCCTTTGTTCTTACTGAGGAAGAGCCTGCTGGCGCTTGCCGCGCTGTTATCGCTCAGCTTTGCCCATGCCGCTGATGAAATGGGCGGCGACCGCTTTGTCGTTGAAGTGACTGGTAACGGCCGAGCCGTGATCTTTATCCCGGGCCTGACGTCATCGCCTGATGTTTTTGCCGCTGCACAGGAGAAAATCTACGTGGAGGCTCATCTGATCACGCCAGCCGGTTTTGACGGTGTGCCCGCGCCTGCGCCCCTGACACCCTTTATTGACAGTCTTGCCGCAGACATCGTCCGTTATCTGAATGATGAAGACATATCGGATGCTGCAATCGTTGGGCACTCCATGGGCGGCCTGACGGCGCTTCTGGTTGCGGCAAAATCAGACAGGGTATCAGCTGTCATGGTCATTGATTCCGTGCCGTTCCTTCCCCGCCTCTTCCAGCCATCGATTACGCCTGAACAGGTGGACGCCAGTCGCGCCGTCCTCGCAACGCAAATGGCTGCCCTTTCTGACGAGGCCTATCTTGATCTCGCCCGGCAGGGCCTGCCGAGACAGGCCATGAAACCAGAAGATCAGTCGCGCATCATGGAAGATGTAACGCGTGCTGATATTAACGCCGCCAAAGCGGCTTTCATTGAGCTGATGAGCACAGATTACACCCCACAACTGAGCAGCATCGACGCATCCGTCACCGTCACCGTCCTCGTTCCATTCGATCCCATGACCGGATTTTCCCGGGATCTTCTGCTGGCGCGATATGAGGAGCAGTACACTTTCCTCGAACAGGTCGAGTTGCACATTGTTGAGAATGCGCGTCATTTCATCATGCTGGACCAGCCAGCCGTCTTCCATGAAGAACTCGAGCAATTCCTCAACAAAAACGGCAAGGGAGAATGACGATGAAGACAGCCATCAGACAGTACACACTCCATATGACGATCGTCATGGTGGTCTATGTCGCCAGCGTCGTCGGCATCAATCTCATCGAGTCAGAGAATTTGAGCGCGAGCGCCAGAATTGCGCTTTCCCTCATCCCGATCCTTCCTGCCATCGGAATGGTCTTTGTGATCATTCGTTATGTCCGCCGGATTGATGAGGTCCAGCAACGGATCATCACCGAAGCATGCCTCGTCTCTCTCATCATTGTCGGGCTCGCCTGCTTCACCTATGGCTTTGTCGAAGGCGCCGTGTCACTGCCGGAAATATCTCTGATCTGGGTCTTCCCTGCCCTGATTGGCACGGCCGGCATTTCCTTGCCATTCGTTCGCCTACGTTACGTTTGAGGTCTTTTGCAGAACCGCGTCAAAGAACTGAGAACCAGCAAAGGCTGGAGCCAGGCCGAATTCGGCGAACGGCTTGGCGTGTCTCGCCAGGCCGTCAACGCGATTGAACGCGGCAAGCACGATCCCTCATTGATGCTCGCCTTCAAGATCGCGGAGAGCTTCGGGCTGAGCGTGGAGGCTGTCTTCAAGCCCGGGTTATGAGGCGGACAGGAACGCCCTTATATCCCGCATGAAGTCATCCAGCCGCTCATGATGGAGCCAGTGACCGGCGCCTTCATAGGTAATCAGTTTTTGCTGCGCGAAGACCTGACCACGCCCATCCTGATCCGGCGGCGTCGTGAAACTGTTCGTGCCATAGAGGATCAGGACCGGACAGCTCACAGAGCGGTATAGATCGATATATTCTTCCGGGGACTGAGGACGATGGCGCGAAAATCCAAGCATGCCGTCATATTTCCATGAAAAGCCGCCCTCTCGCTGCCTGATGGCATGAAGCGCGACATGCTCGACGATCTCTTCGGGGACGCGGGCATGAAGCTGTTTCATGCGGCGCACGGCAAGCTCTGGCGTCTTGAAAATCCGCAGTTCCCGGCGGGATTCGGCAAGACGCTTTTCCGCCGCCTCGCGCCAGCGCTGACCGGCTGGCTGCTCCGTCATCTGATGATAGAGTGCGGGCGGCGTGCCAACGCCTTCAATATTGACCAAGAGCTTGACCCGTTCAGGAAAGGCCGCTGCATAATGGCTGGCAATATTCCCGCCGAGCGAATGCCCGATGATCCGGAATGGCGGCGCCATACCTTGCCCTTCAAGATCCTCTAGAATGGCCGCAAAATCGGTCATGTAGTCGAGCGAATCATAGCCGCCGCCCGGAACATGCTCGCTGTCGCCATGGCCGCGCAGGTCCGGCGTGACGACGCAATAGTCATCGACGAGGCCAGCTACGACAAAGTCCCAGCTTCGCGCATGGTCGCGCCCGCCGTGCTGGAGCAGGACCATCGGCTTCTGGCGGTCTCCCCAGATCCGGTAGCGAAGTGTCAGGCCGGATCGGACCACGGCGTGATCCGTCGCGGGAACCTCTCCGGGCACGGGGCCGCGGGGCGCAATAAAATCAGTCAGGGGGGCCTCCTTGGAGATATCCACTCATAACGTTGCCTTTTCGCAACGTTTCGCCGTAGCGGCCCCGTGAAACTAGGGCCTCGCCTTTACAGATCAAGGGCACCTGCCTAGACGCGAACTGAGCGTACGCTGTTTTCCGGCGTGGTTGTCCGGCAACCGTCACCGCTCTCTGCCTCATTCTTGCCTTATATGCCGAGAAGAGGTCCGTTTTTTGCAACCGACCGCCCGTAACGAAAGCAGCGCCCAAAGGCATTATGGATACCGACCAGGGAAAAGACGAAACGCCCGTAACTTTTGATGATCTTGGCCTCGAACCGTCGTTGCTGAGCGCCGTCAAGGATGCCGGCTATACCTCCCCGACGCCGATCCAGGCCGCGGCGATCCCCGAAGCGCTGAAAGGCCGCGACGTTCTGGGTATTGCCCAGACCGGCACGGGCAAGACCGCTTCCTTCGTGCTGCCGGTGATCCACCGTCTGTCAAAAGGCCGCGCCCGCGCCCGGATGCCGCGCTCGCTGATTCTCGCCCCGACGCGCGAACTCGCCGCGCAGGTCGCTGAGCAGTTCGAAAAATACGGCAAGAATCACAAGCTCTCCATGGCGCTCCTTATCGGCGGGGTCTCCTTTGCCGATCAGGATATGAAGCTGACCCGCGGTGTCGACGTGCTGATCGCAACGCCCGGCCGCCTGCTCGACCATCACGAACGCGGCAAGCTGCTGCTGACCGGTCTTGAGGTCATGGTCGTCGACGAAGCTGATCGCATGCTCGATATGGGCTTCATCCCGGACATCGAGCGGATTTTCAAACTGACGCCCTTCACGCGCCAGACCCTGTTCTTCTCGGCCACCATGCCGCCCGAGATCCAGCGCCTGACGGACCAGTTCCTGTCCGCACCTGCGCTTGTCGAAGTCGCCAAACCCGCAACTACAGCGACCACCATCACGCAGCAGATCATTCGCGTGCCGCGCTCCGACGAAAAGTCAAAGCGTGCCGCACTTCGTCAGTTGATCGAGGAATGTGGCGACGAGCTGAAAAACGGCATCATCTTCTGTAACCGGAAGAAAAATGTCGATGTCATCGCCAAGTCTCTTCAGAAACATGGCTTCAACGCCCGCCCCATCCATGGCGACCTGCCGCAGAGCTTCCGCATGGAAACGCTGCAGGCGTTTCGTGATGGCGAGCTGAAACTACTTGTCGCTTCCGACGTGGCAGCCCGTGGTCTCGACATCCCCGATGTCAGCCATGTCTTCAATTTCTCCGTGCCCGTGAATGCGGATGACTATGTCCACCGGATTGGCCGGACCGGCCGCGCCGGACGTAAAGGTCACGCGGTCATGCTGGTGACGCCGGAGGATTCCAAAGCCTATGCGGCTGTCCTGCGCGTGACCGGGATTGAAGAGATCGAAGAACGCGATATGGGCGATTTCTTCGAGAAACTCGAAGCCGAAGCCCCGTCACGCGGCGGGGATCGCGGCAAATCCAGAAGCCGCCGCGGCGAGAAAAGCGCCGCTTCTTCCTCCTCCTCGTCGAGTGAGCGTGGTGAGCGCCGCCGCAGCAGCGGTGGACGCGGTCGCCGTGACAGGGATGATGATGGCGGCCAGGTCGTCGGCTTCGGCGATCACGTCCCCGCATTCCTTCAGGTCGAGGCGAGCTAAAAAGCCCGCCTCTCCTTCCTGCATAACCCGCCTTACGACTCCTTCATCTCTACAGATGCAGGGCATACGGAACGGCGTGTCCTCCTTGGCGTTTCCAGATTGTGAACAGCAAAACCCAAGGAGTATCCCATGACCAAAATGTTGCTTTCTTCTGCGTCTGCCGTCGCACTTGCACTGTCAGTGGCGACTGCTTCTTCACTTCAGCAAGACGATCCTCAGCCGATTGAGGAAAATCCGCCTGCCTCTGAAACCATCGAGGAAATGAGCACGCCGAACACGCCGGAAGACCTTCAGGAAGAAAGTCTGGAAGCAAAAACGGAAGTTCGTACAGAAACCAATGTCGAAACGCAGGCCGTTGCTGAGGTCAAGGAACCTGACACTAACGAGCCGGTGGCAGACCCGACTGAACTCGCGGAAGCCGAATCCGAAACCAACGAGGCTCTCTCGGTTCTGAGCAACCTGACCGCCGATTACATGAGCGCCCGCGACATTCTTGGCGCGCCTGTCTTTGGCGTGAATGGCGAGCGGATTGCCCGTGTCGATGACTTCGTGATCGGCGCTGACGACCAGGTCGAAGAAGCCATCCTTCTCTCCGGCGGATTTTTCGGTCTTGGCGGGCAGAAAGCCGCTGTCGATTTTGACCGTCTCAACATCACCTATGACTTTGACCGCGATCCGCTTGTCACTGTCTCGATGACCGAAGAGTCGATCAAGGGCGTTGCCGAGTATAAGCAGACCGAAGCCAATGACTGGAGTCTGGCTTCAGAACTGATCGGTGCGTCGGGCAACCTCGCCGAATCGGATCGTGATGTGACGATTACGGACATTATCCTGTCGATGGATGGTGAGGCCGAATATCTGATTGCGGCTGATGGCCTGATCGCCAGCTTCGGCGGTGACCGCCGTGCGATCGACTATAGCCGTCTGACCGTTGCCCAAGGCGATGGCGGGGTCACAATCGACCTCACGCCGAGCACCTATGACAACATGACGCTCTTCACCTATCGCCCCGATGCCAAGGACGACTTGGCAGAGGCTGACTGGTCAGAGGACCACGACAAGAAAGAGAAACCCAGGAAGTAAGAACTTCTGAATAGGGACGTGCTAGACGCCGTTTTACCCGGAAATCGGGCGAAGCGGCGTCTTCTTGTTTGAGGGCAGTTCATTTGAGAGACGGCCCGAAACACCCTATATGAAAGCCGTTGCGTCAACGCCCGCCAAGAAGGAACAGACACGTGACCGCCAGCTATCACAGAGCCAGCCAGCCCCCGTCGGCGGACTATACCATTCCGCAGGACTGGGAGGATTACACCGCCCAGGAACACAATACCTGGAACATCCTCTATCGCCGCCTGATGGAAGTGTTGCCCAAGCGGGCCGATACCGCCTTCCTTGAGGGCCTCAAGGCACTCGACCTCAATAAGGGCGGGATCCCGCATTTCGGCCGCCTGTCGGATGAGCTGGAAAAGCTGACCGGCTGGCGTGTCGTCGCCGTGCCTGGCCTCGTCCCCGATGAGGTGTTCTTCGACCACCTCGCCAATCGGCGTTTCCCGGCGGGGAATTTCATCCGCCAGCCCGACCAGCTCAATTATATTCAGGAGCCGGATGTCTTCCATGATGTCTTCGGCCATGTGCCGATGCTCGCCAATCCAGTCTTTGCCGATTACATGGAAGCCTACGGCAAGGGCGGCCTGCGGGCGCTCGGCACGGGCTGCCTGAAAAACCTTGCCGCGCTTTATTGGTATACGGTTGAATTCGGCCTGATCGACAGCCCCGAGGGCATGCGCATCTATGGCGCCGGGATCGTCTCCTCTCCGGCAGAATCAGTGTTCTCCATCGATGCGTCGGATCCGAACCGGATCGCCTATGACACTGAACGGCTGATGCGCACCGACTACCGAATCGATGACTTCCAGCAGACCTATTTCGTGATCGATTCCTATGAGGATCTTCTCGAGAAAACGCTGAACACGGATTTCGGCCCGCTTTATGAGCGACTAACGGGCGGCTTTGACTACACGCCCGAAACCATTCTTGAGACGGACAAAGTCTTCACGCACGGTACGCAAGCCTACGCCAACAAGGGCGGGCGCTTCGCGAGCTAGACCGCAAACAGGCGGATGAGCCCGTCCGGGCTCTCCGCCCTCTCCCACTCCGCAAACTGGTTATTCAGCCAGGTCGACTGGCGCTTGACGAGTTGACGCGTCGCGATGACGGCTCTCTCGATGGCTTCTTGAAGCGAGGACTCCCCGTCAAGGTACCGCGCAAATTCGGGCACGCCGACCGCTTTCATCACGGGCAGCTCCGCTGGGTAGCCTTTCGCGAGGAGCGCCTCGACTTCGGCCAGTGCACCCTCTTCGATCATCTCATCCAGCCGCCGGCGGACCGCCTCATGGGACAGCTCCCGGGGCGGGATGAGCGCGGCCTTCCTGAATTCAGTAGACGTCACTTTTTCAGGTGGGCGTTTCTGCCATTCGGATAAAGGTGTGCCTGTCGCCTCATGGACCGCCCAGGCCCGCAAATGCCGCTGGCGGTCATTCGGCTCCAGCCATTCCATTTGGGGGTCACGGGCAAGCAGCTCCGCCCGAAAGCCTTCCATGCCGACCTCGCCCAGCCGCGCTGCGGCCCGCGCCATGATGGCATCGGAAATCTCCGGCATAGGCGAGAGCCCTTCGGTCAGGGCCTTCAGCCACAGCCCCGTTCCGCCTACAATGATCGGCAGGCGGCCGCGCGCGGCAATCTCCTCAATCACTTCAGCGGCGGCCCGCGCAAACCGTCCCGCCGACCACGGATCATCCCCCGGCGAAATACCATAAAGATGATGCGGCATCTCCGCCTCATCCGCCACTGACGGACGGGCGGTCAGGATACGGAGATCGGCATAGACCTGCATCGCGTCGGCATTGACGATCTCGCCGCCAAGGCGTGAAGCGAGCGAAAGCGCGGCTGCGGACTTGCCGCTGGCCGTGGGGCCTGCAATGACGAGCGCATCTGACATTCACAACCGCCTATCACGCATGCCGCATATTCTCACCATCGTCTCGCCCAGAGACCTCACGACACCGCAGATCGCCGCGTTCACAAATCTCGGCGGGCATTCCGTCTATGAGCTTGGGCCCGACGCGGCAGATATCCGATTCGCCGAGGCCCCGGTCTGGGACGAAGTCGACGAACTCGCCACCGAGCATGGCTTTGACTTTGCGATCCATGACGAAGCGGATGTGCGCGAGAAGAAATTCCTGCAGGCCGATATGGATTCAACCATCATCGAGCAGGAATGCCTTGATGAGTTGGCTGACCTTGCCGGCGTCGGCGCGGAAGTTGCCGCCGTCACCGAACGCGCCATGCGTGGAGAGCTCGATTTCGAAGCCGCCCTCAATGAGCGGGTCGCACGTCTCGAAGGCCTGCCCGTCACCGCCTGTGAGGATGTGCTGCGCGAGCGCCTGACACTGTCACCGGGCGCCAGAACCCTGATCGCCACCATGAATGCGCGTGGCGCAAAGACCGTCCTCGTCTCGGGCGGGTTTGAAATCTTCGTCCGGGAGATTGCCCGTCTCTGCGGTTTCCAGGCCCATCACGCCAACCGCCTCGAAATCTCTGATGACCGGCTGACCGGCCGAGTTTTGCGCCCGATCCTCGGCCGCGAAGCCAAAGCCGACATTCTGAATCGGGAGGTGACGGCGCTTGGCCTTTCGCATGCCGAGACCATGGCCTTGGGCGATGGCGCCAATGACCTTGGCATGATCGAAGCCTCTGGCCTCGGCATCGCCTATAAGGCAAAGCCCGTGACCGCCGCTGCGGCGGATGCCGCGATCAATCACACCGGCCTGCACGCCGCGCTCTATTTCCAGGGCATTCGCGCAGAAGATTTCATCGCTTGAAGACGGCAAAGCCCAATCATACCTTTGCCCCAAAGGAGTTGCCCCATGGCAGAATCTGCACAGGACACCATCAAATCCGCTGTCGATCAGAACGACATCATGCTGTTCATGAAAGGCACACCGCAATTCCCGCAATGCGGTTTCTCAAGCGCCGTCGTTCAGATCCTCGACTATCTCGGCGCCGAATATTCCTCGATGAATGTGCTTGAGGACATGGATATCCGTGAAGGCGTCAAGGTTTTCTCTGACTGGCCGACCATCCCCCAGCTCTATGTGAAGGGCGAATTTGTCGGCGGCTGCGACATCGTCCGGGAAATGTTCGAACAGGGTGAGCTGCGCCCCTTCCTTGAAGAAAAAGGCGTGCTGAAAGCCGACGCATAAGGATCAGGGCGGCCCCGAAGAGCCGCCCTTTTCATTTCAGGCCCGATTATCCAGTTGAGGCCGGACCGCGATCCGCCCTCCATAGGTAATCTGGTAGGGCCTGCCGCCGGATGAGGCGATGAGCCCCCGGCGTTTTAGTCTTCTAAAAATACCCAATGTGCAGTCGGCAAGGCTCCAGCCTTCCGGGCTTACACAATTGACGGCAATGATTTTTCCGCGCTCGTCTTTTTCGACGACGATTGCGCCGCCACGAGCGAGGACATGCAGCGTGCGCTGCTCCTTCTTCGAGATATTCAATGATTTGACCTGAGATTGTCGCAATACCGGGCCACCCGCGCATAGGAACGCGAGGGCGAGTTTCACGGGTCAGCGGCGCACAATCTCAGACATAAATCTCACATCAGGGGCCGGAGCATTTGGCTCGTCCGGCTCTTCCCAACAGTTATGCCGGACGGGATGCATTTTCAAGTCCCGCCTCAATGACGCGGGGTCAGATAGTCTGCGGGCAGACCGAGCCGCAGGCAGGCCTCAACCGGCGGGCTTCCCTTGACGGTGAGTTTCTCAACCGTCCGCGCAGCGAACCTGACCATCCGAACTTCACGCGGACTGAGATCATCTTCGTCCAATCCGAGACGCTCACGGACAGATTGGGGCACAAGGCCAATTGCCGCCCGGATCAGCACTTTCTGCATCGGCTTTGCAGGCAGCGGCAGGAGGGGAGCCTGCACCATCAGACTCAGGAATTCATCGATCACAGGTGACGGTGAAAGCTTTGCCTCCCACGCATCAAGATAGGCCGTCATTGCCTCATCGCTGCGCGGCGTACCTGTCGCGCCGTAAAGATCCCCTGCTGGTCCTGCTTCGAGATAAGCAGCGTCTTTATCTTGTTCAGACAGTGGACGGACGAATTGAGAATAGGCCTCAACGAAACCGAACATGGCCGTTGCCTGCACCCAGTCGAGAAGCTCGGTGTCATTGGCCCGGTAGGCCCGGCCATCCTCGGCGATGCCCTCAACCGCATCGTGCCGCCGGACGATGCCTTCAATCATCCCCGCCGCCACACTTTTCGCCGCATAGACGGTGACCATAGCGGCAAGACCCGTCCGTTGCAGCCGGGCTTTCGGATCGCGCCGGAAATCGGAAAATGTCCAGACGCCGTGGCGGACACGCGGCTCGGCAAGCTCGAGAATGACGGCCGCCACCCCGCCGATGAAAAGCGAAATGGGGTTTCGGAATATCCGCCAACTGACAGAATCGGGCGGCACCAATGCCGCCTCTCCCTCAGGTACCCTGAAATCTGGTCCCCGCCCACCGGGGCTTAGGAAATCCTGAAAGCTCTTCTCGACCGCTTTTGACAGGGGCCAAAAAGAAAGAGCGCCGCTTGCAGCGGCGCTCCATAATTCTTTTGAATGGGTAGCGGAAACGTCGTTCCACCCCACCTCGCTTACGATGCGTAATATTCGACGACGAGGTTCGGTTCCATGTTCGCCGCATAGGGAACATCGGAGAATTCCGGCACGCGGATCAGCGACGCCGTCATTTTCTTCGGATCGACATCGACATAATCCGGGATATCGCGTTCCGGCAGCTGGAGAGCTTCGAGAACGAGCGCCATGTTCTTGGACTTCTCGCGGATCTCGACAACGTCACCAACGCGCAGGCGATAGGACGGAATGTTCGTGCGCACACCATTGACCATGACATGGCCGTGGTTGACGAACTGGCGGGCCGCAAAGACGGTCGGCACGAATTTCGCGCGATAGACGACCGCGTCGAGACGGCATTCGAGCAGGCCGATCATGTTCTCGGCGGTGTTGCCTTTCCGGCGAGCCGCTTCTTCATAGATCTTGCGGAACTGCTTCTCGGAGACATTGCCGTAATAGCCTTTGAGCTTTTGCTTCGCCATGAGCTGCTGACCGAAGTCGGAAAGCTTGCCCGCACGGCGCTGGCCATGCATGCCCGGCTTGTATTCGCGGCGGTTGAAAGGAGATTTGGGGCGGCCCCAGATGTTCTCACCGACCCGGCGGTCGATCTTGTACTTGGCGCCCTGGCGCTTAGACATGTCAGTTCTCTTTATTCCAGCGCGGTCCGGCGGTCCGGCCTATCCGGCCCGCGATTACAACGGCGGTTCCGCGCCACCCGTCATGAAGCGGCGGGTGATAGGGGCGGAAAGCCGCCCTGTAAAGCCCGCCCCTTCCAGAAAAAACGGCCCCGCATGGGGGCCGTTTCGTCTCTCATGTCTCTATAGCTGGCCTAGAACCGGTAAGGCCGGTTCAGTCGCTGAAGGAAGAGCGGGCCGCCGCCCGGATCCATATTGATCTGCCAGATCGGATTGGGGCCTTTCTTGGCATCAAAACGCTCTTCGGCGATCCGGTAGCCTTCGGCCTCGATCCGCGCGACCAGCGTCGTTGTCGGTGCCGTGCCCGGCAGGCGAGTCGCGACGTAAAGCGTGTTGTTGCGGAAATCGACATCCCCGCCGCCTGAGCGGAAGAGGTTATAGGTCGCGCCATTTCCTTCGTTATGAAGACGGCCGCGCAGGCCCCCGCTGTTGATCATCTGGCGGACATCCTTATCGAGGCCGTCCGGGAAAGTGATCTTGATGCGGATGCTGTAGCCATCGACCGCACTCGACTGTGCCGCCATCGCAATGGGCACAAGTAGCGCAGGCGCCGTCGAGGGCGTGAAGGACACATCCTCATCGAAGGAAAGATCATCCGACGGCGGGAGAGGCTGATCGAACCCGGCCTCGTCCATGTCATCCATGGTCCCCGGCAGCGGCGCTCCGAGATCGGACGGCGCAAGGTTCATCAGCACGGCAAGCGAGGCAAAACCGGTTGCAAAAGCGCCACGCATCGTCACCGGCTGGAAATACATGATGGAGGTGCCGCCGATCGCCATCAGGAGAAGCACGACCGCATAAAGCGGCAGCGCCCCGATCCCGAGCGTGTCCGTCAGGGACGCGACCCATTTGTTAAAGAGGAAGAGAGAGGACGCATCATCTGCCTGAAGCAGGTCTGCAATGGTTGCGACCGCGATCCCGACAGCAGATGCGAGCCCCAGTCCCAGCTTGTCCGCAAGTCCATATTCTTCAAGGGATTTTGGTGCTTTTTTCTCACCATAAGCCATGGCAACTCGTCTCCCAGTCCATACCTGACGTGATGCTATCACACAGGTAAGGAAGCGACAATCAGGCTTTGTGCAGAGTCTGGCGGCGTTCACTCAACTGGCCGGGCACCGCCGAAATCGATGTCAAACAAGTGCTCAAGACTGGTCTTGGGCAACCCCGCCTTGACCATATCATAGGCTGTCAGATTGACCGCCTTGATCACCATACGGATGATTTTCGGGCTCCCTTCCTCATCCGGCACGACATCGAAATCGAGCACATTCACGCAAGCAAGGTCCTGCTCGAAATGGGGAATCCCGGCGAGACCTGCACCGCAGGCATGTCCAAGAAGAATCCTGTTGGTCCCGTCATGGGCCACAAGCAGAGCGGACTTCCACGCATATTGCGCGATCAGATCCTCGATTCCTCGCCTGATACGGGCATAGGCATCGGCGAAAAGCTCTCCGCCGGGCAAAAAACTTGCGCCTTCCCCCGTCGCGTCATCGAAACTGAAGGCAAGCCGGGCGGCGAGTTCCTCCCGGGTCGGCACGACGACTTTACCGCCTCGAAGCTCCTCGAAATCGGGAAGATCAACCACATCCGGCACGGCCTGACGATTGGCTCCGAGCACGAGTTCGGCCGTTTCCTGCGTCCGGGGCAGCCCGCTCGTAAAGACCCTTTCGAAGGCGATATCAGCCAGCGCTTCGCCAGCGGCCTCTGCCTGGGCGCGGCCCGTCTCGGTCAGTGGCACGTTCCGGAAATCAGTTAATCCCGGCGCAAAGTAATCCACATGGCCGTGACGCATCAGATAGAGGCGCCGGCGTCCCGTCAGCTTAACCTTGTGCGTCTCTTTCTCCATGTATGTGACCTATTTCCCGCGGCATCCGAATTGCTCTTTAAAGGCGGAGTCGATACGCTCAACAATTGATGGCGTGGCGGGTCCAACAGGGGCCTGCAGCTTTGTGGCAGGTATGGTCAGGCTGGGGGAGCAGAGTTAACGGGCATGGTGCGCGCACCCACTACACTCGCCGCCCTATTTGGGGTTGCAGCCGCAGCTTACGCGGCATCCTTCTGGGGCATGGTCACGCTCGACGCGGACAGTGCATGGAGCCGTTTTGACGCCCTGTCGAATGGCAATGCCGTTGGCCGCGCCGTCGGGCATGGCGACAAGGCCATCAGCCTGAAAGTCGAGGACGGCCTTGACGGCAAGGAGTTGCAGCAGATGCAGTATGCCGTTGCCAAGGCCCATGACATTGCTGGCGACCCCGACCGCGCGATTGAGCTTTACCGCATCGTTCTAGATTCGCCGCTCGGCTCGCAGATGACCGAGCCGGAGCGCATGGCGCTCAAGCATCGTATCGCGATGCTCTACCTTGAGGTCGAACAGCCGGTCGAGGCCGCAATCCTCGTCGCTGAATTCGTCGATGCCGCTGGCGACCTTGCGGCTGAGCCGAACCCGGAAGCCGAAGGTATCGAAGCGGTCTATCTAGGTTATGCGCTGGAGCCGCTTGATCTGTTCACGGATCAGCTTGTGCCCGTACCGACCCGCGAAGTCATCACCGGGCCGGAGCCCGACCGTCTCGCCGCCGCTGAACGGCTGACCCAGCTTGGCGGCTTTTATGCCGGTCTTGAAGATGGCGGTTATGCCGCCGCCGGGCTTCTGGCCGCTGCTTACAGGACGCGCCTTGAAATCCTGACTGCCGATCACGAAGATACGGTGCACACGGCGCTTCTTCTCGGCCCGGTCTATGAGCGGATTGGCCGCCTCAGCGATGCCGAGGATGTCTATCTTACCGCCTTCCACGCGCAGGAGCGTGCTCGCGGCTCAAACAACCCGGAGCTCAGCCTCTATATCCGTCTGCTAGCGGATGTTTATCGTCGGCAAGGGCGCATCACCGAAGCCGAAGCCCTCAATCGGCATATGCGCAATCTGTTCCGCGATGCGTTCGGTGCCCGCCGTTATGCGGCCAACCGCGACCGCGACCGGACCGCCGACATTAACCGCCCGGTCTCTGCTGAATTCCCGCTGCCTTCTACTTATGTGCCGCCGGATCTTGTTCAGGCTTCAATCTTCTCAATCCCGACCTCGAAAAATCCGGTGATCGACGAGATGAAAATCCGCACAGCAATGCTTGATGCGGAAACGACCATGCCGAAAATGCTGGCCGATCTCGTCGGCGAATGCATTACCGAGGAAGAGCGCCTGTCCTTGCGATCCGGTTACAGATCATACCAAACGCAATCGATCCTCTATGAGCGCACCGATCATGGCGGCAAGGTCACCAAGCCCGGTACGTCCGAGCACCAGTTGGGTTTAGCCGCGGATATCGATGTGAATGGCCGCCTGATGCGTTCGACCGACCGGTCCTTTGCCTGCTTCGAAGCGCAGGCCTTCCGCTATGGCTTCATTCTCTCTTATCCGCGCGATAATACCTATCTTGATGCTGAGGACGGTTTTGAGCCGTGGCACTGGCGCTTTGTCGGTCCGCAAACGGCGCTTCTCTATCGTGAGATCGGCCCGCTTGGTCATCCGCAGGAATTCCTCGCCGCCCTTCCCTGCTATGAAGAACGCGCCCTGTCCGGCCTGTTCCTGAATGCCGGGGAAGATGATGTCTGCCTTGCCAGCGTGATGCCTGATACGGCCATCGCCAGCGATGCGACGGGCACGGACGAGACAGGCTGATCCGATAATGACGCTGAATGACAAACCCCGCCGGTCGATCCGGATCGCCCTGCATCAGGACAAGGGCGCAGGCCGCAATCTTGAGCGTCTGCTCCTTGAACAGGGGATTGATCCGACCGCGACCAGCATCACGGCAGACGTCGTGATCGCGGACCTCACCTCGAGGGCACCGACGGAGATCAACAGCGTCGCCTCGCAGCTTCGCGAGATCAGCCTCGACAAGCCGCTCCTCTTTCTTGTCCTGCCGAGCCAGCTCGACCTGCCGCAGGTCAAACAGCTCGCCAAGAATGAGACTGTGATCATCAGTGCCGCGAATGAACGCGCGCTGCTGGCCGAAATCGCACACCGCACGCTTGACACCGACCGCGCCAGCGAAGCGGCCATCCGGTTGCAGGCGATCTCCGCCACCGGGCTGGGCGCCCTGCCAACCCATCACGCGAGCCCCGAGGCCAGCGCGCTCCTGATTGCGCCGCCCGGCCCTCGTGCTCTTGATCTGTCCTCGGAGCTTTCGCTTCACACATCGCTCAACACGGCGATGTCCAGGCAACAAGCCCTCTCGGCTCTGGAGCATGGCGTCGCCGACCGCATCTTCATCCTGCCGCCGCAGAACCGCCGTCAGTCGGCAGCTCTCATAAAACTCCTGCGCCGTCATAGCATGATGAGCGGGACGCCCGTGGTCGTGTTCGAGGAAAAGCCCAACGATCGGCACCGCGATTACTGGACCCGCATGGGGGCCGATGCTGTCGTCTCGACATCGGAACCGGCACTCGCGGCTGCGATTGCGACCCAGCGCCGCCGTGCCCGCGATGCCAAGGTCAGCTCCGAGAGCCTGCTCAAGCATCTTTCTTTCACCGATCACGGCGAATCGAGCCGGCTCTGCTCGCCTAAATTCTTTGATTCGGCCCTCGCGCTGCGGTGCCGGTCAGACATGACTTTCTGTCTTGGCTCGCTGCGTCTGACGCCGCATTCAGGTGAGACGCATCCGCAGATTTTCACAGAGCCTGCGATCTATGTCGCCCTTGGCTGCCAGCCGGCGGACCTTGTGACCCGCGCTGCGCCGGACACCCTGCTGATCAGCATGGCCGGCGCCGATCTGCATCATGCGAAACGCACCATGCGGATGATTTCGACGCTGGTGCAGGATCTCAAATTCGGCACACAGACCGCGCCGATCACCTTCTCAGCCAAGACGCATATCGTTCAGGCGGGGCCCGGCATGCAGCCGCGCGACCTGATCCGCCGTTCGCTCAAAGGCCTACAGGCGAGCAAGCCCGCTGACGTCCTGCTGGCGTAATCAGCCAGCAGCTTCTGCAATCTCTGCCAAAATCGTCAGCACCCGGCGGCACCCTTTCAGGCGATGATCTTCATTCGGCCAGACCTGCTTGAAGACGAGCTTCTGGTCAGGCCGCAATTTCATATCGAGCGGTGTCGTGCCGAGATACTGAACGAGCCCGACAGGATTCGGGAACTGGTTCTCCCGGAAGGTCACGACAGCACCCTTCGCCCCGGCATCGATCTTGGCAACATGCGCGCGGCGGCAGAGCGATTTGATCGAGACGATCTGCAACAATTGATCGACTTCTGACGGGAGCGGGCCAAACCGGTCGATCAGTTCCGCGCCGAACCCTTCGATTTCTTCCGGTGTCTGAAGGTCTGACAGGCGTCGGTAGAGCGACATGCGCACATCAAGATCCGCAACATAGAAATCGGGGATCAGGACGGCCGTGCCGATATTGATCTGCGGTGACCATGTCTCTTCGGTCTCCGCTCCGCCTTCCTTCATCGAGGCGACGGCTTCCTCCAGCATATGCTGATAGAGCTCAACGCCGACATCTTTGACGGTACCCGACTGCTCTTCACCCAGAAGATTACCGGCACCGCGAATATCAAGGTCATGGCTGGCAAGGGTAAAGCCCGCCCCCAGCGTGTCGAGGGATTGCAACACCTTGAGGCGCTTCTCGGCCCCCGCCGTCATCTTCTTGCGCGGACTGGTCGTGAGGTAAGCATAGGCCCGCTGTTTGGACCGACCAACGCGCCCGCGGATCTGATAGAGCTGGCCAAGGCCAAACATATCCGCCCGATGCACGATCAGCGTGTTCGCCGTCGGCACATCAATCCCGCTTTCGATGATCGTCGTCGCCAGCAACACATCGAACTTGCCGTCATAGAAGCCGTTCATGATGTCTTCGAGCTCACCGCCCGCCATTTGTCCGTGTCCAATCCGGAATTTCACTTCCGGCACCTGCGCCGTCAGGAACTCGGCGACCGAATCAAGATCCGCCACCCTTGGCACGACATAGAAACTCTGCCCACCCCGGTAATGTTCGCGCAACAGCGTCTCGCGCGCGACGACTGCATCGAAGGGCCCGATTGTCGTCCTCACAGCCAGCCTGTCGACCGGCGGCGTGGCGATGATCGAGAGATCCCTGATGCCCGCCATGGAGAGTTGCAACGTACGCGGAATAGGTGTCGCCGTCAGGGTCAGGACGTGCGTGTCGCCCCGATATTCCTTGAGGCGTTCCTTATGCTTCACCCCGAAATGCTGCTCCTCATCAATGATCAGGAGGCCAAGGTCACGGAAGCCGACGGTTTTTGCGAGCAGCGCATGGGTGCCGATCACGATATCGACGGATCCATCCCGCACCCCGGCGCGCGTCGCGGAAGCTTCCTTTGAGGAAACAAAGCGGGACAATTGCCGGACATTGACCGGGAAGCCGGCAAAGCGTTCGACGAAATTCCGGTAGTGCTGACGCACCAGCAGGGTCGTCGGTGCGACGAGCGCGACCTGCCGCCCGGTCATGGCCGCAACGAAGGCCGCCCTCAGTGCAACTTCGGTCTTGCCGAAACCAACATCACCGCAGACCAGCCGGTCCATCGGCTTGCCCGCGCCAAGATCGGTGATGACATCGTCGATGGCCGCGAGCTGGTCATCCGTCTCCGTATACGGAAACCGCGCGCAGAATTCATCATAGGCGCCATGTGGCGGGTTCATGACCTCGGCTTTTCGCGTCGCCCGCTTGGCGGCAATCGCGATCAGCTGCTCGGCCATCATGCGGATGCGTTCGCGCATCTTGGCCTTGCGGCCCTGCCACGACCCGCCGCCAAGGCGGTCAAGGGCATGGCTTGGATCATCCGAGCCGAACCGGCTGAGAAGCTCGATATTCTCGACCGGCAGGTAAAGTTTGTCGCCCTTGTGATAGGTCAGGAGCAGGCAGTCATGCGGCGCGCCACCGACTTCGAGCGTCTCCAGTCCGTCATAGCGGCCAACCCCGTGATCGACATGCACAACGAGGTCACCGACTGAAAGGGTCGAAGCTTCGGTCAGGAAATTCTCGGCCCTTTTGGCCTTGCTCCGCCGCACCAGCCGGTCACCAAGGATATCCTGCTCGGCGACGATGCAAAGATCATCCGTCTCGAACCCGTTTTCGAGGCCGAGCGTGACGACAGGGATATAATCCGTCTGCCCACGGTCGATATCCGTCCAGGACGATTTGGAGATGAGCCCCTGCACATCGTGATCCGTCAAAACGGATTTCAGCCGGTCCGCCGAACCTTGCGTCCAGCCTGCGACAATGGTCAGCTTTTCCTTGCGTTTCGCGGCAAGGTGATCAGCAACCGAATTAAAGACATTTTGCCCCGATGCGCGTTCGGCGGCAAAGCTGCGGGACTGACGGGCATGAAAATCAAAAGCGCGTTTGCCTTCGGGCGCAGAGAAAGGCGACAGCCGCCGCAGCACTTGGGTCTCAAGCCGAGCCGACCATTCCTCGGGCGTCAGATAGAGTTTTTCCGGCGATAACGGACGATAGGGCACGCTTTCCATGGCGCCGCCCTCTTCGCGCATCGCCATGTCATCGGCCCGTGTCTCGTAATAATCCTTTATCTGATCAAAGCGTTCCTTCGCCGCATCATCGGCAAGGTGATCAATGAAGAGCAGTGGGTCTCTGTCGAGATAATCAAACAGCGTGCCCGTCTCTTCATAGAAAAGCGGCAGCCAGTGCTCCATCCCCGCTTGCCTGCGCCCGGCGGAGACCGCCTCATAGACCGGATCATCGCCCGGCGCGCCAAACAGCTTGAGATAGCCCGCGCGGAACCGGGAAATACTGTCTTCTGTCAGCAGAACCTCAGAGGCCGCAGACAGATGAATATCCGCCCGCTGACGGGTCGTCATCTGAGTGACGGGGTCGAAGGCGCGGATCGTCTCCAGCGTATCGCCGAAGAAATCGAGCCGCAGCGGCTCATCGTCGCCCGGCGGGAAAAGATCGATCAGCCCCCCGCGCACCGCAAACTCACCCGGCTCGCGCACGGTCGATGCCCGCGCATAGCCATTGGCGGCGAGAAAACCGGTTAGCTCGTCCATGTCGACGCTGGCGCCGGGACGGGCGGCAAAACTCGACGCCTCGACCAGCTTCCGTGACGGCGTGCGCTGGGTGACGGCATTGATGACGGTCACGAGGATGAGGGGCGTCTTGCCGTCATGCGCGGCCAGCGCCGAGAGCGCCGCCATCCGCGCGGCCACGACTTCTGGCGACGGCGACAGCCGGTCGTAAGGCAGGCAATCCCACGCGGGAAATCGGATGACGGGCACGGAGGGCGCAAAAAACTGGAGCGCCGCGGCCATGGCGGCGGCCCGGCTTGCATCGCGCGCGATATGCAGGATCAGCCCGCCCCGCGCGGTCGCGGCTTCGGCGACAGCCAGCGCATCGGCACCTTCTGGCGCGCCGTGAACGGTGAGACTGTCGAGCCCTTCCCAGGCGGCTTTCGCTGAGATCTGGGCTGTTGCCGATTGCATCACCATGACGGGAACCTTCAACGCGAAAAAGCGCGGAAGCGAGCTTTCACTTCCGCGCGAAATTTAATGGAGGGTCGAGCTAGTCGCCCGGGAGACAAAGGGCAAGGTTTCCCCCGCCCTTTGTTATTCTCGTCAGGTGGCCGGAAGCGCACCATCAGCCAGCACGGGTTCATCTGCAGCAGGCGCGACAGCCCCCCAAGCAGCCCGCAGGGCCTCGATGCGGGTCGGATAGCTTCTCGCCTCATCGATGTGGGTATCGGCGTTAAGACCGGCGAGTACATCCGCCACAGCCTTATTCATACCGCACACGAACAGAAGCTTGCCCTCATCATGCGCATCAGTGGCAACAGTTTCGACCGCCCGCACCGCTGACAAATCAAGATGCGGGATACGGGAGAAGTCGAGAATGATCGCTGCCTTCTTACCGGCCCGTTCGCGCACCCTGTGAGCAAGGTCAGCTGCCGCCCCAAAGCTCAATGGCCCTGAGAACTCGAACAGGCTGATCCGCCCATTTGCTTGATCAAGAATAGCCTTCTCGTCAGCGGTCAGGGCAAGCACCTCTTCATTGTCGATAGCGCTCAATTGCTGGTCCGCAATCGATTTCACATAGGCGAGACCCGCGAGGAAGACGCCAATCCCGACTGCCGTGATGAGGTCAACAAAAACCGTCACAACAAGGACGAGTGCCATCAGGATCAGATCCCAGCGTGGGCCTTTATGCGCCCGGCGCAGATAGCTGACATCCACAATATCCCAACCAACCTTGATGAGGATACCTGCCAGCACCGTATGCGGAATGGCTTTGGCAAGCGGCGCCATGAAGGGCATGGCGACAATCGCCAATAGGATGAGGCCATGGACCATACCGGAAATCCGTGTCCGGCCACCGGTCTTGATATTGACCACGGTCCGCATGGTGGCACCGGCGCCCGGGATGGCTCCAAAGAAACCTGCCACGGTGTTCCCGATGCCCTGACCGATCAGCTCCCGGTTAGACTCATGCCGATCGCGCGTCATGTTGTCGGCAACAAGAGAGGTCAGCAGACTGTCGATCGCGCCGAGTGCCGCGAGGATCACCGCCGCTTCAAAGACGATGAACGCCGTGTCAGTTGAGAAGGACGGCATGATGAAGCTCGGCAGGCCCGTCTTCAGCCCATCTCCAAGGATCGGCACATTCAGCCCGCCAAATGAGGCAAGACATGTCCCGATGATCAGCGCTGCGAGTGGCGCTGGCAGGAACCGGCCGATCTTTTTGGGCCACAGAAAAACAATCCCGACCGTCAGAAGACCAAGCGCTAACGCCGCAACATTTGGATCGGCCATGGCCCCAGGAATGGCTGTCAGAGCCGGGATGGTCCCGCCGCCTTCAGGTTCATGCCCAAACAGGCGTGACGCCTGAAGCAGGATGATGATCACACCGATGCCTGTCATGAAACCGGAAATGACCGGGTACGGCACAAGCCGGATATACTGGCCCAAGCGGAAGACCCCGAACAGGATCTGAATGATCCCGGCGAGGACGACCGCCGCAAAAACCAGTGACAGATTGCCGGACAGGCTGGCAAACACCCCAGCAAAGACAACAACCATGGGGCCAGTCGGCCCAGTGATTTGTGTATTTGTGCCGCCAAACAAAGCAGCAAAGAAGCCGGTGATCATTGCGCCCCAGAGCCCGGCAACAGGTCCAGCGCCGGAGGCTTCACCGAAAGCAAGCGCCAGCGGCAGCGCAACGATACCAGCCGTCAGGCCACCGAACAAATCGCCGCGCAGATGTGAAAAGTCGAAATAAGGCGCACGCGCCTTTACCTCTTGGGTAGAGGACATAAGAATTCTCCTTGAAGAGGGTTCTGGTCAGGCCGCGCAGCCGGAATGCCCGAGATGCTTTGCCACTTCCGCTGCGTAACGCTCCGCAACCGGCTCAAATTTGCCGCTCGCTTCATCATAGGCGACGACTTCACCGCTTTTGATGTCATAGACCCAGCCATGCAGCGCAAGGTCACCCTTGGCGAGACGCACCGCGACCGCCGGGTGAGTTTTGAGGTGCTGGAGCTGCAACACGACATTCTGTTCGAGAAGCATTTTCATCCGAGTCTCATCATCCGCATCCGGTGCAAGATGATTGACGATGTCGACTGCGGCTTTGGAATAGCCAAGCCACTGGCGGACATGGGGAAGCGAATCGAGCCCGTCCGGGTTCATCGCGCCTTTCATGGCCCCGCATTCTGTATGCCCACAGATGACGATGTGCGGAATGTTGAGCGCGGAAACAGCGAATTCGATACTCGCGGTCATCCCGCCTGTATGCTCCGTATGCGGCGGCACGATGTTGCCGGCATTCCGGCAGATGAAGAGCTCACCAGGGTCTGTCTGGGTGATCATCGCCGTTTCGATACGAGAATCCGAACAGGTGATGAACAGGGCCTCGGGCGACTGGCCGTGGCTCAGTTTTTCGAACAGCTCTTTTTTCTCGGGGAAGACTTCGGACTGAAACTTAACAACCCCGGCAGCAAATCGCGGCATGTTGCGACCTTCTTTACGTTGAGGCTCGGTGACCCTCCGCATCAGCATAGCAGAATGACATAAAGTCACCCACTTTGACAGATCGCTGCCCTTTGAGAAGGAAAACGCCGCCAGTCACCGCACGAAAGGCTCAACGGAGGGTTTCCCCTCCCCGAGCGGTTCGTTGCGGGCGGCCGCAACTCTTTCGAGTCGTACCGGTCATGACGCCCGCCGTACCTTGATGGTCGCCCGACATGCCGGGTCACGAGGCGTCTAAAGCCTTCGCAACAGCGGCAATTTGCCGTCTGCGACAAAAATTTCAAGACTCTCAGAGAAAGATTTCAGGCTGAACCGCTGAGCAATAATGTCGCAACCTCGAAGTCACGCATCTTGCGAAAAACCGGCCCGTTGTAATTGTCCGGCACATCCTCGCGCCCGATGATCCAGGCATAAAGCTCCTGATCCGGCACTTCGAGTAAGGAGGAAAATTCATCGACTTCCGCACTCGTCATATCTTCGAGATGCCGCTTGGCAAAATTCCCGATTACGAGATCAGCTTCCTTAAACCCCCGGTGCATGGCCCGGTAGAGAAGACGGCGGCGGATAGGCGAGAGTGTCATGAATGTGTCGTAGGGCATTAGCCCGGTTGTGGATAGCGTCAGCAATGCTGCACTTGTTGCCTTTTTGCAGTTTATCCATATAGGCGGGGATTCCCGGCCTGCCCGTTCGCAACGAAAGAGTGACCGCCAGATGACCTATGTCGTCACCGACGCCTGCATCCTTTGCAAATACACCGACTGTGTCGAAGTCTGCCCCGTCGACTGTTTCTACGAAGGGGAGAATTTCCTCGCCATCAAGCCGGATGAGTGCATCGATTGCGGTGTCTGTGAGCCCGAATGCCCGGTCGACGCCATCAAGCCTGATACCGAGGATCCCGACGGCAAATGGACCGAGCTGAATGCTCGCCTTTCCGAGATGTGGCCGAATATAACGCGAGCCAAACCTGCCTTGCCTGACGCGGATAATTATGCCGAAGTAGACGGCAAGCTCGACAAACTGTCCGAGGCACCCGGCACTGGCGACGAATAAGCCTCGCCGACCCTGAAGCCCCCTGCATTCCGGTCGCTGATGCCCGGCGCTGGAATCCTGTGCAATTTTGTGCTATATGTAGGTGAATGCTGGGGCGAGGCCCCAATAAGTCGGGGCAGACGCCCCATTTTTAACAGATCGGAGGCCGCCGGTCCGGCGGTCTTTTTATTTCTCTCATGCCGCTGACATGTGTCTGCGGTCTGGATGAGGCTACGCGGAAGGATTGGCGATGAGCAAAGCCACCTCTTCAAAGAAAACGACAACGACCAAGAAGACAGCCAAAACGGCTTCGGGCACCGCCACACGGAAAACCACCGCCCGTAAATCGACCAGTACGGCGCGCAAGAGCCCGACGACGGCTCGTAAGACCACCGCGAAGAAAACAACAACGGCCAAAAAAGCCGAACCCGCCAAGAAAGCGGCAGTGAAGAAATCCGATTCCCCCACAAAATCGACGACTGCCAAAAAAGCAGCGCCGAAGAATCCCGCCGCGGCCAAGACGACCAAAAAGGCCGCTGCTCCGAAATCCGCCGCCAAAACGGCGCGGAAAACGACGTCTGGCAAAGGTACCGCCAACGCGTCCTCATCTCCCAAAACCGTCAAGCAGAGTGAGAAAAAGTCTGTGAAATCAGCCGCTAAGTTACCAGCAGCTAAAGCAAATTCGAAAGCCGCCCCTGAGTCAGCAGGCGACGACGATAAGCCGAAAATTGCCCCCGCCCCGATGCGCCCAGCCCTTCGCGTGGCCAAGCGCGCGGAAGCCCGGCGGGACAAGAATCAGACCTTCAAGGTCAACACCCAGATCATCTATCCGGCTCACGGCGTTGGCTATATCGACTCGGTCGAGAAGCAGTCGATCGCCGATATCGAGGTCGAGCTTTTCGTCATCGACTTCGAGCACGAGAAAATGAAACTTCGCGTTCCGGTGGTGAAGGCCGCTGCATCTGGCATGCGGAACCTCTCGACGGCCGAACAAATTGATGGTGCCCTCGAACTGCTCGAAGGCAAGGCCCGCATCAAGCGGACCATGTGGTCGCGCCGCGCCCAGGAATACGAAGCCAAGATCAATTCGGGTGACCTAATCTCTGTCGCAGAAGTCGTTCGTGACCTTTATCGCGCCGACGACCAGCCCGAGCAGAGCTATTCTGAACGCCAGCTCTTTGAGCAGGCGCGCGAGCGATTCGGCCGCGAAGTGGCCGCTGTGCGCAAGAAGACCCTCGAAAAAGCGATCGAGGAAATTCACGAGCACCTCGCCAAGAAAGAAAAAGTCGACGCCAGCTAAGGCGCAGCTTTTTTATCCATTGGAAACGCCGCCCGGTCATGAGACTGAGGGCGGCGTTTTTATTTTCAGGCGGCGTCAGCTAGGCGTCGCGCAGGTGACGCGTAAGGAGATTTCCCATGTTCCAGACATTCGAGCCCGCATCCGATATCGGCTTTGCCGCGGCGCATGTCCCCCCATTGCGGGCCGCTCTGGCCGATCAGGGCCTTGATGGCCTGCTCATCCCGCATGATGATGCCTATCTGAACGAATACCTGCCCGACAATGCCGAGCGGCTGATGTGGGCGTCAGGCTTCTCTGGCTCTGCCGGCATGGCCATCGTATTGAAAGACAAGGCCGCAGTGTTCTCTGATGGGCGGTACACGTTGCAATTACGCGAACAGGTCGATCAGGAATATTTCGAGCTTCACAACACTGCCGATGTCGACCCCGCCGTATGGCTCGCCGCAAACACCGCCGAAGGCGCGGTGATTGGCTATGATCCCTTCCTATACTCGAAAGCCGGTCTTGCGCCCTATGTGAGGATGGCTTCGAAGTCTGGCTTTACCCTGAAGGCGCTGGAGACCAATCCCATCGATGCGGCATGGGAAGACCAGCCTGAAGAGCCCTGCGCGCCGATCCTTCCGCATCCAGACAGCTTTTCAGGCGAGGGAAGCGCGTCCAAACGCCATCGTCTGGCTGATGACCTCAAATCCGCCAAAGTCGGCGCTGCGCTCTTGACCGCACCGCATTCACTGGCCTGGCTCTTCAACATTCGCGGCGGCGATGTCCACGCCAGCCCCCTGCCGCTTGGACGCGCTATTTTGCGCGCCGATGGCAGTGCCGAGCTTTTCATCCATCCCGACAAGGTGACCGACGGCCTGCCCTCCCATCTTGGCAATGAAGTGACCATCCGTGCCGAGACGGAAGTGATGTCCGCCCTTGCCGATCTCGGCAAAGCCGGCGTCAAGGTCGCCGTCGACCCCGCCATCACTCCGCTTGCCTTCACGCAGGCCCTTGAGGCCGCAGGCGCCGGCATCGAGGAGATGGCAGACCCCTGCTCCCTCCCCCGCGCCCTGAAAAATGACGCAGAGCTTAATGGCGCGCGCACGGCTCATATCCGCGACGGCGCGGTCATCACCCGTTTCCTGCACTGGCTGGCCGAAGAAGCCCCCAAAGGCGAACTCACAGAAATTGCCGCCGCCCAGAAACTTGAATCCTTACGAATTGCCACCGGCGTCCTCAAAGATATCAGCTTTGATACGATTTCTGGATCCGCCAATCACGGTGCCCTGCCGCATTACCGCGTCTCGACCCGCTCCGATCAGAAGATCAAGCCGGGCACGTTGTTCCTGATCGATTCAGGCGGTCAGTATGAGGATGGCACAACGGACATCACCCGGACCATGGCAATCGGCACGCCGACCGAAGAAATGCGCCGCTGCTATACGCTGGTTCTGCAGGGGCATATCGCCCTTGCTACGGCGAAATTCCCCAAGGGGACGTCCGGCCACGCGCTCGATGCCTTTGCGCGCCGCCCGCTCTGGGAAGCTGGTCTCGATTATGATCACGGAACCGGCCACGGCGTCGGCAGCTATCTGGGTGTCCATGAAGGCCCGCAGAAAATCTCCAAACATCCGATCGCGCAGGCGCTTGAGCCCGGCATGATCTGCTCGAATGAGCCGGGTTTCTACAAGGCTGGCGAATTCGGCATACGGATTGAAAACCTCATTATCGTCAACCAGCCGCAACCGGTCCCCGGCGGCGAACGCGAGATGATGTCATTTGAGACCATCACGCTAGCGCCACTCGAACGCGAACTGATCGACGCGGACATGCTGACCGCAGAAGAGCGCAAATGGGTCGACGACTATCACGCAGAGGTCTGGGCGAAAGTCGGCCCCGAGCTTGATGGTGAGGTCAAAGATTGGCTGAAAGCCCGGACCGCCGCGCTCTGATCACCCGGAGATGAGGGTGAGCCACTCATCCTCAGTCAGCACATTCACGCCGAGCTCCGCCGCTTTTTTAAGCTTGGAGCCGGCCTTCGCGCCCGCGACCAGATAGTCCGTCTTGCCCGAAATCGAGCCGGACACTTTCGCGCCGAGGCTTGCGGCTTTTGCTTTGGCCTCGTCGCGTGTCATCTTCTCAAGCGTGCCGGTGAAAACGACCGTCTTGCCGGAGACCGGGCTGTCGGAGGCGGCTTTCGGCATGGGCTCCGGATCAACTTCCTTTGCCAGAGCCGTCAGTGCCGTGACATTTTTCGGCTCATGGAAGAATTCGGCGAGCGCGTCGGTAACCGTCTCACCAATCCCGTCGATCGAAAGCAGCTCGGCCTTCACTTCGTCATTCCCCGCAGCCAGCGCCTGCCCCGCCGCCTCGAAGGCCTCCAGCGACTCATAGCGGCTCGCGAGCAGCCGTGCTGTAATTTCCCCGACATGGCGGATGCCGAGCGCGAATATAAGCCGATCGAGCCTACGCGTGCGCGCCGCCCGGATCGACGCGAAAAGATTGTCGAGCGATTTGCGGTTGGTGACCTCATTCGTCCACCGTGCAGGCTGAGTCTTGGTCGGCGCGAGGCGCTTATAGCTCTGCAGATCCGACGTGCCCGGTACATCGAACGCGCCATCGAGATAACGCTGCTCCAGCGTGAAGATTTCGGCTGGTGAACGGATCATCCGCCGCCCGAAGAAATCCTCAATCTGCCGCGCGCCGAGCCCGTCTATGTCCATCGCCCGGCGGGAGACGAAATGCTTGAGCCGTTCGACGAGCTGCGCGGGACAGATCAGCCCGCCGGTGCAGCGCGTAATGACATCGCGCTCGCCCGTCTTTTCATTCAGCTCCCGGACGGCATCCGAGCCGCAGACCGGACAGCTCTCGGGGAATTGATAGGGCTTTGCGCCCTTGGGCCTTTTGGCTTTGACGACTTCGAGCACCTGCGGGATGACATCGCCCGCCCGCTGGATGGTGACCGTGTCGCCCTCGCGCGCATCAAGCCGCTCGATCTCATCGGCATTGTGCAGGGTCGCATTGGAGACGACGACCCCGCCGACCGTCACGGGATGAAGCCGCGCCGTCGGCGTCAGCGCGCCGGTCCGGCCAACCTGAATATCGATCCGCTCCAACACAGTCTGGGCCTTCTCGGCACTGAATTTATGGGCAATGGCCCAGCGCGGTGCGCGGCTGACAAACCCCAGGCGCTCCTGCCAGTCGAGTCGGTCAACCTTATAGACGACCCCGTCAATATCGTAATCGAGTTCAGCCCGTTGCTCCTCAATCGCATGATAATGCGCAAGCGCGTCCTCGACGGTCGCGGTGCGAACGAAAAGATCGTTCACGGAGAACCCGAACTTCTTGAGGCTCTCGACCGCGCCGCTCTGTGTCTCGGCCAAGCCCTCACCAGACACCTCCCCCCAGGCATAAGCAAAGAATTTGAGCGGCCGGGAGGCTGTCACCTCGACATCTTTCTGCCGCAGGGAGCCTGCCGCGGCGTTGCGCGGATTGGCAAAGACCTTTTGCCCCTCCAGCTCGAACCGCCGGTTCATCTCGGCAAAATCCTCCTTGCCGAGATAGATCTCACCGCGCACTTCGAGCACATCCGGCACGCCCTTGATCTCCTTCGGAATATCATCAAGCGTCGCAAGATTGCGGGTGATGTCCTCGCCGACCGTTCCGTCACCGCGTGTTGCGCCGAGCACGAATTTGCCCTTCTCATAGCGCAGGCTGGCCGACAGCCCGTCAATTTTGGGCTCTGCCGTCAGCGCGACTTCCTCATCTTCAGCCAGACCGAGGAATCGCCGAATTCGCGCGACAAATTCATGGACATCTTCATCCGAGAACGCATTATCGAGCGACAGCATGGGCCGGGCATGCGTGACCTTCGCAAAGCGTCCGCTTGGCGCCGCGCCAACTTTCTGCGTCGGGCTGTCAGCACTTTTCAGCGACGGAAAGACCGCTTCAATCGCCTCAAGTCGCTGGCGGGCGGCATCATATTCCGCGTCCGTGAGGCTCGGGTCATCATCCTGATAATAGGCGCGGTCCGCCTCGGCGATCAGGGCTGCAAGACGCACATGCTCCGTGCCAGCGTCCTTTTCAGACAGCTTTTCGGCCGGCGTCCTGTCCGTCACGCAGCCCGCCTTTTCGGCTTGCCAGCGAGCAGTTTGGCCGCAGCGGCCCGTGCCTCGTCGGTGATTTTCGCGCCGGACAACATGCGGGCGATTTCCTCCGTCCGCGCCTCATCGTCAAGCCGGGTGACCGTGGTCGTCAGCCGCTGGCGGCCCTTTTTCTCCACCTTCAGATGGACGGCCCCGCGCGCGGCGACCTGCGGGCTGTGGGTGACGACAAGCACCTGACTGCCCCGCGAAATCGCTTCGAGGCGTTCGCCCACCGCATCGGCCACCGCGCCACCAACCCCTGAGTCGACCTCATCGAAGATGATCACGGTGCGGCTCTCGCGGGCGACCAGCACGGCTTTGAGCGCGAGTACAAAGCGCGACAGCTCCCCGCCCGATGCAATCACGGAGAGATCCCCGAAAGGCGTGCCGGGATTGGTCGAGACAAGAAAACGGATCCGGTCAATCCCGCGTGCGCCCGGCTCATCAGGCCGGGGATCGACCTCTGCATGGAAGCGCGCATGGCCGAGCTTCAAAGGTTTCAGCTCTTTCTCAATCGCCCGGTCGAGCCGATCGGAGGCCTGACGCCGCCGCTCGGAGAGAAGTGAGGCGGCCTTGTCGAATTTCCGGCGCGCCGCGCGAAGGTCGGCTTCGAGCTTACCGAAATTCTCCTCGCCCTCCTCGATACTGGCGAGCGCGGCGGTCACTTCTTGCAGGTAATCGGCCAGCCGGTCCGGGACGCGCGAATATTTCCGGCCTGCCGCGCGCAAGGCAAAGAGGCGCTCCTCAGTCCGGTTAAGATCCTCCGCATCCGTCACAAAACTGTCCGCCGCAGCCACCACCGCATCGCGGGCCGCGCCGAATTCCTCCATCGCTGCATCGAGCCGGGCAACAGCTTCGGTCAGCGGTCCAGCCTCCCCTTCGGGCAGGCGGGCAGCGGCGCGTTCGATCTGCATGGCGGCATGGGCGAGCCTGCGCGTGGCGCCATCATCCTCGAGCACTTCTGTTGCATCGCGAAGGTCGCCGGCGACTTTCTCGGCCGCCATCAGGACCGCGCGCCGGTCGGCGAGCGTTGCCTCCTCACCCGGCTCGGGGCCGAGCGCCGTCAGCTCTTCGGCAACATGGCGCAGATAATCCGTCTCCCCCGCAAGGCGCGCGCGTTCGGCCTTTGCCTCCTCCAGCGTCCGCTCGATATCCCGCACCTCTCCCCAGAGCCGCGCGACCTCTGCGGCCTCCTCGGTCAGCCCTCCATACTGGTCGAGAAGTTGGCCATGGGTTTCAGGGTTCAAAAAGCCGAGGCTCTGATGCTGGCCATGGACTTCAATCAGGGTCTCGCCGATCTGGCGCAGTAGCGCGACGCTCACCGCCTGATCGTTGATGAAGGCCCGCGACTTACCGTCGGCCATCTGCACACGGCGCAGGGTAATCGTGTCATCCTCGGTCGAAAGCCCGTTCTGCTCCAGCGCCTCCCAGGCGGGATGCTCCGCTGACACATCGAAGGTCGCGGCAACGATCCCCTTGTCCGCGCTGTAGCGGACGAGCCCCTTGTCGGCCCGCGCGCCGGTCGCGAGGCCCAGCGAATCGAGCAGGATCGATTTGCCCGCCCCGGTCTCCCCGGTCAGGGCCGTCAATCCGCCGCCGACCGACAGCCGCAACTGATCGATCAGGACGATATCCTGGATATGGAGCTCACAAAGCATGCGCTGATTGTCGGCTGAACCGGAGAACAGGTCAAGAACGCCGAGCCATCAGCCAGCCCGGAAAAAGGCGCCCGGCTCTTCGCCGGGCACCTGTCTTATTTCCCGAAATAGTCGCCGAAGAAATCACCCTCATTCCAGGTCGGGCGGTCATCCGCATTCGCGATGGCTTTGGCGATCCGGTAGTTGATTTCGGCGAAGCGTGCCGCCTGATCATAGCGAATATCCTGAGACGCATCATCACCGGGCCGGTGATAATTGGTCGAAAGGAAACCGCGGAAAGCCTCTTCACCACCGTTTTCAAAGCCGAGCACCATGAAGATCGAAGGGATGCCCACTTTGACATAGTTATAATGATCCGACCGTACAAAGAGGACCATTTCCGGCACGGGGTCAGGCGACAAGGTTACCCCGAGCGTACCGGCAGCAGCCTCCGCCGTTTCCTTGATACTGGAATGCTGTGCGCCAAACGCGATCACGTCAGTAAAATCATGCAGCAGGATCGGCATGTCGAGATTAACATTGGCAATCATCGATTCTGCAGGCACGGTCGGATTCTGGGCATTATATTCCGATCCCAGAAGACCTTTCTCCTCAGCCGTCAGCGCAACGAAAAGGATCGACCGGCGCGGCCGCTCGCCATTTTTGAACTTGCGGGCTTCCTCGAGCAGCGTCGAGATGCCGGACGCATTGTCCATGGCGCCATTATTGATGATGTCCTTGTCCGGATCTTCTTCAATGACGCGCAGCTTGCCAATGTGATCAAGGTGAGCCGTCAAGACGACATATTCGCCTTTCAGGTCAGGGTCAGAGCCCTCAATGACGCCAATGACGTTGGGTGATTCATAATCTTCCCATTCACTGGCGCCGGCAATGCGCAGACTGACACCCAGCTCTTTCGGCGCCATGCCGTCTTTAAAATCATCCGCACTCATCCCAGCGGCGAGTGCCAGCTTGGCCGTGCCCGTTTCGGTCAGATAGGCCGCCGCTGCGATCTCTTTTTCCTTGCCGTCCGGATGAACCACAACATCACTTGCTCGTGCCGCCGCGCGCTCAAGGCGCGAGCCGCTGAACCCGCCCGTCGGATTGAGCGTCACGAAACCAACCGCGCCATGCGCGGCAGCTGCTTCCCGCTTGGTGGAAGCACGGTTGAAGTGGGCATTTTCCTCAGAGGGCAGATCATCCGGCACACCGCTGAGCACGGCAACGATTTTGCCCGTCACGTCGATCTTGTCATAGGCAGTCTGACCAAACATCGGCGCATCAAGACCATAGCCCATGAAGACGACATCCGCCGTCACATCAAAGCTCTCATGATAGGTCGACGCCCCAACGTAGAAATCGTCGAAGATTTGCATGTCCGCGCCGGCCAGCTCGACGACTGACGCCTCAACGACCGTCTTCTCTTTACGCAGCGGCACTTGCTGGAGGTAGCCATCGTCGCCCGCGGGCTTGAGGCCGATCTCTTTGTAGGCAGCGACCACATAATCTACGGCCTTGTCGTAACCGGGTGTTCCCGCCTCGCGCCCCTCATATTCGTCGCCCGCCAATGTCGTCAGATCGTTCCGGAACCGCTCCGCCGAAGCTGCAGCGCCGTCAGGCCAGCTTGTGTCGTATTTTGCCCCCTTAGGAGCATCCGCGTCCGGCGCCGTTGCGGCACAGGAGGCAAGGAAAGCAATAGCGGCCGAGCCAAGGACAAGGCGGCGAAGATTGGTCATGAGAGTAAGCCCTTTACCGAATTTCGATGCATTAACATCGTTCGGAGGGCATTTGGCAAGGTGGCGTCTGGCCGCTTAGATGATCCGCTGGATCGAGTTGTCGTCATTCATGAGAACGACGGTCGGCTTGTAGTTCCGGGCTTCTTCCGCCGGCACCTGACCAAAAGCCGAGATGATCACCTTGTCCCCGGCATGGGCAAGGCGTGCCGCCGCCCCGTTGAGCATGAACTGCCGTGAGCCGCGCTCGGCGGGCAGCGCATAGGTCGCGAGCCGGTTGCCATTGGTGACGTTCCAGATGTCCACATGCTCGTAAGGCAGGATCCCCGCTGCATCGAGCAGATCCTCGTCGATCGCGATCGAACCCTCATAATGAAGGTCGGTCATCGTCAGGGTCGCCCCGTGGATCTTTGATTTGAGCATTTTGAGGAGCATTGGCCTGCCCGTTGTTGTGCAGGTGCGATATAATGTTGCTGGCCGCACATGAAAACCCCATTGATTCACGTGAATGCATAGCATTTCTCACGTCCTATCGAGAAAGGGTTGGGTTGCCTTTCATATGTGACAGCACCCATATGCGCGCTTTCGCTCGTCCGACCGCCTTTTAAGGAATTCTCATGGCTGCCTTCACCACGGAAAAAGTCACGCTCGTCCAGCATTATACCGACCGGCTGTTCCGCTTCCGCACGACCCGTGATCCGGCCTTCCGCTTTCGCTCAGGCGAATTCGTGATGATCGGCCTGCCCGGTGATAACGGCAAACCGATCCTGCGGGCCTATTCTGTCGCGAGCCCCGCCTGGGACGAGGAAATCGAGTTTTTCTCGATCAAAGTCGAGGACGGCCCCCTCACGTCGCGGCTCCAGAAAATCGAAGTCGGCGATGAGATCATCGTCGGCAAGAAGCCGACCGGCACGCTGGTGCTCGACGCCCTCACCCCGGGCAAACGGCTTTACATGTTCTCGACCGGGACCGGCTTTGCGCCCTTCGCAAGCCTCGTCCGCGAGCCCGAGACCTACGAGAAGTTCGAAGAGGTCATCGTCACCCATACCTGCCGTCTCGTCGATGAGCTCGCCTATTCAGGCGAGATCGTCGACAGCCTGAAGGATGACCCGCTGGTCGGCGACGTTGCGCCCGCGCAGCTCAAATATGTCTCCTCCTGCACGCGTGAGAAGCATCCGCTCGAAGGGCGCATCACGACACTGATCGAAAACGGCAAGCTGTTTGACGTCTTGGGCGTACCGCCGCTCAATCCGGAAACGGACCGGGTGATGATCTGCGGCTCGATGGAGATGATTGCCGACACCAAGGCCCTGACCGAACAGGCTGGCCTCACCGAAGGTTCTAATGCCCAACCAGCTCAGTTCGTCGTTGAGAAAGCCTTTGTCGGCTAAACCCTCAGTGCAAGGATGAAATGGCAGCCTTGAGGTGCTGCGCCATCACTCTTGGCGTGAAGGGTTTTTCGATCCAACAAAGGGGCGAGGACTTATCACCAGCCTCACGGATTTCCGGTGAGTTGAATGCCGTCACGAAGATGATCGGGACATCAAGCTGTTCACGGAGCACTTCTGCCACTTCGATCCCGACGAGATCGCCACAAAGATTGAGATCGATAGTCACAAGATCAGGCCGCTCCGTCTCGCAAAGTGCCACTGCCTGACCTGCTGTGGCTGCTGTCGCTACAACTTCCATTCCAGCAAGTTCGATCGCCTCGCTAACGGAGAGCGAAACCAGGAAATCATCCTCAACAACAATAACCTTGAGCTTGTCTCCAGAAGCAGAAACCACTGGCGGACGGCTCTTTTCAGGCGATGTACTCAGACTCTCCATTCGGACACTCCAACTCGGCGATGTGCTTGAACCGTACACTACATTGTGCGCCGTTCACACTCTCAACGTTGAAAGATGCCGCTAGCTGAGCGCATAAGCCTTTCACCATCGTTAAACCGAGACTCTCTGAGGAGCGTTCCTCAAGTTGGAAACCGGGTCCATTGTCTTTCACAGAAAGAACTATTTTCGAATCTTCCAGACCAGCCTCAACAATAATTTGGAGCCCTTCATCCGAAGTTGCATGCTGTATTGCATTCGTAATGAGCTCATTGATGATCAAGGCAACCGGCCCCGCCTGATCATTTGTCAGTGACCACCCCACATCAATTTTTTCTACGAAACTGACCGAGCTATCCGTCGCGCTCTTCAAAGAATCGAGCAGCGAAAGGATGAGGTCATGACCATCGAGTTGTGACATCTCTCCGCGCCGATACATCAGCTCATGGATCCGTGACATCGCAAGAAGGCGACGTGTCGCCGTGTCGACGAGGTCATGAAAGACCTGATCCTCGCTTCGCCGAGCCTGTTGCTCAAGGAGAGAGATGATGACGTGGATGTTGTTTTTCACGCGATGCTGCAACTCACGCATCAGGAGAATGTTCTGCTGAAGAGAAATTTCCAGGCGGTGCTGCAAACGATGCCGCTCTCTGACTTCCGCATTTAGCGCATCAACTTTCTTCGTCAGCGCCTTGAAACGCCCCTGTCGCAGATCCGGAAATCTGACACCGATCCGTAGTGGCTCGGCAGGCAAAAGCCGCTGTGCAATCACGACAGCATGATCGCTAATGTCCGGCCCCAGTTTCAGCTTTGCAGGTCGAGGCATAGTTGAACCAGAAGCCTTGGCGACAATGTCCTCTATTACGTCAGGCTCATTGTCATGAAGAAACTCGACGAGCTTTCGTCCAGCGCAATCATCCGTCTCCAAATAACAACGCGCCTTCGAATTTGCGTGGACGATTTTGGCCTCACCGTCGAGGACGATGCACGGCTCCGGGCAAAGTTCGAGCACTGACTCAATGCTGGTCATGACTTGCCTCTACTGCAAAATATTCACGGCTTGTACTCTGAGGCCTCTCATCAGGCTTCAATCTGATAACGACACGGCACCCCCTATCACCATTCGCAATTGCCTCGTCAATTCTGACATTTGCATAGCCCAGATTATCGGCTGCAATCCGTCCAAAGACGTTTGACGTCATCATGCATAAGGATGGTCTGCCCTCGACATATTGTCCAAATGGACAAGCATTATTGCCGAAGACGATCTCCTCGTCACTTTCCTCGATGATGTAGAATTCGCCTCCGATCCGCCTTTTTAGATCGACAAGACAGGCCGCAACCTGTTCCTTATTCAAATTCTCAACTTGCAATGACTGACGGTAGGATGTGCCAATTTCTTCCCCCATCGTGTCACCAACAATCGAAACAAAACCAGCCGCTTCCGGTAGACCAATTATATCTTCCAATGCGCCTGTGAGATGACGTAAGAGCGATCGAGTGAACCGGTCCTTGTCCAGGGGGATATCCGCATTTTGAATATCTTGTACTCCTGACATGACGGAAAACTCCTTCAAATTTTAAGTTTCCAAGCGGACGAATCCATAAGTGATAATCTAACTCAAAAGTTGCACTCTCAGGCAATTACTCTCAAAGATGTTTCAAGTGCTGGCAAGACGGAACTTATGTCGAACCCTGAAATAATTGCAGTTATCGTCGCAGGCGGGAAAGGCAGCCGCGCCCGTACCGGGCTGCCCAAACAATATATGCCGCTTGGCGACACGCCCGTTTTACGCCGCACTGCAACAGCGTTTTCCACACACCCTCGGATCGACGCCGTCCTGTGTGTCATCGGTGATGAAGATGGCGAGCTCTATGAAAATTCCGTCAGAGGTCTGAGCAAAATTCTTGACCCAGCCATTGGGGGCGAGAACCGTCAGGCATCCGTGCGTAACGGCCTTCGCGCACTCACGGGTCACTCGCCGCAAATGGTCCTCATCCATGATGGTGCCCGCCCTTTCATCAGTCATGAGACGATTACCGGCGTGATCGAGGCCCTACATCAGGCAGATGGCGCGATCGCCGCCCTGCCCGTCTCCGACACGCTCAAACGGGCGAACCGCGCGATGGGGATTGAGGAAACGGTGCCACGTGAGGGGCTGTGGCGGGCACAGACGCCCCAAGGTTTCCGCTATGAAGTCATTCACAGCCTGCATGAAGACGCAGAACCCGGAACGGCCACCGATGATGCCGCCTTGCTTGAGGCGCGCGGCATCCATGTCGCCATTGTCCCTGACCTGCCGACCAATATCAAACTGACTTATAAGGAAGATTTCGACGTGGCCGAGAAACTGATCGCCGGCACGAGGCGGACCCATATCGGGCAAGGCTTTGACGTTCACGCTTTTGAGGATGGTGACGCTGTCACACTTGGCGGGGTAGAAATCCCGCATTCACAAAAACTCAAAGGCCATTCCGATGCCGATGTGGCACTTCATGCTCTCACCGATGCCCTTCTCGGCGCCATTGGTGAAGGCGATATCGGCACCCATTTTCCGCCTTCTGACGAAAAATGGCGCGGCGCGGCCTCTCACCTCTTTGTCGAACATGCCGCAAAGCTGATTTCCGATCGCGGCGGCGAGATCGGCAATATCGACCTCACACTGATCGCCGAAGCCCCCAAAGTCGGCCCGCATCGGGCGGCTATGCGCGAGAAGATCGCGAGCATGCTTGGGCTTGATGAGGCTTGCATTTCGATCAAGGCCACGACCACCGAAGGCTTGGGCTTTACCGGCCGCAAGGAAGGCATCGCCTGTCAAGCTGCGGTGACGGTCATCCTGTGACGGATCATCAGACCTATCAGCTCGCCGAAAATGTCATTACCCGCGCTGCGACAGCCGGAAAACGCATCGCGACAGCCGAATCCTGCACCGGCGGGCTGATCGCCGCCGCGCTCACCGATATTCCGGGAGCGTCAGATGTTTTCACCCACGGCTTTGTCACCTACGCCAATGAAGCCAAGGAGGCGATGCTGGGCGTCCCCTATACCGCATTACTGACACATGGCGCTGTGAGCGCCCCTGTCGCTCTTGCCATGGCGAAAGGTGCAAGGGCCGCCGCAAACGCGGACATCGCGATCTCTGTCACGGGCATTGCCGGTCCCGGCGGCGGTACGCCGGAGAAACCTGTGGGGCTCGTTTATATCGGCATAGCGAATGGAGATCGAAGCAGTTTTCACCGGCATCTTTTCGCGGCAGGCTCTAGGGAATATATCCGCTCACAGACGGTCAAGGCCGCGCTTCGTTATCTTGCTGCTGGCTTGAGCGCCTGACTTCAGGCCGTTTTCGGCTGCTGCTCAATGTGAGTTTCCTCACCGATTGATGCCAGCACTTCTGCGACCATGTCCTCATCATACGGCTTCATGAGGATGTGTTTGGCACCTGCCGCATTGGCCAGCGCCAATTCACGCGGATCATTATGCGTGACACACAATATGACATGCGGACGTGCATCAAGCCTGTTCACCTCACGCAAGATATCGAGCGCACCGAAATCCGGCAGGTCCCAGTCGAGGAATAGCGCGTCGTAAGGATGGTCTTTGAGGAGCCCGATCGCCCCTGCCGGGCCATCCGCCTCCTCCGTCTCGCATCCGCACGATGCCAGTAGGCGGCACATGACCGCCCTGACATTGCTCGAATCCTCAATGACGAGACATCCCATTTTCGACGCAGACTCCACGCTTGTGTTGCGGCCGGAATGATATCCCAGACAGAAACGACCAAAGAGTTAGCGCAGCTTAGTTAAAATTCTGCGTTTCTTAGCAAGCCAGATCGAGGCGCAGGACCAAGCGCTCATCGAGCGCGAAATCCGTCGTGATATGCGCCCCGCCCGTCCGGGCAATAAGCGCCGCAAGGCAAGCCGGCATATCCTTGGGCTGGATGTCCGCATCATCGCCATCAAAGGCGCGCGCCATCTCGTCGCTGAATTTCACCTTGGGGCCCGTCGCGGTGACGATCAGCCCACCAGCCTTCTCGACCTGCACGATACTGCCGGGGCGCGGCACGCAGCGCTCAATGGCAATCAGCATGTTGAGGAGCACCCGGCCCTGCCATTTTGGCAGGCTCATTTCGCCCAAGCGCCAGTCTAGCTCCGCTTTGGAATGGGCATAGAATGCTTGCGCCGCGGTTTCCGCTTCCCGCATGTCGAGATCGCCGGAAAACCCGCCGGATGAGCCGTAGGCCAGCCGCGCCAACGTCAGGACAGCAATCGACTTCGATGTGCTTTCCTTGATCAGGTTGAGGGCATGCTCCTGCATTTCGGGATCTTCGCCCTCGCCGAGGACTTCGAGGCCCGTATTGAGGGCCCCAACGGGGTTCACAAGGTCATGGCAAAGGCGTGACGCCATGAGCGAGGAAATCTGAACAATCTTGTCCGTATCAGTCATGCCTGTTCTTTCTGCCTGTTCTCTCGGACAGGCAATCGGGGAAAAGGCCAAACTGTTGGTAAAATGCTTACTGATTGGTTGCCGAGGCAATCGTGTAGGGATGCACCCGCAGCGTATCGACGAAGAGACGCCGATCCTCGAAACTCGCAAGCAGGTCGCCATCGAGGACTCGGCCATTGGCAACATCGAGCGTCATCGGGTTCTGCACGACACCTGATTTGAGCACTTCATAATGAAGGTGCGGGCCGGTCGACCGACCGGTCGTGCCGACATAGCCGATGATGTCGCCCTGACGGACGCGCGCGCCAGCTTTGATACCTTTGGCGAAGCCATTGAGGTGGGCATAGGCCGTCTCAAAGCCGCTGGCATGCTCGATTTTGATATAGTTCCCGAATGTTCCCGTTGGGGCAGCCCGGACGATCTTGCCGTCCCCTGCCGCCATGATCGGTGTGCCGCGCGGCGCGCCGAAATCAACGCCTTTATGCGCCTTGGTATAGCCAAGGATTGGATGCTTGCGGCGGCCAAAGCCCGAGGTCACCCGTGCGCCTTCAATCGGCGTTTTCATCAGCATACGGGTCGCACTCTCCCCGGAGGCATCAAAGAACGGGATCTCCATCCCTTCGGCTTCGTCAAAGCGATAATAATTTCGTGCTCGCGTCTTCCCGCGCCAGGTCATCGCCGCAAAGACGATATCGCCTGAGCCGACATACTCGCCTTCTTCGTCGTAGAGGACTTCGTAGACAGCCTCAAAACGGTCACCGGCAAAGATGTCACGCGCAAAGTCGATGTCGTAGAGGAAGAGGTTCGCAAAGCGCTGCATGATTTCGGGGGGCACTTCGGACCGGCTGCCCGCCATAAAGAGTGAGTGATTGATCACGCCCGCAACGGCGGCATAGCGTTTCTGGATCTGCAATTCCTCGATGCGAGCCGTATACTGACCGTCACGGTCGCGCCATGCGGTCACGATATGACGATCATCTGGCCGGAAGCGCAGACGCATCAGGGCAAGGTCGTAAGACTGAAGTCCTTCTGCCGTCATGTCGCCGCCATCATTGTCGCGGCGGACCGGCTCGAAGGCATAGTCGATGGCGGTCCCGGATTCGATTTTCTTGATGTCCGTGACTTCACCGGCTGCCGTTAGCATGGCTTCGGTTTCAATCTCGCCTGCGCCAAGGGCCAGCAGGGTCTGGCTGAGATTTTCACCGCGATTGAGGACGACCGTCATATAGGCGCGCTCGGCCCGGCTCTCGGCCTGCGCCTGCGCATAGGCAGCAAAGAGGCTCTCGCGGCCCCCGGTAAAATCATCGGCGGGCGCAATGGCGACCGGGGCTGCATCGGCGAGATAAACGGCGGCAGGATCGATAGTGCTGACGATCGGCACGCCTTCAGGGCGTCGGCGGGGCTTGAGACGCGGAACGAGCTTCATCTGGTCAGGAGCCGCGGACGCGACGACAGCCAGCTTCTCTTCCAATCCGCCGATCACGATACGCGCAGATTGGGGTTTCGTCCGCTCATTCTTGGAGCTCACGGAGATCGGAAAACGGAGCTCGGCATAGCTCGCGTCAGCCTCTGCCTGCGGTGCGCGGCGGCCCGATTCGAGCAGCACGACCCCAATGGCGAAGGCGCCTACAATCAATGATAGAATTGCGACGGGAAGTAGTCCCGTATTCCTTGCAGTCACTCTATCCCTGCCCAGTCCCACCAAGTCAGCTGATCACGAGCCTGATGTCAGGCAATAAGCGGACCAACTCAGGCGGGCAGAAAACACTTTTGTGGCGTGCGCGTCAAATGACTCAAATGTCAGGGAAAATGTGAATTGACCGAACGGGTTAACCTCGTCCGGGACCTTCACCACGTTCTTTGAGGACGTCGCGCAGCAGCTTGTCGAGATCGGCATTGCCTGCGATCTGCCCTTTGAGTCTTTCGCGCACAAGATGCGGCAGGGCTTCGGGGGCGGTCTCACCCATCGCGCCGACGGTTTGCCGGATCAGACGGCGAATGGCCTCATCCGTGTCGAAGTCCGGTGACCCCGGCTGGTTTTTACGATCATTGCTCATGATGCTTGAGATAGGGGGCTATTCGCCGTTTCGCCAGCCCGCCGGTAAATGCCGTGATGGGCGAGCGCAAAGCCGGTTACTGATTTGAGCGACCTCACCCGCCCGCAATTCCGGCGAAGGACGCGCCAGATTTCGCGCAGGCGCGCCCGGCCCAGCGTGCCGGTCTTGGTCCCCTCCCCGAAATAGACCTCCGAGAGGACGTCCGGCGTGTAATGGAATTTTGCGCCGTTCTCCCGCAGCCGAACCCATAGATCCCAGTCCATGACGAAATGAAGTGTCGGGTCGATCCCGCCGATCGCCTCGATAGCCGACCGCCGCACAAAGCAGGACGGCTGAGAAATATTGTTCGAATAATAGAGACTTTCAGACGGCGACGAGACTTCCGGATGAAGGAATGGCTCAGCATCATCCGTGACGATCAGGCTCTGACCGTAGACCACATCGATGTCTGGATGATCGCGGAAAAACGAAGCGACCTTGCAAAGCGCGCCATCGGTCAGGCGGTCATCGACATTGAGCCAGCCAAGGATATCTCCCGAGACCGCAGCCCAACCTTCCTTGATCGCGGCAGCCTGCCCGTCATCTGGACCATGCCGTCGATAGGTGATCATCTTCTGATAGTCCTCTGCGAGCTGATGGACCTCTTGCGCATCACTGCAATCACAGAGCGCCACAGCGATCGCCTCATCTTGCGCATCAAGTGACGCAAGGCACTCCCCCAACCGGGGGTCAAAGTCAGGCCCCGCCGGAATCGTGATGGAGAATGTCAGCGGAGGCGTCATAAGATGTCTCGGATAGCCTGAAGCTTATAGCGCGTCTTGCTGCACGTTAGCGTATTGATCTGGAAAAGCGATTGCCGTTTACGGCTTGGCACTCACCAGGCGTGCGATCTGCGCAGCGCGCCTTTTTCCTTCACGAAGGCGATATCCACCTGCCCCAGCGCATTGTCGCTCGGCCGGTAGAGTCCATCGAGAAGGTCGTAAACGACGAATCCTGCCTCCTTCATGAAGGTGATGATCTCATAGAAAATCGGGTGATGCGGTCCCCAGAAGGGGAAAAAAGACGCTTCAACGATGGCCACATCGACATCCTTGAGCGTCTCCTTGCCCCCTTTGAGCACTAGCAGGTCGGCGCCCTGACAATCGGTTTTCAAAAGGATCGGCTTCTCGCAGGACAATTCGGCCATTTCATCGTCGAGCGTTGTCACCTCAACCTCGACGACGCGCTGATCATCGTCTTTCCGTCGATGCATCATGGATGAACCAAACAGATCCTGATGCCGCAGTAGCGTCTTTGTCGCTTTCTCTTCCATCAGGGCACATGTCCGAATCACATGCCGGTACGGCTTCATGGTCTTTGCCAGCTCGGCGTGGAAATCCGGCAGAGGCTCATAGACGACGTGCTGCGCTTCGGGGAACGCTTGATAAATGCTCAAGGTCCCTTTTGCCGCACCGACATCGATACAGGTCTTGGGAGCGAAACCGAGGGACTTCAGATGAGTAAAAAACGCGTCGAAATCTCGCGTCGGCCGTTCGGTCAAAACCACTCTCCCACAAGGATATTATGCGCACATGTACGAAAACCCGCCCTTGCCACAAGGGGTTGTGCCTTGCTAGCTCGCGCCGCTTCATGGAAGGACGGTATGTCAGTGCCTGACTGACGAGAAAGAACGACCGGACTTATGGCGTCCCCAGATTATTATCACTACGAAGCCGGCAACTCGAACTGGGGCCGGACGGTCGCAGATATCAAATCCGGGCTTGGCCGCTGGCGGCTCTGGTCGAGCATGGCTTTTCGCTATTTTCTCAACCAGTATCGCGGCGCATTGATCGGCCCGTTCTGGATTTCTCTGACAACAGCTTTGACGGCCACGGGACTGGGACTTCTCTACTCCCAGCTCTTCAGCATCGATGTCAAAAACCATCTGCCCTATGTGACCATCGCGCTGGTCGTCTGGACCTATATGAGTTCCTTCGCGACGTCAGGAACGGCGGTCTTCAACTCCAATTCGCACATCTTCAAGGAATATCCCCTTCCCTTGAGCATGTTCCCGATGCGTCTGACCGTCCTGCAATTGCTACAGGTCTGCTTCCGCTTCATTGTGCTCTTCGGTGTAATGATGATCTTTGGCGTCCCGTTCACACCTTTATCGGCCCTGGCGATCATCGGCTTTGCACTTCTGACGTGGATCGGCTTTTGGTCCAGCCTCGCGCTTGGGGTTATCAATGCGCGGTTCCGTGATTTTGGTCAGATGGTCGGCGCGATGTTCGGCTTTGCCTTCTTCGTCACCCCCATTTTCTGGACAGCTGACCGGCTGGGCCCATACAGCTGGGTCGTCGATTTCAATCCGCTTTATCACATGATCCAGACTGTCCGTGGTCCGCTATTAGGCGGCGATGACATTGCCCTGCATTTTATCGTCACCGGCGCGATCGCCATTCTGTCGATGGTCGCTGGACTGCTCGTCTACGGCCGGTTCTCTCACCGCCTTCCCTATTGGTGCTGACGAATGGCGCGTGTTTCCCTCAAGAATGTCTCGGTCGGCTATCCGGTCCCGCATTTCCACCGCAAAGGGTTGATGGCGACGACCAAATCGACCCTGCTTGGCGGGCTGATTTCTGCGGAAAAAGAAGTCACCATTCAGGCGCTTCGCCATATCTCGCTCGAGCTCAAAGACGGCGACCGTCTGGGCCTGCTCGGCCATAATGGGGCGGGCAAGACGACACTTCTCAAGACGATGGCGGGCATCCTGCCGCCCAATGCCGGTAGTGTGACCGTTGAAGGCCGCATCTCTCCTCTCACCTCGATCCAGCTTGGCCTCGATAATGAAGCGACCGGCATGGAGAATATCCGCATTCGGGGGCGACTGATGGGCTTCCGCGATGACGCGATCGACGAGATCACGCCTGAAGTCACCGAATTCACAGAACTCGGCGACTATCTCGACCTGCCGATCAAGACCTATTCCAGCGGTATGCGCATGCGGCTCAGCTTCGCCGTCTCAACGGCCTTCCAGCCCGAAGTCATCCTGCTCGATGAATGGCTTGGCACAGGCGATCTTGAGTTCCGCGACAAGGCTGCCCGCCGCCTGCGCCAGATCATTCAGGATTCCCGGATTTTCGTCTTCGCGACCCATTCGCGAGACCTGCACCGTCGGATGTCGAACAAGGGCGCGGTCATGGACAAAGGCCAGATCCTTTTTTGTGGAGAACTGGAAGAAGCCTTTGAGTTTCAGGACAAGCTGGTGGCCGACAAGGCGGCCGCTGCCGCTGCGCCCTGATTTCGCCATGAGCACATGCCACATATGGCAACATTATTGACCAACGCCCGACGGCGACTTACGCAAAGACTATGGTAGATCTCCGCAATCGAGACAGCATTCTCCCCGGCGCCTCTGAACGCGCCCTTTTGCGCGAGATTTCCGACCTCAATGACCTTTACGAGACCCTGACGCCGCAGGAGATCATCGAGGATGCGCTGGCGCGCCGTCAGGCCCTGTTCGGCCATTGCGCTGCCGTTTCTTCCTTTGGCGCTGAGTCAGCCGTCCTTCTGCATATGATCGCGCAGGTCGAGCCCGCACTGCCCATCGTTATGCTCGATACCGGCAAGTTGTTCGGGGAGACGCTGCAGTACCGTAATCAGCTCCAGCATGTCCTAGGTCTCGAGGACATTCGCTCGAGCTACCCGCGCAAATCCGATCTCGCTGAGTTCGACCCGCTGGGTACCCTCAGTGCAACGAACCCCGACCAATGCTGTCGCATCCGCAAGACGGACGTCCTCAAACGTGCCCTGTCACCATTCGACAGCTGGTTTAATGGCCGTAAGCGTTATCAGTCTGACGTCCGCTCCGTGATGTCGATCGTTGAGCGAGACGATGGCCGGCTTAAGATCAATCCGCTCGCCAATTGGGACGCCGGCACGATCCGCGCCTATCAGATCGAACACGAACTCCCTGTCCATCCGCTTCTCTCTAAGGGCTATGGCTCCATTGGCTGCTATCCCTGCACCTCTAAAGTGAAAGCCGGAGAGGACGCCCGCGCGGGCCGCTGGCGCGGTCTCGACAAATCAGAATGTGGTCTTCACGGAAAAGGCTAGGCGCTTGTTGCCAAAAGCCTTTCCCCGCGGACCCGGAGCCTGATAACGCCTCCTTGCATGATTGTCTGGCTCGCCTCCTATCCCCATTCGGGAAGTAGATTTCTGCGCACCCTGCTGCAGCAAGGCTTGGACCTGCCCGTCAGTTCGGTAAGCGAGATCACCTATTCAGAGATCACTCAGTCCAAAGACCTTCATGTCGTCGAAACGCATGATGAACCTCAGGACAAGGCAAAAGCCATTTATCTCATCCGAGATCCGCGAGACGTTATTGCATCGGCACGGCGAGACACAAATACTCAGGATACAGGCGAGATCGATTATCGCGACGTCATTCTGGGCAATTCACCATTCGGATCGTGGGCTGATCATGTAAAGAACTGGTCACCGACCTACCGAGCCAACACCCTCTTCTTGACCTGCGAGGAATTGCTGGAAGACCTGCCGGCGGCAATGGAAAAGCTGGCGGGTTTTCTTGGCCGGGAGTCGAAGCCTGCAAAAAGTGTAGACCAGACCGCCCTCGAAGAACTCGGCGCCGAGCTTTCCTCGCATGCCTATCTGACACCTGAAATCATTACACTGATTGAAGTACTGAATGCTGAGCAGATGGCAAAATTCGGTTATCTGCCCAGAACTGCGCACAAGCGCAGCAACCTCATTCCAGTTATCCAGGAACTCTCGAACCGCCTGAAGATTGCCCATATGGAACGCGCCCTCCCTGGCGAGACCACAAAGGCAGATCTGACATCCACCGACATGCTCGCACGGATGAAAAGGGCTGAAGCTGATGCCGCCCGCGCCCGGATGTCGGGAGCAGAACTCGCCGCCGAGCTTGAGAGCCTGAAATCGGAACTCGACCGCGCCCATCGTCGGCTTGGACAGCTACACAGTGTGCTGGCACCTCGCTGGAAGAATATATTCAGTCTCAAGCCATTGCGTTTCGTGATGCGCATGCGGGGCCTCGTCAAATCCGGCCACCTCAAATTTGATGAACATGGTATCCCCGTCGAAGGTGGTCATCAGAACCATGATTCACAGCATGCCGCCGATGAGACTACGAAACTCCCTGCGGCGCCTGAAAATATTCAACGGAAAAATGGTCAGACCGCGTCCTTTTACGCAGGATGGACACCGGAAAAGCCGCTCGGCATCGCCGTTTTCGCCTTTGACCGCGCACAAAATCTCGAGGCTGTCCTTGAAAGCCTGAAACTGCAGGATGCGCTTTCTACGGTGCATGTCTTCATCGATGGCGATCAGGGGCGGCCTGCGAAAAGACAGATTATCGACCGCACCGAAGAGATCGCACGATCATACGATATCGCCGGTATTCACCGCCAGCGCGGAAATTTCGGTTTCCGCAAGATGATGATCCTCAGCATCAAGCGCATGTTCGAGATGTATGAGCATGCGCTCTTTCTTGAAGATGACTGCTTTCCGACTCGCTATGCCGCGAAGGGATTTTCTTGCGAGCTATCCGCGATTGAGAAGGATGACGGCATTTTCTCCGTCTACGGTCACCATTTCGGCCTTGAGCAGAATGAGGAGAGCTTCCCGCGTTTTCAGGGGTGGGGATGGGCAACGACCCGCGACAAGATGATGTCCATTTGGCCGGACCTGCGCGACTGCTACATGATGAGTGAGGATGACTATCTCAACTTCGTCAACCGCGCCCTCACGCCGGATGTCGAGGCGAGATTGCGGGCAACGCCAGGCCGTGACCCTCTCAACACGATCACCAATTTCTTTGCCTGGGATGAAACCGTCGCACTGCTGACGGCCATGCGCGGCATGTCCCATCGTCCGAGCCGGGAGCGCCTAATCTATAATTTCGGCATGGGTCACAGCTCGACACATTTCGGCGCCAATCCTGTCTTCCGTGCCCCGCCTTTTAACATGATCACGCCGGACGAGATCTGGGATCATTTCTGAGGGTAGCGCCCGCTATTCGCCTTCACGCGCCAGCATTTCAGCAGATTTTCGGGCCGCCTTCAGTGATCCGATGGCTGCTAAATAATCGTGCACGGATCTGATTTTTCGCGCGACAAATCCGGGAAAGTCTTTCCCGCCCATCTCACGGACCTCATCCGCATAAGCTTGGCCAGCGAGCAACGATCTGTTCTGGCCATGCCGCCGGAAGCCGCCGAGTACGACGGGCACTGCCACCAATTTCGTCTGCCGCGCAAAGGAACGCCACAGCGCAAAATCACCGGCCAGGCGATGGCCTGTCACCTCATCCCGCTCAGCTGCGGTCAACCCCTCGATAAGTCGTTTACGGAAGAACATGCTTTCCTGCTGCAAACAGCCAAGGAGCCCGTCATGATACCAGCCTGCCCGGATCAGCCGCCGGGAGCGCCGCGCCAGCGGATAGACGGCACGTAGCCGCCCCTCACTGTCCCACAGGGACGGCAGGCCGGAAATCCAGTCAGCACCCGTTTCAGCAAACGCCCGCGAAGCCTCAGCTACAGCCCAGGGCGGCATCAAATCATCGGCATTCAGCCAGCCGACATGGTCGCAGTTTGTAGAAAGGATCCCGTTGAGCAGCGCGGGATATTGCCCGTCATCGGGGGCGCTCTTAACGGTAATCCGACTATCCGCTTCACATCGGGCGGAGGCGATATCGACCGTGCCGTCCGCACTGCCCCCATCAAGAACACAGAGCCGCCAGTCCGGCGAAGTCTGCGCCTCAATCGAAGCTATGGCTTCTGCAATAAACGAAGCGCCATTCAGGACCGGCATGAAGATCGTGATCGTCATGCCGGTCCTCTTGAATGATAAGCCGTAACCGGCGGTTTAACTTGAAACCGGACGGCGATCGTCATTCCAGTAGGAAATGCACGGGATTTTCGACAGATCGCAGCGGTCAGCATATTTCTTCGCAATCTGCGTGACTTCCTCAAGAAGTCCGTTCTGAAGCGTGATCGGATCGAGACCGAGGCCGAGCAGCTGGCGGTTCTCGACATGCAGCTCGTTCTCGTCATCCTCATTGCGCGGATTGACCACATTCTCAATCTTGGCGCCGGTCACTTCAGCGATCAGTTTCGCGAGATCGCGGACGCGGTGCGTCTCGGTCATCTGGTTGAGGATGCGCACCCGCTCACGCGATTGCGGCGGGTTCTCAATCGCCAGCTGGATACATTTGACCGTATCCTGAATATGGATGAAAGCACGCGTCTGACCGCCTGTGCCGTGAACCGTCAGCGGGAAGCCGACAGCGGCCTGCATCAAGAAGCGGTTGAGCACGGTGCCGTAATCGCCGTCATAGTCGAAACGGTTGATCAGGCGCTCGTCCCGACGAGTTTCTTCGGTCTGTGTACCCCAGACAATGCCCTGGTGCAGATCGGTGACCTTCAGCCCGTCATTCTTGTTATAATAGGCGAACATCAGCTGATCCTGGGTCTTGGTCATGTGATAGATCGACCCGGGATTGGCAGGATAAAGGATTTCTTTGGTGACTTCCTCACCGCTGTCTGTCCGCAGGTGGACCGTCAGATAGCCCTCAGGAATACGCATGCCTGCCGTACCGTAACCGTAAACGCCCATCGTGCCGAGGTGGACGATATGCGTCGTGGACTGAAGACCAGCCTCGACAACGGCTGCGAGAATGTTGTGCGTCGCGGAGAGGTTATTGTCGACGGTATAGCGCTTGTGAGAGCTCGACTTCATCGAATAAGGTGCCGCACGCTGTTCGGCAAAATGGACGATCGTGTCCGGCTCGAAATTGCGTAGCAGGGTCAGAAGCTTGTCATAGTCCTGAGCGGCATCAATGTTCTCAAAGCCGATCTGCTTGCCGGAAATTTCTTCCCAAGCGTCAAGGCGCACCGAAATCGGCCGGATCGGGGTGAGCGAGGCAACCTCAAGCTCAATATCAATCTTCCGGCGCGAAAGATTGTCAACGATCAGGACATCGTGGCCTGCATTGGAAAGGTGAAGGGCTGTCGGCCAACCGCAGAAACCGTCGCCACCAACTACAAGAATTTTCATAACGCTGTAATCCTGCCCGCTTGTCTGTCTTCAGGGTCAAGGAAAGTGCGCCCAATGCGACACTTTTACCAAATTTGCGACCCTCTATAGTGCCGCTGGGCCTCGCGGCAAGGTCAGATATCCAGAGAATGCGCGTAGCGCCGCCGGGCGGGCGCTGTCCATGCCCTCAATCACGTGAAATTAAAGGGTTTCAGGGGCTTGCCGAGCTGGCTTATGAACGGGCCCGTCCCGCCCTCAAGGAAGCGCAATCTGTGCCGAGCCCCCTATTCCTGATCGCTGACCCCTCCCTGACCGATCTCCGGGGGCATCACTACAACCTCACCCGCGCGGTTGCTGCGTCGGCGGAGGCGGCAGGCTTCAGGACTTCATGGCTCGTCAGTGCCGATCTGAGCGAGGATCTGGGTGCCCAGCACCCTGAGGCAATCCCGACCTTCGGCAGGAGCATGTATGACGCCTATAAGGGCACCAAGGCACCCGTCGCCCGCCGGGGGCTACTGGGGCGCTTCATGCGCAATTCAGGACCTAAAACGGCCCCGCCGGCGCCTGACCTCGCCCGCTCAATGGCGGAAGGCCTGAGAGAGGGGCTCAAAAAGAGCGGCGCCGGGCCGGATGACCACCTCCTCTTTCACACAGCCGATGGCGCGACCTACCGGGCGGTCGCCGCGCTGATCGCCGAGGACGGTGCCGAGTCACTCCCCCAGATCCATATCTGCACACCCTATGACCCGGTGGGTGTCATGCCTAACCGGGGGAGCGCCGCGGAAGTTGCTGCCCCTATCCATGACTGGGAGGAGGCTGGCCTCATCGGCAGCAGAATTCATCTTTATGCAGAGAATGAAATTCTCGCCCGGCATCTAACCGAATTGTGGGAAGTCGAAGTCGCCCCCCTCCCCTTACCTGTCCTTGAACAGGATGACATCTCAGGGGAGGCCGCGAATTTCCGCGCCGAAAAATTACGCGTCGCACCGGACAGTTTCGTGATCATCAGCCTTGGCGCGGCACGGCTCGAAAAGGGCTTCAATCTGTTCCCGGACATTATCCGGCGCACTTTTGAGTTGGCGGGTTCAGGGGAGTTCCCCGGAACGGCGCCGGAGAAGATCCATTTCGCCCTTCATGCGAGCCCGCAGATCATTGGCCGGCACCCGGTCATCGCCGCCACGCTGGAAAAGCTTGAAGCACTCGATCCGGCAAAACTGACGCTCCTGAAAGAACCGCTCACGGATCTCGATTACCGCACTCTTTTAGGGGCTGCGGATGCAGTCTGCCTGCCCTATACACCAAAGGATTACCGTGTACGAAGCTCCGGGATCGTCACGGAGACGATCGCGGCGGGCAAATTCCTGATCGCCACGGCCGGGACCTATCCGGGGCATGTCGCTGAAAGCGCTCACGGGGGGACCGGTGCAACGCCTATGGAGATGGCGCGCGCCCTCCTTGATGCGATGTCCAAGCGTGAGGAGCGCCAGCGCCTGCTCGACATTACTGCTGCGTCTTACCGGCATGATAATAGGGTCGCCGCCTATGTCACGCGACTCAAGGGCGTGTAGCTTTGATATCTCATCCAGTAGAAATCAAGCAGGATGAAGCTCAATCTATATGCAAATCGAAAAAGAACGCATCGATTTAGCGTTTCACCTAATACGCATAGAGACTTTCTTTCGCAAAGAATCGCCTGACACTTTCCGACAGGGCGCCCTCGCCCTTCTTGTTCAACGCTCTCGGCTTACTCAATGTACTGAGTTTTTCTATCAAAAGCCTCGCTCCATACTCGGTATTAGCCTGGCTGAGGAAGCTGCAATTATCCGCTTGCGATACATGTCGCCCGACGATCTGCTCATTGATCTTGGCGATCGTCCGCACAAGCATCTCTGGTCCGACGGAACCGATCAGCCATCCGCAGTTAACCGAGAGACAATAAAGCCGCCAGTACCAATGCACGAGCGGATCAGCCGCCGAAAGCCCCTGACCATGCCGGTTATAGACCAGACCGACGACACCTGAATAAACCCAGTTTGAGGCATGTTTAGCGAGACGTAATTTCAATCCCCAGTCTTCGTAAAGGCAGGCCTCAGTATCGTATCCACCGCATTCTTGATAAAGACGTTTACTGAAAGTCATGTTATGGGGCAGCGGATTTCGGCGCAGCAAGAGCGCTTCCAGCCTCTTCTCCCGCGATTGCAGTTCAGCAAACCCGGAAAGGGAATTTGGCTGTAATCCCATCTCGTCAATCTTCATCATGTCGGAAAAAGCAACTAATGTAGTTGGATCACCTACAGCGACTTCCATTGCCCGGAGTTCATGCTCGATCTTTTTGGGGTAGATGAAATCATCACCGTCAAGTTGAGTGACAAACTCACTTTCCGCGCGCCGGAACGCATCATCACGGTTGCGCCCGACACCGATATTCTGCTCCCGGCAGAGAAAGTCGATCTGCGGGTTTTCTTCAGCATATCGACGAATGAATTCTTGCGAGCCGTCCTGGCTACAATCATCTGCGATAAGAATGGATTTTACCGGCCTTGACTGATTGAGAACGGAATCGATCGCGCCGCGCAGATAAGCGCCATTATTGAATGAGGTAATGATACAAGTGACATCTAGCGGCTCATGCACAACACGCGCTTCGCTCGCGACATTATCGATTGTCTTAATGACATCTCTGAATGCAAAATTCAGATACCAAAGTTTCCGGCTTGACTGCAACTGACTGGCACCGTCAGCAACACGTGACAGTCGGGCGAGAGTTTCCCTTTTGGTGATCCGCTGGCTACATAGGAGTAATTCTGTGTACTTGGCATTATGTGCATGACTTTTTCGAAGCCTCAGGCTCGACATATTCCGCTTGAGCGCAGGGTAATAATGGCCAGCCACGCTGCCTGATGCGTATTTTTGTCCGGCTCTCTCTAAATGCTTTGTCCACACATCAGACTTCGCTTGCGTCAAACCGGAAGCCCATTCCACGAACCACCTGAAATACGGCTCAGCATCTGACACATCATCGGATTTCAGAAGCTTGCGGTTCGTTTTGCCTTTGATCTGCCGTGTATATGCTTCTTTGTACAATCCTGAAGTTCTGATCTGCGCAAAGTCTCCGATGAGCTTCAGGAATAAGTATGGATCATGCCCCCAAAGCTCATAAGGCAGGATCAGCACGCGATCCGGATTCTTGACTGCTGCTTCAAACGCCCAGTCATTCATGTGCTTCCACCACAACAGATTCCACTGCATTTCGGTCTGCGGCGCCCTGCCAAAATCATCCGTCCGCTCGGCATTGATCTCAGCGAGAAACCGTGCCCTGTCACTGGGGTGATATTCATCCCCGTAAGGAGAGAAATTACTCAGGAGAGAGTTACAGACATCCAGCGGGTTTCTGACCAGGTGGATGATCCGCGTATCGGGGCCATAATCCAGCATAGGCTGCAATCGCCCTGCCCCCCTAATGACCTTGACCAGTGCATTCGTTTCACTGTCGAGGATAGTATTCAGGAACGCATCGTGTGTCTCATGGCTTTCGAGCAGATGAAGCGGCGTTTCCGTATGAGTATAAATCCCATACGGATGAAGGTTATCTGTCACATTGAATTCTGAGCGGAAATCGGCAGGCGACAGATTCCAGACGCCCTTCCCCCACAGATATGGCTCATAAATGCCTGCGAAAGGCGTCCCTTCTGCCTGCAGGCTGTCAAACAGGATCTGATACAGCAGCGTCGTGCCGGACCGCGCCACACCGCTGATGATCCAGTTTGTCATTCCGCCGCCCCATGGCTGAGCTGCCCGAAGCGGATACGGCTCGCCTGATCTGCCCGATGTTCGTGCTGTCCGTGCCAGTCATAAACAAAGCCGGCGGCCCGCAACTCTTCGCGGACGTCTTCTGGCCGCTCCCCGAACGGGAAAAGAAGCCGGCCGATTAGCCGCGTCATCCCGCCCCTCGCATTCCGGAAGAACATCACCGGATCCTGTTCAAACGCCGACCTCATCCGGTCACCACGCCATGCACCGATTACCGTCGATGCAATTGGTACCCAGATCTTCGTGATACCGAGCGGCCCATAGACACTTCCCCGAGGAAAGACGACACGGTGTGCAAGGTTACGGTTCACATGCGGCAGGGAATTGAAATAGAGCGATGGCTCCTTGTCATAAATGCGATAGAGCGGCGACGGAATACGCGGTTTGAGATACCGCCCGACGATTGGAGCAAGGATTTTCTTTCTCCACCCGAACAACCCATAATTGACAGCACCCGGCGCAAGTTTCGGCACGGCCTGCAAAGTGACGGTTTTCGTCTCAACCTTTTGCGGCGCTGCGGGTTTTGCTTTTGGCTTGGGCTTTCTCGCAGCGGCTTTTTTAAGCTGATGCTCATAGGCGGTGGACAGAATTTCAAATTCCCGTGCATCGAAAGTAGTCGGCGCTGGCTGCCCAGCGCGCGGCGTCATATCCTCGAAAAGCCTGCCATCTTCACGCCCCATATAATGCCGGGCAATCAGTTCGTTGACGGATGCATGATCGGCAAGGATCTGCTCGCTTTGGCCGTCCTCAAGCGCCCAGGGCTTCGAAATCGGCAGACCAATTTCCTCTCGATAAGCCGTGATCTTGCTCGTCGCCTCCTCGACAAAGTCGAGATACGCCTCACGGCTCGGATAGGAAAGCTTGTTGAAGTGCCGGAACATCGGCAGGTGCTCACTCCCCAATGGGAAGGAATTCGACTTGCCCTTTTCGGGCCGGGGCAGATCTGTCAACGCGGGCAGATTTGCGGCAGCCGCAAAGTCGGCAATCAGGTCGCCATCTACAAACTGCGAGCGCTCATAGGGGCGTACAATGATGTTCTCCCGGCCAATCCGTTCGTTCCAACGGTTAAGGACGTTGAGATAGTTGAGCCGTTCGGCGGTCTCAGCGCTTTCCAGCCATTCGGTGAATTCCTTATCGATCCGGCCAACGGCCCCACCGGCAACGAACTCAGCATATTGCGCATTTGCCCATTCATCCTGACGGCGCAGATAGGCGATCATCTGCACATCAAAGCCGCGGAAATACTCCGCCAGCATATCGGCCTTCGCATTGAGGAAGAATGCTTCACTCGAAAGGACGATCGTATGGACACGGCCTTTCATCAGGCGCAGGCCATCCAGCAGATAGTTGAGCAGGAATGGTTTGTTGCGGACTGCAGCAGGCGCAAAGTTTGCGTGGCCAGCAATTTTGTGAGGTCTTCCCTCTTGCTGGAACAAGCCGCGTTCGGGATACCAGATCCCTTCTCGCAGTAAGGCCGGACGGTTTTGGTCCATGTAATGCTGAAGGAATGTACTGCCGGTCTTGGTCGCGCCGATATGGATGACGATCCGGGGTAAAGCACCTAGTGACACATCCGGCCGCGCGGATAGCTCTTTTGCCAGCCCGTTTCGGGCGTAAAGGTTCAGCGCATATTGGAGATCGGCTTCAAATTCATCGCACGGCTCATCCTTGTAAATCGTATATAGCTTTTCCTGAGAGATCGGAGCTTCTTCTATTGCAGCACGTGCGAGATCGTACTCTTCAGCTTTGATTGCCGCAAAGATTAATCTGTATACATTTGGTTTCAGCTTAGACTTGCTGAAAACATAGGCATCAAATACCAGATCGCTGGAATTCACGTTCGTGGATAGTAATACCTTTCGAATACGATCGAAAAATTCTTCCGACTGGATGTTTAATTTTCCAGCGCTGACTAACTCATATGGAAAGCCACAGAATATATAATGTATATACTGAGCTATTGTGAAGTTAGCATGACACCAAAGTTCGCTTGACCTCTCGAATGCACCCGCTACAGACAGTAACTCAACGACATCTTCAAAATTCTTGATTTGATCTTCGTAGTCCTGAGCGGTTTTCTCTCTTCTTGCCGTTGAATCCTGACGTATACGATATATAAAAGCTTCACTTGATGTCGTGCTGATACACTTTGCGCTCAGCAGCGCCTTTAAAAGGAATGGGCGCTCCTCCCATTTGGGCGTTGTGAATTTTATATCACTTTCCTGAAGAAATTCTCGCCGGTAGAGCCATAGGCAGTGATGCCTACTGTGTAGCAAAACCGGAGCTTCTGCGAATGTCTTCTTTTGAAAATTCTCATCGAAATATTTTTCGGTTTCATCTCGACGATCGCGCAAATGCTGTCCGCTCGAATCCTCTATTCTCTCTATGTTTTTTCGTCCACGGACTAAATCTGCAGAATCTTCACACGCAACATTGAAAACCGTCTCCAGGTGAGTTGGAGATGCCAGGTAGTCATCCGAGTCGATAAACCAGATAAATTCGCCGCGTGCCGCCTCTATCCCAGCATTGCGGGCGAAACCCTGCCCGACATTCTCTTTCATGATGATCGGGCGAATGCGCGGATCATCCGCCGCGAGCCGGTCGATGATGGCCTGACTGCCATCCGGGCTCTGGTCATTCACTGGAATGATCTCGATATCTTCCAATGTTTGTCGCTGGATCGAACGCAAGCACTCCTCAATATACTGCTCAACCCCATAGACCGGCAGAATGACAGAAATTTTTGGCGGACGCTCCGTCGCCGGCAATGCAATTGGCGGCGCATAGGGACGATGCTGCTCAATGAAATCGAGCGCATCTTCTATCCTGCTGGGGACCGCGCAGCCCGGCACATGATAGATTGTGTACCAATCATAAAAATAGTGAAAAAGCTCAATCAGGGAGCGGTTCCGATGCCGATGTGGCACAGGCTGTCGGTCATCGGTCAGCCCCCAGCCGGCATAAAATGGCGCGCCGAAGCAGACGACCTTTTTGCCCGCAAACAGCGCCTCCAGCCCCATCTGGCTGGTGCCGACATAGACTGTGTCGACCAGGTCAAAGAGCGTATAGGGATTGACCGGTTCACGCAGAATGCGCACCCGGCCGGCATCGCGCAAGTGCTCGAAATAGCCTGAGCGTTCCCGTCTTCGCGTGCTCTTCTCCCAGTATATGTCTGGGTGTGATTTTACCAAAATCTCCGCATCAGGATTTTCCTGAATGGCGGCGAGCAGCATAGATTCAAAGCCGAGGGTATTGATCTTGCCATAGATTGTCGAGGCATCAGCATAGCTCTGATCACAAACGAGCACACGGCGAGAATACCCCTCCGTCATGGCAGGCGCTGTAAAAGGCTGCGCGTTATATTTGCTGATTTTACGGTCGACGATGCGCCGGATCAAACCTTCGGCCCGCGCACTCTCAGCTTCGCTCAGCTCGGCATCACTATTCAGTTTCTGAATAAGACGATTGGGATAATCCGCCATGAAATAATGCGCGATATCGTCATAAATGTACCCAAGGCACGCAAGTTCAGGGCGTTTTTCTTTGAAAGAGTGTGACCATCCCTGCGTTGACGCTAAAAAGCCGATCTCAATCAGGAAAATATTCTTATTCGGATCATCATCAGAGAATACATGGCACGCGCCAGCATGCGATCTCTCAGGGTCGGAATAAATTGTGCCGAGCGCGAGATTATTTTCCGTTTTCCTTAGTCGTCCTCCCTCAATCCCCCTGATCTTTGGAAAAAGCGATTTCAGATTTGAACCGTAGGCGGATTGTAGATTCTCCTGCATATATCCGACGGTGATGTCAGATTGCCTGAGGGAGAGGATCTTCTCCCTGATATCAATTTCCTCAGCCAGCCTCTCCTGACCCATATCCAGAAAGTCGCAAAAATTCAGGTAGGCCTTTTTCTTGTCGAGAGGCATGTCCCGGCTCCTCTCTACAGGCTCAGTTCGTCAGCGGCGAAGACATAATCATTCAGCCGGATACGGTGTGGAGAGGACGACTCTCTCTTACTTTCTTCTGTGTACGCCTCTATCGTGTCAGCGAAGACACCTTCCCACATGCCGCCAACGATCTCCTGGCTATATTCGTTATCGTATCTCTGAAGCCCCGCGTTCCCCATTCGTGCCCGCAAATCAGGGTCACGCATCAGGGCGAGCAATCCCTCTTCCAGATTGCTCCGCTGACCAAAGCTCGATGCCAGAAACCCGGTGACACCATCGACGATCTGCTCATTGATACCGTTGCATGCGGCAAACCCGACGCAGGGCAAGCCATGCGCCATGGCCTCCAGCGTGGTCATGGGAAAACCTTCGAACAGGGCGGCAGAGCAGAAAATTTGTGCCTTTTCATAGCAGACATAAGTATCGTCTGTGTGCCCATGAAAATCGACAGAGTCGGCAGCTCCCAGCTCATTTGCCAATGACCGCAAGCGGCCAAGCTCCGGCCCATCGCCGACAATTCGCAACTGCCAGTCCGGGACAAGGGGCAGGATCTTCGCGAAGGCCCTGATCAACTGGTCAACATTCTTTCGCGGCACCAAACGGCAGACGGCCAGTATCGTCTTCGGCTCTCCGTCCACACCGGCAAGCTCTGCCAATCGACGAGCGGGCGGCACCGTATTGGGAATGACCTCAATCCTGTCCTGAAAGCTCTCCGGCAATGTCTTGCGGAACGCCTCGACCAAGAGGTGGATTTTCGTGGCCCCACTGAAGAATGTCAGCCGCTCGTCCTCAGTGAAGGCGCCGATCCGCTGCGGGAAGCGTGGATCGATATGTTCTGACAGAACGACCGGCTGGCCGAGACGATGCGCGCATCTGACATAACGGCCGAAGGTTCGGTTCATGTGCAGGCCGACTATCAGCTCGACATTGGCCTGCGCGACGGTCGCCATTAACAGGAGATCGTCAGCAGGCTCCCCTTCTGGCAAATGCCAGAGTCGAATCGACGGATCGAGCGGCCAGCGAGACGGCGCCCGGTCATTGTCGAAGGTGAAGATGTGCACTTCGTGACCGCGCTCTGCCATGGCATTCGCCATCGCCTGCCCGACATTCTCTGTTCCACCACGACTTTTCGTGATCCATGGTACAAAGAACGCAATTCTCATCCGTTTCCGGATGATCTGGGTCGGAGGCGCGTTTTCGGGTGCAGCCTCCTCCAGCATTTGAGTGTGTTTGGCAGGGGGCAGCCCTTCCGGCGCCTGCTGCCAGTCCCAGTTCCATGACGGTATATCGCCGTCAAACCCCTGCTGCGCACCGAAGTCTTCGGGAAAGCGGCCATAGCGCTGCAGCAGCTCAAGATCGCCATTGGCAAAGCGCAGCACGTGGCGCGGCAGGGGTCCTGCCCCTCGGCCGACAGCGCCAAAAATATTATATCCATGCCGGATGAAGGCGCCGCTGCGCACATCAAATCCGGCAACGGCCAGCACATACATCAGCAGGCCGACATTCCATCCCGGCTTTATATGCCCGCCGACAATATCCGGCTTGAAGGGCGGCACGCTGATGAAAAACCTGCCGCCCGGTTTGAGGATCCGCCGGATCTCCGCCAGCGCCCTGCCCGTGTCGAGCACATGCTCCACCACATGGGCGCACCAGATGACATCGAAGCTCTCATCTTCGAAGATCGACATGTCACAGATATCGATGCCTTCATGAAGCTCAATCACCTCGGCGAGGTCTTCGGTGTCAGAGATATAGTCAGAGACATCAAACCCCGTCGCGGAGACGGACCAGCCCGCCGCCGCAAAGGCATTCGCCGCTCGCCCCCGGCCAAGGCCGATATCGAGCATCCGCCCGGTGATGGGCGACCGCGCCAGTGCCTCCGCCACGAGATCGCCCTGACCGACTATTTGCGTGGTGACGCTGATCACCGCTTGCCCCCGTTCATCCCGACAGGAGCGGAGTGGTGGTCCCAAAAGCCGCCACGCCCGATCCTCGGCAACGCCACCGGGTCAGGTGTATCGTCGCCTGATTGTAATCTTCGGTTGTGTGTTAGCGACTACACAACCGATCCACAACCCGAGATTGAGGCTGGCTGATAAATTCGGATCCCTAGAATTTCAGCCTAGGCTGGAGCGCGAGAAAACTCGCCTCAGACCGAAGCGTGAAGATCAACGAAGGGAGCAAGATGGGCGCGGTGTAGTCCGACGCTTTCCGTACCGGCCATAGTCATCGGCCGGTGCAATGATGGCTTTGGTCAGCGCTTTCTCATCGGAACGACCTTGTATCGCCTTAGGGCCATTCTTGAGCTTCTCAATTGGAGCCAGAGCGAACTCAAAACCCGGACCACTTTATTCCAGGGCGGGCCAGCACAAGCAGCTTGCAGCTCACATCAGGAAGACAATATCGTTTCAATATCCAGCTAAGTTAGTCACCCGACGAATGCGCACTCCATTTCAGCAGGGCTTCGGTCTGGCTCACAACCGTATTGATGGCTACGGGGGCTAGATCTAGGATCAAACGGTCGCCCTGTCTCTTGGGGCTGGACCGTTCGCCTCACGAAAATCGGCTTCGAGACCTGTGATCGACGTTGAGAGACGAAAAAAACGCCTCGGATCTCTCCACCTAACCCATTGATTTTTCAATTTTTTACGTCTTCGCGCTGCGATTCTCCATTTTTTTTGAAAATTTCTGACCCGTTTTCCGCCTGGCTCACGCCTTTTCTAGTGAGGCCCCTGATGAGGGGGCCCACCAACACGAGAGAGACCAGAACCTGAAAGGAACCAATGTCATGAAAACCATCTCGAAACTTGCCCTTTCTGCCATTGCCGCCACCACCGTCATCGCCGGTGCCGCCAGCGCCCAGGATTACAGCGATTGGTCGACGATCAGCCCTTACGGCCTCGAAATGGTCGATCAGTTCGGTAACGTCCACTATGTCGATCCGTATGCCTACGACTCGCAGGTCGATAATTACGGCAATGTGTACTCGAACTACAATTACAGCATGGACCCGTCGGTCGGCATGTACGACCTGACGCCGAGTAACCAGGCGTCCACGAACAGCTGGAGCGAATATAACAGCTCCGCATACACCTCAACGGAATCGAGCAATTGGGCTCCGGGCGGTCTCTATGACACGACCTGGATGTTCGATTGATCGATAGTGGGGAGAGCGGCCCGGCGGATTCGCCGCTGGGCCGTCACCCACCCAGACCCCACACTACCTCATACGTTTACTGAGCGGTTGTCCGTGAGCGTCTCGCCCGCCCGCCCGCCGTCGCAGATCAAGGAGCCTGAACAATGAAAACCCGTCTTTCCCTTCTCACCGCGGCCGCGATGATGGCCGCCACGGCAAGCGCCCAAGGCTATGGTCAGCAACCTGGCTATCCCGGCGGCGGTATGGTCCAGCCACAGCAGCCTTACGGTCAGCAGCCCTATGGTCAGCAGCCCTATGGTCAGCCCGGCTTTGGCGCTGGTGGAGGAAGTTTCCAGTCACTGAGTGGTCAGTGGTACTACTCCAGTCCGCAAACCGGAAATGACGCGGCCCCCTGGCAGGCGCAAGTGTCCGCCAACGGACAGATCCAGGCAAGCCAACGATCCCCCAACGGCGTTTCCCAGATCCAGGGTCAATTCAACGGGATGATGGCCAATACTATGGTAACCACCCCGAACTTGCGTCAGCGGGGGAAGGTGAACAGGTCGAATTTGAGGCTCCAGTTCGACGGCCAGTGCCATGTTCATGCGATGTTTATCGACCAGCGCGGCCAGCCGATGGGTCAGGCCACGTTCCACGTCAACCACAAGGCGGGCGAACCCTGCCCGAACTGAGACATGCTGTCAGGATCATTGGTCGAACGGCAGCCTAGATATCGCAATTGAGCCGGCCTTCGAGGCCGGCTATTTTTTCGTCAGTCTCCGGAGATTTTTCTTCTCCACCGTTGATCACGCCTGTGCCGAGCTGCGCGTTCAACGCGCGGGCCTCGGCAATGGCCCGGCACGACAGAGCGAGCGATCCGGGAATGCCCGCCTGCGTGAGGTAAGAATCCACCAACAGTCTCTGGTAATATGGAGTCTGTGGAAATTTTTCGTCGAGGAATGAGGCAAGTTCAACTGCCTCGCTCGCGGCCTCACGCGCCTCATCGTGCCGCCCGAGTTCGTTGAGGTAAAGAACGCGATCCTGAAGGACCTTGTTCAGACCCTCTGGTCCGCCTGCATCTTCCGCATCCAGCGCAAAGAGTTCACGTGCTGCGGTGAGTGCGTCGCCATTGGCCCTAAGAGCCGCCTCAAGATCGCCGGCCGCGGTATGGGCACGCGCGATGATCATGCTGGCCGTCAGCAGCTGGGTCTTCTGATAGTAATTGTCGGGCTCGCCCTGAAGCTGGCCGAGGCGGTAGGCTCTGGCATAGCCGAGAGGGGCGACGGCTTCTGCGGGCCGACCCAGATCTATCAGGAGTTCGCCCTCCTGCATGGCCATGTAGGCGGCCATCTCTTCACCACCGCCAAGCCGTTCAAACATCTCATCGTCGAGCTCCGCGCGCCAGGACTGGACCTCGTTCAGCGCGGTCTCATAGTCTTCCCGCTGATAAAGGATTTGCAGCCTGTCCGTGCGGCCACTCCAGAAATGCCGCAGCAGCGTACGTTCGTTCTCGTCACCGAGCGCGGTGCCTTTGGATGCCATATCCAGCACTTCAGCGTTGTAGCGGGCCGCCGTATCGACATCTTCATCGTAAAGAAGGTGCTGCATGGAGAGGTTCCGCTTCACCATGGCGAGTTCGGCCAGCGCTTTTGTGTTATTCGGCTCGTCGGCCAGAAGTTTTTCAAGCGCGACTTCCGATTTGAGGAGCAGTTCCTTGGATTTCTCCGTGTCGCCCAGATTGGCGAGACCCACGGCACCATAGAGATTGGCGAGCCGCAGGTTCATGGTGCCGATGTCAAAGAGTACATCGTTGGGAACGTTCTCGCCGCCGGCAAGGTCATCGACATAGTCACTGACCAGATTGGCAAGATTCCGCCGAGGCTCCAGTGTGCCGGCGACCTGTTCGAATTCGTCATAGGTATCGAAAATCAGGCTACGGCTTAAGCTGCGCGCCTGCTCGAAGCGGGCATTCGCACTGTCGAGCGCCGTTTCGGCGCGCTGATACTGGAACAGTGTGACCGCGAAGGCGATGATGAGGCCAATAGCGGCGAGTGAGCTGACACTCACGGCCAGCCAGTGCCTTTGGAAATATTTGCCAAAGCGGTAGAGCCGGCCGCCGCCCCGAGCGTCGACGGAGTGGCCTGAAAGGAAATTCTCGACATCCTCGAAAAGGGCAAGGACGGATCGATATCGGTCGGCCGGGTCGGCCCGGGTCGCTTTGGCGATGATCGCAGACACATCCTGAGGGATGGTCAGCTCACCGAGCACCGCAGCGAGGAGCTTGCCCAGAGAATAGACGTCCGAAAGAGTGTTGGTCGGCGCTCCCTCCATGCGTTCGGGCGCAGCAAAGCCTGGAGTGTATGTGCGCGAGTCAATCGCCTTCTGGGCCGCCGATGCCACGTCGTCTTCAAGCACCTGCGGTTTGGCAATCCCGAAATCGATCAGTTTGACGGCACCGTCCTTGGTGACGAGCACATTCGTCGGGGTGATATCGCGGTGGATAATGAGGTTCTGATGAGCGTGCTCGACCGCCGAGCAAACCTCGCAGAACACCTCCAGCCGCGCTTCGAGGGAGAGGTCCTTTTTCCTGACCCACTCGCTGATCGGAATTCCATCGACATACTCCATGACGATGTAAGGCGATCCATCCGTCAGTGTACCGCCATCGAAAAGTCGTGCGATATTTGGGTGGTTGAGGCTCGCCAGGATCTGACGCTCGGTTTCGAAGCGGCCGATCAGAACATCGCTCAGTACGCCTGGGCGAATGATCTTGACGGCAACTTTATGATCGAAGTCACCGGCGTCGCGTTCGGCGATGTAGACAGCCCCCATGCCGCCGCGGCCGATAAGGTCGGTGATCCGATATTGGCCGGCGCGTTCGGGCGAAACTTCGTCTTCAAGCGCATCCCGAGCGCCACCGGTACGCAAGGCCATGCTCATCGATGCTTCGGTCTTCAGGAGTTTGAGTACCCTCGTCAGAAGCGCGGGATCAGATGAGTACCGCGTTTTCGCCCAGCTCTCTCGGTCTGCCTCCGGCTTGTCGAAGGCTTCTTCGAGGGCCTTCATCGCCTCGATCTCTAGTTCCCGATTGTCTGCCACCTTACGGTCCTCCCATGGCGTCGAGGAGCCAGGTCCGCGCGATTTGCCATTGGCGTTTGACAGTGGATTCAGACGTCCCCAGAACTTCGCCGATCTCGGCCGGCGTCAGACCGCCAAAAAACCGCAGTTCTACGATCTTGGCCTTTTCCTCATCGATGGCCTGAAGTCGGATGAGCGCCGTTTCAAGTTCTTCGAGATCGAGGCGCTGCTGTCCGCCCTCGAAGCGGGTCAACAGCGTCACCTTTTCATGGGAACGCTTTTCGGACTTCTTCTTGCGGGCATGGTCGATCAGGATCCGGCGCATAGCGCGAGCCGAGAGCGCGAGGAAATGGCTTCGGTCAGCCCAGTCGATGCTGTCCATCTCCATCAGTCGCATGGCCGCCTCGTTAACGAGGTCTTCCGTCGCCAGAGAATTATTGCTCTCCCGGCGCAGGAGGGCGGCGGATACTTGTCGTAGCTCGCCGTAGAGCCGGTCGAACAGCTGGTCGCGAGCACCAATATCGCCGCGGCGCCAGTCTCCGAGCAGCATTCTGGTCTGCTGCATGTCCGTATTCATCGCATTCGACCTCCGGCTGACTGAAGATTGGCGCTGTTGTGGCAGCAAGGCGGGTGATCAGTTTCGATCAAACCTAGATAGAGACGGGGGCGATGGAAAGCGGCGTTCACGCTCGATATTTGTTTCAGGCGATTTTGGTCATTCCGTTTGGGTATGGCCCCTGAACCATCTTCAAGGCATTCCGCCAACAATCCCTGTCGTGTCTTCATCTCGAATGACAGATATGACCCGTCCCCTTTGAACGCAGCCATGTTGAGTGAAAGAATGACTTTTCCAACGAAGAAGACAGATGGGCGCGAATATCTACATCCTTGATGTTTTCGATCTTGTAGAACTGGTTCTCTGCCATCATCCCCCCGGCCCCAGTTTTATGTCTCACAAGTCCTTACCGCGAAGGTTTCACGGGGAAGTGCAGCCCCTCTCCGTCACCCATTTTGCAAGCCTTCGCTCTGGGCTTTGAGGAACGGACTCGAATATCTGTCAGGGGCATTATCTGGGGGCACTACATCGGCCTCTGAATTGCGATGCCCACAAATGTACCCCCAATTATCTAGGCTTACCTAGCATGCCCCCGGACCGCGCCGGACAACACACTTGCTAATTACCTTGTTTTTATTGAGTTTTTGGATTTTCGGGAGGGTCTCAAACCCTGAAATGGTGCCAGAAGAGGACTCGCACTCACGAAATAACCCAATGTTTTCAATATATAAATGACAGTGTGGTTTTTGACGATACCCCCAAATATACCCCCAATTTCTGTGACTTTCAGGGTTCGAGTCCCAAAAAACTTCATTCCCCCCAAATCATTGCCCCTAGGATCTTGCGTATTCGATCTTACGCTGTGGGGCGGTGTCGCACTTTGCGAACAGCTTCGATCACACCCTTCTTTACATAGCTACCTATAAGCACTTCAATTTCGTCGCCTTCCTCAGCGCCGAGAACAGCTTGTGCGATCGGCTCATGCTCCGCAATCATCCCATTATCGGGGTCGGTGGCTTCAGGCGTGATTGTAAACTGTAGGGACTTAGCCGGCTGCCCAACGTAGCTTACACGCACCGTATCTCCCACTTCGACAGCGGCATCAGACAAGAGACGTCCTGCCGACGCAGCCGCATCAGAAGACACGCCCGGTTGGAAGAAAGTCCGTTGAGTGGGGGCGTCATCATCCTCTTGAGTAGCAACAGGCGTCTCGTCCGAACCAAACTCCATATCGATTGCAAGTTTGTCGGTACCCGTCGAGTGTCTCCCCGCGACATCTGGCTGCTCGGAAACGCGTTCTGGATGTTTCGCTTTCAGCTCGGCCAAGCGGTCCTGAATGACCTGACGGAGACGTTCCGTTTCTGCACGTGGATCATTAAACCAGTCCGTCGACCAGATGCGATGAAAACGCCACCCTAGCCTTTCCAAAACCTCTTGACGAAGCCGGTCTCGGTCCCGAGCCGATTTACATGAGTGATAGGTGGCTCCATCACATTCAACACCAAGAATGAAACCATAAGGCCATTCTGGGTGTTTTACGCCGATATCAATTCGATAACCGCGGGCGCCAACCTGTGGGACCGGCTCACATCCCATCGCCTTCAGTTGCTGAATGACAAAGTCTTCGAAGTCGGAATCTGTTTCCGCGTGAATGTGATCTGCGGTTTCAAGAACACCGGATGCAGAATATTCGAGCCACCTCTTCAGCATATACGAACCAGGGTTGCCATCTTCCGTGGCACGGATGTCGCTAGCCCGCATTGAAGAGAAGGTGACGATCTGTTTTTTTGCCCGAGAGAACAAGACATTAAGGCGCCGTTTCCCTGCAACTCCGTTGATAGGGCCGAATCTCTGCGCTACAGGACCGCCGTCCTTCTCAGGGCCATAGACTGTTCCTATAAAGATGACATCCCGCTCATCACCTTGTACATTTTCTAGATTCTTGATGAAGAACTTCTCTAGACCATCCTCGCGAGTATTCCAGTCCTCAACATATTGTGCAGCCACTTCGTCTCGATCCAAGGCATGATTAAACTCTTCTTCAATCAAGTCCCGCTGCTTTTTGTTCAACGTCACGACACCTAGTGATCGTTCTGGATGCGAGCGCATGAACTGGAGTACGGCGTCGACAATTGTCTTGGCTTCTATCGGATTCACCCCGGTTCTATAGCGGCCTTTAACCGGTATGAGCTTGATCCCCATATCTGGACGCTCTTCGTCTGATGACGGAAAGATCACCAGACTATCGTCGTAAACAAGCTCATTCGAGAAGCGTATCAGATTGGAGTGTTGAGACCGATAGTGCCATTTAAGGCGGCGCGCTGGCCGCAACTTGGCGTTGGCAATCTCTAAAATCGATTCCTGTTCGACGGTGGCGCCGTCATCATCTTCATCATCATCTGCGACCATCTTCTGGAAGAAATTGCTGGGCGGTAACTGATTCACATCCCCCACAACTATCGCCTGCCCACATCGCGCGAGGGCGCCAATCGCATCTTCAGGTTTCATCTGCGAGGCTTCGTCGATGATACAGAGGTCGAAACGCAGCTTATGGGCGGGTAGATATTGCGCCACGGCAAGAGGAGACATCATCCAGCACGGTTTGAGTTCCTGTAAGGCCCGACCCGCGCGCGAGGTGAGGTCCCTTACGGAAATGAAGCGTTTCTGCTTGCCCACCTCGTTCTCGATCAATGAGAGTTCAGACCATGTTGACTTTCGCCCACGACCATTTCCCGTTGGAGGATCTGCACTCACCGCCGCTTGCGCACGCAAAAGTCGACGTGAGAGAGAAAGGATCTGTTTATCTAACGTCGCAAGCTTCATCCTCTTGGCATTCAAGTCAGTACCCGGAAACTTATTCAAAAGATGTCCATGCTCTGTCATGAGGTGTCCGGCCATGGCACGATAGATTGATGCAGGCAGAATATCTGCCAGTTTCTGCGTTGTGTGTGATAAATCTTGAGGAACCCAGCCGAGACCGAAAGCTGTGAGGCGTTGATATGCCGTATAAAGACGAGAATAACACCGAATACCTATTTCATCAGCCGCCGCGTCTCTGAAAAAGGAAGAGATGACAGACGGTTGATAATTGCGGATTACCTCAGAGAAGTCTTTCCCAGACCGTTCATTGAGTGAGGCAACTAAGGTTTCCGCCTGTTTCGTGGTTTCGTGGATGGCGCCAATGAGATGATGAAGATCAGCCTCGGTCCCATCGATCAAAGAGGTGATCACAGCCCGCTGATGGTTTTCGGTCTGCTGGGCAAGGCCGAAGACTGAAAAGGCGATCCCAGCAGACCTGACATTGGTGTCCGCTCCACGAAAATCGTCGCCGAAAAAGTCGCAACCGGGTTGGTACTTGTCAAGCTGAGGTCCCTTTTCGTGCATAAATGAAAGTTGCTCTAAGAGTGAGCGGAGATGTTTTAGCGTCACTACCTCTGGGCGATTAAACTTCTTTGCAACCATTCGCATAAGGTCGGCACTGGCTTTTAAGAGGTCTCGACGTCCTTCCTTTTGGTTCAGTCGAGGGGCAAGGTCTGAAGTATATTTTAGGTCAGAGTGATCTTCCAGAAATGTCAGCCCCCACACGAGTTCTCGATCGCCAGACAATAGGAAGTTTCTGATTGGCCGGCTGGAAGCAGCACCAAATGCCTGATCAATATGCTGAAGATAGGTTGCAAGATTATCAAAGTTCTCAAAGTCGGTGTCGATCCGACGATAATTCAGACCAAAGAGTTCATCTGAAATAGTCCCCTCTATCAGTGTCTTATATCCGCTTTTCCAATCCATGATGCGACGTAGGAGCTTTGCCCCATCATGCGTACTGATTGATTTCTTCTTGGAAATGGTTCTCAGACGCTTCTTGGCTTGTCGGTAAGCTCCAGATAAAAATGAAAACACGCCAGCACTTTCGAGAATGTCTGCCATCCGTCGAAGACTTCCATCATCTTCGTCCGGAATATTGGCTATGAGCTCGATATCAGCCTTCTCAGACTGAAGAGTTCGTCCGAGCTGTGAACGGTATCGAAGTTGTGAAAGCGCTTCTGGAGCTGTGTTCTTTTCATTTCTTAGAAGCAGAGAATCTCGGCCTGCTTTCTTCGCGTACTTTCCCGCGATACAAAGGCGACTAAACGGAGTATCCGCTAATTCCGGATGTTGGTCTAGGACCGGTTCGAGAACTTCCTGCATCTGCGTTAAACTGAAGATTTCGTCTTCGATCTCGTCGAGGCCGGCCAATATGTCATCAGTATCAAGAGTAGAAGTTTCAGTCTTCTCACAACAAGAAATCAGCTCACCGATTTCTCTACGCAGTGATTCATCAACCGGAGTGGTGAGTGACTGGGATACCTCATGTGCAGCTCCCTGATATGTCAAACAGTCCGAAACAAACTGAGCAAGGTCGGTTGGAGTATCCAGTTCCTGTATCTTCTTGAGGTATGGACGTGAAAAATCTGGGTACTTATTTTTAATATCGTTCAACAACGACGTTAAGGAAAAGAGTTCCCTCAGCGGAGTTTCCCTGTTGATCTCAAAATTTTCGAGTTTCGCTCTGTATTCTTTGGTTCTCTCGAACGCATCCGCTACGTCGTTTGACAGGCGAAGTATTTGGTCCAGTTCTATGCTGTCTGCACGCTGTGGCTTTATACCGGCCCAATGATGTCGACATTCCGACCGATCTTCAATAGCCTGATCGATGGACTTTGCTGCCTCGGAAATCTGATTCAAAGTCACTGCGCTGAGACGTGATGGTTCTGAAACAGGCGCATTCGTGAAGATATCAGGTTGATTCCTAAGAATCTCATTCGCTTTCACGGCTTTTCCGAGAACGTCGTAAACCGTCAATCCTGTCTCGCCGAATGGCTGAGAGACAATGTCCACATACGAATTGAGGTCGCTGCGTACCTGACGATACTCTTCGATCTTGGATTCAATCTCCTGTGGGGCACGAGGGGTTTCCATGGCCATGCGATCACGAAGAGCTGAAATCACCTGTTGACGTGAAGACTTCTCGGCAAGAAGGGGAAGTAGAAATTCTCCCAAACCAAGAGACTCAAGGCGGGCTTTTACCACTTCGAGGGCGGCTGATTTCTCTGCCACGAACAAGACTGTTTTACCTGACGAGATCGCTGCCGCAATGGCATTCACAATTGTCTGGGATTTGCCCGTTCCCGGCGGGCCTTCAACAGCGAGAGATTTATTATCGGCCAGATCGACCAACACGCTTAGCTGCGAGGAGTCGGCCTCAGTTATGAGGCAGGGAACCTTCTGTTCAATTTCGGGGGCCTCGACATCATACTCGTCACCGAAGGGCGAAGCGCCGACTGATGCCTCTATTCCCCCAAGCAGTTGTTGAACGATTGGCGCACTGAAGTGTGGATTCTTGCTAGGATCAAGATCGTGATACATGGCCATTCTCGCGGAAGGGAAAACACCAAACACGACCTGCCGACGGACCCGCCACTCAACATTTCGAGGTTTCAGTTCAGCGATTTCAGCGAGATACTCCTCAACCGAGCCGCCCTGAAAGGGAGGAAGATCAACAGCATGATCCGTCTTTAGCATTTCTGCCAAGACAAGATTTGTTTCGCAGGGCTCGCCTAGCCCTTTGACCCAATATTCTGGTCCCTCCGGTGTCTTGCGCTTCTCAATGGCCACGGGTGTGAGCACCAAAGGTGCCATGGATGATTTCTGCTCATTCTTCGGTCTCCATTCGAGATATCCAAAGGCAGCATGAAGAACATTAATCCCAGTTTCCTGAATCCACGAATTGCACTTTGAAATAAGGGAATTGAGCTTTCGCTCTAATTGGTCAGGCAACAGAAGTGTTTGAATTGCATCATCAGTATGCCTTCCATCTTCATGCTCTTCATCAGGCGACGGGAGGTCATAGTTCGGTGAGACATTATGGAGCTTAGCATGCTGGACGAGAGATATGTCGCCAGTGGTCTGTCGGGGGGGCATCTCCAATTTCTCACGCACGCGATCCTTTAGCGCGCGTTCTGCAATCCTAATTTTTTCCTCGGAGTCGATATCGTGGTCGGATATCCCTTCTAGGTCGGCCAGATAGACGTCGTCAGTCACCCGAGCTTCTGCCAGCGCGCCTAGAAACTCTTCCGTGTCTTCATCTGGAGGATCGGTTTCGAGCGGGGGCAGAGGGTCAAAACGCATCTCCTCCTGATTCTTCAGCGCAAATTCAAGAACATCCGGCAACTCGTCGACCACCCGGATATAGGAGGTTGAGCGAGGCGTCAGCGTCGTGGAAATAAGAGGGTTCTTACGCGTCAGGTCGAGTAGACGCGGACGGAGCCTCTCAATCCGCTCTTTGACCCAGTCATCAAGGCTCTCTTCTTCTGGTGGTGTCGCTGCTTCAGCCATTTGCCCCCCCTAAAAGGCTAAAAAGTGCTCCGCTTGCTATCATCAGACTCTAGAGCGAGAATAGTTGCATATTCAAACTCTTGATTCAGCTAAGCCTTGCCTGAGTCATCTATACAGTGGCATGCGACTTTAATTAGAGCCCGCGTTTCCTACAAACTGAGCAGTATCTGGATTATATCTTACGTGTCTAATGGATCCGTCCTTGATCCGTTCGACTGCCTCATCGATTGCCTGAAGGGGCACAAGAAACCACTCACGGGGATGAACCGGCTTCCCAAAGCGGTCCTTAATTTCAATGTCCCAGCGTGCGGGAGCGAAAATTTTGTGAAGTAAATTCTCTAGCTTGGTGCGGTTGATATTGTGCAGCTTGTATGTCGCGACCACCTCGACATCTGCGAGCAAGTAGGTGGATTGATCGGCAGCCCCAGCAATTCGTTTGCTGACACCTCCACCTGTTACACCGATTTTGTGCAGGACCTCTCGATTCTTGTCGATTTCAGGATGATCAGACTGGCTTCTCAGGACGTAGATCGTGCCTGTCTCCAAATCGTCATCCTCTCGCTCATCTGAGAAGAGCGGTCCCGCGTTCGGCTCAGAGATTCGCCGGCTGGTATCGTCCTTATAGAGTGCTCTTTGTAAAGATCGCTGAAGAAGATTGCTTTCAGTGCCGTTGGAATAGATGATCCGCAATCGAGCATCAGACTCTCCGTTTGGAGCTTCTATCTCCTCGCCCATCTCCGCGACGTAGAGGGTCTGCCCGCCGAGAATAAAATACTCACCCTCTTTAATGTCGGTTTTCAGGAACCCGGCTCCCTTCCTGATAACGCGCGTGATCCGGACACTCGAATCGAGTTCTCGCTTCACCTGATCAAAAAGCGGTTTGAATTTTTTGAAGTCTTCACATTTCTCCCGGTTGGCGATTTCCTCCGCCGCTTTTTTTTCCGAGCTGGAGCGGACGTGTTTCAGTTCAGAAATATCAGATGTCGAAGCTTCGATGCCGAGTTCCGCCAGTAATTCATCGTCATCAAGCTCCTCCTCATCGTCACTTGAAGACTCAATGCGGAGGATGCCTTGGTGGTCGATGGTCACAAGGAGCGTTTGCGCCTCCTCCAGCTTTCGGAGCTGGTCCAGCCGGACGGCATAGATCCGCTCGAAAATATCATTGTCCTCGCCATGCCGTGGAGGACGCCCATGCTCATCCACAAATCGTTGGATTTCCTCAAAGCCCGCAATAATGCGTTCCTCGCGAGGAGTGAGCTTCGCTGCCTTCTTCTTCTCGACGTCAACACCGAGTTCAGCCAGCAAGGCGTCATCTTCGTCCGTAAACTCCTTAGCCATCTGCGGCATCCGCCTTCATGCGTGCCAGATAGGCCACACCTTCGGCCATTCGGCGTTCCCAGGCGTCAGCCGATGTAATGTCTGGTAACCTGCCCTTCTCTTTTTTAAACTTCAGTGCACGCTTGGCCAGATCGCGCGCTTCTTCCGGAGATATATTCACCCGCCTGCCAGAGATGATGGCAGCAACCTGTTTCAAACTCTCTTCGCTCATCGTCTTGGCAAGGATCGCATAGGCTTCGCCGAACGGATTGATTCTGTCGATCAGGTCGATGTCGAGGTCACGGACATCCATCGCGAACTTCCGTACACCGTCAATCAGAGCGGTATTGGCTTTTTCCTCACCGTCATCATCCTTGAACCCCGCCTGCTTTGCTTTTTGCGTCAGGTTGAGAGCGGCGATAGCATGTTGACGCACAGCCTCCTGATCCTCGTCATCCAGCTCGGGGTATTTGTCCTTGATGATTTTGCCCATGCGGACTTGCGTTAGCTCCTCGGGCACAAGCTCTTCGTCGAACATACCCCGCTCGACGGTCGGCTTGTCCTGAACGAAAGTGGCGATAACCTCGTTCAGATCTTCCTGACAGATACGCTCGGCTTCTTTACTCTTTGGCTCAATCAGGCCCTTGATCTCGATCTGAAACTTACCGCTCTCTTCGTTGAAACCGACATTGCATTCGCCTTCTTTGTACCCTCCCTCTCCATAGTCGAAGCCCTCGACAGGTCCGCTGTCGGTGCGCTTCGGGGTAAAGTTAAAGCGAGGGGCGAGGACCTGCTCCATCAGAAGACTAGCAGCGATGGCCTTCAGCGTGTCATTGACGGCCTCGGTAACGGCTTCCTCGGAGGCATCAGGCTCCGCAATGAGGTTCGTGAATCGGGCGCGGGTCTTGTCTTTGGCGTCCCGTGTGGCGCGACCAATGATCTGTACGATTTCCGTCAGGCTAGCCCGATAGCCGATGGTCAGGGCGTGCTCACACCAGATCCAGTCAAAGCCTTCCTTTGCCATCCCGAGGGCAATGATGATGTCAACATGATTCCGGTCATTCTTGTGGGCGGGGTCCTTGAGCGCGGCAGATACCTTATCTCGCTTGGAGGCATCGTCATCCACAAGATCGGCAATCTTCAGCATACGCCCATCTGACTTCTTCACTAGCTGGAACCCAGTCTCAGGATCGGCCCCCTGCCACTCGCCGAGGGCGTCAATGATATGCTCAACCTCACGAATCTTATCCTTCGTACTTTCACGAGAGTTCACACTGGGGATATGAATGATGGTCTTTTGCGATGGGTCGAGGACTTCCAGAATATCGTCGGCATAGGACCCGCTATAGAAATAATAGCCGATGTCGAGAGACTTTAGGTATTTGTATCCGTTGAGCTGCTCATAATATGTGTACGTAACAGTATCGAATTTAGACTCATCTTCCGGGCTGAGGACAGCCTCCGCATCGCCACGGAAATAGGATCCTGTCATCGCAACAATATGGACTTTATCGCGGGCAATGAATTGAGCGAGATGCACACCTAGTTTGTTGTCCGGATTTGCGGACACATGGTGAAACTCATCTACCGCAATCAGACGACCATCAAATTCTTCCACGCCAAACTTATCGACGGCGAACCGGAACGTGGCGTGAGTGCAGACGAGCACACGATCATCACTATCAAGAAAGGCTTTGACGGAATTGACCTTGCCTCCATCTTCTCCGGGTGCGTTGCAAAGATTCCATTTCGGCTCCACCGACCAGTCGGCCCAGAACCCGAAATCCGACAGTGGCTCATCGGCAAAGCTGGAACCGATAGACTTCTCAGGGACCACGATGATCGCCTGCTTGATGTCCTGATTGTGGAGCTTATCAAGAGCAATAAACATCAGGGCACGGCTTTTCCCCGATGCAGGGGGCGATTTGATCAGGAGATATTGCTCACCGCGCCTCTCATAGGCGCGCTCCTGCATGACCCGCATGCCCAACTCATTCGATGTGGTGGACCTGCCATTGCGGGCATAGGTGACAGAGACGGAGGGGGCGTGTTTTTGCATAATCGCTATAACCTATATTCATTTAGGATAGGACGAAGTTTGTTCGGAATTCTTGGCCAACTCCGGCTGCCTTTATCGACCCACGCTTTAGAGGTTGACTTTTCAGCGTAGCCTTCTTCGATGAGACGTTGACGGAGCTCATCATGTGAATAGACATATATATCGTCGCCATCCCTAAAAGCGATGTGGAGTCCTTTACCGTAATACTTGGCATCGAAGCAGAGGCGACCCTTTAATTGAACGCGCAGTAGAGTCTCACCATCTGCATGCATAGCAATAAAGTCAGCACCATGAAAATCATCTGATAGCCTCATGGAATTGAAGCCGTAATCAGCAAGACGCGCGGCCACCTTTTGAAAATTGAAATTTTCTTGCTGACGCGAATTCAACTGCTCGTATGGTAAGCAGTGAAACATCATTCTTGAACGCCCCGCGCTGTTTCATTACCCGCACCCCAAGCAGCTTCTATAAGATCAGGCTCAGCGAGGAAAAACTCGCCTCCTAACGAAATCCCATTCGGGGGATCAAACAGGAGTTCTTGCATGCGTCGCTCACCTGCCAATACATGTTGAGATGATGGATAGGGATCGATCCCATCTACGGGGCCTGAATGGAGAATCTCCCAGCGATAAGCCCCTTGCGGCAAAGAATTGTTCAAATCATTGCAGCGTGTCGATGGATTACCTGAAAACCCTGCTTTGATGATGAGCTTCGAACCGGCTTCACGCCCACTGAACAAACTCGCGTCTCCCGTCAGCTTGAAAATGTAGAGATGTTTGGGGCCTTCAGCCTCTCTTACATGATATGGAGACTGAGATACTGGCCCTTGTCTGCTAGGCTTCAGAACTTGCCGTCCGGACGCCGCTACAGCGCCCATCAGAGGCGGCTGTCCGTACACATCAACCGGGCGCAAGGTGAGGCTCAGAATATTCTGGGCTTCATTAGGAAGCATGACTACGCCTTGCGAACCAATATGCCGCGCAGAATTGCTGCCATATGTGTCAGGAGCAAACTCCTCAATCGTAGGCCGCTGTCCCTCAGGGATTTCCCAAGCCTGCACAGCCTTGATGCCCGAGGTCCATTTGCCTTGTTGCTCAGGGTCGAGTTCTTTTCGTCGATACTCAACTGGATGCATGAAGTCCCGCGCGGATCCCGTCACGTGGGAAAGCTGGAAAATACCGAGCACTCGGCCACGCATCTCAATGGGCGTTTGATGCGTCTTCGCGCCGTAACAGACCCACAACACCCCTGGCTTTGAGTTATTCAAAAATGTTTCGCGTTGATAGGCTTTTGAGGGAGAGAACCCGATAAAGCCCCACAAATGCGGATCGAAACCGTTTTGACTGGAAAGCCAGACATTCGGCGGATCACTTTTTATGGCCTCGACAGGCGACATAAGATCATGTGCAAGTTCGAATGCCTTGATTGATCCGTACTCGCCCTTGATCAGAACAGCCGCCTGATTCATGGCTTTTGATCCCGACCAAAGCCAATCATGGAACTCGAATAAAGCGGGATAATCGCCGTAGTGATCTTTGATGATCCGGGCGATGGCCTGCTGATCACCGCCTTGGGAGTAATTGCTCATTGCTCCTCCTGTTCACCGATGACTGGGGCTAACTCCCTCTGCCACCAAGTCAAAAGGTCCTGACAAAGGGCGAGTGCAGTGACCCACCTCTCAGATGCCGAAAATCCCTCCCCCTTGTCGATCAGCAAATATGCCTGCCCATAGGGGCCAACCCCGTAGGGCCCTTGACCAAAACCCTTCACCTCTTGTGTTGAAGACGATGGGTTGAGGTGTTTCAGTCCGTTTGAAATTTGCCTCACCAGGGTCAGATTAGGATTGCGCTCAGAGAATTCCTCTCGAAAATCTGCGCCCCGAATGTTGTGTACGAGTTGCAGCTCGCGCCTCTGTCGAGGAATAAGTTTATGCTCAAGCCAATCTGGCACATGATTCAGGCTAAGAATAGCGCCAAAGGCCAACGCAGTGTCATCCTGTGCATCTGAAAACTTTGCAACTGCACGCTCGCAAAGGTGTAAATAATCACCAATAGTATCTACACCAAACATTTTCACTGAAGCGCGGGTCATGCTGCACCCGCTTTCTTTTTGTCTCGCTTTACCGCGCTATCAAACCATTCTGGTATATATGTAAGGTCTTCAGTTGTAATGTGGTCCGGAACCAAATTCCAAAAAGCGATAACTGCCTCGGAAAACAAATCAATGTGTTCTGGCTTCACATAGAGGTCCTCGTAATTAGTGAATTTCAGTATGTCCGGCGACTTTGAACGGAACCCATATTGATCAAAAAACTCCGGATACAGATCCTTAAGATCATTCTCGCTACTACCTGATCCGTGTTTGTATGTATTCACCACGAGCCGACATAGGTCCAACTTCCGCAAAATTGGATCGCCTTTTGGAAACAAGCCAGCGCATTCAAACAACTTGATAATCTCGTGGAAGTTTACCCTCCAGATCGCCTTAGGCAATTCTTCGCCGCGATACCAATAGCCAATTCCATCGTTAGAGGTGAGCCAGCTTCGGAGCTCTTTGTCCCACGCATGGAACATTCCTGAAATCAAAGCCAACCGAGCGGCGTTACCCAGGCTATCGAGCGCGATGTGGAAGTCGCGCTCTTCTTCTATTGCCTGATCGTAAAAATCACTCGGATCGTGTCGATCAGGGTCGAAATGCCTGCTAGCGTTCTCAAGGAATTCCTCCGCATACCTGCTCGCTTCCTGAGCGATCTTCTCTTGGTCCGAAAACTGATCAGTCAGCCTAATCTTTCCCTGCTCCACATAAAAATTATGTTTGGCGATAGTATGTTTACGCCGATATTCGTACATATAGAAAAGGAGGTTGGTCATTATACTGCCTTTGATTTTGGACCAGATTCCTTCTTGGAGGTCATCTTGGTGTACATCTCGAAGAGTTTTTCGAGGCGCTCCGTGTCGTTCTTGAAGCGGCGGCCGATATAGATGCGCTCCAGCGTGTCGTCGTTTCGGTCATGGGCAGCACGGAGGTTTTCCGGCATTTTCTCGGGATCATAGAGATCGGCAATGGTCGCCGGGAAATGCGCCTCGCGCGCGAGGAGAATGCCCTCAGCGCATCGGGTAAGATCGGCCCTGTTCTTTTCCGTCAGTGTCGGGACGGGGAAAGTATTCCAGCCGAGAGTGTTAGAGTATGAGAAATCGGTCCGCATGCGAACACAGACCGTCCCGATCCAGACCCAATGCAGGCGCGAGGCGATGAGCGCCATATTCCACAGCGGCGCGTCGTAGAGGGCGTAGTTCTTGTTATTTACGGTGGTCTGATTATCAATCAAACCGCACGGGAGAAAATGTCTATTCTCAGAGGAGATGGCCGCAACCACAATGGTGTGATTACTTCCGATATTCATTTCTCTCATTTGATGAGCACGAGCGGCCATATCATTTGCTGCTTTGTCGGTACTCGCTAATCGTTTTTTCCTTACAGCATCCACACGGGATTTGATGCCAGGAATCTCTAAGGCACTGCTCAAATTATCATCTTCGATCCACAAACAATAACGTTCCACTCCACGAATAAATTCGGCACCTCCCAGATTCTTCCGAATGAATAAGCGCTTCTGAAATTCAGACAAACCAAGCTTTTCTACTTCTCCGGCTGATAACAAGAGGTATCCCCCATCAACAGGCTTGTTACCGAATTTCATCTCCGGGAGCTTGTTAATAGGCTTGGACGACTTTCTGACCAAAATATCTGGTCCGGGCACCAAGTATGCATTGATGCTGGATATGTCGCGTGCTTCAACCGTACCATTATCACTCTCGGAGAAGAGTGTCTTTCTTCCTTCGGGCCTGTTTGTAATTCCGATAATCACAACTGTGACACCGGCGTTATGACTTGCGAGATTTCTCCACTTAAAATTAGTGTGTGCAAAGAAGATCTTTGCACCAGTGTCATAAATCACCGGCCAGAGAAGTGCGACTTGCTGTCCTTGAACGATTGAGTTCGTAGCAACGAACGCAGTCCTGCTCTCGGTTTTTGTTCCATATTCTGCTGCTTTAACGAACCAGCCAGAGACATAATCCAGAGTTTTCCAGTTTTTTAGCTTTCCGGAGAATAGTGCGGTAAGGTCACATTTCTGCTCTGAATCTTGCCATGTAGATCCTAGATATGGCGGGTTGCCGCAAATATATGTCTCGCCGCCTTCGTTCTCGAAATCGATCTCGGCCTGCTCCAGCGGTGTACTGAGCAGATCATCCGCATTCAGCTTCACGTCCGTTCCCGTGGGTGGGCAGATGGAGAGCCAATCGAGACGCAGAGCATTGCCGCAAGTGATCCAGTTCATGGCATTGAGCGGCAGGACATCCTGCAACGCTTCCTTCTGTCCCCGATAAAGGACATCACACTGATATTCCGCGATGATGAGAGCCAGCCGCGCAATCTCTGCCGGGAAATCTCTGATCTCGATCCCCCGGAAATTCGTCAGCGGAATATCGCTTTTCCGATCCGGCTCGCCGCGGCGCTGATTGATCTCCGCTTCGATTGCCCGCATTTCCTTATAGGCAATGACAAGGAAATTGCCGGAGCCGCAGGCCGGATCGAACACCCTTATCCGCGCCATCCGATTGCGCAGGTTCAAGAGCTTGCGGGAATTGTCCCCCGCCTCCTCCAGCTTTTCCCGCAACTCATCAAGGAAGAGCGGGTTCAGCACCTTCAGGATATTCGGCACGGATGTGTAATGCATGCCGAGGGCCCCGCGCTCCTCATCATCGGCGACGGCCTGGATCATCGAGCCGAAAATATCCGGGTTGATCTGTTTCCAGTCGAGATTGCCGATATGGAGGAGATAGGACCGCGCGATCTTGCTGAACCGCGGCACATCGGTGGAGCCAGAGAACAGCCCGCCATTCACGTACGGGAACTTGTCGGCCCAATTGCGAATGTTCTCTGCCGAGCGGTCCGCTGGCTTGGTGTTCATTGCTCTGAACAACTCGCTGATGACCTCATGGGTATCCGATGAGTCCCTCGCGCTCATTCGGTCAACGGTGGAGGTGAACAGGTTCTCGCCGCGGAAAATTTCTGTATCCTCCGCAAAGAAACAGAAGATCAGCCGGGCCATGAAATGGTTCATGTCATGGCGGCGCTCTTGGGTGTCCCAGTCGGGGTTATCCTTCAAGAGCTCGACATACATCCGGTTGAGACGGCTGGTCGCGCGGATGTCGAACGCGCTCTCCCGGATTTGTTTGACCGTGCTGATCCCCGCCAGGGCGAGGAAGAAGCCGAAATGGTTGGGGAACTCGGTGTAGGGGCAGGCAACCGTCTCACCGCTGGTGAGGTCTTCGGCCTCGAAATCGGTGCCGTCCGTCGCGAGGATGAACTTCGCTTTGGCCTTCGTCGTTGCCGGGCTCTTACGAAGCTCATTGAGCGCGTTCGAGACCTCCCCCGCAGGCGCAACCTTCATGTGGATGTTATTGCGCTGAAGGACGCCGCCAACATCTGAGCTGTTCGAGGTCCCCTTGCGCAGCTTGGCGATCGTCGCCTTTTTGTTGCCGAACGCTTCGAGGAAAGCGAACGGGAACTCCTCACCATCGAAGGGCTGTTCAGCGAGGATGGATATGGCTTCTTCGATCTCGACCGGGTTCAAGGCACACTCTCTTGGGACGCAATTCAGGATTGTCGCCAGTCTTTAGCGGCTTTCGTCGACCGATGTCGCCCAATCGAGTCATCAGATTCAGCGAAAATTCGATCGCCTGATCTGCGAAATTCTAACCGCAGCCGCCGACAACGAAATTGGACAAATCCTATGATTTGCTAACATCTTACCGTCGGCAATGCGGCTACTCAGAATGGTATCTCATCTCCAACTATCTCCCCCATCAAGCTGTTAATCTGTCGATAGGCTTGCGCATCACCAATGTCGTGGGCTTCATTCCTAAGCCGTTCAAGTCTGGAACAAGCCGTTCCATGCGGTAGCTCGCCGCGCCGCAAAGCAAATCGAATTTCATCGACCTCGTTGGTTAGATCCCGCACGGATGCGCTTGCGCGCAACCTCTCTTCCTGGGACGGAGCGGAATTTTTCTGCGGGTAAGCGTTATATATCTTAGTACCCGAAAATGGCTTTGTTGCTTTTGTTGGCAGCTCCTCAACGCGACCTATCTCTGGGGACTGTGTCGTAGAATCAGGACCTATTTGCGTCGTCGTGGCACGACCCATTTGCGTCGTGGGACGGCGACCTATTTGTCGGCTTGGCCTGCCTTTTGACCTCACCCGCTGCTTATCAGTTTTTTCTTTGAATGATGCCCGGTCTTCGTCGTTGTAGATGACACGAAATGCTCGACGACGCCGATCCTTTGGATGTTGAGTCTGGCTTATGTATTCAAACTTTAGAAGGTCATCGACAGCCTTACTGACTGTGCTCGGGTGAAGGTCAGCCAGGAAAGCGATTCGATCTCGCCGAGCGATGCAGCCTTGTCTGCTCTGACCTAACTGGTCATGGGCGGCAATAGCCCCCAGCACCGAGAAGTGCGCTCGACTTAAGCGCTCATCGCCAATTGCTCGGAAAGGGATAGGAGCAAACTTTTTCGCTGGCTCCTTCTTTCTGTGGGATTCTGGCCTGCCCCACATCAGCCTTGCCCTGCGGAGACATCATCAGTTTCAAACAGTGCACGGATTTCTTCCGCACGCCAGACTGTTATACGGGAACCAATCTTAGTCGGCTTCGGGAAACATCCATCTTTAACGCCTGCCCACCAGGTACTCTTACTGACAGGAATTGGCCCAATGGGCCCGAGGATTTGAGAAAGCCGGACAAAACCGGTCTTAGGAAATTGTGGTTGATCCATTCTGGCGCTCCTCAGATTTGTTGGAACGCCAGTGATTTGGATCGGATTAGAACTCACAGGTGTGAGGCGTGGGTATCAGAAAAGGAATTAGGTATCCGATTTTCCTTTATCGGACGTTTGAGAGGCTAGAATAAATGCGCGATCGAGATGCTTTTTGATAGTGCCCCTATCGATCGCGAGCCCTTCTAAATCGAGGTCGTGCATTATGTTTGTAAGCGAGTTTCGATCCCTCTCTGTCTTGTCCGGGGAGTATCCGTACTTCCTCCGAGACATCGCCACTAGGAGCTTCGAGATACTTTCGTCAGCCAGCTTCTGATTATGGTCTGTCGTTGAGTGGTCACAAAGCGGCTCCACATGATCTGGCGAGACCGCACAATTGGCACCATCCACTTGATACAACATACCACGATATCGAAAACGGAAATCCTTCCAGTCAATTCTTTCGGATCTGATCTCGCTTTTTGGAACGGGGATTAGTTTGTTGAGGTCAGATGGAAGGTATGATTTTGTGCCTGGTAGCACCTCTTTCAGATCGCCTGATGTCTGTTCCTCCTCAACATAGCGATGCCAGATCGTGTCGGAATTAATCGCCAAAGCGGCGTCTTCAATTTCATCCGGGCTTTTTGTGACCACTCTTAGAATAAGCTTTGACCAAAGGGTCATCCGGCCTGCTCGGAGTGCGGACAACAAGTTAATTCGTGCCATACGGAATTCGTCTGTCGACACATCAGGGATGTCTCCGATGGCTCGCGCTTCTTCGACTGTTTGCCAAGGGGTATGGTCCTGAATGTATCTGACCGCATGAGTAATCGGCATCAGGATGTCTGGTGGCGACTTCATCCAGTTTTCCCATCTCGCATCGCTGATGTTATTTCCGTCCACCAGTCCACCATCTTCACCCGTTCATCCCAGAACTCCGACCGGGCATAGGCCGCACGAACGGCATTCTTTTCTGCATGGGCGAGTGCGCGTTCGATCGCGTCGGGGTGCCATTTGCCACTTTCATTAGCGAGCGTGGCAAAGGTCGCACGAAAGCCATGCGACGTGTGCTCATCTTTACCGTACCCCATACGGCGCAGCGCTTGGTTGAGCGTGTTCTCACTCATGGGACGGACATTCGAGGTCAGCGCCGGGAACAGGAACTCACTATTCCCAGTGAGGCGCCGCAGCTCCTCCAGCAGATCAACCGCTGCCGCTGACAAGGGCACACGATGGGGACGCCCCATCTTCATCCGCTCCTCAGGGACGGACCAGATACGCTTTTCGAAATCGAACTCTTCCCATTTTGCCTGTCGCAGCTCTCCCGGCCGTGGAGCAAGCAAGGCGATGAGCTTGAGGGCATATTTGGTGGTAAGCTGACCATCATAGGCGTCGATCGAACGCAGCAGTTCGCCGAATTTTTCCGGATCCGTGATCGCGGCATGAGATTTCGTCCGCCTCGTCGCAATTGCCCCGCGCAGGCCAGGAGTCGGGTCAGCATCAAGCCAGCCGAGCGCAATCCCGAACCGCAAGACTGAACCAATCACGGTTTTCAGCCGCTTGGCGTTTTCAAGATTACCCTTTGCCTCTTCCCGCTGGAGCGTCTTCAGGATCAGGGGTGCTTTGACCTTATCTGCGGGGACATCGCCAAAATCCGCGTTGGCCATATCAAGAAGCCAACGGTTCTTCCGGATCGTCACCAGTTTGATGCCGTCGCGTTTTTTCTTTTCGAGATAGGCGGTCGCCAAGGCAGCGAATGTCCTTTCCTCCGTGGCCTCCTTTTCTGCTCTCTCCAGCTTCCTGATCACAGATGGATCCACGGATGCTGCCAGCTTGGATTTCGCATCATCTCTAGCCATGCGGGCAGCCCGCAGGGGCACGTCAGGATATGCGCCGAGTGAGAGCAGTTTCTCTTTGCCATCGAAGCGATATTTCAGGCGCCAGAGCTTTGATCCCTTCGGCGTAATCTGGAGGAACAAGCCGCCTCCGTCGCCCAATTTGTAGGGTTTCTCTGTCGGTTTGGCGGTTCGGATCTGGCGGTCTGTCAGGGGCATGGATCAAGCTGGGGGTACTTTCACCCCTGCGATCAGGGGGTATTCTTAGATACCCCCAATTATACCCCCAAATGCACTGGATTTCCAAGGATGCCCCCGGACCACGCCGGATGACACTCCACCTATCCATCTTGTTTTTATTGAGTTTTTGGATTTGTCCGGAGGGTCTCAAACCCTAAAATGGTGCCCAGAAGAGGACTCGAACCTCCACGTCCATACGGACACCAGCACCTGAAGCTGGCGCGTCTACCAATTCCGCCATCTGGGCATGCCGAGCCGCGGGGAATATGCTCTCGCAAGCGCGCTGTCAAACCCTAGTTTTCAGCCCGACGCTATATTAGCGTCCCCCTCGAAACCCCTGAGGGAGACCCGCCCCATGCCCCGCTTTACCGCCGCGCTGGCCGCGCTCTTCTTCCTCCTGCCCCTGCCCGCCCGCGCGCAGGACAGCACCCTCGCCGACCTCCTGTCGGACGCCCGCGAGGAAGCCGGCCTTATCGGCATGGGCGCCGCCGTCATGGTCGAGGGTGAGATCGTCGCGCTGGCCGTTGATGGCGAGCGCATCAAGGGCAAAGGCGACATGCTCTCCCGCGACGATGTCTGGCATCTCGGCTCGATCACGAAATCCATGACCGGCACATTGATTGCGACAATGGTCGAAGACGGCACGCTGAGCTTTGAAACGACGATCGGTGATGTCTATGGCGAGGCGGCTGATGAAAGCTGGCGCGGGGTCACGCTGAGCCAGCTTCTCACCCACACATCGGGCGCGCCGGGCAATTTCTCCCTGATCGATATGCTGTCTGATAATCCGGAAACCCGGACAGGTATCTCGCGCCAGCGTCAGGCCAAGGTTGAGAAGATGATCAGCGCCCCCCTGCCGGGTAAGAGCGGTGAGTTTCTTTACTCGAATGTCGGCTTCACCATTGCCGGGGCAATGGCGGAAAAGGCCGCAGACGGAACACCCTGGGAAGAGCTCCTCTCAGAGCGCGTCTTCACCCCGCTGGGGATTGAGATCAGTTTCGGCCCGCCGACCGGCGAGGCAGCCCCTTGGGGTCACGCCAAGGGGATCTTCGGCAAGTCACCCAGGAACCCGGCCGCCCGCGCCGACAATCCCGCCTTTATCGGCCCGGCTGGGACAGCCGCCCTGCCGCTCGCTGATCTGTTGCGATACGGACAGGCGCATCTCTCCCAAGACCCCGCCCTTCTCTCCCGCGCAAGCTATGATCTTCTGCATACCCCGCCCAGCCGGAATGAAGAGACAGGCTTCGGCTATGCCTATGGCTGGGTCTCGGACCCCTCGGGCGGCGGCTATGGTGCCGGACCGATCATCTGGCACAATGGTTCGAACACATATTGGTATGCGCTCCTGATCCTCGTGCCTGATGAGCGCGCGGTGATCGCACTGGTCACCAATGATGGGGATCTCGAGAACGCCGAGCCCGCCTTCCAGAAGCTGGCCGCCCGCATCGCGCAGGATTTCGACCTCACCCCCTGAGGGAGAGGCTGGACATAGGGACCAAAGCGCAGCCACCTTCAACACCATGACGGAAAAGAAAAAACAGCCCGGACCGCCCCGCAGCGTCGCAGCCGCCTTTTACGGGCTGGGTCTGACGATCATCGTCTTTTTCATCCTCTGGGTCGCGCAAGGCATTCTCGTGCCGCTGATCGTGGCGGCATTGCTCTCCTTCCTGATCGTCTCGGTAAAGAACGGCCTCGACCGGGTGCCCGGCATCGGCCGCTTTATGCCGGGGGCGGTCAATTTCGGCCTCTCCTTTGTGATCATTGTTGGCATCCTCCTCGTGATCAGCCTGATCGTACGAGAGAATGCTCAAGCCGTTCTTGAGAAGGCACCTGAATATCAGACACGGCTGGGGGAACTGGCGACTGGTTTTGTCAGCTGGGCGGAGGGACGGTCATGGATGTCGCAGGACGCCGTCGAGGCCATGGCCGACTTCCTTGACGGTCTACAGGGCGGCATGGCGGCGATCGACGGGAAGGACATTCCTGCTGACGCCGGCTCGGGCTTGCGCTCTCAGGCTTTTGCCGCGGCGCGCGGCGCGATTGCGTCGGCAACCACGGCGGCCAGCACATTGCTGGGCAATATCGTCACCGTCTTTCTTTATACGGCCTTTATCCTGATCGAACGGGGGCGTTTCTCGCGCAAGCTGACCCGCATGGCCGGCTCGGTCGCCGTGCGCCACCGGATCGACAACGCGATCGACGATGTCACCCGCCTCATCCGCACCTATGTGACGATGAAGACGCTGATCAATCTGACAGTCGCGAGTATCTCCTTTGTCCTCATGCTGGCGCTGGGCACGGACTTTGCGGGCTTCTGGGCATTGCTGATTTTCGTCTTCGGCTATGTTCCCATTGTCGGGGCAGTGATCGCGATCTCCCTGCCTGTCCTTCTCACTTTGCTGGCACCAGATGGGGGCTTGGGGAAAGCTGCCCTCACCCTCCTCCTTCTTGCCGGGGCGGAACAGTCGATCAGCTCCTTTGTCGAGCCGCGAGTGATGGGCAAGAGCCTTAACCTCTCGCCCCTCGTCATCCTTATATCGCTAGCAACATGGGGATCAATCTGGGGCTTTGCCGGGATGCTGCTTTCCGTACCGCTAACGGTTGTCGCGCTGATCACGCTGTCTCAGTTCGAGGCGACCCGGCCTATTGCGATCATGCTGTCCGACAACGGAGAAATTGCGCCCCTCGCCAGCCATGACGAGGAAAGCACTGCCTGACTACTCCTCCCCGCATGGAATGCGCGTGGCAGCCAGTTTGAATTGCGGTTGCCATTCGCCATTCTCATCAGGGACATAGCTGATGCGCGCCCAGTGGTCTTCATCTTCAATATGGAAGGTGGCCTTGAACTCAGGCCGTTCGGGATAGACCTGCCACATGGTCAGCACACCATCCATAACCTTTGCGCGGAGATCCTGAACCTGTCGACCGGCGGTGGCGATCCACATCATGTCCCACTCGCCGTCTTCGGCATCCCACATGCGCACATTGATGCCTCTGCCTGTCTCGGGCTCGATGCCGGGGTCGCGGCCATACCATTCATCGACGATCGCCATGCCCTCAAGTCCATAATAGCCGTTCCAGCGGGCGGGCGTGCCGGGACGCGGAGGCGACCAAGCACCATTCTGCCAGGCATGGGCGGAAATAGTGTAATCCCCGATCAGGAAAGCGAATTGCGACAGCTCTTCGGGCGCGTTCTCATTCGGTGCGCCATAGTCACAGCGCGGCGGCGCAAGGTCACTTTGCGCCAAGGCAGGCACTAGCCCGAGGCCCATTGTACAAGCGGCAGTCAGAAGGCTCTTTTTCATCGTCTCGTCCCCTTTTGCTCGCCACTATGACACAGCTTTGTCCCCTACCCCTCAACTGCGAGCAGTTCGGCCAGGGCCCGCGCCTCTGCCTCCCGACCGGAGCCATGCCGCCACGCGAGCCCCAGATCGCGGCTCGGCCGATGCCCGCCCTTGTCGATGACGGGAATTGTGACGACCCCGGACATTTTCGCTAACCCATGATCAACAGCGAGCTGCGGCATCAGGGTCGTCCCAACATCGCTTGCCACCATCTGCGCAAGGGTGAAGAGGCTCGTCGCCCCGAACGCGTCCGCCGTATCGCGCTGGCGCAGGGCGCAAGCATCGAGCGCATGATCGCGCAGGCAGTGCCCATCCTCAAGCAGGAGAAGCTTCTCACCGCTCAGCTCTTTGCTGGTGATCGAAGGCTTGTCCGCAAACGGATGGTTCTTTGAACAGGCGAAGACGAAAGGGTCCTCCCCAAAGATCAGCGTATCGAGCCCCTCGGTCTCGACCGGCATAGCAAGGACCGCAATATCGATCCGGCCCGCACGCAAACCGTCAATCAGATGATCGGTCAGCTCCTCTCGCAGATAGAGCCGCAATTCAGGATAGGCTTTAGCAAGCTTCGGCATCAGCTCGGGCAAAAGATAAGGCCCGATGGTCGGAATCAGCCCGAGCCGCAGATCACCAGTCAAAGGCGGGCGGCCCGCCGCGGCGCGCACCATGTCCTGGGACAGCCCGATGATCTCCTCGGCGCGTTTGGCCATATCCTCGCCCAGCGGGGTCAGGATGAAGCTGCGCGAGCTGCGGTCGACCAGCGGCGCATCAAGGACGCCTTCAAGCTCCTTGATGCCGGCGGAGAGCGTCGATTGTGAGACACAGCACTCCTCCGCGGCCCGCGAAAAGCTTTCATTCCGGACTAGGCTTGTGAAAAACTGCAATTGTCTGAGGGTCGGCAGCAAGGGCGGCTCTCCTATCGACTATTTCGATACTAACATACCGCATAATCTATTTGCCCGCAGGCATGCAACAGCCCATATCCCCCTTGCAGCGAGGGCGTAACTTCGGCTGCGCGACACACGAACACTTGAGAGATATTGGAGATTGCGATGCTTGGCGTTGGCGACAAACTGCCGGAATTCAAAGTGACGGGCGTGAAGCCCGGCTTCAACCAGATCGAAGAAAACGGCGAGAGCGCTTTTGAGGACGTCACTCAGGACAGCTTCTCGGGCAAATGGAAAGTCATCTATTTCTATCCGAAGGATTTCACCTTCGTCTGCCCGACTGAGATTGCCGAGTTCGGCCGCCTCGCAAAAGAATTCGAAGACCGTGACGCTGTCGTCCTTGGCGGCTCCTCGGACAACGAATTCGTGAAACTGGCATGGCGCCGCGACCATGCTGACCTCGACAAGCACCCGGCATGGCAGTTTGCCGACACGACCGGTGCCCTGATCGACGGCCTCGGCATCCGCTCGCCGGAAGGCGTTGCCCTGCGCGCGACCTTCATCGTCGACCCGCACAACGTCATTCAGCACGTTTATGTGAACAATCTGAATGTCGGTCGGAACCCGCAAGACACTCTGCGCGTTCTTGATGGACTGCAAACGGACGAGCTTTGTCCGTGTAACCGCCCCCTCGGCGGCGACACGCTCTAAATCGTCCCCCGATAAGCTGCGCGCATTCCCCCCTGCTTAAAGCGCGCGCTTGTTAGAGAAGTACCGGGCAACTGCCTCCCCCCCTGCCCAAATGCCGTTGCCCGGTGCTTCTCCACATTCTTCGTAAAATCAGCCTAGACAGAGACCGGCGCGATCCCACGCTGCCGGATGGAGAGAAACCATGTCGATTGAATCCCTGCGCGAGCAACTGCCTGACTACGCCAAAGACATCCGCCTGAACCTCAGCAGTCTCGTCAATGAGACGCTGCTGAATGATCAGCAGAAATACGGCACTTTCCTTGCGACCGCGCTGGCCAGCCGGAATGCGGACGTCATCCGCGCGATTGCCGCCGAAGCCGAAGACAAGCTGAGCCCGGAAGCAGTAACTGCCGCCAAGGCCGCCGCCTCAATCATGGGCATGAACAATATCTATTACCGCTTCTCCCACCTTGTGTCGGAGAAGACCTACCAGACCCTGCCGGCAAAACTCCGTATGCAGGTGATTGCCAATCCGGGTGTCGACAAGGTCGATTTCGAGCTTTGGTCGCTGGCGGTCTCCGCCATTAACGGCTGCGGCATGTGCCTCGACAGCCATGATGCGGTCGTGCGTAAGGGCGGGCTCTCGACCGAGCAGGTCCAGGCCGCTGTCCGCATCGCCTCGACTGTCCACGCTGCTGCTGCGACCCTTGATGGTGAAGCTGCACTTGCTGGCTAAGCGTTAAACTGAAATTCCGTCTTCTGAGGAGCCCCGGTCACTGGCCGGGGCTTTTCTTTTTTGCTGTTTTCTCCGCTGCCGCCACCCCGGCGCCAAGTCCCAAGAAAGCCGAGAGCCACCAGACAACCGCCGGAATCTCCAGCCCATAATCGAGCATGCCATGAAGCAGGACGAGGAGCATCATTGCGCCCGCTAGCTTCATCATGCCCCGCTGCCGGCGACGGCGCGCAAGACCCGCCCGAAGCGGCAGAATGGCGGCTGCCAGGATCGCAAGCCCGCCTGCCACACCGACAATTCCTCCCTGCACGAGCCATTGCAGGAGGAGGTTATGCGCCGCCCCCTGCTGGATCAGGATCGGCGCCGTCTCCAATGTAATATGCGGCGCAATCGCCTCTTCGAAGCGACCAAACCCATGCCCGAAGAGAGGCGCATCCTGAAACGCTGCCAGCGAGACCTGCCAGATCAGCATACGGCCATTCCCGTCGATGGCTCCCTCGGTCAGTCGATCGCCAAGCACGCTGCCGCTCGCCGCCGTCAGGCCTGCGCCGACGATCAGGATCGCCATCACCGGCACCCAGAAAGGGAGTTTGCTCTCCGCCTCCTGACGGTCCCAGAAAATGAGCCCCGCGCCTGCAACAATCGTTGCGGCAATCCCCCCGCGTGAGCCGGTCAGCATCAGGCAGGTGAGTGAGAAGATCAGGACGAGGAGCGGCAGGGTTGCCCCCTTACCCAGCCGATCGAAAATCCCGGCTAGGCCTCCGCCGCCCAGGACGCGCAAGACGCCTGCGAGTCCAAAGAGAGAAAACATCCCGAAGAGGGTTGCCGCTGTGTTCGCTGACAGGAAGGCTGCCGTCAGCCGCCCCTCATGAAAGGCTTTGGTCTGGCCATAGACCGTGTCGGGCGAGGCGATAAAATTGAAAAAGGCGGCAATGCCGACCAGCAGGACCGCAATGCTCATGGCCCGGAAGACTTGCTCTGCCTGACGCCCGGTCGAGACCGCCCCTGCCAGGGTCAGATAAACCGCGCCTGCCGCCAGCAGGACCGCAAGGTCCGGCAGGCTGATGGCTGGATGCGGCCCGAGGCTTTGTCCCAGAACGACGATGGCGCCGCCCCAAAGACCCAGCCAGATCGCCGGGGTCAGCCGGATACGCGGGGTGACCCATGCCGCAACGGCTCCCACGCTGAGGAATGCCCCGGACAGGAATAGCGCAAAGGCCGGCCTGTCGGCACCGAACAGGGCCGTTGCGAGGACGAGCAGGAAGAGAACGGGTCCAGCCAGAAAAAGCGTCTTTGCCATGACGCCCTTTCTACCGCGCAACACTTTGGAAAGGTTAAACGGCGTCGAGCGCCTCGCGCACGCGCGGCATGATCCGCTTGCTGACCGGCACCTGATGGCCGGAGCTGAGCACCAGCTCACCCGTACCTGAGGGCAACCGCCGCAATTCCGCGATCAGATGCGTGTTGACGATATGCGAACGGTGGACCCTCAGGAACTGGCCCGGCAGCTCAGCTTCGAGCGCGTTCAGCGTCGCCGAATGCAGCATCTCTTCTCCGGTGGTCAGGTGCAGCTCGACATAATCGCCCGCCCCGCTGGCGCTGGCGATTTCCGCCGCTTTGACCTTCTGCATTCGGCCATTGCTGCGAATGGTGATCGACGCGGCCTCGGTCTGCTCCCGCTCTTTGAGCGCCTGTTCAAGCTGGTGGCGGCGACGCTCTGTTTCCTGCTGCTCAAGGCTGATGGCCCGGTAGGCCCGCGCCTGCACAAGGAAGAGAAAGCCGAGAAGCCCCGCCACGAGGAAGTAAAAGCCGATATCAAGAAAGATGAAGGGCGCAACGACAACGAGGACAAGAAAGCTGAGGAACGCTGCCAGATGATAGCGCGCCTCACTGTCACCCCGGAATGCAGCCATGCCCGCCATGACGGCCGCGCCAAGGCAGGGCGTCATGATCGCCAGCATGGTCTTGCGGTCAAAGCCCCCGGCGTAAATGATCATGAGGAGGGTCAGAACGACCGTGCCTGCGATGATCCATCCGCGTCTGGGTACGGCAAAGCGGTGCGCGGTATGCGCCAGCATGGTGAGGCCGAAACTCCCGGCAAAGAACAATAAGAGGACCAGCCGCACATCCTGAAACCAGTATGGATAGCTCCAAAGCCCGCGCGAGACTTCCGAAAGAAGCTGCCCGCCCGCCGCGACCGACGCCGCCGCCAGAATGAGCGAGCCAAACCGGTCCTGCCCCAAGGCCGCAAAACTGCCGAAATAGAGAAAACCCGCAAGGAACAGCCCGAAGGTCAGAAGCGAGAGCCAGTATTTGGAGATCATCCGAAACCGCGGCGGGCCGTAGGGCGCAATTCCCGCAACATGGAGCGGATGGGCGAGCCGGATCAGGCTGTGATGCCCGGACATCAGGATTACGAGCTCATTCTGCCCAGCCCGCAGCGCCCCTGGCGGGATAAAGAAGACCGCATCCTGACGGCCCGCGACCTCGGTTGAGGCACTGAGCCCCGGCATCCCGTTCCGCCCTAGAGGCGCCCCGTTCAGCCAGACCTCGCTCGATGCCTTGATCGACAGGAAAAGACCAAGCGGCGCGGATGCCTCGTCATAGCCTACCGGCACCTCGAACTCCGTCCGGACCCATATCGCATGGCGTTGCGGATCCATGTCCCACGCATTCATCTGCTCGCAAGCCGCAGCCTCGAAATCGACATTCCCGATCTCAAGGCTGCTCGCCGGGCAGACCGTCATCTCTTCTCTGGTCAGCACCAGATAGCCGTCCTCCGGCGTAGTGGCAGCTTGCGCCATTGGCAGAAGGAGAAAGACCACAAGGAGGGAGAGGAGCCGAATCATATCCCACCCTACGCCCGCTCGCCGAAGATGAGAGGCCCGCTGGCCGATTTCCTTGCCCCGCTCACCGATCATTGCACGCGGTGCCCACCGGGAGCGCCCAGCATGGGGCCCATCGCAATCCCGGAAAGACCGCTCATGTTCCCTCGCTTCAGCCCGCTTCTCCTCCTGCCCTTCCTCCTCATCGGAGAGGCCATCGCCGCACCGCCCAATGAGAAAGCGATCACTTTCACCGCACAGGACGGCTCTTCGGTCGAGGCCTTTGAGGGCACATTCGAGGTGCCGGAGAACCGGGCGGACCCGGACAGCCGGACGCTCACCCTTGGCTATGTCCGCTTCCCCGCGACGACCGAGACACCCGGCGCACCGATCGTCTATCTTGCCGGCGGCCCCGGCGGCTCTGGCACCGGCACGGCAAAGGGACGGCGCTTCCCCCTTTTCATGGCGCTGCGCGAACAAGCCGATGTCATTGCTTTTGACCAGCGCGGCACCGGGCTGTCCGACCAGTTTCCGGGCTGTATCTCGGATACGCCCGAACCCGTCACCGCGATCAGCGATGAGGCCTATATCGCCCTCACCCGCACCGCCTTCGCCGAGTGCCTTGCCTTCTGGGAAGACGAAGGCATCGACATTTCGGGCTACAACACCATCGAAAGCGCGCGCGACATCGACGCCCTGCGCTCTCATCTGGGCACAGAGAAAGTCAGACTGTGGGGCATTTCCTACGGCACCCATCTCGCGCTCGCTGCAATGAAGGAAATGCCGGAGCGGATCGACCGCGCCATCCTCGCCAGCGTCGAGGGGCTCGACCAGACGGTCAAAATGCCCGCTCGGACCGATGCCTATTACGCCCGGCTTCAGACGGCCGTGCTAAGCCAAGACAAGGCCGCCGACGCAATGCCGGACATTGCCGGGATGATGCGCCGCGTGCTGGCGCGCCTTGAGGACGAACCCGTCACGCTCAGCATCCCGCTCGAGAGCGGGAGCCAGGAGATCATCTGGACACGGCGCGACATGCAGCGGGTCAATGCCGGGCTGGTCGCTGATCCGGGCTCGGCTGCGTACCTCCTCGGCATCTATCTTGCCGCCGATCAGGGGGACTTCTCCCCCCTCGAAGGGGCTCTTGCGCGATACCGCCGGCCACAAGAGATGATGAGTTTCAACGGCATGTCGTCCGGAATGGATGTCGCCTCCGGCATCGGCGCGGCCCGCCTTGCCGCGTTTGAGGGCCAGGCGAAATCCGCCCTCAACGGCCAATGGCATAATTTCCCAATGCCCCAGCTTGCCACCGCCGCGCCTGATCTCGATCTGGGAGATGAGTTCCGGCAGGCACCTGCAAACGCCATCCCGACCCTTGTCTTCTCGGGCACGCTTGATGGCCGGACCTTCCCCGAAAGCCAGCGCGAAGCCGTGGCGGGCCTCTCGAACGCCCACATCGTGACGGTCGTGAATGCCGGGCACAATCTCTTCATGGTCTCCCCGGAAGTCGGTGAGGTCATGGCGCGCTTCCTCGACGGCGAGGAGATCACGACCGAAGAGATCACCGTCCCCCTGCCCGACTTCCTGCCTTATTGACCGGCTGGACGTCCCCCCACGGCGCCGCTTAAGGGCCATGATTGGCTCTTAGGCGACGAGTGATGGCGCGGAACATTCTCAAATCCATGGCGACAGTGTCGGGGCTGACCCTGCTCAGCCGCCTGCTCGGCTTTGCGCGCCAGCTCCTGCTCGCCGGGCTCGTCGGCGCGTCGGGCACGCCGGTCGCGGATGCCTTCAACGTCGCCTTCCGCCTGCCCAACATGTTTCGCCGCCTGCTCGCCGAAGGCGCCTTTCAGGCCGCTTTCGTGCCGCTCTTTCAGGGCAAGACCGTCAATGACGACATGGGCGAGGCCAAGCGTTTCGCCGAGGATGTCCTTGCCTGGCTGATCGTCATCCTGACCGCGCTCTCGGCAGCGGCGATGATCTTTACACCGCTTTTCGTCAGCGTGCTCGCCACCGGCTTCCGGGATGATGCCGAGCGCTTTACCCTGACGGTCGAATATACCCGCATCATGTTCCCCTATCTCGCCTGCATGTCGATGGTCGGGATTTATGGCGGGATGCTGAACGCCCTGCACCGATTTGCCGCCGCTGCTGCCGCGCCGCTCCTCCTCAATATCGTATGGATCGCAGGGCTCCTTGCCTTTGCCCATCGCCCGGAGGAAGAGATCGGCCGCGCCGCCGCCGGCGCCGTCATGGCGGGCGGGGTGCTCCAGCTCATCATGCTGCTGATCGCGGGGTACCGCTCAAAGCTTCTCCTGCGCCTGCGCCTGCCGCACCTGACCCAAGGGGTCAAACGCCTGATCCTTCTCGGCACGCCCGGTTTCATCGCGGCAGGGGCGCTGCAGATCAATCTCATCGTCGGCACCAATGTCGCCTCGCGGCAAGCAGGCGCGAATAGCTGGCTTGCCTATGCCGACCAGCTCTACCAGCTCCCGCTCTCAATGATCGGCATTGCGCTCGGCATCGTCCTCATGCCCGCGATCAGCCGGTCGGTGAAATCAGGCAATGAGAAAGGCGCGATCCGTACACTGAGCCGGGGGATCGAGGTCGCGCTCTTCTTCGCCCTGCCCGCCGCCGCCGCCCTCATCGTCATCCCGGACAGGGTCTGCGCGGCCCTGTTCCAGGATCTGGCCGGCGACGTCACCCGCCTGATCGGCGCAGGGCGCTCGGCCTTCAATGATCACGATGTCGAGATGACGGGCCTTGCCATTATGCTCTTCGGCATCGGCCTGCCCGCCTTTGTTCTGCAAAAAGTGTTGAATGCGGCCTATTTTGCTCGTGAGGACACCAAGACGCCGATGAAGTTCGCCCTCACCGGCATCGCCCTCAATGCGATCGTCTCGATCTCGCTCTTCCCTGTCATCGGCTTTCTCTCCGTGCCGCTGGGGACGATCTGCGCGAGCTGGACCGAAGTCACGCTGCTCTCTTTCACTCTGGCAAGGCGCGGGCACCTCGCGCCCGGCGCAAAATTCCTGACCCGCACGATTCGCGTCATCCTCGCCGCCGCCCTGCTCGGCGCCCTTCTTTATGGCTGCAAGCTCGAATGGGAGATGCTGCGCGGCTTTGCCTTGGGGCAGGACTGGCTCCTCCTGATCGTCCTCGTCGGGATCAGTGTTGTCCTTTATGCCGGGATCACCGTCCTGATCGGCGGGGTGGACCCGCGCGAATGGCGAGGCGGTGGCCCGGCCCCGGCTCAATCCACCGAATAATGAGCTGGATACATGGCCGTCACCTGACGGATCATTCGCTTGTCGATCTTGCCTGTCGTGCCGCGCGGCAGAGACTGGGGTGACGCCCAGAGCCGCTGCGGCACCTTGAAAGCGGCGAGCTTCTCGGCCGTATGGGCACGGAGCTTTTCCAGATCGACTTGACCTGCGGAAGACCAGACTGTCGCCCCGACAATCTCACCATATTTCTCGTCGGGCACGGCAAAGACGCAGGCCTCATCGACGCCTGGAAATGAGAGCAGCATGTTCTCAACCTCAAGGCAGGAAATGTTCTCGCCGCCCCGAATGATGAGATCCTTTGACCGGTCGAGGATGTATAAAATCCCCTCCTCATCGACATAACCGAGATCGCCTGTGCGGAACCATCCGCCATCATGGAAGGCCGCTTCCGTTGCCGCCTCATCCTCGAGATACGCCCGGAAATTGGCCGGGCTCTTGATGCAGATTTCCCCTTTCTCTCCCCGGGAAAGCTGCGTGCCATCCTCGCCGAAGGCCTCAATCTGTGTGACCGGCGGCACGACGCGGCCGGCCGCAGACGGATTATCGAGAAAATCCTGCAGGGTGATATGCGTGCCGAGTGCATTGGTTTCGGTGAGGCCATAGCCTGAGGACATCGACTTGCCCGGGAAGGTCTCGGCCTGTTCTGCGAGCTGGGTTTCGGGACGCTTTGCGCCCCCGGTCGCGATATCAACCAGACTGACAAGATCCTCTGGGTCGGCATGCCGGGTCAGGTCATGGGCCATGGTCGGCACACCGATGAAATTGGTGATCTTTTCCTTAGCAATAAGTTTGCCTGCCTCAATGGGGTCCCAGCGATAAAGGAAGACCAGCTTCTTGCCGGTGAGGAAGGAGAGCAGAAGCACCGTGTGCGATGCGGTGACATGGAACAGCGGCAGGGTCACAAGGACGGAAGGGTTCTCGGGCACGAAAGGGAATTCCGGCCGCAAGCGCTGGGCCACGTTCAACAGAAAGGAAAAAGACATCACCGAGTTGATGCAGCTTCGGTGGGTCAGCAGCACGCCCTTTGGCTTGCCCGTAGTGCCCGATGTATAGATCAGGCAATAATCACTATCAGGATCAATCTGGACCGGGGGCGGCGTCGCCGATATCGCGCTATCATTGACGATCTCCGCGAAGGTCACGTCTGCAGCCTCGACTTCTTCTCGCGCCCCGACAAAGGTCAGCCCCAGCTCTTCCTTGCACGGCAAAAAGGCGGCCCCGCGTTTGGCGTCACAAACGACAATCTTCGCAGCCGCCCGCGTCAGCCCCTGACGCAGCTCATCGGCCTGCCAGAAGGAATTGATCGGCACGATGACCGCGCCGGCGGCCGCAATACCAAGATAAGCGATGCACCATTCTGGATAGTTCCGCATCGCGATGGCGACCCGGTCCCCGGTCTTCACCCCTTTTTCAGTGATCAACCAGTTGGCGAACCGCATGGCCTGTGACCAGGCCTCCGCCACTGTCAGCCGCTCCTCGCCATAGACAAGGAAATCCCGATCCGCGAATTCCGCCGCCTTTGCGGCAAACAGATCACGGACGGACATGTTTGAGAGTAAAAAGCTGCGGTCATAATACACACCGCGCACCTTTTTCGGCTCAACCGCAAAAAGCCCTTTTTCGGCGAGCAGCGCCTCCACCCCATCGGCAAATTCATCACTGGTTATCGGGGCGGGAGCAGTCATAGGGGCCCTCCTTGGCCATTTTCCGGAACGGTCATTCTATTTAGAGAAGCATGCTTTGGGCTTCCACCACAGTGGATGTGGCAGAAGTTCACATATTGGGGGTCTCTTCCAGCAACTCGAAATGCGATCCGGTTAAACTCCCGCGATTGACTCGCAACTGGCGCTCGGGCACATGATGACAAATTGCGAATAACTCGCAAATAGTGACGCCAAGAGACCCCGACATCATGACATTCCGCAAGGCCCTGTTCTGGACCCATCTGACCCTCGCTGTGCCCGCGGCGATCTTCATTTTCCTGATGTCCGCGACCGGGGTCCTGATCGCTTATGAGCGCTCGATCCTCGGCGCGATCGATGCGAGCCAAACGGTCAGCCCTCAAGACGGCGAAGCTCAGCTCACCGTCGATGAGCTAGCGGTCATCGCGCGTGAGAAAGCTCCTGAGGGAACCAATCCATCTCTCCGCTTCCTGCCAAAAGAAGACAGGACAGTCATTGCCCAGATGGGCCGCCAAGGGCGCGTCATTCTTGATCCCTATACGGGCGAAGAACTGCCCGATCTCTCCGCAAAAGCAGGTGAATGGTTTCACAAGATCGAGGAATTCCACCGCTGGCTCGCCCTCGAAGGAGATGCGCGAGGTACCGGCCGTATGCTGACGGGCGTCTCGAACCTCATCTTCATCTTCCTCATCGTCAGCGGGCTATATCTGTGGATCCCCAAAGTCTTCAAATGGGTGTTCTTCCGACAGCATCTCTTTTTCCTGAAGAAATATCCGACCGCCAAAGCGCGTGACTATAACTGGCACCATGTCATGGGGATCTGGGCGCTGATCCCGCTCTTCCTGATCGCGACCTCGGCGACCGTGTTCAATTATTCCTGGGCGAATAATCTCGTCTACAAGGCCTTCGGCGAAGAACCGCCCCAGCGCGGACGCCGTGGTGGCGGACCAAGTGAGGTACCCGCAGCCGAACCCGTAGGTGATCTGGTTTCACTGCAGACTGCCTTTGAAACTGTGCAGGAGACTGACGCTGGCTGGACGCTGATTGTTGTCGATGTCCCGGCCCCGTCATCTCAGATGGTCCAGATGACGCTGCATAATGGCAATGGCTATCTGCCCGAACAGCGGGTCACCCTTCACTACGACCGCACTTTGGGTGAGATCACGCGTACCGAAGGCTATGATGAGATGTCGTCGGCCCGCAAGGCGCGCATCTGGCTGCGTTACATCCATACTGGTGAGCAATATGGGATCATCGGCGTGACGATTGCGACACTCGCCTCGCTCGCCGCCTGTTTCCTTGCCTATACGGGTATCGCGCTCGCCTTCCGGCGGCTCATCCTGCCGCTATTCCGTAAACGGAAGAAAGCCTAGCTTTCCGCGTCCGAATAGGTGCTGCCATGGATACGGACGGCGAATATGCCATCCGTATCGATCAAAAGCGTCACCGAAGGACCAATCGACAGTTCAAAGGCTTCCGCGCCCTGCCCGGCCACTCGGCCATTTGCATGCCAGCTATTCTCGCCTTTTTTGGCGATCCGGCCATTGCCGTACCACGCGACATCGCCGGAGAATGCCAATCGGCCATCGGCATGCCATGCCTGATTGCCCTTCACGGCTAAACCACCATTTTCATGCCAGACGGTTCCGTCCTTGAACGCGATCCGGCCATCGGGATGCCAGGCAGTGGGCATAGAATATCTCCGCGGGTCTATGGGCTCAAAATGTCTGGATTCGTGCGCAGCCAGAAGCCAGTTCTCATTGCCTTGACCTTTAGCTAATCGTCCGCAATTTTAGGACGATCCGCAAATTACCGTATGCCATGGACGCTCTCGACGATATCCTCACAACGCTCGACCTACGCGGCGCTCTATATTTCAGGACCGAGTTCAACTCACCCTGGTCTGTGGCCGTTCCGGAATATGAGAAAGCTGCACGTTTCCATCTGGTCGTGACCGGCGTGTGTCACGTCGCTTTTCCCTCTGGCTATGTTCTCAGGCTTGGGGCGGGCGATCTGGTGATGATACCGTCCGGACGCTCTCACATTCTTTCAGATAGCGGAGAGACCAAGGCTCCAGCCCTTGAAACAGTACTTAAAGATGCCGGTTATGATGGCAAAGGCGTTCTGATCCTTGGTGACGGTGATGAAAACGCTGCGACGCAAATGATCTGCGGCCACTATAGTTTTCGTCATGGTGCAGATCATCCATTCCTGCAGGCGTTACCGGAATTCCTGTCGATCACGGCAGCTGACCGAATGCAACGCCCATGGCTTGATGACTGTCTGCGAATGATTGCCGGTCGTGTCCTTTCAGGATCACTCGGCTCAACAGCTGCAGCCACGAGACTTTCTGAGGCCTTGTTTATCGAAATTCTTGATACAGAATTCGGCAAGGATGGTCCGCTGGCGCAAGTCATGGGGGCGCTTCGCGACCCTCAAATCGGCACAGCCCTAACTGCAATTCACGGCGATCCCGCAGCTCCCTGGACCGTCGACAGTCTGGCACGCCAGGCAGGCATGTCACGAAGCCGTTTCTCTGATCGCTTCACATCATTGCTCGGCCTTGGTCCAATGGCTTACGTCGCTGACTGGCGAATGCAAAAAGCTCTCAGCCTTCTGGATGATGAGCGGCTCAGCATTCAGGAAGTGGCTGGGCGTTCGGGGTACCGCTCTGCCGCCGGTTTTACCCGCGCCTTTGTCAGTAAGTTTGGCCTTCCGCCGAAACAATTCCGGCAGGTTCTCGCCTGATTTTTTGCAGATCGTCCCTCTCACTTTGCAGAGAGACCCAATTCCTTCTCAGACAATTGATCATTTCACCGCCGATCGCAATGTCATCGGTGTCGCTGAACGAGCGACCAGAAAAGGATCAATATGATGAAAAAAACCCTGTTTATTGCCGCCCTCACCCTGTCTGCCGCAGCACTCCCCGCCGTTGCTTACGCCGATGACGAGTTCAATGTTGCACCGGGACTGACAGCAGTAGGCGCTCCGCTAGGCCTTCACGGCGTCGACCCTGTGGCTTTTTTGACCATTGGAAATCGGGTTGAGGGGCGTGCGGAATATACTGCCGTTCATGAAGGTGTGGCGTATTATTTTTCGACTGAATCAAACCTCAAGACCTTCAAGCGGAACCCGGATGAATACACGCCGCAATATGGTGGGTTCTGTGCATTCGGCGTCTCCGTCGCAAAGAAATTTGACGGTGACCCCCAATTCGCAGCCGTGATGAACGGCAAGCTTTATGTCTTCCTGAACGAAGAAATCTTCAAGATGTACCAGAAGGACAAGGCCGGCACGATCGCAAAGGCCGAGAGCAACTGGAAGAACATCAGAACCACTGCCGCGACCAAACTCTAAGCCGTGCAACTGAACTGGGCGCTGCGCTAACAGTGCGGCGCCATTTTTCATCAAAATTCACGATAAGGACTAATTGGTCATGAATATCATCGATCACCTCAGCATCGGGGTGCCAGATATCGAAGAGGCCTGCCTGTTTTATGACGGACTCCTTGGAGCTCTGGGGTACAGTCAAGTCGCCAGAACAGACAGTTTTGCTGCCTATGGTGACGGCACCGTTCAATTTCTCGTCATGATCCCGAGTGATGGCGAGGACTTCTCCGCCGGAAACGGGACGCATATCTGTTTTCGCGCAAAAACTCCGCAAGCAGTCGATAAATTTCACGACTACGCCCTGTCTAATGGTGGGCGGGACGCAGGAGCACCAGGACCACGCAAAGGCTATCCGATCCCTGACATCTATACCGCCTTCATTCGGGACCCTTTTAACAACAAGCTGGAAGCCATTCATAACGGCTTTAATCCGTGAGGAAATGATGGAATATATCTATCAATATCTTATCCTGAGCGGCGTTCTGACACTCCTTCTGTGGACTCCGTATATTCTCTCAAGAGTGTTCGTCTGGGGACTGCCGACCTTCCTTTTCAATTATCCGAAAGGATTTCCTGCAGAAGAGCCTACGCCTCCACTTTGGGCCCAGCGCGCAAAACGGGCGCATCTGAACATGGTCGAAACCATGCCAGCATTCATTGCTGTACTGATTGGTTCGGCTTCTCTTGCGACAGAGCCCCAGCTCGACGTGATCTGTCATCTATCACGGATTTTTCTGGTGGCACGCGCTGTCTATGCGGTCGTCTATACACTGGGCATCCCATTCCTGAGAACGCCAGTCTATCTCGTCTCTTGGGCCGCAATCCTAGTGATGGCAGCAACTGTGCTGCTGTAGGGGACTCCCTCACCGCTAAATCACTCGTCTCAGGTTCCAGCTGATCCGACAGGGTCGGCTGGAAAGCCATTTACAGCCTCCTGTCATGCTTGCCCCCTTCCCTCGCCCGCTGCTTTGCCCTAAAGGCGCGCGCTTCACCTCATTCGCCCCATCCGTTAGGACGCGCCCATGCCGCATGTCTCTCCCCTGCTCAAAGTCATGATCGACGCCGCCCGTGATGGCGCGAAGGTCCTCCGCCGTGATTTCTATGAGGTCGAGGCCCTGCAGGTGCGCAAGAAAGGCGCCTCGGATTTCGTCTCCAAGGCCGACACTGCCGCCGAGGAAGCCATTGTCCGCACGCTCTCGAAGGCACGGCCGAAATTCGGCTTCATCCTTGAAGAAGGCGACGACATCGAAGGCGCGGACAATTCGAACCGCTTCATCATCGACCCGCTCGACGGCACGACGAACTTCCTGCACGGCATTCCCCAATTCTGCATCTCGATTGCGCTAGAGCGGGACCGTGAGCCCTATGCCGGGGTGATCTTCTGTCCGATCACGGATGAGCTTTTCTATGCCGAACACGGCTTTGGCGCGTATCTGAATGATCGCCGCCTGCGCGTGTCGGGCCGCAATGATCTCTCGGAATCACTGATCGGCACAGGCCTGCCCTATCAGGGCCGTGCGGGCCGCGAGCTGGCGCTGCAGGAATGCGACCGCGTCCTGTCAAAGACCGCCGGCATCCGCCGTTTTGGCTCGGCCGCCTATGATCTCTGCATGACGGCGATGGGCCGGCTCGATGCCTATTGGGAGCGGGGGCTTCACCCATGGGATGTCGCCGCCGGCATCGTCATGGTGCGCGAGGCGGGCGGTGAGGTCTCGACGATTGAGGAGAGCAAGGAGCGCCCGCACCTCACGCCCTCGATCCTTGCCTCGAACCACCACCTGCACAGCGCGGTCCGCGACCTCATCCGGGGCTGAGCTTTCAGGACTCCTCTCCTTGCTAAAAGGTCGCAGTCAGGTCACTCTCTGCCCCATGAGATGTCTCGGAGGGGATGAGACCGATGAAAGCTTCCGACCTGATGGTGAAGTGCCTCGAAAATGAGGGACTTAAATATATTTTCGGCGTGCCCGGCGAGGAAAATGCCGATTTCATGATGTCCCTTGAGGGGTCATCCATCCAGTTCATTCTGACCCGGCACGAACAGGGCGCCTCCTTTATGGCGGAGGTTTATGGCCGCCTGACGGGCGAGCCGGCGGGCTGTCTCGCAACGCTCGGGCCGGGCGCAACTAACCTGATCACCGGGGTCGGCGACAGCAATATGGACCGTGCGCCGATGATCGTCCTGACCGGTCAGGGCTCCAGCTCCCGTCTCCACAAGGAAAGCCACCAGATCATGGATGTGGTTGGCATGTTCGAGCCGGTCACCAAATGGGCTCATCAGATCGTCAATGCCGAAAGCATCCCGGAAGTCATCCGCAAAGCCTTCCGTATTGCCCGTACAGAGAAGCCTGGCGCCGTCCTGATCGAGCTGCCTGAAGACGTGGCAAAGCAGGACACGTCCTTCGGCCCGATGAAGGTCACGCGCTTCCGCCGCCCCTCTATCGACGATAAGAATGCTGACCAGCTCTACGAGCTCCTCAAAAGCTCGAAACGCCCGGTCATCATCGCGGGCAATGGCGCGATCCGGAAGCGCGCATCCAAACAGCTCCGTGAGCTGTGCGAAGCGACCGGCATCGGGGTCATCTCGACCTTCATGGGCAAGGGCGCGGTCGACATGGACGCCCCCTATTGCCTCTTCACGGTGGGCCTTGGCTCCCGCGATTTCGTGGCCGATGCGATTGACGGCGCCGATGTCATCATCACGCTTGGCTATGACATGGTCGAGTATCACCCGATCCTGTGGAACCCGAACCAGGACCACAAGGTCGTGCATGTCGACTTCATCCCGGCCGAGATCGACCGCTATTATGCGCCGTGCCTCGAATGTGTCGGCGACATCGCCCACACGCTCTGGTCCCTGAATGAACGGATCAAGGCCAACGGCTTGCCAAAATATGACCTCTCCTATCAGCAAAAAGTCCGCAAGCGGATGGTTGATGATTTCGAGGCACATAAGGATGACCGCACCAAGGGCATCATTCGCCCCCAGAAAGCGATCTGGGATCTGCGGCAGGTGATGGGGCCGCATGACGTCGCGATCTCCGGCGTCGGCGCGCACAAGATGTGGATGTCCCGCTATTACCAGTGCCACGAGCCCAATACCTGCCTCGTGCCGAACGGCTTTTGCTCGATGGGCCTGCCCCTCCCCGGAATCTTAGGCGCCCGCATGTGCCTGCCCGATGATGTCAACATTTTCGGCGTCGCGGGCGATGGCGACTTCATGATGAATGTGCAGGAGATGGAGACCATTCGGCGCTATAACGCCAATGTGAACATCATGGTCTGGGTCGATGGCGGCTATGGCCTGATTGCATGGAAACAGCACAACCAGTTTGGGAAGCATACGGACCTTGCCTTCGGCAATCCTGACTGGCTCAAACTCGCCGAAGCCTTTGGCTGGCACGGTATCTGGGTTGAGAATTCAGAAGACCTGCAGGGCGGCTTGAAAGAAGCCCTCGCCTATAAGGGGCCGTCCATGGTGATGATCCCGATTGATTATTCAGAGAACCTCAAACTGACTAAGCGTCTGGGCGGCATTGAAGTTCACGTCTGAGACAATTTGACTGCGAAAAAGGCTCGGCTTTCACCGCCGAGTCCGTACATTCTGGGGGACGTCAAAGAGGAGTTCCCCATGCCTGCCGATACCGCCTTTTCGCTTAAAGAGACGTATCCGTATTATCTCGCCAATGAGGCGCGGCAGCCCAATACCGACCTTGACGTCACGGATAAATATACAGGCGAGGTCGCAACCCGTGTCGCCATGGCGGATGAAGCGGCGATCGACGAGGCGATTGCCCGCGCTGTCACCGCCGCCGAACCGATGGCTGCCCTTAAATCCTATCAGCGCCGCGAAGTGCTCGACCATTGTGTCGCCCGCTTCACCGAGCGCTTTGACGAACTGGCCGCGGCCCTGACAGTCGAAGCAGGCAAGCCAATCAATGACAGCCGCGGCGAAGTCACACGCCTGATCGAAACCTTCCGCATTGCCGCTGGCGAGGCGGAGCGCATCTATGGCGAGGTCATGCCGCTCGACAATGCTGCGCGCGCGGCCAATTATCAGGGCATGTGGAAGCGCGTGCCGATTGGTCCGTGCTCCTTCATTTCACCCTTCAACTTCCCCCTCAATTTAGCCGCGCACAAAGTCGCCCCAGCATTGGCTGTTGGCTGTCCCTTTGTCCTCAAACCGGCGAGCCTCACCCCCATCGGCGCGCTCATCATCGGCGAGGTGCTGGCCGAAACGGACCTGCCTAAAGGCGCATTCTCTATTCTCCCTGCGCACCGCGAAGGCGCCGCTCTGTTCACGGAAGACCCCCGCTTCAAGCTCATCTCCTTTACCGGCTCGCCCGGTGTCGGCTGGGATCTCAAAGCCAAGGCCGGCAAGAAGCCGATCATTCTGGAATTGGGCGGCAATGCGGCCGTCATTGTCGAGGACTGGGACATTGCCGACGCCGTTGACCGGATCATCTTCGGTGCCTTCTATCAGTCAGGGCAAAGCTGCATCTCGGCCCAGCGCTGCCTGATCCGCGATGAGCTTTATGACGAGACAAAAGTAGCACTTGTCAAAAAAGTCAGTGAGCTGAAATCCGGCGACCCGCGCAAGGAAGACACTTTTGTCGGCCCGATCATCTCGAAAAAGGAAGCCGACCGGATCGAAAGCTGGATCGAACAGGCAAAGGAAAAGGGCGCGACCGTCCTCACCGGCGGGAGGCGCGAGGGCAATGTCATCGAAGCGACGATCCTTGAGAATGTCCCTGCCGATTGCGACATTGTCAGCGAGGAGGCCTTCGGCCCCGTCCTCGTGATCGATAAGTATAAGGACTATGACGAGGCGCTGGCCCGCACCAATGACAGCCAGTTCGGCCTGCAGGCTGGGATCTTCACCCGCGATCTTTATAAGGCGCACAAGGCTTGGGATACGCTGGATGTCGGCGGCGTGATCATTGGCGATGTGCCATCCTGGCGCGTCGATCACATGCCCTATGGCGGGGTGAAAGAATCCGGCCTCGGCCGCGAGGGCATCCGCTTTGCCATCGAAGACATGACCGAAATCCGCCTGATGGCGATCAGAACGCCGTGATATAAGGAGAGTGCGCTTCCTCCCCCGTGGGGGAGGTGTCGGCGCAGCCGACCGAGGGGGCACGACATCCAGCGATGATCTGGGGATGTCACGCCCCCATCTCCTCGCAATGCTCGGGACTTCCCCCACAGGGGGAAGAAAGACTGGTTCTGAATGAAGAATTTTACCGTCCTCGGCGACGGCATCCGTCATTACCCGCACTACCTTGAGGCCGATATCCAAAGAGAGTTGGCGCAGGATGTCTTCATCCGCGCTGAGCCCCTATGGCTCTCGCCCGTCACACCGGGCGGCCAGCCCTTCTCAGTCCGCCAGATGAATTTCGGACCTTTGGGCTGGGTCTCTGACCGGCAGGGCTATCGCTACCAGCCCCACCACCCCAACACCGGCACGCCATGGCCTGACATGCCGCAAAAGATGGGACAGCTCTGGGCGGACCTCCTCCCCGGCGCCCCGCCCCCTCAATGCTGTCTCGTTAATCATTATCAGGACACGGCGAAAATGGGGCTGCACCGCGATGCCGATGAGGAGGATCAGGACACCCCGATCCTCTCCGTCTCGCTAGGGGCCCCCGCCCGCTTCCGCATCGGCGGGGCCAAACGCGGCGGGCCGACCCGCAGTGTCATTCTTGAGACCGGCGATATCATCATTCTGTCTGGCCCCTCCCGCCGTTTCTATCACGGCATTGATCGCCTTCTGCCAGCAGATGATCTCTTCGCCCCCGATCTCGGTTTTGAGGGACGGCTCAATCTCACCCTGCGGCGGGTGACGAAGCAAACACAAACCAGCTGACAATTACTCCGTCAGTATCAGGATCATGATGATAATGACCGGCACATATTCAATGAGATAGATGACACTTGCTGTTTGAGGATTTCTGCCGAGCAGGATGGTCAGACTGAATATGGCAGAAACCGTGCAGGGATATGCGAGAGCCGTCTGAACATCTGGGGTCGCACCGAGTATGTAATAACTTCCAACAGTAAGCAGGATAACCAAAAGAGGGGTCAGCACACGGCGCAATTGAAAAGCCGATATCATGATCAACAAGACCGGAATGATCGCATAAACGATGAGAAGCCAGTTCTCATTCAGCTCCACAGAATAGCGATACCGCCTCTCTTCGAAGAGGCTGGCGACCCACATGCCTGCAAAAATGGTGAAGGCGATTTCGGCGAGCCACACCGGCCAGCCAAACTCTCCCTCCCGGCTGCCCGTAGGAACTTTCTGCATAGGCAGATAAAGATTGCGAAGTCTCATGCGCATTCCCCCGCTGAAACTCTACCCCCAGCATAGAGAAGGTCAATCTCACTGCCCCTCATCTCGGGCGGCAACACTGCAATCGGAGATCTCACCGGGTCAGCCCGATTCCCGTGCCTCGCCGCATTAATACCGGAACATACAAACCCCCATCCTCCGCCATGTCGAAACGATCACCGCGCGCACTCGACAGGGGCAGATTTCACCAAACCCTGTCGATAACTCGCCCTCGTGAAATCCGAATCACCTCACTATGACTCGGTTATGCCCGATGGAAGCGCCCTCACCCCGCCGCAGGAAGAGAAGATCCCCTACTCGATCGAGGCCGAACAGGCCGTGCTCGGGGCGATCCTCTTTGACAATGAAGTCTTCTACCGGGTCTCCAGCTTCCTCAAGCCCGAGCATTACTACGACCCTGTCCACGCCATGCTCTATGAGGCGATCGACAAGCTGATCCTCAAGGGAAAGCTCGCCTCGCCGGTCATGCTCAACACTTATCTGGGTGACGAACCGGCCTTCAAGGATGTCGGTGGCGAGCAGTATCTGACGACCCTCGCTCGCTCTGTTCCCTCGACCGTGGGCGCCGCCGATTATGCCCGTGTCGTCTTCGATCTTGCGACCTCTCGCGGGCTTATCCGTCTGGGCACGGACATGATCGAGAAGGCCCGCGCCGCCGATATCGACGAGGATCCGCAAGCCCAGCTCGCCAGCGCCGAGGCCGAGCTTTACGCCCTTGCCGAGACCGGCCGTTATGGCTCGGGCTTTGAGAAATTCGAGAATGCGCTGAAAGTCGCCATCGAGCTGACCAATGCCGCCTATCAGCGGGGCGGCGGGCTTGCCGGGGTCTCATCCGGCTTCCGTGATCTCGATCAGAAGATGGGGGGCCTTCACCCCTCCGACCTCATCATCCTCGCCGGGCGCCCCTCCATGGGGAAGACGGCGCTGGCCACCAATATCGCGGTCAACGCCGCCCGCGCCTATGTGCCCGAGACGCTGCCCGACGGCACGATCAAGGCAAAGGAAGGCGCGATCGTCGGCATGTTCTCGCTCGAGATGTCGGCCGAACAGCTCGCTGGACGGATCCTGTCCGAATTCTCCGGCGTGCCGTCCGAGCGCATCCGCCGGGGCGATATCGATCAGGCCGACTTCGAGCGCATCTATGACGCCGCACGGGAGCTCAATGATCTGCCGCTGCATATCGACGATACGGGCGGCCTTTCCATCGGGCAGGTCGCCGCCCGCGCCCGGCGCCTCAAGCGCCAGCACGGCCTTGGCCTCCTTGTCATTGACTACCTCCAGCTCCTCTCGGGCTCAAAGAAAGCCGGCGAGAACCGGGTGCAGGAGCTGACCGAGATCACGACCGGGATGAAGGCGCTGGCCAAGGAACTCAACGTGCCGATCCTCGCCCTCTCCCAGCTTTCGCGGCAGGTCGAAGCCCGCGAGGACAAGCGCCCCCAGCTCTCCGACCTTCGGGAATCGGGCTCGATCGAGCAGGACGCCGACGTCGTGATGTTCGTCTATCGCGAGGAGTACTACCTTGGCCGTCAGGAGCCCAAGGAGAACACGCCCGAGCATATCGAATGGCAGGAGCAGATCAGCCAGGTCATGGGTCAGGGTGAGGTCATCCTCGGTAAGCAGCGTCACGGCCCCATCGGCTCGGTCAAGCTCGCCTTCGACGCCAAGCGCACCCGCTTTGGCGACCTTGCGCAAGAAGACCACTATCCCGATCCGGGCATGTAGGCCCTTGCGCCGATCCCCGGTCGGCGCTTTGAACGGGACATGTTTGCACCACGAGAAGACTGGGAAGAGCAGAAAGCCCGCTTTGCGGTCGATGACCGCCTGCGCCTGCCGGGCGCCCTGCCCGAAGCACTGGCCGAGGAAATCCACGGTCTGCTCAGCCATGCGAGCTTTGCCACAATGCTGGCCCGGAATGGTCAGGGTGTTGCCCTCGGCGAGGGCGATATCTCCAGCATGACGCCGGAACAGCGAACGCAATTAATCAGGGATGTCTATAAGGATGCCGGGCATGGCTCGGGCTTTTTATATGATGGCCACCAGCTCGCGGGCTCATCCGACCCCGCGATGCAGGGCATCCTTGCGCGGATCAATGCGCCCGAAACGCTTGAGCGGGTCCGCGAGCTGACGGGGATTTCCGACATCACCCATGCCGATGGGCAGGCGACGCGCTATCGCGGCGGGCATTTTCTGACCCGGCATAAGGATGACCCCGGCGGCCAGCAGCGCCGCCTCGCCTATGTCCTCAGCCTCACGAAGAACTGGCATCCCGACTGGGGCGGGCTTCTGCAGTTCTTTGAGAATGACGGCCGCCCGCGAGATGCCTGGGCGCCGGGCTGGAACATCTTGTCGATGTTCAATGTCCGGCACATCCATTCGGTGACTTATGTGACGCCCTTTGCAGGAGCCGACAGGCTGTCCGTGACCGGATGGTTTCGCGCAGGAGAGCCTTCGTGACCGCCTCCCCCCTTGCCCGGCTGACGGTCGACCTTGCCGCGATCGGTCGCAATTTCGATGCGCTTCAGGCCCATGCCGGGGACGCCGAAGTCGCACCAGTGCTCAAGGCCGATGCCTACGGGGTCGGCAGTCAGGTCAGAACCCCCGTCACCGATTATCTTTATACCCACAAAAATGTCCGCACGATCTTTGTGGCGACCTTTGCCGAGGCGACCAGCCTGATGCTGACCAGTGGCCGGTCAGGCCAGGAGATCACGGTCTATGCGCTGAACGGCTATGCCGGGGAGCCGCGCCGCGCCGAATGGGAGGCAACGCCGGTCCTCTCTTCGCCCGCTCAGGCTCGCGCATGGCAGGAAAGCGGCGGGGGCCCTTGCGGCATCGCGCTTGATATCGGGATGAACCGGCTCGGCATGTCGATTGACGAGGCGCTGGCCCTGCCCGCCTCTGCCGGGCTTGATCCGCACAGCATCACGCTGGTCGTCATGCACCTCTCCCATGCGGGCGAGCCGGCGGCGAAGGAGAATGCGGCGCAGGCGGAGCTTTTTGCCAAATGGTCGGGCGCACTTGAGGCCGCCTATCCGCAAGCGCGGTTCAGTCTGTCTAATTCCGGCGGGCTGATGATGGATCTGCCTGCCGCCCAGCAGGTCGTGCGCCCCGGCTACGCGCTTTATGGCGGCGCGCCGGACGGTAATCCCGACCATGCGCTTGAAACGGTGGCGAGCTTTACCGCCCCCGTCATCATGACCCGCGAAGTCAGCCCCGGCGAGACCGCAGGCTATGGCGGCACGTGGACAGCGAAACGCCCCTCGCGGCTGGCGACCATCGGTGCAGGCTATGCCGATGGGTATATGCGTGCCCTGAGCAATAAGGGCGTCGTCTGGCTCGGCGGCGCGGAATGCCCCGTGGCGGGTATCGTCTCGATGGATCTTGTCACCGTCGATATCACCGATGCGCCAGAGCCCATCGCCCCCGGCGACCGGGCGGAGCTTTTCGGCGAGCATATCAAGCTCGACCGGCTGGCAGCGCTGGCCGGGACCATCGGCTATGAGCTTCTGACCGCCGTCGGCAACCGCGTCGAGCGCGTCTATACGATGTAATTGGTCCTCGTTCTTCGAGGGCCCTTCGGGCCACCTCAGAATGAGGACAGCCTCACCCTGAGGTGCGAGCGTAGCGAGCCTCGAAGGGCGAGGCGTCAGGCACGGCTCAATTCCAGAAATCGCACCACGTCATCGAAATCCCGGCGGATGTTGGCAGCGCGCGCGGCGGCTTCTTCATCGACGCCCCATTTTTCTTCCTGATACGTCTCATCAAGACGGGCCGCCGCAAAGACCTCATCGGCATCCGCCTCCCCGCCCTCAAGCGCGAACGCCAACGCGGCGGAGCCCGTGATCTCGGTCAGCAGTTTCACGGCGTAGAGCTCCCCGGCAGCAAGAGCCGACAACCGCTCCCCGGCACAGTCTTTCAACCCGTCGGGCTGCTCGACCGCCATGATCCCTTCGGTCACGGTAAAGCGCTCGCCCCAGCGCGCGCCCAATCGGTCGAGCACGGGTTGCCAGAGATCGGCCTGCCGCTTGGCTAGCTCCGTATCCGGCGCGCGGTAGCAAAGGAGATCTGAGCCCAGATAGGAAAGCACCGTGTCCGTCCATTGCGTCCGGCCCGCCTCCCCGCCATCAAGCGCAAAGCCCTGCAGCCGGGTCAAGGGCATGGTCGCAAGATCGATCACCTCGTCCTGCGCTGTCCATTCCGCGGCAATCGCGTCGGCCAGCGGTTTTTGCGGGGCGCCAAGGGGGGCGCGTCCGGCGGTCTTTGCGATCCGGCCATCGAGGGCGATCAGATATCCCCCCTCGCCCTCACTTAAGGTAACATCCGTATAGAACCGTTTGGGTTTGCTCTCACTCATCTGGCCATTCCATAGCTACGGGCTGCTCGAAGGAGAAGAGCTTCCACGTCTCATCCATATGCCCGGTCAGGGGCGCGGTCAGCGTGACAGGACGTCCGCCCGGACGCGGTACGATCATCTCCCGGCAGAAGAGATGCATTTTGTGGGCAAGCCCCTCCATCACGGCGTGCTCGCCGCCATACTTCCGGTCACCGACAATCGGCGTGTTGAGCGCGGAGAGATGCACCCGGATCTGGTGGGTCCGCCCGGTATGGGGGCGAAGGGCGACAAAGGCTGCCTTCTGCCCCGCCGTCTCGACCACCTGATAATCCGTCAGCGCCTTTTTCCCGTCTTTCGTGCCGCGCATTTTCTCGCGGCCCTCGGCCCCGCTTTTCTCAAGCGCCATGTCGATCCGGCCTTTGTCCGGCTGCGGCACGCCGCTTGTCAGCGCCCAATAGGTCTTGAGGACACGGTGTTTCTGAAACGCCTCCATCAGGAAGGCCGCCGATTTGCGCGATTTGGCGAGCACCAGCACCCCGCCCGTATCGCGGTCGAGCCGGTGGACGAGCCGCGGGCGGTCCTCGCCCTCGCCAAAGGCGCCGAGCATGCCGTCAATGTGCCGGGTCGTCTTCGCCCCGCCTTGCACGGCCAACCCGAAGGGTTTGTTCAGGACAAGGATGTCCTTGTCCTCGAACAGGACCAGCGAGCGGATAAAAGCCTTGTCCTCGGCATCGGGTGCGGATTTGGTTTTCGGCGGCCTCGCGGCTTTTTCCTCGAGCGGCGGAATGCGGATCACCTCGCCCGCCTCGATCCGGCGGTCAGCTTTCGCTCGGCCCCCATCGACGCGGACCTGCCCCTTGCGCAGGAGCTTTTGCAGCTGGCCATGGCCGAGCGCGGGGAAATGCTGCTTGAACCAGCGGTCAAGACGCTGGCCCGAATCGGCTTCCTTCACCGTGATGTTCTGTACCCCGCTCAAGACAGAGACCCCCGTGACATCAGGAGCCCGAGAAGGAACGCCATCACCGATAAGGATACCGACAGCGCCATATAAAGCGCGGCAATTCCGATCCCCCGGTCCCGGAACAGCACCACTATATCGAGCGCGAAAGTCGAGAAGGTCGTGAACGCGCCGCAGACCCCCATCATGATGAACAGCGCGACGGCGCTGTCCTTATTTGACAAAAGCCCCGCTGCCAGCCCGAGCGCGAGCGAGCCCGCGACATTGACGCCGAGCGTCGACCACGCCGCCTCCGCGCCATGCCAGGCCGAAAGACCGCGATGGACCGTGTAGCGCGCCACCGCACCAATTGCGCCGCCTGCGCCAACTGCAAGTAAAGAAGCCATGTTCATGGCGGCGGCCATAGCCGCTTCGGCTGCGGCTGGCCAGATTGGCCCTCGCCCTTTGCGCTCCCCAAACGGGTCAGCTATCAACGTGCCCGGAGACCTGCCTTTTTCGATGATTCCTTCACTTACCCGTCCCTCCTCCTTGCGGATTAACCGGCCCATCGTCCTCGTCGGACTGATGGGGGTCGGCAAGACGACTGTTGGCCGGCGGCTGGCCTCGAAACTGCGCGTGCCCTTCTATGATGCCGATGAGGAAATCGAGAAGGCCGCCAATATGCGGATCTCGGAATTCTTCGAGACCTATGGCGAGCCCGCCTTCCGCGATGGCGAACGCAAGGTGATCGAGCGGCTTCTCTCCGGTCCGCCTCATGTGCTCGCCACCGGCGGCGGCGCTTTCATGAATGACGAGACGCGCGCATTGGTGAAGGAGAAGGCGATCTCCGTCTGGTTGCGCGCCGATCTCGACCTTCTCGTCAAACGCACGGCACTGAGGAACACGCGGCCGCTCCTGCAGAACGGGGATCCGCGTGAGATCCTCGAGAATCTCCTCAAGGAGCGCGCGCCGACCTATGCAAAGGCTGATCTGGCCGTCGACAGTATGGAAGGGCCGCATAACCGGACGGTCGACCGTATCCTGAAGAAACTGGCCGTCTTCCAGCGGCGGGGATCGAACAAATGACACTGACCACCGTAAATGTCGCGCTGGGGCCCCGCAGCTATGACATCGTCATCGGCACCGGCGCCCTTCCCGCAACGGCGGAGCGCCTGACCGGCATCATCGGCAAGGGCCAGCCCGCCATCATCGCCGATGAGAAAGTCTGGGGGCTGCACAAGGACGCGCTTCTCGCCGTCACCGGCGATGTGCCCGTCATCACCGTACCGTCCGGCGAAGCGTCCAAAAGCTTTGCCTCCTATGAGCGCGTCATGGAGGCGCTGCTGGCGGCGGATCTGGGGCGTGACGGCACGATCATCGCTTTTGGCGGCGGCGTTGTCGGCGACCTTGCGGGGTTCTGCGCGGCGACCCTCAAGCGCGGCTGCCAGTTCGTGCAGGTGCCGACCACCCTTCTGGCCCAAGTCGACAGCTCTGTCGGCGGCAAGACCGCGATCAATTCGGCGGCCGGCAAGAACCTTGTCGGCGCCTTCTACCAGCCGAAACTCGTCATCATCGACACGGATCTTCTCAAGACCCTGCCCGAACGGGAATTGAAGGCCGGTTATGCGGAAGTCCTTAAATACGGCCTGCTCGGCGATGAGGTGTTCTTCGGCTGGCTGGAAACGGCGTATAAGGATATTCTCGAGCTTGACCCGCTGGCCGTGACCCGCGCAATCGAAACCTCCTGCCGAGAAAAAGCGCGCCTTGTTGCCGCCGATGAGCAGGAAGCGAGCGTCCGCGCGCTCCTTAATCTTGGCCACACGTTCGGCCACGCCATTGAGGCGGAGGCTGGCTATGGCGGTGATGTCCTGCATGGCGAAGGGGTCGCGATCGGCATGGCCATGGCTTTCCGTTATTCGACGGCGCTCGGGCGCTGTCCTGGACAGGATACGGGCCGCGTCGAGGCACATCTGAAATCCGCCGGCATGCCCGCAAGTCTTTCTGATCATCCGGGCGCGAAGGGCACCGCAGAGGCGCTCCTTTCCTGGATGGGACAGGATAAAAAGAATGTCGGGGGGCGCCTCAAACTTATCCTCGCCCGCGGCATAGGCGATACCTACATCACCGACGACGTTGACCCCGACCATCTCCTTTCCTTCCTCAAGCAAGAGCCCGGCATCCAGCCCTCATGACCCTGACCATTATTCTTATCGCTTCGCTGCTCTGTTTCTCCGCCTTCTTTTCCGGTTCGGAGACAGCGCTGACCGCCACTTCCCGCGCGCGGATGCGCTCGCTTGAACAAAAGGGCAGCGCAGCTGCGACCTCCGTCATCAAGCTGACCGAAGATAAAGAGCGGCTGATCGGCGCGATCCTTCTCGGCAACAACCTTGTGAACATCCTCGCCTCGGCACTGGCGACCAGCCTTTTTGCCAGCCTCTTCCCCGGCGGGGCTGGCGTGGCGATTGCCACCGCCGTGATGACGATCCTCGTCCTCGTCTTTGCCGAAGTCCTGCCCAAGACGGCCGCCATTGCGGGGCCAGAGAGCTTTGCCATGGTCGTCTCACGGCCAATGAGTGTCCTTGTGCGGATCTTCGCGCCAGTCACCGCCGTCGTGCAGTTCATCGTGCGCAATACGCTCAAAGCCTTCGGGCTTGATGTGTCGAACCAGCCGGTCCTCTCCGCGCATGAGGAACTCAAAGGCGCGATCGACCTTCACCACGAAGAAGGCTCGATGGAGAAGGAAGCCCGCGACATCATCCGCGGCGCCCTCGAACTCGACGATATCGAGGTCGAGGAGATCATGATCCACCGCAAGAATATCGAGATGCTCGATATCGACACGGATAATCGCGAGATTATCGAGGCGGTGCTCCAGTCAAAGCACACCCGCATCCCTCTTTATAAGGATGAGCCGGACAACATTATCGGGGTTTTGCACGCCAAAGACCTTCTGCGCGCGCTCTGGGCGAACGAGAATGCGCCTGACCGGATCGACATGCAGGCCCTCGCCATGGAGCCCTATTTCGTGCCGGAGACAACGACGCTTCAGGAACAGCTCGATGCCTTCAAGGCAAACCAGCAGCATTTTGCGCTCATCGTCGATGAATATGGCGCGCTGCAGGGCCTTGTGACGCTCGAGGACATTCTCGAGGAAATCGTCGGCGAGATCGAAGACGAATATGACGCGCCGGTCGTCGGTGTCCGCAAACAGCCCGATGGCTCGGTCACGGTCGATGGCACCGTCACCATCCGCGATCTCAACCGCATGATGGACTGGCGCCTGCCCGATGAGGAAGCCGTCACCATTGCGGGGCTTGTGATCCATGAGGGACGCTGTATCCCTGATGTAGGGCAGGTCTTCTCTTTCTTCGGCTACCGTTTCGAGGTCCTCAAGAAACGCCGGAACCAGGTCACCTCGCTCAAGATCGTACCTGTGGAGGCCTGATCCCTGATGTTTCGCCCCGCGCCCAAGCCTGACGGCCGCGCCATGCTGTTTGTCTTCATCACGGTGTTTCTGAGCCTTGTCGGGCTTGGCATCATCATGCCCGTGATGCCTGACCTGCTAGTCGAGCTGACTGGCGAGACGAAAAGTCATGCGGCGGAACTCAATGGCGTTCTGCTGTTTGCCTATGCGGGGATGCAGTTCGTCATGTCACCGATTTTGGGGGCACTCTCGGACCGGTTCGGGCGCAGGCCCGTGATCCTCGTCTCGCTCTTTGCCTATTCGCTCGACTTCCTTCTGATGGCGATTGCCCCAACCTATGCGTGGCTCTTTGCTGGCCGGCTCCTCTCCGGCGCAACAGCCGCCACCTATTCGACCGCCAACGCCTTCATCGCGGACATCACCCCGCCGGATAAGCGCGCCGCGAATTTCGGCATTCTGGGCGCCGCGTTCGGGCTTGGCTTCATCATCGGACCGGCACTCGGCGGATTTGTCGGCGATCATTTCGGGGTCCGTGCGCCGTTCTTTCTTGCCAGCGCGGTCATCATGTCGAATTTCATTTTCGGCTATTTCGTCTTTCCCGAGACTCTGACCGAAGAGCGCCGCCGCAAATTCGACTGGCGCCGCGCCAACCCCTTTGGGGGGCTCTTTACGGTCGGCAGCCGCCCGCTCCTCGCTGGCGTGCTCACCGCCTATTTCATCATGCAGGTCGCGCATTACTCCCTGCCCGGTATCTGGGCGTTCTTTGCCGGCGTGAAGTTCGGCTGGAGCCAGAGCCAGATTGGCCTCTCGCTCGCTTATGTCGGGGTGACTGCCGCCATCGTACAGGGCGGGCTGATCCGCAAAGTCGTGCCCCTGATCGGGGATGTAAAAGCGGTCCTCATCGGCATGGCGTCGATGACCGCGTCCTTCATCGGCTATGCCTTCTTCACCCCCAGCGGCGAATGGGTGTTCGTGTGGGTCACGATCGGCGCACTCGGCGGGTTCATGATGCCGGGAATGCAGTCGAAAATGTCGGAGGCCACCCCGCCCGATGCGCAGGGCGAGCTTCAGGGGGCGATTGCCTGCCTGATGAGCATCTCCATGGCCTTCAGCCCACTGATGATGAGCAAGCTTTTTGCTTATTTCACCGAGCCCGGGACTGGCCGCGATTTCCCCGGCGCGCCATTCGCGCTGTCGGCGGTCCTGATCTTCATTTCGGGCATCATCTTCTTCCTCACGACAAGGAAGATCATCGAGAAGACCGAAGAAGAACGCGCGATGATTTAACCCTCTTCGGGGGCTCTCGCGTCAATCGCGAGCGCATGGACCGGCCCTGCGAGTTCATCCGCCAGCGCCTTGTTCACGGCCCGCTGTGTCTCAACACGGGACAGCCCCGCAAAAGCCTCGGAAATGATTCGCACGCGGAAATGCGTCTCACCCTCGGGCCGCGCGCCTGCATGTCCCGCATGAAGATGGCTCTGATCGACCACCTCAAGCTTGAGAGGCGCGAATGCGGCGGTCAGTTTCTCGCGGATGGTTTCGGCCACGGACATGAATTCGGCTCCATAAAAAGAAAATCGCTTAGGGGGCACCTGATTGGCTTTTCTGTCAAGTCTGGCGATCCCTCTTCGCAATCGCCATAATTGCGAAATGGCCACCGATTACAGGTACAAGCCCCGGATGGGGTTCGACATTCGTGTGAAGCCCACCAAGGGCGCCCGCAAGACCCGGCGTGTCGATCAGGACGCCGAGCAGCGGGTTTGCGAACATGATGAGTGCGAAGACAAGGCTGCCGTCAAGGTGCCCAAATCGCCCGACACACCGAACGAATTTCTCTGGCTGTGCACCGCCCATGCGCGCGAGCACAACAAGAACTGGAACTTCTTCGAAGGAAAAACCGACGCTCAGGCCGCAGCCTTGCGCGATCAGGCCCGCTATGGCGACCGGCCGACCTGGAAGATGTCCAAGAACGGCCGCGCCTCCGCCGCCGCACGTGCAGCGATGGGCGGCGCCAAGGATGCAATCGACGAGCAAATGGGTCTCGGCGAGGAACGTCGCAGCAATATCGATGATGGCGTCTATCGCGAAGGCCGCCGTCTGACCCGGCTGCAGGTGCAGGCGTTCCGTACAATGAACCTCAAGCCGACGGCTTCCTCGGCGGAGATCCGCAAACGCTATGCGGAGCTGGTCAAGCGCTTCCACCCTGACTCCAATGAAGGGGACCGCTCGGCGGAAAACCAGTTGCAGGACGTCATCAAGGCGCACCAGCTTCTCAAAAAAGCGAACTTCATCTGAGCATGACGGGCAAGCTCACCAGCCGGGGCCTGATGTTCGGGATCTCGGCAATGGTGTGTGCCTGCACGAGCGCCGGCTCCTTAAGCCTCGAGGAATTCGAAGGTCCGATCCCTGAGGTCGTGATCCATCCGCCCTTTGCTGCAGAATATGCCTGCACGGAGCACTGGGCCGGACAGCTCCTGTCGCTTGGCGATGCGCTGGGTAGCGACTGTTTCGTCACGCAAGTTGTCTCCAACGAAGAAGGCCGCGCCTTCTCCCGATCCTTCGCCACGGACGGCAGGACCAATGGCGACTGGTTCACGTGGAAGGTGCCGGTATTGGCGCCCTTTGACGGCAAAGTGACCCGCGTCTCACCGCGTGAGGACGGAGAGAATGAGCCGGGATTTCCCGGTGAGCCGCCTGCCGGCTTTGTTGTCTTCGAGAACAGTGACGGCTTACGTGTACTGATTGCTCATGTCGGCTCGATCACGGTCAATGTGAATGACGAGATCAAGGCCGGCGAGCCCTTTGCGGTCGTCGCCAATAACGGCTTCTCGCGCAGCCCGCATGTCCATATCGGCGCATGGCAGGGCCGGACCCCGCACCAGATCCGCTTCGACCTCAAAGCCAAGGCCGCCTTGCGCGACCGCTGATCAGCTGCCGCCGAGCGCGATCGTCGTCCAGTAAGTGATCCCCGCGGCGATATAGGCCAGCGCGAAAAGATAGATCACCATGAACCAGGTCCATTTCGCCGAGTTGGTCTCGCGCCGCGCGACCGCGATGGTCGAAATGCATTGCGGGGCGAAGACATACCAGGCGAGGAAAGCGAGCGCCGGGGCCAGTGTCCATTCGGACGCCAGAACATCTGACATTTGCCCCAGCTCTTCGTCCGCATTCTGAACGGCATAGACCGTGCCGAGCGCGCCGACCGCGACTTCGCGTGCGGCAATGCCGGGGACGAGCGCAATCACCATTTCGAGAGTGAAGCCGATGGGCTTGAAGATCGGCTCTAGGATCGAGCCGAGCTTGCCCGCATAACTTTCACGGATCTCGTTGGAGGGATAGCTGAGCAGGAACCACAGGATCACCGAGACGGTGAAGATCACCGTACCGGCGCGCCGCAGGAAGATCTTGGAGCGCTGCCACAGGCCGAGGAAAAGCTCGGTGACATGCGGGCGCTTATAGGTCGGCAGCTCCATCAGGAGATGCTGTGTGCCGCCCTTCGTCACGGTCTTGCGCAGAACAAAGGCGACCAGCACGCCGAAAATGATGGCGGCGATATATAGCCCGAACATGACGAGCCCTTGCGTGCCGAACGGCCCCACCTTTGCGGCGGGAACGAAAGCCCCGATCAGCACCGTGTAAACCGGCAGACGCGCGGAGCAGGTCATCAGCGGCGCGACAAGGATCGTCGTCAGCCGGTCCCGCTCATTATCCAGCGTTCTTGCTGCCATCATGCCGGGGATCGCGCAGGCAAAGCTCGAGAGCAGCGGAATGAAGGCCCGCCCATTGAGCCCCGTGCGGAGCATCAGCTCATCGGCAAGGAACGCCGCCCGCGCCATATAGCCGGACATCTCAAGGATCAGGATGAAGAAGAAGAGGATGATGATCTGGGGCAGGAAGATAATTACAGCCCCGACCCCGGCGATGATGCCGTCAACGATCAGCCCTTCGATCCAATTATCGGGCAGGATCGCCTGCATCCACTCGGCGGTCTGGGCGACCCCGGCATCGATCCAGTTCATCGGTGTTTCGGCCCAGGCAAAGACCGCCTGGAAGATCACAAAGAGCAGCCCGAGCAGCAGCAGGATCCCAAAGACAGGATGCAGGACGACGCTGTCGACGGCCTTAGTGAATTTGTTGAGCCCCGGCTCTTCCAAGATGATCTCATCAGCGAGGCTGACGGCGGCTTCACGCGACAGCGGTTGCGGCACGGCGGCCTGCCCGCCTTCAATCGCGGCCATGAGCGCTCGGCGCCCGGCGCCTCGCGGTGCCGTCGTCGGCACGACCGGCACACCCAGCGCAGCGCTCAGCACCTCAGGATTGAGCTTCACCCCGTCGCGCTCAGCCAAGTCATACATGTTAAGCGAAACGATCATCGGGATGCCGAGCCCCGTCAGCATGCCAATGAAAGGCAACTGGCGGCGGAGCTGGCCCGCATCGATGACAGCGATCAGAAGATCCGGCTGCGGTACAACCTTTGAACGGCCTTCCAGCACCTCCACCGTGACGCGGGCATCGGCGGAACGCGGATGAAGCCCGGTGATCCCCGGTAGATCGACAATGGTCGCTGCAGGTCCACCCTTGAGGCGCCCTTCGCGCAGCTCGACCGTTACGCCCGGATAGTTGCCGACCTTGGCGCGCCCGCCGGTCAGACCGTTAAAGAGGGTCGACTTGCCCGCATTGGGCGGACCAACCAGCGCGATGACGGGCCCTGCGCCATCAATAGCTTCAGGAGAGATCGGATCGTCCGTCACCGGATTGAGAACTGTCATAGCTCACCGACCTCCACTGCCTGCGCTTCGCGAGCCCGTACAGCGACGATGGCGCGCCCAACCCGCACCGAGATCGGCGTTCCGCCAAACATGCCCTTCTCGAGAACTTCAACCACGGCTCCCACAAGGAAGCCCTGCTCCTGCAGGCCTTCGAGAAGGTCCTGATCTTCGGTTTGGAGACCGGTCACTCGGGCCGGACGGCTTCTGGGCCAGCTATCAAGGCGATGCGTATTATTCATCATGCGCCCTCACCATGAATGCGAATGATTTGCAAGAATGGACTATCATGCCGCATCGTTTCACCCGCCTCATGCGACTATTTTTCCCGCATGAAGCGTCATGGGAAAACCGTCCAGAAAGCTGATCTCCCGCAGAAGGACTGCGTGACGTGCGGACGACCATTCAGCTGGCGCAGAAAATGGGCCGAAGACTGGGACGAGGTGAAATATTGCTCTCAGAGATGCCGGCAGCAATCTCGGCAACAAAGGTCCGGCCATGAGTGATGTCTCACAGGCTCCATATGACGAAGCCGTCGTCTTCGGCGCTTCTGGCGGGATCGGTGCAGCACTTGTCCGCTCGATTGCCCGCTCTTCCACCTACCGCCGGGTACATGCGATCTCCCGCCGTCCCCTGGAGCCCCAGGAGGGTATCCTCCCCCATCACTATGAGCCCAATGAGAGCGGCATTGCAGCCGTTCTTGATGGCCTCCCGCTTGAGAAGGTTGGCCTCGTCATCGTCGCCATCGGCACATTGCATGACGAGAGCCACGGACCAGAGAAAAGCATCCAGCAATTCGATAGCGAGCGTTTTCTGGATGTGATGCGGGTCAACGCCGTTTTGCCGACGCTGATCGGCAAGGCACTGATGCCCCTCATGAAAAAACGCCCGCTGAAATTTGCCGCGCTTTCTGCGCGTGTCGGCAGCATCTCCGATAATCGGCTGGGCGGATGGCATAGCTATCGCGCCTCAAAAGCTGCCCTGAATATGCTCATCCGAAATATCGCGATTGAAGCCGGGCGAGTGAACAAGGAGGCCATCGCCGTCGCGCTTCATCCGGGAACGGTCGATACGGCGCTGTCCGCCCCATTTCAGGCCAATGTCCCGGAAGGAAAACTCTTTGAGCCTGACAAAGCCGCGGACTGTCTCGTCGAAGTGCTCGCCGGTCTCAGCCCAGCCGACAGCGGCAAATGCTTTGACTATGCCGGTCGGGAAATACTGCCCTGAAGACTTGGAGGATGGTGGGCGTACCAAGGTTCGAACTTGGGACCCCTACGATGTCAACGTAGTGCTCTACCACTGAGCTATACGCCCATCCTGCCGGGCTGACGCCCTTGCGAGAGGCGGGGAATACCCACCCCGCGCAAACCTTTCAAGCGGCAATTTTGGAAAATATGCGATCAGGCCTGCGCATGAAAAAACCCGCCTCTTTCAAGGCGGGTTTCTCATTCAATCAATGGATCAAGAACCGCTTAGCGCTGGGGCTCTTCTTCCATCATTTCTTCTTCGCCTTCGTCCATGGCTTCTTCCATGTCATCAGCCATTTCTTCTGCGGCTTCTTCCATGTCGTCCATGACTTCTTCGGCTTCGTCCATCATGTCACCGGCAGCGTCTTCCATTGCTTCGCCGGCGTCATCCATGGCTTCATCAGCCTCTTCCATGGCTTCTTCAGCGCCTTCAACGACCTCTTCGACCGTAGCTTCCGGCTCATCAGCCACTTCGGCTTCGTCGCCTTTGAACAAAAACCACCAAGCTGCCACAGCAGCAGCGATCACGACGATCGCAGCAATCAGTTTACCCATGTTCTTACCTCCTAAAGGTGCCCCTCAACGTGCATTGTCTCCGCATTATTGCGGCATTGCAACGAGTTACGTTACCTTTTGGCAAGGCTAATGTGAAGAGGTCATTTAGAGGACGCGCGAAGCAATCGAGCGCAGCTTCTCGACCATCGCAGGGTCGCGGGCATCCGGCGCTGTGATCAGCGCAAAATCAAGAACATTTTCAATGCCTTGTGGACACGCTTTGCGTTCTGGACCGATCTTCGGCGCGAGCGATTTGAGCATATTCCGGGCATGATCCGCATTGGTCATGAGGACTTCGAGGACGTTATGGACTTCGACCGGACCCACTTCCTCGTGCCAGCAATCATAATCGGTCACCATGGCGACCAGCGCATAAGGCAGCTCTGCCTCACGGGCGAGCTTGGCTTCCGGCATCGCCGTCATGCCGATGACGTCACAGCCCCATGAGCGGTAGAGTTTTGATTCGGCGAGGGAAGAGAATTGTGGCCCCTCCATCGCGAGGTAAGTGCCGCCATAGGCAACCTCAACACCGATTTCCTTGACCGTTTCGAAGGCAAGCTCCGACAGGCGGGGGCAAACCGGATGCGCCATCGAGACATGGGCCACGAGACCGGGGCCGAAAAAGCTCGATGCCCTTCCCCGCGTTCGGTCGATGAACTGGTCAACGATGACGAAGGAGCCGGGCTTGAGCTCTTCCTTGAATGATCCGCAGGCGGAGATGGACAGGACGTCCGTCGCACCAAGCATTTTCAGCGCGGCGATATTCGCCCGGTAATTGAGGTCAGATGGCGGGATGCGGTGGCCCTTACCGTGGCGCGGCAGGAACAGCATCCGAACGCCTGAAAGCCGGCCTTCGAGAATCGGGTCCGAAGGCTTGCCCCAGGGCGTTTCGATATCGTGCTCACCGACGATTTCGAGGCCGTCGAGATCATAGAGCCCACTGCCGCCAATGACGGCAAGGGATGTCTCAGCGGCCCCGCTCATCAGTGAACGTCCCGCCAGATCTGCCGGTAGCTCGCATAAACGATCCCGGCAAAGATGATCAGGAAGAGAAGCACGAAACGGCCCTGCGCCTTGCGCTGGTCCATTTTCGGCTCGGCCGCCCATGTCAGGAAGGCCGCAACATCAGCCGCATACTGTTCAACCGTTTCCGGCGAGCCGTCCTCATAAGTAATGACCCCTTCAGACAGCGGTGGAGCCATCTTGAAGACACCGCCCGGCGGCAGTTCGTGATCTTCGAGAATATGTCCGTGATCGTCGAGATACTCTTCTTTGACAAGCGAGCTCGTGTCCCCCGGATAGAACACGTTGTAGTATTGGCTTGCCGGCACTTCGATCGTGGCAGGCGGTTCTTCATAGCCCAGCATCAGGCTGTAGATGTAGCTCGGCCCATGGTGACGGGCTTTCGCCAGCAGGCTCATATCCGGCGGATAGGCACCGCCATTGGCAGCCTTTGCCTGGTTCTTGTTCTCATATGGTGACGGGAAATAATCCGCCGGCAGGCCGGGCCGCTGGAACATGTCGCCAGCATCATCCGGACCGTCCGTCACCTGAAAGCTCGCGGCCAGCGACTTGATGATCGGGTTCTGGACCGGGTTCGAACAATCAGTTGATTCTGGCAGTCCCAGACCTTCCGGGCATTTGGCGAGATAGTACGGACCACCCTTGTCCCCCAGATGCCGGAAGGCAACGAGTTCCATGGAGTGGCAAGCGGCACAGACCTCGCGATAGACCTGATAGCCGCGTTGCAGCTGGGCCTTGTCATATTCGCCAAAGAGCCCGTCGGAATGCCAGTGATGGTGCAAGAGGGGCTTGGTCTCCCCTTCCGCGGCGACAGCGGTCGCTCCACCGAGAACGGCGAGAGCAGCGCTAAGCTGGATAAGTACTTTCCGCATCTCGATTACTCCGCAGGGCTCGGGCTGGCGATCGGGGTTTCACCCGTTCCAGATTTCTTCTTGTCGGCTAGCACCGCTTCCGAAATCGATTTGGGCATTTCCGTCGGGGTCTCCATGACCGAGAGGATCGGCAGGATCACGAGGAAATAGACGAAATAGTAGATCGTCCCCACCAGCGAGAAGAAGACGAAGGGCTGTTCCGCCGGTTTGCCGCCGAGCCAGCCAAGGATGAAAAAGTCGATGACCAGAAGGAAGAACCAGAGCTTCGCAATCGGGCGATAGCGCATGGACTTCACTTTGGAGCGATCAAGCCATGGCAGGATGAACCAGATGAGGATCGAGCCGATCATCACGAGGAAACCACCGAGCTTGGAGTTGATGAGGACGATATCCGTGAACGGAATGCCGATATTGAAGTTGATGGCGCGCAGCATCGCGTAGAACGGCAGGAAGTACCATTCGGGCACGATATGCGCCGGCGTCACGAGAGGATCCGCCGGGATATAGTTGTCCGGGTGCCCCAGCGCATTCGGGTTGAAATACACGAAGGCCGCAAAGAGGATCAGGAAGAGGATGATCGCGAAACCGTCCTTGACCGTATAATACGGGTGGAACGGCACGGTGTCCTTCTTCGACTGAGCTTCGACGCCCGTCGGGTTGGAGTTGCCCGGAATGTGCAGCGCCCAGATGTGAAGGATCACAAGGCCCGCAATCACAAATGGCAGCAGGTAATGCAGCGCAAAGAACCGGTTCAGCGTCGGGCTGTCGACGGTGAAACCACCCAGAAGAAGCGTGTGGATCGGATCACCGATGATCGGCAGCGCAGTCACGAGGCCTGAAATCACGGTCGCGCCCCAGAAGGACATCTGACCCCAAGGCAGCACGTAGCCCATGAAGGCTGTGCCCATCATCAGCAGGAAGATAAGGACACCGATCATCCACAGAACCTCACGCGGTTCTTTGTAGGAACCATAATAAAGGCCGCGAGCAATGTGCAGATAGACGGCGAGGAAGAACATCGACGCGCCGTTCATGTGCACATAGCGGATCAACCAGCCATAGTTCACATCGCGCATGATGTGCTCGACGCTTTTAAACGCGAGCTGAGAGTCAGCCACATAGTGCATCGCGAGAACGATGCCGGTGATGATCTGGACCATCAGGCAGACGGCAAGGATCCCGCCAAACGTCCACCAGTAGTTCAGGTTCTTCGGACAGGGGAAATCGACCCCTGTGTCATAGCCTAGGCGGATGATCGGCAGGCGCTTGTCGAGCCAGCGCTCAAGACCGGATCCGGGGACGTAATTGCTTTCGTGTGACATGTCAGATTACCCCAGCCGGATGGTCGTGTCTGAGACGAATTGGAGCGGCGGCACCGGAAGGTTCTCTGGCGCCGGGCCTTTGATGATGCGGCCGAACGGATCGTAGTGGCTACCGTGGCAGGGACAGAACCATCCGCCATAATCGCCTTTGGTTTCACCCTGCTCGGTGCCGAGCGGGATACAGCCAAGGTGCGTACAGACACCAAGAACGACGACGAAGTCCTTTGCCCCGCTCTCGGGACCGGTGACCCGCGTGTCGAAATCAGCAGCGCCCGGCTTGTCCGGGTTCCGGCTGTCCGTGTCTTTCAGAATGCTTGTGGGTTCTTCTTCGGTCGCGGTGATCTCGCGTTCCGTCAGGCGGCGGATGAAGACCGGCTTGCCTTGCCAGACAACCTTCACGGCCTGCCCCGGCTCGATCCCGGCAATGGAGACTTCCTTGGTGGCCAGGGCCCGGACGTCTGCGGCGGGGTTCATCTGGTGCACCATCGGAATGGCGATCCCCACGGCGGCTGCCCCGGCAGTGCCGACAGCGAGAAGATGGATGAAGTCGCGGCGGCCTTGATCTTCCAGACCGCTACCGTCGTTTTGATCGTTGGAACTCATTGAAAAACCCGCGAGACGGGCCCCTTGCATGGAAGTCGTTTGAGAATTTCCGGATGCGTCTGCCACGCGTCTTGGCCCACGTCCAGCGGGCAGGTTGGCACAGGCCTGTATCTTTTTGACGACTTGACGACAAATCCGGCCTGATCAATGGCCGGTGTCATGCTCCATCTTGCTCTCTTCCAGCCAGAGATCGCCGCCAATGTCGGCGCCGCCATCCGGGCTGCGGCCTGTTTCGGGGCCGAGCTTCATGTCATCGAGCCTTGCGGTTTCCCTTGGAAAACAAGGGACATAGAGAGAGTGTCACTTGATTACGGTGCCCTCGCCCCGCCCCACCGGCATGCGGATTGGCGGGCGTTCCGGGCGGCCCTTGCCGGCCGGATCATCCTGATGACCACGAAGGCCGAGACCGCGCATCACGAGCATGACTGGCAAAGGGGCGACATATTGCTCCTCGGGCAAGAGAGCGCCGGTGTGCCGGAAGATATCCACAATGAAGCGGATATCTGCCTGCGAATCCCCCTCGCCCCCGGCGCACGCTCCCTCAATATGGCAATGGCGGGCGCGATCGCCATGGCCGAAGCGCGCCGCCAGATCGGCTGGGGGTAATCCTTCAGCCGGGCAATGTGCTCATGTCGATGACAAAGCGATATTTCACATCGCTCTTCTGCATCCGCTCATAGGCCTGATTGATCTCATCCATCTGGATGATCTCGATGTCTGAGGTGATCCCGTGCTCGGCACAGAAATCGAGCATCTCCTGGGTCTCCTTGAGACCACCGATCAGCGAGCCTGCAATGCTTCGCCGCCCGAAGACCATCGGCGCGCTGTTGACCTCAGGCAGCTGTTCGACCGCGCCGACGATGCACATCACGCCATCAATCTTGAGGAGCCCGACATAGGGGTTGAGATCGTGACGCACCGGGATCGTATTCAGGATGAAATCGAATCGTCCGGCATTCATTGCCATGGCGTCATCATCTTTCGAGATAAGGACCTCATCCGCGCCGAGCGCCTTTGCGTCCTCGCCCTTCTCAGGAGACGTCGTGATCATCACGACATGCGCGCCAAGGGCATGGGCGAATTTGACGCCCATATGGCCAAGACCGCCAAGCCCGACGATGCCGACAGTCTGTCCCGGCCCTACCTTCCAGTGCTTGAGCGGCGACCAAGTCGTGATCCCCGCGCAAAGGAGCGGCGCCGCACCTGCCGGATCGAGCTTGCCGGAAATGCTCAAGACAAATTCCTGATCACAGATGATTTCTCTGGAATAGCCACCATAGGTGACGCCGCCCGGATCATTGGTGGCTGATCCATAGGTCATGGTGAAAGCATTGCAGTATTGTTCATTGCCCGCTTCGCATTGGGCACAGTGACGGCAACTGTCGACAAGGCAGCCCACTGCCGCCTTGTCGCCGACGGAGAACCCGGAGACCTCGCTGCCGACTTCCGCAATCGTCCCGACGATTTCATGGCCCGGCACCAATGGATATTGCGAGAAGCCCCAATCATTATTCACCATGTGAAGATCAGAGTGGCAGACCCCGCAAAACTCGATTTCTATACGGATATCCTTGGGCCCCAATTCCCTGCGCTCAATGGCGAAAGGCCCAAGCGGGGCATTGGCGGCTTTGGCAGCAAAGGCGGCTGTCGACATGGGTCTCTCCTGAAAACTGACTTGCAATGCTAGATGGTCATGCCGCCTACCGCACGCAACGAACACAGCGCTCGGCCGCGGCGAATTGCGCTGCCCCGACAGGCAGCTTATGGGGGCGCAATGACAGACTTGTTTGACGAGAAGAAATCCCGCGCCCGTGCTTGGTTCGAAGCATTGCGCGACCAGATTCACGCGGCCTTCGAAGCGATCGAGGATGACGTGGACCCCGCCCTCTATCCCGATATGCCGGCAGGCCGTTTCGCGCGGACGCCCTGGAGTCGTGGTGACGGGTCGGAAGATCAGGGCGGCGGCGTCATGGGGATGATGAAAGGCCGCGTCTTTGAGAAGGCAGGCATTCACACCTCCACCGTCTACGGAGAATTCTCGGAAGAATTCCGCAAGGCCATTCCCGGCGCGGAGGAAGACCCGCGCTTCTGGGCGAGCGGGATCAGCCTGATTGCGCATACCCGCAACCCGCATGCCCCGGCTGCGCATATGAATACGCGGATGATCGTGACGACCAAAGGCTGGTTCGGCGGCGGCGGGGATCTCAACCCCATGCATCCGGCCTACCGGACGGACAGCCACGAAGACACGCAAAGTTTTCTCGGCGCCTACAAGGCGACCTGCGACGCTCATGACCCGGCCTATTGGCCGAAATTCAAGGAATGGTGCGACACCTATTTCTATCTGCCGCACAGAGACGAGCCGCGCGGCGTTGGCGGCATCTTTTATGACCATCTCGATTCTGGAGATTGGGAGGCGGATTTTGCCTTCACGCAGGATGTCGGCAAGACGTTCCTCGACATCTATCCCCAGCTCGTCCGGCAGCGGATGAATATGCCTTGGACTGAAGACGACCGGCAGGCCCAGCTGCGCCAGCGCGGCCGCTATGCCGAGTTCAACCTGCTCTATGATCGGGGCACGACCTTCGGGCTGAAGACCGGCGGCAATGTCGACTCGATCCTCTCAAGCCTGCCGCCGCTTGCCGTGTGGGAATGACCCTGGTCGTCAGACCGTCGTGACCTCTTCGGAAAAACCGAAATTGAGAATAAGCGCGTCCCAGACAGCAATCAGGGTCACAAGACAGAGAAGCCGTGCGGGCGGTTTGGCATCCGGCGCGATTCCGGCTGATTTGAGGTCGAGACGGCCATAACGATTGACGATCTGCATGACGTTCTGCGCATCGACCCGGCCCGACATCGCCCCTGCGTAAGCATCAATCTCACCACGGATATAATCAAAGGCGGGCGGCAGCTGCAGGTCCCGTACAGCGGTGCGCAAAGACCGGAGGAGCGCCGGGACAGCCTGCGGCAGCGCGGCATAACGGACGGGCGTTGAATTGGCGTCGCCTGCATCACTCCAGTCGACGATCTCACCCAGTACCTCGAACATCTCGTGGCAGACATCGGCAAGCTCACGCGAATAGCGTTCAATCCTCAGATCAAAGAACATGCCCGGCTGGCCGGTCACTGGCACGACGAGGCAGGCGCCTTTGCCTGTGCTGCGATAAGCGCGGATGACCGCACGGCGGATCTCGACAAGGAACTCATCGGCCATGCCGGGGGCGCTGTCGGTATTCCCGCCCGCAAAAAGATCAGAGACCTCTGCTGGACGCCGGACATCGACAAGCTCGGTCAGCATCGGTTTGAGGCGGCGGTCCTCAGGATCAAGCCCGACCGTCGCTGTATCGAGCGCAATCGCCGCAACGGCCGTCCCGACCGCGCCCGTCGTGAGGCGTGCCGCGATAGAGAGATCGCCCTCTTCGATACTGGCCGGCGCGAAAGATGCCGCGGCGAGCGGTTCGGGCACACCCAGATCAGCTTCTGCCGCAGCAGCAGCGCGATCCATGACGCCAGGGGCATAGAATGTTTCAATCGGCAGGACCCGGCCACTGACCCGCTGGATCGACGCACCCTTCGGCCGTCGAGATTGCTGCATCTGACGCAAACCCATGAGGCAGGCGGCCAACGCCATCCCGCCGAACAGGATCATGATCCAGCCTGTTGCCGTAATTCCCATGACACCCCCTACCGTCCCCTAACGATACCCCTATCAGGGCCTGCTGCGAAGGCCCCTTCGCGCCTCAATTCAGCAGCCACGCAATAAAAAACGGGCGCCCGTCAGAGCGCCCGTCCCGTTATTCAGGAACCTGCACGAATGGCAGGATCAGTCATTATTGCCACGCAGGCCGGAGAGCCCGGCAAAAATCGTGATCAGACCGAATGCCGCCGTGGCATAAGCGCCCCAGCGGAAATCAGAGAACGCTGCCTGCTCGGTCGTGAAGACCTCTTTGGCAAACCAGCCAAAAGTCACGATCGCAGCAACACCGGCCACAATGGTCACAAGGCTGGTCAGACGGCCGATCAGCGGCACGAGACCGATTACCGACAGGGCGGCAGACAATACGCCAAGCGCCACAGTCGCCAGAACCAGCTGGCCAAACAGGCCGTAAGCCGGGGCGCACTCACCCGACATCGAAATCTTGCCGTCCATGAGGCAGCCGATCGTGCTATCGACAAATGCACTGCCAAGAACGGGTTCAGTGAAGCTTGCGCCAAGGATCTGGCCGGTGCTGTCGAGCAGCCAGGGGCCGAAATAGGCCGCCGCGGCAATGGCAAGCGAGAGTAAAATGCGGATCATCTGTACGCCCTTCAGGTATTCCCAACGGGACTAGATTAACGGACGCTTAAGGTTCGGCCAAGCCCAAAGGGCAAGTTCATTTTCCGGGTGGCAAATGCGCCGCAATGCGGCCGAGAACCGCCTCCCACTTGTATTCGTCCTGCATCAGGGAGCGTCCGGCCTCCCCCAAACGGCGGCGCAACTCGGGATCTCCGAGCAGTTCCAGCACTTTAGCGGCAGTTTCCTCGGCACTATTGGCCTCAAGAAGGTGCTCTCCGGGCCTGACAGATATGCCTGTCAGGGCCCCTGAACTTGCGATGACCGGCACGCCCATTGCCATGGCCTCAAGAACTTTATTCTGAACACCCCGGGCGATCCGCAGTGGCGCAACGGCGAGCTGCGCATCCGCGATGAACGGCCGGATGTCATCAACCCGGCCTGTAACGGTCACGCCGTGCTCCATGCCAAGCTTACGGACAGGGCCTGTCGGGTCGCGCCCGATAATGCCGAATGTCAGCGTGGGATGCTGGTGTTTGAGTTGCGGCCAGACCTCGCGGACGAACCAGATCACGGCATCGGCATTCGGCCGATAATCCATCGCCCCGGTGAAGACGATATCGAAGGGGTGGGTGAGATGCGGGAATTCTCCATCCGGGTTCCAGAAGGAAAGATCGATCCCGTTGCGGTACCAGTCGACGCGCTCCTGCGGCATGCCCGCCGTCTCTTTGAGGAGGTCTGCTTCCTCCGGCGAGACAAGAAAGGTCTTCTCGCTCAACTCGGCAGCGCGCGTTTCGGCAACAGCCACTTTCCGCGCCTCACGCCGGTGCAGCGCCCGCATGAAGGGAAGCCCGTCTGCCGCATAGCTCTGCCATTTGGCACTGTCCGCATCGACCATGTCGACAAAGAGCGGCGCTTTGGCACCGTCGGCATAGATCGTCATCGCGCCGGAGAAATAGATCTCCGCGACCAGCCCCTTTGCCCGCTCCCGCGCAACGAAGCTGCGCATCAATTCATCCTCATACCACGCAAAGCTGAGCGGCTGGCCTTTCATGAGACCTTTGAGCGACCGCCAGCGCCCCTGCATCGCGCCGAGCGGACGGATGCAGGTCGCGGCACAGAGGTTTTCGAGAACATCGGTGTGAATGGCGTCTGACGGATCATCGATGAAGGTGCCGAGCGCAAGGTCATACCGGTCCGCCAGAAACTTCGTCAGGTGCCAGGACCTGATCTTATCCCCCTTATTCGGCGGATAGGGGATTCTGTGGGTCAGAAGGAGTGCGCGTTTCTTTGCGCCGGTCATGCGAGATGACCTGCCAGCATTGGCCCCAGCCGATTGGCAACCGGCACCGGCAGCCGGGTCCAGACCTTCGACATCAAAGCGAACTTGGGGTTCTGCGGATTGACGTTGGGCATTTCGTCCGTCTGCATCAGTTTGTACATATAGGAAAGCGCCCGCGGCTCAAAACCCCAATGGGTCTTATAGGCATGGGCGCCCGTCCCGCGCTTTGACCGCCCAAGATCGAAAATGCGCGCGCCTCGCGTCAGCGCGTGCCCCATCATCCACCAGTAAAGATAGTCGCCGGCATGGCTGCGCCGCGCGCCCGGTGAGATGAACGAGCTGTAGAGATGCACCGTATCGCGATGATAATAATTGATGACCCCAGCGAGCGGCTCGCCTGCCTGCTCGACAAAGATCAGCTCCATGTCATCGCCGAACCGCGCCTTCTGCGCCTCTAGCCAGCGGCGCGGGAAGACGGGTGTGCCGTGATCGCGCTGGGCAATGGCGTACCCCTTCCAGAACCGTTTGAGGTCATCGGAAGGCTGGATTGTCAGCTCCCCGTCCGCTGCCCAGTCAATGGCCTTTCTGATATCGGCGCGCTTCTTCCGGCGGATCGATTTGAGGCGCTGCTCCTCGTCCTCGATAATCCCTACAGAGAATGTATCGTAGATGCCCTCTTTTTCGTGCCAGCCTTCTTCGGCGTCATCCTCGCTGCGCAGCTCGATATATTCGCTGCTGCGGGCTTTCGCTTCGGCAAGGGCGCGTGTGAGGAGCGCTGCTCTTGTCTCATTGTCTTCTGCGACGACCCCGCCGCCGACGGTGAAGCCAACGGAAATCAGGGCACGGCCGAAAAGGCTCGACCGCCGGTCAATCAGCGGCAGGATGCCGGCGACCTCTCCGCCCCGCTCGGCAAGGAGGTAGACCGGTTCATGACCATAGGTTTCACGGATCGCTTCGGCCCAGCCATAGCGATGAAAAAAACTGCCCGCCCCTGCAACATAGCTGTCCCACGCAAGCGCGTCTTCCGCGGTCGCAAGGCGGATCTCAATCCCGCTCACAGGGTCGCTCCCCTGGCGATGTCTTCGGCAAAGACCTGATCGATCCGTCCCCAGCGGAAATCATCAAGCAGCCTGCCCACTTTGCGCTCCATGACCGGCAGATTCAACCGGTGCCGCAATCGCGATTTGAGCGACAGCCCGCCCACCTTTGGCTGGTCGGGATCGACCTCCCATGGGTGGAAATAAAAGACACCTTGCCTGCCCGCCCCTTCGAGACGGCGCCACAGCGAACGGCTCACCGGATAAGGCATGGCGCGGAACCATCCGCCCCCGGCGCAACTCTGGCGGCGCCCTAAAATCTCCTGCACCGCTACCGGGATTTCAACCAGCGCCGCGCCCGCGACATGAACGCCGAGTGGCGCGTCAGGGTCGCCATAATGGTCATGTGCAATCGGATGCGAGGAGGAAGAATAAAGATGGCCCTCTTCTGCGAGGATCTCATGCGCCCAGGGCGTGCGGGAATCGATCGAGAATCCGGCCGCGCGAAAGCCCGTGACGGTCACTTGCGCAATATCTTCAAGGCAGGCTTTGGTCTTGCGGATATCCTCCCGGAATTCATCCGGTGTTTGATCGAACACCTTGGTATGGTCCCAGCCATGGCTTGCGATCTCATGGCCCTCTTCGGCCATCCGGCGGATCAGGCCGGGTAGCCGTTCGGCCACCCACCCCAGAATAAAGAAGGTGCACCCTGCCCCTTTGGCCGCAAACAGATCGAGCAATCGGCTGGAGCTGTCCTCCACGCGCAGGGCATGGTCGTCCCAGTCCTCACGGGAGATGACGGAGCTGAGGGCCCAGACCTGGAACCAGTCCTCAACGTCAACCGACATAGCGTGAAGGGGTCGGACGGTCTCAGCCGCCACGGCGGAATTCGTCGATTTTGGCCTGGATGGCGTCGATACGTCCACCGATCTTCTCCCGTGCCGCCTTGTGCCGCTGGTCCAGCTTCTGGGCTTCCGCCCGCAGAGACTCAATTGTGTTCCTGAGGCTGTCAATCTGGGTCCGCATGTCGTCGACGAAGGCCTGCATCTCCTCCATCACGGGCGGGCCCGCAGGCAGAGGCTCTGAGAGATCGGCGGTATCGATCCGATCCTCTTCCTCTTCCGTCAGAGCAGACGCCGGCTCCCAGACATCAATCTCTTCGCCGGTTTCTTCGTCTACAGACGGATTGGCAGTGACTGCCGTGGTTGGCTCTTCTGCTTCAACCGTCTCCGGCGCCTCTTCGATGGCAGCTTGTGTAGAGACATCGCCGTCCTGGTCGGGCTGTTCTGCCGGGCTCATGCGCGACGGCACCCGGCCCTGCCCCAGCAATTCGATCGCGGCATTGAGATCCATGACGGTCACTGGCGCTTTCGGGCCTGACGTCGTATTTCCGGTCAGAGAAGTTTCCATCTCCTGCGACGCAGCGGCGGCGACTTCTTCGCGCGACAGGGCCGAGACCACTTCGGCATCCTCGATACCGTCATCGCCCTGAGATGCAGCAGCGCCATCCTCCGCCTCAAGATCAATAGCCATGAGCTCGGAACGGCCCGCAAGGCCAGCCTGCGCGATTGCCCGGCTCGACAATTTGTTGATCCGCCCCGGATTGCCGCCCGATTGTTCGGCCAGCGCATCAAGGAATTCGACGGTCGGAATGACCTCACCTGAAAACCCCGCACTGCGGATGCGGGTATCGACATATTCGCCAACTTCATCACGCGAGAGTGCGCCAAGCTGGTGAGATGCCGCCATCACCTGACGCAACGCGGCCATGTCATCGCGGTAGAATACACTGCGCAGGGCCGGACGCCCGGCAATCACGATACGGAACAGCGGATCGCCGTCCTTTTCCATTTCGGCAATGCGCTTGAGCGCACCCAGCCCCTCGTCGCCAAGGTCATCCGCATCATCGATCAGAAGCGCCGGGGTCGTCCCGCCTTCCCGGCAGTAAAGCAGCGCCTCTTCAAGACTCGCATCGGGATCAATCCCGGGCTCTTCTGTCCGCAGGACACGGAGGATCACAGCCTCAAGGCTTCCGCCCTCGATCTCATTGGCAGAGAGCCGGACCAGCGCGGCCTCATCACTTGCACAAAGGAATGCGGTACGATCAAGAACGGCGGTCTTGCCGCTGCCCGGCTCGCCGGTAATGACGACAAGGCCGCTGCCTTGCTCGATCCCGAACCTTGCCTGTGCCACGGCCCGGCGATGGGCCTCGGTCTCCACGAAAACCGGGGCATCCGGATTATCCGTGAAAGGCGAAACCGTCAGGCCCGAAGGCGATGTGGCACTCATGGTACTCATTCATTTCACTCAGAACGCCCAACGCAGACCGAAGATGATCGCGGTTTCGTCAAAATCGAAACCGGGCCCCCGTGTCGCCGCAGGACCATCGCTGTCATTCTTTGCATAATAGACTTCAGACGTCAGCGAGATGCGTTCGGCGAGGCGGTAATCGACACCGGCGCGGTACATCTGATCCGCCGACTCGCGGTTGCCTGTGCCGATCGGTGTACCGAAGAGATCGGTGACGACCCCGATGCCCTCGCTCTCCCCGTAACGGGCAGAAGCATGGATGCTCAGCTTCCGGCTCAGCTTGCGGCGCGCAAAAACCGAAAGGTTGAAGGCTTCATTGTCGATATCGCCCGCCCCGGCATTGGTATAGGCAACGCCACCGCCAATCGTGTTGCGGCGCAGCTCCGCCGTCAGGGACGCACTGACCTGATTGAAGACGAACGTGCCTGAGCGGAACTCTTCATCGAGACCCTCACCCAACAGGCTGAGATCAACGACATCGTCGAGGAACTCGGCGGCGAAATTGTCTTTCGCCTCGGTCAGGGTCGTCAGGATCGTCCGGGTACGCGACTGAAGACCGGAGAGAGCCCGCCCGAAACGCTGGCCGCCCGTGTCGAAAACGCGCTCAGCGGAGGCATTAAAGCTGATCCGTGGGCTGATCTGGACCTGAACCTTCCCCTCAACCGAGGGGCCGCCATATCGCTGGCCGGCAACAAGCTCGAACAGTGCCTTGCGGGTCGGCGAATAGCGGAAGCCGACATTCCAGAAGGCGCCATTGACGTCTTCTTCAAAGCGGCGCTCGCCTGCCTCATCGGCATCGTTGAAATTGACCGTGATGTCATCGAACCCGACCGCCGCGAGCAGCTTGAGCGGGCTTGAGAGCATATAGGCGGCATCCACGCGGCCCGAAATCTCGGTCACATAAAGATGCGGCAGGATATCACTGCCCTCTTCGGCAACATGGCGGATATATCCGGACACCCCGTAAGAGGCGTCATCGAACTGACCGCCCGTTTTGTAATCGGCAGAAAGCTCGCCCGACAAGGAGTTATTCGCAAACTGATCATCTTCGGAAAAATCAGCGACACCGGGAACTTCATCGCCCAGCGCCGTGCGCTCATTGGCAACAAAAATCGCCGAGGCACGCGTGCGCACCTCCAGCACCTGCTGGTCAGCATATTCGCGGTAGAGATAGGGGCTGAGTGAACCGCCAACGAAGGTCACCGTATCAAGCCCAGGGGTTGAGCCGCGCCGGTTGATCAGCGACGGCCTGCCAAGAGTACGCTCCTGCGCCAGGGCGGACATGTCGAGATACCAGCGGCCTTCTGAAAGCTCTTTCGTTGCCGCGCCGACAATGTCGGGGATGATGAAGAAGTCATCAGGCTCAGCAAGACCAAAAGTCGAGAAGCTGCCATCCGCATTCGGCATGTTCGGATATGGCGCCGCCGGCATCGTGTCGGCAATCAGCTCGGCATTGTCATCCGTACTCTGCGCATAACCGCCGACACGGACCGTGCCCGTCACAAACCCGGTGAGAGACTTTGAGCGGACAAAAGTCGATCCCTTGATCGTCGAGGAGATCACGATATTCTCGATCGGCTCGATGCCGACTTCCGTCGCGGTGATGTCGCCAGTCGTTCCATCAACATCAAACCGCGCCAGCACATCAGGCAGCCGGCGGTAATTGTCCGTCGCTGTCACATTGGTGGAGGCGAACCAGGAGCCGCCGCGAATGGCGGTTTCTTCTTCGTCCTCTTCGGTACCTTCAAGGAAAGGCTGCGCATGTGCCGCGCTCAGCGCCGTGCACAGCAGCAGGCCCGATTTCAGGCCCGTCTTCAGGAATGTCCTCACCACGGCTATCCCCCTTTCCGTGAATAATATTCCTCATAGGAATAATAGTGGGCGGCTTCGCCCGGCACGAGGCACTTGTTGAGGATCAGGGAGACCTTCTCATTGACCTCAAGCAGCTCGTCGATCGCGGTCGCAACCGCAGGCTCGGATGTGGCGTTGGCTTCTACCACAAAGATGACTTCGTCGACGAGTGGCGCGAGAAGCACAGCATCCGGCATCGCGAGAACCGGCGGCGAGTCGACAATGACCAGCCGGTCGCAGAACCGGTTGGAGATCTCGCGCAGCAGGGTTTTGGCCTCATTCTGCGCGAAAAGCTCGGTCTGCGGGCATGGCGGGGTGCCGACCGGCAGGATCGAGAACGGCCGGAACCGCTCATTGAGCAGGCAGTCATCGAGGGTCACGCCCTCTTTCTTGCTCAAGAGCTCCATCAGGCCCTGACGATTATTCGGGATGCCAAGCTGGTGCAGGACGCGCGGACGCGGCGCATCGGCATCGATCAGGACCGTGCCGATCCCGTCTTCGGCCACAAGGCTCAGCGCGAGATTGATCGCCGTAAAGGTCTTGCCTTCGGCTGGCCGGGTCGAGGTGACGAGCACCGTATTGCCATTGCGCTTGTCGCTGTCGCGGCGGCGCGAGAACCCCAGACGGCGCAGCAGGCGGCGTTTGACGCCGCGCATCTCAAGCGCCACCCGGTGCGGCTTGTCAGCCGCCGCAAAAAAGCCGCGGGAGGCGAGAAACTCGTCATCCAGCGTGAATTCATTGGGATTATCGGCCTCGTCAGCGGCCTCTTCAGCGATCTCGTCGGAGACATCCGCCGCGTCTGAATCCGCGGGGCTGTACTCCGAACTCGTGTCGCTGGCCTTGTCGGTCATCGGTCGATCCATCGCTTTACCGTAGACCCGCAAGGGTCCTTACCTGTTCTACTTCGGCAACCGCGTTGCCCCCATCGGCCCCGAAACTCTGGCCGACCCACCAGCTGAGACCCGCGGCCACGAGAAAGAGCCCCGCAACGGCCGCAAAAAGCCCAGCTCTCTCCCCTATAAGCCAAAAGCGTTTCCCAACCGTTGGTGCCGGTGAAATCCCGCCAAGGACCGGCAGACCGAAGGAGGCTTCAAGGTCGGCAGGCTGGGTGTAGGTCCGGTCAAACAGGGTCAGCATCAGGACGACACCGATCGCTGCGCCCGTCGCCATCAGAGAGACAGCGATCATGAAAAGCCCGCGCGGCGGCCAGATCGGCGTTGCCGCCACCTTCGGCGCCTCGAAACGGGTATATTCGATTGCCCCGCCCCCGCGATTGAGGTTGGCGTAGACATCCATCTCGGTGCGCTCGCGGGAGAGATCGAGATAGGTCGTCTCGACCCGGTCACGATCCCGCATCAGGGCTTCGAGCTGGGCTTCGGCCTCCGGCGTTTCCGCTGCATCGAGGGTCATCTCGTCGATTTCGTTCTGAAGCCGGTTCTTGCGGCTACGCAGCGATGTGACCTCATCATTGGCCGCGACCAGCGCGCGCTCGGCCTCTTCATAGACCGGGTTCTCCGGCAGGGTGGACGAGCCTGATTCAAACTCCGCGATCTGGGCCTTCAGGCGCACAATATCGGGATAGGTGTCGGTATAGAGCGTCTGGAGCGTCGCAAGCTGGAGCTTCAGCGCATCGAGATCATTGTCGGACGCATAGCGCGGGGTGACGCTCAGCGTACCGCGCAGGCGCTGGGCCCGAGCTTCGGCCAGAGAGATCATGTCATCAATCCGGCCGACTTCGTCGAGCTTGTTATCAAGCAGCCGGTTGAGGCGGCGGGAGCCCGCAAGCTCTGACGCGTTCTCCCGGCGGAACTCGGTGATGCGGCCATCGATTTCATCGAGTTCGCTCCGGCGCAGGGCCAGTTCGCGATCGAGATTCTGCATCGCCTTGTTCACATCGGCGGAAGCCGTCTCAAGGTTCTGCTCAATGAAGATATCCAGCAGGGTCGCAACGACCTTCTGCGCGGTTTTCGGATCACGATGAGCGAAGCGGAAGGTGAAATAGCCTTCCTCGTCCATACGGACATCGATCCGGTTGGCCAGACTGTCCATGTGGCGCTGGAGCTGGGCCTCGCCCGAAATATCGGCATCGAGGCCCGTATTGTAGATCAGCCGTTCCATATTATCGCGGCTGAGCAGCTGACGGCGGATGATCCGTACACCCTTTTCAAGGTTGGGGCGGACCCCAACCTCTGAGATCGTTGAGTCGAGTGCCGTGTCCGTATTGATGTAGACCTGCGCCCGGCTCTCATAGAGATCAGGAATGGTCGACACCATGATCCAGCCCACAATGGCGGCGATCCAGGCAAGGATCACGGCAAGCCAGCGGTGACGCCACATCCCGACAAGGCTGCGAACGATGGGCCGCGGAAGACTGGTGATGAAACTCGGCATATCAGTACTCACTCAACGGACGAAATGGCTTTCCGTCAGAACAGGGTTTCCGGGATCAGGATGACGTCGCCCGGACGGACCGGCACATTGGCCGAGACATCGCCGCGGCGCATGAGGTCATTCAGACGGACACGGTAGGTTTGCTGATTGTCGCCACGGCCACGGATCAGCTTGGCCCGGTTGCCGGAGGCAAACTCCGTCAGCCCCCCGACCTCAAGCATGACGTCGAGGACGGTCATGCCGGTCTGATAGGGAATGGCGCGCGGCTGCTGAGCCTCGCCGATGACGCGGATCTGCTGGTCAAAGGTCGAGGAGAACTGCCCGACAATGACGGTAACTTCCGGGTCTTTGACGTAAGCGGCCAGCGCCTGCTCGATATCCTGTGAGAGCTCGGACGGCGTCTTGCCGGCGGCCATCATGTCCTTGACCAGCGGAGTCGAGATACGGCCATCCGGACGGACGGTGACATCGGTCGAGAGCTCATCGGCCCGCCACACGAATACTTCGAGCTCATCATAGGGCCCGATCAGATAGGACGGGCTGGTATCCTCGGTCGGCACATCAATGGCCGATGCCGCCTGGATGGCCGGCGTCGTATCCGTGGCGCAGCCTGCCAGCAGGAGCAAACCTGCCGCCCCGGCCACACATGCTTTGAACACTGTCTTCATCTGAAACATCTTTCTCACCCCTCAGCTGGTGCAGGAGCCCTTCTTGCCGCAACCTGTGCAAGAAGGGTGACAATCGCTTTCAACGAATTTCCATCACGCGGTTACAATCCAAAAATGCCTTATCTTACCGGGTCACGCACAGCAAAATTGCTTGGCGGTTAGCCGCGAAGGCCAAGATCGCGGAACGGCACAAGGCTCTCGGCACGCGGGTCAGCAAGCAGCGCCCTTCGTGCCACCCGGCCCGCCCGCGCCTGATCCCGACTCTCAACGAGCAGGCTGGCATAGGTCTCAGCGAACGCCGGCTCTTCCGGGGCCGCCTGATAGGCTTCCTCCGCAAGACGAAGGGCTTCGACCAGTGACTTTTTCTGCCGGGCGAGCGCAAGATTGTTGAGCACTCCGGGATTGCCCGGCATCGCAGCCAGAGCCCCGCTCAACGCATTCTCGGCACGCGGCAGATCTCCAAGTTCAATTGCAAGACCGCTCAGGAGGACCAGCACGCCTGCATCCCCCGGCGTTGCCGCCGAATAGCGAGCCATCCTGTCCAGAAGATCGCGTTTCTCCGCCGGGGTCTCGGCAATCGACAGCTCGGCTGCGAAGACCGCTGCGGAAGGTGTCATTTTTTCGAGCGCGGTCCGTGCATCCGTGGCCCTACCCGCTTCGATCAATAGCCGCGCGCCAAGCGCCTCGCGCAGCTCCTGAGAAAGTCCGGGAGTAGAGGCGAGCGCGCGCTGGGCAGCAGAGAGATCTTCTGCCGCAAGCGCCATCAGATAGCGTTCGGTCAGGGAGAGATTATCAGGCGCTGACCGGCGGAGCGTCGCCAGAATACCGGCCTCACGCTCCTTGTCGTCCGCCCGATCAAAGATGTCCGCAAGCTGAAGACCGGCAAGCTGTTCGGTCTGAGGCAGCGCGATCTTGGCGGCAGCTTCGCTCGCCATCTCTTCTTCGCCAGCAAGGCTGAGAAGCCAGAGCCGGTAGACCTGTTCGGACACCGGTTCATTTTCGCGTGCTGGGATCGCCATAAGGGACGCCGCCGCTTCTTCGCCCTGCCCCATGGCAAGGTGGATGCGCGCGGTGAGCAGTTTGTCGGACGCAACACTGTCCTCCGCCGCTGCCGCCTTACCGGCCGCATCGAGGGCTTTGGCTGTATCGCCAACAACAAACGATTCAATCGCAAGCTGACGATGAATACGGGCCGATGTCGCCCCGGCATTCTCGGCCAGCGTTAGCGTGTCGACCAGTGCGGTCGGCCCCTGCTCCAGCCCTGCCCGGTTGACGATGGCGGCAAGAAAATCAGGTTCTTTCGTGATCAGCCGATCAAGGACGGATTTTGCAGACTCGATCTCGCCCGTCTCGGCAAGCGCTGCCGCCAGCATGTTCTGTACCATGATGTCGTCCGTGCCCGCAGCTTCGGCCATCTCAATCGCGCTTTGCGGATCGCCTGCGCGGATCGAGGCAAACATGCGGGCCGCCGTGACATCATCATTTTGTTGTCCCAGCACATCCCACAGCCCCGTCTGAGCAGTCCCCTCGGGCAGTGTGGAAAGGAGAGCCACAGAGGCATCAAAATCACCGCGCGCGGCAAGACGGTCGGCTTCGAGCTGCACCAGTACTGGATGACCGGGCATGATGCTCAAGGAGCGCTTCATCACTTCATCGGCCTCATCGGCGCGGCCATCACGGTCGAGAAGGCCCGTCAGCTCTCGGATCACTTCAAGATCGCCCGGCTCCGCCGTCAGCCGCTGGCGTAGGATCGCCTCAGCCTGACTGGAAAAGCCAAGCTCGGATTTAAGACCGGCAAGGAAAATCGCGCCGCCTGAATTATAGGTGAGCCATTCCTCAATGCCGCTAACGCGGAGGGCCGCGTCACGGGTCTTGCCTTCGGCGGCGAGAATGATGCCCTCAAGATAGGCCGGACGCGGATCATCAAGGCTGACGGCTTTCAGTCTGTTAAGGCGTGCGCGGGCCTCATCAATGCGGCCTTCGCGTAAGAGGGCTTCGATGACGATTGAGCCTGCCGAAATATTGCCCTTGTCGAGCGCATCAATGCCGTCGGCCAACCGCATGGCTGTCCCCGGATCGCCTGCCCGCAAGGCAAGCCGCGCACGAAAGAGAAGCGCCGTCAGGCTGTCGCCACCATCGGCGATGATGTCGTCGATCAACCGCTTGGCCATGGAGAGATTGCCCACGGCGTAAAAAGCGCGCGCCGCGACAACCCGCGCCATCGGCGCATATCGCGGATGCCCCGTGGTCGGCTCGATCGCCCGAAGCGCGGCCTCGTAATTGCCAACCGAAAGGGCCTGTTCGGCATCAATCACAGATTTGAGCGCCGCCCCATCGGATGACAGCTCATAGGAAACATCGAGCGCTTTTGCGGCATCATCGATCCGGCCCTGACGCAGCAGGGCTTCTGCGAAGACGAGCCGGGCTTCCTTGTCACTCGCACGCCGCATGACGATCTCGGCCATTTTCTCGGCGCGGTCATATTCGCCCAGCTGAAGCAGGGCTTCTGCGAGGCCGAACCGGGCATCAAGATCATCAGGGTCGTCTTTGATCGCAGCTTCATATCGCAGCATCGCGACACGCGGGTTCTCCCCGCTCGCTGTCTCCTTGTCCGGCGTGGCGCCAGCAGTAGACAGACAAAGCACTCCGAAGAGTGCCGCGATCAGGCAGGGCAGTCGGGTCATGTTCGGCATTCCTCGTCCGGACCAGCCGCCCGGCATGTTCAGTGCGCGCTATCGGAGAAGAGAGCTACCCGGAAAGTCTTAAGAACAATGAGAAAATCGAGCCAGGCGCTCTGTTTTTCGATGTAATAAAGATCATAGGCGAGCTTCATGCGGGTATCGCTGACCGATGCCGCATAAGGAAGGTTCACCTGGGCCCAGCCGGTCAGGCCCGGCTTAACGAGCGTCCGGGCTTCGAAATTCGGAATTTCGGCGGCCAGTTTCTCGCTGAATTCAGGGCGTTCGGGACGCGGGCCGACAAAGCTCATATCGCCGCGAAGAATGTTGATCGCCTGCGGGATCTCATCGATCCGGGAGCGGCGCAGGAAGGAGCCGATCTTGGTGATCCGGTTGTCGCCCTTTTCGGCCCAGCGGGGGCCATTCTCTTCGGCATTGGTCCGCATGGTCCGGAATTTCAGGATACGAAAGACCTTGCCGTCACGGCCCATCCGCGCCTGCTGATAGAAAACAGGCCCACGTGAATCCATTTTGATCAGGATCGACACCGCGATGATCAGCGGCGCCGTGAAGATGATCAGCATCAAGGAGAGAAGGACATCCATGCTCCGTTTGAGGAAACGGCTAAAGAATGCTTTACGGACCAGCGGCGTCTTCATGGTCTTTTCGCGATCATAAAGAAGCGGGTCGATCCAACCCTCAGGCGCTGAGTCGGCTGCGCCCGTCTGACCGGAGACCGCCTTGCTGACCGTGTCCTGAAGGACCAGCGCCGGGCTCTGCGTCGACTTCTCGCCGACCGAAGATCCAGCCCCAGAATCTGACTGCGCCGCCAGACGATGATTGACGATCATCGCCCCCGCCCCAATGGCCGCAAGAAACAGGACCACAGTGACAAATGCATCCAACCACACCATTGAACTAACCCCAATCGTACTCAACTCAAGACCGACCCTGTACACAAACGGGTCAGCGGCTCTCTCTCCGCAAGGCATAGGAAGCAAACCGGGTGCCAAATTCGCCCATAAGGGGATTTTTTCCTGTTAACCGTACCTCGCATTAACGAGGCTCTGGTTAAACAGGACACACCATGAATGTTCTCGCCCTAACCACCTTGTACCCCTATCCAGCGCGGCCACGCCACGGAATTTTCGTGGAAAATCGCCTTCGCGCCCTGCGCGCGCATGGAAATAACATTAGTGTGGTTGCGCCAATCCCCTATTTTCCCCTGTCGCACGAAGTCTTCGGCGATTGGGCGTCCTATGCCAACCCCCCTCGGCAGGAAGAGCGGCACGGGATTTCGATCACTCACCCGCCTTATCTGATGTTTCCCAAATTCGGCATGATGGCCGCCGTGGGACAGCTTGAGCGCGTTTTTGAAAATGCCGTCCTTGAGGCCCGGAAGAACGGGTTCGAGCCGGACATTCTCGATGCCCATTATCTTTTCCCTGATGGCGTTGCGGCGACCCGCGTTGGCAAGCGCCTCGGTCTGCCGGTCATTCTGACCGCGCGCGGCAGCGATGTGACCCTCCTGCCCGGCTATCCGGGGCCACGGCGGCTGATCCTCGAAGCTGTTGCCGATGCAGACCACATCATCACGGTCGCAGAAGCCTTACGCAAAGACCTTATCGGTCTTGGTGCGGATCCATCCAAGGTCACGACCATCCGCAATGGCGTCGATCTGAAGACCTTCCATCCCGATGCGCCCCGCGCTGAGCGCCTGCCCAAAACAGAGGCGCCGCTGATCCTTTCGGTCGGCCATCTGATCCAGCGCAAGGGCCATGACCTCGTCATCTCTGCGCTTGAGCACATCCCCCGCGCGCATCTGGTCATCGTGGGCGGCGGCATCGAAGAGCCCGCCCTCCGCCAACGGGTCAAGGCGCTCAAACTGTCTGACCGGGTACATTTCGCAGGTGAGCAGCCGCATCACGCACTCGCCGGTTTTTATGCGCATGCAGATCTTCTGATGCTGGGCTCTGACCGCGAAGGCTGGCCCAATGTCCTGTTGGAAGCGATGGCCTGCGGCACGCCTTGTGTCTCCGCCCCTGCGGGCGGCGTGGCCGAAGTCATCACCGCCCCCGAAGCCGGGATCGTGACGGCAGAACGCACCCCCATGGCACTTGCAACCGCCGCCATGACCATTCTGTCCGATCCGCCGGACCGCAGCGCAACGCGCCGGTATGCGGAACAATTCGGCTGGGACGAAGTCGCAAATGACGTCTCTACTGTCTGGCAGCGCGCCACACGGCGCAGCTCTTCAATCGGCTGGGGCGAGGCACAGGAGATGCCGCTTGAAAAACCTTCCTTCATCCTGACGGTCGACACCGAAGAACTCTTTGACTGGGAAGGCAATTACACCGACTGGCGCGTACCGCCTGCAGAAGGGCTCGAACGCCTGCAGGCGGCGGCGCGTGAAGCCGGCGTCACGCCGCTTTATTTTGTCACCTATCCGCTGATGGAGGATGATGAAATCGGCGGACGGCTGGCACGCTGGCAGGCAGAAGGCACCGCCTATTGCGGACTTCACCTGCATAGCTGGTCGACCCCGCCCAATGGCGAAGAGTTGAGCCCAGCGCGGACCTATCAGCTTCATCTTGATCCGGACAAACACCAGAAAAAACTCCGAGCCCTGACGGCAGCCTATCGCAACCGGTTCGGCTGCTCCCCCATCGCGCATCGCGCGGGCCGATACGGCATCGCCCCCTGGGTGCTCGACCAACTCGCCGGCGAAGGCGTAATGCTCGACTTCTCTCCTTCTGCAGGGTTCGATTTCCGGAAAACTCAGGGGCCAGACTTTTCGACTTTCAGCGTCATGCCGCATACGCGCAAAACACCACATGGCACCCAATGGGTGATCCCTGTTTCAGGATCGCGCTGGGTTCGCGGGCTCGGCTCGCCGCATCCAATCGGCCCAGAAGCGCGCGGTCTCGGACGCCGTCTACAGACGCTGAGCACGGCCCCCATTCGCCTGACGCCCGAAGGCAACAGCCTCTCCGATATGCAGAAGCTTTCCCGTCAGCTCTTGAATAAGAAGACTGGCCTTTTGACCCCGGCACTTCATCTGACTAGCATCACGGCTGGCGCCACGCCATACTCGGCCGACGAGAACAGCGTCGCAGGCTTGCTTAGTGTACTGAAAGATTATCTTGGCTGGGTTCAGGCAGAGGGCGTCAGCCCCCTCACCTTGCCGGAGCTGGCGAAGGCGCTCGGCGTTGAAACCTTCGACAAAAAGGTCAGCGAGACCGCCTAGTCGTCGCGGTGCACTTTTTCGCGACGCTCGTGCTGTTCCTGCGCTTCGAGCGACAGGGTCGCGGTCGGCCGGGCCTCAAGACGGCGCAGGCCGATCGGCTCGCCGGTTTCCTCGCAATAGCCATACTCGCCATTGTCGATCCTGCGGATCGCAGAATCGATCTTCGAGATCAGCTTGCGCTGGCGGTCACGGGTCCGAAGCTCCAGCGAGTGATCAGTTTCACTCGAAGCACGGTCCGCAGGATCCGCCAGATGCAGGCTATCGGTCTGCATCTGCTCAATCGTGAGTTTGCTCTGGCTCAGAATTTCCGATTTCCAGTCGAGAAGTTTCTTCCGGAAATAGGCCTGCTGGCGCTCATTCATGAAGGGCTCGTCTTCAGACGGCCGGTAATCTTCAGCTACGTCGCTCACATTTGCCTCCCATTGCCGGATCCCGAATTCGTCTAATTTCGGGCCAGCGTTACTTTCTCCCCTGCAGGGGATGGGCCGCCGCCCTCTAACCGTGTCACTCCCCGCCGACAAGCGAGAGTTGTTCGCCGTTGTTTTGTGCGCTTTCTCGCTGATCTATCGTGACTTTTGTGCCGCACATTTGTTTTGCATTGCGAAGATATCCCCGTTTGCCTTCGCCTGTGCTAAAAGGGGATGTGGTGGAAGATGTGAGGGGTGTCCGCGATGCGGATTTCCAATGACGGGATTGCGCTGATCAAGCGTTTTGAAGGGCTCGAACTCGAGGCTTATCGGGACGCTGTGGGGATTCTCACCATCGGATACGGCCATACGGGCGATGACGTCTATGAAGGCCAGGTGATCAACGAGGCCGAAGCAGAAGCCATTCTTCGCCGCGACCTCGACCGGTTCGAAGTCGCCGTGAATGAAGGCATCAAGGCCCCGACGGCCCAATCGATGTTCGATGCCTTTGTTTCGCTAAGCTTCAATATCGGCTCGGGCGCTTTCAAGAAATCGACCGCCCTCAAACGCCACAACAAACGTGATTATGTCGGCGCCTCGGAAGCCATCACCTGGTGGAACAAGGCGGGCGGCAATGTCCTGACCGGCCTCGTCCGGCGCCGCGCCGCCGAAGAAGCCCTCTATCTTGAGGGTCTCGGCGATGTGACCGAGGACAATCCGACAGCCAGTGCCGGGATTGAAGAGAACTCCCCTCGCCGCTCGAACCCTGTCTCGAGCCGGACGACCGCAGGGGCCGGCACAGCCGGGGCAGCCGGCGCAACCGGCGCAGGCGCTGTCCTTCTCGATGATGACGAGAAGGATGATGCCGCAGATGACGGCACCACGACGGATACCGGCACGACCGATACGGGCACCACGGACTCTGGGACTTCGGATTCGGGGACAACGGACACCGGATCGACAGAGACAGATACTGACACAGGCGATACGGATACTGGCGACACCGGTGACGGTGATACCGGCACGCCCGATGACATGACCGATACGGGTGATGGCGACATCGAAGATGCTGGCGATACGGACACCGGCACGACGGGTGATGAAGATGCCGACAGCGGGACCGACACCGCCGACGAGACAGTCGACGAAACGGCCGCAGAAACCTCTACCGATGATCACGAGAGTGGCACCGAGACAACAGAATCGACCGCCGATGATGGCGGCACGATGATGGAGAAACTGACGCCGGAAGACCGGACCGAAGCCATCGTCCTGATTGCCGGTGTCGTCGCAGTTCTCGCCGCGATTTTCGTGATCTTCTCGCGGATCGACGATTGGTTCAAATACCGCCGCTAGTCGGTGGTGGCGATCCAGTCGGGATCATCCTGCACGGCGCGCTCAAACGTCAGGAAGTCATAATAGCCGCAGCGCTTTTGGCTCGGGAAATCCCGGCAGATTTCCGGCCTTGCATGATAGATCGTGCAATTGCGCGTCTCTGAATCGATGAAGCGGCAAATCGTCGTGAAATGCTCATCATCCTTGTGGCGCAGGACGCGAGGGCTTTCTTCATCGCCTTTTTTGGTAAACCGCTTTTTCGCCTGCGCCTCGGTCAGCCCGAAATGCTTGGCGAGCCGCTTGATATCTTTATCCGTCACCGGAATATGCTGATAAGAGCAGCAATAGGCCGGGCATTTGAGGCAGTTGTAACGGTTGCGGGAGGGCTTTTTTTCCGCCATGGGCTCCGGTCTTCAATATCTGAATACCATGTGATGAACCGCCCCGCACAAACTGACAAGGCAAAGACGACATGATCCCGCGTTACACCCGCCCCGAAATGGATGCCATCTGGAGCCAGGAAACCAAATACAAAATCTGGTTCGAAATCGAAGCGCACGCCGCAACGGCCATGGCCCGCCTCGGGATTGTGCCCGAAGAGGCGGCCGAGATCATCTGGGAAAAGGGCAAGGACGCAAAATTCAGCCCCGAACGGATCGACGAAATCGAAGCTGTCACAAAGCATGATGTCATTGCCTTTCTGACCCACCTTGCCGAACTCGTCGGCCCGGAAGCCCGCTTCGTTCATCAGGGCCTGACCTCTTCAGATATTCTTGATACGTGCTTTTCGGTACAGCTCGTTCGGGCAACCGACCTTCTGATGGAAGGAATGGACCGGGTGCTCACCGCGCTTGAGACACGGGCTAAGGAACACAAATTCACCCCCATGGTCGGGCGCAGCCACGGCATTCACGCCGAGCCCATCACTTTCGGCCTCAAGCTTGCTGGTTTCCATGCGGAGTTCCAACGCGCGAAGAAACGCCTTGAAACCGCGCGGGAAGAAATCGCTGTCTGCGCCCTCTCCGGTGCTGTCGGGACCTTCGCCAATGTCGATCCGTCCGTTGAGGAATATGTCGGCGAGCAGCTCGGACTTTCGCCCGAACCTGTCTCAACACAAGTCATCCCGCGCGACCGACACGCCGCCTATTTCGCCGCTCTTGGCGTCATCGCCTCCTCCGTTGAGCGCCTCGCCACAGAGATCCGTCACCTTCAGCGTACGGAAGTTCGTGAAGCCGAAGAATTTTTCTCTAAAGGCCAGAAGGGCTCGTCCGCCATGCCACATAAACGGAACCCGGTCCTGACGGAAAATCTGACCGGCCTTGCGCGCCTCGTCCGCATGGCCGTCGTGCCGGCCATGGAAAATGTCGCGCTGTGGCATGAGCGGGATATAAGCCACTCTTCCGTCGAACGAGGGATCGGGCCGGATTCAACAATCCATCTCGACTTCGCCCTCCACCGGCTCGCCGGTGTCGTTGAAAAGCTCGTCGTCTATGAAGATGCGATGCAGAAGAATCTCGACCATCTGGGCGGTCTTGTGAACTCGCAACGTGTCCTTCTTGCCCTGACCCAAGCCGGCGTCAGCCGCGAGGACGCATACGTCCTAGTTCAGCGAAATGCGATGAAGGTCTGGGCCGAAGGCGGCATGCTGCTTGATCATTTGTCGGCCGATCCGGAAGTCACCGCTGCCCTGCCCCGCGAAAAACTCGAGCCGCTCTTTGATATCGGCTACCACACCAAGCATGTGGACACGGTCTTCAAGCGGGTCTTCGGTGGGTAATTTCTAAGTTGCCGGATAAGCCGTACAAGGCTTATCCGGTAATCCGCAGCGCGTTGACCGATGCCGCGATCGCGCGGAACGCCGCCGTCACATCAAGGCCTTCAACGAGATAATAGTTCGTTGGCGATGAGGCACACGCCTCTAGCGCCTCGTCAGAGTCGGCGCCCGGCGTGATGTCAAAGCCGATCGTGTAGATCACGATGCCTTCTTCCTTCGCTGCATTACAGATGCGCTGCAGCTGACCGTGTGCAGAGTTTGTCGTAGTTGAATCAGAGGCCCGTCCATTGTTCCGGATATTCTGATCCCAGGAATAATATTCCTCGACGGTGTAATATTCATATTCTACACAACGGGTCCGACGACGGCCACGCCGATCGTAATATGTCTCATAGTCTATACAATCACCGCGACGCGTATCCCAGTAAGAGGCCGGGCGAACACCCTGGTTCATCTCACCATCCGTCATGATGATCAGCACCTTGAAGGAACCCACATCATAATCCGCCGGCCTGTCGGCGAAATCTCCACCAAACTTGCCTTTCCAGTCCGGCGAGAGCGCGACCGCGCCCCAATACGCCCCTTCATTGATGGCCGTGTAACCATCCGCGCTAAGGTTCTGGATCTTGTTTTTCAACGCCGTGGGGCTTTTCCGGTTCATGTAAATTTCTGACGCGGAAGTCGTGACGCAATAGCGCGTGCTCCGATCCGGCCGGATACGGACTTCCGGGCGCGCCCTGTATGGCAACAGGTCGAGGCTATCGAAATCGTTGTTCTGCAGCTCTATACAGTCAGAGTTATTCGGTGAATTGAACCTGAAATTCCCGAACGGAACCCCTCCATATTGAAGATATTCATCCGGATCAGGATCAACATTCGCGGACGACCAGTTATACGCATAATCATCAAAGATCGGCGCAATGTTCACAGATGCCGAGAACGGCACAATGTTCATAGATGTCGTATCCGGGTCCGATGCGGCATAGATCGCATCGACAAACTCACTGGCGGCATCATGAAGGTTGTCGATCTTCGAGCCTCGCATCGAGCCTGATACGTCGAGGACGAGCGAAATTTCCAGATTGTCAGCAGCCTGCATAGCGGTCGCAACAGACGTCACCTTCAACTCCTTGATCCCGATGAGGGAGAGAAAATAGGTATTGGCAGACCCCGTCGCCCGCACTTGGATCGTCTTGTTGGTCAGCGATGCCGTATCCTGAAGAACCTCGACAGAGATATCAGAGTCAAAGTTACGGCGATTGATCTGCCGCTGTACAAATTCAGTTACAACAGGATCAGTATCACGCGTCTGGGTCAGCGACGCCGCGGCGAGCACGGCCGATTCAACGACACTATCGAGTTCTGTCCGTAAGGTGACGTAACGGGCGAAATCAACACCGGCCCCCAACACAAGGGTGACGGGCATGACGAGGATAGCCGTCATGAGAGCGACGTTGCCCTTGCGATTTTGCCAGAATGAGCGCCACATAAGAGACTCGTTTCTTACACTTCCAGACGCTCTTTATAGTGCAGCACGATTAATTGCCGCTTAAACAAGTAGGTAAACGAACAATTCAAATATTCTCAGAAAGTTTTTATTATTCATCACGACAGGCGCTGGAATTCCCTCACAAAAAACCCCTCATGTCCTGTTTTGACACAAGGGGTCTGATGATCCGTCTTAATCCAGATACGTGAATTCTCAGGCAGTAATCCCGCCGTCGACATTGAACGCCGAGCCCGTCACAAACCGGCTCTCATTGGACGCAAGATAGGTCACGATTGAAGCAACCTCTGCAGGCTCACCAAGCCGTTTCAGCGGGATGTTTCTTGTGAGCGCAGCCTCACCCTCTTCCTGCGATCCTTTCAGCGCAATCATCGGCTCAATGATCGGTGTGCGGGTAAAGACCGGATGCACAGAGTTACAGGTGATGTCATATCCCGACCGCGCACAATGAAGCGCGATCGACTTGGACATCATCGCGACACCCGCCTTCGCCGTATTATAGGCGAGCAGATTTGGATCCGCTTTCTGTCCGGCCACGGATGAGATAACGATGATGGAAGCGGGCTGGCTTTCCTTGAGATATGGCATCGCCGCATTTGTGCCGATGAAGACTGAATCACAGTCAATCGCCATGACCCGGCGATATCCCTCAAGTGTCTCTGATTCGACCGTGCCCCAGATCCCGATGCCGGCATTGTGGACGAGCACATCAATGCCGCCGAGCATGCCATTTGCGCGAGCCAGAACAGACGCCCATTGCTCAGGATCGGTAACATCATGGGCGTAGCCGCCCTGCCCACCGATCTCTTCATTGGCCTGTTTGACTTTCTCAGCCTGAATATCGGTGATGATGACTTTTGCGCCCTCGGCAAGAAAGGTCTTGGCAAATTCAAGACCAAGGCCTTGCGCGCCCCCTGTGATGAAAGCGCGCTTCCCTTCGAGCCTTCCGGTCATGTCCCGGACCTTACTTGCTCCATCGCAAGCCCGAGGCATTCAGACATCTTGGCACGGATTTCTTCGTCAGTAATCTTGTCTCGCGCATCGTTAAGATCGGCACGGAGTTTCCGGAAGACATCGTCGTCGCCCGCCTCTTCGAGGTCTGCCGTTACGACTGCCCGGGCATAAGCGTCCGCATCAGCACCTGTCAGTCCGAGTTTTTCTGCCGCCCAGGCACCAACCAGCTTGTCCCGTCGGGCTTCAACCTTGAAACGCAAATCTGCATCATGGGCGAATTCCGCTTCAAACCGGTTTTCACGTTCATCGAACGTCGTCATAGGGCGTCTCCTTGTTACAGCTAGATTCTGTTTGGCCTCTTAGCATGAGGCTGTCACGTGCAAACGCCTTTGCGAACGGCGGTGCAGCATGCTACTCGGATGAGTGCATAACCTTTCGGGGATGATGTGCCTCGCGTGACTGTCGCGGCCAAGGCCCCCCGTAAGCTAAAGGAATTCCTAATGGCCAGAGGCAAGCCCATTTACGAAGGCAAGGCGAAGATTCTCTATGAGGGTCCGGAGCCCGGGACGTTGATCCAGTTTTTCAAGGACGACGCGACCGCCTTTAACAACCAGAAACACGCGATCCTTGAGGGCAAGGGCGTGCTCAACAATCGGATCTCCGAATTCGTGATGTCCGAGCTTGAGCGCGTGGGCGTGCCGACTCACTTCATCCGCCGAATCAATATGCGCGAGCAACTGATTCGCCATGTGGAAATCATTCCGCTGGAAGTCGTGGTGCGGAACGTTGCGGCCGGCTCGCTGGTCAAACGGCTCGGCCTGAATGAGGGCGATGCCCTGCCCCGCTCGATTGTCGAATTCTACTACAAGGACGACAAGCTGGGCGATCCGATGGTCTCTGAAGACCACATCACCGCATTCAACTGGGCGAACCCGCAGGAAATCGACGACATGATGGCCTATGCCCTTCGTGTGAACGACTTCCTTTCCGGCCTCTTCTCAGCTGTCGGTATACGTCTTATCGACTTCAAGCTTGAGTTCGGCCGCCAGTATGAAGGCGACATGGTACGGATCATTCTCGCCGATGAGGTGAGCCCGGACAGCTGTCGCCTGTGGGATGCCCGCAGCAATGAGTCGATGGACAAGGACCGGTTCCGCAAGGATCTGGGCGGTGTCGTCGAAGGTTATCGTGAAGTCGCGCGCCGCCTTGGCATCCTGCGCGACGAGAGTGAACGGTCGGATGCGACGGGCCCGGTGCTTGTTGCGTCGAATGACGGAGCGAACGCATGAAAGCGCGGATTCACATCCACCTGAAGAATGGGGTCCTCGACCCGCAAGGCAAGGCGATCGAGACGGCCCTGCACGGGCTTGGTTTTGAAGATGCCGGGAATGTCCGTCAGGGCAAGCTGATCGAGCTTGATCTTAAGGCCAGTGATGAGGCAGAGGCCATGAAACAGGCCGAAGAGATGTGCAAGAAACTCCTCGCCAATCCGGTGATGGAGCAATACCGCATCGAGCTGGTGGCCTGAGGGCCACCACTACTCTCCCGACTTACTGACTTTCAGGCCAGTTAGTTGCTGGACGGCGCAGCCATGCCGAGGCGTGCGCTTTCCGGATTTGCCCATTCGTTCAGTTTGGACAGATCCGTCAGACCACGGCGCTCAAGAATCTTGTAAGCGTCACCATACCATTCCGAGTCCGGATAATTGTATGCAAGGAGCGCGGCCTGACGCTGCGCTTCGAAGGCAACCCCAAGCTCAATATAGGCTTCGACCTGACGGTAGAGCGCCTCAGGCACATGGCTCGTCTGCGGATAATTCTGCACCACGCTGTTGAAGCGGTTCAGCGCCGCAATGTGCTGGTCTTTCTTGAGATAGTAGCGACCGATATCCATTTCCTTGCCCGCAAGGTGGTCACGGGTCAGGTCAAGCTTGAGATAGGCATCGCGCGCATATTCCGTGTCCGGATAACGCCGTACAACGTCTTCGAGCGAGGACATCGCCTTGACGGTGATATCCTGATCCCTGCCAACGTCACGGATACGCTCATAATAGTTCATCGCCTTGAGGTAATAGGCGTAGGCTGCGTCCTTGTTGCCCGGGTGGATCGACAGGAAGCGGTCAATGCTCTCGATCGACTGATCGTAGTCATTGGTCAGATACTGGGAATAGGCCGTCATCAGCATGGCGCGGCGCGCCCAGGCCGAATACGGGTGCTGGCGTTCGACTTCCTCGAAATAGAGGATCGCCTCATCATAGCGGCGGCGCTCAATCGCGCGGGCGCCATTCTGATAGAGGATCTCCACCGGCTCTTCGACATAGGCAAAACGGTCATCATCCGTCCCGCGCAGCGAAGAACAGGCACCCAATGTCAGAATGCACCCCAGAAAAAGGACCCGTGTCAGGTTCGCGCTCATCAAGAACTCCGGCCGATAAATTTCAGAAATTTCTATGCATCCTGAGGGCGTCAGGGTCAAATGCCGCCTCGGGTCAGCAGCATAACCATTGGTAACGCTAGGGTTTCGTCAGGCCCGCGCCTGCTCGGCCGGCAGCGGCAGATCGTCAAGTGAGACCAGATCGGCTGCATGAGATTCGATCACCTTACGCGCAAAGGCGGTATTGATGCCGTGTCCGGGACGGATCGCCGTGATCCGCGCCGCCAGCGGCAGGCCCATGAGGTAGAGGTCACCGACAAGGTCGAGCACTTTGTGGCGGACAAACTCACGCTCCATGCGCAGCCCGCCCTCATTGAGGACCTTGCCCTCGGAGACGACAATGGCGTTATCCATCGAGCCGCCGAGCGCGAGGCCCTTGGCGCGCATCATCTCGACATCGCGCAGATAACAGAAGGTCCGCGCCGCCGAGAGTTCCTCGCGGAAAGAGGCATAAGCGTTCTCAAGCGCCAGCTCCTGACGGCCAATGGCGGGATCGTCATATTCGACGACCGCATCAATCATGAGGGTCGCTTCTTCGCCTTCGGCCAGCGGTTCAGCTTCGATAATACTGTCGCCGATCTGGACACGCACCGCTTCACGCAGGCGGTAGACCTGACCCGTTGCAGTGAGTTCGCGCACACCGACACTTTCGACGAGGTCGATGAAGGGCGCTGCACTGCCATCGAGGATCGGCACTTCGGGCCCGTCGATTTCGACTATGGCCTGCGTGATCCCCAGCGACGCGAACGCCGCGAGCAGATGCTCAACGGTTGAAATGGTGACCCCGAAACGGTTGGTCAGAACGGTGCCGAGCGTCGTCTGGCAGACCGCCAGCGGGCTCGCCGGAATAGTGATGCGCTCAAGGCCGGAGCTCTGATCTTCAGGGCCGGCACTGTCGAGAAGGTCGATACGGCGGAACAGGATGCCCGTGCCGGCGGGTGCCGGGCGCACGGTCAGGCGCACGGGCTGGCCCGAGTGCAGGCCAATGCCTTCACAGATAGCGGTTGCCTTGATCGTGCGTGCCAGCATCGTGCCCGGCTGCTCCTCGCTTGCGTCAAACATCCTACGCCACCCCAAAAATTCGTAACTGCCCGTAAAGACTATGGGGGCTGGAAGGCTTACCGGAAAATAACGCTATGTTACGCCGTGTTGCGATGCAGTAATCCGCCCGTCATTCAACGGTAACGGACTTGGCAAGGTTCCTTGGCTGGTCGACATCCGTGCCCTTTGCGACAGCGGCGTGATAGGCCAGCAGCTGGACCGGGACCGAGTAGACAATCGGTGCAATCAGAGGATCGACCTCCGGCACGGCAATCTCGCCCCAGACCTTGCCGCCCCTTGCGGCTTCGGCGAGCCCTTCGGCGCTTGAGACCAGAAGACATTTGCCGCCGCGGGCCATGACCTCATGCATGTTGGAAATCGTCTTGTCGAAGACCGCGTCGCGGGGCGCGAGAACGACGACCGGCACCGCCTCGTCGATAAGCGCGATGGGGCCATGTTTCAGCTCACCTGCCGCATAACCTTCTGCGTGGATATAGCTGATTTCCTTGAGCTTTAGCGCGCCCTCCAAGGCAAGGGGATAAGATCCCCCACGGCCCAGATAAAGCACGTCCCGCGCAGTCGCGACCTCCGCCGCAATCGCCTCTAGGCTTTTGTCGGCATGGAGCATTTCGGCGACATGGCGAGGCGCTTCGAGCAGCACGCCGGTCAGCCGTTCCTCATCCTCTCGGCTGAGCACGCCACGTGCGACGCCAGCGGCGATAGCGAGCGATGCGAGGGTCGCAAGCTGGCAGGTGAAAGCCTTGGTCGAAGCGACCCCGATTTCAGGACCGGCATGGGTTGGATAAAGCGCGTCAGCTTCCCGCGCGATGGTGCTTTCGGGCACATTCACGATGGCGCCGACTTGCTGGCCTGCCTCCTTGGCATCGCGCAAGGCCGCCAGCGTGTCCGCCGTCTCCCCCGATTGCGAGATGAAGAGTGCGGCCCCGCCCTCCCGGTAAGGTACGTCGCGATAACGCAGCTCAGAGGCGATATCGGTTTCGACCGGCAGGCGGGCATAGGTCTCAAACCAGTATTTGGCGACCAGCGTGGCGTAAAAGGCCGTGCCGCAAGCCGACATGGTCAGCGCGGTCACTTTCGAGAAATCGATGCCGCCTTCTGGCAGGACCACTTTGCGGGCAACAGGATCGACATAGGCCGAGATGGCGTGGCCGAGCACTTCCGGCTGCTCATGGATTTCCTTGGCCATGAAATGCCGGTGCTCACCCTTGTCGACGAGCGCGGCGGAGGCATCGGAAAGTTGCTCGGGCCGGAGGACTTCCCCGCCATCGGCATCAAAGATCGAGACCGTCTCCGGCGTGACGACCGCCCAGTCGCCATCGGAAAGATAGGTCACGCGGCGGGTGAAGGGCGCCAGCGCATAGGCGTCAGAGCCGACGAACATTTCGCCCTCCCCCCGGCCAATAGCGAGCGGGCTGCCCCGACGGGCGCAATAAAGCGTGCGCGGCTCGCTCTCGACCATGACGGCAAGCGCAAAGGCGCCTTCGAGCCGTCCGAGGGCGGAAGAAAATGCTTCTGCCGGCGGCTTTCCCTTGGCGAGATAATGTTCGACCAGTTGGGCCACTGTTTCGGTATCGGTCTCGGATTCGAATGTTGCGCCTGCCGCGACCAGTTCCTCGCGAAGCTCGGCGAAGTTCTCGATGATGCCATTATGGACGATGGCGACTTTCGACGTGGCGTGCGGGTGGGCATTGGCCTCGGTCGGCGCGCCATGGGTTGCCCATCTGGTGTGCCCGATGCCGATCTTACCGCCCAAAGGTTCAGAATTCAGGCGTTCACGGAGCTTTCCAAGCTTGCCAACCGCCCGGCGGCGGCCAAGCCGCCCCTCGGCAATGGTCGCAATCCCGGCGGAATCATAGCCGCGATACTCCAGCCGCGAGAGCCCCTCAACGAGGCTTCCGCTGACATCTTCCTTGCCGATAATCCCAACTATACCGCACATGGAATGCTCCTACTCCTTGGGCTCTTTGCGCGCCCGGAAAGATTTCGCCCAGTCTTCTTTGGTCATCTGACGCCCGCGCGCGACGGTTAGTGCATCATCGGGCACGGACTTTGTGACGACCGAGCCTGACCCGACATAGGCGCCTTTGCCGATGGTGACGGGCGCGACCAGCGACGAGTTCGAGCCGACAAAAGCGCCCTCGCCGATCACGGTCAGATGCTTGTCATAGCCGTCATAATTACAGGTGATGGTGCCAGCGCCGATATTCGCCTCCGCGCCGATCTGCGCATCGCCAAGATAGGTCAGATGGCTGACCTTGGCGCCGGGGCCGAGCACGGCCTTTTTGGTCTCAACGAAATTACCGATCTTCGCGCCTTCCCCAACATCCGTTCCCGGACGAAGCCGGGCGTAAGGGCCGATGCTGGCACTCGCCTGAACCGTGCAGCCCTCAAGATGGCTGAAAGCCTCGATCCGCACGCCTTCGCCGACGGTGACGCCCGGGCCGAAGACGACATGCGGGCCGATCACCACATCCTGTGCGATCTGCGTGTCATGCGCGAACCACACGGACGAGGGATCGATCAGCGTGACGCCTGCATCCATCATCTCTTCGCGGCGGCGATGCTGGAAGACTGCTTCCGCGGCGGCAAGCTCTGTGCGCCGATTGACACCGGAGGTCTCATCAATCCCTGCCCGGACGATCGCGCAGCGTCCGGCCGCCCCCTTTGCCATGGCCGGCAGGTCGGTGAGATAGTACTCCCCTTGCGCATTGTCATTGGAGAGCTTGGGCAGGTGCTCGCGTAGAAGTGCTGCGGGGGCAGCCATCAGCCCAGCATTGCACAGCGTCACTGCGCGTTCATCTTTTGAGGCGTCCTTGAACTCGACGATGCGGTCAAGGTCGCCCTTTTCATCCGTGATCAGACGGCCATAGGCGCCGGGCTCATCCGTTTCAAACCCCAGCACGCTCAAGGCCGCGCCTTCCGTGACAGTGCCGATCAGCGCGGCGGCTGTTTCGGCCCGCATAAGCGGTGTATCGGCATAGAGGATCAGGACCGTGCCGTCGAAGCCTTCAAGGGCGGGCAGCGCCATCTGGACCGCGTGGCCTGTCCCCTGCGGCGGGTCCTGCACAGCGATGGAAGCCTTATCGTCAAATTCCTTCGCCGCCGCTGCGACCGCTTCACCGCCGGCGCCGACGACCACGACCTGACGCGCTGCACCGAGCGTCTGGCCGAGCGCCATGACGTGATGGAGCATCGGGCGGTGGCCAACCTGATGGAGAACCTTGGGCAGGGAGGATTTCATCCGGCTGCCGTGACCGGCGGCCAGAATGACGCATGCGAGTTCGGTTTTGAGCTCGGTCATGGGCGCTGGGTGATCTCCTCTTTCTCCTCTGACGCGGTTAGCCAATTGGCCGTGCCGCCGGAACACACGAATTATTGGCATTCGTGAAAGGGCTTTCGCGGTGCAGCGCAAGCCCCCCTTTCCGACGGGGGCAACAAGGTCTAGCCCGCGCGTCATGACCGCGCCCGATTTTCACGACCTCACCGTCATTTTCGATCTCGACGGCACGCTGATCGACAGCGCGCCTGACCTGACCGAAGCGTTGAACCATGTCCTGCGCTCAGAAGAGCTCTCCCCCGTCGAGCCGGCAACCGTTCGCAGCCTTGTCGGCCAGGGCGCCCGCGCGCTGATTGAGCGGGGGCTGGAGCTGCAGGGCCATGGCCTGCCCGATGAGCATGAGGCGGACCGGCTGGTCGGCCGCTTTATCGACTATTACCGGGAGCATATTGCGGATCATTCGGTGCTTTTTCCGGGCGCCGAGACCTGCATGGACAGATTATCCTCATGGGGGGCAACGCTAGCGGTCTGCACCAACAAGCCCGAAGCCCTCACTTTGCCGCTGCTCGACACGTTGGGGATCAGCGCGCGCTTTGCGGAGATAATCGCACGTGACAGCCTGCCCGAACATAAGCCGTCCGGCGTGCCGCTTACCGAGATACTGCACCGGACGAAGACGCCCCATGGCGTGATGATCGGCGACACGGTGACGGACCTTGGCGCAGCGCGAAATGCCGGCCTGCCCTGTTTTCTTGCGACATTCGGCTATGGCCATGTCGAAGGACCGCAGCACAAAAAAGAACAGCGCTTCGATGACTTCGAAGCGCTGCCGCAAATGATTTCAGTTTTGATGTCCGCCAGCTGAGCCTCACCCCACTGCCGGACCAGCCCGGTTAGTGATGAGGATGCTCTTCTACTCGGCGAAGGCTTGGCATGCCGTTCACCATGTCACTGCGAATATCAAAGCGAGATGATCGCATCGTTGACACAAATCCCTGATGAACCAGCTCTACACTCACGTCATATCCCTTTTTCCGCCAATACTCACGGATGAGGGACTGCAGGCGCGAGGCCCCATCGTTTGAACAGTAGTCAGACATCGGACACCTCCATGGCTATAATTATGTCTAAGCACTGCATCCGATAGTTGTCTATAGGCCAGCCTTGTTGAAGGTTAAAAATTCGGAAACGAACTCGTTAATAAAATGCCGAAAATTAAAGGTTTTTATCGTTAAACGTGACGATATGATATAATATCACCCTATAATTTCCGGTAGCAACTAAAGGACAGCCCCTTGGATATGGACGCTCTCCCCGAAGACCAATTGCCCAATTCCATCGGGGGACGCATTCGCGCCGCGAGAAAATCGCTTGGTCTCAACCAGGGCGGGTTGGCCGCGCGGCTGGGGGTGAGCCAGCCGACCGTCGCGAACTGGGAAGCCGACGTGCACAATCCCCGGCAGCTCATGCTGGCTAAACTCTCAGAGGCGCTCGAAGTTTCACTAGGGTGGCTCGCAGGCGGCAACTCGACCGAACGGCTCTCTCCCGATCACCCCGCCGCGACCTATCTCGCCCGCGGCGTCACCCATGTGCCCGTGCTGCCGCCCGAGACCCTGACCGACCGGCAGAGCCTGAAAAGCCGGACCGCGCATTGCACGGCCATCGACTATGTGCCGGTCAGCCTCGATACGACGAGCCTGTTCGGCGTGATGCTGGATCCCGGCCCCTATGCCGCGATCTTCCCCGGCACGCCGCTGTTCATTTTCGATTTCGAGCGGATCGCACCTGAGCCTGATCTCTTTGCCCTGATCCAGACCGAGGACGGCCCTGTCCTTCATGGCTGGACGACGAGCCTTGCGCCTCTCCCCAGCGGTGAAGTCCTCGGCACGCTGACCGCCGCAATCCGCTATTTCTGAGCCCCATTGCGGGGAGAAGCGGCGGCTGGCAAAGCGGTGCCGATGAGTGAGAATCCCCCACGCGGCACACATTTCCAGATCCTCGGCTGGCGCCTCATGAAAGCGAACCGGGTCGCCTTTCTCTTTGACTGCGACGTCTACGGCGCATTCGAGGAGACGGTCGACTTCCCCGGCCCCGATGGGGCACTCGCCAGATTGGCCGAGAGTGAGGGGCGCGAGATCCTGACCCTGCTGGGCGTGGCGCTGGGTGTCAGCAGCTACAAGCTCGCCGCCGCGCCGCGGATCGCCCTGCCGCCCCTTTCACCTGCGGGAAAGGACATGGCCCGCGCTCTTTATACGGACGGGCTGGCTGAGTTCTATGTCAGGAACACCCTCCCCTGGCCGGCGGATATCATATTCGATGGCCCTGACCTGCCCGGGATTTCGGCCAGCGAGCAAAGCTTCGAAGGCCCGGCATTGGTCGCCTTTGGCGGCGGCAAGGACTCTTATGTCGCTCGAGCCATCCTTCGCGAGGCGCAGCAGGAGGTCCAGCTCACCTCCGTCGTTCTGGGAGATGCCGTCCGGCATGTCCTTTCCGCGACCGCGCCTGAAGATGTCCTCTTCATCGACCGGCGGCTTGACCCCAAACTTTACGAAGTCGCGCCCCGCGCCTTTGGCGGGCATGTGCCGATCACCGCGATCAACATGCTGATCCTTGCCGTCACGGCCGTCACCAATGGCTATGGCAGTGTTGTGTTCGCCAATGAACGCTCCGCAGACGAACCGACCATGCAGATCGAGGGCAGCACGCCCGCCAATCACCAATATTCGAAATCTTCGCATTTCGAGACGCTGATTAATGCGGCGCTCAAAGAAGCCCACCCTGCCCCGCCGCCGGTCTTCTCGATCCTGCGCCCCTTTTCGGAGTTGTGGATCGGACGCGGCTTTGCCGGGATCAAGGACGCCTTCGGACGTTTCACGAGCTGCAATCGGAATTTCCGGCTGGCAGGCGATGCCGACAAGCGATGGTGCGGCGCCTGCGCCAAATGCGCCTTCACCTCGCTAATCCTTGCCCCTTTCATCACCAAGGAAGAGGCAGAGACGATCTTCAACGGCCAGTTCCTTGATCGTGACACGCTCCTTCCTCTTTACCGGGAGCTTCTCGGCCTGACCGAGCACAAGCCATGGGATTGCGTCGGCACGATTGAGGAATGCCGCGCCGCTCTGTGGGGCGCCTCAAAAGGCGCCTTCGCAGACACCAAAGCCGTCCACTCATTCCTGCCCCCGCTCATAGATGAGATGGGCACGGATGGGCTCGAGGCCGCCTGGGCGCACAGCCTTGCCCGCGATGACGCCTTCTCCCTTCCCTCCGGCCTTCTTGCCGCCGCAGAAAAGGTGAGCCAGTGAGCCGCGTCCTCCTCATCGGCTTTGGGGTCGAGGGCCGCGCCGCCGCCCGGCATTTTCTCGCCCGAGGCGATGAAATCATCGCCGCCGACAAATCCGCTAGTGACAGGCCGTGTCCGGAAGAATTTGCCAAAAGCGAAGCCTTCCACTGGATGACCGAAACAGAGGCCGCAAAATCGCTGGCCGCCAGCGATCTTGTCTTGCGCTCGCCCGGCATTCCGCCAATTCACGATCTGGTTAAGGCCGCATTGGCTGCTGGTAAAAACGTCACCACACCGACTGGTTACTGGCTCGCCCATCTTGCGCCTGCCAATACGATCACGGTCACGGGATCAAAAGGCAAAAGCACAACCGTCACGCTGATCGTTGGCCTGCTCGGCGCCATGGGCCGGAACGCCGCCCCGCATGGCAATATCGGTCTGCCGCCGCTTGATTCTGTGCCCGCCACCGCCGACTATCCGGTGCTCGAGCTTTCCTCCTATATGCTACATGACGTGCCTGACGGACCGTATACGCATCTTGTGACCAATCTCTTCCGTGAGCATACACCTTGGCACGGCAGTGAAGAGAACTATCACGCAGCGAAGCTTCGCCCGTTCTTCTTCACGCCTCCCCGGCCTGGACTATCGACCGCCGAGATCATCAAGCGATACGGTCTGCCCGAGGAAGTCGAGGCGACTGAAGAATATGCCCAGATTACTGACGATCATCTGATCATCGGAGACCGGCATATCGCAATCACCGAACTGCCCCCCGCCTTTCGGGCCGGGCCAAATTTGATCGCGCTGCGCAATGCCGTTGCGATGGTCCGCAAGGTCACGGCTGCGCCTATTCCGACCGATGCGGTTCTGGCCACTGCCGAGAATTTCAGGAGCCTGCCTTCCCGGCAGGAGCATGTGCAGTCCACAGACGGACGAGACTGGATCAATGATGCGCTCGCCACCGTGCCAGAAGCTGTGCTTCATGCGCTGACCCGCTTTGCGGATCGCGATATCACGCTGCTGCTGGGCGGCGCCGACCGGGAGCAGAATTTCACCGCTTTGGCAGGCGAAATTTCCCGGATGCCCCGCGTCACACCGTTGATCTTTGGCTCGACCGCCGGACGGTTGGAGGACGCTTTAACAACGCAAAAGTCAGGCTTTACCGCTTGCGAGAGCTTTGAAGCAGCGATTGAAACCGCCGCGAAAATCACCCCGCCGGGCGGCGTTATCCTCTTCTCACCGGCTGCGGCATCCGAGCCGCCGCATGACAATTACACCGTCCGGGCCCGGATCTTCACCGAGGCAGCCGCCAGCGCCTAAGACTCATCGCCCGTGATGATGAGCTCCATATAGATGCCGTAGGTCGAGGTACGGTCGGAGACGACGCCGAATCCGACTTCCTTCGCGCCCTCAATCAGCAGGCGGCTGCGCTGGACTGGATTAGCTTTCCAGCTTGCGAGCGCATTCTCAAAATTCGTGTAGCCGCCGGAGACAAGACTGCCCGCAACTTCCGGCGTCATGCCGACCGCCGCGAGACGCTCGCCGATCCCCTGCCCTTCGGCATTCAGGGCGGTGACTTCTCCGCGTGCGGCCAGTTCGAGAACATGTGCCTCGGCCACGTCGCTGAGACCCTCATTATAGGCGAGCGGCGCAAGGCCGTTCTCCGCCCGGTAGGCGTTGACGGATGCCACGACCCGCTCTGCCGCGAGGAGGTGCATGACCTCATCATCCGCCGGCGCCGGAGCAGCTGCCCCTTGGGTGCTGGCGATGACGCGAGGAGCCGCCTGCGCTTCCAGATGTGCAGCGGCCTCACCGCTGATCACTTGGGGCACTTCTTGCGGTGCGTTCATTTGAGGCTCCGCCGCCGCCATCGCGACTGGGGCGGCAGGTGCAGGCTCTTCAACAGGCTCTTCCACTGGCACAGGCGCCGCGACCGGCGCTGGCGTTGCTGCCGGCCGGATCTGGGCCGCGTTCAGGGCATCAGCGCCGGTACGGCCCTCTGCCGACATGAATTTATCCGCCTCCGGCTCTTTTTTCGGGGCCGGAGCAGGCGCCCCGGTAATGACATTCGGAACCTCAACCGGTTTCGGCTGAGCTGCTGCCACGGCGACCGGCTGGGGACCGGGTTTTGGTGCAGGCCGGATGGCCGTCGCCGCCGTGACAAGCGGGCCGGCATCCTGCGCCGTTGCCGCCATGGCGGTCGGCGCACGTGAAGGCGCATCTGGTGACGGGATCGCAGGGGCCTCTCCGCTACTCGTCGCCTTGGGCGTCACGGCCGGAAGATCATTGTTCGCTTCGAGCGACGCCAACTCCTCCGCAGACGCTGCGTTATGTTGCGGGGTGACAACGGCCATCGGCTCGGCCTGATCAATCATTGGCAGGCCGTTGAATGAACAGCCGGCGAGCATCGCGGCGCTGAGCAGCAATAAGGATTTGCGGGGCATTGGCTTCTCCCAGAATTGTCCTTGTGACCTACATAGCCCATGCCATGTTAACGCCTCATGCGCCCTGATCGACAGAGTGCAAGGCGTCAATTTCCTTTTTTCAGCGATTTCAATCAATTACCAGCCGAAATTTTGGCTGTGTTATCGCGGCTTGCCATTGCCGCGAGCCGCTTTTTCTGCCGCAGATAGCCGTGCAGCGCCTCCGCATCATAGCCATGCATCATCAGCCGGAAGCCTGTCTCAAAAAGGGACAGGGGCACCATCGGGTGATGATTGTTGACGAAGGTGAGATGGTGATCGTCGCCCAGAAGCTGCGCGACATAGATGGCGATGGTCTCATCCAGCTGAAGCGAATTGGCGGCGCGCTCGAAATCCCTCCGGGAAAGGAAGAAGCCGTAAACCGGCGTATAGGCCTCAATCGCGGTCTGGACATCAACCGCATTGAGGCGGCCATTGGGCAGCGGCCCAAGCTCAATCGGCCCGTCTGAAATGGCGGAGAAATCGATCTCGTCCGGTGGCGACAACTCTCGCCCGGCGGCCTTGAGTTCTGAATTCAGCCCAATGATGAAATTATATATGTTGAGGTCATGCTGAAGGAAGGTGTTGTCTAGTAGATCCTCAAGCGTTGTCGGGCGCAAGGGAACGGTCGGTGCCGCAACCCCGGCATTATCGCGGATGAACTGCATGATCTCCGTGCCGATGATGAAATGCCGGAGGATCAGCCTGTTGGCATCGGGCGTCGCGAATGTCTTCAACCCCCAATAGATCACATTGTGAAGCATCTTTGGCCAGTGCGGCCAGCGCGGACTGATCATCCGGAAGAACAGCACAAGGAGGAAAAAGACGAAGATGACCGGCCGGACGATGGGCAACAGATAGCGCCGAGAGCGGCTCTGGTTCCCGCGCAGGAGAGCCGCCTTCGCCTCCTGCGCAATCGGGATCGACTGATCGAGCAGGAGGGCGTGCCAGGGATCAGGGTCCTTCGGGTCATGCGTTTTCACATGGAGCGGTTCAGCCACGGCCGACCTCCTCCAATTGCAGCGCATAGAGCCGGGCGACGACTTCGGCCGTACGGACCAGCGCGTCACCCTCCTCCGGCTTCCGGACGATCCGGGTGACCCATTTCTCAAAGTCAGCAAGGTGATCGTCATCCTCCTCCCCGTGATAGAGCAGGAAGCTGACCTGATCGTCGCGGAGGTGGAGCGTGTCGCGAATGGCGGTGCCCCATTCGGTCGCCTTGCGGCTGCCCAACCCTTCAATGATGAACATCGCACCCAGAAGATCGAACGGGTTCGGCTGGGAAGCCTTATGAAACATATAGGCGGACAGCGCTTCCGAGCCGATATTCTTCCGTCCCCGGCGGATGTCGTCGGCCTCACCACCGACATTCACGTAATTGGCTTCGAGCATCTGAAAATCACGATGCTCGGTGACGGCATGGCGCATGAAGCGCGAGCGGAGATCAATATGCTCTGCATCGACATGGCTGGCCGCCCGCGTAATCCAGCAGCCGCCATCAACGACCTGCTGGCGCAGATCGAGCAGGAGCGCGCGGTAATCCTCGAGCGTGAACCGGCCGGCATTCAGCCGCCGGATGATTGGCACCTGTTCCAGCCGGCCTTCGAAATCGATCCAGACCAGCGCAAGGCGGCGCATCACCGATTGTGTCAGACTGTCTTCAGGCAATGTGTCATAGGCCATGGAATTACTCCTTTAGAGGGCCGTCAGCATCATGAAGGAAATCACGGCGCGCCCGCTTTCGGGCACGATGCAGAGAATTTTGTCGCCGGGGCGCGCGAGCCCCTTGCGGTTGAACTCATCGAGCATGACGAAGAGCGAAGCCGAGCCCGTATTCCCCGCCGTCGGCAGATTGGTGAACCATTTCTCCTCATCGATCATGCCGCCCGTGGTCTTGAGAAGTGAGATGATCTCTTCCCGGAGGGAATGCGCTGAATAGTGGCAGAGCAGCCAATCGACCCCTTTGGGATCGACGCGCCCGCCATCAACGAGTTTCAGATATTCACCAACCCAGGCGTGGATTATCCGCTTGAGGAGCACCATGTCCTGATAAAGCATGATGGCGCCGTCGCGTGCCGACCCCGCTGGACCGCCGGGATGGAAGGACCAGCTGTTCCGCAAATCCTCGCGATACTCCGGCCCCTGCCCTGCGATCATGCAGGTCTCGAACCGGTCAGCGAGAGAAGTGAGCGTGATCCACTCGACCTCATAGGACTGGGTATGCGTGCCCGGACGGTCCGCAAACAGGACCGCCCCGCCGCCATCAGAAAGGGTCCAACGCAGGAACTCCACCGCCATGCGGTGTTCCTTGTTCTGCAGCAATTCCTCCGCAGGGGCATAAAAAGATGGGCGAAACCAGCGCGAAGAGAACTCCGATCCCGTCGCGGCAGCCAGACGCGCCTCGCCTGCGCCGACCGACAGCGCGGCATATTTCGCGGCCATCATGGAACTGGCGCAGACCGACTGGAAGCTTGCGATTTCGAGCGGGCCTGCGCCCAGCTCTCCGTGCACGGCACTGGCATGACCGGGAACGAGGAGGTCCCCTTGCGTCGTTGCTGCCGCCAGAAGCGACAGCTCCTCCATCCCGTAGCCGCCATTGCCCATCCCATCGCGCAAGGCCGTGGCGGCGAGCGACGCATTCGAATGTGTCGCCTCGCCGGTTTCGGTCAGCGCGTAATGCCGTGTTTCGATCCGGTTCTGGCGCAGGATCAACCGGCCAAGCCGCTCCGACTGCGGATCGATCACGCCAAGATGGCGGACCATCCGGTCATTGGTCACCGGCACGCCCGGCAGGCAAGCCCCGGCGGCGGTCAGATAGACATCCTGCATCGCTCTCTCCTTGAGAACTTGAACATCGTTCATGAACATTGTTCAAAAGCTCGGAGATATCAAGCGGCGATTGATGAAGAATTGGAGAGATGACGGAAATTCAGAGTGTTAAACCGGTGCTGGAGGCCCGTTTCTCTGACTGGAAAAGAGCCAGCACCTCATCACATTGCGGGCCGGCGCAGACAAAAAACCCCGGCGCCAGAGGCACCGGGGTTCCCGCCCACCATGAGGGTAAAATTAAAATCTTACGCGTGGCGCAGCCTGCGGCCGAGCCAGATCAGGAGGCACGCACCAGCAAAGGCAACGATGAGCTGCCCCAGAATCCCGCCAAGCGCGAGACCAGCCAGCGCGATGATCGCGTTGAGGACGACCGCGCCGACAATCCCGAGCAAGATATTCATCAGGATACCGTGGTTCGAATGCATGACCTGTTCAGCGCCCCAACCGGCAACGCCGCCAATAATAATCCAGAGAATAATATTCATGTCTTCAATCTCCCGCGAAAATCGCGCGGAGCCTCCTTGAAATGCTGTTGATGAAACGTGCGGGGGCGTGAATGGTTCCTCGCCCTATCCTGTGCCGATCTCGGCAGCGGCGATGACTTTTGGCGCCAGATCAGGGCTGTCACTGAAGGACTGGGCACCGAAATAGAGCGCGAGGGCTGAACTCATCAGGGTAAAGACCGCCATGGCGGAGCTTGTGGCCCAGAAAAGATGGCGGGTTTGTGTCTCGTTCCTCATGCGCATTCAATGCACGAGCCGGGCATGAGTTCCGGGCATGGTTGGGGCGCTTGCGCCCCTTCTCGCTTACATCTCCGCTTCGGCAGCAGCGCTTTCAGCAATGTAGCCGCGGATCTGGATGACGTAGATCATGCTGACGATGATCGCATAGCCCGCGACCGTCATCATATCATGCGACCAGCCGCCGATGATCGGAAGAGCGCTATAAGCATCGGTGGAGATCAAGAGGAACAGCGCCGCATTGATCAGCGCGTAGCCGCCATGCCGGATGAAATCCCGCAGCTCAACCGGTGAGACGAGATACCACAGCACATTGATCACATGCCAGATCGATGCGAGCGCGAAGATCTGTGCCGCACTGACATCCATAAAATTGATATCCAGAACGATCATCAGGGGCATCAGGAGGATGCCCAGATTGACGATGAACATCATCAGCTCAAGGATAAAAAGCCCAATAACGATCATGGGCCTAACGCGCCATTCCTTCGGACAATTCCCAGCCCGCCCGGTGATGAAAATTTCGCCCGCGATCACGTCATAGGCAGTAAAGGCCGTCGCCAGCATCAGGAGAACCGCCGCAAGCACCGCATCCTTTACGACAAATTCCAGATCGCCTGCGAGATTTCCGGCATAGGTCATCAGGACGACAAAGAGCCCGACAATAATCAGCTCCGTCCGGATGGCATTCATCAGATGACCGAATTTACGGAGATAAAAGCTCCGTGACGGACGGATGCAATCCTCGCGGCTGCGCTTGGCGCGCGCCGGCGCGCTGGTTTTCGCGTTCATGATCTTGTCCCCCTCAAGCTGTCCCTTCGGCCCCTTAACGCCTTATCATATGCAATCGGTGGGCCGTGTCACCTTGCCCCGGACGATCGACTGTAAAGCCTAATCGTTCATAAAGGTGCCGGGCAGGATTGGCTTCGAGCACCATCAGCGTGACCGGCAGGGGCGCCGCCTTGGCAATGATTTCGGAAATAATCGCCTGGCCCAGCCCCTGTCCCTGCACGGAAGGGACAAGGTGGATCTCTCCCAGATCGATTGCCTTTTCACCATCAGGCGTCAGATCGTCATGTGCGGTTACAGCGCCGACCGGTTCGCGGCCCTCCTTGTCCTGACGGTAGAGGATAAGCGTGTCACCGGCTCGCCCTTCAAACGCGTTGCGGACGTAATAGGCCGCGATATCGGCCTCATCATCCCAGGTCGCGCGGACGTAATTGTCCATCGTCTGTTTGAGGAGCCCGTTTGCGAATTCAGCATCATCCGGGCGGGCGGGCAGCAGAATATAGGCGCCAGCATCGGTTTCGATCCGTGTGCCAGCCAGTTTTTCAGCAAAGGACGTGCCCGTCACTTATTCCTCCTGCCTCCCCCGGAAAGATCGATGAGAAGCACTAGCACAGCGCGTTGCGCGCGCCCAGCGTACATCATTCTCCGCACATGCTCAGCCAGCCCGCTTTCGCCTATCGGACGCGATAGACGAGCAGGGTCTCTGGCGGACGCGCACCCCGCCGCTCATGAGAGACGGCGACGACGCGTACAATGTCTCCCCGCTTGACCCCCAGGCCGGGGAGCCCTGCCTGCCAGCTCGTGTTCTTGTTTGCCGCCATGCGTCCCGCCAGACGCTCTGCCCCGGCCGGCGCGCGCGTGTCCGTCGCAAAGAACCGTAATTCCTTATACGGAAATTCTGCGTTACTATACTCCGATATCTGCGCGCTATCATAATAGCCGATAGCCTCGAGCTTCATCCCGGTGCTGCCGCTGACAGCGGACATCCAGCCGATTTCCGCACCCGATAACGCAAGAACCCGTGAGCTCGGCGGCGGCGGCGGCTGGACGATCAGCGGTACCTCCCGGGAAGATTTGCGCCCCTCGTCATCGGCAAACTGAAGCAGCAGCCGCAATTGCCGCTGCTCCATGTCGTTAACAGTAGCTGTAAAACTGCCATTGGTGACGGCCGAAACCTGACCGCCGCCCACCGCAGACGCGCCGACAAGACGCATGTCGGGGGAAACCCGGCCGCCCGTCATCACGATGACCCGGATTGAGGCCGGACGATAGGGACGGATCTCTCGCTCGAAGACCGAGACCAGCGCCACATTGACCGGGTCCAGCGGAATGGCCGCATGAACTCGCTCCGCCTCCGGCGAGATGGTCGTCTCCGGAAAGACGGGCAAAATGATTGGCGACTGCACCGCCGCCTGAACGAGTGGCGGAAACTGGTCGGCCGCGTCGTGCTGCGCGGCAGCCATATCCGTGGTGGTGAGGAGGAGTGCTCCAGCGCCAAGCAGAATTTTCATGATGTCCCTCCCCTGAGGCAATGTGCACTCAGAGCATATGGCCAAAGCGGGGTGCCGCCAAGGGCGATGCGGGTGTACCGGGCCTCCCTCTCCGCTCATGCCCGCGAAGGCGGGCATCTGCTAATGAGCATGTTGGTTGGACTCTTTCCTCGGCTTCTTCGAAAATGAGAGACCGGCGCGTCAGAGGCAGATCCCCGCTTTCGCGGGGATGAGCGGGCGGTGATATTGGTTTCACCGTTCGTAGAGAGGATCACCTTAGGTGTTCCGCCCTACCTACTATTACCGCACCCGTTCTTCTTCGGCCTTCTCGCCGTCGCCGCCGCCATCAGTTGAGGGATCGCGCTTGGGCTCTTCAGGGATGAATTCGAAGTCGAGGACTTTTTTCTCGCCTTCTTTTTTGGTCATCACACGGACAATACCGCCCTCTTTCAGAAGGCCGAAGAGGATTTCATCCGCAATCGGCTTTTTGATATGCTCCTGAATGGTGCGGGAGAGCGGACGCGCGCCCATCTCCTCGTCAAAGCCGCGCTCTGAGAGCCAGCGGGTCGCCTCCTCCGTCAGCTCGAAGGTCACATTGCGGTCGGCAAGCTGGGCTTCAAGCTGCATGACGAATTTCGCGACGATCCGGTCGACAATCGGTTTCGAGAGGCCCGCAAAGGTGATGATCGCATCGAGGCGGTTGCGGAATTCCGGCGTGAAGAGCTTCTCGATCGCCGTATTCTGCTGGTCGGTCGCCTTGCCGCGGCCAAAGCCGATTTCGTTCTTGGCCGCATCCGCCGCACCCGCATTGGTCGTCATGATGATGATGACATTGCGGAAGTCGATCTTTTTGCCATGCGTGTCGGTCAGCGAGCCATTGTCCATGACCTGCAGGAGGATGTTGAAAATCTCCGGATGCGCCTTTTCGATCTCATCGAGAAGGACGACCGCATGCGGGTTCTGGTCAACGGCATCGGTGAGAAGCCCGCCGCCCTGGTCAAAGCCGACATAGCCGGGAGGCGCCCCGATCAGACGGCTGACGGTGTGGCGCTCCATATATTCGGACATGTCAAAGCGGAGGAGCTCAACGCCCATCATCTTGGCGAGCTGTTTGGCGACCTCGGTTTTGCCAACCCCGGTCGGGCCCGCAAAGAGATAGGAGCCGATGGGCTTGTCCGGTTCGCGAAGGCCCGCGCGGCTGAGCTTGATCGCCGCAGTGAGCTGCTCAATCGCGTTATCCTGTCCGTAGACGACGCGTTTGAGATCCTCATTCATGTTTTTGAGGCGCTCGGTATCGGATTTCGAGACGGTTTTGGATGGGATACGCGCCATCTGGGCGACGATCTCCTCGACCTCATGGACGCCGATCTGCTTGACCCGGTCCTCGGGCTTATAAAGCATCTGGCGGGCGCCCGCCTCGTCGATCACGTCAATCGCCTTGTCCGGCAGGCGCCGGTCGGTCATGTATTTGGCCGACAGCTCGACCGCCGTGACGATGGCTTCGTCCGAATAGGTCAGATTGTGGTGATCCTCGAAGGCCGGACGAAGCCCGCGCAGGATTTCAATCGTGTCCTGAATACTCGGCTCGACAATGTCGATCTTCTGGAAGCGGCGGGAGAGCGCCCGGTCCTTCTCGAAATGCTGCTTGTATTCCTTGAAGGTCGTCGAGCCCATGCATTTGAGCGAGCCCGCCTGCAGTGCAGGTTTCAAAAGATTCGAGGCATCCATCGCGCCGCCGGACGTGGCGCCCGCGCCGATGATGGTGTGGATCTCGTCAATGAAGAGGATCGCGTCGTGATGGGCTTCGAGTTCTTTTAGGACCGCCTTCATGCGCTCCTCGAAATCGCCGCGGTAGCGCGTGCCCGCGAGCAGCGCGCCCATGTCGAGCGAGAAGATCGTCGCCTCGGCGAGGACTTCGGGGACTTCCTCATCAACGATGCGGCGGGCGAGCCCTTCGGCAATTGCGGTCTTGCCGACGCCGGGATCACCAACAAAGAGCGGGTTGTTCTTCCGCCTGCGGCAGAGCACCTGGATCGCGCGCTCGACCTCTTTTTCGCGGCCGACAAGGATGTCGATCTTGCCCTTGCGGGCTTTGGCGTTGAGGTCGACCGTGTACGCCTCAAGCGCCTGCGGGCCCTGTTTGGTGGCGGACTCCTCGTCCTCTTCGACACCGCGCGGCGAGCGGCCCGGCGCAGGCGCGCCATTCTTGGGCAGGCCGTGTGATATGTAGTTCACCGCATCATAGCGGGTCATGCCGTGGGTATTGAGGAAGAAGGTCGCATGGCTCTCGCGCTCAGCAAAGATAGCGACGAGAATGTTCGCGCCCGTCACTTCCGAGCGGCCAGAGGTTTCGACATGGATCAGCGCGCGCTGGACCACCCGGTGGAAGCCGGCGGTGGGTTTGGCGTCATCCGCATCCTCAACCCGGAGCTTTTCGAGATCCTCGTCGATATATTCGATGAGCTGTTCGCGCAGCTCCTCGATATCGACATCACAGGCTTCCATGACGGCTTTCGCGTCCGGATCCTCCGTCAGCGAATAAAGTAGGTGCTCAAGAGTTGCGAGCTCCTGCTTTTTCTCCGTTGCGAGCGCAATGGCGCGGTGAATAGACCGTTCGAGGTTTTCAGAGAAAGTCGCCATCATTCACGCTCCATCGTGCATTGAAGGGGATGTTCGTTCCGCCGTGCAAGCTCCAGCACCTGGGCAACCTTGGTCTCGGCCACCTCATAGGTATAGACCCCGCAAATCCCGACGCCGGTATTATGGACATGCATCATGATCTGATGCGCCTCGTCATGCCCCTTGTGAAAGACCGCCTCGAGCAGCCAGACCACGAATTCCTGGGGCGTGTAGTCGTCATTGAGCAAAAGGACCTTATAGAGGGATGGCCGCTTGGTCCGCGGTGAGGTGCGCGTAATCGTGCTGACGCCGCTGCCACCGCGGCCGTCATCATCCTGGTCACCATCATCGCTCATCATCCAGGGGGTCATCGAATTCCTTTTCGTCAGAACAATCCCGAAAGCGATTATTTGGGGGTTCGCCCCTCGCCTGCAACCTTATCACGTTTAACCCGGTCCGGTCGTGACGGAATAAAAAGAAACCCCCACCGCATTTCTGCGGCAGGGGTCTCTAGAATTCGTTGATGTCAGTCGCGATTAGCGGGTCTGCATCATCTCGACGAAAGCCGAATAGCGCTTGGAAAGCGGCTGAGCGGCGTCGCGGGCTGCAGCAACCCACATGTCAGAGACTTTGTTGACCTGACCAATGTGCTGTTCCATCGACGTGCGGAACAGTTCGGACTGGGCTTCAAAAAATTCTTGCGGCGTCTTGGCTTTCGAGAGCGCCTGGAATTTGTCGGTGCCGGCGTCCATTTGCGACTTGGCATATTCGACGTTCTCGGCTGCGATTTTCTCGACGCCTTTGGCGACGGTCGTTGCGCATTCGATCATGGCTTCGACATTTTCCTGACCGAAGGAGCCGATTTTCGACATGCCCTGGGTCATGCGCTCGATGCCATCATTGACGGCGGCTTGTGCGGTTTTGGTGGCTTCGGTGGCAGCGTCGGAAGCTGCCTTCGTGCTTTTCCGTGTAGTGCTCATGGTTATCCTCACTCAATTTCGTTTGTGGCCAACTTCATCAATGGATGATTTTCGGCCGGTGAATCACGCTACTCTTCGCCCCAGACTGGAACCTGAGGGACTCAAAGCGTTGTGATCCCCAGTTCCCGTCGGAGAGGCCACATCGCTATGCTGCAATGCAACATAAGGCGCTTCCCCCACCTCGTCAAGGGAAATTGTGCGGCGCACAAAAATCAGAGCGGGTGGTCACACGGCACAGCCCCTGCAATGTCAGGGACGAAGGGAATCCTTAAACCCGATTAACCCTTTAGTGAGGATCGCGACCATATTGTGGACGCATTTACAGATGCCCACCGGCCGTGATTGTGTATATTGTAACATCGTGGCAGGCGACCCGTGACTCGTAGGTTTATGTACAGATTTCAGCCCCGCCGAATTCTTCTGAGTATCCTCGCTGTCATGACCTGCAGCGTGGGTGTAGCTTCGGCAAACCCTAAATACGCCGCCTATGTGATCCATGCAGAGACAGGCGACGTCCTTTTCGACCGGTATTCAAACGAAACACGTTATCCTGCGTCCCTCACCAAGATGATGACGCTCTACATGTTGTTTGAGGCGCTCGAGACTGGCGAGATAAAGCTGACCGACAATATCCCTGTCTCAAAACGCGCCGCATTGCAGCCGGCATCCAAGCTCGGCATCAAACAGGGCACCACAATCGATGTCGAAACCGCGATCCAGGCGCTGGTCATCAAATCTGCGAATGACGTGGCGACTGCCGTTGCTGAAAAACTTGGCGGGACAGAAAGCCAGTTCGCCGCCAAGATGACGAGCAAGGCGCGCCAGATCGGCATGCGCCGCACGACGTTCCGAAACGCGTCCGGCCTGCCTGATACACGCCAGCGCACGACCGCCCGCGACATGGCCACGCTCTCCCAGCGACTGGTTCAGGACTTCCCGCAATATTTCCATTATTTCGACGACGATTCATTCGTGTGGGATGGCCGGACCTATAAATCCCACAACAAGGTGACCCAGCACTATAAAGGCGCTGACGGCATCAAAACCGGTTACACCCGCGCCTCGGGCTATAACCTCTCAACGACGGCGGAACGTGATGGCCATCGCCTGATCGGCATTGTCCTTGGTGGACGCTCGGGCACGACCCGCAACAACCACATGGAGCTGATCCTTTCGAATGCGTTCGACGCGATCGAGAAGCGCCCGACCCTCGTTAAATCGATCCACAGTGTGCGCCCTGTTCCGGGCCTGCGTCCGGACCGGATTGAAGAAGCACCTGTTCTTCTCGCTTCGGTCAAAGCGAGCGCCGCGCCCTCTGCTCTCGCAAGCGGCGATGCATCCAGCCTGTTGCCGGTGACGGCGCAAGCTGACCCATCGACCCAGCTTGCCGCTCTGATGGCGCCGACCGAACCCGGCATTGCCGACACAGGTCCCATCGGTGAAGGCGATGCTGACCTTGATCTCGTCCGTAACTGGATCGTTCAGGTGGGTGCCTTCAAATCCCAGCCTCAGGCGATCGAGCAGATTCACCGGACGCAGGATACAATCCGCGCTGTCTGGCCCGATGCTGGCCGCGAGGTGAATATCGCGCAGAAAGAGAAAGACCCGGTCTATCGCGCCCGTTTCACGCGGCTGACCGAGAACGAGGCCTCCGCCTCCTGCACCGCGCTGAAAAAATCCGGCACGGATTGCCTGATCCTGCAGCTCGCTGAGTAAGGTCCGGGCACAGCCCCTCTCGCCTATCCGGTCCGCATCGGCCTAAGAGGGGGCATGAGCACGCCCCCCAAACTCGACTCAATCGACCGACGCATCATCGACATCCTCCAGAAGGATGCGAGCCTTTCGATCCAGAAGGTCGGCGAGATGGTTGGCCTGTCACAGAATGCCTGCTGGCGGCGCATCAAGACGATGGAGGATGAAGGCGTTCTCAAAGCTCGCGTCGCCGTCTTTGACGCCGAGAAGCTAGGTTATCCCCTCACCGTCTTTGCCATCCTCCGTGTACGTGAGCACAGCGCCGACTGGTATAAGAAATTCGTCAGTCAGATCGTGTCGCGTCCGGAAGTCGTCGAGTTCTACCGCATGTCAGGGGATGTCGATTACATGGCCAAACTGGTGGTGCGCGATGTTCGGCACTATGACGAGATCTATAAAGAGATCGTCAAAATCGGTCCCCTGCTCGATGTCTCGGCGTCGTTTGCGATGGAAGACATCAAGAATACGACCGCCGTACCAGTCGAGGAAAGCTGAGCCCTCTTACACCGTGTCGCGAGAGACCTGACGCGCCGCGCGGCGATTGGGGGTCTGCTCATGCCGGTGGGTCACCATTCGCTCATGCAGTTCACGGATTTTCTGGCTGCCAGTCGTCTTGCACAGACCCGGAATGAAGGCGTGTACGAGGCAGGCTAATCCAGCGAAGAGAAGGCTGAGAGAGAATCCGAGTGCCTGTCGCAAATGCTCCGTATAAGACTCACCGACTGTCGCCGGATGCTCGCGGAACAGTTTGTCGAACATGGAGCCACCCCTTCACTGGATCAGGTTCATACATACACCCGTCCGAGGCGATTGTGCTCCCAAATTCCACACAAGAAAAGGCCCAGATTGGGAGATTATCCCAATCTGGGCGAGTCAGGGAGGTTAAGACCTTAGAATCGGCGGCCGAGACCGATACCGGCCACGATCGGATCAAGCTCGACATCGACTTTGTTGATCGACCCGCCGGTGTTCAGGGTCGCGGTGGTATCGATCTGGATCCATTTGATGTCCGCATTGACGAACCAGTTCTCGGAAACATCAACATCGACACCGGCCTGCACAGCAATGCCGAAGCTCTCATCGAGGCTGATCGAGGTATCGCCGATGGCGTTGTTCAGGCTCGAGGTCGCATCCTCATTATAGAAGATGGTGTAGTTGAACCCGACACCGACGTAAGGACGAACCTTCGCCTCAGGCTGGAAGTGATATTGCAGGGTCAGGGTCGGCGGCAGCGCCCAGACATCCCCGATCTTGCCGAGACCTTCCAGGTCGCCTGTGCCTTCAAGATCATGCGGGCTGGTCGCAAGGATGAGTTCCACCCCGACATTCCGTGTCAGGAAATAAGTGAAATCAAGCTCCGGTACGACCGCATCTTCAACCTCGACCGAGCCGTTCGGGAAGGCCGGCTCAACGCCGGATGCGTCTTCCTGCGGTGAAACGAGAATGGCCCGCCCACGGACGATCCAGTCTCCTTGCTCTGCGGCTGCAACTGAGGTCATGGCCCCGATGGCCGCTGTTCCGATAAGTGCTGCACGAAGCATTTCGTTCTCCTAACCATAAAGAATGCCTCGCCTCGATAACGCCGCGATGCAGCAAGCATTTGATCCAGATCAAATGAAATGCGTACATTCGCGGAAAAAACGGCTATAAAAATACGAGACAAAAATATTGAGGAGGAACAGGTGACATCCAATATGGCAGAGTCGATTTCCAGTTCCGGTAACTCCATTCCCATGGCGAAAAAACTCTCCGCCACTGCGCCTTGGCGATGGCTGGAAAAAGGGTGGGCCGATTACCAGAAACGCCCTCTCCTCGCTGCAGGCTATGGCGTCCTCTTCGTCGCCCTCGGCTATGCCATCGTTTTGGGGCTCACCCTTATGGGCATGACAGCCGCCGTGCCGGTCGCAGTTGGCGCCTTTGCATTGGTTGGCCCGCTGATGGCTGCCGGGCTTTACGCCTATGCGCGAGAGATCGAGGCGGGCCGGATTCCTGGCTGGCGTGATGTTCTGTTCGTGAAGGCCGCAGCCCCGATCGGAGTTGCCTATCTGGGGGTCATGCTGCTCTTCGGGCTTTTCATCTGGACGCTCTGCGCGCTGGGCTTGCTCGTCATGTTCGCAGGCGGCCAGTATATCGCGCCCGGTGAGTTCACGAGCTTTGCGCTCGGCACGCTGCCGGGGCTGTCGCTCCTGACCATCGGGACGATTGTCGGCGGGATCATCGCTTTTTCGATCTTTGCGATCACGGCGTTTTCGATCCCCATGCTGATGGATAAGGATGTCGATTTTGCGACCGCCATCGGCGCCAGCGTCAATGCGGTGATCGCCCAGCCCAAGCCGATGCTGTTATGGGCGTGGATTATCGCGGCGAGCGTTGCGATCAGTGCCGCGACATTCCTTTTGGGCTTTATCCTGCTGTTTCCGCTGATCGGCCTTGCCACATGGCATGGCTATCGCGAGGCATTTGGCGACTGACGCTCCAGCTCCTCCTGCTCTTCGAGATCATCGTCGAGCAGGATGCGGCTCGCCGCGCCCTCAGGGTCATTATACTGACCATTGCTAAGCGACCACATGAAGGCCGCCACCGCGACACCGCCCATCAGCAGCGCAATCGGGATAAGGAAGAGGAGCCCGGTCATGTTGCCTTCTTTCCACCCGCGAGCCGCAGCGCGTTGAGCGTGACGATCAGCGATGAGCCCGACATGGCCAGCGCGGCAATCAGCGGAGTGACGATCCCCGCCATGGCAAGCGGCGCGGCCACGAGATTATACGCCGCGGCGAAGGCGAAATTCTGAAGGATGTGCTGCTTTGAGCGCAGCGCCATGCCGCGCGCCTCGGTAATCGCCGAAAGCTCCTCCCCCTGAAAAACGAAGTCGGCGGCGGACTGGGCGGCATCGGCAGCGGTGCCCGGCGAGAGCGAGACACCGGCATGGGCCATGGCGGGCGCGTCATTGATGCCGTCCCCGACCATGGCGGTCATGATACCGCGTGTCTCATAGGATTTGAGGACTTCCGCCTTGTCCTGCGGGGTGACCTCTGCGGTCCAGTCATCAATCCCGGTCTCACGCGCAATCGCCTCGACCGAGGCCGCACGGTCACCGGAGAGAAGCGAGACGGTCAGACCTCTTTCTTTGAGATTTTCAATCGTCCGGATACTGTCCTTGCGAAGCGTATCAGCAAAACGAAGCTGGATAGGCGTGGCCTCGCCGATCCGGACCCAGGCCATCGGCCCTGCAGCCTGTCCTGGATCTTCGGCCCCGACGAATTCGGCCCGCCCCAGCAGGATCTCCCGGCCCTCCACCGTACCCCTGACACCGAGACCTGCATATTCATCGACTGTGCCCGCCACCGGGCCGCCACCCGCATGGGCGACAATGGCCCGGGCGATGGGATGGCGGCTGGCGCGCGCAAGCTGGGCCAGATCTGACAATTGATCCGCATTCAATGCATCGGCATTGAGCCATGAAAGCTGGCCCCTCGTCAGCGTACCGGTCTTGTCAAAGACGACATGCCGGACGGCGGCGAGACGTTCGAGGGCATCGCCGCTTTTGACCAAAATCCCGCGCCGGAAGAGCTGGCCCGTGGCGACGACCTGCACCGCCGGGGTCGCAAGGCCGAGTGCACACGGACAGGTGATGATGAGAACGGCGGTCGCCGCCATGATCGCCTCACGCACCCCCGCCCCGAAGAGAAGCCAGCCCGCAAAAGTCACAGCCGCAAGCGTATGGACGATCGGCACATAGGCGCGCGCCGCCCGATCGGCGAGAATGGTGAAGCGCCCCTTGGTCTGCTGGCCCGCCTCCACAAGGCGGACGAGATCAGCGACCAGAGAGCTTGAGACATCGGCCTCGGCCCGCACGATCAGGGGATGGGAGAGATTGACCGCGCCACCCGACAGCCGGTCGCCCGGCTTTGCGGTGATCGGGATCGGCTCGCCCGTCAGCAATGCAACGTCCACGTCCGATTCGCCTTCGAGCACGGTGACATCGACCGGCACGCGGTCGCCCGCACCAAGCCGCAGCCGGTCGCCCGGCGCGATATCCTTGGACGTGACAGAGACGGCATGACCGCCTGCATCCAGCCGGGTCGCCGTCGTTGCCTGAAGCGCAAGCAGATCCCGCGCCGCCGATCGCGCCTTGTTGCGCAAATGGTGATCGAGCCATCGGCCGATCAGGAGGAAGAAGAGCAGCATCACTGCTGCGTCAAAATAGGCGTGGACACCGCCCATCAGCGCTTCGGACAGGGAAACCCCGAGCGCGAGGAAGACGGCAAGCGAGATCGGCACGTCCATATTGGCGTGGCCTTGCTTCAGCGCGCCCCATGCGGAGGAAAAGAAGGGCCGGCCCGCATAAAGCGCCGCCGGGATCGCGATCAGCCCTGAGATCAGATGGAAGAGCCGCCGTGTCGCCTCGCCCATCTCGCCGCCATTGGCCGCCCAGACCGAGACCGAGAGCAGCATGATATTGGCTGCCGCGAAGCCCGCGACCGCGAGCGAGCGGATGAGAAGCCGTCCGTAGGCATCTTTTTCTTCTTCCGCCGCCGCCGGATCAAAGGGGGTGACCCCATAGCCAAGCTCCGCCACCGCAGAGGTGACGCGGGACGGCGCAAGGCCGCCCTGCCAGCGGACATGCAGCTTACCGGTCGAGAGGTTGAGGCGGGCCTCCTCGACTCCGTCGAGCGCCGTCACCGCCTTTTCAATCTTGGAGATACACCCTGCGCATTTGGCGCCGCGGACATAAAGCTCCAGCTCCTTGCCGCCCTCGCGCTTACGCACGAAAGCCGCCGGGTCCGGGGCGCTGGTCTCGTTTTCTGCCGGTGCGAGGCCCGAAGGGCAGCCTGTGTCGGGGGCAGGTTTCATCGCACGAGCATCCGTGAGGTCGCGGACAGCATGATCTCGCCTTCCACTTCTTCTTGTGCCTTCAAGGTAAGGTCCCATGCGCCGGGGGCAAGCCCCTCAACATCGCTGCGGTAACGCCCCTCGCCCAGATGGGTGAAGCCAAGCTGTTGCAGGCCTTCATCGCTGGTCGGGCGGGCAAGCTCGCCCTCAAGGACGGCATCGACGACGGGGCGGCCTTCACGGTTGAGAAGAATGATCTCCAGCGGCGCGCCCGCCCCGGCGGTGCCGTTGACGAGCTGGAAGCGCCAGCCGAGTTCAGCCTGCCGGGCCTTCTCTGCCAGCGTCTCATTATAGTTGAGACCCTGATAATAGCTTTTCTCGACCTGCTCGCCGGGAAAGCTCTGTACCGCGAGTTTCACGAAGACAAAATTGACCGCGATGATGATGCCGAAAAAGGCAATCACCGCAATGAGCACATGCCTGCCGGTCAGCTCGAATGGTTTTTCAGCCTTTGCCATGTCAGACATTCCTACAGCTTTCTCTATCACCGGCTACCGCCAAGGAAGCCGAGGCTTTCGCTCGATGTTTCGCCGGTGACGTCATCGGTCAGAGTCACGGTGATCTCGTCACCATCCCCCTCGCCTTTCGGCATGGTCAGAAAGATCCGCAGCCGGATCTGCTTGTCGGGCGCGACATCGAAATGGATCTGGCCGTCCTCAATCTCATAACCAACAGCGGCGGTGGTCAGCCCCTCCGGCCCGTCAATCTCGATGGTGAAGGGATGGGTCTCGCTCTGCTTGTTGAGCACACGCGCGGTGATCGCATTGCGGATCGAACCATCCGACAGGCGGGTGAAGGCCGGTGCCCGGTCCCGCTCGACCCCGAATTCAAGGCTCGACCTGCCGGTCAGGCCGAACAGCATAATCGCGGAGGCCAGGATAGTGACACCAGCATAAAAAAGCGTCCGGGGACGAATGATCTGCGGCCAGCGGCGGCGAGCCTTGGGATCCTTCACGTCGCGGTAATCGGCGCCATAGGCGATCAGCCCCTTGGGCAGGCCGACCTTTTTCATCATCGTGTCGCACGCATCGACGCAAAGCCCGCAATTGATGCATTCAAGCTGGTCCCCGTCGCGTATGTCGATGCCCATGGGACAGGCGGTGACGCAGGCATGGCAGTCGATGCAGTCGCCAAGCTCAGACCAGTCCTGACCTTTTTTGTGCTTGCCGCGCGGCTCCCCGCGTAAGGCGTAATAGCCCACGGCAAAGGTCTTATCATCGGTCATCGCGCCCTGAATGCGCGGCCAGGGGCACATATAAGTGCAGACCTGCTCGCGCATGAGACCGGCCAGCGAATAGGTCGTGAAGGTCAGCACCCCAACGAAAAGATAGGAGCTGGCAGGCGCCTGACCGACGAAGAATTTCGAGATGACGGTGGGCGCATCATGGAAATAGAGCACCCACGCCCCGCCGGTCGCCATGGCAATCAACAGCCAGAGTGAGTGCTTGGTGACTTTCTTGAGGATCTTGTCCGCCGTCCAGGGTTTCTTGGCAAGCTGCAGCCGTTTGTTCCGGTCACCCTCCACCATCCGCTCAACTGCAATGAAAAGATCCGTCCACACCGTCTGCGGGCAGGCATAGCCGCACCAGAGCCGCCCCCAGACCGAGGTGACAAAGAACAGTGCCAGTGCGGAGAGAACCAGAATGCCGGTGACGAGATAGAACTCATCCGGCCATATCTCGATATTGAAGAAATAGAGCCGTGCACCCTCGAAATCGACCAGCACCGCCTGCTGCGGCTCATGCGCAGCGCGCGGCCAGCGCAGCCAAGGCAGGAAGTAATAGACCCCGAGCGTCGCAAACAGGACCAGCCACTTGGTGAACCGGTATTTGCCATGAACAAGCTGGGGGTGCACCGCCTCACGCTTCGCATAAAGCTTCTCGGGCGCTGCACTGACCTCTGACATATGTTCCGATCCATCAAAAGGCATGACAGCCTACTGAATATTCTCCGGCTCGCCGGTTTCAAGCGAAGCCTGAGGGGAGGTCTCCCCGCCGCCGAGAGAATGCACATAGACGGCCAGCGAGGCGATGGTCGCGTCATCGAGACGCTCGCCCCAGTTCGGCATGATACCATTGCGGCCATTCCATATCTGTGCGCGGATCGTCGCATAGTCGCCGCCATAGAGCCATTCGGCATCGGTCAGGTTCGGCGCGCCCTGTGACTGGTCGCCGGTGCCGTCTTTTGCGTGGCAGATCGAGCACTGTTGCTGGAAGAGCGGCTCCGCACGGGCCAAAGCTTCCTCATTCACTTGCGGTTCTGAGTAATTGAGAACGTATGTCGCAAGATCATTGATCTGATCACCCGACAACATCCCCTGCTCGCCGTAAGCTGGCATCTGAGAAAAACGAGCCTCTTCATCCGCAGACCGAATGCCATGGGTGATCGTCAGACGAATATCATCGAGCGTACCGCCCCAGAGCCAGACATCATCGGCAAGACTGGGATAACCGGGATAGCCGACCCCGCCCACGCCGTGGCAAGTTGCGCAATTATCGCCGAATGCCGACTTGCCTGCCGCCATGGCGAACTGGCGTAGCTCATTGTCTTGTTCGATCGACTCCAGCGACGCAGTCGTCAGGAGACGCGAGGCCAGCTCGCTACGAGCTTCCCGCAAAGTTGCAAGGTCTTCGGTCACATTCACCCGCTCAGAGTGATTGCGGATCCCCTTGAGCCCCGGAAAACTCGGCATGAAGATGTAATAGACGAACGCCCACGCAATCGTGACGTAGAAGATGATCAACCACCAGCGCGGCAGCGGGTTGTTGAGCTCCTTGATCCCGTCCCATTCATGGCCGGTCGTCTCAATACCGCTGTGATCATCAATGTCAGGTTCGTGATGGCCGTTATCAGACGTGGTCATTTTCAGTATCCTCCTCAAGCGGGAGCTGGCTGGCGCGGTCAAATTTGGATTTGTTGCCGGGCGCCAGCGCGTAAATCAGGACAAGGACGAAAGCCAGAATGAACAGCAATAGGCCAAACGTCTGGGCGAGGTTTGAAAGAAAGACATGCATGCTGATCACCGCTGATTGTCGACAGTCTCGATATCGAAGGTAGAGAAATCCACCATCGTGCCGAGCACCTGAAGATAGGCGATAAGGGCATCCATTTCGGTGACCTTCTTGTTGTCCGCAAGGAACGGTGTTTCGACACCGGGCCAGCGGGCCTCAAAGCCCTCGAAATCTTCTGCGTAAGAGTAACCTGCCTGAAGGCGAAGGTCGTCCTGCGCCGCCTCGATCTGCTCATCCGTATAAGGAACCCCAACCCGGCGGTTGGCGACCATCTTGGCGCCGATCCGGCTGTCATTGAGGGTTGTCGTCTCAAGAAAAGCGTAAGGCGGCATGACAGAGCCCGGCACGAGACTGCGCGGATCAATCAGGTGCTGACGATGCCAGTCATCTGAATATTTCTTGCCCACACGCGCAAGATCAGGCCCCGTTCGTTTCGAGCCCCACTGAAAGGGGTGGTCATACATGCTCTCTGCGGCGAGTGAGTAGTGACCATAACGCTCGACCTCATCGCGCAGGGGGCGGATCATCTGGGAGTGACAGACATAGCAGCCCTCCCGGATATAGATGTCGCGACCAGCCAGTTCGAGCGGCGTATAGGGACGGACACCTTCGACCTCTTCGATTGTATTCTCCACATAGAAGAGCGGTGCGATTTCCACGATGCCGCCGATCGACACGACGACCAGGATCGCCGCGATGAGTGGGCCGGAGTGACGTTCGAGAAACTTGTGACGGTTCAACATTTACCTGTTCCTCTTCTTATTCTGCCGGGACCGCGGCGACATCCGGGGAGACGTCGTCTGCTTGACGCTCGCTTTTCCGAACACGGCCTTTTGCGGTCATGTAGAGGTTGAAACACATGATAAGAGCACCCACGAGGAACATCAGCCCCCCGACAGCACGGATGATATAGGGGATGTGCTTGGCTTCGACGGTCTCAATGAACGAGTACTGAAGGAAGCCGAATTCGTCATAGGCACGCCACCACAGGCCTTCGGTGATCCCGGCGACCCACATCGCAGTGATGTAGAGCAGGATGCCGATGGTCGAGATCCAGAAATGCCATTCGACGAGAGTGTTCGAGTAAAGCTGTTTGCGCTTCCACACCCATTGGGTCAGGCAATAAAGCGCGCCGAAGCTGATATAACCGACCCAGCCGAGCGAGCCCGAATGCACGTGACCGATCCCCCATTCGGTATAATGGCTGAGCGAGTTGACGGCGCGGACCGACATCAGCGGGCCTTCGAAGGTGCTCATGCCGTAGAAGGCGACCGAGACGATCATCATGCGGATGACAGGATCCGTCCGCAGCTTGTCCCATGCCCCAGAGAGGGTCATCAGGCCGTTGATCATGCCGCCCCAGCTGGGCATCCACAGCATGACCGAGAAGGTCATCCCGAGGGTCTGCGCCCATTCGGGCAGAGCCGTATAATGAAGGTGGTGCGGGCCTGCCCAGATATAGATGAAGATCAGGGTCCAGAAGTGCACGATCGAGAGACGGTAGGAATAGACCGGACGCTCTGCCCGCTTCGGAATGAAGTAATACATGATCCCGAGGAAGCCAGCGGTGAGGAAGAAGCCCACCGCATTGTGCCCGTACCACCATTGGGTCAGCGCATCCTGCACACCAGCAAAGAGCTGGTAGGAGCGGCTTTCAAACATCGAGACCGGCATCGCCAGATTGTTGACGATGTGCAGCATCGCAATCGTCAGGATAAAGGCGAGATAGAACCAGTTCGCAACATAGATGTGAGGCTCTTTGCGCTTCCACATCGTCCCGAGAAAGACCAGCAGATAGCCGACCCATACAATGGTGAGGAACAAATCCGCATACCATTCGGGCTCGGCATATTCCTTGGACTGGGTAATCCCCATCAGATAGCCGGTCGCGGCAATCACGATGAAGAGCTGATAACCCCAGAAAACCGCCCATGGCAGCATCCCGCCAAAAAGACGCGCCCGGCAGGTCCGCTGCACCACATAGAACGACGTTGTCAGCAGTACACTGCCTCCAAAAGCAAAGATAACAGCGGAGGTGTGCAGCGGCCGCAGCCGCGAGAAGTTCGTCCAGGGAAGGTTCTCAAAATACAGAAGGTTGGGGAAAGCCAGCTGGCTCGCGATGATCACCCCGACAAGAAAGCCCGCAATCCCCCAGAAGGCGGACATGAAGACCCCCACCTTCACGATATTCATATTGTAGACGTCCTGTCGGATCTGACGCCCCGACTGGATATGCATCAGTAGGGAGAATGTCCCTGCCATGAACGCTGCCATGAAAACCAGCGCATGGAACTCCATGGCGGCTTCCGGCGTGTTCGCCGCAATCAGGAAGAAAAAGAGACTGCCGATCCCCAGAAAGACGGCAAGAAACGGCACTTCCACACCGACCGCCCCTTTCGGGCGGGGCGCAGGGCTGGTTGATGTCGATGACACGGGCTGGTTCCCCTTCGCACGAATTTCGAACTTTCTGGTGGCAGGTGCCACGGCTCGAATGAGTCTGTTTTGACTCATGTCAAATGTCACTTCGTGCCATCAGCTAAGGGAAATTTATGGCCAAGCACTTACCGTCCAGCCTTATGTCTGCCCCTTCCTTCCCCCTCATAGGCAGGTTGGCGGGAGTGCTGGCCATCTTGATGCCCGCCCCCGCCGCTCACGCAAGTGTTAGTGCGGACGGGACGATCATGATCGCCGTCTGCAGCGAGGGGCGTACGACCTATATTCAGTTTCCATTAGAGGAAAATGACGAACGCCCCGTATTTTCAGGAGGATGTCATGCACCTTGCCTGTGCGACCGGAAAAAACCGGGAGATTTGCTCAGGCGCTCTCCGCCAGCGGGATGAGCTCGACGATGCGACCTTCGAGTTTGGCAATGTCGCCAGACTTTTTGAGCTTGGTCAGGGTACGGCTGAGGGTCTCAAGCCGAAGGCCGAGATAATCCGCAATGTCCTGACGGGACATGGAGAGGTAGATCTCGTCCCCGCCAAACTGTTTGCGCAGCATATGAAGGAACGTCATCACCCGTTCCTCAGCATTATGCTTGCCGAGAATGACGATGTGGTCCTGAGCCTTGTGAAGCTCAGTCCGGCCTTTCGCAATCAGGCGGTCTTTGATGCCGACATGGCGCCCTGCCATTTCATCGAGATATTTCTGGCTGAAACGGCAAACGAGAGACGGTTCGAGAGCCTCGACGCTGTAGTCGTTCTCCACAGCCTCACCCATGCCGATGTAATCACCGGGAAAAGCGAAACCGACGATCTGACGCCGACCATCCTCGAGCATCCGGACCATGCGGAAGCTGCCGCTGACAACGACGAAGAGGAATTCACTCCCCTCACCTTCCTTGATCAGCGTCTGGGCTTCCTTGACCGGCAAATGCGCCATGGTCTGAGAAACCTCTTTCATCTCTTCTGTCGTGAGTTCTGCACAGACCGACCGCTCCCGCGCATCACATAGAGCGCAGAAATTCGGTGTCGAAGATGAAAAGCCGCAATCGCGCTTCATTATAAGACTCAAATGACTATTGACTGCACATCATACCGCGAAGTGCGCATGCTTGCTACCACTGAGCCTTACTAAACTGCAGGTGATGCATACCGGTATTCGCTGGAAACATGAGGGTCCAGCGCCGCTGCGACAGATCGAACCAGGGCCTTTGCGTCCTCGGAAATGACAATGTCATCTCCTTCATAGTAAACAATTCCATCCTTCTCAAATGGCGAAAGTGTACTGAAGATCTCTTCTCTTGTCGGGCCGTCCGCCTGAATGATTTCAAGATATCGGTTCAGGTTTCCGCGCATGTCGCAGAGCAGGCGCTTGAGCCATTCCCCGAGTGCCTCCTCGATTTCCGTCGCGATAAGGCCGCGTTCGGTCGGCAGCTCGCGCTGCTCGATCGGCTTCATATATGCCGGGATTTCCTTGGCATTCTGGACGATAAGGCCGCGCACAGTTGAGATTGCGCTCGCCCCGAAACCCAGGACGTTACGCGCCCTGTCTTCAGTGAAGCCCTGAAAATTCCGGTTCAGGCGCTGCTCCCGAGCAGCAATAGCGATCGGCGTGTCCGGCAGCGCGAAGTGATCGAAGCCGATTCGGTCGTAGCCAGCTTCTTCAAAGAGCTTGGCCGCATCAACGGAGATGACGGTGCGCATCTCCCGGCTGGGCATGTGATCTTCCGGTATCATCCGCTGATGACGAATTCGCGCCGGCATATGGGCATAACCAAACAGGGAGATTCGCTCAGGCCGCAGCTCGATCACCTGTTCGACTGTTTGGCGGAATGTCTCCAGCCGCTGATGTGGCAATCCATAAAGGAGATCGACGCTGATATCGCGAACGCCGGCCCCTCGCAGAAGGTCAAAGCAGTTTTTGACCATCTCATAGCTCTGAACCCGATTGATGGCGGCCTGCACTTCTGGATCAAAATCCTGAAGCCCCATGCTGAAGCGCTTAATCCCCATCTTAACGAGCTGGGCGACCTGAAGATCTGAGCAAAGCCGCGGGTCGATCTCCATCGCGACAGGCGTCTCGTCGCGAAGACCGAAATGCTCTTCGATGCCGGTAATCAGCCGTTCTATATCAGCTGCATGGAGCGTGTTCGGCGTGCCGCCACCAAAATGGACATGGCTGATATAGCCGCGCCCGCCGAGGCGCTCACTGACCATCTCAATTTCGCGGCTCAGCGCTTCGACATAGGGGGAGATCCGCTCATAGCGGTTTTCCACACGCATATTGCAGCCGCAGTACCAGCAGAGCTGATGGCAGAACGGGATATGCATATATAAAGAGATGGGCTCGTACTGGCCGATCTTCTGAAGAGAGGTCTCATACGCAGCGGCACCCACATCGCTCGAGAAGCCAAGTGCTGAAGGGTAGCTCGTGTAGCGCGGAATGTTTGCGCCGAGATATTTTTGCCAGTGCGTTTGCATATGCGGAAGCTAGACGAAGCCGCCGAGCTCATCGTGATTTAGGTCAAACGACTGTATCAGTTCCGGAAGTTTTCCAGATCAAAGTTATCCACATTACTGCTATCGGTTGAAGGAAAGGTCCAACCGATGCCGGACGTAGTAATCGTCCAGCGTATAGGGCGCATCAGAGAGCGGCATTGCCGCTTCATATGAAAGACGCCACCCATCCCGACCATAAAGCCGCATACCGCCGCCCGCGGACCAGAGGACAGTTTCGTCCGCCGTGAGACCGGCCCCTTCATTCCAGGTCGTGCCGCCATCGCCATAAATATAGGGCTCGACCCGCTCCAGAAGCCCATCAAACTGGAATGGACGCGCAAGCTCGAGATAAGCCGCCACACCATTCTCACCAAGGACTTCGCCGAAATCATAGCCGCGGCCGAACTTGCCGCCGCCGACACCGAATTCTTCCGTGAACAGCAGAGGGTTGTTCGCCCACTGGGCCTCTGTCCCCACGCGGGCAACGACGCCTTTGACAAGCGGCGTTGCGTAGAGCCCGGAGAAAGTGATTTTTGAGAACTCGGCTTCGCCATCGAGGCGCGAGCCTCCACCGGCATTAAAGATGTCGAGCCCCTGACTGAACTCCAGCTCCCCGGTCATCAGGCCGAACCGGCCCACCCGGCGTTTGCCCTGAAGCGCTGCGCGGAAAATATGCAGCTTGTCCTCGTAAAGCTCGAGGCCGCTTTCTTCTTCGCGCGAATAAAGGCTTTCAAAGCTGATATCGCCGGCAAGGCGCAGGCCCTCTCGCTGGTAGAGCGGAAAGCGAACCCCCGATTTGCCGCGAAACAGGACACCTTCGACATCGCGATCATCAAGTTCACTTCGCGGTGACGAATTCGATGCCGCAAATTCCGTATAGAAACGCATCCCTCGATATGATGGCGCCGTATCATAGCGGGCTCGGACGAAGATCAGTTCGTCGATCGCTTGCGGTCGGAAGAGGACACCAAAGCTCAGTCGGTCAGCTGGAGAAAGGATTGAGCCGATCTCACCGCCGATGAATGCCTTCCAGGGATTATCCCGGCGTGAGCCCCTGTTGGTCGCAAGGCCCCGCAGGCCGATACGGTCATACTCGCCTTCGACTTCGAGCACATAGACAGCGCCATTCAGACGGCGCGGACGGATCGCCTTGATCTTGAGACCGGGGATTTCATCCAGCATCGCGACTTCGCGGCGGAATGTCCCTTCACTGACGGGGCGTTCCTTGAGGGTGCGCGCAAAACTCGCCTCAAGCAGCGGCATCAGCTCGGGGTCGGCTTCGATGCGGTCGAAATACCCCTCTGACAGCGTGACTTCGAGCACGCCGTCATCAAGATCCTGCGGATGGATGTCCGCGCGGCAAAGCAAAAGCCCCCTCGCCTGACAGCCTTGTGAGATTTCGTCGGCAAGTTCCTGAAGGTCAGTCCGCGCCAATGGTCGACCAATATAGGGCTGGGCGAGCATCTCCAGGCTGTGCCCGGAAACTGTGAGCGCTCCCATAATATGGACGGAACGGATCTGGGTTTGGGAAATCTCGGCTTCTAATTCTGCCTCAGTTGCGGATTCAGCTGCCCCTTCGGCTGGCATGAGAGCCACGCTGGCCGCAACTACCGCGGCCGCGAGAAGAGGTACTCGTCTTCCCAACCCTTTGATTCCTTCAACAGACGTCAGGGTCCTAATGAAGCAATAACTGGTGAATGAATGGTGAGGATTACCCTGACATTCGTTTATTTCTGTTCATCACGGGGCAAGGTATTATTGGCAGCCGATTAACCGTTGAATGCCATATTGCACGTTCCTGTTTGGAGTGTGCTCATGTTACGTGTTCTTCGTACTGCGATCGTCATCGCAGTTTTTTTTGGATTTTCGCCAGCACTGGCTCAGCAAGTCTGGCAAGTCGTTGAGGCGAATGGCGAAGTCCACGTCAACGGAACCAAGGTCGATCCAGGCCAGACCGTGAGCTTTCGCTCCGGCTGGATTTCAACAGGCAACGAGAGTGATGCTGTCGTCGAACGCGGCGAACAACGCATCATGCTTGGGCCGAATGCCCGCATCTCGCTGGGTCGAGGCGATAGTGAGCAGAGCACTTCCGTCAATCAATCTGCCGGTCAGGTCGCCTATAGCGTCGACAGACGCAGACAACCCCATTTCGAAGTCCGTACGCGTCAGGTTGCGGCCGTCGTCAAAGGCACAGTCTTCATTGTGAGTGCAGACGGGCCGAGCCATAGCGTTCAGGTCACGGAAGGCCTCGTTGAGGTCACTGCCGAGCATACGGGCGACATCCAGATGGTCAGCAAAGGTCGTTTGGCAACCTCCACTCCAGGCGGCAAATTGGTTGTCAGCGCAGCTCCGGCCTCAAACTCGTTTACGGCACAGAGAGCTCGAGCGGCATCCAAAGCCCGAGACAATGCTTCAGGGAATGATGGTTCGTCGGAATCTTCTGGTGGCGACACTCCCGCAACCCCCGAAGCCACTGGTGACAACAGCTCGGTCCTCGTCCGTGACCCCGTCAGCAACGGCAATTCCGGTAATGGTCAGACCCCGTCGGAAACGCCTGCCGGTAGCGGCAACAATAACGGCTCCGGCAACGGTAATGGTCGTGACAATGGCAATGGCTCCGACGGCGGCGATGACGGCTCCGAAGGCGGCGACGATGGCTCCGAAGGCGGCGAGGATGGCTCCGAAGGCGGCGACGATGGCTCCGAAGGCGGCGACGATGGCTCCGAGGGCGGCGACGATGGCTCCGAAGGCGGCGACGATGGCTCCGAGGGCGGCGACGATGGCTCCGAGGGTGGAGACGATGGCATGGGCGGCGGCAATGACGACGATGACGATGACCAGACCGCTGGCCTCAATGTCGATCTTGGCGACAACAACCAGTTCGACGGCACCGGCAACTATGCCGATGGCAACAGCAACCAGTTTGGTGGGAATGACAACACTGTCAATGGCACCTCCAATATCGTGCTTGGCAATCTGAATGATCTGACTGGGAACAATAATGAGGTCGAAGGCAGCAGCAACTACCTGTCCGGTGTCGGCAACAAGATCTATGGCGATGCCAATGACCTCGAAGGCCAGCGCAACATCATCGAAGGCGATGAAAGCTATGTCCGCGGCGATAGCAACGAGATCTATCGCGGCGAGAATGCAGAAGGTGTCCTGGCAGCCATCGGTAATGAGATCGAAGGCAAACAGAACGTCATCACCGGTTCGCAGAACTCGATCTTCGGGGACATGAACACGATCTCCGGCGACCTCAACTTTGCCTCAGGCGACAAGAATGAGATCTCCGGCTTCTCCTCCGTCGTATACGGCGAGAAGAACAATGTGGTCGGTGACAACAACACGATCGGCTCAGCCCTCGCCGGGTTCAACGACAATGACATTCGCGGCACCTGGAACAATATTCAGGGTCATGAGAATTATGTCGAAGGTGACTTTAACAGTGTGACCGGCGATGAAAACTCGATCATCGGCAACAGCAATATCGTGGTCGGTGACCTCAACGACATCACCGGTGACAATAACAATGTCACTGGCGACGGAAACGACATCACTGGCGACATGAATGACATTCTGGGAGATGACAACCTGATCCTCGGTGACGAGAACACTGTCAATGGCGACCAGAACACGGTCGCTGACTCCGGTCAGGATGTCGATGGCACCAATATCGTGATCGACCCGCTCGGCCTTGTCGGCGGACTGGTCGGAGGTCTTCTCGGGGGGGAGTAATTGATCGGGGGATTTAATCTGCAGGGCATAATTGCGACATTTCGCAAACGCCCCCTGCTTTGGAGAACGGCGCTGATCCTCAGCGCCGTTTCTGCTGCTTTCACATTCCATAATGCGCCCTTCTTCCGGGCACTGGATAATTCCATTCTCAACGCACGGTTCTCGGCAACGCCGCAGAACCGTGACTTTGATTCAGCATTGATCGCCATCGACACGGCGAGCCTGCAGGCCTATCCAGACTGGCCCTGGCCCCGGAGCTTTTATGGTGAATTGCTGGACCGGCTGAATGAAGCCGGCGCAAAACAGGTCGCCTTCGATATCGATTTCAGCTCACGCGGCCAAGGTGATGAGCGATTTGCCGAAGCAATCGAGAATTCTTCCGTCCCCGTCTATCTTGCGACTTTCCGTCAGGAATTCCAAGGCGCACCGGGTGTCATCGCCGAGATCTCACCAAATCCAACCCTGAAGGGTCATGCACGTCTGGCGACCACCACTTTCCCGATCGATGAAGACGGGATTGTGCGCGAGATGCCGGCCTATGACCCCTTCTCTCACGGCAATGTGCCCCAACTTGCGCTGGCGCTGAACGAGCGGGAGCCATTCGAGGGCCTGCGGACGATCAATTTCGCACACGACCTTCGTGAACTGCCGGTGATCTCTTTTGTCGATGTTCTCGATGGCGCGGATATCTCAGAATATGTGCGTGGCCGGACGGTCTTCGTCGGCTCCACCGCGATCGAACTCGGTGATGAATTCGCCATCCCGCGACATGGTCTGCAGAGCGGGGTCATCCTCAATGCGATGGCGTATGAGACGATCCGCCATCACACTGAAAAATACACAGCCCCTCTCTGGGTCAGCGTAGGCTTTGTTGTGATCGGGATGCTGTTTGCCACGCAGAGCATCTCAAGACGGGGCATTCGCCTTTATACGATCCTCAATCTCTCCGCGCTGGCGGCGATCTTCGTCATCGGCCTCATTAGCCAGGCTGTGTTTGATCTCGTGATCCAAACAGGCATGAGCCATATCAGCCAGCTGGCCATGATCTCCCTCATGCTTTGTGCGGCTGCGGATGATTATGCTGCCAAGATTTTCCGATCCCACATGCATGTGCGCAAGCACGCAGCCATTCTCGACACCATGATGTCGAGCAACCATGACGGCATCGTCCTGGTCAACCGTCTTGGCCGTGTAGAAAGCTGCAATGAGCAGGCGGCCAAATTGCTGGGCAGTGAGTGCCGCAAGATGATCGATCAGCCGATCGAAATCGCCGCGCCGAGCCTGACCGAGGCAGATTACAGTGACGGCCCTGCCCTGATCGAAATGCTCGATGCCGATGGCGACATGCAGTATGTCGAGGTGTCACGAGCCGAGGTGGAACTGCCGATGGCACGCTCGCGCTATGAACAGCGCCGGGAGGTTCGCTTCCTCAAGCTCTTCACGATGCACGACCTGACGGCGCAGAAACAGGCCGAACAGGCCGAACGCGACGCCAAGGAAATGCACGCTCAGGCCTCCGCTGCCAAATCGACCCTGATCAGCACGATGAGCCATGAGCTGCGCACACCGCTGAACTCCGTCTGCGGATTTGCTGATCTTATCTCCCAAGCTGCTTTTGGGGAGCATTCCGCGCCCGAATATACCGAGTTCGGTGAAATGATCGGCTCATCAGGCCGCCAGCTTCTGGGCGTTGTCAACGACATGTTGCTCGCAACCCAGCTACAGTCTGGCGATCAGGAAATACGGACACAGACTTTCTCTCTGGAGGAAGCATCCAAATCCGCTCTCGATCGCGCATCTGCACGGCAGGCCTGGACGTCACCCACGGTCAAGATCGAGGTCGGCGAGACCGAAATGTCAGGCGATTATGATCTCACCGTCACCGCGCTCTATCACCTGCTCGACAATGCCTCGAAATTCGCCGGCAAGGACGGCACGGTCTGGATCCGCGCGGATGACGAGACCCATACGCTGATCGTCGAGGATGATGGCCCCGGCCCGCGCACCGATAAACCTGAGAAACTGACCGCCCTCTTCGAGCAGGGTGACGGCTCGCGTACCCGGTCGCATGAAGGCTGCGGGCTCGGGCTCTTCCTCGTCGACGGCATCTTCAAACTGCAGGGCGGCAGGCTCGAACTTGGCGAGCGCGAAGGCGGCGGCTTCCGGGCCGAAGCGCACCTTCCGGCGGAAATCTGGAAGTCCAAATCCGGCGCTGTTGCGGCCTGAACTGCCAAAACATTCTGGCCGCGCGCGAATCCGCACCCGCCAACACCCTTTAAAAGTGTGGCTTTTCCCTGATACGGGAGCCTCTCTTGCGCCTTACCCCCCATTTGGGGGGAGGCACCCCGCAGCCTCCAAGCTAAGCCAATGTTTCTGCTAGATTATCGCAGAATACCGGCGGTTTATGGTTACCTGGGGGGACTCCGATGGACAAGAAGCCATCCGATCTGAGCTTTGGCATTTTCAATTACGGGATGCAGAGCGGTTTTAATGAGATTTCATTCAGCTCTCCGCAGGGCTTCAGCCCCACTTCCCCGGTCTTCGGCCTCTCCCAGATTCCGAGCCCGACCGAGAACATGTTCGGGCTGAACAATCCGCCAGACGCCAACGACGATAGCGCGACGACCGATGAGGATTCGGCCGTCACCGGCATCGATGTCCTCGCCAATGATGTCGATACAGATTTCGGCGAAGTGCTCACCGTCGGCTCTTTCAGCACCGCCGGAACAATCGGCACGGTCACCCTGTCTGGTGGCCTCTTCACCTATAACCCCAATGGCCAGTTCGATTACCTGGCCGCTGGCGAGACGGCGACCGACAGCTTCACCTATACCGTCCGCGACCGGAGCGGCTTGACCGATACCGCCACGGTGACGATCACCATTACCGGCCGCAACGACGATCCGAACGCCACGGATGATACAGCGAGCACGGATGAAGATACCGCCCTCACCTCCATCTCGCTTGTCGCAAATGATTCAGATCCAGACCTGATCGACACGCTCACCGTTTCGAGCATCGACACGACCGGCACAGTCGGCCTCGTCGTCAATAATGGGGACGGCACGGTCGATTATGATCCGAATGGCCAGTTCGATTACCTCTCTGCGGGCCAGACGGTCACGGACAGCTTCACCTATACGGTGAGCGACGGGAATGGCGGCACGGATACAGCAACCGTCACGATCACCATCACCGGCGTCAATGATGACCCGGATGCGCTCGATGATACAGCGACCACGGATGAAGACAGCGCCATCGCGGCGATCTCTTTTCTTGCCAATGACAGCGATGCGGATGCCGCAGACACACTGAGCGTTGTCAGCTTTGATGACAGCGGCACGGCTGGGGTGGTTACCAATAACGGGGACGGCACCTTCGCTTATGACCCCAATGGCCAGTTCGAATACCTTGCCGTTGGTGAGACCGCGACGGACAGCTTCACCTATACCGTCAGCGACGGGAATGGCGGCACCGACACGGCGACTGTCACCATCACGATCACCGGCGTGAATGACAATCCGGTCGCCGTCAATGATACTGCGTCTACGGATGAAGATAGCGCGATTGCTGTCATTTCGGTGCTGCCGAATGACAGTGATGTCGATGCGTCAGACAGCTTGAGCGTCTCTGGCTTTGACGCAGGCGCCACGGCAGGCCTTGTCACCAATAATGGGGACGGCACCTTTGCCTATGATCCGAATGGCCAGTTCGAGTATCTGGCTGTCGATGAGACCGCGACCGACAGCTTCACCTATACCGTCAGCGACGGAAATGGCGGCACTGACACGGCGACCGTCACCATCACGATCACCGGCGTGAACGATGACCCCGATGCCGTTGATGATACAGCGACGACGGATGAAGACAGCGCCATCGCCGTGATCTCCGTTCTCGCCAATGACAGCGATGTCGATACGAGTGACGTGCTGAGTGTCACCGGCTTTGATACAGGCGCCACGACCGGTCTTGTCACCAATAATGGCGACGGCACCTTCGCCTATGACCCGAATGGTCAGTTCGATTACCTGGCCGTCGGCGAGACCGCGACCGACAGCTTCACCTATACGGTGAGCGACGGGAATGGCGGCACCGACACCGCGACCGTCACCATCACCATCACCGGCGTCAATGATGATCCGGATGCGGTCGATGACCTCTTCCTCGTTGATGAAGACACGATCCGCACAGGCATCCCCGTTCTCGACAATGACGGCGATATCGATGCCAGCGATACGATCAGCGTCGTCAGCTTTGACACGTCCTCGACGATTGGCCTTGTCACGATGAATGGTGACGGCACGTTCGATTATGATGCGAACGGCCAGTTCGAGTATCTTGCACCGGACGAAAGCGCCTTTGACAGCTTCACCTATACGATCAGTGACGGGAATGGCGGCACCGACACGGCCACTGTCACGATTTCGGTTTGGGGCGCAAATGACGAGCCTGTCGCCGTCGATGATGCGGTCACGACTGATGAGGATACGGCCGCCGTCTCGATCAGCCTCCTTGGCAATGACTTTGATCCTGATGCGTCGGATGTCATCCTGATCGAGAGCATCGATACGACCGGCACGACCGGCCTCGTCATGGAGACTGGCGTCGACAGCTATACCTATGACCCGAACGGCCAGTTCGACTACCTGGCAGCCGGTGAGACCGCGACCGACAGCTTCACCTATACGATCAGCGACGGATATGGCGGCACGGACACCGCGACCGTCACAATCACTATCACCGGGGTCAATAATGACCCCGACGCGATGGATGACACAGCGTCTACGGATGAAGACTCATCCATCGCCGTGATCTCAGTTCTTGCCAATGATACGGATGTCGATGCGTCGGATATGCTCAGCATTTCAGGCTTTGACACAACCGGCACGCTGGGCGTTGTCACCAATAATGGCGATGGCACCTTCTCTTACGACACGAACGGGCAGTTCGAAGCCCTGAATGCCGGTGAGACGGCGACCGACAGCTTCACCTACACCGTCAGTGACGGGAATGGCGGGACCGATACCGCAACCGTCACGATCACCATTATCGGCGTCAACGACAATACGGGCGGCATGAATGCCGATCCGGTCGCCGGGAACGATACGGCGATGACGGATGAAGACAGCGCCATCGCCGTCATCTCCGTTCTCGATAATGACAGCGACCCCGATATGGGCGATGTCCTGAATGTCACGAGCTTCAATGCGGCGGGCACACTGGGCCTAGTCACCAATAATGGTGATGGCACTTTTGCCTATAACCCGAACGGTCAGTTTGACTATCTCGCCGTTGGTGAGAGCGCGACGGACAGTTTCACTTACACGATCAGCGACGGGAATGGCGGCACGGATACGGCCACCGTCACTGTGACCATCACGGGCGTCAATGACGACCCGGTCGCCGCGGGCGACACTGCGATGACCGATGAGGATAGCGCGCTCGCCGCCATCTCCGTCCTCGGCAATGATAGTGATGTTGATGCAAGTGATACGCTCAGTGTCATGAGCTTTAATGCAACCAGCGCGGCGGGGCTTGTTTCCAATAATGGTGACGGCACCTTCGCCTATGATCCGAATGGCCAGTTCGACTATCTCGCAACTGGCGAGACGGCGACGGACAGCTTCACCTACATCGTCAGTGACGGGAATGGCGGGACAGATACCGCGACCGTCACCATTACCATCACTGGCGTCAATGATGACCCTGACGCGATGGATGATACAGCGACCACGGATGAGGACTCATCCATCGCCGTCATCTCCGTTCTCGCCAATGACAGTGATGTCGATGCGAGCGATGTCCTGAGCATCACCGGGCTGAATGTCACCGGCACGATCGGCGTCGTCACCAATAATGGCGACGGCACGTTCTCCTATGACACCAATGGCCAGTTCGAATATCTCGAAGCGGGTGAAACGGCGACGGACAGCTTTAGTTATACCGTCAGTGACGGGAATGGCGGCACCGATACGGCGACCGTCACCATCACCATCACCGGTGTCAGCGATGTGATGAACACCGATCCGGTGGCAGTCGCCGACAGCGTCTCGACCAGCCAGAACAGTGCGATCTCCACCATCGCGGTTCTTGCGAATGATACGGATGCGGACATGGACACCCTGTCCATCGCCAGCTTCGATACGAGCGGCACGCAAGGCATTGTCATCAACAATGGCAATGGCACCTTCGCCTATAATCCGAATGCAGCCTTTAACTATTTGGGTGCAGGCGAGACAGCCACCGACAGCTTCACCTATACGGTGAGTGACGGCAAAGGCGGCATGGATACAGCGACCGTGACGATCACGGTAACAGGCATCAATGACCAGCCCAATGCTGTCGATGACATGCTCTCGACCGACGAGGAGACTGCAACAGCCGTCTTTGATGTGCTCGCCAATGACAGTGATATCGACAGCACCGATACGATCAGTTTTGTCGGCTATGACGACACCGGCATGCTGGGCGTGCTCGTCTCCAATGGCGACGGCACATTCACCTATGACCCGAATGGGCAGTTCGATGACCTAGAGTCAGGCGAGACCGCGACGGAGACCTTCACCTATACCGTCAGTGATGGGAATGGCGGCAGCGACACGGCAACCGTGACCATCACGATTATCGGGCTTGGCGATGGCTCAGGTTCAACGCCGAAGGACGATACCCTGATCGGTACGGATGAATCCGAAGAATTCTCCGGCCTCGACGGCAATGACCTGATTTATGGGCTCGGCGGTAATGACACGCTCGATGGCGGCGATGGCAAGGACACGCTGATTGGCGGGGGCGACTCTGACAGCCTTGTCGGCGGTCGGCTCGGCGACCTTATCTATGGCGACCGCGATGCACCGCGGCCGGACGATACCGCACCAGAAGGCAATGACTACGTCTTTGGCGCAGCAGGAGATGACACGATTTTCGGTCAGGGCGGCAATGACACGCTTGATGGCGCTTACGGCGATGACGAGATCGAAGGCGGTGAGGGCGATGACAGCATCCTCGGCGATCAGGGTGAAGACACGCTGATGGGCGGCGACGGCGAAGATACGATCAAGGGTGGCCGGAATGACGACCAGATTTCTGGCGGCAGCGGCGATGACCTGCTCATCGGTAATAACGGCTTTGACGTCCTTCGCGGTGATGCTGGCAATGACGAGCTGCGCGGCGGTTATGGCGACGACGACCTTGTTGGCGGATCAGGCGACGACCTGCTCAAGGGCGAAGACCGTCATGACCTGCTTTCCGGCGGCACAGGCGATGACACGCTGATTGGCGGTCAGGGCCGCGATACGCTCAGCGGTGAAGAGGATGATGACGATCTTTTCGGCGGCGGCGGTATCGACCTTCTGTACGGGGACGAAGGCAATGACACGCTGGGCGGCGGCAGCGCCAATGACACGCTGGATGGCGGCACCGGAAACGATGAGCTCGACGGTGGCGATGGCGATGACATGCTGTTCGGTGGCGACGGCAATGATACGCTGATGGCAAGCGAGGGGGATGACACCCTCAATGGCGGCGCAGGCAGCGACACGCATCTCTTCGAGCTGACCGTTAAGGTGGTCGGCGGTGCGATCACTAGCATCACCAACGAAGCCGGACACAGTGTGCTTGAAAGCTTCTTCTCGTTCGACGGCGATAAGATCGCTTTCCATGTCACCTTTGACGGAGCGACACCAGGCGGCGATCTCGAAGACCTGTTGTTCAGCGAGATCGATAATTTCGTCGCCTTTGCCGGCGGTGACTTTGACGGTGACGGACAGGCCGACGATCTGAATATCAGCTTCTTCGATGGCGGTTCGATCACTCTTGTCGATAATCTGAATGTCCCGACACTGAACTTCCAGGACGTGACGTCATTCGACAAGAACAGCGGCGATGCCAGCACGATCCAGAACGTGCTCGGCTCTTCAACGGTAGTCGAGTTCACTTTCGAGGGCGGGGCGTCGAGCATCGAAGTGCCAGCCCCTGTGACGGCTGAAATCGTTCTGCCCGATACGGCCGCGAGCGAAGCCTTCGAGGATCTCGCACCGGAGATGGGGTCGACACCTGATTATGCGCCGGTGTTCGAACCCGAAGACATCTCGATCCTGCTTCTCTGATCAGGAATGCAGCGCCCGTCAGGGCAGCTCACTTAGCAGCTCGGTGATGACCCCATCGCCGAGCCGGAAGAAGAGATGGCGTTTGCGGAACGGCCAGCTCGCGCTTGAGCCTTCCATGCGCCGCAGGGCTTCGCGCCGCCCGGCGCCGCCTTCAAGCGGATCGGCAGGTGTTGCGAGCCCCTCCTCCGTCATCAGATGCGTAAGAGAAATCAGGCTTTCAAGATAATCTGCCCGCGCACGCTCATAAGGTCCGGTAAGCGGGATCACGAGATGTGCCCTGCCGTCCAGCCAGATAAGGGCATCATGCACGACGCGCCGGGACGGCAAACGGGAGGGACCCAGCCGAGCGAGAAGGCTGGGAACGCAGATCGCCTCCGCTTCGCGCCGCAGTTGAGGCCTCTCCTTATACAGATGATCAAGCACCGCCATTGAGATCAGAAGCAGCGCGCCTGATCCCATCAGAGCCAGCCCGCCAATGCCTGCGCCACTCTGGAGGATCGCCAATAGCAATCCGCCAAGGATCGCCGCCCCGCCGAACAGCATACCGCCCGACAGGAAGACAGGCCGCAGCCCCGCCATATGCGCAGCTCCCCGGTCGCGGCTTCCCTCATGGCGGTTTTCTGCCCTGCCCACCGGCATTTTCACCCCTCTACTGATCCCCGGTTCCCACTTGCCAGACGACCCGAAGAAGGCTGCGATCTGTCTCAGAATGCTGCACTTCCCGGGAGCCTTACCCCGCTGGCCGCCCTACCGGGCCACCAAAAGCATTGATACTTTATGTCAATCTTGAACTATTTTATGGGTGTTTGCCCCGTTTAACCCCGCAATATCACTACACTTCGCCTTTTGATAGCGCAATGCAGCATTAAAAATCATATTATCGCGCTAGATATTGCATCGCAAAAATGTAAACATACTGTCATACGGCGCTCATGGGCGGCGCCAATCCGTGCAAGTCAAAAGGGGATTATCGATGCGGATCACTCGATCGAAGCTGTTCACCGCCCTGCCTGCGGTGATACTGGCCGGGGGCGCCACTGCGCATGCGCAGGCCCCCGCGCCAGACACAACTTTCATCTTCAACACGCTGCTGTTCCTGATCATGGGGATGGTCGTCATGTTCATGGCGGCAGGCTTCTGCATGCTTGAAGCGGGCTCTGTCCGTGCCAAGAACACGGCTGCAATCTGCCTGAAGAACATCACACTCTATTCCATCGCGGGGCTGATGGTCTGGCTGTGCGGCTACAACATGATCTACGGCATCGAAGAAGGCGGCTACGTCAACAACCTTCTTGAGAACAATGTCTGGTCGGCAGACGATTCTGATCCTCTGGGCACGGGCTATTCGGCGGGGTCCGACTGGTTCTTCCAGATGGTGTTCGTGGCGACCGCCGCGTCGATCGTCTCCGGCACACTGGCCGAGCGGATCCGCGTCTGGCCGTTCTTCATCTTCACGGCCATCCTGACCGGCTTTATCTACCCTATCCAGGCAAGCTGGGAATGGGGTGCCGGCTGGCTCGACGCCAAAGGCTTCTCAGATTTCGCAGGCTCAACTCTTGTACACGCGACCGGCGGCTGGGCAGCTCTTGCCGGGGCCATCGCATTGGGCGCCCGTAAAGGGAAATATGACGGCACTGTCGAGAAGCACGAATTCTACGGCGCTTCCATGCCGCTTGCCACGCTGGGTGTCTTCATCCTGTGGCTCGGCTGGTTCGGCTTTAACGGCGGTTCGCAGCTCGCGCTCGGCTCGCTTGATGACTCAATCGCAGTCTCGGACATCTTCATCCACACCAATATGGCAGCTGCCTCTGGTGTCGTGACCGTCGTCGTCCTTTCAACGCTGCTTCTGGGCAAGATCAGCCTTCCGCTTGCGCTTAATGGTGCGATCGGCGGCCTTGTCTCTATCACGGCTGAGCCGCTGATGCCGGATCCTGTCATGGACTCAATCCTCCTTGCCGTGATCATTGGTGCCATTGGCGGCACGCTGGTCTTCCTCGTCACCCCGCTGCTTGATGCACTGCGTATCGACGATGTGGTCGGCGCTATTCCAGCTCACCTCGCCTGCGGCATCTGGGGCACGCTGGTCGTGCCGCTGTCGAACAAGGAAGTCTCCATCATCGCACAAGGCACAGGCGTTCTCGCCAATGCGGGCTTCGTCTTCGGGGTTAGCCTTGTTCTGTGGTTCTTCCTCAAATTCACCATCGGCATCAGGTCGACTGCGGAACATGAGGATGTTGGTCTCGACATCGCCGAAACCGGCGCCCCGGGTATCAACATCGTCAAGGCCCACTACCCGGCCGAATAACCGGTAGAACACCATGCGCGGTGGAGCCTCTCCTTTTCCAGGCTCCACCGCACTTCTTTCTTCTGTAGTACGAATAACTCATGGGGCAGGGAATGAGTTCGGATGCCGGCCGTACGCGTATCACTTCGGCCATCCTTGACCGCCTGTCTGGCGTTGAGTGGACACGGGGGTTCCTCCTCACCGCTCTCCTCGCTCTCTCCTGGTGGTCGACGACTCAAGGCCTGATCGGCCTGATCACCGCCGCGAATGGTTATCCCGGCGCTGCCACCATCATCACTATCGGCTTTGCGGTCGCCATCCTGACCGTCTTGATTTCCTGGACACTCGAGAGATTGAGTAGCGGGCAGACCGGCCTGCTCACGCCGCTCTTTTTGTTCGGATACGTCCTTCTGACTGTCATTTCCGTCGGTTTCGGTTACGGCTTTTACTGGAAGCATATCGAGTCCCACAGCGCCGCACAGCGCGCCGCCGAATATGAGGTCGACCGGCTGAACCGCACTTTCGCCCTCGCCTATGGCCGCCTGGACGAAAGCCTCTCTGCACTAGATGCGCTCGCCACCCTGTCGGTCGAACGCGCCGATCAGGAAACGAGCGCAGGCGGCACCTGCGGCCCTGAAACGCTCGCTGGTCCCGGCCCCCGCTATCGGCTGCGGACACAGGATGCCGCAACAATGACCGCGCTTCGAAAACGCATTGCGGTGCAGGTCGGCGAAGGCGCCGAGATAACACCGGGCAGCCTATTTGCCCTGCGGGCGGAGCTTTCCGAACAGCTCGGCCGGCTGACGCCATCGGCCTTCGCCTCTCTCGATGAGGAAGGCACGCGGCGCCTCCTCAAAGAAACCGAGCAGGTCATGGCCGAGACCGCGACCCGATACGAAGCCTTTCGCACCGGACCATCCGTTCACAGCGCAGTGACCCTGCTTGAAGGACGGATCGACGCCGGACAGGCCCCGATGACCGATGGCGATATCACGTTCTCCTGCCCGGACCGGGAGCTAGATATCATCATGTCGCAGGCGGTCAGTGCATTGTCCGCCCTGCCCGAGCTGCCCGAGGTCGCGCTGGATGTGCCGCTTGGCCCGGATGCGACCGTCGCCGCCTTCGGCAAATTCGCCAATACGATGTTTGCGCCCTTTCGCGGCAAGAGTGACGCCAAGCTGATGGCGGGGCGGGATTACATCCCGCTGGGCGTTGCCATTGCCATCGACCTCTTCATCCTGATCCTGTCCCTGCACGGACGGAAACCTGCACGCTCGATCAAGGATCATCCTGCTTATATGGAGCAATCAGCCTCGATCCAGCATCTGATGGGGGATGAGGATGACAAGCCGCCGCATGAGGAGCTTCTCAATCACACATTCTGGTGGCGCGGTGCCTATTATCTTGCCATTCCGTCCGCCAGCCGGACGAGCCCAGAGGCTTATTCGTCCGCCCAACGGTTGACACTGGCCGCGATGGTGCTGGCCGACGCGGGGCTCTTAACACCGCTCAACCAGAGTTACAGCGGCGGGCAGTGGCGCGAGAAACTGCCCGAGCGTCATCACCATGACGCTTCGCGCCCGCTGCCGACTGATTATCATCTTTACAGATACAAAAAGAACAGTCTTGCGCGGATGACCGCGCTCCTGACACATGGCAAGGCAGACAGCTCCGTCAGGGCGGAGACGCCGGATATGATCAGCACGGTGCGCAAGGCCGCTCCCCTGCCCGCCGAAGCTGGCGGCAGCCGCAAGCCTGCCGCGGAGCAACGCATTGCCGGGCTGATGTCGAACGGCAATGCCTGGGTCAAGCGGCGCAGTATCGACCGCCGTCCGAAGAAATAATCCCGAAGCGCTTTACGCGATCCGCAAATCCAGCGTGGTCGGATATTCCGGCGACATCACCGGCTGACGCGGGCTCATTGCCCCCGGTGCGCTGCCGAAAGTCGAGAAACGCGCGCGGCGGCGGCCATCCGCCTCCAGCGCATTGACCGGCTGGGTCTCATAATTCCGGCCACCCGGGTGATGGGCGTGATAGGTCACCCCGCCCACGGCCCGGCCGTTCTTGCGATCATAAAGATCAAAGATCAGCGGGGCATGCGGATAGATCGTCGGATGCAGGCAGGATGGCGGCAACCATGCCCGGTAGCGAATACCGGCGAGCTCCGCCGCTTGGCCATCTTCCTCGATCGTCGTCAGCGGCACTTCATAACCATTGCACAAAAGCGCATAGCGCTGATGATCAAGGCCGCGCACCTTGACCTCAACCCTTTCAAGCGAGCTGTCGACGAACCGCGCCGTGCCGCCGACCGTTCCCTCTTCACCAAGGACATGCCATGGCTCGAGCGCGGCGCGCAGCTCGATATGGGTGCCTTCGATCTCATGCTCGCCGAGTTTCGGGAACCGGAACTCATATTGCGCATCAAACCAGCCCGGATCAAAAGCGATGCCCGTCCCGCGCGAGACATCAGACATGACCTCGGCCAGATCCTGTTTGAGGAAGTAAGGCAACATAAATTTGTCATGCAGCAATGTGCCGTGGCGGGTTAGACCGCCCTCGTAAGGCTTCTCCCAGAACCAGGCGATCAGAGCCCGGAGCAATAGCTGCTGGGCAAGATTCATCCGGTAGTGAGGGGGCATCTCGAAACTGCGGAACTCGACTAAGCCAAGGCGCCCGGTCGGCCCATCCGGTGAGAAGAGCTTGTCGATGCAGATCTCCGCGCGGTGGGTGTTCCCCGTGACATCTGTAAGCAAATGCCGGAACAGCCGATCCACCAGCCAGGGCGGGCAGTCCGCACCTGACGAGGTCAGTGGATTGGGCACTTTGGAGAGCGCAATCTCCATCTCGAACAGCGATTCCTGACGCGCCTCATCCAGCCTCGGAGCCTGACTTGTCGGGCCGATGAAGAGGCCGGAGAAGAAATAGGACAGGGACGGATGGTTCTGCCAGTAGCGGATGATCGAGGCGAGAACGTCCGGGCGCCGCAGGAAGGGGCTGTCCGCCGGGGTCGCACCGCCAACCACAATATGCGCGCCGCCGCCCGAGCCCGTCGGGCGCCCGTCGATCATGAATTTCGAAGCCTCAAGCCCGCATTCCCGTGCCGCCTCATAAACCGAGCGGGTCACATCGACCTGCTCGCGCCATGAATGGGCGGGATGGATATTGACCTCGATGACGCCCGGATCGGGGGTCACTTTGATGACATCAATCCGGTGATCCGGCGGCGGAGAATAACCCTCAATCTGGACCGGCAGGCCGGTAGCCTCAGAGGTCTCCTCAATCGCGGCGATCAGGTCGGCAAATTCATCGCCGGAGCGGACCGGCGGCAGGAAGACGCAGATCACCCCATCGCGCGGCTCGACCGTCATCGCGGTACGGATGAAAGGCCCGGAGCCATAAAAGGCCATGCCCGGCTCGACATCCATCATATCGGGCCAGTCAGGCTCGATCTCATCGGGCAAATTCTCTGGCGGCAGGGCATCGCCCCCCGCCCCCATCGGCCGCTGCATGGTCGGCTCCCGCGCCGGGAGCGCGCCGCGCGCGGCAAACGGATCAAGCGGATAGACATCGGGCCGCCGCCTTGGATCAAGATAGGTCAGCGAGGTCAGCGGCAGGCGGAAGCCGGACGGGCTGTCCCCCGGATTAAGATAAATCCGTCCCCGGCGGGTTTTCCATTTCTCACTGACCCAGCGGCACGCGCGCGAGGCTCTCGCCCGCCCCTGCTGCACCTGAATCGGCAGGACGAAAGCGGCAGGCGTACTCAGCCCCCGGTCGAAGACCTTGGCGAGGCGCGCCCGTGATTCTGGGTCTTCGAGCTTGTTGTCGAGCGGATCGACATTGGGCGGCAGCTTTGATTCCTGAAAGAGATAGGCGGCGGGATCCTCAAAGGCCGGCTGCGCGTATTCCTCGTCCACACCCAATGCCCCGCACAGCGTCGACATGAAACGCTCCGCCTCCGGCGCGCCGGCCTGACGCGGGCCGTTTTCCGTCGCGATCAGCGAAGGATCCTGCCACAGCGGCACATGGTCCCGCCGCCAGTAAAGCGCGAACGCCCAGCGCGGCAATTGCTCACCCGGATACCATTTGCCCTGCCCATATTGAAGGAGGCCGCCCGGCGCGAACCGGTCACGGAACTTGCGGATGAGCTTATCGGCATAGATCCGCTTGGTCGGGCCGACGGCGTCGATATTCCATTCTTCCGCATCGCGATCAGTTGAGGCCACGAAAGTCGGCTCACCGCCCATGGTCAGGCGCACATCGTTCCGGTTCAGGCGCTCATCGATCTTCTCGCCCGCTTCACGGATCGCCGCCCACTGATTTTCGCTCATCGGGCTTGTCACCCGTGTCGTCTCATAGACCCGCGTGACCGACATCTCGAAATCGAACTCGACCTCGGCAGGTTCATGCCCGCCGGAGATCGGCGCGGCGCTCTGCGGTGACGGGGTGGCCGCGAGCGGGATATGCCCCTCGCCCGCAAAAAGTCCCGAGGTCGGATCAAGCCCGACCCAGCCCGCACCGGGCAGATAGACTTCCGTCCACGCGTGAAGATCGGTGAAGTCCTCTTCTGGCCCGGACGGTCCTTCGAGAGATTTTTCGTCCGCTTTCAGCTGGATCAGATAGCCCGAGACGAACCGCGCCGCGATACCGAGCCGCCGCATCAGCGCGACCATCAGCCATGCCGAATCCCTGCACGAGCCGACCGCCAGCTTGAGGGTTTCCTCCGGCGTCTGGACACCCGGCTCCATCCGCGTCGTGTAGCGGATCGCCTGTTCCAGCCGCTGATTGATCCCGACAAAGAAATCAATCGTACCGTCGCCCTTCTGGAAATTGCGGCGCTCTTCAACAACGAGCCGCTCGAACAACGAGCCGCCCTCGATCAGCTCAAGATAGGGCGCAAGTTCCTTCAAGAGCCCCTTGTCATAGGCAAAAGGCGTCTCACTCGCCTCTTCTTCAAGGAAGAAATCAAACGGGTTGATCGGCGAGAGATCCGCAACCAGATCGACGACGACCTCAAAGCTCTTGGTTTTCTCTGGGATCACCAGCCGGGCGAGGTAATTGCCGAAGGGGTCCTGCTGCCAGTTGAGGAAGTGCTCCTCCGGCGAGATCTTCAGGCCGAAGGACTTCACATGCGTGCGAGAATGGGGTGCCGGGCGCAGCCTGACAATCTGCGGTCCCATCGCGATCGCCTTGTCATATACGTAACGCGTACGATGCGTCAGCGCGACGTCGATGCTCATCGGCCTGCCCTTTCCAGCTTCGCGGGTTTATGTGCACTTTTTTACACAGAACCGCTCATGGCTCTGCTAACTATCTCGCACAACTAACAGAAATGTGCGAAAGTTTTCGCGGTGCAAAAATAAACGCAGGAAACATGTTTGATGAAATGGGGCCGAGTGCTGCGGTCCGTACCCCGTACAAGACAATCAATACCTGGATTGAAAAGACCGGGACGAAAATCCTCCAGCAGAAACGTGATGAAGCCGAGACCATCTTCCGGAAGGTCGGCATCACGTTCTCTGTCTATGGCGAAGGCGGCGACCCCGAGCGCCTGATTCCGTTCGACATCTTCCCGCGCATTTTCACCAATAGCGAATGGGAGACCCTCTCCAAAGGGATCGACCAGCGGGCCCGCGTCCTCAACCGGTTCATCTGGGACGTTTATCACGATGCGGAGATTATCAAGGCCGGCATCATCCCTGAGGACCTCATCTATCAGAATGATGCCTATCTGCCCGCGATGAAGGGGATCGATCCGCCGCAAGGGATCTACAGCCACATCATTGGCATCGACATCGTCCGTACAGGGCCGGAGGAATTCTACGTCCTTGAGGACAATTGCCGCACCCCGTCCGGAGTCTCCTATATGCTGGAGAACCGCGAGATCATGATCCGGCTGTTCCCCGAGCTATTCGAAGATAGCCACGTCCTGCCGGTTGATACCTATCCCTCCCAGCTTCGCGAGACCCTGCGCAGCGTGAAACCGCCGCTCTGCGAAGGCGAGCCGACCATCGTCGTTCTAACACCGGGTCCGTTCAACAGCGCCTTTTACGAGCATGGCTTCCTCGCCGACGAAATGGGCGTGGAGTTGGTCGAAGGTCCTGATCTTTATACGGAAGATGGCCTTGTCTATATGCGGACGACCTGCGGGCCGCAGCGAGTGGATGTCATTTATCGCCGGATCGATGACAAATATCTCGATCCCCAGCGGTTCGACCCGGACTCGATCCTCGGTGTCCCCGGCCTGATCGATGCTTTCGAGAAAGGCAGCGTCACCCTGATCAGTGCGCCGGGTGCCGGCATTGCCGATGACAAGGCGGTCTATACCTACGTGCCGGACATGGTGCGGTTTTACTTCGATGAGGAGCCGATCCTGTCGAATGTACCGACATGGAAATGCAGCGACGAGGCTGAGCGCGCGCATGTCCTTTCGAAACTCGACGAGCTGGTCGTCAAGGAAGTCCACGGATCGGGCGGTTATGGCCTGCTGATTGGTCCGCATGCGACCGATGAGCAGCGCGCCGCCTTTGCCAAGGCGATCGAGAAGAACCCTAAGGGATATATCGCTCAGCCGACGCTGGAGCTGTCGACCTGCCCCACCCTTGCGAAAGGCGACATCGCCCCGCGCCATGTTGACTTGCGACCCTTTGCTCTTGTGGGATCGAAAAACGGAGAGATGACGGTCTCCCTCACGCCGGGCGGTCTGACCCGTGTGGCGATGCGTGAGGGCTCGCTGGTCGTCAATTCAAGCCAGGGGGGCGGGGTGAAAGACACTTGGGTCCTCAAGGGAGAGTAAAATGGCACTGCTGAGCCGGACTGCTGAAAATCTCTACTGGATTGGCCGCTATGTTGAGCGGGCAGAAAACATGGCCCGCCTGCTTGAAAGCGGGAAACGGATGAGCGCGATCCCACGCGTTGCCGACCAGCCGCCGCCATGGGAGGCGATCCTCTCGGCCGCCGGGGTCCTGCACACATTCAAGGAACAGCATACCGAGCTGAACCAGCTGAATACCGTCGCGCATATGGCATTCTCGCAAGATAATCCGTCCTCGATCTATTCGGCGATTGCCGCCGCCCGCGCCAATGCCCGCTCGATCCGCACGGCGATGACGATCGATATGTGGGAAGCCATCAACGAGTTCTGGCACAGCCTGCTCGGCACCGGCCCCATCGAGCCGGGCGACGGACGCCTTCTGCCCTTTCTCGATACGGTCAAGCAGAAATGTGCCCTTTTCCGCGGGGTCGCCGATTCAACAATCCTGAGGAATGATACTTACGATTTCCTCCGTCTGGGGACCTTTGTCGAGCGCGCAGACTGTACCGCGCGCCTGCTCGATGTCGAATATTTCGCACTGACCCAGCCCGAAGACGCCGCCGACAGCCCGATCGACACCTATCACTGGGCCGTGATCCTGCGCGCGACCTCCTCCGCCCGGGCGTATAACTGGGTCTATGGCGGCGGTTATGATCTTGAGAACATGATCGACTTTCTGGTGCTGAACACACGGAGCCCGCGCTCGCTCGCCTTCTGCATCGAAAACATCACAGAGCACCTCAACCGCCTCGCCCGGCTCTATGCTGAGCGCCACGATTGCCATGAAATCTGCGCCAGTATTGCGACGGAGTTGAGCCAGAATGATGCCGAAGCAGTCATCGAAAGCGGCCTGCACGAATTCCTCACCCGTTTCATCGCGCGCAATAACTGGCTGTCTTCCCAGATTGGGCGTGACTACCATTTTACCAATATGGCGCTGCCCGTTGACCCAAAGCCGGAAGACGAAGATCTAGATGAGGTCTCGGAACAGTCCCTGAATCAGGCCATGTCCTGAGAAGTGTATAATTCAGCGTGGCGGCACCGTTGACGCTGTGAGTTAAGGGTACCACTTGATGAATGCACGCCCCGGTCCGCCTGAGCGTCCCATTCCACTCGAAAGTCCTCACGAATGACGTATTGCGTAGCCCTCAAATTGAAGGCCGGGCTGGTTCTTCTGTCCGATACAAGGACCAATGCCGGGGTCGATAACATCGCCCGGTTCGGCAAGATGTTCACCTGGACCGTCCCCGGTGACCGGGCCATGGCGATCATGACCGCGGGCAATCTCGCTGTCACCCAAGCCGTGATTGCCCAGATCCAGGAAGCGATCGATGATCCCAATCATCAGGGCGACACGCTCCTGAACGTGCCGACCATGTCGCGTGCGGCGGCTCTCCTCGGCGGGCTGATGCAAGGCCAGCAAAACCAGTGGGGCCCGGGCCTGACCGGCATGAATGAATCAAGCGCGGCCACGATGATCCTTGCCGGCCAGCGCGCCGGGGCCGAACCGCGGCTCTTCATGATCTATTCCGCCGGGAACTATATCGAGGCGACCGAGGACACCCCCTTCTTCCAGCTCGGCGAGTTCAAATATGGCAAGCCGATCATTGACCGGGTCATCACTTCGGACTCCTCAATCGAGGATGGCGTGACCGCCTGTCTCGTCTCGATGGACTCAACCCTTCGCTCGAACCTGTCGGTCGGCATGCCGCTTGATGTCGCAGTAATCCCGAACGGCGCGCTCGAATTTTCCGTCCGCCGACGGATCGAGGCGGATGACAAGAATTTCCATGCCTTCAGCGATGCGTGGTCCGCGGCTTTGCGCGAAGCCTTCACCAAGATGCGTGAAGCGCCGAAATGGAGCTGAGCAGAAAGAGCTCAAGTCCTTCGCACTTTCCCTCCTGAAAACTACTCGCCGCGCTCATTTGCGCCCTGCGCGGCTTTTTCCTTCACTGATTACAAAATCGCCCTTCGTGACCGACGTATCACGCCCGCTTGATACCAAATGCGGGCATCGAGCTGAGCAGTACCCCAGACGACCTCTCCAGCTCCCGATTTTCCTACTTTATTTGCGCCTTTCAGCAGCCCCGCCCCCCCAAATGGGGGGAGCGGCAAAACCCGATCAGCTACACTCTTGGCGAGTCTGCAGCTTTTGGGGGAGTGTCTGGAGACAACTCCCTGACCGATAACGGAAATTCGTTCGCGGCGAAGAATTTGGGGAGAATTCGAAAATGGTCAATTTTGTAGTCTGGGCGACGTTTGAGAGCATCTGGAGCGCCTTTGCCGCGGCCCCCGCCCCTTTTGGCGGACCGCGTAACGCCATGTCCTCGCCGACCGATGATGGAAATATCAATGTCGGCCAGGGTGATGAATTCACCTTTGTGGGCATCCCCGCTGGTCCGAACGCATATGTCGGTCCCGCCGAAATGCGGTCCTTCACCATGTCGAATGGTGGCACGGGCCTGTGGATGGTTGGTGTCGGGCTTTCCGGCGGCATTATCATTCCGACGAATGAAATCGCCTATAATACGTTCAATGCCGGTTCGGCGTTCACGATTACGTCGAACACGGTCATCAGCTCATTTGCGTATGCTGATATTTTTGTCCCCATTGTACCCGGCGCTGCGGATGCCATGGATGACACAATTTCCGTAGGTGAAGATGCATTTGCGGATGTGAATGTACTGGATAACGATTCCGGCAGTACTTTGAGCATTGTGTCTGTTTCGCAAGGGGCCAATGGCGGCACAGTGACCATTAACCCTCCAACCGCATTCGACGAAAATGTAACCTATGACCCTAACGGACAATTCGATTATCTCGCCGTGGGTGAGACGGCGACCGATACGTTCACTTATACCGTATCCGACGGAAATGGCGGCACCGACACAGCGACCGTTACGGTGAACATCACCGGAGTGAATGATGCGCCTGACCTTACAATCCTGAACGCCTATGTTCCGGACGAAGACTTATTCAACTTGTCTCCCTTGGGCTTTCCGAATGCCTTTCAGGTCACCGATGTTGACGTCAATGACGTGGTGACGGCGTCGATCACCGGCGCCACCCAGTCAGGAGACAAGGCAGGCGTTGTCAGCGATGCAGAAATTCTCTCCCATTTCGAAATTAGGGGCGGCGCGACCGTCATCGAGGCCGGCGAAACCGACTCTGGCCCAATCTGGCTCACCTATAACGCGAATGGCGACCCGCTCTTCCAGTTCCTGCAGGCGGGAGATGTCCTGACCTTCGATCTGACGATCACGGTATCGGATGGAAATGGCGGCGTTGATACGGCCGTTGTATCCACAATTGTCAGTGGGGTGAATGACGCCCCCGTCGCCGTCGACGACAGCGGCATGGACTTTGCGACCGATGAGGATACGGCGTTCACCACCGCGAATGTCCTTTCCAACGATTTCGATCCGGATCTGGGGGATACGTTCAGCGTCACCGCCTTTGACGGATCCAGCATGGCCGGCGCGCTGATCACCAGCAATGGCGATGGCACGTTCAACTACGACCCCAATGGCATGTTCGATTACCTCGCCGTTGGTGAAAGCACGACCGACACCTTCACTTATACGATCACGGACAATAACGGGGCAACTGATACGGCGACAGTCACCGTGACCATCACCGGCGTTAATGACGCGCCGATGTTCACGGTACCGCAGGGCTATATGTTCACGAACACCGAAGATGCGTTTAACGCAGGGTTCGCCCTGGGCTTCCCCAGTATGCCTGATGTTCTGGACGTTGATGTCTCCGATGTCGTCAACCTCTCCATAACAGGGGTTGTCCAATCAGGGGACAAGGCGGGTACGCTGTCGAATGCCCAGCTCCTCCCATACCTGTCGCCTGCCAGTAATCCGATTATCGGTACGGGGGTGACGGAAGGTGAGATGGTCGTTTTCTTTTCGTCTGGGCCGGGTGTATTCGACTTCCTTCAGGTGGGCGATCAACTCGAACTCACCTATAGCCTCACCGCGACCGATAGCCAGGGCGCGACGGATAGTGTTGTCCTCAACCTGTTCATCAATGGCGTGAATGACGCACCCGTCGCCGTCGATGACAGCGGAATGGGCTTTGCGACCGATGAGGACACGGCGTTCACCACCGCGAATGTCCTCTCCAACGATTACGACCCGGATATGGGCGATACGTTCAGTGTCACCGCCTTTGACGGAACAAGTACGGCCGGTGCGCTGATCACCAGCAATGGCGACGGCACGTTCAATTATGACCCGAATGGACTGTTCGAATATCTCGCGGTGGGTGAGACTGCGACAGACACCTTCACCTATACGATCACGGACAATAACGGCGCGATGGACACCGCGACCGTGACGATCGAGATTGCGGGTGTGAACGATGCGCCGACTGCGCAGGATGACGCATTCACCACCGATGAAGATAACGCCGTCATGGGGGATGTCCTTGTCGATAACGGCAATGGTCCCGACACTGACCCGGACGGCGATCCTCTGACGGTAAATGCGGTCAATGGCGACGAAGCGAATGTGGATCAGCAGATCACGCTGGCTTCAGGGGCCCTGCTGACGGTGAACAGCGACGGCACATTCACATATGACCCGAACGGCCAGTTTGACTATCTGGCGGTCGGAGAGTCGACGACCGACACGTTCACTTATTCGGTTACGGACGGGTCTTTTGTCCAGTCGGCGGGTGAGTTCGAACCGCTTGTGCTCATCGCATCCGTGCTGGCCAGCCAAGGCGGCGATGGCTCGATCGGGTTTGCACTCAATGGATTTGAGGCAGGCTCGTTCACAGGCGTATCTGTCTCCTCTGCGGGAGATGTCAATGGAGACGGCATCGACGACCTTATCGTCGGCAGTCCCGGCAACGACCTGTCAGGTCCGAATGTCAAGACTGGTGACGCCTTCGTCGTGTTCGGCACTACTGCCGGATTCGATCCAGAACTTGACCTCTCGATGCTTGATGGAACCAACGGATACAGATTGAGCGGTATTGATCTGGTGGATCGTGCCGGATGGTCCGTGTCCAATGCCGGAGATGTCAATGGCGATGGCGTCGATGATCTTATTATCGGAGCCTATATAGCAGATCCAAATGGTGACCAATCCGGGGAGACCTATGTCGTCTTTGGATCAACCTCGCCCCGGCCCGCAAATTTCGACCTGTCCAGCCTCGATGGCACAAACGGCTTCGTCCTGAATGGGACGAACATATCCGATCTTAGCGGCATTTCTGTTTCCGGGGGCGGTGACATCAATGGCGATGGCAAGGCCGACATCATTATCGGGTCGAATTTTGCCGACTCAGACGGCTTTGACGGAAATGGCCGAACCGACATTATCTTCGGCGCCGAGACGTTCGCCGCCAGCTTCGAGCTATCATCTTTGAACGGAGCGAACGGTTTTAGTGTGACGGGGACAGGAAATTTCGACCTGTCCGGCAACGCGGTCTCCAATGCTGGGGACGTCAACAATGACGGTTTTGATGATGTCATTATTTCTGGCATCGGAGGGCGCTATTACGTTGTCTTTGGCTCCGATCAGGCCTTTCCCGCGGACATAAATGTCTCCACCCTGAACGGCACCAATGGCTTCACCATTACGGGAGCGGGGTCGTTTAGAAATGGGGTCTCAGCGTCAAATGCCGGAGATCTGAATGGCGACGGTATCGACGACCTCGTCGTGGGAACGGGCCGTGCCAATAGCGGGCGCGGCGAAGCCTATGTCATTTTCGGCACGGATGGCGGCTTTAGCGCCACCATCAATGCCTTCCTTCTCGATGGCAGCAACGGGTTTATTATTCGGGGCGATGCTGACTTCCAGAATGTCGGGGAGAGCGTCTCGTCAGCCGGCGATATCAACGGAGATGGAATTGACGATCTCCTGATTGGAGCTTTTGGTTCCGGGAACAGTTTCACCGAGGGCGAAACATTTGTCCTGTTCGGTCAGGCGAGCGGTTTCGCGGCTTCCTACACCCGGTCAGATTTTGATGGATCGATCGGCTTCATCATTCGCGGGGGCAGTGGCGCCGGACGGATCGGCGAGCCGGTATCAGCGGCAGGCGATGTCAATGGCGATGGTATTGATGACCTGATCATCGGCAGCACCAATGGCAATGGTCAGGCCTATGTCCTGTTTGGTCGCGCCGAATTTGATGCCCTCGTCGACACCGCGACCGTGACGGTCACCATCAACGGCGTGAACGACGCGCCGACCGCCAATGACGATGTGGCGATGACGGATGAAGACAATCCGACCGCGCCGATTGACGTGCTTGGCAATGACACCGATCCGGATACCTCCGATGTCCTGACCGTCAGCAGTGTTGATGACACCGGCACGACGGGGGCGGTCACGGTCAATATGGACGGCACTGTCACCTATGACCCGAATGGCCAGTTTGAATATCTGGCTGTCGGCGAGACGGCGATGGACACGTTTGAATACACAGTCAGTGACGGCAATGGCGGCTTCGATACTGCGACCGTGACCGTCACCATCACCGGCGTGAACGATGCGCCGACGGCCAATGACGATATGGCGATGACCGATGAGGATAATCCGTCTGCGCCGATTGACGTGCTTGGTAATGATACCGATCCGGATACATCTGATGTCCTGACTGTCGACAGCTTTGATGACAGCGCGACGACCGGCTCAGTCACGCTCAATGTGGACGGCACCTTCACCTATGACCCGAACGGCCAGTTCGAGTATCTCGCCGTCGGTGAAAGCGCGACGGATACGTTCACCTATACGGTGACGGACGGGAATGGAGGGTTTGATACGGCAACCGTCACCATCCTGATCATTGGTGTGAATGATGCGCCCGAAGCCGAGGACGATTACTGCTACAGCCCTGTCGGAGAGATCATTGCCGGGAACGTCCTCGACAATGACACCGATGTGGACACCAGCGACGTTCTCACGACGAGCCTGGTCTCGGATGTCTCTCATGGCACATTGACGCTCAACAGCGATGGCAGCTTTACCTATGTGGCCGATAGCGGCTTCAAGGGCGTTGATCAGTTCACCTACCTTGTCGATGACGGCAATGGCGGGACGGACACCGCAACCGTCACCCTCGTCACCGGCACGTTCAATGGCGGTGTCTTCATCGGCGACGACACGGCGGAAACCTTCCCGGGTCTGGGTGAGGATCTTTATGGCAGCGACCGGATCGACGGCCGCGGCGGCAATGACCTGATCTATGCCCTGACGGGTGATGACGATGTCACCGCCGGCAGCGGCGATGATACGGTGGCCGCCGGTAAGGGCGATGACCTCGTCAAAGGTCAGGGCGGTGATGACATTATCGTCGGTGATGCGGCCGGAAAGGACATCTTCAAGGGGCCTGACGGCAATGACACGCTCGAGGGTAATGCGGGTAATGACAAAATCGCTGGTCAGGGCGGTGACGACTCGATCGAAGGCGGCGATGACGACGACGAGCTTCAGGGCAATGACGGCGTTGACACCATCCGCGGCGGCAAGGGCGATGACCTGATCTCCGGCGGTGCCGAGCGTGACCGGCTTTACGGGAACGCAGGCAATGACGAGATCTGTGGTGATGACGGTGACGACATCATCCGTGCAGGCTTCGGCGATGATCTCGTCTTTGGCGGCAATGGTGCCGACCGCCTCGTCGGTGAAGACGGCAATGACACCATGCTGGGCGGCAATGGCCGCGACACCATGCGCGGCGGCAATGATGACGACCTTCTCTTTGGCGGGGCCGGGATCGACTCCATCAAAGGGGATGCCGGCAACGACATCATCGTCGGCGGGGATGAGACCGGCCGCGGCGATGACATCACCGGCAATGACGGCGATGACCTTATCTTCGGTGAAGGCGGCGAGGATAACCTTCAGGGCTCGGACGGCCAGGATACGATCCTCGGCGGTATCGGTGCGGACGACATCGACGGCGGCAAGGACGAAGACATCCTCCTTGGCGAAGACGGCAATGACGACATCGATGGCAGCGCCGGTGATGACAAGATCTTTGGTGGCGCAGGTGATGACCACCTGAACGGCAATGATGATGACGACTTCATCGAAGGCGAAGACGGCGCCGATGATATCCGCGGCGGCCATGGCAATGACACCATGCTGGGCGGCAATGGCGCGGACTCGATTTCGGGGTCGGATGCCTTTGACGTCGAGCCGGGCTTCTTCGGCGATGATAGCGATGACAAGATCTTCGGCGAGAACGGCAATGACGTTCTCGAAGGCGTCAACGGCAATGACTTCATCGATGGTGGCAACCATGATGACACGATTTCCGGCGGTAATGGCGATGACATCCTGCGCGGCGAAGACGGCTTCGATGTGATCAGCGGCGATGCCGGTGACGACCAGATCGATGGCGGCGCATCGGCTGACACGCTGCTTGGCGGTGAAGGCCTCGACACCATTCTCGGTGCGGATGGAAATGACTCCATCGAAGGCGGAGATGATGACGACTGCCTCGATGGCGAAGGCGGCGATGACTATGTCGCAGGCGGCGCCGGCAATGACACGATCGACGGCAGCGCCGGGGATGATGTCCTCTACGGCAATGCTGGCAATGACGTCATGCAGGGCGGCTCAGGCAATGACATTGTCCACGGCAATGACGGTGATGATCTCATCGACGGCGGCAGTGACAATGGCTTCCAGTCCGTCGAAGTCATTGATGGCGTCTTGACCTATACCGGCGGCGATAACCTCTTCGGCGGCGCAGGCAATGACACGCTCTTCGGCAATAACGGGGATGATGCCCTTTACGGGGGTGACGGTGATGACCTGCTCTTTGGCGGTGCGGATGGCGCGAACTTCAACGTCTATTATGCCGGGATGCATGATGACACGCTTGTCAGCGGCTCAGGGACTGACATCATGTATGGCGAAGAAGGCGCCGATGACTTTGTCTTCGAAATTCTCGTGACCACGGATGCCAGTGGCAACATCACTGACATCACAGGCAATTTCGGGGTCGACTTCATTGTCGATTTTGATGGCAATCAGGAAGACCAGATCTGCTTCGACATTGTCCTGACGGATGGAAGTGTTGGCAGCTTCAGTGCCGCGGACTTCTTCGAGGCGCTGGACGATTTCACGACCCTGGGCAGCATTGATGCCCTTATCGCCGCGGGTCCGTTCGCAGAGATGCCGACTCTGATGACGGACAATGGCCTGTCGATTACCTTCAGCGATGGCAGTGTTCTGAGCATTCTTGATGTCAGCCCGAATACCAATTTCGAGCTCGATGAAGTCCTCTCGCTTAATCCGTTTGCGGATACACCGAAGAACTTCCAAGGCTTCTGGCAGACGGACGAGGAAGTCCTCACCTATGGCTTCGACAAATATGACGAACCCTTCGTGCCGGGCGTCGACAAGACTATCATGGACATGGATCGTCCAGTCATGGAGGTCGGCCCGTTTGACATTCCATCAGACGACTTCACCAAGACCGAGCTGATGGATATCTTTGCGGAGTTCCTCCACTAAGTGGCATTCAGCACCGCAGGTCAGTAAGGCCGGGAATATCCAAGAGGCCCGCTTCCCACGAAGCGGGCCTTTTCTTTGCGCCCTGCTCTCTTCTGTCTGAGGCTCACGACGGCACGACGAAGGACGGGCAATAGCCCGAACCATCGAGATCGATCAGCGGAGCTTTAGGGATAAGAAAAATGGTGCCCAGGGGCGGAATCGAACCACCGACACGCGGATTTTCAATCCGCTGCTCTACCAACTGAGCTACCTGGGCAATTGATCCCGAAAAGGACCAGAGCCGCAGCGTTTAATAGCTGATGGGCGCCCTGTCCACATTTCTTGTTGGCCTAGTTCAAAAATTTGTCGGATCAGGTGCGTTTCTCCTCTGCTCCCATTGATCCGAAGACCATACCAAGCGGATCAGAGGCAAGCGCGCGCGTCCGCCCCCAGCGAGGACCGCCACAAGAGCTAGCTCAAAGAACAAATGCGCTTCCAGAATGCCGCACTGTCTTGGAACTGGCTGGCCCCTCCCCTGCGACTTTCACTCATCCCCACTGCTCGCTTCAGATGCGTTGAGCGGCGGGCCGGTGCCCAGAGTTTTTGACAAACGCCCTTAGACGCCATATATGCAAATTATTGCGCAAATCTTTGCGTTTTTTTTCGCGGATACGGTGATCCCATGGTGGCAAAGAATTTCAGAGACGAGCACGCGCTGAAAGGAGCGTTCTTGTCCAACAAGCTCATCCGGCTGGTGGACCTGATCGCACTTCAAGGTGGCGAGCTGTTGCGGGAAGCGGAGATCACCATCCCCGCTCGGGCGGTTGCCTGCACGTTATTCGTCGGCGACAATGAACAGGTCTCTTTGGCGGACATCGCCAAGGCGCTTGATGAAGCCCATCAGCTCACGGCGCATCGTGTCGATAACCTCATCCAGCTTGGCCTGATGGAAAGCGGGGCTGACCCTAACGATCGCCGCCGTAAAATCCTGTCGCTGACAAGAAAAGGCAAGGCGCAGTATCAATTGCTGCTCGCCCGCCTGTCACAGATCGAGCAGGCCTTTACTGATCTCTACACTGAGATTGGTTATGACCTGCCCTCAATCCTCGAAGATGCGATTGCCGCACTGGATCGTACGCCATTGCCGGAGCGCATCCACAAAATTGCCACGAGCATTCAAGACATAAGCCACCATCAGAAGGCTGAGTAAAATGAGTGACACCACGGCAGGCAAGTTAAAAGCCTGGTTCTCCATCGCCCTATTTCTGGTCATCCTCACCGGCATCAGTGCCGTCTGGCATTTCGCGATTGTCGAGCTTGCGCCTGTCAGCATCTATGTCGGCGCCCTGATGTGGTGCCCGGCCCTTGCCGGTTTTCTGACCCTCAAACTCACCGGGCGGCGCATTTCATCCCTCCCCTGGGGGATCGGCAACTGGCGCGACAATATCCAGTCCTATCTGGTCCCCGTCGCCTATGTCTCGATAAGCTATGCCCTTGCCTGGAGCTTTGGCTTTGGCGGCGCATTCGACAATGAGACGATAGCTGAATGGTCTGCAGAACTTGGCCTTCAGGAGACGCCTATTCGCGGGGCCGCGCTGATGGTTGCCCTCTTTGCCTCCATCCAATTTGTAAAATCCCTCGGCTCCATCGCAGGCGAAGAAATCGGCTGGCGAGGATTTTTCATCTGGGAGCTGAGAAAAGTGATGCCGTTCGGCGGTGTTGCTCTCTTCAGCGGCATCATCTGGTCGGCCTGGCATTATCCGATCATTATCAAATACGGCTTCGGCGACCCGGCCTATCAGATCGCCTGCTTCACACTGATGATTACCAGCATGTCCGTCATCATGACGTATTATACGTTCAGATCGAATTCGCTCTGGCCGGCCGTCATGTTTCACGGCGCACATAATATCTATGTGCAAAAAATCTTCTCGCCCCTGACGACACGCAACGATCAGACGCTCTTCTGGATTGATGAGTACGGATTAATGGTCCCCCTGATCGTAACGATCATGGCGATATTCTACTGGCAGCGCGCCAAAGTAGAAGGGATGTAGCAGAAATATAGATCCGACGCGCTCGCTATACCTTGCGAAGCGCGTGCGTTGACCACACTTTGAGATCTCATCGTGAGGGAAAATAACGAGCCTGATTTTAATCAAAGCCATACAGGTGAAAGTAAACCGGAAAAGGACACGCAATATATGAACACGCATTCGACTCGAGAACGCGCCCTCGCCTTTACGGAAGTCATCGCCGTTGTGGCCATCGCCTTTCTTTCCAAGGCGGCACTCGATCAGTATTTCTGGCGGTTTTCGGGGCCAGTTTCTCTCATTATACTGTTGATGTTCCTCACCGCTTATTTGCGGCTTCGCGGCATCAACTGGTCAGATATGGGCATGCGCGCGGTTCCGGGCGCAAAAAGCAAATGGCTCATGGTGCCGCAAACCCTGCTGGCGATCGTCGCGATCATCGTCACAGGCGTTGTCATCGAAGCCGGCTTGCAGGCCATCGGCATCGCGCCCCTGCCCGAAGGTCAGGATGCCGCAACGGACCGCTTCAGCGGCATTGGCGGCAACCTTTCTATTTACTTGATGTGGCTTGGCATCGGCATCGTCAGCGGCGGGCTGGCCGAAGAAATGTTCTTCCGCGGCTATCTCATCACAAGGCTGCAGACTGTCTTTAACGGCTTCTTTTTGGCGCCTGTTCTCGTCGTTTTCATCCCCGGGCTGATTTTTGGTTATGGTCATTTCTATTATCAGGGGCTGAGCGGATGGATCACGACGGGCATGATCGGAGTCGTCATCGGCACCCTGTTCCTCCTCTATAAGAGAAACCTCTGGCCGCTGATCATCGCCCACGCCGCCGTGGATGCGATCGGCATCACCGCCATGTATCTGCAACTGGATATTTAAGCGCGCGAGGGGAAGCGCCCTACATACGCTACCATCACATAGTTGCTGCGGCTCAGCATGGCATTCATGCCATGATTGCAGCCGGCACGCCCGGCCATTCCAGAGAAAGCAAGAAACACGGAAAATCGGTCACAAAGGAAAAATGGCGCACCGGATCAGGCGAAGATGAGAACTGGTCGCTTGTGCTTTTGCTGCCAGTTCAAAAAAGGCCGGGACCCACTTCAGCATCCGCTCCGGAGGCGGGCCAACATCAGATCTTCACGACGTCCGCCGCTGTCCAAGAGCGGGCATCCGATCAAATTTCTATGCGACAAGAATGACATACATGGCTAACGTAGTAGTTTTAGCAACAACGGTGCCTAGTCCATTGGAGTTTAGTTTAAGTTGATGAATCTAAGGAAAGCAAAGGGGGGGGCATTAGATCAGCAAGCATTACATACCTCTATCTCGGCGTTTCGTCGAAATTCATTCGGCGGACCTTGATCATGAACCGCAAAGCATCTGGGCGTCTCTTGCGACCCGCGAAACAGGTAAAACGTGGAAAGAAATTCTTACCAACGATATTTCTATTCTCCTTGGCACTGCTGGATCTGGCAAAACCACTGAAATTCGTCAGCATGTGAAGCGCCTCATTGAGGAAGGGCAAGACGCATTCCTGATGCGCTTGGAAGCGCTACAAGATGGAACTTTGGCGGACTCATTTGATTTCGAATTGGACGACCAAGGCGACCGATTTGAAAAATGGAAGCGATCAAGAAAAGGTGGTTTCCTATTTTTTGACGCGCTCGACGAGGCGCGTCTACCGTCCTCACGCAATGAGAGTGCGCTAGAAAAGGCCCTAGACATTGTCTCACGGGAAGTTGGGCGACGATGGGGCCCCCTGCATGTTCTAATCACCAGTCGCCCAAGCGAGTGGCTTGGGGAGGGTGATGTAAGACGTCTAACTCGTTTCATAAAACAGACCCGAGATGCCACACAGGACTTGGAAAGAGACGATCCCACACACAAGATCTATCGCCTAGCACCGCTGGTGAGTGGGGACATTGAGAAACTTGCTATTTCTCGCGACGTAGAGCCCACAGACTTCATAAACGCCGTGAACGCCCATCTTTCCACTGCCCTGATCCAGCAACCGCTGGACGCGCACCTATTCTTAGATGTTTGGGAAAAGGCCATTGATGAAGGCCGCTCCCCCGATGACGTCTTCAAATCAAGACTTCAATTGATGCGCGATTTGGTTGCGTGGCGGCTATTCGGGCGATCTGAAAACAAAGATCGCTTGAACATTGACATTCACCGGGCACGCAAGGCCGCAGCAAAACTTGCCGCCTTCGTGGTTTTGTCAGGTAAACAGGATTTTTCTGTGCTGCCGTTGGCGGCAGGCGATGCCATGAATGCGGCAAATATTCTATCTACAGATGTAGAAGCTTGGACACCTACAGAGGTTCGCCAGCTGCTCGCCTGCGGGCTGTTTCAGCCATCTGTTGGGGGTCGCATCAGGTTCGCGCATCGGGAGATACGGGACTTCCTTGCAGCTGAGCACTTCGACGAAAGCTTGCGATCGAGAGCACATTCCGAAGAAGCAATCGCGCCACTTTTTGCCGAGGGTCTAGGGCGTCGGTCGATCCCACAGTCAACAGAGCACGTCATGGGCTGGTTGGCGGCCTTGAACAGCTCCGCCAAGGCGGTTGTGGTGAATGTGAGGCCTGCACTTCTTATCGAGACTGGAGACCCAAAATCACTATCTGTAGGCGATAAGGAGATCGCGTTGCGCCGCCAAGCGCGCCTCTACAACGATCTTCGATACAGAGGCGAATGGTTCTATCATGATGACGTAAAGCGTTTCACGCACCCTGACTTGTCGCCCGTAGTTAACGAGCTTCTGGACCAATCCAGTTCTCCTGAATTGACTGACTTTTTGATCGAGGTCGCTCGGTTCGGAAAGATGGGGCCGCTTGCTGCCAAACTGGCGGGCTATGTCGGAAATTCAGAAATTGGCTATGGCATCAAAGCGGAAGCGTGTGCTGCCCTCGATGAAATCGGAGATGAGTCATTTCGCGCTGATGTGCTGTCAGTAGCTCTGACAACCTTGCCGCCGGACGTCGGGGATACGGATTCCGCTCCCAACTGGAATATGTTCCTGTTGAAGGCATTGAAGTATAGCTTTGGCGAAGCCACCTTGCTCGACGGAATTGCCGTTCTTTCACGAGTTCGCCGAGAGCGCTCTAACTATTCGTCCCCAACGTCCCAGTACTTGATCGAAATACTCGAAGGCTTGCCTAGGGAGCAAAAGAAGGCTTGGCTGTCAATATTGCTGCGATTTGCTTTTACGGGCCGTTCCGAGGATCGGCACCGAATGCCCAACGCATCGCCTCAGTACAGAAGGTTTTTGCCCGCCATCATCTACCTGGCGTCGGAACTGTTGCTTGAGAGGGATTTGCGCCCTGACGACGATGACTTACTTGATGCCATTGAGATGGCGACGGGCAAGGATGACAGGATAGACGTATTCGGTCGCAAGGCACCGACGCAGCAACTGGCTGATGGCCTACGAGCACGTCCCGACGTTAAGCACGCTCTGGTTCAACGAAGAGTGGGTATTTTCTCTGATCTCGATAATAAGAACCGAGTCCCGTTCGGGGCGATCCACCCCATAAAATTTGAAGAAAACGAGGACGACGGAGGGGTCTTCGATCAATCCGATGTGTCTCACTATTGCGAGTTGGCTGCAGAAACCACCGATCAGACCGAGCGAGGATTTCTACTCGACTTAGCCCAGAATTTTCTAGTCAATCTCCGAGGCGCAGAACACAACAATGCACTACGTGTATTCAAGAGGTATCTGAAGAAATACGGGGACGACGATCAACGGCGGCAGTTCGGCGTTACCGGTTGGTTTCTGCGAACAAAAAATCGTTTCCAGCATAAGTATCGCCGTGACGCCCAAAGGTGGTTCCGGGGCAAGAAGAAAGCCGTTCAGTCATGGAGAACCGCCCGAAAAAACCGAAAATTCATTACGGGTAACAGCAAGAAAATTGCGGCTGGCGAGTTTGACAACAGCAATGCGGTTTGGCTTTTCAATAAAGCCCCAAATGATCTTGGTTCAGGAACGATCCGCGCAGTCCAGGAGGAATACGGATCTAAGATTGCCCAGCTATTCAGTGATGGTCTACGGCAATACTGGAAGGCCCATGATACGAGCTACGCTGAACGACGAACATACCTTGGCCACATCGGCCTAGCTGGCATCAACTTGGATTACTCATTTGGAGAGTTGCCCAGCGATGCCGAGCTTGCACGCAAAGCCCTCCGCTACGCATTTCACGAGTTGAACGGCTTTCCTGAATGGGTTGACGAGCTGGCACAGAAGTTCCCAAGCCAGTTTTGCTCAGAGATCAAAGCTGCGTTGTTGACCGACTTCAACACTGATCGAAGTGACGATGACCACCACGTGTCTGATTGCGTGAGCAAAATTGCCTACTCTGATGTCGGTACTAGAAGCCTAGTGGCGCCGATGCTTCTGCGGATGATGATGCGTGATCTTCCAAAGAACCGCCGCGATAGAATGCTCTGTCTAGACATCGTGGCACGCGCCCCTGCTGTCGAGCAGAACCGCCTTTCTAGGTTTCTTGTCTCAGGCTATCGAGCGGCGTTGACCCAGTTTGATTTCAAAGAGGCGTGGGTTTGGCTTGATGGTCTGATGAATGCGAACTCAAACGCCGCTAGAAGCGTATTGCTCTCGACCTTTGGTGATCTCCAAAGCGCAGGGCAGAGGGCGCTGTTTTTCGAATACTTGGGGCGCGAAGGAAATAAGCCTGCTCTAGAGGAAGGATCGGCCCCTGTGCGAGGTGAATATAAGCAAGACCCAATTCTTCTAGAGTGGTTAGTTCAGGCATCATACTTGGCGTGGCCTCCCGAGAAAGATGTAAATCACGAAAGTGTCTATTCTCCGGGGAAAGAGGATCACGCCGAGAGCAACAGAAGAAACTACACCAATATGTTGGCCTCGTTTCAAACACCCGATGTGGTCAAGGCATTTGGAAGATTGGCCAAGTCAAAGACGCTTGCGGACTACCGGGATACTTTTTTGTACCAGATCGAGCTGATGAAGCGAGGGGCCGGAAGAAGGCCCGAGTTTTCACCTGATGAAGCAATTCGGTTTCTCAACGATCAGTCCAAGGCACCTGCGACTGTGGAAGAGTTCAGGAAGCTCTGCCAATCGCATCTAACGACCCTCCTCGAACGGCTGCACACCTCGGACGATGATGAGAGCGCATTCTTCCGACGAGGCAAAGCGAAGGAAGGCGATCTAAGAAATTGGCTGGCCGCCCGTCTGCGAGATGTGGGGGAGCGCTACTACACGGTCATCAGGGAGCAAGAAGTCGCGGGCGAGAAGCGGCCTGATCTCAGGCTGCACTCGAGAGTGGACGCTTTGGGGAAGGTGTCTGTTGAAATTAAGCTAGCGGATATGACGCATTGGACAGGTGATCATCTGGTCAACACCCCCGGTGAACAGCTTTCACAGCAGTATTTGTTTGAGCCCTCATCCCACACGGGAATCTATGTCCTCGTGAATGCAGCTCGTCCGAGAAAGGTCGAGAAAGACAAGAAGACCAAGAAGGTCAAAAGAAGCGCCTTCCAAAAGTCTGTCGATGGCAACGCGGTTAATTTTGAACAACTCATTACACTCGTTGAACAAAAGTGCGCCGAAGTAAATGATGGCCTCACTGACGGTAAGATGGTGGTCGCGGTTACGCGCGACATCTCCGAAAAACCGTCCGAAACACTCTAATAATATGTACGGTCACTCGATTGTCATCGCACAAAATTTATACTTCGGAGGGATACCTCAATCTAATGACGCGAATGATCCGTTTTCGGAGCGGCTACAAAAAGGATCTGGGATATATGGCTTTAGACATACCCCGTAGCGTCTAGCTATGACTGAATTTGGCAATTCCTAACCTTCCGTGGGCTCTGCATCCAACGGCAGCATCGGGCCAAATGCGGCCGCTCAGAGGGCACATTTCTAGTGTCCGCTTCTGCTCCAAATCAGCCGCCTTGGCCCCCGCAGTCAGTAACACGGGGGCCTCCAGATACATGGCCCTCGATTTCGCCTCCCTCACCCGCCGCTGCGGCGCGGAGCGCGTGAGGCGCCGCCCGCGCCAGCGGGCAGAATATCCCGGCAAGGACTTGCCGAGCCCTCCGCATGGGGACGGTCGGTCGTCAAGGCCGCCGTCAGGCGCCCGAGCGCAGCGAGGGATGCCTTGACGGCCACGACCGCGCCCATGCCAGCCTCAAACAAAACCTTCGCCCCCTCGACGCACCTCGGGCAATTTAGGGGGCGTCGCGCCGTTCTCGTCGCGACGAGACGTTCGGGCCTGAACGGCCCCGACTGGACCGGGTACTTAAGTACCACGCATTACATTTCCGTATAGGTACTTAAGTACCTCGCGGGTTTTTCGGCGGGGCCCGGTTGACGGCTCGGCATCGAATCGGGGTTGATAGCTCCGCGTCCTCCGTTGGTGTTTCATCAATGGAGGAAACCGTTTTGACCCCACCTGATTCCGATAACTTCAACTTCCTGATATCGGGAATTGACTCCCTATACGTCACTTATGACGTTGATACTCGGACTGGGAAGGTCGACTTCGGCGATCTGTCCTATCGTCAAGCAACGCTTAAGGACGATCGCAAACGGGACGCCTTGCCCATCACGCTCGGCGGGCTAGACCTCCATCTACTGCCCTACGGGAGCCATCCTTATAAGTGGCAGTTCAAACACACAGATTTTACGCTGAAGCTTGCGCGGCTGATGTCGCCTGCTCTCCTGGTCGAATTCCGAAGTGAGGCCCTATGGTCAAAGGGCGCACCCCTCCTTTACCAAACAATCCTCGACTTCATTGGCGCGTGCGGCTTCCGACAAGTGGGCGGATCGACGGTCAGCCGCGCTGACATCGCCTTTGACTACCATCTTCCGCACCGGGACTTCACCGAAGATCACGTCTTTTCCAGGCTGCGAAAGAACTCCACCTATCGATCCGGGAAGACGACTGAGACCATCCGTTACGGGACCGGCGACATCGTGTTCCGTGCCTACGACAAATCTGCCGAGATCACCCAGTCTAGCGGCAAGTCGTGGTTCCATGACCTATGGAGTCGCAAGGATGATGTCTGGCGGCTCGAATTTCAATTCCGCCGTGATGCCTTGAAGGAACATGGCATCGACGATTTTGGCGACCTTGGCGAACGCCTACCAAAGATGCTGCTCAAGATCGCCGAAGGCCACACAAGCATCAGGCGCCCTAATGGTGACAGTAATCCGGCGCGTTGGCCGCTGCATCCACTATGGCAAGACCTCCTTGAGCGCATTGCGGAGCTACCCATCATCCCCCGTCAGGAAGCCAAGATCGACCGTAAGCGGACTCTCTTGGAGCAAAGGGACCAATCCCGAAAAGCCATCATCGGCAATCTCAAGAACTTTGCCGCGCTTGATACTCTCATACGGGACGAGGGGAGCGTTCCATCCATCACCGATGTCGCGGCGGCCATCCTCTCCCACGCGAGTGACGACCTCCACCCAGAAGAATGGCGCCTCGCCGTCGAAGACAAAATGCAATCGATCAAGGCGCGCTCATGACCCGGAAGCCATCGACAACCCGTATCCGGCCTGCCGCCAATGACAATGGCGTTGAGGTCAACTTTGAAGCTGACTTGCCCCTCCCTATAACACCCGGAGAGCTTGAGGTGCTTCTCCACTTTGCCCCCGACCTTATCGCAGAGTTAGACTCCGCCAACGATAATCTGCCCATCGAGAAGGAAGCCGAATGAAGGCTGCAATCTATGTCCGCGCCTCTACCAGCAAGCAAGCGCAGGCCGAGCTATCGATTCCCGACCAGATCGCTCAGTGTCGCGCTTATTGTGCCTCTCACGGCTGGGAAGAGCCGGTCGTGTTCGTCGATCGCGGATATAGTGCGACCACAGATAACCGGCCGGAGTTCCAAGCCATGTTAGCCGAAGCCAAGGCCGCCCATCATGCTTTTGACGTGATCGTTGTGCATTCTCTGAGCCGCTTTGCGCGCTCCCTGCCGGACCTTCTTTGCCATAAGCGCGATCTTCAACGGGCCAAGGTCAGTCTCGTCTCCATTACGCAGGACTTCGGCGACGGGGACCAAGCCGACATGATGGCCGCCATGGTGGGGTTATTGGACGAGCATCAAAGCCGGGAGACATCCAAGCACGTCTCGCGCTCGATGATCGAAAATGCGCGCCAAGGCTTCTGGAACGGCGCCCAACCGCCCTTCGGCTATCGAACCTATGTGGCGGAGGTCAGGGGCAAAAAAGAAAAGAAGAAATTGGCGATCGCGCAGGACGAGGCCGATATCGTTCGCCTCATCTTCGATCTTTATCTGCATGGGGACGGTCACTCTGGGCCGATGGGCACCAAACGCATCGCTTCGCACCTCAATACCAAGGGATACCGAACCCGCACCGGCAAGCCGTTCCGGGTACAGTTCATCCATAAAATCCTCACCAATGAGGCTTATCTTGGCGAGTATTTCTTCAACCGCACCAACAGCAAGACCGGCGAGCCACGTCCGCAGGAAGAATGGGTGACGCTTGAAATACCGCGCTTGATCGACACGCATATCTTCAACGCCGTCCAAGACAAGCTGGATCGCCAGCACCCGATGAAGACACCGCCTCGCATCGTGACAAGCAATGTCTTGCTGACCGGCCTCGCCCATTGCGGGGAGTGCGGCAAGCCGCTCCGACTTCAGACCGGCAAGGGCGGAAAATACCGATACTACAAATGCGCGAAAAAAGCCGATCACGGACAAACAGGATGCAAGGGATGTTCAATTCCGGAAGCCCTGTTGGATGACGCCGTCACCGATGCCTTGCTCGAAAGAGCGCTCGCCCCCGAAAGGCTCGCCACCATCCTGCCGCCGCTCATCGATAAGACGCGCCAGCAAAGAGGCCAGAACGTTGCCGCGCTCAACGAGCTGAAATCGAAAAAGGCCGACTACGCACGACAACGCCGAAAGTTCTACGATCTTCTTGGCGAGGGCACCCTCGAACCCGACCCGGAACTCACCAAAAAGTTGGCGGACCTCAAGAGCCGACAAGAACAGACCGAACGCCAGATCGCACGATTGGAGAACGAACAATCAGTGCCGCTGGCGCCGCTCAGCCGCGCCAGCCTCAGCCGCTTTGCCGAAGCCGCGCGGCGACGGCTCAAGGACGCGCAGAACCCGGCCTTCCGGAAGGCTTATCTCCGCGCGCTTGTCGGCAATGTCACGGTGCAGGACAGGCAAGTGACCATGACGGGCAGCGAAGCCGTGCTCGCCGCTGCTGCCACATCTCAATATCCGGAAAAAGTGCCCTGTTTTGCACAGGAATGGCGCACCGGACCGGAGAGTCTTCAAACACGCTCCTGACCGATCCTGCTGAAATCTCGGCCATTTTCGATGAACTTCACCAATGGAATGAAACCCTGCGAACGCGCGCTCCAGGCATGGAGCCACGGCCATGAGCGAGACAATCCAATGGACCACCAGCGGTAATACCTCAGCCAGCTTCAACGGTGTTGTTGCCCCGCAGCCTGCAGGGGAAGCTCCGCCGCGAAAGCGCCCTGCCCCATTCTCACTTCGGCTTAGCGCTGATGAGAAGGAGCGGCTTATGAGAGATGCCGCAGGCCAACCGTTAGGCGCGTACATCAAGTCAATTCTCTTCGCGCCCTCCGGCAAGGGGGCGGCGAGCCGCGCTCTGATTGACCAGAACCGGACCTTGCTGGCTCAGATACTGGCCACTCTGGGCTCTTCGGGGATCGGCGAAGGCCTGTCTGAACTTGCTCGCACTGTGGACGGTGGAACGCTTCGCGATGATGACCTCCATGCAGTCCTGAACAAGGCCGAGTCCGAACTCTCGGAAATCAGAGTCCTTCTCCTGAAAGCCTTGGGCCTGCGGGGAAATTCAAAATGATCCTTAATGCATCTCAGAGGGGCGGCGCTCGGCAACTCGCGTCCCATTTGCTCAATCATGAAAATGAGCAGATCGACGTGCACTCACTTCGTGGCTTCGCCAGTCAGGACCTGCAAGGCGCATTTCTGGAAGCCTATGCGATCTCAAAAGGGACGAAATGCTCGCAGTACCTGTTCTCGCTCTCCTTATCCCCTCCGCAAGACGCGGATGTACCAACAGCTCACTTTGAGGATGCAATCCAGCGCATCGAGGAAAAGCTAGGCCTTGAGAACCAACCACGCGCGATAGTGTTCCACGAAAAGGAAGGCCGCCGCCATGCCCATGTTGTCTGGTCACGGATCGATACCGCCTCCATGACTGCCGTGCAGATGTCCTTTTACAAGCTGAAATTGCGAGATATCAGTCGCGAGCTATTTCTCGAACATGGCTGGACCATGCCCAAGGGCCTTGCGGACTCACAAGAGCGGGACCCACGAAACTTCACCCTTGAAGAATGGCAGATAGCCAAACGTGCAGACCGTGACCCCCGAGATATCAAGCAAGCGCTTCAGGATGCGTGGATGCTCAGCGATAGCAGGGATGCCTACATCGCAGCACTTGGAGAGCGGGGCTTTAAGCTCGCACGGGGCGATCGGCGCAGTCACATTGCCGTTGATCATGACGGGAATATCTACGCCGTCGCGAAGTGGACTGGCATCAAGACAAAACTGGTTCGGGCCAAGCTCGGGCCGGAACGCGACCTCCCCTCCATCCAGCAGGCAAGACAAGCCTTTGCGGCGGAACTTATTCCGCATCTTGAAGAATACCGCGCCCAAGCGAAGGCACGCCGGGACCGGGATCTTGATCTCTACAATGAGCGCCGCCGTAGAATGGCCGAGCGACAAAAGCTTGAACGACAGTCTCTCAAGGACCGCCACAACAAGCGCGCAAGCAACGAACGAGATATCCGTCAAAAACGGTTCCGGCGCGGCCTGCGGGGATTTTGGGATCGATTGACGGGGAAGCACCGCCAGATTGTCTCGCAAAATAATCGCGAGGCGTTGCACGCGCTTGAGCGAGACCGCCAGGAACGCGACACACAGATCTTCAAGCAACTCGACTCTCGTCGCCAGCTGCAAAAGCAAAAGACCCAGATTCTGGAACGCCACCGCACGCTCGATCAGGACCTCACTCACGATATCGCCAAGCTCAATGGGCATGACCTGGCCCGCGAGAACAGAGAGCTGGATGAGCGCCAACGCCTCGAACGTGCCCGAGAGCAAGAGCGCAAGTGCGACAGGGATCAAGGTTTTTCCTTATAGGGAACAAGTTAATCGAAGCTGATTTTCGGAGCCTGCGTCGCGTGCCTGCCAGGAGACAGCGGCGGGTTCGGCCCGCAAAGGGGGAACCCGTCTCCATGAGACGGCCCCAAAGGCCCTTGCCGGGCCGGTTCCGTCCGATGTCAGGCAGGCCAAAACGCGGCCAGCTCCGAAACATCGCTTCCGCCTGATTTTTGGTGGGTGGAGCACTTTTATTCTGCTTACAACATATTTCCCATGACGAAACGACCGTTTCCCTTCGTACAGCACTTATTCCACCTCAGTCTCATGGCTCTCTGTTTGCCGCCGAGTACCCATCAAAGCCTTTCCCTATCGAGGGTGTGGGGGGTCAGGAATGGCTCTGATGGTCGGGGCCTCGGAACAAACCAAGGAGAAAACCATGAAGTTCTATATCCGTTTTGAAATGCTGCTCGAAGGGGAAAACCCTGCGAAAGTCGCCTATCGGCTGATTTTCAATAGGCTTGCCGGCAGAAGGTAACTACTTCAGCCAACACGGCGAGCCGCCAATGAGTGGCTCGCCTCTTTATCGATTAAACTCGTGCACAGAATATAAGGTGCACTGGTCAACACCTTTTCAGTAGTCGACAAGCAAGAGTACGATCTCCCCAGCGAGTCGCAAAGGATTCTGTGACTTCATACCAGCTGCCATCATTGCCTGCGCCATGATTAGCGCCCATGCACGAACACTGACATTCGTGTCCTTTTGCGTTCATGCACGCCGATGCGCAAATCTCTTGCTCTCGATATGGCTGGATGATGTAAACTTGTCCGTATCGCTCCAAAGCCCGGTTCACAAAGTCATTGAACCATGCCCTCGGCACTTCCCAATACCTCCCACTAGTACTCCACTCCGGTCTATGCCGTCGTTCGTTTTTCAACCAGACATAGTTGGTGCGAGCATATGGGAGGCGCACCCGATGACGTTGCCCCTTCCCTATTCGCCTCAGAATCACTGGGATGCGGCGCTGATTCCAAACGCGAGACAGATGTGAATCATCTTCTGACATGGCACGAATATATAGCATCAATACCGATGATGCAATTTTTTTGCTTGCAATCCGTCGTGATATCGTGTAAATACTGCCGCATGAATGATGATGCAGTTACCATCGACGCATTAAAGCATGTCGCTAGCATTAGCGCAGGACACCCTATCCGCGGGTCTGTCGATGCCTTGCAGCCGGGTGATACTGGCGTGATTCAACTGCGGGATGTGAGTGCGGACCATGAAATCGGATGGAGTGGCATCAAGCGGGTCCTGCTCCCGAAATCGCGCGAGATAGGGATTCTTGGCACCGAGGATGTGCTGTTCGCGGGACGGGGTATGCGTTGCTATGCTTTGGCAGTTGGTGAGGCGCCGTTCCCGGCCGTCGCAGCCCCGCATTTTTTCGTCATCAAAATTCAGGATACGAACGTCATCAGCCCAAAGTTTCTGGCGTGGCAACTAAACCAACGCCCCGCACAGGATTATTTTCAGCGGGTGTCCGCTGGTACTGCTCAACGAAGCATTCGGCGTAGTTCTCTGGAAGAACTGGAAATTCAGATACCTTCATTGTACAAACAAAATATGATTTGCGAACTATGGGCTACCGCACAGGCCGAGCAACGCCGATTGCGCCGCCTTGAAAAAGTCCGAAACAAACAATTGGAGGCTATCGCTTTCGACCTCCTGAACCAAAATGAGGGAACGCACCATGAGTAATCCGATAAAGCAGGACGAAATCAATAAGGCCGTTTGGGCAGCTTGTGATACGTTTCGCGGGACCGTTTCAGCTGATATTTATAAAGACTATGTCCTGACGATGCTCTTTTTGAAATACATCAGTGATGTATGGCAGGATCATTACGATAAGTACAAAGAAGAATATGGCGATGAACCGGAATTGATCGCTGAAATGATGAAGACTGAGCGCTTCATCCTGCCCGAGAGCGCCAACTTCTACGCCCTCCACAAACGCCGTCACGAAGCAGGAAATGGCGAGCGCATCGATAAGGCGCTGCACGCGATTGAAGAAGCCAATATTGGCAAGCTCCGGGATGTCTTCCAGGACATCAGCTTCAACTCGAACAAACTTGGCGAGGAAGCAACGAAGAATGAGCTTCTAAAGGATCTCCTCGAAGACTTCGACAAAGATACGCTCAATCTGCGCCCAAGTCGCATCGGCAAACTCGACATCATTGGGAATGCTTATGAGTATCTCATCAAGCAGTTCGCAGCTGACTCCGGCAGGAAAGCGGGAGAATTCTACACGCCCCCGGAAGTCTCAGAGCTGATGGCGGAACTCGTCAATCCGAAGGAAGGCGATGAGATCTGTGATCCTACTTGCGGCTCCGGTTCATTGTTGATGAAATGCGGTCGACTTATCCAGGAGAGGCACAAGGGCTCAAAGAAGTACGCCCTATACGGACAAGAAGCGATTGGCAGTACCTGGGCGCTCGCCAAGATGAACATGTTTCTGCATGGCGAGGATAATCACCGCATTGAATGGGGTGATACGATCAGGAATCCCAAGCTTTTGGACGGTGACGACAGCCTTAAGCATTTTGACATTGTAGTAGCCAATCCCCCGTTCAGCCTTGATAAATGGGGGCACGGATCAGCGGAGGCTGACAAATTCGGCCGGTTCCGCAGGGGCATTCCACCAAAAACTAAGGGCGATTACGCCTTCATTCTCCACATGATCGAGACCATGAAGCCAAAGTCAGGGCGTATGGCCGTGGTCGCTCCCCACGGTGTGCTTTTCCGTGGTTCATCAGAAGGTAAGATTCGCAAAAAACTGATCGAAGAGAACCTTCTAGATACAGTGATCGGCTTACCGGAGAAACTATTCTACGGCACGGGCATCCCCGCTGCCATCCTTGTGCTGAAAAAGAAGAAGGGAGACGACAAGGTCCTCTTCATCGACGCTAGCCGTGAATTCCAATCCGGCAAGAACCAGAACCAGCTGTCCGACGACAATATCAAGAAAATTGTCGAGACCTATCAGGCGCGCGAGAGCGTCGACAAATACGCCTATCTCGCCACACCAGAAGAGATCGAAGAGAACGACTTCAACCTTAACATCCCGCGCTATGTGGATACGTTTGAGGAGGAAGAAGAAATCGACCTGATGGCAGTGCGCGCCGAGCGTGAAAAGCTGAAGGGCGAACTCGCCGAACTTGAGATCAAGATGGACGGCTACCTCAAAGAGCTGGGGTATCTGTCATGAGCGAGCCGACACCCAAAGGCGAGCTGATCCTCTACCAGACCGAAGACGGGCTGACCGAAATTCAGCTGCGCGCGCTGGACGGGACGGTGTGGCTTACCCAAGCAGAGATTGCGGAGCTGTTCGATACCTCGCCGCAGAATATCACGCTCCATCTCAAAGCGATCTACGACGAAGATGAGCTGACCGAAGAGGCAACTTGTAAGGAATTCTTACAAGTTCGATCCGAGGGCGCGCGGCAGGTCGAACGCAAGCTAAAGCATTATAATTTAAGCGCAATTCTCGCGATCGGTTTCCGGGTGCGCTCTCCCCGTGCAACTCAGTTCCGCCGTTGGGCCAACACCTCGTTACAGGAATATCTGGTTAAGGGGTTCGTCATGAATGACGAGCGCTTGAAAAATCCGGAAGCGGATTACTTCGAAGAGCTGCTCGCCCGCATCCGCGACATCCGCTCGTCGGAGAAGCTGTTCTACAAAAAGGTGCTCGAAATCTACGCGACCAGCGTGGACTACGACCCTAGTGATGAAGCCTCAACGCTCTTCTTTCAGACCGTACAAAACAAAATGCACTGGGCGGCGCACGGCCATACGGCGGCGGAGATTGTCGTTAAACGCGCCGATGCGGACAAGGATCATATGGGCCTGACCAGCTGGGCGAACCAGTCAAAGGGCGGCCCGCCGCGCAAAGCGGACGCCGTCGTCGCGAAGAATTATCTGAACGAAGAGGAAATCGAAGCGCTGAACCGCATCGTCACCGCATATCTGGAATTTGCGGAAGTCCAGGCGATGAACCGCAAACCCATGACCATGCGCGACTGGATCACTAAGCTGGATGATTTCCTGAAGCTCGGCGACCGCGATGTCCTCACCCATGCGGGCAAGGTCACGGCCAAGCTCGCGCGCGACAAAGGCGGCGCAGAATATGAGCGCTGGCATACGCGCGCCATCAACGCCCCCAGCCCAGCGGAAGAGCACTTCCTGGAAGCCGTCCAGAAAACCAAAAAGATCGAAGCCGCTAAACCAACGGCGAAGCGCAAGAAGGCGACAAAGAAAGGCGGCGGGGAATGACGTCAGTCACTAAATTGTCTGCATACCCGGCCTCAGTTCAACCGGGCATTCCAAAGCTGCTTGATACGCCTGAAGGTTGGCGGCGCGCACCTTTGTCGGAGTATCTGAAAGAAGTTCCACGCCGGATCAAAATGGACGATGACGAGGAATTCAATCTCGTCACCGTTAAACGGTCACGTGGGGGCGTTGTACTTCGCGAGCGCCTTACCGGACGCGAAATCTCGGTCAAATCGCAGTTTAAAATCGAGGAAGGCGACTTCCTGATTTCCAAGCGTCAGATTGTGCACGGCGCTTGTGGCCTTGTACCCGCTGAACTCGCTGGATCGATCGTATCGAACGAATATTCCGTATTACGGGACAAGGGGAACATCTGCCTCAGTTATCTGAACTATCTGGCTCACTCGACTTATTTTCAACAAACATGCTTTCACTCAAGCATCGGCGTTCATATCGAAAAAATGATCTTCAAGCTCGATCGCTGGCTTGGCTGGGAATTCAATGTCCCACCGCTTAGCGAGCAAAAGCGGATTGCGGAGATTTTGTCGGCCTGGGATCGGGCGATTGAGACGACCGAGAAGCTGATCGCCAACAGCGAGGCGCAGAAAAAAGCGCTCATGCAGCAACTCCTCACCGGCAAAAAACGCCTGCCAGGTTTCAGCGGGGAGTGGACGAAAGGAAAATTCGGTGACATTGCAAAGATTCGGAAAGGCAAAGCGCTTAGCAGTAAAGACCTAAAGCCTGGCCCCTATCCAGTCATCGCAGGCGGCAAAGCAAGCCCTTACTCGCATGCTGAATTTACGCACACGGACGTAGTAACAGTTAGCGCTAGCGGTGCCTATGCTGGATATGTAGCTTTTCACCCGCGCAAGATTTGGGCTTCAGATTGTTCCGTTATTCAAGGAACAGACCATCTAGATATCGATTATGCATTTCATTATCTTTCTTGGAATCAAACAAAGATATACTCGCTTCAAAGCGGCGGCGCGCAGCCGCACATCTATCCGTCTGATATTGAAAATCTAAAAATCTCGGCACCACATATTGACGAACAGAAAGCAATAGCTGAGCTCCTTTCATCGGCTGGTAAATCTTGTAAATTACTTCGAAAAGAAGCCGGTCTATTGCACGCCCAAAAATCCGCCCTGATGCAGCAACTCCTGACCGGCAAACGCCGCGCCAAGGTCTCCTCTGACAACAAGGAGGCTGCTGTTGCTTAGCACCATTGCGAAATTGATGCTCACCAGTACGGCGCTCGCACCCGTTGCGCTGGTTTATGCCTGGGTGATGCATACTGATGGCGACACGAAAGTCGCGGTGGGACTGGTCGTCGTCGCCGTAACCCTTGTCACTATAATGCTTTGGCTTCTCAGCTACTGCCGCAAGCATCTTGAACGCTCCAAGTTCAAAGTGACATCCATTGAGGCAGCGGATCGTGAATATATCACCTTCATTCTGCTCTATCTCTCTCCGCTTTTCACGGCGGAGTTTGGAGACCTGAATTGGAATATTTTAATACCTACACTAATCATATTCGTTCTCGTGATCAGCACGGGCTATGGATATCACTTCAACCCTTTGCTCGGCATCTTGGGTTGGCACTTCTACAAAGTCAGTACCGAGGAAGGCGTTTCCTATGTTTTGATTACAAAAAAAGAACTGAGGTCAGCACGACAGTGCCTCGATGTTGGACAGCTTACGGAATACATCGTCATCGACCTCCCGGACGATAAGGAGATCAAATGACACTATATGCGTATTGCAAGCCCGGTGGCGTGGGGGAACTCAAACGAGTGCCTCTAACGAACGCGGTCCAAAGGCGAGTTAAGCAGGTGTTTCTCGATCAGGAAGCACGCTTAAAAAACGCGCGACCAAACGAGACAGATTTCGATGGGGACTGGAAGCCTGACGAGGACGAACTGCTTGTCTTAGACAATAGCGACGAGGTAACCGATGTCGTCAATGCCGCTATCGGAAACGCTGTCGCGCTGCCGAGAATAAACACGACAAATTTTGAGAACGAACAAATCAAAGCACTGATAACTTGTGAAGGTGCTGCTGGCGCAGAGCGGCTCTTGATCCAGCGTTTTACAGGACAACAGCTGCTTCGTCGGAAACGTGCCTACCTTCTCGATGGGAACAACTTCCGCGAATTAGATGAGGCCGCTTTTACTCTTGGGTCGAGCATAACGTGCATTGTTGAAGACGGAGAACTGAAATTCGACAGCTATCACAATTTGCGCGCAATTTTCGATGTTGTCGATTTCTACGAAGAAGCCACTGACGCGGACATCGATACAATTGCCGCACATGCCTCAATTAATATTCCTGATGTAGATGGCTTCAAAGACGATGCAACACAAACGATCCGGAAACTTGTTCACAAGGTCATGAATAGCGGTGTTCTGGATGCGCACACCTCTCAAGAAATCCATGACCGAGCCGCCGATACCGGCCTCACCATCGACCTCATCAATGGGGTATTGCAGGTGCCAGATGATAAAGCTCTTGCGCGCCAGTTCTTTCGGTTTCTGGACGATAGCCTCTACGAAGCAGCGCTAAGCGGTCAGAGATATGTCACCAATTCTAAGAGGGCCATATAAATGACCCAAGCCCCGAACACCGCCGAGCAATATTCCGCCCACGTCCCCGCGCTGGCGACGCTGATGACGCTCGGCTGGGGCTACCTGCCTGCGGACAAGTGCGCAGCGCTTCGCGGCGGGAACAAAGCCGTCATCCTAAAGAGCGTTTTGATCGACGAGCTGAAGACCCGCCGGTTTGATTATAAGGGGCAAACCTACCCGCTTTCAAACAATGCGATTGACCAGATCGTGCGGGACCTCTCCACGCCAAAGATGCAGGAAGGCCTCGGCGAGGCAAACGAGAAGATCTACCATATGCTCACCCTTGGCATCACGGTGACCGAGTTTGTGGAGGGCAAAAAGCATTCCGTTACCGTCCCCATTATCAACTGGGCCGAACCGGAAAAGAACAGCTTCCTCGTCACTGATGAGCTGGAGGTACTAACCACGGACGGCACACGCACCCGCCGTCCGGACATTGTTGGCTATATCAACGGCCTGCCTCTGGTGATCATTGAGGCGAAGCGCCCCGACTCAGGCAATCCGAACAAATCGATGGTTGATGAAGGCATCAGCCAGACCATACGTAATCAGAAGAACGACGAAATCCCGCACCTCTTCGCCTATTCGCAGCTGCTCATGTCGATCAGCGGGACGGATGGCCGCTACGCCACCACCAAGACGCCAAAGAAATTCTGGGCGACCTGGCACGAAGAAGAATTTGGGGAACAGCATTTCTCGCGCCTCAAGAACGAGCAGCTGCCTCTGGCCAATCGCGACGCGCTGCTATTTGGACGTCCACAATCGGTCCAACGCCATTTCAATCGGTTGTGGGATGGCGAGCAATTTGTCACCGATCAGGACCGTTTGCTGATTAGCCTACTCAGCAAGGACCGCCTGCTCGAATTCATTCGCTATTTTATCATCTTTGATCGCAAGATCGGCAAGGTCGCCGCGCGCTATCAGCAAGCGTTCGGTATCAAGGCGCTGCTCAAACAGATTTCCACTTTCCGCCCCGATGGTGGACGCGAAGGTGGCGTGATCTGGCACACCACCGGCTCGGGCAAGAGCTTCACCATGGTGTTTCTATGCAAGGCGCTCTTGCTGCGCGAGAGCCTCGCCGAGTGCCGTGTTGTCGTGGTGACGGATCGGGTCGATCTGGAAAAGCAGCTTGCCCGCACCTTCCTGACCGGCGGCGCGCTCGGCCTCATGGATGGCGGGCGGCGTGAAGAGAACAAGGCGAAGGCGTCTACGGGGCGCGATCTCGCGAAGCGCATCGGTCAGGGGAATGAGCGGATCATCTTCTCGATCATCAACAAGTTTGGCACGGCGTCGAAGCTGCCAGAGTGCTATAATCCGTCAGAGAACATCATTGTCCTGATCGACGAAGGCCACCGTAGCCAGAGCGGCGAGAACCATGAACGGATGAAAAAGGCGCTCCCCAATGCGTCCTATGTCGCGTTCACCGGCACACCGCTTCTCAAGAACGATAAGACGACGAACAAGTTCGGCCCGATCATTCATGCGTATACGATGCAGCGCGCGGTCGAGGACGGCACGGTCACGCCGCTTCTTTATGAAGAGCGCCGTCCGGTCCTCGATATCAATGATACGGCGATCGACAACTGGTTCGAGAAGATTGCAGGTGATTTATCCGACAAACAGAAGAGTGATCTTAAGGAGAAGTATGGCAAGAAAGGGCAAGTGTATGGCGCGCAAGAGCGCATCAACCTAATCGCCTGGGACGTCGCGAGCCATTTCGAGGAAAACTTCAAGGTCTTGAACAATGGCTTGAAGGGTCAGCTGGCCACCGACAGCAAGCTCTCGGCTGTTCGCTACAAGAAAGCTTTGGATGCTACCGGCAAAGTGACAAGTGCGGTCGTAATCTCACCGCCGGATACCCGCGAAGGCCATGAAGACGTCGATGAGTCTGAACTGCCTGAAGTTCAGCAATGGTGGAAGGAAAACGTCCGCGATGAGCCCGAAGAGTATGAGCGGAAGATCATCGAGGATTTTGGCGAGGAAGGTCCTCCCGATATTCTGATCGTCGTCGACAAGCTGCTCACCGGCTTTGATGAACCCAAGAACGCGGTTCTATATATCGACAAGCCGCTGAAGCAGCACAACCTCATTCAGGCCATCGCCCGCGTGAACCGCCTTCATGAAGAAAAAAAATACGGCCTTCTCATTGACTACCGGGGCATTTTAAAGGAACTCGATACAGCGATTACGGAGTATCACGATCTTGCTGAACGAACGCAAGGTGGGTTCGATATCGACGACCTAGAAGGACTCTATACGGACGTATCCACAGAGTATAAACGCCTTCCCGCGTTGCACGACGCTTTGTGGGCAGTTTTCGATAGCGTTAGAAACAAGAGTGACCGAGAGCAATATCGTCAACTGTTGATTCCTGTTCACGAAACAGGCGATGCCGGAGAGAGTATCGATATCAACCAGAAACGGCGCGAAGATTTTTACGATGCGCTTACTGACTTTGGCATGTGCCTCAAAGTAGCTCTTGGATCGCAATCCTTCTTTGAAGACCCATCCATTGATGAGGCGCAAATCGCTCTTTATAAGAATGATTTGAAGTTTTTCAGCGAATTACGGCGCACCGCCAAACGGGACGCACAGGAGACTATCGACTTCAGCGCATATGAAGACCAGATCAGGAAGCTAGTTGATCGACACGTTGTCGGTGAAGATATTCGAGATGCCGAGGGCGTCTATCTCGTAAATGAACTAGGCCTCAAAGATGACCCGGAAGACTGGTCTGAAGAAAAACTGCGCAATGAAACGGATATTATTCGCTCGCGTCTTAAACGCACGATTGAACAAGAGTTGGCTGATGACCCTTACGCCCAGGCTCATTTCTCGGAACTCTTGAAACAAGCCATAGCTGAAGCCGAGGCACTTTTCGATCATCCCTATAAGCAATACGCCCTCTTCCAAGAGTTTGAGTCCGAGGTCGAAGAACGCTCAATCGCCGCCATTCCAGATTTGGTGGCAGACAATAAGCATGCACGCGCCTATTTCGGGATCCTCGCCATGACCGCACCGGATGGAGAGCCTGAAGCTTTTGCCGAGATTGGACTGGCACTCGACCAGATCGTGACGACAGCTGTCGCCGAAAACTCTTTAAACCCGCAAAACATTGAGGCTGCCATCCGCAAGAATGCCCTGCCAATCATGTTCAAAGCAATCGGCCTTGAAAAGGCGAAAGACGCTCTCGAACAACTGATTGATGTGACACGTATCGGGTTGTCACGCGGTGAATTATAATGCGGAGAGAAGTGCGATACGGTTCTGAACTTATCGGTTTTGAGGTGACAACCAATTCGATCTTGAAAGATCGTATACGCATTCACGTGCACCCGAATTGCCAAGTTGAAGTCGAAGCACCGCCTGATACGGACGAAAAAGAACTAAGTGCAGGGGTTGTTAAGCGAGGCCGCTGGATTTCTAAGCAGTTGGCACAAGCACGCTCAGCAAAAGCGCACGCGCTTCCTAGAGAATATGTGAGCGGTGAGACTCATTTTTACATTGGGCGCAGATATAAGCTGCGCGTTAGTGAAACGAATGAAAAGCCGGGCACGGTCACGCTCAAAGGCGGAACGATTGAAGTAACTCTCCGGACTGCCGATAAAGCTGCTATACGCCGCAGGCTTAGCGAATGGTATTTTGAACGCGCAAATGACTACTTCGAACGTCGAATGGCGACTGTAGTCAGTGGATTTACGTGGATTGAAGAGACACCAAAATTCAAGCTTGTCACAATGAAAAAGCAATGGGGTAGTTGCGCGCCATCAGGTGTCATTCATCTCAACCCATGGCTTATTCGCGCACCATCCGATTGTATAGATTATGTGATTGCGCATGAATTGTGTCATCTTCGCGAGCGGAATCACAGCCCTGCGTATTACAAACTCCTGACACGTCATTGTCCTGATTGGCAACACCGTAAAGCGAAGCTAGATGGGATAGCTGAACTTATCCTAGCTGAGTAAATTACAAAAACCGGTCAGCATCCATGAAATAGCTATGGATGCTGCTTCCGCCAACTGACAGCTTGCCTCCATTAAGTGGTTGTTGTTGTAGACGCCGGAACGCTCTGTCGGCGTAGCGCTTGTCAATTGTTCGGTGCGGGTGCAGCGGGAAAGCTCCAAGCCCTGCTCGATGGGTGTCCAGAGGGAGAGCGAAGTCTCCCTCGGTCATGGGGGTATCGGGGGTAGCAGAAACGCTTCCCTGATTGGCGGGTGTCGGGGGCCAGAACCCTGACGAGTGGATTTCACAAGGGGCGCGATAGCCCCTTAGATCGATGGGTGCAGGGAGAGCGAGTTCTCCCGCGAGGGGTCCAGCGGCGATAGGCTGGTCGTGATCAATCGGCGAAACGATTGGATGGCGGGAGGCAGGCTCGATGCCTGACGATCGCCAAGGCCGGAGGGGATGCAACGGGGAACGCGCAGCGGGTTCCCCTTGCCAAGGTGGCGCTGGCAGTCATCGAAGATGTACTACCCAGCGCACACCTTGCGATCTTCAGGATAATGGTTTGTGTACTACCTGTAGTACCCGGATGATGACCCCTTTATGGTTCGATTCAGGGGATCGGAGTGCCACCAGATCATCAGTTCGTCCTGTCTTGGTTGTCGGGAGTACCTTGGGATGTACAATCGATATTTGAGAGCCAATCGGGCAAATTTTGCTGCGAGCGGCATGCCATTATACAAACGTTTTCTCTGCAGAGGAGTGTGCTATCGCTCGGATGGTATTGGAGATGTAACTTAGACCTGCACCTTGGGATCTCGAACAGCGTTGAACACTTTTTCGATAAGCTCTTTCGAAATATCGAGAGCCCTGAGCCCATCATTCGGTCCAAGGAGCATCGAATGATCCTTATGGGATACAGAATTCCGTAGTTCTCGGCTTGCTTGCCACCTAGGTAGATCGGCATCAGATATAAAGCCGCGCTCAAAGGCCCAACTTATTAGCTTCTCGTAGTTCTTTCCCATAGTTGTTTTCGAGGCCCCTGCCTCGCGACAGGCCTCCCTCAAAGCTGACTCTTTGATCCGGTGAATTTCTTCCATCCCATTCGTGAAAAGAGGATAATAAAAACAACCGTACACCATAGTTGCACGTGCTCGGTCGTACATCTCTAAAATCTCGTCGGGAATATCGTCGGCGAGACGCACTTCGAGCACAAGCTTCACCCAAACCTCGTTAGGGTGAGAGCCGCCTCCGATTCCGTAGACCGACCAGAAATCCATACGGTCATCTCGCTCCAAGTAGTTCTCGGGCGTCAGCTGTTTTGGTGCTTTATCGGTCATTCAATGCACGTATTGTTGCACAACCCCCTTAAAGCGAGTCCCTGCAATATTGAACATCGCCGTGACTCGCTCCGCGATGTGCGGAGCGAGATTTTTTGGGCGGTGATGTCCTATCCGCTATGACGACTATCCGCATCTGTAGGCGAAGCGCTGGCCCGCGATGTCGATCATGCTGTAGTCGCAGCCAAGATCGCGGGCGATCGCATCGTAGTCGATGTAATACTGAAAGGCCTTCGGCACTTCGCCAAAGAGGCCCTCATCGACCAACTGCTCGGCCAGGACGCGCAAGCTCTCGACCTCGTAGAGATCGATCTCGAAGTTATCAGGATCATCCTTGAGGATATCAAAATGATGCCCGCATTCGCCTATCGCGATGATCAGGATCGTTTTCTGATGATCGTCCCAATCGTCAAGCGCGGCAATGAAGGGGCCTATCGTGGCTTGGCTGATACTGAGCGCCTCGAATAGCATTGCATCGATGGACTCGCCGTCGATGAACTGGATCTCGTATTCCTCGACGGGATCGCCCGCTTCATTCCGGCACTTGACCACGCCTGACTCGTATTCAGCGAAGTCCACGAAGTAAAAGCCCACCGCACTGATATCATAGGGCTGAGCATAGTATTGCCGGATCATGGTAGCCTCCTATTGCGTGAGGCGTTCGCTAGTGGGCGGCATTGATCGGCCCGCCCCGCGGCTGGCAGTGCGCGATCACGCACTGCCAAACCTTGCCCTGTGATGAGGCGGTTCATGATTTCGCCCCGATCTCGTTGACGAAGAGGACGCCTTCGTGGCGCGTCAGTTCGACCGGGATATGATCCAGACGGAGGATCGATCCCTTGCCCTCACCTCGCGGCCAGATGGCCCCGATCTCACGGGCACTGCCGAGTTTGTCATTGCCCTCTTCATCTGTGCCGATAATGCGAGCAAAGCTCAGGCGGTGTGTGGGTTTCTTGTTCATTGTAAGGTCCTTTCTCTTAGGGTTGCGCCGGACCCGTTCCGGCGATGGTCCCGAGAAAAACCCGACCTGATTTTGGTGCGCATGGGTTACACGTTTGCGCGGGCGCCCATTGCGCACCCGAAGGGCTCGCCGAAATCAGGGCGGGTTAGGGATCATCAATCAGCCGGACGGGCCGATGCGCGAACGAGAGAATTGAAAGACCGCAGAGATGAAACGCCCTCACCTCCCCGCCGTCAGACCGCATCTCACTGAAAGAGGTCAAAACTACGCAGAAGTCGCCCAGTGTTAGGACACCAGGCCGATAGAGTGTTGTGGGATGGTCCAGATTTGGATTGCCCGAACACAGCCCCATCCACGGGCGGCATTACTGGAGATATTGGAATGGATAAGCAGCAGCGATCAGCACGGGAAGCGTTTGAGCGTTCCCGTTCGCAAAACCGGACGCGCGAGCAAGAGCTACAATCTCGCAAACAGGAACTCGACCGCGCTACGGTGAGGCATGCCGAGGCGAAAAAGGCTAAAGAACAGTCCAACAGGATCGAGGTGGTACAGTCTTCACCGCGCCCTCGCCCGCAACGTGGGGAGCTTGGCAAAATGGCGAATGAGGTGGACCGACAAGTCGCTGCCGAGAAACAGTCAGCTCGCGCAAGACGAGAACAGGAGGCGTATCAAAAAGCGCAGCAGGCAGCACAAAGACAGGGTATTGAGAAGACGCGGGATCGAGGTATGGGGCGATAACGTTGACTATGCCGCCAGCGGCAAATCTTGGGTGAACTTGGCAGGACACCACAGTGGTAAAGTCATGTCAGGCTCTCCCTTCAAACGCATACGATTAAAGAACTGTGGATCATCAAAATATACGCCTGAATAAACGACCGGAGCCTTATACCGTTCTTGGTATATAACCGTACCCGGTATTTCTTCCATGAGATAAGCCAATGACCGGCGATGCAATGTGTCAAGGTCAGGAGTGAACCCCTGATTCTGAGCCCGCTTCGCTTTTTCATTCACGATGTAGTTCACAATATCGTCGATATACCTTTTACAATCTGCATTATCCGCATACAGACGCTGCACTACTCTCGATTTTTCAGCGAAGGATTTGTCGTTTCGGATCTCATCCCAGTGAAGAACTGTGATGCCCTGTTCAAAGGCTTCCTCCAGTTTCGATTCGTGCTTCTGAAACCAGGTGGCTGCATATCCACGTGTGATTTCCCTCACTTCCTGCCAGTTAGGGGCATCCTCATCTGTATAGTTATGAGCATCAAGCGTATCACACAGCACGATATGGGCTTTACTGAAGGTTTTTGCCGCTTCCCGCGCGTAAGTCAGAAACTTCTTACTCCGAAGATCCATGCAACATGCACAAACAGGCAGGATGCAATTTCCTTCCTTTATACCCATCGTGTCGATGTGCGCCGTCAAAGCCATTATCTTCCCTCCACTTTCTTTCCGTTGCTCCACCAGTATTCGAATTGAGCGCGCTGGACCGCTGCATGATCGGCGCTTCGGAGAACAATAAAATAATCCAAACCGTCCGAAGTAATATGTTGGGCGTACGAATTTCCGTAAATGAGTGAAACCTGAGCAGAAGCCATAAAGTCCTTTGGAATCCAAACATACTCCGTGATGTCACCCAAAATATGTGTATTTCCCTCTTCGATAGTGCAGCGCCAACGATAGCCTTGCTCGCGCATCTCTCGGATTTTTTCGATAGCTGCAGGAGACGACCTTCTGTCATCGCCGCAGTGAACAAGGATCTCCTCACCGGGTGTGATGGTTCGCATAACGTCGCTCAATACATCTATGTACTGATTATAAACCCTTGTTCCTATGGCTTGTTTCTCGATTGAATTTCCATTCTGAACGATCCCAAGCCCTGCTAAGCACGCTCTTAGCCGATTGACCGTTTCCATGTCCGGATTCTTCACAGCCTCGCGCTCGATATTAGCGACGGTTACGACACCAACACCAGCGCGATCGGCGATCTCTTTTTGGCTGAGGCGTGTTAAAGCACGGCCCGCCCTCAAAAACTCATCAAATTTCATCTCTCTCAAACTTTCTCCTTATAAAGATATACTGTATTTATAATATAGTCAAATATATTCTTGACACAGATTAATTATTGCCATATAAATATTCCATATTGTTGAACACATTTTTGCAAAGGGGAGAAAAATGCGAAACATCAGCACTGCCAGCGTGGAGCAAATCCACGCCTACTACTCAAAAATCCGGGGGGAAGTTTACGCTCAATGGATCACCGACCTCATTGCCGAGGCTGATTGTCAGTCCGGACAAAAGGAAGTCGCATGACAACGAAAAAACGAAGCGCTACGATGGACAGGCTGATTGGACAAAATATCCGACAGGCTCGCCAAAAGCTGGGCATGACCCAAGCGGACTTGGCACAAAAACTTGGGATTAGTTTTCAGCAGCTGCAAAAATACGAAAATGGCGTGGATCGAGTCTCGGCAGCTCGCCTATTCGAGGTCGCTCGCCACACCGGATACAGCTTGCAATACTTCTACGGAGAAAGCGGTCCATTGAGCGCCCAAGATCAGCTTGCCCTCCGCCAGGCTGAAGAAACCTATGACCTTTATGATGATCTTCTAGATCATCTACCAGAGCCGGAACGGTGGGCTCTTCTTACATTGATGATGAGCTTACGGGAAACGCACCAACAGGGGAGCCCGTGCCCGCAAGCCGCATGATGAAGAAATGCCCGCCGGAGGGGGCCGGCGGGCATTCAAGTTTTTGAGATGTTCAATACACGGCATTATTGATTTTTGTACCACCACCATTTGCGAGCCAGAATGGGATAGCGGTTCTCGATGAACAGGAGTTGCTTGTCCCGGTCGAGGGTCATCAACTCGTCGGCAAAGGCGAGGGGACGCTGTACGTCATCGATGGTCGTGCTTTCATTGCCGCCTTCCGACCAATTCGAGCCTCCTCCTTGGACTCCTGAGCTACCGCCTTTGCTCCAATTCGTCCCAAATGAGATGGAGCGCTTCTTGAGGGTCGTCATGCCGGTCAGGTGTTCGGCGTATTTCGCCGTCGCATGGTCCCTTGATCCGTAATAGGAAAAAACACCGGCATTGGCGACGAAAGTCTGCCAGCCCTTATCCCCATAGAGGCGCATAAGCTGCGACAAGTCTTGGGTGATGGCCCAGAGCTGCACCCCAAGACCCGCCATCGTGCCATACGCTGTCTCGACGGATTCGAGTTTCCCCAATGCTGCAAACTCATTGAGGATCATCCGCACAGACGGCGCACCGTCCTTCGACGGCGTGCGGGTGAGCTGCATCAGAGCCGTTGTCACCATCAGCCGGAGCCAGCGGTTGAAGCTCGGTAGCCTGTCCAGCGGTAACGCCAGATAAACCGTAAGCGGTACACCCCCCTTCAGGTCTGTGAATGAGAAGTCCGAGACCTCAAGGCTCTTCCTGATAGCCGGGCTATCAAGGAAGTGCGTGTTCGCCTGAGCCGTTGAGATGACGCTCGATTTCTCCTTGCCATGCTTTTGCATGATCCGGTGGGCGGCGGATTGCACAAGCCGGTAGTCGCTGGCGGCCATGCGGCCGACAATTTCATCAAAGGTGCCTTTGAGATCAGGTCCTTTTTTCGGCTTCAGTCCAGTCTTCGTCAGAATGGCACTTTCGCTATCTGGGACAGGCTGTGCAGGTGGCAGGCAAATGATGTCCCGGACTCGCCCCAGATGCCGCTGCCCGGCTTCGCGTTCATCCGTCACGACATAGAGGATGATCCCATGCAGTAAGGCCGCTGCCTCATGCGACCAATGCGGCTCCTGCTTGGAAGGAATAATCAGTGAATCGGCGAGCATCATCGTATCGGTGGGCAGATCGGGGTCATCTGGCCTTAACGCATCAAGCGGATTGAACCGGGCGAGATAGCGTTCATCAATGCCGGGACCATCTCGATCGGCTTCCGTCGTGATCCCCCAGGGATCGACGGCGACCGCCCTGCCCCCAAGCTCGATCCGCCGCATCAATGAGCGCCGCGTGGACTCTCCCTTGGGGTCGATGACGAACATGGAGCTATGCGAGCGTTCGAGGTTGGGAAGGATCTGACATTGATCCTTACCCGTTCTTGTCGGGGCAATCGTCAAGGCGTGCATGTCACCGGTATAGACGATAGCCCCGCCGTCCTCCTCATCGAGACCCAGGAACAGGCCATCATGGCCGGTGTGCTCCAGGGTCCGGCCGATGGGGGCGTTTCGCAGCAATCGCCAACGCCTGAGATCGAGCGCATTGGCCCATCGTGACGACCCGAAGACATTGGGAAGCTCAGTCTTGGGGGTGACTTTGAGGAACAGGGAGGCGATCAGGGCGAGACCACAATAAAAACTCGTGATCCCCGACCCAACCGAGGTCAAACTTGGAATGGCCAACCCCTCAGACGTCTCGCCGATAAAGATCAGAAAAAACAGGAGGCCTGCCGCCATCTTCCATCCGTGCTCGGAGACAAGTACGCGAAGGACAGCAAGACCGCCGCCGATCACCAGCCCGGCCAGACCGCCCCATAGCGCAGCCCTTGTGGTCATGCCGCGCATCGGATGATGGCTGCTGCCGTAGCCGTAGGTATCGGAAGGCAAAGTGAGAACATCATAGATGCTCCAGGCCAGGCTCCAGACTATCATCACCCCAAAGCTGATGGGAATGAGGCTCAACAGCGCAAAGCCGATACGTCTACGGTATTTATAGATGAGGCCTCCCAGAGATTTGAGGACAAGCCAGATCAGCCGCCCGACCAGGCCGGTCAGGCGTGAGAATTTCGTCAGTTTCATGATGGTTTCTCTTTCCTTGAGGGCCAGACGAAAAGAGCGGCATGACCGCTTGGGTCACGCCGCTCCTCAAAAGGCTGGCTCACCTCACTGTGGAATCACTTCCGTTTGTAGGCGTAAGTGTCATTGTATGCCTTGCGCTCATTGTATCCTAGATTGGATACGTTAGCAGGCGGACGGTTCTGCTGTGCATCCCGTTGAGCTCGGTTTACCAATTCACGCGAGTTTTTTGAATTGTTGGACATGGTGTCCTCCTTGTGGGTCGTAGAAAACGCCAGCACCATGCTGGGCGCATCTTGGACCATAAAGGGGCCATTTATCCGTAGGGCCCGGTAACCGGGGGATAGGCGGGAGGTAGCCTTGGTGGTACGCCATCTGAAGTACTAGATTTACCCAGATTGGCTTTTCTGTCCTATCACAATGCGTAAGCGGATAAATTCCAGTTTCGTCCGTAGCAAGAAATGAGTTCATCCACTTATTACGCTCGTCTGTAAACACCTTAAAACTCGCAGGTAGCGTATATTTACTACCATCTGCAAACTGAATGCGGTGTTTATGATAATCCAACATTGAGAAGTAGTTCAGCCATCCGCGCTCAGATTTTACAACATGCTTATGGAAGTGCAGAGCGCCCCAATAGATGAGCACAAAGTAATGGCAAGGGCATTTCACCTCTTCTGGCCTCAGCACCACCAAGTTTGGCATAGTCGGATATTTGCTTTCCATTACTCAAAATCCCAATCATAACAGTAGGGCGACGAAGGTATGACATCAGGATCTAGGAAAATCCTGATACTGTCAGTAGAATAATATGGAAGTGCCGGGTTTTCCGAATCTCGCAGCAATACCGCCCTTCGAATTTAGGCTATCTGCCACTAGTGATATTTAAGACGACATGCGGCAGGTCGTCTTAGGGCCAACCTACGAGGGCCGTGTACTGCGTTTTGACGATCAGAGTGACCCGAAAATTTATGATTAAAGACTGGGCGACTTCGGCTTGCCGATATTAGACCCATACCGCGCATAATCCTGTATTGTGAACGGAGTGCGAGATAATTTGACATCTGGTTCTGTCGTACGATGCTGCCGCAAATCTTGTTCTAACAACTCTACGCCTTGCCCTGTCACCTCTAGTTTTTTTGCTTTTTTACTCATAATACTGATTGTGACATACTAGTGTTAGAAGTTGCAAATTTTTCTAGCGCCTTCTTTCTGTCAACTTTGTTCTGTCTGAATGCAAAGAACCAGTCGTGCGGTATTCAGCTAGCCATTCGGTATCCAAATCCAAATGGTTTATGAAATTACGTAATTTGTCCGTATCTACCCTTTTATAGTACTCTATTCTTCTCATGCTCTTTCTAAGGTCTGCGCTGGCCCCAACAGTAGTGATAATCTCTTCAAGCTTTCCGGTATCGTCATATTCAAACATACAGGGTCCAGACGTTTGTACACTAAAAGTTGGCTCGCCCCGCACGACAATGCCTGCAAAGAGCGGGCCATGCCAGCCTAGACACAGCTCTCCGTGTATCGCTTCTCTTCCGAATGACTCGTATTCATGCCATGTTACATCATTCAATTTTGGTACCGGACTAGAATCGAAAGAAGGGAATACTTCATTGCACTGATAGTAAGAATCAAATTTAATAATTGTAAAATAGGCACTCTCCAACAATTCTAAATTTTTTAACTCTTCATCCGTGGGATATGAGAAACCATCCGGGGTTACGTATGGTATTTTTCTAATTGCCCGTAAGAACGTGTAAGAATTTCTGCGTATATATATTATCGCCCCTGTGGGTATATATTCCTCTGGAACGTCATAGTTCTTTTGCTCCTTGTACTTGTAATAGAGTCCTTCCAGTTCACCTATCTCAAAGTCGGAATTCGTCATAGTGGCCTTATACGCTAACGCCAGAGCTCGTACTTCGGAAAGGAGCCTTACATCATATAGATGTGACCTATACCAAATGTAGATAAGAAACCTATGCTCCATTTTTTTAATGTTCTCGTTTTTTATAAAGTATTCTATGTTTTTGTATCCCAGACGTCGGTGCACAACATCGGATAGCTCAACACCCAAGAAACTTTGGAGTTGATTGGCTATCTTTTTGCTAAATACCGGGTAACTGCCTTCAGTTGTTCTAAATTGAGCTATTAGAACTGATAATGCAGCCCTAATATACTCATCCGGCATTTCATGATATTCGCCCTTCGCTATTTGTTCGGGTAAAAGGTGTGAATTAAGAAGAAGACTATAGTTTTTTTCCACGCGATGACATCAAATCGCGCAAACAAACCACTGCTCGTTTACGCTTACCTTTTGCTACTTTGTTTGTCTCAAACCCACGCTCTTCGAGCTCTAGGCCTAGGTTTCGCCTACCGAGGAGGCGGTGTCCAGAGTTCTCGCACCAAGACGTGTTACGCGTGTAGTGATAGTAGCTATCATCCTCGTAGCTTACACATAGCAACGTCCATATTGCATGTAGCGTAATGACTAGTTCATTGCCTTCGCAGCGTATGAATGGCGCACCTTGATTGCGATGGAGTAAAGTCGAAGTATCGCTAGCCTTTTCAAGGTACTGACTTATATGGATTTTTAGAGGTGCTAAGGCCTAGGTCACTGCGCACAATCACCACCTCTTCAGTTATGATCAGTAATGTACATTATACCCCCCTTCTTTCCCAATCAGGTGGTATCCAAGAGATACACTCAGTTCCGAAACCAAGCCGAGAATAGTTGAAAATTGTTCACTATTTGTTCTTGACTTTGGAGAGGTCCTGATGAATATTATACGCACACAGACAATTCAAAATTTCGCCACTACCTCATACCGGCGATGGGGAGAACAATGACTGACACTAAACCACAAGCGAACCGCTCCGAGATCACCTTCGATTTCGAGCGGTACGCCGAGCATTTGGCTGATCTTGATCTAACGGATGATCAAGCACGGGAAATGTTGGCGATCATGTGGGATATTATGGTGCAGTTCGTTGATCTCGGTTTTGGTGTCCATCCCGTTCAGCAAAGCTGTGGACAGGCTGACGAGACTTCTCCTCCACGCCCCGAAGCTAATAGCGGCATGGTATCCTGTGAGCGTGAGACCTCGAAGCAGAGTTCGAGTGTTGATCTGACCAGCTATTTACTCCGTGAAGATATTGAACCCACCCGGAAAGGAGGACGCCGATGACAACCTCAGCCGTCAATGCTCAAGCTCCCCTCCCTCAGAAAGCAGTCATTTATTGCCGTGTGTCCAGCTCGCATCAAACAGTGCGTGGTGGAGGCATCAAGTCCCAGGAAACCCGCTGCCGGGAATTCGCTCGGTACAGACGATATGAAGTCGTTGAGATTTTCACGGATGATGTCTCCGGCGGACTGATCGACCGTCCCGGCATGCAGCGCATGTTGGCCTTCCTCCGCAAGAACATTGATGATCCTCATGTCGTCATCATTGATGACATCAGCCGCCTGGCGCGTGGCCTTCATGCCCATATGGAACTCAGAACCGCGATAAGTGGGGCCGGTGGAATCCTGCAATCGCCCTCGATTGAGTTCGGGGAAGACAGCGATGCGCAGCTCGTTGAGAACATGCTGGCATCGGTTTCTCAGCATCAACGCCAAAAGAACGCTGAGCAAACCAAGAACCGAATGCGTGGTCGGGCCATGAACGGCTATTGGGTTTTCCACGCGCCGCATGGCTACACCTACATAGCCAAATCCGGTCAGGGGAAAGTACTGGTCCCCGATCAACCGCTTGCCGACATCGTCACGAAAGCCCTCAACGGGTTTGCCTCGGGACTGTTTCAGACGCAGGCGGAGGTTAAGCGCTATCTGGATTCACAGCCCCTCTTCCCGCGTGACCGCTATGGCGAGGTCCGCAGCCAGCGCGTCACCGACCTTCTTACCAATCCGCTCTATGCGGGCTTCGTCCATCTGCCCCGTTGGGACATCCACATGAAACCCGGCAAACATCAGCCCTTGGTCTCGCCCGAGACCTTTGATGCCATCCAGAAGCGCCTCTCGGCACCTGCTGTGGCTGCAACCCGCAAGGACCTGAACGCCGACTTCCCGCTGCGCGGCTTCGTTCTCTGTGGCTCCTGTTCACGCCCCATGACCGCCTGTTTCTCGAAGGGAAAATACAAGCCTTATCCGTATTATTGGTGTCACACGCCGGGCTGCTCAGAACGGCGGAAGTCTATCCCTCGGGATAAGCTCGAAGGCGCGTTTGAAACTCTTCTCCGTCAAGTTCAGCCAACGGAGCAGTTATATTCTCTTGCTCAAGCCATGTTCCGGGATGCCTGGGATCAACGCCTCCAACAGGCCGGTGCCATGGCACATTCACTGAAGACAAAAGTGGCGCAACTTGAGACTCAGATTGCCCGATTGCTCGACCGCATCGTGGATGCCGAGAACCCGCGCGTGATCTCGACCTACGAGGCACGCATTGGTGAGCTGGAAAAAGAGAAACTCATACTCAGTTCCAAACTCGAAAATACCGGTCAGCCGACGCACACCTTTGAGGAAATGTTCGAACACGCCATGAGCTTCCTCGCAAACCCTTGGAAACTCTGGGTTTCAGACCGGTTGGAGGACAAGAGAATAGCCCTCAGACTGACGTTTTCAGACCGCCTAGCCTACTGCCGAAATCAGGGGTTTCGAACACCGAAAATATCGTTACCGTTCAAGGTGTTAGGGAGTATTTGCGGACAGAAAAGCAATATGGCGCACCGGGGAGGATTCGAACCCCCGACCCCCAGATTCGTAGTCTGGTGCTCTATCCAGCTGAGCTACCGGTGCAGCGCGGGAAGGCCGCTTATGGACAAAGCGTTTCTCGAAAGCAAGCAGGACTTTCGCTCATGCCGCTCATTTTTCTCAACCCCAGAAAACAGCCGCGCAGCACCCTGTCCTGCCCCCGAGCGGCGCCACTTTCATGAAGTGATGCCGCGTGCCTCATCGCGGCCAGGGAACCGGCCATGCTGGTGGAAGGTCTTTCTGTGCCCGAGCGCGAAGCTGACATTCGTGCTGCCCGGCAGGCGGCTCATGAAGAGCTCCACTGAGCGGTTCTGAAGGTCCAGAGTCTCGGCATGCATGAAGGGCAGATAGGCAAAGGCCCTCTCCTCGGTGCCCAGCGCCAGATCCCAGCCCTTCTCGACCATGCGCGCGGCGATGGTTTGCGCCTTTTCATCCTGCGCGAAGGCCTCGGCCTTGCCGCGAAAGAGATTGCGGGAGAACTGGTCGAGCAGGATCAGGAGCGCCAGCGTGCCGCGCGGGGTTTCCTGCCAGTCATCCAGCGCCCCCTTTGCCGCTTCGTCAAACAGCGCCCCGAACCGCGTGGCAATCGCCGCATCAAGTTCAGGATCGACCTTGAAATGCAGCTCAGGCGGCGTCTCTTTCAGCCAGAAGCTCAGAACGTCCTCCGCTTCGGCCGGCACCACCGGCAGGGCAAGCGTTTCAACATCGATATAGGCATCATTATAAGCGATCATGCCGGAGATCTCGGCGACGAGATCCTTCGCCGCATAATAGGTCCAGGCGGCCTTTGGCGCGCCGTCGGCGGTGAAGTAGTTCGCCTCTCCCTTCCACGGGCAGGTGGTCGTGCCCTCCACAGGCAGATGAGCCGTGGGATGGATGTTTTCGGCAGGGAAATAGACGACGTCCGGATAGCTGCCCTCTTTTAACAGCCGCGCGGCGGTGCTGGCCGCCACGATCGTTTTGCCCTTGCGGGCAATGGCCAGCCCCTCGACGGCATGCAGCTCCATGACCGGTGCGGCCGAGCCTTCAGTGGTGGGGGGGCGTCTGAACAGCCGCATGGGGATAACTCCGGTTTGCGAAGACGGGATGTGTGGGCTTTGTTTCGTTTTTCAATTCCCGGGATAAATGCACCATGGCCGATGGATCACAAAGCTTTGACGACACCTCTTCCTCCTCGACGGATATCGTCGCGGCCGACCGGCTGCGGCTGTTCATCGAACGGATCGAGCGCCTCGAAGAAGACAAGAAGGCGATCATGGAAGACATCAAGGAAGTCTTCGCCGAGGCCAAGGGCGAAGGCTATGACACCAAGATCATGCGTCAGGTGATCCGCCTGCGGAAAATGGAGAACCATGACCGCCAGGAAATGGAGACCCTGCTTGACCTTTATCTGACGGCGCTGGGCGAGCGCTGAGCCCCGGATTGCCATTCGGCGCGGGCTCGCCGATGATAGCGCGCAGCGAGGATATGACCCCATGCGCATCGACATTCTGAACGGCCCCAACCTCAACCTGCTCGGCACGCGTGAGCCGGAAATCTATGGCTCCATGACACTCGCGGAAATCGCCGAGATGGTGAAAGAGCATGCGGGCGAGAGCCATCAGATCATCTTTGAGCAAACCAACAGCGAAGGCACGCTGGTCGATCTGATACAGCGGGCGGGCCGCGAGGCCGACGGGCTGATCCTGAATGCGGCGAGCTACACGCATACTTCGATCGCGGTGCATGATGCGCTGAAAGCCGTGGCAGTGCCGAAGGTCGAAGTGCATCTCTCCAACCCGCTGGCGCGGGAGGAATTCCGGCATCATTCTTATGTCAGCCCTGTCGTGAATGTCGTCATCGCGGGCGCGGGACCAGAGGGCTATCGGCTGGCTGTCACCGCGCTCATCAACATGACGGGCGGCTGAACCCCTCCCCTTTATTCGGGGATGAAAAGCGCAACGACCCCGATAGCCATCACCAGCAGGAAAAGCGTTTCGAGCACGACCATGCCGATATGCTTGCCGCCGAGCGAGAGCATGGCCTTCATCGAGGTTCTCATGCCGAGTGCAGCGATGGCCGCGACCAGCAGCCATTGTGACAGCGCACGGATCGCCTCGACGGCAAAGCCCGGCAGGATTCCAAGGCTGTTGATCAGCAGGACGATGCCAAAGGAGATCGCAAACCACGGCATCGGCGCCTTTGCCGTTTCGTCCGTCCCCCTCCTTAAATAGAGGGAGAAAGCAATGATGACGACCGGCAGCATGGCGACGCGCATCATCTTCACATAGGTCGCCACATTGCCCGCCTCATCCGAGATCGCATAGCCCGCGCCGACGACCTGGGCGACATCGTGAATGGTCGCGCCGATCAGGATGCCGCTCTGGACATCCGAGAAGCCAAGATTGGTGAAGATGATCGGATAGGCGATCATCGCCAGTGTCGAAAGAGTCGTCACTGCAATCACGGTGAAGAGCGTATTGCGTTGGGAGACCTCCGTTTTGGGCAAGACCGCCGAGAGCGCAAGCGCCGCGGACGCACCGCAAATGGCCACGGCCCCGCCGGTGAGAAACCCAAAACCGATGGGCCGGTCCATGAGACGCGCGAGCAGCGCACCAAGAGCAATAGTCAGGACAATGAAGATAGGGATCGAGATCAGCGGCACCGCGCCGACACTCATGATCTGGTCAAAGGTCACGCGCACGCCAAGGCAGGCGACGCCAATCTTGAGAAGCCGGCTGGAGGTGAACTGGATCCCCGCCGCGCAGCGATTGTCTTCCGAAAGAAAGTTGAACGCCATGCCGAGCAGAAGCGCCATCAGCATGACGGGCACGTTGTAATGCTCCGAGATGAACATCGAGGCTGCCGCGACCGTGAACGCTATCAGGACGCCGGGGCCAAGGGCCTCGAATGCCTTACCCAACCTGTCCCGGAGCGCCAGCGCCGTCATGATCTATGTCCCCGCCCCGTCAGAAATGCGAAAAGCCGCCGCGGCCCAGAACCTGCCAGTCCGCGGCATGAATGAAAGCCGCAGGCTCTCCTTCAACAGCCCCGCCGATTACGGTCAAGCGACAATTGGCGGCTTCCGCTGCTTCCATCAGTTGACGGACATTACCGGATGGGACGGTAAGGAGTGTCTGGTAATCATCGCCGCCCGTCACAAGCTGACCGCGCTCCCCGCCGCCCTTGATCCAGCGCGCCGCATCCTCGGACCAAGGAAGCTGATCGCCTTTAATCTTCAGCCGGACACCGCTCGCCTTTGCCAGATGCCCGGCATCAGCGAGCAGGCCGTCAGAGATATCAATAGCAGCACTCGCCCATTGTGCAATGGCTGACGCAAGGCGCGTGGGGGGCTGGGGCGCAAGATAGGCATCAATTGCGCCAGAATAATCCGTCCACCCATTAAGGAGCGCCTCGAGACCCAGCCATCCATCGCCGATCGTGCCCGTGACAAGGAGTGCATCACCCAGATTAGCACCATCCCGGCGGATCATGCCGCGTGGGCCGGGCTGGCCGGTCATGGTGATACTGACAGTCAGCGGCGCACCCGCAAGCCTATGGCGTGTTGTATCGCCCCCCAGCAGCGAGAGCCCATAGGCGGCCATGTCACCAGACAGTCCTTCGCAGAAATCAGCGATCTCAGCCTCTTTCACATCGGCAGGCCAGACGAGCCCAAGAAAGACGCCGTCCAGGCGCGCGCCTTTTGCCACGATATCGGAGATATTGGCGCGCAAGCATTTCCTTGCCGCATAGGCCCAGCCATCATCCGTACGAAAATGAACGCCGTCGACCAAAAGGTCCTTGGTGATGACGGCCCCGTGATGGAGCGCTGCATCATCTTTGAGCCCGAACGCTCCCTCCCCCGCTAGTGGCGCGAGATAACGGGCGATCAGCTCGAATTCATCCATGTAAGGTCAGCTGACCTCGTCCGCCCGGATTTCCCGTGCGGATGCATCAAGCACGCCATTGATGAAGCGCGGCTCGGTCTGGCCACTGTCAAAGAAGCTGTTCGCGATCTCGACATATTCATCGACCGTCGCGCGCCAGGGGATGTCCGGCCGGCGGATCAGCTCGAAAATCCCGCAGCGCAGGATCGAGCGCGCCGTCGCATCGAGCCGCTTGAGGGTCCAGCCTTCGGACAGGTGTTTCTGGATGAAGGGGTCGATGCCGCGCTGGTTCTCGACCACGCCGCGGACGGTTTCGGCAAAGAATTCCGCATCCGCATCACGCAGCAATGAGCCTTCCATCTCCCCGCCCAGGCGGAAGGACTGGAACTCACGGATCACGGCTTCGACACCGATCGCGGAATGTTCCATCTGATAAAGGGCCTGAACCGCGGCAAGACGCGCCATGGTGCGCGCTTCAACCGCGCGGCCCCGAATTTCTGTGGTGCCGGACATACTCACTCGGCCTCCATCGACCCTAAAAACGCTTCGAAATCTTTTGCTTCCCGGAAGTTCCGGTAGACGCTCGCATATCGCACATAGGCCACATCATCGACCTTTTGCAGCGCCGCCATGGCATACTCGCCCACTTTGCGCGAGGTTATTTCCGCCTCGCCCAACGCTTCGAGATCGCGGACAATGCTGGAGACCACTCGTTCGATGGTTTCCGCATCGATATCCCGCTTGCGCGTGGCGATGCTGATTGAGCGATGCAGTTTCTCGCGGTCAAAGGGCACTTTCTTGCCCGAGGACTTCACAATGGTGAGTTCACGAAGCTGGACGCGCTCAAACGTCGTGAAGCGGGCCCCGCAATCACTGCATTGACGGCGACGGCGGATAGCCGCCCCCTCCTCTGCAGGACGGGAATCCTTCACTTGCGTGTCTTCACTTGTGCAAAACGGGCATCGCATGATCGAGCGCCTTTAGTCGGTCTTTGCGAGAGATACCAGATATTGTGGCTGTTTTGGTTTAGCCGCCCACAGGGCGCTTGGCATTTCCTCCCTAGACAACATACCAACTGGTTGGTATTGAGACTGCATGAGTGCAACAGCAACATCCAAGCGGCGTGTGACAGCAAGGGACAAATTGCTGGAGGCGGCGCTCACCCTGATCCGGCAAAAGGGATATTCGGCGACCACGGTCGATGATCTCTGCGCGGCAGCGGGCGTTACCAAGGGCGCCTTCTTCCATCACTTTGACAGCAAGGAAGCGCTGGGGGTCGCAGCGGCGGAGTTCTGGTCGGAGATGACGGGCGGGCTTTTCGCGGGCGCGCCCTATCACGAGCCCGCTGATCCGCTGGAGCGGTTTCTTGCCTATATCGATTTCCGCCTCGAGATCCTTGAAGGCGAGCTGCACGAATTTACCTGCCTCGTTGGAACCATGGCGCAGGAGGTCTACGGACAATCTGAAGCGATCACCCGCGCCTGTGGCGACAGCATTACGGGCCATGCCCAAACCCTTGAAGCCGATATCAGGGCGGCGATGACCGACCGCGGAATTACGGCCGACTGGACACCAAAGAGCCTCGCCCTTCACACACAAGCCGTTCTTCAGGGGGCGTTCATTCTCGCCAAAGCGACAGGCGATGCGGATATCGCCCGAGATATGGTCAGCCACCTTCGGCGTTACGTCGAACTTCTCTTCTCACAACAAAATTCAAAGGGAGACACCAGATGACAGTGACATTCAGGAAGGAAGAGCCCCTGACCCTCGTCATTGAACGGATCATTGATGCACCGCGCCATAATGTCTGGCGCTGCTGGACGGAGGCGGAGCTACTCAAGCAGTGGTTCTGCCCCAAGCCCTGGCATGTGCCCGAAGCCGATTTTGACCTGCGGCCTGGCGGGCGGATGAATACCGTCATGGCAGGCCCAAATGGCGAGCGGCACGAGAATTTCGGCATCTGGCTGGAGATCGTGCCCGAAGAGCGCCTCGTCTTCACCGATGCCTATCGTGAAGGCTTCATGCCGGCTCCTAGCCATTTCATGACTGGTTTTGTGGAGCTGTCGGACACGGATGATGGCGGCACGAAAATGATCTGGGGTGCACGTCACAATGAAGAGGCAACGATGAAGACACATCTCGAGATGGGGTTTGAAGATGGCTGGAAAGCCGCTTCCGCCCAGCTTGATGAGCTGGCCCGGCAACTCTGAAAGGGAGAGAGGCATGACCGACCTCGTCAACTGCCTGTGGTATGACCACGGCGAAGCCCGCAAGGCCGCGGAATTCTACGCCGCGACCTTTCCAAACAGCAGCGTTAAGCGCATCAATTACGCGCCCAGCGATTTCCCCGACGGCCGGGCCGACAGTGAACTGACGGTCGAATTTACCGTACTCGGCAGGAAATTCCTTGGCCTGAATGGTGGCCCGACTTTTAAACCCAATGAGGCGGTCAGCTTTATGGTCCTGACTGAAGATCAGGAAGAAACCGACCGCTACTGGAACGCCATTGTCAGCAATGGCGGGCAGGAAAGCCAGTGCGGCTGGTGCAAGGACCAATGGGGGCATTCATGGCAGATCACCCCGAAGATCCTCATGGAACTGACGACCAGCACGGATCGCGAAAAAGCTCAACGCGCCTTTGAAGCGATGATGACCATGCAGAAAATCGACATTGCGGCACTCGAAGCAGCCGTCCGCAACGCATAAAGGAGAGACAAACATGACCTACTACGATTTGTTCCTTGCCCCGGTACCATCCGGGAACAGAGAAAAATATCTCGACTTCGCCAAGAATATGGACCCGATCTTCAAGGAATATGGCGCTCTGTCCGTGACGGATTGCTGGGGCAGCGACGTGCCGGAAGGCAAGGTGAATTCGCTTCACACCGCCGTTTTGAGAGAAGAAGGCGAGGAAGTCGTCTTCGGTTTCATCAAATGGGAGAGCAAAGCCGCCCGTGACGCCGGATGGGAGAAAGCAATGGCGGATGAGCGCATGGCCGGGGGCGAGATGCCTTTCGACGGCAAACGGATGATCTTTGGCGGCTTTGATCAGATATTCGAGATCTGATCATGGATGGGCGGTTGCCATCTCCGGCAATCGCCCTCCTCATCCGCCTTCTGAAGATCAGTAAATCGGGAAGCGGGTCAGCAGTTTTTTGACCTCGCCAGCAACTTCCTGCTCGACCCCTGATGTGTCCCCGCCTTCAGCGAGCGCGTCAAGGACACGTGCCATCAGGCGGCCGGTTTCCGCAAATTCAGCCTCGCCGAAGCCGCGGCTAGTGGCCGCCGGAGAGCCGACCCGGATGCCCGACGTGATCGCCGGTTTTTCCGGATCATTTGGCACGCCGTTCTTGTTCGTTGTGATATGCGCGCGTTCGAGCGCCTCTTCTGCGGCATTCCCTTTCACGCCCTTGGGACGCAGATCGATCAGCGCAAGGTGCGTATCCGTCCCGCCCGAGACGACAGCATAGCCTGCCTCAATCAGCGTATTCGCGAGCACATCCGCGTTCTTGACGACCTGACGGATATATTCCTTGAACTGAGGTTGCAGCGCTTCACCGAAGGCAACAGCCTTTGCCGCCACCACATGCATCAGCGGGCCGCCCTGAAGGCCGGGGAACAGTGCCGAGCGGAATTTCTTTGCAAGTTCCTTGTCATTGGTCAGCACAAGGCCGCCGCGCGGGCCGCGAAGGGTCTTGTGCGTCGTTGATGTCACGGCGTGTGCGTAAGGCAGCGGTGATGGATGCTCGCCTGCTGCGACCAGACCCGCAATATGGGCCATGTCGACCATGAGATAAGCGCCGACCCGGTCAGCGATCTCCCGGAACGCTTTGAAGTCGAGAGTCCGCGCATAGGCAGAGCCACCCGCGACGATCATTTTCGGCTTCACCTCATCGGCAAGCCGTCCGACCTCATCCATATCGATAATGTGCGTTTCGGGATCGACAGTATAATGGTGCGCATCAAACCATTTGCCGGACTGGTTGACCTTTGAGCCATGCGTCAGGTGACCGCCCGCTGCCAGATCGAGGCCAAGGAAAGCATCGCCCGGTTTCATCAGGGACATGAAGACTGTCTGGTTGGCCTGGCTGCCCGAATGCGGCTGAACCATCGCCTCTTCACAATCAAAGAGTTTCTTTGCGCGATTGATCGCCAGCTCTTCGGCTTCGTCGACGACTTCACACCCGCCATAATAGCGGCGCCCCGGATAACCCTCGGCATATTTATTCGTCAGTACTGACCCTTGTGCTTCAAGCACAGCGCGGGAGACAATGTTCTCCGAGGCGATCAGTTCAATCTGGTCACGTTGCCGCACTTCCTCGCGGGAAATGATGCCGGCCATGTCCGGATCGGAGATGGACAGGTCGTCCGTGAAAAAGGAACTGGCGGCGGACTGGAATTCGGGAGTGGCACTCATCGGACAGGCCTCTTCAAGCAGGGTTAGACGCGGCTTGTAACGCCAGCCTCCCCGAATCGGCAACGGCCAGTTGCCTACTCAATTGCAATTTGCGGCATATGTTCACACCGCCGATTGCCACAAAAAAATCGCATTATTCCCGGAACAGTTGTTCCAGTACTCATTACCGCCGTTTCACACAGGAAATCTATTGTATTGCAGTTATACTGGATGTATTGGCCCACCTCGCTCCTGAAATACGCAAGACATATTAAGTGATGTGGCGTACTTCTAACTTCGATAATAGAAAATAAGAGAAACCGGAAAGGAACCTTCTTATGGATGATGGCGCTACGCGTGAAGATAGCCTCAGCAGAAGTGATACGCTGAACCTCACCACGGACATCGTTTCCGCTTTTGTCAGCAACAACTCTGTCCCCGCAGAACAGTTGCAGGATCTGCTTCACGCCACTTATGCGACATTGCAGAGCCTTGGCGGTACGACCGAAGCTGAACAAACGAACCAGAAACCGGCCGTCCCGGTGAAGAAGTCGATCACGGATGACCACATCATCTGCCTCGAAGACGGCAAGAAACTCAAAATGCTGAAGCGCTACCTGCGCACCCAGTATGATATGTCTCCGGACGATTATCGCCGCAAATGGAACCTGCCGGCTGATTATCCGATGGTTGCCCCGAATTATGCCAAGCGCCGTTCCGAATTTGCCAAGAAGATTGGCCTCGGTACCGCTGGCGGCCGCAAGGCGGCTCCGGTCAAGCGCGGGCGCAAGCGCGCCTCCTGACCCTTTCCGAATACAACAAGTATTGTGAAGAACGCGCCCCAATAGCGGGCGCGTTTTTTATTGGCTCTCGTCTTCGCGCTTGGGACCACTTCCCATCAGCACGACCATCAGGATCGACAGCTCATAAAGCGCCCAGATCGTGACGCCCAGCGTGACCTGACTGACCGGGTCCGGCGGGGTCAGGAACGCTGCCGCCAGGAAGATGATGACGATCGCAAAGCGCCGGTTGCGGCGCAGCCAGTCCGGGGTCACCACCCCTGCCCGACCGAGCAGTGTCATGACGACCGGCAACTGGAAGGCAAAGCCGAAGGCGATGATCAGCGTCAGCGCGAGATTGAGATAATCCCCGACAAAGACCAGCAGATTGAAATTCGCCTGCCCCGCAGCCTCGGCGGGGGCCTCCATCGACAGGGCGAAATTCATGACGAAGGGCAGGATCACCTGATGCACAAGCGCGATGCCGCCCGCGAAGAGGAAGGGGATCGCAATCAGGAAGGGGTACACGGAGCGCCGCTCATGCCGGTAGAGGCCAGGCGCAACAAAAGCATAGAGCTGCCACGCGATAATCGGGAACGCGACCATCAACCCTGCAAAAAAGCTGAGCTTCACTCGCGCAAAGAACAGCCCAAGCGGAGGGAAATTCAGAACCGCCTGTTCTTCGAGGCCTGCTCTTTTTGTCGCCTCAACAAATGGGATCGTCAGCAAATTGTAGAGCGTATAGGAGAACGCAAAGCAGAGACCGAAACCGATGATGAGCGCGACCACGCAGAAAATCAGCCGGCGCCGCAGCTCAATCAGATGAGACATCAGCGGCGCACGGCTCGCCTCGACTTCATCGAGCTCTTCTTCTCCAGAATGCTCACCCACGGCACGGCTGGTATCAGACATATCCGTCAGTTCCCGGAGCTCTGTTTCTTGACGTCAAGATTTTCGTCAATCTCGCCAAGGGCCGAGCGGACATCCTCCTCGACATTCACTTTCTTGAGCTCTTCGATTTCCTTGCGCATTTCCTCGATCTCGACCTCGCGCGCCATCTGGTCAAAGCCCGCGCGGAATTCATCCGCCATGCGGCGCAGCTTGCCGACGATCTTACCCGCGCCATAGAGAAGGCGCGGCAGGTCTTTGGGTCCGACAATGATCAGTGCGAGAATGGCGAGCGTCAAAAGCTCGACCATGCCGACCTGAGGAACGAGGTTCATGGCGAGAAGCCGCCTTTATACCTTGGTCTTTTCTGAAGATTCCGAGGCCGGGCTGGTCGGCGGCGTCTCATGGGCGATATTGGCGTCGCCTTTTGCGCCCTTCTCGTCCTCATCGTCATTGAGGCCTTTTTTGAAGGAGCGGATGCCCTTCGCCATGTCCCCCATGATCGATGAAATCCGCCCGCGCCCACCGAAAAGGACAAGCACGATGACGAGAACGATGAGTAATTGCTGCCAACCTACGGCCATGGGACATCTCCGATATTGAGATCGGGGTCTATTATAGCCCTGAAATCAATGCACGTAATTATACGGGATACTTAATCATCACCGTCGTCGATGTCACCTTCGGTGAATTCGGCGTGGAATTCCGCGTCTTCCCCAAGTGATGCCGGATCCTCGCCCTCTTCGGCGTCATCGGCACGCGGGGTCGGCACTTCAAAGCCCGGCGGCAGACGCGCTTCGAGAAGGCCGGCGGCTTTGAGGTCAGAAAGCCCTGGCAGATGCGACAGGGCTTCAAGCCCGAAATGCTCAAGGAAGGCTGGTGTCGTGCCGTAAATCAGCGGCCGGCCCGGCACTTCGCGGCGCCCGCGCGGACGGATCCACCCAAGTTCCAAAAGCTGGTCGAGCGAGCCCTTGGCGACGGCCACACCGCGCACTTCTTCGATCTCGGCGCGTGAACAGGGCTGGTGATAGGCAATGATGGCGAGCGTTTCGAGCGCCGCGCGGGAGAGTTTGCGCTGCTGTGTCCGGTGCTCAACGAGGACATGGGCAACATCGGCGGCCGTCACGAACTGCCACGCATTGTTCACCTTGCGTAAGTTCACACCGCGACGGTCGTAATGACGCTCCAGGAGCTCAAGCTGGCGCGGCAGATCCGCGCCCGGCACGCGCTCTTCAAGCGCTGCCTCGGTCAGCGGCGTTGCGGACGCAAAGAGGACAGCTTCAAGGCGGCGCAACGCTTCGGCATCCGCCGCTTCACGGGCGAAGGGGTTTTCCTGTTCCTCGCGTTCTTCCCCGTCGAGGGTCACGACCTGGCCTTCCTTCTCTTCGGGCTCATCCGCCAGCTCCGTATCCGTATCATCCGTTTCGGGCGAATATTCGGCGGCAAGACGTTCCTGTGCGCCGCGGGCATCGAGCGGCTCATCTTCCTTCGCCTCTGGCTTACTCATTGATGGGACTCCTTACGGGCACTTCGCAGATAGATGGGCGAGAACGGCGCGCTCTGACGAAGCTCAACCGAACCGCTTTTGGCAAATTCGAGGGCGGCGGAGAAATTACTGGCGACGACGGAGCGGGCCGGCGCCCGGCCATCCCCGCCACCAACCGTGGCAAGCAGGCACCAGTCTGGCATCTCGCCGAGCAGGCGTTCGAGACGCTCGCGCGCAGCTTCGAGTGCAAAGACCGGCGGCGGGTCACGATGATAGGTGACCGGAATGCTCCGCACACGCTGGGTCGTATAGGCTTTCAGGAGATCATATAGATCCGCCGTGAATGAGGTCTGGGTCTCAACCCTCAACCCCTCCTGCCCGCGCGCAAAGACATCGACCCCAAGCTGAGGCAGCGCATGGAGGTCTTCGGACGCCTTGCGCATGGCATCGAGGCGCTGGAGCTGGAAGGCGAGCCGCGCGGACAGCTCGTCGGCGGTCGGCTCCTCGCCATCCTCTTTGGGGCTCGGCAGCAAGATCTTGGATTTAAGGAACGTCAGCCAGGAGGCCATGACGAGATAGTCAGCCGCGAGTTCGAGATCGCGCTTCTTGGCTTCCTCGATAAAGGCTAGATACTGATCAACCAGCGCCGTCACCGAAATGTGTCGCAGATCCACCTTCTGGCGGCGCGCCAGATCGAGGAGGACGTCGAGCGGCCCCTCATAGCCATCAAGCTGCACGAGGAAGTCTTCCGGATCAGGTTCGGCCCTGACCGGTTCGTCAAAATTCTCGTCTTGAGGCTCAGCCGCCATTTCCGGCGGGGTCAGCGAATCACCATCCATTAAGAAAGAGTAGACGGTTCCATCAATGAGGCAAAGCGTTCCTCAAGTTTTGCCATTTCAATGGCAGATGGCTCGCGCAATTGAGAGAGCGCTTTTTCGCTGCGTCTCTCCGCTTCTGCACTCAGCGGGCCGCAGCCAATCGCGACCGCGACCATCTCGGCCATGTCGCCATTGCAGTGAAGAACGAGGTCACAGCCTGCCTTGAGCGAGCCCTCTGCCCGTTCAGTGAAGCTGCCGGTCAGCGCCTTCATCGAAAGATCGTCGGTCATCAGGAGGCCGTCAAAACCGATCTGCCCCCGGATGATATCATCGATGACTTTCGACGAAAGGGTCGCCGGCTGGTCAGCGTCGACCGCCTCATAAACAATATGCGCTGTCATCCCGAGGGGGATGTCATTGAGTGCCCGGAACGGCGCAAAGTCCGTGTTGTCCAGCACCTCTTCCGCCTCGCACACGCGCGGCAGGTCGAGATGGCTGTCGCACATGGCGCGGCCATGGCCGGGGATGTGTTTGGCGATCGGCAGGCAACCGCCCGCAATCAGCCCATCGGCCAGCGCCCGGCCCAGCTTTGCGACAATTTCGGGGTCTTCGGAGAAAGCGCGGTCCCCAACGATGTCATGGGCGCCGGGCTGGCGGACATCGATCATCGGCGCGCAATTGACGTTGCAGCCGACGAGGCGGCTGTCCCGGCCCAGAATCTCGCCCGCAGTCCGCGCGGCCTCTTCGGCCTTATCGAGCCCGGCCTTTTCGACGAGCGCGCCGATCTCCCCCATCGCGACGCGTTTGGGCACGATATGCGGGGAGAGCCGGCTGACGCGGCCGCCTTCATGATCGATCAGGATCGGAACATTGCGCCCAAGCAGCGTGCGCAACTCCGTACACAGGATGCGCGTCTGCTCCGCCGTCTCACAATTTCGCCGGAAGAGAATGAACCCCCATGGGTTCGTATCCGAGAAGAACGCCTTTTCGTCGGCTGTGAGAGAATGGCCCTCACAGCCGAAGATCACATTACGGACCATGGTGGCCCGTTACCGCTGGCGGGCAAGGCAATCCTGCCCGGCAGCTTTCAGGGAGTTACAATGCGACTGCGCGGCATCGCGGCTGCCGAACTCACCAACCCAGAGGCGGTGATAGGTCACCCCGTTGACGACAGCGACATTCACCTCAGGTGTCTGCCCGCTGATCAGCGTGCCGTAGCGGCCTGACAGGCGGTTATAATTGTTCATCGCCTCGTCGTTCGAGCCGAAGGCGCCGATCTGCACCGCCCAGGTGCCAGCCGCCCCGGCAGCAGGCGTCGTGGTGGTCTGTTGCGGCTGCGGACGGGTGGTCGTCGTCGGACGCTCTTCGCGCGGAGCCACAGTCGGCACAGGCGGCGTATCAACAACCGGATCATCAAGAACAGCGGTTTGCGGGAAGGGATCGGTCGGCTCATCGCCGCCGAGATCCATGCCCGTATCGGAGGAAGATGAGACAGGGTCATCATCATAGCCGGTGAGCGGGTCTTCCTGCGGATCGATATCGGCCACGACACGCGAGGTGTCAGTCGAGTTGAGCTCCTGCATCACCGTATCACGGGTCGTATCGGCCGGTGTCAGCTCGATCTCCTCGCGCACGGGCTCCGAATTTGCCGAAACAATCGGCAGATCGGCGCCAGCAGAACGGTCGGCCAGTCCCCGCTGATACGCGAAATAGACGATGGCTGAGAAAACGCTGAGAACGATCAGGAAGATGGACAGGATCCAGAAGCCGGAGAGGCCTCCGTCATCTTCGAGATCATCATATCCTTCATCCGCGATGGATGTGCTTGACATTACCTACCTCCGCGACGGCTTTGCCCCCACGCAACGCCAACGTCCAAATTGCAATAGCAACCAAGCTGGTAAACGTGGCGTTAACATTTGGCTGGGGAGCTACAACCAGCGGGTCGCATCGAACAGTTTCCGGTGTTCCTCGATGGCAAATCCGTCCGTCATGCCGGCGATATAGTCGCAGATCGCCCGCGCCCGCTTGTCATCCGGCTTGCCCTCCTGGCGGTTGAACCAGACCGGCGGCAGGACGCCCGGCTCCTCGAAGAACAACTGAAAGAGGTCTCTCACGATTCGCTTCGCGTGACTGCGCGCGCGATTGACCTTGTAGTGGCGGTACATCTTGCCGAACAGGAATTCGCGAAGAGTCCGGATGTCAGGCGCCAGCGCTTCGGAGAAAGCGACCATCGGCTCGCTCGCCGCCCTCACCTCTTCGGCAGAGGCGGGGTTGAGTTCCGCAAGGCGGCGGGTGGTTTCCTCAAAGACGTCATTGACCATGCGGCCGATCAGGACCGAGACCGCCTCAGCGATCTGCACAGCCTCGGGCGCATCGGGCCAGTCACGGCAGACGCTGGCAAGCGACGGCCCGAGCAGCGGCACGTCTTTGGCCTCGGCCATAGTGAAGAGCCCGGCGCGCAGACCGTCCTGCGCATCGTGGTTGTTGTAGGCGATATCGTCGGCAAGCGCCGCGATCTGAGCCTCAAGCCCCGCATAGGTGTGAAGCTCAAGATCGTGCCCAGCGGCATATTCCGCGAGCGCCGCCGGCATCGGCTCCAGTTTCTTGCCCTTCGCCTTGGCTTTCTCCTCGGCCAATGCGCCCGTGATCGGGCCATTATGCTTCACTGTGCCTTCGAGCGTCTCCCATGAAAGGTTGAGCCCGTCATAGGAGGCGCGGTGGCGCTCCAGCTTTGTCAGCACCCGCAGCGTCTGGGCGTTGTGATCAAAACCGCTGTAATCGGCCATGCATTCTTCGAGCACATCCTCGCCCGTATGCCCGAAGGGCGGATGGCCAAGGTCATGGGCGAGAGCGACGACCTCCCCCAGATCCTCATCAAGGCGCAGACGGCGGCAGAGCGAGCGCGCGATCTGGCTGACCTCAAGGCTGTGGGTCAGTCGCGTGCGGTAGTGATCGCCCTCATGAAAGACGAACACTTGAGTCTTGTGCTTGAGCCGCCGGAAGGCGACCGAGTGGATCACCCGGTCGCGGTCCCGCTGGAACGGGGTGCGGGTTTCGGATTCAGGTTCGGCATGAAGCCGCCCGCGCGTCTTCTCGGCACGGGTGGCATAAGGGGCGAGCGGCGCGGGAAAAGGAAGCGGCATCGGGGGCCTCCGGGAATGTCTCGATGAGCCCATCGATTCGGCCCATTTGCCGCGAATCTCAAGGCCTCTCCCTTTTCACTGGGTTCGGCAGAAGATAGGGTCGCGCGATGACACCGGTATCAATCCTCAGACTTGCCTTCCTCATACTCGGGGTCTTTCCGCTTCTGAGCTGCAGTGATGCGGGTTCAGAGACCGCGCCGCCATTCCACGTGGCAAACGGTCTTTTCGACATGAGTGAGAAGGATACGCTGGGGCTCTCGCGTACCGAGGGCGCTGAAACCTACACAGTCTTCCGCGCTGAAGCGGGAAGCGCCCAGTATAACCACGCCGCGGTGCTGATCGGGTTCAAGGGCCAGCTTTATGCGATGTGGCAATCCTCGCAGCAGGATGAGGATGCTGCAGATACGCGTGTTCTTTATTCGGTCAGTGATGACGGAACCGAATGGTCCGCCCCCGCCGTTTTGTCAGCCCCCCTCGAACAGGGGATCATGTCCTCCGGTGGCTGGTGGACGGATGGCGATACGCTGATCGCCTATCTTCTCGTCTGGCCGGAACGGCCCGGCAGTCCGGATCACAGTTACACGCTTTATCGTGCGAGTACGGATGGCCAAACTTGGAGCGAGCCGAAAGCAGTCATGCGCCGCGACGGCACCGCCCTCTCAGGCGTCATCGAGCAGGATATGCGCGCCCTCCCCGATGGCCGCATCCTGACGGCGGTTCATGAGGCGCCCGGCCTGATCGTCAGTCCTTATTACACGGATGATCCCGCCGGCATTTCAGGCTGGACCAAAGGACAGATGAGTAACCTGCCTCATGAAGGGCCGATCAGCCGGGAGCTTGAGCCCAGCTGGTACCGCCGAGCCGATGGCGCGCTGGTCATGACCTTTCGCGATCAGGCAAGCAGCCATCTGAAACTGGCGTCGCTCAGCCGAGACCGGGGCGAGAGCTGGACAACGCCGATGCTGACCAACTTCCCTGACAGCCGCTCAAAGCAAAGCGCCGGCAATCTGCCGAACGGCACGGCCTTTCAGGTCAATAACCCCTCGACTGACAAGACGCGCCTGCCGCTTGTCCTGACACTGAGTGAGGATGGCGTCCTGTTTGACCAGGCATTCCTGCTGCGCAGCCGTGAAGACCTACCGCCGCAGCGATATGAAGGGAAATACAAACGCGAAGGATACAGCTATCCCAAAAGCCTCGTTCAGGACGGCTGGCTCTATGTCGCCTATGCAACGAACAAGGAAGATATCGAGATCACCCGCGTGCCGATATCTTCCCTGACTGCGCCGAACTGATCAGCCGAAACGACGGCCCTCACCATTCCGCGCAAGGCGCACTTCGCGTTTCAGCTCTGCCAGATTGGTAATCGGCCGGGATTGCAACTCCGCATTCCGGAAGGGACGCTCGCGGCCATATTGAGCTTCCCAGACCTCATCCATCTTCTCATCAGTCAACGGCCCCTCGAACGGCACGGCGGCAAGATCATCTTCAGTCTCAAGGCTCGCGCCTGTCCCCGGCAGGTAGATCGCGCCGGTATGGAAATCGACGGCATAGGCGATGATGCCGGGAATAAGGAAAAGCAGGAGCCCGATGCCGTCGAGCACAGCAACACCGGCATCAATGCGCCCGCTCTGCTGACCTCGGCGTTCAGGATAAAGAATCGAACCGCAGGCACCGAGCGGCAGGGCAGCGGCCCCAAGGCCCAGACGTTGAAGAAGAAGGCGGCGTGAAATGGTCATGATGAAAATCCCCTCGTCAAAATGAGACCTCATCATAACGCTGAATGCGCCCAGCCGGTTCCGCGAATGACAGCAAGGCTGCTGATTTTCTTTCCCCTGTTAAAGCGGCGCGGGACTGCCTATCTTCCGGTCATGGCAGACGGAAATGACAGCCCCGACATCACGATGACCGACCGCGCCGCGCGGCGGATCTCGAAAATCCTGAGCAGTGAGCCTGAGGGTTCGATGCTGCGGATCGCCGTACTCGGCGGCGGGTGTTCAGGCTTTCAGTATGACTTCCAGATCGTACAAGCGCGCGAGGATGATGACCTGGTCCTTGAGCGCGACGGCGCGGTGGTCCTGATCGATGAGATGAGCCAGCAATATATGCCCGGCGCCGTCATTGATTACACCGAAGAGCTGATCGCGGCGGCCTTCAAGATCGACAATCCGCTGGCGACCGCCAATTGTGGCTGCGGGACGAGTTTTTCGATCTAGGCTAGCTGGCTTACATCCGGGTACGCATGAATGATGTACCGCGAAAGCCTGTTCCTCTTTGGAAGTCCCAAGACAGAATTGATGATCATTTCTGCGGATTCCCATGCCTCTGCGCTAGCAGGCCCCTTCATCTCGTCATCACCAATGAAGTTGGCGAAAACCAGCCAAGCAGGAATTTTTCTTTGCCTCAGGAAATTCAGGTGAGCCAGTCGATTCGCGATCTGATAAAAATGCTGTGTCCAGTCCGCACGGTTTTCCGACGCTCCTAAACCCTTTGCCAGCGCGTCAAAAGCAGCTTCAATTTTCCTGCGGGATTCGCCATTCGCCTGTGTCGGTGGGCTGCACATTTCTCGAATGTGCGCCTTGGCTTCGACAAGGATCACATCACCCTTTGATGTCAGACCGAGAGCATCCCATTGCGGACCCCGTGCTGGCCAGAATTCCTTGAGCTCACTCTTCAGGAAACCGAGTTCCAGAACATCCAGAAATGAACCGTCCCGATATTCCGCATAATCATCGGACGAAACGGGGGATTTCCAGATGAGATCGCGATCCCCACCGATGGCTTGGACTATGGGGATTTCCAGTTCAGCGGCTTTCTTAGCGACAGCCTTTTGAATCCATTTTAGGCTTCCCTTTTTGCCTTCCGGCTGAACGGCTCTCATTTTATTCCCCCTCACATTGCCGGAACTGGTCATAGATCACAGAAACGAGCTAGTAACTCTCCATGAACACGATCTTCCTCCCCATGCTCGTTCAGGTTGGCCTGACCTTCGTCATTCTCCTGTTCATTCCCGGCAACCGGATCCGCGATCTCAAAGCGGACCCCTCGATTTACAAACCTGCGGCGCTCGATAATTCCGTTTATTCCGAGCGCAGCCGCAAATTCGCGAACAGCTTTGCGAACCAGCTTCAGCTCCCTGTCCTGTTTTATGTCGGCTGCCTTCTTGCGCTGATGGTCGGGGCGACGGGGCTCTGCGCTGGCATCTTTGCCTGGGCTTTTGTGGGCCTGCGGATCATCCATGCCATCATCCATGTGACCTATAATAATGTCCGGCAGCGCTTTTTTGCCTTTGCGGCAGGGGTCGCCACGCTGATCGGTTTCTGGATCGTCGTTGCGTTGGCGGCGAAAGACAGCCCGCTCCTGACCGGCACCAATCCGCTCACCGGGCTCGGCGGCTGACGCATGAAGATCGCCAGTTTCAACGTCAATTCGATCAAGGCCCGCCTGCCTCGCATTCTTCACTGGTTCGACGAAGCGAAACCAGATGTCTGTGTACTGCAGGAAATCAAATGTATCGACGAAAACTTTCCCGCCGGTGAGTTCGAAGACCGCGGCTATAATGTCGAGGTTTTCGGCCAGAAGACCTATAATGGCGTCGCGCTCCTCTCAAAGCATCCGGTCGAGGATGTGATCCGCGGCGTCCCCGGTTTCGAGGATGAGCAGTCACGCTATATCGAAGCGGTGATCCTGCCTGAAGACACAGATCCCGTCCGGGTCGGCGGGCTCTACCTGCCCAATGGCAATCCGGCGCCGGGCCCGAAATATGACTACAAGCTCGCCTGGATGGAGGCCTTCACGGCGCACGCGGAAAACCTCCTTGCACTTGAAGAAGCTACAGTTCTGTGTGGGGATTATAATGTCATCCCGGAACCCCAAGGCGTCTATGCCGCGGATAAATGGCGCGACGATGCCCTCTTCCGGCTGGAGACACGCCAAGCCTTCCGGCGTATCCTGAACCTTGGCTATTTCGAGGCCCTGCATCACCTGAAGCCTGAGCCTTTCTATACATTCTGGGATTATCAGGGCGGCGCATGGGATCAGGACAAGGGGCTGAGGATCGATCACCTCCTCCTCTCGCCGCAGGCCGTCGACCGGCTTGTGGGCGGTGATGCTGACCGCGCCGTGCGCGAACCTAATAGCGGCTCGAAAGAGACCAAACCCTCCGACCACGTGCCTGTGTGGGTCGAGCTGGATTGAAATGCCCTACTTTCAGGTGATGTTGCATGCGACCGGCATTGATGTGCCCGATGGAAAACTCGAACACTCATGCATCGGCTTTTACACCGGACGGACCGTAAAAGCAGAGGATCAAACGGCAGCCGAACATCTCGCCATTGCCTCTGCTATGGATGAGTGGATACGTTGCGGGTTTGCCCTACGCAATCGGACAGACGGCGTGACCTATACGGCAGAAGATATCGACGAAATTTCATTCATGTCTTACATGCGATATCGCATTCGCCGACTTCTCACTTTACCCATCCACCGTGGCAATCACGGAGCCACTTGGTATACTGAACAATGAAATGGTCCCCCCAACAGGATGATGCACTCAAAGCCGCGTCGAAATGGCTCAATGGCCGGCGCGAGGCGCAGGTCTTCCGGCTGTTCGGTTTTGCCGGCACCGGCAAGACGACCCTTGCCCGGCACCTCGCCGAACATGTCGATGGCGAAGTTGTCTTCGGCGCCTTCACCGGCAAGGCCGCGCACGTCTTGCGGCAAAAGGGCTGCACAGGCGCGCAGACCATCCATTCGCTGATCTATCGTCCGGCTACGGCAGATGGAGAAGACCCTGGCGAGGAAGGCCCGCAATTCACGATCCGCCGGGATGCCCCGGCGGGGGACGCCGCGCTCATCATCATCGATGAATGCTCAATGGTGGATGAGGAGCTGGGCCGCGACCTTCTCTCTTTCGGTGCGCCTGTCCTGGTGCTGGGCGACCCCGCGCAGCTGCCCCCCGTGAAAGGCGGCGGCTATTTCACCGATGCCGAGCCCGACATCATGCTGACCGAAGTACACCGTCAGGCAGCGGACAATCCTATCATTCATCTTTCCATGCAGATCCGGCAGGGCGAGATCCCCGAACCCGGCGATTATGGCGCGGCAAGGATCGTCTCCAAGCGTGATCTCGACCCCGACATCGTGACCAATGCCGATCAGGTGCTGGTCGGCACCAACCGCACCCGCGCGCGCTATAATCAGCGCTTGCGCGAGATTAACGGCTTTGACGGGGATGAACCCTGGGTCGGCGAACGGCTCGTCTGCCTACGGAACAACAAGCAGAAGGGGCTTCTGAATGGCGGCATGTGGACGGTGATGTCCCGGCATGGCCGCAAGCGCGGCAAGCTGCGCCTTGACCTGATCCCCGAAGATGGCGGCCGCACCGCGCGCGTGCAGGTATTGCCCGAATTCTTCAAAGGCGGCGCGGCAGATATTCCGTGGCAGAAAAGACGGAACTCGGATGAATTTGATTTCGGCTATGCCCTGACCGTTCACAAGGCGCAAGGCAGCCAGTGGGACGATGTCGTCCTCTTTGACGAAAGCTATGCCTTCCGCGAGGATCGCCTGAAATGGCTCTATACCGGGGTGACGCGCGCGGCCGAAAAGCTGACGATCGTGCGCTAGAACAGGAGAGGTCGAATGAGACTGTTATTGATCGCTGTTTCGATGATCGGGCTTGTTGCCTGCGGCCCTACCCCCGAGACCAACGAGCCAACCAGCCAAACGGCTGAAAGCACGGACACCTCCGCCGCCGAAGCCGTGCTCGATGAATTCTATGACGCCGCGGCGGCGGCTGATTATGACCGCTGGATCGCTCTTTTCACAACGGATGCCAGATTCTATGGCACCGACGCCACCGAAGACTGGCCGTATGAAGAGTTTTCGGTTGATGTGAAAGAAGGCTTTGATGCCGGGCGCGGCTGGGACTTCAACGTCCTCGACCGGCGCATCACACTTTCGCCCGACGGAAAGACCGCCTGGTTCGCCGAGATCAGCCACTTCAATACGACCGATTACACGCTACGCCCGACCGGCGTCATGATCCATACGGATGAAGGCTGGAAGATCAGCCAGCTTGTGATGGGCGTCCCCTTCCCCAATGCGATTTACGATCCGATGCGCATGGCGTTACAGGCGGACAAGACTGGCGCCGAGGTAGAGACTGCCGCAGTAGCCGAAACGCTCGACAGACTGCATGGATACGCTTCCACCGGTGCGCTGGATGAATATTTCTCCCTTTATACGGATGATGCCATGTTCTTTGGCACCGACGAGACCGAGCGCTGGAACATGGAAGAGTTCCGCGCCTATGCTGCTCCCGCTTTTGCCGATGGCGAGGGGTGGACCTACACCCCTGTCAGCCGCGAAATCGTCCTGGGGCCGATGAAGAACCTCGCCTGGTTCGATGAAGTCCTCAGCCATGAGCGTTATTCCAACACTCGCGGCAGTGGCGTCCTTCTTCGTACCGATGAGGGCTGGAAAATTGCGCAGTATAATCTCACCTTCCTCGTACCCAACGACGTTGCCGGGGACGTCGATAAGGCGATCAAAGGCGCGGAAACGGCACCTAAGTGAAGCCCCTCCCCGACTACCATCCACCGACAGAGCCATGGCTTGACGTTCTTTATGAGGACGACGCGCTGGTTGTGCTTAACAAGCAGGCAGGGCTTTTGTCCGTGCCCGGCAATGTCAGCCGGGATAGTCTTGAGACTCGGGCATCCGAACGCTTCGGCGATACGCTGGTCGCCCACCGGCTCGACATGGCGACAAGCGGCGTCATTGTCATGCCGCGCGGCAAGGAAAACCTCGCCGCGGTGGGACTACAATTCGAAAAGCGGCAGACAGAGAAACGCTATATCGCTGTTGTCTGGGGCGATGTGGCGGAAGACAAGGGCACTGTGGACCTCCCCATCCGCTGCGACTGGCCGAACCGGCCGCTCCAGATGATCTGCCATGAGAGGGGCCGCCCAGCAGTCACTCATTGGGAGGTGCTCACGCGCGAAGGCGACAAGACGCGCCTTGCCCTCACCCCCATCACCGGGCGGTCACACCAGTTGCGCCTTCACATGAAAGAGCTTGGCCACCCAATCCTCGGTGACGAATGGTATGCCGAGGGCGACGCGCGTGCCGCAAGCCCGCGTCTTCTTCTCCATGCTGAGGAACTGACCCTCACCCACCCCGCGAATGGCGAACGGATGAGCTTTACCGCGCCCTGCCCTTTCTGAGGGTCAGGCGACCAAGCTGATCGGATGGACGTGCTGGATCGTCCGGCGCAGCACCAAGGCGGAACGCATCAATGCGCGGTATTCATTCGAGAACTGCTTCGGCGTGAAGCCGATGAATTCCTTGAAGTCCCGGATGAAGTGGGACTGGTCGTAATAGTCTTCACCCGCTGCATCGCGCCAGTCGGTCAGGTCATTCCAGACCAGCGCATTATTGGCCCTCAGTGTCCTGAATTTCCGCTGAAGCCGTTTGGGCGAGCCGCCAAAATAACGGTGACAGAGACGCTCAACCTGCCGCTGGGACAGATCCGCCTCGGCGAGAAGGTTATCAACCTGACTGATATTCCCCGTGGCCAGCCAAATGGACGCGGCGTCTATGAAAGGCTGCTGCCGTGCTTCCCGCTGTGCGCCCAATCTCACAAGCGCATGTTCGAGATATGCGATCGCGACTTCCGGCGTTGACGCCTCCTGCATGGCGTCGAGCACGCTTTTCAGGAGCACCGGCGCAATCCCCTCACAATCCTCAAAGCGATTGGTCATCTCTGAGGCATCAAGGCCGAAACAGGCATGCCATCCCGCCGGCAGGATCGAGGCGCCGATCAGCGTCGTGTCCGGCCACATCTCGATCGTCCCGGCATTCATGGTCGGACCGCACAAAAGGATGACCGGCGCGCGATATGTCCGGCGCTCGCCTGCTCGTGTGACCGTCACGCCACCTTTGAGGAATATCCGCAGATTGGGGACCTCCGCGCGCAACATATCGGTCATCGCGAAGGGCGTGGAGAAGCTGTAAAGACAGGAGATATGCGGCCGCGCGGCAGGCGCCGGCTCGAAATAACGCAATTGTACCATAGCACTAACTATCAGGCCGAATTGACGATTTTGGCCGTGTCATGAAGTGCATTGTGACCAGATGTCGGTTTTTTACAATGCTATTGCCGCCCCTTTCGGCAAGTCAGGGTCAGGCCCAAGGGTCGGGGAGAGCAGATCTCAGGCGTCGGTAGCGATCGTCTGAAGCTCGTGGAGCGCGGCGTGACTGGGAAGAGACACGACCGCGCTCCATTTTTATCTGCGCAGTTGTAGCGTTGGGGCGGCCTAAGCCGCCGCCTTCGCCGCGCCGTAAAGCGTCTCACCTTTTGCCGCGAGATCGCGGAAGAGTTGCGGCGGGGTGAATTTCTCGCCGTGCTTTTCAGCCAACTTGTCGGCCGTTTCGACAAATGTCTTAAGGCCAATCGTGTCGATATGGCTCATCGGGCCACCAGTCCACGGGCAGAAGCCCCAGCCGAAAATCGCGCCGAGATCAGCTGACTCCGGATCATGAACGACGTCGCGGGCATACATGGTCGCGGCGGCCACGAGCTGGATATACATCAGGCGCTCCTGCACTTCCTCAACGGAAGGCTGGTTCTCAAGACGCGGGAAATGCTCGGTGAGGCCCGGCCAGAGGAATTTCTTCGAGCCATCTTCCGGGTACTCATAAAAGCCCTTGCCGACTTTCCGGCCCTTGCGGCCCAGCGTGTCGACGAAGAGTTCGAGCAGATCCTCGACACCTGAAGGCTGGTAGTTGTCGCCCTCTTCCTGCATCGCGGATTTGGCGATCGACCAACCAAGCTCCTGGCTTGTCTCATCCATCAGCGCGAGCGGGCCGACCGGCATGCCCATATGCACGCAGCCATTGTCGATGAGAGCCGGGTTGATCCCCTCCTTCACCATCAGGGCGGCTTCGTTGAGATAGGGGACGACCACGGAGTTACAGTAGAAGCCGCGGGCATCGGCCACGACGATCGGCGTCTTCTTGATCTTGCCAACATAATCGAGTGCGGCAGCGAGCGAGACATCGCCCGAACCCGCATGCGGAATGATCTCAACAAGCGGCATCTTGTCGACCGGCGAGAAGAAGTGAATGCCGATGAACTGGTCAGCGCGTTCCGAATTCTTCGCAAGATTGCCGATCGGGATCGTCGAGGTGTTGGTCGCAAAGACGACATCCGGCTTGATGACGGCCTCGGTCTTTTTGATGACATCGGCCTTCACGCCCGGATCTTCGAACACGGCCTCAATGATGAGATCGACGTCTTTGAGAAGATTATAATCCGTGGTCGGCGTGATCCGGGCCAGCATCTCATCGGATTTCTCCTTGGTCAGCTTGCCGCGAGAGATGCCTTTTTCATTGAGCTTGACGGAGTAGCCTTTGCCCTTTTCGGCATATGCCTGATCGCGGTCGAGGAGGACGACTTCCATGCCGGCCTTTGCCGTCACGTAAGCGATCCCCGCCCCCATCATGCCTGCGCCGAGGACACCGACTTTCTTGAGCTCGGTCTTGGCCGGACCTTCAGGCCGCGCCATGCCTTTTTCCGCCTTGCCCTTGTTCACGAACAGCGTGCGGATCATGTTCTTGGCTTGCGGCTCAAGCAGGCATTGCGTGAAATATTTGCTCTCGAGACGGAGGGCCGTGTCCATCGGCACGATGGAGCCTTCATAGATCGCAGACAGAATACGCTGAACCGCAGGGTAGTTATGGTTGGTCTGCCCCTGCGCCATGGCGGAGGAACCAGCAAAGATCGGCACGACGCGCGGGTCCATGGCGCCGGAGCCACCGGGGATCTTGAAGCCTTTCTTGTCCCATGGCTGGGAAGTTTTCGGATTGGCTTTCACCCAATCCTTGGCTTTCGCAACGATTTCGTCCGCAGGCGCAATTTCGTGGATCAGGCCTTGGGCCTTTGCCGCATTGGCATCCATCGGCTTGCCTTGGGTGCAGATCGTCATGGCCGGTTGAACACCGGCAAGACGCATGATCCGCTGGGTGCCGCCCGCGCCGGGGATCAGCCCGACCTGAACTTCCGGCTGGCCGAATTGCACACCCTTCGCGTCGCTGGCAACGCGGTAGTGGCAGGCAAGCGTCAGCTCCATCCCACCGCCAAGCGCAAGACCATTGACCGCGCAGGCCACCGGCTTAGTCGTTGCGCCTTTGGACAGATCCTTTGCGGAATGACCGCCGGTTTCCATTTTGCGGAAACAGCTCTGCAGACGGAAATTTGCGTCAAACACCTGTTTCGGTGTCGCATCCGCTGGGATCGCCGACAGCATGTTGAGGTCAGCGCCGGCAAGAAAGCCGCTCGCTTTTCCTGAGGTGATGACGAGGCCCTTGATGTCGTCATTGCCGAGGAACTCATCGACCGCTTTTTCGAAATTATCGATCAGCGCCTGGTTCCAGACATTCATGGATTGGCCCGGCAGGTCGATTGTCAGAAGCGCGATGCCGTCGCTGTCGGTCTCGAAGGAAAAAGTTGTGTACGTCATTTTATCTCTCCTCATTCCTTCCTGAATTATACCCGCTCGATGATGGTGGCCGTGCCCATGCCGCCACCGATACAGAGGGTGACGAGGGCCGTGCTCTTGCCGGTGCGCTCAAGCTCGCCCAGCGCCGTGCCGAGGATCATCGCCCCGGTCGCACCCATTGGGTGACCCATGGCAATCGCGCCGCCATTCACGTTGATCTCGTCGTGATCGAGGTCCATCGCCTGCATGTAGCGAAGGACAACAGAGGCGAAGGCTTCGTTCAGCTCCCAGACATCAATGTCGGATTTCGACATGCCGGAGCGGGCGAGCACTTTCTCGGTCACAAATTCTGGGCCGGTCAGCATGATCGTCGGCTCGGAGCCGATCGAGGCCATGGCGCGGACCCGTGCACGAGGTTTCAGGCCGAGCTTGTCGCCGGCTTCTTTGGTGCCGAGCAGTACCGCCGCCGAGCCATCAACGATGCCCGATGAGTTGCCGGCGGTGTGAATGTGGTTGATGCGCTCAAGCTCCGGGTAACGCTGCAGCGCGACCTTGTCGAAACCGGGCATCATCTCGCCGAGGCCTTGGAAGGCCGGGCCGAGGCTGCCGAGTGACTGCATATCCGTATTGGCACGGATGGTTTCGTCATGGTCGAGGATGACCTCACCGATGACGTCTTTCACCGGGACGATCTGATTCTTGAAATCGCCGCGCTCCCAGCTTTTCGCTGCGCGCTTGTGGCTTTCAAGGGCATAGGCATCGGCATCGTCGCGGGAGATGCCGTAGAGGGTCGCGATGATGTCAGCAGAAATCCCCTGCGGGACCACGTAATTCTCGAAGGTGACATTCGGGTCGGACAGAAGCGCGCCGCCATCGGCACTCATCGGCACACGGCTCATCGCCTCAACACCGCCGCCAATCGCAAGGTCGGCTTCACCCGACATGACTTTCGCGGCGGCCATATTGGTCGCTTCAAGCGCGGAGGCGCAGAAACGGTTGACCTGCACCCCGGAGGTCGTCTGCGGCAGGTCAGACATGAGGACAGAGGTCCGCGCGATATTCGCGCCCTGCTCACCGACGGGCATGACACAGCCGAAGATCACATCGTCAGGCGCCCCGTCACCGAGATTGTTGCGCTCCTTGACGGCGTTCAGGATCTGCGCGCCGAGCTGGACCGGCGTGATCTCATGCAGCGAGCCGTCCGGCTTGCCCTTGCCGCGCGGCGTGCGGATCGCGTCATAAATGTAGGCGTCTGTCATCGGAACCTTCCTCCCGGGAAATACGTGACGTGGGGTATAGTCTACCCCTTTCCGGGGTGCATCTAGCCACTGTCAAGACTGGACGCAATGGGGCCAAGCAGCACGCCCTGAATGGGCGAAAAGCGCGCCTTTGCGGGGCAAATAAAAACTGCTAGCCGGAAAGCCCTTTCGGGAAGGCTGCGGCAGTTCCGAAGACTAAGGGGGCCTGTAGCTCAATGGTTAGAGCTGGCGGCTCATAACCGCTAGGTTGGGGGTTCGAGTCCCTCCGGGCCTACCATCCCTGCATCAAGCGATACCCTCTCCGCCCTTTCTGGCTACACTCACCAAAAAATTGGGGGGAAAGGACGCCATGCGCCATAAGCTCGTCAGCCGCGAGGAAGCGGTCGCACTCATTCATGACGGGGATACGATCTGCACCTCGGGTTTCGTCGGGACCGGCACGCCCGATGAATTGCTTGCGGGGCTCGAGCAGCGCTTTCTGGACACGGGCGAGCCGCGGGACCTCACCCTCCTTTTTGCGGCGGGCCAGGGCGATGGCGGCGAGCGAGGTCTCAACCGGCTCGGCCATGACGGGCTCCTGAAACGGGTCATCGGCGGACATTGGGGTCTCATCCCGAAAATTGGCCGCCTCGCCCTCGAGGATCGGATCGAAGCCTATAATTTGCCGCAAGGGGTCATCTCTCACCTTTATCGCGATATTGCCGCCGGTAAGCCCGGGGTCATCACCAAGGTGGGCCTCGGCACTTTTGTCGATCCACGACAGGATGGCGGCCGTATCAATCAGTCAACGAAGGATAATCTCGTCGAGCTCATTGATCTTCATGGGGAAGAATGGCTGCTCTACCGGGCTTTTCCGATCAATGTCGCTTTTATCCGCGGGACGACGGCGGACAGGAACGGCAACATCACCATGGAACGCGAAGCCCTCACCCTTGATAATCTTGCGATGGCCATGGCGGCAAGGAACAGCAATGGCATCGTTATCGCTCAGGTCGAGCGGATCGCCGAGACAGGCGCGCTTAACCCCAGACAGGTGGAAGTGCCGGGCGCTCTCGTCGATTGCGTGATTATTGCTGATCCCGATCACCACCCCCAGACCTATGCCACTCGCTATTCCCCGGCCTACGCTCAGGAATTCCGGGTGCCTTTCGATGAAACCGAGAGCCAACTCCTCTCGATACGGAAAATCATCGCCCGTCGATGTGCTCTCGAACTCCCGATGAACGGTGTGGTCAATCTCGGCATCGGCATGCCCGAGGGAGTCGCGGAGGTCGCGCGGGAAGAGCGCGTTCTTGACCACATCACTCTGACAACGGAACCGGGGGTCATCGGCGGGATCCCCGCAAGCGGTCTCAATTTCGGGGCGGCGGAGAATACCGACGCCATCATCACCCAGAACCAGCAATTCGATTTCTACGATGGCGGCGGGCTCGACCTTGCCTGTCTCGGCATGGCGGAATGCGACGGGGACGGAAATGTCAATGTTTCCCGCTTCGGCGCAAAACTCACCGGGGCTGGTGGTTTTATCAATATCAGCCAGAATGCCCGCAAGCTCGTCTTTGCGGGAACCTTTACTGCCGGGGGACTCGATATCGACATCGAGGACGGTAAACTCCGCATCCTGCATGAAGGCCGAGCCCAGAAGTTCAAATCCCGGGTCGAGCAGATCACCTTCTCCGGCAAGCGGGCTATCGAGCGCGGCCAACCGGTACTCTATGTGACCGAAAGATGCGTCTTTACCCTGACCGATAAGGGCGTCGCCCTCTCCGAGATTGCCCCCGGTATCGACCTTGAGCGCGATATCCTCGCCCATCTTGGTTTCACACCGGTGAGCATTTCCGAAACGGCAATGCCTGAGTTCCTGTTCGAAGATGCGCCGATGAATCTCCACCGGCTTCTTCTTCATGTCGATATTCGTCACAGGGTGCAGCTCGATGCAGATGCCAAGACTCTGTTCCTCAATTTTGAGGGGCTACAGATCCGGGAGCTTGAGACGATTTCGGAAATCAGGCGATGTGTCGAGGAAAGCTGTGCGCCACTTGGTCGGCGCGTGACGGTCATCGTCAATTACGACGCTTTCCGCATCGATGACCGAGTGGCCGATGTCTATCGCGCGCTTGCCGAGGAGATGCAGGAGAAGTTCTACAGTACAGTTTCGCGATACACGACGAGCGCCTTTATGCGCCTCAAATTGCAGAAGATTCTCCAGCGGGAATCAGCGCCGCATATCTTCGAAACACGCGAAGAAGCTCAGGCCTATCTTGCTGCCGGCGGACAGGACTAGCCTCCGCCTCTTTGCATTGGCCCGGTTCCTCCCCACATCATGAAGAGAGACTTGGAGGGCGAACCTGATGCTGATGTTTTTCCTGTGGTGGTGTTTTGACGATCACTTGGCCGAGGCGCTAGCGGCACCCGGCCTTGGGACGCTGCCCATCTGGGTACCGCTGCTCATCGGGATCGGCCTGTCCTTCACCATCAGCGCGAATTCGAAGGAGCGCTGACGCGCTCCCTCTTCTTATTCGGGCATGTGGAAGACGTCGTCCTGCAACTCGTGACCGACACCCGTATTGGTACGGATGACCTTGGCGAGCGTGCGGCGACGAACGAACTGAAGCTCTTCGGGTTCGAGATAGCTCTCATACCAGAAGCGGTCGCCATCGCGCAGCGCCGTGAACTGCTTGATGATGATCTCCCGCAGGAGCGGGCCCACCTGTGAGCCGACCTCGATCATCGGGTCCTCTGCAAGGCCACCTACCCAAAGGTCGATATCGTCCACTGTCGGATAGACACTGGCGAGCGCTGTCTGGAGGGCAAGGTTCGAGGTGACATCCGCAAAGCTCGTCGCCCGCGGCAGGCCCATAATCTCGCGCATGTCATTATAGCATGGCAGGCCATGGTCGCGGCCTCGCTGGATATTGATCGAAGCGAGATCCAATCCGCCCTGCCCCGGCTGACCGAAAAGGAAATTGCGGAGGTCATCGACGATCATGGTGTCGATCCGCTGATGCGGTTGTGACGCCAGTCCGCGGAAGATCGGATCAATTGCCTTCTTGCGGTTGATCACTGACGGCGCCGTGAAAAACGCTTCGCGCAAGGACAAATGCCCTTCCTTGATCTCTCCGCCGCTCTTGTTGAGGCGAAGAATATGCGTGTTGATCATGGAATGGCCCATCCGATAGGCCGCACTCGAGAACTCGTTATAGAGGCCCGGATGAACGTCCGGCTTATAGCCCTCATACGGAGGCAGGGCGTCAGGCCCGATCAGTGCCGGCAGGAATTCCGTATAGGTAATATGCTGGATCTGGCCAATGGTCAGCCGCCGTGCGCCTTCGAAGACCTCACGTGGGCCATGCTCAGGATTCAACCGCTTGTGACGCAGGACCAGACGATTGTGCTCACGCGCAAATAGCGTGTGCATCGCGGCAAGACCAACTTGCTCATTCGCCCGGACATCACCCGCGACGAACAGGGTCGTCGGATCACTGACAAAGCCATTAGCGTTTGCAATGCTCTGAACATTGAAGGGGAGCAATTGGCCATAGCTCAGCTCGAAATGCGCACTGTTCGGCCCGACTTTGAGGACATCAAGGCGCTCACGCGAGGAGCCATAAACCATCGAGCCGTCAATCCAGGCCGTAATCTCGTTTTCCTGCTCACGCGGATTTTCAGTGTGCGTCCCAGTATCGTCATCATAGAGCGCCCGGTTGAACGGAATGGTCGCCATGCCGGTATTGTTCGGATCGAACCACGGGTCACCAAAGGGGACGAGGATGTCGGCCTGTTCGTGAAGACCGTCTGTCAGTCCGATATCGTGATCGAGGAATTGCCCCCACTGCCAGACGAAATCTGTCGCATTCATCGGATTCGGTATCGTGACACCGGGCGGCTGGTTCGAAACAGCATTCGAGACTTCCCGCGCACTCGCGCGCAGGGCGCCGGCCATGGCGGAGACGCCATCGGAATAATCGGGGAACCCCATACGGACGAGATGCGAGAATGCCGAGCCCCATTCAGGATGGGCGACGTTATTGCCGCTGCCATCGAGCGTCCGGACTTCACGTCCCCCGACAATCAGCGAAACGCCGGAATCGATTTCCAGCGTATGCGTCTGCTGTGAGAGTTTCGGGTCCGCCTGCCGCTCAATATTCTGGGATGAAGGGCTGCGCTCCTTCATGTTCGGCTGCATGGAGATCTGCTCATCCGTCTCCTGAAGCCCGGATTCCGCAGTCGCTCCGCTCATCATAAGCAGAACCGCGGCCGAGCCCAAAAGGCTGAGCTTCGACATTCCCCTAACCATAACTACTCTACCCCCGGGTACTTAGATTTCCTATATTGCCGCAACCAAGCCCTTATTTCCAGTACCATTTTCATGACGGTTAAGCAGGAAGCCCAAGCATCTGGCGTAGTTTGGCTTTCGCTAATTTACCGATATCGTTAACAGACCGGCCATGGCAGCACCCCTCCTCTCTCTGACTGATATTCACCTGACTTTTGGCGGCGATCCCCTGTTCACCGGCGCCGAGATGATGATCGCCCCGCGCGACCGGATTGCCGTTGTCGGGCGCAATGGCTCGGGCAAATCAACTTTCCTCAAAATCGCGGCGGGCCTTGTCGAGCCGGACCGGGGCGACCGCACGCTCCAGAACGGGATCACGGTCCGTTATCTCGAGCAGGATCCCGTATTCGAAGGCTTTGCCACGATCGAAGATGTCGTCCGGGCGGGCCTCGGCCCGGCAGACGATGGCATGCTGATCCCCCAATTATTGGCCGATCTCGGCCTCGAGGCGACGGCGAGTCCCGAAAACCTTTCCGGGGGTGAAGCGCGACGTGTGGCAATTGCCCGGGCGCTGGCGCCGGACCCCGACCTGCTCCTTCTTGATGAGCCGACCAACCATCTCGACCTGCCAACGATCGACTGGCTCGAGGGGTATCTCTCGGCCTCCCGCGCAGCGATCGTCACGATCAGCCACGACCGGCGCTTCCTCTCCAATCTGACGACACGGACGGTCTGGATCGACAGAGGCGAGACCCGCGCCCTCTCGAAAGGCTTTTCCCAGTTCGAAGCCTGGCGCGACGAGGTCTATGCCGAAGAAGAGCGCGATGCGCACAAGCTCGACCGCAAGATCGTGCGCGAGGAGCACTGGCTGCGCTATGGCGTGACCGCCCGCCGCAAACGCAATGTCCGGCGGCTGGGCGAATTGCATGATCTTCGAACCCGCCGCGCGACGCTCAATCGGCCGCAGGGCAATGTGCAGATGTCCGCCTCCGAAGCTGACGCCTCCGGCAAGAAGGCGATCGAGGCCAAGCATCTCTCTTTTGCGTATGATGGCGAGCCGATTGTCAGCGATCTGTCACTTCTCATCCACCGGGCCGACCGGGTCGGCCTTGTCGGGCCAAATGGCGCGGGCAAGACCACCCTCCTCAAGCTCCTGATCGGCGAGTTGGTCCCGGATGAGGGAACGGTCGTTCACGGAACAAAGCTGGAGATTGTCGGCCTTGACCAGCAGCGCGCGAGCCTGCGGGAGAATGTCAGCGTCATGGATGCGCTGACCGGCGGCCGCGGCGATTCCATTTCGGTTGGCGGCGTGCAGCGCCATGCGGTCGGCTATCTGAAGGAATTCCTCTTCACCCCGTTGCAGATCCGCCAGCCCGTCTCTTCGCTTTCCGGCGGCGAGCGGGGTCGGCTCGCACTCGCCATTGCGCTGGCGCGGCCTTCGAACCTGCTTGTTCTCGACGAGCCTACCAATGACCTTGATCTTGAAACCCTCGATGTCCTCGAAGACGCCCTCAGCACCTATCAGGGTACGATCCTTCTGGTCAGTCACGACCGGGACTTCCTCGACCGGATCGTGACCTCAACCCTCGCGCCTGTCCCGGCAGAAGGTGCAGGCAAATGGCAGGACTATCCCGGCGGGTATACGGACATGCTGCGCCAGCGCAAACAGAGCGGCGGCGAGAATGCGGGCAAGCCCAGCGCCAAGGACAGGAAATCTGCCGATACCGCAGCCGCTCCGTCAGCCCGCGCCGCGAAACTTTCCTACAAGGAGAAATTCGCGCTCGAGAACCTGCCCAAGCGTATGGCTGAGCTGGAGACGGAAATCGCCCGGCACGAAAAGACACTCGCCGATCCGTCCCTCTTCATGAGTGACAATGCGGCGTTCCAGAGCGCGACCACGGCCCTTGATAAGGCCCGCACGGAACTTGAAGCCGCCGAAGAGGAATGGCTCGAACTCGAGGTCAAACGGGAAGCGCTGGAAGGATAACAGCTGTATAATGAATACTTACCGTCCCTTCGATATTTTCAATTCCTGCCAGACCTCTTCACTCAAGCGTGCCCAGCTCGCCTGACCATCGAGACCCGGCTGCTGAACAAGCGGTATCATTTTCTGGCTTGCAAAATCGAATAGGAAGAGATCCCAGTCTCCATCTCTCATCAATGAAAACGCTAACTGGCCACCATCAGGTGACCAAGTGGGCCAATTCTTATCTTCACTAGAGGCAATCACCCGGCTTACCGCTCCTGTCCCGAGGTTTAGGATCGATATGTCACCTTTTCCGTTCGTATCGTGCGAGACATAGACAAGCTCCTCACCATCGGGAGACCAATTCGGAAATGATCCAAGAACGGGCATACCCGCCACAGGAAAGGCATCCCATTTCCTTGTGTCCATGATGAAGAGTTCCAATGCGCCGTTACGGGATGATGAAAAAGCGACCATGCTGCCATCAGGTGACCATGCCGGGAAATTATCCGCAGCATTCGTTTTTGCGGCAGCCGCCTGCATCGCCCCATCAGCATTCATGATGTAAATATTCGGCTTCCCATCACGTCCTGAGGCGAAGACCACCTGTTCTCCGTCCGGTGACCATTTCGCATATGCGTTCCAACTTCCAGGGCCGGTCAGTTGCCTGGCAGTTTTGTCGGTATCCGCCGGAAGAGACCATAGTTGCCACCACCCGTTTCGTTCAGAGCTGAAGATAAACTCCTCTCTTCTGGATGACCAATGAGGGTATGCGTCATGAGACGTGTGCGAAGTAATTTGAACCTTCTGACCAGAAACGGGTTCAATCGCGTAAATATTCCTGTAGCCATCATGCCGGCTTTGATAAAGCACCACGTCCACATATGCCTGCTCCGTATTTAACGAAGCGTCCCCCACCAGTAAGGACATGGCAAATATGAAAATTAATCCGCACATTACTTCACGCCGGTCAGCTGTTCGGGTGGCTGATCCAAATTACGCATAGATTGCCGGAAAATCCTGGAATCCCGGGACAAATTCGCATCGAAATAAAGCCATTCTCCGTCGGCAGACATTGAAGAAAACACATGCGCTTGATCAGATGGCCCATGCGTCAGCTGAACGGGTTTCCCTGCAACGCGCGCATCGGCATCAATCCTTATCCCATATATACGTCGCGGCTGCTCGCCTGAATTCGCGCTATAAAGCACCCAATTGCCGTCCTGCGACCAGTTCAGATATTCTTCTTCAATCTCATTATCTGTAATTCGCCATAAATCTCCATCCTCCAGATCCGCAACATATAGATCGCGGCGTTGCTGATGCGTCACATGAAACAGGATATAACGTCCGTCTGGTGAAGGTTTGGGAGAGGCGCTTTTCCCCGGTGGAAGTTCAATACTGACAATAGCCAGATGAGGGCCATCATCAAAAATTGCCAGCTGATATTCTACGTCACTTTTCTTCAGGAAGGTAACGAATCCGGAGCCGTCTGCTAATGGATTGGCTGGTCCAATATTATCACGCTGCTGACCATATTTCGTCACTTCTCCATCAGAAACATTCATCAAATGCGTCTGCAGCTCCCGCATGGAGTTGCCTGCGGGAAAGGAGATGACCTCATTGCCGCCAAACCAGTCAGGTTCAATTTCCCATACTTTAGGAGTTGCGGTGAGCCGTCTTTCCTCAAAGGTATTGAGGTCAAAGACATAGATATCAGGCGTTCGTTCGGCTCTGTAGGAATAATAAACCAGCTGCATTCCATTAGGCGAAATTTGCGGTGCAAAATCTCTAGCCGGGATCGCCGCATTTGCGGAATCTCGGTCAAGTGCCTGTAGCGACACGCCGGTACTTTCAACATTCTGACAACCCGCTATCAGAACGAACATGGCACTGATGGTACCCCATCTGACCTTGCGCTTAAGAGCCGACATGTCTGATCCCTTCACCCCTTCAAACCTTGAAGATATAGACACTCAACTGATGCCATCCCTCAAACGCCTTCTCCTATCTTTAAAGGAAATTCCCACCGAGCCACCGTCATATGAATGCTAGCCCTCCGGGTAAAAGAACGGCTTGAGCGTGATGGAATAAAGTCGGCATAGGAGAATCACATGAGGCAATTCATTGATACAGGGGCAGTGTTCGTAACCACGACCTAAGACGCGCTGTTGATTTTTATACGGAAAAGCTCGGCTTTACCTGCGAAGTCGACTGGAGCGTCAATCCCACTTTCCTGATCTGCCAGCGCGAAGGTGCGGCCATCATGCTGAAACAGGCCGAGCAAGCGCCTGATCCTTTACGGAAATTTACGCCAGGCCTCGACCTCATGGACGCTTATGTCTGGGTGCGCGATATCAGGGCGATTGAGGAAGATTTCCGTCAGCGCAATACACCTGTAACCGAGGGGCCATTGAAGCGTGAATATGGTTGTACTGAGATTGTGGTTCATGACCCGGATGGCCGGCGGATCGTCTTCGGCCATTGCCCGTGACACTGGATCGAGGGAACTGCCGTGATCGATATTGAAGCCTATCTTGCGCGCCTTGGGATCAACAATATTCCCCGCGCCGATGAAGACGGCCTCGCGCAACTCATCGAGGCGCATATCCTGAATGTCCCGTTTGAGAATTTCGACATTCCCCTCGGCCTCGGCATTCATCTGGAAACGGATCATCTTTTCGAGAAGATCGTCACGCGCCGGCGCGGCGGCTATTGTTTCGAACTCAACGGGCTCTTCGGCTCCCTGCTTGACGGGCTAGGCTTTGAGCGCCACCCCGTGATGGCCCGGGTCTGGTTCCGCGGTCCCCCAGCCACCCCGCCACTGACCCACACGCTCAATATCGTCACCATCGGGCATACAAAATTCATGGCCGATGTTGGCTTTGGCGGCACCACCGCCCGCCTGCCCGTCCCGCTTTATGATCAAGCCGTCGTCGAGGATGTCGATGGCACCGTGTCCCTACGCAAGGATGACGAGTTCGGCTTTATGCTGATCCGGGAAACCCCGAACGGCCCGGAAGAGCAGTTCAGCACGACCGGCTCGCCCGCTTATGACAGCGATCTGCTCTTGGGTAATCATTACGTCTCGACCCACCCCGCATCGCATTTCACGCAGATGGCCGTCGGTGGCATTTTCACGAGAGACGGGCGCGTTGGGGTCACGGATAATATGCTGACGACCCGAACGGGATGGGACCAGAACAGCTGCCCGATCGAGACAGCCGAAGACTATCATTCCGTCCTGACAACACATTTCGGGATAGATCTGGGCGAGGATCACCGCCGCATTTTCGAAGCATTTGAAACTGTAGATGTCGAGAAATAGCTGAGCTTTCGAGTAGCTCACATCCATAATCTAGATTAAACCATTGATAATTGGCGAAAACAATTAACCGTTTACCGCTCACGGTTGTATGTGATAGCGTAACAGAGCCGGAACCAGCATCGGGCAGGGTGACTGGTTCACCCGGGGGCGCGCCCTTCTCTCTCCCCCCTAACCGGGAGGGCGCTCCCCCGGACATTCCTCAAAATCCAGTGACAATTGCGCAGCTTTCTTTCTCGCCCGAGATGCGGTCTGTTGCGCATAAAAAGGGCATGCCGCCCGCTGTTTGAGGACTTCCCGGACATGACATTCGATCTCGCCTCCCCGTTTTCCACATTTCGCGCCGCCCCGCTGATCGGTGGCCTCATCCTCCTCGCTGGCTGTAGCGGCGGCGGTGAACCCGAAACTCCCTCAACAGAGGAAGTGTCAGCGGTGAAAACCGAAGCTGAAGCTTTCCACGCCACGGATAAGTTCACCTATGCGAATACCGATGATGTCATCATCACTCACCTTCACCTCGACCTGGCCATCGATTTCGATGCGAAGGTGCTGAGCGGCGATGCCGTCATCGACCTCAAATGGCTCAATGACGAAGCAACCAAAGTCATTCTCGACACGAACGATCTGACGATCTCCGCGGTCAGCTATGAGAAGGATGGCGAGTGGGTCTCAACCGGCATGGAGCTGGGAGAAGATGACCCCCTGCTTGGCTCGAAACTGACCATCGAAGCCGACGATCACCCGACTAAGCTAAAGATCAGCTATCAGACGAGACCCGGGGCGCAAGGGCTGGGCTGGCTCTCCGCCGAGACGACGGCGAACAAGACAGCGCCCTTCCTTTACAGCCAGGCCCAGACGATCAATGCCCGGAGTATCGCGCCGCTGCAGGACACGCCGATGGTCCGCATGACCTATTCTGCGCATCTGACGACGCCGCCTAATGTGCTCGCCATCATGAGCGCTGAGCAGGACCCGAACACGCCCAAAGACGGCGACTACACTTTCTCGATGCCCCAGCCGATCCCGTCCTATCTGATCGCGATTGCCGCAGGAGACATCGATTTTGCACCGATCTCGGGCAATATCGGCGTCTATGCCGAGCCGGGTGTCGTTGAGAAAGCGGCATGGGAATTCGCCGAAACGCCGGACATGATGACCGCCGCCGAAGGCACTTACGGTCCTTATCGCTGGGGCCGCTATGACCTTATCGTCCTGCCGCCGAGCTTCCCCTTTGGTGGGATGGAGAACCCGCGCCTTTCCTTCATGACACCAACCCTGCTTGCCGGGGACAAGAGCCTGACCAATGTCGTTGCGCATGAGCTGGCCCATAGCTGGTCCGGCAATCTTGTGACCAATGCGACATGGCGCGATGCGTGGCTGAATGAGGGGTTCACGTCCTATGTCGAGAACCGGCTGATGGAGCTCGTCTATGGCGAGGACCGGGCCGTCATGGAGCAGGTTCTTGGTCTGCAGGACCTCAAACGTGATGTTGCTGAGCTGGAGCCGGAACTCACCTCCCTCAAAATGCCGAAAGATCTTGCGAACCCGGACGACGCCTTCTCGCAGGTGTCTTATGTGAAGGGGCAGTATTTCCTGATGTTCCTTGAGCAGCGTTTTGGCCGCGACCATTTCGATGCTTTCCTCAAGGAGTATTTCGACAAATTCGCCTTCCAGAGCATCACGACGGAAGTCTTCCTCGACCATTTCCGTAAAACTCTGTGGGCAGCGCACCCTGAAGCCGTCACTGATGCGGAAATTCAGGAGTGGGTTTACGGCACGGGGCTACCGGACACGCTAATCGAGCCGGCCTCGCCTGCCTTTGATCTCGTCGATGAGACCCGCTCCGAATGGCTGGCCGGTGACTTGGCGCTCAGTGATATTCCGACAACGGACTGGACGACCCATGAGTGGCTGCACTTCCTTGGCGGCCTGCCCGATGACATGACGGTGGAGCAGTTCACCGAGCTTGATGAAACCTTCGGGCTCAGCGGTCATCAGAATGCGGAAATTGCCTATGCCTGGTATATGAACGCGATCACCGCCAACTATGAACCGGCCTATCCGGCGCTTGAGGAATTCCTGATCCGGGTCGGCCGCGGCAAGTTCATCTACCGGCTCTATCAGGCTCTCGAAGACAACGGCAAAGGCGAATGGGCGCGTGAGGTCTATGCCAAGGCGCGGCCCGGCTATCACCCGATCGCCCAGACCCGGATCGACGGCATTCTCGGTCTCTAAAGGCAAGAAACCGGGATTGATCAGGATCAAACCCGGCAACTGACAGATCTCTATCCTTTTAGGGGCAAGTCGCCATGCGCGCCCTGCCCTTTGATTTATGCGGGTACGCGCCTGCAAAGGAGAGAGACATGAAGGACTTCCCAGCGATTGCCGAAGATCTGCATAAGGGCATGGAGGCGCTAGCGGCAGGATCGCCCGGCACGATGACGGCTTTTTCCGCCCTGATGGCCGAATCCGCCGGCAAGGAAGGCACAACCCTCAGCATCAAGACCAAAGAGCTGATTGCGCTCGCTATCGCGATCTCGCTTCGCTGCGATGGGTGCATTGCGCATCATGCGCATTCGGTTCTCGAACAGGGTACGAGCCGCGATGAACTCATCGAGACCATCGGGGTCGCCATCCTCATGGGCGGCGGCCCCTCCGTCGTCTACGGTGTTGAGGCGCTGCAGGCCTATGACCAGTTCGTCAGCAAGGCCGCCAGCTAGTCTCGCCTCAGTTCCCCGGCGCTGAGGGGAAGACCATCGCCTTATATTCATCGAGCGTCCGGGCGGGCGGCGCATATCCCGCTGGCAGCTCTAGGCCGTTAAGGCTCATGAAATAGGCAAGGCACGCATCCCGCCACCAGCGGGCTTCTTTCTCCTGTACCCGGAGGAAGTCAGCCACCTGCCGGTACCGGCCCTCATCGATCCTGCCTTCGAGTGATGCCCACTCCCCGCGCCACGCCGAAACAGTCCGAACACCTTCCGTATAGCGATGGACCAGCTCTTCCCAGAGTGTCCGGCCAGACGACATTTCATAATCCCATGACACATGGTGGAACCAGAGCAGATATTCCTCCGGCACCGTCTCAAGATCAGCGAACTCTGCCGCCACGGCCTCGCTATATTGCGCAACCGCATTGCTGCCCGTTTGCGTCCGGTCAAAGCCGATCCCGTTTTCATCCGCCTTGTGATAATAGACCGGGTTCCATTCGGGGCGCCCCAGCTCTGACACCCATGGCGCCGGGCCATAGTGATGGCCGGTTCCCATCAGATGCCCGAGCCCCAGCGGGGTCATGTAATTGACCACGGCTTCACGCGACTCCATCATCATGCCGAGGATCGCGCCGACCGCATCGTCATTCTCGGTGAAAGTCATCCGCACCCAGTCTTCTGCAATCTCAGCGGGGGCCGCTGCCGGATCCCAGGCCAGCCGCCCGAAGGCATACCAATTCGCCTGATCGAACTGAGAGCCCGTCCAGTTTCGGTCACTGCCGATATTCGAGACACCGGCCATGGCGGAAATCTCATGCCCTTCCAGTGAGCCGTCGATGATCTTCGCGACCGTCGAGCCCTCACCCTTCGCATGAGTATCCGCAGCCAGTACCTCACTCCACATCGGCGCGAGATAAGCAAGATGAGTCGCAAACCCCAGATATTCCTTGGTGATCTGGAATTCCATACCAAGCGGCGTTTCGGGCATCGCCCCAAAGAGCGGATGGAACGGCTCACGCGGCTGGAAGTCGATGGCGCCGTTTTTCGTCTGGATAATGACGTTCGGCCGGAACTTGCCGTCGAGCGGCACAAACTGGTCATAGGCCTGCATGTGCCGGTCGACCGGGTTGTTCTCCGAATAGACAAAGGCCCGCCACATCACGACCCCGCCATGGGGGGCGACCGCATCGGCGAGCATGTTCGCGCCCTCCGCATGCGTACGATGATAGGTATGCGGGCCAGGCTGGCCTTCTGAATCGGCCTTGACGAGGAACCCGCCGAAATCCGGGATCTTGCGATAGATTTCATCCGCTTTCCCGGACCACCAGGCCTGCACCGCCGGATCAGCCGGGTCCGCTGTCTCCAGCCCGCCAATCTCGATGGGTGCGGAGAACCGGGCGGTGAGGTAGACCTGTATCCCGTAAGGCCGCATTGTGTCGGCAACCGCGGCCACCTTTTCGATATAGGGCGGCGTCAGCACCGTCGCATTGGCATTCACATTGGTGAGTACCGTGCCGTTGATGCCGATTGAGGCATTGGCTCGAGCATAATCCGTATAACGTGGATCGATATAATCAGGCAGCTTATGCCAGTCCCAGATCGACTGTCCCGCATAACCTCGCTCCACCGTGCGGTCGAGATTGTCCCAGTGATTGAGCACCCTTATATCGATGCGCGGCACGGAGATGATATTCAGATTACTGATATCCCCGCCAGTCTGGACCAGCCGCAAGAGATGAAAAACCCCGTAAAGGAGCCCGTCATCTTCATTTGCGGCGATGACCGTCAGCTTGCGGCGGCCATCGGTCAGAGTGCGAAGAAGATAGCCGTCTTCTCCCAGATCACTCAGATCAAGATCATAAAGAGAAGCCGCCTCCCCTGTGACCAGCATGATGGCGCCGCGCGCGCCTTCATCTGACACCACTACATTGCGGCCCAGCAGGCCGGACAGGCCATCGGACAGTTCACGAACCGCAACGGTGACCGTCGGCGTCTCTTCCGTCTCAAGAACAATCTGTCGTAACTGACCACGATATTGCGAGCGCATCTCCTGCGGTAGCTCATCATAGCGCAGCCACAGCCGGTAGCCGTCCTCAGCGCGCGCGCCCATGCCGATGAAATTGAGCAGCAGGACCACCGCCATGATGAGCCCGCGAATGGCCCCATTGCGGCGAAAATCCCGGTTCGTGCCGATGCGATCTGGCATGTCCTCTCCTCTGATCTGTTTCTAGTTGCCTGTCTTCTGCCAGAATGAGAGCGCTATCAAAAGGGCTCTCCGCAAGACGCTAAAACACTCGCCAGCAAGACAAGCATAAAGCGTCAAATCTGAGGGGAGATAAGTTTGGAGAGAAAATGGTGCGGTCGAGAGGACTCGAACCTCCACGGATTGCTCCACAGCGACCTCAACGCTGCGCGTCTACCAGTTCCGCCACGACCGCACGTGATTTTCCGTTGATGCGCGAGGATTTCCGCGCCGGAGCGGGGGCGAATAGCAGTCCCCACCCGGCTTGTGAAGCGAAAATCTTGGTGAAATCGTCCTTCTCCCCTATTTGCCCCTAATGACAGAGATTCTCGCGCCTCGCGGCGTCAATTACCTCGATGAACCGGTGGCCCTGACGGTCACGAGAGCCCATATCCCTTACCCGCAGGCCATGGCCGCGATGGACCGGGCGGTTGAGGACATCCTCGCCGGTACCGGTCCCGAGCGGGTCTGGTTCCTTGAGCATCCGCCGCTCTATACCGCCGGGACGACGGCGAAAGAGGCGGACCTGCGCGAGCCGGAGCGGTTCGAGGTCTTCAAGACCCCGCGCGGCGGTCAGTATACCTATCATGGCCCCGGCCAGCGGGTCGCCTATGTCATGCTCGACCTCAAGCGCCGCCAGCAGGATGTCCGCCGCTATGTCGCCGATCTAGAGGCCTGGATCATCGGCGCCCTCTTCCGCTTCAATGTGGAGGGCGCGATCCGAAACGGCCGGGTCGGTGTCTGGGTTGACCGAACAAGGCCCGATGCACCGCGCGAGGACAAGATTGCCGCCATCGGCGTGCGGATCCGCCGCTGGGTGACGTTTCATGGCATCGCGCTCAATGTTGAACCGACGCTTGAGCATTTTAGCGGGATTACGCCTTGCGGGATTGATGATCCGCAATTCGGGGTGACGAGCCTTGTCGATCTTGGCCTGCCCGTCACCATGGATGAGGTCGATGACGCCCTCATCGCTTCCTTTGGCGAGATTTTTGGGCCGCTCCAGGCGATTGCGGACCAGCGCTGGATCGAGGGCTGATCATGCCGCCGGGGCGGGCCCGGTTTCCTCAAGATTGTGCGCAGGCTCTGCGACTTTCGGCAAAGTAAGCAGTGCCGAGAGCATGGCGAGCGCGGCACAGACGCCCATGCCGACCACCATCGGCCGGATCGTCCCGTCAAAGAAGATCGCGACCGCCGCCATGGAGGCAACCCCAAGCAACATCTGCAGAGTGCCGCCGAGCGCCGAGGCACTGCCCGCCAGCTCCGCCTTGGTCTCCAGCGCCAGCACCATCGAGGTCGGCAGGACAAGGCCGAGGAAGGCAAACGAGACAAAAAGCAGCCCCATGACGACCGGCAGGCTGTCGATGCCGATCACGACGAGCAGCGTCAGCAGGATCATCACCGCGCTGTATCCGGCGGTCGAGACCGTCACCATACGGATCAGACCGTAACGCTCCCCGATCCGGCCCGCGAGCTGTGACATCGCAAAGAAGCCAAAGGCATTGAACGCAAAGGCGAGGCTGAACTGGGTCGAGTTCATCCCGTAATGCTCCTGATAGACAAAGCTTGCGCCCGATAGAAAGGCAAAGAAGCTCGACATGCCAAAGCCGCCAATCGCCGTGAGGCCAAGAAAGATCCAGTCCTTCATAAGCGTGCCGTAGCCTTCCAGCATCGGCCCGATGGCAATCCGCATCCGCTTTTCGGGCGGCAGGGTTTCGGGCAGCTGGGTCTTGATCAGGAACAGGCTGAGCCCGCTCGCCACGATCACGGCATAGAAGACCGAGCGCCAACCAAAGGGGATGATCAGAGCTGACCCAGCGAGAGGCGCGAGCATGGGTGAAACTGAGATCACCAGCATGATGAGCGACATCAGACGTGTCGCGGCCGTCCCCGTATAAAGGTCACGGATGATCGCCCGAGGGATGACCATCACGGCCGCCGCCCCTGCCCCCTGCAGCGCGCGGAAGGCGATCAGCATTTCAACATTCGGCGCCAGCGCACAGCCGATGGAGGCGACAATGAAAATCCCCAAGCCCACAAACATGGGCGGGCGGCGTCCGTACATGTCGGCGGCCGGGCCATAGATCATCTGGCAGACCCCGAAGGAGAGAAAATAGGACATCAGCGTGATCTGGGCGGTCTTGTCCGACACACCTAGGTCCGCGACGATGGCCGGGAAAGCCGGCAGATACATGTCGATCGAGAACGGCCCGATCAAACAGAGCAGGCCGAGGATGATCGCCAGTCTGACAAATCCCGGTGATGTCATGGAAATGAAACTCCCCCGTGTCGGGACGTGTCCCTTATCGGATTATGCTGTTTCGGCAAGTGTGGTGACACAACACGCCGGATCAAAACTGAGACTGGCCGGACCGTGCGGACAGGCCTTTTACTGATCATGAACGCAGCCTAGCATCCATTCCATGACCGTGAGTTATGTGATTGTCGGTGGCGGGTCGGCAGGCGCCGTTCTTGCCAGCCGCCTGACTGAAGATGCGCAGACGAAAGTCCTGCTGCTCGAGGCGGGTCCGCCGGACAAAAATCCGTTGATCCATATTCCCTTCGGACTGGCGCTGCTTGCCCGGCAGAAGAAGATCATGGCGGAGTATTACACCGCGCCGCAGGCCGGGCTCGGCGGTCGATCCCTCTTCTGGCCGAGGGGGAAGACACTTGGCGGCTCAAGCTCGGTCAATGCCATGTGTTATATCCGCGGGGCGGCCGAAGATTATGACGGCTGGGCCGAGATGGGCGCGGCCGGCTGGTCGTGGGATGACTGCCTGCCCTATTTCAAGCGCGCCGAGGATAATGAACGCGGCGAGGATGAATGGCACGGCACCGGCGGACCGCTGGGTGTTTCCGAGCTGCGCCACGTTAATCCGCTGACGAAGGATTATCTCCAGGCAGGCCGGGAAACCCAAATGCCCCATACGCATGATTTCAACGGGCCATCCCGTGAAGGTTTGGGTCTTTATCAGGTGACCCAGCGCGGCGGGCAGCGATGCAGTACCGCGAAAGGCTATCTCTCTGACGAAGTGCGGGCGCGTCCAAATCTGGAAATCATCACCGGCGCCGCGGTGCATCGCCTGCGGATCGAGGATGGCCGGGCGGTCGCGGTTGAATATCTCAAAGACGGTAGCGCCTTCAGCGCCCAGGCGGAGGCGGAAGTCCTGCTCTGCGCCGGCGCGATCGGCTCTCCACAGATCCTTATGCTCTCAGGCATCGGGCCCGGTGCGCATCTTCAGGAGATGGGGATTGATGTCCATGCGGACCTTTCCGGCGTCGGCTCGAATTTGCAGGACCATCTCGACGCGCATCTGACCTATGAGACGAAAAGCAAGACCTCCTACGGACTGTCGTTCGGCTTCGCCGCGCGCTCTATCCCGGAACCGTTCCGCTATCTTTTCGGGCGGCGAGGCATGCTGTCCACCAATATCGCTGAAGGCGGCGGCTTCCTGAAATCATCGGCCTATACGCACCCGCCGGATCTGCAGATCCATTTTCTGCCGGGAATTCTCGTCGATCACGGACGAAAATTCGCCTTCGGTCATGGTTACACCTATCATGTCTGTCTTCTCTATCCGGATAGCCGCGGCAGCCTCCGCCTCGCCTCGCCCGAACCGGGAACGCCGCCCCTCATTGATCCGCAATATCTTTCCGCGCCTGAAGACTTGCCCAGAATGCGCGAAGGGGTGAAGCACTGTCTCAGGATCAACGCCGCACCGTCCTTACAGAAACACGGGCCAAAACTGAAACAGTCAGAACCCGACCCATCGAAACCGGACGAACTCGATGCCCTGATCATGGAGACATCCGAGACCGTCTATCACCCTGTCGGCACTTGCCGGATGGGGACGAAGGACGATCCTGATGCCGTTCTGAAGCCTGACTTGAAGGTGCGCGACGTCGAAGGCTTACGCGTCATTGATGCCTCCGTCATGCCGCGCATTATTGGCGGAAACACTAATGCGCCAACCATCATGATCGCCGAGCGGGCCGCCGACCTCATCCGGGGACGGATCTAGCCCGCGCGGGAATAGGCTTCCTTCATCCAGGCCTTCACTTCCTCATCGAAGTCAGCCGCGCTTTCGAGCCGGACGCGGTGACTGCACATCGCGTTATAGGTTTCCAGCCGATCTGTTGGGTCGTCCCCTTTCAGCGCCAGCCCGAGATCGATTCGCGTTTTCGTCGCCGGAGTGATCAGCGCGAACTGCTTTTTGCGCCGCAGGCTGACGGAAGTCTTCTTCGGTGCGATCTCGACATCCCCGCCAAGGCTTTTTGCGAATTTGACTATATCGTCATGTAGCGGACGGAGCGCCGCTTTCGGTCCGGCATATTGCGCTTTGACGAGATCAGCGTCGCCTCCCCCGCTGCTCTCTCCCTCAAGGGTCTTGGCGGCAATCAGATTGGCAAAGCCATGCCCAACACCGCGCTCGGATTTGAGGTATATGACGATCTCGCCATGTTTCTCAAACCCCTTCCCTACAAGGAGTTTCTTCCATTCCTCCAGCTTCTTGCCGGTTTTTTCCGGCAGGTTATTGAGCATGGTTGCAAGTTGTTCTTCCGGTGTTGCCATTTGTCCCTCCCCTGATGATCAGAGCTTTGAGATATTATCGAAGGTCCAGTTCTCGGTCAGGCAGACCTTTGGCGTGAACGGCCCCATCATTCCCATCATGCCGAGCATCATGCGTGTGCCGAAGGAGGGCTTGCCCGTCTCGACGACTGACTTGAAGGTCTCGACAATGAACTTGCCGCCCTGCGCCATGCTCTTTGCCGTCTTCGAGCCAGGAATGGCACCAAGGGTGGTGAGCGTGAATTCGACCCCGCCTTCGACCTCTTTCAGGTCATATACGATCGTACACGGCGCATCCCCGAAATTGGTGAATTTCAGCGTGTGCGAATAGCGATGCGGCGGGGTGAATTCGAGCACCTTGCCAACGACACTGCGGTATTTCCCGTTCGGCGTTTCCATCGCCATCGGCTGACCCACGGTCAGGCCCTGTTCTGTCCGGCACACCGCACCGAAGAAGAACGGAAGCACCTCGTCAGTTTTAACCAGCTCCGACCAGACCTTGTCGATCGGCGCGTTGATTAACACTTTGTAGACGGCCTTTTCAGCCTCATTATTGCCGCTCATTTTCAGTCTCTCTCCTTGGCGGCCTTTTCCGCCGCATATTTGATGGATGTCAGTCGCCCCGCCCAGTATCCGCTATATTCATCCGTCCAGCGGTCATAAATCATCTGTATGGGCACGAGATTGAGGTAAAGCCGGCGCGACCGGCCGTCTTTCTCACTGAGGATCAGACCCGCCTCCTCCAGCACTTTGAGGTGGTTGAGGATGGTGATGCGGCTAACATCGAAATGGGCCGCAAGTTTACCGACCGTCTGGCCAGGGGCGGTTTTGACATGGTCCAGCATCTCGCGCCGCGTTTCATGGGCGAGCGCGTGAAAAACAAGATCCATGGTCTCATTAGTAGTCATGTAGTTACATTGCTACATTTATGAGCCGCCGTCAAGCGCCCCGTGAGCCATGGCCGTCTGTTGGTGATTGCGCTAACAAGCCGTCATGAAAACCAGCCTGATGACCGCCCTCCTTTGCCTCCTCCCCCTGATGACAGGGGCGCTTGCGCAAACGCCCGCCCCATCGCTTCGCTCGCAGGGAGACGCCGTTCAGTTCTTGGTGGATGGCGAGCCTTACCTGATGCTCGGCGGGGAGCTGGGGAATTCCTCCGCCTCTGACCTTTCCTATCTCGAGCCGCATTGGGAGACGTTCGACGCGCTCCACATCAATACGATCCTTGCGCCGGTCTATTGGGAACTGATCGAACCAGAGGAAGGGGTTTATGATTTCACCGTCCTCGACCAGTTGATCACGCGGGCGCGGCGTGAGGATATAAGGCTGGTCCTTCTGTGGTTCGGAACTTGGAAGAACTCGATGTCGACCTATGTGCCCGAATGGGGCAAGCAGGATGACGGCCGTTTTGTCCGTGTTCGCACCAAGGACGGCACGCCCCAGGATATTTTTAGCCCGCATGATGAAGCCATCCGCGATGCCGATGCCCGCGCCTTTCGGGCGCTGATGGCGCATCTCGCTGAGACAGATCGGCGCCAGCGGACCGTCATCATGGTGCAGGTCGAGAATGAGGTCGGCATGATCCCCGAGGCCCGCGATCATTCCGCGCCGGCGGAAGAGGACTGGCAGGCAGATGTTCCTGCCGAATTGATGGCGCGTCTTGAAGCAGGAGATGCCGGGGAGCGCCTGATGTCACTGTGGCAGGCGGCCGGTAGCGCAGAGAGCGGAAGCTGGGAGGAAATTTTCGGCAATTCTCCGGAAGCGGAAGAGATCTTCACCTCCTGGCATCTTGGCCGCTTTGTTGAACATGTGACTGCAGCGGGCCTCGAGGCCTATGACCTGCCGGTCTATGTCAATGCCGCACTCGCAAGGCCAGACACCTCGCCCGGCGGTTACCCCAGCGGCGGGCCCCTGCCCCATCTCTTTGCAGTCTGGCAGACAGCAGCGCCCTCGCTCGATTTCCTGGCGCCTGATATTTATTTCAACGACTTCGTCACCCGGATCGCAGAATATGACGTTGACGGAAATGCCGTCTTCATTCCCGAAGCGAACCGCACAGGGCGATCGGAAGTTGGTGCGGATGCCTTCTGGTCTTTTGGGGAGCTGGACTCGATCGGCTACAGCCCATTCTCAATCGAGGACATCGACGATGGAGAGAGCCACCCCCTCGGTAATGCCTATGATATACTCGAGAATATCAGCCATCTGATCACAACCAATCATGGTAAGGGTACGATGCGAGGCTTACGTGCACCCATCGACTATGATGGAGAGATCGATCTTGCGCCCCAGACGTTCACGCTCGGGAATTACCAGTTCACTGCGACCATGATTGATCCGTGGACACCGCGCGACGCGCAGGACATGGCAGGGCACGGCGCGCTGATCATTGCCCTCTCCGATGACGAATTCCTCGTCGCTGGCAAGGGCGTCACCTTCACCTTTGATGCCGAAGGTCCGGCACGTGCGGGAATCGCGCTGGCCGAGGAAGGCCGTTTCGGCCGCCGAGGTGAATGGGAAGCGGGCCGGACGCTCAATGGCGATCAGACCCATCAGGGGCGGCATATCCGCCTGACCCCTGACGCTTTCGCAATCCAGAAATTCCGGCTTTACACTTACAAGTAGACCGCTCGGAACTCTGGACAGGCCAGTGACGGGCCCGGCTGCAGGCCCGTCACCTATGGAACAGTTCAGCCGTTATGGCCGAGGCTGTCCTCATCTTCGTGTACATCAGCCGACGGGAAAAATTCCGGCAGGCTAATGACTTCTTCTTTCGTCAGATGGCTGATGACGAGGCCTTCGTCAGCGCCATCGGTTTCGAACTCATCAACGTTGAGCGCGCGGAAAGTCGGGCCATCGGCAAGGTCGATCCGGATGACGAGGAGCTCGCCATGGTCCGCCGTGGCAATGACGTCGTCGACAATGCCGATATTGACGTCGTCAGCGTCAGTCACGGTGAGGCCAATAAAGTCTGGCTCATCAATGACAGCAACCGTATCGGTTGCAGCAACGGTTTCCTCGATGACAACAGTGTCGTCAGCAACGGAAGCTTCGGTCTCGTCGCAGGCAGCAAGCGCCGTTGAGCTGGAGATCAAAAGCAGAGCGGTAAGGGAATGAAGTTTCATCTGTCTATTCCTGAGAATGTGAGTTTGCAGGTTGGCGAGGCCGCACCATTCCGGGTGCCTCCCTCACCAGCCCTGCGGCAAGGGTGAACGGGCGTATACCGATCGGCATACTGACGGCCTGATGACCCCCGCGCCTGCGTAGAGGACAGGAATACCCCTCCTGTCCACCTTCAGTCAGCCGGAACCCAATCCACCGTCACATATTTCTTTTCGGATGACGGCGCCGGGTGTGCCGTTTTTTGTCAGCATCCCGTGCGCAACTATAAAATTGGACAGAAAACCCAGAAGCGCAAGTCCCCCCACCGCGTCAGCTGAAAATAAATTCAGCATGGGAAGGACAAGGCGTCGCCTTCACGTCAGCGCCGTCACGATGTTGAAGGCACTGACCAGACAGATCAGGACCCCGACCATTCCCATCAGCCCCCTTCGCGGCAGGCGGCGTGCCCCAAAAGCCGCGATGGGAGCTGCGATCACACCACCGAGTACGAGCCCCAATGCGGCCTGCCCGAAACTCGGTCCCAGCGTAAAAAGGAAGGTGACTGAAACCGCCGCCGTCATGAAAAACTCAGCAAGGTTCGTGCTGCCCACAGTTTTGGCGGGCTCCTCCCCATTCGCCAGCAGGCGGGAGGCAACGACCGGTCCCCACCCGCCGCCGCCCACGGCGTCACACAATCCCCCCGCAAAGCCGAGTACCCGCACGCGCAAAGACTTGCCCTTGGCTTGAGATGGGCGGATCGCCTTTTTCAGAACGACGAGCCCCATATAGAAGAGGTAGGCCGCGATCAGGGGGCGTGCCGTATGGGTATCAAGGTGGCTGACCAGTAGGGTACCAAGGATCCCGCCCAAGACACCGGCGGGCGCAAGACGGCGAACCAGACGCCAGTCGATATTCTTCGCTGCCATATGGGAGGCGCCAGAGGCGGCGCTGGTGAAGACTTCCGCTGTATGCACATTGGCGCTCGCCAGCGCCGGGGGCAGCCCTAGCGCGATCAGCGCCGTCGTGGCGGAGATGCCATACGCCATGCCCAGCGCCCCATCGATAAGCTGGGCCACAAAGCCGATCATCATGAAGAGCGCGAACGTCCCTTCGGTCTCGAACATTAAATTATTTCCGTAATGAAGTTTTGGCCTTCCCGCCGGTTTCCCGCAGGCGCATCTTCCATCTTACAACGGGAGAACCTCCGTGAAACATATCATTTTCGATATCCTTCCCTCTACCATTCTTGTCGCATCCGAAGCCTCCATTGCGGGGTTCACGGTCGTCTGGCTTGGCCTGTCGCCTTTCCTTGCGCCCCTCGTCTGGGCGTGGGCAGCTATGATGTTCGGTATGGTGACGGCCATTGTCGTTGGCGGGATTTTCTTCCGTCAGGCGTTCCGCGTCGCTGTCGCCGAAGAAGAACTCTCCGCCTCATTTGACGAATAGGCTCCTGGGCATTTGATCCGCCCTACTCCGATCATGCCCGGCCCGGATCAAGTCCGGGCTAAGCTCCGGCGGGCATCTGGCCTTCTGTAGGATAGTCAGAGTTCATCTTCATGAACTCTGACGATGAGAGGCCGACGCCTCAGAAGCAGATCCCCGCCTTCGCGGGGATGGGCGGATGGAGGGGGCGCAGCCGCTACTTCTTCCCCTCATAGGGGTTGGTTCCCTTACGGAGGAACAGGCGGATCGGGACAGCTTCGATGCTGAAGCTCTCGCGGATACCGTTGACGAGATATCGCTTATAGCTGTCAGGTAGGTGATCTGCCCGCTGACAATGTGCCATGAAGGTGGGGGGACGCGTATTCACCTGCGTGATATAGCGGATCTTGATACGGCGGCCGCCGACAGCGGGCGGCGGGTGTTTCTGGGTTGCCGCCTCCAGCCATTTGTTGAGGTCGGAGGTTTTCACCTTCGCGTTCCAGTCGCGATAGACGCGCGTGACCCATGGCATCAGCCGGTCGATCCCCCGCCCCGTCAGCGCGGACATCAGGATGACGGGCACATTCGGGATCTGCGGCAATAGACGCGCAGCCGCTTCGCGCAACGCCTTTGCGGTTTCGTCCTTGTCCTCGATCAGGTCCCACTTGTTCGCGACGATGACGACACCGCGCCCTTCGCGCGCGGCAAGATCCGCAATCTGAAGATCCTGTTTCTCAAACGGCATGGTCGCATCGATGATGACGGCCACGACCTCGGCGAACTGGATGGCGCGGATCGTGTCGCCGGTCGACATTTTCTCCAAGCGGTCCTGCACCTTGGCACGCTTGCGAAGCCCGGCGGTGTCAAAGAGTTTGACCGGCCAGGAGCGCTCTGATCCCTCCCATGACCATTCGACCGAAATCGTATCACGAGTAATGCCTGCTTCCGGCCCCGTCAGTACACGGTCTTCGTCAAGAAGGCGGTTCACAAGGGTCGACTTGCCCGCATTGGGGCGCCCGACAATGGCGAGCCGCAAGGGTTTTAGCGGATCGTCCCATTCAAGGGTCTCGGCATCTTCCTCGTCGTCCATCCCGTCTTCGGGGACATGGGCGCGGATCGCCTGATAAAGGTCGGCCATGCCCTCGCCATGCTCGGCGGAGATCGCGACGGGATCGCCGAGCCCGAGATTATAGGCCTCGTAAGCGCCGGCTTCACCGCGGCCCTCTGTCTTGTTCGCCACAAGAACAACCGGCCGGCCTGCGCGGCGCAGCATCTCGGCCAGCTCTTCGTCATGCGAGGTGAGGCCGGATCGCGCATCGACGAGGAAAAGCGTGACATCGGCGAGCGCGATGGCTTTTTCGGTGCCCTCGCGCATCCGCGCCTGAAGCGAGCCGTCAGAGGCGTTCTCGAGCCCCGCCGTGTCGATCAGGCGGATGTCGAGATCGCCGAATTTGATGTCATATTCGCGGCGGTCGCGCGTCACCCCCGGCTGGTCATCGACCAGCGCGAGCTTCTTGCCCGCAAGGCGGTTGAACAGCGTGGATTTGCCCACATTGGGGCGACCGATAATAGCAACTTTGAGGACCATCGGCGGCGCCTACACGAAAGAGGCGCGCGCGTCATCACCTACCGCCAGATGCGCAGATCGTCGGCGTAGAACTCTTCAAGGGCGGCACGGGATTCCGGTGAGAGGGCCGCGTGGACCTCATCCTTCCGGTCATTGCCGCCTTCCTGATAGCGCGGGAAAGCCCCTGTATCCTCGCCGAAGCGGTCGGAAAGAAAGGCGCGGACCTGATCGAGCTCCGACACATCGGCAACAAGGCCGTAAAGCGAAGGGTCGGTGCCGAGGAAATAGCTCTGCGGCAGGACATGGTGCCGAACGAGCCGCGCGGCCTTCATGTATTTGTCGAGATCGGCGACCAGCTCATTGATGTCGGGCTGGGTTTTCAGCCCTTGCGCCGTCAGGAGCGGGCCGGATTTTGCCAGATCATCATGATACAGAATGCGGTTGCAGTAAAAGGAGACGAACCGGTCGATCGGATCGCGGATGACGCAGAACCGGTCTTCGACCTTTGTCCCCTCCAGCCCGCGCGCATCGAATTCCTGTGATGGGAAGACGTGGTGGACATGGAAGACATCGCGCCCGCGCACATTGACGATGTCGAACTCCTCGCCAAAGCGCAGGCGGTAGAGCGTCATCTTCAGCGTCGTACACGCATTTTTCGGAGCGGCGACATAGGCAATGCCTAGGTCCGGCACCCGCACGGGATATTCACGCCGCAGCCGCAGCCGCGTTGCCTGGCGCATAAGCCGTGTGGGGGTCGGGTTCGTCATCACCTCACTCACAGGCTGTATCCGAAAACGTAGAAATCCTTCGCATAAAGGCGCTTGAGCGTGTCGATCGTCTCTGGATCATGCTCTTCCTTTGCGGCGGGGCTCGCATTCACATGGGTGAGATCGAGCTCCATGCCAAGCGTCTTTGCCACCGCGCCGACATCTTCGGCCAGATTCTCATAGCGGCAGATCACATCGACCCCCACGGGGCCATAGGTATAGCGTTCGACAAATTCATGCTGCGGAATGAAATGCACATGAGGGCGGTTACGTTCCTTCACCAGAACATCCCGCACAAAGCCGTCAAAGCTCATTTTCCCCACATCGTGCTTATTGGCCCATTCCTCATCCGAGCGGGTGAGCCCGCCGACGGTCAGAAATCTGTAGCCGGAATAGGCGCGGTCGATCGGGTTCCGGCAAACCGTGAATTTGAGCAGCTGGTTCATCTGCCGGTCGCGGCCAAGCTGGTATTCCTTCAGCTTGCGGTGCCCGACTTGCACGCCGAACATGGCAAGGCAGAGCGAGCTGCCGGCTGCGCGCGGGATATGCACGAAGAGGCAGCCACGATGGATGCAGGGCTGGGGCACGTTCACCTTGAAGGTGGCCCGTTCATACCAGCGGCGCAGCATCTGTTTGGTGGCGAGCTCCATTCTCTTCCTTCTATCCCCTCAATTCGTATTCCAGAGCGCGCACGATTCCCTCATGCGGCGCGAGTCCTTTCGTAACAGCGCCAAGCTGCTCTGGGGTTAAGGACGCGATCTGCTCGTCATTCATGTTGCGCAGGGGCTGCGCCTCATAATCCTTGACCGACACGTTTGCGGACGGGTCGATATCGGAAAGCTCGGGGTAAAGTCCTGTAATCGCGGTCACAAAATCCGCCGGAGCGGCAACCAGCGTCTCATAAGACGTCGAATAGTCGGCGCGCTCGCGGAGCTTGAGCAGCATGGCTGCCCACTCTCCCCAGATATTGCCGAGCGCCTCGAAGAATGCGTCATCCGTGCCGAGCTGGCCCTTCAGCGACGGCCGCCAGTCGCGGATCACCCGCGCCGGGGGGTATCGCTTGGCCCAGCTGGCAACGGTCGCATAGGGATCGCGGGTCACGCTGATCAGCTTCACCGGCATGGAAGAGAGCGCATGGGCGACTTCTGCCAGGCGAACGAGGTTCGAAGGCGATTTGTCGATGACGACGACCGGCGCGTCCCCTTTCGGCACGCGCGACAGCCAGACGCGGCGCATCTGCTCGTAATCGACAGGGCGTGAGGGTTCCCATCTTTTTCCGGGCGCGGACATGGCGGGCAGCAGCCACTGGCCCTCCCCGCTCGGCGTGACGGCGAGCGAGCGTTTCGAACCCTGCAATAGTTTTGAGACAGCGGTCGAGCCGCTGTTCGGCAGGGTTGCGACCAAGAGCCAGCTCACATCCTCGCGAGACCGGAGCGAGGGATCAAAAAGCGCCCGCGCGCGGATGCCGGTGCCGTAGATATTCAGCAAAGCCGCCTGCGCATGCCATTTGAGCACTCTTGATATCACAGGCTCTCCCCTTCCATTGCGTGATCCGCGCCCCCGTTATCAGTCTCGCCCCGATCCGCAACCATCCAGAGGAATGGCAGGAGGAGCTGGAAGAACTGGCCGATGACGACAGCAGCGCAGGCCGTCGCGATGATATCAGGCAGGAGGCTGCGCAGTGCGAAGAAGGCAATGGCCGTGACCAGCGTACCGCCAAAGCCTGCGGCAAAAGCTACGCGCATGGCCTTCCGGGCAAAGACGAACTGCATGACCGGCTGAAGGCAAAAGCGGATCGGTACCAGCGGCGAGAGCCACAGGAGCGCGTGCCAGACAGCATCGACCCCGTCCTGCCCCAGCTGGGTGCGCGAGAAGACAAGACTGAGCGCGGGGTGTCCTGCAACAACGAGCCCGGCCCAGAGGACAAGCCCGAGGCCGCCCGCCATGAACAGGGTACGGATCAGAAGCCGCCGCGCCTCGGGAATTGCGCCTTGCGCAATCAGCCCTGAGAGATTGGGCAAGAGTACATTGGCAATGGCAAAGCCGACGAAATAAGGCGCGATGAGCACGAAGCGCTCTGCATAAAAGAGAATGGCGACCGCGCCTTCAACATCCGAGACAAATCGGGTGGCAAGCAAGATCGGCCCGGTCAGAGAAAAAGAAACAAGAGAGACCGGCGCAATGGTGCCAAGGAGCCGGAAGGCCGGGATGAGCCCGAGGCCCTTGATCTGGGGTTTCGGAAAAAGCCCCGCCCGGCGGGTTAGAAGGATCGCAACGGTGAGCTGGATCAGCCCCGCCCCAAAAAGCCCGAGCGCCAGAATGCCCGTCGTGTCGATAAAGCCGAGCGGTACCCAGCTATCTTCAACTGCCGTCAGAAGGACCGCGAGAACGATGACGACATTCATGACCATCAGGGTCAGGTTCGAATCGATGAACTTCTTCTTCGCCTGAAGGAAAGCGAGAAGCATTCCGCCCAGCATGTAGAACTGGATCGCGGCGGTAACGGCGGCGACGAGGAAATAGGCGCGGTAGACGCGAGCCGGCTCGCCGATGAAGCCCGGCGCCAGCAGATGCACAATCAGCGGTGTGCCGACGAGGAGGAAGACGCTGGTCAGCATGGCGAGCGCTGCCATGGCGTCCACGGATTTTTGCCGGAAAGCCTCTGCCTCTTCTTCGCTTATCGCCTCTGCCTCACTGTGGCGCGGCACGAAAGCGATGGGCAGCGCACGCTCGACAAGGCTTTGACGGAACAGGATCTGCGCGCGAAGCGCGAGCGCAAAAGCATCCGCAACCGGACCGACCCCAATGAACGCCGCGACGAAAAATTCGCGCGCGAAGCCAAGCGCCCGGGTGAAAAAGGTAATGACCGAGACCTTGAATATATCGCGCAGGAAGTGACGGAAACTGACCGTCTTCGGCATCGTCTCTACTCTCAACTCATCCCCCAGGCCGCCAAAACCGCGACGGCCACGCACATTCTCTCGCGCGCTATCTCGCAAGAACCATTCCCTCGCAATCACCGGGACGGGATTTATTTTTTTGCGGGCATGATAAAGCGCCGCTTCGGTGCGGCCCGCAGCTTGCACTTGAAATTCCACGACAAATGCAGTTCAGCCTTTCAGGAGAGAGGATGGGGCATGAGCGTATCTGCGCAGTATGCCCTTTCGGAGAGAGACTATGAGCGTTCCCGGTTCCCATTATGATCAGGGTGCAGGCCTGTACCCATCAGATCCGAAAGGCGTCGATTCTGTATCATTACGGGATTTGATCGTTATTGCTGCCGCACGCTTCCCCTTGATGCTGGCTGTCGCCGCCGCTGTTCTCGTGATCGGCGCCGGTTACGTTCTGACCCGCAGCACGGTCTATCGCGCTGATACAACGATCATCGTTGAGCCGCAGACAAGTGGCCTGCTCGCTGCAGAAAGCGCCGCAAGGGGCCGCGCGGAAACCGAAATGATGATGCGTAATCAGGTTGAGATCCTGCAGTCGCGTCCGGTTTTGCAACGCGTTGCCGAGGAGCTGTCGCTCGTCAAAGAAGGCGGCGACATGGACGAGATGATCGACCGCCTGCAACGCCGTACCCGGATACGTTTCCAGGAAGGGTCAGGCGTCATTACAATTATCGCTCGCACACCGAACGCCGAGTTGTCCGCGAATATCGCCAATGAGCTCGCTGACGCCTATCTCGCTGTTCAGTCCGAATATCGTCAGTCCCTTGAGCAAAGCACGTCCGAACAGCTGGCCGTCCGGGTTGCCGAACTCGCTGAAGATGTCCGCGAAGCCGAAGAAGCGCTCAATACCTTCCAGGTCGAGAATGATCTGACGGATGTCGCAGGCAACCAGTCCCTGACCGGGCTTCAGCTTGCCGATCTCAACCGTGAGCTGGCCGCAGCCCGTAGCTCGCTGACTGCCGCGACCGCCAAGGTCAATCAGGCGCGCCAGCTTCGCCAGTCCGGTGCCAGCCTAGAGACCCTGTCCGATGTTCTTGCCTCGCCCCTGATTTCCCAATTGCGTCAGCGCCAGACGGATCTGAACCGTGAGGCCGCTCAGCTTCGCGAACGGCTCGGCCCGAACCACCCGGACGTCATCGAAATGGCGGCAGAACAGCGCGAACTGCGCAGCAGTATCAACCAGCAGATCGGCCGCTTCATTCAGCAGCTCCAGAATGATGTTGATGTTGCCCAAGCTCGTGTTTCGACACTTGAGGAACAGCTCGCCGGTATTCAGGGTACGTTCGAAGAGCAAAGCGAGAAGCGCATCCAGCTGCGTGAGCTTGAGCGCAATGTGCAGACCCGGCAGGAGATTTATCTCGCCACCCTGTCCCGCCTTGGCCAGAGCGCGCCGGGCAATGACGGCCTTGCGCCCGATGCGCGGATCCTCTCCGCCGCTGTGCCGCCGACCGCGCCGGCATCGACCTCAAAGCTCGTCCTGCTCGCTTTCATGATCCCATTTGGACTCGCAGCAGGTTATGGCGTTGCGCTCGCTATCGAGATCCTGACCGGCAGCGGGTTCCGCTCTGATATGGCTGTCAGCCGCCATCTCGGCGTGCCGGTGCTGGCAACCGTGCCGTCCTTGCGTGAGCTGAACAAGAACCGCGAGACGGCAGTCCTCGTCATGTCCCGCCGGGTCATCGATAATCCGCGTTCGCCGCATAGTGCAGCGATCCGCGATGTCGCGGCCCTCCTCAAACGCCCGACCGACGGCAACCGCCGGGTCGTTGCGATCACCTCCACCCTGCCCTCTGAAGGCGCAACGGCGCTTTCTCTCTCCGCTGGCCGCGCGCTGGCTCATGATGGCCGCAAAACAGTTCTGCTCGATGCGGACGTGCAGCACCCGACCGTGCCGCGCCCGTCCGAGCTGAAACATGAAGGCCCATCACTCGGTGATTATCTTGAAGGCAAGGCCGCCCTGCCCTCGATCACGATCAAGGATCTGGCCTCACCGCTCCACATCATCGCAAACCTCCGTGAGGTGATGATCGATGCAGCCACCGCAGCCGAGGGCGTCGCTGCGCTGATGGAAAAGCTCGCCGGCGAGTATGACAATGTCATCGTCAAGGCGCCTCCTCTTCTGTCGGGCCGCCGGGCCGGACCGATCTACAAGGCTGCAGACGACATCCTTCTGTCGGTGCGCTGGGAGCTGACCCCGCGCGATGCGATCGTCAGCGCCCTGCACCATTTGGGTGAGGACCGTGCAAAACTCGAAGGCGTCGTCCTCTTCGATGTCGATGAGCGCCGGCACGAGGTCTACACACACGGCCTTCTGACCCGGGGGATCCTGCCCAAGGGCTTCCTTGGCCGGGCCAGCTGAGCCTTTCACCACCAAGTGATCAAAGAGACGGGAACGGAGCATCATGGGCGAGTTTGAGGTCTATCTCATTGCCCTATGCGTCCTGTTCCTGCCGGTGGCGTTCCCCGGCAGGCGGCTTTTCTGGTTGGTCGCGATTCCTGTCTTCGCGGCCTATATCGTGGTCTCGCGCTATTCAGGGTTCGATACGGACGTCGCGAAATTCGCCGAATGGATGAAGCGGGATTTCTCCGGCTTCTTTGCCTTGCGCGAGATGGTATATTTCACACTCTCTCACGGCGCTTATCTTCTGACCAAGGATGAACGTCTCGCCTTTCTCTTGATGGATGCAGGCTGGATCTTTCTTGTTGCTATCGCCCTGCGCCTGAGGTTTGGCGATTCAAAGCTGCAATATGCGGCCTTCGCGATCATTCTGATGTCATTCCCCGTCCTGATGGGGTTCCAGAATTTCTACCGCCAGCATATCGGTATCGGCTTCATCATGCTTGCCTATCATGCCGCGCCGGGACGGGTCGTACTTCCGTCTTTATCTTTCCTGCTCGGGATTTTCAGTCACAACAGCGCGGCTCTGACAGCACCTGCGATCTTTCTGCGGACGAAATTCTTCAAGGACGCACCCCTTGTGTTCCTGATTTTCTTCGGTGTCACAATTTCGGCCGTGCTTGGCCTTGGCCTGATCTCCAGCGGGGCGGTTAGCGCGCTGTCGAAATCGAACGCGACCACCGGACTGGACATGTCTCTGGTCTACCTTGCGCTCTTCATCGTCTTCTTCGTATATTTTCTTTATGCGGAGAAAGGCAATGTCGTCCGGGCCGCCAATGCGAGCCCGGCCTGTTTCTCGGCTCTTTTCATTACGCCGGGCATGATCGCCTTTTTCGCTGATGCGCCCGCAGAGCGGACCGCAATGATCTTTCTGATCCTGATGATCCCCGACCTCGTCGAAAGTTTCGGCCGATTTGGCCGCTGGGAACGCTTCTTGCTGCTGGCAGTCCTGTTCCTGATGCTTTCACTGCCGATGATCGCCTTTCCGAACACCCGTAATTTCGTGATGTGACCTATGGTTTGTGGACATTCACTCAGCTCCATCCAAATAGACCGGATTTCCGGGTCACACCCTGCTATGATGAAAGTCACCAATGAATAAGAACGGGGAGAATACGCCCGTCACGGCCTGGGTGCTGATGACTGTTTATCGCGGAGACGACGCCGCCGCGCTTGATGACGCGTTGAAAAGCATTCTGATTAATCAGACGCGCACTCCTGATGGTGCGATGATCGTGATTGATGGCCCTGTCGGCCCAGAGCTGAACGGTGTCCTCGACACCTATAAAGACAAGTCACCCTGCCCGTTTACCGTGATGCCGCTGTCTGAGAATGGCGGCCTCAGCCTTGCGCTCAATGTCGGGCTGCAGGCGATTCCCGAAGATGTGACCTACGTTATCCGGCATGACGCCGATGACATCTCGCGACCTTACCGGCTTGCCGAACAGATTGAGTTCATGGAGCAGCGTCCCGAAGTGGGCATGGCCAGCGGCCAGGTCTCGATCTTTGAAGGCACGCCGGAGAACCCTGTCGGCTCACGTTATCTGCCGGCGGGAATCGATCTGCGCGATTATTCGCGCTGGCGGACACCGATAAACCATAGCTGCACCATCATCCGCGCCTCTGCCCTGACGCAGGAGCGCGAAGATTATCCCGATACGAGACTGCCCTTCGAGGACTGGTGGTTGTCCTTGCGATTCTCCAAACGTGGGTGGCCGATCGAGGCAATTGATAGTGTACAGATGGATTTCCGCGGCGGCCCAGCCATGATCGAGCGGCGGCGCGGGTTTGCCTATGTAAAGAAGGAGATAACCTTCTTCGAGCAGATCATTGATGAAGGGCTGATGTCTCGTTTTGATGCCATGAAGAATCTGGCCGTCAGAACACCAGCACGCCTTATCCCGGCGTCGCTTGGCCGTTTCGTCTACAAAAGGGCACTGCACCGAAAATCGGGCAATGACGAGGCGGCTGCATAGCTCTTCCCCTGGCAAGGCAGGTTCTCCTTGTAATGCACCTATTTGGGGTGAATTTCCCACATTCGGCGGCACTCTTGGCCCGACAATTGCTAGATAAATCAGAAGAGTAAGCTTGCTGAGGGGAACACCCCATGGTAACGAATTATCTGGGAGAGCGTCGGCCAGTCCGGCGTGTCAGTTGCGTTTCGGTTAGGCTGGGGGGAGAATTTAGTATGCGTGCGGCGTTAAAGGACCGGGCCTTTGAACCTGGTCCCGTACTCGATTTGGATTTTGCTCCGGTCGAGACTGTAGATGACTTCCAGATCGAGCGTCAGACGACGTTCTCTGACCAAATCAAGCGGCTTGGCGACATCCTTGTTTCGGGTACGTTGCTTCTCTTCATTGCCCCTCTCTTTATTACCCTTGCCCTGCTCGTTCGCCGCGATGGCGGCCCGGCCATGTTCGCCCATGAGCGCGTCGGCCGTGACGGCAAGAGCTTCAAATGCCTCAAATTCCGCTCCATGCGCGTTGATTCGCAGGAAGCCCTGCGCAAGCATCTGGCTGCTGATCCAGAAGCCCGCCGCGAATGGGCAGAGCGCCAGAAACTCAAGAACGATGTGCGAATCACCAAGATCGGCCGCACGCTGAGATTATGGAGCCTTGATGAGCTGCCGCAGCTGATCAACGTCTTCCGCGGCGATATGAGCCTGATCGGCCCACGCCCGATCACGGCGCATGAACTTTCCCGTTACGGCTCACGCGCCAAATTCTACCTGCAATGCACGCCGGGCATTTCCGGCCTGTGGCAAGTCAGCGGTCGGAACAACACGACCTATCGCCGGCGCGTCGCCATCGATACGGTCTATGCCAAGCGCCGCTCGATCGCGCTTGATATGTCGATCATCCTTCGGACCATCCCCACCGTCTTGTTGCGGCGAGGGGCGGAGTAGGATGTCATGCGTGCCCGTCTCCTAGCGGCGGCGGCGCAGCGCGGCCTTCAACAAGACCGATTGGCGAAACCGGCCGTTTTCTGGCATGTGCCTTGCGGAGCACTCTCTCTCAAGGAAGGCCAGAAGCTCATGAAAAGACTTGCCCTTTGCACCACGGCCGCGATGGCACTGAGCGCCACGGGGACCCTTGCCGCCCAGAATGCGGATGAGGTGAATGGCGCGGACATCTCGCTGTCCCTGGGCAGTGTCTATGACACCAACCGTTTGCGCCTCGAAGAAGGCGTCGCCCCGCCGCCGGGCGGCAGTGAGGATGACCTCGTCACCTCCGCCGAAGCGAGCCTGGATCTGTCTTATAAATCAGGGCTTCAACGGGTCTTTCTCGAAGGTACTGCCGGTTATGTCTGGCATCGGGACAATACTTTTCTCGATAATGAGAAGATCGACCTGACCGCCGGGCTCGACTGGGGTCTGACCTCACGCTGCGGCGGCATTCTTTCCGCCCGGGTCGAGCGCCGTCAGACGGACCTAGCCGATCTAGATGCCGTGGTCGACAATACCCGCGAGACCGAGACTTATACCGGGACCGCCGGCTGCTGGGTGCGGTCGAACTGGTATGCCGAAGGCGGTGCCGACTATATCGAGAGCTCGAATTCGAACGGCGCCCAGCGAACCGACGACCTCGAAGCTTTCCGATTCGGCGGCAAGCTCGAATATAGCCCGAACGAGACCAGCACTTATGGCCTCTCCTATAGCGATACCGATATCGACTATCCGAATCTCGGCGCGCCGACGGTCGACATCGTCGTGATCGAAGCCACCGCAAAGCGGCGATTCGGCAATTCGCTGAAACTCGACGCAGCACTCGGGCATAGTGACGCCGAGCCGGGTGATGGCCCCCTCACCCCGGATTTTGCGGGCGCGACTGGCCACATTGCAGCAGAGCTCAACCCGTCGAGCCGCCTCTCAGTCAGCTCCGCCTATAATCGCGGCATTGGCTATTCGAGCGATGTGAGCGCCGATTTCTTCCTGCGCGACAGAATCGCTGTCGCCGCCAATTTCGAGGTGACCCCGATCATCGGCGCCGAGATCTCCGCTCGCCGAATCGAACGGGATTTCTACTCCAACCTCAATTTCCGCCCGCTCGTCCGCTCCTATGATGAGACCGACGCGGTGCGCGGCGCCATCCATTACCGCCTGCGGAAACAGCTTAAAGTCACCGCCGGGGTGGAGCATCTTGAGCGCGAGACCGATGGCCCGCGCGGCACCTATGATTCGACCCAGATTTTCGTCTCACTCGGAGTGACCAGATGAGAACGTTCCTACTTTCCGCCCTCGCCCTTTTTCTCGGCAGTGCCGCACAGGCGCAAACCCAAGGCTATGAGCTGGGTCCGAATGACCAGATCGAGGTCATGATCTATGGCCAGACCGAAGAGCCGCTTGCCCTTCGCGTGACGGAACGCGGCACGGTGACCCTGCCGCTGATTGGTGCGGTCGAGGCTGATGGCCAGTCGCCGCTGCAGTTTGCCGAGCGCGTCGCCCAGAAGATGAAAGCCGGCGGGTATCTAAAAGACCCGATCGTCAATGTCGAAGTCCTCTCCTATCAGAGCAAGGCGGCAACAGTGCTGGGGGCTGTCGAAAAGCCGGGCCTGCTGCCGATCATCGGACCGGAGCCGCTGTCTCGTCTTCTTGCCAAGGCAGGTGGCGTCCGCGCCGGGCACGAGATCGTTGTCCTGCGCCGCCCCGGTGAAGCCGTCCGGACGCTGAGCATGTCTGACGTCGCGTCGGGGGCTGCCGATCCGGTCGTCCAGCCGGGCGATGTGATCCATGTCCCCGCCCCACGGCGTTTCTTCATCTACGGGCAGGTCCAGTCACCGGGCAGCTATGCGATCACCGAGAAAATGACCCTGCGTCAGGCGCTGGCATTTGGCGGTGGCCCGAGCAATGCGGGCTCAGAACGCGGCCTCAAGCTTTATCGAGGTGGGCAGGAACGCTCAGTCGGCGACCTTGAAGCCGCTGTGCAGGATGGCGATGTCATCTTTGTGCCGGAGCGGTTCTTCTAAGAACGCCTTGGGCTTACCCCCTCAGGCGGCGGCAACCGGTTGGTTGTCCGCCCCTTCAGAAGCCGCTATTGCGGGCATGACGGCCCCGTAGCTCAGCAGGATAGAGCAACAGATTCCTAATCTGTAGGCCACTGGTTCGAATCCAGTCGGGGTCACCAGTCAGCTTAGATTGAACCCGCCTGCCCACCGCCAAGAGCGAGATAGAGCGCAACCGCGTTGCGCGACCGTTCGAGCCGGGCCGAGATAAGGGCCTGCTGCGCTTGATAGACCGCGCGCTGTGCGTCGAGTACGGAGAGATAATCATCTACCCCGTCTTTGAGGCGCTGTTCTGAAAGGAACTGCGCCCGCTCGCTCGCCGCAACCAGCCGGTCAAGCGCGGCAATCTGATCATCAATCGTGTCCGCCACAGCCAGCGCGTCGGCTGTCTCGCGGAAAGCGCTCTGAATGGTGCCTTCATATTGAGCGAGCGCGATTTCACGTTGCGCTTTCGCAAGTCGCAGATTGGCACGGTTCCGGCCACCTGAGAAAATCGGCAGCGAGACCTGCGGGCCATAACTCCAAACGCCATTGGCGCCAGTGAAGAGATTGTCGAGCTCGGTGCTGGCATAGCCTGCGCTGCCCGTCAGGCTGATCTGCGGGAAGAAGGCGGCGCGTGCCGCCCCGATCTCCGCATTCGCTGCACGAAGCGTATTCTCCGCTGCCAGAACATCTGGCCGCGAGAGCAGGATGTCAGAAGACTGATCGGCATAAAGATCGAGCCGGACGGGCATCTCACTTTTTGCTGCGGCCTCAACGATTCCTTCCGGCAAGGGGCCACCGAGGAGAAGCTCAAGCGCATTGAGGCTCTGGCGGACGGACGCCTCATAGCGGGCGGTATCAGCCCGCGCCTGCTCGACGCTTGTGACAGCACGCTGATAATCAAGATCGCTGGCAATGCCGGCATCAAGCCGCGCGCGTGTGAGGTTGAGCGATTCTTCCTGACTGCTCGCGGTTTCCTCCGCCAGCGCGAGAAGCTGGGTGTTCGTCACAAGGTCAAGCCAGCCATTCGACACCGCACCGATCAGCGAGAGCTGGGCCGCACGAGCATTCTCTTCCGCCGCAAAATAGCGCTGCTGGGCGGCGCGGTTGAGGCTGGTTACCCGGCCAAAAAGATCGAGTTCATAGGCCGTGACGGCCAGTTGCGCCGTTGCCTGATCAACGCTCTGCGCCTGAAGGGTGGGGTTCTGGCTGGCCCCATCATCCTCAAACCGTCCGCGGTCGGTCACCCCGCCTTGCGCATCAATCGATGGGAAGCGCTGGGAGCGCGTGATGCCGTACTGTGCTTGCGCCGCCTGCACATTGAGGATTGCGACTCGAAGGTCACGATTATTCGTAAGCGCTGTATCGATCAGCCCCTCGAGCGCCGGATCGGCAACAAATTGCCGCCAGCCGAGCCCTACTGCGGCCACGCCGTCATTTGAAGTTTGTGCCGGCAGGGAGGAAGCGATCGGCGCATCGGGGCGCTCATAATCGGGCGCCATGCTGACACAGCCGGTCAGCGCGAAGGCCGTTGCGGCCGTCATGACAAAAATATGTTTCATGATGATCTATTCCGCCGGTTGCATGGACGGGTTGAGGTCAGCTTCGCCCGGCCGTTTGAGAGGCCGTGCGCCCGTGATCTTCCGTATCATGACGTAAAAGAGTGGAGCAAAGAAGATGCCGAAAATCGTCGCGGCGATTACCCCGCCCAGTACGGCAGAGCCAATGGCGATCCGCGCTGCCGCCCCTGCCCCGCTTGATAAGGCCAGAGGGATGACGCCGAAACCAAAGGCAAGCGATGTCATCAGGATCGGCCGAAGACGCATGCGGACTGCTTCCTTGGTCGCCTCGATAAGCTCTTTGCCCTGTTCTTCCAGCGACTTGGCAAATTCGACAATCAGGATCGCATTCTTTGACGCAAGGCCAATGGTCGTCAGCATGCCCACCTGGAAGAAGATGTCATTTGAGAGCCCACGGAAATAGGCCGAGACCAGTGCACCGATAATGCCTAGCGGCATCACAAGCAGCACAGAGACCGGCACCGTCCAGCTTTCATAAAGTGCCGCAAGGCAAAGAAAGACGATCAGCACAGAGAGAGCATAAAGAAGCGGCGCCTGTGCCCCGGAGGATTGCTCCTGTTCACTGAGACCCGTCCATTCGAAGCCGATGCCCTCAGGCAGTTGCCCGATAAGGCGTTCCATTTCCGCCATGGCATCGCCTGAGCTGTAGCCGGGTGCGGCAGCCCCCTGAAGCTGGACAGCCGGGACACCATTATAGCGTTGCAATTGTGGCGAGCCGTAATCCCACTCCATCGTCACGATCGCGCTCAGCGGGATCATCTCACCTTGCGCATTCCTGACACGGATCTGCTCGATATCTTCGGGCATCATGCGGAAGGGTGCATCCGCCTGCACGAAAACGCGTTTGATCCGGCCACGGTCAATGAAGTCATTGACGTAAAGCCCGCCTAGCGCGGTTGAGAGCGTGCTGTTCACATCGGCGATGCTGAGGCCAAGGGCTTGCGCCTTTTGCGAGTCGATCGAGATGTTGAATTGCGGGTTATCGTCCTGGCCGTTCGGGCGCACCCCCATCAGAAGCGGGCTTTGCCCAGCGGTGCCGAGAAGCTGGTTGCGCGCATTGATCAGCGCTTCATGACCGAGCCCGCCACGATCCTGCAGGAAGAGATCGAAACCGCTCGACGTGCCAAGCTCCGGGATCGGCGGCGGCACGATGGTGAACGCCATGCCGTCCGTAAACTGAGAGAAAGCACCCATTGAACGGTTAGCAACGCTTTGTACATCAAGGCCCGGCTTGTCGCGCTCTGACCAGTCCTTCATCGGAATGAAGGCAAGCCCCATATTCTGCCCCTGTCCGGCAAAGGAGAAGCCAGAAATGGTGAAGATACCGCGCACTGACGCTTCTTCTTCGGTCAGGATGTGGTCGCGGACATCGGCCATCATCTCTTCTGTCCGCGACACGCTGGCCAGCGGCGGCAATTGAACAAGCGCGAGCGCGATGCCCTGATCCTCATTCGGCAGGAAGGATGTCGGGATGCGGGTCGAAAGAAGCCCAGCGCCAAGCAGAAGCGCAACAAAGACACCGAAGAAAACCCGGCGACGACGGAGGATCCGGGAGACTATCCGCTCATAGCTGTCGGTCATTCTTGCAAAACCGCGATTGAAGGCAGCACTCGCCCGGCCTGTCAGGCCCTTTGCTTCGTGACTGGCTGATTTCAGCATGGTGGCGCAGAGTGCCGGCGAGAGGACCAACGCGACGACCACGGAGAGAATCATTGCCGAGACGATGGTTACCGAGAACTGCCGATAGATGATGCCTGTTGAGCCCGGAAAGAACGCCATCGGCACGAAGACCGCAGAGAGGACAGTCGCAATACCAATCAGTGCGCCGGTGATCTGATCCATCGACTTGCGCGTGGCCTCACGTGGGGATAGCCCCTCCTCTTTCATCACCCGCTCGACGTTCTCGACCACGACGATGGCGTCATCGACCAGCAGGCCAATGGCGAGCACCATGGCGAACATGGTCAGCACATTGATGGAATAGCCAAAGGCCGCAAGGACAGCGAAGGTCCCGAGGAGAACGACTGGCACAGCGATCATGGGTACGAGTGTCGCCCGAAAATTCTGCAGGAATACCAGCATCACGATGAAGACGAGGAAGATCGCCTCGATCAGCGTTTTTTGGACTTCGTGAATGGATTTGTCGACGAACGGCGTCACATCATAAGGATAGATGACCTCAACATCGTCCGGCAGCGTTGTCGCGGCCAGTTCATTGACCCGGTGACGGACCGCCTCTGCCGTGTCGAGCGCGTTGGCGCCGGAGGCAAGCTGGATCGCAAAGCCCATTGAGGGACTGCCGTTCCAGCGCGAGACGAATTCGTAATTCTCCGCCCCCATCTCAACCCGTGCAACATCGGCGACTGTCACAGCCGCGCCATCCGACGTGGTCTTGAGGAATATGTTTTCGAATTCGGAAGGGTCGGACAGAAGCGATTGCAGCGTGATGGTCGCTGAGATCTCCTGGTTACCGGCATTTGGCAGTCCGCCAAGTGAGCCAGAGGAGACTTGAGTGTTCTGCTCGCGGATCGCATTGACCACGTCGTTCGGCGTCAGGCTGTACTGCGCGAGCTTGTCAGGGTTGATCCAGACCCGCATGGCATATTGCGCACCGAAAATCTGCACATTACCGACACCGTCAACGCGGCTGACAGGGTCGATCATGACGGACTGCGCATAATCGGCAAGGTCGGTCTGGTTATGTGTGCCATTTGGCGAGACCAGTCCGACAACAAGCAGAAAGTTCTGGCCAGATTTACTGACCGTCACGCCCTGACGCTGGACCTGTTCAGGCAGAAGCGGGGTTGCCTGCGAAAGCTTGTTCTGGACCTGAACTTGCGCGATGTCGGGATCGGTCCCGGCCTCGAAGGTCAGCGTCACGGTGCTAGCGCCCGAAGAGCTGGAACTTGATGAGAAATATTTGAGCCCGTCGAGCCCGGTCATCTGACGTTCCAGAACCTGCGTCACGGAATCTTCCACCGCTTTGGCAGAAGCCCCCGGGTAAACCGCACTGACTGTGACGCTGGGCGGTGCAATTTCCGGGTACTGCGAAACCGGCAGGATGCGCAGCGCCATGACGCCCGCAAGCATGATGATGATAGCCACGACCCATGCGAAGACGGGCCGGTCGATAAAATACTTCGCCATGTGAACCTCGTTGCGGGCCTAGAGCGCCGCGTTGCCGGCAGCGTTCGCAACGTTGCTGGACGAATTGTCTTGTGTCTTTTCGATTGCTGCGACGGGCGCGCCGGGGCGCAGCATCTGAAGACCGGATGTGATGACCTGGCTGCCCTCAGGGAGGCCGCCCGTGACGACCCAGTCACCCGCCTGCGCCTGCGCGATGGTCAGCATGCGTTGCTCGGCAGTGCCGTTCTCCCCTACCACCAGCACATAAGGCTCAGCGGTCGGGGTACGCATGACAGCAGCTTGCGAGACAAGGATAGCGCCTTCAAGCTGACCGACAGGCAGGCTGGCTCGAACGAACATGCCCGGCAGCAAATAGCCGTCAGGGTTCGGTACAATGGCGCGAAGGACGACCGTGCCGGAAGTCTCATCGACGCTGACCTCAGAGAAGGCCAGCTGGCCCTGATGCTCATAGGTGCTGCCATCTTCAAGCGTGACCGTCACTGGCACTTTTGTCTCGGCACTCGTCAGGTCACTCGCCATTGCCCGCTTCCAGCGCAGGACATCCGTCGCGGCGGCCGTCAGATCGACATAGAGCGGATCAAGCTGGCGGATCGTGGCGAGAGTCGATGCCTGATTCTGGGTGACGAGCGCCCCCGGCGTGACCGAAGAGCGGCCAATCTTGCCGCTGATCGGGGCACGGATGGTCGTGCGGTCAAGATTGATCTTGGCTTGCGTCAGCGCAGCTTTCGCCATGGCGACATCGGCCCGGGCCTGTGCCGCGGCAGCTTCCGCCTCATCATATTGCTGGTCGCTGACCGCCTTGATGGCAACGAGACCCTTGAGGCGCTCGGCGTTATCGCCGGCGACATTCGCATTGGCGCGCGCACGGGCCAGCGAAGCCGATGCGCTTTCGACGGCGGCGCGATATTCGCTGTCCTCAATCTGATAAAGAGGCGTGCCCTCCTCGACGGCTTCGCCTTCTTCAAAGAGACGCTTCTGGATCAGGCCGGTGACCTGCGGACGAACTTCCGAGACGGCAAAAGGACGGGTCCGCCCCTGTAGGGAGGCGGTCAATTCAATATTCTCGCCTTCGGCCGCTTCGGTAGCCACCTGCATTGCAGGCGCCGCCGCGCCATGAGCGCCGACCTCCTCACTCTCTGCGCCGCAGCCCGTCAGGGCCAGCGCGACAGGCGCGAACAGCAGGAAGAAAGGAGCAAACCGGCGCGAAACCGCGGAAGTCCGTGCTGTTGAGTGATCGACTGTCATGAAAATATTCCTGCTTGCAGTTGGAGGCTGGTAACGTATATCAGTTAGAATGAACGTTCGATCTAAACATTCCCTGAAGATTGTCAATGTGCTGCAGTGCACAAATTTGATGAAAATCGGGAATTGGGAAATAATTGAAGAAAACCCCGGAGGATCATGGGCAAATCGAGTTTGATGACGGCCGAGCCGGTCACACGGCAGGATCAGGTGCTGCAGGCTGCAGCACGCTGTTTCGTCGAGGAAGGGTTTCATGGCGCCAGCATGTCGCGCATCGCCAAGGCTGCCGGCATGAGCCCGGGGCACATCTATCACTATTTCGAGAGCAAAGAGGCGATCATCTCCGACATCGTGCGTCGAGAAGAGGTCGATGCGCGCGCCTTTTTCGACCAGTTCCGCGAATGCTCTCCTAGTGAATTGATCAGCAATTTGATGTCTTGTGTAGAGGAAGGGGTGCAGAGCAATACCGACACCTTCCACTCCGTCCTGATGCTCGAAATCCTTGCCGAGGCGGCCCGCAGCTCCAAGGTCATGACCATCGTTCAGGAAGTCGACAAGGAATTGCGCGACAATTTTGCTAATACCCTAAAAGAGCGGCTGGGCCTTGAAGACGCGCATGGGCGGGTCGAGGTCATGTTCGCCCTCTTCACTGGGCTTGCCATCCGGATCATTCGGAACCCGGGTCTCGACCGCACACGGATTACCCACCACATGCGGCAGGTTCTCTCTAATCTTTTGACGCAATCAAATGCAGACGAGAGAGAACACTTGTCAGTTGCGAGCAACGCGTAAGGCCGGTCGCCCGGCCTTACAGCTATCAATAAGCTTTGACAGACAGGGTAACGAAGGCCCGGACATCCGACTGTTCAGGCAGATCGCCATCCTCGATCGGCACACCGACGGAACCCGACAAATTGACCCGCTGGCCGCGCGACAGCCGCGCACCTAGACCCGCGGCGCTGAGATTGACGGTCGGGAAAAGCGACTGGACCTCGCCCATATCGTAGAAACCGAAGATATCGAGCGCATACTGTTCACCGCGATGGACTTCGCGGTCGAGCTGGACCTTGGCGAAATAACCTGAATCGCCAGCGACCGTGCCCGGATCAAATGCGCGGATCGAGTTCGCGCCGCCAAGCTGGAATTCGAGCGTGCCCGGCAGGTCATCTTCAAACGCATATTGCCATTGCAGGTCGACCGAGCCGCGCGTCTTTGGCGTGATGCTACGCGAGAAAAGGGCCGCGCCACGCAGGAGTGAAATGTCGCGCGTGTCGTCAAATAGCTGTTCTTCTGCGCTCGCCATCAGGCCGGAAGTGCGCAGCACAATGACATTTTTCTCCGTCACGAAATCAGCACTCAGCCCCGCTTCGGCCTGGATAATCTCCGTGTCACTCGTCTGAATACCGTCAACGGTCGTCTCTGCTGCCGTACGGCTGATCGTCAGATCTGCCCCGACAAACCGGCCCTGACGGAAGAGAAGCGGCATGGAAGCCGTCGCCGCAATCGTGTCGGACGTGCCCTCAACTGAGAGATCCTTGAACGGCCCGTTGATGACTTCGGTCTGGCCACGGACATAAGAGAGCCCGCCGCGTATCCCGCGCTTGCCCAACGGCATGCTGTAGGAGACACTGCCAGAGACCGAACCGCCCGCGCCAACGATGAAGCCGCTAAGCTGGTCATCATCCCTGAACAGACGATAACGGCGACCAATCGCCCCGCCTTCGAACTCGCCCGTACTCTCAAAGCCGTTATTGTCGACAAAGAGATCGAGCTGATTGCGGTCAGGCTCCTGCATGATCAGGGTAATGTCGGTCGTGCCGAACGCGCCGCCCGGCTTGATATCGGCCATGACTTTGGCGTTGTTCAGCCGGTTAAACCGCAGGAGCTCTTTCTCCAACTCCGGCAGGTCGACCACCGTACCGCTGGGCACGAATAGCCGGTCGGCGACATATTCCGTCCCGTAATAAGTATTTCCGGTGACGCTCATATCTTCAACAACGCCCTCAACCAGCGTCACCTTGACGACACCGCCTTCGATCCGCTGGGGCGCAAGGACGGCCCGCGCCGTCAGATATCCGCCTGCGTCATAAAGGGCATTCACCTTGGCGACCATCTCATTGAGATCGGTGAAGGTGACCTCGCGGCCGGTATATTCCGCAGCAATCCCGTCAAGCTGGGCCTGCGCAAGGAAGGCGGAGCTCTCAAACTGGACCTCGTTCAGAACGAAGCTGACGCCTGTATCTTTCAGGGGATCGAATTCAAAGCTTTGAGCGTTGGTGACCTCGCCTCGTTCGGTGACGGGCTGGGTCTCGCGAAGCTGCTCCTGCCGACGGCGCAGCTCTTCATTAATCCGTGCAGGATCAGAGCCGGGCGGCAGGTCCTGCGCGCCCGCAATGCCGATAAGAGAAATCGCCGACAGCCCCGCCGTAATCATCAGGCGGGAAGTCGAAGCACGAAGGCCGGTGTTCATTTTCTTCGCCATGTCTGCCCCTACTCGACCATGTTGAATTCAGCCGAGACATTCACCGTATACCCATCATCTGGTGTCGTCACAGGCTTGCTGCGCTTGGCTTCTTCTGCCTTTTCCTGCTCCGTTCGCGTGTCGTCACGATAGCGGATCACCATGCGGTAGGAGTCGCCCCAGAGGGCACTGCCCGGTGCCAATTGCTGGTTCCGCCGGATCGAGATCGCATCGAAGGCCAACGGCGTCTGCTGGGTATCAAGGAAGCCCGGCAGGTAGAACAGGATAAATTCATCCGTCACCGTCGAGAATCCATCCTGCATCAGGAAGAAGCGCGGCTGGATGTTATAAAGCTGGATGTCGAACATGTTGCGCGGCACCTGGCTTGAGTTATCGAGCACAAGATCGACGCTCGGCGTTCTCAAGATAAGGTCACCTGTCACCAGACCATCTTCGATCATCACTCGGTTGGCGGTCGTCGTGATGACCGAATTCCTCGCGTAATAGGTCGGGCTGAGGAGCCCCAACGGTGCATCGATGTCGAGGAGGACCGTGCTTGCCTCCGTATCCGGATCGAACCCGGTGAGGATGAGGTTGAGCGGATCGCTCGTCGCCTCCGTGTGCAGGATATTCGCCATGATATCCGTGCCGCGAAGAGTGATTGACTCACCGACCTCGAGAAGGCCGATATTGATCCCTTCGGAGGCAACCAGCACACCATTACGGAAGACCATGCGGTCTCCGGTCAGGGAGCCCATGATCTCGATGTCCGGCTCGCCAATGATTTCGCCGAAGGTGAGCGAGCCATTGATTCTCAGCTTGATCGCACCATTGGCAGCACTGATCAGCGGGGCGTTGAGGTCGCTGAGGCCGACCAAATAGATATCGCCATTATTGCTGACCGCCTCGACCGCGGTGATATCGACGACGATCGGACGATCCTCATCAATCGAGCCGATATCGCCTTCCGCCATCAGGCGAACCAGAGCCCCTGGCGCTGTCGCGGTGAGGTTCGTCTCGCCGGGGAAGACCGGCAGGATCGAACCCGCGGACATAATGTCGATCGCACCCTCACCGTCGAACATACTGGTCAGTTGACTGATAATCACATCACCGGTGAGAGACTGGAGCGAGATCGGACCAGCGGCTGTCATCTGGCTGCCCTGCCCCATCATGATCGCCATCGCCTCGACATCGATCATGCCTGTATCAGAGATGAGCGACGTGCCGGGCTGCATGGTGAAATTACCGCCTGCCGTGAAGCTCGCATCCCCGCCGACCATCACAAGATTGGTGAAGAGCGTGTCTGTTGACGAGTTCGAAGTCAGCGTGCCGCCGACACTCGCCTGACCAAGCACAGTCTGCCCAGCCGTCGCACTGAGAACGAGGTCGCCAAAGATATCGACAAGGCTGTTCATCGCAAAAATCAGATTGTTGCCTGTGATGGTGCTCGAACCGGCTTTGCTCTGTACAACAACATTGTTGCCAAGCGTGACATCGCCATTGCTGGCCGAGAGGTCGAGCTGGTCTTGCGCCATCAGCATGACATCATCTTCGAGGAGGATTTCCTCGCCGGATGCAGAGAAGAGCCCACCGGAGGAGACGTTCACCGCCGGATCAACGCTGAACAGCGTGCCTGCCGTGAAGACCGTGTCGCTGCCTGCGGTGACATCATTCTGAAGCTGGGTGCTGGTGACCGAGGACCCGCTGAGCGTGCCTCCTGTCGTGACCTCGCCCAGCGTGATCTGGCCATCTGTTGCCGTAACCGTCAGATCGCCGAAGATCGAGAGCAGGCTTGTAACATCAAAGAAGACATTCTCCCCTTCGATATTGCCGGAACCGGCAGTGCTTTCAACCACAGAGCCCGCCGTACCGACAACATCACCCGTCGTTGCACCGAGAAGAAGCGCACCGCCCGCGGAAACCGTATCCAGAATGGTGAGGTCCCCCGCCGAGACAATGTCGACATCGCCGGTCGCGGTGACCCGGTCGAGCATCAGCTCTGTCAGCGGTGAGCGGAGATTGACCGCGCCGCCATCGGCAATCGCGATGACCGTGCCGTTATTCGAACGGATGCCGATGGCTCGCCCGAGCTCACCGATTTCTTCGGAAGACTCAAAGCGAATGTTCTGGCCTTCAATATGGACATTCTCATTGTCGATTGAGGACAGGATGCCGCCAAATGGCGCATAAAGATGAATGTCGCCGTTTGAGAAAATATTGCCGACACTGAAGTCGCCATTCAACTCCCGCAGATAGACACCAAGATTGGAGCCCGCCCGGCTGAGCGCGCCTGAAAGCGCAATCTCGAGCGGCCGGTCTGCCGCGCCGATCGCGCCGTCAGCTGACTCGATCAGAAGATCATTGGCAGTGATGGAGGGCGTGCCGCCCGGCACATCCGCTGCCGCCTGAATGCCGTCGCGACCATAGATACGGGCGTCACCATTCATGCCGGCAATGATGCTGCCAATGGTCAGGAAGGTGTTACTGCCGACAAAGACGTCTCCATCCGCATTCGTATCAACGCGTGCCGTGTCCACAAACAGCGGGTTGGCCGGCGAAATGATGAAGCGGGTGAGATTGGCGCCCTCATCGAACTCGACCGTGATATCACCCGGCGAAGCGGTGGCCAGCAGTGCCCGCGTGAAGGGATCGAGATTGGGGTTCGTCCCGGTCGTGAACTCGATGACGATTGGCGTGAAGGAACCGCCAACCGAACCGCCGGTGATCAGCGAGACCGTATCGGCAAAGATCGTCGAGTCGAGATTGAAGACTTGTGTGCTCGGCGTACTGATCAGCGTATCGCCGGGGTTGATGCCCGCCAGCGCATCGGCAACTGCCGAGGCCGGGATCTGGTTATCAAGCTCTGACTGTGTGAAAGTGACCCCAGCGATGAGCAACATGTTTAGGCCCGAGCCATCAACGACATCCGCCGTCACCGATTGCAGCATGCCATCGGGGAATAGCGTACCGGAGAGAGCCTGCGCCAGTGTCACATCCGTCAGGGTTGTGACTTGGGTCTGCTGACCGATGACCATGCCGTTGACATCTAGCACATCAACAAACCTCGTGCCCGTGACCGTCAACAGGATATCGCCCGAAGCATCGAGCATGGAGCCATCAACATCAGTGAGCTGAGTGATCCCGGTTGTCAGGAAGGTAAAGGCCTCATCATATTGTGCCTGCACGAATGCCGTGATCGCCGCGAAATTGGCCGCGGCATAGGCCACAGGATCGCCGGGCAGCGGATCACCGATACTTGCCGCATATTGAGCGGCAAATTGCTGGGCCTGCATCGCCGAGAGCGAGACCATCCCTGCCCCATCGACAGAGGCGCGCTCTCTGATGCGGGCAAGAACGCCATACTGGTTGGCGACCCGGTTTTCAAAGCCGAGAATATTGTCAGAGCCATCATCCGTCCGCAGAAGGAGCGCATCGATCGCGGCATTGATCCGCTCGACCTGGTTCTCATCAACCTCCGCCGAATTGAAGGCATTGGTGATGTCGCCATCCAGCGCGACCAGCGTGACGCCGCCGGTCGTCGAGCGCACTTCGGACAGGCGCAGCGTGCCGACCGTTTCTTCGGCGATGATGTCGCCATTCGCGCTGAGCGTGACGGCGGCATTCGTTGCGTCCGGCGCCCCAAGGCTTGAATCGATCCTGAAGGGTGTATCGCCGAGACCAAAGATCCGTCCACCGAGCGACGTCAGCGAAATGTCCTGCCCTGAAACGGCAGTGCCAGCAGGGTTCGGTTGGAACAGATGGCCGGTATTGACGAGCGAGACATTTCCGCCGGTCGAAATGACCGAGCTGATATTCAGCGCCGTTGAATTGGCCGTGACATCAATATCACCAGCAGAGGTGCTCACATTGACGATATCGATTTCGTCTTCGCCAAAGAGCTGGAGGCCGATATCGCCGCCGCCCGTCGCCGATACATCCCCACCTGACGAGATGAAGAGATCGAGGCGGTCGGCAATATCGCCGATCGCGCCCGTCGCGCGAAGATCGGCCATGGTCGCAAGGATACGGCCATTACCCGCCTGAAGCACGGAGCCATTCGTCGAGTTGACGAGGACCGTGCCGGTGGGGTTGTTCAGTGTCCCTGCAATCGAGATATCAGAGGCGGAGGTGACAGAGATCGACCCCGTCGCGCTGCCCTGGAAGCCGATCGTGACAGGATTATCCGCCCGGATCGTCTGTGTCCGGCGCAGACGATAGCTCTGCGGGACCAGCAGGCTGAACCTTGCAATCTCGTTCTCATAGAAATTGATCCGCCAGGAATTGCCGATCTCCCCGGAAAGAGATTGCTGGAAGTATGGTGCATCCGCGGCAACTGTTGTGACCCGCTGACCAAAGCGCGGATCGCTGTCGGCCCAGACCCAGTTACCGCTGCCGAAAATCTGGAAGCCGAATTCATCGTCATTCGGATCATCGACACTGGTCAGCTCACGCATCAGGAAGCGCTCTTCGAAATATTCGAAGGCGATGCCCTCTTTGGGTGTATAGGTGCTGAAATTGCCTGCAACCGACTGGCTCAGACTCAGCGTTGTGTAATCGGCCCCGACCTGATCGGTCTGGTAGACTTCGATATCCTTGCCGGCTTCCTGCACATAGAAGGTAGTGAGGGCATTGCCATTAGGCTGGATTTTCGCCGTGTCCGTGATCTGAATGATGCCGCGCGTATCGCGGCCCGCATCAATATCATTGATCTGAATATCAAAGCCGGTCTGGTTGTCGATCACCACCTGACCGCGGCCATTGCGGACGAGCAATTGCCCATCGCCGGTCGTCGATAGGATCTGGCCGTTGAGGATAATGTGACCGCCGCCGGAGGCGTTCACATTCTCGACAATGATCTGCTGGCTGTTCAGATCATAGACCGCCGTGATTTTCTCGCGTGGATCGCCGCCGATCGTATCGATCAGTGAGGAGATATCAATAAGGTTTGGCGGCAGGGACGGATCGCCATTCGCCGGCTGCGGACGCGAGGCCGGATTGTCGATCCAGAATTGCAGGGTCTGCGCATCCTGCGCCGTTAGCTGCAGGTTCCGGTTGCCGCTCCGACCACTGACGACCGTGCCGCCAATGTCGATTGATTGCGCCGAAATCCCAACAACGCCCGCCACATCGATGACACCACCAAGATCCTGCAACCGGTTCGAGAAGCGTGGATCTGTCGAGAACTCTCCGCGGCGGGCGAGGATGGCGTCCACCTGTGCCCGCGTTTTGCTAATGACCGTATTGTCTCCGAACAGGAAGGACCTGTTCATGTCGAGCTGCAGAGGAGCTGTCGTCAGCGCGACATCTCCGTCAAACCCGGTCCGGAAAGGTGCGCCGCTGAGCAGGTCACCATGATAGCCGCCGAATGTCTCCCAGTAATACAGTGCAAGCACTGTCGGTACATCTTCGAAGGTCGTGCCATTAAGGAATGTATCAATTGGCGCGCCACGGTTGCCCAGACGGTCATCGACACCATCCGTGTTGATCTGACCAGAAGCCAGAAGATCAGTGAGCGCTGTATCCCCGGTGAATCCCAAGGGATTGGCAAGATAATGCGTCATGAATGCCGCAAAATCATCCTCGTCACGGATATTCGGCAGGCCGTCTGTCGTATCCTCTCCAAGCAGGAAGGGGATCTGTGCGATCAGCCGCACGAGGCTGTCTACATTCGGGTCGTAATTCGGGTCGCCGAAATTATCGAAGGCGGCGGTGTTGTCGCGCAGGTAAAGCAGGTTTTCGAGAATGATATATTGCTCGAACCTCGCGCGCGGATCTGGCCCAAGCGGGATGAGGCCATCGGGCAGGATGGCAAAATAGCCGCCATTGGGCACATCGATGCGCAAGTCCCCTGCCCCGACAACGGCCGTCTGCAGAAGATCGCCATTCTTCACATCGATATCGACGAGACCAAAGAGGTTGATGATATCGCCAGTGATATTAAGGTCGGACGTATTGTCCGCCGCAAAACTCGCCGGGCTGTTGTCAATGATGATGACCGAGCGTTCGCCCTTACGGTTCTCCGTCACCGAGAGATTGCCGAAGGACTGCGCCATGCCGGTCAGGCGCACCTCCCCGATCGAAGCATCGAAGATATCAAGATCGCCAACAATCAGATCACGGCCGGACTGGTTCGTGACCGCGATGATCGGCCCGCCATTGGCGGTCAGGGCGCCATTGCCATTAAGGGCATCAGCAAAAATCTCAACATTGCCGGAGGCCGCCGTCACGCCACTGATCTCGATCGCGCCATTAACATCATCCGGACGCGTTAGATTGACATTTGGATCGTTCGGATCGCCATCGAAGGTCGGGATCGACGTCGTCACCGTCCCGGTCGACGTATCGGGATCAACCGAGCCGCCAGTGTCCCCTTGCAGGAAGCGGGCGAGTTCCTGAAGGATCGCCAGTTCCCCTGCGGCGCTTGTGTCTCCGGCATCGATCATTGCCTGCAGGGCTGCGATGCGGGCATTCACTTCGTCAAGCGGGTTGAAGCCATTGCGTGTACTGACATGCGGGCGGTCTTCTTCCTCATTCGTGACCGTGACATTGCCGTTTACGTCAATGTCAAAGCGACGCTCGGCAAGGAAGCCCGCCTCCACCGTCCCGTTGATCGTGACAGTGCCTTGACCATTATCAACGACCGTACCGGACCGATCCGTTTGCGTAATGACACCGAGAAGGAGATTGATCTTGAAGGTCGCGACCGCCTCGGCAAAGAGATCAATATCCCCGCGGCTGGCCGTAATGATGACGTCCCGGATACTCTCGACAATGGCGCCGGTATCGATGGTGATACCCGCATTGTTCGTGAAATTCAGAACCGCAGAGGCCGACGTCGAGGCCGGGATCAGCGCAGAGTTATAAGAGTCACTCGTAATGTCGACTTCGATCGACGCCGGGGTGCCGCCGAACCCGTTGCCGCCCGTATTGAGGCGCACATCCCTCTCGGCACTGAGTTTTGCGTTCTGGCCGACCGTGATGGACTGGTTGATGACGATGTCGTTCTGGACATTGCCTGCCGTTGCGCGCGCATCGGTGACACCGATCCCGGCAGAAGATTTCGAGGCTGCCCGCGCATTGATGTCGGCACTAGGTGAGACACCGATATAGATACCGCCATCGGCATCGAGGCTGGCGCCATCACCAATACTGACACTGTCCGTGATCGTTGCATCGAATTCCATCGATGAGGTCGGCACGGCAAGACCGCCCGAGGCGCGCTGAACGACGATGTCATCGACATTCATCGAGCTTCTTGCGTCGATCTTGATATCGCTATTGTCCGCACTGAAATTGAAGATATCGAGCGTCTTGATATCAGCATTATCTCCGATACTGACATCACTGAGTTGGCTGATCCGCACATTGCCGTCCGCAGAGGCAAAGGCGCCAAGGCCGCCCGCTCCGCCCTTCACACTGACTGGATCGCCCGTGCGGGTTGTCTCCGAATTGGCAAGAATACGGATCGTGCCGCCGGATATCTTGAAGCCATCGGCAATGTCGATAACGGAGGAATTCGCGATATTCACATTGGTCGACGCACCGCTCTTGCCCGCAAGGCCCGCGGATGAGGCATCCGCCAATTCGCGGAAGTTCGACAGATGAAGTGACTGGATGTCGACATTGCGCGCCTTGATGCGATCCGACCCTGCATTCCCGCCGGGCTGGCCCACTTGCGTCTTGGTCGTCGCCGTCGAGGTGATGGTTGCTGTCGTTGCCGCGCCCGCAACGACACCCCCGCTGCCTGACTCCGAGACCGCTTCATTGACTTCGCTGGTGCCTGAATTGACCTTGAAGGTCGGCATTGCATAGTCATTGCCATTGCCGGTCACAAAGTCAGTGTAGATAAAGTCCGAGCCGACACGCGCAATGGTCTCACCGCGCGAAATGGCCTCACTATCCGCCGCTCCGACGGAGACAAAGCCGCCAGACTTGCCCGAGCTGTCCGCAATCTGACTGGTTGATTTGCCCGCAATGACGGAGAGCCCGCCAATCGGCAAGGTCACGCCATCGCCGACCAGCGCATAGACATTGGCATTGGTCTCAACTTTGGCCTTGCTGGCCTGCGCGCCTAGCAACAATCCGCCTGCGGAGCCTGTCGCATAGGCTTCTGCCGAACGGCCGCTGCGCGTCATGGAAGAATCCACATTCACGCCGCCAAGGACATTCATCAGATTGACGTTGTTGCCGATGCTGGCCTGAACGAGGGATGGCGTCGACGCCGATCCGATCCGCGCCGTGGCCAGCGAAACGCCGACACCTGCACCGCCCGCGACGGAGACCCCGCGTGCATTGGCATAGACATCAGGCTTTGAGCTGGCGCTGACATTGAGCGCGCCCATCAGCGCGATTGTAGCCGCGTCACGGACGCTGGCCGTTACGGCCGTGCTTTCGCTGGCCGTGGCGATCGTCCCCTGAACACTGATGCCGATGCCGCCGGACGCGCCTTGCGCATTTGCACTGGCCCCACCAGCAGCTTCTGCCCCGACATTGGCGCCAAGCATGCCCGTGATGTCATTGGTTGCGTGACCGATCGTGGCTGTGGCCGAGCCGATTTTCTCAGCCCGCGCCACAACGACGCCAGCCGCGCCAAGAAGGCCGAGCGAGACACCAGAGGCATCCGCATCAGCATGGGTGGTGTCGCGCGCCGTGACCGTTAGCGCGCCGCCATTCGCGCCATTAATGCGCCCACTGACATTGGCCAGCACATCCGAAGTGACTTCGACATTGGCCACCGCCGCGCCTAGCCCGACGCCAAGCCCTGCCGCGCCGACAATGGCGTCGATCTCGGCTGCATCCCGGCCATTATCGCCCGACTCCGCTGTCACGGTGACGGCCCCGCCCGCATTGATGGTCGAGCCTGAATCAATCCCCGCCGAAACGCCGGTATCGATGGTCGTAAAGCCGATGGCCGCACCAATCCCGGCGAGCCCGCCTGCAGCCGCCCCGCCCAGCATGGCATGCGTGCCGGTCATCGCGTCAGAGGTCACCGACACGGTCGTCGCATTGACGGTCGAGCCTGTCACATTGGCTGCCACAAGATGCGTGTCCGAATTAAGCGTCTCGCCATCAACATCATAGACGCCATTGCCGGAGAGCATCGCCTGCTCACTGGCATCGAGCACATTATTGTCGCCAGTATCCGAGCTTTCATTGGCGGTCATTTCCGCCGTCGTCAGCGTGCCACTGATCTCACTGGAGGCATCGGCGTCGAGATTACCACCAAGTTTGATAACCGAGATCGCGCCGCTGATCCCCAGGGAACCGCCAACGGCCAGCGCATAGGTATTGGTGTCGATATCGGTGACACCATCGGCATCGACCGTCAGTGCGCCCGTGGTGATCGTTGAATTATCGACGCTCGCATTTGTCTTGGATTTGGCAACAACAACATTGACGCTGGCGCCCCCTGCCCCGACGCCACCGAAGCTGGCCGAGGCGGTTGAGGCAGAGGTCGAGAAATTATCGGTTGCCTGAACATTCGTGCTGGAGCCTGCACCGCCCGTGACGGCCGCATTCTCGATCCGCGCGCGCGTGTTCGTTTCACTGACGATGACGGAAGCCGTGCCCGCAATGCCGATCCCGCCGCCGACCGCGCCCGACGCCCCGGTCGTATCGACGATCGTCGTCGTGTCCGCCGTGACATCCACATCGTCCGAATTGACGGTGGTTACCTCCGCAGGTTCTGTCACGGTGTTCCGTCTGCCGATCAGTGCCTCTGTGTCACTCTCGTTGACGAGGACGTTGAAGGTGCCCGCCGCCGCCAGCCCGCCGCCTGCTAGCACGAGGCCGAAGCCGCCGACAAAGGCGTCCATCTCGGCATTCACGCCGAGCGAGTTCGACGTCGTTGTCCCGCCGATCAGCTGGCCCACCGTTGTGGCGTCAAAGATCGTCACGATCCCACCGGCGGCAACCCCGCCAATGCCGGCGCCTGCCGCTGCGATCACATTCGCGGTGGTATACGAACTGACCGAATTGATCAGGACATCATCCGCCGTGACCGTCGCGCCATCAATGAGGGCATAGGTCTCGGTCTCATAGCTGTCACCGATCCCCGCACCCGCCACGCCGACACCGCCGGAGCCTGCAACGCCGATGGAATAGGCGCCACCATAAACATGGGTGCTGGCCTTCACATCGACATCGCCCGCGCGTGCCGTCGCATCGCCCTGCGTGATCGGGTTGATCGTCGCGTCGGTGATCTGCGCCCTTGTCGTGCCGGAGATGACGTTGACCCCGGCATTGAGCGCGGCCCCAACATAGCCCCCAATGGAGACGGCCGTGGCGATCACATCTGTCTCACGCAGCGCGGTTGCGTTCACTGAAAGCCCGCGAACCTGCTTGGTGTTCTCATCAAAGGCCGCACCGCTCTTGGCACGGATGGTCACATCAATGACGGGGATGGTGACCTGGTTGAAGGTCAGAGGATTGAGGAGCGTGCCGTCGCGCACCATCAGTGTCTCTGCGGGATCGAGCGCCTTGGCCGTCACCTGCGTTGCGGCGCCCGTGACTTCGGCAGTTGTCTCGCCGTCGATGATGTTGACCGCGCTGGCAACGCCGACACCGCCCGAACCGCCAAAGGCCGCCGCCCCGGCGAGCGCTTCGATTTCGCTGTCAGCAAGCGCATTCACGCCGACATTATTTCGGGCAATGACAATTGCACCGCCGCCAATCGCGCTTGTGACATCAGTGCTCATCAGATTGACAACGACCGAACCCGCCGCCCCGATAGAGCCGCCGCCGCCAAGACCGACACCGATGGTGCGGATGACATCTCGCGCAACGGAGGTGACCGTCAGCGTGTTGAGCGTGAGATTACCGCCAGTGACGCGGGACGAGACCGTCCCCTTGATCCGGTTGACCCCGACCCCGATGCCGACCCCTGAACCGCCCGAAGCGCCGAGCGCCCCGGCAATCGACTGGATCCGCGCATAGCGGTCCGCCGCCACATTGGCGAAGAGGCCCGTCTCATTATCCGTGGTCGAATTCTCGATCCGCGCCATGACATTGGTTTCGATGAGATTGGCCGTGGCCGAGCCCGACAGCGCGAGCCCACCAGAAGAAACCCCGCCTGCAATGGCGATGGAGTTGATTTCCGCGCCTGGGGCGCCGGGGTCTGATTCATCCGATGTCGTTGCAATGACATTGAGACTGGTCGCGTCATTAATCTCGGTATCGATGATCCCGGCATCGATCGAGCCGCCGATCTCATTGACCGAGATTGAGGCGCCAATCGCCGCGTTCCCAGCCGAAATGGAGATACCGCCTGATAGCGCATTGATCTGGGCATTGCCGCGCGCGATGACATCGACCGTCGAGCCCGATACGGTCGTCTGCATCATGCCGGAATCGATCGTGTCCCCGATGCGGGCGATGGTCTCATCCTCGATGAAGTTGACCGTTAGCGAGCCGGTAAAGGCACCCGAATCCGTACCCGCCGCCGTCGCAATCGACAGAGCGAGAATCTCGCTTTCATTATCCGCAATGACATCAATATCGCCGCCTGCCGTGACGGAGGTCGTGTCCCCATCGATAATGGCCGTCCGGTCACTGTCGATATCGTTGATGGCGATGGCAAAGCCTGCGGAGGTCTTGCCGACCGAGACCGCACCCGCCAGCGCAAAAGCGCGCGCGCCCGTGCCGAAGCTGTCCGGCGTGTCGCCATTGCTGTCAAAGACAAGGTCATTGACGCCGACATCATACTCATTGGCCTCGCGCCCGCCGATGCGCTCGCCGGCGATGATCGCATCAAAGGCCGCAATCTCGCCGCCGCCAGCGGCCACGGTCAAATCGTCATCGACAGTGATGACTGAGCCCTCGCCGATCCGCGCCAGCGCATCAGCATCAATCCGGTTAATGACGATTGCGCCTGAGATGGCAAAGTTCTGGGTCGTGGCCGAGCCCACCACCCCGACACCGATTGTCTGGGCCGCATTGATCGCCGCCACAGAGACATCATCATAGTCGGTAATTTCCGTGTCCAGAATACCGGCAAAAGCAGCAAGGCCCGAACCATCCGCCGCATCGCCATCCCGGTTGTCGATCTCGGCATAGGTGAGCCCGCCCGCTGCGGAGGCCCGCCCGCCATAGGCGACACTGCCCGCACCTATCCCGATCGTGTTGCGGTTATAGGCATCGACATTGACCATGTCGGTCTGGGCGGCCGAATTGGTCAGGGTGAAGACCGATCCCCTGATCCGCGCATCAGCCGAATCCGCAACCCGCGCAATCGAGAAGGAGCCCGCAACGGCCGCTGAGTTCTGGGAGCTGCCAGTCTCTGCCGAGAGCCCGAGAGCCGCACCGACCTTCAGTCCGCCCGTCAGGGCACGGACATCGACATCATTCATGTCGAGAACAGTTGCGTTATAAATGCCTGCGTCGTTCTGGTTTTCACTGACCTGATAAGCCACTGCACCTGAAATCGCGCCGGAAGCTGAACTGCCCGATGATGAGGAGAGCGCTGCCGCGCCAGAGAGGCTGATCTGGTCCGTATCCGTCACGGCCTCGACCAAGAGGCCGGTCGGCGAGGCGCCCGTCGTGCCTGTCACATTGGCACCATCAATATAGGCCTTGGTGATCAGCTCATTGAGGCTGACCGATGCAGAGCCCGAAATCGCGAAACCGAACCTTGGCTGCTGTGAGCCTCCGCCGCCAGAGCTGAGCGGGGAATCGCCGCTCTGGTCGGTCAGATCACCGGTCGCATCATCAAGGACACCGGTTACATCCCGCTCATTCGGATCGGAGCTGTCGACGCTGCTCTGAGAGCGGTCCTCCGTATCCTCCATATTGTCGATGAGATCCATCGTATCGCCGGAGGACATGGTGTTCCGGCTGATATCCATCATGCCGGCATCGCCGCCCATCGGCATATTCCGGCTCGACTGGCTACCGGCCACGGCGAGCGTACCGGACTCGCCGCTCGTCCGGGCACGGACGCGCAGATTCTGAGCAATGACCTGGTTATTGGGCAGATTGTTATTGCCAGGATAAGGTCCCGTCGGCCCGGTCGGCGTGGCCGGATCCTTATCATAGGCACTGTTGTCACCGATGAAAGCCTGCGTGTCCGTCGCGATGATATTGACCGCCCCGGCAAGGCCGATGGCGGTTCCTTCCGCACTCGCTTTGGCGGCCGCAACACTCCAAGCCGTCATGAACTGGTTTGAGTCGATATTGACAGCGAGCGCTTCAACGCGGGCCAGATTGCTGACCGACGCAATGGTCGTGTTCTCGATATTGATGACACTGACGAGGCCAACGCCCGTCACGCCACTGCCCTCGCCCGATGTCGGCGTGATACCGATCAGGAAATTATTCGTCTCCGCCTTGATCGTCAGAGCACGGTCAGTCGTGATGACCGCGCCGTCCGCGACACCAGCAATGGTGCTTGTTTCCTGCTGGACGATATTGACCGACCCGCCAATTGCACTTCCATCAGAGGAGAGAGACGCACCGAAGAAATTGATCGCACCCGCCACATGGACGCCTTCGGTCATGGATTTTGCGGTGATGACCACGCCCGGCTGGTCTTCGCCCGAGGACTGCAGCCACCAGTCGAAACTGCGCGCTGTCTCCCCGCCCATTCCGTCATCAATAGAGGAAAGATCGGTCGTGAATGCCTGTCCCGCTGCGGACCCCGTCGCGGTGATCCGTGCCCCGCTATCGACCCAGGTGCGCGTGTCCTGATGGATTTCCTGATAGGAGATGTTCCCTGCAATCGCCGTATCGCTGTTGCCGCCGGATGCGGAGGACGAGGCCGCCGCGTAGCTGGTGAAGAGGTCTTCGGCGAGGCCGAAATCGCTCGCGCTGAGGCGGCTGCTCAGATCTTCAAGATAGGTGTAGATGCCATCGATCGAGCTGCCCGGCGTCAGGCTATCGATCAGGGTAAAGCCGAATTTCTTGGCACTGAACGCCCCGACCCCGACCCGCTGGGCCGTGATCTCGGTATCCTCGCCGACTTCCGCCTCAGTCGTATAATCATAGAAACCGAGCGCAATCGCCGCCGTAATGACAACCGAGCTGCCGCCACTATCAACCTCGGCACTGCCATCGGAGATCGCAAAGTTGCGGATCAGATTGTCGAGCGTCTCTGAATAGATCGCGACATCATCCGCATAGATCATGGGTGCATTGGCGGGATCTGTCGTGATGGTGCCCACATCCGTACCATTCGCGGCGGAGGCATAGGTGCCCCCTTCGATGACGGCGCGCGAGCTTTGCGAGGAGAAATTGATCGTGGTCGTCGCGCCGATCTTGAGGTTCGTGCCGCCAACGCCTTCGAGCTGGTTGCCCGCGCTATCGCTCATGCCCGCCGCCATGTCGGACATGTCAGCAATCTCCTGCGTCAGCGCGGCTTCGGAGCCGGCATCCATATCCGTGCCCATGGCGCTTGGCGCGCTCATCTGGGTTGAGGAGGCAGAGATACGGTTCTCGGTCGTGATGGAGCTTGCTTCAACCGTGACAGCGGAAATCGGGCTGCCATTGGCGCCGATATCCGCGCCGACAAATGCTAAAGTGTCGCTTTCGGTATCCGCAAAGGCGAACGCGATGGCGGCAGTCCCATCATCGCCCGTCTCTGCCTCGGCAGAGGTCTTGAAGGAATTCTGGTTCAGCGCGGTGACATTGACCGTGTCCGCATCAATATTCGCGCCGGACTCGATAACGGCTGCTGCATCGACATTGGCAAAGCTGAAGGCCGCCGTGATCGGAATGGTCGAGCCCGCTGAAGACGCATTATTGTCGAGCTTGGTCTTGTTCTTCGCTGAAACGGAAAGCTTGTCCGTTGCCATCACGGAGGCGCCAGCCTGGATCACAACTTCAGCACTGGCGACGAGGTCTGCGACACTAACGCCGATGGAAAATGGCAGGTCCGAATTGCTGTTCGCTGTCATCAGTGTGGCTTCAGCTTCGGTAGAGGCTGAAAGATCGACATCCGCCGTTGACTGAAGGTCGGCATTCGCGCCGATGACGATATCGGCAATGGCGGTTGCTTCAACGACGCCAGCGGCAAAGGGGTAATCGGCAAGATTGACACCCGGCAGGAGGTTCGCACTTTGATCAAAGGTCGAGCTGGCTTTCGCTGTTGCCGTCACATTGATGCCGTCGCCCCAGATCGCGCCATCAATGGAAATGACGGATTCCGCCACGGGCCGCTCGCCTGCGACAAGCGAGCCAAGATTGCCGGTGAACTCTTCTTCTGTGGACGCGACGATCTCAATAGCGCCATTGTTTTCAACCAGCGCCGTGCCGACCGAGATGCCGCCTGCTGTCTGGACAGTCGCCTCAAAGGCGGCATTGCCGAAATCGCCGGAGCCTGAATCATAAAGCTGGCTGCCTGCCCAGAGGGCACCGCCATCAAAAATGCTGATCTCAGGCGCGGCAAGGACGATCCCGTCCGGCGCATAGATGGTCCCCGTCACCTGAATGAGGCCGGAGGCCGTCAGCGGCACGGAGCCGCGCGCAAGGTCAGTGATAGCACCTGAGGAAATAGCGCCTGCGGTGAAATTGGTATCGAGATAATCCGTTGTCGGCGTGACGAGCGTCAGCGCCCCGACATTGAGCACCCCATTGGCCCCGACAATCACCCCATCGGGACTGGCAAAGATCAGGTGACCGCCGAGGTTCCCGGTCCCGTCAGACAAAATACTGGTCAGCGTACCGTCGATGAAAACGCGGCTGTCCCGGACGATATTGAGAAGCGTCGTCGCATTGCCGGGCAGGTAAAGATCCGCGCTGTCCCCACTGGCGAGCGTGAAATCCGTGAACCGGTTGAAGGCAGTGGTACCTGCGGCATTCAGCTCCGTCGTTGTAATGACGAATTCGCCTGAAACCATCTCGCTGACCGTCGTATCCGATCCCGAGACAGCTTGAATATTCGAAGTCGAAGGCGGCGTGACAGGCGTCTGAAGATTGGTGACGACGCGGTCCGGGGCGACAGCGGGCGGCGCCTTCTTCGCTTTGACGGCATTCTGCTGGACCGGCGGTGCGGCATGGCCCGGATTGGGGACCATGAGAATATCCGCCCCCTGCTGATTAACGACCTGCGCATATCCCATGCCGCAAACGAGAGACAAGGACGCGGAAGAAGCCAGCAAATACTTTCGGACACCGGGCAGGCGCCGCGGCTCGCTTGTATTCATGATCGACATAGTGCCCCCGAACTCCCTTCGCCCCGGTCGATCAGCGCGCCCAATCAGCGCAAGACGCGCCGCTTTGAGAACGCAAAATCCCGGGGGCTTTGCCTTCTGGCTGACTCCTATGGAGAAGAAGTTCTCTCGCCCATCTCATCCGCCCGATTCGGATTCTAGGGCATATTCGGCGCCCCCGCAAAATCAGACGGCAGAAGACTGATTTTTCTAGGGTTTTCGACGCGTTCAGGGGCCCAAGCCCACCGCAGAACGGGAATATCCTGGAATACACTGGCGCACGGGATGCATGCGGCGTTTCCCGTCATAGGAGTCGGCGGGCCGCCTGACCCGCCTTCCATCGGTCAGGTCAATTCTCCGTGCGGAAGACCCGGTAACCCCAAGGGCCCAACTCGAAACTTGTCGCCTCGCCAATCCTGGCCCTTCGTCCGGTGAAAGCGTCCCGGTAATTGCCGTGATGACGGGCTTTCGAGAAGCTGACAGTCGCCGTCTCATCCGACAGGTTGAAGACGGCGAAGATCTTGTCTTCATCGCCTGCTCTCATGAAACTGAACACCGTGTCGGGATGGTCATTCGGCACACGAAGGATCGGTGCACCTGCCCCGCCATTCCACAGCGCCTTCGTCTCGTGTTTGAGGCTGATCAGTTTGCGGAAGAGATCGGCATACTGCCCCTTGTCCCAGATGATTTCGTCCTTCTCAAAGAATTCGAGCTGATGACCAAGGTCGGCTTCCTGTCCATTATAGATGAGCGGCAGGCCCTCACCGACAAAACTCATGACGATGGCGGCCTCATAGGAATCGCCATAGATCTCTGACGCTACGCCGTCCCATGAATTCTGGTCATGATTGGACGTGTACACCATACGATAGGCATCGTCCGGCCAGCTATTGGTGTCCTCGTAATAGAATGAGTTAAGCGGCCCCGTACCGCCTTCTTCGGCGATTTTCTGCATCGCCTCTTTCCACGACCAGGCATAGGTGGCATCAAAGGCGCGTTGGTGCATGTCGCGCTGCTCCCATTCGGCGAGCATGAAAACGGGCTTCACTTCTTCGAGTTCGGCCCGCGCATTCTCCCAGAAATCGAGGGGCACGAACCCCGCAACATCGGCGCGGTAGCCATCGATACCGACATCGCGCACCCAGTAGACAAGGCTTTCGGTCATATATTTGCGAAGGCCCGGCTGGCTGTAATCGAAATCGATAATGTCCGACCAATCCGTGCCCGGCGTCGAGGAAAACTCTCCCTCCGGCGTGTGGTAATACCACTCCGGATGTTCCGTCACCAGATGATTGTCCCATGAGGAATGGTTCGCCACCCAGTCGAGGATGACATGCATCCCAAGCTCATGCGCGGCATCGACAAATTCCTTGAGGTCCTCGACCGTGCCGAATTCGGGGTTCACGCCGCGATAATCTTTCACCGAATAAGGAGAGCCCAGCCCGCCCTTGCGGTTTTTCTCCCCGATCGGATGGACAGGCATCAGCCAGAGAATATCTACCCCCATCTCAGCTAGGCGCGGCAGATGCTCGCGCGCTGCATCGAACGTGCCTTCCTTCGTGAACTGACGGGTATTGATCTGGTAAAGGACCGCGTCCTTTGCCCAGTCCGCGTGCTCAAACTTTACATAAGGCGCAGGATCATAGGGCCCGGCCATGGCCGGCGCTGCGAAAAGCGACAGGGCGGCCATGCCGCCGAGAAGGGATTTCATCATGGCGCAGCTCCTTGCGGACGGTGTTCAGGGGCGGGTTCGGCATCGGCGACATCGTCGATCACATCTTTCACGAACAGAGTCGCAATCGCGGCCAGCGTGAATGACCCGGCGGATATCATCAGGGCCCAGATCGGCTTACCGTCAAAGAAGGTGGTGAGCAGAAAGCCGAGCAGCGTCGCGGCTATAAGCTGGGGTACAACGATGAAGATGTTGAAGATGCCCATATAGACACCCATTTTCGCGGGCGGCACGGAACCGGCAAGGATCGCATAAGGCAGCGAGACAATCGACGCCCAGGCGATCCCGACACCGATCATCGAGACCCAGAGCATACTGCCATCCCGGATGAGCATCATCGAAACAAAGCCGACCGCCCCGATCAGGAGGTTCATAGCGTGAAGGCGGCGGCGGTCCATCTTGGTCGCCAGCCAGATGAAGCCGAGCGCGGCTGCGGCGGCCATCCCGTTCCGGATGGAGCCGAGCAGCGCCCACCAGTCGGCGGCATCCTGATATTCCACTGTCGTGGGGTCGGTCGCGGCATAATGATATTCCGCGACCGCCGGGGTGCCATAGATCCACATCGCGAACATGGCGAACCAGGCAAAGAACTGGACCACAGCAAGCTGGCGCATGGTTGTCGGCATGTCGAAGAGGTCGTTGACGACCTCCAGATAGCCATTCTCTTTTGAACCACCCTTCCGCATCAGCCCCGCGATCAGCTGGATGATCCCGAAAACAGCGATCAAGCCGGCAAGGACATAAAGATCCTTGGCGATATCGAGCGTGCCGAGGAAGGACAGTATGTCCGGCCGGGGCTCGGCCCGCGCAAAATGCACGAACGCCCCAAAGGCGAGCCCGACCACAAGCCAGATCAGACCACCATTGAAAAAGGCAGCTGCGGTGCGTTGCTTTGTGACCGGCGCGTCGCCATCAAGACCGAGCGCCTTGCGCCGTGCCGCCGCGAACCGGGCAAGATCATCGGGGCTGTATTCCTTGCTCGTCACCACCGTCCAGAGAACGGCCGCGAGCAGCGCTGCGCCCCCGACATAGAAAGCAAGTTGCACCGTGATCGGGATTTCACCGGGCGGCGCTGTATTGCTCAGCCCCACGATCTTTGTGAAGAACATCGGAAGTAAGCCCGCGATCGCCGCGCCAAGCCCGATGAAGAAGCTCTGCATCGCATAGCCCATCGTGCGCTGACGGTTCGGCAAGTTGTCTCCGACAAAGGCGCGAAACGGCTCCATCGTGATATTGAGCGATGCATCCATGATCCAGAGCATGCCCGCCGCCATCCAAAGGGTCGGCGAATTGGGCATGATGAAAAGCGCAAGGCTCGCCAACAGTGCGCCGGCGAGGAAATAGGGCCGACGGCGGCCGAGCGGCCCCCATGTCTTGTCAGAAAAATGCCCGATGATCGGCTGGACGAGGAGGCCCGTCATGGGGGCGGCAATCCAGAGAATGGCGAGCGAGCTCACATCTGCGCCAAGGGTCTGGAAGATCCGGCTGACATTGCTGCTCTGCAGGTCAAAGCCGATCTGAATACCCAGAAATCCGAAACTCATGTTCCAGATCTGGGCGAAATTCATCGCAGGCTTACGCATGGTTATTCCTCCGTGCCCGTCTCGACCGGCTCAAGGCTGATCGCGGCCCCGCCGCTCTTGCCCAACCGGAAGGTCAGCGTATCGCCCGCTGTCACTTCTTCTTCTGACATGGAAATATCATAAGGTCGGCTCTGGTAATTGGCGCGTCGGCCATCCTTGTAGATTTTCGCGCGGTACGTGACGCCGTCATCGAGGAAGCTGAGCGGCACTTTCACGGTACGCGCATCTTCATCCGTCAGCGCCCCAACATACCAGTTAGCAGAGCCCCGGCCCTGCCGCGCCATGACGATGAAGTCCCCGACCTCCCCATCAAGCGCAATCGATTGCTCCCAATCGGCAGGCACATCCTCGATGAACCGGAACGCGTCCATATGCGGCGCGTAATTCTCCGGCAGGTCAGCGGCCATCTGGACCGGGCTATGGATCACGACATAAAGCGCCAATTGCTTGGCAAGCGTCGTGTTGATCCGGTTCTCCGCGCCCTCCCCATTCGGCATCAGATCAAAAACACCGGGCGTGAAATCCATCGGCCCGGCAAGTAGCCGCGTATAGGGAAGAATGGCCTCATGCTCTGGCGGATTGGCCGGCGTGCCCCAGGCATTGAACTCCATCCCGCGCGCTCCCTCGCGGCTCACTGCGTTGGGATAGGTACGGCGTAGGCCTGTATCCTTCACCGGTTCATGCGCATTGATCATGAGTTTATGCTCATGCGCCTTTTTCAGGACACGGATATGGTGATCGACGCTTTCCTGGCTGTCATGCCATGTATAGCGCGGCTCGCCGTCCGGCCCGATATATTTGAGATCGCTCGCATCCGCGACATAGCCCGTCTTGATCGCATGCATGCCGAGGCGCTCATAAAACGTGAAGGCCTCATCGATCTGGTTCTCATAATTGGTGATGTTGGCCGAGGTTTCGTTGTGGCCGATCAGCTGGACTCCCAGTTTCTTTCCGTAGGCGGTGACTTCCTCGATATCGAAATCGGGATAGGATTCAGCAAAGCGGAAAAGATCGCCATTGTTAAACCAGTCACCATCCCAGCCGATATTCCAGCCCTCGACCAACACACCGCCAAAGCCGTGCGCGGCGGCAAAATCCATATAGGCTTTGGTATTCTCCGTGGTCGCCCCATGCTTTTCGCCAGAGCCCCATGTCTGGGTGCCGATGTGCATGCCCCACCAGATGCCGATATATTTCATGGGCGTGACGTATGAGACATCGCCCAGTTTGTTCGGCTCATTGAGGTTTAGCGTCATGACCGCGCCATTGACGAGACCAGCTGCATTATCCGCAATCTGAACGGTCCGCCACGGCGTCACGAAATCGCCCTCCGTGATGACTTTCGTGCCGTCATAACGGGGGGCGATCTCGATTTCGAGGACACCATCCCGGCGCTGATCAAGCCAGGCGCCACCATAATTGACAAGCGCCGCCTCGTGAATGGCAAGGTGCGTGCCGTCTGCCAGCCGCAGGGTCAGGGGGGTATGCGCCCGCTCCATCTGGCGCAGCGGCGTCGTGCGGTAGATATATTCATAGCGGTTGAAAGCCCCCGCCGGGGTCCACCATGTCATTGCATCGGGATCAACGCGGAACTCGGTCAGCTCATCGACCAGGACGCGCGTCCCCTCGCCCGGGACTTCATAACGAAAACCGATGCCCTCATCGAACGCCCGGAAACGGACGTCGAAAATCGACCCGCCTTCGTCCTCGAAGGAAACGAGCAGTTCCTCGTGACGGTCCGTGACCAGACGGCTTTCACCCCAGGGCTGCTCCCATGCCTCATCGGCGCTGTCGCGGGTTGAGCCCGTGATTTCAAAGCCTTCGTCGAGATTGCCGCCAGTCTTGAACCGCATGCCGAGCCGGGAGGCAGAAATGATGATATCGCCGTCGCGCGCAACCTGATATCGCGGGATGCCGCCCTCATCCGTCACGGTGATTTCAGTCCGCCCGTCAGGCGAGCTGACACTCACCTCTTCGGCGAGCGCCGCGGCGATGGTGGCGGACGACATCAGGGCGACGAGCCCCGGCAACAGGCGAACGGACATCACTTATCTCCCTTGGCCGCGGCACTTCCGGCCGCTGACACCCCACCTTGGCGCAATTGCAATTTCCTGCAAGATCTTTCATGTAATTTGCGCATATGCTGGCTGCGTTACACTTGACCAGGCTGCAATTGAGACACAAAACTGCTGTAATTTAGGGGAGATGATGAACTTTCCAAAAAGAGGAAGACATCTGTTCTGCACTGCACAAAAAATTGGAAAAAAGCCGCGATACAGTGGCAATTTCACGGGGAAGGTACAGCATGATCGGATTTTCGGCACTCCTTGCCGCACCCTTTGCCGCCGCCATGCTGGCTGGCAGCTCAGCGCAAATGGACACCACTCCAGCCGCCGTCACCGACCGTCCGCCCGAGGACGAGATCATTTATTTCGTCCTGCCCGACCGGTTCGAAAATGGGGACACGGACAATGACCGGGGCGGCATTCGCGGCGACCGGCTGAAGCACGGCTTCGATCCGACGCATAAGGGATTTTACCAGGGCGGGGATCTGGCGGGGCTGACAGCCCGGCTAGATTATATCCAGTCGCTTGGCGCGACCGCCATCTGGCTCTCGCCTATCTTCGAGAACAAGCCAGTGCAGGGCCGCGGGGAATATGTCTCCGCCGGCTATCACGGCTACTGGATCACTGATTTCCTGAATGTTGACCCGCATTTAGGCACGCGTGAGGAGTTCAAGGCCCTTGTCGATGCTGCGCATGCGCGCGGCATGAAGGTCTATATGGACATCATCACCAATCACACGGCGGATGTCATTCAGTATCAGGAATGCCATGGTCGGAATGCCCTGCCCGAGCTGAAAGAAAGCGGCGAATGCCCCTACCGCTCGAAAGGCGATTATCCCTATACGACTATTGGCGGGCCGGACGGCAAGCCAGTCAATCAGGGCTTTCTTGGAGATGATCCTGCCCATCTGACGACAGAGAATTTCTCAAAACTCACCAATCCGAATTACGCCTATACGCCTTTTGTGCCGCGTGCCGAGCGCCGGGTGAAAAACCCCGCCTGGCTCAACGATGTCCGCTATTATCATAATCGTGGCAATACGCGGTTCGAGGGCGAGAATTCGCGCATGGGCGATTTTGTCGGCCTTGATGATCTGATGACGGAAGACCCCTTCGTTGTTCAGGGCATGATCGATATCTATAAGCAATGGATCACGGATTTCCGGGTCGATGGCTACCGTATCGATACGGCCCGGCATGTGAACCCTGAATTCTGGCAGATCTTTGCACCTGCCATCCTTGATCACGCTGCCGCAGAAGGCATTCCGAATTTCCATATGTTCGGCGAGGTCTATGAATTCGAGCCCGGACAGCTCGCCAAATTCACAACTGAAGACGGCTTCCCGGCAATCCTAGATTTTGCCTTTCAGGGACGTGTCCGTAGTATGGTCGCCGAAGACAAGCCCGCGCGCGATCTTGATCGTCTGTTCACGACCGATGCTGTCTATGCAAAAGGGTTTGAGACAGCAAAACAGCTCCCCACTTTCCTCGGCAATCACGATATGGGCCGGTTCTCCGGCTTTATCCGGGAGGCAAACCCTGAGATTTCCGACGAAGAACTGACGGCCCGGATCATTCTCGGCCATGCGATCCTGATGGTTTCGCGCGGTGTGCCGACGATCTATTATGGCGATGAGCAGGGCTTTGTGTCGGACGGCCATGATCAGGATGCCCGCGAGACGCTGTTCCCAAGCGTCACTGATGTCTATACCGACAATGACCTTGCCGGTACTGACGCCACCGTCGCGGATGAAAATTTCGACCGCAGCCATCCCATCTATACCGCCATCTCCGAGCTCGCAGCCATGCGTCAGTCCGAGCCCGCTCTGCGGCGCGGCGCACAGATGGTCCGTCATTCGGACCTTGAAGGCGGGGTGATCGTCTTGTCACGGATGGACCCCGATGGCAGCGGTGAGATCATCGGCGCCTTCAATGCTGAGAACGAGGCGCGGACAATCCGCTTTCCAGTCGACGGCCGCTCCGGCGCATGGCAAGGCCTACATGGCGATTGCCTCAATGAAAGCCCGGCCCCGGGCATGTATGAAGTCACGCTTCCCGCGACTGGCTTTGTCATCTGCAAGACGGAGTTCCAGACCCAGTGAGCGTGAATCAGGCATCCCACCCCGTGAATCTGGCGACCCATGACGCCCCCTGGTGGCGCGGCGCAGTCATCTATCAGATCTATCCGCGCAGTTTCCGCGATACGAGCGGCGACGGCATCGGCGATCTCAAAGGCATCGTCGAGGGGCTCGATCACATCGCCTCGCTTGGCGTCGATGCGGTCTGGATCTCGCCCTTCTTCACCTCGCCGATGAAAGATTTCGGCTATGATGTTGCCGATTACCGCGGCATTGATCCGAGCTTCGGCACGTTCGCTGATTTCGACCGGATCATCGAGAAAGCCCATGGGCTGGACCTTAAGATCATCATCGATCAGGTTTATTCGCATACCTCTGATGAACATGCCTGGTTTCAGGAGAGCCGGCAGGACCGAACCAATCCGAAAGCGGACTGGTATGTCTGGGCCGATCCCAAACCGGATGGCTCGCCGCCTTCGAACTGGCAATCCGTATTCGGCGGATCGTCATGGCAATGGGATGGCCCGCGCAAGCAATATTATCTGCATAATTTCCTCGTCAGCCAGCCGGACCTCAACGTTCATAACGCGGAAGTGCAGGATGCGCTTCTCGATGTCGCGCGGTTCTGGCTTGACCGTGGGGTGGATGGCTTCCGCCTCGATGCCCTCAATTTCGCGATGCATGACCCTCAGTTCCGGGACAATCCGCCGTCGGGCCGTGACATGCTAAAGGTCACCCGCCCCTTTGACATGCAGATCCATGTCCATAGCCAGTCGCACCCCGACATCCCCAAATTCCTCGAGCGGATCAGGGCCGTCTTTGACGATTACCCTGACAAATTCACTGTCGCGGAAGTGGGCGGCCCCGCCCCGCTGGCCGAGATGAAGGCCTTTACCGAGGGGAGTGGCCGCCTCAACTCCGCTTACAATTTCGACTTTCTTTACGCGGACAGGCTCGACGCCAAGCTCGTGCGCCAGTGCCTTGAGCAATGGCCCGCCCAGCAGGGCGAAGGCTGGCCAAGCTGGGCCTTCTCCAACCATGACGCGCCTCGCGCCGTCTCCCGCTGGACCGGGCCCGATACTCGCGAGGCGATGAGCCGTCTTCTCGCCATGCTGCTGACCAGCCTGCGCGGGAACGCCTTTATCTATCAGGGGGAAGAGCTTGGCCTGCCGCAGGGCGAAGTTGCCTTTGAAGATCTGCAGGACCCAGAGGCCATCACCAACTGGCCGCATACGCTCGGCCGGGATGGCGCTCGCACACCCTTCCCCTGGATGAGCAAATTGCCTTTTGCCGGGTTCTCGGACAGCGCCGCATGGCTGAAGCCCGATCCGGCCCATGCCAAGCTCGCTGTTGATGTTCAGCAAACAGATCCGAAATCCCAGCTGAATTTCACAAGGGCGCTTCTGGCATTGCGCAAGACGCTGCCCGCGCTGATTACTGGCTCGCTGGAGCTGCTGGACACGCCTGACGACATCGTCGCTTTTATCCGGGAGACGAACGGCGCGCGGATGCTGTGCGCCTATAATCTCGGAACGGATACTGTCGACTGGCAGCCCGACATGCTTCCCGGTACCGCCCGCATTATCGCAACGCCTGAGAATCTGGCAGAAGACGCCCCCTTACCCACCGCCCTGCCGCCAAAATCCGGCTATTGGGCCGTCCTGGAGGCCCATAGCTGAGCGATATGTCAGAATCCGGATCATCCACCAAAGGCGCACGCCTTGAAGACATTGCTCGCCGAGCCGGCGTCTCCATCTCAACGGTCTCACGGGCCCTGAATGACAGCCCGGCCGTCAACCGGCGGACCAAACAGCTCGTCTGGAAGATTGCCCGGGAATATGACTATGCCTTTCGCAGCCACATGCCCGCCGGGCCGATCGGCGCAGAGGCGACCATCGCTGTCGTCGTGCCCGCCCCTCAAGGGCGCAGTACACGGATCGCTGACCCTTTCTTTTTCGAGCTGCTAGCCGGGATCGGCGATGCTGCGAGGGAGCGGCGGGCGGACCTGCTGGTCAGCCATCTGAGCCCACGAGCCGATGACGATCTCGACTATGCGCTGAGCACCAGCCGCGCCAGTGGCGTGATCTTCATCGGACAAAGCTCACTGCACCACGCGTTCAATAATCTGGCCGGCCGGGATTCCCGGTTTGTCGTCTGGGGTGCGGAATTTCCCGACACCGCGTATTGCTCAATCGGCAGCGACAATGAGCTGGGCGGACGGCGGGCAACATCCCACCTTGTACGGCTTGGACGTCGGCGCATCCTCTTCCTTGGCGACACCGAAGCCCCCGAAGCCGAGCAGCGCTGGCGCGGTTATCGCGGCGCGCTGGCCGATGAAGGGATCGAGATCGACGAGGAACTCTTCGCGCCCGCTCATTTCGACGTGCAATCCGCAGAAGCGACGACCGCCGGCATGATCGACCGCGGTATCGATTTTGATGGCGTTGTTGCCGCCAGTGACCTGATCGCCATCGGCGCGACCCGGGCCCTGCACCGCGCAGGCCGGAGCGTTCCCAACGACGTCTCTGTGGTGGGATATGATAACATCCCGGCCAGCCGCCTCGTCACGCCACCCCTATCGACAATTGATCAGGACGCGACGCTTGCCGGGCGCATCCTCGTCTCCAAGCTCCTTGATTCCCAAGGCCACCGCCCGGTGTCCGAACGCGTACAGACGAGCCTGATCATCCGCGAAAGCTGCGGCGCCTAAGCCGCCTCCATGTGGCAAAATTGCTGCAACTTTCGAGATTTTTTTTGCAATTTTTTGCATTACCCTTCGAGCATATTGAAACTCAATAAAATTGGTACGGAACAATGCGGTTTATTGCGCTGCAATAAAGAAAGCACTGTTTTGCTGCCCTTGATCTTTGCAGGGTTTTCAGGCTGATTGCCGCCCAAGACTGCATCATTTTGCATTCTTTTTCGGCGAATGACCGGGTGGCCATGCCAAGGCGTGCCGGCACACACACACCTCAGGGGAGGACAGAAATGTCTCGCAAAGACTCACTAGATCGCCGGTGGCTCATGGGCACAGCGGCGACCGGGCTCGCCATGTTCATGGCAGCCGCACCGGCCATGGCACAGGATGACGAAGAAGATGACGGGGACGTTGTTGTCGTCCGTGGCCTGAAGAGCGCGATCCAGCAATCGATCGCGACCAAGGCAGAGAGCACCTCGATCGTCGAAGCCGTTTCCGCCGAAGATATCGGCAAACTGCCGGATGTCTCGATCGCAGAATCGCTGGCCCGCCTGCCCGGACTTGCCGCCCAGCGCCTGCGCGGCCGTGCTCAGGTGATTTCCGTCCGCGGCCTCGGCCCGGACTTCACGACCGCCACGCTGAACGGCCGCGAGCAGGTCACCGCAGGTGACAACCGCGGCGTTGAATTCGATCAGTTCCCTGCGGAACTCCTTTCCAGCGTGCTTGTCTATAAAACACCGGAAGCCTCCCTCGTTGCGGCCGGCCTTGCCGGCACAGCCGATCTGCGGACGATCCGTCCGCTTGCCTTTGGCTCTCGCGCTGTTGCTGTTGGTGCCCGCTATGAGTGGAACGAGCAGGATGCGCTGAACGCCGGGACAGAGAATGACGGCTACCGTTTCACGGCCTCATACGTTGATCAGTTTGCAGACGGTACGATCGGTATCGTTCTCGGCTTCGCGACGCAGTCGACCCCGACCCAGTCTCAGCGTTACGAATCATGGGGCTTCCCGACGACCGACGTCATGGGCGAGCAGGCCTTTGTCATTGGCGGTGTGAAGCCTTACTCTGAGACCCGCGATCTTGAGCGTGACGCCTTCATCGGCACGCTCGAATGGGAACCGAACGATACGTTCAACACGACGCTTGATGTCTTCTACTCGGAATTCGAAGACACAGGCGTTCTTCGCGGCGTCGAGCTTCCTCTCTTCTGGGGCTCGTCAGGCGCACCGACCAATCCGGTCGTCGAAGACGGCGTCATCACTTCTGGCACCTTCGAGGGCGTTCAGGGTGTTCTGCGTAATGACAACCGCTTCCGCTCCGCCGAGCTCTTCTCTGTCGGCTGGAACGGCAAATGGGACGTCAATGACCATTGGCAGCTCGAGGCTGACCTCAGCCATTCGAGCGTTGATCGTCTGGATACGGACCTTGAAACCTATGCCGGCACCGGCAATGGCGGCGGGAATGGTGCATCGGACGACCTTTCCTTCATGCTCAATAGTGACGGCGTGCCGATCTTCTCCGGCAGCCTTGACTATTCTGACCCGTCGCTCTTCCTGCTGACAGACCCGCAGGGCTGGGGCCAGGTCGGCTTTATCAAGCGTCCTGAAACAGATGACGAACTTGAAGCGATCCGCCTCTCTGCGACTCGCAGCTTTGACGACACGTGGATCGACTCGGTTGAGGTCGGCGTCAATTTCACGACCCGTGAGAAGAACAAGGTCAGCAACGAAGAATTCCTTCGCAGCTTTGCTGGCACCACCGATACGGCTGTGCCGGTCCCCTCTCAGTATCTCTTGAGCGATTCGTCTGACTTCGGATGGATCGGCATCGGCCCGATCCTCAGCTTTGACTCGCTTGGACTTTATGAAAGCGGCTTCTACAATACAGAAGTGCTCGCCAATGCTGACGTTGTGACCAAGGCATGGCAAGTCGAAGAGGATGTGACGACCTGGTTTGCTCAGGTGAACATCAACACCCAATGGGGCCAGATCCCTGTTCGTGGTAACTTTGGTGTTCAATATGTCGAGACCGACCAGTCATCCTCTGGCCAGTCCATCGGTTATGATCCGTCAACGGATACTAATATTGCGGTGCCATTCACGGCAGGCGATGAGTATTCAGAGCTTCTACCGAGCTTCAACTTCAGCTTCGAGCTGGCACCGGATACATATCTCCGCACGGCCTATGCTCGGACGCAGGCCCGCGCGCGAATGGATGACATGCGCGGCAGCCTTGCCGTCAACTTCAACAACATGATCTGCGGCTTTGAAATGGACGGGGTGACCCCCTTCTACACGCCAGAGAATGCAACCAATGCCAATGATTCCTGCCTGAGCACATCAGGCGGCGATCCGACGCTGCGGCCTTACCTTGCTGACTCTTATGATCTGTCCTTCGAGCATTATTTCGCCGACCGGACCGGTTATGTGTCGATTGCTGCTTTCTATAAGGAGCTTTCTGATTTCGTGTTCCCGAATTTCTCGCGGGCCTATGATTTCACGACAGAAGCCAACGCGATCTTCGGGACTGACTTTGTTGCCATGAACCCGGGCATCGCCGTGGGGACGACAAGCACGCCGACGAATATCGAAGGCGGCAGTATGCAGGGTATCGAACTTGCCACGAACATTCCGGGTGAGATGTTCCTGCCATCGCCGCTCGACGGCTTTGGTGTCTTCGCAAGCTATTCGATCACGGACTCCGAGATCGAAAATCCGTTGACGAATTCACCGACACCCATCCCCGGCCTGTCCGAGGAAGTGGCGAACGTCACCGTCTATTACGAGAAGAACGGCTTCCAGGCCCGGATCTCGCAACGCTACCGCTCGGAGTTCCTTGGCGAAGTCACGGGCTTTGGCGCCGGGCTTGAAACTAGGAACGTCGGCTCTGAGAAAGTTGTCGATGCCCAGATCGGCTATACTTTCGAAGACACCGGCACTCGCCTCGATGGCGTCTCGATCCTGCTGCAGGGCCAGAACATTACGGATGAGGAATTCGTGACGATTGATGATGCCAGCGGTCTGCCGAGAAACTTCGAGACCTATGGTGCCACCTACCTGCTCGGCATCAACTGGCGCATGTAATCGGGCTGGGCTCCTCCCGCCCGCCTGACCACAATGAACCCCGCCGGTGTCTCCCCGGCGGGGTTTTTTGTTGGCCGTACCGGTAAGGAAGAATGTAGGGTCGTCCGCATGGGACAGAAGCGCATCAAGAAACTCGTCATCGCCGGGGGCGGCACCGCAGGTTGGATTACCGCCGCGGCCTTCTCCCGCCTGCTTGGCAAATCGCTCGACATTCATCTCGTTGAATCAGAAGAGATCGGCATTGTCGGGGTTGGCGAAGCCACCATTCCTCAGATCATCCGTCTCAACCATATGCTGGGGCTTGATGAGAATGAGTTCCTGCGCCGCACTTATGGCACGTTCAAGCTGGGCATCGAATTTGTCGACTGGGGCCGCGTGGGCAGCCGCTATCTGCACACTTTCGGGGATACCGGCATCAACCTCGCCAATCTGCATTTTCATCAGTACTGGTTGCGTTACCGGCAAGCAGGCGGGGAGAATTCGCTGTGGGATTTCTCTCTTCATCAGCGGGCGGCGGATACCAACAAATTTGCCCGGATGGATCGGGTCGGCTCCTCCCCCATGGGCGGGCTGGCCTATGCCTTCCATTTCGATGCGGCACTTTATGCGGCCTACTTACGCGAATATGCCGAAACTCAGGGCGTGCGCCGCACTGAAGGGATCATCGCATCCGTCGAGCGCTCTTCAAAGGATGGCGGTATTGCCGCCCTGAAGCTGGAAGATGGCACACGGATCGAAGGCGATTTCTTCATCGACTGCACGGGCTTTCGCGCCCTTCTGATCGGGCAGGAGCTGAAGACGTATTATCAGGACTGGACCCATTGGCTACCCTGTAACCGCGCGATTGCCGTGCCGTCGGAGAAACTCTCCCCTCTACCCCCCTTTACCCGCGCGACCGCAAAGAAGGCGGGCTGGCAATGGCGCATCCCGTTGCAGCACCGCACGGGTAATGGTCATGTCTTCTCGAATGAATTCATGAGTGAGGATGAGGCAACAGCCATCCTGCTCGATGGCCTTGAGGGGGAAGCGCTCAGCGATCCTCGTACGCTCAAATTCACGACCGGGCGGCGCGAGACATTCTGGGAGAAGAACTGTGTCGCCATCGGGCTCTCGAGCGGGTTCCTTGAGCCGCTTGAATCAACCAGCATCCACCTTATCCAGTCAAATGTCAGCCGACTGATCAGCCTCTTTCCCCGCGAAGGGCTGCACTCGGCGGATATCGATGAATATAACCGCCGGACCGCCGCCGAATTCGAGCAGGTCCGCGACTTCCTGATCCTCCATTACCATCAGACCGAGCGGGAGGACTCGCCCTTCTGGCAGCATTGCCGAAACATGGAAGTGCCAGAGCCCCTGAATGAGAAAATGGCTCTGTTCCGCGCATCTGGCCGGATCGGCCGGGATGTCGACGATCTCTTCCGTGACACAAGCTGGATGCAGGTCATGCTCGGACAGGGGATCGAGCCGCAAGATTATCATCCGATGGCGGACAACATTACCGATGCGCAGCTGGACGAATTCCTGCGGAACGTCAGAGCGATCATCGACAATGCAGTGACGCCCTTGCCGAGCCATGAGGACTTCATCAAGAAATTCTGCGCGGCAGGCTGAGCGCCCTATTCCGCCGCAATCAGCCCTGTATCCGCCGGGCAGTTCCGTGCAATGAATTCATCATGGCGCGGCATGGCTTCGGCTGCGCCCTTGATTGCTTTGTGAACGGATTCAAGATTGCGGAATGCTTCAGGCCGGTTCCGAAGCTGCATCATCGGATCAGGGCGATCCGGGAATTCATCCTGACCGACATAAACAGACAGCCAGCTTGCATTGACGAAGAGATCATATTGGTCCGCCACAATGCGCCCATCCCTGCGGAAATGCGCGAGCTTGTAGCTGAGACTGTCCGGGATCGTCATATTGGAGCAATACCGCCAGAAGGGCGTATCATCGCGGCTGGTCGCATGATAATGCAGGATCAGAAAATCCCGTATACGTTCATATTCGAGCGATGTGATCCGGTTATATTCCTCCGCTAGCAGCGGATCCATATGCCGGTCCGGGAACAGGGCCAGAAGACGCTGGATACCTGACTGGATCAGATGAAGGCTGGTCGATTCAAGCGGCTCCATGAACCCTGCGGCAAGGCCGATGGCGACCACATTCTTATGCCAGAAATAATGCCGCCGCCCGGTCGTGAACCGGAGCAGGCGCGGCTCGCCCTGCGCTTCGCCATCTAGATTGGCGAGCAAGATTGCATGCGCTTCGTCATCGGTCAGGTGCGCACTTGAGTAGACATGTCCATTACCGATCCGGTGCTGCAGCGGGATGCGCCACTGCCAACCAGCCCCCCTCGCAATCGAGCGAGTATAAGGCGTAAATTCCCCTCCATGAGCACAAGGAACGGCAACGGCCCGGTTGCAGGGTAGCCAGTGCGTCCAGTCCTGATACCCGACCCCGAGAGTCTGGCCGAGCGCCAGTGACCGGAAGCCCGTGCAATCAACAAAGAAATCCGCCTCAAGACGATCACCATTGTCGAGATGAACGGCAGTCAACCGGCCTGTCGGCCCATCGACATCGAGCTTGGTGATCTGCCCTTCCCGCCGTTTGATCCCCTTGGCTTCGGCAAAGCGGCGAAGAAAGCCCGCATAAAGCCCAGCATCGAAATGATAGGCATAATCGAAGGTAGACTGAATATTCCGGCGGTCGGAAACAGGCGGCGTGAATTTCAGACGCGAGGCGGCGCCCCACGCCATGCAATATTCATCCAATGGCCCAGCTATCCCCTCCCGCCGGGCTTCAAGCCAGTACTGATAAAGCGGGATCGAATCGAAATCCGAGCCAAAGGTGCCGAAGGGGTGGAAATAGCTGTGGCCCAGCCGGGACCAGTCGGTGAATTGGATACCCAGTTTGAAGGTCGCACCTGTCGCCTGCACGAACTCCTTCTCATTGAGTCCAATCGAGCGGTTAAAACGGCGGATCGGCGGGATCGTCGCCTCGCCCACGCCGACTGTGCCGATGGCCTCAGATTCGACGAGCGTGACCTCGCAATCTTTGTGAATGGCGTTGCCGAGTGCGGCCGCTGTCATCCAGCCGGCGGACCCACCACCAAGGATAACAATGCGGCGAAGAGGTTCTGACATCAGGTTCCCACGTCCATTCTGTCGCAATGGAGAGGGTAGCCTTTTCAACAACAGAAATCCACATTTCGTAAGGCGGAACAACGCCCTCGTGGCGGGATATCCACGAGGGCGTTTCATCTGGCAGGCCGGGGCGCAGGCGGCCCCGACAGGTTCGGAGTTCCACCAGATTTTTCCCTCACGACCCGCCACATGGACAGTGCGCGAAAGGACAGTGACGGGATGAGTCAACGGGGTCGTCAGGCCCATCCCGTCGGCGTGAGATTAGACACCCAACACCTAAGGTTGCAAGATTGATTTATCGCAATTAACGAGATTGGGGCGCCCCACGGCCTTTGATTCTCGCCGCAAAGACCTCCAATTGAGACGTGCACGGATTCATTGACCTGACTTACATTCAATACAAGCACATGAGATAAAAGACGCTTTTCAATTTTCGGAGTTGAACGACGAGACGCGAAAACAGCGGCACCTGCCAGTGGCATCAACTGGAAAACTTTGACCTCAGTGCAGGAGTGGAAACACGTCCCGCGTGTGTCTGGCAGGCGAGCTCTTTGGCCATCACCCCAGAAATTGCATCCCATCCTGCAATGTGCGCTTTTGGGGACTTCACAAGCCCCTGCCTTCATGGGCATGGTTAACGCTCATTCACCTTATCCAGCCAGGGACATTCCACTTCCGTGACACCCGCCCTCCTCATGAACGGCGTCGAATTCAGCTATGGCCCGGGCCGTGGCGCGGTCAGCATCGGCCATTTCGAGATCGCTCCCGGTGAAAAGGTCTTTCTCTACGGGCCGAGCGGTGCAGGCAAATCGACCCTCCTCGGGCTCGCGGCTGGCACCCTCAATCCGGATCAGGGCGACATCACCGTGCTGGGGCATGATTTTCATGAGCTGTCATCGGCGGCCCGTGACACGGTGCGGGCAGATGGCCTCGGCATCATCTTCCAGCTCTTTAATCTGATCCCTTATCTTTCGGTCCTCGATAATGTCCTTCTGCCCTGCCGGTTCTCCGCCGCGCGGCGCGCCCGTGTCGAGGAGGATGGCGGCATGAAGGCGGTCGCGGGCGGGCTTCTCTCCCGGCTGGGGCTTGAAGACATGACGATCCGCAGCCGGAAAGTCTCGGAATTGAGTGTCGGCCAGCAGCAGCGTGTTGCCGCCGCCCGTGCCCTCATCGGCCGACCGGGTCTGATCCTTGCTGATGAGCCGACTTCCGCGCTCGATTCGGATACGCAAAGCGCCTTCCTCGAGCTTCTCCTGACAGAAGTCGAACGCTCAGGCGCCGCCCTCGTCTTTGTTTCGCACCAGCGGGAACTCGCGACCATGTTTGACCGCGAGATGGCCTTTGGCGACCTGCCTGCGCTTGAAGGAGAACCGGCATGAGCGGCTTCTCTCTTATTCCGCTGGCGCTCCGTAGCCTGATGAGCCGGAAGGCTGCCGTCCTTCTGTCGGTCTTTGCAGTTGCCCTCTCCGTCACGCTCTTTTTAGGCGTCGACAAGATCCGGCGCGGCGCCAATGCCGGATTTGAGAGCACAATCACGGGCACGGACCTGATTGTCGGCGCGCGGTCAGGGCCGGTGAACCTCTTGCTTTATTCCGTCTTCCGCATTGGTGATCCGACGACCAGCATTTCCTGGGAGAGCTATGAAGATCTCAGCTCCCGGCGCGGGGTCAAATGGACGATCCCGCTGTCGATGGGCGATAGTCACGAGAATTTCCGGGTCGTTGGCACAACGAAATCCTATCTCGACCATTACCGCTATGGCGATGCCCGGCCCCTGACGGTCGAGCGCGGCAAATGGTTCGAGGACGAACATGATGCCGTTCTTGGCGCGGCAGTTGCCGCCGATCTTGGATATGAACTCGGAGATGAATTCCCGATTTCTCATGGCCTGATCTCGGCGGGGTTCTCCGAACATAAAGGCCACATGTTCAGGGTATCCGGCATCCTTGCCCGTACCGGCACGCCAGTTGACCGGACGATCCATGTCTCGCTGGCCGGGCTCGACGCCGTTCATGAGACGGGGGCGGAGGATCATGAAGATCATGAAGATCACGAAGGCCATGAGGAGCATGAGCCTGAAGCGATTTCCGCCTTCCTCGTTGGGCTTGAAAACCGTTCCGCCGTGCTCGTCTTCCAGCGCATGGTGAACACCTATGAGCCCGAGCCCCTCACGGCTGTGATCCCCGGTATCGCTCTCACCCAGCTCTGGAGTGTCGTCGGCACAGCGCAGACGGCACTGACCGCCACGGCCGGATTTGTCGTCGTTACAGGGCTCCTTTCCCTCCTCATCGCGATCCTTGCGAGCCTCAATGCCCGCGCGCGGGAACTTGCCGTTCTGCGCGCCGCTGGCGCCGGTCCCTCACATATCTTCTCGCTGGTCATTCTGGAGACGGCGCTGATTGCAACCTTCGGCACACTGATCGGTGCGGGGATTGTCTTTGGCGGCATGGAAATTCTCGGGCCCATCCTCTCGACCCAATACGGCATTCCTCTCGGCACGCTGGGGGTCAGCGGATTTGACCTCGCGATCCTCGCCGGGGTGATCGGTCTTGCGACCCTGCTCGGGATTGTCCCGGCAACGCAGGCCTATCGGCGGTCTCTGGCCGATGGACTGACGATGAAGCTCTAGAGCGTACTAGTCGCCTGCACGGGCGAGGACCCGGCGGGCGGATTTGATCACCGGCAGCTCGATCATCTTGCCATCGAGCAGCGCGACCCCGCCCTTCGCCGCGTCAAAGGCCTCTAAGATGCGACGCGCCTCGGCCACTTCCTCCGCAGACGGGCTAAGCGCCTCATGGATCGGCGCGAGCTGCGCGGGGTGTATCGCCGAGCGCGCATGAATGCCCAGCCGTGCCGCCCGGCTCGTCATTTCTTTGAGGCCGTCCAGATCTTTCACATCGAGATAAGGCGAATCAAACAGTACTTTCTGCTCGGCCCCAAAGCACAGCGCACAATGCGAACGCCCGTAAAGATGCGCCTCCCAATCGAGCGAACAGCCAATATCCGCACTCAGATCAATCGCGCCGTAGATAGCGGCAATGACTGATCGATGCTGGGCGATGGCACGCGCCTCCAGCACGCCATTCGCAGATTCCAGAACGACAATGATCGGCAGATCACATCCCGCCGCGATCACCGCCTCGATATCGGCAAGGTCGGCGACCTTGGGCAGCATCAGGAAGTCAGCCCCTTTGAGAGCGCCAATGGCATCAAGATCGCGCGAACCAGCCTCCGTGTCGACGCCATTGATCCGTAGGCCGAGCGCAGGGCCGCCCTCGCGGGGTTGCGCCAGATAGCCGAAGGTCTGCTCGCGCGCGTCATCCTTGCCGTCAGGGGCCACCGCGTCCTCGAGGTCGATACAGACGACATCCGCCCCGGCCGCGAGCGCCTTGTCGAACCTGTCCGGCCGCGAGCCCGGCACAAACAGAAGCGAACGCCAGCCTTCGGTTTCAAGCGATGTCATCGTGCAGTATCTCCGTTGACGGATTATTGATCTTCGACTTCCTTGAGAAACTGCTCAAGGGCCTTGCCGTCAATAGCCGGATCTTCCCGCAACTGCCAGCTTGGCCGCCACCCTGTGAGGGGCTGTCCCCAGCTTCGCGAATAAGTATCGTTCAGGTGATCATTATCCCCGCGATACATGCGGCTGTCATTGAGGGCGAGATATTTGCGGTATTCCTCCTCGCTCTCGAACGCGGCGGCATAATTCGCGCCGCTGCCGCCGGTTGAGGGGCCGGGGCCGACATTAAAGCGCGGATCACGGGGCTGATAGAGCTGCTCATTCTCCCCCAGATCACCATACTGGTCGGGGCCCACGGCGAATGGTCCACGATAGCGCCCGGTGCGCAGGCGTTCCTCCGCCTTCGCCCATTGGGCATCCCGGCTTCCCTCGAGCCGTTGGCGCCAGTCACTCGTGATGGGCGCGCCCGCGCATTCAGCGGCAAGCCGCGGATCATCAAATTCCCGATAGCATTCAAGCCCGACAATACCGTCGGGCGCCCCCTCACCCACATCGACCTCTGGCACGCGGACGCTTGATGGCGCTCGGATGCGCGGTGCAGCGGATGGGGGTGCGGTCGTCACCTCCGCAACGGCCTCAGGGCTTTCCTCCGGCACGGTCTCGGCGAGCTCTTCGGCTTCAGGGGCTTCCGCCTCCTCGATCTGCGCTATCTCAGGCGCGGAGGCCGCTCCCGGCTCAGGCGGCGGCGGAATGATATAGACGTTGATCGCGTGATCGGGGGCATCGGGCAGCCCACGAGGCTCCCAGATCGGCGCGAAACTCAAGAGAAGACCGGCAACGGCGAGGTGGAAGATAATGGAAAGGGTCAGCGCGGAGCGGTTCAGCCCGGCTGGCCTATTTCTTCCGAAGCGCCTTGATATGCGCCTTGCGCGCCACCGCCACAGGCGCAGCGTCCTGTCGATCTGCACCTCGAACCTCCACGCCATTGCCCCGTACCTTGGCGGCGCGCTAACGCGCGTCCACTGAAATGTTGGAGAAGTTTAAGCGCATGCATATTCTGCTGGTCGGCAGCGGCGGTCGTGAACATTCACTCGCCTGGAAAATCGCGAAAAGCCCGCTGCTCAAGCGGTTCACCATCGTGCCGGGTAATCCGGGGACCGAATCACTCGGCGACAATCTCGATATGCCGCTCGGCGAGCTGCCCCAATGGGCAAAGGCCGAAGGTGTCGATCTCGTCGTTGTCGGCCCCGAGGCACCGCTTGCGGATGGGCTTGCTGATCAGCTCGAAGAGGCAGGCATCCCCTGTTTCGGCCCGAAGGCTGATGGCGCCCGGCTCGAAAGCTCAAAGGCATTCCTCAAGGACCTCTGCACCGAGGCGGGCATTCCGACCGCGCGATACGGCACTTTCACGGAAGCTGCGCCCGCAAAAGCCTTTCTCGACACGCTTGAGGCGCCATACGTCATCAAGGCGGACGGCCTCGCCGCAGGTAAAGGCGTGATCATCGCCCAGACCCGTGACGTCGCGGAGACCGCAATCGACGGCATGCTGGGCGGGCAATTCGGCGCCGCCGGAAAGACCGTCCTGATTGAGGAATTCCTCAAAGGGACCGAACTCTCCGTCTTCGCCGTAACGGATGGCGAGAGTCTGCTGCATTTCGGCGCGGCGCAGGACCACAAGCGCGCCTTTGAGAATGATGAGGGCCCCAATACAGGCGGCATGGGCGGCTTCTCCCCCTCCCCGCTCGATACGCCGAAGATCCTCGCTCGTGCCTATGACGAGATCATCGAGCCGACGCTCAAAGCGCTCAACGCCAAGGGGATCACCTATCGCGGGGTGCTTTATGCGGGCCTGATGATCACCGCTGAGGGCCCGAAGCTGATCGAATATAATTGCCGTTTCGGCGATCCTGAATGCCAGATCCTGATGCGCCGCCTGCGGAGCGATATTGTCCAGTCGCTATGGGCCGCCGCCACTGGCCGCCTCGGCGGTGTCGGGCTCGACTGGATGGATGACGCCGCCGCCAATATCGTCATGGCGACAAAGGGGTATCCGGACGGATATGACAAGGGCTCGGAGATCAAAGGCGTCGATGCGGCCAATGAGATGGAGGGCGTTGTCGTCTTTCATGCCGGCACGAAATCCGATGGCGGCAAGCTCCTCGCCTATGGGGGCCGTGTGCTGAATATCACAGCCACCGGCGCAACGACCGGCGAAGCGCTCGACCGTGCCTATGCGGCTGTTGACGCGATTGACTGGCCCGAAGGCTTCTTCCGGGCCGATATCGGCAAGCATCTGCGAAGCTGAAGGTATTTGCGAAAGCGGCGTTTCAGGACGTAGACTGTTCCCATAAAAACAAGCACCGAATGGTGCGGGAGGGAACAAAATGAAAACACCATGGCATATCTGGGTCGTCGGGATTTTCGGCGTCCTATGGGTCGGCATGGGCTGCTTTGACTATGTCATGACGGCCACCGAGAATGAGGCGTATTTCGCGCAGATCCCCGAAGATCAGCGCGCCTTCTTTCTCAGCTATCCAGGCTGGTTCATGGCCTGTTACGCGATTGGCGTCTGGGGCGGCCTCATCGGTTGCATCCTTATACTGCTGAAGAGAAAACTGGCGGTACCGCTGCTGCTCGTCTCATTCGCAACGACAGTCATCTGCTTTGCCTGGATGCTCTTCATCGCCGAGGGCCGACCCGAAATGGTGCTCTGGCAGCAAATCTTCAACGCCGCCGTTCTCATCATCTCGCTTTTCCTGCTCCTCTACAGCCGCCGCATGGCCGCCGCCGGAGTTCTCAGGTGATGCGCGCTATCCCTGGCCCTGCTGGACGGCAAGGCCGGGAATGGGCTAGCGTCAGGTTTGTATTATAAATCCATGAGGGCAATCGGAGGGCAATATGGATTGGCATGAATGGTATGGCTGGAGTGGCGGCGTTGGCCTTTGGGGCTTCATCATCGCGGTCGTCCTGATCGGATCTTTCTTCGGCTATATGAAACAGAAATCGCGGAATGATCTGATCCGCGAAGCGCTTCGGAACGGTCAGTCGATCGATCCGGACATGCTCAAAGACATCAAGGAAGACGACGAAAAGGGCGGCATGATCCTTGGCGGCGCAATCTGCGTTGCCGTCTCTGCCGGCCTAGTCATCATGGGTTATCAGATCGACAAGGTCGAACCCGGCGAAAACGTCTTCGAAATCATGAAAGGCGTTGCCGCCATTCCTGGGCTCGTCGGCGTTGTACTGATGATTTTCGGTACGCTCGCGAAACTGGGCGGCAAGAAGTAATCCCGCGTCAGGCTGTCTGTTTCTGATAGAGGGAGCAGACAGCCCCTGCCGGATCTTGGATCGCGCAATAGCGGTCATTCCCCATCGTGCGGACATCCCCGATGCGCTTGCCGCCGAGCCGGTCGACGGCTTCAAGTGATGCATCAAGATCGGCCACCCCGAAATAGATCATCCATTGCGGCGGTAGATGCGCATTCGAGCCTCGCGCATGACAGATGCCGACCCCACCCGGGGCCGCCGGGCCTTCGCCACTCGCCTGCATCATGTAATCCGCATACCCGCCCATATCGAGCGGCTCGCATTTCAAACCCACGACCTCTGCGTAGAAATCTTTCAGGCCATCCGCATCCGGAACGGTCAGATCCGTCCACACGACATGACCGAATGAAGGCTCTTGATCTGACATGGGGCTCCCCTCCTCAGGGATGGGTCACGGATAAAGCCGGGTCTTGTTCCAGCCTTCGCCGTCATAGTCGAATTGCAGCCGGTCATGCAGGCGGAAGGGCCGGTTCACCCAGAATTCCATCTGCGACGGGGTGACGCGATAGCCGCGCCACCAGTCCGGCCGGCGGACATCGCGGCCCTCATAGATCGCCTCATAATCCTCGACCCGTTTCTGGAGGATGCCTTCTTCCGTCATCGGGCGGGATTGCTGCGAGGCCCAGGCGCCGATCTGGGCGCTGCGGGCGCGTGAGGCGAAATACTGGTCATTCTCGGCCTCAGAGACAGGCTCGACGAGGCCCCGGATCCTTACCTGACGGCGGATCGACTTCCAGTGAAAGCACAGCGCCGCGAGCGGGTTCTCGGCCAGCTCATCACCCTTCGCTGACATGGAATTAGTATAAAAAACAAAGCCTTCATCGAGATCCTTGAGCAGCACAACGCGCACATTCGGAAAACCCGCACCATCGACCGTCGCCACCGACATGGCGTGCGCGTCGTTGACCTCATGCTTCTTCGCCAGCTCCAGCCATTGGGCAAAAAGCTCCAGCGGGTCATCGGAGGTGAAAACCTTTCCCTGGTCTTCATCGACCGAAAAGGCCTCCTGTGCACGCCGCTCCTGCTCGTAATCGTCTTCACTGGGCGACGGGGGGATCAAATCACGCGTATCCATAAGCCGATGGGGTCTAGCGGAAATTAAAGGATGTGGGAATAAGAGGAACTTATGTCTCATAACTCTTTCGGCCATCTCTTCCGTGTCACGACCTGGGGCGAAAGCCACGGGCCCGCCATTGGCTGCGTCGTCGATGGCTGCCCGCCCGGTATCCGGCTTGAGGAAAGCTATATTCAGGCGCGCCTCGATCAGCGTCGGCCGGGCACGTCGAAATTCGTGACCCAGCGGCAGGAGCCTGACCAGGTGAAGATCCTGTCGGGCGTCTTCGAGGATGACCGCACGGACGGCCCGCGCACGACCGGCACGCCGATCTCGCTGATGATCGAGAATGTCGACCAGCGCTCGAAGGACTATTCGGACATCCGCGACAAATACCGTCCGGGTCACGCCGATTACACATATGACGCCAAATATGGCTTTCGCGATTATCGCGGCGGGGGGCGCTCAAGCGCGCGGGAGACCGCCATGCGGGTCGCCGCTGGCGCCGTTGCCGAGCGCGTACTTGAAGAGCTTTATCAGGATACGGTGAAAATTGAGGCGGCCATGATCGGTATGGGCCCGCACACGATTGATCCCGCCCGCGCCGACTGGTCGACGGTTGGGGACAATCCCTTCTGGTGTCCTGACCCCGAAGCCGCCCAGCACTGGGCGCTCCGGCTGGAAGAAGCCCGCAAGGACGGCAATTCGCTCGGCGCTCTGATCGAAGTACGCGCAAGCGGTGTACCTGCCGGGCTCGGCGCGCCGATCTACGGTAAGATGGATTCAGACATTGCCGCCGCGATGATGACCATCAATGCCTCTAAAGGCGTAGAGATCGGTGCAGGGTTTGGCGCGGCCAGACTGTCGGGGACAGAGAATGCCGACGGCATGAAGCCCGATGGCCAAGGTGGCGTGATGTTTGATCCTCAGGGGCCGGAGAATACCAATGGCGGTATCCTCGGCGGCATTACCTCCGGTCAGGACATCGTTGTCCGGCTGGCGATCAAACCCACCTCCTCGATCCTGACCCCGCGCAAATCCGTGACGCGGGACGGCGAAGAAACCGAAGTCGTCACCAAGGGCCGTCATGACCCATGTGTCGGTATCAGGGGCGTCCCCGTCGCCCGTGCGATGATGGCGCTGGTGCTGGCCGATCACGCGCTGCGGCACCGCGCCCAGACAGGATATCTGGGGCCTGCATGAGTGCTGAGCGTCAGGAATGGTCGTGGCAGCCAATGCGACCTCATGACCTGCCGACCGTGATCAGTCTCGCAGAGCATGTTCACGAGGATTACCCTGAGGATGACGAGATCTTCGCCGAACGGCTGGCGCTCTATCCGCAAGGATGTTTTCTGCTGAGCGCAGGCGGGGAGCCTTGCGGCTATATCCTCTCCCACCCATGGGCCTATGCCGCGCCGCCGGAGCTCAATTGCCTTCTCGGCGCGATCCCGTCTGCTCCGGATACATATTATATCCATGATCTGGCCATCCTCGAACGAGGGCGCGGCCTTGGTGCCGGTGCGGTGATTACGGATAAAATCGCGTCTCATGCCAGTTCGGAAGGCTTTGAGAATATCTCCCTCGTTGCGGTCGGGGGCTCTAACCCCTTCTGGGCTGCGCAGGGTTTCCGTGAAGTCGTGATCGAGGCACTGATACCGAAGCTACGCAGCTATGACGAGACAGCAGCCTTCATGGTCCGTCAGCTTTAGTTCAGCTTTCGTTTGACCTCGGACGGTTCGGGCACGGGCTGGGGGATCGGCGCAACCTCGACGCCTTCGTCCTTCAGCTCTTTGGCCTCTTTCGGTGTAGCCTCGCCATAGATGGGGCGTTCCTTCGCCTCGCCATAATGGATCTTGCGCGCTTCCTCGGGGAAGTTCTTGCCGACATGGTCGAAATTCTTCTCGACATAGTCCTTCGCGCGCCGAGCCGCCTCGTTGAAGGTGCTGATCGCCGCATCGCGAATCACCGCCTCCTTGCGCGCCTCTGCCTTGCGCGAGGTCGAGACCGCCGGGGCCATCAACGCCTTTGAGACATGCGAGGTCCCACAGGCCGGGCATTCAAGCTGGCCCGCCTCTTTTTGCGCATCGAAATCGGCGCTGTTCGAGAACCAGCCTTCGAATTGGTGGCCGTCATCGCATTTGAGAGCGTATTTGATCATGCCTCTAATGTGCGCACATTCGTGTCACGATCAAGTGCGAGGCTGGGGATGCGGGTGCGGGCATCGCGGACGAGATCAAGATCAAGATCAGCCGTAATGATCCCCGGCTCGTCATCTGATTTTTCCGTCAGTATGCGTCCCCAGGGATCGATGATCATCGAGTGACCATATGTCTTGCGGCCGTCCTCATGCGCGCCGCCCTGCGCCGCGGCGATCACGAAACTGCCTGTCTCGATCGCTCGTGCCCGGAGGAGGACTTCCCAATGGGCCTCCCCTGTCGGCACGGTGAAGGCCGCCGGTATGGTGAGGATCTCAGCACCGGCTTTCGCCAGCGCCCGGTAGAGATGGGGGAAGCGGACATCATAGCAGATCGAAAGCCCGACACTCGCGGCATCCGTCCGGGCAAGGACGGCCTCCTCGCCCCGCTTCATCATCCGGCTTTCGCGCCAGCTCTCGCCCGTCGGCAGATCGACATCAAAAAGATGGATCTTGTCATAGCGGGCGATCTCGCCCGTCGGTCCGAACATCATGCAGCGGTTCGCCATTTTGCGCTGGCCGTCCTCGTCTGGCAGCGCGACCGCAAGCGAGCCGATGACGAGATATATGCCAAGCTCTTTTGAAAGCTCCGCAAACGTCGCGATCTCCGAAAGGCCGTCCTCCTGCGGCAGGTCGCCGAACAGGCGCTCCTTGTCACGGTCGAGGACATTGGTCATTTCCGGGGTAACGATGAGGGTCGCGCCCGCGCCTGCTGCTTCACGGATCAGGCGTTCCGCCGCCGCGACATTGCCTGAGCGCGAGACGCCCGAGCGCATCTGGATGGCGGCGGCGCGCAGCATCAATCCGCCAGAAGGGCGTCGAGCTTGCCCTCTCGCTCAAGGGCCGCAAGTTCGTCAGAGCCCCCCACATGGGTGTCACCGATGAACACTTGCGGGAAGGTCCGGGCGCCGTTTGAGCGCTGGATCATCTCGGCCTTCAGGTCGGTATTCAGCCCTGCCCGTATTTCTTCATATTCCGCGCCTTTCTCTTCGAGCAGCTTCTTCGCTCTCGTGCAGTAAGGGCACATCATGGTCGTATAAATGGTGACGGGTTTCATCAGCTCTCGTATCTCTTTTATCTCATCAGGCTTCCCGCATCACGCGGGCCAGGGTCAAGCCACTTACCGATAACGCGCCTGCCTTGCGAAGGCTCCGGGCGCAGGCGATCAGCGTCGCGCCGGTGGTCAGCACGTCATCGACGAGGATGATATGGGTATTCCTGATCCGGGGACCATCCGCCACGCGAAAGGCGCCTGCGACATTTCGCGCTCGCTGGCGAGCACTCGCGCCTTTCTGGCTGGGCGTTGGCCGGATGCGCCGAAGGCTGAGATGATCGACTTCAAGGCCAAGCTCGCGCCCGACGGCATCGGCCAGCAGCCCTGCCTGATTATACCGCCTTTTGCGCAAGCGGGAGGAATGAAGCGGCACCGGAACGAGCAGCGCCTGCCCCACCTCCGGCAATAGCTCGCGGGCCGTCTTCGCCATCATCGCGCCGAACGCGGCAACCCCGTCATGCCGGTCGCCATATTTGAGCGCGAGGATCGGCGGGCCGGAGCTCTCATCATAGACAAGCGAGGATCTCAATTTATCGAGCTTCCGTGGGCCCGTCAGACGCCCGGCAAAACCCTTCGGCGCCGCGCAGGACGCACAAAGCGGTCCTTTTGAAGGATCATCAAATGGACTGCCGCACCCCTCGCACCATGGCGCTGTGAGATGATGGAACCGTGCCCATGCCTCAGGCGACAGTGTTCCTTGCCTGAGGAGAGGCGCGCCACTGATCGGGCATTGCGGGGGAAAGAGCAGGTCGGTCATTCTCGCCAAACCCGCCCTCCCCATATAGAGGAGGGGCGACGTCACCCGAACCCGTATATTTTCGATCCAGACCGGAGGCTTCATGCCGCCCTCCCCACCGGCTATTTTCCACATTGGCGCCCGTCGAGCCAAGCGCCTGCGGGCTGCGAAGAATTTCCCTTCGCATGATTTTGTGCATTTGCGCGCCGCCGAAGATGTCGTTGACCGCCTCGAGACCGTGCTCAAGCGATTCGAGACGGCGCTGTTCTACGGGCCGGGCGCAGAACATGTCCGCCAAGCGCTGACCGAGAAAGCCGATATCGGTGAGGCCGTGACGGCGGATGACCTGCCCGGCGCCGACCTATCGGCGGCGGCACACAATCTCCCCTTTGAGGATGAGAGCCTAGACCTCGTCGTCTCGGCAATGGCGATGCATGCCATCAATGATCCCATGCCGGCGCTGCTTGAAGCGCGGCGGGTGCTCAAGCCTGACGGGCTCTTTGTGGCGGTCCTGCCGGGGGAGCGCTCCCTTTTCGAGCTCAGGATCGCTTTACAGGCCGCCGAAGCAGAACTCCTTGGCCGCGTTGCTCCCCGCGTCGCGCCGATGATGGCAGTGAAAGATGGCGGCGCGCTCCTGCAGGCGGCAGGCTTTGCTTTGCCTGTCGCGGATGTGGCGCGGCTGACGGTGGAATATGAGTACCCGGCGAAGCTCTTTCAGGACTTACGCGGCGCAGGTGAGACCAGCGCGCTCCTCGCAGGCCCGAAAGGCGCCATCCGCCGGGATGTCCTGACCAAGACGATTGAGAAATATCTCGAGCTCTACCCTGCAGAGGCTGGCGGCATCCGCGCGACAGTGGACCTTATTACCCTGACAGGTTGGAAGCCCCATCAGAGCCAACCCAAGCCGTTAAAGCCGGGCAGCGCCAAGGCATCATTGCGGCATGCCATCATGACCTCGACAGAGCGCACTGAAGATCCGACGTGAGGCGCGTCCTTATGGACTGACGGGTTCACCCTTATTCTCATCACTCGCCGCCGTGCTGATGATGGCAGGCGTTGAGAGAATGGTCCCGGCGGCTACGACCTTGCCCGCCGTGATGCCGCCGAGGATCGGCGCGGCGAGCGCTGGTGTCGTGGTCGTGACCGCCGCGCCTGAAAGACTGACGGGTGTTGCCGTACAGAAAGAGGCATCAACGGTGAGCATGGCGCCGGCAGGCAGCGTCCTGCTGCAGCCATAGGCCTTCACCGTCACCCTGCCCGATCCTTTGGTCACTAGTCGGTCGTGAAGCTGGATCTCATCGCCCTTGCCGAGAATATGTGACCTTGATCGTCGCATGACGAAGACTTCGCCTTGACCACCATGAACAGCCTCGACTGTGCCAACGTCCTGCGCCGCGGCGACCTCGGTGATGAGACTGAGCGACATGAGCGGTCCGAGAAATGCGTGAAATCTCATCTTGCCGGATACCTTTCCCTGGTTGCCGCAGCAGACAATACACAACCAAGTGTTGGGTATGCTGATTTCCAGCCCGCGTAAAGCGAGGCGAAGCCATTCAATCCAGGGAGATAAAATCGCCGTCGCGGCGTCAGGAAGACGTATTGCCGTCGTCGAACTTGCCGTCGCGGATCCCATCAGCGGCTTTGTTAAACGTCGCGCTGATATTGTCCGCCGTGACGCCATTCACGAGCAGCAAAAGCCCAAGTGAAATCAGCGCGACGATGAGGCCATATTCGATTGCCGTTGCGCCGGTTTCGTCATTGAGAAAACGGATGCCGGTCTTTTTGAACGAAGAGATCATGCCCGGCCCCACTTCAGATGGCCGCTAAAGGCCTGAGAGAAAATCCCTGAGTTGCGCTGCGAGCGGCCTGTCGATGGGCGGCATGTCATGCGCAAGGAGTTCGGAAGGAGCGACCCATTTGAGCTCCTGTCCTTCGAGGCCCTGCGCGGTGCCATCCCATTTGCGGCACAGGAAGAGAAGCAGGAGGAGACCGGTGTCACTGTCGGTACCAAAGCTGAAAGGCGCAAGGCAGCTTTCTTCAGTTCGGATGCCGAGTTCTTCGCGCAATTCGCGGACAAGCGCGCTTTCGGCGCGTTCACCGTCCTCGATCTTGCCGCCAGGAAATTCCCAGAACCCCGCATAATCCTTGCCTTCCGGGCGCGTCGTCAGAAGCACCCTACCATCGCGATCGATGAGCCCAACGGCAGTAACGATCACGCACTCACCCATTTCAGGGACCTCGGAATAGCGAAGAATGATGAATAGGCTTCTAAAGAATTCGAAGGAAATTCTGTCACTTAGTTACCAGGTGCGCCCGGCGGACTGGAGCGACATCAGCGGCAATGGTCCGGCATCAAGCCCATTGCCCGCCATGCGGATCGGCACGGCGGCGCGGGCCTCTGCGATGGTCTTGGTCACGACCTCATCGCGCAGGCGGCGCTCGATAGACTCATGGACGTCCTCGAAAGGCGGCAGGCGGACTTCTGAACGGGCGTCGACCGTCATGAGATACCAGCCCTCCTGCCCCTCGACTGGGATCGAGACATCACCGACCGGCAGGTCATAGAGGACGTCAGCGATGGAAGGCGGCAGGTCGCTGAGCCGGACCTTGCCCAGATCACCACCCTGATTACGGGTCGACATGTCGAGCGAGCGGCGGCGGGCCATTTCGGAGAAGCTGGCCCCATTCCCGAGACGCGTGAGAATGTCTTCGGCCTCGGTCATGCTGGAGACCTGGATGCGGCGGAGGATCAGGGTCTGGTCGGCTGCAGCGGCAGCCACTTCGGCGTCATAGACGGCACGAACCTGCTCCTCGGTGACCTCACGATTGACCGCAAGATCAAGCAGCGCACTGGAGAGAATACGGCGGCGCGCAAGGGCGAGCTGAGCCCGGACCTCAAGCGCATCCTCAAGCCCTCTCGCCTCAGCGAGCTTGGCGAGGGCCACCTGATCGGCCGCTTCGCCCACAAGACCTGTCTGGAAAAGATCTGGCGCCGGCAGCTCTTCGGCATCGGAAACCTGCGAGATGACCGCCTGCGCCCGCGCATCTGAAAGCCGAATCGGGGTCGTCCCCACGGCGATCAGGACCGGGTCACGCGCCTCAAGGACCGGATTCGGGGCCGGTGCGGCCAAAGGACCATCAACGGCCTTCTCCGCCGCCGTCAGGACGAGCGCCATGGCCCCTGCGCCCAGAACAAGGTCGCGCAGGCCCACAGAGCCCACAGCTCTATGGGTGACGAGGCCACAATAGCCTAGAACCGGGCCAATACCCGACCGGGTCCAGATTGACGGTCGCTTTTTCATCGGGACACGATTTTGAGTTTCGGGCCAAAGAGTCAATGGCGAGACTTGTTAAGGTAACGGCGCGATTTGACACTCAACCGGCGCTTTCTTATTTGCCGCATCAGACAAGTTCAGGCATGCCGCCGCGTCTCGCCTCTCTGTGCGCCCCGCGGAAAAACCGCAAAAACAAACCTCGTGAGCACCTCGCCAATGGCCAAAAAGTCCCTCGCCGCCCGCCTATTCGGTTCCGCCAATGAAAGGCGGATGAAGCCGCTGATGAAAAAAGCGGAAGGAATTGGTGATCTGGCTGAGGAAATGGCGGCCCTTTCCGACGACGGAATCAAAGCCAAAACCGAGGAATTCAAGACCCGATACCAGAATGGTGAGTCGCTCGACCACCTCCTGCCCGAAGCCTTTGCTCTCGTTCGTGAGGCTGCGACCCGTGCGCTTGGCCTTCGCCCTTATGACGTTCAGTTCGCCGGCGGCATGGTCATTCACGGCGGCGACATCGCCGAGATGAAGACCGGTGAAGGTAAAACACTCGTTGCGACCCTCCCCGCCTATCTGAACGCGCTGACCGGCAAGGGCGTCCACGTCGTCACCGTCAACGACTATCTCGCCAAGCGGGACTCCGAATGGATGGCGAAGGTCTACAATGCGCTTGGCATGACGGTCGGCGCAATCGTCCATGGGCTGAATGATGATGAGCGGCGCGAAGCCTATGCCTGCGACATCACTTACGCGACGAACAACGAGCTCGGTTTCGACTATCTTCGTGACAACATGAAGCAGCGGATCGAAGAGATGGTCCAGCGCGGCCACCACTTCGCCATCGTTGACGAGGTCGACTCGATCCTGATCGACGAGGCCCGGACCCCGCTGATTATCTCTGGGCCGACCGAGGACAAGTCCGAGCTTTACAACACGATCAACGAGCTGATCCCCCAGCTCACCGAAGAGCATTACGAGATCGACGAGAAGCAGCGCCGCGTCGACCTGACCGAAGAAGGCAACGAAGCCCTCGAGGATATGCTCCGTGAACGGGACATGCTCGAAGGCGAGCAGCTTTACGAAGCAGCCAACGTCTCTGTCGTTCACCACATCCAGAATGCGCTGCGCGCTCACAAGATGTTCCAGCGGGACAAGGACTACATCGTCAAGGACGGCAAGGTCGTCATCATCGATGAATTCACTGGCCGGATGATGGATGGCCGCCGCTGGTCAGATGGCCTGCACCAGGCCGTCGAAGCGAAGGAAAATGTCCGTATCCAGCCGGAAAACGTGACCCTCGCCTCGATCACCTTCCAGAACTATTTCCGCCTTTACGATAAACTCTCCGGCATGACCGGGACGGCCCTGACCGAAGAAGGCGAATTCCAGGACATCTACGAGCTCTCCGTCTTTGAGGTACCGACCAACAAGCCGATCGCCCGCGAAGACCTCGATGACGAGCTCTACATGACGGCGAAGGAGAAATACCGCGCCATCGCTGCCCAGATCGCCGATTGCCACATGCGCGGCCAGCCGGTGCTCGTCGGCACAGTGTCGATCGAGAAATCGGAATATCTCTCAAACCTGCTGACCGACAAGAAATTCTGGCGCGAGACAGCGGAAATCCTCCGTGCCCGTGCCAAAGAATTGAAGGAAGGCAAGAATGACGACGAGATTGCGCATCTGCAAAAGCAGGCCAGCGATCTTGAGGCGATGTCGCGCAAACCAATCCCGGTGCCGCACAACGTGCTGAACGCCCGCTTCCACGAACAGGAAGCCGAGATCGTCGCGCAGGCCGGTGTCCCCGGCGCTGTGACGATTGCGACCAACATGGCTGGCCGCGGTACCGACATCCAGCTCGGCGGCTCCGTCGATATGGAGATCATGACACAGCTTTCCGAAGAGGATGACGCCGATACAATCGCCAGCAAACGCCGGGAAATCGAAATCAAAGTCGCTGACCAGAAAGCAACAGCTCTTGCCGCCGGCGGGCTTTATGTTCTGGCGACAGAGCGTCACGAAAGCCGCCGGATCGACAACCAGCTGCGAGGCCGGTCAGGCCGTCAGGGCGATCCGGGTACGACGAAATTCTTCCTCTCGCTCGAAGATGATCTGATGCGGATCTTCGGCTCGGGCATGGAAAAAATGCTCAAGCGCTTTGGCATCCGCGAAGATGAATCGATCGAGCACCCCTGGTTCACCAAGGCCGTCGAGAACGCGCAGAAGAAGATTGAGCAGCGCAACTTCGACATGCGGAAAAACGTCCTCAAATATGACGACGTCATGAACGATCAGCGCAAAGCCATCTTTGAGCAGCGGATCGAGTTCATGAGCGCAGAAGATGTCAGCGAGATAGTCGCTGATATGCGCCGCACCCTGATCGAAGATCTCGTCGTGACCTATATCCCGCCTAAATCCTATGCCGAGCAATGGGATGCGGAAGGTCTGCGTCAGGAAATCATCGAAGTCTTCGGCCTCGACCTCAAAATCCCGGAATGGGCCGCTGAGGAAGGTGTTGCTGATAGTGAGATCGAAGAGCGCATCATCGAGATCACCGACAAGGCGTGGCAGGCCAAAGCCCATGACTTTGGCGACGATATTGCCAAGCAGATCGAGAAAGAGCTCCTCCTGCGGACGATCGACACGAACTGGCGCGAGCACCTTCAGATGCTCGATCACCTCCGCTCGGTCGTCGGCCTTCGCGGCATGGGTCAGCGCGACCCGCTGCACGAGTTCAAGACCGAAGCCTTTGCGCTCTTCTCCGAGCTTCTCAATGGCCTGCGCCGCGATGTGACCCGCAGCCTGTTCCATGTCCGCCTGCGCCAGCCTGAAGAACAGACCGGACAGGTCGGCACGCCGAACCAGATCAATGTCGATGAAGCCAAGCGCCTCCTCGAAGCGCTCAAGGCACAAGGCAAGCTTGATCCGGCCCAGATGCGCGAAAGTCATATCGATGCAACGACTGGCGAGAATGATGCCGGTCATGGCGGCCCGGAAGCCCCTTACCGCTCCTACGGTCAGGCGGTCGGTCATTCTAGCATGCGTGCCCGGCGGATGGCCCGCGAGGTCAGCGCGGATGATCCCTCGACCTGGTCACGGGTCAGCCGCAACGCGCCCTGCCCCTGCGGCTCGGGCAAGAAATACAAGCACTGCCACGGCGACCCCAAACGCGTCGCAGCGGAGTAAGCTTCTCTCCAATTACGGAATAAAAAAGGGCCGCTAGATGAGCGGCCCTTTTCGCATTGGATGATCCAGTTGCGGATCAGTCGATCGTCTCATCCGGCGGCGGGCCCTGATCTTCGGTCGGCTCGTCAATGATGATGACGCGCGCGCCGCCGATGCGGCCCTGACGGCGCAGCTCGACATATTTCTCACGGACTTCCTGGACCATTTCGACGAGCTGCGGTGGCGTAGAGCTGCCCGACGGACCCGCATTGATGTCCGGGCTCGGATCACCGCCGACCATGTCAGCCGTCCGGTTCGGATACTTCATGGCCTCGAAATTCGCGCCATTCTCAAGAAGGATCATGCTGACTTCTTCATCAGCGAAATTCTCAAGATGGGCGAGCAGATCAACTGGCCAGTTCGGGAAGAGCCCGGCCCGTGCTTCATAATAGAGCTTGGAGATATAGACCTTGCTCCGGCCCCGCTGGACCCCGCGAAGCGCATTCACAAATTCTCGCGCATTCCGGTCAAGGATGCGGTTGATGTTCTCTGACGTATAGGCCTCGTCATCGATGCTTGGGCTGCCCAGATCGCCATGGAAGAAGCCGTACATGACGCGCGGATCATCCCAGTAACGATAGACGATGTTGGTGCGGATGTCGGAGAGCGACAGATCTACACCGCTGATGTTCATGATCTTGGCGTCGTGGAAGAGCGCCCCATCGATCTTGATCCGCTCCGGATACCGGACCGGATATTCATCAGCCAGAATGGCGATGACCCACATATTGTGCAGGTTGAACCAGTAGGCGAGCTGCTCATTGCGCGGCAGCGTCGTGATATCGATCTTGTTACCGATATCGACGAGGTTCTCCGCATACTCACGGAACGAGTTGCCGCTTTCATCGTCAAACTGTGACAGGAAGATCTTGTTGCCTTCCAGCCGATATGGCGAATTGTGCCCTTTGACGATCCGCGAGCCGGCCCGTGTCCCCTGGCGATCGCGCGCCCGGATGCGGGTAGAAGGCCCTGTATCAAAGACGATGATCTCCAGCGCCTCGCTGATGACCTCATAATCGATATTGGTCGTCCGGCCGGTCGGCGCAGGTTCAAAGGCGGCAAAGACGCCTGCCTCCCCCAGCGTCAGCGGGTAGAAAGATTCAGACGCCCCTCCATCCCCGACACTGTCGGGTGCGACATCGACTTCTGCGGTCGCGGCAGTGTCGCTCGAAGACGTGGTTTCACAGGCTGCCAGCGCAGCCGCTGCGATCGCGAGCAGTGAAACCCCGCGCAAGGCGGGAGAACGGAAATCAAACATCAAAAACCCCAATTCCGGTGTGCAAACCTTTATCGGCTAACGATAATTGAGGCGCGAAGCAGGTGCAAGACCAAGCCCTTAGCAAAAGTAGGCCAATCCTGCTGCGACGCATGCTGGATTTGCCTCCCCACTATGCCCAAATGACGGCCTCATCTGTTACGGAGGGTTATCTCATGTCCGCCACCGACGCTTATCTTCATCCCGATATTATCAGCACGATCGGCAACACGCCCTGTATACGGATCAACCGATTGGCTCCCGATGGTGTGACGATCTACGTCAAGGCGGAATTTTTCAATCCTGGCGCCAGCGTGAAAGACCGGCTGGCGATGAGCATCATCGAGGATGCCGAGAAATCAGGCGAGCTGAAACCCGGCCAGACTGTTGTTGAGGCAACATCCGGGAACACAGGGATCGGCCTTGCCATGGTCTGCGCCGCGAAAGGATATCCCTTTGTCTGCACCATGGCTGAAAGCTTCTCTGTCGAGCGCCGCAAGCTGATGCGCTATCTGGGGGCCAAGGTTGTCCTGACGCCCAAGGAAGAAAAGGGCACAGGCATGGTGAGAAAGGCTCGCGAGCTGGCCGAAAAGAATGGCTGGTTCCTCGCTCGGCAGTTCGAAACCGAGGCCAATGCTGACATTCACGAGAAAACAACGGGTCCGGAGATTATCGCAGACTTTGCGGGACAAAAGCTTGATTACTGGGTCACGGGGTTCGGTACCGGCGGCACGGTCACCGGGGTTGCCCGCGTCCTGCGCCGTGAACGGCCCGACACGAAAATCATCCTGAGTGAGCCCGCCAATGCAGCGATGGTTTCCAGCGGCACTCCGCAGGAGCGGCGCGAAGATGGCGCGGCAGCATCCAGCCACCCGGCCTGGGAGCCCCACCCCATTCAGGGCTGGAGCCCGGATTTCATCCCGCTCGTCATTCAGGAATCCATCGACAATCAGTATTATGATGAAATTCTGCCCGTCGCCGGGCCCGAAGGCATCAAATGGGCGCGGGAGCTTGCCGCCAAGGAAGGCATCATGACCGGCATTTCGGGCGGCTCGACCTTTGCTGTGGCCCGGCAGATCGCCGAAAAGGCCGAGAAAGGCACCGTCATCCTCTGCATGCTGCCCGACACAGCTGAGCGGTATATGTCGACCCCGCTATTCGAGAGCATACCTGCCGAAATGGATGACGAAGAAGCCGCCCTCGCCGCCCAATAGGCCCGGCTGGACTATTCCTGCGAGGATTGGCAGGCTCAAAGAAAAATGGGAGCGCTCACATGATTACCCGCTTTGGCCTTGCCGCCGCCCTGTTGCTGACCGCCTGTTCGGGCGGGGATGAGCCCGCAGGGACGACCGATCCCGCCACGGAAATGGCCTCTGACGGCATCGTCAAACCGGATGTTGTTGATGCGGCGCTAGCCGACATGGTGGCCGATGGCCGCGTCGCCGGGGTAGCAGCCCTCATCTTTGAGGACGGCGAGGAAGTCTTTTTTGGCGCGCATGGCATGGCGGACCGCGAAGCCGAAAAGCCGATGGCGCGTGATACGGTCGTGCAGATCTTCTCGATGACCAAGCCGGTTGCCGGGGTCGCCCTCATGACGCTCTATGAGGAAGGCAAATTCGCGCTCGATGACCCGATTGCGAAATATGTCCCTGAGCTGAGCGACATGGCCGTCTATTCGGGCGTCGATGAGGAAGGAAACCTCCTCACCGAGCCTGCCCGTCGCCAGCCGATCGTGATGGATTTTCTTCGGCATACGGCAGGCTTTATCGGGGACGCCAACGAAACACCGCTCGGCCAGGCCTATGCCGCAGCCAATCCGCTCAACTGGGAAGGCACGCTGGCCGATGAGGCCGAGGCGCTGGGCAAGCTCCCCCTACTCTATCACCCCGGTGAGCAATGGGAGTATTCACTGGCCGTCGATATTCAGGCCCTGATGGTCGAGCGTCTCTCCGGCATGGCGTTCGAGGATTATATTCAGCAGACGGTGCTTGATCCGCTCGGCATGACGGAGACGGCCTATTACGTGCCCGAAGAGCGCCGGGACCGCATGGCGGCCATGTATATCACCGAGGAAGATGGCTCCCTCACCCGCCAGCCTGATGAGCAGGCCTATGCGTTCAACTACAACAAATGGCCCCTCCGCCCCGGTACATTCGGCCTGACCTCCACGCTTGATGATTATGCTAAATTCACCCGAATGCTGTTGAATGACGGCGCGTTCGGCGACGTCAAAATCCTGGAGCCTGAGACTGTTAAGCTGATGCGCACGAACTATCTCGATGAGGAGATCACCGAGCGTCTGTGGCTCCCCAGCAAGGGACAAGTCGGCTTCGGCATCGATTTTGCCGTACGCACCGCCCCACCGGTCGACGAGAATGAGAATTACGGCTTTGTCGGCGAGTATTTCTGGGATGGCTATGCCAGCACCATGTTCTGGGTCGATCCTGAGAACGACCTGACGGCGGTGTTCTTTGTCCAGAGCATTCCGTTCAATGGCGAAGTTCACAAACTCTATCGCGACGCGGTCTATAATGTCCGCAACAAAGGCATCGTCGATTAAGGCCGGACTGCCCTGCCCGACTGGACAGGCGCGGTGAGGCTTGGCACCTTCCGGGCAGATTTGCCCGGAGGCCCTGATGACACGACTTCTTCTTTCCGCCGCTGCTGCGGCCCTTCTCGTTGCCTGTTCGGGAGATAAAGAGGCCGAGGACAAACCTGCGGCGCCGGTGCCCGCCGAGACCTCCTCGACCCAAGCACCAAGCGCTGAAGAAATGGCCGCTATGGCCGAAGAAGACGCGCGGCTCGCGACTTTCCTTGATGCGAAATTCGAAGAGCAACTGGCCCTCAGCCCGGAATTCCAGACCTATCTGGGCCGCAAGACCAATACCGACAAATGGGACGAACGCACGGACGAAGCCGACGAACGTCAGCGCGAACTTCTCGAAGCCCAGCTTGCAGAGATGCAGGATAGCTTTGATCGCGACGCCCTCTCCCCTGAAGGCCAGCTCAATTACGATCTTTTCACCTATGACACGGAGAACTCGCTGGCGCTCGACAATTTCCGCCTACAGCGTTTCTCACTGACCCAGTTCCGCGGCATTCACAGCAATATCCCGGTCTTCCTCGCCAACTACCACAAGGTCGACACGTTCGAGGATGCGGTCGCCTATGTCGCGCGCGTCCGGGGCGTGCCGGAAGTGCTCGATCAGGCCGCAACCCAGATGGAAGACCGGATTGCCGGAGACTTTCCGCTCCCAGAATTCTCTTATCCACTGATCGCCGAGACAGCGCGGTCGATTGCCGACGGCGAGGCCATCCTTGAGGATTTCTCAAAGAAAATGGAGGCGCTCGACGCCCCTGTTGCTGAGAAAGACCAGCTCGAACTCGACCTGCTTGAGCTGATCGAAGGCCCCTTTGCTGCTGCCTATGAAGATTTTGCGACCCGCGTTGAAACCATGGGTGATGCCGATGTCGTTGACGGCAATTACGGGGTCGGCCGGTTCCAAGACGGCGAAGCCTATTACAATGCGCTGTTGTCCAATTACACGACAACAGATCTGACGGCGGAGGAAATCCACCAGCTTGGGCTCGCCGAGGTTGCCCGCATCCAGGATGAGATGCGCGCGATCATGGCGCAGGTCGGCTTTGAAGGAACGCTTCAGGAATTCTTCGACTTCATGCGCGAAGACGAGCAGTTCTATCTGCCGAATACGGATGAAGGGCGTGAAGCCTATCTCGAACTCGCGCGCGACTATATTGTGGGCATGAAAGTGAAATTGTCCGAGCAGTTCGGTCTGATTCCGGCAGCCCCGGTCGAGGTCCGCCGGGTCGAACCCTATCGCGAACGCGCCGCCGGCAAGGCTTTCTATAACCAGCCTGCCCCCGATGGCTCGCGCCCCGGCATCTTTTACGCAAACCTTGCTAAGATGGAGGACATGCCGACCTACCAGCTCGAAGCGCTGGTCTATCATGAGGCAATCCCCGGCCACCACATGCAGCGCGCGCTGCAGATCGAGCAGGATGGCCTGCCGCTCTTCCGCCGCTTTGGCGGCTATACAGCCTATACGGAAGGCTGGGGCCTTTATTCGGAGCTTCTACCCAAAGAGATCGGCTTTTACGAAGATCCCTATTCGGATTTCGGCCGATTGGCGATGGAGCTGTGGCGCGCCGCGCGCCTTGTCGTTGACACAGGTCTTCACGCCAAAGGCTGGGAGATGCAGGAAGCAATTGACTATCTGCAAGAGAACACACCGAACCCTGATGGCGATACTGTAAAAGCGATTGAGCGCTATATTGTCTATCCGGGTCAGGCAACGGCCTACAAGATCGGTATGCTGCGCATTCTCGAACTTCGCGAAGCCGCAAAGGCCGAACTCGGCGACGATTTCGACATTCGCGGCTTCCACGACACGGTCCTTGCGGCTGGCCCCCTGCCCCTTTCGGTGCTCGAAGGTCAGATTGATGCGTGGGTCGCCCGTCAGAAGGCGGAATAACAGCTGAGATCTGGATAGAGACATGCTGAAGATTCTCGGCAAGGCCGAGTCGATCAATGTCGCCAAGGTCCTGTGGGCCTGTGACGAGATGGGCATCGAGTTCGAGCGAGTGGATTGGGGCATGCCCTATCGCGATCCCAAGGCGGCTGAGTATCTGGCGCTCAACCCGAACGCGACCGTTCCCGTCATCGATGATGACGGGTTCGTCCTGTGGGAATCAAACTCGATCATTCGCTATCTGGCCAATCGGCAGGCAAGCGATCTCTACCCCTCCGCCCCGGCACCCCGCGCCATGATCGACCAATGGATCGACTGGCAGGCGGCGGATCTCAACCCCGCGTTCCGATATGCTTTCGGCGCACTGGTACGGAAATTCCCCGGCTTCACCGATGAGGGCCAGATTGAGGACTCCCGCCTGCGCTGGACACAGAAGATGCAGATTGCCGGGGCGCAGCTTGAGAAAACCGGTGCCTTCATCGCCGGGCCCACTTTCACGCTGGCGGACATCCCGATCGGGCTCAGCGTTCTTCGCTGGCAGCGCACCCCGATCGACAAACCCGATTTCCCCGCACTCGATGCTTATCTTGAGCGTTTGAGCGAACGGCGCTGGTTCAACGAACGGGTCGCCAGCGACCTCCCCTGATCCCTAATGTAATCAATGATTTGATGCCAATCTGACATTTCCATGGGCGTGTCACACTGGCGCACTTGTTTCTGAATCGCTTTTCTGCGAATAGCTCGCATTCTCATTCAAAATGAAAGTTTGCCTGCCAGTGTTCAAGTCTCTTTTCTCTGCCAGCGCGGTCATCGCTCTCGCAACCGCCCTCCCCGCCACCGCTCAGGAAACCGCCGAAACGGACGACGTCATCGTCGTCAAAGGCGGCTCGCAGGTCGATCTCAGCCCCGCCTTTGACGGCGAGCAGGTTGCTCGTGGCGGCCGCGCGGGTCTGCTTGGCAACCTTGATTACATGGATGCCCCCTTTTCGGGCCTTGCCTATACGGAGCAATTGATCCGCGAGCAGCAGTCCACCAGCGTCGGCGACGTGCTTCAGAATGATCCGGGTGTGCGCGTCGCCAAAGGCTTTGGGAATTTTCAGGAACTCTACGTCGTGCGCGGTTTCCCGGTTTATTCCGACGACATGACCTATAATGGCGTATACGGCATTCTGCCGCGCCAGTTTGTTGCCGCTGAACTGGTTGAACGTGTTGAGGTCTTCCGCGGCGCCAACTCCTTCCTCAATGGCGCGGCACCCGGCGGCAGTGCCGTCGGCGGGGCTTTCAACCTCGTCCCCAAAAGGGCAACTGCCGAACCGCTGACCCGGCTGACACTCGGCTATGAGAACGCCGGCCAGTTCTATGGCGCCGCAGACATTGCCCGCCGGTTCGGTGAAGGCAATGATTTTGGCGTACGCTTCAATGCGGTGCGTCGCGACGGTGAAACTTCTATCGAAGATCAGGAACGTGAACTGACGGTCCTGTCCATCGGCACGGATTACCGGGGAGACCGGCTGCGCTTCTCCGCCGATCTTGGCTATCAGGATCACCGGATTGACGCGCCGCGCCCGCAGGTCACCCCCCTCGGTGATGTGCCTTCTGTGCCGGATTCATCTGATAATTATGCCCAGCCTTGGACCTATACGGATGAAGAGCAGGTCTTTGGCGTTATCCGCGGCGAATTTGATGTCACGGACCTGATTACGGCCTGGGTCGCTGTCGGTGGCCGTTACGGCGAGGAAGCCAACGTCCTTGCCAATCCGAGTGCCGCCGCCGATGGGACGACCAGCGCCTACCGCTTCGACAATACGCGTGAGGATGAAATCCTCTCCGCTGACACAGGCTTCCGTGCGGAATTCGCAACAGGCAGCATCGGGCACCGCCTGACGGTATCGGCCTCGGCGATCAATCTTGAATCGCGTAACGCCTATGCATTCTCCAGCTTTGCCGGTTTTGCCGGTGACCTCTACGAGCCCATGGCCGTCACGCCTCCCGCAGCTGATTTCTTTGTCGGCGGTGATCTTGGTGATCCGGGCAAGACAGAAGAAGTCGAGAATTCAAGCATCGCGATTGCCGACATGATGTCATTCCTTGACGGCAAATTGCTGGCCACGGTTGGCCTTCGCCATCAGGATATCGAAACGGCATCCTTCGATTATAATACGGGCGCTGAGCTTTCGCGTTATTCCGACAGTGCAGTCACGCCCGTCTTTGGTGTTGTCTACAAACCGCAAGCGTCGATCTCGCTTTATGCCAATTATGCCGAAAGCCTGCAGCCGGGCGCGATTGCTCCGGCAACCAGCGGCGGCACACCGATCAACAATGCGGGCGAGGTTCTGGAACCCTATCGCGGTGAGCAGATCGAAGCCGGCATCAAATATGATGCAGGCAGTTTCGGTGGGGTGCTGAGCGTCTTTAATCTCTCGCAGCCCAATGCAATCGTCGTCGACCAAGTCTTCACCGATTCTGGTGAGCAGGAGACGACCGGGCTCGAACTCACGGTGTTCGGTGAACCGGCCGAAGGCTTCCGCCTCCTTGGCGGCATGACCTGGCTCGATTCGGAACTTTCGCGCACTCAAGGCGGCGTCAATGAAGGTAACCAGCCAATCGGCGTGCCGGAATTCCAGGCCAATGTGAACGCGACCTATGATGTGGCCGCTGTCACGGGCCTCAGCATTGATGGCCGCATCGTCTTCACAGGCGAGCAATATGTTGATGCCGCGAATACGACGACCCTCGACAGCTGGACCCGCCTTGATCTGGGAGCGTCCTACAAGCTGCCCATCCAGTCGCAGGACCTCACCCTCCGGGCGCGAATCCAGAATGTGACCGATGAAGCCTATTGGGCCTCAACGGGCGGTTTTCCGGGGGCGAACTACCTTGTTCAGGGGTCGCCGCGTACTTTCATCCTGTCACTTTCAGCTGACCTTTAACAATCAGGCCGGGGCAGCAATGCCCCGGTCCTCGGCCGTCCATGACCCCAAAGACAATCAGAGCCTGGAGCGCCATTCACAAATGGACGAGCCTTGTCTGCACGCTTTTCCTCCTGATGCTGTGCATCACGGGCCTGCCGCTTGTCTTTCATGATGAAATCGAAGACGCGCTGAATACGGAAGTCTGGGAACCTGCCCACCCGCAAGGCGCCCTTCTCAGCTATGATGAGATCCTGTCGACCGCGCTTGCGAGGCGTCCCGGTGAAGTGCCGATCTTCATGAGCTTCGACATCGACCGCCCCGTCGTCAATGTGACAACCGGGCCGACACCCGACGCCCCCGGGGTGAAAATGCACTTCGCCTCTTACGACCATACAAGCGGAAATCTCGTGCCGCCCAAGACGGGTGATGGCGGGGTGATGGAATTCCTGCTCCAGCTGCATACGGACATGTTTCTGGGACTGCCGGGCATGCTGTTCCTCGGGGCGATGGGGATCCTCTTTGTGCTCGCCATCATCTCCGGTGTGGTTCTCTATGCACCCTTCATGCGCAAGCATGAATTTGGCACGCTGAGGGTCACAAAATCGCCGCGCACCAAATGGCTCGACTACCACAATCTTCTCGGCATCGTGACGGTGGCATGGGTTCTGGTTGTCGGCTTCACTGGGATCATCAACACGCTTGCAACACCGATCCTCGACGCATGGAAGAATAATCAGCTCGCTGACCTGATTGAGCCATTTGAAGGGTCCGGACGCCCCGAAACCCTGAGCTCACTTGATGAAGCGATTGCGAAAGCCGTCGAGGCCGCCCCTGACATGACGCTGCAATTCGTGGCCTTTCCGGGCGGTGACTACTCAACCGACCATCACTATGCTGTCTTCCTGCATGGCAACACACCGCTGACGGAGCATATCGTCACCCCGGCGCTGATCGATGCTGAGACAGGCGTGCTTGTCGATCTGCGGGAGATGCCGTGGTACAACAAGATGCTGTCACTCTCCCAGCCACTTCATTTCGGGGATTATGGCGGATTGCCGCTCAAACTCCTCTGGGCTCTACTAGACCTTGCCACCATCATCGTCCTCGGCACTGGGCTTTATCTCTGGCTGTCAAAGCGACAGGGTGGCAACTCTCGGAACGATCCGGTGGAAGCGATCCTCAACGAGAAGGAAGCCCCGTGAAGTCGCGCCGTCCCCCTAGTACAAAGCTGCCCCTTACGGTCATTTTTGCCGTGCCCGCCCTATTGGCTGTTTTCTCCCTGATTGGCCTGATTGCAGCACTCGTCGGGAATGGCGTTTATGACGCACTTTCCTGGCTGACGCTCGCCGCGCCCATCATTGCCATTCTCTGGGCAATGACGACGAAGCGGCGATAAGGGACGGGTTACTCCTCCCGCCCCAATCGGGCCGCCGCATTGGCAAGATAGATATATTGCGCGGCCAGCGGAATGACATATTCATTCTGTCCCCAGAAGAACGGCCAGTCCTCCCGGTTCTCGGGATAATCCGGCTTCAGGATCAGCATGCCGGGAACGACCCCGCCCGCAATATAGGAATGATCCGCGCGGTTCGTGCCGTAGGCGACCTTTTTCGATTTCGCCCCAATGCCGGAGACCAGCGAGAGATTGTGCCCGGGGTGACGCCCCAACACATAATCAAACCCGTCATAAACCTGCTGCGCAGGTACGAGATCAGGAAAAGCCGTGTGCAACTTATAATCCGCCACGGCCTGCCCCACGACAGCCCCTGCCCCGGCCCAGCCGCGTTTGGTGATCTCCACATTGAACGGGCTTTCGGCCCGCGCCTCAGCGAGTGTCGCAATGTAAGCCTCGGCAGCCTCCCTCAACTGCGCGTCGTAACCTTCCGACATCAGGGGGCGGATATCGACGGCCAACGGGGCAATGGCGCCAAAGAAGGGCTGCGCCTCTTCCCACGCATCAAGAACGGCCCCCGCATATTGCGGATCCTCCGTTGTCAGAAGAAGTTCGGCGGCGGCCCGGAAGCGTTCGAGCGGCAACGGCCCGCCGGTCGTATTGCCATGCTGGAAGAGGTCTGGCTCGCGGCTCTCCTCATCATCGAAAACGCGGATCGCTGTGGCCAGCGCCTTCTCCGCCAATGCCTCATCGTAGGTCTTCAATGCGCGTGCCGCCGCGGCCAGCCCCGCCGCCGAACCATATTGAAGGGCGCTGGAGCGGCTGGTGAACGCCCAGCGGTCATCGAGCTTGCCGGAATAGCCGCCGCTTTTATCATCCGGGCCGAGCCGCGCATCATAGATCAGATTATCCGTCTTGGTCAGCGCATCACCCAGATGGGTGTACTGATCAAGATCGGGTTCGACGATACCGTGAATGGCAAAACCCACCGCGTCAAACTGGGCAAGAAGCTGTTTCGTGCCATGAGCGATCTGCTGCTGAAGGTCCGCTTCGCCATCGGGTACATGAATATCGGTGCGCCGCCGCGTCCAGTCCACTTTCGTCTGATCGCGCGTCAGGCGAAAATCATCCCATGCCATGACGAGATAGCGCACAGTGCCATACTGGCTCTGGGTACGGATGTCATAGTCGCCCGCATCGAACCAGCCACCGACATTCAGGCCCGGAATATGCTCCAGCGGCGCGAAGGCCGTGTCGGTCGTCGCCCCCTGCCGGTAGAGGTCATGATGCTCATGATCAACCGGCGCCTGCAGGGCGTCATCGAGATGCGGCGCGCCATGCCAGACGCGATAGCCTTCATTGACGAACATGTGATCCATCTGCACGGGGAAGAAAATATCGAGCGTCGATTGCCACGCCCGGTCATAGGCATCCTCCCCGATCCGGAATGGCCCCTCCCGGCGCCCTTCATGTTCAAGAACATAAAGCCCCGGCTCGGTCACCTCCGAGAAATCAAAACTCGCATATTGATAGCGAAGGAAATTGCCCCATGCCTTGGGCGTGCCTGATTTGACAATCGTCTCGCCATCTACGCCCAGCCGGATGAGTTTCATCTCTCCCGCGCCATCGGACCGGGCATCAAGCTCGATAATCGCGACTTTGTCCCGGTTCGGACGATAGCCAAGCTGGTTATAGCTGACGACCGGCTCCCGCATCCAGTCATCCTCCACTGGCGCACTGATCCGCCATTCGACCAGCGTGCCCGTTTTGTCCGCCGGCAGCAGCGAGCGAAGAACGAACCAGCCATTCTGGGCCTGGTTCCGTCCATCATAGACCGCAATCGGTGTGCCGGAGGACCGGACCGTGACTTGTGCGCGCTCGTCACCCGCCGCCATCACGATCTCTCGTCCTTCGGCGAGCGGCAGGGGTTCGGCGGCGGCACCATCCGGCCGGGGGCCGCCCTCGCGCAGCTCCATCTCACTTGACGGATAGACAGGCAGCAACTCAGCCTTGCCATCGACCAGCACCCCGGCCCCGCCATAGACGGACGGAATGAATTCAAGATTGAATCCGGCCACCCCGTCGAGTTCAGCCGGCAATGGCTCATCACTCTCGACACGGATGAGATAGCCCTCCCCGTCGCGCCGCCCGGTAATGCGGTAATCGAACCCAAAATCCTGATAGCTGAGCTCAGCGGTGATGACGCCCGTCTCGCGGTCAACCTCCCGCTGGGCGAAACTGCCGATCGGCTCCCACTGCCCCGGCGTTGGGCTCAGGCGCACATCGCCATTGGTGACGACCCGAACCCCGTGATGGATGATCTCAACCCCAGAGATCTTGGCGTCACTGAACAGGCTGTCATACCAGTTAGAGAAGACCAGAAGATCCAGTCCGGGTTCGGAGAAATAACCCGCTTCGGTCAGTGTTGATTCAGTAGGCGGTGCCTTCGTTTCAGCAGGCGCCACCGTCTCGACCATTTCAGTTTCGGCCGGGTCTGATGGGGCGGCCTCTTCATTGTTGCCGCCGCAAGCGGTCACAAGAATGAAGCCTGCAGCCGGTGCCGCGAAGTGCCGAAACGCCATGATCTTCCTCCCTGCCGGGTTGGAGCCCGGTCATTTTGGAAGAACCCTAGCCAGAAATGTTTGCGCTAACAATATTAGGCCCGCACGGCCCTGCACATGAAAAAGGCGGCCCCGTCAGAGCCGCCTTTCGGTAAGTCGGATATAAGAAGAGCTTACTCTTCGATCACGGCCTCGGTCTGTGCCCGAACCTCATCCATCGTGACGCCCGGCGCGAGTTTGACGACGCGCAGAACCTTTTTCTCTTTGTCGACATCAAAGACGCCGAGCCCGGTGATGATCCGGTCCACGCACGCAACACCCGTCAGCGGCAGCGAGCATTCCTTGAGCAGCTTCGGCGCCCCTGATTTCGAGGAGTGATCCATCAGCACGATGACGCGCTTGACGCCTGCGACGAGATCCATCGCGCCGCCCATGCCCTTCACCATCTTGCCGGGGATCATCCAGTTGGCAAGATCGCCGCCTTCGGAGACTTCCATCGCGCCAAGGATCGAGAGGTCGATATGACCCCCACGGATCATCCCAAAGGAATCCGCCGAAGAGAAATAAGACGTCTTGTCCAGCTCCGTGATGGTCTGCTTGCCCGCATTGATGAGGTCGGCATCGACATCGTCATCATACGGGAAAGGCCCCATGCCGAGCATGCCGTTTTCCGATTGCAGGGTCACATTCATCCCATCGGGGATGTGGTTGGCGACCAGCGTCGGAATGCCAATGCCAAGATTGACGTAGTAGCCGTCTGCGAGTTCGGTTGCCGCCTCTGCGGCCATTTCGTCACGTGTCCAGGGCATGATTACGCCTCCTCCCGCTGACGGACGGTGCGTTGCTCGATCCGTTTTTCCTGTTCGGCCTCGATGATCCGGTCAATGAAGATCCCGGGCGTGTGGATCTGGTCAGGATCAAGCTCACCCGGTTTGACGAGGTGCTCGACCTCGGCAACGCAGGTCTTCCCGGCGGTTGCCATCATCGGGTTAAAGTTGCGGGCGGTCTTGCGATAAATGAGGTTGCCTTCGGTATCGCCCTTCCATGCACGGACGATTGAGAGATCGGCCTTCAGGCCCGTCTCCATGATATAGCGTTCGCCATCGAAAGTGCGCTCTTCTTTGCCCTCGGCGATCAGCGTGCCGACGCCAGTCTTGGTGAAGAAGGCCGGAATGCCCTTGCCACCCGCGCAGATGCGCTCGGCCAGTGTGCCTTGCGGGTTGAATTCCAGCTCCAATTCGCCGGAGAGGAATTGCTCCTCGAACGTCTTGTTCTCACCCACATAGGAGCTGACCATTTTCTTGATCTGCCGCGTCTGCAGAAGGAGCCCGAGACCCCAGTCATCGACCCCGGCATTGTTCGAAATGACGGTCAGATCCTTGGCGCCCGAATCCCTGAGCGCGATGATCAGCGTTTCGGGAATGCCGCAGAGACCGAAGCCGCCCGCCATCACGGTCATGCCGTCATGAGTGAGCCCGTCGAGCGCCGCGGCGGCGTTTTTATAAACCTTGCCAGCCATGTCACCTCCTGATTTTTCAGGCGCTTGTTGCGCCCTCCCCCCCGCTTCGCAAGAGGATGATGTAGCTCAATCAGAGTGAACCCAATCGTTCAAGGACTGGCAGCAAGGAACGGCGATGCTAAGGGATGATCGACAAGGAGAGACGACATGGCCAAAACCTATGATCGCATTGATGATCGCATCCGCGACTTTATCGCGCAGCAGAAAATGTTTTTCGTGGCGAGCGCGCCGCGCGGCGATAGCGGTCACATCAATGTCTCCCCCAAAGGCTATGACAGTTTCGCCGTGATCGACGACCATCAGGTTGCATATGCTGATCTGGGCGGCTCAGGGATCGAGACCGTCGCGCATTTGCGCGAGAATGGCCGCATCACCTTCATGTTCTGCGCCTTTGACGGCCCGGCCAATATCCTGCGGCTCTACGGGACCGGCCGCGTTGTCCAGTTCAACGAGCCGGGATTTGAGGAAGGGATGAAGCTCTTCCCGAAAATCGAGCGGGCACGGAATATCATCTATGCGGATATCACGCGCATTCAGGATAGCTGCGGCTGGGGCGTGCCCTTCTATGAGTTCAATGGCGAGCGCGACCAGCTCTCGCGCGCCATCAATCACATGGAAGAAAGTGCCTGGCAGGAAAAACGCCTGACGAGCAACGCGGAGAGCGTTGACGGCCTGCCGGGGCTGTTACGGCAACCAGAATAATTTCAGCTGCCATGTCGAAATGTAGCTCACACACACGTCATCTATTCAGGCGGCAACATTCCCGCCCAGAAAGAGAGAAATGACATGAAATACATGCTGTTGATTGCTGAAGACGAAGCCGCGAACCCAATGCCGTCAGAAGGCCCTGCTTTTGAAGCCTATATGGCGCCTTGGGCAGCCTATACCCAGAAATTACAGGAAGCCGGCGCCATGTCGAGCGGCGCACCGCTGGAGCTGAGCCATACCGCCAAATCTGTCCGGGTGAGAGACGGCGGACGCACTGTTCAGGATGGACCCTACACGGATTCAAAAGAACAGCTGGGCGGATTCTACATTATTGAAGCTGGTTCCATGGAAGAAGCCCTCAACTGGGCAGCCGAATGCCCCGGCGCCAAAACCGGGGTCGTCGAAGTTCGCCCCATTCCCGGCTGGGCCGAGTAGGACAAATGACCGCGCAGGCTGCTCACCGGGAAGTCGAGCGGCTTGCGCGCACTGCCTATGGCCGTCTCTTGGGGCGATTAATCCGGCATGCCGGCAATCTTCAGCTGGCAGAGGATGCTTTAAGCGATGCCCTCGCCCGGGCATTGGAAGTATGGCCCGACAAGGGTGTCCCGGAGCGGCCAGAAGCTTGGCTGATCACGGTTTCCCGCAACCGCCTGACAGATCAGGCTCGCCGGGCGATGACAAAGGGGGCGTCTGAGACGGAAGTTCTGCTCCGGCAGGCTGAGCGGGACGCCGCCGCAGAAGATGCCTCTCAATGGCCCCTCCCCGATCCAAGGCTGAGATTGCTGTTTGCCTGCGCCCATGACGCCGTCCCGCCATCTGTCCGTTCGCCCCTCATGCTGCAAACCGTCCTGGGACTGACGGCCGCGCGGATCGCCCCGCTTTTTCTTTCAAGTCCCACTGCAATGGGACAACAGCTCTCACGGGCGAAAGCCGCACTGGCCGATACCGTGCCCGGTTTTCATATCCCTGCGCCGCAGGATTGGCCGGCACTTCTGCCGCCGGTTCTCGATGCCATATATGGCGCTTTCTCCGCCGGGCTTGATGTGAGGGACGAAGAACTCGCGCGGGAAGCCTGCTATTTGTCTGAACTCTGTTGCGGCGCCTTCCCGAAAGTGCCCGAGGCAAGAGGCCTACATGCCCTCTGCCTCTACCGCTTTTCCCGTTTCGGCGCCGACAGGGACAATAAAGGCGTCTTCATCCCATTCGAAAATCAGAGCCCTGATAACTGGAATCAGGGCCTCATCAATCGCGCCGAGCAGGTGCTACATATGGCAGCCCTGTCAAAACAGCCGGGACGGTTTCAGCTGGAGGCGGCCATTCAGTCGGCCCATATCCATATGCTGCGGACTGGCGAGGACCGGTGGACATCGATTATTGGTCTTTATACGGCTCTTCGGCAAGTTACCCCTAACCTCGGCGCCATCATCGGCCACGCAGCCGCCTTGGTGGGCGCGGGCCGGCATACCGAGGCCGTCAGGACATTGCGGCTGGTTACTGACGAGGCCAGCGGCCACCAGCCCTATTGGGCAACGCTCGCGGCGGCGCTCGCAGAACTGGGACAAAAAGAGGAAACCTTCGCGGCCTATACCAGAGCCATGGAACTCTGCTCAGACGGCGGTGTCAGATCCTATCTTGAAACCCGGCGCACGCAGATCGCAGACGCCTGATCCGTCCGTATACACCAGTTATGCGTTCCTCAGGATGCGTTCCGCAAGACCGGGCGCGATCCGGGCAATGACCTTCAGCAGCGCGGCCTGCGCGATAGCGATTTCGGTCTTTTCCTTCTGCAGGCCGTCGAGCACTTCGCTCGCCGCGCGCTCAGGCGTTATTTTGTTTTTGCCGCGCCCCGCCGTCATGTCGGTTTCAACCAGCCCCATCATGGCATCGACGACGAGGATATGCCGCGCCTTCTCTTCGCATTGATAGCGCAAGGTCTTCGTAAAACTCCGCAAGCCCGCCTTGGTCGCACAATAGACGGGGGCGGACTTTTTCGGCGCGAGCGCCAATGATGAGGTGATGTTCACGATCGCCGCAGCGGGCTGCGCTTTCAGAACTGGCAGAAGCCCGGTCGTCAGTTCAATGATCGAGGTCAGGTTGACCTCGATCTCATCACGCGCCTGCTCGATCACCCTCGCCTGGTCCTTGCCGAAAAGATCAAGCTCATACTGGACACCGGCATTGTTGATCAGGATCGACAGGTCCGGCTGTTCGGACTGGAGCGTGCCGATCAGCGCATCGACGTGATCGCGCCGGGATAGATCGGCGGGGAGGAATTCAACGCGGCCGGGATAGGCCTCTTCAAGCTTTTTGACCGGCGCCCCGCTGCGGCTGAGCGCCAGCACCTGCGCGCCGCGCTTGAGGAGGCCGCGCGCAAGCTCGAGACCGATCCCCCGGCTTGCGCCTGTGACCAGCGCCTTGTGCCCCGTCAACAGCATCCGGGCGCTTAAACGTCCCAGCCCGGATTTTCGCGGGCGAGGCGGCGGACGAGCCCCGGCCAGATCAGCTTGTCGCCGATCCCCTTGATCCAGAGCGGCGAGGATTGCTGATAGACGAGGCGCGACATTTCTTCGCTCTCTTCGATCACCTTGCCGGCGGATTGCGCGAGGATCTGGATCTCACACGCCCGCTCCAGATAATACATCCGCGCAAAGGCGATCGCGCAATTGGCCCCTGTCGTCAGTGTACCGTGGTTGCGCAGGATCATGCAGGAATGATCGCCGAGATCCGCTTGAAGGCGCGCGCGCTCCTCAAGATTGAAGGCAATCCCTTCATAGGCGTGATAGGCCACATCATCATGGATCTGCATTGCATGCTGGCTGAGCCGGCTGAGCCCTTCTTCTAGCGCGGAGACGGCAATGCCGTATGGGCTGTGAAGATGAAGGACGCAGCCCGCATCATGGCGGACTTCGTGAACGGCAGAATGGATCGTGAAGCCCGCCGCATTCGCCGTATACGGACTTTCATTGAGCTTCTTGCCCTCAACATCAATCTTGAGCAGCGAAGACGCCGTCATCTCTTCGAAGAAGATACCGAAGGGATTGATCAGGAAACGGGGCTGGCCATCCTCATCCGGCAGGCGCGCGGAGATATGGGTGAATACGAGATCATCCCAGCCAAAAAGCTGGACCAGTCGATAGGTCGCAGCCAGCTCGCAACGGATGCGCCATTCCTCCTCCGACACCTCTCCTTTTAGGGATGGCAGATCGGCGGGCGGGATTTCCTGGGGCACCATATCGATGGGCGTATCACTCATTCTTACCTCCCGGTCGCGGAATGGACCTCAATTTGCTATATCCAGATGCACAAGCCCTATGGCAGACAGCAACTGGCGGATACAGTTAGCATATCCGCCTCCGGGGGAAGGACATAGATGGCAGGCAGAAATAAGGGTCAGCGGATCGCCTTTGTCGCCAGTGACCGGCCGAGAGGTCAGGCCGCGCTGAAAGAACTCGTCAAGATGTACGGCAATTGTGACCCCGATGACGCCGAAGTCATCGTCGCATTGGGGGGTGATGGCACCCTGCTCGATGTCCTGCGCGCCCATATGCATCACGACATTCCGGTCTATGGGATGAATTGCGGTACGGTCGGCTTCCTGATGAACGAGTATAACCCGGCCGCCCTCCCTGAACGGATCGCCAAAGCGGACCGCGTCGTCATCAACCCCTTGCGCATGATCGCGACCGACGGGCGCGGCAAGAGGCATGAGGCGATGGCGATCAACGAAATCGCTCTCCTGCGGGAGACCCGCCAGACCGCGCGCATCACCATCAAAGTGCATGGCCAGACACGGATGGAGACCCTGATCTGTGATGGGGTCCTTTTATCCACCCCTGCCGGCTCGACCGCCTATAATCTCTCCGCGCACGGCCCGATCCTGCCGATCAGCTCGAACCTGCTGGCGCTGACGCCGATCAGCCCGTTCCGGCCGCGGCGCTGGCGCGGGGCGCTCCTCTCTTATGACGCGGAAGTCGATTTCGAGGTGCAGGACCCTGAATTCCGTACTGTGCTCGCGACCGCTGACAATTACGAAGTCCGGGACGTCAAAACCGTCCATGGCTCGATTGCGCGGGATATCGAAATGTGCCTGCTGTTTGATGCCGGTGCGGGCCTTGAGGAACGCATTCTCGAAGAACAGTTCGAATACTGATCAAAAAACGAACGCAAGCCCTGTCGTCAGGGCCACAGACGCAAACAGACTCGTTGAGGGGAACCTGAACGGGTTGATGCCGCCTTTGATTGCGACGGCACCGCTCAAGACGCTGAACGCAGCAGAGCACACACCCATGAAAATGACGAGCTCGACACCCGCGCCGGTTCGCGCAGCATGAATGTAGCCGACCGTCATCGCGACCAGCAGAAGCGTTGTGATGTGCCAGCAATAGTAATTGAGCCATTTGGATGCGGCCGGCAGCGACTGGTCCGCAAGAAGGGGTCGCGCCACGAACTTGCCGCCGACGAAAGTGTGCACGGCAAAAGTCAGCGCCGATAATCCCGCTGCCGCCCACATAAGGCCAGTATGCATGACGATCCCTCCCCTTTAGGGGATCACTCAATCCGTTTGAGGGCTGGTTTGCCATGCGTCCGAAAGCCCCTGCGGCGACCGGTCCCGCCCCCAAATGGCTGGTAAGACAGCGTTAACGAAGATTGCCGTAAGGTTCCTTTTGCATATTTGCGAGACAGGACCTCCATGAGCGCTCAAGCGGTCCGGCTAACCGGGATCGATATCGATAACGCCCTGCAGAATGCGCATCTCGAGATCGCATTCCAGCCGATTGTCGCCTTTTCGGGCCGTCAGTTGCGGCGTTACGAAGCCTTTGTGCGCTGGGATCATCCGGGCCTTGGCCCCCTGCCGCCGGGCGCCTTTCTCTCCTTTTTCGAAAGCCAGGGCCGAATCGGTGAGCTGACCCGCTATGTACTCGGCAATACGCTGGCGAGCGCGGTCACGGCTGAGCTGCCCGATGGTGTCGGGGTGTCGATCAATCTGTCGGTCGCGGATCTGAATGATCCGACGCTGCCCAAGACCGTCACCAAGATGCTGAAAACCTATGAGTGGCCGGCCAAGCGGCTGACGCTCGAATGCCCGCTCTTTTCGCCCGACACGCCGATCGATGTGCAGGCCAAAGCCTATCAGCGGCTGGCCGAGACCGGCTGCCCGCTGGCGCTCGAAGTGCGCGGCCGCGCCAGCGACGCGATGAAGGGGCTTGATCCCTTCCCCTTCACCGAAATCAAGACTGGCGGCCCTGCTGTCCTGCGGCAAGTGCGCTCAAGCCGTGGCGGGCCGGGCCTTAATACGCTCTCGGAGCTTTTGAGCTTCGCCAAAGAGCGGAATGTCGAGATCACTGCTGTCGGCGTCGAAGACCACGAAGCCGCGACCGCGCTCGATTCGCTGGGCTTTGACCTTGGTCAGGGCAATGCCCTTGGCCGCGCGGCGTCCCTGCCCGCAGGCACCAAATCAGAAGCTGTCGCTGCCCCTGTCGAGAAAGCGCCTTCTGCATCGGCAGAGCCGCCGCTCGATCTGTCGAGTGAAGAAGATCAGCGCCGGGCGGATAGCCATACCCGCCGTGCCCGGATTGCCGCAGCGAAACGCGTTGCCATGCGTCGCCTGAAAGCTGTCTCAACCCCGGCTGAGGACAGCGGAGACGCAACGCCCGACGCCATTGCAACGGCCCGCTCGCTGCAGTCCCGGCTTGAGCAGCATTTCCCGAAAGATGCGGCCCTGCCCGAAGAGGCGGACGAAGAAAAAGTCAGCGCGGAAATCACGTCGCTCGCTGAAGCTGCGGCGGCCCCGGTCGAGAACGAATCCTCTGTCGAGGCGCTCCTGCGTGAGCTGCCGGCGGATATTCGCGAAACCAAGATTACAGATACGCTGAAGGCGGAATGTACGGACCCGGCGGATACGCTGGATGAGGTCGTCAATGATCTGCCTGTCCTGCCGACGGACACAGCGGATGACCCGGCGGACAAGCCTGAGCTGATCACAGACAGCACGCTCTTTGCGGAGCGTGAATATGTCCCCGATGAGCCGCCGCTATGGCTGCATCTTCTGCAGAAGAAATACCGCATCACGCATTTCTGGCCCCGCTCCTGGCGGCGCTGGCATCGTGAGCGGATGGCTGCTCGTGAAGAGCGTCTGGAAGAGCTAGAGACTGTGCGCGAGGACGACCCGATCCGCAGTGAGCGGCGCGAGGAGAACCCCGTTCCGGTCATGTCCGAGCGCGAGGTACACCCGCTCGTCTTCGGCCCAATGGCCGATCTTCGGTAATCCGCTTTTTAAGGCCGGACGCACCCCGTCAAACACTTTCAACCGTTCCGTTCCCTGCAAGGGGGGACAGACCGAGACAGCTTCCCACCACAGCCCATCGAACATGGCCGGCTCGCCGTCTTCGATCTCTTCGGTTGCGCCGATATAGAGAAGCCCGTCTGCCTTGGGGCAGAAATAGACAGTCTGTGTCCTGACGACATGGGTGAGCTTCAGCTCTGGCGCATGGTGCAGGAATGCCCGACCTCTCACGCCTTCCATCTCGAAGGCACCTGGGAGGAGCTCAGTGGATCGAACACCGCCAGCCAGCACGATGCGGTCGGTCATCAACCGCTCCGTCCCTGCCCGGACAGAAATACTCTCGGGCCCGCACTCAATCGCATCCGCCTTGAGCTGGATATGCGTGCCGCCTGCTTTCCGGAAGGCATCTAGCAGGACGGACCGCAATAAACGGGGATCGGCCTGCCCTTCTTCAGGGACAAGCCAGGCGCGGCTCGCCGGGAAACCCGCCGGCGGCTCGGTCTCGATCGCGGATGAAGACGGTGCGGACGGGAAACCGATGCCGATGATGCCGTTCTGGTCATAACCGACAGTCTGACCTGTTTCATTCATCAGCTCACGGGCAAAATCCGGCCAGAAAGTGAGCCCCTCTTCGAGCAGTGCGCCTAGGCTGCCTGCGGCACGAGGATGATGACGCTCAAAACTCGGGGCCAGCATACCAGCCGCGGCATCGGTCGAGCGTGGGCCATCGTCTCCGATACAGGTCACACGGTGCCCGGCCTGGGCAAGCTTCCACGCCGCCGAAAGGCCGATCACTCCGTCCCCGATGATGAGAATATGCTGCACCGCCATAGGAAAGAGCGGTTACCGACTTCTCGAGGATCAGTGCAAGCCGCTCATCACGCGCGTCTTCTCAACGGAGTCCGCCGACGAGCCGAAATAGTAGTTCACGACCGCCGCCGTCATGGTCGCCAGCGCCCCCAGCATGATCGAGAATTCCGTTCCGGCTTCGGACGGCAATTCCCGCCACAGCATGGTCGCCATCACGAAAAAGAACCCGCCAATTACGCCCAGCCCGAGCACCGCCGGGGTGATGTCCTTGATCGCCCGCTGACGCGCCCGCGCATCCGCCCGGTCCGAGGCCGCAATTCGGCGCGACTCATTCTGTGCCGTCAGCATGGCCTTGCGAAAATCAAGCTCCGCTTCCTTCAGCGCGGCGAGCGCTTTGGGATCGCGGCCAACCACCGCTTCGAGGATCACGCCGTCAGGTGCGGCCTCCTCTCCCGTCACTGCTTTTGAGACCGCCGCGACCGCTGCGCCTGCCAGCGGACCACCAAGCGCGCCTGCAAGAGTTGGCGCAAATTGCCCGACCGCCCGCGCTAGCCGTTCGCGGAGGGGAGGATTTTCTGAGATCGTCATAAGGCACTCCTCAGCCATTCTTGAGGAGAATAAACCGGACTGGGCGCATGGGGATTAATTCACGCCTCGAGACCTTTTCGATGCTGCCGAACGGGCCCAAGGTTCCGAGTCTCTCAACAAGTCCGAACAATGCTGCTCACCTCTCTTCTCACCCCGCTCGTACTTGCTGGCCTCGTTTATGTAGGCCTGACGCGCGGCATCCTGCTTGAGCTGACGAGAAAACCACTCATCGTCACGGGGGTGAGCATTGGGATCGGACTGATCTGGCTGATGCTCAACCTGCCCTATTTCCCCGACAAGCTGATCGGGGCAGCGGCACAGTCTCTGCTCGGCGCGCTGGTTTTTGTCGCAGCCATGGAATGCCGCCTCTCGCGGCTCTTGCGGATCTCCCCCGATGCCTTCCGCCTCGCGACCGGCGGCACGCTCGTCATGATGTTCGGCTTTGCAATGACGGCGTATATTCTGGTGCCGGGCATGGGCCTCTTCCCGCCATTGCTCGTTGGCGCCGCCCTGATGCTGGGCGGGGCGCCCGCTGTCTCTTCACCGCTCCTGACAGCGCCGATTGCAGAAGAAACACGGACCGCCGCGCGGGTTGAAACCGCGACCGTTCTCGTCCTCGGCGTGCCGATTGCCATGCTGCTGAACAGCGGCGCTGAGCCCGTCACGCCCGGCACGGCCATTATCGACCTGCCCGCTATCCGTTCACTCGGCGGCTTTGCGATTGGCGGCATTGCGGGCCTCGCGGCAGGGCGTTTCCTACCTATCCCCCAAGCGGCCCTGCCCAAATCACCGCTCTTTTTTGCCGCTGCGATGTATGTCCTCGCGATCCTCATTGGGCTCGACCCGGTGATGACACTCGCAGGCGCTGGCGTTGCCTATTCGGAGGAAGCCCGCCTCTCGGCCGCGATCCGCACCCGCTATTGGCGGACGGGCGAGGCGACGTTGTCGCCGATTGCGCTCGCCCTCTTCGGCCTGATCATCGCACCACACGCCGTCACGCTCGACTTCCTGATCTGGTTCATGGCGCTGGTCGGCGTCGGGATGGTCCGGGCGCTCGCCCGCTACCTTGCCCTTGTGCCGAGCCATCTGCCGGTGGCCGATCAGACATTCCTGATCTGGTATAATGGCGCGCCGGGGGTCGGCAGCGCCCTGATGCTTCTGATCTTCACCGCATCGAATGCGCCCCTGACTGATCAGCCGATGGCGCTCGCCGCAGCGGCAGTCCTGATGGGTCTTGCGAGTGCCCGCATGGTGTCCAAACCGCTGACGCGACGGCTCGTGCAACAGACAGCACTCGCCCAGAAAAGGCGTTATAGTGCCGCCTAGGATTTATGCCTGAGAGGCCGAACGTGACGGATCACTGTTTACTGACACATGTGGATGAGCGGGGGGTCGCCACCCTGACGCTGAACCGGCCGGATGTCCGCAATGCGCTCGATGAGGAGCTGATGCGGGAGCTGACCGAGCATGTGGTGACCTTCAGTCGGTCACAGGATGTCCGCCTAATTGTCATCACCGGCTCTGAAGACGCCTTTAGCGCGGGCACGGACATTTCATGGATGGAGGAAATGGCGACCGACCAGCCCTCCGTCGATGCAAGACGGCTGGGCAATCTTCTCTGGCAGGTGCGTTGCTGTCCCAAGCCGACCATTGCGCGCGTCAATGGCGCGGCCATCGGCGCCGGGCTCGCGCTGGCCGTTGCCTGCGATATCTCTGTCAGTGATGACGAGGCGCAGTTCTCACTGCCCGCCGTCAGGCTCGGCACCCTACCGGCGGTCCTTGCGCCATTCATGCTAGATGCTGTCAGCCCTTCTGTCCTCAGGCGCTACGTCCTGACGGGCGAAACATTCTCCGCCGATGAGGCGCGCCGTGTCGGCTTCATCCATGCGACCTGTCTGGGTGCGCAGCTTGATGCGACGGTTGCCCGGTTCATCGATGACCTTCTGATGGGCGGACCGCTCGCCCAGAAGGAAATGAAAATGTTGCTCAATGCCTATGCGCATGAGCCATTCAATACGGGTCTCATCGAAGGCGCCGCAAAGATCAGTGCCCGGATTCGGAAGACGAACGAGGCCCGCGAAGGGCTCGCCGCTTATATAGAAAAGCGTGATCCCGACTGGAAACGCTAAGGTCGTTCCCGATCGGGCAGTCTTGCCTTCAGCTCATCGATCTTCGCTGACAGGACTTTGAGCTCCTGCAGGACGTGGTCGGTTTCTTCATGGATGAACTCTTCGGTTTCATCCGCCTCTTCCTCCACCACCCGCACGACGATCGCAATGAAGAGGTTGAGCATGGTGAAGGTGCCGACCAGCACGAAGGTCAGAAAGAAGATCCATGACATCGGGTGATCCGCCTGCACATCATCGGCGATATCGCGCCAGCCTTCCAGCGTGATGATCTGAAACAGCGTGTACATCGAGGTGAAGACATTGCCGAAATAGTTCGGATGCGTCTCACCGTAGAGCGAGCCTGCGATGACCGCGAAGACATAGACGATCAGGACGGCAATGATCGCAACGGAGATGATGCCGGGTACCGAATCGACAAGTGCCCTCACCACGGTGCGCATCCTCGGCACGACAGTGACGACCCTGAGGAGCCGCAACACCCTGAACGCCCGGAGCGCGGCAAAGAGGTTCGAGGCGGCAAGCGCTGCGCCCGCGACAATCACGAAATCCGCGATATTCCAGCCCGACCGGAAGAATGACGTTCCATAAGCGGCAATCCGTAACACCATCTCGACGACGAATATCGTGACGAACAAGAGATCGAAAAGATGCAGCCAAGGCCGCCACGGATCGAAACGGTCAAAAGTCTCAAGCCCCAGCGTGATCGCATTCAGGCAGATGATCGCCATCACCACGTTCGAGAACCACGGCGCCTCGACCAGTTCGACCAGCCTCGCCCTTGCTCCTGCAAGCGGGGTCTGTGGCAGCTGCGCCACGTCTTTTGCCTTGTAATCCTGTTCCATGCCCGAAATGGAGCCTCACCAATTCACCCTTAACGCAGGATTAACCGGGACTTACGATCAGTTACAGACCCAGCATTGCACCTTGACAGCGCACCCTCCAAACTCGAGGGCTCAGGGTTAAGCAGCCCGGGGGCGGTCCGACCGTCCTTCTGGCTGATCGGAGAGATAAATGCCCATGGTCGCGGAAGACCCGACCCACCCCCATTCGGCGCAGGACGCCGATGATGACCGCTCTGTCGTCGTGCCAATTTCGGCCCGGCATGGCGATGATCCTCGCGGGGCGGAGAGCGACACGGCGCGGCGCGCTTTTCTCGAAGATGACAATGATCCTCTGCCCTGGCCAAGGCGGGCGCGCAAAGTGCAGCGCATCTCGCAAATGCTCGCCTTCACGATCCCCGTCTGCTGGATGGTCGCATGGCCGATCGGGTCCATGCTCGCCAATGAGCAGGTGACCGGCGTCTGGGCGCTGAAATTCGGTTATTCGCTGGATGTGGTCCTGTGGGCGGCAACGGCCGGTATCTGCATCCGCCTTATCGGCTATGTGCTGTCGCTCGCCCTTCGGCTCGAAGCGTCGGCACAGCAACTGGTTTCCGGTCATTCAGGCCGGTCCTTTGCCGATCTGACCCCCGGCTCTGTTTCCGCGCTCAATGATGAGATCGATCAAGCCCTGTCGCGTCTTGCGGAGGCAGAAAGCCTAATCCGCCAGCAGGTCCGGGCCATCGGCAATGCTGGTGAAGCCTTGGGCGCAGGTACAGCGCGCAGTGCCGCCCGGCTTGAGCAGGAGCGCAATGCGCTGATCGCTCTCACCGAAGAAATGAACCGCGAAGCGGACCGCTTTGCCGAGAAGATCGCTGAGCGTTCACAGGCTGCTGCCGATGAGCATGCCGGGCTGGAGGATCGTCTGGCTGATCGCGGGCGCGAGTTCGACAGCCAGATCAACCGGTTTGAATCTGTCTCCGCGCAATCGCTCGACCGGTTCGAAGAGCTGGCCCGTGCCATGGAAGAGCGCAGCGCTGCCCTTCGGAATGCGAGCGAGGAAGCGACCGAGCACCAGACCTCGCTGACCAACCGGCTTGAGGAGAATGCGGCGCGCATTCACGCAGCCCAGGAAGAACTGGCGAACCAGTCCGCCAAACTCGAAACCCTGATGCGCGACCAGCGCCGCCGCGCCGACAGGCTCGCGCAGGTCGTCACTGAACAGGCAAGCCGTGTTGTGACGCCGCGTCAGAAACCGGTGACGCCGCCTTCACCTCAAGCCGCAGCACCGACGCCCACGCCGCCGCCCGCGCCGGTCGAACCGGAGCCCATGGCGCTCAAAGACCGGCCAAAAGAAAAGCATCGCTGGAAAGACATCCTTGCCAAGGTCGAGGAAGCCAATCCCGCGCCGCTCGTCAAACCTATCAAGCAGGCCGAAGAAGATATTCCGATCCCGCCGACACCGCCTGCGCCCAAGCCGACCGCATTCCCGCGCGAGCCAATCATGAGGGCGACACAAGGTCTGGTGACGCCCAAAATTGATCCGGCCCCCGCACCGTCAGCGCCCGTTCGCCCGGCCGAGCCTGCGCCTGCACCAAAGCCCGCGCCTGAGAAGCCGTCCATGGAGGCATCCCCTGCCCCTAATATGGATGTCCTCGACCGGCTGGTCGTTCGTATCCAGAATTACTCGCTTGTCCTTCAGACCCAGCTTTTCGGCGGCCCCTCACATGAGGATCTCGACCGGTTCGAAGCGGGCGAACGCCAGATCTTCGCCAAGGCCCTGATCGCACGCGATCAGGATACGCTGCGCGCCCGCATTCAGGCAGAGCTGAACCAGAATGCTGTCTTCAGGGAACGGACCAATGAATTCCTGCGGGACTTCGATACGATCCTTGAGCCGCTATCGGCTGAAGCCGGCGGGGCGGATGCGATCCAGACCTATCTGACCTCACCGCTCGGCCGGCTCTACATGCTGACGGGTTCAGCCGCCGGTCATTTCGACTGAGCCGCCTCCCGGCGCTCATTCTCTTCGATGAGGCCGGACGTCCATCTCACCGCTTCTTCGGTCGTCATGGCAGCGGCTTCATTGAGCGCATCAGCATAGAACTCAGCGCCCCGGCCCCCTGTCGGGATTTCCTGTGTGAAGACACTCGATGCCAGCGTGTGTCCGCGCGGATTGGTCAACCGTGCACCGAAAGAGACACGCGCCACTTCGCCCGCTCCTGTCCGGTCGATATTGAAGGCCCGGATATCCGAATAAAGGACATAGGACCGGCTGACCGGCATTTCTGTCCGATCACCGACGGCTGAGACGATATCGGCATTCTCGAACCGTCTCTCCAGATAGATACGGAAGAGGACCGGCACACGGTCGGCCCATTCTGCCCCATCGACATATTCATATTTGTAGGGACCCGTCGCAATCGCGACATTGAAGGTATTGTAGACCGCCTCGGCCGTCGGATCACTGATGATCAGGCCGGTATCAACCGGCGTGACGGAGACCGACATTGCTCTGTCCGGGTCCAGCCGGAAGCGCGGCGGCTGGCGCCCCGAATCCGGCAGGACCGAAACACAGGCCCCGAGGGCCAATAGCGGAACCGCGCAAATGAGTTTCTTCAACATCTTCCTGCCGCCTTTAATCTGCTGTCGGACGGCCTTCGCCGACCAGGAATGCCGCCGGATTGCGGTCGAACTCAAGTAAGATGGCTTCGGTCGTATCGACAAGCCGTGAAGCCTTGTGGATCATCATGATGGTCGCGCCGAGCCCGTTCCGCGTGAATTCGCTGATCGGTTCGGCAGTATCATCGACGATGGCATTCACATCGAGGACCAGTTGATTGAGGTTCTCCGCCGTCTCGTTCAACTGCTGGATCGCTGCGCGCGCATCCGTGCTGACGACATCATCAATGGTCTTCATCGTCTTGTTGAGGCTGGTCGTCGCGTCAGAGATATTCCGTGCGGCAAGGCGCAGGTCAGTACTGACGACGGCCGCATTGTCGATGATCAGGGACAACTCATTTTCCTTGTCAGCGAAGACATCCGTGATCGTCTCAATATCTTCGATAATCCGGCTCACAGATTCTGCATTTTCCTGATTGATAAGCTGCTGCAGGCTGAGCGCCAGCTCGCCTGATGATTCAAGCACCGCCGCGATACCGCCCAATTCCGCCTCGATGACGGGCACACGCTCCCGGCTGACATCCTGAAGGAGCGGCGCATTGGGTGAGCCGCCTGTGAACTGAACGACGGCAAGGCCGGTCACCCCTGTCAGTTCAAGCTCGACATTGGTGTCGGTTTTGACCGGCGTCCCCTTGTCGACCCGAACCAGCGCAAGCGACCGGGTGGGGTTGTTCTGGTCAAGCTCCAGCGTTTCAACCTGCCCGACCGGGATGCCGTTGAAGAGGACGTTTGCCCCCTCCTGCAGGCCAGAAATTTTCTGGGTAAAGACGATCTGATATTCATCATACTCCGACCGGTTCGACCCCAGCCAAAGAGTGAAGAGGATCGTGAGCACGATCCCCCCCAGCATGAATGCTCCGATCAGCACATAGTGGGCTCTGGTTTCCATTACTCCCGCCCCTCCTTCTTTATGCCCGGCCCCGTTCGGGCGCCGGCACGTCAAACGTATTCGCAGCCTGAGCTGCACGGCCGCGTGGGCCACTGAAATATTCCTGGATCCATGGATGCGGGTTCTGGCGAACCTCATCGACAGGACCGTCCGCAATCACCTTTTTCTCGGCAAGAACGGCAATGCGGTCACAATCCCGGTTCAGACTGTCGAGATCATGGGTGATCATGAAAACTGTCAGCCCGAGCGCATCGCGCAGGCTGATGATCAGCTCATCGAATTTTGCTGCGCCGATGGGATCTAGACCTGCTGTCGGCTCATCAAGAAACAGGATCTCCGGGTCGAGTACGAGCGCGCGGGCAAGGGCTGCGCGTTTTCTCATCCCGCCTGAAAGCTCGGAGGGGTATTTCTCCGCTGCCTCCGGCTGGAGCCCGGCCAGGGAGATCTTTGTACTGGCGATTTCGCGGGCCAGCTGGTCTGAAATCTTTAGCGTCTCACGTAACGGCGCCATGACGTTCTGTGCCACGGTCATCGAGGAGAAAAGCGCCCCATCCTGAAAGAGGAGACCCACCTTGCGATTGACGGCAGAACGCTCATCCTCGTTCAGGTTCTCGGTCTGCTCACCCAGCATCCAGACGGTCCCACCATCTGGCGGCCGCAGGCCCACAATCGCCCGCATAAGGACGGATTTGCCCGTCCCGGAGCCACCGACGACGCCAAGGATCTCACCGCGGTAGACATCAAGATCAAGCTCGTCGTGTACGACGAAGCTGCCGAACTTGTTCGTCAGGTCACGGACCCTGATGACGACATTCTCGTCTGGCGTTGGCGCACTCATATGCCAAGCTCCAGGAACAACATCGCAAAGAGCGCATCGATGAGGATGACAAGGAACAGGGACTGGACGACCGCCATGGTCGTCCGGCGGCCTAGTTCCTCTGCTGAATGCTCGACGTTCATGCCGTGATAACAGCCAACGACGGCAATCACGAAAGCAAAGAACGGCGCCTTCACAAGGCCGACCATGAGATTGTCGACGACAACGATTTCCTGCGTCCGCGCCATGAAAAGCTGCGGCGGGATATCAAGCGCCAGCCAGCCGACAATGCCGCCCCCCAGAATGCCGAGGAAGGCCGCAAGGAAGGCCAGCACCGGCAGGGTCAGCATCAGCGCAATCGTCCGGGGAATGACAAGCGCATCAAGCGGATTGACGCCGAGCACCCGCATGGCGTCGATCTCCTCACGGAGTTTCATGGAGCCGATCGCGGCGGTGAATGCACTGCCCGAGCGCCCGGCCAGAAGGATCGCGGTGAGTAGCACCCCGAATTCGCGTAAGACGGTGATGCCGACGAGTTCGACCGTGAAGACTGACGCCCCGAATTCGGCCAGCACCCGCGCGCCCATAAAGGCGACGACCGCACCGATCAGGAAGGACATGAGCCCGACGATCAGGGTCGCATCCATCCCCGCCTCTTCCATGTGATGGACAAGCGGGGTCATGCGGAATCGGGTCGGTTTTTTGATACTGCCGCCGATACGGGCAATGACCGCGCCGACAAAGCTGAGAATGCTCAGGCCTTCGGTCCCGAAGCGTTCCGTCCCTCGTCCGATCCGGTCGAGCATCAGGACGAAAGATTTACGCTCCGCGGGATCGTTCGCGCATTGCTCCAGATGCGGCTTCATCTGTTCGATGAGCTGATCGTGGATAGGAGAGGCATTCTCAAAAACCGGAGAAGGCTGGTTTTCGCCCTCCGCCGCGCAATTCTCGCGCATCCGCAGAAGGATCATCGCCCCGGCGGTATCGAGTTCATCGAGCCCGCCAAGATCAATGGATTTCAGGCGATTTCCCTGCTCGGCAACGAGTTTCCGCAACTGGTCATCAATGCGGACGAGCCCGTCACGCAAGGTCCAGTCACCCCGCAGCAATAGCTTGAGAGCGCCATTCTCTTCAGCAATTTCATACCCGGCTGACGCCATACCGCACGCACCCCCGCGGGATGTAAGACTCTTTTTACCGGTTCACCATGCCACGGATTGTTGAACGGTCGATAAAGACTTGCGATTCTATGTCGAATCGCCCTCGGCTTTCAGCTAGGTGACCCTGGGGTATGGATTGGGGTGCTGAAGGGACAGCGATGCTCGAACAAAGGCTGCAACAGCGCCCGCGACTTATTCTTATTCCGCCAGCAATTCTGGTTTTGCTGATCGCGCTTTCGACCGTGATGTTCGCTCGGGCCCCCGGCGCACAGCCGCGCGAAGCCGTATTTGACCTGTTCATGCGGACAGCGGCCCGCCCGGCGGCGGATAATCCGGGCGTTGCGATCGTCGATATCGATGAGGAAAGCCTTGCCGCCCGTGGCCCGTGGCCATGGCCGAGGAGCGCCTTGGCGCGGCTTGTTGATTCAGCCGCCAGTGCGGGTGCACGCGGGGTGATCGTTGCCGTGCCTGTTGAGGGGACCGATCCCCTCTCTCCCGATGCAATTGCCGGGTTTTTCCCGCCCGATGAGACGACCGGCCCTGCTCTTGAGGCCCTGTCTCGCCTGCCAACCACCAATGCCGCCCTTGCCGATGCCGGGCGCGCTTTGCCGACTGCCTATGGCGCGGGGCCTTCGCCCGCAGCAGTCACCGGCTGGGACCGCAGCGATGTCGGCACGACAGACTGGCTGACGGCCGGCCCGAACCGGACGACCGAATATGTCGCCCTGCCCGCTGCGCCCGTCTTCTCCGTTGTCGATCCCGGTTTTGCCGAGACGGGCATGATTTCGGTCACCAGCTTGCCGCAAGACCCTGACGGCATTGTCCGGCGCACGCCGGTTCTCTGGACACTCGACCAGCGTCCGGTCCCGGCAGCGGGTTTTGCGCCCTTCGTCATGGGCGACGGCACACTTCACCTTGGCATTGCCTCCCGCCAGTTGCGGCAGGACGGCGCCCCGCCGGTCGAGATGACCTATGGCACCGACAAGCTCCTGCGCCTTGATCAGCGGGCCGGTGTCCGCCTCTGGCTGCCGCGCGAGCTCGATCTGCCGACCGTGCAGGCCTGGCGCGTCTTTGAAGGCGGCACCTGGACGACTCCGCTCAATGGCCGGGTCGTCTTTATCGGCGAGAGCGTCTCGCCGCGCTCCCGCGTGATGACTTCTCGCGGGGAGATGACGATTGCACAGGTCCATGCCCATCTCACCGAACAGCTGGCCGCTGGCGTTGCCCCGCTTCGCCCGGGCTGGAGCGGCATGGCGGAAGCCTTCCTTGCGATCCTTGCCGGTCTCGCGGCGATCGGGGCGGCCATGTATCTCAAGCCCGGCATGATCGTCCTGACGAGCCTTGCGATTTCGCTTCTCACCGCCGCTGGCTTTTTCGCGCTCTTTGGCCGGACCGGCATGTTGCTCGATCCGACCCCGATTGCCGCCGCCGCGATCGGCGCCCCGCTGACCATTCTCGGCGTCGTGATCGGCAATATCCTGATGCGCGATGATGCCCTGCGCGGCGCCTTCCACGGTGCCCTGCCGCCGCAAACCATGGCCAAGCTGCAGACCCGCGCAGGCGGGCGCCTCCTTAACGGTGTGCGCCGCGAGGTCGTGGTCCTTTCAAGCCGCCTTCGCATTCCCGAAGAAACCGCCGAGAAATTCAAATCGCGCCCGGATGATTTCATCCGCTTCACGGCGGCTGCGAATGACGCCCTCCGCCGGACGATCCTCGCCCATCAGGGCACGGTCGATTTCGGCGAAGACGGACGACTTCTTGCCTATTGGAACGTGCCCGAAGCGATCGACCATCCGGTCGAAAAGGCGTGCGCCTGCGCGCTGCGCATGATCGATGACATCAATTCCCTGTCAGAAGATCTGCAGACGGCGGCCCTTGCGCCTGTCCGCAATCGCGGGCTCGACGAAGGCTTTGCCGATACGAGCATCGAAATCGGCCTTGCCTCCTCGACCTGTTTTGCGGGACCGGTCGGCCGCGGCAACCGTAACCGCTATGCCGTGATCGGCGATGCGGTCGGCCTTGCCTCTTCGCTTCGCCGCCGGGCGACGCAATATGGCCCGACGATCATCACGGATGACGTCATCTTTGATGCCTTGCGGCATCATTATGCCTTCCTTGATCTCGACGTCTTGCGTCTGTCGACGGAAGAACAGCCGCGCACGGTCTATGGCCTTGTCGGCAATCCGTTCCTCAAAGCCTCTAAAAGCTTCCGTCAGCTGGCGGACATCCAGCGCGAGCTGGTGATGAACTGGCGCACGGGCGATCTGGCAAAAGCGACCCTGCAGCTCCAGCGCCTGCGCGCTATTCCCGGTGTGCCGGATGTCTATGTCGATCTCTTCGAAGCTCGTCTCGCCAAGGCTCGCGGCATGGACCAAGATGATCAGTCCACGCTGGTTGAGACCATCACGCTTTAGGCATCTTTGACGGCGTGGAGCGTGCCGCCATCCCAGCGTGCCCGTAGCATCAGGGCGAGGATGAGGCCCGCACCGCCCATCATGCCCATCACGGCATACGCTTTGAACGGGGATACCGGATCAAAGATGTAGCCTGACAGCATGGTCGCAACGCCCGTCACAGCGCCAATCCCGAGCGATGCGATGATCGTCATCGCCGTTGCCCGATATTCTTCGGGTACCGCCTCCCCGACGAATTCGACGGTCGCCATATAGGTCGCGGCATAGGTCGCCAGATGCAGGATCTGGACGGGAAAGAGGATCAGCAGCGGCGGGTTCAACCCCAGAAGCGGCCAGCGGAGCATCGCGCCCGCTGCACCGATCAGAAGAAGTCCCGTCGGCCCGAGCCGCATCATCAGCTTCTTGCCCTTCGCCAGAAACACGATTTCAGCCAGCACGCCGATGGTCCACATCCAGCCGATGATCCATGACGGATAGCCCGCCGCCGAGAAGGACAGCTCCGAGAAGGCATAATAGACCGCGTGCGAGCCCTGCACGAAGGCCGCTGCGAACAGGAGATATAGAAAGCTCCGGGAGCGGAAGAGGACGAGCGCTTTTTTGAAATCCGGCTTGGGCCGAGGCGCATCATTCGCGCCGTCCTTGGGCAGTTTGAAAGCAAGCAGGAAGGCGATGAAGGCCGCCACCGTCATCCATATGATCGCCATCCGATCATCCGTGACAGAGATGACTGCGCCGCCGATCAGGTTTGCGGCAATGAAGCTTGCCGATCCGATACTCCGTACAGGACCATAAGAGAGCTGCCCCCGCCTGTCGGCCCTGAGGACGGCCGCATCCGTCAGCGGCATGATCAGGCCGAAGGAGAAAAGAAGCCCGATCGTTGCGATCGAAAGGACCGCCGCGCCCGGCGCGACCAACGCCAATGCGCAAGAGAGCGTGAGCCCTGCGCTGGCATAAATCATCGCATTGCGCGGATGGGTCAGCTTTTCAGACTGAAAAGCAATGATCGGCGCGAAGATCAGCCGGAGGACCAGCGCGATCGCGACCAGCTTCCCGATGGTCGCGGGCGAGAGCCCCCTCGCATCAAGATAGCCGGCGTAGAAAGGGAGCTGAACGCCGAGAAACAGGAACTGCCCGATATAATAGCCCGAGAAGGCAAGTCGCGGCGATACGGGCTTGCGCAGGACATCGGCATTGAAATGCGGGCGGTCCACGGGTCGGAATTCCTTGTCTCGGGAGCCGCGCCATTGCCTGAGCAGGCCCGGCGCTTCAAGGCCAAACATTGAACCTTGTTCAGAACTGCGGGCGATGCCAGAATGCGCCCATGTCACAATCACAGAAACCCACGACAGATGAACTCCGCCAACGGACGAAAGAAGAAGCAAGGCAGCTTCTCGCCGAGGGCGGCCCCGAACAGGTCAAGGCCCGCGTCCTTGCGGTCCGGCTCGGGATCTCTGTCGGCTCGATCTATAATCTCTTCGGGCAGCTTGATGAGCTGCTCTTCCTCGTCAATGCGGATGTCTATGACGAGCTGTTGGCGGTCATCGAGGAAGCCATCGCCAAGACCGGCGAAAAGGCCGAACCCATCGACCGCGTTCTGGCGCTTTGCCGCGCCTATCTGAGATTCGTGACGGCCAATCAGGGTCTGTGGTCAGGTGTGCTGGCCTTCAATCGGCGCAACAAACCTTCCGTACCCAAATGGTATCGTGAGAAAGAGCGGTCGCTCCTCGGCACAGCAGCAGCGGTCCTTAACGATGTGCCGGGTCCTGCCTCCCCTGCCGAGAAGGAGCTGGCCGCCCGCGCGACTTGGGCCGCCATTCACGGGATCGTGACGATCTCGGTCGGCCCTCAGGGGCTTTTAGCCACGGAAAAAGATATTGCCGCTCAGATCGAGCTGGTCGCCCGCGCCATTGTTCGGGCGCTGGAAAGCGGTGAACCCTGGAATAAAGGCTGAGGGCTTATTCGCCGCCCGTATCGCTGCCGGGGCGGTGCTCGGCAAAACGATCCCGGCCCTGAACAGCAGCCACACGCTCTGCGACGAGGTCGGCCGTCACGCCCATATCATCAATGGTCTGAGTGAAGGCGTCGCGGATGACGAGGATGTCGGTGCGGCTGACGTCCCAGTCGCGGCGTTCGAGCGTCTCGAGCGCGGCAACATACATGGTGCGGCATTCACGGGTATCGCTGATCGCCCGTTCGAGCGTGGCGATATCGGACGGCACCGGTGTGATCGCGCCCATGGCCTGACGGCCAGCTTCGACGACACGGCGGGCATGAGCAAGCGAGAGGTCAGCATCGGCGAAAACGCCGGCGACAGGATCTTCGCCCCGGCGTTCAATCGTTGCGATATAATCTTTGACGGCCCGTTCCTGCGGATTATCCGACACCGTCCCGAAAAGGACGTTCACAAAGCCATTGTCAGGGGTATCGCCCCAAGGATGAAGGGAGAGGTCATCTGCCGCATCAATCAGCGCGACGCGCTCGGAGTAACCTGTGTCGGCGATTTCAGCCTTATCACCCATGCCGGGGATCGAGACTTTAACGGATGCACAGCCGGTGGCTGCGAAGCCGAGAACAAGAAAGGTGAACCAACGTGAAACGTATGCCCGTAACGTCATTATACCTGCCCAGTTACCCAAGTGAGCACCCACCACTCCGGTAGACGCCCCTACTCCGGATGCTATTACCGAACCCTCAATCGGGCGGTGAGCATTCGTATCTTGTTCAACCCTTCGAAACCCTAACACAAAGAATGCCGAAGCAAAGGGCAAACGCGCAAGATGACAGGAAGAAAATTGTACCCGGCCATCGATCCGATCGAACGCGGACGCCTCAAAGTCTCGGCCATCCACGAGATTTACTATGAAGTCTGCGGACATCCGGCCGGAAAACCCGTTGTTGTCTGCCATGGCGGCCCGGGTGGCGGCTCGACCCCTTCCATGCGGCGCTATTTCGATCCGTCGAAATATCGAATCATCCTTTTTGATCAACGCGGTTGCGGACGCTCGACGCCCCATGCCGATCTGCGGGAAAACACGACTTGGGACCTCGTCGCGGACATGGAAAAGCTGCGCACACATCTGGGAATCAGAGCGTGGCAGGTCTTCGGCGGCTCATGGGGCTCGACGCTCGCTTTGGCATATGCCCTCACCCACCGGGACCGGGTGACCGAGCTCGTCCTGCGGGGGATTTTCACGCTCCGGCGCGAAGAGCTCCTGTGGTTCTATCAAGAAGGCGCAAACTGGATTTACCCCGATAGCTGGCGGGATTTTCTCAATGTCATCCCCGAAGAAGAGCGCGATGACATGATGGCCGCCTATTACCGGCGGCTGACGGGAGATGATGCGGAAGAGCGGCTTAAGGCCGCCCGCGCCTGGTCCGTGTGGGAAGGGTCGACCGTTTCTCTACAACCTTCATTGCAGCGGATGTCGAGCTTTGCCGGTGAGCATTTCGCCCTCGCCTTCGCCCGGATCGAAGCGCACTATTTCGTCCATGGTGGGTTCTTCGAGCACGATGGATGGATCCTTGAGGAAGCCTCTTCTCTCGAGAATATCCCCGGGGTCATCGTGCAGGGCCGCTATGACGTCGTGACACCGATGAAGACAGCGCTTGAGCTTCATGAAGCCTGGCCGGGGTCTGATCTGCGAATCGTGACGGATGCAGGTCACGCAGCAAGCGAGCCCGGCATAGTTGCCGAGCTCGTCGCTGCCACAGACAGATTTGCTGATCTTCGCTGAGGATCAGCCAAGCATCGGGGCGATGATCGCAGCGTAAACCAGCACCAGCCCGACAAAGAGCGGGCAGACCCAGCGGCAAAGGAACCGCCAGATCTTGAAGGTCCGCTCGCTGTTGAAGTTGAGTTCTTCGCGCGCTGCTGAGCCGGAGACGACCCAGCCCGCGAAGATCGCAGTCAAGAAGCCGCCAAGCGGCAGCAGGATATTCGCCGTCAGCTGATCAATAAGATCGAGCAGCACCAGCCCCTCAAAGAGCGGGATGAAATCAAGCGGGTGCCAGGTGTTGAAGAAGGTCTCGACACCAGACACTTGGCTGAGCGCATTCGCGACACCAATCCCAAAGGCAATCAGGCCAATGACGATGGCGCCCTGCACCCGGCGACGATCCCGCTTGGCCGGATCAACATCAACGTCCCCATCTGCAATCGCCACCGTCACTTCGAGAAGCGCGATCGATGAAGTGAGCGCCGCAAAGAGCGTCATGATGAAGAAGGCGATGGCGAAAATACCGCCGAATGGCAGCTGGTGGAACGCCAACGGAAGCGAGTTGAAGAGCAGCGAGAAGCCAGCAGCTTCGTTGAGGCCCGCCGCAAAGACGATCGGGAAAATTGCCAGACCGGCAATCAGCGCGACGCTTGTGTCAGCAAAGGCAACAGCCCGCGCCGCACCCGGAATTTGATCTTCTCGCGACAGATAGAGGCCGTAAGTGATCATCATCGCGGAGCCGAGGCTGAGCGAGAAGAACGCCTGTCCGATCGCGTCAAGAAGGATCGATCCATCCGACAATGCCGCGCCGAATTTCTCAAAGTCCGGCTGGAAGAGGAAGGCAAAGCCTGCGCCCGCATCGCCATTGATCAGCGAGGAAACAGTCAGCGCCAGAAGCAGAATGAAGAAGATCGGCATCAGCACTTTGGCCGCAACTTCAATCCCGCCCTTGATACCGCGCATGACGATCGCAATCGTCACGATCATGAAGATGCCGTGCATGATAATCATGCGAACAGGCTGTGTAAGAAGCTCACCAAGCTGGGATGAGATGTCGTCTTTCGACATGGTCTCGAAAGCCGGACTGGAAATAGCCCCCAGACCATTCTCTCCAATTGCGCCTGCCAGATCGCCGATCGACAGCAGAACGAAATGCAGCACCCAACCGGCCAGCACCGAATAGAAGGTCAGGATCAGGAAGGTCGAGATCATCCCGAGCCAACCGACGATGGTCCAGATACCTGACTTGCCTTCTGCTTTTGAGAGACGGGCGATGGCTGCTACGGCAGACCCGCCGCCTCGGCGGCCGATCATCAGCTCGGCGCACAGCACCGGCAGGCCGATAAAGAGGATACAGACGAGATAAAAGAGCACAAATGCCCCCCCGCCTGTCTCACCAGCGACATAAGGAAACCTGACAAGGTTGCCCAAGCCCACTGCGGAGCCCACTGCCGCCAGGATGAACGCTGCGCGTCCCGACCAGTGTTCTTGCGGATTCGCGCTGCCCGATACTGCCATTTTATGCCCCTCAGCCCTTTTTATGCCGCGAAACATCAATTTTCATGCCGCGGTTAGCCGTTACTTTACCCGTCTTAGCAATGATTGGCCCGGGTTCAATCGATCCGTGGGGCGATCCGTGAGATATTCCACGCGGTTGGGGAAGAATGAGGCGAGAATGATGTCTGTTGTAAACGCATCGGTTATCGATGAAAGCCAGATCGGCGGACTCGCCGAAGCGGCGGGCATTGAAGGCGTGAAGATGATTCTAGATGCTTTCTGGACCTCGACCGACGAGCTCTGCGAACAGCTGAACGCGGCCCTTGCCGCTGATGACAAGCCGGGCCTGATCCGGATTGGCCATACGCTCAAGGGCTCCTCGGCCAATATCGGCGCCGCGCTGATGGCAGATCGTGCTAAAGAGATAGAACTTGCTGCCAAGGAAGGTGAGCTTGAGCGTGCCCGCGACGGCATCGCCCGCTTCCTGAGCGATATCGCCGATACACGCGCGGCAATCGAAGAGATCCTCAACCGCTACGGTTGAGGACACCGCTTCTTTTAATGACTGAACGAATGAAGGCGGCGGGTTCTTACCGCCGCCATCCTTGTGTCCGCAGTGTATCCTGATGACGGTTCACCCAGGTGCACATGACAAGGCCAAAGCCGCCCATCATGGCGAGCATGACCGTCCCCCCATATGAGACGAGCGGCAGCGGCACCCCGACAACGGGCGCCAGTCCCATGACCATCCCTGTATTGACCAGCACATAGGAAACAAAGGTCAACCCGATCCCGAGGCTCATCAGCCGACCGAAGTGACTTCGGGCGGCGCCTGCGATCCGCGCGGTCAGAAGGAAAGCTAGGATATAGAGACCCAGCAGGATGGTCGTGCCGATCAGGCCGAATTCTTCTCCATAGATCGTGAAGATAAAGTCCGTGTGCTTCTCGGGCAGGAAGCCGAGCTGGCTCTGGGTGCCCTCAAGAAGCCCCTTCCCTTCGACCCCGCCAGAGCCAATCGCAATCTTCGACTGGTTAGGGTGGAAGTTCGCCCCCAGAGGATCATGATCCGGGTTGAGGAAGGCCGTCACCCGCTCGATCTGATATTCCTTCAGAAGCCCTGTCTGGATGGCGACAACAATCCCGGCAAGCGCGGTAAAAATACCGACCGTCACAACCCGCCAGCTGATCCCCGCCAGCAGGATCACTAACAGGCCGGAGAAACCGATCAGCAGCGATGTCCCCAGATCCGGCTGGATGAAGACAAGCCCGACCGGCACCCCAACCATGGCGAGCGGCGGGATCATCCCGAGGATGGTCGACACCTTCTTAAATTCGAGCCCGTGATAATAACGTGCCAGTGCCATGACGACGGCGACCTTCATCATTTCGGAAGGCTGAAGCTGAAAACCGCCAAGGTCGATCCAGCGTCGTGCGCCATTATTCATCTCCCCGATGAACGGCACGAGGAGAAGGAGGACCAGCACACCGAAATAAATCGGATAGGACGCTGACAGCCAGAAGCGGAGCGGAATGACCGCAACCACCGCCAGACCGACAAGACAAACGAGAAAACGGATCAGGTGCTGAGCTGCATAGGGCGACCAGTGCCCCTGCGGCACCGAATAGAGCGTCATGACCCCGATCCCGGCGATACCGCACAGAACAAGGAGCAAGGGCCAGTGGAGCCTCAGGATACGTTCCTGAAGATCAAGCTCAGCGGTCGGAACGCGCAAGGCTTCCTTTGCCATCAGCCCTGTCCTTCCAGCGCAGCAATGCGGTTCGCTCCGGTGCCGGACGGATAATAGAGCGGGTTCTTTGCGGGGTTGGAGGGATCCTTCTCGAGAACCGCCCGCATGAGGTCGCGCGCACGAGGGCCTGCAGCCTTGGAACCTGAACCGCCATGCTCAACGACGACAGCGCAGGCATAGCGCGGATTATCGTAAGGCGCGAAGGCCACGAACAAGGCGTTGTCGCGCTGGCGCCAGGGAAGCTCATGGTTCTGGAACGGACGGCCTGTCGCCGGATTGATCTGCAGTGAGCGGACCTGACTTGTGCCTGTTTTCCCAGCCATGCGGAAATCCGGCATCAGCGAGGACCGTGCCGCCGTCCCCCACTGGTTGACCACGGCATCCATGCCCTGACGGGCGATGTCTAGATGCTCCGGATCCCCCGCGAGAGTTTCGAAGACGGGATCCTCCACGAAACTATCACCGATGCCTCTGACAATCCGTGGCGTGACGACCTTGCCGGTTGCGATCCGTGCCGACATCACAGCCAGCTGCAATGGTGTAGAGGTCACAGCCCCCTGACCGATCACGACAGAGAGGGTTTCGCCCGGGAACCAAGTCTGATTGTCCGGGTTCGTCCGATAGAAATTCCGCTTCCATTCCCGGCTCGGCACGATGCCTGAAACCTGTCCGGAAAGCCCAAGGTCGAATTTCTGTCCGAGCCCGAAGCGTTTGGCGACCTCGGCGATGTGATCGATATCTACCCTCGTTGCGACGTTATAATAATAGACGTCGCAGGAATGTTTGAGCGAGTTGACCATGTCGACCGCGCCATGTCCGCCCTGCTTCCAGCAGTTATGCTCATGCCCGCCATACCAGAATTTTCCTGAGCAGCCGAAACGGGTCGACGGCGAGATACCTGCCTCTTGTGCTGTAATCGCCGACAGCATCTTGAAGGTCGAGCCGGGCGCATAAGCCCCGGCGATCGGCTTACAGAGCATCGGGTGAAGCGGAGAGGTTTCAAGCTCGCGTAGCTTTGAAGATCCAACCGTCTTAGCAAAATCGTTCGGGTTAAAGCCGGGCGTCGAGACAAGCGCGATGACATCGCCATTGACGACGTCCATGACGACCGCCGCGCCGCTGATCGCCCCCGGCCCTTCGGTCCCTTCAGGATATTCGCCATAATCCGTAGACAGCACTTCATAGGCTTTCGCCTGAATGTCCGTGTCGATGGTCAGCGAAAGCGTGGTCCCCGGCAGGGCTTCATTGCCTCTGTGGTCATTCTCATCGATGACGCGGCCAGCCGCCGTGATCTCAACGGTCTGCGTGCCCGCCTGCCCGCGCAATTCTGTGTCATATTTCTTCTCAAGTCCCAGCTTGCCGAGCTTGAAGCCGGGCTGGAGATAGAGAAGCCGTTTGGCTTGATCTTCCGCATTCGCCAGATCGCGGCTGTCCGCTGCGCCTACATGCCCGACAATAGCAGAGATGTGCTCACCATCGGGATAAAACCTAGTCTCGCCAACCTCGGTTGAAATGCCGGGCAGACGCGGCAGGCGAAAATTGACGGCGGAGAATTCATCCCAGCTGAGATTATCCATCACCTCAACCGGCACGAAGGACTGGTTCTTCTTGGCCGTGATATCGCGCAGCAGGCGTTCTTCCTGCCGGGCACTAAGGGGTACAACCTCTTCAAGCCGGGCAATCGATTCAGGGATATTGTCGGTATCTTCGGGGATCAACAGAATACGGAAGTTCTGCCGACTGGTCGCAATCACATTGCCATAGCGGTCGAGCATGTCGCCACGACGGGGCACAACCACTCGCTGCTTGAACCGGTTGTCATCGGCCTTGGCAGCGAATTCGTCATAGCGGCGGACCTGAAGATCAAAGAGCCGATAGACGACCCCGCCAAAGAGTACGAGCATCCCGCCGGACAACAGCGCGGAGCGCCGCGAAAACGCGGTCTGGCGCTGGGTATCAAACGGCTCGACTTTCATACGGCTTCTTCCTCAGCCCGTTTGGCCCGGGCCCTCAAATAGAAAAACAGCATGGTTGCGAGCCGGTAAACGGCTACGGTGATGAATAATTGGTAGAAGAGCGGTGCCATGGGCAGGAAACCACCTGCCAGAAACGATCGCAGCAGATAAAGCGCGAGTGCCGCGACCGTCGCGGCCACTGCGAAAGCAGCCCAGACGACCCGCGGCAAACGGCCATCGAGATATTCGTGCTGCGAGTAGACCATATATTGCAGGCCCAGATAGACGCTTGCCCAGACCCCGATCCCCGCACCGTAAAGCAGATCATGCATCACACCGGCCGCGAAGACGACCACGGGCGGCAAGGCTTCAGGCTCATAAACTGCATAGAGAAAGATGATGATCATCGGCAGCCAGGGCGTCGGCACATAGCCCTGAAAGAGCCGTAACGGAGTTACGAGCAGGATGACGGCAAGAAAAAGCGCGATCGACGGGCCTGCCGCACGGATGGCGCGCCTGACCGCGTACTGATCAACCATCGGCACTCGCCGGCCCCTCTGCCCCACCCAAGGAGGAACTCTGTTCTGGAGCAGGATCCTCAACATCTGAGGGGAAAGCGTAATCGACGATTCGGACGAGATCAGGTGTGCGGGTGTTGGCGAAGAGATCGACATAGACGACCCCGTCAACGACGCGTGCCACCTCCCCGACCGGCAGGCCGCGCGGCAACAGACCGTCCGCGCCCGAGGTGACGATCCGCCCGCCCGGCTTGATCGGCACGGCCCGGCGTTCAGAGAAAATCTCCAGCACCGGCATGCCGCTCGACCGCCCTGCTAGCAGCGCTTCGACCTCAAGATCCTCGATAAAGACCGGAACCTGGCTTTCATAATCCGTGACCAGAAGAATGCGTGCGGCGGAACTCCCCGATGTGATGACATGGCCGAGAAGCCCGCCATCATCGACGACCGCCTGCCCCGGTTTGACGCCATCAGTGCGGCCCGCACTCAGGATCAGGGCGTGGTCATAGGGGCCATTATTTTCGCCAATGACGCTCGCATCGATGAAGGTTGCCGGTTCGGGCTGTTTGGTCTCGAGCAATTGCTCGTAATAATAGATCTGGCGGCGCAGGCTCAGCGCGTCCTGCATCCAGACGCGCAGCTCGGCATTTTCTTCGCGCAGGCGCTTATTCTCCGCATAGATACGGAAATAGTCCTCGACATTGCCGACCCGGTTACCGATCCAGCGCGCCGGCGCCCCAAAGGCGGTCAGAACAGGCTCGAAGACATCGAGCACCGTCTCGCGTGCCTTTTCAAAAACGCTTGCCTGCGCCCCGTAGAAACTGAGGCCGGTCATCGAGAGTGAGAGCGACAGGAAAAAGACAATCCCCGTCCGGCGGGGATGGCGTTTCGGCGTCAGCGACCCTTTGAGTTCGTCAAAAATTGCCATCGACTGCTCATACTACGGCAAGGAGCCCTGCCCAGAACCCCTGTGAATTGCCGGAATGCCTTTTGTTAGGCGTGTTTCCGGCAAGTATTCAAGATAATGTCCGGTCAGCCGGTCGATGCAAGATTAGCACGCATCCGGCTGTTCTCGAGAACCGCACCGGTGCCGAGGGCCACGCAAGAAAGCGCGTCTTCTGCGATCGAGACCGGCAGGCCCGTCTCATCGCGCAGAACCTGGTCGAGATTTTTCAGAAGCGCACCGCCGCCGGTGAGCATGATGCCCGTGTCGACGATGTCGGCAGCGAGTTCCGGCGGGGTCGCTTCAAGCGCGACCTTCACGGCCTCAATGATCTGGGCGACCGGCTCCCGCAGGGCTTCACAGACCTGCGCAGCCGTCAGGCGAACCTCTTTCGGCACACCGTGCATGAGGTCGCGGCCCTTGATCTGGATCGCGCGTTCCTTGTTGTCGCCATCGATTTTGGCCGAGCCAACTTCCTTTTTGATCCGTTCGGCCGAAGCCTCGCCGATCAGCAGGTTAAACTCGCGGCGGATATAGCTGACGATGGCGTCATCCATCGTGTCACCGCCCACGCGGACAGAGCGCGAATAAACGATGCCGTCGAGTGAGAGGACCGCAACTTCCGTCGTGCCGCCGCCAATATCGACAACCATTGAGCCTGTCGGCTCGGACACCGGCAGGTTCGCGCCATAAGCGGCTGCCATCGGCTCTTCGATCAGGTCGACCCGGCGGGCCCCGGCAGAGAGCGCTGATTCCATGATGGCGCGGCGCTCAACGGCGGTCGCGCCTGAAGGGACGCAGATGACGATCCGCGGGCTCGCAAATGAGCGGCGGTTGTGAACTTTGCGAATAAAGTGGCTGATCATCGCTTCGGCGACTTCGAAGTCGGCGATAACGCCGTCCCGCATTGGGCGGATGGCCTCGATGGCGCCGGGCGTGCGGCCCAGCATCTCTTTGGCCTCATTGCCAACGGCACGGACGATCTTGCGGCCATTTCGCGTCTCGATGGCAACCACGGACGGCTCGTTCAGGACAATCCCGCGGCCCTTCACATAGACCAGCGTATTCGCCGTCCCGAGGTCGATGGCCATGTCGGCGGACAACATGCCAAAAAATGAAGACAACATGGCGCGTACATTCCTTCAGTGTGGTGCCGCCCGGCAGTCAGGCGGCGGTTAGCACCCCTAGCAGCAGGCAGAATACGCACAGACAGACTTATTAACCGTAAATAGCACGGCAAAATAAGGCGGGGAGCTTATTTATTCGCCATCGAGGCCCGATAAAGTCGTTCGCCGCAGCCGCATGTAGAGCCAGCGTACAAAGAGCAGGAAGACAAGCCAGAGCACGACCACGAGCGCGATGACCCCAAGATCCTTCGGATCCCGGCTTTGGAAAAAGCCGAGGAACTCATCAACCTGATCGGTGAAGAAAGAAACGACAAGGATCTTCGGGATGATCCCGACCGCCGTCCCTGCGATGAATTTCCACCACGGCACGGAGGCGACACCGAAGATCGAATTGATGACGATGAAGGGTGCCGACGGAATCCAGCGGATGATCATCGCCGCCAGTATCCCATGGTTCTGGGCGACTTCGATCATGGATTTTGCCTTGCCAGCGCTCAGCTTGCGGACAAACCGCGCGCCGAAAAGATGGCCCAGATAAAAGGTCAGGGTCGCCGAGCAGAGGGTCGCAATCCAGGAGAACCACGCGCCTGTTGTCGCGCCAAAGACGGCCACCGTCCCAGCGAACAGAAGGGTCTGCGGGAAGCCCGTCAGCGCCAGCGCACAGAAAACCGCGATCACTCCGAACAGCGCAAACGGGCTGTTCGCCACATTATTCATGATGTTGTTGACGGCCGACTGATTGATACCGAGCCAGTCCGTCCCGTAGACCAGCATGATCACGACGAACCCAAGCAGCGCCACGGTCACGGCCAGCGACGTGATCGCTTTGGCATCCATATTGTTCAGGAAACGGCCGATTTTCTTGAATAAGGATAGCATCAAAACCCCAGGGGCATCAGTCACTCTACATTGCCCGAAGGCGTGCCGCAGGCTGCGGCATCGACCCGGTCATGTCGGATTATGGCGAAGGCGGGTCATCCCGCACTGTCTGTCCGCGCTCATACTCCCTGAGGAGCTCCGGCGTCGATAGGAAATCTCGCGCCGCCAGATCCCCTGCCGCTTCTTCCGCCGCCTTGAGCAATTCGGCTGTCGTCGGTTCTTCATCGCCGACCGGCTCAAAGACCCGCCGGAAGATGCCCGGCGTAAGGGCCGCGAGCGTGTTCACCTGAACCGTTGCATCCGCCATTGGCCCTTCGACGCGGTAGGCGAGCGCGAAAATGCCCTCGCCATCCCGCGAGACGAAGAGATCGCCGAGGCCCGGCAGGGAGCCGAACATCGAGTTGACACGATAGGCCGGCGCGACCGCGCCATGCAGATTGAAGCTCTCACTCTCGAGATTGACGGCGCCGTTTGCGGAAAGGCCGAGCGCCGAGCCGGTCAGTTGCGCATCGACGAGTTTGAGCTCCCCGTCTTTGAGCTGAAGGTCGCCCTTCAGATGATCGAATTCGAGCCCCTCGCCATTGAGAACATTGGCGAGCCCATCGAGTGAGCCAATCGAGAGAAGTCGCGCAACGGTCGGCGCATTGCGCAGCGTCAGGTTGGTGGCCTCGAACTGTCCCGCCATCGGCCCTTCATCGATGAAAGTCGCTGTCATCTTCACTTCGCCGCCAAGGACGGAGGTGATCCCGAAGACTCCATTGAGAAGACGGCCGAAGCGGTCCGTCGTGATCGTCACATCCTCGCCGAGCCCTGCCGGGTTTTCGCCAAGGACAACATCAAGCTGACCGCCGCCTTCGAAGACACCTTTTGCTGTCAGACGCGCCATCTCCGCGCCATCATGGTGGCCGGACACCTCAACGTCTAACAGCTCCGTGTACCCTTTAAGGCCCACCCGCGCGAGCGAGACATCAAGATCGACCCCGCCCGGCAGATTGCCGCCATTCTTTGACGGTCTGGCCGACAGGACATTGTCGATGAGCCCCGAGGCATCGGCATAATCTCCGGTCACGGAAAGTTTAACCCGCCTGTCATCCCGGGTCAGCCGGACACTCATATCCGCAACCCCATCCATCCAGATACGCGGCAGGTCCATGTCGATCAGACCGCCCTGCGGCGTGAAGCGGGCATTCCCCTCGATATTCGCGCCGGGCATGGTGAAGGCAAGCCGCTCGACCTGAATGACCGGCACCTGACCGGGCAGCGCAACATTGACCGCCGCGTGGCCGGGCTGGCCTTCGGGTTTCAGGATGCGGCCATTCTCAAGGAACAGGGCCGCTGGTGTGAGGTCGGCTTCAAACGCTGCCTTCTGAAACCCTGATTTATCACCCTCAGCCGAGATACGCGTATTGACCTCGCCCCGCAGGAAACGCCGCAGCGGCAGGCCAAAAGCATCCGCCGTCCGGGGACTGATCTTTGCTTCCGCCACCAGCGTCTGGATAATCCGATCACCGAAAGGACGGCTCCATTCAAAGCTGGCGGGAATGCCCGCCGCATCGGCAAGCCCAGTGATCGTCATGCCTTTTTCTGTGAGGGCGACCGTGCCGCTTCCATCGACCAGCGGCAGGGTCGCGCCAAAGGGCTCGAACGTCACACCCGTAAAGCTGCCCTTGCCGTTGAACTCATAATCCTCAATCGGAACATAAGAGAGGAGCGGCCTGACGAGGGTCAGGGTAAACTCGCCCATGCCTTCAAAAGAAGACGGCTCAAACCCGGCCTCGGAAATATAGCCGAGCGGTTCTTCATCGACGATGCCAAGAATGTCCGAGACCTGACCATCGAATTTGACGGTGAAAATACCGGGGCCGCCCTTGGGGACAAGATAAGGCATCTCAACACCGCCGCCGGTGATCCGGACCTTGCCGATGCGGCCACGATCCGCCGTCGCGGAGAATGAATTGCCAAGAATGCGGCCTGTTGCATTGAGCCCCGTCACCGGGGTCATGCCGGGCGTGTAGATAACCGTTGCATCTTCCGCCCGGAAATTCAGATCGACGAGCGCGTCTTCCGAGAGACCTTCCGGCGTGAAGCCGTTTGCCGGGACATCCATGACGAATGTGACGCCGGAAACATCCGCTTTCGGCATGCCAGAGACGACCCACTGGCGCGCGCCGTCCGCTGCCGGGATCGGCCAGCCGCGCAAGACCTGCTCTACGGTTAGATGCCCATCAATGCTGGCCTGCGCCTTGATGGCAGGAATGCCTGCCCCGTCCTCGCGGCGGAGGCTCGCCTCCGCTTTCAGCCTCGCATCAAAATAATCCGCCTCAAGATTTTCAAGACGGATCTCATGGCTTGCGACATCATAGCCGCCGACAAGCGTAACGTTTTCGAGCGGCACGGGGCCATCAAACATACCCTCCTGCATGACCGTCACCTCGTCCGCCAGAAGATCGAAATCGATCCCGGACATGCCGCTCGCCGCCGTCTCATAAGTGACCGTGCCGGCAAGATTGCCAGCGGCGCCTGCTGCATCAAAACCAAGGCTATCAATCGTCAATGTCCGTGTCAGGACATTATGGCTGGCTTTGAGATCAAGCGCGGCCACGGGAAGTTCGGCGTCCCGGAGTTTGACAATCCCCTCACCCACGCTGAGGTCAATATTGAGGCGCGACAGCCCCTGAATGACGCTCCCCGCCGCGCGGATATTGCCCGAAACCGGCACGTCGAAAGACAATTGCTCATTGTCGGCGAAGAAGATTTCAAGCAGCTCCGCCATCGGCGCCCTGTTGAAGAGTAGCTCGGCTGTGAAGCTGCCATGGCTTGGCCGGGTCGCTGCATTGAGGCTCAGCGAGCCTTTTGTGCCGTCCGCCTCCTCGAAGGGGACGACCATGGTGAAGTCATAATCATCATTCTCGACACGGAGCGACGCCGTTCCGCCTTCGGCCCGGAACCTCGTGCCCGCCTCGATATCGGCATAGGCAAAGGTGAATTCGTTGAGGACGGCGCCTTCGAAACCGCCCGAGACATCGGAAATGAGGCTCGCCAGACGGATCAGCTCCTCGACATCGAGACTGCCGCCAACATCGAGATCATCTTCGCGCCGGACTATCTCGACCGTCGCGCCATCAATCTCGACGAATTTCGGCAGGATCCGCCCGCGCAGCATGGAGGGGCCATCAATCCGCATGGAGATTTTCGGCAGTTCGACGACCCGGCCGCCGCCCTGATCCATACGGAATTCGGTGACCGTCAGTTTGAGGGGATGGCGTCCGCGCGCATCGCGGATCAGGCGCACCTCGCCGATCTCAACCGCTTGCGCCCCCGCCTTCTCGGTCAGAGCTTTCTCGACGGGCTCATGCAGGGAATTGAAGACGATCCCCTCCCCGCTGACCATGAAGAACAGTCCGGCGATGAAGTAGGCATTCAGCGCAAAGAGTAGTGCGAAACCGTGCAGGCCGAAACGGGCCACCCGGCGGACGGCACGCGTCTTTCCTGTCTGTGTCGGCGTGGCCGGTTCGTCCATATTGCCCGCGATTACCCTTGCACCCTGCCCATGGGAGCGTGATATCGTAACGAAGCAGTGACCAGTTGGCCAGAGTGACGCAGCATCGTCCCGATTACAAAACGGATTGTCCCTGATAGAGCGCCCGAACTGAAAAGCCAGTCCCGCAAATCAGCTGCGATTTGCCTCAAATGGAGCGTAAGGATGACCGAAGCCGGCAAGAAGGCCCCCAATTTTTCTCTGCCTACCGAAGATGGCGGGAAGGTTTCTCTCAAGGATTTCAAGGGGCAGATGCTGGTGCTCTATTTCTACCCCAAGGATGACACATCTGGATGCACGAAAGAGGCCATCGGCTTCTCCGAAATGCTGGGGGCGTTCAAGAAAGCGGGCGCGGCCGTCCTCGGTGTCTCCAAGGATACTCCGGAGAAACACGCCAAGTTTCGCGCCAAGCATGAACTGACCGTTCCCCTTGCCTCCGACGAGGACGGCAAGGTGATCGAAGCCTATGGTTCATGGGTCGAGAAGAACATGTACGGGAAAAAGTACATGGGCATTGAGCGGTCGACATTCCTGATCGGCCCGGACGGCAAGATCCTCGAAGTCTGGCGGAAAGTCCGCGTGCCCGGCCATGTCGAGAAGGTTCTCGATGCCGTCAAAGCGCATGGCTGATCCACGGCTCGCGCTGGGTGAGGTTCTCAAGGCCGTCGATCCCAGAGAGAAGGCCGCCCTCGCCCTCAAGCTCGCAAATGAAGGCGTTACGGGCATTCCCGATTCGCCGCTGCCTGACTGGCCAAGACCCGTTCGGCGGGATGAGCCGCCCCTGCGCCCCCCGAATGAGATGCCGAAACGAGGGCTGGGGTCACTCGCAGGGCGGCAGGCGCTCATGCATGCCATCGCCCATATCGAGCTCAATGCCATTGATCTCGCTGCCGATATGGCGGGTCGCTTCGCGCATGTGATTCCCCTGCCGGAGCGGGATTCATTCGTGGCTGACTGGCTATCGGTCATGTCCGATGAGGCACGCCATTTCCTGATGGTGGCTGACCGTCTGGAGCAGATGGACACCCGCTATGGCGCCCTGCCCGCGCATGAAGGCCTCTTCGATGCCGCGGCCCGCACCTCTTTCGATATCAAAGCCCGGCTGGCGATTGCGCCGCTCGTTCTTGAAGCGCGCGGGCTCGACGTGACGCCTGGCATGATCGAGCGCCTGCGCCGGGCTGGAGACGATTCGAGCGCCGAGGTTCTCACTGTGATTTACACCGAGGAAATCGGTCATGTCGCGACAGGAATCAGATGGTTCCGGCATTGCTGTTCGGGGGATGAACAAAGTCCTGCGGAAATCTTCAAATCACTGGTAGAGCAGCATTTTCCGGGCGGCCTGAAGCGTCCTTTCAATGATGAAGCTAGAGAGGAAGCGGGATTTGAGCGCCAATGGTATGAAGCCCTCGCCAAATCTTAAATCGGCAGGCCCGCGCAAGTTTTCCACCGACATTAACCGAACGCCCGTGTTTTCATGTCAAATAGATAATTCTTGGCTTTGGCTGTGTGCCAAGTCTTGCATCAGGAGCACATTGTGTGTGTTATTGTAACAGGTGGGTACAGGTTACGATTTTCGGCTCGATGCCAAGATCTGCAATCCCCTGTTCGGGCAACGGCTGAGGGCTGATTACGATGGGTCGCGATAATGGTCGCATGGAACGAGCCTTCGGCAAATTGTTCCGTGAACGCCAGATTTATCACCGCTCTGAGGGCATTGTCCGCTTCGTAAAGCTTTCTGCGCGCACGCAAATTCTCATGGCAACCGTGCTTGGCGTCGCCCTTCTCTGGGTCGCTTACGCATCGGTCAACGTGGTCTTCAAAGAGCAGATCATCGTCTCCAAGGATCAGGAGCGCCGCGACCAGGAAGCCGCCTATCGGCGGCGCCTGCAGACCGCGGAAACCGCCTATGACCAGGTGAACGCGCTCAACTATATTTATTCCCGCGAATTCGAGGCGACGATTTCCGGCCTCAATCGCCAGCACGAGACGCTCCGCGCCCTCGTTGAGAACAAATCCGCCGCCGACCGCCGCTATGATGCGTTGGCCAAAACGCTTTCCGAAGTCGGCGCGCCGGGCGGCAAGGAGCCAGGCTCCACGAACCGTCTGATGATCGATCCGGTAGGCCGTGAGCCCACCCCGCGTCAGTCGCGCACCTCTTCTCTCCGTGACGAAGCCCTTCAAGGCATCATGAACCAGCGAGTCGCCGAAGGCATCGATGACGATGTCCTCTCGACCATGCGGCGTGAAACGGCAGAGCTCTCCGCCAAGCAGGTCGTCCTGATGGCGAGCCTCGAAGAAGACATGCGCTACTCCATTCGGGAGATGTCGCAGATCCTCAATCACACGGGCATCGATGTTGATACGCTGGTCGAGCGCCACCGCCTCTCCGCGCTTGCCGATTCAAGCGCCGCGACAGGCGAGGACGAGCTGACTGGTCAGGGCGGCCCCCTCATTCCGGTGCAGGGCGTTGCGGGCGGAAATGCCTATTTCAAAAGCGCTGCCCGCATTGAGGGAATTTACGAAGAGCTTCTCACCTTGAACTCCGCACTTGAGTCCGTGCCGCTCTCTACCCCCATCAAAGTTCGCCATCGCATGACCTCCCGCTTCGGGATGCGGTGGGATCCTGTCAAAAAGAACGTTCGCGCTGCACATAAAGGGCTCGATTTTGCCGCTCCACGCAATTCACCGCTTGTCGCGACCGCCCCAGGGAGGGTAACGTTTGCTGGCAGACGTGGTGGGTTTGGGAATACGGTCGAAATCGACCATGGGAATGGCTTCAAAACACGTTTTGCACATATGAACAGGATCACCGTTCGAGCGGGCCAGACGGTGAATCTGCATGATCAAGTTGGCCTATTGGGCAGTACAGGCCGGAGTACGGGTTATCACGTTCACTATGAGATTCATTATCGTGGACGCCAGATCGACCCACTGAAGTTCATTGAGGCAGGGCGTTATGTTTTCGAAAGCTAAGTCGAACAACCAGCAGGAAGTCATCGAAGCACAGCAAGTGATGGCTGACGCTGAGGACTCTACCAAAAAGAATAATGGCCGTGGCCGTGGCCGGAGTTCCTCCCGCCCCGCCGGTGTGCCTTCCATCATTTCTAGTGACGTCGTCATCAAGGGATCGATCGAATCCGCTGGCGAAGTCCAGTTCGATGGTGAGATCGACGGTGACATCAAGGCCAAGGGCCTGGTCATCGGTGACGGCGCCCGTGTCGACGGCGAAGTCATGGCGGAAAAAGTCCGTGTCTCCGGCAGTGTCGAAGGCTCGATCCGCGCTGTTGAGGTCGAACTGGCCTCCACCGCCTTCGTCAAAGGCGACATCACTCACAAATCCCTGACCATTGAGAGCGGTGCCCGCTTCGACGGCTCGAGCGAGCATTCCGACGATCCGCTCAGCGGTTCAGGCGCCAAACTCATCACCCCGCGCAAGACGGTGACACCGCCGGTTTCCGCTGCGGTTGAAGAAGAAACCACGCAGCAGGACTTCGCAGAAGAAGTCGTCGAAGAAGAAGCCCCGCGCCGTCCGGTTGCCCGCCTTGAGGCGCCGCGTGCTCGTGAGCTGATGCCGACCCGGAATGACCCGGTCGCAGATCGCCCGCTTCTCAAGCGCCCGGCGACATCGACGCTTCGCTAAGCGCCAAGATTTTTTCCTGGGAAAGAAGAGCGCGCCTTTCGGGGCGCGCTTTTTTATTGGGGTGGGAAAGCTGGTGAAAAGGGTCGTCTTATTCCCAGACGACCTGACGTAATCCGACACCCTGATCGTCATGCTCGAACAGCATGAAGCTGGAGAACCCGGCACTGCCGCCCCGCGCCCTGCCCGCAACCACCAGAAGGCGCTCGGCAAAACCGTCATCGTCAAAATCGGCAACAGCAATATCCTGCACAGTCATCAGCAGGGTCTCGGTATTCCCGTTCCAGCGCCGCTCATCCTTTTCGTCTCGCGAAAAGATCGGGCTGTCACTGAACCGCTCACCAAAATGCGGCCAGGCTTCACCGGGCACGCTTTCGATTTCCGCTTCCGTCATTCCCTTATCAGACAAGCGGCTGGTCCGTGCAGGCTGAGCGACACGCGCCAGTGCCATCAGGCCGCAATAGCGCTCGAAGCGGGCTTCGGCCGCCATACCGGCGGTCGTCATCGCGCCCCACTCTTCTGATTTGAGACGGGCAAAGACTTCGCAGGTGCGCACCTCACGTTCCGGCTCACGGAAGTCGGTCGGATGCACCATCAGGAGCTTGTCGAAACGCGGCGCTCCATCCGGCGTCAGCCGATCGATGGGCCGTCCGTCGAGCTTCAGGATCCGGTCACGGGTCAGACATGTCGTCTCCGGGAAAACCAGCGGCACACAGAATTCTATGTCGCCGCCCTCCTCGTGGATGGCCCCGGTTGTCTCAGAAAGGAGGGACACGGAGAAATCTGGCCGCAGGGCCGTGCGCGCCTCGGTCAGAACCGGCGCGCCCTCCTCGATGATTTCGCCTTTCAGCGTCTGCGGCGGCGTTTCGTCAGCGGGTGATTTCAGCCCCTGATTGGTCAGCGATGCCACAACAGCCAGTGCCGCCACAGCTGCGACGGTCGTCCCCGATGTCAGCGTATTCACCTTCATCCCGCCCCTTCACTCGCGCGATTACAGCAATCCCAGCTCAGATAGCCTGCGCGTCAGCTCCAGACTATCACCCTTGGCGCCCCCGGTCACATCCGCAGGTGCATCTTCAGGCTTTAAATATCGCCAGCCCTGAAACGGCCGTTTGGCAATGGGGCTGACCGGAATGAGCTTGGGATCAAGATCGATCCGGCATTTCGAGGTGCCGTCCTCCGCCGTCACGGGCTCGAGCCCAACAATGCGCTGGCGGGCAGTGAAATAGCCCTGAATCACCCAGTAAATGGAGCCGCCATCAAGGACTTCGTCGCCCCTGCGGGGGAACATCCGGGTGACATGATAAGGATATTTGACGCCGCGCCGCTCAATAAGGCTGGCCTGCCAGCGCCCGAGGCTCTCAATCCCCGTGCTCCCCACCGATAATTTCGCGATGTGGATGGTCAATCGGCGTGCTGAACCCTGGCAACTTCCATGGCGCGCCGCCGCTTGATGCCGTGACGGTTGGCCCGTTTCACGAGGACATAAGCGATAAAGTAAAGCGCGACCCCACCGCCGACGAGCAGCCACCGCGGCAGATTGGCTTCGATCAATGCGATGATATCGCCGCCAATCCCGACTGTTGCCAGTGTCCCCGGCAGATACTCCGACAGGACCAGCAAGCCCCCGAGCAGGGTCGTGGCAAGGGCCATCAGCCCGGCCATCGCCGCACCGACCGTGACGCCAATATCTTCGCGTTCTTCGGCCTTAGAGATGATCATCTTCGCCGGATCGCCGGTCAGCGCCTGCTGCGCATGATAAAGTGCCGTCAGCCTTTGTTCGGTCTCTTCAGGCGTCAATTGCCGGTTCCGGTCACGCCGGAACTCTTTGAGATCGAACAGCGGCGCGTTGTTGATCGCCGCTTCAGAGCGGATCGCACCGTCGCATTCATCAGCCGGCATGACCTCAGAAGTCGGCACGACGAGTTCAGCATCGGTCGGCATCAGGAACAGCGATTTTTCGGCAGCCCGGCGGCGCACAAGGCCATCCAGCTTCACGAGTTTGCCGTCGACACGGGCCCGGCTCCAGCGCTCGAATGCTTCGGCGGCGCCCAGCTTGTCGCCATCATTGAGCTTTTGCAGAACCGTCGACCGGCGGAAATTTTCCTCACCGATGTTGAAAATCAGTGACACCAGCGCGTCATGTTCATTCTGGTTGAGCGGCGCGCGCACAGTCGTGCGGATAAGGTTCTCAATCGGAGAAATGTCTTCTTGGAGAAGGCGCGACGCTTCGCGCTCGGTCACGGTCATCCCTGCGCCAGCTGTAGACTTGTGGCCGTAGCCCACACTCCAGCTAACCGCGTCCCGATCACCGGCCTGCGCGCCCGGCAACGGCTCGGACTGCGCCGAAAGCCTTAAGCCTTCATACGCCTTGATCAGATTGAGGCCGGTATCCCCAGTCTTCATACGATACAACCCACCAGCACCCCATGCCCCCCGCGCGGCAGACCCGCCATGGCATGGTTCTTCCTCAAATCCTTACCACGCAGCTTTCGGATTGAACAGGTCGTGAGACCCCCTGATCGCGAGAACCGGGATTAACCCTGCCAAAGCGTGACAATGACACCTCACAATTGTTGGCATAATATTAGCAGAATATTTACCCAATCGGGACGCTCGCGCCCGTCGTTTGTGTTTTGGAGTGCATGACATGCTGCAGAAAGCCATCCGGATGACCGGTCTCGCAGCTCTTGGGGGGCTCGCCCTTTATGCTGGGTATTCAGCGATTGACGGCGATTCACTGCCGGGCAAGCGCATGTTCAGTGCCAAATCGGCACCCACAGCCCCGACGGACACATGGGTGACGGCAAATCTCGCGGGGGATATTGAAAATGGTGTCCCCGCAGGGATGGGGCCGCTCGTTTTTGCAAACGGCCAGCGCGCCGACCGCATCGCCAAGGCCAGTGACGCCGACGATCTCTATTTTGCGGCTTTCCATGCCGAAGAAGAGACAAATGGCGGCCGCCAGATCCGCGGACTGCCGGAGCGTCAGGACGAAGAAAAACCGGCAACGACACAGAATCCGGTCAAGTCAGACAAGCCTGATGACGGCAAGTTCTTCACGACCAATCCGCGCCGCGCCGACAAGAAGGACGATGGCGCCTTCTTCACCACCAACCAGCAGCGCACGGACAAAAAAGATGACGGGAAATTCTTCTCCGCTAATCCGAGGCTGATTGCGAAGAAGGATGATGGCGATTTCTACACCGCGAACACGCCGGGGGGCGAGTTTGATCCGTGCCTGAAAGCTGACGGCACGCCCTATCAGGGACCGGGCACGGCACTGAACCCGTTTGCGCCGACCAATCCTTGCCTGCCGAAAGCCACCGCTGAAAGCTATGCCGAAGTGGTGCCGCCGGTCGTGACGCCTGAGCCCGAACCCCGGGTCACGCGCACGCGCCTGCCGGCTCGCCGGGATTACTTTGCGCCCGAACCTGCCCTGCCGAAATTCGGTGGCGGCTCGGACTACAAGGTCATCTAAGCTCAACCAAAGACGGCTTCCTTGAGCATGAGGATGCCGGTCAGGGCGGCATAGCTCGCAAAAATCCGAGTCAGGAGCTTTGCATCAAGCTTTGCCGCCGTCGACGCCCCGATCGGTGCCCCGAAAAATGTGCCTGAGGCGATCGCCAGAAACCCAACAATTGAGACAAGGCCGATGCGCCAGGGCATAACCTCTGTGTCCGTCGCAGCTGGCCAGAGATAGCCGAGCGTGCCGGGGATCGCGATGACGAGCCCGAAGCCAGCCGCCGTGCCGACCGCGCGGTGAACACTGCGCCCGAACTGGGTGAGGAGCAGCACGCCGATGACGCCGCCGCCAATGCCCAAAAGGCTGGAAAATGCGCCGACCGCGCCTGCAATACCGTGCTGGGCAGGCTGGCTGGGCAAAGCGCCCTCTTGCGTCTGTTTGTGCCCCCGCGTGCTCATCAGCCGCTGGGTGGCGAGCAGGATCAGCCCGGCGCCGAAAATACCCGTCAGCACCTGTCCATCAATGTAACGCGCAAAGACTGAACCGAGGACAGCACCGACCGCGAGGCCCGGCATCCAGGCCTTCAGGACAGGCCAATCTACATTGTCATGCCGGTGATGGCGCATTACCGAGCGGATGGAGGTGACAATGATTGTCGCCATGGAGGTCGCAATCGCCGTCTTGATCGCCTCATCCTCCGCCATCCCCATACCGGTGAAGGCAGCATAGAGTGCCGGCACGATGACGACGCCGCCGCCAATGCCGAAAAGACCGCCCGCAAAGCCGGCGCCGAGCCCTGTCAGCACAAGGACAAGAATAGCCGTGAGTGTCATGCAGCTGCCCTCGACCGGGCTGTGATTTCCGTTCCCAACCGGATGAACCAGTCTGGCGTCGCGCCCCGATCTCTTCCCTCTTCACTGATCCGGCGGCGCCAGTCACGAGCCCCCGCCTCGCCATGAAAGAGACCGAGCATATGCCGGGCAAACTTCCAGATCGGCACGTCCATCACCGCGGCCTTCGCTGCGACCGCCTTAATAACGGTGAGGCGGTCGGTTGCCTCACGAGGGCAATCAAAGAAACGTGTATCAATCCGGGACAGGATGTAGGGCCGCTCATAGGCTGCGCGGCCGAGCATGACCCCGTCAAATGTTTCAAGATGGGACGCAGCCTGATCAAGATCCTCGATCCCGCCATTGAGCACAAAGGTCAGATGCGGACGGGCCCGCGCCACTTCCTCCACCAGCGGATAATCGAGCGGCGGCACCGTGCGGTTCTCTTTCGGTGACAGGCCATCGAGCCACGCCTTACGGGCATGGACGATAAAGACCGTCACGCCAGCCTCCGCGAGTCGGTCGACAAAGCGCGGCAGGATCTCGGCTGGCTCCTGATCATCAACCCCAATCCGGCATTTTGCCGTGACAGGAATATCGACAGCGTCCTGCATCGCCTTGAGGCAGTCGGCGACGAGATCCGGCACTGTCATCAGACAAGCGCCGAACCGGCCTGACTGGACCCGGTCAGACGGGCAGCCGATATTCATGTTGATCTCGTCATAGCCCCACTCGGCCCCGATCCTCGCAGCCTCCGCCAGTTTGGCCGGATCACTTCCGCCGAGCTGCAGCGCGAGGGGGTGCTCTTCGGTATCGAAGTCGAGCAGATGCGAGCGGTCTCCGCGCAGGATCGCTTCATCGACGATCATTTCGGTATAGAGCCGGGCGCGTTTGCTGAGCTGACGATGGACAAACCGGCAATAGCGGTCCGTCCAGTCAATCATCGGCGCAACGCAGAAACGGTGCGGGGCGTAAGTCATCGCAGCGAGATAGTCGCTGCTGGTCCCACGCGCAAATCGGTGGGCTTAGAACGGATTGAGGGTGAACCCATCCTGCTGGAGAAGGGCATGGGCGGTCATGGCCGACACTGCCATTTCGACACCGGGCAACAAATCCTGGGCCGTCACATCGTAATAGCCCGCCGACTGGCCGCAGACGATAAAGCGGACACTCTGCGCCTGCAGGAGCGCAATCAGCTCCGTACTCGGATTACCGTCCGCCGCCTCAGGCCCTGCCCTTGTCACATCGTAGACCGCCTTGCCGTGAAGCACGACGGCCAGATCGATATTCTCCGGAGCCACCCCGGCCCGCGCCTGCATGTTGAGAAAGCGTGCCGCACTGTTGATCGTGCGATTAACCTCCGCCTCGCCGCTTTTCGATGTATCGAACGCCACACGGAAAGTCTGGGCCGCATCAAGTTGAGTGGCGGCCTCGACATTCGTCACTTTGCCATAGCCCGTGATGACCGGGCCATCGGTGAAGTCATCCGGCCCCGCCAATGCGACGGAACCGGAAAACACGAACAAAGCTGCAAGGACGAAGAGTTTCATCCGTTTACCCCATGGTTGGAATGACAAAGGCCTGATCGTCGATCTCGCCTTCCGGCCAGCGCTGGGTGACCGTTTTGATCTTGGTCCAGAAGCGTACGCCTTCAGGGCCATGCTGGTTCACATCGCCGAAGGCAGAGCGTTTCCAGCCGCCAAAGGTGTGATAGCTGACCGGCACCGGGATCGGCACATTGATGCCGACCATGCCGACATTGACCTGCTGTGCAAATTCCCGCGCCGCGCGGCCATTGCGGGTGAAGAGCGCAACGCCATTGCCATACTGGTGATCGGACGGCAGGGCCGCTGCCTCTTCCAATGTCTCGGCACGGACGACCTGAAGGACCGGCCCGAAGATTTCTTCCTGATAGGACCGCATATTCGGCTTCACATGATCAAAGATGGTCGGGCCGATGAAGAAGCCTTCTTCATGCCCCTGCAGCGAAAAGTCCCGGCCATCGAGCTTGAGCTCGGCACCCTCATCAACTCCCATCTGGATGTAGCTGGCGATTTTCTCACGATGAGCGGCGGTGACGACCGGGCCGTAATGCGCATCCATATCGGTTGAGACACCGACACGGAGCTTCTGCGCTTCATCAACCATCCGGCCGACAAATTCATCCGCCGTGTCCGCGCCTACCGGCACAGCCACCGGCAGCGCCATGCAGCGTTCGCCAGCCGAGCCGAAGGCGGAACCGAGATAATCCTTCACCACCTGATCCATATCGGCATCGGGAAGGATGATGCCGTGGTTCTTGGCGCCGCCCATGGCTTGGATTCGCTTACCGTGCTCCGTACCCGTCTTGTAGACATAATGGGCAATATCCGATGAGCCGACAAAGCTGACCGCCTTGATATCCGGATGGGTCAGGATCGCGTCCACCGCTTCCTTGTCGCCATTGACCATGTTGAGAACACCTGCCGGGGCGCCAGCTTCCATCATCAGCTCACAGAGCCGCAAGGGGACGGACGGATCCTTCTCGGAAGGCTTGAGCACGAAAGTATTACCACAGGCGATCGACACCGCGAACATCCAGCACGGGATCATGGCCGGGAAGTTGAAGGGCGTAATCCCCGCCGTCACACCGAGCGGTTGGCGCATGGAATAGACATCGATGCCGGGGCCGGCACCTTCCGTGTACTCCCCTTTGAGGAGATGCGGGATGCCGCAGGCAAACTCGACGACATCGAGACCGCGCTGCACATCGCCTTTCGAATCGGCGATCACCTTGCCATGCTCTGAGGAGAGCATTTCGGCGAGCTCATCCATATTCTCTTCGACGAGGCGCTTGAATGCGAACATCACCCGCGCCCTGCGCTGGGGGTTCATCGCTGACCAGACCGGCAGAGCAGCCTTGGCAGAGGCAATGGCCTCCCCGACTTCCGCCGTCGAGGCGAGCGCGGCGCGGCGCTGGACCTGGCCCGTATTGGGGTCGAAAATGTCGCTGAACCGGCCGGAGCGGCCCTCGCGGCGCTCTCCATTGATGAAATGATGCACGTCAGCCATGTCGGTATCCTCCGCAGATTTTGGGTATTTTTGCCCCACATGGCGCGAGACGCCGCCCCCGTGCAAGAGCCCGTGTCACGCTCTCCCCCTGCGATGAAACGTCCCGCTTGAGAAAATCCCGAAACCACGAGCCTCTGAAGCCGTTGTTTCTCCGTAGAGGCGGGTCTGGCGATTGGCCCAGACATGGCGGCAGCGCTGCTTCCAGACCGCCGCGAACGAGACGGAGGATTGTGATGACGATTGCGACAGAAAGAAAAGAAGAGCCGGACTCGGCCCTCTCTGAACCGGAGGAAGAGCAGGAAAACCTTGAACCCGTCGACCTGCCCGGCACGCCCTATCCCATGGACACGACTACCGAGGCCGTCCGGCAGGGCCATACCGGCGATGGCGTGAGGTACATTCTTGCCATCTCGACGCTGCTGGCAGCGCTCGCCCTCTTCGCGATCCTGTTCTTCGTGCTCTAGGCAACGACAGATCGGACTTGCCAGACCGGGCCAATATTCGCACCGTGTGCGCGGTGTTCGAAAAGGCAGGTCATGGCAACACTCAACCAGCAAGAAACCCTTGATGTTCTCATCATCGGGGCCGGCCTGTCCGGGATTGGCGCTGCCTGCCGCCTGAAAATGCACTGCCCTGAGGAACGCTTCGAGATTTTCGAGGCGCGTGAGCGAATGGGCGGGACATGGGATCTGTTCCGCTATCCCGGTGTGCGCTCCGATTCTGACATGTATACGCTGGGCTATCCATTCCGTCCGTGGCCGGATAGCCAGCCGATTGCCGATGGCGATATCATCCGGGATTACATCAACGAGACAGCCGCCGAATATGGCGTTGATGGCCTGATCCGCTATGGCCGCGAAGTGACCGGCGCATCGTGGTCATCCGATCGCCAACTCTGGACGGTGAGCTATCGGGAAAATGGGCAGGACGGACAGGTCACTTGCCGGTTCCTCCTCGCCTGCGCTGGTTATTACGACTATGCCGAGGGCCATGCCCCGGACTTTCCGGGTAAGGAGTCCTTTGGCGGGCTAATCCTGCATCCACAATTCTGGCCGGAAGAATTCTCTGCCGAGGGCAAGAAGATCATCGTGATCGGCAGCGGCGCCACCGCGATAACCGTTGTTCCCGCTCTTGCCGAACATGCAGAGCATGTCACCATGCTCCAGCGCTCCCCCAGCGATGTCGTGCCCCGCATCGCCGAGGACGGCTTTGCCCGGACTGTTGGCCGGCTGCCCGCCAAGAAATTTGCCGGCAGTCTCATCCGGTGGCGGAGCATTTTGCTGAGTATCGTTCAGTATGGCTTTGCCCGCTGGAAGCCGGACTTTGCGCGCAAATCGATCAAGAAGATCGCGCAGGAAGAAGCCGGGCCCAATGTCGATGCCGAGATCGCCTTCTCCCCGCGATATAATGTCTGGGACCAGCGGGTCTGCCTTGACCCAGATTCCGTCTTTTTCCGTTCCCTGAAGGAAGGCCGCGCCTCCATTGTCACCAATCAGATTGAGAAGTTTGACGAGACGGGCGTCCTGCTTGCCGACGGCACGCATCTCGACGCGGATGCGGTGGTCACGGCGACGGGCCTGAAGATCAAGCTGTTTGGCGGCATTGCCCTGACCGTGGATGGCGAGAAGCTGAACTTTGCCGACCGGCTAATCTATAAGGGCATGATGATCGAGGGTGCGCCGAATTTTGCGTTCTGCTTTGGTTACACCAATGCCTCATGGACGCTGAAGGCGGACCTGTCGGCGCGGCATGTTTGCCGCATTCTAAACCGTATGCGGAAGAAGGACTATGGCGTCTGCCGCCCGGATACGCCGCCCGAACCGCGTGAGACCGTGCCGCTGATCCATTTTAATTCCGGCTATATCGAGAGGGCCGCCAATGTCCTGCCCAAACAGGGCGTAAAATCCCCATGGCGCGTTCACCAGAACTACCTTGCGGATCTGAGTGCCTATCAGTTTGGGCAGGTCGAAGACGGTGTCCTGAAATTCGAGCCTGCCACAGGTATCAGCGGACACGCCCCTCAAGGCACGCCCGCAGATGCGAGTGCATGACCTGCAGGCTTAAAGCCGTTCCAGAATGGCCGAGGTCATTTCTTCCGTATTCGCGTCTCCGCCCAGATCACGGGTCAGGACGCCGGCCTTGAGGGCACTTTCAACTGCCGCCTCGATCTGGCTTGCGAGATCCTCACGTGCCGCGCCGAACCGCAGGAACATGGCCGCCGACAGGATCGCGCCGGACGGATTGGCAACGCCCTGCCCTGCAATGTCGGGCGCCGAGCCATGGATCGGCTCATAAAGCCCCGGCGTTCCCGGCGCGCCAAGCGACGCAGACGCTGCAAGACCGATAGACCCCGAAACGGCGGCGGCCTCATCAGACAGGATGTCGCCGAACATATTCTCCGTCACCAGAACATCAAAATCATTCGGATGGGTCACAAGATGCATCGCCATGGCATCGACCAGTGCATGGCTGAGTGTCACTTCCGGGTAGTCCCTCGCCACAGCTTCCGCCGTGCGGCGCCAGAGCCGCGAGGAGGCCAGTACATTCGCCTTATCGACCGAGGTGAGCTTGCCATTCCGCGCTTTTGCGATTTCAAATGCAGGCGCCACCACCCGGCGGACCTCCTCCGCAGAATAGGTGCAGAGATCGCTGGCGACCTCGTCGCCTTCCTGCCGTTCACCGAAATAGATCCCGCCCGTCAGCTCCCGGACGATCACAATGTCGAGGCCGGTCGCATTCTTGATCGGCGAGAGATGCTCAAGCCCATCGAAGACCCGCACGGGGCGGATATTGGTGAAAAGGCCAAGCGCCTCACGTATCCGCAAGAGCCCCTGTTCGGGCCTAACCGATCCGCCATCCCATTTCGGCCCGCCAACCGCACCCAACAGAACGCCTTGCGCATCCGCACAGGCATTGAGTGTTTCCTCCGGCAACGGATTGCCCGTCTCATCAATCGCGATGCCACCAATCAGGTGATGAGACGTTTTCAGCTCCAGCCCCGCGCCCTTGCAGACCGCGCTGAGGACGTCTTCTGCGGCTTTCGTGACTTCCGGGCCGATCCCGTCACCGGGCAGGACAACAAGGTTGAGGGTCATGCGCGCTGTGCCTCATATTCTTCAATCTGCGGAATGGCGTCGATCAGGACGTCGAGCGAGTCCTTGCCCGCCAGCAGGCATTGCCGGGCGAAAGGTTCAATCTCAAATGAGGAGACATGATTGCCGTGACGGATCGTCATTTCCTCAAGATCAACCGTGACCTCCTCACCCGCATGTTCCATCAATTGCTGATGAAGCTCCTCACTGACCGTCACCGGCAGGAGGCCGTTCTTGAGGGAGTTCGAGCGGAAGATATCTGCGATCTCGGTACTGATCACCACGCGGAACCCGAAAGCCAGAAGCGCCCATGGCGCATGTTCTCGCGAGGAGCCGCAGCCGAAATTGTCCCCTGCGATCAGCACCTGATGGCTCGACGTCTCGACATCGTTGAGCGGATGAACCGTCAGCTTGCCTAAGCCATCGAACCGCCAGTCGTGAAAGCAGCCATCCGCAAGACCATCCCGCGACGTTGTCGTCAGGAAACGCGCTGGGATGATCTGGTCCGTGTCGATATTCTCATCCGGCAGAACGAATGTCTTGCTTGTGAGTTTTCCGAATGCGTCCATGTCAGAGATACTCCCGCGGGTCAGCAATCCGCCCTGCCACCGCCGAGGCGGCAGCCGTCAGCGGTGAGGCAAGGACAGTCCGTACACCCTCGCCCTGCCGGCCCTTGAAATTCCTGTTCGAGGTTGAGACGACAAGTTCGCCCGGCTCACCCTTGTCACCATTCATGGCGATGCACATCGAGCAGCCCGGCTCCCGCCATTCGGCGCCCGCCGCAACAAAGACCTGATCAAGGCCCTCTGCTTCAGCCTGCCGTTTGACGGCTTCGGAACCGGGCACGATCAGCATGAGGACACCCTCGGCGACTTTGCGTCCGTTAAGGACGCGCGCCGTCGCCCGCATGTCTTCGATCCGGCCATTCGTGCAGGAACCGACAAAGACCTTGTTGACGGGATATTCCGCCAGCGGATGCCCCGCAACAAAACCCATATAATCGAGTCCTTCCTCCGCATCGGGCACATTCCCGTTCGCAGCCGACGCCGCATCGGGAGATGTCCCATAGGTCACCATGGGCGTCAGGCTGGCGGCATCGATGACAATTTCCTTGTCGAACACCGCGCCCTCATCGCTCACGAGATCCCCGTCCCTGTCGAGAGACGTGCCTGCGGCGTTCTCAAGATAGGCCCATGTGACCTCATCGGGCGCCACCATGCCGGCACGGGCGCCTCCTTCGATGGACATATTGCAAAGGGTCATCCGCCCTTCCATCGTCAGCTGACGGACGGCCTCCCCCTGATACTCGATGATATAGCCCGTACCGCCCTGCGTGCCGAGCTTAGCGATCATGGCGAGGGCCATATCCTTACCGCCAACACCGTCCGGCAATTCGCCTTCAAACGTCACCCGCATGGTCCGGGGGCGGCGCTGCAACAGGCTTTGCGTTGCCAACACATGGCCGACCTCGGTTGTGCCGATACCGAAGGCAAGCGCGCCGAACGCGCCATGGGTTGAGGTATGACTATCGCCGCAGACGATGACGATCCCCGGCCGTGTACGGCCGAGTTCCGGCCCGACTACATGGACGATGCCGCGCCGTTCATCATCAAGATCCAGCAAGGGAATGCCCTGCTCCTGACAGTTCTTGCGAAGCGTCTCGACCTGCATCTCGGCCTGCGCCGTCACGTAAGGCAAGCGCCCATCCGCGCCCGCGGGAAGGGTCGGCACCGAGTGATCGATCGTGCCAAGCGTCAGATCAGGGCGGCGTACCTTTAGACCTCGTTCCTTCAGTACCGTGAAGGCCTGCGGACTTGTCACTTCATGGATCAGGTGCAGCCCGATATGCAGGATTGCCGGGCGGTCTTCCGTTTCAGGCGCAACAAGATTCCGTTCCCAGATCTTGTCAAACAGGGTCTTGGCCATCAGGAGACAGCCTCCGCCACGACCACACGGTTGGAGGCGCCGGACACCAGCGTCCGCAGATCCTCGTCGGTCACTTCGTGGCGCTCATCGGCGAGCTTTTTGAAAGCGGCGAAGATCGCATCCGTATAATCAGGGTCGACCTCATGGCCGAGCTCCTCAAGCCGCGCGAAAAGTGCGTGCTTGCCGGAATGCTTGCCGAGGACGAGGGAGGATTTCGGCGCGCCGACATCTTCGGGCTTCATGATCTCATAGGTCTCGCGGTTCTGCAGCATGCCGTGCTGGTGAATACCCGCCTCATGCGCGAAGGCGTTCCGGCCGACAATCGCCTTGTTCCGCTGCACCTTCTCACCCGTCACTTCTTCCAGCGAGCGGGAGGCATTGTGGAATTCCTCCGTGCGGATCTGTGTATCAAGACCGAAATAGCTGCGGCGGGTCTTCAGCGCCATGACGACTTCTTCCATCGCCGCATTCCCGGCCCGCTCACCGATGCCGTTGATCGTACATTCGATCTGACGAACACCGGCCCGGACAGCCGCGAGGGAGTTGGCAACGGCAAGTCCCAGATCATTATGGCAATGAGAGGAGAAGACGACGTCTTCCGGTGGTTCGACCGCATCAATCAGATAGCGGAAAGTATCATAAATCTCTTCTGGTGTCGTATAGCCGACCGTGTCAGGGACATTGAGGGTCTTCGCCCCCGCATCGAGCGCTGTCCGCATGGCTTCGGCGAGGAATGTTTTCTCTGTACGAAGTGCATCTTCTGCGGAAAACTCGACATCGTCGAAATATTTCGCCGCATAGGCAACGCCTTCCTCAATTTTGTCGAGGATCTCGCCCTTGCGCAGGTTGAGCTTGTGTTTGCGGTGGATGGGCGAGGTGCCGATAAAGACATGCGCCCGCTTGTGAGAGGCCGGCTCCAGCGCCTCGATCGCGGCATCAATATCGCTTTTGGTGACCCGCGCCAGTGAACAGACGCGAGGGCCATTCACGACCTCGGCGATGGCCTTGACGGATTCGAAATCCCCCGGAGATGCCGCCGCGAAACCCGCCTCGATGACATCGACATTGAGCGCGGATAGAGCCTTCGCCATACGGAGCTTCCCCTTCATGGTCATGGAGAAGCCAGGGCTTTGCTCTCCATCCCGAAGGGTCGTGTCGAAAATTCGTACGTGACCGGATCCTGTTGCACTCATGGGTACGTCCTCCCTTTTAATAATTCGCAAAATCGACATTCAGACCGACCGAGCGAAGCTCGGCGATAATCCTGTCCATATGATCGGCATCCGTGGCTTCCACGGAGATGTCGAGATAGGTCTGTTTGGCGGGCAGATCATTGAAGATCTTGTGATAGGCAACATCGATGATATTGCCGTCCGCGCGCGTGATCGCATCGGACACAATGGAAAGCTGTCCGGGTACGTCAATCAGCTCGATCCTGAGCCGGGCCAGCCGACGATGGCGCGCAAGATCACGCATCAGCACGCCGGAGACGAGCCGCGTATCGATATTCCCGCCACAGATGATGCTGCCAACTTTCTTGCCGCGAAAAAGCCCGCGATGCGCCATGACAGCGGCGAGGCCCGCAGCGCCCGCCCCTTCGGCGAGCGTTTTCTGGGTGTTGAGAAGGAGGCAGAGCGCCGTCTCAAGCTGGGCTTCCTCGACCGTCACGATCTCATCGACATATTCGGCGATGATCCGCCGGGTGAGTTGGCCAGGTTCGGAAACCGCGATGCCTTCCGCCAGCGTGCTGCCGCCACAAGGGCGGTCCGTCTTGCGGATGGCGTTCAGCATGCTTGGGTACAGGGCCGCCTGTACCCCGACGACCTTGAGGTCAGGCTTGATCCGTTTCCCGATGACAGCCGTGCCAGCCGCAAGCCCGCCGCCGCCGATAGGAACAACGACAACGTCGAGATCCGGCACAGCGGCCAGCATTTCGGAGATGACCGTCCCCTGACCGCATGCGACATGCGGGTCATCGAAAGGATGAACCATGATCTCGCCGGTCTCGCCCGCGCGAGTGGCTGCGGCTTTACTGGCAGCGTCGTAATTGTCCCCCTCAAGAACGATATCCGCGCCGAGCGCGCGCGTCTCTTCGACTTTCACGGATGGCGTCCGGCGCGGCATGAAAATACACGCCTTCACCCCGAGCAGTGCCGCATGGCGGGCAAGGCCTTGCGCGTGATTACCGGCTGAGGCCGCGATCACCCCGCGGGCGCGTTCCTCATCAGAGAGAGACAGGAGCTTGGCGAGCGCGCCGCGTTCTTTGAAACTGTTCGTATATTGCTGGTTCTCGAATTTGAGATAGAGCTCCGTTCCCGTCAGGGCAGAGAGTTTTGGCGCGTGAAGGCAGGGCGTCACCGAAATCTCGTCCCAGGCGGGATCCGCCCGGCTCGAGATGGCTTCGACTTCCCGTTCAGAGATGCCGAAGGGCGATACGTCGCCCTCACATTCTGGCGCCGTCACACTCATAAGACAACCTCTGTATGCGGGATTTCCTTGAACATGCTGGGCCGCACGCGGCTACGCTGCTCCAGCTTGACGGAGCGGACATTGACCAGCCGTTCGATCTGACGGCGGAGTGTTTCGATCTTCCGTTCTCCATAAGGCGAGACCTGCACCCAGGTCTTTGCCCCATCGCCGGATTCCTCGACCAGCAGGCAACGGACAAACCAGCCGCGCTGTTCGATGACGGTCCAGATACGGCGCAGCGTACCGTTCACATTTTCTGTCTCGATATTTAGCGTCTCGATGCTCATTTGGATGTCTCCAGCATTTCAGCATTGGTGGCCCCGGGCGGGACGAGCGGCCAGACATTATCAGCAGGGTCGATCACGACATGGCAGAGGATCGGCCCATCGGCCTGCAAGAGGCGGTCGATCGCGCCGGATACTTCATCACGCTTCGTGATCGTGAAGCCTTCGATGCCGAAGGCCTGCGCCACAACGGCAAAGTCAGGATTATCGGAAAGATCGACTTCGGAGTAATTCTCTTCAAAGAACAGCTCCTGCCACTGACGAACCATGCCGAGACGAGAATTGTTGATGACCACGATCTTGACCGGGATCTGGTAGCGGCGAATGGTGGCGAGCTCCTGCACATTCATCATGAAGCCGCCATCGCCCGAAATCGAAACGACGGTTGCGGACGGCTCTGACATTTTCGCGCCCATGGCGGTGGGCAGAGAGAAGCCCATGGAGCCGAGGCCCCCGCTCGTCAGATGCGCCTGCGGCCGGGAGAAACGGCAATGCTGGGCAATCCACATCTGGTGCTGGCCGACATCGGCGACCCCGACGAAATCATCTCCGGCAGCCTCGGATAATTGCTTGAGGAAGGCGGGTGCGAAAATCCCCTCGCCCGGCGCATCATAGCGCGGGGCGGAGGCTTCCCGCTCAGCGTAACAGCTCGCGCACCATTCTACGACATCGCATGGTCCGGGATTGAACCCCGTGACACTGTCCTTCAGCTCTCCGGGCACGGCGATATTCGCGTCCCGCAATTTGCTGATCTCGGAGATGTCGCGGTCAAAATGAATGACCCGCGCCTCAGGCGCAAAGCCGTTGAGGCGGCCCGTCGCGCGGTCATCAAAACGAGCGCCGACAACGATCAGGAGGTCCGTGGACTGAACGGCGAGATTGGCCGCCCGTGAGCCATGCATGCCCAGCATGCCAAGGAATTGCTCGTGACCGGTCGGCAGGACGCCTTGCGCTTGCAGTGTCGCGACAGCCGGAAGGCCGGTTTCCTCAACGACCCGGCGGACATCCTCAGTCGCGCCACTACGGACGATGCCGCCGCCAAGATAAAAGAGCGGCCGCTTGGCAGATCGCACCGCTTCGCGGGCGGCGTCCAGCACGGAAACATCCGTGGGCAGTTTTTCGCGCGGCATTGGCGGGGTGATCGACACATCCGCCGTCGCCAGCTGGATGTCTTTGGGAATATCGACCAGCACCGGCCCCGGCCGCCCCTCTTCGGCGATCCGGAAGGCTTCTGCGATAATCTCCGGCAATTCTGCGGCATTACGGACGATATAGGAGTGCTTCACGACCGGCATAGTGACGCCGAACGTGTCGATCTCCTGAAAAGCATCCGTGCCCATCACGGCCTCGGCGACCTGTCCCGTAATGGCGACCATCGGCACCGAGTCCATGAAGGCATCGGCGATCCCGGTGACGAGATTGGTCGCCCCCGGACCACTTGTGGCAAAGCAGACGCCAGCTTTCCCTGTCATGCGTGACCAGCCGGCCGCCGCAAATGCCGCCCCCTGCTCATGCCGACAGAGAATGTGTTTGAGTGAAGAGCCCGGCAGGGCGTCATAAACCGGCATGATCGCGCCGCCCGGGTAACCGAAGACGGTGGTTACCCCTTGTGCTTCCAGTGCACGTACGACCAGATCGGCGCCGCGCAATATTTCGGGTGCCGGGGTCGGGGCCTGGGCGGTTGCCGTGTTCATTGTGATCGCTCCTGTCGGATCTCTTCAGGGGTTAAGGGTTAGTCTTCAGTCACCGGAATTGTTTTTGTCGCCGCCGAGCCATGTCATCATGGAACGCATCCGGTCGCCGACTTTCTCCATATCGTGCTCCGTTTTCTGACGAAGCATGGAGCTGTAGCGGGCCTTTCCGGCCTGGTTCTCCAGAATCCAGTCATTGGCAAAAGTACCACTGCGGATCTCGTCGAGGACATCTTTCATCTTCGCCTTGGCATCCGCATTCACAACACGGGGGCCAGAGCGCAGATCGCCGAAGGTCGCCGTCTCGGAGATGAACTCATACATCTTCTTCATGCCGCCTTCGTGAAGGAGGTCGACGATGAGTTTGAGCTCGTGGAAGCACTCATAATAGGCAAGCTCGGAAGGGTAGCCCGCCTCAACGAGGGTTTCGTAGCCGGCGATGATCAGCTCCGTGACGCCGCCACAAAGAACCGCCTGCTCGCCGAAGAGATCGGTTTCGGTCTCATCACGAAAGGTCGTCTCAAAGATCGCCGCAGCCGTGCCGCCAAGGCCATCCGCATAGGAAAGAGCGCGCTGGGTCGCTTCGCCTGACGCATCCTGCTCGACCGCGAAGAGGCAGGGCACGCCGCGCCCGCGCTGATATTCACGGCGGACCAGATCGCCCGGCCCCTTGGGCGCCACCATGATGACATCGACATCTTTGGGCGGGCGAACCTGACCATAGATCACGGAAAAACCATGCGCGAACATCAGAGTCTTGCCCGCCGACAGATTGGGGGCGACGTGATTTTCAAAGATCTCCTTATGCGCCATATCCGGTGCGGTCAGGGCGATGAAATCGGCTTCTTTTGCAGCACTCGCAATGTCGAGCACGCGGAAGCCGTCTTCTTCTGCCAGCTGATGGCTTTTGCCGCCCTTACGTGCGCCGATGATGACGTCGAACCCGCTTTCGCGCAGGTTCTGGGCATGGGCACGGCCCTGGCTGCCATAGCCGACAATCGCGATCGTCTTGTCCGTCAGCGTGCCGGGTTTGACATCGTCTTTGGTGAAAACGCGAAGCTCTTCGCTCATCCTTTTTTCTCCTGAAGGGTGACGGCACCACGCGATGCAGAGCCGACGAGTTTGGCAAATTTATCGAAAACACCGCCGTAGGATTTTTGCGGGCGCACGGTCATCTCGGCCCGGCGCTCCTCCCACGGAATATCTGCATCGATACGGCGGGATGCCGGATCGATTGAAATCATGTCGCCATCTTTGAGATAAGCGAGCGGGCCGCCAGCGGCCGCCTCCGGGCTTGCATGACCGATGACATAGCCGTGACTTGCGCCCGAGAAACGCCCATCCGTGATGAGCGCAACATCGCCCGCGAGCCCCTGCCCGGCCAAGGCTGCCGTGACAGCCAGCATCTCGCGCATGCCGGGGCCGCCTTTCGGTCCCTCATAACGGATGACCACGACGTCACCGGATTTGATGCCGCCTGACTGCACTTCGGCAAAGCAGTCTTCTTCACAATCAAAGACCCGTGCGGGACCGGAGAAGGCACGATCCGCGTAGCCGGACGTCTTCAGCACCGCGCCTTCCGGCGCCACATCGCCGTAGAGAATGCGGATGCCGCCGGTTTCCTTGACCGGTTTGTCGACGGTCCAGATGACGTCCTGACCCGGCGTTTCTTCAGCTTCTGCAAGCTCTTCAAACAATGTCCGTCCTGTGACGGTCATTGTGTCCTCGAGCAGGCCTGCTTCTTTGAGGCGCGCGCCGAAGAGCCGACAGCCGCCAGCCTCAGACATGTCCTGCGCCAGATACCGTCCGCCGGGCTTGAGGTCCGTGATCACCGGGACTTCGCGTGACAGCTCATCGAAAATATCAATGTCGAAATCGACGCCGGCTTCTGCCGCAATGGCCGCCAAATGCAGCACTGCATTTGTTGACCCGCCGGAGGCAACAACGGCCGTTACAGCATTGCGCAGGCTTGCCGGTGTGATCAGGGAACGGATCGACGTGCCTAGGGCCTGACGACCTGCTAGCAGACCAACCGCATGGGCAACGCCCGGCTTGTCAGGATGGACAGCGGGCACATCGCCTGCGCCCATCGGCGCGACACCGAGGAAGGCCAAAGCCATCGCCATCGTGTTGGCCGTGAACTGGCCGCCGCAGGCACCTGCGCCCGGACAGGCCTTTTCCTCAACAGCCTTCAGGCCTGCATCATCGATATCGCCCTTGGCGTGCTGGCCGACGGCCTCGAAGACATCCTGAATGGAAAGATCGCGGTCCCCCAGACGGCCCTTGCCGATCGTCCCGCCATAAAGCACCGCCCCCGGAATATCGAGACGCGCCAGCGCCATGGCGGCGGCTGGAATGGTCTTGTCACAGCCAACCAGAATGACGGCGGCATCGAGGGCATGCCCGCGCACACAGAGCTCAATCGAGTCAGCGATAACCTCCCGACTGATGAGCGACGCGCGCATGCCGTCGTGCCCCATGGAGATCCCGTCCGTGACGACCGGTGCGCCAAATTCAAATGGCACCGCACCGCCTTCGCGAATGCCGTCACAAAGGGGACCGGCCAAGGTCCGCAAATGCATGTTGCAGGGCATGACTGAGGAATAAGTGCTGACGACCGCGACCATCGGCTTTTCGAAATCGGCATCGGTCAGCCCCGTCCCCCGGAGCATGGCTCGGGCGGCGGCTTTCTGAGGCCCTTTAGTGATCGCATCGCTGCGTTTCATGTCATCATCGGCGCATAAAAAAAGCTCCCCTTCGGGAGCCTTGCGAGAACCGTTGGCCGTAGCCCGTCTCAGCGCCGCTCCCTCAGGCTGTTGCTAATAAGAAGAAGTACAAGCGAGACGCCCCGCACAACGCGCAGGCCCGGGAAAACAATGATGTTGAGCGACTGGCTCATTCCGGTTCTCTCTAAATCTGTTTTGGCCATATAACATATTCAGCTAAAACAGAACCCCTTATTGCCGGAAATATGCCTAAAAAATTGCTACCGCGGCAGAGCCTTGCGAGGACCGATGCATTTGCACCACAAACAGGCAGGCCCTGTCCCAAAACGGGACAGGGCGGCAATCGCCTTTAATTCAAGAGAAATCAGCCGAGTGACGGCATTTTGAGGCCGATCGATTGAAGGTGAGCCTGCAAATGATCGAGCGCTTCCTGAGAGGGTCCGGGATAAGGACCGGCTGTCGGTTGGTTCCCGCGATAGCCGATATCGGCCATCCCCTCGGGCGTTGAGAAGAACGCCCCCATGGTGAGCGACCGGAACCGCCGGATGAATGCGGCGCCCTCCTTCAGCTCGTCTTTTTCCTGACCATAGACGGCAACGTCATCGAGGATCGACGCCCTCTCCGCCTCGCTGATCGTAGCAAAGCCCTTCCCGAACCGGTCAATCGAGACCTGCTCGATCCAGGTGAGCCCCGGCAGGATGATCGCGCGGTCGCGCTGTTGCCCTTCATAGGGCGCGCTGATCCACTCATCGAGGAAGTCCGGCACCCCGACCGCGCTCGCCGATGGGGAATGCTCATCCTCCGGAACAAACATATCCGCGAGCGCTGCCGTTACCGCGAGCTGCTTCTCGGTCATCGTCCGCGACCATGTGTTGGCTGGCTGCATGAGATCAGGGTCGGTGCCGTAAGGCGTGCCGGAGATGTCGGCCGCCTGCCCAAGGCTTGCCCGATGTTTGCTGATCGGACGGGCCGGGATGACCCCGTCATCGAGCGCGGCCTTTGTCTCTTTCCTGTCGCCGCAGGCTGTCATCGCGGAGGTCGCGACACCGGACATCACCCATTTGATCGTCGTACGGCGGTCAATTTTCTTGTGCAGGACCATGATCAGAGCGCCCCCTGCTGCATCTGTTCGACAAGATAATCCGTATTCCGCCAGGCGAGCGCCATGATGGTGAGGGTCGGGTTCTTGTGCGCCTTTGAGGCAAAGATAGCCCCGTCCATCAGGAAGAGATTATCGACATCCCAGGCCTGACCGAATTCATTGGTCACCGAGCTGCCGGGATCATCACCCATCCGGGCGGTCCCGACCTCGTGAATAATCCAGCCGCCCGGCGCGATGGCGTCTTTCGGTGATGGAACATTCGTCGGCACCTCCCCGCCCATGCGGTCGATCAGCTCCAGCGTCGTCTTCTGGAAATGCGCCACTTGATTTAATTCGTGGTCGGTATGTTTATAATGGAATTTGAGAACCGGAATGCCGTAATTATCTTTGAGCTCAGGATCGATCTCGGCATAGCAATGCTCATTGGGGATCATCTCCCCGCGCTGGGCGAACCAGACATAGCTGCCATAATAACGCCGCGCCTCTTCCTTCAGCTTCGCGCCATAGCCGCCAGCCATTTCGCCATAGCCGCCAACGCCCATATCGGGCTGGCTGAACCCGCCGCCCATTTCATAATGATATCCACGCGGAAAATCGAGCTTACCCGCTGCCTGCTCAGGATAGAGCCAGAACGGGATATACATGTGGATCCCCATGGCGCCGTCTTCATTATAGCGCGGCCGGTTCTCAAAGGCCGGGATGCGCGCGCCCATGGAGGCGCCGACCGTGTCCATCAGGTTCCGGCCAACCTGACCCGAAGAGTTCCCCACCCCATCCGGCGCTTGCGCGTTTTTCGAATTGAGCATGATGCGGGCTGTCTCGCCCGCACTCGCCGCAAGAATGACAATCCGGGCAGGAACGAATTTATGCTCGCCCGATTTCTTGTCGATATACCAGACGCCCTTGGCCTTGCCGTCCTCTCCCATCTCGATCTCATGCACCATGGCATCGGTCGTGATGGTGAGGTTCCCCGTCGCGCGCGCCCAGGGCAAAAAGGACGTCGTCGTCTGGAAGGCCGCCCCGATGGCGCAGCCTCGTCCGCAGGCGGACGCATAGTAACAGGCCTTCCGCTGATCCAGATCGCGGGTCATCACTGCACGGCGGGCCGGAACGCAAGGGATGCCCATATCCGTTGCCGCCGCCTGGATCAGCAGCTCCGGGATGCGGGCCTTGGGCGGGTCATGCAGAACACCTGGCCCTGAATTGGGATGGTTCTCGAGCCCATCATTGCGGCCATAAACACCGACCAGCGCTTCGGTCTTGTCGTAATAAGGCGCGATATCCTCATAAGTCACAGGCCAGTCGACACCGAGCCCGTCCCGGCTCCGGGGTTTGAAATCATATGGCCCCATACGGAAGGAATTGCGCGCCCAGTGATTGGTCCGCCCCCCCAGCATACGCGAGCGGTACCAGTAGAACTCTGAACCCTCGCCCCTTGAGTAAGGCTCACCGGGGACTTCCCACCCGCCATCGACCGTCGCATCGTAATAGCCGAACACCTTATCCTTGGTGCCCGCCCCGCGAAGCGGCGCCTGATGATTAGTGTGCAGCATCGGCGTTTCCGTCAGCGGATCGTAATGCCGCCCCGCTTCCAGCATCAGGACCTTCACGCCCGCTTTCGTCAGCACATAGGCAGCCATGCCGCCGCCTGCGCCCGACCCGATGACGACAACGTCGTGTTCCGGTTCAGCCTGCATCTCGTCTCTTTTCTCTTATTTTATCAGTAGTCGTATCGGCGGCTCAGTCGAGGACGCGAACGCGGATATCCTTGTAATGGATCTCGCTGTCCGGATCATGCGCCTGAAGGGCGAACGTCCCGTGATCAATCTGACGGCCCTGATCCGGCCAGTCTTCCGGCTCCGTCCATTTGATGGTCGTCTTGCCATCGACTTTCAGCTCGACCGTATTGTCTTTGACAATCACGGTGTAGTCGAACCATTCGCCATCGGTGGACGGGGCGGACGGCGCCCAAGCCTGAATATCCTGCCCCTCAAAGCGCACAACGAAAGGCTCTTCACTGTCGCCCGGTGCATAGACATCGGCAATCGCATAGAGGCTGCCCGTCTTACGCGGATCGCCGTTGGTCGAGTTCACCTGCGCCTCATGACCGATATCCGGCCAGCCTTCGGCCTGATAGGACGTATGGAAATAAATGCCGGAATTCGAGCCCGGCGTTGTGCGAACCTTTGCCCGCAGCTCGAAATTCTTGAAATCACCATCATTGACCGGGCCATCATAAAAGAGATGCGCACGCCCTCCTTTGACAATGAGGACACCGTCTTTGACGCTGAAGGAGTCTGGATTTTCCGTGGTCGATTTCCATCCAGAAAGGCTCTCGCCATCGAAGAGAGAGACAAAATCCGTCTCGTCATCCCCGGCGGAGGCCGTCCCCAATGACAGAGCGAGCAGGCTTGCGCCCAGAATAGATGTCACACGCATTGGAAGGCCCTTTCCCTCATCGATTCGGACCGCAAGATGCATGAGCCGGACAGTCTTGACCAGCCATGCGCGCAGACATCTTCGAATTGTGCAGCGCACAATCTAATTGGCTTTTTCTGTTATTGGCGATTTCCAGTTATCGTAAGAGCTGTTACGCCACTGAAAAACCGTTAGCGGTAACATAATGGAGGGAATGTGCCGAAAAAGGTGCGCATGGGCATGGTCGGGGGCGGCCAGGGAGCATTCATCGGGGCTATTCATCGGCTTGCGGCAGGGATCACGGGAGAAATCGACCTTGTCGCCGGGGCCTTCAGCCGAGATGGCGACGCCTCGCGCGCTTTCGGCGCGGAACTCGGCCTCTCACCAGAACGCAGCTATGCATCCTATACGGAGATGTTCGGCGCAGAATTAGCTCTGCCTGAAGATATCCGGATGCAATGCGTGTCAATTGTCACGCCGAATGATTCGCATGCCGATATTGCCTGCTCTGCCATGAAGGCCGGCTTTGATGTCATCTGCGACAAGCCGCTGGCCGGCGTTCTCGAAGACGCGCTGCGCATTGAAGAGGCCGTCAATGAAACCGGCCGTCTTTTCGCCCTCACCCAGACTTATACGGGTTATCCCATGGCGATCGAGGCGCGCGAACGCATCGCGGCGGGCGAACTGGGTGAGATCCGCCGGGTCGCCGTCAGCTATCTTCAGGACTGGCTCTCCCGCGAGGACGACACCAAGGGCAGCAAACAGGCAAGCTGGCGCAGTGACCCTGCGCGTTCGGGCGAGTCCGGCGCCTTTGCCGATATCGGCACGCATGCCTACAATATGGTGGAGTTCATGACGGGCGAGCGCGTCACCGATGTTGCAGCCGAATTGCGCGCTGTCCTGCCCGGCCGGGCGATTGATGATGACGGCATGGCGATGTTCCGGCTTGATGGCGGGGCGGCGGGGCTCATCTCGGCAAGCCAGGTCTGCTCAGGCGCCATCAACGCCCTCCGTATCGAGATTTATGGCAGCAAAGCGAGCCTTCACTGGTTTCAGGAAGAGCCAAATTCGCTCTCCCTCAAACGCCGGGGCGAGCCCGAAATGGTCCTCCGGTCTGGCGCCGGCACGCCCTATCTGTCGGACGCCGCCCTTGCCGTCTGCCGCACACCGGGCGGCCACCCCGAAGGCTATATCGAGGCCTTCGCTAATCTCTATGCCGCCTTTGCGGCGGATGTCAGGGATGGCGGCAAGCGGCCGGGCACCCCGCCCGGATACGCGACGATCGAAGACGGCATGTCGGCCATGCGCTTCATCCGGGCCGCCAATATCAGCAGCAAGAACAATTCAGCCTGGACACCGCTTGCCGGTATCGAAAACCAGAGCTGACCCTCGAATAAGGAGACGAGCATGAAGGGCCCCGCCATTTTTCTTGCGCAGTTTGCGGACGATAGCGCGCCATTCAACGATCTTAAGTCGATCACTCAATGGGCGGGCTCGCTCGGCTATAAGGGCGTGCAGATCCCGACATGGGAGAGCCGCCTCTTCGATCTCGAAAAAGCCGCCGAGAGCAAGGATTACTGCGACGAGGTCGCGGGCATCTGCGCCGATGCGGGGCTTGAGGTCACAGAGCTTTCAACCCACCTTCAGGGCCAGCTCGTCGCCGTTCATCCCGCCTACGGAGAAATGTTCGATGCGTTCGCGCCCGAACAGCTCCGCGGCAATGAGGCAGGCAAAGCCGAATGGGCCGCCGAGCAGGTGAAACTGGCCGCCAAAGCCAGCCGTCATTTCGGCTGCTCCTCACACGCCACGTTCTCCGGCGCCCTCCTCTGGCATACGATGTATCCATGGCCGCAGCGCCCGGCGGGCCTTGTCGAGGAAGGCTTTGCCGAGCTTGGCCGCCGCTGGAAGCCGCTGCTCGATGTCTTCGAAGAGAATGGCGTTGATGCGTGCTATGAGCTTCACCCCGGTGAAGACCTTCATGACGGCGCGACCTTCGAGCGCTTCTTAGAAGAGGTCGATGACCATCCGCGGGCGAATATTCTTTACGACCCGAGCCACTTCATCCTGCAGCAACTCGACTATCTGCAATTCATTGATTTCTACCATGAGCGGATCAAGGCCTTCCATGTGAAGGACGCGGAGTTTAACCCGACCGGCAAAGCCGGCGTTTATGGCGGCTATCTTGGCTGGCAGGACCGTCCGGGCCGGTTCCGTTCGCTCGGTGACGGACAGATTGATTTCCGCGCCATCTTCTCGAAACTGACCCAGTACGGATATGACGGCTGGGCGGTGCTCGAATGGGAATGCTGCCTCAAACATCCCGAACAGGGAGCCGCCGAGGGCGCGCCCTTCATCGCCGATCACATGATCCGGGTGACCGAGAAAGCCTTTGACGACTTTGCGGGCGCCGCGCCCGACATGGACCGGAACCGCCGGATCCTTGGACTGAACTAAAGACAAAGAAAACATGGCCCGAAAAGGGCTTTCCTTGAGGGAGGAACGACATGTCAGAACAACAGACTCCGAAGACGGAGTATAATAAGCGTGCACTGTTCTGGATCAGTGTATTGGCGCTTTTTACCGCCGCTGTGTCCTTCTCCCTGCGGACGGGCGCATCGGGCGCCATTCAGGCGGGCGTCTTCAACCCCATTGATGCCGCCAATTCCGGCCGTCTGATTGGTGAAGCTCTTGGCGCGTCCTTTCTGGGATTTGCGCTCTCCCTCCTTGTCATCAGCCCGTTTCTCGACCGGTTCGGAGCAAAGCGCGTCCTCCTCTTTGCGTCTGCCTGTTTCATCGCGGGGCCCATCCTCATCATCCTTGCCCCGATGATGGGCGCAGGCGGGATGATCATCTTCATGGTGAAGTTCGGCATGATCCTTTGCGGGCTCGGCTGGGGCGCCACCGAAGCCTCGATCAACCCTGTCACCGCAGTCCTATATCCTGATGACAAGACGCACCGCCTCAATGTTCTTCACGCATGGTGGCCGGCGGGGATCGTCGCAGGCGGGCTGCTGAGCCTCGTCCTTTTTCAGGCGATGAATTTGAGCTGGCAGGTCGCGATCGCCATGATCATCATTCCGGGTGCGGCCTTTGGTGCCTGGGCGATGAAGGAAACCTTCCCCAAGACCCAGATTGAAGACCCTGACATGAGTTTCACCGACATGATCATGGTCCCGTTCAAGCGGCCCAGCTTCTGGATCTTCTTTGTGATCATGTTCCTGACCGCCTCGGCGGAACTGGCGCCAGGCTCGTGGGTCGATGTGGCCCTCACCGAAACCGTGAAGATGCCGGGCATCATTGTGCTGATCTATGTCTCGGCCATCATGTTCGTGATGCGCCATTTCGCGGGCGCCCTCGCCCACAGGGTCTCTGATATGGGCCTGTTGTGGATGACGACCGTCCCGGCGGCGTTGGGGCTTTATCTCCTCGCGGTTGCCAATTCTCCGGCCACGGCGCTTTTTGCGGCAACGATCTGGGCCGTTGGCGTCTGCTTCATGTGGCCGACCATGCTTGCCGCGGTGGCCCAGCGCTATCCTCGCGGTGGCCCATGGACGATCGGGCTTGTCGGATTTGCTGGCGCTATGGCGATCCAGCTTGTCCTGCCAAAGCTGGGGGCTATCTATGACACGGCCAAGCTTGAACGCGCCGGGGGACAGGACGCCTTTGCAGCCCTTCAACCGGGGTCGGAGCAGTTGCAGGATGTCCTCGCCTATGCGGCGGAGACATCCTTCCGGACCATCGCGATCATCCCGGTGATCCTGTTCGTCATCTTCGGTGCCGTCTGGTTCATCGAACGCAAGAAGAAGCTTGGCGGCAATGACTGACCCTTACGGACGGTCAGGCCGGTCGAGCCGGTAGCTGACCATCGCCACTCTGGTTGAGTCAGGGGACCATGACGGCACATTGATCGTCCCCTGACCGCCATGCAGTTTGGTGACGATATGCGGCGGCTCGCTGCCATCTGCCGGCATCATCCGGATAAAGACATCCCGGTTCGGCGGGTGGTCAGCGAGATCCACATCAAGCCCGAAGGACACCATGATGATCCACTTTCCGTCAGGGGACGGATGCGGGAACCAGTCGCGGTAGCTTTCATCAAATGTAACTTGCGTGGGTTCCGTCCCATCGGGCCGAACTTTCCAGATCTGCATGGCGCCGGTCCGGGTCGAGTTGAAATAGAGCCACTCCCCGTCCGGTGAGAAATCCGCACCATCGTCAAGACCGTCCGAGTCCGTCACGCGCCATTCCTCACCGCCATCGAGGCGCTTCGCCCAGATGTTATAGGAGTCCGAGATTTCAGGACGCTGCGCCGTATAGGCAATGACTTCCCCGTCCGGTGACCAGGCATGCCAGTAAGACCGCGCCGTCGGATGGCTCACTACTTCACGCGGTTCATCAGCTCCCTCAATCGGCAGTAAATAGATGCGGGAGATATCATCCGGCTGCGACTGATCGGAGATGATCAGTTGCGTGCCGTCCGGGGATATACCGTGATCATTATTGTTCCGGATATACGGCCCCGTATTCACCTTTACAGGATCACCGCCCCCAGCCGGGATCTTCCAGATATACCCGCCACCATTGAAGAGAAGATATTCGCCGTCTCGTGACCAGTTCGGCGCTTCGAATTTGTCATCACTCGTATAAATGACTTCCCGATTGCCGGTTGCGACTTCCAATATCTCAAGAGAGCTGTCGACGCCAGCGGGATACCCGGTCTCCGTCACCGGCTCGAGATCAAGCGGCGTGATCTCGACACTTGAGAACCGCGCCGTCTCCGTCACACTGTTGTCGTGCGAGCAAACGGCAAGGCCGACATAGAATTCATCCCCGAACGGAATGCGGTAATTGCCGCCGCCGCGCTGCCATTCACCGCCATCGACCGCAACCGACATGAAGACATAATCGCCCTCTTTTTCGAGCCGTACGCTCGAGGCGTCCTGAACAGCCGAGACGATCTGGCGGGTCTCACCACCTGTTTCATCGCGGTACTGAAGGGAGGTCAACCCATCGCCATGAATGACGATATCGGCATAGCGCGCATCGGGCTCAAGGCTTTCCCGGATAACAACGCCTGCCTTACGGTGCTCATGAACCCCTTCACCCAGCCATTCGATATCCGCTGAGACAAAGACGTCTCCGGACATTTTCGTCCAGACATAGGTGAAGGCGTCCTTGTCCGCCCACATATTCTCACCGCTGGCCGTGATCTCATAGACCCCCGTGCCGGGATCGAAACTCGCACTGCCGGGCGTGGCCACATCGCCAATATCGCTCGTCTCATCAAAGAGACCGAGACTCACGGGTGCTTGGTCACTCTCTTCAACGACCTTCGTTTCTTCGGCTGGCGCCTCTTCGCTACCGCCACAGGCGACCGTCCCCAAGGCCAGCGTCAGTACCCAAAAACTTGTGGTAATTCTCATCCATTCCTCCCTCATTCGGTGGCATTCACCATCAAAGAAAGCTAGCCTATTTCAGGAGTTTTCGCGATGTTCGTACTGCAATTTTCCAGACGAATATCCGGATCAAGAATGAGCTGGAGGGAACGATGCTGAAGAAACTCGGCCTTATTGCAACTTGCCTTTTCGTCTACGGAGGAGTTTCGCTAGCTCAGGTCGAAATAACGACAACCCTCCCGGAATTCGTTGTCACCAACGCAGCATCACGCGACGGGCAGGACCTCTCAGGCTCGTGGAGTTATTCGATCGATCCCTACCGTGACGGCTTATATGGATTTCACGGCAGCCCCTCAGGCTATGGGCATCAGCGCTTTGACCCGCAAGATGTCGACACCGCGACACGCCGTGCGCCCGCAGCCCTTTTTGAATATGACATGGCGCGTTCGCCGCGCGTGACGCTCCCCTCCTCCTGGACCAATCACGCCCCAGAAATGCGTCATTATGAGGGGCTCGTCTGGTACTCCCGCACATTCGAGACGAAGAAAAAGAGAGGGGAGCGGAGCTTTATCCGCGTCGGGGCCGCAAATTACACAGCCCGCGTCTATCTCAATGGTGAGCTTGCCGGCACGCATGAAGGCGGCTTTACGCCCTTCACTTTTGAAGTGACGGATCTCGTCAAAAGCGGTGAGAACAATGTTACGATCGGTGTTGATTCTCAGCGAACAGACAGAAGCGTGCCGCCACCCGTCACTGATTGGGAGACCTATGGCGGCATCACCCGGCCCGTCCAATTCATTACCACGCCAGAGACATTCATCGATGACGCATGGGTCCGGCTTGATCCGGATAACCGCCACATAAGAGTGACCGTGAGGCTGGACGGCCCGAAAGCCGCGGACCAACCCATTCGCCTGTCGATTGAGGAACTCGGTATCGACCTGCACGAAGAGACGAATGCGGACGGGATATGGACCGCCGTCTTCCCGGCCCCGGAGCGGCTCGTCCGCTGGTCACCGGAAATCCCGAAGCTATATGATGTGACGATCACCACCGGGGAAGATGAGCTTGCCGAACGGATCGGCTTCCGGACAATTTCAGTCGAGGGAGAAGACATCCTTCTCAATGGAAAACCGGTATATTTACGCGGCATCAGCATGCATGAGGAGGAGTTGGGCCGCGATCCGTCACGTGTGATGACGGAGGCTGCCGCCCGCGCGCTGCTCACCGAAATCAAGGACGGCCTCAATGGCAATTTCGTCCGCCTTGCCCATTATCCGCATTCTGAATCCACCGTGCGGCTAGCCGATGAGATGGGCCTCCTCGTCTGGAGTGAGATTCCCGTCTATTGGCGCATTGACTGGGAAGACCAAGGAACGCTTGACGCCGCCCGCGCCATGCTGGCCGAGAATATCCTGCGCGACCGTAATCGCGCATCCGTCGTCCTGTGGAGCGTCGCCAATGAGACACCCGTCAGTGAGGCCCGAAACATTTTCCTCAATATGCTGATCGATGACGTCCGGGCGCTTGATGACACAAGGCTAGTGACCGCTGCCCTCCTCACCTCCCAAAGCGATCAGGGGGATGGCGAAGTCGCTCGCGTCGATGATCCGCTCGTCACCTCGCTCGATGTCATGGCGGTCAACACCTATAATGGCTGGTACGGGAATGTGCCACTCGCCGAGGTTCATGAGATTTCCTGGGTGTCCGACCACGGAAAACCGATGATCTTTTCCGAATATGGCGCAGGTGCACAGGCCGGTTTTCATGAAGCGAAAAATCCCCGGAAATTCACAGAAGAATATCAGGCGGAGTATTACCGTCAGACGCTCGCCATGGCGGACCGCGTGCCGTTCCTGCGCGGCATGTCGCCATGGATCCTGAAGGATTTCCGCTCGCCCCGCCGTCAGCACCCGATCTATCAGCAGGGCTGGAACCGCAAGGGGCTCATCTCCGAGACCGGTGAGCGGAAGGAAGCCTTTGGCATCCTTGCCGCCTATTACCGTACCATGACTGAAACCTCAGACGAGACCTCAGCCGAATAGGTTTCGCGGATAGGCCCGGTCGATAATGTCCTGAAGGCCCGCATGGCTGATCGCGGCTGACTTGAACGGGTCAGGCGCGTCATCGCGTTCCGCAAAGAGATGCTTGATCCGCGAAATTTCCTTATTGCCAAGGATGCTCGCAAAATCGATCGTCCCTGTACCGACATCGGCCATGTTCCCGGCCGTATCCATATCCTTGATATGGGCCATAGGGAACCGCTCCGGTGCAAATGCGAGCACAGATTCGATCGACTGCCCGCCGCGCTGGACCCAATAGAAATCGAGCTCGAAATCGACCAGCTCCGGATCCGTCTCCAACATCAACACATCATAAGGCACATTGCCGCCAATCGGCACGAATTCGAAATCGTGATTGTGATAGGCAAAGCGCATGCCTGCTTTCTTGCAGAGCTCGCCGATACGGTTACAGGCTGCCGCCCATTCCTGATACTGACTGATTGTCTGCCGGTCATCCGGATGCAGCCAGCCAAGGGTCACATAATCATGCCCGGCTTCCGCTGCGACATCGACCACCTGTTGCGGGGCGTCGCGGACATCGCGGGATTGCACATGTCCGCTCGGCGCCGTCATCCCGAGATCGGCGACGATGCGGCGGCACTCGGCTGGACCTGCGTCAAAATAACCTGCGAATTCGACTTCGCCATAGCCCATGCCGGCAATGGCTTTAAGCGTGCCCGGCACATCCTGTTCCATCGCTGCACGGACGGTATAAAGCTGAATCCCCGGCCGTTTACGCGCAAGCCCCACCCGGTCGAGGGGCTGAAACTCAGCACACCCCGGCAATGCCATCATCGAGAGGGCGGCAACGCCTGTCCCCAATAATCTGCGGCGGTTCATATCGACGTCTCGTTCCATTTTATCCCTCATCATACGATGCCCTCTTTCATCAATTCTCCGGCATGCCGTGCCGCACGCGCCGTCAGCGCCATATAGGTCAGTGACGGATTCTGGCATGCCGAAGATGTCATGCACGCCCCGTCCGTGACAAACAGGTTCGGCACATCATGCGCCTGGTTCCAGCGATTAAGGACGGACGTCCTTGGATCCCGACCCATCCGGGCGCTGCCCATTTCGTGGATGCCATGACCGGGCGGGGCCGGTGTCGCCTCTCCCGTGACATCCCTGACCCCCGCCGTCGTCAGCATGTCCTTGGCGTCGTCCACGGCCTGCCGCGCGAGCTTCATGTCATTCTCACCGAGCGTGCAGTCGATATGAGGCAGCGGAATGCCCCATTTGTCGGTCTTTTTCGACAGGGTGATCCGATTGTCCGCACGCGGCAGCATCTCTGCGAAGATCCCCATGCCAAAGCTCCAGCCGCCCGGTGTGCGCAAGCGTTCCTTGAGCGCGGCCCCGACGCCCGGCTGGTAGGTCCCGCGCCGCCAATTGGCCCGGCTCGCCCCGCCCTGATAGCCATATCCGCGTACGAAATCGCCTTCCGGGGTCTGCCCTGACAGATTGCGGAAACGCGGCATATAAAGACCGCCCGGCCTCTTGCTCGCGTAATATGTGTCCTCGAACCCCGGCACATTGCCGGAGACCCCAAAGCCGCTGACATGATCCATCAGGTAGCGGCCAAGCGCGTCCGATCTGTTGGCGAGACCGGTCGGGAATTCCTCCGACATCGAATTAAGCATGATATGTGTGGAGCCAATCGCGGAGGCACAAAGGAAGATGACCTTACCCGTATAGGTGCGGCCTTCCTTGGTGTGATAATCGACGACACGCACACCCGATGCCCGGCCGGTCGCGGGGTCATAGACGACGCTGTGGCCGATCGCATCGGTGACGACCGTCAGATTCCCCGTTCGCTCTGCTGCTGGAAGTGTCGCGCTGAGGCTGGAGAAATATGCGCCATAAGAACACCCGCGATAACAAAGATCCCTGAACTGACATTGCCCGCGCCCGAGGGCTTTTTGCTCCTCCGTCGGCTGAGTCAGGTGAGCGATGCGCCCCATCAGGAGCTTGCGGCCCGGATAGGCGGTCTCGATCCGTTCCTTGATCGCTTTTTCGACGCAGTTGAGCTCCATGGCCGGCAGGAACTGGCCGTCCGGCACATGATCGAGCCCTTCATAGGACCCCGAGATCCCGGCGAACCGCTCGACATAATCATACCACGGCTCAATATCGGCATAGCGGATCGGCCAGTCGACCCCATGCCCGTCCCGCGCATTGGCTTCGAAATCAAGATCGCTCCAGCGATAGCAATGGCGTGCCCAGAGGAGTGATCGCCCGCCCAGATGATATCCGCGCAGCCAGTTGAAGGGCCGCCCCTCGGGTGTTTCGTATGGGTGATCTGAATCCTTCACGAACAGATGCTGGTTCGCCGTGTTAAAGGCATAGCACTGGCGCTGGATCTCATAATCCTTGTCCAGAACATCTTCCGGCATGCGGCCGCGATTATCGAGCTCCCACGGGTTTCGGAAATCCTGATAGTCGGCGCCATGCTGGACGTGCTGGCCCCGCTCAATCACCAGTGTCTTAAAGCCCTGCTCGCAGAGTTCCTTGGCGGCCCAGCCCCCGCTGATTCCGGAGCCGACGACGATTGCATCAAAATCCATGAAAGCTCTTTCTTGTTCAGTACCGGTCAGTCAGCCCAGGTCCGCATGTCGCCCAAGGGCACGCAAGCATCCCACCGCCCTGGGATGAGTTCGAAACGAAGTTCCTGCGTTGCCCCGATTTCAGAATGATAATAGCCAAGCAGCACAAGGTCCTTGAACCGCTGATAGTCAGCATTCCACACTTCGAAGGAATGGGCGTCATATCCCTCAAGCACGGCAAGCTGGTGCTCAGGCGACAGCCGCCGGAAAGACTGCCCGCCGACACGGATGGCCCGTTCATCGATCTGATCAAGGACGGCTTTCATCTGCGAGCGCGTCTCGGCAGACGCCCAGTCGCGCATCATGTCGTCCATGAATTCGGGCACTCCGGCGGCGATGGCGCCCGGCGTATCTGTCGCGGGGATCATGACATCTATAACGGCGCGGAGCTGGTCCATCCGGAGGGCTGAGAAATAGCGGCCTGCGCTGCCTCTCGTCTGCGGCGGGGCATTACCTTCTGCGCCCGAGCATCCCTCAAGCCCGGCCAGCGCCGCAGCGCCGCCGACCATATAGACGGCCCGACGCATCAGCTCGCGCCGGTCGATCGGCGCTCCCGGCGACTTGTCTTCAGCGTGTTTCATCGCCAGCCTCTTTCGACTTTCCAGCACGATGGCTGTTCGTACAGAAATGATCGTGAAGTACCCGCATTCTAGATCGCCCCTGCCTTGAGGAATTCGGCGGCATGATGCGCGGCGCGCGCGGACATTGCCATATAAGTGAGTGACGGGTTTTGACATGCCGTGGACGTCATACAGGCGCCATCCGTCACAAAGAGGTTCGGCACGTCATGCGCCTGATTATATTTGTTGAGCACGGATGTTTTGGGGTCATGCCCCATCCGCACCGTCCCCATTTCATGGATGGCCGAACCCGGCGCGAAAGGCTCCTCCCCACGCGCGGAGACATTCTTGAAACCCGCCGCTTCCAGCATCGCCACCGCATCGAGATTAGCCTGTCTGGCGAGTTTCTTGTCATTCTCACCCAGTGTGCAGTCGATATGGACTTGGGCCATGCCCCATTGATCCGTCTTCGTCGGATGAAGCGTCACCCGGTTTTCGGGATTGGGCAGCATCTCGCCAAACCCTGACAGCCAGACACTCCAGCCGCTGGGGGTCCGTAAGGCATGTTTGAAATCGGCGCCGATGCCGGCCATGCCGCGGCCCCGTTCCCAACTGCCGCGCTGGCAGCCGCCCTGAAATCCGTAGCCGCGCACGAAATCGGGCGCTTCTTCCGTCACATTGCGGTAGCGCGGAATGTAGAACCCGTTCGGCCGACGGCCGGAATAATACATGTCCTCAAAGCCGTCGAAGCTGCCGCCCGCGCCCATGCCGCTGACATGATCCATCAGGTTCCGGCCCACCATATCGCTAGAATTGGCGATGCCGGTGGGGAATGCATCTGACATGGAATTGAGCATGATCTGCGCAGAGCCGATGGCCGAGGCACACAGGAAAACGACGCGCCCGGTATAGATGCGCCCTTCCTTCGTATTCGAATCAATGATCCGCACCCCGGTCGCCCTGTTGGTTTCGGGGTCATAGATAACGCTATGGCCGATGGCATCGGTGACGATGGTGAGGTTTTCGGTGAGCCGCGCTGCGGGCAATGTCGCGCTGAGGGATGAGAAATAGCTGCCGAAGCTGCAGCCCCGCGAGCAATAGCTCCTATACTGACAATTCCCCCGTCCGAGGTCCAGCTGCTCCTCTGTGGCCTCGGTGATATGCGCGCAGCGGCCAATGGTGAGCTTGCGCGTCGGGTATGCGGCCTCAAGGCGCTTTTTCATCTCTTGCTCGAGGCAGTTGAGCTCCATCGCCGGCTGGAAGACGCCATCAGGCAATTGCTCAAGGCCTTCAGCCTGCCCCGATATGCCTGCGAAGCGTTCCACATGATCATACCACGGCGCGATATCTTGATAACGGATGGGCCAGTCGACGCCGTACCCGTCCTTTTTATTGGCCTCAAAATCGATATCGCTCATGCGGTAGGATTGCCGCGCCCACATGAGCGAGCGGCCGCCCAGATGATATCCCCTGAACCAGCGGAATGGCCGGTCCTCCGGCGTTGAATAAGGATGGTCCCCGGCCTTCATCCGAAAATGTTTCGTCGCCTGACTGGCAAAGGGATAAAGCGATTGCTCATCTTCCGGGATGCGATTAAGAAAGGGCAGCTCCCAAGGCGCATCGAAATCGGTATAATCCGCGCCATGTTCAATATGGCGCCCGCGCTCGATGACGAGGGTTTTGAGCCCCCGTTCGGTAAGCTCCTTTGCCGCCCAGCCCCCGCTCATGCCGGAGCCGACGACGATTGCATCAAATTCCGGTTCCACCGACGCCCTCCTCACAAGCCTTTGCTGCTCACGCCCAGGCGCGGCCAATCTCCGCTAGAGGCACACAGCCCCGATAGGCGCCGGGGATAAGCTCGAAGCGCAATTCCTGCGTCGCGCCGACCTCGGACTGGTAATAAGCGGAGACGATCAACTCCTTCACATCGTGATAATCGTCCCCGCCCGTATGCATCGCATCGCGATCGAACATCCGTAGCAAGACATGTTGCCGTGCCAGGGTAAGGGAAAGGAATGATTTGCCGTAGGTTTCCTCTGCAGCCCTATCAATGCGCATGAGAACGCCGCGCCAGCGGCTTTGCGTCTCCTCGGACGCCCAATGGGCCATCATCTCGTCGAGCTTTTGCGGTACGCCTGCGCCCGATGCGCCGGGTGTGTCGGTCTCGGGAATGATTAGATCGGCAATCCGGGTGATGAGCCGCATCTCATCGGCGGAAAAGAATTCCGTTGCCGGCGCAGCGGCGGTGGACGCTTCAACGCTCTTTGAACATGCCGGAAGCTGGCTGATCGCGGCCCCACCCGCCAACCAGGCGGCGCGGCGCAGCACTTCGCGCCGGTCCGGGCTTTCACCCCTGTCTGCCATGCGGACGCCTCCCACGCCTTATTTTCTTATGCCGGGAGGTGCAGAAGAATGTGTCATCCCGTGCGATTTCCGCCACTATGACTGTTAGCGCCAACATCGTCGAGTAGCATAAACAGTCAATAAGGGAGAAAAGCGCCATGGGATTGAGGTTTGACACGAAAATGCTGGGGAAAAGGACGCCGCTCTTCCTGCTCCCGATCCTCATGCTTCTTGCGGCATGCGGTGGGCCCTCAGCACAGGAAACCCCTGCGGCGGCGGACTCGCCGCACATCCTCATTTTCTCCCATTCGACGGGCTGGCGGCACAAATCGATCGAGCCCGGTGTGGCCGCCATGACGGCGATGCTGGAAGCCGAAGGCTATCAGGTCACGGCGAGCGAGGACCCCGAGATTTTCTCGACCGAAGGCCTTGCCGATATCGATGCCCTGATGCTCATCAACACGACATCAAATTCCCGCGAGCCGGGCGGCGAATGGTGGGTCGGTGACCGGCGCATGGCGTTTCAGGCCTTTGTCCAGAATGGCGGCGGTGTCGTCGGCATTCACGGCGCGTCGGATTCTCATTATAACTGGCCCTGGTACGGACAATTGATCGGCGGCTATTTTGAAAGCCACCCTCCGGGCACACCGCGCGGCGAACTCTCCGTCATCAATGCCAGCCAGACGAGTACGGAGGGCCTCCCGACGATTTTCTCCCGCGTCGATGAGTGGTATTATATCAAGGATTATAACCCGGCGGTGACCCTGCTCGTCACGCTCGATCCGGCCTCGATTGGCGAGACGGATGCAAACCCCAACCCGATTTCCTGGCAACACGAATTCGACGGCGGGCGGGTGTTCTACACCTCCATGGGTCACACGGCGGAAACCTATACGGAGGATGTCTTCCAGCAACATGTGCTGGGCGGCGTTAAATGGGTGACGGCGGCGGAATAACCCCCCGCCCCAATTCTCATCAGGGAGGCTATAAGAATGAAAAAATCCGTATTCGCCATCACGGCACTCGCCATCTCAATTGCCAGCGTACAGGCCCAGACGATGCGGCCGGTCATGGATCTTGCTACCGCCGAGACAATCCGTGACGGCTGCCTCGATCATGCCCGCAAGAATGGCGAGGAGATTGCTGTTGCGATCTTCGATCATGCCGGGCGCCTCGTCACCTACGCCAAGATGGACGGCGCCTCGACCGCCGCCGCGGAGGTTGCCAAATGGAAGGGTAAATCGGCTGCGACCTATGAGTTTGCGAGCAGCGAGACAGCAAACTGGAACGGGCCCGCCGCGCCGGACATGGCGACATTTGGCGGCGGCCTGCCGCTTTTCACGAGTGATGGGGTTGGCATTGGAGGCGTCGGGGTTTCGGGCGCCGTCACCGAATTCGATATTGCCTGCGGCAATGCGGGGGCGATGCTCGCGGATCTCAGCACCGACCGACCCGAATGACCCGCGCCGCGCTTCTTCTGGTCCTCGCCCTTACCGCCTGTAGTGGTGAAAAAGTGCAGGCGCCCGCTGAATGGGTGCCAATCTTCAATGGCAAGGACCTCACCGGCTGGACACCGAAACTGAGCGGCTATGCGTTCGGCAAGGATCCGTTCGAGACATTCCGGGTACAGGACGGCGTCCTGCAGATCCGTTATGATCAGTATGACGCCTTTCAGGGGGAGTTCGGCCATCTCTTTTATGAGACGCCCTACTCTTCTTATGACATCCGTTTCGAGTATCGCTTTCTCGGTGAGCAGATCAGTGGCGGGCCGGACTGGGCGTGGCGCAATAATGGCCTGATGGTCCATACCGAAGACCCCGCGACGATGCTGCTGGACAAGGACTTCCCCCGCTCTATCGAAGTCCAGCTTCTTGGCGGCAATGGGAAAGATGAACGGTCGACCGGCAATCTGTGTACGCCGGACACCAATGTCGTGATGGATGGCGTGTTGCGTACCGAGCATTGCATCAATTCGGCCTCTCCCACTTATCACGGCGACGATTGGGTGAAGGTGGAAATTCATGTCCGCGGCGGCGAGGAGATCATCCATTTCATCAATGGCGAGGAAGTGATGCGCTACCAGTCCCCGCAGATCGGTGATGCGATGCCTATTGAGGGCGAAGGAACGCCTGTCACGCGCGGCTATTTTGCCCTGCAGGCCGAAACCCATCCGACGGAATTCCGGCATATCGAGATCCGGGTGCTGGAGGAATAAGGCCCGTCTTCGTCGCGAGACGACTACGACGCGGCAGCCATCGCCCACGCCTGATGTCCCGAAACTTTGCGGAGTTCGAAGTGCGGCCCGGACTGGCTTGCCAAGCCATAGCCCGATGAGGGCGAAGGCTGGTGGGCGTACGTGGGTTCGAACCACGGACCCCTGCCGTGTGAAGGCAGTGCTCTACCACTGAGCTATACGCCCGGAGCGCGAGGGGATAGCCGAGAGAAACGAGACGGGCAAGCGAAACCTCACGCGATTCAAGACCGCCTGTCTGGACATTTCTGCCGTCCTGCGGGAGCTAGGACATCACGAATTTTTCAAAGGCAGAGAAGATGAAAAAGCTGGCCATCGCCTCCACCCTCGCATTGGGCCTTGCCGCCTGCGCCACGCCGTCAGGAGAAGCGGAGAACGCCCTGCCCGATTTTGAGGGCGAAGCCCTGCGGGCCATGGAAGCTTTCGATGCCACCGGCATGGCGGCAGCCGTCACTGTCGATGGCGAGGTCGTCTTTCAGGCCGCTTACGGCAAAGCCGATGAAGGCACGGACGCACCGCTTACGGAGGATATGCTCCTGCCCGTCGCGTCGATTTCGAAGGCCTTCACGACAACCGCGCTGGCCATCCTTGTCGATCGGGGCCTCGTTGACTGGGATGCGCCGGTCCGGACCTATATCCCTGAATTTGCGATGTATGACCCCTGGGTCAGTGAGCACTTCACCGTGCGCGATGCGCTGACCCACCGGTCGGGCCTGCCGCTTGGCGCCGGGGACCTGCTCTTCTGGCCGGACTCCTACTCCACCGCTGGCGATATCATCGCCGCCCTGCCGCATTTGCGTCCGAGCACAGAGTTCCGGGCCGCCTATGCCTATGACAACCTCCTTTATATCGTCGCTGGTGAGATCGTCGCCCGCGCCTCTGGTGAGAGCTGGGCGGATTTCGTCCGGGAGGAGATTTTCGAGCCCGTCGGGCTTGAAGAATGCGCAACGGACTATACCCGGATGCGCGAGGACCAGACCCTTATGACCGGTCATGAACGCGCGCCCGGCGAGGAAGAAGGCGTGCCCGTCGATGAACGCACCCTCTTCAAGCCCGAGCATGCCGCCGCTGGCGGGATCGTCTGTCCGGCGAGCGACATGATGATCTGGGCCCAGTTCTGGCTTGATGGCGCGGAGACCAAAGACGGTGAACGGATCATTAGCGAGAAACAGGCGAGTGAGCTCTGGACCGGCGTGACGCCGAAACGCAGTGGCGGGAGCTTCAACGCCGGGGCATCGCATATGCAGCTTTACGCCCTTGGCTGGAATATCACCGATTTCGAAGGCACGCTGATGGTTTCGCATTCCGGCGGGGCGCCCGGCGTGACCAGCAATTTCATCCTCCTGCCGGAGAAGAATATCGGCATCTTCGCGTCATCGAATGATTATCGGGGGACGGCCTCAACCTTCACCACTCAGATCGCGGATGATCTCTTGGGCGGACGGCAATTTGACTATATCGCCGCCTCAGGTGAGCGGTTCGCCAAATCAATTGCCGAAGCGCAGGCCGCCCTTGCTGGCGCCGTCTCCCCGCCCGCAGATGCGGCGGCCCCAAGCCTGCCCCTTGCGGCCTATACGGGTGTCTATCGGGATGCCTGGTATGGTGATGTCACGATCAGCCTGAAGGACGGCAAGCTCTTCATCGATATGAGCCGGTCTGAAATTCTCGATGGCTCACTCAGCCATTATGATGGCGACCGGTTTGTTGCCTTCTGGCCCGACCGTTCCCTCAAAGCAGATGCCTTCGTGACGTTTACGGAAGAAGGCGGCAAGATCACCCGGATAGCGATGGAAGCCGTCTCTGATATCACGGATTTCTCCTATGACTTCCACGACCTCGATCTTGTCCGGGTCGATTAGCGGGTAGCCCGATGTTCATCATCTGCGATCTCGACGGCACTCTGGCTGATATCGAGCACCGCCGTCATCACGTTACGACGCGGCCAAAGAACTGGTCCGCCTTCTTTCGTGCCTGCACGGAGGATTCACCGATTGTACCCGTGATCGAGACGATTAAAGCCCTTTACGCCGCAGGACACCGCATCGAGATCTGGTCGGGGCGGTCAGATGAGGTGCGCCACGAGACAGAAATCTGGCTCGCCGCCGCAGGCCTGCCCGACGTGACACTGAAAATGCGGGCAGATGGCGACAGCACCCCTGACGATGTCCTGAAGGAAAGCTGGCTGCTCGAAGAGCCGGCGCTGCCCGACCTAGTTTTCGATGACCGGAACAAGGTTGTTGCCATGTGGCGGCGGCACGGGATCGTCTGCGCGCAGGTCGCGCCGGGCGACTTTTAGCTCAAGCCTTCTCAACCGGGTTACTGAGCACGACGCCGGTGGCAATCAATCTCGGCCCAGATTTCCATGAGAAGATATCGCCTTGCCTAATCGGCATGCCTGATTTTTCATCCGTAATCACATTAAGTTCCGCTTCCACGGTACGGCTCGGATGGATTGGAGCATCCAGACCCATGATGATTGAGGGCATGGAGAACTGCCCGACGCAAATGCTTGCGCGAGTATTCGGGCGGATGAGGTGATGAGGCGCATCACCATCTTCAAGCTTGGAGGCAAGACTGACCTTAAGGTCGTAACTCAGCCCACTGAGGCTCACGCTGCGGCGAGCATCCGGTCGACTTCGTCGACAAGGTCACGCAGGTGGAACGGCTTGGAGAGGACCTTGGCCTCTTTAGGCGCCTTGTTCGCCGGGTTGAGCGCGACAGCGGCAAATCCGGTGATGAACATGATCTTCATTTCAGGATCGATATCGGCCGCGCGGCGCGCCAGCTCGATCCCGTCCATGACCGGCATCACGATATCCGTCAGCAGAAGGTCAAATTCGCGGAGCTGAAGCTCATTGAGGGCATCATCGCCTTGTGAAGCGTCCACAACGGCATGGCCTGCCTTCTCCAGTGCCTTCTTGAGAAAGCCCCGCATGCTGTCGTCATCTTCAGCCAGCAAGATCGCCGCCATGCCCATAGTCCCTATTAAACTGCCCGGGAGGTCTACCCCGATCAGCCTTAAGGCCACCTTAATCGATCTTCGGGCCAACTTACAGCGACATTCGGGCCCGTTCAGTTCAATTTCACCTCATCGGCACAACATGCTAAATCGGCTCAATCCTCGGGGAAGGAATCGAGAATGGTTGCAAAAATCGTCAAGGCGTCCTTCCCGGGACATCTGCTGACACGTCCCAGTGTCTGGCAGGCGCCTTATATCTTTGCGTCCCCACATTCCGGGCGACATTACCCTTCGCGTTTTCTTTCAAGCTCCATTCTGGATCTGACGGAGCTGCGGCGGTCGGAGGATGCATATGTCGATACGTTGCTGCCGAGCCCCGATGAAATCGGGGTGCCGATCCTGACGGCCCGTTTCCCGCGTGCTTTCGTGGACGTGAACCGGTCGGCGAATGAAATCGACACGACAATGTTCACGACACCGCCGAAGATCAGCGCGGAAAGCCGATCCAACCGGGTCGCCGCCGGTTTTGGGGTCATTCCCAAATATGCCGCAGCCGGGCGGGCGATCTATTCACGCAGGCTGTCAGGGCAGGAAGGCTCTTCCCGCCTGAGCATGTGCTACGAGCCCTATCACGCCGCCCTCAGAGGGCTGATCGATGAATGTGTCGATCTTTTCGGCACGGCGATCGTGATCGATTGGCATTCCATGCCTTCGGTGGGAGCGTCAGGGCAGAAACTGGCCGATGCGGTCCTTGGGAATCGCTATGGCGCTTCTTGCGACCGGGCGGTATGCACATCTTGGGAAGCAGCCCTTGATGGCGCCGGTCTGACGGTCCGGCGCAACTCGCCCTATGCGGGCGGCTACGTCACCTCGACTTACGGCAAGCCAGCCAAGGGCGTTCACGTCCTTCAGATCGAGATCAATCGCGGACTTTATCTGGATGAAGCCCGAACGATGCGAATTGGCGCGCGATTCCGCCTTTTAAAAGAACGCCTTGGCAGTGCCATCGCGAGCGTCATTTCCGACGCCGCCCTCCCCCTCGACATCGCGGCCGAATAAAAAAAATGGCCGCGGCAGAGGCCGCGGCCAAGTTATAGGGAGGAAACGCCCAGAAAGGGCATCGCAGCCGAAGCTGCCCTCAAACAATAGGCAACGAAAACAGATGGTGCAAGCATTTTTTTGCAGGCGCGAAACACCTTGAGATTTTTTAGCTATCAAATTCCCTTGATTTAACAGAATCTTCTCAGGTGAGCGAGATTGTGGCGCCATTATCGCGCGCTATTTATTGCGCTGCAAAATAAATTGGGGCGGAAACGTAAAATCTGTCCATTTCTCCGCCGAGCAGGCCTTCGTGATTGCCCGCCTCTCTGCTCTCTCATATGTGTCGCTGATGAGCGAAGAACAATCCCCCACCCCCGAACGCGCCCGAGGCATTCGCCGGATTGGCGGCCAAGTCCGCAATCTGACCAAAGCCAAGCAGAAATTCCCGATGCCGAACCCTGAACAGGGGCTGAAAATCGTCATCGCCACGGATGCCTGGAAGCCTCAGCTGAACGGGGTGGTGACGACGCTCGATACGCTCGGCCGCATCCTGACCAAATTCGGGAATGAAGTCCTTTATATCACGCCGCAGGACTTCCACTCCCTTCCCATGCCGACTTACCCGGAGATCCGGCTTTCCCTGTTTCCGAACCGCAAGGTCGCGGCGATGATCAACAAGTTCAAACCGGACGCGATCCACATTGCGACCGAGGGACCGATTGGCCGTGCCGCCCGCCGGTTCTGCCGCCGCCGGAAATATCCGTACACCACCTCATTCCACACGCGCTTTGCTGAATACACCAATGAGCGCTTCAAGTTGCCGATTGACTGGGGCTATGCGCTGCTCAAGGATTTTCACAATCACGGCGAAGCGATGATGGTCGCTACTCCCGGCCTCATGGAGGAACTGGGCGAGCGCGGCTTCAAGAATATGCGCCTTTGGGAACGCGGCGTGGATACCGATCAGTTCCACCCCATCGAAAGCGATGTGATGAAGGATCTGCCGCGGCCGATCTTCACCTATGTCGGGCGCTTCGCGGTTGAAAAGACGCTCGAGGATTTCCTCGATCTCGACCTCCCCGGCACGAAATGCATGGTCGGCGCCGGGCCGCAGGAAGAAGAGCTCCGCAAGAAATATCCGAACGTCCACTGGGCGGGAAAACAGTTCGGCGAAGACCTCGCCAAATACTACACAGCCTCGGATGTCTTCGTCTTCCCGTCCCGGACGGACACGTTCGGCCTTGTGAATGTCGAGGCGCTCGCCTGCGGTGTGCCCGTCGCGGCCTATCCTGTTCGTGGGCCCCTTGAGATCCTTGATGGCGCACCGCCCAGCGTCGGCTGCATGGATGAAGACCTCAAAAAGGCGTGCATGACCGCCCTTGAGAACCGGGATCCTGAAGCCTGCCGGCAATGGGCCCTCAAATTCTCATGGGACGCGGCCGCACGGCAATTTATCGGCAATCTCGAAATTCCGGGATTTGACGAGGAATTCTGGCTTCGTTCCGCCAAGATGATCGAGGATCCAATCCTGCCAACTTGACGGGAGCCTCGCGCTTCCGCCACAGGAGGGAATGACCGGCCCCTTTGCTTACGAGGTCGGCCCGCCCCGGGCAGGGCGAAGGAAAACAAGAGTTTATGACTGAACACACAGCGAGCGGGCAGGATATCCGGATCGCCCTGGACGTCATGGGCGCTGACAAAGGCGTCGGGGAAGTCCTTGACGGTGTTGGCCGGGCCTATGCCTCTGGCCTCAAGGCAAAGATCAGCCTTCATGGTCGCGAGGATGAAATCTCATCGACGCTGAACGGGCTGGGGCTTTCGGACAAGCCGATCAGCATCGCTCACGCGGACGACGTCATCACAATGAATGACAAGCCGACTGAGGCTCTGCGTCGCGGCAAGAAATCTTCCATGTGGTCGGCGATCGCGTCTGTGAAATCAGGCGACGCCCATGCCGCTGTCTCGTCGGGCAATACCGGCGCCCTGATGGCGATGGGGGTTCTTCAGCTTCGCAAGATCGAGGGAATCGACCGCCCGGCCATCAGCTGTATCTGGCCAACCCTTCGCGGTCGCTGCGTCGTTCTTGATGTCGGCGCCAATGTCGAAGCCACCGCCAAGCAGCTCGTCCAGTTTGCCATTATGGGGGAGGCTTATTTCCGTGCCCTGACGGAAAAAGAAAAGCCTTCCGTCAGCCTTCTGAATGTCGGCTCAGAAGATCTTAAAGGTCATGACCTGATCCGCACGGCCGCGACGATCCTCAAAGAAGCTGATCACGAAATGAACTTTACGGGCTTTGTTGAGGGGAACGGCATTTCCCTAGGCGAAGCGGATGTGGTGGTCACGGACGGCTTTACCGGCAACATCTCGCTGAAAACGGCAGAAGGCACGGCACGGCTGATCGGCAGCTGGCTGAAAGAAGCCCTGACATCGAACATCGTCTCCAAGATGGGCGCCCTGCTGGTCAAACCCGCCCTCGAGGAGATGCGGGCGAAAATGAACCCGTCCAATTCGAATGGCGCCCCGCTGCTTGGCTTGAACGGTCTCGTCATCAAAAGCCATGGCGGCTCTGATGCTGAAGGGGTTGCTGCTGCGATCAAGACAGCAGAGACACTCGCCAATCATCCTTTCCAGGACGAAATCAGACGAACCGTTGCCAAGGTTGAAGCGCGGGCCGTTGCGAAACACCTGCCGCTCGAAGAACCCGCAGAGGCCGCAGCCGAATGACACAGTACACACTGCCCTTCAGAGCCATTGTCCGGGGGTGCGGTGGCGCCCTTCCCGATCGGGTCGTAACCAATGCGGATATGGCTGAGTTCGTCGATACATCCGACGAGTGGATCACTGAGCGCACAGGCATTCGCCAGCGCCATATCGCCGCCGAAGGGCAGTATACGTCAGATCTGGGCACCGAGGCGGCCAAGGCTGCTCTCGCCGATGCCGGGATGAAGGCCGAAGACATCGACCTGATCATCGTTGCGACAGCAACACCGGACATGACCTTCCCCGCAACCGCTTCGATCATCCAGCGCAAGCTGGGCGCAGGGGCCGGTGCCGCCTTCGATCTGCAGGCCGTCTGCACGGGCTTTGTCTATGCGATGGCCACGGCTGAGAAGTTCCTTGCCTCCGGTCAGCACAAACGCGCGCTGGTCATCGGTGCAGAGACTTTCTCCCGCATTCTCGACTGGGAAGACCGCACGACATGCGTCCTCTTCGGGGATGGCGCCGGCGCCTTCGTGCTCGAAGCAGTTCCGACCGAGGATGCGGGCGGCAAAGGCATTCTGGCCAGCCACTTACGTTGTGACGGGTCGCTGACTGACCTGCTATTTGTCGATGGTGGCCCCTCCATGACCGGCACGGTCGGTCATCTGCGGATGCAAGGGAACAAGGTCTTTCGGGAAGCCGTCGGGCGTATCTCCGATGCCATGGTCGAAGCTGCCGAAGCGGCCAGCATTTCCATGGATGAGGTCGACTGGTTCGTGCCGCACCAGGCCAATCAGCGGATCATCGGCGGGGTCGTCAAAAAGCTCGGTCTGGATGAGAGCAAAGTCGTCTCGACGATTGCCCGGCACGGCAACACCTCTGCAGCGTCGATCCCCCTCGCATGGAGCGTTGCGAAGGCCGATGGCCGCATAAAAGACGGTGATCTTGTGATTATCGAGGGCATGGGCGGCGGTCTGACCTGGGGCGCAGCCGTCATCCAGCTCTAAGTGAACTTTTTCGCTCAATCACTGCTAAAAGTCGGAAAAGTGAGTGGAATTGGCTCTGCCCTCCCCATAAGGGGGTGGACAAATCGCTGTCAGGTGTTGCGATTGCAGGATCGTCGAAATGGCGTCATAACTTATGATAAGATTCCTCAGGGGTGCGATCACATGGGAAAAACGCATACGCGAGCTGATCTGACTGAGGCAGTCTATCGTGCCGTCGGTCTGTCACGTCAGGAATCCGGGGAACTGGTTGAAAGCGTGCTCGACACGATCGCGGCCCGGCTCGAAACCGGCGAAGCCGTCAAGCTGAGCTCATTCGGTACTTTCCAGGTACGCTCCAAAAATGAGCGGATCGGACGCAATCCCAAGACAGGCGAAGAAGTCGCGATCACGCCGCGCCGTGTCCTGACCTTCCGTGCCTCCCATGTTCTCAAAGACCAGATCAATGAGGGTCTGCGCGGCAGCGCCGGCACGAATGGATGAAAAAGGCCCGCGACGCCTTTCGAACGATTTCGGAGGCTGCGGAAGAACTTTGCCTGCCTCAACATGTCCTTCGCCATTGGGAAGATAGCTTCGGTGCGATCCGGCCGATGCGGCGCGCAGGTGGGCGACGCTATTACCGCCTGCAGGACATTGAGCTTCTGAACGGCGTCAAAGTCCTCCTCCACGAGCAGGGTTTCACCACCAAGGGCGTCCAGAAGATCTTCTCGGAGCGTGGGCCTTCTTATGTTTCTGAGCTTGGGCGAACTGCCCTTGCGGGTGAGGTGGAGCAACAAAAAAGCGTGCCTGTGGAAGTCGACCGCCAACAGCTCGAAGAGCTGCTCGCTCGGGCTCATTCCCTCAAGACCAGCCTGCATCAATTGCGCGAGACGCTTTTTCACCCCACCCCGAATTAAGCACGCAGTTCCAGTTGCCCCCACTGCCCCGCTGGTGCTAAGCGCGGCGCCTCGCAGAAAGGCGCCTGTCGTCACCTGCGAAATCCCGTGTGTCCGGAGTGTAGCGCAGCCTGGTAGCGCACTTTACTGGGGGTGAAGGGGTCGTCGGTTCGAATCCGGCCACTCCGACCACGGGTTCTTAACAAAATCAATTGGTTAGAATGCCAGCCACTTCATTCAGTGAAGTGGCCTTTGGTTCGTAAGGCGGTTCCGCTCACCTTTCCTACCTGTAATGCGCCTAAAGGAGACCGTTTCTTCTCACGCGGTAATGTTCCACACCTACGCGAGAGTTGCGAATCACTGCGATCTAAACCTCAGAAAATCTCTGCGTAAGAAAGATCGCTGGATGGCTAAGCTAACAGACCAATATTCCGAGGAAAAATTCGGTGAATTTATCAAGAACCACTTCACCCCCTCGGACGTGATCCGTACACCGACCAAGCTTTTCGGGCGAAACGGCGCTCTAAGCGATATCGAGCGAGCCTTTCAATCTCCGGGGCGACACGTTTTCGTTTATGGAGACCGAGGGGTCGGAAAATCGAGTGTTGCCGAAACAGCCGCTTTCAAACTTAATGAGTATGGTGATCCTATCGTCATACAGTGCACACGAAAGACCACCCTATTCGAGGCGATACAAGACATAGCGTCGTCAGTTTATGATCGATCAGATAGATTTGATCCTCCAACGAATGGGAGAAACGTACAACTCACCATTCCGGGTACTGGACGTGCAGAAGTTGGGGGGAAAAAGGCTTCTCGAGTCGAAGTTCCAAAGCCAAAGTCACTAAACGAGTGTTTCGATTTGCTAAGGTATGTTGATCAAAAAACTCAAGGCCAGACTGTAATCGTTTTGGACGAATTCGATAATATTCAAGATACTGATGTTTTACACGACTTCGCAGAATTCATGAAAGGGTTACCAACAATCTCAGACACTGGTCTGAAATTCACTTTTTGCGGGATCTTTCTTACCTTAGATGAACTAATTGCGCGACACCGAAGCATTGGCCGCCAGTTCGAAACTATTGCTCTTGAACCAGTCAGCTACGGAAACCTATTTCACATCGTTGAAGCTGCCTCAGAAGAAATTGGCATTGAAATTGGTGAGGCATTCCTTACACGTATCGCCGTACTTTCAGACCGCTTCCCTCACTTTGTGCATCTTTTTGGAATGTACGTATTTTGGCATCTATTCGATATCGAGTATGAAGGAGAAGAAATTACACGTAGTCACTATAAGCATGGTGTAAAATCTACCCTCTCGCGAGCTGAACCTGAACTGAGGCTCACATACGATAAAGCGATCCGCAAGTACTCGCATGCTGATCAATACGAACTCGCACTTTGGGCGTTCGCAGATCGTGGTGAAACTATGTCGCAAATGAAAAAGGTGTACACAGATTCCTATTTACGAATTGCCGGCCAATTGGGGATCGAAGATGAAGAGTTCATGGAACCCAAAGACTTTGGACGTAGGGTGTACAATCTAAAACTTGATCGTCATGGGAACATACTAATCCCAGCGCTGGATAAGTCGGGTTGGTACCAGTTTAGAGAGAACCGTATGCGGGGTTTCTGTAGGTTAAAAGCAGACCAAGCTGGAGCAATGCTTTGTGAAGAGTGGATTGCTGATCTTACGAAGATGAGAAAACGTGGGCAACATATAGCTTGAAGAAGCCGCAGAAAAATAAACCGAAACGACACCATTACGTCCAACGCGCACACGCTGAGTTGTTCGCGAACCAAAAGAGTCAAGTGCAAGTCATCTCCAAGGATGGCAAACGCTTTGAGACTGACCCCAAGAACGTATTTTTAGAAAAATATCTATACGGATTTGAGGTGAACGACGAAATGGATGTGACATTTGAGGAAGCACTATCAGCTACTGAGAGCGAAACATTCCCGGCAATTCTGCGAATCCACGAATCGCATGCGATCAGAGAAGACGACATCAACTTAATTTTGAATTATCTGGCATGCGCATATCTCCGCAATCCAGTTTTAAGGGATGGAGCTTACCGAACGTTGGACTCAGGATTACGTGCTTTCATCCAAGTTGCTGAACAAAATGGCGAGCTGCCGCCAGTCCCTGAAGACATAGAAGCCTTTGGAGGTAAGTATTTGAGTCAATTGATTGAAGAGAACATCATCGAATTGAACATCAACAATGGCTTTTACCTTGAATCTTTTGTCCGTATGCTGGATAATATTCTAAATCTTCTGCGACGGTTCACGATTGGCGTGGTGGTGGATGAAAATGAGCGCTTCATGCTGGGTGACTTTCCAACGCCTTTTCTCCATCCAAGTCTTGAACCCAGTGTCTACGGAATCCCATTCGGAGCGGGAGACTGCGAACTTACCTTTCCTGTCTCACCGAGTGTCAGCTTGGTATTAGGTTGGGATGGCGTACCGCCGTGTGGCGCTGCAAGTGACAAATTAATTGAGCAATTGAATCGACGGCAAATTATGTTCGCGCGCAAACATATAGTCATTAAAAATGGCAGAGGCGTTGCAAAAAAATTAGCCAATAGGTATCGGCAAATTTCGTTGAAAATGACGATGGATGACCTACCCACTCCGGATGGAATTCTTAATCTAGGACGCAAGGGATTACACCCAATTCCTGCCGCCCGTGCTGTTTGGAACGATATCCAAGCGATCTGCAATTAGGAAAAGCTCCGCCGGATTGGGACGACGGGGCTTTACTGGGGGTGAAGGGGTCGTCGGTTCGAATCCGGCCACTCCGACCACGGGTTTCAACTTCCTTCATTTCTCCCATACCGTGCGCCTCACATGACAATTCCGTCATGATATTAAGCGCTTGCTGGAAACTGCACTGCAGCAATGACAAGGAACTGTTACAACTTTATGTTAACCAATGGGTATGGGGGGCCTTCTGCGGAACAATTGACGCTGTTGGCGCATTCGTTCTGTAGGGCCACAGGAGAGAAATCAGATGGTAATCCGGAATCGTCTTTCGCAAGCGATTGCTGCTGCTTGCGTAATTGGGCTGCTAGGCGTGAGCACTGCCAGTGCCGCACAACCTGGTCGGGGCGCAGCTCCGCGCGAGGTCAAAACCGAGCCTGAAGGGCTGGTCAACATTCTCGATGACTGCATCTTCCCGCTTCAGAAGCTCGTCGCGGAGGGCACCGTGTCTCCCAACCAGACGCTGGCGTCTGTCGGGATCCCCGGCTGCCAACGTCCGGGGGCGGAGAATGTGACAGTTGGTCAGGCGCTCACTGAGCTTTATGTGCCGCGCCAGTTCGGCGTCTCACCCTGATCAGCGGTCTAGGATGCCGGGCCAATTGGCGTTTGCGTTTGCAATCTGGCCCGGAATATCTCTGCTCCACTTTGCCTGAATATTGCCGTTGAAATTGAGATAGAGCTTGCCCGCCACGACCGTCGCAAAGCGCGGATCGCCTTTGGCGAGGTAGCCCTGCGCGACGGCCCAGGCGCAATAGCCGCCATATTGGGGCGCGTAGGCAGCCGGGTCTTTCTCGAAGCGTTTGAGATTTTCAGCCGAATTAAACTGCCAGACAGCGCCATTATAGCGGGTCGTATATTCCGCTGACCCGCGCATCGCCTCGCCTTCAAAGAAACTGACGACGTCATAGCCGCCTGCAGCAAGATCGCTGCCGGGAACGGTGTAGACGGGCGGCTTTGCTGCAAAAGCGGGGCCTGCGAGGGCGAAGCTGAAAATGGTGGCCAGAAAAGCAAGGCGGGTCATGGGAACATCCTTTCGGGAACTATACTCCCCTATTCGGCCCGTCCGCTTCAAGGGTTTCACTCAATCGGGTCACGCCAGCGATTGAGAATGGGATAGCGCCTGTCCCGCCCGAAATTCTTCGAGGTGACTTTCGGCCCCGGCGGCGCCTGACGCCGTTTGAACTCCGCGCGGTAAAGCAGCCCCTGCACCCGCTGGACCGTCGCAGCACCATGCCCGCGCGAGATGATCTGCGGAAAGGAAAGCTCTTCCTCGATCAACCCATGAAGGATGTCGTCAAGCACCTCATAAGGCGGCAGCGAATCCTCGTCTTTCTGGTCCTCGCGCAGCTCGGCAGATGGCGGTTTCGTGATGATCCGCTCAGGGATCACCATGCCGGCAGGCCCCAGACCTTGCGCAACGAGGCTCTCATTCCGCCAGCGCGCAAGCGAGAAGACCTTCGTTTTATAGACATCCTTGATCGGATTATAGGCGCCGTTCATGTCGCCATAGAGGGTCGCATAGCCGACCGCCATTTCGGACTTATTGCCCGTTGAGAGCATCAGCGAGCCGAACTTATTGGTAATCGCCATCAGGGTCGTCCCCCTGATCCGCGACTGAAGGTTTTCCTCAGTCTCATCAGGCGGCAGATCGCCGAAGAGCGGATCGAGCATAGAGGTGAGCGCGGTCACGGCCTCCTCAATCGGTACGATATTGTACCTTACACCGAGCGCTTCGGCACAGGCCTTCGCATCTTCAAGCGAATGATCGCTCGTATAGCGCGAAGGCATCATCACGCAGCGGACATTCTCCGGCCCCAGCGCATCGGTCGCGATGGCGGCGACCAGAGCCGAGTCGATCCCGCCCGACAGGCCGATCACCACCCGCTCAAACCCGCTTTTCCGGATATAATCGCGCGTCCCGAGAACGAGCGCGGGATAGGTCAGGGCCTCTTCTTCGGGCCATTCCGCAGACGGCCCATCGATGCAGACAAGGCCCCCTACTTCCTTCTCCCAGATTGTCGGATAGAGGCCTTCCTCAAACAGGGGCGCACAGCGCGTCGTCTCATCTGTCTGCATGACGAAGGCCCCGCCATCGAAAACGAGTTCGTCCTGCCCGCCAACCTGATTGACGAAGATCAGCGGCAGACCGGTTTCCCGCACCCGCGCTTCTGCTTGGAACAGGCGCTCGCCATGGCATGTCCGCCGGAACGGTGAGCCATGGGGGGCAATCAGAAGCTCCGCCCCCTGCTCTTTTAACTCATCGGCCGTGTCCGGATACCACATATCCTCGCAGGTCATGAGGCCAATCCGGACGCCCTTGAAGTCGATTGGCGGTGTCACACTCTCCGCTGACTGAAAGGTGCGCGGCTCGTCAAAGACCCCGTAATTGGGCAGCTCGCGTTTGTGGGCCGCAGCGATGATCTTGCCGTCTGCACAGAGCACGGTCGCGTTGAATGGCCGCTTGTCGTGGCTTTGCGCATCGGGCCACGGGCTGCCGATAATGATGGCAGGGCCCGATGCTGTCTCTTTTGCCAGCTCTGATACAGCTGCACGGCAGGCCGCCGCATAACTCGGCCGCAGCACCATATCCTCTGGCGGATAGCCGGAGATCACCAGCTCCGGGAAGACAATGAGATCCGCATCCGCTGCCTCGGCTCGCGCCGCCCGGATCCGCTCCATGTTCTCATCAATGCCGCCAACGGACGGATTGAGCTGTGCGAGGACGATGCAGAGCCGGTCAGTCACGGCGTCTCCTAAGCTGCTTTATATGACGCGAGCAGGGCTTCGCAGACGAAATCCGTCTGCTCTTCGGTCAGATAGGGATGCATCGGCAGGGAAAGAACGCGTGACGTTGCCTTCTCCGCATTGGGCAGGCCGCCTTCGGGGGCGAATTCCGCGAAGGCTTCCATCTGATGCAGCGGCGTCTTGTAGTAAATCGCCGTCGGGACACCGATCTCGTTCATCTTTTCACGGACAGTATCGCGCTCATCAATCTGGATCGTATAATAACCGTAGCCGCTCTCCGTGCCGTCCGGGATAGACTGCAGCTCGGCGATATTTCCGAGCCGCGCATCATAGGTGCTGGCGACTTTCTTGCGGACTTCAAGCTCGTCCCAGAAAATCGCATTCTTCTCAAGCAGGACGGCGGCCTGGAATGTCGCCATGCGGCCATTGATACCGACCCGGACGGAATTCGCGCGTGCTTCATCGGTCCCGTGCCAGCGGATCGAAGTGCACCATTCCGCCACTTCATCATCATTGGTGAAAGTCGCGCCGCCATCGCCATAGGCGCCGAGAGACTTGCCGGGGAAGAAGCTTACGCCGGTGATCGGCGTGATGTTGCCAACCCAGTTGCCACCTTGCTTGCCACCAAAGCTCTGTGCGCCATCGCCCATCACGCGCATATTGTGGGCCGAGGCAATCGCGCCGATAGCCGGGTAATCCGCCGGCACACCGAAGAGATCAACCGCAAGGACCATGCGCGGCGTCAGGCCTGCGGCCTTTGCCTCATCAACCCGGCGTTCAAGATCTTTGGGACACATATTGAGTGTATAAGGATCGATATCGACAAAGACCGGCGTTGCCCCCGCCACCAGCACGGCATTGGCCGTCGCGTTATAAGTGAAGGCTGGAATGAAGACCGCATCGGTCCGCGTCATCTGCATGCCCATCATGGGGATGATCAGGGCATCCGTTCCGGAGCTACACGCGATACAATGTTTGGCGCCGGTTTTCTGGGCGAGCGTCTGCTCAAGCTCGTCGATCTCAGGACCGGCAATATAGCGGCCATGATCCAGCACCGCGATCAGACGCTTCTCCACCCGGTCGCGAATAACCTTCTGCTGTGCCTTCAGGTCGATAAAGGCGATGTTTCCCACACGAGATTCACGTTCCAGCGCGAGATTGTTGACAGCGTTCATCTTATTGGTCCTTGAGAGCCGCCATTGCGGCATTTTCAATCATCAGTGCAAGAGACAGCGCCCGGCGCCCTGCCCGGCCCCCAACCGTTGGCTCGCTCCCGGTACGGACAGCTTCGAGGAAAGTCTCGGTGCCATGTGCGAGCGGGTCAGCAAGTGCCCGGGGCTTGTCGTCGCTGCCAAAATCAACCGGCAGAGGGGTCGAGGTCGTGTTCGTTGTCTCGCGCTTGAGGAAATCGAGGACGATCTCTCCTTCCCCGAAAACAAGACCCAGATCGCGATTTGGGTTTTCTTCAAGGCGCGATGCCGTCAGCTGCGCCCTGATCCCAGATGACGTCAGAAGCGCGACATCGACATAATCTGCAAGATCACCATGCTCCGCCCGGACATCAAGATGCGTGATCTCAGCGGTGTCGGTATCTGCAAGCAGTGCGAGGAGGTCGAGGTCATGGATCATCAGATCAAAGACGACCGAGACATCCATCGCCCGTCCGGAAAATTTGTTGAGACGGCGCGACCGGATCTCTACCGGGGCTCCGCGGTCAAAAAGCCCGAACGCATCCGCGACGTAGCGCTCCTGATGCCCGACCTGAAGAACGCAGCCCTTTTCCTGTGAAAGAGCGATCAGCCGGTCCGCGACATCTAGGTCGAGAGAAATCGGCTTTTCGACCAGCACATGTTTGCCCGCCGTCAGTGCCTTCTCGGCCAGCGCCCCATGCGTGCTGGCCGGCGTTGCGATGGTCACAACGTCGATCAGGCGGAGGAATTCATCGAAATCATCTGTGCCGACGGCACCATGCTTCGATGCGCCTTCCTGAGCGCGCGTCAGGTCGACATCATAGATGGCAGCAAGGTCAGCCCCCGCCGCTTCGGCATATTTATTGGCATGATAGCCGCCAAAGACGCCTGCCCCAGCGACCCCGGCCCGCAAATTCGTACTCATGAATACGCTTCTAAACCAGCCGTGCTGCAGTGCACATCAAGCAATGTTACCGCGCGTTACTTGGCAGGTTCCTCAGGCGGTGTGGGAATGGGTGACCCCGGCGGCGGGCATCCCCGCTCGGCGCCGACACCTTTGAGATATGTCCGGCGTAACAGCCCGCGCTGATAGGCAGCCCGTACCTTTTTCTCATAGGCGGTGGCGCCGGTCGCCCGGCGAACAAGGCTGCGGAAGGGGATGAAACCGGTCGAGGCATCCTCAACAGCGTTGAGCGCCATATCCGCCGTCCCTTTTCCCAACTTCTCAGATCTTGATGCCTTCGCCTTGAGGACATCTTCATCCGGTCCGAGCACGGCGGAAAGAGCCGTCACTTCCTCGACGATCAGCGAGCACCCCTCCACACTGACCGGACCATAAACGGCAGTGAGGTCGATCAGGATCTGCGGGATTTCCTCCCGGCGGATATTGAGATCCTCCGCAGGCGCCAGAACGGCATCGCCGAGCCCGTCGCGGCTTTCCTTGACGGCAACTTCTGCACCCTTGCCGACATCACTCTGTTTTCGCGTAGCACAGCCGGCAAGCGACAGCGCGATCAGTCCGGCAACGATGATCTGCTTCTTCACATCGCCCCCCGATCGAAACTTAGCCGCCATTCGACCGGTCCTCGCGCAGTTTCTCGGCGAGGATGAAAGCAAGTTCGAGCGCCTGGCTCGCATTGAGCCGTGGATCGCAATGCGTGTGATAGCGGTCAGAAAGATCCTCTTCGGAAATGTCCTGCCCGCCGCCGATGCATTCGGTCACATCCTGCCCCGTCATCTCGAAATGCACGCCGCCGGGATAGGCGCCCTCGGCACGGCAGATGTCAAAGAACTGAGCGATCTCGGAGCCAATATCGTCAAAGGCGCGCGTCTTGTAGCCGGTCGAGGCCTTGACCGTATTGCCATGCATGGGATCGGACGACCAGACAACGTGGCGCCCCTCTTCCTTCACCTTACGGACGAGTTTGGGCAGGCCGTCGCCGACCTTACCTGCGCCAAAGCGGGAGATGAGCACCATCCGGCCCGGCTCATTTTCCGGGTTCAGAATATCGATCAGCTCGATCAGTTCATCAGGATCAAGCGACGGCCCGCATTTAAGGCCGATGGGGTTCTTGATCCCTTTGCAGAATTCGATATGAGCGCCGTCCGGCTGGCGCGTGCGGTCCCCGATCCAGACCAGATGGGCGGAGGTGTCATACCAGTCGCCGGTCGTTGAATCTTTTCGCGTCATTGCCTGTTCATAGCCGAGAAGCAGCGCCTCGTGGCTGGTGAAGAACTCAACTTCTGTCATGGCACGGGCACCCGCGGAGGTGATCCCGCAGGCATCCATGAAGGCCATGGCATCAGAAATTTTGTCCGCAAGCTGACGATAGCGCTCACCCTGCGACGCACCTTCGACAAATTCGAGGGTCCAGCGATGCACATTGCGCAGATCGGCATAACCGCCCTTTGCCAGCGCGCGGATCAGGTTGAGCGTCGCAGCGGACTGGCCATAGGCCTGCAGCAGGCGCTGGGGGTCTGGCGCGCGTGCATCCGCTTCAAACGCCATGCCGTTGATATTGTCCCCGCGATAGCTCGGCAGGGTCACCCCGTCCTGCGTCTCCGTCGGTGCCGAGCGCGGTTTGGCGAATTGCCCGGCGATACGGCCGACCTTCACGACTGGCATCGCCGCGCCATAGGTCAACGCCACCGCCATCTGCAGCAGCACGCGGAACGTGTCGCGGATATTGTCGGGGTGGAATTCCTTGAAGCTCTCCGCGCAGTCCCCGCCCTGAAGGAGGAACGCCTTGCCCATCGCGACATCTGCAAGCCGCGATTTGAGGCTACGCGCCTCCCCCGCAAAAACGAGTGGCGGATAGCGGACAAGCTCGGTCTCAACCGCCGCAAGGGCCTCCGGGTCAGGATAATCCTCCGGGATATGTTTTGCCGGCTTTGCGCGCCAGCTATCAGGGCTCCAGGTCATGACTTGCCGTATTTCTTCCGCGAGCGAAGACGCTACATTCCCTCGCGGTCGATCACAATCCAAGAGTTCTGATTGGTTAGTTAAGGCTGCTGAGGGCACTTTCCCGCACGGCCGCCGCATCATGCGACATTCCATCCGTCACGACGTGGACGACCTTGCGAATGGCGGACATGTCAGCGAGCGGGTCAGCGGAAAGAAAAACGATATCCGCCTCATATCCCGGCGCGAGCCTGCCGGTGCTCTCACCCAGCCCCATGATATCGGCTGCGCCACCGGTCGCCATGTCGAGAACTGTCCAGGCATCCAGCCCGGCATCGATATGCAGGGCCATTTCATGGGCCATGTAAACGCCGCCCGAATTACTGTCCGTGCCGATCATCATCGGGATGCCAGCCGTCTCAAGACGCTGCACGAACTCATGAACGCGCGGCCAGACAGCACGGGCTCGCTCGTAATCCTCCGGCGTCCAGCCATAGGCTGCGCCTGCAAGGAACTGCTTCATTGCGCCGAGCGATTCCGGGTGGGTAAATTTCGCATCCTGTTCCAGCAGCACCCCGGACAGATCATCCGTATTGTAGATGAGCTCATTCACCGAGAGGGTAAGATTAAGCGCAACGCCGTGATCTTTGAGTGCACGGACCATCTCGGTGAATAACGGTCCGTCATAATCCACCTTCTCGAACCAGACGTAAGCGGGTTTCGAGCTGAGCCCATAGGAGGCGTCTTTGAGATAGGCCTCCCGTTGATCAGGCTCGATGAGATCAGGACTGGTCGGCAGAGCGTGCTCCAATATCTCAACGCCAAGATCCGCCGCCTTGGTCCAGCTGACAGCATCGAGATGAGCGATGGGGATAAGGCCATGAGCTTTCGCGGCTCGCACGCCCTCGGCAAGCTCTTCCTCCGTAAGCGATGTATATAGCTTGAAATAGGTCATGCCGAGATCGGACTGGCGGGCGGCTTCCCGATCCCATTCCTCCGGGGACTTGGGATAAGCAAAGGCTGCACCGGTAAAGGGCGGCGGCTGAATGACCGCGCCGGCATGAAGGGCCTGTGGCCCGATCCACTCACCGCTGGCGACCTTTTCGTCATAGGCAGCATTTGCCACAGGATCTCCGCCGGGATTGCGCACCGTCGTCACGCCAAAGCCGATCGCGATTTTCGCATGGAACTCGGTGATGGCATCAACGCTTTCAATGGTCACGAGCGGCGCGCCATCGACAACCTCAAGCTTATGCGGCCCCGCAGTGATATGAGCATGACCATCGATCAGGCCGGGCAGTCCGAATAGGCCGCTCATGTCGTGGCGCTCGGCAAAGTCACCTTGGGGAGGAGTGCCCTGACCCATTTCGACAATCGTCCCATCCCGGACGATGAGCCAGGCGTCCTCAACTCGCTTCTGCCGGTCTGGATCGAGCCGGGTGAAGCCGGAATAAAGATCTGCGTCCTTGTAGTTTTGCGAAGCGGTACAGGCCGACATGAGAAATGCCAGCAACAGCAGTATCAAGATGAAATGACGGGGCATGAGAACTCCAGGCTTTGATTGTCAAGTCTCCTTGACAAAACACCCCGCCGCCCGATTGTCAAGCATACTTGACATTTTTGTCGGCAGATTGCATGTCCGCAGCTCCAGATATGCCAGAAAACCTCATGCCTCAGCCCGCCGAAAACGAGCCTGCCCCCATTCCTCCGATGAAACGATCACTGATCGAAGGCGTCTTTGCATTCATGTTCGTGTCAGGCATTCTCGGAGCGGATCGTTTCCTTGAACCAACGACACCCGCCCCCGTCATCGCTGCCTTCTTGCTCGTGATGGCTCTTATCCTGACGGCGTGGTTTGGTTCTTACGTCATCATTTTGCGGCGGCTTGATGAGCTGATGCGCGCGCTTGAAGTTCAGTCTCTCGCGATCAGTTGCGGGATCACCATGTGGTTTCTCACGCTTTGGGGCGTGGCAAGCTTCCTCACCCTGCTTCCCGATCTGCCGCTTATCTTCATCGCCCCGCTCACTGCCGGAGTTTACGGCGCCGTGCGCTTCGTGCTCGCCATCGCTTACAGATGAAGAGCCGGATCAAGGAATTGCGCGCCGAACGGGGCTGGAGCCAGGCCGTGCTGGCCGAAGAATTGGGCGTTTCCCGCCAGACCGTAAACGCCATCGAGAAAGAAAAATACGACCCCAGCCTGCCGCTCGCCTTCAAGATTTCGCGGCTCTTCGGCCTCTCCATCGAAGAGATTTTCGAGGAAGACTAACATCTTTGTCACTGCCCGGTGGGGGAGCCAGTCCGCTTTCTATCTCTTATAAGGAGACCACCTCGATAACAGTGTCCAGGATGAGGAGTCCCCATGTCCCCGATTTGCACGGCCATTGCCGCTAGCCTCTCTACGCTCATGCTCCACCCTGCGCCCACGAGCATCACGGCGAGCCTGCAGCAGGCTGAAACTGAGCGCGCCGATCTCGGCAGCGGGCTCTATATGCTGACCGGCAATGGCGGGAATATCCTCTTCTCGACCGGGGATGACGGCACTTTTGTTGTCGACAGCCAATTCGCCAATGTGGCCGAGCAGAACCTTGAGCTCATCAAGGAAGTTTCGGACGGGCCCATCGTCTTTGTTCTGAACACTCATTTTCATGGCGACCACACGGGCGGCAACGAAGCGTTCTATTCTGAAGGCGCGACCATCATCGCGCATGAGAATGTCCGCAGCCGGCTTGCCAACACGCCCGAAGCCCGCGCTATCGACACGGACACATTCCCGGTCATCACCTTCTCGGAGAACACGACATTTTACTGGAACAGTGATGAGTTCCGCGTGATGCATGCAGCAGATGCGCATACGGACGGAGATGCCTTCCTTTATCTGCCCAAGTCCAATGTCATCCATACAGGTGATCTGATGTTTGCTGGGCGCTATCCTTACGTTGATCTCGGCTCAGGCGGCTCGGTTGGCGGCGCCATTTCAGCCCTCGAAGCCATTCATGATCTGGCCGACAAGGACACCCGCATCGTCCCCGGACATGGCCCCCTTTCCAGCCGCGATGACGTTGCGGCAACGATCACCATGCTTCAGGTGACCCGCGCACTCGTCCGTGCCGAGATGATGAAGGGTCTCTCCCGAGATGACGTCATCGCCGCCGATCCGCTGGCCGATTATAATGAGACATGGTCCTGGCGCTTCATCAATGGCGACCGCATGACCGGCACGCAGTTCGACGACCTGATGGCAACGGATGCGGAGGCGAAAGCCGCCGTTGACGCCGGGCCTGCCAAAGAAGCCAAAGCGGTCCCGGCCAGCGCCACCAAAGTCACCGCCTCGTCCGACGCGATGGTCAATGAAGACGAAGACCAGGCCGCAACGACACGGCTCGAAGCGGCGCAGGATGAAACAGAGCAGGCCGTGAACAAGGCGCGCAGCCGTGCGGCGGAAGTGATCGAAGACCTCACCAAGATCGAGAATGACAGCGAGGACGCGGACGACCCGCAGCAATGATCAGTTCACTGTCTCGCTCTGAGGATTGGCCCGCGTGACGGCAATGCCGGAAGACACGCAGCGGCTCGACAAATGGCTGTGGTGTGCTCGCATCTTCAAGACGCGGGCGCTCGCGGCCAAGGCCATCTCAGGCAAGGGCGTCCGCATTACCCGCAATGGCAGGACGGATCGCACCGGCAAGCCGGGCTTCTCGGTCCGTCCGGGCGATACAGTCACCTTCACGAAAGAAAAATCCATCCGGATACTGGAGATTACCGGGCTTGCCGAACGGCGCGGGCCTGCCGCAGAAGCGCAAAAGCTTTATATCGATCACAGTGAAATTCTGTCGCAAAAGACGCCCCCAACAGAACAAAGGACTTTCATGCTGGATAAACTCTTTGCCCGTTTTCGCCCCTCTGAAGATGTCGTGGAAGACGAGAGTGCCAATCTAAAAAACGCCGTCGCCGCGCTCCTCGTTGAGGCCGCGCGCGCCGACGAAGAGTATACGGATGAAGAGCGCGTACTCATAGATGACATGCTGAAAGCTCAGTTCTCCCTCACATCGGAAGAGGCTCTCGCCCTGCGGACCAGCGCCGAGGAGGCTCAGGCGGCGGCGAATGACATGTATGGCTTCAGCCGGGTCGTGAAACAGGATCTCGACCGCGACGGCAAGATGAAGCTGATTGAAGACATGTGGGTTATCGCCCTCTCCGATGCAGAGAAGGCCCCATACGAGGAAATGATCATCCGCCGACTGATCGGCCTCATCTATCTTGAGGATTCAGATTCCGCTGTTGCCCGTCAGCGCGCCGCAGCGCGGCTGGGCCAATAGAGGTGACGAAGCGGCCCGGACGGCGCTAAAAGCCTTTCCATGCGGCCATCGATCCTCAATCCGCTTTTTGCTGATGTCTCCTCCTTACGCGGGGTGGGGCCAAAGATTGCTGCGCTGATGTCCAAATTGGCCGGGCCGCGGATCATCGATCTGCTGCTCCAGCCGCCTGTCGGATTTATCGACCGCTCCTATCGCCCCAAACTGGCAGACGCCGAACCGGGCCGTGTCGCCACCGTCGAAGTCAGGATCGACAAGCATCAGGCGCCGCCGGGCAACCGGAAATCCCTGCCCTACAAGATCATCTGTTCGGATGAGACAGGCTTCCTGACGCTTGTCTATTTTCATGCGCGGGCCGACTGGCTTGTGCGATCATTGCCGGAAGGCAGCACACGTCTCATCAGCGGCAAGATCGACCTCTATGACAGTGAGCGCCAGATCACTCACCCGGATTATGTCGCAAGCCCTGATGAGGGCGGCATTCCCCCGGGGGAAGCGGTTTATCCGCTGACCGCCGGGCTGACCGCGGCCGTCTACCGCAAAGCCGTGAGCGACGCCCTCACCCGCGTTCCTGATCTGCCTGAATGGCTCTCCGATGAAGAAGCCGCATTATTGCCCGCATGGAAAGAGGCAATCCGGACACTGCATAATCCTGAATCTTCTCTTGAGCTCAGCCATGAAGCCACGCACCGCCAAAGGCTGGCTTATGATGAGCTTCTCTCGAACCAGTTGGCGCTCGGCCTGATCCGTCATCGCCGCCAGAAAATGGCGGGCCGGTCCCTGATGGGAGACGGCTCCCTTACAAAGCCAGCCAGAAAGGCTCTCCCCTTTGCCCTGACTGGCGATCAGGAAAAAGTCCTTACCGAGATCGAAGAAGACATGTCCGCCCCCTCGCGGATGGTGCGGCTCGTTCAGGGCGATGTCGGATCCGGCAAGACCATGGTCGCGCTCCTTGCCATGCTGCGGGCCGTTGAAGCCGGCGCGCAGGCGGCCCTGATGGCCCCGACAGAAATTCTGGCCCAGCAGCATTACGAGACGATTGCGCCCTATTGCGACAAGCTTGGCTTGACGACCGCCCTTGTGCTCGGCCGCGACAAGGGACCGGCGCGCGCCGCAACCCGGTCGGGCATCGCCAAGGGCTATGTGCAGATGGTCATCGGCACGCATGCCCTCTTCTCCTCAGATGTCGAATTCTCCGATCTCGGACTTGTCGTCGTTGATGAACAGCACCGTTTCGGCGTCAGCCAGCGTCTGTCGCTACAGGACAAGGGGCGCCGGGCCGATGTCCTTGTCATGACGGCGACGCCGATCCCGCGCACGCTGGCTCTCACGACCTATGGCGATATGGAAGTGAGCCAGATCCGGGAGAAGCCGCCGGGCCGGAAACCCGTCACCACCCGCGCCCTTCCCCTTGAACGTATCGAGGACGTGATCTCCGCCATCGGCCGGGCGCTTGAGAAAGGCGATCAGGTTTACTGGGTCTGCCCGCTGGTGGCCGATACCGAAATGCTCGATCTGACATCCGTTGAATCGCGCACGGCCGCGCTCACCGACCGCTTCGGGGATCGGGTCGGCATGGTACACGGACAGATGAAGGCGGAGGAGAAAGACGCCGTCATCGAAGCCTTCTCGCGGGGCGAGATCGCCGTGCTGGTCGCGACCACTGTCATCGAAGTCGGGGTCAATACGCCGAACGCCACCGTCATGGTGATCGAGCATGCCGAGCGTTTCGGCCTTGCCCAGCTCCACCAGCTTCGCGGCCGGGTTGGCCGGGGCGAGAAGCCCTCAAGCTGCCTCCTCCTTTATTCGACAGGCGAAAGCGGCGTCCTCGGCGAGACGGCAAAGGCGCGGCTCAACATTCTGCGAGAGACCGAAGACGGGTTCCGGATCGCGGAGGAGGATCTCCTGCTGCGCGGTCCCGGCGATGCGTTGGGGACGGCTCAGTCGGGCCTGCCTGATTTCACCATCGCCGATCTGGGCCGTGACGGCCGCCTCCTTGAGAAAGCTGCAGCAACAGCGCGCAAAATCATTGAGGAAGACCCGGATCTGGAAACAAAAAAAGGAGCAGCGCGACGGCTGCTCCTTTATCTCTACGGCCAGGATGACGCGGTGAAACGTCTCAGAGCCGGATAATCTTTTTATGCGGCAGCAACGCGCTGCTGGCGACGGCGCCACCCGACGAGGCCACCCGCGAGCAGAAGACCAGCAGCCGCAAAACCGATTGGTTCGGAAACTTCGGTCGTGTTGCGATTGGCAATGTCGTACCAGCTTTGCAGACCCGGATCGTAAGCCTTGATCTTGCCGCGACGTGTGCGGAACTCATCAAGAGCCGTGAAGTGGATCCAGGCGCCGAATTTCTCGCCAAAGGAAGCACCGGTCCAGTTCGGGCCGAAAGTGCCAGGCGCCAGTTCAGTGATCGAAAGGTTGTTGATTTCGATCGTCAGGCCATCCGCATCACCGGTGACGTTCAGGACGTCATAGTAAGTGGTGATGTAGGAGCCATAGCGCTTGAAAGAGTTCGGACCGAAAGAGCTGCTGCCTGAACGGCCGTCATATTTGTAGACGTAAAGGTCGCCGCCTTCGAAATCCATGTAGAAGATCGCGAGTTCGTTACCGATGCCCTTCGGGTTCGCACCCGGGCTCAGCACAAACCAGCCGCCATTGGCCGCAACGCCGGCAGGCGATTTGCCAAGCTTGGCCTTGAAGGAAATTTTCTCGTCCGTGTCGTAAGACACAGAGAGATATTCCAGCTGGCCGACATCGGCCTTCTGATTGGAATCGGTGATCGTGTAATTATACACAGTGCCTGCTTGGGCCGTCGCAAACAGCGCCATGCCAGCGGCAATAAGGATACTCAAAACGCGTTTCATGTCTCTACTCGCACAAGAGGTTTACAGAAAGTTACCGTACGCAACCCCTGATGTGCAAGATGAATGCCCGGTTAAGGGCCGCTTTTCTTTGGTTAATCCCCGGATTTTTATAGTTAAATGCGTGACTTACCCGCCTGACGGGCATGTTGCGGTCAGGCTTCCCGGTTCCCGTTCGAGTTTTTACGCCCCAGAAAGCGAAATCCCTTGCCCGAATGCCCGTTTGTGGTGTCGGACGGCAACGGCGTTGGCGCATCTGGATCATATTGGGGCGCCACAAGGCCGGCCGAGAAGATCATTTTCGCCCCATCCTCAACGCTCATCTCCAATGGCCGCAGTTTTGAGCGCGGCACAAAGAGCAGAAATCCCGAAGTGGGATTGGGCGTGGTCGGCACGAAGACATTCGTCATGTCATCGCCGATGTCTTTCAGCCCGTGACGGACTTCCCCCTTGGTCGAGGTCACAACGAAACAGATCGTCCACAGGCCTGGGCGCGGATATTCGATCAGCGCCACTTCCTTGAAGGACTGCTCTGACTGCTGCAGCGCCATTTCAAAGACATTTTTGAAAAAGCCGTAGAGATTGCGGACGACCGGCACGCTGTCGAGCACACGCTCACCGAAATTGATGAAGAACTGGCCGATGAAGTTCTTAGCCACAATCCCCAGCAAAATCAGGAAGATAACGGCGACAAGCACCCCGAAGCCGGGGACAATCGAGACTTCCTCAAGGAAGGGCGGCAGCCAGCGTTGGGGGATCTTGTTCTGAACGAACACATCGAGCCGGGCGAGCGGCCCGGTGATTAGCCAATAGATCACCGCAAAGGTGATCAGCAGCGGCGCCGCGATCACGACCCCCGTCAGGAAGCTATTGCGGACGGACGCGAAAAATCCCGGCTTGTGAATTTTCGGTGCAGGCGCTGACATGGGCACTCATTATCCGTTGAGCAGCTTCCCCAGAGGAAGTGGCGATGGTCGCTGCCTTTTGCCCCGCCAGCGTTAATATGCGGTGCGCAGCCGTCCGGGGCAACCGAGGCTTTTGCGCCTCCCCTATTCTTCCTTGCCGCCGCTATTGACCTTGAGAGCTTTCAGCTTCCGGTGAAGGGCCGAGCGTTCCATGCCGATAAAGGCCGCCGTGCGGGAGATGTTCCCAGCAAAGCGTGCAATCTGCGCCATTAGATATTCACGCTCGAACCTCTCCCGCGCCTCGCGCAAGGGAAGAGAGATGATCTGCTCAAGTCCATCTCCGACGGGGAAGACAGGTCCAGACCGGACGACTTCCTCTGGTAGTTCCTCGAGCGCGATGGCCTTGCGTTCATCGCGGCCCGAAAGAATCAGGGTCCGCTCGAGCACGTTTCTGAGCTGCCGGACATTGCCGGGCCAGGCATAGGTCTGGAGAGCGGCCCGCGCCTCTTCTGTCAGCTGCCGGCGGCAAAAACCTGACGTGTCCGCGATCTGGCGCAGGAAGTGCTCCGCCAGAAGGCCGATATCCTCGCGACGCTCCGCCAGTGATGGCGTCGTCATTTTGACGACGGCGAGGCGATGATAAAGATCCGTACGGAACGCGCCCGTTTCAGCGGCAGCCAGAAGATCACGGGATGTCGAAGAAACGATCCGCACATCAACGGCAACGGGGGCAACGCCGCTCACCCGCATGAACCGCTGATCGACGAGAACACGCAGGATCTTGGTCTGGGTCTCAAGCGGCATGTCGCCGACTTCGTCAAAAAGAAGTGTGCCGCCATGCGCCTTCTCGAGAAGTCCGATGACATGTGGCCGCCCATCTTCGCCCTCGATGCCGAACAGGGCTTCTTCCATCCGGTCAGGCTCGATCGTCGCGGCACTGACGACCACGAAAGGCCGCTCCGCGCGCGAGGACTGTTTATGAAGCTCGCGCGCCACCATTTCCTTGCCGGAACCGACAGGGCCTTCGATCAAGACGCGAGAGCGCGCATCTGCCACCTTGTCGATGGTCGCACGAAGACCCGACATCAGGTTACTGTCACCGATCAACGTCAGCTCGCTCGACCGTTCGCGGAGGTCGGTATTCTCACGGCGGAGCTGCGCAAGCTCGAGAGCGCGCGCGACCGTGATCATCAGCTTGTCGGCATTGAACGGCTTTTCGATAAAGTCGTAGGCGCCCTTACGGATCGCTGCGATAGCCGTCTCTATCGTGCCGTGTCCTGAAATGACGATGACCGACAAATCAGGATGCATGGCTTTGAGCTCATCGAGGATGGCGAGGCCATCAAGCTTTGAGCCCTGCAACCAGATATCAAGAATGACCAGAGACGGGATCCGGTCACGGACGGCCGCAAAGACGGCGTCGCTATCCGCAGCGGTACGCGGATTATATCCCTCATCTTCGAGAATCCCCGCGACCATTTCGCGGATATCACGTTCGTCGTCGACGACCAGAATATCAACTGATGAAACCATCAGGCTTCTCTCTCCATTTGAGCTGATTGTTCACTTACAGGTATTTCATCCGCCTGCGTCTCAGTTACGTCCTTGCTGCTCTCTTCAACAGCAGGCGCGGGAAGAATGATGCGCGCAATGGCGCCGCGATTTCCGTCACTCGCCCGGTCGATCAGCGCAAAGCTGCCGCCATGTTCTTCAACCGCCTTGCGGACAATGGCGAGGCCAAGACCGGTCCCTTTCGCCCTTGTGGTCATATAAGGCTCGGTCAGTCGGGAGCGGTCTTTCTCGGGCAGCCCCCTGCCATTATCGATGACATCGAGGCGGACTTCGGTACCGTCCGTCTCCAGCGCGATGATGATCTGCCCCGGCTCTCCGATATCGCCTTCAATGATCGCCTCGACCGCATTCTTCACAAGATTGACGACCGCCTGCCCCACCAGCCTTCCGTCACAGACAGCCACAACCGGCTCATCGGGGATCTCGAATTTGAATTCGATATTGGGGTTCGCGACAGAGAAAGAGAATGCCGAGGACCGCGCGATTTCCCGCAGGTCGACATTCGCCAGAATAGGTTCCGGCATCCGGGCAAAGGAGGAGAATTCATTCACCATCCGGCCGATATCGCCGACATGCCGGATAATCGTCTCCGTACAGAGATCGAAGACCTCTCTGTCTTCGCCGAGCTGCTTGCCGTAACGGCGCTTGAGGCGCTCTGCCGAGAGCTGGATGGGTGTCAGCGGGTTCTTGATCTCATGGGCGATTCGGCGCGCCACATCGCCCCATGCCGCGTTCCGTTGGGCCGAGATCAGCTCGGTAATATCATCAAGGGTGATCAGGAAACCGGAAGGCTGTTCAGGATCATCGGGACTGATCCGCACATTGATGATCCGCGATGTGCCGCCCCTTGAGAGCTCAATCTGGTCGCGCACATCCTGCCCGGTCAGCGCCTTTGCCTGCTCCATCAGTCCATCAAGCTCGGGCAGGACGTCTGAGATATCTGCACCATTGACCCGGCCCGGTGCGGCCCCAAGCAGGCGCTCCGCTGACGGATTGGCAAGAGCCACACGACCGTCATTGCGGACATTAAGGACGCCCGCGGGCACACCGGAAATCACCGTCTCAATGAAACGCCGCCTTGCATCTGACTGCTCATGCGCCGCGATCAAATCGTCGCGCTGCCCGGCTAGCTGGCGTGTCATCTCGTTGAAGGCCTCGCCCAACTCCCCAAGCTCGCCATCGCCTTTGCGGATTTCAACCCGGCTGGTGAGATCGCCTTCGGAAACCGCGCCTGCTGCCGTCGCCAGACGCCGCACCGGCCCGATGATCGCATTGGCGACAATGATCCCGATCCACATCGCGCCGAGCAACAGGAGAACCATGACAAGCCCATAGCCAATCGCGAAGGTCCGGCTGAGTTCAGCAAGTCTTGTCTCAACTTCATTCGTCTGGTCACGGAATTGCCGGACCTGAAGCAGCTGCTCTGCGATGGCCGGGTTTTCAGCCTTATAGGCGACGATGAAATAGCCTTGCGGTGTGTAATAGAGCGCATACCACGCATCGAAGGTGTTCCGGTCATTAGCGTCGAATTTGTAGGGAATGGCGCCCGGCGTGCTGACATCATCGAAATAGGCTTTAGGCGGCAGGCGGTAGTGCCCGCCCGGTAGGCGGCTCACCTCCATGACAACATTATAGTCGCGATCAAGAATGGTGATGCCGGAGAGATTTCTCAAAATTGCCTGACCGAGCAGATATTTGCGGAAGCCCACGGGCTGCGCTTCCGGCGTCAGGCCGGTTTGTGCCTGCAAGGATAAATCGGTCGCCATCTGGACGACTTCCGGCCCGAGCTTTCGGGACTCGGAGGTGAAATAGCCATTGGCGAAGTCCCGCGCGACGAGGTTCGCCTCGGTCACCCGGTCAACGAAATACTCATCCGAGAACGCCTTGAGGACAGTCCCGGTCAGCGCAAAGGCGATGATCGCCGGCAGAACGCCGACAACGATCAGCAGGGTGACGAACCGCTTGTGCAGCTTTGCGCCGCGCAAGCCCGCCCTCGACCCTTTGAAGACATCGATGAGGTTCGCGACAACCACGACCGACAGCGCGACCGAGAACATGACCACCAGCGCGAAGACGGCCGTGATCGAACGCGGCACGCCCTCGACGAAGTGAACCATCGCATAGGCTGTGATCCCGAAGATGACGGCGCCAAGTGCGGCCAATGCCAAAAAGAGCGTCCCGCTCTTCATGGTGCGGTCGCCAATCTGTGCTTTCGTGCCGTCCGTATGAGCTTTCTTGCTCACCCTGCCTCTTCAGACCGATCCGAATGTCACCATGACGAGCGTGTCACCCGCGCCACAGCGTTGCCAAAGCGCAACAGTACATCCTCCCGCAGGACGTGTCACGCAGCTTTTGTGGAAATATCGCCCTGATTTTCGCTGGCAAGGCGGGACAGGATGTCGATGACCTCGTCCGGGTTTTCGCTACGGCAAAGCTGGCTCCGCAAGGCCGATCGTTCCTCCGCTTCCCACGCGGCAGGCGCGTGAGAGATGAAGCCCGAGAGATGCTTGCGGGCCGTCCGCACGGCCAGCCGCACCCCGGCTTCTTCGCCCCGGCCATGCCCTTCGGCATAGTGGGTGAGCGTGTCTTTATATAGGTCCAGAACCTGCCGGGCCTGAGATGCCAGATCCGGGATCGCCATCTCTCCGCCCTCATCGAGCGCTTTTGCCAGCGCCCCAGGCAACCAGGGCCGCCCTTCGGCAGCGCGCCCGACCATCACGCCATCGGCACCTGAGAGCCGGAGCGCTTCGCGGGCCGTTGAGGCATCACAGATATCACCATTGACGATGACGGGGATCGAGACCGCTTCCTTGACCACGCGCACCGCGGCCCAGTCCGCGGTCCCCTTGTAGAATTGCTGGCGGGTCCGTCCATGCACGGTCAGCATCTGCACGCCCGCCGCTGCAGCCCGCGCGCCCAGCTCTGCTGCATTCAAACTGTCATGGTCCCAGCCCAGACGCATCTTCAGGGTCACAGGCTTTGACGTCCCCCGGATGACGGCTTCGATCAGCGTGAGGGCGTGATCGAGATCCCGCATCAGCGCTGAGCCGGAGAGATGCCCCGTCACCTTTCGAGCTGGACACCCCATATTGATATCAACGATGTCGGCGCCATTCGCCTCGGCAATGCGCGCGCCCTCTTCCATCCATTGTGCTTCACGGCCAGCAAGCTGGATGACATTCGGCGTGATCGCTTCATCGGTCGCAGCGCGCAGGACAACATCCGCGCGCGAGCGGACCAGATCCTCAGATGCCACCATTTCGGACACAACCATCCCCGCCCCGGCCTTCGCGACAGCGCGCCGGAACGGCAGGTCGGAAATCCCCGACATGGGTGCAAGGAGCACCGGGTTTGTAAGGATATGCGGTCCGATGACGATCATCGGAGCCCACTAGGGCAAAAAAGCCAATTTGGCCAATGGCCTCAGGAATCCGGGTGGTCAGGCAAAAACGCCGAAAATATTCGCAGCTAGCTGCATTGTCGCTTCAGCAAGAGACGGCAGAACCGCGATCATCACCGCGACGAGAATGACGAACGCATAACTGAATAAAATCTGTACCATGATAAAAACTCCACACCATACGCCGCCAGCCGTCTCTGGTTGAACGCATGATGCGGGAATTGGTTCTCAACGGCTCAGCAGCCGGCACCCTTGCCAGCATTCGACATGCAGATGACCCCGGCGGAGAGCTGGCTCTCAACTTCCTTGCCAAGCGTCGAGGTCGCTTCGGATACGGCGGGCGCCAGCGTTGCCAGCGCAAACAAAAAGCAGGTGATGAATATCGTCGTAAAAAAATTGGTCATGTCAGACCCCCTTGGAGCATCGGGCAGCGCGCCTCTCACTCGCGCCGGTGATGACAGGGTTACCTCAGGCTAACCCTGTTTGCTGTGACGGGGATCACAGGAGAGTGCGGTTACTCAGCTTCACCGTCAGGCACATAATAGAGGTTTGAGGCGAGGACTTTCCACTCGCCTTCCTCACGCGCATAGAAACCGGCGGCCGAAAAATGCACGTCCCGGCGTGTCCCGTCAGGATTTTCGATACTCTCGATCGCATTGTATCGCAGAAGGGCCGTATCGCCTCGGACCACCACATCGATCGGCGTGAATTCAAAGCCGACAATCCTGACCCCTGTCGCCATATAGTCAGCTACGGCCTGCATATGCTCATCGCGCGGACGGATTGTTTCTGCGCCCAGCCGCCAATAGCTCCAGTCCGGATGATAGCCTTCCGCCCAGGCATCGAAGTCATCATTGAGGGCAAATGGGCCCCGTGAGGCCACATCAATGATTTCCTGCTGTTCGGGCGTCCAGCGCGGTTCCTCGGCAGCCTGAACGGATGTCACCGCAAGCAGGCCACAGAGTATAATGTTCGCAAGAGTCATGCTCTCCCCCTTTGTTCTGACTACGCTTGTAGCCAGAGGGGATTCAGACGGCGACTAAAGTTTTGGAGACCTCTGGGAAGAAGGTCACATATTCGGATAGTTCGGCCCGCCGCCGCCCTCAGGCACGGTCCAGACGATATTCTGTTCGGGATCCTTGATATCGCAAGTCTTGCAGTGGACGCAGTTCTGCGAGTTGATCTGGAACTTCGTCTCACCACCTTCCTCGATATATTCGTAGACCCCGGCTGGACAGTAACGCTGGGACGGCCCCGCATATTGCGGCAACTGCACCCGCGTCATCATTGAGGGGTCTTTGAGCTTCAGGTGAATGGGCTGGTCTTCTTCGTGGTTGGTCGCGGAGAAAGACACATTGGTCAGCTTGTCGAAGGTCAGGACGCCATCCGGCTTGGGGTAGTGGATGGGTTTGTGCTTGGCCGCTTTCTCGAGGCTCTCCGCATCGGTCTTGCCATGCTTGAGCGTACCAAAAAGAGAGAACCCGCCGAGCCGTGTACTGATCGACAGATCGAGCCCGGTCAGAGCAAGCGCCCCGAAGATCGTGCCGTATTTGGACCAGAGCGGCTTGGCGTTCCGCACCTTGTGCAATTCCGCACGCACCCATGAGTGATCATAGGCCCGCTGATATTCGACAAGCTTGTCGGCCTGCCGCCCTTCACCGACGGCAGCAAAAGCAGCTACGGCCGCCATCATGCCGGTCTTCATCGCGTTATGATTGCCCTTGATGCGCGGCACATTCACAAAGCCTGCCGAGCAGCCAATCAACGCGCCGCCCGGGAATGTCAGATCGGGCACAGACTGGAAGCCGCCTTCGGTAATTGCCCGTGCGCCATAGGCCACCCGCTCCCCGCCTTCGAGGATCGGCGCGATCTCAGGATGCGTCTTGAAGCGCTGGAACTCCTGATACGGAGAAAGATACGGGTTCTTGTAATTGAGGTGGACGACGAAGCCCACTGAGACGAAATTCTCGCCGAAATGATACATCCATGAGCCGCCGCCCGTTGAGTTATTCAGCGGCCAGCCGAATGTATGTTGGACAAGGCCTTTCTGGAATTTCTCATCCGGCACGACCCAGAGTTCCTTGAGCCCGATGCCGTATTTCTGCGGCTCCTTGCCTTCATCAAGACTGAATTCGGAAATCACCTGTTTGGAGAGAGAGCCGCGCACCCCTTCGGCAAGAAGGGTATAGCGACCGCGCAGCTCCATACCGGGTTCATAGGATGCCTTGTGCTCGCCATCCCGGCCAATACCGGCCTCCCCGACGATGACGCCAGCGACGGAATTATCGTCATTCCGGATGAGCCGCGAGGCCGCCATCATCGGATAGACCTCAACGCCCATGGCTTCGGCCTTTTCGGCGAGCCAGCGGCAGACATTCCCCATACTGACGGCATAACAGCCATGGTTTTTGAGCATGTCGGGCATCGCCCAGACCGGCAACGGCATGGAGCCTGCCGGGCCCATATACATGAACTTCTCTTTGGTGACGGGCGTATCGATCGGGCAGTCAGCGTCTTCGCGCCAATCGGGCAGCAATTCATCGAGCGCCTTGGGATCGAGCACGGCACCGGAAAGAATATGCGCGCCGACCTCCGAGCCCTTCTCGACGACGACGACCGAAATCTCGCGGCCCGTTTCGGCCTCAAGCTGCTTCAGCCGGATCGCCGCCGACAGCCCTGCCGGCCCGGCCCCGACGATGACCACATCGAATTCCATGCTCTCACGGTCGACGGGCATATCATCATACATGGGCGGTTCTCCCGATATCTTTGCTTTGAAATCCTGCGAGGATTATGCGTCCTCGCGCGCAAGCACAATGTGCTATGTCCGCACGCCCCCTTGGCAGAATTGTGGTGATGCCCTATATTTAGATGAATATCTAAATGATGGTGGGGATATCATGCGCCGAGCACTCTTCTTCCTTGTTGTTCTCAGTGGGTTTTTCAGCAGCGCATGGGCACGAGGACTGGACGATTATATCGGTGACTGGGCCGGGAATCTCAATGTCGCGCCGGGTGTCTCCCTGCCGCTGGTCCTTCACGTGACTGAGGCGGCGGGCGAATATGCCGCGTCTCTCGACAGCCCCAATCAGGGTGCCTTCGGCATGGCGGCAAGCAACATCGCCCTTGAGGACGATGGCGCCATCAAGCTCACCTTTGGTGACATCGGCGCGGTTTACACGGCCCGCCTATCTGAAGATGGCACCGCGATGACGGGCAATTTCGCCCAGAATGGCGCCAGTTTTGACCTCACCCTCGTGAAGGACGCTGAACCGACTGCGCGGATACCCAGGCCGCAGGAACCGGGTGAAGATCGTCCTTATCAGGAGGAAGAGATCACCTTCTCGGCCGAGGGCGGGCCTGTTCTGTCGGGCACCTTCGTCATCCCCGAAGGCAAAGGGCCTTTTCTTACGGTCGTCATGCTCAACGGGTCAGGTCCTCAGGACCGGGATGAATACCTGCCGCCTTTCGATCACAAGCCGTTCCTTGTGCTCGCCGATCATCTGGCCAGAGCCGGGATTGCCAGCTTCCGGTATGATGATCGCGGCATGGGATCGAGCGAAGGCAGCTTTGCCTCATCAACCGTCAATCAGTTTGCGGGGGATGCCGCAGCAGCCCTCGCTCTCATCGAGAAGCGGCTCGAAGTCCGCAAGGCCGGATATCTGGGTCATTCCGAGGGCGGCGTCTCCGCCGCGCTGGCCATCGGCGAGTACGGCGCAAAACCTAAATTCGTCGTGACGCTGGCTGGCCCCTTCACGAATATCGGCGATGTCCTGATCGAACAGGCAGAGAGCATCACACTTGCCACAGGTGGGAGCGAAGCCGCGGCCAAGGCAGCCATGGCCCAGCAAAAGCTCTTCGTCGATGCGGTCGTAAATGCCGAAACGCCGGAAGCGGCCTGCCCCCTCATCCAGCTTTATTCGGCTAGCGTGCCAGCGGCACAACGTAACCAGATCATGCAACTCTGCACACCCTATTTCTGGTCCCTGCTGCGATCCGATCCGGCCCCGCACTACCGGGCCTATAAAGGGCCAGTCCTTGCGCTGTTCGGTTCAAAAGATGTGCAGGTCCTCGCCGAGATCCACGCCCCCATCGCCGAAGAGATTTTCAGGAAAAGAAAAGGCGCGGAGGTCATCGTCTTTGACGGCAAGAACCACCTCTTCCAGTCCGCCGAAACCGGCGCGATGACCGAATATGGGGAGATCGAGGAGACGATGTCCCCTGAGGTCATGGACAGAATTGCTGAGTGGATTGCCGACCGCCGATAGGGCTAAACTCAATTCATGAGTGACACCCTGACCGCGGCCCCGCCTGCTCTTGAGATCCTGCCTTATGCGCCCGAACGAGCGTCCGATTTTGCGCGGATCAATGCTGAATGGATCGAGGAGATGTTCTCGCTTGAGGATGTCGACCGCGAAGTCCTGAATGATCCGGAGGGGAAACTCATCGAGCCCGGCGGCGACATTCTTTTTGCAGCCCTGCCGGGCGACCGGATTGTGGGCGCAGGCGCATTACGGCCGCTTGGCCAAGGCATCTTTGAGCTGACCAAAATGGGCGTGACGTCAGAGGCACGTGGCCACAAGGCGGGCGAAGCCCTGCTGGCGGCACTGATCGCCCGCGCGAGGGAACTCGGTGCAACCGACCTCGTCCTCCTCACCAATTCAAAATGTGAGGCCGCGATCCATCTTTATGAGAAGCTCGGTTTCGTTCACTCGCCAGATGTGAAATCGCTTTTCGGCAGCGCCTATTGCCGCTGCGATGTCGCCATGCGTTATGGCAGCGACTCGCTGACACCTGCTGCTAAGGCGCATGCATGACCACCCAGATGAACGAAGCTCAGGCCCGCGCTCTGCTTGACTGGTATAAAGCGAGCGGGATCGAAACGGCGGAGGCAGGCACCCCGACGGATTTCACCGAATGGCCGAAGACGCCGTTCCGTCTCGACCGACCCAAAGCCGCCGCCCCCGCACGGCCCATCCCTGAAAAAGAAGCGCCGAAGCCTGTCCCGATCGCAGATGCGCCGTCTACGGATGAGGCGGTTGGCCTTGCGCAGGACGCGGCCGCTACTGCGAACAGCATCGAGGAACTCGCCGCCGCCATCGCCGCCTTCGAGGGCTGTCCTCTCAAAGCCGGGGCCCGCAATACGGTCGTTTATGATGGGATCATCAAGGCGCCGCTCCTGATCATCGGTGAAGCGCCGGGCCGCGAGGAAGACCGGATCGGCAAACCCTTTGTCGGCCGCGCCGGCCAGCTTCTGGACCGGATGCTCGCCTCGATTGGGCACTCCAGAAGCAGCGGGGATGAGCTCGGCGATACCTGCATCACCAATTCGGTTTACTGGCGCCCGCCGGGCAACCGGGCCCCGACCGAGGCCGAAAAAGCCACCTGCCTGCCCTTCCTGCGAAAATTCATCGAGCTGTCAGCGCCAAAGGTAATTGTCCTCACCGGCAATGTTTCCACCCAGTCGCTTTTTCCCGGGGCGCCGGGAATTACGCGCTCTCGCGGGACATGGCGGGAATGGCCACTGGCCCATGGCAGGACAGTGCCGGTCATGCCGATCTTCCACCCTGCCTATCTGTTACGAAGCCCGGCACAAAAACGGCTCGCATGGGCAGACCTTTTGCAGATAAGAGATCGGCTTTGCGCCACCTGAACGGTTCATTCACCGTCTGGGTGTTGATATGAGCCCTGGAGAGAGTTTCGGAGCCCGCCCCATGCGACGCGTTCTATCAGTTTTTGCTCTGCTGCTGGCCAGCATTTCCGTGGCCAAGGCCTCGCCTTGGGAGCCGCTCAGCGATGCCGACGAGACCCGGTATCGCAAGATCTTCACGGCACAGGAAAAAGGCGATTGGCAATCAGCCGATGCCCTGATCGCGAAACTCGAGAACAAGGTGCTGCTCGGCTACGTCCTTGAGCAGCGCTATATGCATCCGACGGCCTATCGGTCTTCATATCCTGAGCTTCGCCGCTGGCTGGCAGCCTATGCCGATCACCCCAATGCAGCGCCTGTCTACCGGCTTGCCCGTAAGCGCCAGTCCGGCGCCGCGCCGCGTCGCCCGTCTGGCCGCCCCTGGCGCTCTCCGCCCCCTCTTCCCCTGCATCCGCAGCTTGAGGAGGATTACGCCACCTCGAATTTCCCCAGCGACGTCCGCCGGATCGAAAGCCGCCTTCGCTATCTGACGCGAGAGGGCCGCGCGACGCAGGCGCTCAATTATTTGATGGCGCCGCAACAGTTCAACAAACTGACCGCCGCCCAGACCGACCGGGCCCGCGGCTGGGTGGCCGCCGCCTATTATTATGAAGGTGAGCTGAGCAAGGCGCAGGAAATCGCCGAGGCCGCCACCAAACGCTCATCGGAAGTCGCCGTTCTCTCGCATTGGATCGAGGGCCTGATTGCATGGCGCCGGGACGATTACGAAACCGCCTATACGCATTTCTCCAAGCAGGCTGATGTTCCTTATCAGGAAGATACGATGCGGGCAGGCGCGGCATTCTGGGCTGCCCGTGCTGCGCTTGCGACAGGCCGCACGGCGGATGTGACCGAATATCTCGGGCTCGCCTCAAGCTATCCTTTCACCATGTATGGCCAGCTTGCGCTTGGTCAGCTCGGCCTCGATCCTGATATCGAATGGCGGATCTATCCGCCGACGGATGAGGATCTGGAACGCATTTCGGAGAAGACCCCACGTCTTACCCGCGCCCTTGCCCTTGCGCAGGTCGGCCAGAAAACGGCCGCAGAGCATGAGCTGCAATGGGCACAAGGCGAGCTGTCCGCTGAAGAAGATGCAAGCCTTCTGGCCTTTGCCCGCGCGGCAGACCTGCCGAGTGCGGAGCTTTTGATTGCCCTGCAGGGTCAAGGAGACCGCGAGGATTTCGCGCATCTTCGTTCTGGCCTGTTCCCGGTTCCGGATTACGAACCGACCGGCGGTTTCACGATCGACCGGGCGATCCTCTTCGGCCTGATCCGTCAGGAATCCAAATTCATGACAGAGGCGACCTCCAGCGTCGGCGCACGCGGCCTGATGCAGCTGATGCCGCGCACTGCCTCTTATGTGTCGAATAATACGGGGCTTGCGACCGGGCACTCATCGTCCAAGCTCTATGAGCCTGAGTACAATATGCAGCTCGGCCAGTCCTATGTCGAACAGCTCCTGACCCGGTACAATAACGGCGAAGGCGACCTCTTCGAGATGGCGCTCAGCTATAATTGGGGCCCCGGCAGCTATAATCGCTGGCAGTCCCGCACCGGCATCGAGGACCCCCTCCTGATGATCGAGAGCGTGCCGAACCAGCAGGCGCGGCATTTTGTCGAAACCGTCATCACCAATATGTGGGTCTATCGCGACCGCTTTGGTGAGCCAGCCCCCAGCAGGGATGCTCTTTCCGCAGGGGAGCGCCCGATCTATCAAGCAGTGTCAACGCGCTAGATTTACAACCTATTAGGGTATACGGAAGATTGACGGGGGTTTGACCCGCCTCTTCCGCAAAGTCATAACCTTTCTCGTTTACTGGGGAATGTTATGCGTCAAATCCTGTTCACCGCCTCCGCCCTCCTGACCCTCTTCACCACCGCCAGCGCCGAGCCGATTTCATGGTTCATGCCTGATGGCGTGCGCTATGATGAGGCGATCCCCGTGCCGGATGATTATCTGCGCCATGGGATGGGCGATAAGCCGGTGCGGCATGACCAGCTTGTCGGATATCTGAGCGAGCTTGCCGAGGCCTCCGACCGGATCGCCGTTGAGACTATCGGCTACACCCATGAAGGCCGGCCGATCCTGTTCTTCACGGTCACCTCACCTGAAAATCACGAAAATCTGGATGACATCCGTGAGGCGCATCTTGCCCGTGTTCGAGGGGATGAGGACGCCGACAGCGATACACCGATGATGATCTGGCTCAATTACGGTGTGCACGGCGCAGAATCTTCCGGCATGGATGCCGTGATCCCGTCGCTATATCACTTCGCTGCCGCCCGCGATGCCGAAACCCAGGAAACGCTTGAGCGGTCCGTCCTGCTGGTCGTTGGCATCCTGAACCCGGACGGGCATTCCCGTCGCGCCAATTATGTTGAGACCTATGCCGGTGACGTGCCCGTCACCGACCCTGCGCATATCCAGCATAATATGTGGACGGAAGCGCGGACCAACCATTACTGGTTCGACCTCAACCGCCAATGGCTCTTGCAGACGCAGCCTGAATCCCGCGCATGGGTCTCCAAATGGCATGAGTGGAAGCCGCATGTGTCTGCTGACTTCCACGAGATGGGGTCAGAGGCCTCCTATTATTTCCACCCCGGCGAGCCCAAGCGTCTGAACCCGCTGATCCCTGATCAGGCACGTGTCCTGACGAAACGCATTGCCGACCGGCACCGTGATTTCATGGATAGTGAGCAGCGCCTCTATTTCACTGAACAGGGCTTTGATAATTTCTACATCGGCAAGGGCTCGACCTATCCGCAGGTCAATGGCGGGCTCGGCATCCTCTTCGAAGCAGGCGCGGCACGCGGCGGCAAAATCGAAACCTCCAACGGCGAACGGACCTATGCGGACAATATCCGCACCCATTTCCGCACGACGCTGTCGACCATCAAGGGTTCGCTCGAGCAGGAAGACGAGATCAAGGCGTTCCAGGATGATTTCTTTGAAACCGCGCTCGAAGAAGCTGCCAACGACGACACCAAAGCGTATGTCTTTTTCTCCGGCAGTGATCTGGGCAAAACGAACCGTTTCCTTGATGTCCTCCGCCAGCACGACGTCACGGTCCACCATCTGTCGGACACGGCCGAGCTGGATGAAAGCAAACCTCAGGGCGAAGGGGATGCCTACATCGTCCCGCTTGACCAGCGCCAATATCGGATGGTCCTCGGTATTTTCGACCGGGTCACCGAGTTCGAAGAGAACATCTTCTATGACGTGTCCGGATGGACGCTCACTGATGCCTATGACCTCGTCTCAAGATCTGTCGATGAAGATGAGTTTGATGCGGGGATGCTGGGAGAGGAAGTCACCAGCGTTACCGATGTCCCACAAGTTAAAGCCCCTGCCCCGGCACGCTATGGCTATGTTTTTGACTGGTCGGAATATTATGCGCCGCGCGCGCTCTATCGGCTTCTCTCCGAAGACGTGCTCGTCCGCATTGCGTCCGAGCCTTTTGATATCCGCACTGCCGAAGGCGATGTCGCGTTCGAGCGCGGCGCCGTCTTTGTCCCGCTGATCCGTCAGGAAAAATCGGACGAAGAAATCCACGCCATCATGGAAGAGATCGCCCGCAAGGACGGCATCACGGTGACCGCCGCCACTTCGGGCGCGGCGGATGTCGCCACCGATGCCGTTGGGGGACGGAGCTTCTCGGCGATTGAAAAACCGTCTGTCCTCCTCCTCGTTGATGACGGGCTCGCGCCTTATGATGCCGGCGAGATCTGGCACCTGCTTGATCACACCATGCAAATGCCCGTGACGATCCGCCGAAAGGGTGAGCTGCGCGGGCTCGACTGGTCGCGCTATACACATCTTCTGATGGTCGGCGGCGGCAATGTCGGTCTTTCTGATTCAGCCGAGAAGCGCGTCTCGCAGTGGGTTTCCGAAGAAGGCGGCACACTGATCGCCATGCGTCAGTCCGCCGTCTGGGCACAGGAGAATATTCTGGGTGTCGAAGCCGAGGATGATGACGCGAAGGACGAGGATGAAGAGGAGACCCCTCTCCGCCTCAATTATAGTGAGATGGATGAGAAGGAAGCCGAGCACATCATCGGTGGCGCCATCTTCCTGACAGATATCGATCCGAGCCACCCCATCGGCTATGGCTATGAAGATCGTCACCTGCCGGTACTGCGCAACACGACGCTGACGCTCGAATGGCCAGAAGATGATCCTTATGCGGTTGTTGCCGCCTATGAAGGCGAAGACGATCTGCTGCTGTCCGGCTACACCTCAGAACGCCGCATCAAGGAAATCGCTGACACACCCGCCGTCATTGCCGAGCGCAAGGGCCGCGGCGCTGTCATCCTGATTGCCGACAATCCGAGTTTCCGGGCGACATTCCTTGGCAGCCAGAAGCTGGTGATGAATTCGATCTTCTTCAGCCAGACGATCCGCCGCGCCTCGGGCGATTACGAGGAAGAATGATCTTGCGAGCCGACGCTCTGGCTACTCCAGAGCGTCGGCGGGCAGGCAGCCTTCAGCGATCAGCACTTTGAGTGCCTCATCAATGCCGGGCCGGTAGCGCCGCCACCGGTCGAGCGACGTCCTGTAAAGCGGCTGGCGAACCTGCGCGGAACTCGCCGTCGCGACAGGCGAAGCATTCTTGTGAAAATCGATGCAGCCGGGTTCAAAATCGAGGCCGCAGAAATCGAGCAAGCGCCGCGCCTCGGTGTCGATATCCTCAACAACCCGCTCATAATGGACTTCGCAGAACCGGTCCGCCGGCAGGTTCTTGGCAAAATGCCGAACCATCCTGTCAAAGCCCGCATAATATTGTGCCGTATGCGTCAGATCATAGGCATAATTGTAATATGAAAACCCGGTCGCAAAAAGCTGCCGGTAATTGCTGAGGACCGTATCCGCCGGATGACGCCGCAGGCAGATGACGCGGGCATTGGGCAAGGCCCTCAAGATTAGGGGGGCAAAGAAGATATTGAGCGGCATCTTGTCGATGAACCGCCCGCCAATCTTTTGTGTCGACTGAACGCTTTGCATATATGCCGCGCCCAGCGCATCCGCATCAATGTCTTCTGCCGCCGCCAGCGTTTCAGGATCCAGCACGTAAGGAGATGGGGTCCCCGTCATCCGCTTCACGCACAGCGCAAAATCGGTCAGCTCCCCCGCAGATTGAACTTCAGAATGGCTCGACAGAATGCGCTCGACCAGCGTCGTCCCTGTCCGCGGCATGCCTGTGATGAAAATCGGCTCGGCGCTCTCCTCCCCTTTGACTGACGCAAAGCCAGCCGTCCGGCAGGCCGCATCGAACAGCCTCTGATCCGTGACCGGATCATATCCCAACGATTGTTTCTTGCGGGCTTTGCCGTGCGCCAGCCAGATCAGCGCCTTCTCCGGCTCACCCATATCCTCATGCGCCTTGGCGAGCGCATGCCCCAGATGCAGCGCCGCATCCTCATCCTCTTTCAGCCGCGCAAAAGCTGCCTCAAGCGCCGCGATGTCATTCTCTTCCCTCGACTGACGGGTGATCTGCACTGCTGCCGTCAGCGCCCGCGCATCATCAGGATCAAGAGCGACTGCCTGCCGATAGGCGGCTCTGGCCTCGTCCATCCGGCCGATGAACTGCAGCGCCGCGCCAAGATTATAATGAAGGTTCGGCGTATCCGGGCTCAATGAGACAGCCTGCTCATAAAAGCTGACAGCCCGGTCGTGCAGCCCCGCCCGGCTGAAGACGACCCCGATCGTATCAAGCGTCAGCGCGTCTTCCGGCGCGGCGGCGGCGGCCAGCTCGGCATGACGAACCGCCTCTTCCTTGTGATTGAGGGCGATCAGGCTTCTGGCCTTGTGCGCCAGCGTGTCTGCTCTGGCCGAATCCACTGCCAGCGCCCGGTCAAAAATCTCGCAAGCTTTTTGATGATTTCCATGCTCGGCCGTCAGGATCCCGAGCAGGTGATAGGCCTCACTATTGGCAGGATCTGCTGTCAGCACCTCGATGCAGACCGCATGCGCGGCCCGGTAATCTTTCGCCTCCAGCAGGCGAGCGGCCTCCTCGAGCTGGCGCTGATGCAAATTGTCTACGGTCATCATCTGCTTATCCCAGCCAATTGAGGAGGAAGCGTCCAGCTGTGTCACTAATGTGACAGCTTTGTGTAGCCGTCCTGCTATTGTGCATTGCAGCAGGTATTAGAGTTTTTGGGCACAGCAAAGACCGTCCTGTCGTTATTTATGTCCAAAAAGATGAGGCAGAACATGAAGACCAACCTATTTCTGAAATCAGTCAGTGCTGGCGCCATCGCCGTCGCCATGGCGGCACCAACGGCATATGCGCAGACTGATGGCGATGATGACGTCATCGTCGTGACCGCGACCCGTCGGGCGGAAACTGTGCAGGATGTCCCGATCAATATTGCCGCCATCGGCGGTGCGCAGATCGAAGAGCAGGGTTTCGACGAGCTCTCTGACGTTCTCGCCTATGTGCCGGGCATCAATATCGTCGATCGCGGCGGTCGTCAGGGCAACCCGATCATCGTTCGCGGCCTGAACGCCGACGCACTGGGCTCCGGTGATGGCAACAATGATGGCGGCGGCACGGTTGCGACCTATCTTGGCGAGATCCCGGTCTATATCGACCTCAAGCTCAATGACCTTGAGCGGGTCGAAGTCCTGCTCGGGCCGCAGGGCACGCTTTACGGTGCCGGTACGCTCGGCGGCGCGATCCGCTACATTCCGAAAAAGCCCGATTTCGAGGCAAGCACCCTCTCCGTCCGGTCGGAGCTTTATCAGTATGAAGAAGCTGACGATCTGAGTACGGATGTTGGTTTTACCTTCAACACCGTCGTTGCAGACAATTTTGCCATCCGCGGCTCTTTCGACTTCCGCAATGATTCAGGCTTCATCGATTATCCGTTTGTCGTGCTCGAGCCGGGCGTTTCCAATCCGGACCCGGATTTCTCTGATCCTGCCGATGTCGCGGCCAACCTTTCGCCTCAGGAAGACGTGAACAGCGAAGAGACCTATTCGGGCCGTATCGCTGCGCGCTGGCAGCCGATTGACGCGATCGATGCGACGCTCTCTTACTACTTCCAACGGACGGATATTGGCGGCCGCCAGATCTCCAGCGCCCGTTCGACCGTCCCGGCAGGGAAATATGAGTCGGGCAAACGCGTTGAGGAGCCGAACCAGATCCAGAACGAGCTGATCGCTCTCGAAGTCATCGCCGATCTTGGTTTTGCCGAGCTGACCTCTGCGACCGGCTACAGCCGGTTCGAAGATGACGGCCAGCGCGACCAGACGGATCTTCTGATCACGCTCGAATATTCCTATGAGAGTTTCCCGACCTTCACCGCTTTCACGCGGGAGAAAGGTCTAGAAGAGCGGATCAACCAGGAAGTTCGCCTCGTCTCAAAGCATGATGGTCCCTTCAGCTGGATCATCGGCGGGTTCTATAACGAGCTTGAAACGGCTAATTTCTCTGCGGAATATACGCCGGGCTATGCGGATTTCGCCGGCTTCGACCGCCCGGATGATCTCGAATATTTCTCGCAGTTCCACTCCTATCTCGAAGAAACCGCGTTCTTCGGCGAGGTCTCGCTTGAGCTTTTCGAGCGGCTGACACTGACCGCAGGCGGACGGACCTATGATTATGAGCTGGAGACCTATGATGCGGTCGACTTCCCGCTCTTTGACCCCGGCTTCGTTGCGCTGACAGTTGATCAGATCAAGAATATTGATACGTCCCCGAACCAGTCGGATGACGGCACCTTGTTCAAGTTCAATGCTTCTTACGAAGTGAACAGCGATCTGCTGGTCTATGCGACCGTCAGTGAAGGCTACCGGATCGGCGCGTCGAACGGGATCGCCACTTGTGACGATTTCGACCCGATGGCCCCAGTCATGCAGGGCGCCTGCGCCCTCGAACCGGGTCAGGCTTTTGGTCCGGGTCCGAACGACATCTCCGACCGGGATGAGACCCAATTCGGTCCCGATCAGACCACGAACTATGAGATTGGTGTCAAATCCCAGCTTCTCGACAATACGCTGACGCTGAATGGCGCGGTCTATTATATCGAATGGACCGATCCGCAGGTGTCCTCGGCCACGGTCAACGCTTCGCTTCCGATCACGGTCAATGCGGATGGCGCTGAGTCTCGCGGTGCGGAGATTTCAGCGGCATGGCGGCCGATCCCGGCCCTCAATCTGCGTGGCTCCTTCAGCCATGTGGAAACCGAACTGACCGCGCCGGTGCCGGATCTTGTCCGCTCGATCACACCTCCGGGTTTTGGTACGGCCTTCTTTGATGGTGAGAAAGGCGACCGGCTGCCTGGCTCGCCGGAGAACCAATTCTCCCTCTTTGCAAGCTATAAGCAGCCCTTCCTCGACAACACGCTGACCTATAATTTCGGCTATGCGTGGCAGGACGATATCCTGACAACAACCGGCGGCAAGGGCGGCAGCCTGACGCTCGACAGCTACGGCATCGCCAATGGCTCGGTCGTCTATGACGCTGGCAGCTGGAAGGGCTCATTGTTCGTGAACAACCTGTTCGACGAATATGCCGAGACAGGCGTGATCGGCAACTCGCTCTATAACCAGACGATCGCCGGCGCCAATGTCCGCACATTTGCTACGCATGTCGCAGCGCCCCGGACGATTGGCGTTCGTTTCACCTATGACTTCAATCTCGATTGATCTCGCCAAGGTGACCCGCATCTCCTGATGCACTGAAGAAGGCCGCTCTCCTCGGGAGCGGCCTTTTTTGCGGGCTGGGGCAAGGAATAAGACGAATACCTTTTGACGCCTCAGCTCAACGGCGATAGTGGGAGGGCCCGGCGCTTGCCGGGAAAACTGACTGGACGTGCCGTCGGGGCGTAGCGCAGCCTGGTAGCGCATCTGTTTTGGGAACAGAGGGTCGCAGGTTCGAATCCTGCCGCCCCGACCATGCCGCCGGTCAGATTGAAGGAAGAAAGGTCGAATATGCTCGCCCGGATCTACCGTCCATCGAAGACGGCCATGCAGTCAGGCAAGGCAAAGACCACCCAGTGGACGCTCGAATTCGAAGGGGCCGCGCCCCGAACGACCGACCCTTTGATGGGCTGGACGTCTTCCTCGGACATGCTCGCCAGCGAAGTCCGCATGCGCTTTGACACCAAGGAAGAAGCGATCGCCTACGCCAAGGAACACAAGATTCCCTATCAGGTGATGGACCGCGAAGAAGCGCCGCGCGTGCTCAAGGCCTATTCCGACAATTTCGCCTATCGCCGCCGTCTGCCCTGGACGCACTGAGCAGGCTTACGCTATTCGCCACCAGTCGAGAACAAGCTGCGGCCAGACGGCCTGCGGCGTGTCATCAAGCCCGCGCACCCCAAAGCCATGCCCCCCGTGGGTGAAGACATGCATCGCTGCGGGCACACCCGCCGCGTTGAGCGCAGAATATAGCCCGACCGAATTGGCGACCGGCACGGAAAGATCATCCGAGCTGTGCAGGAAGAAAGTCGGCGGCGCATCTCCCCTCGCCTGCTCATCAAGCGAATAAGCGCGATAGAGCTCCTCTGCCGGCGCCTCGCCGATCAGATGAATGCGTGATCCTTCATGCGCGGCGGGCGCCCGCATCGTCACCACGGGATAGATCATGGCGAGCCGATCAGGCCGTGCGGACAAGCGATCCGCGTCGTCGACTGGCTGATAAACATCAGCATCGAATTTGAGGCCGAGCGAGCCCGCAACATGCCCGCCCGCCGAAAAGCCCATCGCCGCCACGCGGGCAGGATCGATATTGTCCGTCTGCGCACGAGTGCGAATGACCCGCATGGCGCGCTGGGCATCCTGTAGCGGTGCGTCAGAACCTGCGGCCCAACCCTGATGCGGCAGCCGATAGGTCATCACATAACAGGTGATCCCCCGGCGGTTGAAATAGCGGGCGCCTTCCCAGCCTTCCTTCTCGACAACGACATAGCGGTAGCCGCCACCGGGAATAAGGAGCAGCGCTTCTCCCGTCGGGTTTTCCGGTTTGAAAATACTCAAGGCAGGCCGGGTGACGTCATGGGCTGCGCGGTCCGGCAGACCGAATTGGTTCTCCCGCTCAACATAATGCTCTTCGAGCCCAGCGGGCACACCGCCCGGCGGGACATCCGGCCACAAGGCAACCGTTTCATCCGGCTGCCGATCAACATCAACGATGAGGGACGTATCATCAGAAGAAGACGCAGGCTGGCTGCCCCCGCAAGCCGTCAGCGCGCCCAGTGCCGGCACGCCCAGCAAGCCTGATTTCAGCAGCTCTCGACGATCCATTTTTCTGCCGCCTCTCTCTTAATTCGCAAAGGCATTGGGCAGGCTCAACGACACTGCCGGGAAATAAGTGATGATGATGAGCGCGCAGATCAGCGCAAGATAGAAAGGCCAGATCGATTTGACCGCCTGCTCGACGGGAATCTTGCCCACGGCCGATCCGACGAACAGGACTGACCCCACAGGCGGAGTGACGAGCCCGATGCCTAAATTCAGCATCATGACAATCCCGAAATGGACAGGGTCCATGCCTGCCTCCGCCACGACGGGCAGAAGGATCGGTGTCGTGATCACGATCAGGGGCGACATGTCCATGAAGGTGCCCAGCACCAACAGGATGATATTGACGATCAAGAAGATGATAATCGGTTCATTACTGATCGACGTAATGAGGGCCGCGAGCTTTTGCGGGCCTTCGAGGATCGCGAGCGCATAGCCGAACGCCGTCGCCGCCCCGATGATGAGCAGGACCATAGCCGTGATCTTCACCGATTGAAGCGCGGACTGGTAGATCCCCTTGAACCCAAGGCTTCGGTAAACGAAGGCCGCAATCAGCATCGTATAGATAACAGCGATGGCTGAGGATTCCGTTGCCGTGAAGATACCGCTCAAAATCCCGCCCATGATGATGACGGCCGACAAAAGACCGGGCACGGCATAAACGGTGGCCCGTGCAAAGGCCCGCCATCCCGGGAAATGCCCCTTGGGATAGCCGCGCTTGACCGCGACCAGATAGGCCACAACCATCAGCATGAGCGCGGTGATCAGGCCGGGAACGATCCCGGCAAGGAAGAGTGAGCCGATCGAAACGCCCGTCCCCGTCGATGCCGCATAGATGATCATGTTGTGCGATGGCGGGATTAGCAGGCCGACAACGGCCGCCGTCACGGTGACATTGACGGCATAATCGCCGTCATAGCCCTTCTCTTTCATCAGGGGCATGAGCGTTGAGCCCATGGCTGAAGCACTGGCGATCGCAGATCCCGAGACCGCGCCGAACATGGTCGATGCGCCAACGTTCACAAGCCCCAGCCCGCCGCGCGGGCGGCCAAGCGTGGCTTCGGCAAGCTGCACGAGGCGTCCTGCAATGCCCGAGCGATACATGAGATCACCGGCAAAGATGAAGAAAGGAATTGCCATCAGTGTAAAGACGCTCATCCCTGCGGCGACCCGCTGGAACACAGCGACCATCGGGATGCCGAGCGCCCAGAAGGTGAGCAGCGCGGCACTGAGCAGCGAAAAGGCGACAGGCACGCCTGCGGCCAGCAAGACCAGCAGGCTGAGGACCAGAAGGGTCAGCTCCATCTTGGATCCTCCTCATCTTCGAGATGGCGTTTGGCCAGGGTCTCGAGAACACGTTCTATGGCGAATAAAATGATCAGGGCACCGGCGATCGGCAGGCCTAGATAGGCAAGCCCGCGCGGGATGCCGAGCGAGGGGATGACATGGCTCCAGGTCTTTGAGACCAGAATGGACCCACCAATCAGCATACAGAGGCCGCAGACACCGACGACCGTGTCGGAGAAAATCCGCATATAGCGGGCACGGACCGGCCCGAGCGCGGCCTCAAAGGCGACGATACGGATGTGAAAGCCCTCGCGCACACCGGCGGCAGCCCCAAAAGAGACATACCAGATCATCAACGTGAGGGCCGCCTGCTCCGACCATGACGGGCTCGAATTGAGCACATAGCGGCCAAAGACCTGCCAACCGACAATCGCTGTCATCAGGAGCAGCCCAGCCGCCCCGATGGCGAGCAGAAGATCCGCGCCGCGGCGTGTCACCACGCTCAGGCTTTCAATCAGGCTACGGTCCGTCATGGGGCCATCTCCTCGATCTGCGTGACAAGCTGGCGCTGATCCTCGGTCGTCAGGAACTGGTTCCAGACCGGGCGCATGGCCTCAACGAAGGGCGCAAGATCCGGGATTTCATTGGCCTGCACTCCCTCTGAGAGGAGTTTTTCCCGCGATGCTGACACCCTTTTGTCCCAGCGCTCGCGCATATAGGGGACCGACAGCCGCGCCGCTTCCCGTACCGCTTCGCGGTCTGAAGGCTTGAGCGCTTCCCAGCGCGCAACCGACATCACAAGGATTTCCGGTGCCATGACGTGCCCCGTCAGGCTGTAATATGGCGCCGCCTCATAATGGCGGCCACTGTCATAGGATGGCCAGTTGTTCTCTGCGCCATCGATGACGCCTTGCACCAATGATTGGTACACCTCACCAAGTGACATTGGCGTGGCATCCGCGCCGAGCGCCCGGATCATCGATACATAAAGATCGGAATTCTGTACCCGTATCTTCATGCCCTTCATGTCATCGGGAGAATTGATGGGCTGTTTGGTGTTGTAGAATGACCGCGCCCCTGAATCATAAAAACAGAGCCCGATCAGCCCGTGCGGTTCAAGGGAATTGAGGATGACCTCGCCGGGCGCGCCGTCCATCGCCTGCCGAAGGTGTTCCTGCGACCGGAACAGGAAGGGCAGAGACGGCACGATGGTCATCTTCTCGATGGAATTGAGTGGCGCGAGATTGACGCGGTTCATGTCGAGACCGCCAAAGGTCGTGATCTCAAGCGTGTCCCGCTCCGATCCGAGCTGACCGCCCGCATAGACCTTCACGCTTAAACGTCCGTCTGTCAGGCGCGAAAGCTGACGCCCCAGCTCTTCAACCGCCTCGACTGTCGGATAACCGTATGGGTGCGTATCATTTGAGCGCAGAATATTTGTCGGCCGCGCCTCACAGGCGGCGAGCAATGCCGCACCGCCACCGGCCATCAACATCCGGCGATCAAGCGTGAAACCGCCCGTCATGACGCTGTGCCAGCATTTATCGAAATGCCGCCCCCTCGGGCGACGCCATGATGCCCCGGCATCTTTTCCTCTCCTGAACATCGGACCGAACGCCCGTTTTTCTTAGTATTTCCCTTATGGTAACCGGTGTCATCAAATGTGCAAGATGATTCCACTGCTCTGCTGTCATACCCCAGTGAAGCCAGAATTTTGGGTCAGGTGCCCCACTGAATGAACGGCACGCGGGCAAAGAGCTCCCGCTCGACCTTTCGCGGATCATCAACGAGGCGTGTTGTCTCGCCAAAGACCATGGTCGCCCGTTCGGGCAACCGGTACTGGCCCCATTGAGGCAGGCCGGCATGGTTCGGATTGCCATTGCGCGCCAGATTGACGAACGCCGTGCTCAGCTCATCTGACACCCGGCGAGCCGCAGGCCCCGTGCCGGTAATCGATCCCGGCGCATCAAGATTGCCAAAGGCATGCGCAATATCGATCGTGTGCGGTGCGCCCCATTTGCCGCCATCATCAGGTGACGGCAGATCCATCTGGTAGACCCATGTGGGATGCTCAGCCATGCCGCGCACATCTGCTTCTTCGACCTGCCCGCGCCATGACCGCCCCGCAGTCGTTGCCGCAAAGAAGACGTCCGAAGGCGAATAATCAGGGTAAGCCTCACGATAGGTGGCAACCACCGTCTCGGGATTGATATCGACGCGCATATGCCGGGCAAGCCGCGCTGGGACATCTTCCCAGGACAGAGAGAAACTGTCCGGCTCCCGGCGGCCGATGAGATTGCGGGTCTCATCTTTCGTGTTGCCAAGGATCATCGGGATATCTGCCGACTGGGCCGGAGCATCCGGCCAGAAGGGATGACGGGTCAGCATCCGCTCATCGAGGACCGGGCCCATATAAAGGCCCAACGCCGGATTGATGGGATCCGAAACCGACAGCGCCTCAACGAGACGTTCGGCGGGGGCGTTAAGGAGCCCTTCCGTATCCGAAGGATCAAGCCCGGCTTCGGCCAGAAAGGCCCGTGCCCGTTCGGTTGCATTGAGCGGACCCGAGGCCGTGACCTGCTGGCCGCTCATCGTCGCGCCTGAATGAAACAGGCCCTTTGCATCAGGCGCCGCCATCAGGGTGGCGATCTTCGCGCCGCCGCCCGACTGGCCAAAGACCATGACGCGCGAGGCGTCCCCGCCCATGGCGGCGGCATTCGCCTTCACCCATTTGAGCGCAAGGATGAGATCCCACATGCCGGCATTGCCGGAATCGGCAAACTGCCCCCCCGTCAGGAAAGGCAGATAGAGATAGCCGAACGCATTGAGACGGTGATTGACCGTGATGACGATGACATCATGCGTCTCGGCAAGGCGCCGTCCGTCATAAAGCTCAGCTGATCCGGACCCGGAATTATAGGCACCGCCATGAAAATAGACCATGATGGGCCGCTTGGCGCCATCGCGGATACCGGGCGTCCAGACATTGAGGAAAAGACAGTCCTCATCCCATTGCCGATCCCCGCGTTGAGGAGATGCGGCGCCATAGGACGTGGCGTCCCTCACCTCTTTCCATGAAGCTGGTGCCACCGGTTTCTGGAACCGGCGCGGGCCTGTGTCCGCGCCATAGCGCACGCCCTTGAAGACATGGATCGGCCCATCCTTCAGTCCCCGGACGGGACCATGAGCCGTGCGCAGGACGGGATACTGACTTGCTGCTTGCGCGAAACCACCCGAAAGCCCGAGAAGAGAAACTGCCCCGGCCCCGACCATCACATCACGGCGTGATTGCCCTTTTGCGTTTGTCATCAGCGGGCCAGCCAGCCGCCATCAACCGGCACTGTTGTTCCGTGCACATAATCAGACGCGCTTGACGAGAGGAAAACCGCCGCCCCGGCGAGATCGCTGGGTGCCCCCCAGCGGCCAGCCGGAATGCGTCCGAGAATTTCCGAGTTGCGTTTTTCATCCGCCCGAAGCGCGGCGGTGTTGTTGGTCGCGATATAGCCGGGCGCAATGGCATTCACATTGATGCCCTTCGTCGCCCATTCATTGGCGAGAAGACGGGTCAGACCCATCACGCCGCTTTTACTCGCCGTATACGACGCAACCCGGATGCCGCCCTGATAGGACAGCATGGAGGCGATATTGATGATCTTGCCGCCGGTGCCTGCCTCCACCCATTTGCGGGCGAAGGCCTGACAAAGGAAGAAGAGGCTTTTGAGGTTCACGTCCATAACCGTGTCCCATTCCTCTTCGGTAAAATCGAGCGCATCATTGCGCATGATCGTACCGGCATTATTGACGAGCACGGACGGTGTCCCGAAGGGCGCAGATGCTGCCTCGGCGACACTGCCCGCCTTGTCCGCCTGACCAAGATCGGCCTCGACAAAAGCGAACCGGCGCCCCGCCTCTTCGACGAGCTTTTGTGTCTCGGTCGGTGCCGATCGTCCGACGGCGACGATATCGGCCCCGGCTTCTGCCAGTCCGACCGCGAGCCCCTGACCGATCCCCGTATTCGCACCGGTGACGACGGCAATCCTGCCCTCAAGGTTGAAGGGATTGAAACTCATCTGATGGCTCCTCCGGTATTTATTTTATCGGTCGTTTTTAGGTCAGGCCTTGATCAGGCTGAGAGCACGCCTTTGATATAGTCCATGATCGCTTCATCCTTGGCATTGGAGAAGAAATACTCCTCGAACCGCTCGCCAGCGATGGCAGCTTTGAGGATATCCTGATCAACAGACTGCAACACCGTCAGCATGTCTTTCGTCGCGGCAGCCTTCATTTCACTGAAAATACCGCGGTTCTTGGCCATGATCGCAGCCCGCTCCTTGGGGTAACCGACCCCGCGCTCGACCTCGAAGAGCTTGCGGTAGCAATCTTGGAGATTAAGCTCCGCAGCCCAACCAAACCCCTTGGCGTAAGGCATGGAGATCGCATTGCCGTCATTGATCTGCCCAAAGAGGAAAGCATCGGTGGGGTCAATCACAAGGCCACAAACAACATTCGGCATGGTGTTGCAGGCGAGCATCGAGCCCATGCCCGTACCGCATCCCGTCACGACGAAATCGGCCGCTTTTGAATTGATCAGAATGCCCGCCAGAAGGCCGTTCATGATATAGGTCAGCGACGCATCGTCTTCCGGGCCATACATGCCGTAATGGAAGACGGAGTGGCCGAGCGGCTCCACCACCGAGGTCAGCGCCTCGTGAACGATGCTGCTTTTGGCAGCCTGACTGTTTTCAATGATGAGCGCGACCTTCATGGGATATTCCTGTCTATTGCGTGAGTTCCGCAGCCTGGTTGGCATTCTTGTGGTGGTTTTGAACCAGCTTGGTAACCGGTGTCATAACACCCCCGACCGTGCGCTTCAACAGAACAAAACTTACAAGGCGGGGAAGTTTGCTGCTTTTAAGCAGCCCCATTGAGGGACCGCGTTGACGCGCGCACGATAAGCTCAGGGGAGAAGTCGACCCCCCCCTTGGCATCGGCATATTCGCGCCCGCCAAGCAGAAGGCGCGTCGCCTCCCCGCCAAGATCGCGGATCGCAATTCTCACTGTCGTCATCAAGGGCCAGACACGCGACGCCATCGGCGTGTCGTCATAGCCGACGACGGAAATATCTTCGGGGATGCGTAGGCCCTGCGCCCTTGCCGCATGATAGGCCCCTACCGCCATTTCATCATTGCCGAGGAAAATGGCCGTTGGCGGATTATCGAGCGACAAAAGCTCCCTTGCGCATTCGACACCTGTATCGAAAGTGTAGGCCCCTTCCCGCGTCAGCTCGGGCAAAAGCGTCAGCCCGAATTCCGCCAGACCCTCTTCAAAACCCCGGCGCCGTTCATGCGCCGACCGGAAAAGCTCAGGGCCATGAACATGGGCGATCCGCGTATGGCCGAGGCTTGCAAGATGGCGTGCGGCTTCGCGTCCGCCATCATGGTCATGGGTACGCACCAGCTTGTCGCTATCATCGACCGCAACAGACGCGATCCGCACATAAGGGCAGTCTTCCTGCCGCAGGATTTCAGCCACTTCCTCATCTTCGGAGATAGAGGGGGTCAGAATGACGCCTTTGGGTTTCTGCTCACGGACGAATGCCCGGATCTGATCGAGAAGATCGGGATTGGAACGGTCGCAAGGTTGCAGCACCAGCAGATGCCCTGTGTCCTCAAGCGCATCGAGAATGCCGCGCTGCATATTCACGACATATTGGGGGCTCGGGTTGTCGTAGATCATCCCGACGAGGAAGGACCGGCGGAAGGCGAGCGCTCGCGCCCGCGGGTCGGGCGTAAAGCCGGACCGTTTGATGACGGCCTGAACCCGCCGGCGAGTATCTTCACGCACCAGCGGGGAATTGTTGATGACGCGAGAGACCGTCTTTTTTGAAACATTGGCGAGACGGGCAATGTCATTAATCGTGACTTTGCCCTCTACGCTGCGGGTCAGACCCGGTTTTTCTGTTCCATTTGGCATCAAGCCCCCGCATATCCGGTGATGGCCGCGTCATCACACATAGCGGATCTTCCTCACCAAATTCCTGCGATGGTTCAAGTACCTCGTGCCGACTCCCCGTCGTCGAGCGTCGCCGGATCGAGCGGCTCCATCGTATTGAGATCCCACAATGCCGGATCGAAGGGTTTGCGCGTCATCTCGACTTCCGGATAACCGCCGACCTCTTCCTGACTGTCAATGATCTTGCCGCGCCCTTCGGCAGCATCGGCGAGCACCCGCACATCGTGGCCATCACGGTCCCATGGCCGGGCCCCAGCATGGCTGAGGACATGACGCTCAACTTCTTCAGGCTCGAGCCCTTCGAGATGAGGAATACCGCCATTTGGGGATGCGACCTCGATCAGCCCCGAGCTATCCGTCGTATACCGACCGAGTTTCGGCAGCGGATTTCCGTAAAGATCGACCGCGATATTTTTCGCCGCATAGAGTTTGGCCGATCCATTGCCGCCAATCATGACGAGAGGAAGACCGGGCATTGTGTCATGCCCCCCGCGAAGGACGTTGCCGACAACATCCATCTCGCCTGTCTGATATTCCGCATCGCCCCATTCCAGCGCCTGCAGATTATAGTGAATCGCCCGCTGGCCGGGGTTGAAGATGAAATTGTTGACGATGGCGCCGCGAACGCCGCCTTTGAAGAGCGGGCTGCGCTCATAATTATGCGCATAAAGATTACGCGCGATCAGAATGTCGGACGTATTGTCATGAATAAGAGAGCCTTTTGAGTGCTCCCCCTTGGCATGCGTTGAGTTCGCCAAACCTTCTGCAATGATATTATTGGTGAAACTGATCCGGTGAGAGGCACCATCACGCCATTCATCCGGGGTCTCGCCAGTAAAGCGCGGGCCGGAAGCGGAGAGGTTTTCATCGGTCGCCCAGGTCAGGGAATTATGATCGACGATGACATTATAGGCGCTCGATGTCGTGATCGCATCGATATCGCGTCCACTGCGCGGCGCCTCACCCAGATCGCCGGGCCGGATCCGCAGATGGCGGACGATGACATCATTGGTTGAGATGATCAGCCCACCCTTGATGATTGTGATCCCCGGTGACGGCGCGGTCTGACCGGCAATCGTCAGGTTGGGCTGGTTGATCCGGATATTATCGCCTTCAAGGTCGATCACGCCGCCAACCTCAAAAACAACGATGCGCGGCCCTTCTGCCGACAGCGCTGCGCGAAGCGAGCCCGGACCGTCTGAATTCAGATTGGTGACCTTGAGAATCTCACCGCCACGGCCCCCGACTGTGTCGGCCGCCCAGCCCATCGCCCCGGGGAAAGCCAGTTCAACCGCGTCAACCGCCTGAGTGCTGTGACCTTCGCTGCACGCAGGTAGAAAGAGCATCGAACTTGCCAGGAAAAATGAGGAAATAGACCGGCCGAAAGGCAGTTTCATTAGATTTCACTCCCATTTACCGCTTGGGAAATCCCTGCGGTGTTGTCATGTTTGACTGGATAATGACACCGGTTTCCGCTACTGTCCACGGCGGAGAGCCGCGCAAGGAGAACGTAATGACAAAGGCCCCGGAGGAATTCTCTCCCAAAGCGACAGCCGAGGCATTTATTGAAGCGCGCGCATCTTCGGGAACGCTGCCGACCTATCCTGGCCCGTTCCCGCCGGATCTGAACGACGCCTATGCCGCGCAGGATGCCGCCATCAATCAATGGCCCGACGAGATCGCCGGCTGGAAGGTTGGCCGTATTCCTGAGCCTTTTGCTGGCCAATTGGGTGCCGACCGTCTGATCGGCCCGATCTTCTCGCAGCTGATCAAGCCGGGTACGGATGATGTCGTCCAGGCCGGCATTTACGGCGCCGGATTTGCGGCCGTCGAAGGCGAATTCATCCTCGAGATCGCTGAAGACGCGCCTGCGGACAAGACAGAATGGAGCCTCAGCGAGGCCCGCGACATAGCCGCGCGGGTCTGTGCAGGGATCGAAATCGCCTCAAGCCCCTTCCCTGCGATCAATGATCACGGGCCGCTCGTGACGATAACGGATTTCGGGAACAATTACGGCCTCATCAAAGGGCCGGAAATCCGGACACTGCTCGATATGCCGCCCGATTACTGGGAATGCGAAACCTATGTCGATGGCGAGAAGATTGGCGCAGCCAATGCCGCCGGCATGCCGGGCGGCCCAATCGAATCTTTGCGCTATGCCCTTTCGAATGCAGCGGCTCGTGGCCGTCCGCTGAAGAAAGGCATGCTCATTTCCACCGGCGCCGTCACAGGCGTTCATCAGGTTCATGCGGGTCAACATGCCGAGATCCGCTTTGTGACCGGCGTTTCGATTCGATGCGCCTTCGAAGATAACGGTATTCATCAGCACGCAGCGGAGTGATTCTCATGTCTATCCTTCTTGCCAGCCTCTCCCTTTTCGCCCTCAACCCGGACAAAGCCGATGTTGAGATGAGCGACGTCCCCGAAGCGGTCATCGACGTGGCCAAATCCGTCCGGCCCGATGTCACCTTCACCGAAGCTGAGCGCGAAACGCGCAATGGCGTCATCTATTATGACCTCGAAGGCGAAGATTCTGCTGGTCATGAATGGGAACTCGACATCATGCAGACCGATGACGGCTGGGAAGTTGTCGAGATCCAGCGGGACATCGATGCCAAAACAGCGCCCGCACCGGTCCTTGCCGCGCTAAAAGAAATGGCGCCTGATTTTGCCGTCACGCGGACGATTGAAAGCACGCAGACGGATGGCCGCATCGTCTATGAGTTCTTCGATGCCGATGGCGGCAAGCGCGAAGTCCTGTGGGACGGTGAAGCGGCTGAATTCCTCGAAGAGGAATGGGAGCACTAACGCTCCCTCCTCACACGAGGTCGTACTGTCCGCGATAAACGAGATTGCGGAACCGCACGGCGCCCTCTTTGGCAGCATAGATGGCCGGCCGGAGGCTGAGGAAGTCATAACCGACATTATGATGATAGCCTGACACCTCCATCTGGACATCGAACTTCGTCCACGTCTCGCCATCCAGACTGTAATGGAAAGTGACGATATGCTCCCGGTTCGTCACTTTCAGGAAAAGCCGCGTCGTGCCCGGCGCGATATCCTGCCGCCGGCGCTCCTGCCCATAGCGGTGCATGACGAGCCCCGCTTCATCAAATCCAAGCCCGCAATAAAGCCCGTCATTATAGAAAAGAAGCAGGCCGCCGCGTGCAGACGGGTCTCGCTCAATCTCGACTTCTACGGAGTAATGCCGATCGCCTGTGACAAAACAGAGCGGCGAGCTGTCACGGGGCTCAGCCCCTTTTGCGGCAAGGGACAACTCCCCGCCGCCGATCTGCAAGCGGTCATATTCAGCGGCCCCCGGATTATAAAACGCCCATTGAGGTTTAAGGTCAGGCCCGGAGAAATCATCCGATAGCGGCAGGCCATGCTGGATCGCCTCTCCGCCTTTCGGCATGGGCAGCGGCTTTGAGAGATCAGCGCCTAAGGCCTCGAACCATCCATCCGCCCGCCATTTGACAGGTTCGAGCAGGCATTGCCGTCCGAGTGTCCAGAATTCGCGTTCATAGCCGTGATAGATCAGCCACCAATCATCAGTCTGCGGCCCTTCGATCAAGGTTGCGTGCCCGCGTGACCACCAGGCTTCCGCCCGCGAAGCCGTGCGCACCTGCGGATTATTCGGCGCATGTGCCCATGGCCCGAAGACGGATTTTGAGCGCGCAGCGATGACCATATGCCCGGTCGGCGGACCCGCTGTGCCGCCAACAGCTGTCAGCATGTAGAACCACTCGCCCCGCCGCAGCATTTTCGGCCCTTCAGGGCAGAAGCATTCGACGTCCCAATCCTCCGGGTACCGCCACGGATCATAGACATGCTTGACCTCCCCCACCGTTGAAAGCCCATCATTGGCCAGCTGGACAAGGTCGCCATTGGAGAGAAAGAGATAGCGCTTTCCGTCCTCACCAACGATATGCCCCGGATCAATGTGATCGGGCAGATGCAGATCGACAGGTTCGGACCATGGACCGTTTATATCGTCAGCTGTGATGACATAGATTGATTTGTAGTCGGCCGTTCTTGCCGGAATGTAGATATAGAAACGCCCATCATGATGGATGAGGTCCGGTGCCCAGACCGATCCGATATAGTCTTTGAGCGCAGGTCCAAGCGGTGACCAGTTCACAAGATCCTTTGACTGCCAGATCAGCAATCCCGGATAGGCATCAAAGCTGGAAAAGGTGAGATAGTAAGTCTCCCCCACACGGATGATCGACGGATCCGGATGATCGCCTGCAAGGATCGGGTTGAGGAATGTCCCGTCCCCCCTGTCCGCCTGGCGTTGTCCTTCGAATGTCTGCCCCCAATCGGGACCTTCATTTTGGGGCGCTCGCTCTTTTCTCGCGATAGCTTCAGGCAAGGAGGATGTGCATCCCCCCAGCACCAAAGGAGTTGCACCAAGTAATTTCAGGGAATCCCGCCGTGTCCGCATCATCTCGCTCACATAAAAAAAGACGCGGCACAGACTTAACTGCGCCGCGTCAGGTTAGCCCTGGCCGATCCCGAGGTGACCGGCCAAAAGCACAGGGAAGCGTTTCACTCCTTAGAAGGAGTAACGTGCACCGAAGATAAAGTTCCGGCCCGTGTGGTGGTAAAGTGTCGGCAGCATCAGAGTATCAAATGTCTGGTGCTCAAACTCATCGGTGAGGTTGATCGCCTCGAAAGTCAGCTCAAGCGATTCATTGACCGCATAGGAGCTGGCAAAGTCGAGGTTGAACGTATCGGCAACGCCACGCTCTTCCCGTCCTTCAGTCCGTCCACTGCCATTTGGCCGGCGCGTCTGGTACTCATCCCGATATGCACCCGTCAGGCGAGCCTGGAATTGCGCATTCTCATAGTAGAGAGTTGCGTTCCATGAGTTCTCCGAGAAGCCGATGATGTCGTCGGAGTCCACATAGGTGTAGTTCCCGACAAAGCCGAAGCCTTCGACAGGCAGGAAGGTGAAGGGTTGCTGATAGACAATCTCCATCCCCTGCACTGACGCGCTGTCACCATTCACGACCTGATCGATTTCAACGGCCGGGTCCTGACCCATGGCGAGTAGCTCACCCAGCGGTGACGTTGCACCGGCCACGGAATCCGGGAGACCAGTTTGGCTGAAAGTCGTCGTGATCGTATCAGCATTGGTGAAGAAGGAGTCGATGTCCTTGTAGAAGAGGCCCACAGCAAAGAGGGATTCTTCAGCGAAGTAATATTCGAAGGACACGTCATAAGTCGTCGCCCGGAACGGATCGAGACCCGGGTTGCCTTGGCTGATGCCAAAGGGCGGACCGTTGAACGTATCGATCGAACCACCCGGCGTCAGGTTGCCAAGCGACGGACGTGCCATCACCTTGGCGATACCGCCGCGGATGAGGAAATCGTCTTTCGGCTCGAACACGAGGTTCACAGCCGGCAGCCAGTCATCATATTTCCGGGTGACCGTCACCTGGTCACCGCTGAGGAAGCCGGTCGCCGCCGTCTCGGTTTCGACATAGCGAACACCAATGTCACCACGGACAGGCATTTCACCCCACATGCCGTTGAAGACAGCCTGAACATACGCACCCGTATCTTCTTCCTCGACGCTGCGCGTATCCTGTTCACGGACCGCACCGCCAAAGCTGAAGAGGTCAACAAGATCCGCAGCCGCATCAAAGTCCGGCGTCAGCCAGGACGTATCGACACCAGAGGGCAGATCAAGCCCGCTGCCGAAGCCGGAAATCTGATCAGCAAGATCAGCCGTCACCGGAATGAATGCAGAGACGCCCGGTACATCCGTGACACTGCCTTCAGCCCGAACTTCTTCGGTTGCGAATTCGAACTTCTTCCAGGAAACACCGGCTTGCAGCGTGACGTTGTCGCTGTAGTCCCATGACAGATTGCCTTGGAACGTATCGAAGGTGTTATCGACACCCTGCGGACGGTTCCGGAACTGGGTGAAGAGATAGCTGGACGGAGACGTCACATCGAAGTTGCCGAAATCAACCAGCGGCGTTTCGAGGTTGTTGCGGAAGTCGAGCACATAACCTTCGACCGGGCTTGCCGCATCGAAGAAAACGGTCGCCTGCTGAGGAATGGAGAATTCCGACTTCGAATGACCGGCGAAGACATTACCGCGCCATGCATCGTTGAACTCGTGCTCCACATTAAAGGTCAGCTGGTTGAACTCTGTTTTCAGCTTGTCTTTCCGGCGCTCGGAGCGAACCGGAATAATGCCGTTGGAGAGGTCAGCCTGAACATCGCCAGTGAAGTAAGACAGGACACCGTCGCCATCGACGACATAATCGGTGATGTCGATATTGTCCGTGTTCGACCGGATGAAGACTTCCATGAAGTTCTCATCGCGCGAGCCTTCGAAGACCGAATAAAGACCGTCGATCGAGATCGTCGTCTGGTCGGACGGTGCGAACTGAACCGACCCCGTCAGGCCGAGACGCTCTTGCTCATAATCAAGGCGGCCATAGCGCGGGATCCGGGCGTAATAGGAGTTACGCACTTCCTCACAGGCGCCGCCGGTCGGGTTGCCCGAGCAATCCTCGCCATTGACCGAACGGAACGTGCCCAGATCGTCAAAGCGGACGGTCGAGAAACCTTCTTCGCGAATCGTCCGGTCGCTGTAAGCGATCGATGCGAGCCAGCCAAAAGTCTTGTCCGGGTTGGTGTAGGAAACGAGGCCAGCCATACGCGGCGAGGTTTCTTCGATCAGGTCGTTGTAAAGACCTTGTACGGAAGCCGCGCCGGTCCAGCCGGTGCTGTAATCAAAAGGCTGTGCGGTTTTGAGCTCGACATTGGCGCCGAGCGAGCCTTCTTCAACAGAAGCGGACTGCGTCTTGCGCACGACCAGCTGGTTGAAAAGCTCAGCAGCAAACGTGTTGAAGTCAAAGGCACGCGAACGGTTGGTGCCGCCTGATGCGTCAGAACCACCCGTGGTGCTCAGCGCTTCCATGCCGTTGATCCGCACACGCGTGAAGTCACCGCCAAGACCGCGAACCGTGACGCGGCGGCCTTCGCCAGCCTGACGGTCAATCGCGATACCCGGAATGCGCTGCAGCGATTCTGCGAGGTTCAAATCGGGGAAGTCAGCGATGTCTTCTGCGACGATAGCGTCGACGACACCTGTCTCTTCCTTCTTCACATCAAGGCTGGCCGCCAGTGACTGGCGGAAGCCGGTCACGACGACGACGTCATCGTCTGCCTGTGTGTCGGTAGTATCTTGTGCAGTGGCCGGAAGAGCCCCCGCCATAGTCAGAACGGATGCACCTAAAAGTAGGCGCACGAATTTCCCTTGCCCAGTCATCTTCATCCTCCCTGGCGCGCATCTGGACACGCCTACTTATTGAGTAACCGGTGTCATTTTTGATACCGGTGTCATGGACAATATCTGGTCTGCGAGGAATTTTCAACTCGCCTGCTCGCGCCGCTGTGGCACAAAGAACACAAACACCAAGGCAAAATGATGAAATATCCTTTCAATACAATGACTTAAAATCTGCCGCACATCTCGCAGACCATCACAGTACTGAGACTTGTTGCATCCCGACAACAGCCCGGCAGGGGCCCCAAGACAGAATCGGATGCCCGCACCCTGCCCCTCCCCGGGTCATGAATTTCTGTGAACGCGGCCCAACATCCCTTGGACCCTGCGCACGGCCTCATGTATGAGCCACCCCGCGCGTGGCCCCGTAGCTCAGCTGGATAGAGCACCGGACTTCTAATCCGACGGTCGTGGGTTCGAATCCTACCGGGGTCGCCATCCCTTCTTCCCGCCTTCCCGATACCGCTCTGACAGGGGATCGCTCTTTCCCTTCCGCGAGAGGAATGCCACAATGCTAAGGCGAAATTGTCTGGGGAGATTCGCCCATGTTCCTGTCCTTGATCTCAAGTGTCGGCCTTGCCGCTTCCGTCCAGCTGGTCAGCGATGATGACATGGCCGCGGCGACAGCGACCTTCACCTCTTGGTGCGCAAATGCGGTTGAGGACCGGATCGACCGGACATCTGCCTGCGCCTGCGGCACAGGGGTTCTGTCGGGCGAAATGACGGACAAGGAGTTCGTCGTCCTTGCCGGGCTGACGCCCTATGCCGGCGACGAAGAAGCCATGCGTCAGGCGGTGACGGTCCTGATCGAGGAAGATGGCCTCTCGGCCGGGTTCATCCGCAATGCGGCGCGCAAGAATTCAGCCGCCGCCGCCCGCGCCGATCGCGTCTGCGCCATTCTGGAAAAACCGTCAGAGCAATGGCGAATGCTAGCCTCGATCAATGGCGGGGAGTCGATCGCGCAGGAAGTGAACCTGCCAAAATCGGCCCGCGCTGACATCGCGGACATCTTCCGCGCGCTTGGCAATGCCGTTTATCGCCCGGCTGACGCTGCAGCGGCGCCTACGGAATAAAAAACGGCCCCTCCAAAGAGGGGCCGCTCAATTCTTCCCAATCCCAAAGCCAGCTTACTGGTCGCGCTTGCCTTTATAGGCGGCACGGCGCTCTTCTTCGGTCAGCGTGCCGTCGCCATTGGTATCCAGTTTCTTGAAGCGCGCTTCGGTTGCGGCAAGATGCTCCTCTTTTGAAACCTTGCCATCGCCGTTTGTGTCGACCTTGCTGAGGTCCGGATGACCACCGCGGCGGTCGCCACCCCGGCGGCCCTCTCTCATGCCTTTGCGTGCCTCACGAGCAGCTTCCATTTCTTCCTGGGTGACAGCGCCATTTCCGTCCGCATCAAGATGATCGAACTGCTTTGACACCATTTCCTCGACTTTTTCACGGGTCATGGCGCCGCGCTCCCCGCCGCCTTTGCGTGCAAAGCGGCGCTGACGGTCGGGCTTTTCGTCCTCATCAATCGTGCCATTGGCATTGGTGTCACGCTCATCAAACCGGGCAAGCGCCTGATCGAGCATCTCATCCTTCTCGATCGCGCCAGAGCCATCGGCATCAAGCGAGGCAAAATGGTCCGGGCGTTCGGGCTTGTCTGCTTCGGTCAGAAAACCATCGCCATTTGTGTCCATTTTCTCGAACTGGGCGCCGGCTTGTGCAAGCCGGGTCTCAAGCGTCACCGGGCCTTTATTGGCCATGCCGGGCTCACCGGCGCCAAGGGCTGCAAGGCTTGCCAGAAGGGTCAGTGAATTGATCATATCGGGTATCCTTTAGTCGTGTCGCCGGGGCGTCCGGCCGATGAAAACTATTTAGGAGGCGAGTGTCGCGGGCAGGTGTCAGCGAAGGGGTTCATCCGTCCCGAATTGTATCTGATCTAGGGCGCCAAAATGATTGACAAGCCGGGCACGAGAAAGGCATACGACGCGCCTTCTGGCGCGGTAGCTCAGTTGGTGAGAGCGCAGGATTCATAACCCTGAGGTCGGCGGTTCAATTCCGCCCCGCGCTACCAGAACCCCCTTCAAATCTCATGGCATGAATGCAGGTGCAATGCCCCTACGTGGTGCAGGCGCATTTCATCGCAAACCGTCAGCGCACATTACTTTGTCAGGCTATATGTTCGAGACCAAAGAGTGCTCTTGCGAGGTCAGGATGGTGACCTGAAGGGGCGGACGGCTTTCGGCTCCGGCAATGGCCCATTTTCCGGGCGTCTCGTCATGACCCATCCATCGCCTTCGCATCTCGTACACACTGAGTTCGGCATGAGCTGGGCGGAAATCTGCAAGTTCCTGCCCGTCCCTTCACAGGCCGCGCATTTCTCCTGCCGGACGGAGAGCCGCACCACTCGTTTCAGATAGGAATAAAGACGCTTCATGCCGCTCCTCACAGAACGCCAGCGTAGAGGAAGCTTTCACGCCACACAACCTCTGGTTATTTATTTGAATCTCCTTCACTCATGGTTGCGCACCCAAAACAGCGCGCAGGCTGTCCCCCGCATGTACATTGTTGATTAGGACGGCGCGGGATAGGACAAATCTCCACCTTGTGAGCCACGGGAGAGAACCATGGAACTGATCGTCCCCGCCGTATTGGTCATCATCGCAGCCGGCGCCTATTTCTGGTATGTCAGCATCATCGGCCGACGGAACAAGGTCAAGGAAGCCTTGGGCTCAATCGATGCCCATCTGCAACTTCGCTCTGATCTGATCCCGAACCTTCTGCGCGCCGCGCAGCGTTTTCTCTCTCACGAGGAAAAGCTCCTGACCGAAATCACCGCTCTGCGTTCGGAAGTGACCAAGGATTATGACCGGGGCAATGGCGAAGAAGTCAAACAGCACCTCAATTTTGCCGAGCAGCTCAGCTCGAAACTGGGCCAGCTCCGGGTACAGATCGAAAACTATCCTGATCTCAAGGGTGACGGGCCGATCGAAGAAGCCATGGAAACCATGAGCGAGATCGAAGCGCAGATCACGGCGGCCCGCCGTTTCTACAACTCTGCCGTCACAGATCTGAACAATTCGGTCGAAATCTTCCCCGGCAGCGTCATCGCCAATATGGCAGGCGTCAGTTCCATGCCGTATTACGAAGCCGCAGAGGCAAGCCGCGCGCCCATCAATGCGGATGATTATCTGAACCCGGCATAAGGCGATCCGTCTTGACGGAAAATTCGACGACAGAAGACAGCCGCGCCATCGATGAGCTGATCGCCGAGCGCGCAGCAGCCATTGGCGGCGAGTTTGAGACCCGCCGCGTGGAAGCTGTCAGTCTGATGAACAAGTACCGCCTTTATGCAGGCATCGCAGGCGGCGGCGCCCTGGCGCTGCTGCTGGTCGGCGCCATCTTCTTCGAAGGTCTCGACTATGGCGAAGCGCTCATGCTGGCGATCGGCATTACGGTCATCGGGCTGGCGATCGCGCAGACACCCGGTCGGCGCTATAAAAGCAGCATCAAGAATGAAGCCTTCAATCGCTTCGTTCAGAGCTTCGGGCCGGAGTTCCAGTATCGCGCGCGCGGCAATATTCCGATGGATTTCCTTCGCCGCTCCAGTCTTATCCCGCATCACGACAAGCGCCGGTTCGAGGATTACATCACCGGGGTCTGGGGCGGTGTCCGCTTTTCGCTGATGGAAGCAAAACTGGTCGATGTGCGCGGTTCGGGAAAGAACAAGAGAGATGTGACCGTCTTTGATGGCCTCTTTGCCGTCTTCGAACACAAAAAGGATTTCAGTGGCCGGATGATCATTCGCCGCGACATGGGCGCAATCGGCAACTGGTTCGGCGATGCGTTCACCAAACTCGAACGGGTCGGCCTTGAAGACCCTCGGTTTGAGAAGGAATTCGAAGTTTACAGCGAGGATCAGATCGCCTCGCGCATGCTCCTGACCACAACCTTCATGGAACGGCTCTACCATCTCGCCAAAGATCTGGGGGATGGCCGGATGCAGGCCGCCTTTTATGAAGGCAAGTTCCTCGCCATGATCCCCTGCCGGAAGAACAGGTTCGAGCCTTCCCTGACATTACAGCCAGGCGCCGCGCGCCGTGACCTTGAGCGCTTTGCAGAAGAGCTCAAGGACATTATTCAGGTAGCTGATCGCTTACGGCTTGGCGAAGATTTGAGCGTCTAAACGCTTAGCCCAGATTTGTCGCCTGCGTGGTGACCGGCCGGCGGAAACCGATGGCGGCCGAAGTCCCGCCACCTTCGCGCGGGGCAATATGAAATTTCGCGTGATTGAGTTTGGCGATCGTCGAGACGAGTGCCAGCCCGAAGCCCATGCCTTCATGCAGCTTGGCGTGGCCATCCTTGTCGACATAAAGCGGCGAGTTCGCGACATGCGCGACCGACTCCGTCAGCCCCCTGCCCGAATCCGCAACCATGATCCGCACTTCATCCTGTTCAACATGAAGCAGGACACTCACATGCTCCCCGCGATGCGAGAACTTGATCGCATTTTCGATCAGCTCACGAATTGCCAGACGAACTTCCTGCCCCTTGGCAAGAGCTGCCGCCTTCCGGCGGCGGGCATCGAGCGAGAGCGTGACTTTCTTCTCATTCGCCAGTCCGCGAAGCTGCTCGACTTCGTCAGCGACAATGCTGACGATCTCACAATGCGGCGACGTATCGTCTTTTTCTGAGAGATGCGGCAGGCGGGCAAATTCGATCAGGCGTCCGACCAGCATCAGCATATATTCGCCGCGATCCCGCACGCGCGTCAGCGTCGATAGGGGATCAAAGGCGTCATCAGCATCGGACAACTCGGTCACCGCCCGAACCAGATCGCTGACGGGCGTTGAAAGCTCCGCATTCAGCAGATTGATGAACGCCCGGCGGGTGGAGGCATGATCCGCCTCGGTCGTGTCATCTTTTTCACCCTCAATACTGCCCTGGCTCATGAATTTGAGTTCTTCAAATCCCTGATTGAGGATCTTCCGAAGCTCATCCGCATCACAAGGCTTGCGCAAAAAGCGCATGACGGCGCCTTCATTGATGGCCGCAATCGCGGTTTCCTGGTCGGAGTTACCGGTCAGCATGATCCGCCGGATCTGCGGATACTCTTCACGCAATCGCGTCAGAAGCTCGATGCCATTCATCTCCGGCATCTGCATGTCCGCAACGACAATGCCGACCTCTTCATCCGACGCAAGAATATCGAGTGCAAGCGGACCGCTTTCCGCCGTCAGAATATCAAAATCACTCGCCAGCCGCCGACGCAGGGCAGACAGCAATCTGGGTTCGTCATCAACAAGGAGAACTTTGCTACGCTGCTGTGACATCATGTTCCTCCGCAGAAATGATTTCTTCCATGACATGCGCCATTGGCAGCTCGATCAGGAAGGTCGTGTCGAATGAGGCTTCATCAACCAGCGTCAGGCGGCCACTATGTCCTTTGACAATAACGTCTTTCGCCAGCGCCAGCCCCTGCCCGGTTCCCTTGCCGACCGGCTTCGTGGTGAAGAACGGGTCGAAGATTTTCTGACGAAGCGATTGAGGCACGCCGCCGCCATTGTCGCTGATACGGATTTGCACAAAGCCATCGACAGATTTCGTTGAGATACGGATTTTTCCGCCCTCTTCCCGCTTGTCCTTGATCGCATCGACCGCATTCAGGACGAGATTGAGGATCACCTGTTGCAATTGGCTCTGCCGGCAGTTCAACTCAGGAAGATTTTCTGACAGATCCTGCTCGACGATGATGCCGGAATCGATATTTCTCTTGGAGATATTGAGCGCATTGCGGATCAACCGATTGATGTCGACATCATCACTCTCGCCGGATCCCGGATGCGAGAATTCCTTCATCAGCAGGACAATGTCGCGCACCTGCGCAATCCCTTCCTGGCTTTCCTGAAGGCATTCGAAGATATCCTTGACCAGAACATCCAGCCGGACTTCCTTACTATGATCATCAACGTCTTTGACGAGATCCTTATACGCCTCATCCTGCGCGACCGCGCTGCGAAGCCCTTCATATTTCCGCCAGGAGATATGGATTTTTTTCAGTGCTTCCTGAAGAAAGGCAAGATTGTCGCCGATGAACTGGATCGGCGTATTGATCTCATGCGCAATGCCAGCCGAAAGCGCCCCGATTGCCTCCAGGCGCCGCGCTTCGTCGAGCTGTTGTTCAATGCGTGTACGCTTCTTCTCAGAAGCTACACGTTTTGCAATGTCGTGAACGAAGAGAAGATAGATACGCTCTGAACCGATCGGGCCATGATAGCCGCGAACCTCTGCCGGGAAGGAGGAGCCGTCAGCGGAGCGCACCCTGAACTGTTCCAGCGAGAAATAGCCGTCCCCTGCGTCCGCAAGCACCCTCGTGATCCCGGGGAAATACTCCTCCGCCTCATGCCCGCACATCTCGCCGCGGCTCATTTTCAACTGCTCCGTGGCCGCCGCATTGCAGTCATGGAGCTTCAGTGATGACGAAATCATGTAAACACCATCCGGCGCGACGCGCATGATTTCCGACAGAAGCGTTGCTGTCTTTTTCAGATGGGCTGTGGAGACTTCCAGAGCCTCCTGCTGCGAAAACAGCTCACGGCTTTTTTCTTCAAGCAGCCGTTCTGCCTCTTTCCGGCTCGCTTTTTCCCGAGCGGCAATAGACTTATAAAGATCGATATTTTCTGTCATTTGGGCTGCTTCTCAATGTCAAACTGGATGACCGAATCCGGGCTCTCTTCAAGAGTCGTGCGTGTGATGACCGCCTCTTCCTCAAAATGCGCGAGGCATCCCTTGATCAGACCTTCGCAGAGGTCTCCCATGTGCCGTCTGGATCGATAGATAAGCTGGAGATGCGTATCCGTGTGTACTGCCGTTTCGAATGTCGGAAGCTCAGCATCAGGATAAAGCTTGCGCACTTCCATATGGATGACATTCTCAACCGATGCGAGGAACGAGAATGCATCATCGCAGCCCTCGAAAAGCGCCGGATAGGAAACGGTAAATCGGCCAAAGAGATGCTCGCCGAAGACTCGGAGGAGGTCAGGCACCGCGATGCCGGAACTGTTGGAGAGAACACTGACCAGAGACACCATTTCAGACGTCGGATAAGTCCCCGTCGTGGCGTAGACGCCCTTTGTGGGCAGGTCGGCAGCATCGATCGTTTCCTGAAGAAATTCAGGACCATGGGCATCCTCGACATAGTCGAAGAGCTCGGTGAACACGGCACCCTTCATAAAGCTCGCACTCCTCGCATGTGAGAAGAACTAGCGCTAATTTCTTTCGGTTCGATTAGTTTTGAAGGGCATTGTTTGGGCCACGACACCGTAATACTTCAGTAATTACAGTTAGGACGAGGTAAATATTTCACGCTGTTTGCCTATCCTAAAGTGGCGGCTGGACAGCAAATCACGCGGCTCGCCATTGCCCCCAGCAATCCCTAAATAGCCCCCATGCCTCCCTTGAGTGTGACTGCCAAAGACGGCGAGCAAGCCGAATCGAGCCTCGCCGAGCAGATCGCCTCGGTCAGGTTCCTGATGCCCTATATGTGGCGCAAGGACCGCCCGGACTTCAAACGCCGGATCATCGCGGCCTTTGCCGTCATCCTGATCGGCCAGATCATCATGGTCGCCGCCCCTCTCGCGCTGGCGCGCGGCATCAACCAGCTCGCAGAGCAGGATGAGATGCTGGGCCTGACGGCAGCGGTTGCCGGGTTCGTCATAGGCTATGGCGTTCTCCGGCTGCTGGCGGCCGGGTTGCCGCAGCTCAGGGAGTATTTCTTCTCGGTCGTCGGGCAGACCGCCCAGCGCGAAGTCGCGGTCTCGGTCTTCAAGCACCTTCATTCCCTCTCCTTGCGGTTCCATCTTGAACGGCGGACGGGCGGGCTCTCGCGGCTGATTGAACGCGGGGTGCGGGCGATCGATTTTCTCTTCCGCTTCCTCCTCTTCAATATCGGCCCGACCCTGATCCAGCTGGCGCTGGTCTCCGCCGCATTCGGCATCCGTTATGAATGGTCGCTCGTCATCATCGTCGTTGTGACGGTCGTCATCTATTTCTGGTTCACGGTGTCATCGACCGAGTGGCGGCTGAAATTCCGCCGCACCATGAACGAAAAGGACCAGCTCGCGACAACCCGTTCGGTGGATGCGCTCCTGAACTATGAGACCGTCAAATATTTCGGCAATGAGGGGTATGAAGCGGCCCGCTATGACGAGGCGCTGTGCGATTATCAGAAGGCCGCCGTCAAATCACAGACCTCGCTGGCGCTCCTTAATTTCGGCCAGTCACTGGTCATCAATTTTGGCCTCGTTGCAGCCCTCTGGGTCACAGCGAGCGGTGTGGCCTCCGGCCGTTACGGCATTGGCGAGATGACGGGCGTCAGCCTGATCATGATGCAGCTCTATCAACCGCTGAACATTCTCGGTTTTGCCTATCGCGAGATCAAACAGGCCCTGGTCGACATGGAGCGCATGTTCGCCCTTTTGAAGGTCGGCCCGGAGGTCGAGGACGACACAAACGCACGCGAGCTGATCATTTCCGGCGGCGCCATCACTTTTGATGATGTGCATTTCAGCTACGACCCCGAACGCCAGATCCTCCACGGGATCAGCTTCGAGGCCGCGCCGGGAGAGAAAGTGGCGGTTGTCGGACCCTCGGGGGCGGGTAAGTCCACGATCGCACGTCTTCTCTACCGCTTCTATGACACCGATCAGGGACACATCCTCATCGACGGCCAGCCGATAAGTGAAGTGACGCAAAAGAGCCTCCGCCGCGTCATCGGCATGGTTCCTCAGGATACGGTGCTGTTCAACGACACGATCGGCTTCAACATCGCCTACGGCAAGCCCGGCGCCAGTCAGGCAGAGATCGAGGCTGCCGCACGCACCGCGCAGATCCACGAATTCATCTCCGGCCTGCCGCTCGGCTATGACACCATGGTCGGCGAGCGCGGCCTCAAACTCTCAGGGGGCGAGAAACAGCGCGTCGCCATCGCCCGCACAGTGCTGAAGGATCCGCCGATCCTGATCCTCGATGAAGCGACCTCCGCCCTCGATTCAGCAACCGAGCAGGGCATCATCGGCGCGCTGCGCGAGGTCGAAGAGAACCGCACGACGATCACCATCGCGCACCGTCTCTCCACGGTAGTCGATGCCGACCGCATCGTCGTTCTCGAGGCAGGCCGTGTCGCTGAGACCGGCACGCATACGGAGCTTCTGGAGAAAGGCGGCCTCTACGCCGAATTGTGGCGGCGCCAGTCCGAAGGCTTTACCGAGGCCGAAGCGGCCGAGTAGCGCACTGCCCCTCCTTCGGCTATGATGGCTGCGGCTGCAGAGGGGAAAAGCCATGACCGGGGCCATCAGGCTGATAATTGCCATCTTCGTCGTTTCGATTGGGCTCTACCTCTATACGGGCTCCAAACGGTCCGGCGCGGCCTCTGATACCGGCACTCCCACAGAGAACGCCGACGAAGAGGTCGTGTCTGACGAAGAGCCGCAAGCCGAGGTGATGCCTGCCGGTGATCCGGAGGCTATCCCGGCCGATGAAGACAGCATGACGGATGACGCTGCGGAAGATATCGACGCGGACACACCGCTTGCGGATGAGGAAGACACGCCCGGCCCCGAGAACAGCAATTCGATCATCCTGCCGGACGAAGAGCCGGGCCGCTAAATTATTCACCCATCGCTTCCCGCACCGCTGCCTGCAGGCGCGGCACGACAAATTCATCAAACCACGGATTTTTCTTGAGCCACGCCGTATTGCGCCAGCTTGGATGCGGCAGCGGCAGGACCAGCCGACCTGTCTCCTCGGCTTCGGCAAAGCGCGCCTCCCAATCCGCGACGATATCGCGAACCCCGCGCTTTTTCTCCTCCGGTAGATGCCAGTTCATGGCGTAGCGCCCAATCAGGAGAACGACATCAAGCCGGGAGAGGATCGCGCTCATGATCCGTTCCCGCCATATCTCCGCACAGACCTTGGGTGGCGGCAGGTCTCCGCCCTTCCCCGTCTTGCCTGTCCCGTCATAGCCGGGAAAACAGAAAGCCATGGGGACAACCGCAAGACGGCCAGAGTCGTAGAATTCTTCTTCCGTCATCCCCAGCCATTCACGAAGGCGAACACCGGATGGATCAAAAAAGGGCTTGCCTTCAATATGCGCAAGATTGCCCGGTGCCTGACCGAAAACGCCGATACGCGCGCCTGCCGGGATCTGGAACACCGGATTGGCGCTGGGGATGATCCCCTCAACCTCACAATGTCGGCAGGCGGAGAGTTCCGCCTTTAGCGCCTCAAGCGGCGGCGTCTCAGGCACTGCCTTCTGTGTCATCAAGATCGATATCGAGAATGCCCATATTGAAGCTGGCCATGCCGTCCTCGTCTTCGATATCAAGGAAGATCACACCGAGGAATTCATCATCCGTGTACACCTCAGCTGAGTCCCGCTTCTTCTCGCGGGTCTTGAGCTGGATTTTCGGGTCTTTGAGTTTCTCGGCCAGCACCTGCTGCAGGCGCATCATTTCCCAGGCGGTCAGCGTTTCTTCTTCGCTTTCGAGCCGCATCACGAAGTCATAGGAGACCTCTCCTTCGTCTTCGTCGCGAGTCAGGATGCCCTGAAAATCCTCGCCGACATAAACGCCAGCAGCGGGCGCACCCTCGACGCTTTTCAGCGCGAGGCTGTCATCATGGAAGCGGCTGCGTAAGTAGCGTTCGAGTTTGGTGATTTCAGCTGGGGTCATCGGGCCTCCTGTCGCCCCCGCGCGTTTTGCCGCCTTGCCGCCCGGTGGGGTCGGCGCTATCGGCGCGGGACGTTTTTGATGTCTTTCAAGGAGACCGCATATGGCCCGGACTGACCTGATTGCCAAGGCGGCGGCTGCATCCCTGCTTTTCGCCCTTACGGCCTGCGGCAAAGATGACGCCCCTGCCGCTGAAACTCATGCTGAGATGACGGCCGAAACCGGCATCACCATCGAGAACGGCTATGTCAAAGCGCCCAAGCCCGGCTCGCTGACCACCGCCGCCTATCTCGATATCATCGCCGATGCGGATGATGTGCTGCTGACTGCGTCCTCTCCGCTGGCCACCGTCGAGATCCACGAAATGTCGATGGATGACGGCATGATGAAGATGCGCAAGGTCGAAAACCTCGATCTGCCCAGCCAGTCCAAGGTCCAGCTCAAGCCGGGCGGATACCACCTGATGCTCATCAATCCCGACGCCGCGCTTGCTGAATCCGAGACCGTCGAGATCACCCTGACCTTTGAGAAGGCGGGTGAGATCAAGGTCACTTTGCCGATAGAGGCCCGCTAAAGGGAACCAGAGAGGCTATTGGGTTGTTTGCAAGTGGCGGCAGGCCGTAAGGTCCGGTTTATCTGCCCTTGGGGAACATCCATGAAAAACATCATTCTGCCTGCCTGCCTTGCAATCGCTGTTGCCGCCTGTGGCGGTGGCGAGAAGACCCCGGAGGCAGGAGATGCAGCGGATCCGCCCGCCGCAGCCCCGATCGGCTCAGATGAAGGCCAGCCGGAAGCCAATGAAACCGCCGCTACACATAAATGGGCGGTGTCCTCGGCCCATCCCCTCGCAACCGAAGCCGGCGCCCGTATCTTGCGCGAAGGCGGCACGGCGGTAGACGCCGCGATCGCCGTGCAGGCGGTTCTCGGCCTTGTCGAGCCGCAATCCTCCGGCCTCGGGGGCGGCGCCTTCATGCTCTATTATGATCAGCAGTCAGGCGCGATCACGGCCTATGACGGCCGGGAGACAGCCCCCTTCACCGCCAGCCGCGAGCTCTTCCTCAATGAAGATGGCAGCCGGATGAGCTACCGCGTGGCGCTCGGCTCGGGCCGCGCCGTCGGGGTGCCCGGTGTCGTTGCGATGATGGACATGGCGCACAGGGAGCATGGGCGGCTTGAATGGTCAGAGCTCTATGCCGACGCCTATCGCCTTGCGAGCGAAGGGTTCGAAGTCTCCCCCCGCATGGCAAAGGTGCTCAATGATAGCGCCAGCTTCCTTGCCGCCGACGAGATGGCGCACTCGCTTTATTTCTCAGAAGACGGATCAACGCTTGCCGAAGGTACCGTCTTCAAGAATGCGCCCTATGCCGAAACCGTCCGTACCATTGCGGATAATGGCGCTGGGGCCTTTTATTCCGGCGATATTGCGCAAGGCATTGTCGATGCCGTTGCCGCCCGCGCTGGCCAGCCGCTGATCGCGCTTGATGACATCTTCGAATATGAGCCAGTCGCCCGCGAAGCCGTCTGCGGCGACTTCAAGGGCTATGAGATCTGCACCATGGCACCGCCCAGCTCCGCGCTCGCCATGCTCCAGACGCTCGGCATGATGGAAGCCAAGGGCCTGCCCGAAGAGCCGGGGCCTGAGCTGTGGATGATGTATGGGGAGGCAGGCCGCCTCGCCTATGCCGACCGCGCCGATTATCTGGGCGACCCGACCGCCATGGGCACACCGGAAATCACCAGCGAAGAAGTCGCCGAAGCCCTCATTCAGCCCGACTATCTGCGCGAGCGTTCCACGCTCATCGGCACCTTCTCTGCAGCAGAAGTCGCCGCCGGGGAGCCGTTCGGCGGCAAGCTGAAGGAAGACCGTCAGACCGATGCATCGGACGAAGTGCCGGGCACGACGCATTTCTCGACCATGGACCGTTACGGCAATATCGTCTCGATGACGGGCACGGTTGAATCGGCCTTCGGCAGCAAGTTCATGTCCGGCGGCATGTTCCTCAACAATGAGCTGACGGACTTTTCTTTTGAGCCGGTGCAGGACGGCATGGTCGTCGTCAACGCGGTCGGCCCGGGCAAGCGCCCGCGCAGCTCTATGACGCCGACAATCGTTCTGGATAAGGATGGACAGCCGGTCGCCGCAATCGGCTCCGCCGGGGGCGCCAATATCATCGGCCATGTGGCGAAAACCCTGCTCCTCGCCCTCGGCTATGACATGCCGTGGCAGGATGCGATCAGCCATCACCATGTGACGACCCGCGTCGGCTTTGTCTTTGTCGAGGACACTGCCCCCGCCGAAACCATCGCGGCGATGGAAGGCTACGGCCTCACCGTGAATGTAAGGGAGATCAGCTCTTCCCTACACGGTTTCAGGCTCGATCACGGCAAGGTTGAATGTGGTGCCGACCCGCGCCGCGAAGGCGTCTGCCTGACGGGGAAATAACGAGATTTCCTCCCCCCGTGGGGGAGGTGTCAGCCGCAGGCTGACGGAGGGGGCAATCCACTCAAGCGTTCTCACCTCTCCCTTGGAAAAGGGAGAGGTCGGAAGTCAGTCTGCTGACTTCCGGGTGAGGGTTTGCTCAAGCGCGCATAGAACCAGACATCCCCTCACCCTGTCCCTCTCCCCGTTTCCGGGGAGAGGGGACGCTTCCCCAAAGGGCAACACGAAGAACAGGGCTCGTCAGATTGAGGCCCTTAAAGCGCTTCCAGCCTCGCTAGCGCCGCTTTCAGCTTTTCGAGATCCGCCGTGAAGGCCTCGCGGCGGACATGCTGTTCCTCAACGACCTCTTTGGGCGCGCGGGAGACGAAATTCTCATTCGACAGCTTGCCGTCGATCTTCTTGATCTCGCCTTCGGTCTTGCCGATTTCCTTGGTGAGGCGGGCTTTCTCCGCATCAAGATCAATGAAGTCGGCAATGGCGAGCGCGTATGACACACCGCCAACGACCAGCTGCGCGGCGCCTTTGGGCGGCTCCTCGGCAAAGCTGATCCCCTCGATCCGGGCGAGCCGTTCGATAAGATCGGTAAAGCCCGTCAGGCGGGCTTTGGTCACGTCATCCGCCGACAGCGCCGTCAGCGGCATTTTGACCGAAGGCGGAATATTCATCTCGGCTTTGAGCGATCGGATTTCCGAGATCAGCTCGATGACAGCATTGAGATCGGCCGCGGCCTGCGGGTTCTCGATCCCCGGCCCCTGCCAGTCCGCCAGCATCACGAAGCCGTCGCGCTTGCCCGTCTGCGCCCACAGCTCTTCCGTGACGAACGGCATGAAGGGGTGGAGCAGGACAAGGATACGGTCGAGCACATATGCGCCGACCGAACGGATCTCCGCCTTCGCCGTCTCATCCTCGCCATGGAAGACGGGTTTTGCGAATTCAAGGAACCAGTCGCAATAGATATTCCACGTGAACTGATAAACCGCATTCGCCGCATCATCGAACCGGTAATTATCGAGTGCCGTCGTGATTGCCGCTTCCGCCGCTGACGCCTCATGCAGGATCCATTGCGCGAGCGGGGCCTCGACCTTTGCCGGATCAAAGCCCTCAGCGACAGCGCATTCATTCATCTCGGCAAAACGCGCGGCATTCCACAGCTTGGTGCGGAAATTCCGGTAGCCCTCGATCCGCTGGTCGGCGAGCTTCACATCCCGGCCCGGCGCGGCCATGGCGGCCAGCGTGAAGCGGAGTGAGTCCGTGCCGTACTCATCCATCTTGATGAGCGGGTCGATGACATTGCCCTTGGATTTGGACATTTTCTGTCCGTGCTCGTCGCGAACGATGGCGTGGATATAGACATCCTTGAACGGCACTTCTTTCATGAAGTGCATGCCCATCATCATCATCCGGGCGACCCAGAAGAAGATGATATCGAACGCCGTCGAGAGCGTCGCGGTCGGATAGAATTTCTCCAGCTCCGGCGTTTCGTCCGGCCACCCCAGAGTCGAGAACGGCCAGAGGGCGGAGGAAAACCACGTGTCGAGAACGTCTTGGTCCTGCCAGATATATGCCACTGCCTCCTCTGGTGGCAGTGACATCTGTTGTAACTTCAAGCTTTCAGCTTCCTCAAGCGAGGAAACGACGACCACATCACGGCCATAGTATTTCCTTGCTCTGATACACGCGTCTTCTTCAGACTCATCACAGGCAAGGAAGTATACCAGTGGGTCATGGTCTTGGCTCACACTCGTGTCAGCCAAATCCGAATGCGGATAAGCTCCACTACCGTACCCATACCACACCGGGATCTGGTGCCCCCACCAGAGCTGGCGGGAGATGCACCAGGGCTGGATATTCTCCAGCCACTGATAATAGGTCTTGGACCAGTTCTCGGGGATGAATTTGGTCTTCCCCTCCTGCACGGCTTTCAGGGCCGGCTGGGCCATGGTCTCGGCATCGACATACCACTGATCGGTCAGCATAGGTTCGATGACGACATTCGAGCGGTCGCCAAAGGGCTGCTGGATCACCTTGTCCTCAATCCCCTTGAGGTGCCCGCCCGCCTCCATCAGCTCAACGACCCGTTCCCGCGCCTTGAAGCGGTCGAGCCCGCGAAGCGCCTCGGGAATATCCTCCCGGTCCGTCACAATGCGGCCTTCGAAATCAAGAATGATGATCTGCTCAAGGCCCGCCCGCTTGCCGACCTCAAAGTCATTGAAGTCATGCGCCGGGGTGATCTTGACCGCGCCCGTCCCCTGTTCGGGGTCGGCATGTTCGTCAGCGACAATCGGAATTTCCCGCCCGACAATCGGCAGCGTCACGGTCTTGCCGATCAGGTGCTTATAGCGCTCATCGTCCGGGTGCACGGCGACGCCCGTATCGCCGAGCATCGTCTCGGGCCGCGTCGTCGCCACGACAATTTCGCCTGATCCATCCGTCAACGGATAGGCAAAGTGCCACATATGGCCCTTCACCTCGCGCGTCTCGACCTCAAGGTCGGAAATCGCGGTCAGGAGCTTGGGGTCCCAGTTGACCAGCCGCTTGTCGCGATAGATCAACCCTTCATTATAGAGCTGTACAAAGACTTTCCGGACGGCCGCCGACAGCCCCTCATCCATGGTGAAGCGCTCCCGGCTCCAGTCACAGGATGCGCCAAGGCGCCGGAGCTGGTTCTGGATGGCGCCCGCGCTTTCGGCCTTCCACTCCCAGACCCGCTCAACGAATTTCTCGCGGCCGATCTCCCGGCGGTGCGGCTCCTGCCGGTCCATCATCTGGCGCTCGACGACCATCTGGGTCGCAATCCCCGCATGGTCGGTCCCGACCTGCCACAGCACATTCTTGCCGCGCATCCGGTTAAAGCGGATCAGGATATCCTGCAGCGTGTTGTTGAGCGCATGACCCATATGCAGGCTGCCCGTCACATTGGGCGGCGGGATGACGACGCAATAGGGCTCCCCCGTCCCGGACGGCTTGAAGCAGCCGGCATCCTCCCAGGCGGCATAAAGCCGGGCCTCGGCCTCTTGGTGATCGAACTGTTTGGGCAGCGTGTCGTTTTCGTCTGTCATAGCTCACCGCCTTTAGGGGCGCGCGGGGCCAAAGGGAATGCCCTCCATGAGCCCTTTACTTGACGGCGGCGCCCGGTGGCGGGCTCAATGCCGCCCAAAGCACAAAATTGGGGTTCTTCTGCCATGTCCATCCGCCACAGCCTCGCCGCTGGCCTTCTTCTCATCGCAACGCCCGCCTTTGCCGATCCGGTCTCCGACGCAGTCGATGCCGACCTGTCGGACCTGATCGAGCTCTATAAGCATCTTCACGCGAACCCTGAGCTCTCCAATGAAGAGACCGAGACCGCAGCCCGCATGGCCGCGGAGCTGCGCGAGCTGGGCTTTGACGTCACCGAAGGCGTCGGCGGCACGGGCGTGGTCGGGATGCTCAAAAATGGGGAGGGGCCAGTCGTCCTGATCCGCGCGGATATGGACGGCCTTCCGGTGACGGAGGAAACCGGCCTCCCCTATGCCAGCAAGAAGACCGCAACGCTGGCCAATGGCGTCACCACCGGCGTCATGCATGCCTGCGGGCATGATGTGCACATGACGACATGGGTCGGCACCGCACGCTATCTTGCCGGGCACAAGGATGAATGGGCCGGCACGCTGCTGATGATCGCCCAGCCCGCGGAGGAAGTCGGCCAGGGCGCCCGCGCCATGCTGGCCGATGGGCTTTATGAGCGCTTCCCCACCCCCGATCATGCCATCGCCCTGCATGATGCTGCCAATGCGCTGGCCGGGACGATCGGCGTCGGCGAAGGCTTTGTCATGGCCAATGTCGATTCGGTCGATATCACCGTTTATGGCAGCGGCGGGCATGGCGCCTATCCGCATACGACGGTTGACCCCATCGTCATTGCGGCGCGGATCGTCGATGCGCTCCAGACCCTTGTCAGCCGGGAGACCAACCCGCAGACGGCTGCCGTCGTCACGGTCGGCAGCTTTCATGCCGGGGCCAAGCACAACATCATCCCGAATGAGGCAAAGCTGCAACTGACCGTTCGTTCCTATTCGGATGAAACCCGCGATCACCTGCTCAAAGGCATTCGCCGCATCGCCTATGCGCAGGCCCTCTCCGCCGGTCTTGCGAAGGAGCAATTGCCCAAGGTCGAGGTGAAGGACGAATATACCCCCGCCCTCTACAACACGCCGGAACAGACAAGCCGCCTCAAATCCGTCTTTACAGAACGCTTTGGCGAGGACGGCATGTATGAGGTGACCCCCGTCATGGGCGGCGAGGATTTCTCGCAATATCACCGCTATGACCGGGAGGTCGAAGCCACCCTGTTCCGCCTCGGCGCGGTCAAGGCCGATGCGTGGGAAGCCGCAGGCGGCGACGCAACGAAGCTGCCGGGACTCCACTCGGCGAAGTTCGCGCCCGACCCCGAACCCACGCTGCGGGCCGGCACCGAAGCCATGATCGCCGCCGCGCTGGAGCTGTTCTCTGAATAGTTTTCCTATAGTGCTTGAGGCAAATCCCGCTGTGCATTTCTAGCCCGCTTTGGGATATCATGTGGCCCGGAGGGACATTCACATGAACGATTACAAAGCGGCGCTCAATCTCGCCCATCAGGAGAGCTTACGCTTTCTCGAGGCGCTGCGGGACAGCCCCGCCGATGCCGAGATCGATCAGGCGACGGCCCGTTCACGGCTCGTCACCGACCTGCCGGATACGGGGCTCCCGGACGAAGACGTGATCGCAGAGCTGATCACGGCAGCAAAGGGCGGCATCCCACGTCAGGCGGGGGGGCGGTTCTTCGGCTTTGTCATGGGCGGCATTCACCCGGCGGGGGTCGCCGCCGACTGGCTCTCATCCGCCTGGGACGATGCGCCGGGTACGCCGCTTGCCGCGCCTTTCGGCTGCGCCGTCGACAGGCTCGCCGGTGAATGGGCGCTCGACCTCATGGATCTGCCGCGCGAAGCGAGCGTCGGCATTGTCACCGGCGCGACCATGGGGAATTTCGTCGGCGCCTGCGCCGCACGCCACGCCCTCCTCCGTCACGAAGGCTGGGATGTCGAAGCGCAGGGCCTCTTCGGGGCACCCGAAATCCATGTCGTCACAGGGGATGCGCACCCCACAATGCTCCTTGCCCTGCGCATGGCCGGGTTCGGTGCCGCGCGGCGGCATATCGTGCCGTTGACGGAGGATGGCGCGATCCGTGCCGATGCGCTCGCTGAAGTACTGGCGGGGCTTGAGGGGCCAATCCTCATTTGCTCACAGGCAGGCCATATCAACACCTCTGCCTTCGATCCCTTCCCAGAGATTTGCGCCCTCGCCAAGGAGCATGGCGCGTGGGTTCATGTCGATGGCGCCTTTGGCCTTTGGGCACAGGCAAGCCCGGCGCTCCGTCATCTGACAAAAGGTGTGGAACTCGCCGATAGCTGGTCGGTCGATGCGCACAAGCTCCTCAACACGCCCTATGACGGTGCCTTTGCGATTGTGAGAGACAGGGACGCCCATGCGGGCGCCATGTCGCTTGCCGCCTCCTATCTACCCCAGCAGGAAGGCGCGCGCGATCCCTCGCATTTCGTCCCCGAACTCTCCCGCCGCGCGCGCGGCACAGCAATTTACGCGACGATCCGAAAGCTGGGGCGGCAGGGCGTTGCGGACGCCATTGAAAAACTCTGTGCCAACACGAAATTGATGGCCGAGCTGCTGACAGCGGAGGACGGCATCACCTGCCTCAATGATGTTGTCTTCAATCAGGCGGTCTTCTCTTTCGAGGGCGCTTCCCCCGATGACGTCGCCCTTACCGTCCGCCAAAGTGGTGAAGCGTGGGTCCAGGCCGCCGACTGGCAGGGCCAGCGCATCATGCGCTGCTCTGTCGCCGATCATTCAACGACAGAAGAAGATGTCGAACGCGCGGCAAGCGCCATCATCAACGCCTATCGCGAGCTTGCGCGGAAATACGCGTAAATCCGCCTCAGTCCTTCTTCACGCGATAGACTTCCGCTTCGCCGGGGAAGGTCCGGTTACGGACAGCCGCGGCATAGGCTTCAATCGCCTCATCAATCCGCTCGCGGGCATTGCCAAACCGGCGGACAAATTTCGGTGTCCAGTCGAACAGCCCCAGCATGTCGGGCGTCACAAGGATCTGCCCGTCACAGGTGGCCGACGCCCCGATCCCGATCGTGGGGATACTGACCGTGTTCGTGACCTGTCCTGCCAGCGCCTCATCGACGCCTTCGACCACCATGGCAAAAGCGCCCGCCTTTTCGGCGGCCTCCGCCTCGGCAAGGACAGTATCGGTCTCATCATTAGAGCGGCCCTTGGCCTTGAACCCGCCGGTCACATTGACCGCCTGCGGGCGCAGGCCGACATGCGCCATGACAGGAATCCCGCGATCGGTCAGGAAGCGGACGATATCGGCTGTGTAGACGCCCGCCTCGATCTTCACCGCGCCGCAGCCGGTTTCCATCATCACGCGCGACGCGCTTTCAAATGCCTGCTCCGGCCCCGCTTCATATGAGCCAAAGGGCAGATCGACGACGACCAGCGCCGTCTTGGCGCCCCGCATCACGGCCTTGCCATGCATGATCATCATGTCGAGCGTGACCCCGACGGTCGTTGGCAGTCCGTGCACGACCATCCCAACCGAATCCCCGACCAGCAGGAAATCGCAATGCGGATCAAGGATCGATGCCATCGGCGCATCATAGGCGGTCAGCGAGACAATCGGCTCACCGCCCTTGCGCTTCATGATATCGGCGCAGGTGACGCGGCGGGATCTGGTTTGCGCGGACATATCAACCCTCTCCTCTTGGCAGTGCGGGGCGCAGGCTCCTTGCCCGCTCACGTGAAATGCCGAGCACATCAATCACGGAGCTGACCAGCATGCTTTCGGCGACCGTTTCTTCCCGGTCAGAATCAATCACGCACCAAAGCTGGGTAATGAATTTCTCTTTCGTATCCGGATCAAGATCACGCGCCGCCGTCATATACCGCATCATATAGGGCGCACTCGCCTGCGCCGCCTCGGCTTCGCGCCGCAGCGCTACGGCCTCCGCATTGTCCTTGCGGAACATTTTCATGATCGCGCTGGTCGCAAGGTCGCGTTCGATCTCGGTGTAATTGCTGTCCCTGTGGGCCGCCTCGATCAGGAGGGCCGCCGCCGCCACTTCGGGGCTGACAGGGCCCGGCTTGTCACTGGGATCCCCCTTGAAATGCGTGTCAGTGAGCCAATGCAACATGCTCAGTGTCCTTCGAATTCGATCAGCGTCAGGACATCAAGCCCCCGCGCTTCCAGCTTTTTCCTGCCGCCAAGCTCAGGGAGGTCGACAACGAATGCCGCGCCGACAACCTTGCCGCCGGCCTTCTCGACAAGATCAAGCGCGGCCAGTGCCGTCCCGCCGGTTGCCAGCAGATCATCGATCATCAGCACGCGCTGGCCCTGCGTCAGTGCATCCTTGTGCATTTCGAGCGTGTCCTGACCATATTCAAGATCATAGGTCTGCGAATAGGTGTCGCCCGGCAGCTTGCCCTTCTTGCGGACCGGCACAAAGCCGATGCCGAGCCGATGGGCGAGCGCGGCGCCGAAGACAAACCCGCGCGCTTCGATCCCGGCAATCTGATCGATCTCATGCGCCTTATAGGCATCGCAGAGCAGATCGATGGTCTCGCTGAAGGCCAGCGGATCGCCCATCAGGGTCGTCACATCCCGGAAGACAATGCCGGGTTTGGGAAAATCGGGGATCGCCCTGACGGCGGCTTTGAGATCAACCATGTGTCATCTCCTTGCGGCGTTTTCGCGCCTGCAGCAAAGCCATGAAAGAGCCTCTTCCGGCCTCGACGGTCAAGCGATTTTGCGGCAGATGACTGGGCATGAACATGCGTTTTGTCCTGCTGACACCGCTTTTTGCCCTGATCCTTGCTGCTTGCGGCGGCGAGACAGAGGCCCCGTCCGCCAATGTAATGTCGGCAGGAGGCGCCAGCGCCCCGTCGATGAGCGCGCAGGCCGCAGAAGGCCGCGTACTTTTTGGTGAATGCGGCATCTGCCATCAGGTGGATTCGGCGAAAGGCCACAGGATCGGCCCCAATCTTTATGGCGTTTACGGCTCGCCTGCCGCCCGGCACGCGGATTTCCGTTATTCGAAGGCCATGCAGAATTCGGGCATCGTCTGGACCGAGGAAACGCTCGATCCCTATCTTGAGAACCCTGCCAAATATGTTCGCGGCGGGCGCATGGCCTATCGCGGCCAGAGCGATCCTGAAAAACGCAAGGCGCTGATTGAATATCTCAAAACTCTGACCGACGAGACTGCCGGCACTTCTAACGCCGAGTAATTTCCATGGAGCTGACGCCCAAGCTTCTGGAGAATGACTTTGTCCGGCTGGAGCCGTTGACCGAAAGCCATCGCGACATTCTTCGCGCGGTATCGGATGACCCGGAAATCTGGGCGCTGATGTCAGAGCGCGGGGATGGCCCCCTTTTTGATGGCTGGTTCGACCGGCGACTTGCCGACCAGGCCGCGGGCAGCCTGATCGGCCATGCAGTCTTTGACAAAGCGACGTCCGATTGCGTCGGCCACAGCTCTTTTCTTGCGATCGTGCCGTCCCAGGACCGCGTCGAAGTCGGCTGGACCTATTACACCGCCGCCGCGCGCGGCACGGCGATCAACCCGGCCGCAAAGCTCCTCCTTTTCACCCGCGCGATTGAAGCGGGCGCCGCCCGGATAGAGCTCAAAACAGGCGCGAAGAATTTCCGCTCCCAGCGTGCCATGACCAAGCTGGGGCTCGCCCGCGAAGGCGTCCTGCGCAGCCATGTCATGACGTGGAAGGGTGAGCGGCGGGACAGCGTCTTTTTCTCGATGCTGCCGCATGAATGGCCGGGCGTGCGCGCAAGGCTGGAGAAGAGGCTTGCAGCTTTTAAAAGCCCCTCCGCAAGCTGATCATCCCCCGCTCACGGGTTGCGCGCATCCCATAGCCGCCACATCACTTCACGAGCTTCCGTTTCGGCCGGTGTGTTGGGATATGTGCCCTGCTCATGGCTACCGCCATGACCGGATGCCGTCATTTTAATCCAGTTCGCGGTGAAGGTTTTCTGCAGGATCGCCCTGTGCCGCGCGATCGGTTTAGTTGGATTACAGAGCTTGTTATCACTCACCAGCTTACGGACAGTCTGGGTATAGGCGCGATAAATCTGCTCGGCATGGACAAGCTCATGCTCCACGACCAGCCATCGCTCGACTTTTGGCATGTCGATCGTCTTTGCAGGATTGGCGCCTTTCCGGCTTTGCGTAATCGCCAGATGCGTTTCGGTGAAAGGCTGGCCGATCTTTTTCTTGTTCACCTCGACCGTCGGGATCACGAGGACATATAGCCCGTTCGTGCCGTCAACCGGCTGGGAGAGCACCTTGATATATTCATATGGCCGCTGGATACGGCCAAAGGTTTTCTTTGACGCAAGGTTCCGGTCAACGACATTGACCTGATATTCGAAGATGATGGTGCATTTTTCGAATTCATATTTATCTGTATGCCACCCACGATACTCGATAGCGATCTGGCCATTCTCCCGGCCAAACATGCGGATTTCGGGATTCACCTTCTCCTTGTTCCGGCGCACCCCATCGGGCAGCCGGATGGCGGCCAGAACCCGGCCTGTTGATTTTTGAAAAAGAAGCGCCCGCGTGCCGAGGATTTGCAGCGCCTCTGGCATCTGGCTCATCGCGATGCCGTATTCAGCGGCCAGCAGCATCGCCTCACTCTGCGTTTTTGTCCCCTCAAGGACGATTTCCGCCTTGCCCTCCTCCAGCAGGGTGGCGAATGCCATCAGCGCGGGATCGGGTGATAGATCGAGCTCCAGCTCCATTGCCTCGGCATTCTCAGAGCCGGTATCTTCTTCTTCGATCCGCTCCGGGATCGGAATATTCCGCTCGATTTCCTCGCGCTCGAGATCTTCATAAAGGGGCGGGAATTCTGAAGGCTCAACCGGTTCGACCGGCTCCTCCTGCGCCTGCGCCACACCGAACGCCGTCGCGGCAATCAAGATCGCGCAAATACGGTTTTTCGACTTCATGACCCCCTCCCCGTGAGCCCACCTTGGTGACACCCTAAAAAGGAGGCGCCAACGCGCAAGCTTTCACCGCATACGGGTGCAGCTCGGGGAGCAAGATTTGGAGAGGGATAAAGTCGGCGATTCTGTTGCCAGGTTCGCCGGGACCCCGCCCAGACCGGGATGGGTCTGGGACTTAAATGCGGTTTTCTCGCACTGCGTTACGCAGCGAGAGCGAAACCTTCCGAAGAGTTGTCATTTGCAACTATTCTAAGTGGCCCAATAACGGAGACCATCCGAGCGAAAGCAGAACCTTTACACGTCCGTCGATACTATTTCGGCCCCGCCACAATCCTCACACCACTTATCGTCGTGAGGCCTCTGGTGGAGCCGCCGGGTACCGCCCCCGGGTCCGGGCCGCTTATTACGAGCGCCATTTATCGCCATAGATGCCGAAGCATCACGGACACATATAGCGTCCAAGGGTGAAGGTTTGAAGAGCACGCGGCCGTAACGCACCGACAACTGTCGAAAAAATACGCACATCGCGCGCCTGTCTGTTACGAGTCTGCAACAAAAATCCCGTATGAAGCGGGCATGGACAGTCGATAGCGGGGAGCTCGACCGGTGGGAAAACGGATGGAGCCTCACGATTTCAAAAAGTGGCGAAAGTCACTTGGATACTCGCAGAAAGACGCCGCGGACGCCCTCGGGCTGAAACGGCGGATGATCCAGTATTATGAAAAGGGCGAGCGGGACGGTGAGAACGTTCACATCCCCCTTTCCGTCGCCCTTGCCTGCTATGCCCTCTCTGTTGGCGTCACCAATTATCGCGGGCCGTCCAAAAAGGTCGACCGCGCCGAAGACGGCAAGGACGCAAAAGACGTCAAAGAGGTCAAAGACCCCAAGGACGAAAAAGACGGCAAAGAAGACAAAGACGCTGCCTGACCGCCCTTCCTACTCGACAGGATCGACCATCACCGGCTCACCGAAGCCGAGGTCGCCGAGGCGCCCAGCTTGCGTTTCGGCATCTCCGACCACGACGTAGTTCATCGCGCCCGGCAGGATATAGGTCGTGGCAAGACGGCGGAATTCCGCAAGGTCGACCGCCTCAAGCCGGGCTGCGTTCTGCGCCTGATAATCTTCCGGATAGCCATAAGTACTGATCTCGGAGAGAACGCCGAGCTTCTCGCCCAGCGTTTCGGTCTGAAGCGCCTGCTGACGCAGTAGCGCTTCTTTCATTTCCTGAAGCCGGTCCTCATCGAAACTCTCGCCATAGCCGGCGAGCAATTCCTGGATCAGCTCAAGCGACTCGAGGGTCACATTCGTCCGCACACTGGTGGAAACGGTATAGAACCCGCGATCCTCCGTGCCGGAGAAGAAAGAGCGGGCCCCATAGGTGTAGCCTTTGTTCACCCGCAGCTCATTATTGAGATCGGATGTGAAGGTGCCGCCGAGATAATAATTGATCGCCTGCGCCAGTGGATAATCCGCATCAACCGCGCTCAAGGACGGCCGCTGTGCCCTGATGACCGATTGCTTCGCGCCCGGCACATCATAGAAATAAAGGGCGGCCTCACTCACGTCTTGCGGCTGGGTCGGAGCGTCCGTTTCAGGCGCCTCGCCTTTCCAGTCCGCGGCAAGCGGCGCGAAAGCGGCTTTGACGTCTGCCAATTTGACATCACCCACGATGCGCAACGCCGCCCGGCCCGGCTTGTAGGCCGCCGCATGGAAGGCCTTGAGGTCCTCCATCGTGATGGTCTCAAGCTGCGCCTCGGTGCCATAGCTATCATAGTGGAAGATGTGGTCCTCACCATAGAAAAGCTCGCGTGACACCCGGCCGGCCAGCGCATTCGGATTGGCCTTGGCAAGGACGAATTGCTGCGCCACCCGGCGCTTGAGAAGATCGAACTCTTCCTCGTCCCAGCGCGGCTCCAGCAGCATTTCCTCAAGCAGGGCAATCGTCTCGTCAAAATTCCGCGCCAGCGTCGTCCCGCTTATAAAGGTCGCCGTGCTGCCTGCCGAGATATTGATCTCTGCCCCGAGCAATTGAAGGGCTTCTTCAAGCTCCGCGACGGTTTTGTTCGCCGTCCCGCGCGTGAGGAGATCCGCCGTTAAGGCTGGCACCCCGGCTTTCTCGATATCAGCGCGGTCCTGCCCGGCATCAATCCGCAGGCTGAACTGCACGACCGGCACTTCGCTCGTCGTGATGCCATAGACGGCGATGCCATTTTTCAGGCTGGCTTTGTAGATCTCAGGCTTCGGCAGATCATAGGGCTCACCGAAGGGCGGCTCCACCGATCGGTCAAAGGCGGACGGGGTCGGCTCGAAGGTGCGGGCCGTCGGATCGAAATCGACCGGCGCGCCTTCACCCTCAACGATGACCTCTTCCTTGATGTCCGCCTTGCCCGCGCCCTCAAGCGCAAGCTCAAGCTGGCCCTGCGGCACGAAGGACAGGGCGACATAGTTGCGGTCCTTAAGATAGGTCTCATAAACGCGCATCACATCATCGGCGGTTACCGCAAGCGTGCGTTCGATATCCGTGCTGACGAAACCGGGATTGCCCGTGAACAGATTATACTGGCTGAGGCTGATCGCCTTGCCGACGACGCTTTGCAGGTCCCCATAGAACTCGACCTCGATGCCGGCCTTGATCCGCTTGAGATCGTCTTCGCTGATCCCGTTTTCCTCAAAGCGCCGGAAGCCTTCCTCAATCGCGGGCATCAGCTCATCGAGATCGCCGCCTTCCTGCGCCGTGATGATGAGATAGAGCTCGCCTGCAATCTCCGAGGTCGAATTATACATGGTGACACCGGAGGTGAGCTTCTCCTCATCGATCAGCACCATGTTGAGGGGCGCCTTCTTGCCATCGGCTAGATAGGTGGTGAGGATGTCGAGCGCGTATGCGTCCTTATGGAACTGCTCGACCGACGGCCAGGCCATCGCCAGCCGGGGGGCGCGCGCGAACTGGTCCTCGTGATAGAGCGAGACGGTGTCTTCGAGTTCCGCGGCTCTTGGCGGCAGGGGCGCGATATCTTCCCCGCGCGGAATATCACCGAAATATTTCTCAACCCAGATCTTCGCCTGTGCGGGATCAATATCCCCGGCAATCGTCAGCGTCACATTATTCGGTACATACCAGCGCTTATAGAAGGCAACGACATCTTCGAGGGCCGCCGCATCAAGGTCTTCAAGCGATCCGATGACCGGCCAGCTATAGGGGTGATCCTCCGGGTAGAGAAGTTCGGAGAAGAGCGGATACATATAGCCATAAGGCTGGTTGTCATAGCTCTGGCGCTTCTCGTTCTTCACCACCTGTTTCTCATTGGCGAGGACATCGGCGCTGACCGTCTTGATGAAAAAGCCGAGCTTCTCGGCCTCGGCCCAGATGATCTTCTCAAGCCCATCGGCCGGGGCGTCCTGATAATACTGGGTCATGTCAGAGGTCGTAAAACCGTTGACCGTCGTCCCGCCAATGCGGGTGTTCATCTCATCAAGCCCGCCATAGCCGAGGTTCTCTGAGTCCATGAAAAGGAGGTGCTCGAACAGATGCGCAAAGCCGGTGCGGCCCGGCAGCTCTCGGGAGGAGCCGACATGGGCGGCGATATTGATGGCGACGACAGGATCGGAGCTGTCCTGATGCAGGATCACTTGCAGTCCGTTATCGAGGACGAATTTCTCATAAGAGACATTGAGGACAGGCGCCGCTGCGCTCGACTGGGCGGCGTCTGCACTCCGCGCGCCCCCCTCGTCTGACGCACAGGCCGCAAGCGCCATAACGAGCGCGAGACCGCCCGCGCTAATCATCCATTTTGACATCTGCCCGATCCTCTATCGCCGAAAAGAATTATTGCTATACGATAAAGCGCAGCCTGTCATCCGGCCGCGAGGGGCGCCATTTCGTCCCCTCAATACCAGGGGCCGTGCCCGCCATCCTGCTCCCGGCCCGGCACGGGCGCGGCCAGCATCAGGATCAGGCTCGCATAGATGGCGATGACGAACCCCTGAACGAGGTTTGAGGAGAGGAATATCCCGGCGAACAGCCGTCCCGGCCCTTCCCCCGCCCCAATCGTCGATGTTGTTCCGGCCACGACGCTTTGGGTCAGCCCGTCGACGAAATCATCCATGGTCGAGACAGCAAGGATGATATTCGAGAAACTCGCATCGAGCGTCACCCCGCAATGGTTCCTGCGCAGGGCCTGCTCTTTCTTGCGGCGGTCCGCGCCCGTCCCGAGAAGCCAGTCAAACGGCCCCTTGATCTCTTTTTCTTCCAGCGCCGCCATCTCGTCTTCAAGATCAGGACAGGCCGCATCGTTCCGCACATCATCGGCATCGCGGATGACATCGACGAGCGCGAAAGCAGATGGCCGCTCGACCGGCGAGATTGCTTGCGCAGCAAAGGCGCCGACGGAAAAGAGGAGGCAGTAAAGCCAGATGAAGCGGAACATCGACCAGCGATAGCCGAGCCCTTGGGTGAACCGGTTGACCAGCATCCCCGAAACCACCGCCAGAAAGAGGACGATGAGAAAGACATAAAGCGTGCTCATCCGCTCCATCTCAAGATCGGCGACGGTGAGCCCGACGACTTTGAGCTGAGGCTCGCTGAGGAAAGCCGGGAAGGTAAAAAGCGCCGCCGCGCCAACAGCTAGCGCCCGCGCGATCCCGCTGCCGATAGCGAGCGTCCAGGCCGCCATCGCACCCAGCTCGAACGCGTCATCGCCATAGAAAAAGGGGCGCTCGATCCTCAGGCGCTTGAGGTCCATCGGCAGGGACAGAATCAGCGTGATCAGCGCCGTGGCCACCGCAAATCCGCGCACAGGGGCATTGAAGGCGAGCGCCACAATGCCTGCGCTGATCAGCAGAAATACGAATATCGCGCGCATGGCCCATGTCCCCTCGCGCCGATCATGCTGCCTTGGCCGGAATGAAGTCAATCTGGCGCAATGCCCCCTTTCGAATCGCGCTGGCCTTCGCCACATTGGGGGCATGCAAGCCTATCTCGATCTTCTCGCCCGCGCGCTTCACGACGGGGTGGAACGCGGCGACCGCACCGGCACGGGGACGCGCGGCGTCTTCGGCCATCAGATGCGCTTTGACCTCTCAGAGGGGTTCCCGCTGGTCACCACCAAGAAGTGCCATATCCGATCCATCGTGCACGAACTTTTATGGTTCCTGAAGGGCGACACCAATATCGGCTATCTCACCGAGAACAAGGTCTCGATCTGGGATGAATGGGCGGATGAGAATGGCGATCTCGGCCCGGTCTACGGGCAGCAATGGCGGTCATGGCCGAAACCCGATGGCGGCACGGTCGATCAGATCGCGTGGGTGCAGAATGAGATCCGCACCAATCCCAATTCGCGGCGGCTGGTCGTCTCGGCATGGAACCCGGGACAGCTGGACCAGATGGCGCTGGCCCCCTGTCACTGCCTCTTTCAGTTCTATGTCGCGGACGGCAAGCTTTCCTGCCAGCTTTATCAGCGCTCGGCGGATATCTTCCTTGGCGTGCCGTTCAATATCGCGTCCTATGCGCTCCTCACGCATATGATGGCGCAGTCCTGCGGGCTCGAGCCCGGCGATTTCGTCCATTCCTTTGGGGACGCGCATCTCTATCTCAATCATATCGAGCAGGCGAAAGAGCAGCTCTCGCGCACCCCGCGCGCACTGCCGCAGCTTGAGCTGAACCCGGAGATCACCGATATTTTCGGCTGGACCTATGATGACATTAAGGTCACGGGATATGATCCGCACCCGGCCATCAAGGCCCCGGTGGCCGTGTGATCCCGGCCATTTCTCCAGAGCCGATCCTCAGCCTCGTCGTGGCCGTAGCCCGCAATGGTGTCATCGGGCGTGAAGGCGATCTTCCCTGGCGGATGCGGGATGACCTTAAATGGTTCAAGGAAATCACGACCGGCAAGCCCATCATCATGGGACGGACGACCTGGGACAGCCTTGGGCGTCCTTTGCCCGGCCGGCTCAATATCGTGATCTCGCGCGGCAGGCCCGACCTGCCCGAAGGCGTGCTGCTCGCAAACAGCCTTGATGAAGCAATCCTGCTCGCCGGCGCGGCGGAAGAAATCTGCGTCATCGGGGGGGCTGCCATCTACGCCCTCGCCCTCCCCCGCGCGGAGCGGCTTTATGTGACGCAGATCGAGGCCGAAATTGACGGCGACACGGTGTTTGAGCTGCCTTCTCGGGATGAGTGGACGATCAAACAGATCCGCCGCATCGACGCTTCGGACCGGAACGATTACCCTGCATTGATCGAGCAATGGGACCGCGAGGCAGAAGCAGAACATGACGCAGCAATTCACGATTGAGACGGACGGCCCGGTCGCCACGCTCACGCTTGACCGCGCCGAAAAGCGCAATGCCCTCGCCCTTCCCTTCTGGGAGGACTTCCCTGCCGCCATCGAGGAGCTTGATAAATCAGGCGACATCCGCGCCATCGTGATTGCCGCCAATGGCCCGCTCTTTTGTGCCGGGATCGACCTTTCCGCTTTTGCCGGGGTCGCAGGCGACCGCTCGAAACTGGGCGCCGCCGCCCCGCTCGACTTCATCGAGAAAGTCGGCCGTATGCAGAGGACGTTCACCGTCCTCGAAGAGGCGCGCGTGCCGGTCATTGCTGCCGTTCACGGCAAATGCCTTGGCGCCGGCGTCGACATGGTGACCGCCTGCGATATCCGGCTGGCAACGAAGGATGCGGCGTTCTCTGTCTATGAGATCCATATCGGCATGACGGCTGATGTCGGCACATTCCCGCGCCTCCTCAATCATCTGCCCGAAGGTCTCGTGCGCGAGCTTGCCTATACGGGCCGCGAGATGGGCGCCGAGGAAGCCTTGCGCTACGGCCTCGTCAATCATGTCCATGAGACACGCGAGGATGTGATCAGCGCCGTACAAGACATGGCCCGGGATATCGCGACTAAAGCCCCGATGGCCGTTCATGGCTGCAAACGGGCGATCACCTATTCACGCGATCACAAGACGAAAGAAGCGCTCGATTATATCGGGCTGTGGAATGCCTCCATGCTGAACCCGTCAGAGCTGATGGCCGCAGCGGCCTCAAAACAGAGCGGGCAGCCCGGACAGTTTGTCAAGCTGCCACAAAAAACCCGCCTCGATGAGGCGGGTTCGTAAATCCTGTCAGGTTGGACGCGTCTAAAGCTTAGATCACGTCCGGCCAGTACCGCCGCTTGATCAGGATACCGATCACCACGACCAGCAGGATCGGGCCGCTGACGAAACCGATGACCAGCAGCGAGCCAAGAGCAACCCCAAGGGCGCCCATCGCCGTTGCCACAATGGTGGCGACCAGCGCGACAACGGCGCCAAGGCCTGCTGCACCAACGCTTGCCAGCGCACCCAGCACGCCAAGAGCGGCACCGCCGGTGACTTCTACGAAATTCATCTCGCTGATCGTGCGATCGCCGATATAGACGATGCCTTCACCGAAACGGTACGCGGCAACAGCTGCCGCGGTGACCACAAGTGCGAAAGCAGCGGTAACTGGACCAATCAGGCTCCATGCCTGTCCTTTAGAAGACGCTGTCTTCCCTGAAGGAACGTCGTCTGATCCTGTGTCTTGTGACATTATCTTTTCCCCATCATCTGCCGATGCATATCACTTTGTCGCAGGGTATAGCTCTTTCAAGCGCAAGAGCTGTTGTAATTGGGCAACTACATCCGTAATCGTCACGAGTCGAGGCCGAAACAGGGCAACCGCCTGATCCCTCAGCCAAATTCGCCAGTGTCTAGAATGTGAGAAATATAGGCCGGCAGGGCAAATGCCCCCTGATGGGCCGCCGCAGAGTAATATCTGAAAGGATGAATGTTTGCGGATTTTACACGTTCGCTGAGGGTCTCAAGGTCCGGATTTTCCCCTCCGGCCCGTGCAAAACCGAGCGTCATGATCCCCCCGGAGTATGCCGGGACCGCAATCGAGTAAAATGTCGGGGCCTCAAAACTGGCCTTCTGGTTCAGATAAGCGGTGCGCAGCTCTTTCGGCTGCAGGAAGGGCAGACCGCATTGCGTGATCATGATGCCGTCATCTGTGAGGCAGGAGCGGCAGTCGCGATAGAACTCTTCGGTGAAGAGGACTTTGCCGGGGCCCACAGGGTCTGTTGAATCGACCAGGATGACGTCGAACTTCTCGTCCGTGTCCTTCACGAATTTGGCGCCGTCGGCGATCACGAGATTGAGGCGCGGATCGTCAAACGCCCCGTCCGAAATCGTCGGAAACCATTCTTTGGAGAACTCGACGACCGAGCCTTCGATCTCAACCATGGTGCAATGCTCGACCGTCTGATGACGGAAGACTTCGCGGATCGCGCCGCCATCACCGCCGCCAATGACAAGCACGCGTTTCGCGTTGCCATGGGCGAACAGCGGCACATGGACGAGCATCTCGTGATAGATGAACTCATCGCGCGTTGAGACCTGAATAAAGCCCTCAAGCGCGAAAAGCCGTCCGAAGACTTCATTTTCAAAAACGATCAGGTGCTGGTGATCAACTTCCCCTTCGAAAAGGATGTTGTCGATACGAAGCGAGTGACCGATCTCATCGGTCACCTGCTCCTTGAACCATTTCTGCCCGTCGATTTCGAAAATGAAGCGGCTCACAGGGACGCCGCCTCATCGCTGAGCATTTCTTCAATGCGGTCACCGCGCAGATGCGTCCCCACACTGACATTCTCGGCTTTGAAGGCATTCTGCAGGATGCCGATTGCCCGCTCAGGCTTGGCATCGCCGCACATGAAGACGTCAAAGGCCGCGTAATTGGCTTCCGGCCAAGTGTGGACCGAGATGTGGCTCTCCGCGAGGACAGCCACGCCCGACAGCCCGCCCGACGGCAGGAAGGTGTGAAGATGCATGTGCAGAAGCGTTGCGCCGCATTCTTCAACGCATTGCTTGAACGCCTTTTCCATCCGCGCCTTGTCGGTCAGCCCTTCGGCGCCATAGAGGTCGATGGTCAGATGCGTGCCCGCATATTTCTTACCGTCCCGCTCGATGAAATGATCAAGCGGCTGGCCAAGTTCATCATTGGCGACTTCGGTTGGGAATTGCAGAACCTGGCTCATTGGGAGACCTCCACCCGGCTCTCCGTATCGGCCGGCAGAAAGATGGTACCAAAAGGATCGTCCGTACATGTCACTTCGATGTACGATCCGTATCCGTTAAAGTGACCGGCCATTGTGCGCCCATAGGCGCCCAGCATGCCAATCTCGATAAAGTCGCCGGGGCTGGTTTCAGCCGGCAGGAAGAACGGGCCCGGCATGTGGTCCGCATCATCACAGGTCGGACCATAAAACCGGAAAGGCGCAGCCATGCCGTCGCGGCCCAGCGTTTTCGCCGGGAACCGCCAGCCAAGGTGGCCAGCATCGTAAAGCGTGCCGTAGACCCCATCATTGATGTAGAGGTCAAAGTCGCGCTGGCTTTCCACACGGACGATCAGGCTGGTCGCTTCAGCGACCAGTGCCCGGCCCGGCTCGCACCACAGCTCGGTCGTGTCCGTCGAAAGGAAAGTCTCGAAGCGGGCTTCGATCTCTTCAACGAAGCGCGACATGGCTTCGGGTTCCATATCCGGATAGCGCGCAGGGAAGCCGCCGCCGACATCGACGATGTCAACAAGCACGCCCGACTGGATCACGACCTGCTCGACCATGTCGAGCGCCCGGACGTAAGCTGTCGGATCGAGCGTCTGGCTGCCCACATGGAAGCAAAGGCCAAGCTTGTGCGCGAGCAGACGGGTATGGCGCAGCAGCTCCGGCGCCGCATGACCGCGCGCGCCGAATTTCCGGCCGAGCGAGACTTTGGCGTTGGAGTTGTCGACACCCAGCCGGACGCAGAGCGTCAGGTCGCGGGCATTGTCGGTCGCTGCCATGATCTTGGTCAGCTCACTCTCGCAGTCGAGCGAATAGATCCGCACGCCATGCTCGAAATAAGCTTCCCGGATTGCCTCGGACGATTTGACCGGGTTCATGAAAGCAAGCGTCGCATCCGGGAACTGCGCGCGGACCGCACGCACCTCAACGAGGCTGGCAACGTCGAAATGCTCGACACCGCCGGCGCGGATAGCGTTCAGCATCACCCGGTCAGGGTTGGCTTTTACGGCATAGAAAGTCTTGCCCGGGAAATTGTCCACGAACCACCGGGCCGCGCGCGTGGCGGCATGGGGGCGTTGACACAGAACCGGGTTCGACGGCGCAAGCGCACGAACTACGTGTTGGGAACTATGAAATTGGTCCACCTCATGGGGCCTCCTTTTGGACAGTGGCTACTGCGCGAGGGCACCCTGACCACCATTCAACAAAAAGCGCCGTCCCCCTGAGGGGCGTCCTCCGGACGTTAATCGGGTCGCGGCGAAGCGGCCAGATATAGATGACGACACCCCATGTAAAGAGATCGCCGAAAAGATTTCCATTCCGCACCGCATAGAGGGCTGTCCCGATGCCCCTTTTGTTGCCAAACCGACACAAAGGGCTGCTTAAAAGAAGGCAGTTTCGGGAGGACGGTTTCATGCGGGTTTCACGGCGTCAGGCCCTGATGGGCACATTGGCAGGCGGGCTCTCCGCTTGCGCCAGTACGGGCGGCAAAATGTTCACGGGGCTCGCCCCTGCAACGAGCGCGGCCTTCCGGCATGGGGTCGCCTCAGGCGATCCGGCGCGTGAGAGTGTCGTTCTCTGGACCCGCGTGACGACCGAGGATCAGGGCACGCTTCCCGTCACCGTCGAGATCGCTAGCGATCCCGCCTTCGGCCAGATCATCAGGACCATCGCGACAGAGGCCTCCCCTGCCCGTGACTATACGGTGAAAGTCGTCCCCGAAGGGCTTGAGCCGGGCCGCACCTATTTCTACCGCTTCCTTGCCGCCGGCGAGACTTCCCCGACAGGCCGCACACGGACATTGCCGGAGAACACCGAGGCCGTGAAATTCGCGGTCATGTCCTGCTCGAACTACCCGTTCGGCTATTTCAATGCTTACGACCACATGGCCCGCCGCGACGACATCGACGCGATGATCCATCTGGGCGACTATATCTATGAATATAGCTCCGATGCTTACGGCGGCGACACGGGCCGCGAGCTTGGGCGTGACCACTCCCCCCTGCATGAGATCGTCACGCTCGACGATTACCGCAAACGCCATGCTCAGTATAAAGCCGACCCCGGCTCTCGCGCAGCCCATGCCATGCATCCGATCATCCCGATCTGGGATGACCATGAGACGTCGAACAATTCTTGGGAAGGCGGCGCCCAGAACCACCAGCCTGACAGTGAAGGCACTTGGGATGACCGCCGGACCGCGGCGCTGATTGCCTATTATGAATGGATGCCGGTCCGCGAGCCCGAGCCCGGCAAGAGCCGCGAAGCCCTGTTCCGCGATTTTGACTGGGGCGGCTTCCTCTCCCTGTCCGCAATCGAGACGCGCCTTTTTGCGCGCGGCCAGCAGCTTGAATATTCCGAAATTGTCCCCGGCCTGAAAACGCCTGAGGACATCGAGCGTTTCAAACGCGAAGTGCTCAATGATCCCTCCCGCGAAATGATGGGCCGGGTGCAGCTCGATTATTTCGAGAAGGTCTTCAAACGCTCCGTTGCGGCCGGCCAGACATGGCGGGTCGTCGCCAACCAGATCATCATGGCGCGGGTCTTTGCCCCGAACCTCAAAGACCGGGTTAGCGAAGAGAAAATCGTCGAGCTAGAGAAAGAATGGGATCAGGTCCGCGCTTTCATCGAATTCTCGACCCTTGGCCTGCCCTATAATCTTGATGCGTGGGATGGATACCCTGCCGCTCGCGAGCGCTTCTATAATGTCGCCCGCTCAGCAGGCGCCCGGGACCTGATCGTCCTGACGGGCGACACGCATGAAGCCTGGGGCAATGACCTCTACGCTGATGATGACACGCGGATGGGTGTTGAGCTCGGCACCACGTCCGTCACCTCGCCGGGCGGCTCGAAATATCTCGGCACGGCGGCTTTTGACTACTCTCTCCTTCTTCGGAAGGAGAACCGCGACGTCCGGTTCCATGATCCGCTTCACCATGGATATTTCACGCTGGAGCTTAACGGGGATGAAGGACGTGTCGACTATGTCGGCCTTTCAACGATCCTGTCGCCCCAGTATGAAGCCACCACAGTTGCCTCGCTTGATCTCATTCGGCGCGGCGGTTCGGTCGAATTCGGTGCCAAACGGGGTCTTGGGTTTAAGGAGCGCGTTGTATTCGCTGCACATTAACCGGCACGACATTTGCGTTCCGGTGTTTGCGCGGCCATAGACTTTCGGGGGCAGACTGGATGCAGCTCCTTCGCATCCACTTCGCACACGCGAGACTGGCAAGTTATTGCTACGCCGCCTCTTTTTTGACTGAACCCGATCGGCTAGCATGCTGATCGGTGGGGAGAGTGAGCGGACATGAGTGAAGAACGTCCTATGATGACGGATACAACGCCTGCGGCTGTGACGCCGACAAATGGCGCCGAGAGTGATGACCTGCGTGGCATCGAATCTCTTCCCGGTGATGAAAAGCCCAGCCGGAAGCTTGAAAAGCAGATGCGGCGCTATTTCTGGACCGTCTTCGGCTTTTCAGTGATCACGAACCTGCTGTTCCTGATCAGCCCGATGTACATGCTGCAGGTCTATGACCGCGTGATGTCGTCAGGCTCTTACGAGACGCTGATCGTCCTCAGTATTATCGCTGTCTTCCTGCTCCTCATTTACATTGCTGCCGATGGCGGCCGCCGCCGGACCCTGACACGGGCTGGCCAGTATATGGGCCAAGCGCTTGATGGCCTGACTCTGCGCCGCGGCCTTGCTTCGGCGAGCACCACCTCGACCGAGACGGTGAACGCCGTCGGTAACCTGTCCCGTCTTCAGACACTGATGATGCAAGGCGCCCTCGCCCCACTGTTCGACATTCCCTTTGTAGTTTTCTTCCTTGGCATCCTCTGGTTGATCCACCCTGTCCTCGGCGCCTTCGGCACAATCGGCGCTGGGATGCTTCTCGTGCTGGCTGTCGTCACCGATAAGATGAGCCGTGAGTCCGTTCAGGAAGCTGGCAAGCGCGATCAACGCGCGCAGAACCACCTTTCGCACCTTGTTCGCCAGCGTGCTGCCATCGTCTCGATGGGCATGAGCGACCGGGCGGTTGGCCACTGGCAAAAACTTCGCCGCGATGCGGCTGACGGCAATGTCGAGTCGATGGCCAAGTCGACCTACATGTCAGCCTCAACCCGCTCGCTGCGTCAGATCCTTCAGGTCGGCATTCTCGGCACCGGTGCCGCACTCGCAGTTTCCGGTCAGGTGACGCCGGGCACGATCATCGCGGGCTCGATCATCATGGGTCGCGGCCTTGCGCCGATCGACCAGACGGTTGCCATCTGGCGCCAAGTCATCATGGCCGGTCGCAGCTGGAAAGAGCTCAAGGAGTGGATCGACTCTTCTGCAGAAGGCTCCGTCCCGCTTGAGCACGATACCGTGACCGCCATGCCGCGGCCGGAACCTGTCCTCAAATTTGAGGAGTTCTCGGTCGGCGTTCCGGGAGCGGACAAACCTCTCCTGCCGCAGATGAGCCTCGACTTTGAGCCGGGCACCATCGTCGCCCTTCTCGGGCCGTCAGGCTCAGGCAAAACCTCATTCCTGCAATCCTGCGCAGGCGCTTGGCCAGCTCATCACGGCTCTGCTCGCCTCGGCGGCCGCGACATCGCGACCTGGGATGCGCGCGACCGGGGCCGTTATGTCGGCTACCTGCCGCAGCATGTGGAACTGCTCACCGGCACTGTCTTTGAGAACATCTCACGCTTTACCGATCCGGACCCGGAAGAAGTCTTCACGGCCGCCCGCAGGATCGGTGCGCATGACATGATCCTGACCCTGCCCAAAGGCTATGACACGCCAATCGGCGAAGGCGGGGTCCACCTCTCCGCAGGTCAGCGCCAGATTGTCGGGCTCGCCCGGGCGATGTTTGCAGAACCCGCCCTGCTCCTGCTCGATGAGCCGACGGCTCACCTTGATGCCAATCTTGCCGCTGAGCTGATGAAGTTCTTCGGTGACCTTGCACGTGCCCCGCAGAGCGACCGTCCGTTGACGGCCATTATCGCGACACACGACCTTCGCCTGATCAATGCGGCCGACAAGGTCATGATCATCAAGGATCGCAAGATTGCTGTCTCCAACCGCGAAGATTATCTGCGCAAGGTCTCTGACCTCCGGCGCGGACAGCCCGGCGCCCAGCCGGCCCAAAAGCCGCGTCCTGCGGCCGGTCAGGTCGGCCAGATCACGCTTGATCGCGGCGTCACGGAGGACAAGTCATGAATACGGCTACCGCATTCTCGGATCGCTCGATCCGGCTCTCCGTTCTCGCCATCATCATCGGCTTCGGCGGCTTCGTTATCTGGGGCACGTTTGCCAAGCTCGACGAGGGCGTCACTGCCTCTGGCCAGATTGTGGTTCAGGATAACCGCAAGGAAATCCAGCACCTTGAAGGCGGCATGATCAGCGCTGTCCACGTCAAGGAAGGCCAGATGGTCAAAGAGGGCGATGTCCTCATGGAACTGGCGCCGCTGCAATCCGAATCCGCTCGCGACGAACTCGCACAGGAATTTGCGGTCAGCTCGGCGAACATGATCCGCCTCACCGCTCTTCGCTCCGAAGAGAAGACGGTCGATTTCGCTCCGCTGAACGATATTCCGATCGATGACATTACTCGTGTCGATATCATTGAGCGCCAGCAGTCTCTCTTCAATCAGCAATGGGCTGCCCTGAATGCGGAGCTTTCCGTTCTGGAAAGCCGCCGGACAGCGTTGCGTACACGTCGCAATGACGTTGCCGGTGAGATCGACGCCACCGAACGGGCCCTGACAACCGCCCGCGAAGATCTCGCTTTGCGCCGCGAGCTGCTTGAGGAAAAACTCGAGACCATCGGCAATGTCAGCCGTCTCGAGCGTGAAGTTTCAAACCTTGAGGCCCAGCTTTCGGGGCTCAAAGGCGAGCGCAACCAGGCGATCCGGAATAGTGAGGAAGTCACCAACCAGATCCGCGAAGCCAAAGCCCGCTTTCAGGAGCGTGTTGGCCGGGAACTGCTTGAAGCTCAGGCCACGTCACTTGCCTCCCGCGAACGGCTGCTCGCAATGGATGACCGCCTTGCCCGTACCGTCCTTCGTGCACCACAAAGCGGCACTGTGCTCAATCTTGCGGCGACCACCATTGGTGGGGTCGTCAGCCCGGGCCAGACTGTCATGGAAATCGTGCCGGACACGGATGACCTGATCGTCATCGTCAGGCTCTCCCCGACTGACCGTGACGCGGTTCAGCCTGGTCAGGACGTAGAAGCCCAGTTCACCGCCTATAAGTCATTTCAGGTGCAACGGCTGGACGGCAAGGTCCTGGGTGTGAGCGCCGACCTTATTCAGGACGAAGTCTCTGGCGCCTTCTTCTACGAGACTCGCGTACAGCTCGATGCGTCTTCACTTGATCCGAACGGCCGAATCCAGATTATTCCGGGCATGCCGGTCGATACATTTATCGCCTCGGGGAGCAAACGTAGCTTTTTCGATTACGTCTTTGAGCCGATCCGTTCGACCATGCAGCGCGGCACGCGGATGAGCTGACAGGAACTAAGGCCGAACATGAGACATCGTTACCAAGCCGGCACCGCGATTCTTGCGGCTCTTGCGATCGGCTCACAGGGCATTGCGCAAGAAGTCGGCGGAGAATTGCCGCCGATCAACACTCGCGAGACCTCAGAGATCTTCACCGGCGATGGCTGCCTGACCATGGCAGCAGCGGTCGAAGAGGCACTGAACTTTGACCCAAGGATCGATGGCGCCCGCGCCCGGCGGGATGCCGCTGGCGCTGATGTCATCGCGACTTACTCAAGGAACCTGCCGCAGGTCTCCCTCTTCGGGCAGACCGGTTTTGGCGATACGCCGCCGCTCGACCGGCGCCGTGATGACCAGATCGGCATTGAGCTGCGTCAGGAGCTCTACTCCTTCGGCCAGCGCAAATACGCAAAACAGGCTTCCCAGCACAGCTTTCAGGCAGCCAATTACGGCATCGACGAGCAGCAGAACGGCATCGCCGAAGCTGTGGCCCTCGCCTATCTCGAATATGCCCGCGCCAGCAGCGTGCTTGAGCTGGCGACCGAGCAGGCGGCCGCTTTCCGGCAGGAGGCTGAATCCGCCGAGAAGCGCCTTGAGCGCCGGGTCATCACACTGACCGATGCCAGCCAGCTGCGCTCTCGCGCGGCCAGCACCCGCGCCCAGCTTGCCAGTGCTCGTGAGGCCGAAGCCATCGCCCGCACCCGGCTCGAAGTCCTGACAGACACAGTCGGCCTTGAATGCCTCGATGAGCAATCGATCCGCGGCTTTGTCGCGCCCGAGGCGCCGCGTATCCTCGCCCTCAGCCCGGAACAGGCTGTCGAAGAGGCCATGTCCAACTCTCCGCGCCTCCGCCGGGCCCGCTCGCAATCCGCTGCAGCCCGCGCCCGCGCTAATGAAGCCTCGCGCAGCAATCTGCCGACGCTGAACCTGACGGGGTTCTATCAGCACTTCCAGGAAGTCGAGACCGGGGCGGCGGGTGAAATCCTTTCGCGCACCGAGGATGAGGACGCCCGCGTCGGCCTGTCTCTCAATCAGGAGCTCTGGAATGGCGGCCGCACCAAGGCCCGCAAGGCGCAAGCCGTTGCCCAGCTCAGATCCGCCCGCGCAGAAGAAGACCTTCAGCGCCTTGCGATCGACGATCAGATCCGCGGCGCCATGGCACGCGCCTCATCGCGCAAGACGGCTGGCGAGGAATTCTACGAGGCTCGCGCGCATGCCCGCGTGCAGTTTGAGTCGACCCAGAAGGAATATCTGCGCGGCACAAAGACCCTGACCGATCTGGTTCTGGCGAGTGATGAGTACTTCACCACAGCGTCGCAGGAGATCGATGCCCGCTACGGTTTCTACTCCTCCCTGATCCAGCTTTATTCGGCGATGGGGCTCCTGTCAGAAGACGGCCTTCGTTAACCTTTGGCGTTAACCATTCCGCCTGCGGCAGATAACTGAAAAAGCCCGAAACCGGGACGTGACATAGGTGCAGAAACGCCCCTATGATTCGAAAAGTGTTAACAGTCCGCAGGAATTAGCGATGCAGCTCGGCCTCCCGTTAAAGGCAGGGATCAGGCGTTTTCAAACGCTCACCGCACCGAATCTCGGTCGGCTGACATCTCTTACCCTCCTTTTGACCGGTGCCTGCATCGGCATGCTTGGCTATGCGGCGGTCGAAGACCAGCAACGCCTGACGCGCGAGGCGGCGCTCGATTTATCCGTACGCACCTTAACGACGGCGGATCGTCTGTCTCCTGCGACACCTGTCGCCTTCGGACCTTCCACTCCCCTGCCGCAGGCTGTGCGCAATCTTTTGACCGCTGGCGCAGGAGATGATGGCGGCACCTATCTGCTCGACCTGCCCAAGGGGTCATATGTCGCCCCGGCGCCTGCGCCGAATGCGTCTTTCGATTACGAGATACTGCGTGCTGTCCCGGCTACCGGTGAAGCGCGGCGGCTGAAGGATACGCGCGGCCGGACATGGATCGCGGCGGCCCGCCCTCTTCGCGGTGATCAGCGCATCGTCAGCCTGTCGCCTTATAAGAAAAATGTATTCCGTGCCCTGATGCCTTATCTTGTGGCGTCGGTGTCGATCCTCACTCTCGCCGGGCTCTTCCTCGCCATGGCGGCACGCGCACGGCGTCTTCAGGCCCAGACCGAAGGCAACCGCCAGCAATTGCTTGATCGCCTGCTCGGGCCGGAACGTGCCGGTTGCGGCACCTGGCTCGCGGACGCAAAGGGAGTCATCTTCCCCGCCGCGACCCTCGCCGCATTAGGTTATCCGCGTTCTGATGAACCGGCTGATTATGCTGAGCTGCGGGAAATTACGCACCCCGATGATCTCTCTGCCCTCCTCGGCCTGTTTTTAGGTAATGGCACCCGGACTGAAGGTGTCGTTCGCTTCATGAAGGCTGACGGCGACTGGCAAATGGTGTGGATCACTTCCTTCCCGCCGACCGATTGCCGCGAAGGGATCATGATCCCCGTCTCCAATGAGGGGATGGAAAGCCGCCGGACCGATGAGCTTGTCATGCGTCTGCGCGAGACGCTCGAAGCGCTGCCGCAATGCTTTCTTCTGTGGGATTCTGTTGGCCGCCTCGTCGCATGGAACGATACCTTCGTTCAGATGTTCGAGGCCCATCCCGACGACATCTCAGAGGGCATGACGGTGCGGGAATTGGCGCGCGTCATCGGCATCGAACCGCATTTTCTCTACGACTATTTCGCGCCGCCGAGCGACGGCATGGTCGAGCCCGAGACAGAGATGGTCTTCCCCGGTGACCGCATCCTGAAACTCATCCGGCAGCGTACGATTGGTGAAGGCTGGGTCTCGATCGGGCACGACATCACCGATATGCGGGTCGAGGAAGAGCGCCGCGCGCGCAATGAGCGCGAGCTGCAGATGACGGTCGATATTCTCGAGCGCTCCCGCAAGGACCTGCGCCAGGCTATGCGGTCCTATGAGAATGAAAAGCTCCGTGCCGAGAACGCCAACCGTGCCAAATCGGAATTCCTCGCCAATATGAGCCATGAGCTGCGCACGCCGCTCAACGCCATTATCGGCTTCTCCGAACTGATGCGCGAAGAACTCTACGGCCCGCTCGGCCACGAGAAATATGACGAATATATCCGCGACATCAATTCGAGCGGCAGCCACCTCCTGACCCTGATTGATGATATTCTCGACCTTTCCAAAATCGAGGCGGGCAAGCTCGAACTCAAGCTTGGCCAGACCGATCTTGAGCGCTCCCTGAAAGAGGGCCTGCGCTTCATCGAGCCGCAGCTTCGGGAATCCGGCCTCAACCTGACGGCCATGATCGATCATGTGCCGAGCGTCTGGGCCGATGCCCGCGCGATCAAACAGGTCTTCATCAATCTTCTGTCGAATGCGGAGAAATTCACGCCGCGCGGCGGCTCGATCTCTGTGACGACCCTTGTCGATCTGACCAGCGTGACAATCCTTGTGGCCGATACCGGCATCGGCATGACCGAAGAACAGCTCCACCGTCTGGGGGCGCCCTTTGAGATGATCGAAGATCATTTCGCGCGGACCAAACGCGGCACGGGGCTTGGCATTGCCCTTTCGAAATCCCTGATGGAAGCGCAGAACGGCATTCTCGCTATCGCCAGCGAAATCCGTCGCGGCACGGTTGCAGCGATCACCCTGCCCCGCCGGGCCGGTGTCGATGTCATGCTGCCCTCCATGCTGCGGGATCGCGCGCGCATACTGACGAAATCGGACAAGCCGTCCCGCCTGACCGCGCCGCAGGAAGGCGATCTGCCGCTTCAGATTTCGGCGGAATAAGGCCCGACCAGCTCATCGAACAACGCCTTCACCGCACGCCGGTGGGTGGTCAGCTGTTCATCGAGCGGGCTGTCATCCCACAGATCGGAGAGCTTGCGCAGGCGCGAATGCGCGCCGGAAAGAAGGCTCTCAGGCGGCGCACCGCCCTCCGTCGCCCGCAGGTAATGGATCGTGCATTCAACCAGCTCATGGGCATCCAGCAGTGTCTCCGCCTGCTCTTCGGTCAGTATACCGTGCTGGCAAAAGGTGTTGATCGCATCGCGCGGATGACGCGGAAGGAGCCCCAGATGCTCCGCATGGATCAGCGACAGATATTGCGTGATGAAATCAATGTCGGTCAGCCCGCCCGGCAGGCGTTTGACGTCATAGAGCGTGCGCGGCGCTTTCTCGGCCAGAAGGCGCGCCCTCATATCAATGACGTCCTTGGCAATCTCGGCCGGATCTCGCGGGCGCGTCAGAACCTGTTTCTGAACAGCCTCGATCCGCTGTGAAATCCCTTCATCCCCATAAACGACACGCGCCTTGGTGAAGGCCATCATCTCCCATGTCCACGCCGTCTCAGTGTAGTATTGCTCGTAGGCGGAGAAAGAGACCGCCGTTGGCCCGGCCCCGCCGGAGGGCCGCAGCTGCATATCAATCTTGAAGAGCTCGCCCTGCTGGGTTGGCACCGACAGGGCACTGACGATCCGCCGGACGAGGCGGGCAAAGAGCTGTTCGCCCTCATGGGATTTCTCTTCGAGATCATAGATGAAGACGAGATCGAGATCCGAAAGGGTCGTCAGCGCTTCAATCCCCAGCCGCCCGAAACCAAGAACAGCCAGCTCACCAAGCGGAGCTTTACCTGCCGTCTCTGCTTCCTGCCGCACGGCGGCAGTGAGGTCTTCAATCGCCCCATCCGCCGCATCACTCAACGCGCGAGCGGTGGCGATCGGACTTGTCTGCCCCAGAACAAGCCCGGCGGAAGTCCTGATCCGGTGCTCATTGATCACCCGGCGGACGGCATCGAGCCGCTCCTCCATGTCGGCGTCTTCCGGCGCATAGGGAGGATCTGGCGGCGTAATATCGACGCCTTCGAGCAGCCCTTCGATCAGCGCCGGGCGCTCCCCGAATTTGCGTGTGAATTCAGGCGACGCCTGACAGAGGACGAGAACGTCATCGAGAATTTCAGGCTCCGCCGTGAAAAGCGAGAAGACCTGAAATCCGGCCGGCAGGCGGGTGAGAAGCGAATCGAGCGCAAGAAACCCCTGATCGGGGGAGGCAAGCTCCCCCAGCTGCATCAGGATGCGCGGCACAAGCCCCGTTAAAAGCTCCCGCGCCCGCGCCGATTTGGTCGCACGCAAGGCGCCCATATGCCAGCGGCGGATCTTGTCGGTGACGACCTCCGGGGCTTCAAATCCGATATTGCGAAGCGTCTGAAGGGTACGCGGATCATCCTCGACGCCAGTGAAGACAAGGCTGCCGGGCACCGGCTCATGCGGCTCTGGCGTATCAAAGAGATCCGCATAGGCATCATGCACGAACCGCATATGCGCTTCGGTCTCGTTGACGAACTCGTCCCGGCCGGGCGCATTCATCAGGGCGGCGATCCGCGACAGCCCCTCCTCATCCTCTGGCAATTCCTGCGTCTGCGCATCTTCTCGCATCTGCAGGCGGTGCTCGGTTGCCCGCAAATGCTGATAGGCTTTGCAGAGATCCTCCGCCGTCGCCTCGTCGATATGGCCGTCCTTTGCGAGAGCGAAGAGCGCTTCCTCCGTGCGGGGACTGCGCAAGGATTTGTCACGACCGCCGAGGAGCAATTGCTGGGTCTGGGCAAAGAACTCGATCTCGCGAATACCGCCGGGGCCGAGCTTCACGTCCGCGCCGGGAACTTCGAGGTCGGGCCGTCCTTTTTCCGCATGGATCTGTTTCTTGACCGCGTGGATGTCGGCCACCGCGCCGAAATCAAGCGTCCGCCGCCAGACGAAAGGACGGATCAGGCGCATGAATGTCTCGCCCGTCTTCTGATCCCCGGCACAGGCGCGCGCCTTGATAAAGGCCGCCCGCTCCCAGTTCTGTCCGTATTCTTCGTAATAGCGTTCCGCCGCCGACAGGCTGACGGCAACATTGGTGGCCCCCGGATTGGGCCGGAGCCGCAAATCGGTCCTGAAAACAAAGCCCTCGACGGTCTGCTGGTTCAGGATATCGACCATGATCTGCACGGTCTTGATCGCAACCGCCTTGGCATCGAGCCGGCTGTCCGGGGACAGCCCAGCGCGGCTGGGATCATAGATCGCGACAAGATCGATATCGCTTGAATAGTTGAGCTCGCGTGCGCCGAGCTTGCCCATGGCAATGATCGACAGCCCGTGATGGAGGGTCGGCTCCTCCTCGAACTCGACGCCGCGCAGTTCTGACGCCGCCCGTGCGCCGCCCTCAAGCGCCAGCGCGATGGCTTTGTCGCCCAGGACCGTCAGGCATTCGGTCACCTCACTGAGCGTCAGCACACCGCAGAGATCGCCCAGCGCCACGGCTAGGGCGATGTCGTTTCTGGCGTTGCGCAGATAGGATTTGAGCTCTTCAAGAGGAAGTTCGCCTGAGGCCGGATCCGGCATCAGGGCCGGGAATTCACCTTCAGGTGTCGCATCCAGCACCCGCTCCAGCCGGGCGGGACTTCGCCGCATCATCCGGCCAAGGAAGGGGCATAAATGACTGACGCCATCTAGGAAGCGGTCAAGCGGGGTCTCCCCCTCTTCCGCATAGGCCAGAATAGATTTGGCCGCGCCCTCATCAAGGGACGCGGCCAAAAGATCTCGCAATGGCGCGGTCATATCGCGCCCTTCCGTGTCAGGATTACTTCGTGCCGGCAGCGGTCTTCAGATTGGCCGCAGGGCGGAAGCGCAGCGACTTCGATGCCTTGATCTTGATCTCTTCGCCGGTCCGCGGGTTGCGGCCCTTGCGAGCAGGACGCTTGGTGATCGTGAAGGTGCCGAGCGTGCCGATCGTGTATTTGCCTTCTTTCTTGGCTTTCTTGAGACCGGTTTCGATTTCGCCGAAAACCAGTTCCACCACCCGCTTGGCTTCCGCGTTCGTCATGTTGCCGGACGCCGCCACGTTGGCGATGAATTCTGCTTTGCTCATTATTTATCTCCATGAACGAGACCCCGCGCCACGTGCGGGATTGGGCGTCATAGAGAGCTGATTTTTTCTGGGGTTCAAGCAATATCTTCGCAAATAACAAGGCTCAGCCTGCATTTTGTGAAATCGTGGCCGCATTTTTCTCCGCCGCCGCCGCCAGAGGCGTCTTGGTCTCGCGCGGAGGTGGCGGGAAAGCGATTCGGACCCCAAGGCCATAATCGCTGTTGGTCGTCAGTGCACGCCCACCCGGATGCTGCGGCAGGCCGCGACCGATAGACAATTGCGCGCTGTGCCGACGGGCAATGGCCGAGACGAGCGAGAGGCCCAGCCCATTGCCCATGGTCGACCGGCTGCGTTCCAGACGGACAAAGCGCTGCAGGATCCGCTCCTGATCTTCTTCGGAAACGCCAGGCCCATTATCCATGACCGAGAGAAGCGCACCGCCGCCGGGACGCGGCGCAACGGTCAGCTCGATCGTCGGCTCGATATCCACATCGTCCGGGTGGCGTGCATATTTAAAGGCGTTGTCCAGAAGGTTGGCGATCGCCTGACTGATCAGCTCGCGCGAGCCAAGAACCTCAGGGGCAGGCACGATATTGCTGATGAGTGTAAAGCCCGCATCATCCGCTGCCGGTTCATAGAGCTCGAGCATCTCTTCTGCGACCTCGGCGATATCGACCGAAACGCGCGAGCCGCCGCCCTCCCCGGATTCAATCCGCGTGATCGAGAGGAGCGCGTTGAAGGTCGCTAGAAGTCGTTCGACATCGAGATTTGTCCGGTCGAGGATGTCCTCAAGATTGGCCTCAGGGTCATTCAGTGCACTGTCGAGCCTTGCCTTGATCCTTGTCAGGGGCGAGCGCAAATCATGCGCGATGTTATCAGAGACCTGCCGCATACCGGTCATTAGCCGCTCGATCTGATCGAGCATGGCGTTGATATTATCAGACAGCGTATCGAATTCGTCGCGCGTGCCGGTCAGGGCAATACGCTTTGTCAGATCCCCGTCGCGGATGGCCTTCACTGTCTGGCCAATCCGGTCGACCCGGCGAAGGAAGGTCGAGGAGAATAAAAGCCCGAGGATGAGCGCAAGGAACGGCGCAAAGATCATCACCCGGATGGCAATGGCGCTGGCCGCATCGGTCACGCGGCTGATCTCGCTTGTGTCCCGCGCCGTCAGAATGATGGCCGGCACCTTTTCTTCGCCTTCAGCACCGGCATAAAGGAAGGTTGCAACCCGGCCGACAGCGGGGCGGGTTTCAGTTTCGATCTGCCCCGTCTCATAATTGAGTACCCGCGCAGGGTATTCGAAGCGGAACATGTTGGGGTTATTGATCGCCTTGGGCGGCAAAATCCCGATATCACTCGTCAGCTGACGGAGTTTTGGGCCAACATAGACCGCGTAAAGAGAGTCGCGCTCAATCACTTTGAGGCGTGCCACTTCGCTGGCGACCGCCGTCAGGCCCGCCCATCCATCCGGCCCCTGGCTTATATTCACCTGCGCGAAATAGGCGAGGTCCGCTTCAAGCTCGAGATCGAGCCGCTTCATCGTTGCATTCAGGGTCGAGGCAAAAACGATCAGCCCGATGCCCGCAAAGGAGACGATGAAGACAATGAAATAGGCAAGCGTGTAGCGAAAGGCACTTGTACGGATGGCCCGGGGCAGAAACCGCGAATGGCCAAGCCGTCGCCTGATTTCGGCGGTCGCACCCATGCCCCTGTTGCCCTCCATTTCGGACGCGGGGTCCAATGGAATCCCGCCTGTCCTAATCTTCGTCTGTCAGCGTATAGCCGGCACCGCGAACGGTTTTCAGCAAGGGTTTATCAAAATCCTTGTCGATCTTCGAGCGCAGGCGGGAAATATGCACATCGATCACATTGGTCTGCGGATCAAAGTGATATTCCCAGACATTTTCGAGCAGCATGGTACGGGTCACAACTTGGCCCGAATGGCGGATAAGATATTCGAGCAGCCGGAATTCGCGCGGCTGCAGGTCAATCTTCTTACCTGCGCGGCGCACGGCCCGCGTCAGGACATCCATCTCAAGATCGCCAACGGTAAAGGTCGTCTGGATATTCGTCGGCCCACGGCGTCGGCCCAGCGCCTCAACCCGCGCAATCAGTTCCGAGAAGGCATAGGGTTTGACCAGATAGTCATCGCCGCCTGCTTTCAGGCCCGCAACACGGTCATCGACTTCGCCGAGGGCAGAGAGAAACAGTGCCGGGGTTTCATCCCCATCATTGCGCCGGGTTTCGAGCATGGTCAGCCCGTCAATGCCGGGCAGCATCCGGTCGATGACGTAAGCATCATATCCACCGCCTTCGGCCATGTGTTTGCCGGTATTGCCATCAAGGGCGTGATCCACGGCGTGGCCCGCTTCGCGCAAGCCCTTTACGAGGAAGGTGGCGGCATCCGCGTCATCTTCGACCACAAGAATTTTCATTTTATCCTCCTCGCCGTTCACCGGCGATGGTGAGCTTGGTTCCGGTTCGTCCCCGGTATCGCTGTCAGCGTGCGGGATCCATGCCGAATCCCGCAGCCTTTCCAAAACTTAGCCTTTATCGGCTGCTTCGACTGGCATGGCGAGGAAGAATGCCCCCTGCTGGCCAGTCTGCACGCGGACCAGAACCGCCTCCTTGCCGCGCTTTTCCGCAGCCTGAAGCGCTTTTTCCAGATCCTTGACTGATTTGACCGGCATATTGTCCGCACGGGTCAGAACCATGCCGCGCCGGAAACCGGCTTCGGCAGCTTCAGAGCCAAGCTCGACATCCGAGACAAGGACGCCCTCGACATCATCATCGAGACCAAGACGGCGGCGTGACTGATCACTCAGGCTCGACAGGGTCAGCCCTGCGGACATTTCACGATCTTCGCTGGCGGCCGGCGCTTCGGATTCCTCATTTTCATCCGAAGCCTGACGAGCTTCGAGAGGATCACGCTTGGCGAGCGTCACGGTCAGGTTTTTCTCCTCACCATTGCGCAGGACTTTCGCCTTGACCTTTTTACCCGGCGGCAGCGCGCCGACGATGCGGGTCAGGGACGTTGCATCGGCAACTGGCGTGCGGTCGAATTCGAGGACGACGTCCCCCTCTTCAAAGCCGGCTTTTTCCGCAGGCGATCCTTCGGTCACAGATTGAACGAGCGCGCCTTCGGTTGAGTCCGTGCCAACAGCGGCGGCAAGACGGTCATTCAGGCTGCCGATACCGACACCGAGCCAGCCGCGCGTCACTGCGCCTTCATCAATCAATTGCTGGACAATATCTGTTGCCACATTTGCCGGAACGGCAAGGCCGATCCCGACATTCCCGCCGGTCGGCGAGATAATGGCCGTGTTCACCCCAACCACATTCCCGCGCAGGTCAAAGGTCGGCCCACCAGAGTTGCCTCTGTTAATCGAAGCATCGATCTGAATGAAATTAGCGTAGGCGGAATTACTCTCGCGGTTCATTGCCGAGACGATGCCGGAAGTCACCGAGCCGCCAAGGCCAAACGGGTTGCCGACGGCAAGAACGTAATCGCCAACCCGAAGATCAGTTTCTTCAGAGAACTGAACATAGCGCTGTTCCGAAGACGGCTCGACCTTGAGGACAGCGAGATCCGTTGCCGGGTCCGTGCCGACAAGCTCCGCCGTCAGTTCATCGCCATTATTCAGGACGACCGTGATTTCATCGGCGCCATCGATGACGTGACTGTTCGTAACGATGTGGCCCTGATCATTGATGAAGAAGCCAGAGCCCTGACCGAGCGGCCGACGGACTGAACGACCATCGGGGTCTTCTTCTTCCTGCTGTTGTTGCTCCAGCTCGTCGCGAAGCTCGGGCGGCAGCATGCGCTCAATACCTGGCGGCAGCTGCATGCGGTCACGGACAGCGACGTCCGCTTCGGTACGGATCGACACGACGGCCGGGCTGACCTCTTCGACAAGGTCGGCGAATGAGAGCTGCTGGATGAAGCTCGGATTGGGGGCCATCAGCTGAGGCTTGGCTGCCTGCGGACGATTGTTTTCCTGCGCCATGAGCGACCCGACAGTCGCGCCGCCGAGGACGAATGCCGCCGTAGAGACGACAAGCAGTTTTCTGAGTTGGGCAGATTTCAGCATGGATTTCCCTTGGATCATTGAACTCGTTCCCACCTATTTAGGAGCTTCCTTTGCGCTCCGGGAACTAACGGATCGATGAAGGCGGACTTAAACTTGTGTAACGGCACGGGTTTGAGCGCCATTATTACCAAAATATCAGCCACTTAAGCGGTATCCGACCGGAGCTTGGCGCGAGGGTCTTCGCCCCCTCCCGGCCAGCTTTCGACGAAGGATTTGAGGTCAGTGTCCGGCTTTTCGGGCAGCATGATGCGCGTTTTCGCATAAAGATCGCCATATTCGCCGGTCTTCGGATTCTTCAGCCCCTTGCCGCGAAGGCGGAAGGAGACACCCGAACTGGTGTTCGGCGGCAGCTTGATCGTCAGCGGCCCGGTCAGGGTCGGGACCGCCACCTTGGCGCCATTCACGGCCTCCTTGAGGGTGATCGGCAGATCGAGCGTCAGGTCATCACCATTGAGCTGGTAGACCGGGTGCGAGCGCACCGTGACCTCGACCAGGACATCACCGGACGGCCCGCCGGCGACCCCCTGCCCGCCGCGACCGCGCAAGCGAAGGGTCTGGCCATCACGAAGACCCTCAGGGATCGTCACATCGACCGTTCGGCCATCTTGTAGCGTCACGCGCTTTGCGGCGCCTTTTGCCGCCTCAAGGAAGTCGACCGTCAGGCGATAGCGGATATCCTGCCCGCGCTGAGGCTGGGGACGACGCGGCCCGCCAGCGCCCCGGCCAAAGAATTCAGAGAAAATGTCGCCGATATCATCAAAGCCGCCCTGCTGGCTGCCGCGAGGCCGGTAGCCACCGCCCCCAGCGGCTCCACCGTAGGGACCGCGCCGGAACGCCGCCTGTTCATTGCCGTCCGCGTCGATCTCGCCGCGGTCAAACTTCCCCTTCTTTTCCTCGTCGCCGAGAATGTCGAAGGCGGCACTGATCTGCTTGAAGCGGTCCTCGGCCTTCTTGTCCCCCGGATTGTGGTCCGGGTGAAACTGCTTGGCGAGCTTGCGGTAGGCTTTGCGGATTTCATCCGCAGAGGCCGACCGGCTGACACCGAGCACTTGATAAGGATCCTGAGCCAAAAACGTCTCCGAAAGGGGCAAGATGGCGGTTATCTGCCCGTCCGGGAGCGGATTTCAAGTCTTGGCAGCGAAACTGGCCTTCTGAACCGTCAGGCAGCGAGAAGCGTGAGGCTGCCAATCAGGCGAACCGCCCGCCCCGACGCATTGACGTTCTTATGCACGCGCAGGCGGATAGTCCGGTAAGTTCCATCCCCGGCGCGAAGCCGAAAGTCCATGTCATGAGTGGCGTCCGTCTTCAGATGGTCCTGGATGAATGCCTTGAAATTGGCTCTGTCATCCTTATGCAGAAGGTTTTCGATCTCGGCGAGATCTTCTGGCGCCTCTGCCGGGCTGAAGCCCAGCATGTTGCCGATACTTTCAGACAGGACCATGTTACCCGTCTCGATGTCCCAGTCCCAGAAGCCTTCCCGGCTGCCAGAGAATGCGCGGTGATAGCGCTCCAGCTTTTCAGCCGTTTCGAGCCGGCGCGCCACACGTTCACGGAAGAATTCGAAGATCGATGTGTGAAGTTTCACATTTGCAATCTCATTCTTCGAAACACCGACAATAATACCGATCGCGTGACCGCTTTCAGAAAAGAGCGCAATACCCACATAACCGCGGATCTGCATATCAATCAGCATCTGGTCGCGTGGGAACAACTCGCAGACATTATCTGGATACACACAGACATTGTTCTCTAGTGCCCGGGCGCAGGGCGTATCTGCAAGACTATAGATGATATTCTCATTCATCTGACCCTCATGATAAAGGGACAGCGTACGGATCATATTCGTGTACTGATTCAGCCGTCCAATCAGAACAAGATCGAAATCCAGCTCCTCAGAGAGTGCGATGGTCAGCGCATCGATGAAATCTTCATCCGGCACATTTGCAAGCCGCATAGCGAGGCGATTGAGACTGGCGGGCGGCTCCGTTGCTCCTGAAAAATCCACATTCAGGATTTTCTCATCGGCGTCGATATCTGCATTCTCGGTTCTGTTCGCCCCGATAGTCACTCACAATTCTCCTTCAACAATAGAATTAGCTTCGACTATCAACGAATTAACTTCAGAATTCGTTTAAGAGATTCACTCAAATGTGAGTGATTAGCCGATATCCAGAAAAGTCGCGCGGCCGGGCCCGAAACTCACTGAGACCTGCCTGACTTCAACGCGGGCAACACCGCTAGCCGCAAGGGTTAGCGAGGGCGAGGTCACCTCCTCTTCGTGAAGGATCGTGTCGTCCTCCGCCCGTGTGCGCACCAGATAGCGCTCCGACGACTCCCCAAGCGGGATGTCACCAGCAGACCATCCATCGCCGCCGATCCGTGAGCGCCGAACCCAGCTGATCATCAGATCATCGCCGGAGGGTGCGGCGGTCAGATGCGCCGGGGCGAAGGGCCGTGCCCCACTGCCGGTGAGCTGCACGGTCTGTTCGCGATAGGGAAAGAAGCCAGGCGGTTTGCCCGCCGGTCCCGCTTGCCAGATGCCTTCGGTCCCCCAGAGCGAGGGATCTAGCGGCTCTGCCTCAAGCCCCGTACCCAACATGACGACGCGCGCGCCAGACGCCGCCCCCGCAAGGGCTTCATCCTCCGTGCCCCGCTGACCGCGCAGGAGGTGACGCAGCGTGTAGGATCCATCCTCTTCAAGCACCGCATCGCGGAAGCTGAGGATTTCCCATTCGCCGGTCGTGGATCTGACGGCAAGCTGACCCGCCCCGTTCAAGGCCGCCTCTTCTGTAAGAGACGCAAGGTGGCCAGAGACCATCCTGACCCGGAGTACATTTCCCTCATCCCAGCGCGAGACCGGGCCGGGACCGAGCGCCGCGATGAGCCGCCCGAGGCTGGCCGGATGGCTGACGCCGCCAATGAGGGCCGCTTCCGTTCCGCTGCCCCGATAGACATTCACCCGCCCCGGCCAGGGCGCAGCATAGGCAGCCGCCCGCAGGAAGGCGCCATCCTGCCCCGCAGGCAGCAGCGGAATGTCGAGAATTTCAAAGGCGGCGGGCCCGGCAATCCGGGGCAGCTCGCCCGGCCTTGTGCTCAGCCCAGTATAGCGCGGGGTAAAAAGCCCGCGATCGGTCCGCACAGCTTCAATGGCGCGGTAGGGTCCATCCGTAATCGATGTAATCCTGCAATCGTGAAGCTCGCCGGATAAGGCCTCCACCGTCAGCACATCGCTCGGTTCCATCGTCATGTCGCCGGAGGGTAGCGCGAAACTGAGTGAGGTCCGCAAGGCACGCGCCTCGACCAGCAGGGTTTCGGCCCGTCCCTCCGCTTCGCCTGCCTCAAGCACGACCGCCGTATCGATGCGAGCGGCACTGACCCCATGCGCGCCCGGCGCCGTGACGGTCGCGACCCCCGGCTGATAGTCGGAAAATCCATCCGTATAGGTGACGATAAGCTGAGCCGGCAGGTCTGACCCTTGCGCCCGCGCGATGGTCAGAGGCGGGTTTTCATCCGTGATGACCATGTCGTCTTCGGTGATACTGACCGATGATATCCCGTTTCGCGGCCTGACGATCAGCACCCCGGCCCGCTCGACCGCATCAAGCTGGTAGAGCTCAAACAAGGGCTCGAGTGCCGCACGGCCCGTCATGGGCTGGCCCAGCATATAGCCGGTGACGAGCGCTTCGCAGGCCGACGCATCAACCTGCGTAAGCCCTGCATCCGCCGCGATATGCTGGATGAGGGCGGAAAGCGGCACCCGACCGGCCCGGCCATTCAGCCAGTGCCCCGTGACCCAATTCCGCCAGTCCGCCCAGATATCGCCGCGCGCCGGAAAATCAGGGAACGGACGGGCATCCCATGCATAAAGATAGAGCCTGTCAGAGGACAGCATCGGCCCCGCGTAAAGGGCGGAGGCAGGATTGTTCTCCTCCTCCGGCCAGTAAGAAAGCTGTGCCTCCAGAAACCGGCGGGCCGCAAGATCATCCCGCTCCCCGCTGGAATAATAGGGCACCGCGCTTTCGGCCGATTTGGGGTCGAGAAAGACATTGGGCTGGTTCGCGCCCTTGTCGATCGCCGCGCAGCCGATCTCTGTGAAGCGGATCGGCTTTGATTCCGGCACCCATGCGGTGGGGGTCGCTGCCCGCACACCATCGGGGCGCGGGAAATGCGCCTCGCCCCACCAGCCCGTCAGGTCCTTTGAACGGAAGATCCAATCCTCCCCATGCGCCGTATCGCTGATGGGCGTTCTTGTCTGCGCATCGCGCGCTGTCTGGTCGGCATAGTACCAGTCATAATTCTCACCGCCTGCGATACGCGCCTGAAGATAGTCCCGATCATAGGGGCTGTCCCAGACTTCGGCATCGAGATGCCCGCCCCCGTCACGCCAGTCCGTCAGCGGCATGTAATTGTCGATGCCGATGAAATCGATGTCTTCATCCGCCCAGAGATCATCAAGCGGGAAGAGCACATCCCCGCTGCCGTCACCGGGTTGGTAAGCGCCATATTCGGACCAGTCCGCGCCGTAGGATATCTTCGTGCCCGCCCCCAGAATGGCGCGCACCTCACCCGCCAGCGTTACCAGCTCCTCAACGGCAGGGAACGCGCCTGTCTCATCGCGCAGGCGTGTGAGCTCTCGCAACTCTGAGCCAATGAGGAAGCTCTCGACGCCCCCTGCTTCGGCACAAAGCGCCGCATAATGAAGGATCATCGGCCGGTAGGTGGTAAAAAAGCTGGCGATTTGCGTGCGAGCGGCGGCAGTCTTGTCCACGCTCGCCAGCGGATGGGCGGTGATCCGTCCCCGCCATGGATAAGCGCCCTGCTCTTCTCCCCCATAAGGGTCGGCCAGACCGTTCCCGGCCGGAATATCCATCAGGATGAAGGGGTGGAACATCACCTCGAGCCCCCGGTCATGAAGCGCGGCAATCATTTCAGTGACCCCCTTGTCAGAGGGTGTGCCGCCATAGGCAGGTGCGCCGTCGATCCGGCTGACCTCTGTTGCCGCTTCCCGATCTACACCGGCCACGGACCATTCATCCGGCACCAGCACACGGGTGCTGTCCTCCATCCGGGGTTCGATGACACACTCCCCGGCCCGCAGGTCACTGCCGAACCAGGAGACGACCAGCGAGACCGCTTCCAGATGGGGAAAGGTGCTGACCAGATGGTCAATCGACACGGTGGCATCGGTCTCGCCCAGACTGCTATGAATATTGTCCGGCTGCGTCACACCTTCCTCTGCCTCAAGGAACAGAGGCGTCGTTGAATAGACGCTTTCCCCCGACCCCGGAATGAGGGTCACCGCCGTCACCAGATTTTCGAGGGCCTCTGGATGATCGAAAAGAAGCTGTCGTTCCACCTCGAAATTAAATTGCGGCACGCGGTTCCCGAAATCGTCGAGCGGCAGATCCTCGATCACGAGATAGGCGAGCCCTCGATAGGCAGGGGCGGCCTCCACCCCCTCGACTGCCTCGATCAGCGGGTCCGGCAGCTGGTCCTCCGTGCCCTTATAAATCCGGACATTCCAGTCCTTCATCGACACGGCGCGGCCATCGGCCCAGACCCGCGCGAGGCGGGAAATCTCCCCCTCACAAAGACCGATGGCGATCGACACAGTATAACGGTAGACCGTGTGCTGTGTTTCGACGCTGCGAGTGATCCCCTTGCCGCCGCTTGATTGTTTGATGACTTCGGTGACTTCCTGAAAGTCTGTGATCCACAATGTCTGCCCGCCAATCCGCTGGCGTCCATAGACGCGCGGGATGCCTGCGCCTTCGGCGGCGTTGTGGAAGCGGATCTCCTCACGGCGCGGCCCTTCATGACGGCGAACCACCGGACCGAAGATGAGATTCTGGGCCGCCGTCAGCGCTTGCGACGCGGCATAATTTGCCGCCGCATTGGCGATATAGGGCGCGGCCGCATTCGCGGCACTGACGACGAACTGGCTGGCAGCAGCGGCGGCTACGGTCATGCGCTTTTATCCTCTGCTAACGGATAATCAAAAATGCCGGCAAGGCGGCGGGCCCACCAGGGCGAATAACGAGCCGTACTGACCGCCCGGCCATCATAGGCGTGAAGGAAGAGATCGGGGCCCAGCGCGACCCCGCAATGCTTGGCGGTCCCCTCCTTTTTCATACGAAAGACGAGAACCTGCCCAGTTTGCGGGGCGGCGTTCTCAGCTTCGATGAGAAAACTGCGCGCGGCCTGAAGGAGGTGCTCCGTCCCCGCCTCATCCCATCTGGGCGTATAAGGCGGAAGAGCCGCGGGTTCCGGCCCGCATAATTCGCGCCAGACCCCGCGGATGAGGCCGAGGCAATCCGTGCCCGCGCCCTTCGCGCTTGCCTGATGCCGGTAGGGCGTACCGATCCAGCCGCGCGCGAGGTCTGCCGCCGCCCGCCTGCTCAAGACCCATCCCCCGGGCGGGCCGTTGCCATCAGGACATCATTGCCCGGAATATGCGGGAAGCCCCTGAAATTCAGCTGGTTTGAGAATTTCGCCGCGCAAGTGCCGAACTGCTTATCGCACCCCGCGATCAGCCGGACGGATGTGCCGGAGCTGAGCTCCTGCGGCAGCGCTTCCCAGAGAAGAATGCTCTCATCCTCACCCGCATCGCCATGTTCCCGGATGGCGCGAATGACGCCTGCCAGTGGGCCGTCGTCGATAATGACCGCGCCGCCTGTATAAAACCCGGCTGTCCGTTTCGTACCGACGGTGACTTCCAACCGCCTTGCATCACCGCCCGAGGTCACGCCATCCATATGATAAGATGTATCCTGAAGATCGACGCCGCAGCGCGTATCACCCAGCGCTGCATCACAGGCGCGGCCATAGATCCGGCCCGCCACTTGCCCAAGCTGCGCCTTGAGGGAGCGAAATTCCGCGCGGAAGCCCTCGCCTGTCCGCTCAACCTCCCCCAGCCGCCCGGTCCGAAGAAGCAGCCGCGCGTCAGGATCAGCCCAGTCAACGCGCCAAACCTGGATCTCCGCCTCATCGAAGAACCCAGCCTCCAGCGCATCCGCACCAAGAAGCTCCGGGTCAAGAACACCGATGATATCCGAATTATCCGGGCTCAGCGTCGCCGTCCCCTCAAGGGAGCTGCCCATAGCGCCGCCCGCAGAGCGAAAGACCGTGCCGGTAAAACTGATATCCCGGACATGGTCGGTCAGCCCGATCTCCGCACCGTCCTGACGGATGATCCGCCAGCAGGTGCAGAGCGACGGCGCCACTTCATCAAACCGTTCCTTTGTATAGGGATCTACGGGCCGCATCAGCGTCTCACCTCGATCAACGGGATATCCGGCGCATCTCCGCCGCCGCTCCGCGCCTCGATGATCAATTGATCCGTATCGAACCGGACCGGCGTATCGAAAACAAAGCCTGCGGTCAGGACAACGCCTGCGCCCGGCGCTGCGGAAAAGGTCACTTCACCAGAAAGCGAATTGATCGTGAAGTCCACGCCGTCTGTCAGCTCGCTGTCATCCGCGGCGATGCGCACCGTACCGGCCACCGGCAGGGTGATTGCGCGTACTGCGTCAATCGCGCCGCTCGAATAGGTTTTCGTCAGTTGAAAGACGGCCTCAGTGCCGTCGCCTGTCCCCAGCGATTGATCGCCGGGGGCCGGGGTCGATCCACTGACGCACGACACGTGGTCGAAAGGATCGCGGAACCGGAAGGCATAGCGGCGGCTTTCGCGCGCTTCGAAAAACGCGATCAGCGCGTCGATATCGGCCCGGCAGCGCACGCCATAGCCCGCATCATAGCGGCGGCGGCTTTGCGCCCAGCGCGCAAGGCGGCGCTCCTGCCCCGAGGCGAGTGTCACAATCTCTGTGCGACGGATGGGCCCGCCGCGAGAGCCGAGGGCAATATCGACAGGGAACAGAACATCATGGAAGGCTTCAGCCATTGCGCATCGCCTTTCTCAGCCCCCGGAGCACGGCGCCTGAAAGCTGTTCTTCGGACCGGCCAAGGGGATCCCCCGGCGGGCTCGATGGCATGGAGATATTGACGGTCACCGGCCCGGCCCCTTGCGGGACGACATTGCCAGCACCTGCGGGCACAAACAGCTCCGGCCCCCGCTCGCCCACGAGATAGGGCACGCCGCGCGCGACCCCGCCGCCGCCCGCTCTTGCGCCACCAAAGACAGAGACGAGGATTTCTTCAAGCGGTGCCCGGACGAACTGATCCGCCGCAAGCCGCGACAGATCGGCGAGCACGTCATTGACGAGTCCTTTGACCGAAAGCCGGCCTCTTGCTGCCGCGTCTTCAAGATTGTCCCCAATCGACTGGCCGAGTGCGGAGAAGGTCTCCTCGACACTCGCGGCCAGCGGATTGAGGTCGTCTTCGACCAGCATCTCGACCTCCCGGCGAAGGGCGTCGAGGCCATCCCGGAAGTCATCCGTCGCCAGCGTGAGAGTGAGTGTTTCGCTCATATTATTGTCCGTTCCGTTCCAGGAGCTTTTCAAGCGCCCCGCGGTCAAAAGGTTCGCCTTGCGATTGCCGCCACGCCTCAAGGCAGAGAACGAAATCCCTTGCCTCCAATTGCCAGAAGACAGCCGGTGTCACGCCGAAGCGGGCGAGCCAGAAAGTCAGCCAGGCGCCCCATCGGGCCCGGGCGGGCTCGGCTTTCCCGGCACCTCCCCAGCCATCAGATCTCGGAAGAGATGCGCCATGACACGCATCGCCTCCCCCAGATGAATCGTCCCCTCACTGATGCGCGGGACGGCCGCTATGCCGCCTGCCGCCCGGATCAGCACCGGCAGGATAAGGAGGATCTGCCTGACCGATGGGTTGGCAAGCATCCGCGCAAGATCGCTGAGCGTGTCGGCACCGAGCGCATCCTCGATCTCGGCAAGCGCGCCGAGCGTCAGGCGCACGGGCACCTGTTCGCCGTCAATCGTCAGGGCGGGAGGGGCGACCGCGCTCATGCCCCAGCCGCCGTGAAGGTCACCTCGCCTGCCGAGGCGAGGGTCAGGGAGAAGCTCGCCTCCCCCCGAAACTCACCGGCATAATCGAGGTTGGTGATCTGGAACGCGCCCACAAGGTCGCCAAATCCCGGGATCTGGAGTTGCCATGTTTCATGCTCGCCAGAGAAAAACAGGGATCTGGCTCGCTCCGCGGCGTCATCGTCGATGAATAATCCGTTGCCGGAGACATTTGCCTGGCGGATGCCGCCGCAGGGGAGCAGTTCGCGCCAGCCGGGACTATCCGCATGGGTGATATCAACCGTGCCGGAAGCAAGCGAGAATGTTTTCGTTCGCAAGCCCCCGATCGTGTCATATCCGCCTTCGCCGTCGGCAAGCCGAAGCAGCATGTCCTTGCCGCTGGTCACTGTCATTGGTTTTCTCCTTATTCGGCGGTTCTGTCGGTGACGATGCGATATCGCATCACCGCCTGATAGGTGTCGCTTTCGGGTTGCCGGAACATGTCGGCAAAAACAAAACGGGTACTGATGACGTCAAAGCCATCGATCGTGAATTCAGCATCATGCAGCGCGTCATGAACCGCATCCGCAATCTCGCGCAGCTCCTTGCGCCCTCCCCAGCGTGACCAGGCATTCAGCCGGATATCATGCTCCATGGCCTCATCCCGGCCATCGAGCGGGCGGATGCGGGACTCCCCAATCGTCAGCAGGGGAAAGATGGCGTCCTCCGGCACCCGGTCATAGATGCGCGGCGGGGAGCCAAGATGAGCAGCAAGCGCAGAGCTGGCGCCAAGATGACTGCGTAAGCCCACCTGCAGGGCCCAGGCGGCAGGCAGGGTCATGGCCGAAGCTCCTCTGCCGTCACGGTATGGAACCGGCGCTGCTCATCTTCCTGGATATCGGTGATCCGGTAGGTCGTGTCCTGATGCGTCAGCCGCATTTCAAAGATAAGATCATCCCTGTACCGAAGGACAAATCTTCGCCGCCGGACGGGAATGTCCCGATCAGCAAGGGGTCTCCTTGCGCCCGAGAGGGAGGTGCCGCGCGCCGCAACGGTGGCCTTCGGGGTATAGCTGACCTCATAACCGCCGCCTGCATCCGCTGTGCGGACAGGCGACAGGAGGGTCAGGCGATCACGCAGACTACTGATCACAGCCGCACCTCCTTATAGGCTTCGATGAGCGCTTCGACACCGAGGGGGACAGGCACATATCGCCGCTCCCGAAAGAGCTCTCGCTCCTCGTAATAATGCGCGGTCAAGAGATAGAGCGCGCGAAGGAGGTCGGCGGGGATATCATCCGTGTCCGCTGCGCCCGATGAGAAGACGACATCGATATGGGATGTGCTGGACGGCAAGGGCGTCAGGAACTGGATGCTCTCAGGCTTTGTGCTGCATAAGCGCCAGTCATCACTGGAGAGAACGGTTGTCGCGCCATCCTCATCGGTGAGGGTGACGGAGGTGACGGCACTGACCGCGCCGGGACGGAGCGGCACGGGCCCATCGGGCGTGCCTTCCACCCTCGCCTGCCAGCTCTGGTCCAAAAAGGCATGATCGAGGCGACGCTCAAGGAATGTTCTTGCCGTCGCGATCATGCCCGCCAGCGCCGTATCGTCATCATCATGATCGATCCGCAGGGCGGTCTTCACATCGCTCAGAGACAGGGGTTCCGAGGCCGGTGGGGTCAGCAGCGTGTACATGGGTAGCTCTGTCCTGGTAAAGATGAAATGGATGGCGGGCCGGAGGACCCGCCACCAGTTGGCTGCCAGCCGTCAAGCCGACATGGAGAGAAGTTTGATGGCCGAGAAATCCTGGACGCCGCCGCCGACACGTTTGGTCGTGTAGAAGAGGACGTAAGGTTTGGCCGAATACGGATCACGCAGGACCTGAATGCCGGCGCGGTCGACGATGAGATAGCCGCGGGCAAAATCGCCGAAAGCCACTGGCGTCGTGGACGTACCAACATCCGGCATGTCCTCGGATTCCGTCACCGGGAAGCCGAGCAGCGTCGAGGGTTGCCCGGCAGCAAGGCCCGGCGACCAGATATAATTGCCCTCAAGATCTTTCAGTTTGCGAATTGATGAGGCAACGGTCCGGTTCATGATGAAACGGCCATTCTGGCGATAGGATTGCGGCAGGGTGTAGACCAGATCGATCAGATCATCGGCAATGATCGCAGCGCCATCTGATGCCACCGTGCCGATTTCGTCCGCATCCCGGCTCGCATCGGCCGCCTGGTCATAGGAGAGGAAGCCTTTGGGCTTGCTGGAGGAATTGCCCGCCACGAAGGCCGCGCTTTCCTGAACCGCAAATTCCGTCTGCACCTCATCGGCGATCCACTGGCCGATATCGACGACCGAATCGTCAAGCAGGGCCTGGGTCGCCGCCGGCATGGCGTAAAGCTCCATGGCCGGAAAATCGAGCGCCATCAGGGTTGGCGTCGTCGTCTCGTCCCGGTCACCGGTCTCACCTACCCAGGCGGCACCAAAGTCCGTGGTCGGATAAGGCTTGCGGTAGGAGTTGCCGCTGATCTGGCGCACCGTCGCGATCTGGCGGATCGGCGAGATGTCTTTCAGCCGCGCATCGATCAGGCTGGCGGTTTCATCCGGCGCGATAATACCGCCGCTCGAATCCCCGGCAGCAATGGATTTGAGCTCCGGCGCGGTCATCGCCCCGGTCCGCATATAGGTGTCGAACGCGCTCTTTGCCTCGCTGCCGGTATCGGCCGCCGTATCGAGAGCCGGCCGGGCCGAGCGGGCCGCCAGACGGTCAAGCACGGCCTGCTGACGCGACAACTCCTCGCCGATACGGTCAACCTTTTCAGTCATCAGCGGATCGGCGCTGCGCTTTTCAAGTCCCTTGAGGCGTTCGTCATTTGCCTGCTTGAACTGTTCGAAAGTATACAGAATATCCTGCATGGTTGCGGCATCGCCGCCGTCATGAGCCTTGGTTTCGAGTTCCATCATTGTCCTCTATCTGTCGTATGGAGAAGGTTTCGTGGTTTCCTGGAGGGGGAGCCGATTTCTGTCAGGCGGGCTCCGGGCGCCATGGGGAAGGTCACAATCGAAATCTCCCAGAGGTCGATATCGAAGAGCTCCCGCCGGCCATCCCGGCCCCGCCGGGCACGGCGCGGCCGGAAACCGATGGACAGACCATTGACCGCTCGCCCGCAGAGGAGCTGGACGAGGTCACGCCCGTCTCGCGTATCGGCAAAAAGATGTCCCCTGACGAACAGGCCATGACTGTCTTCCTTCAATTCATCCCAACACCCGACCGGACGGTCAGCCGCATGCTGATAAAGCATCATCACACGGGATGAGGGGGCGGGGATAAGTTTCCGCATTTTTTTGATCGATTGCTGAAACGCGCCCGGACGGATGATGTCGCCGGTCAGGTCCGGCTGGCCGAAGACAGCCGCATAGCCAGCCACAGCAACGGTTTCTGGAGAGAGGGGCTGCGCCATTATTGCTCTCCCCTCCGTTCATCGATCTTGCTTTCGATCCGCGCGAGCGATTCAAGAATGTGGTTCGATTGCGTCTCAAGCCGCGCCGTTCGCTCTGACAACAGGTGAGCGCGCGCAATCTCTGTCTCAAGATAATCAAGCCGGGCAGCCGCCCCGCCAGCCCAGACAAGGCCGGTGAGCGTCTGCGCAAGGAGCACCCCGATCATGGCGAGCACAAGCCGCCGGTCACGCGCGGAAATCATCAGCTCACCTCCGCATCGACCGAAAAGCCAAGCAGGATCCGCTTTTCGGTGTCGGTGATGACATCCGCATCAAGGAGCAGCCTCAGCCGCTCAATCCGGCCCTGCTGCAGGGCATCAATGGCGTCGGTATCAAAGCCGATCGAGACGCCCTCCCCTGCCAGCGCAAGGGAGAAACTGTCCGCCACCTTGGTGATCAGCGGCAGGATCGTGTGCCGCCAGAAGGCAAGATGCGCCTGGGCATAATTCGAATAGGTGTTGTCGCCGGGAATGCCGAGCAGCATGGGCGGCACACCGAAGGCGAGCGCGATCTCCCGCGCCGCGCCATTCTTCAGCTCACGGAAATCCATTTCCGCCGGACTGAGACTCATCGACTTCCAGTCGAGCCCGCCATCAAGCACCATGGGCCGCCCCGCCTGGCGCTGCCCCTGATAGGTATCGGCAAGCTCACTTTTCAGGCGATCGAACTGTTCGCCGGTGAGGCTGGAGGCGCCTTCCGGGCCCCGATAGATCAGCGCCCCGGACGGACGCGCCGCATTGTCGAGCAAGGATTTATTCCACGACGTCGCGGCATTGTGCAGATCAATCGCATTGCCCGCGACACACAGAGGCGACTGCCCCTCGCGACCATCGAGCGGATTGAAAAGCCGTATATGGATCAGGCCGGGCTGACCGTCCGTATCTCGCGGAAGACGGCGGGTCTTGCCCCCGACCTTGTGCAGATAGGCGCGCGGCCAGCCATCGGGGCCAGTCTCTGCCGTCACCTGATCGGGCCTGAGAAGATAGAGCGCCGCCGGAACGGACAGCCCCTCGATCACTTCCGCATAGGCATTCCCGCTGATCTGCAGATGGCCATAAAGGTGTTCAAGGAAGGACTGGCCCGGCTGATCCGGGTTCGGCTTTCGCAAAAGCGCAGTCAGGGGATGCGCTTCCAGCCGCTCCCGCCCCTGCTGGGCGAAAAGCGGTACGGAGGACGCAGCCTCAGCAATCATCTGTACACATCGGTAGACGACCGGGTTCTTTGCATATCCGGTCCGGGCGAGCGAGACATTGCTGCGCGAGGACCAGCTCGCCCCCATGCCGCCATGCAGCGCGATGAGGTCCCCCAGAACGCTGCCTTTTTCTTCGCGCGCCATCTGGCGCGGCTTGGTTTTAAACCCGAACATATCTGGCAGTCCTTTCAGAGATAGCGGATGGCGGGGGCGGATGGCGCCGGCCCCAGCAAAAGGTCGGTTACCGCCCAGACGAGCGCGTCGAGCCGGTCGGGGCTCGCCTCGCCTCCAAGGCCGGTAAAGGAGGTGAGCTGATCTTCGAGATCGGGGAACGCGCCGGCATGTTTGACGCGGCCCTGCTCATAAAGCGCGGCAACGGGCTCAGCACGGACGGTCTTGCCGCGCGTTGCCCTGACGGCACGAAAGGGTAGGTTCGGATCATGCAGGCGCAAGACTTCCTCAACGAGGTCCCCGCCCTGATTGACTTCCGCCACAACCCGGTCCGCCGCGTAGGAATAAGCAATCTCCACCACGCGCGCCGCCCAGCCCGAAGGCGATAATCCGCCAACGGAGGCATCTTTGAGAATAAAGGCGGTGGCCGCCCTGCCCTCGCCCGTGATGCCCGCAACGATGATGCCGCATTCATCGGCATCGGGGCCGGTGCTGACAGGCGGATCGACCGCGACGATGATGCGCGAAAGAGGCGGTGTGTCTTTGATGCGGGCCCTCTCGATCATCGCCCGGTTCCATAGAGCGCCGCCATGATCTTCGATGATCTCACCGTCGATTTCCTGACGGCCAAGTGCCGTCCCCTCATAGGTCCGGATGATCTCGGTCAGAAAGGCATCGGCCAGCTCAGCCTTGTTATCCCTTGTCGTCGCGCGAGAGAGATGCGTCGTCTCCGCATCCATCAGTTGCCGGAGCAGCTTGATCGGGCGCGGTGTTGTGGTGACGACCTGTTGTGGGCGCTGCCCCAGCCGCAAGCCGAGCTGCAGATTGCTCCACGCCTCCTCCGGGTACCGCCATTTGCAGAGCTCATCGGCCCACGCGGCCTCGAACTGATGCCCGCGCAGACCGTCGGGATCATCGGCGGAGAAAATATGCGCTTCGGCCCCGTTCGGCCAAGAGAGCCGGTGCCGCGAGGGCTCGTAGGTCGGGCGGGACGGCGCATCACCGATGTGAAGCAGGCCCGATTGTCCGTCGATCATCACTTCGCGTGCATCCTCATAGGTTTCTCCGACCAGCGCGAGACGGCGTGCGCCATTCGCAACTGCGCGACGGATCCACTCCGCTCCGGCACGAGTTTTCCCCGCGCCGCGCCCGCCCAGAATGAGCCAGGTCGTCCAGTCATTGTCCGGATGGAATTGATCCCTGCGGGCGGAAAACTTCCACTCGCTCAGTGCCCGCATCAGCTCGGTCAAGCTCAAGCCGTCGAGCCAGTTCTTCTTCCCCGAGGCGATCTGCGTAGCGAACGAGCTTATCGTAAAGTAGACCTCGGAGTCGTTCCGCTTCGGCGTCATCGGCTGCAGCGGTGTCGTCACGATTTTGAGTATCTTCCGTCATGGCAATACATTTCTCGATATTTCGTCCATAGGCTGACAGGACACGCATCAGCCTGTCCGCATGCTGTACTTCTTCGGGAGATGACCAGTCGGTGCCCAAAAGCCTGTCCTGCAACTCCATGGTGAGCATGCCGAGGCTGTTCCTAAACGCGATGTGGTCAAACGACATTCGCCGCATAGTCCTCCCGATAAGGAGCACTATAGGTCAGCCCTGAGAGGCGGGGATAAGTTTGGTGTGTGCGAAGCGCGAAGTGGATTGCCCGCGTCAGCAGGCCGATCAGGTTTCTTCGTTGCGCTTACCCGTCACATAGCGCCACAGATGGCGGGCACGGACCTTTCGCTCATTGGTCAGGTTCGGACTGACCGCGATCCCAGCCTCAACGACACTTTCGGGTCGGCCCGAGATCAAAGGATGCCAGTCAGCGAGCCCCCGCCCCTCGGCCAGCCGGCGATAGGCACAGCTTTGCGGCATCCATTCGAGCGCGCCTGCATTCTCGGGCGTCACCTGCACGCAATCCGGCACCAGTGTCTTTCGCTCCTGATACCGGGTGCAGCGGCGGGTTTTGGGATCAAACAGCCGGCAGCAGAGCGAGGTTTCGGCAAAACCGCCCTCTTCCTCGTCTTCAAGCAGGACGAGACAGCATTTCCCGCAGCCATCGCAGAGCGATTCCCACTCCTCTGAGGTCATCTCCGCGAGGGATTTTTCCTGCCAGAACGGCGCGTTGGCGGTTTTCTCCACGGTCATCTGCCTTAGTTAGGACATAAGCCCCGGCCAAATCGAGTGCCCGCAAATGCCGGTGGCACGTGGGCCACTATGGGGCTAAGCGCCTTTGCGCAGGGTATGATGGAGCGAAGCGCCGGGAATGTCGCGCTACTTTCAACGCATGGTCACGAGCGCCACGAAGGATTTCCTTTCGGGGCTCGTCGCCATGAGCGTTGGCGCGTGGAAAGGGCTCAAATCAGTTGCCCGGATGCTTGGCGACAAGACGGTCGAGTTTAAATCCCAGCTCTCTGGCGGAGATGACGAGATCGCCGTGCCGCCAAGGCCGAAGAAGCGGTCGGATGACCCAAGCCTGCCAAGCGATGAAGAGCATGAGGCTTATCTCTCCGAGATCGAAGCCGAGCTGGAGGCGGATGCCGCCACAAGTGATGGACCGCCCGTGAAGAAGAAACCGTCAAAACGCGTCACCAAGAAACGCTGGCATTTCCTTTCCGCCGCCGGGAGCGCGGGGCTTGCCCTCCTGATGGCGGGGCTCATCGTCAATCTGCGCTTTGCGGCCACCGTCCTGCCGGATGATGAGGTCGATCTCTGGACGATCAACCGGCCGACCAGCCTGACCTTTCTTGACCGCAACGGCGAGTTCCTCGGCCAGCGAGGCATTCGTTATGCCGACCCGGTGCCGCTGGAGGAAATGCCGCCCTATCTGAAGGATGCGTTCCTCGCGACCGAGGACCGCCGCTTCTATGGCCACCGGGGGTATGATCTGCGCGGTCTGATGCGCGCCGGGATTGCCAATCTGCGCGCTGGCGGCGTCGTTGAGGGCGGCTCGACCATTACCCAGCAGCTTGCCAAGAACCTCTTTCTTGAGCCTGACCGTACACTGAAGAGAAAGCTGGAGGAGCTGCAATTCGCCCTGTGGCTCGAAGCGCGCCTATCAAAAGACGAGATCCTGTCGCTTTATCTCAACCGGACCTATCTGGGGGCCGGCACCTATGGGGTTGAGGCAGCGTCTCAAGCGTATTTCTCGAAATCCGCCCGTGACCTGACGGTTGGCGAGGCAGCGCTTCTCGCTGGGCTGCCCAAAGCGCCCTCGACGCTCGCCCCGACCATCAATCCAGACGGCGCGGTCGCCCGCTCCCGCGAAGTCATCGACAATCTGATAGAGACAAGGCGGATCGATGAGGTCGAGGGCCGGATGGCAAAGGAAGTCCCGCCCGACCTCAATCTTGCCCAGCGTGAGACCGCCTACGGCTATTTCCTCGATTATGTTGCCCAGCGGATCGAGCAGCGCCTCGGCTCGCTCGACCGCGATCTTGTCGTGACGACCTCGCTCGACAAGCAGCTTCAGATCCATGCCGAAGATGCGGTTGTCTTCGGGATCGATGACGAGGCCCGCGCGCGCGGTGCCGAACAGGCAGCCCTCATCGCCTTTGACCGCGAAGGCGGCATCGTCGCCATGGCGGGCGGGCTGGATTACGAGGAAAGCCAGTTCAACCGCGCCTCACAGGCCCGGCGCCAGCCAGGCTCTGCCTTCAAGCCCTTCGTTTTTCTTGCCGCGCTTGAGGCGGGGATGCAGCCGGGCTCGATCGTCATCGACCGGCCGATCAAGGTCGGCGATTGGGCGCCCACGAACTATAATGAGAAACATATCGGCCCCTTGCGGCTTGCCGATGCGGCGGCCCGCTCGACCAACTCGGTCGCCGTGCAGATTACCGAAGGCATTGGCCGTGACCGGGTGATTGACGCAGCCCAGCGGGCAGGCATCACGACCGCGCTCGATCCTGTCGCCTCCCTCGCGCTAGGCTCTGTCGGTGTGCCGCTGCTCGAGCTGACCGCCGCCTATATGCCCTTCGCTCATCACGGCGCGGAGACGCCCGCCCATGCCGTCATGGAAATCCGGACACGGAGCGGTGAGGTCCTTTACGAATATGAGCCCATCCCCGGCTTTAACGTCATTGAACCGGCCAAGGCCGATGACACGGCCCGCCTGCTGATCAGCGTCATGGATCACGGCACCGGCGCGCGCGGCAAGTTCGGCAGCCACCCTGTCGGCGGCAAGACAGGCACGACCAATAACTGGCGCGATGCGTGGTTCATCGGGTTCACGCATTACTACACCGCCGGGGTCTGGGTCGGGAATGACGAGGCCCGCGGCATGGACAAGGTGTCGGGCGCGACAATCCCGCTGACGATCTGGAAGGATTTCATGGAGCGGGCGCATGAAGATCTCTCGCCCGTGCCGCTGCTCGAAGATCCCAATCTCGAAGGCGGCAATATCCGTGACGTTGCGGGGCTTTATGCGAGCCTGAGAAGCGACCTGATCAACACCGCCTATCCGATCCCGCAAGTTGACTGGGCTGTGATCGAAGAACCTGCCCCGCGTCGGCGGCGCGGCTTTTTCGGGCTCGGTTCTCGGCCCGATCCCGAGCCGCAAGGCCCCGTCCAACCGCAAAGCCCCGGCGTCGTCGGCAATGCAGCGCCGGGACTGGAAACTGAGCCTGAAAACGACGGGCAGTAGCGCCCCGTTTCGGCCAATCTTCAGGGTTTTGAAACCGTATTTCGCGATACTAGCGGTTGCAGAAGTCCGTCTAGCCGGGGGAGATCCATGAGCACGGGCCCATTAGAACGGCTGATCGCTCTCGATCCCAAGACCTCAAGCGAAGAACGCCGCGAGGTTTTGCGGGAAGTGACAGACAGCTTCATCGTCGCGCCCGACCGTTATGGCCGGCGTCACATGGCCCTGTTCGACCTTCTGCTCTCGCGCACCGCGAATGCGATGGACCTGCGGCTCAAAAAGCTCATCGTCCTGACCCTCATCCGTGCGGGTGCGCGCGACGAGCATGTCAAACTCGCCCTCCTCAAAGTGCCGTCCGCGAATGAGCGCCTGCTTCGCCGCAGCGTGTTGCAGACGGTGAAGGACATCCAGACCTTCCTTCAGGAAAATGCCGATGTCGCAGAGAACGAACTGCCGGAGGGCTTAAGCCTTGATGACGGCAATTCCGTGCAATTGCCTTCCGCTATCCTCACCTGGATGTTTCACTACCAGCTCACCGTCTATCGCGATGCGTTGACGCCCAAGATCGGTGTCGACCGGGTCGGCCTGATGGAGCGCACGGCGAAAAGGTTCCGTGAGCAGATCATCAAGCATGCTAGCGAGTCAGGCCGTGACGAGTTGGTCGTGGCGCGGCGGACCATTGCCGACTGGACACGGCGGCAATCAATGACCGAGCAGGTTCTGACCGAGCTGCTCGAAGCGCGTGCGATGACCGAGTTCGTCCTTGCCGCCTCTGCGATGTTCGATATCGATCCCGCAACGATGATACGTACCGTGAATGATACGAGCTTTCAGAGCCTTGCGATCCTGATGAAGTCGAATAATATCCGCCGGGCGACCTTTGCCAAGGTCATCTCCGGTTTTCAGGACCGCCGGACGGACCATGATGTGTCCGAAACCGTGCTGCCGCTTTATGACCGGCTGATGCCGGAATCAGCCGAGCGGGCGATCCGTTTCCTGCGCGTCCGGGTCAGCGACCTTGCTGGCGGGCATGAAGACCCGGCGCTTGCCGAAGCCAGCTGAGGCGACAGTTTCTTCCCATTACTGATCGAAGAATTCGCCGGGCAGCGCGTCGCGCGGAACGTCGCCATCAAGCTCGACAACCCATAGATCGGGATCGAACTTCTTCTCTTTTTCAAGCAGCGTATCGGCGGCCTCTTCGGTGACATCTGATGCGCGCAGGCGCCAGCCCCTTGCACCGCCCTCGCCTGAGCTTTCCGACCAGACCGACACCGAGCCTCCCTTGCGCCAGACAAGATGGATCATCCCGGCTTCGTCATGGCCATGTTTGAGGATGGTGCAGAACGCGCCATGCGCTTTTGCCGCCTGCCGGATCGCCGATACCTGAAAATCGCTTCTGAGGCGCGCGGTCACGCCCGCGCTGCCGCCAGCGGCACGACATTATCCGTATGCCGGATATTCTGGACTGCCGGTTTTTCCTCGACCGGCAGGTAAGGCAGCCGCAGGACCGCCGTTGTGCCAGCGCCTGCCGCGCTTTGCAGGATCAGCTCCCCGCCATGAACACGGGCGAGCGCTTTTGAGAGCGCAAGGCCGATGCCCGATCCGCGCGTGCCGCGCACGCCTTCTTTGCGGGCCTGCCGGAAGCGTGTGCCAACAATCGCCAGATCGTCAGGGGACATCCCGACGCCTGAATCCATCACCGAGATTTCGAGCATGTCGCCATCGAGTGCGGCCGTCACGATGATGCCGCCCTCTTCGGTGAATTTGAGCGCATTGGAGAGAAGGTTGAGGAGGATCTGCCGGACGATCTTGGCGTCCAGCATGGCCTTATCGATGCCCGGCGCAACGGAGATCTCGACCGACAACCCGGCTTCATTCGCGCGCAGGTGGATAAGATCCGTACAGAACCGGACAAGTCGCTCGACTGATTCTTCGCTCATCATGGCGGCGGTTTCATTCGCCTCGGCCTTGTTGAGATCAAGAATGTCGGAGATCAGAGAGAGAAGGTGCTCGCCGCTTTCATGGATGATGCGGGCATAATCGCGGTAGCGGTCAGAGCCGAGCGGCCCGAACTGCTCGCCATGAATGGCGCCGGCAAACCCGATCACCGCATTGAGCGGGGTACGGAGTTCATGGCTGAAATTGGCCAGCTGCTCATTATGGCGCACCGCGACATCCATCGTGTCGCGGGCCTCTTTGCGGACCTGTGCCTCGCGGGCCAGCCGGTGCTCAATATTGCGGGTGACGCTGCGGAACCCGCCGGGGATACGCGACAGCACCATTTCGAGAGCCGGGCCGCGCTGGCATTCACGTGAGAGACGGAACTCAAACCGCGCCCAGCCAGGGCCGTCCGGATCCGCAACTTCCGCCATCGCAGAGAGAAGAGAGGGCTGGAACTCAGGCGCGACGATTTCCATCAGCCTCCGCCCGGACATCTCTTCGGGTTTGAGCCCGAAGGTCGTCAGCGAGCCGCCCGAAACCTTGCAGAAACGCCCGTCCGGGCCATGCGTCGCAATGACGTCATCGCCCAGTCCTTCCCAGACCTCAGGGCCCGGTTCGCGGGATTTGAAACGAGATCGAAAGGCTTCCAGCATCACTAGTTAACAATATATCCGGGACTGTTAACGGAAGCTGAATGTTCTTGCCGCCAGACTGCTCCTCGATTGCGGGACGTCAGGGAGACCGGCCACCATGGTTAAATTTTCCTCCATCCGGTGCGGAAGGCTCCGCTTCTCGAATGAATGTGTTACACCGTTCACCGGGCGGCGGGCATGCGCTCCATCGGGCAGATTAGCGGAGGACAGAATGGGTAAGTCAGCAGCTCTCGTTGCGATCGTCGCAACGATGTGGGGAGGCGTTTCGGCCGCAGACCCGGCAACCACACCGGAAGCAGCGCCAGCTACTCCCCTGCTTGAGCAGACAGCGACCCCCTTCGTGCATATGCGGTCGGATTTCGATTTTGCCGACAATGCGGCCCTCAGCAACGCCAAGGTCACCCGGACCGTCCACGAAACCATCAGCTCCCATGATCCCGCCCGGATCAGCTCCGGCCAGATGGCCTATGCCGCCCTTGTCGCCGCCGATACGCCGGCCTTTGCCGCCGCGATCGAGCGCCGGGCGAACAAGCCCAAAAAGCGCGAACAGTTCCTCGCCGATCTGCGCAATAACCCGGCCATGGTCCGGGAACTCGAAGGCTCGAACGAAGCGATTGAGGCCATCCGCCAGGTCGCGGCCCGCGATGCCGCCCGCATCGGTCAGGCCGGTGAGCGCTATATCGCTGATGCCTATCGCCTTCAGGAAACCGGCTGGGCGCGCGCAAAACTGCCCGCCAACGGCACCCAGCGCGTGAACCAGGCCAAGGCCTTTGCGATGAAGCGCGACTGGCCCGCGGTCGGCAATCCGCCGCGGATCGTCTCTGATGCCGGGAACCGCCAGCCCAATCTCAATGGCGCCGCCAACTGGTCGACCCAATGGTCCGCCATCATCCCGCCCCGGCCGATCGACCTCGACACCAAGCGCCAGATCTATCTGACCAAGACCCTCGTTCTGGCCGTGCGCTACACGCTCGATGACCTCAATGAAGGTCACGTCTCGGCCTTCGGGACCGACAAGGAGAGCCAGCGCTGCTATAATTACGCTCAGATGAACCTTGCCCAATGTGTCTCCGCAAGCCGGACGGCCGTTGAGGAAGCCTTCTGTCTCGGCACGCATGGCCTCAACGACATGTCACGCTGCGTCGGCTGGATCGCCGGGGGCGGCACGCCGAAGGGCTGATATCCCGATCTCGACTTCTGTCATGCTGAAAAGCCGGGGCCTTGGTCCCGGCTTTCTTCTTTGGCCAATCCTGCCTACATGCCGGGCATGAGTTCTGCCCTGCCCGATTTCGACACCATTGCCGGTGACTTTGCCTTCCTTGACGACTGGGATGAGCGCTACCGCTATCTCATTGATCTGGGCGGACAGCTTCACGCTTTCCCTGAGAATGAGCGCGGTGAAGACACCCGCATCCGGGGCTGCGCCAGTCAGGTCTGGCTTTATTTCACGCAAAATGGCGACCGGCTCGACATTGTCGGGGACAGCGATGCGGCCATCGTCCGGGGACTGATCGCGCTCCTGCTGTCGCTTTATTCGGGCAAGACCAAAGCCGAGATCCTCGCCATCTCCGCCGAGGAGGAGCTCGCAAAGCTCGACCTGAAAGATCACATCACGCCGCAACGCTCGAACGGGGTGACGAGCATGATCGCAAAGATCAGGGCTGTGGCATCCCAAGACGGCTGAAATACGCGGTCACCGTCGGCCGGTAGGCATCGGCAAAGGGGATCGTTGAATGATCCCTGCCCGTCATTTCCGCATAGACGACATCATGCCCCTCATGACCGAGCGCATCTGCCATGTCGCGGACCAGCCGGGCGGGCACGATGACGTCTTCCTCGCCGCCTATGGTGAGGATCGGCCTGTCGAAATTCTCAAGCAGCTGCGGGATGTTATAGGGATCGACCGCGTCCGGCGTCCTGATCCTGAATAAGGGCCGCATCATGCGCGGCACCCAGGCATTGGCAACGGATTCAGCGTCCTTGCCGCTCGCCTCGATCACAAGGCCATCGGCACGGGCGGCACGCGCCGCCATACCGGCACAGATATAACCGCCAAGCGAATGGCCGTAGAAGATCAGTGGACGTCCGTCTGCCTCCTCTACGGCATAGGCCGCCATGCGGGTGACAGCCTCATCAAGGTCGTCGATCGTCGCCTTGCCAGTGCTGATCCCGTGGCCCGGCATGTCGAACTGGATGACATCGCCATAGGGCAGGAGTTTGAGCGCATGCTGGACGCCATTATTATAAAGGCTCTGCCCGATCCCGGCGCAGTGAAGAAAAACCGGCGCCTCCGGATCACTTTCCTGCCGGTCGACACGTAAGACTGCCAGCTCCCCGCCGTCATAAGGGACCGTGTCCCGGCTGATCTCTACCGGGATGAAATCCTCTGGCCGCAGCCGGAACTCGACCTTGGTCGTCCAGTAACCGCGCGCCGTCAGGTCACGCTCCATCGGCTCGAGCAGCGCCCGGCCCATAAAGAGCCCCGTCCCTGCCTCCTCTGTCTCGACGAAATCGACGTCTTTCGGCACCCAGAAGAGGAAATCCTCCTCCAGATCCACAGTGCAGGCAGAAAGGCCCGTCATGCTCAGCAGCAGGAGCAACAGGCGGGAGGAGCGGCATGATATTTCCATGCCTCCAGACTTACCGCAGGAAGAAAGTGAGCGAAATCAGCCGCGCTGCTTTTCTATTTGCTGCCGGGCGCTGCGCCGCCACCGGCCGCCGCGAGCCGCTTTTCGGCAACTTCATTGCGGTAGAAGGTATAAGACAGTGTGATCTCACGGACCTCATCGAGGCTCCGATCATCCGCCATGGCCGGGTCGATGAAATAGGTCACCGGCATCTGCACCTTTTCGCCAGGCGCCAGCAATTGCTCGGTAAAGCAGAAGCACTCGACTTTCATGAAATACTGCCCGGCCTTGGCGGGTTGGACATTATAGCTCGCCGTCCCGATGACGGGATAATCGGCGCGGTTCTCCGCCTCATAAAAGGCAAGGGAGCTTTCGCCGATATGGAGCGTCTGGCTGACCTGCGCAGGGTGGAAACTCCAGGGCAGATTGTCCGCCATGCTCGCATCGAACCGGATCGTCACCTTGCGCTCAAGAACTTCCGTGGACGCCGCATCCGCCTTGCGCGTCGTGCCGTCAAAGCCCGTGATCTGGCAGAAGGTGCGATAGAGCGCCGGCGCATTGATCACGAGCACGGTCATGAACGCGATCATGCCAAGAACGCCCAGGACTGTTTTCGTGTTCCGGTCCATCGCCGTCTACCCTGCTGCGTTGTTCGCCGCGTAGCGGAAGATCGTCGTCAGATAGACGATCGCAATGAAAGCCGCGATGCCAAGAGCGATGGCAATGCTCCGCTTGCGGCGGGCTTTTACTTCTTCGTCGCTCAAAGGTGCCGGGGCATCCTCGATGGGATCACGATAGTCGTCATCAGCCATGCAGGCCTCCCCAGTGTTCAATGATGAGGGCCAGAAAGAGACCGAACAGATAGAAAATCGAGATGGCAAAAAGTCGCCATGCCTGCTTGTCCGTGCCCTGCCGCCAGACACCGAATGCGGCGTGAAGGAAGGCAAGGCCGCCAATGGCTGCAACGGCGAGATAGAGCCAGCTCGCGAAATCGAAAAAGAAGGGCGAGATCGCCACCGGGATCAGGATCAGTGAATAGATCCAGATCTGAAGGCGCGTGTGCTCGGCACCTTTCACATTCGGCATCATCGGAATGCCCGCCGCGTCGTAATCGGCGGATTTAACGAGTGCCAGCGCCCAGAAATGGGGCGGTGTCCAGATGAAGATGATCGCAAAGAGAAGCCACGCTTCATAAGGCGCAGAGCCCGTGACCGCGGCCCAGCCGACGACAGGTGGCAGCGCCCCTGCCGCGCCGCCGATGACGATGTTCTGCGGCGTCGAGCGTTTGAGCCCCATCGAATAGATGATGACATAAAAAAGGATCGTCGCGGCCAGAAGCCCGGCGGCCAGATAGTTCGAGGTCAGCGCGAGAAGCCAGACAGAGAGAAGCGCGAGCAGGCCGCCAAAGACGAGAGCCTCAGGACGCGGCACTTTGCCTGCCGGGATCGGCCGGTTTTTCGTCCGTGTCATGAGCGCATCGATATCAGCGTCATACCACATATTGAGGGCGCCCGAGGCGCCTGCGCCGAGTGCAATCGCGAGCAGCGAGAAAAGCGCGAGGGGCCAGCTGGTGATCGGTCCCGGGGCGGCGACCATGCCGGCGAGCGCGGTAAAGATCGAGAGACTCATCACCCGCGGCTTGAGCAGCGCAAGGTAATCACGCGGGCTCGCGAGCGACGTGCTGGCGGCGGCACCATCATGCGAAAGGGGCGCCGCAGCGCCCCTCCCCTTTTCCATGTCCGAAGCGCCGGCGGTCACTTGATGACCGGCAGTTCGTTGAACTGGTGATAAGGCGGCGGGCTTGGCAGCGTCCATTCAAGGGTCGTTGCGCCTTCGCCCCACGGATTGTCGCGAGCCACCCGCTTGTGCCGCATCAAGAAGGCTTCGATCTCGACCACGACCCAGATCAGCATACCGATCAGCGTAATCAGATAGCCGATCGAAGAGATCTGGTTCCAGTAAGCAAAGCCTTCCGGGTAGTCGATGTAACGGCGCGGCATGCCCTGCATCCCGAGGAAGTGCTGCGGGAAGAAGATCAGGTTCACCCCGATGAACATCACCCAGAAGTGCAGGCCCGCAAGGAAGCCATTATACGGCACACCGAACATTTTCTCGTGCCAGTAATACCAGCCCGCAAAGATGCCGAAGACAGCGCCGAGCGAGAGCACATAGTGGAAGTGCGCCACGACATAATAGGTGTCGTGCATGATGATATCGATCCCGGCATTGGCGAGCAGAACGCCCGTGACGCCGCCGACCGTGAACAGGAAGATAAAGCCAATGGCCCAGATCATCGGGACTTTGAACTCGATCGAGCCGCCCCACATCGTCGCGATCCACGAGAAGATCTTGATCCCTGTCGGCACCGCGATGACCATGGTTGCGGCCACAAAATAGGCCTTCATGTCGACCGACAGACCCACCGTATACATATGGTGTGCCCAGACGATGAAGCCGACGAAGCCGATCGCCACCATCGCATAGGCCATGCCGAGATAGCCGAAAATCGGCTTTTTCGAGAAGGTCGAGACAATGTGGCTGATGATCCCGAAGGCCGGCAGGATGAGGATGTAGACCTCAGGGTGACCGAAGAACCAGAAAAGGTGCTGGTAGAGGATCGGATCGCCGCCGCGCGCAGCATCAAAGAACGCCGTATCGAACATGCGGTCGGTGAGCAGCATGGTGATCGCGCCTGCCAGAACCGGCAGCGAGAGGACCAGCAGGAACGCCGTAACTAGAACGGACCAGGCAAAGAGCGGCATTTTGTGCAGCGTCATGCCCGGTGCGCGCATGTTGAAGATCGTCGTGATGAAGTTGATCGCCCCGAGGATCGAGCTGGCGCCCGCAAGGTGGAGAGAGACGATCAGCAAGTCCATGGCCGGCCCGCTCGTCGAGGTCGAGAGCGGCGGATAAAGCACCCAACCCCCGCCATAGCCGAGCTCTGCGCCATAGGACGGCGCAAACAGCGACAGCATGAGCAGCGTGCCGGACGCGCCATAAAGCCAGAAGGAGATGTTGTTCATCCGCGGGAACGCCATATCGGGCGCCCCGATCATGATAGGCACGAACCAGTTCCCGAATCCCCCGATCAGCGCTGGCATCACGAGGAAGAAGATCATGATCAGCCCGTGATAGGTGATCAGGACGTTGTAGAAGTTCTTGGCTGAGGTTTCGCGTTCAGAAGCGGTTCGCAGAACCTTACACTGATCACCCTCGACTTCGCCCTGGACGCACGCCCCATCGACCTGGTCGACGAGCTTATATTCGTCCGTGTAATTGATGAGGACGCCGCCGCCATCGGTACTTGCGCCGGCCATGCCTTCGATTGAGATGCCCGGCTCTGCAAGCTCGGCCCGGATGAGGCCCGACATCGCGCCGCCGATGATCCCCGCGCCGATGGCGAAGATCAGATAAAGCGTGCCGATATCCTTGTGGTTGGTCGAAAACAGCCAGCGCACAAAGAAGGGCGGCTTGTGATCGTGATCGTCGTGTGCGGCGTGGCCGTCAGCGGTGTGGGTCGCAGTGGTCATCATCTTGCCCCTTAGTTCACGTCTGCCGGCACTTCGGCCGCGGCAAGTTGGTCTGTCGTGTCAAAGAACGGCTCAAGGCCGTTAAGATCGGCCTGTTCATTCACCCAGGCCTCGAATTCCTCGCGGGAGACGACTTTCACCGAAATCGGCATGAAAGCGTGGTCGATGCCGCAGATCTCCGAGCACTGACCGTAATAGGTGCCCTCGTTTTCGGTGTAGAACCATGTCTCGTTGAGACGGCCGGGGACGGCATCAATCTTGGTGCCGAATGCCGGCATGGCCCAAGCGTGAATGACATCACGGCCCGTGGTCACGATACGGACCGTCTCGCCAGCTGGCACGACAACGTCATTCGTCGTTGCAAGTCGGAACAGCTCGGAAGACACGGTTTCCTTGGGCGCGATCAGCGAGTCGAATTCGAAATCGCCGAAATCGGGATAGGAATAGGTCCAGCCCCACTGGAAGCCGGTTGCCTTGATGGTGATCGACGGCGCCGGGATGATTTTGGACGTGTTGTCTTCACCGACACGCATGCCCAGCTTGTGGAGCAGCGGACGGCGACCGACGCGGCTGCGCCCACCAAGAACCTTGAGGTGAGAGCCAGCCGGAACCGCTTCATTCAGCGTGATGATCAGCTCTTCGTCGCCATAACCCTGCACATCGAAATCATCGACACCGAGGGTCATCTCGTCGCCAGTTGCTTGGTCAACAATCGACAGCTCGAGATGGGAATCATTGCTGATCCGGCGGCTTTTGGCGAAATCGTTCGGGACAGCGACCTTGGTCACGCCGCTTTCATATTCATAGGTCTGCGCGTCCGGCATCTTGTCCTCCATATAAAGGAGGTCAAACGAGAACAGCGCGATGAAGACAAGGATCAGCACCGGGATCAGCGTCCAGACCACTTCCACCATGGTGTTGTGGCTGAACTTGCTCGGGACCGGATTGGACTTCGAGTTGTAGCGAATGATGACCCAGATCAGCAGCGCCAGAATCAACACGCTGATGATCACCATGATCGGCAGGATGATGAGATTGTGGAACTGATCGATCTCTTCCGCCATCGGTGAGGCAGCCTCACGCAGGAAGATGGAGCCATCGACAGGAACATCCTGTGACACGGCCGCTTGGCTTTGCGAGTTGTCCTGAGCCGAGGCGGCTCCGGTCGTCAGAATAGTCGAGAACAAGGCCATGAAGGCCAGTGAAAGAAGGCGCATTTCGAGTCCGCTGATGGTCGGCTTCCAGAATTTCACGCGCTTATGCGCGCTTCCACCCAGCTCATCAAGCGTCCGGAGTGCCGCAGATACACCTTATTTAATTTACCTCATTCAGGAAGTTTCTTGTCAGAAGGGATCAGGCCTTTGGCGTTGACCGCTCGACGTTGAGGTGAAGGCCACCTAGATGAGGGGATATGAGCTTTTCTTTCTTCGACCGCACCGAACTCGATGCCGCCCGCTCCCAGCGCATTGTCGATGACGCCCTGTCGGGCTGCGACGATGGCGAGCTTTATCTCGAATATGCGCAATCAGAGGCCTTTGTCTTTGATGATGGCCGGCTGAAAACCGCCAGTTATGACGTAAGCCAGGGCCTCGGCCTTCGCGCAGTGCTTGGAGAAACAAGTGCTTACGCCCATGCGTCCGAACTTTCCGAGGAGTCGCTCAAACGTGCGGCAAGTTCCGTGGCAGCGGTCCGGACCGGCGCCTCGGGCACGCTGGGCGAAGGCCCGGCCCGCACCAATCGCACTTTATATACGGACGCCAATCCGCTCGAAGCCGTCCCCTTCGAGGTGAAAACGAAGCTCCTCGAAGAGATCAACGCCTATGCCCGCGCGAAAGACCCGCGTGTCCGGCAGGTCTCCGCTTCCCTTTCCGGCGAATGGGCCGTTGTGGAAATCATGCGCCCCGGCGGGCTGATCGTACGCGATGTCCGCCCTTTGGTGCGTCTCAATGTCTCGGTCACGGCCGGCGAAGGCGATAAGCAGGAATCAGGTTCGACCGGTGCCGGTGGGCGCGAGACTTATGACCGCCTCCTCGCCCCTGATTTCTGGCAGGCGCAAGTCGATGAGGCCCTGCGCATGGCCCTGGTCAATCTCGAAGCCGTCCCTGCCCCTGCAGGCGAAATGGAAGTCGTGCTCGGGCCGGGCTGGACGGGTGTTCTTCTGCACGAAGCGGTCGGGCACGGCCTTGAAGGCGATTTCAATCGCAAGAAAACCTCCGCCTTTGCCGGACTTCTCAATGAGCAGGTCGCCGCCAAGGGTGTCACGGTCATTGATGACGGCACGCTCGAAGGACGCCGCGGCTCTCTCACCGTCGATGACGAAGGCACGCCGACCTCAAAAACCGTTCTCATCGAAGACGGCATCCTCAAGGGCTTCATGCAGGACCGGCTCAATGCCCGCCTGATGGGCGTTGCCCCGACCGGCAATGGCCGCCGCGAAAGCTTTGAGCACTCCCCCATGCCGCGCATGACCAACACCTACATGCTGGGCGGTGACCATTCGCAGGCGGAGCTGATCGAAAGCGTCAAGGACGGGATCTTCGCCGTCAATTTCTCCGGTGGTCAGGTCGACATCACCTCCGGCAAATTCGTCTTCAACTGCACGGAAGCCTACCGCATTGAAGGCGGCAAGATCGGCGCGCCTCTTAAAAATGTCGCATTGATTGGTGATGGTCCGACCGTGATGAAACGTGTCTCCATGATCGGCAATGACTTCTCGCTCGATCCGGGCATCGGCGTCTGCGGCAAGGCAGGACAGGGCGTGCCCGTTGGGGTCGGCCAGCCGAGCCTCAAGATCGACCGGCTGACTGTCGGCGGCGCTGGCGCCTGACCTTTGGGGGCATCTGCCTGATGCCTCTCTTTTTGATCCGAACACGAATGTACCGTTAAGAGTTATCTATGATGTTCCGTCGCCACCCGATCAAACTGGGAATTCTGTTCCTTCTGCTGATAGCTTCTGGCTGGTTCCTGCTGGCCATCACTTCCCTGCCCGGCGCGCTCAAGCCGGACAGTGATACCCCCCGCGCCGTCCTGATCGAGAATGTCCGCGTCATCTCCATGATGCCGGGCGCACCAGATGCCATCCCGGATCAGTCCGTCCTCGTCGTTGATGGCCAGATCGTGGAAGTCGGCGATGTCGCCTCCGTTCGCACAGCAGCCGACCGGCTGGGCACGGAAGTTCAGCTTGTCAAAGGCGATGATCGCACCCTCCTTCCCGGCCTGATCGACGCGCATGTGCATGTCTGGGATGAGGCCGAGCTTGCCGGGTATCTGGGTTATGGCGTCACCAGTGTGCGGAACATGTCGGGCATGCCCTTCCACCTGCCGCTCGCTCGCCGTATCGAGGATGGCGGGCTGATCGGGCCAGACCTTCTGACGACCGGGCCGATCCTCAACTCGCCGGGAGCAAACCAGCAGGACAATCACGTTCTAGTGGCCACGGATGAAGAAGCCCGCGCGGCTGTCCGCAAACAGGCGGATGCCGGCTATGAGCACCTCAAGGTCTATTCGAACCTCTACCCTGAGCCCTATGCGGCGATCCTCGATGAAGCAGAGAAACTGGGTCTCTCCGTCAACGGACATACGCCCGAAGGGCGCCGCACCGAGGGCATGCCTTATGAGAAGCCATTCGAAATGAGTTTCGAGGACATTCTCGATGATGGCTTCCGGACGATCGAGCACACAGAATCGATCGTCTGGCATGGCCTGCGAAACCAGCTTGATGAAGCGGCAATGGACGCACTCGCCGAGAAGATCGCGGCAGCCGATGTCGTCGTCACCCCGACGCTTGTCGCGCATGCCAATCTGATCCGGGTGGCGGAAAGCAAAGGCGCTTATCTGAACCGTCCGGGCACGGAGACGATCAACCCCGTTCTCAAAGCCTTTGATGCCGGCACCTATGAATATTGGAGCCAGATGGACCCTGCGCCGCGCGAAGCGCCGCGCGCCGAGTTCTATAAGCTTGCAACGAAGAAGATGGCCGATGCGGGCGTGCCGCTGATTGCCGGGACAGATGCGGGGATCTTCACCAACACACCCGGCGAAGCCCTACATGACGAATTCGACCTGCTGATCGATGCGGGCCTGACGCCCCGTCAGGTGCTCGAATCCGCAACCGTCACTTCCGCCGATGCGCTGGGGCTGTCATGGCGCGGTCAGGTCCGTAAAGACTATGTCGCGAACCTGATCCTCGTCGATGGTGATCCGCTGTCGGACATTACCCTCCTGCGCGATCTCGACGGCATGATGATCCATGGGGTCTGGTTTGACCGGAAGGGCCTTGCCGAGCTTCGTGAGGGGGCAACACAGGTCAACCGTCTGCGGACGGCCCGACACCTCATCACCATGCTGATGTCGCAGTAAGATCAGGCGGCGCGTTCTGCTTTGCGCTGGCGGATCACCTGATCATAGGCCGCATTGATCCGCTGGCTCACCCGACGGGCAACCTGCACGATCTCCGGATCGAGATTGAGGGACGCCAGCCGGTCAGGGTGGCAGCTTTTTACCCGCGCCATCCATGCTGAACGCACTTCCGCATCGCTCGCCGTCGGCTCAACCCGCAGCATTTCATAAGGGTCGGTCACGCCGCTTTCGTCATGTGTTTCGTGGATCCGCACTTCGGCAATCTGCGCTTTTGAGATGACGACCGTATCGTGGCCGGTCTCGACCGGCAGGAAGGCCCGGTCATCATTAAGAAGGTCCGAGACGCGTTCCTGCTTTGCGAGGAACAGAAAGCCCTCGATCGTGTCCCCATTGGACAGCCGAATGCTGGCTTCGATCTTTTCCCGCGTGCGGCGCAGCTGAGTTGTCTCGAACATGGACGCGACCTTCCCTAAGTCTTTCGCATGTCGATGAGTGCAAACGCCCTGCCAATTCGCCCCAATAAGTTGCCGGGAGAGGTGATTTTTCGCCCCGGTTGGCGGATTTTCTTTGATTTTTGGGCGGTTGGGCGCCCTGAAAAAGCCGGAGCCGCCCTGCGATGAGCTTTGTCACCCGCTTTGCGCCCTCTCCGACGGGGCATTTGCACCTCGGCCATGCCTATTCTGCGATCCTGACATGGCAGGCGGCGGTTGAGGCCGGCGGATCGATCCTGTTGCGCATTGAGGATATCGATAGGGGCCGCTGCCGGTTCGAATATGAAGTTGCCATCATCGAAGACCTCGGCTGGCTCGGCCTGACATTCGATTCGCCGATCTGGCGGCAATCCGAACGGCTCGCCGACTATGAAGCCCGCCTTGAGACGCTGATTAAGCGCGGGCTCGTCTATCGCTGTTTTAAAACCCGCAAGGAGCTTGAGGAAATGAGCTCCGCTCCGCATGGGCCGCTCGGCGCGGCCTATTCACCGGGGCCGATGCCGCCCTCGGAAGAAGAAGCACTGCTCGCAAAAGAAACGCCCTTCGCCTGGCGGCTCGATATGAAGGCCGTGCGCGAGGAGAGCGGTGCGCCCTTCGATGAGCTGACCTTCCTTCTCGACGAGGATGGCACAATCAACGACGTCCCCGCCTCGGCGGCAAGGTTTGGCGATGTCGTCCTTGGCCGGAAGGATGTCGGCACCAGCTATCACCTCGCCTCGGTCCATGATGATATCGAAAGCGGCATTACCCATATCATCCGGGGGGAGGATCTGGCCGAAGCGGCCGGCCTCCACCGGCTGCTCTATGCCCTTTTTGAGGCGCCGCCGCCGATCTACCGCCATCACCCTCTGATCACGGATGAAGACGGCAAGCGGCTCGCCAAACGGGATAAGGCCGCGACCCTCGCCGATATGCGGGCGCGAGGCGCCTCTCCGCTTGAGGTCTATGCCCGCCTTGGGCTTACCCCGCCGGACAGCCTTCAAGAATGATGGCAAGACGACCGCAACGGTCGATCCTGCGCCCTTCTCGCAAGCGGTCGAGCCGCGTTAGCTGCGCTTCGAGTCGCTCCATACGGGCATCAAGCTCTGCATCATCCCGCGCGTCCTCAACAACGGCGCAGGCATAGGCAACGGTCGTCCGCTCACGGTCGAAGGCTTCCGCCACCTCATTATAAGTCATCTGATAGACAACATGGGCGAGATACATCGCCACCTGCCGGGCGAAGGCAATCTCCGCCCTGGCGCGCGTCGGCGCCATTAATTCCTCTACTGACACTCCGAACTCGCCTGCCACCACGCGGCGAGCCGTCAGAGCGTGCCAGTCCACGGCTTTCCCGTGGCTGTGCCCTTTCGACATTCTTCAGCCCTCTTACTCAAACCTTAAACCGGACTCCCTTCCGGCTGTAGGATGATAGGGCATACAACCACAGCGGGGATAAGTTTTACCGGATCATCCCGCGGGCATTTGAATCAAATTGTAGCTATATCGAAAAACCGGGAGGTTGATGCGCTCCCGGCATTTTTCTACCTTACACTGAAGACAGCGATCAGCGCGATGCCAAGAACAATCGCGGTAAAGAGGGCCGTGTAGCCCACAGACCATGTCCGGGCCATGCGCCCCTCTGGCCCATGGGAGTGATAAAGCCCGTTGACCGCGCCGCCGATGAGTCCCTTGGTGACGCCCCAGACGGCCCGCCACAGGGCGACCACTCCGCCAACGATACCGAGCAGCGCAACCCGCCCCGGCACGCGGTAGAACCAGTCCGTATCCAGATTGGTCGACCGTAGCTCCGGCGGATAGAGGCCGGTTTTCTGGAGCACAGCGAATGCCAGACCTGAGAAGAACAGGATCTGCATCTGGGTGAGGACGTGCGGCGCCGTATAGGAGATATAGGGCGAGTAAGATTTCTCGATCACCACCTCGAACGGCATCAGCGCATAGAGCGGATCGCCTTCAGGCCCGGTGAAGATCTGCGCCACACCGATGCCGACGCAGAGCGCCGCTGTGATCCCCATGGCAATCAGCATGGAGAGCGGTGCTTCGTCAGGACGCTTGCCTGAATCATGAGCGAAGAAGGCAAAGTATGGAATTTTGATCCCCGAATGGTGGAACACGCCAGCGGCTGCGAACAACAGCGTCATCCAGACCCAGAAATAGTGTCCTTCTGCCGCGCCGCTGATGATCAGGCCCTTGGTGATGAAGCCTGAGAACAGAGGGAATGCCGAGATCGACGCTGCACCGATGATGCAGAAAAATGCGGTGAGCGGCATGGTCTTATAAAGCCCGCCAAGCTCAGAGCCTTTGATCGTGCCGGTCCGGTAAAGCACCGCCCCCATGGCCATGAACAAAAGGCCCTCGAAGAGGATGTTACAGAAGGCGTAGCCCGCCGCGCCGTTCAGGGCCATCGGCGTGCCGATACCGATGCCGACGATCATGAAGCCGACCTGGTTATTCAGCGAATAGGTCAGAACCCGGCGCAAATCGTTCTCGATCACCGCGAAGAAAATCGGGAACGCCGTCATGACCGCGCCGATATAAACCAGTGCTTCCACCCCGGCGAAGCCGCGCGCAATCGACGCGACCGCCATCTTGGTCGTGAAGACCGACAGGATGATTGTGCCGGTCACCGTACTTTCGGGATAGGCGTCCTGCACCCAGTTATGGAGTAGCGGGAACGCGGACTTGATCCCAAAGGCGATGAAGATGCACAGCACGGCCGGATCAGTCAGTGACATGCCGCCATCGATGAAGTTCTCGAATGCGAATGATCCTGTCGAGCGGTAGAAAAGCGCGATGCCTGCAAGCAGCAGAACGCCAGACCCGATCTGCCAGACAAGGTAGCGCATCCCTGCGCCAAAGGAGCGCTCGTTATTTCCGGCCCAGATAAGGAACACGGACGTAATCGCGGCCAGCTCCCAGAAGACAAAGAGCGTCACAAGATCGCCTGCCAGCACCCCGCCGAGCGCTGCACCGGGATAGGCGAGCGATACGGCCTGCTGCCCTGCATCACGCAACCACCAGCCATAGACCGTGTTGAGCGCCATCGCGATTAGGAAGATCACCGCGAAAATGCGGGCAAGGCCATCAATGCGGGTGAGCGTCAGGGTTTCGCCAAACAGCGAATATTGTCCGTATTCACCGAGCCCGAGCGCATGGAGTTGATATCCCGCAAGCGCGATGACGGCGAGCGAGAAGATATTGCGCGGCCAGCCGCCGGGGAAGAACACCGTCAGTGCCGAGCCGATAATGACGATCAGAGCGGGAGAGAGTTCACCGATCATTGCTGACCCTTCCCGTCTTCATCGCTTTTGCGCTCGTAATAATCCTCGTCACGCATCAGCACTTTGCGCAGCTGGGCCGCGGCAAGCACGAGGAAGACGCAACCGATGAAGCCGTAAAAGCCGTAGAAGTTCACCCACTCCTCAATCGGAAAATGCGGATGCTTCTCCACGAAGAAATCGGCGACAAACAGCAGAAAACAGGCGCCAGCCAGCGCGTACCAGATCAGGTCGACATTCTTCGGATTGTCGAGCCAGTAATTCTTCTCGCCGGGGCGCGGCCCGTGACCATGCTCGTCGTGAGGATTGTTCTGGGGATCGCTCATAGGAGCTGTCCTTTCAGCACGCTGTTCATCCCGCACCGCCAATCAGTGGCAAGAGGAAATTAAAGAGCGGGTCCGAATAGAAGAAGAGGATGATCGTCCCTGCGGCAGTGAGAAGCGGCGGCACGAGGCAGAAAATCGGTGCCTCCTGAAGCGTCTTCCACCCGATCGGTGCGGGCTGTGCCTCGCCTGCCGGCTTGCCAAAGAACGCCTTCACAGGGATCGACAAGAGATAGACCACATTGAGCAGCGACGAGATGATCAGCACTGCAATGATCGCGAGCTGTCCCGCATCAACGGCGCCCAGCATCAGGAAGAATTTCGGCCACGACCCTGCCATCGGCGGTAGGCCAACAATCGACATTGCGCCGATGAAGAATGCGCCAAAGGTGAACGGCATCAACCGGCCAAGACCGCGCAACTCGGACACCAGCGTCTTGTGGTGGGCGACATAGATTGCGCCTGCGCACATAAAGAGGGTCATCTTGCCGAGCGCGTGGGCTGCAATCTGCATCGCGCCGCCCATGACACCGAGATTTGTCGCGATCATCGCGCCAAGCGTGACATAGGAAAGCTGGCTGACCGTCGAATAGGCAAGCCGCGCCTTGAGATTGTCCTGCGTCATGGCGATGGCGGAAGCCAGCAGGATTGAGCCTGCCGCGATCCACATGAAAATCTCGCTGATATTGGTTTCGCGCAAAGTGTCGATGCCGAACGTGTAAACCGCAATTTTCAGCACACCGAAAACACCGGCCTTCACGACCGCAACGGCGTGGAGGAAAGCGGAAACAGGTGTCGGCGCGACCATGGCATTGGGCAGCCATGGATGGATCGGCATCAGCGCCGCCTTGCCGATGCCGTAGAGATAAAGACCGAGGAGGACGACCGGAACCCAGCTGCGGAAATCGGCCGCATCGCCCAGAATACCGCCGGCCACGAAATCCGTCGTCCCCGTCATTACCCAGGTCCAGATGATCGCAGGCAGAAGAAGCCCGATCGATGTCCCCATCAGGATACCAAGATAGACCCGGCCCCCGGCCCGCGCCTTGGCATCGCCCTTATGCGTCACCAGCGGGAAGGTGGAGAGGGTCAGTATCTCATAGAAGGTGAAGAAGGTGAGCAGGTTGCCAGCAAAGGCGATCCCCAGCGCGGCGGAAATGGCAATCGCGAAGCAGACATAGAACCGCGTCTGGTTCTTCTCATTCGTGCCGCGCATATAGCCGATCGAATAGAGCGAATTGACGATATAGAGCCCGCTCGCAATCACCGCGAACATCGCGCCAAGCGGCTCGAGCTTGAAGCTGATCGAGAGGCCGGGCATCACCTCGAACAGGGTGACATCGGCAAGGTCTCCAGCAGCCGTTGCGCGCGCCACCATCAGCACAAAGAAGAAGGTGGCAACGGCCATGACGAGGATCAGGCTCTCGCGGACATTCGGGTGCTTGCCCGTCAGCATGATGCCGAAGGCCCCGATGATGGGCAGGAAGAGCGCAATGAGAAGGGCGTCGTTCGGGGTCATTATTCAGCCATCCCCACACCAAGCAGGATATCCGCTGCGCGGCGGGCGTAAGTCGTCAGCCCCTCTGCATCGAGACCTGCATAGACATTCGCCGCCGTCATGAAACCGAGCGGGATCAGCATGCCCAGCGGCACACGATCGACCTTCACCCCTTCGACAGGCTCGGCAAGATACATCTCATAAACGACCCGGCCGATATAGGCGACGGCGAGCAGCGAAGAGGCGACAATCATCAGCACGATGACAAGTGAAGGCACATCGAGCACTGCCGAGAAGGCGCCATCGATGAGCAGGTATTTAGAGACAAAGCCGCCAGTGAACGGCACGCCGACGAGGGAGAGGCCCGCAACGACGAAACATGCCGCCGTGAACGGCATCGTCTTGCCCAGCCCGCGGAAGGCCGAGATCCGGTGCGAGCCGATGGCGTAGAAGACAGCGCCGACCGCCATGAAGAGAGCGGCCTTCATCAGCGCGTGGTTGAAGACGTGAACGAGAGCCGCCGAGACCCCTTCAACGGTCGCAAAGGAGATGCCGACCAGCATGTAGCCGATCTGCGCCACCGAGGAATAAGCGAGCATCTGCTTCACATCATCACGGAAGACCGCGACCAGCGATGCGATGAACATGCCCGCAAGGCCAAGGATGATGAAGAAGGTCAGCGCGACATCGAGGAAGACGAAGGAGAAGCCGAACACCGTGAAGACGAAGCGCAGCATCACATAGACAGCCACCTTGGTCGCGGTGGCGGCAAGGAAGCTCGTCACGGCTGAGGGCGCGAACGTATATGCGTCGGGCAGCCAGCGATGCAGCGGGAACATCGCAAGCTTCAGACCGAAGCCCGTGATGATGAAAGCAAACCCTGCACGGACGACCTTATTGTCCATGCCGACCAACCGCTCATGCAGGTCGATCATGTTGAGCGTACCGGTGGCCGCATAAAGAAGGCCGAGCCCGATCACAAAGAAGGTCGCCCCGATCGTCCCGAGCACGAGATAGGTAAAGGCAGCCGTTAAAGCCCGGCGGTCCTGCCGCGCGCCCATCGCGACCAGCGTATAGGTCGAGAGTGAGGAAATCTCGAGGAAGACAAAGACGTTGAACGCGTCCCCCGTTGCGACAACGCCAAGGAGGCCCGCAAAGGTGATCAGCATCATGCCATAGAAAAAAGACGTCTGCTGATGAGCGATTTCGCGCGCAACGCTCTGCTTGGCGTAAGGGAAAACCGTGGCGGCGATACCGGATACAAGCGTGATGATCAGCGCCGAGACCATGTCGATCCGGTAGATGATCCCGTAAGGCGACGGCCAGTTGCCGAGTTGGTACTCAATGACCCCGACCGCATGAACTTCGCGCAGAAGCATCAGCGACAGGATAAAGGTCAGCACCGAAATAAAGGTTGCAAACGCCCAGGGCAGATTGCCCTTCGGCAGTAGCACACAGATCGGAGCTGCCACCAGCGGAAGGACAACCGGCAGCACGGGAAGCTGTTCGATGATATTCACGCCTTGCCGCCCTCCCCGGTGGGAGACCCGGTCGCGGCCTCATTGTCCATGCGCTCCAGCGCATCTTCCTCGATCGTGCCATAGGCTTCGCGGATGCGCACCGCGAGGGCGAGCCCCACTGCGGTCGTTGCAACGCCGACGACAATCGCTGTCAGGATCAGCACATGCGGCAGCGGGTTTGAATAAACCACCTCGGCTGCATGGGTCATCGCTTCATGTCCGGCATCGAGCACGGCCTGCTGATCGGCCGCCGTTTCATGCCCGCCCGGCGTGATCGTAATGCCGGGGTCGACAGGCGCCGGTTCATGTGTGTCCGGCATTTGCGGGGTCAGGGAGTTCGAGGCATCAATTTCGGAGAAATCATGCAGGCTCTCGGCGGGCACATCGCTCTGGCCTGAGACATCGCCTGCCGCATTCGGCTCCAGCGAGTTGGACATCTGCCCCGAGAGGACTTCGAGCGCCTCTTCCTCAGTAAGCGGTGTGCCGTGCTGGACATCCGCATGGACCGGGGCCTCATGGCTAGAGGCCGCCTGATGCGGGTCAGCGGCATGGTCCTCACCGTGCCCACCAGTGTCATGACCGTCTGCACCATGACCATCGCCATGATCGCCGCCTGTCGCGCCGCGTGCGCTGGGCCCACCATGGCCTGCGCTATGCGCCCCCAGAAGGATTGGCGCCGTACCGCCGACGACTTTCCCCAGCGTGATGTAGAAAATGAAAACAGAGGTCTGGAAGACGTTCAGCCCGATAACCGTCTTCACGAGATTGCCTCGCGAATAAACGATATAGAGCCCCGTCAGCATCAGGATGATGACGATCCAATAGTTATATCTGGCAAGGATAAAATCGATCATCGGTCTACCAGGCGTCATCCGCGGGTTCGGGGTCGCGCCCTGTGAAAACGTAAAAAATCTGCAGCATGGTCGAGGCAACGGCGAGCCCGACGCCGAATTCAACGAACAGGATCCCCATATGCTGGCCCGCATTGTGGTGGCTGTCCGGTGCAAGAATGTCGTATTCGAGGAAGTTCGCCCCCAGAAGAAGCGTCAGCACGCCGGTCCCTGCATAGAAGAGGACACCGAGTGCCATGCCCCAGGGCAGGATATTCGGTGAAATGACTTTCTTGGTCGCCTCGATACCGAAGCCGAGCGCATGGAGAACGAAAGCAACCGCGAGAACCACGCCCGCCTGAAAGCCGCCGCCGGGACCGTAATCGCCATGGAACTGCACATAGAGCGCAAAAAGGATGATCGGCGCGAACAACAGCTTGATCGTCACGCGGAGGATAACGTGGCCCATCATGTGCGCTCCTCCCCCGCTTCTGGGTGGTCGGCCCGCGCCTTCATTTCCTGCTCAAAGGTTTGTTGGGCTTCGATCAGTGGCGTCGGTGGCGCCTGATCGGAAACGCGGCGCCCGCCCCTGATCGAGCCTGCGCCGAGCAGCATCAGACAGGCGAGACCCGCCGTGAAGACGACCAGCACCTCGCCCATCGTGTCATAGCCGCGATAGCTGGCAAGAACGCCGGTGACGATGTTCGGCACGGTGATGTCGGTGGGTGAGACATCGATATACGCCGTGCCGACATAAGAGTTTGCAGGGCTGTTCGGATCTCCCAATGCAGGCAGATCGAATGATGCGTAGATCAGTGCAGCCCCAACTATCGCGACGACCAGCAGGGGCAGGATCTTACGCTGTTTGGAGACCGGCGCTTCACGCCGGGAGGCAAGCGCCATCCCTGAAAGGACCAGGACGGTCGACACGCCCGCGCCCACCGCGGCTTCTGTGAATGCCACATCGACAGCATCCATCAGCACAAAGAAGAGCGCTGAGACAAAGCTGTAGACGCCCGACAGCATGGCAACGGCAAAAAGGCGCCGCTGGGTGACCATGGCAAAGGCGCAAGCGACCAGCATAGCGAGCAGTGAAAGGTCGAGCAGGAAAGTCGGAGAGACATGCGCTTCGTAAGCAACTGTCGTCGCGTCCACAGGGCTCATGCGCCGCCTCCCGTCTCTCCGCGCGCTTCTGCTGCAGTCTTTGCGGTATGCAGGTCAGATCCGAGCTTCGGCTTCAACCCGCCGACCAAAGCTGCGTGCGCGACAGCATGGGTCGAGACAGGGCTCGTGAGCACAAGGAAGATGAAAATGAAGAGCAGCTTGACCACGATCAGGAAATTATCCGCCTGCAGCGCAAGCGCCAGAAGAACGAGGTCCGCCCCGAATGTGTCCGTCACGCCTGCGGCATGCAGACGGGTATAGAAATCCGGGAACCGCCAGACACCGATCGCGCCAATGACGACAAGCCCGCCTCCAGCGACAAACAGGATCCAGGAGAGAATATCGAGAATGCCGCTCATGACTCCGTCGGCCCTCCCATATCCGTGCCGGGATTTTCGGCAAGTGCGCCGCCTTCCATGACAGGAGAAAGCGCCTCGTAACGGAAGAATTTCAGGATCGCGATGGTCGCCACGAAATTGAGCAGCGCATAGAGCAGCGCGACATCAAGGAACTCCGGCCGCCCCGCCATGAAGAAGACAACGGCGAGGAGAAGGACTGTCTTGGTACCGAAGGAGTTGACCGCGAGCACCCGGTCATAAAGCGTCGGCCCGGCAATGGCGCGAGCAAGGACAATGACCATCCCGACAACAATGGCAGCGGCGGCAGCAACGAACATCAGGATGCGCCCTCCCCGCCATTCTTGCGATTGCGGGCCCAATCCCGGCCCTCTTCGCCATCAAAGGCGCAAACCTTTTCGCCCATCGAGATGATCCCCTCGACATCAGCGAGGTCTTCGGTCAGCGCGTGAACGAGAATACTGTCGTCATGCAGATCGATTGTGACTGTTCCCGGCGTCAGTGTGATCGAATTGCCAAAAATGGTTTTGCCCAGATCGCTCGCCTGTCGGGCGGGAATGTGGATCATCTTCGGCGAGAGCTTCAGCTTCGGGCGGAGGACCTCGCGGGCAACGGCGATGTTTGCCTTGCCGATCTCGAATGTCAGCCAGAGCATGTAAGTGACGATACCGGGGAAGACGCGGGTCGGCACACCTTCGCCATCCATGACGCCCGCACGGTCAGAGAGCCAGACTGTGAGCATCACGCTCGCCACGCCAAAGCAAAGCAGCGTCGCATGGGTGAAATATCCCGACAGCAGCAGCCAGAGCGCAAACAGGCTCAAGCCCAATGCCAGCGGACGTCCGGCCTGTCTGACAAGGTTTCTGAGCATAATTCCCTAGCGAGAGAGGCTGCGGGATTACCGCAGCGACGGCGTTAAGATCGACGCCACCCGTCGCCGGAGAGCGTGGCGCGCAAAATCGCAAGATTTTCGCCGAAAGCAACACCCGGAGACGGGAAATTAGACAGTTTTCTCAGCCGAGAGGGGTAGAAAGGGCTAATCGCCGAGCGGATCGAGCTGAATTCCGCGCCGCCAATCCCAATATCTGAGCGCCGTGCGCGAGTAGTCGCGGGCCATCATGTCGAAAATCCCGAGAAGATATTCACAATCCTGCTCGGAGACCTCCGGCCCCCGGCTTTCAGGGTCTCGAATCAACCGCGCCCGCACCAGAAGGTCGGAGAAATCACTCCGCGACATCCCGGCCGACTTGCACATGACCGCGAAAGGCTCGCCGCCGCGATCAAAGAGAATCCGTTTTGCCGTCTCGGAGGAGACACCTGCCATGAAGCCGACTGCCATGCAGAGCTCTGGCGTAGGATTGGCAAAGGCGTTGGTGAAGGTTTTCTGGACGACCTCGAGCGAGACCGTCTCGCCATTCGGGCCCCTCGCCCGGTGGCGGCGGTCACAAAGCTTGAGAACGCCTTTTGTCACCGGATCGGGTTCTGGATCCGGGAAGACCTCGCAATAGAGGTTCTTCAGCGCGTCCTGCAGCACCGAACGGTCCATCGCGAAACGCGAAAGCACTTTGCGCCGCGCTGGCCGGTCGAGCCACCAGAACATCGTGAAGCCGTGGCGCGGCGTCAGCTCCCGGCGGGTCAGGAGCGGCTCGCGCAGGACGTAATTCTCCTCGGTCATCGCGACCAACTCATCGAGGCGGCGCTCGCCGATCCGGACGTCCGGGCGCTGCAGCAGGTGCAACACCACTTCGATATCCGGATAACTCAGCAGGCTATCAATGACGGCCTCATTCAGCTTCAGGCGGCGGGCGATCACCTGACGGTGCGCGACGCTGACGCCTGCGACTTCAATCAACTGGACGTCCGTGATCTCCTTGAGTTCTTTGAGGAGCGGGGTCGAAACCTCGATCTGCTCGAGCAGCATCCGGCGCAAGAGGAGCGCTGGCGGGGCAAGCACCCGGGACAGCCGCGTGCTGATGTCGATCTTCACCTTGAGAGGCACATGATCGAACAGCTGGTCGAGAATATCCGCCGTGAAGGCGCGCTCATTCTCGTTCATCTGCCCGGCAGGCAGCGACAGGACATCGACAAGCCGACTGGCAAGCTCAGCCCGCTGGATTTCAGGGGCTCTGCCTTTCTTTTCCTCCGAATTATCGGGGTCCTGGGCCACAGCGTTCATCATGATCGCCGTTATCTAGGGCACCAGCCTTAATACGCGGTTTCCGCTGGCCAGCCCCGCAGGCGCCAGCTAGACATGGTGAAGACGGGAATACTGACCGGAGTGATGCCATGGACCGCCGCCTTCTGATTGCACTTTCTGCCGCTCTTGGCGTGGCCGCCTGCGCATCTCCGCAAGTGGGCGATGACGGGGCTTACTACCCGGCGGGCTATTCGGATGGCTGCCGTACGGCAGAGGCGATCCAGTCGAGCTTTGGCGTCAAACGGCACCGCGACGAGCATCTCTTCAAGACCGAACCGAGCTATCAGGCCGGCTGGCGCGCAGGCTACACTCAGTGCCGCCGCATGGACGATCTCGACAACCGCCCCGGCGATCTGGGCGAGTGGGAAACCTACTGATCCGAGATTTCAGCTTTTCGGGAAAATTTTGACCGTGTGGCCCATCTTACGGCCCGCGCGGGCTTCTGACTTGCCGTAAAGCGTGATCGCGAGCGCCGGATCCTCGGCAAGCATTGCCCATTCTTCCGCATCCATGCCGATCAGATTCGCCATCACCGCATCGGAGTGACGTGCCGGATCGCCCAGCGGCCAGCCTGCGACCGCGCGGATATGCTGCTCGAACTGCGAGACCGCGCAGGCCTCATGCGTCCAGTGCCCCGAATTATGCACCCGCGGAGCAATCTCATTGGCGATCAGCCCGGCCTCTTTCGACCAGAAGAACTCGACCGTCATCACGCCGACATAATCGAGCGTCTCAAGAAGATGGCACACGGAGGACTTTGCCTCCTCCGCCTCAATCGGCAGGTTGGCCGGCACCGTCGAAATCCGAAGGATGCCGCCAGAATGGTCATTATGCGGCATGTCAAAGAAACGGATATCGCCCGAGACACTGCGCGCGGCGATCAGCGAGACCTCCGCATCGAACTCAACCAGTCCCTCATAGACCGAGGGTGCGTTCAGCTCGGCAAAGGCGGCGCCAAGATCCATGCCGGGCCGGATGCGGACCTGCCCCTTGCCGTCATAGCCAAAGCGGCGGGTTTTCAGGATGCCTTCGGGGCCGATCTCGGCAACGGCTTTTTCAAGGTCGTCTGCTGTCTGAATATCGGCGAAGGGCGCAGTCGCAAAGCCATGCTCACGCAGGAATTTCTTCTCCGGCACCCGGTCCTGACAGACCGCCAGAATGCGCTCGTCGGGCCGAACCGGCACGCCTTCTTCGATCAGTATCCGGACGGTTTCAGGCGGGATATTCTCAAATTCGAATGTCGCCGCATCGATCCGTTGGGCGAAGGCCCGCAGGCTCTCAATATCGGTATAGTCCGCCGCATGGTGCTCATTCGCAAGTTGCGCCGCAGGCGGAGAGATTTCAGGCCCGTAGGTCTCAACGCGGAAGCCAAGCTTTGCGGCCGCCCCTGCCAGCATCCGGCCAAGCTGGCCGGTGCCAAGAATGCCGATGGTCGATCCCGGCTCCAGCATCTGGTTTAATCCGTCATCGGCTGGCTGGGAGGGCATTCAACGACCCCATCGGTCTGGGCCTGCCGCCAGGCATCAAGCCGGGCTGCCAGATCCTGATCGCCGATCGACAGGATCGAAGCCGCAAGAAGCCCCGCATTCGCCGCCCCCGCCGTGCCGATGGCGAGCGTGCCAACCGGCACGCCTTTCGGCATCTGTACGATGGAAAGAAGGCTATCGAGCCCGGAAAGGGTTTTTGACTGAACCGGCACGCCCAGGACCGGCAGCGAGGTCATGGACGCAACCATGCCCGGCAGGTGAGCTGCGCCGCCGGCGCCCGCGATGATGACCTTCACCCCGCGCGCCCGTGCACCCTTCGCAAATTCATAAAGCCGGTCAGGTGTCCGGTGGGCCGAGACGATCAAATCTTCATGGCTGACGGCAAGCGCGTCGAGAGCGTCGGCGGCTTCTTTCATGGTCGGCCAGTCGGAGGTCGATCCCATCACGATGGCCACTTGGGGCTGGTCCGTCATTTTCACCTGATCCCGCGAAAAAGCGACGCCAATACTACGAATAAGGGTCCAAGGGAAACCCCAAATGCGCCGGCTCGTCTTCACCTTCCCTTTACGACAGTGGTCTCGTTTCGAAACGCGGTTTCAACAGGTTTCGCGGATACTTTCTCCCAAAAGCATTGAGTGGGAGGCCCCGATGAGTGCGACGAAACGCAAAACACTCCGGCTGCCGCAGGCAGAAGCGACAGGTTCAGCACCTGAGGCCAGCTCAGTTCTGGACGCCGAGACGGCGCTTGAAGACATCGCGTCCCTCCGGGCACGGCTTGATGCGGCGTTGGAAGAAATCGATGCCCTGAAGAAACGGGCGTCGAGCCAGAAACCCTCCCCCATTCTCTCACGCGGTAAGTTCGTGGCGAGCCTTGCCCGCCGGCTTGGCCCGGGCGTGACGATCCATGGCTGTGTGGCCCGCATCTCGATCGGGAATTTCGATGAGGTCCGTGAGCGCCTCGGCGACGAGGCGGCAGAAGAGCTTTGCGTCAGCGTCGGCAGCTGGCTCGGCGGGCATGTCCGTCAGACCGATCTTGTCGGCCGGGTCGGCAGCGGGACTTTCGCGATCTTCTTCGGCTTTGCCGATAAAAAGAATGTGCGCGAGAAAATGGAGCGCCTGACCAAACGGATCGAGCACGCGCCCGTGACGTTCAAGGACGAAACCCTGTTCCCGAAACTCTCCATCGAATTCGAAGATGTCGATGCCGACGGAGAGAAAGTAGCAGAAGAGGCTAGCTACGCCGCAGCCGGTTGATCCGCGCGATCAGGCCCGATGTCGAGCTGTCATGCTTCACATCGGCCCAGCCCTTCAGCTCAGGCAGGATCGCTTTGGCGAGCACCTTGCCGAGCTCAACACCCCACTGATCGAACGCATTGATATCCCAGATCACCGACTGGCAGAAAATCCGGTGCTCATAGAGCGCAATCAGTGAACCGAGCGTTTTTGGCTCCAGCCTCTCCATCAGGATCGAGACGGTCGGCCGGTTCCCGGTAAAGACCTTGTGCAGCACCAGCGCCTCAATCTCGGCTTCTGCCATGCCGTTGCCTTTGAGGTCCTCGCGCACTTCATCAGGCGTCTTGCCCATGGCGAGCGCCTCGGGCTGAGCAAGGAAATTGGCGAGCAGTTTCTCGTGATGATCCCCGAGCGGATTATGGCTCTCCGCCGCCGCGATGAAATCGCACGGGATGATGTCCGTTCCCTGATGGATGAGCTGGTAGAAGGCGTGCTGGCCATTGGTACCCGCCTCCCCGAAAAGGACCGGCCCCGTGCCATAGGCCACGGGCGCGCCCGCCATCGTCACCGACTTGCCGTTCGATTCCATATCCGCCTGCTGAAGATAGGCAGGCAGGCGATGCAGATACTGGTCATAAGGGAGGACCGCATTGGCCTGCATCCCAAGGAAGCTGCGGTGCCAGACGCCGATCAGCGCGAGGAGGACCGGCAGGTTCTCCTTCATCGGTGCGGTCTCGAAATGCCGGTCCATGGCGGCGGCCCCATCAAGGAGCGCCCGGTAATTCTTCCACCCGACCGACAGCGCGATCGGCAGGCCGATAGCTGACCACAGCGAGTAGCGCCCGCCGACCCACTCCCAGAAGGGGAACATGTTCTCGGCATTAATCCCGAATTCTGTGACCGCTGCTTCATTGGTCGAGAGCGCGATGAAATGATCCGCCACCGCACTTTCGGGCGCGCCGGAGGCCAAGAACCATTCGCGGGCGCTTGCCGCATTGGTCATCGTCTCCTGCGTCGTGAAGGTCTTCGACGCGATCACGAAAAGCGTGCGCTCAGGGTCAATCCGTTTGAGGACTTCCGCTAGATGCGTGCCGTCGACATTGGAGACAAAATGCGTGGCCCGGCCCTCTAGCGCGTAAGGCTTCAGGGCCTCTGTCACCATGACAGGGCCAAGGTCCGAGCCGCCAATCCCGATATTCACAACCGTGTCGAGCGGCTTGCCGGTATGGCCCATCCGCGCGCCGGAATGAACGCTGTCGCAATAGGCTTCCATCTGGGAGAGAACAGATTGAATGTCGTCCATGACATCCGCTCCGTCCACGAAATATTTGCCCTTCGCCGTATCGCGCAAAGCGACATGAAGGACAGCCCGCCCCTCGGTCGCGTTGATCTTCTCGCCCCGGAACATGTCCGTGCGGCGATCCTCGAGCCGGGTGGCCCGCGCCAGATCCAGAAGCCCATCAAGGACATCGCCCGTGATGCGCGTCTTGGAGTAATCGACAAAGAGTCCCGCCGCTTCTGCCGAGAAGCGCTCGAACCGGCCTTCATCCTCGGCAAACAGATCCCTTAAATGGCGGGCCCCATCCGTTGCCGCCAGCGCTTCGAGCGCCTGCCATTCAGAAAGGTCAGTACGGGACATATCCAGTCTCCTCGTCATGAAAAACCGGCCCCCGAGGGAGGCCGGTGTCCATTAAGTTATTTGCCCGCCCCGGTCGAGGCAGCAATTCAGGATGCGTATTTCACAGCGCAGCCATAGGGCTGGCTCTGCTTGGTGACGACGGCTTGTCCGTTCTGCAAAGAGCGGAACGCGGCCATCACGAAATTCTCCGCCCGCGCTATATCGTTCACATTCGCGGTCGGGATCGAATCGATGGCGCCCGCATATTGCAGGGTCTGATCCTCATCGATCAGGAACATGTGCGGCGTGGTCTTTGCCGCATAAAGCCGGCCGATGTCCCCTTCGGGGTCGAGGACGACATAGGTCGGGGCCGCTTTGCGCGTGTGGGTCAGATCATCAGCCTCGGCGGCGTTGACATAGCCCTGCTCGCCCGGCGCAGAGGAAATGATCGTGATCCAGACGACGCCTTCGGCGGTCGTGCGTTTCTGCACCGACTGCATATTGCCCGAATTATAGTGCTTCTGAACGTAGGGGCAGCCGTGATTGGACCATTCGAGGATCACCTTCTGGTTCTCGAACTGGCTCAGCGAGATGGTCTCGCCGTTCGTGGTCGTGCCGGTGAAATCCGGCGCGGTCGAGCCGACAATGGGTGCGGCGGTAGAACTGACGCCCAAGAAAGCAAGTGCGGCGATAAGCATATTCATGATGGTCTCTCCTCTAAGATCCCTCAATAACGCCGATCACGCCCTTTGTGCTCAATAATTGGGGCAGGATGATGGGGGCCTCGGCGTTCGGAGCATAATATAGATAAACCGGTACGCCAGCGCGACCCAGCGCTTCTAAAGCCGCTGTGATTTCATCATCCCGGTTGGTCCAATCGGCGACCATGTAGACGACGTTATTCTCGATAAAGGCCTGTTTGACGCGGGAGGTGTTGAGCACGGTCTGCTTGTTGACCTGACAGGTGATGCACCAGGCGGCCGTGAAATCAACAAAGACGGGCGCTCCAGCGGCGCGATATTCGGCCAGCGAAGCTTCTGACCAGACGGCGGTCTCAACCTCCCCCAGCGAGGAGAGCGACGATGGCCCCGCCTCTGCCGTCGTGATCCGCGACAGTGGAATGACGGCAAGAACGAGCATGGCGGCCGCGGCGATGCGGCCGATAAGGCCCGACTGCCCCCGCTGCACCCGGCCAAAAATCCACGCGCCGAAACTTGCCGCCAGCATGGCGAGCCCGAGTTTCAGGATACCGCTCGGCCCTGCCTGCATCGAGAGAACCCAGACGAGCCAGATGACGGTCGCGAATATCGCGAAAGCAAAAAGCTGGCGCAGGGTGACCATCCACGGGCCCGGACGCGGCAGGATGGAGGCCGCCGCCGGGATCAGGCTCAGGAGCAGATAGGGGAAGGCGAGCCCCAGTCCGATGGCAAGGAAGATAAGAAGCCCCGTCAGGGCCGACTGGCTGAGTGCGAGCCCGACCGCGCCGCCCAGCAGCGGGCCAATGCAGGGCGCCGCCACCGCCACGGCCAGAAGCCCGGTGAAGAAGGCGCCAACCGCCCCGCCCTTGGACGCAAGATTATTCCCGACGCCCTGTACGGACGATCCGACCTCAAAGAGGCCAAAAAGATTGAGCCCGATCAGGAAGAGCACAATGGCAAAGACCGCAATCGCAATGGGGGATTGCAGATGGAAGCCCCAGCCAAGCTGCTCCCCGCCAGCACGCAAGCCGATCAGGAGCCCGGCGAGCCCCGCAAAGGCGACCAAGATGCCTGCCGTATAAAGAATACCGTGAAGACGGATGACCTGCCGGTCTTCTTTTGCCACCGCTGCAAAGCCTGCCGCCTTCAAAAAGACGATGGGAAAGACGCATGGCATGACGTTGAGGATGATGCCGCCAAGAAAAGCGAGAAGGAGCGTCGGCAGAAGAAGCGGCGATCCTGCTTCCGCCTCCAGCGGCAGTGTTGCCCCCTCCGCCCCCGGCATCTCCGGCTGGGCATTGGTGTTGACGGGTGTCAGGTCGAGCGCACCTGCGGGACGGTCGATCTTGGGCGCAAAGACCTCATAACCACGGCGGGAATTTGCCGTCTCCACCGTCAGGACACCGGCCAGCGACTCTGGCTGGCGCGCCCGGTAAGCGAAACCGGCCTGCATCCCCAGATAGATATCCTCGCCATCCTGCCGCTCGACCGTGGTGCCCGAGGGCTCAACCAGAGACGGGGCATACGGATAAAATTCAAGCTTGCCCTCCAGCGCGCCGGTCAGGCGCAAGGCTGGCCCGCGATCAGTGTGGTAATAGACCGCCTCGAAATCCGCTTTTCGCGGCTGGTTGCGGCGGGCCCGGTCGATCTCAACCGAATAGCGGCCATTGCCAGCCCCCCGCGCCGCTGCAATCGGCAGCGTCAAGGTCAGGCGCGCGTCTTCGGGTACACAGACATCGGCACAGATCAGCCAGCTTGCATCGACGGCCAGTTCCGCGACCTCTCCGGGCACGGCGCTTTCAGGCACGGCAATATCGATCAGGAAGATCGGCTCGCCCTCATGCCCGTAATTGACCAGGGGGCCGAGCGGCAGGCGGTGCGGCAGCGGATAAAGCGGCGCTGCGGCCTCAAACCCTTCCGGCAGCGTCCAGTCGAGGGTCAGCGGCAGCCCTGAATCCCCGGGGTTCTGCCAGTAGACATGCCAGCCCTCGCGCAAGGTCTGCATCAGGGCGACAGTGACCGTCTGCCCCGGCACCACTGCCTCATCCTCGGCGACCAGCCGGCTTTCGGCATTCCCGGTCGTCACCGGCGCGCCGATCTGAGCGTGCGCAAAGCTGAACAGGAACAGGAAGCTCAGGAAAACCGGCAGCAGTCGGGATTTCATGTCAGTGCGCACTCTCGCATTGGCTCTAGGATCTCGTAGCGGAAAGGCGGGGCCTTGGCACCCCGCTAGACCCATGGCTTGAGGAGCATCCAGATGCCCATCGCCATCATGACGAGGTTCTCGGTCAGGCTGACAAAACCGAGGGGCACATTGGAATTCCCGCCAACACAGGCGCATTTGAGCTCCCGCTTATCAAGGTAGACGGCTTTGAAGACGCTGGCCGCGCCGACAGTTCCGGCAAAAAGAGCGATAGGTGCGCCAATAAGTCCGAATACCCCGCCTGCGACCATCAGGACGCCCGCGGCTGCTTCGGCGAACGGATAGGCGTAAGCATAGGGCACCCATCTTTTTGCCAACTGGTCGTAATTCAGGAAGGAGCTGCTGAAGCTTTCTATGTCGCGCAGTTTCTGAATGGCGAGGACGCACATCGAGAAGGCAGCGAACCACTCGATACCGCGCCATGAAAAGACTGTTCCGTAAGCGGCGAAAGACACCGCTACAGCCATCAACGCGCAGATCCCGAAAATGACGAGGACCGGCGTATAGGTCGGCTTATTCGGATCGACCTTATGGCCCGTCAGCCATTCATTTAGCTGGTCGAAGCCGCCAATACGCTCACCACCGATGAAGGTCTGAGGTGTCGTTTTAACGTCATGCTCGGCCTTGAAGCTGTCCGTTTCCTCGCGGGTCGTCAGCCAGTGGTCATCAACAGAATAGCCATGCCGCTCCAGTAGCCATTTGGATTTGAGCCCATACGGACAGACATGTTTATCCATGACCATCCGGTAGAGATGGGCGACCTTGACGGCCGCCCCTTTTTGTTCCGGCATATCCATATCGGATCTCCAGTGATTAGATAAACCGCGGCGCGATGAAGGCAAAGAACGCCCCCGTCGCAAAGAGCCCTATAGAGAGATAGAGCACGACACCGCCGATCGTCCGCATCCGCGCACAGGCCTTTGCCTGCGCCGGGTCAGCCGGACAGGGATCGTTCCGGCTGCGCCAGCGCATCCACCAGGCAAAGGCCAGCATCGCGCCTGCGCCGGTAAAGACATAGGCCTTATACTGACTGAGCCAGACGAGTTGCGGTACTGCCGTCACCAGTCCTGCAAAGGTCGCACCCATGCCCAGCGTGATGAACAGCGCCGGCAGGGCACAGCAGACCAGCGTCCCCGTGCTCGCAAAGAGCGAGAGCACAGGCGCCAATGCCTGCCGCTGGAAGAGGCCCGCCATTAGGCGCGCTCGATGGCGGCGAGATTATAGCCGGCGTTCTTGACGGCCTTCTCGATCTCCTCGTCGGACATCGCCGAGCCTTCTTTGAGAAGGATTGTCACGGTCTTGTCCTCAAGGGAGATGGCGACGTCTTCGACGGCGTCCTTTTTCTTGAGCACCTTGGTCAGCGACCGGGCGCAGAAATCGCAGACCATGCCGTTGACCTTGACCGTCACGGTACGGCCTTCGGCAGCTTCGATTTCAGTCGCGGCCATCTCATCAGACGTCATGTCTTCGTGATGTCCGTCGCCATGATCATGGGTTTCGTGCTCATGCTTTTCGCCGTGGTCACCGTGATCCTGATGATCTTGATGATCTTGATGATCCTGCGCAAAGGCAGGGGAGGCGAGAAGAACGATAGAGGCGGTCAGTGTGGTGATCAGTTTCATGATTTTTTCCTTTTAGAATCGATAGGTGAAGTTGAAGAGCGGCTCATCATTCGAGCTGTAGCCAATCTCCATGAGAGCCGGTCCTTTGAAGAACCGCAGGAGCGGCGTGACCGTCAGCTCCTCCGCGCCGAGGGTCTCATCCGCGTCAGGGCGATGGTCGACCTGCACCATGACCCAGGTGTGAAGCGCGCCGAACTCCGCCGCATAGGGAGCAACGCCGATACGGGCGGACTGCTCCGTCATCATTGCGCCCTCGACGGCATAGGTGCCGGCGGCGGCTGAGAAGAACACATGACGGTTCTCCCAGTCAGCGGCGATTTGCGCAAAACCTGCGGCCTTGCTCTCCGTGTCGCCTGTGTTGAAGTCGCCAGCCGCCACCCCTGCCCCAAGCTTGAGGTAAAGATTGGCTTGGCTATCCGGCGCGTTCCAGCGTTTGAGGAGCCGGTTATGCTGACCGCCGTAAAAGACGTGGTCGTCATAGCCCCGGTCCTCGACCCTGAAGCCGTAAGCGGCCTTCGGCGTCGTTGTGTAATGGATGAGCAGCGCGTTGCGTTCGGCTTCGTTAAAGGTCTGCACGGTCCACGCCTCGGGATATGAGACGGGCCGGGCTTCACTTATCGTGAGGCTGAAACCGGCGGCTGCTCCAAGAGCGCAAAGCGCTCCTACCAGCCTTGATGACATGAGTTCTCCTTGTCTGAATGATGGAATTCCCCATGCGGATGCATGAGGTCGTCAGCATTCAGACAAGTCGGGGAGGCGGGCTTTCGATGCTTAGAGGGCCGGGATCAGCCCCGTGCTCCAGAATCGCAAATTTCGCATTGAGCGGCGCCGCAACAGCCGCTTCGATTATGGCGGGCTCAATCACCGCAGGCGCAGGCGCGGCCCCGCAAAGACACAGGCCATCGCAGCAGCTTTCATCGCAATCGCCATCCCCGGCATATGTGTCCGTTTGATGGGACATCATCGTTGCGTGATCATGCGTCATGGAAGTGGAGGCCATGTCATGGCCCTGATGACCGCCGCTGCGCATCGACATCTGGTGCGAGGCGTCATGCTCAGCCGCGCTCGCCGACAGGGTCGAGGCAACAAGCCATGCCAGAATGGCGATGAGGCGGAACACGATCATGAGGGGAAGATAGGTGAGACGCGCGCCCGCGCCAAGCCCTACCGTTCGCGGCGGATGTCCCGTTCGGAAGGCCCGCGGCGAAGATCGCTCGGGTTCCACGGCCCGTAAGAGAAGCTGCGCGATCCGGGGCCGGGCTCAAAGCCGACAAAGGGTGTGCGGTCCATTTGCGGAGCCGGCGGCGGGGCCATCGGGGCCTCTTTCTTCTTGCCGAAGAAAGGCAGGCGCACGGCAGGCGCCGTGTAGCTGACCGAGCGACCAGAGGCGCGATCCGGGAACAACGCCATCAGCCCGTTGATCTCCGCTGGCATCTGGTTGTTGACGTTCAGCCCCATGCCGGCGGCCTCTTCGGCCTCAATCGGATAATCATGCGTCCAGCGGCCGGAAGACATCTGCTCGGCCACGGCGCGGGCGGCATTCTCCGACACGGTTCCGGCGAGCAGTTCCTCTGCGGCGCGCTCAAGCTGGGCCTGCGCCTTGCGAGCCACATCGGCGAGAACGAGCGTGTAATCGTCAATCGCGTCGGGCTTTTTCTGCTGGGTCACGGCGGCGATTGAGGCCGCAGGCAGCCCGGCGATCTGCGGGTCAATCGGCCCAAGCACGGCATGCGGGTTGAGCACGATCTCATCAGCGGCAAGCGCGATCAGCGTGCCGCCCGACATCGCATAATGCGGCACGAAAACGCGGGTCGGCGCAGGGTGCGCCTTGATTGCGCGGGCGATCTGCAGCGCCGGCAGGACGAGGCCGCCCGGCGTGTGCAGGATGAATTCGAGCGGCATGTTCTTGGGCGTCGAACGGATGGCATTCAGCACATCCTCGGCGTCATTGAGGTCGATATAGCGAAGCTGCGCCAGCCCCAGCAGGCCCATCGATTCCTGCCGGTGAACGATCGCTATGATGCGGCTTTTGCGTTTTTTCTGGACGCGGGTGAATTCGGCCTCAACAGCTGCCGCATGCCGCCGCCGGGTCATAGCCGGCAGGACGAACAGCATGAAGAAAAACAATACCCAAAGGATCAGCGATTCCATCCGGCCCCATACCCCACATACTCGCGAGGGCTACCTTCCCTCAGAATTGCCTCGAGGGCTAGCCCCTGCGGGGCACCCTTTTCGAGGGCGCAAGACACGCCTATGGGGCGGCCATGACCAACATCCATATCTCCGCCCCGCATGATTCCGGCAATATCGAGGTTCTCGATGCCTCGAACGCCGCCAAGATCCGCCTCAATATCCGTGAGGACGGCAAGGCAAAGTTCCATCAATGGTTCTATTTCCGGGTGACGGGCGCGGGCGGGCAGAATGCCAGCTACTCAATCGAGAATGCCGGGACCTCGTCCTATGTCGATGGCTGGAAGGGTTATCAGGTCTGCGCGTCTTACGATCTTGAGGACTGGTTCCGGATCGAGACGAGCTATGAGGACGGGCATCTGAAATTTCAGCACACGGCGGAACGGGACAGCGTCTATTACGCCTATTTTGCCCCCTACCCGACCGAACGCTATCGTCAGTTCATTGCCGAACTCGTCGATCTAGATGAGGCCGTCTACGAACCATTAGGCGCAACGATTGATGGCGAGCCACTCGACCTCTTCCGCTTTGGGGAACCGGGCGACGGTAAGCTCAATCTATGGGTCATTGCCCGCCAACATCCGGGCGAGACCATGGGCAGCTGGTGGATGGAGGGCTTCCTGCCCCGCCTTCTTGATGAAGGCGATGCAGTCGCCATGGCCCTGCGCGAGAAAGCGGTGATTCATGTCGTGCCGCTGGTGAATATTGATGGCGCGCGGCGCGGGCATCTTCGCACCAACGCAGCCGGTGCCGATCTCAACCGCGAATGGGCAGAACCCACGCCTGAGCGCAGCCCCGAGGTCCTCGCCATCCGTAACCGGATGGATGAAACGGGTTGTGACTTCTTCCTCGACGTCCATGGCGATGAGGCGATTGCGAACAATTTCATCGCTGGCAGCGAAGGCGTCCCCTGCTGGACAGAGACCCACCAGAAACGGCTCGACCATTTCAAGGATACCCTGATGGCGCTTTCACCTGCCTTCCAGAAGGCCGAAGGCTATCCTGTCAATGCGCCGGGCACGGCCAATCTCAAGATTGCCGCCAATCAGATTGGGGAACGCTTCGATTGCCTTTCCATGACGCTGGAGATGCCGTTCAAGGAAGCCAATATCCTGCCTGACCCGCGCGTTGGCTGGTCACCAGACCGCTGCCGCGATCTTGGCCGCGCCTGCCTTGATGCCATCTGGGCAGCCCTGCCGGGATTGCGCTAAGGAGCCCGTCATGACCCTTCTCGCCCGTATTGCTGCCGCCCTCATCGGCCTTCTTCATCTCGGATTTCTCTATCTGGAGATGGTCCTCTGGACGACACCGACAGGGCAGGAGATTTTCAGCACGACGGCTGCTTTTGCCGAAGAAAGCGCGTCACTGGCGCTCAATCAGGGGCTCTATAATGGCTTCCTCGCCGCGGGCCTTTTATGGGCGGCCCTCACCAGCCGCCGGGATGTCGCGATCTTCTTTCTCCTCTGCGTGATTGTCGCGGGCGCGGTCGGCGCCTGGTCGGTCAGCATGTCGATCCTCTGGATACAGGCCGTCCCGGGCGCAGTCGCCCTTCTCCTCGCCCTCCTCTCGGGGCGCTGGGCAAAGGTGTAACACCAGCAGTTTCCCTGCGCTGCTCTGTCCGCTTGGCGGCAGGCCGTCCGTTGCGCACACTCGCCCCCGCGATCATCACACAAGGAGCGCCTTATGACCGTGCACGGCCAGTTTCACTGGAATGAGCTGATGACCCGCAATGCCGGCAAGGCGAAGGATTTCTACGCGGACACGATCGGCTGGACTTACGAAGAAATGAATATGGGTGAAGGCCCATCCTATTTCGTCGCGCACGCCGCGGGCGGGCCGGTCGCTGGTATCTTCACCATGCAGGGCCCCGAATTCGACGGCGCAGCAGAAGGCTGGATGGCCTATCTGCATGTCGATGATCTCGATGAGGCGCTGGAGAAAGCCAGGATGAAAGGCGCCATCATCCTGCGCGCGCCCTTTGACGTCCCGGATGTCGGCCGCATCGCCATGCTCAAAGAGCCCGGCGGTGCCGTCATCGGCTGGATGACCCCTGCCGTTCAATCATAAAAAAGGCGCATAAAAAAGGACGCCGATCCCGCCGGATGAGCGTCCCTATACGGAGGGCCTTGCCCTAGAGAAGCACGTTTACTTGCGCGAGCAGGTCGTCACCAGATTGTCGCCTTCGCTGACAAAGACCAGCGCCGTTTTGGTCAGTACATCGATCCGGTCCTGCGTCTCGCCGGCCATGTCCTCAACGAGACCCACACTGACTTCCTGCTCGATCAGCTTGGCAGCTTCCGCATCCCCGAGCACTTCAGCGAGAGTCTGGCCGTTCATCAGGAACTTCTTGAGCTGCACGCCCGTGTTGATCATCGACAGCGTGTCGCCAGAGATTGACCAATCATAGCCAGCCAGCATGTTCATCACGCCGGTCGTGTCGGGGTCGAGCTGCATCGTCGCTACGATATCAAAGTCCGCCGTGTAGTCGGATTTGAAATTGGTTTCGAGCACCATCTCAACCTGACCATCATCCGCTTCGCAATGCCATTTGCCGACAAGCTCTGAATCGCTGGGGGAAGCCGTAAGGGCTGTGAGAAGAAGAAGGATCGCGCCGGTCATCTGGTACTCCGAGTAAATGCCGCAAAGTCGTGGCTCGTGTTGGCATACAAGGCAAGGCATCCGCCAGTCATCATTACGCAAGCATGAAGGAGCGGCCCCTGTTCACTGCGCCCCAAAACGCCTAAGTCTCCGCGATGGATAATGATATGATGGAAGCGCCGAGCCGGTCCCGCCTGATCCCCACCTATGGGGAGGAAGGTTTTGAAGGCATGCGCGCGGCCGGCAAACTGGCCGCCAGCTGCCTCGACATGATCGCAGGCGAGGTGAAACCAGGCGTCGATACGGCCGATCTCGACAAGCTCGCCTATGAGTTCATCTGCGATCATGGCGCCCTGCCCGCGACCGTGGGCTATCGCGGCTATCGCCATTCGCTGTGCATCTCACCCAACCACGTCATCTGCCACGGCATTCCGGGACTGAAACCCATCAATGGCAAGCCGATGCGCGATGGCGACATTGCCAATATCGATGTGACCGTCATCGTCGATGGCTGGCATGGTGATACGAGCCGGATGTATTTCGTTGGTGAGCCGAATGTGAAGGCCCGCCGCCTTGTCGACACGACCTTTGAGGCGATGTGGAAGGGGATTGAGGTTGTCCGCCCCGGCGCCACTTTGCGCGATATTGGCCGCGCCATTCAGACCCATGCGGAGGCTGAAGGCTTCTCCATCGTCCGCGATTTCTGCGGGCATGGGCTTGGGCGCCAATTCCATATCTCCCCCAGCGTCGTTCACTATGCGGAGTATAAGGACCGCCTCGGCAACAAGCATATGGCCCCGAACACGGAACTCGTCGAAGGCATGTTCTTTACCATCGAGCCGATGATCAATGCCGGCAAGCCCGATGTCCGCATGCTGAAAGATGGCTGGACCGCCGTGACACGCGACCGGTCCCTGACCGCCCAGTTCGAGCATTCGATCGGGGTGACAGCGGACGGCTATGAGATCTTCACCGGCTCCCCTGCCGGTTTGGATCGCCCGCCTTACGCCATCGGCTGACACGTATCCTCGGGGGGACGGCATGACAAAGGATGTCATTGATGCCAGCTCTCCTGCCGGTCACCGCGCGCGCCTGCGGGAGCGGTTTCGCCGCGCCGGTGCGGACGGGCTTCAGGATTATGAGATTCTTGAACTGATCCTTTTCAACGGCATCCCACGGCGCGACGTCAAACCGCTCGCCAAAGCCCTGCTCCAGACATTCGGGACCGTCGCGGATGTCCTCTCCGCCCCGCGCGAGCGCCTGCTTGAGATCAAAGTGAAACTTGCCGACGGCAAGACGCTCGGCATGGGTGAGCGGGCAGCGGATGAATTCGCGCTTGTCCGCGCGGTCTCGCTCCAGCTCTCGCAGGCCAATGTGCTCAACCGCCCGGTCCTCTCCTCATGGCAGGCGCTGCTTGATTACTGTCAGGCAGCTGTTGCCTATGAGCCGATCGAGCAGTTCCGCATTCTCTTTCTCAATCACAAGAATGCGCTGATCGCCGATGAGAAGCAGCAGACTGGCACGGTCAATCACACGCCGGTCTATCCGCGTGAGGTCGTCAAACGCGCGCTCGAGCTTCACGCCAGCGCGATCATTCTTGTCCATAACCATCCCTCTGGCGATCCCACCCCCTCGCAGGCCGATATTCAGATGACGGACCAGATTGTTGAGGCCGCAAAGGCTGTCGGTGTCTCGGTGCATGACCATCTCGTCATCGGGCGCGGCAGCCATGTCAGCTTCAGGACATTGGGATTTCTCTGAGCTTTTGTGCTAGGGCCCGCCTTGTAATTCCGCGTTCCCTCGCCCCCGCCGGGCGGGGCTGTCAGAGAGTAGACCGATGTCCGAGAAACCGTCCGATGCCCGCATCCGCATCGCCCTTGCCCAGTTCTGTATCGCGCAGGCAATTGAAGTTGATGAGTTGCTGGCCGCTCTCGGCATCGAGATGGGCAATGTCGATGATGGCGCCCTTGCCCACCTTGCAGGCGTCCTCGACGGCATGAATGTCGCCTCTTCGCGGATCCGCCAGCATGGGGTTGATAATTGGGCGCGGGACATCTGATTAAACGCAGCGTGACGCTGCAGGGGCACCGCACCAGCGTGTCTCTGGAGGCAGAGTTCTGGACGCTGCTGGATGAAGAAGCGGCCTGTCAGTCCGTGCCGTGCTCTCGCCTTGTCGCGGAGATCGACCGCAAACGCGGCAGCCAGCCCTTGGCCTCTGCCCTGCGGGTTGCCGCGATCTCGATTGCCCGGAAACCGCCGCCGCCTGTTCTGCCTGCCGGGTAGAAAAGCCTGCTCAGCCCTCAAGGCCGGTCAGGAAGGTGTCATAGACACCGAGCAGCGCCTCTTCCTGATATTTCAGGGTACGTATCATCGTCAGCAGGCCTCTTTTATTCCCAAAGATCGACTGATAGCCGTCCCTGTAGAGCGTCTCATAAATCAGCGACGCATAGCTTGAGACCTGATCGTGATATCGATCCTGATGAGCGTAGAGCGTCCCCAGCTTGCGCACCGTCTCGAATTCCATATGGCTGAAAATGCCGGTCTGGGCCGCGGAGTCCCATGCAGCGGTCGAGAGCGCTGTTGCCGGCTTCATGAACCCATCGCTGAATGCACTCATGTCAGGCAGCGCGGCAGTTGTCGGGTCACCTATGGCGACTAAACGGGCCTCATGCGCAGAAATGGCTTCTGCGACCATGTCCCGGTTGAGGCGAATTTCCTCATGGATCGCCGCGAGCGCATCACGCGCTTCGGCCCGATCGGCCCGGCCTTCACGCCATTCATTGGCGGCCAGCGCGAGCACCACGCCGAAGACGACGAAGGCGGCTTCGAAAAACGCTTTCTTGATCATGGCTCCCCCCAAAGAAAAACGCCCGGGAAGCGGTCTGCTTCCCGGGCGCTTCATAGCAGTAATCCTGACCAGCTTACGAGCCGACCGTGGTCCGCAGAACAGTGGTCGAGTTGCGGTTCATCGCCCAGGCTTCCGGGGTCGAACGCGGATCGACCGGACGTTCCTTACCGTAGGAAACGACCGTGATGCGGGAATCATCGATGCCGAGCGCCACAAGATAGGCTTTGGCAGCGTTTGCGCGGCGGGCACCAAGGGCGAGGTTATATTCACGCGTGCCCCGCTCGTCGGCATTGCCTTCGAGACGGATTCGGGCATTCGGATATTCCTTGAGCCATGCAGCCTGACGGCGGAGAATGCCCTGGGCTTCATTGGTGAGGTTGTACTGGTTGTAGCCGAAGTGAACGCGGGCACCGACATTCTGCTCAAGATCGGCTTGCGATCCCGGTGCAGGACCTTGCGTTGCTGGCGTCATCGAAGACGAGCGTTCCGGCACAACGGTATCAACGTCAGCCGTATCTTCGCCCGAATTGGTGCTCGCACAGGCGGCGAGCGTTGCAAGAGCGACAAGGGCCACACCCCGGCCCATCACTTTTTTAAGCATTAGTTCCAAGCTCCATAATTTCTCCTGCCGTTACGCCCAAACTACCCTAACCGTAGTGTGGACCGCCCCCTCGCAGGCAATAAAGAGGCTGGTTGTTCCCCATGGACGGTCGAGCTTTATCTCAAAACCATGTCCATTTTCTGACGAAATCTAAGCTGATGCCGTATTCCTTACAATATGACTCCAAGGCTGCAGGATCGGCTCACAAAAATTTTAGTCAAGTAGCGGGGACCAGGCAGGGTCAGATGCTTCGGTGCCTGTGGGCACTTTGCGAAGGTTATGTCCTGTCAGATCAATGGCATAGAGGCCAACCGGACCGCCCGGACGATCTTCGCGGAAGAACATGATGACACGGCCGTTCGGCGACCAAGTCGGTCCTTCATCGAGATAACTTTCGGTAAGGAGGCGTTCTCCGGTGCCATCAGGGCGCACAACGCCGATGTAGAACCGGCTTTTATACTGGCGCGTGAAGGCGATCAGGTCGCCGCGAGGGCTCCAGACAGGGGTCCCGTAAATGCCTTCACCGAAGGTAATCCGGCGCTGATTGGTGCCGTCAGCATTCATGACATAGATCTGCTGGCTGCCGCCCCGGTCACTGGCGAAAGTAATGAAATCACCATCGGGTGACATGGAGGGCGAGGTATCAATCGCCGGGTTATTGGTCAGCCGTGTGATCCGCCGTGTCGGCAAGCTCATCCGCGCAATATCGGTGTTGCCGTTCTCCTCGATCGACAGGAGCACACCTGAGCCATCCGTCGTGAAGCGCGGCGCGAAGGTCATGCCCCGCCAGGCGCCTAGCGCCTCAAGCTCGGTGGTCGAGATGTCGTAGAGATAGACCTGGCTGGGACGGTCCTCGAAGAGCGCAAGGAAGATGATCTGCTGCTCAGACGGCGAGAAACGCGGCGTCAGCGCATCGAAATTGACGCCATCGGTCAGGATCGAGGGGTTTGCGCCATCCTGATCCATGATCATCAGGCGCTTGCGGCGAGAATCCCGCGGGCCAGTTTCGGCGACATAGACGACCTTGGTGTCGAAATAGCCGGGCTCACCGGTCAGCTGCTCATAGACGAAGTCGGAAATCTCGTGCGCGGCTTTGCGCAAGTTCGAGCTGGGCGTTTTGAAGGCAATCGTGCCGAGCTGTTTGGAGCCGCCGACATCCCAGAGGCGGGCTGAAACCTGCACCCGGCCATCCTTGTCCTCGGTGACCTCACCGACGAGAAGCACGCGGGCATTGATGATCCGCCAGTCGGCGAATTTCGGCAGCGTGTTCACCGTATCGAGGCGCTGGATAAAGGCGCGCTTGTCGATCGGCGCAAAGAGCCCTGAGCGTTGGAGGTTGTTCTCGATGACTTCTGACAGGGTCGCGCCGGCCTCTGCCGTCTCCGGCGTCGAGCCGATGAAGGTCGGTAGCGCAATCGGCATCGGATCGGCATTCGAGCCGACAATGTCGATCACCGGATCATCCTGCGCGACAGCGATACCGCCGCATAATAGGGCGGCGAGCCCAGCAAGAACCATGGCTTTCAGCGAACGAAGCGTAACGGTCATGAACAGATGTTCCTCAAACTAGGGATGCCCAATATCGGTAAGGTTAGCGGGATAACGCGCCGAACAGAAGGACGTTGCCAACTGTTCACGGTCAGTAGTCCTCCGGCCGGAAATTGTAGGTGAAACTCTTCCAGTTGCTGTAGCGCGCTGGATCCAGCCCATCGAGCGGGAAGCAGGACGAGATGGCGGCAACGGCATTGCGGGCGGCAGCCTGATAGGCCGCATTCCCTGACCGGGCGATCTCACCCTGATTGAGCACCTCGATTGGACCGGACATGGAGCCATCAATATTGAGCTGCACGCGGACGCGGATGATGAATTGCTCCCAGCCGCGCGCATTCTTGTCGACACGGTATTTCTGCTCAACGCAGGCCTGCAGCAGCGCCTCTTCAGTGATGGTCAGCTCGCGACCTTCGCCGACACGCTCCTGATCGCGGTCGCCAGAGGTTGCCCCCGGATTGACGATATTCGGGCGGTTGCGATCTTTGTCAGGATCGAGATCCTTGAGGTCATTGGCGAGGTCACCAAGGAGGTCTTCTTCCTCCTCGACTGGTTCGGGTTCCGGCTTCACAGGCTCGGGTTCTGGCTCAGGCTCTTCCTCGACGACCGCAGGCTCAGGATCGGGCTGCTCCTCAACGGGCGCCTCCTCGACTTCAGGTTCAGGTGCGATTGGCTCGGGTTCAGGCTCCGGCTCCGGCGCAATGGGCTCAGGGTCTGGCTGTGGATCAGGCGCAACGGGTTCCGGCTCAGGTTCTTCAGCGGCAGGCTGTTCTTCGACGGGGTCTTCCGTGCGCGTCATTTCCGGGATCGAGATCCGGTCCGCAAGCTCCGCCTCTGAGATGATGTCCACCGGGATCGGCGGGACATACCTCGTCTCCGGCCCGCGAGCGTTGAACGCTGCGAACACGAAGATCGCCACTGCCCCCAGATGGAGGATCAGCGAAAGAGGAAGCGACAGAAAACGCAAGAAATCGTCCGCCTTTAATCCGTGACCAGACTGATTTGCCGGAAGCCCGCTTTCGAGAGCTGTCCGAGAACTTTGGCGACGCGGTCCCAGTCGACATCCTTGTCGCCGCGGACATAGATCGCCTGATCGTAGCCAGCCTGCGCAATCGCCGTCAGATGCGGGACGAGATTGTCATATTCAATCTGGGTGTCCTGCACGAAGATATTGCCCTCCGCCGTTACCGACACCGTCAGCGGCTCGGTCTGCTCGGAGAGGTTCTGCGCCTCGGTATCGGGCAGGTTCACCTCGATCCCCACCGTCAGGAGGGGGGCGGCGACCATGAAGATAATCAGGAGAACGAGCATGACATCGACCATGGGTGTGACGTTGATTTCCGCCATGGGCGAGAACTTGCCCCGCCCGCCTTGCTGTTTGAGGCCCATCACCATGGCGTCAGCCCTGCCCGCCGCCGAGACGGCGTGAAAGGATGGTCGTGAACTCCGTCGCAAAGCCCTCAAGGCGGGTCGCGTAAGAATTCAGCATGGCCGCATAGCGGTTATAACCGATGACAGCCGGGATGGCGGCGACAAGGCCAAGCGCGGTCGCAAAGAGCGCTTCGGCGATCCCGGGCGCCACAACGGCGAGGTTCGCATCGCCCGACATGCCGATCCCGCGGAACGCGTTGAGGATCCCCCAGACCGTACCGAAAAGGCCAATGAAGGGCGCTGCCGACCCGATGGTCGCAAGGACAGAGAGGTTCTTCTGCACGCCTTCAAGCTCACGGTTGACCGCGACATGCGCGACCTTGTCGAGTCGCTCGGAAGCGCCGGGGACGAGCCGTCCGCCATCTGCCGGCCGGTCACGGCCAAACTCATCCATGGTGGAGACGAAAACCCGCGCCATCGGATGGTCAGCGCGCTCGCGCAGGCGGCGATAAAGATCATCGAGCGACTTGCCGGACCAGAACTGGTCCTCGAAGCGCTTCGCCTTGCTCTTGATCGAACCGAAGGTCATCGATTTGTCGATCATGATGGCCCAGGACCACACACTCATGACGACCAGCAGCAGCATGACGCCCTGCACCACGATATCTGCCTGGGCGATCAGCCCCCAGATCGAGAAATCGGTGCCGAGCTCGCCCGTCACCTCAACCGTTTCTTCCATGAAGACCTGCTCCTCGTGCCCAACTCTGTTGCGGAGGCGAATCGCCGTCCCGCCCGTTCCGTCCCGCAATAACACGGAATTTGTGACACTGGCGAGGCAAGCGGATCCCAAAAGTTTGGTTAGGTAAGCCCGTGCCGCCCAAAATGCCGTTCCCGCCTAGCGGATCACGAAATTCCCGGGCCGGATCGAGATTTCTTCTTGGTTCTCAAAGATTAGCCGGTGGGTGGGTGATATCACGGCCGTCTGGCGGCCTCCCTCGACTTCCATCTCGCGGATCATGGTCTGGATCGACAGCTCGTCAGGATCAAAGCCGACAAGGATGATCCGGTCGCGATTGACGTCGAAATCGGAAAATATGTCCGTCCGGCTCATGCCCGGCGCATGGACGATGATATAGCGATCACTGCCCGGCCCGCTGATCAGCCGGTTATGCCCGCCCGTTGAGATCAGGCAGTCATCCCCTTCGCCCGCATCAAAGAGATCCTTGCCGTCGCCGCTGATCATCGCATCGTCCCCGGGGCCGGAGAAGAAATAGTCATCAAGCCCGCGCCCGCGATAAATGTCATTGCCGAGCGAGCCCGCATCGCTGCGCCGCGCGGCAAATTCCTCAAATGACCGGCTTCTTTTGGTGATCTCGAATTTCTCACCATCTAGCGGCGGGCGGGAGATTTCCTTCGGCCCAAAATAGGTCCGCGAAGTCTGGGGCGAATATTCAGGACCGCAAAGTGCAAGATAGTCAGGTGCCGGCGCGCGTTCCTCGGCAACCGGGCGAAAGAGATTGACGCCGATCACTGAAAAGATGCCGAGGGTAATCACGAAGAGGACAAAGGCGCGCAACATGACACTCACCTGTTTATTTGTGACTGGCCAAACAGAAACGCTACCATGGTCAGGATACGGCTGATGAGACGATCCTGCTCCAAGAATTGACGGCAAAAATTAAACGAAAGCTTAGGAAAACTACTGGGTTCGGAGAGATTTTCCCCGCACAATACCTTGACGCGGCACGCCGCGAACGGCACCTCCGGGCGCTGTTCTTATCCGAAGGAAATATGTGATGGGCCTGAAAGTCGCTGTCGTCGGCGCCACCGGCATGGTGGGGCACGAAGTCCTCAACATTCTCGAGGAACGCCTGTTCCCCGCAGAAGAAGTGATCGCCCTTGCCTCGCGCAATTCGCTGGGCCGCGAAGTTTCCTACGGCGACAAGACGCTCAAATGCAAAGACCTCGCGCAATATGACTTTGCAGGCACCGATATCGCGATCTTCGCGGCGGGCGGCGATGTCTCAGCGGAGTATGCGCCCAAGGCCGCAAAAGCCGGCTGCATCGTCATCGACAATTCCTCGAAATTCCGTCTCGACCCGGACGTTCCCCTGATCGTGCCGGAAGTGAATGCGGATGCCGTCGAAGGCTTCCGCAAGCGGAACATCATCGCCAACCCGAACTGCTCGACCGCCCAGCTCGTCGTCGCGCTCGCGCCCCTTCACAAGCAGGCCAAGATCAAGCGCGTCGTCGTCTCGACCTATCAGTCCGTTTCCGGCGCGGGCAAAGAAGCCGCCGATGAGCTCTTCACCCAGACGAAAGGCATTTTCGTCAATGACGAGCCGACCCCGGTGAACTTCACCAAGCAGATCGCCTTTAACGTGATCCCGCATATCGATGTCTTCATGGATGACGGCTCGACGAAGGAAGAGTTCAAGATGGTCGCCGAGACCAAGAAGATCCTTGATCCGAAAATCAAGCTGACCGCGACGGCCGTCCGTGTACCGGTCTTTGTCGGCCACTCAGAGGCCGTGAATATCGAATTCGAAGACGAGATTTCCGATGATGATGCGCGCGACATCCTGCGCGAGTCGCCGGGCTGCCTTGTCATCGATAAGCGCGAGGACGGCGGCTATATGACCCCCGTTGAATGCGCAGGCGACTTTGCGACCTTCATCAGCCGCATCCGCGTCGACCCGACGGTCGAGAACGGTCTCAATATCTGGGTCGTCTCCGACAACCTCCGCAAGGGCGCGGCGCTCAACGCCGTTCAGATTGCAGAGCTTCTGGTCAATCGGGGGCTGGTTGGCTGAGGCAGCGGGCCTTCTCGCCCGCTTGGAGGCCCTACCAGTTGGTGCCAGCGAGGGAATTTATGAGGGCCGCCGCTGGAGTGCGGCCCTTGAGCGTTCCGCAGACGGTAAGCGCTGGAAGCTCTATGCCGAGGAGCTGGGCGGCAATGACCATGTCAGCTTCAATCTCTATCTGACGGAAGGGTCAGGCCCTCTCCTCAAGCCCTGCGAGATGCCCGCCGAAAAGGTGATCCGGTTCGTTGAAGGCTATCGGCCGGATGGCCGTTAAGCCACCCAGTCCTTTTTCAGGCGTTTGGACGAGATATAGAGCAGGATCGCGGCAATCGCGTAGAACACCGTGCCGCAGAGCAGCGAATAGCGCAGGCTCTCATCCCCATACTGATCTTTTAGCACATCCGACAGCGTGCCGATCACTTGCGTACCGACCGCAATGCCAATCAGATTGTTGATGAGGAGGAAGATCGCCGAGGCCGTCGCCCGCATATTGGCGGGCACGATATGCTGGAACGCCGCCGTGATCGGCCCCAGCCAGACAAGGCTGAGTGACTGGATGAAGAGGAAGGCGATGAACACGACCAGCAGCGATTTCGAAAGGACGCCCGCAAGGAAGAACGGCACCGTCAGGGCAAAGGCAATCGACGGGATCAGCGCATAGGCGCCCTTGTGCTTTTTGCCGAAAGCATCCGCGATCGCGCCGCCTGCCCAGACACCGATCATGCCGCCGACGAGAAGGATCGCGCCATAAAAGTATGAGGCGTAAAGCAGCGGGCTCGGATTATCGGGCACGAGGAAGTCCGGCATCCATGAGAAGAATTCCGGCAATGCATCGCCGAAGCTGCGATAATAATAGGACGGTAGCCAATAGATGAGGCCATAGCCCATCATCGAGGAACTCGCCGCCCCGACCGACATGGTCCAGAAGCTCGGCTTTTTCGAGACGTAAGAGAAGACCTCGAAGAAGCCTGCCGCCTTGGTGGCCTGTCCCTGCTTGTCATAGCCGCCGCGCACTGGCTCGCGCACGGTGAGAAGGAAGATCGGTGCAATGACGACCCCCAAAAGGCCTACGGTGATGAACGCAGTACGCCAACCGACGATGTCGAGCAGCACACCGCCCAAAACGATGCCGATGGCACTGCCGATCGGAATGCCGAACGCATAGATGGCAAGGGCCCGCGCGCGTTTCTCCGGCGGGAAATAATCCGCAATCAGCGAATAGGCAGGGGCGACCCCGCCCGCTTCGCCAGCACCCACCCCCATCCGGGCAAGGAGAAGGCCGACGAAGCTGGTGGCCAGCCCGCAGACCGCCGTCATGCCTGACCAGATGGTCAGGGCGGCGGTCATGATCCATGTCCGGTTGGTGCGGTCGGCAAGCCACGCAATCGGAATGCCTAAAGTCGCATAGAACAGCGCGAACGGCACCCCGCCCATCAGGCCGAGCTGGCTGTCCGTCAGGCCAAGATCTTCCTTGATCGGCTCCTTCAGGATACCGATGATCTGCCGGTCTATGAAGTTGAACGTGTAAACGACGACAAGGATGAAGAGCACATAGGCCCTGTAAGCAGAAGACGGGTGCTGATCCGCTGTCTTTGTCGTCACATTATTTCTCCAGGCCGTGATCTGAGAGGAAGGCGGCGACATCCGCTGCGCTTTTCGCTGTTTCCTCTTCGTGGGTGACATGGCCGACACCCGGATAGGTGATCAGCATTGCATCCGGCAGAACCGCCATCAGGCGTTCGGCATGTTCAGGCGGGATCACCTGATCGGCCTCACCCCAGAGGAGGAGGACCGGCATGGTCAGCTTACGGAGGTCTTCATCAGGATCCGGCAGGGTAAATTCCTCGAGCGATTTGATCATCGCCTCGCCATTGCCCTCGCGGCGCATCATGGCGCCGATTTCCTGAATGCGTTCTTCGGGCACGCTTGCGGGATCAGCATAGATCCGCGCGATGGAGGCGCGCAGTGCAATGTCCGGGACGGTTTGAAGATAGATGCTGAGTGCAGGCGGCACGGGCGCAGCCTCATCACCAACCCCATTCATCGGATAGGCGCCGGGGCTGACAAGGATCATTGCATCGACACGCTCAGGCGACATCGATGCAAAGCGCCAGGCCGCAAGTCCGCCGAGTGAATTGCCGCCAATGATCGCATGATCGAGCTCGAGGGCATCCATCACTTCACCGACGAATTGCGCGCGCTCTTTGGGCGCATAACGCTCCTGTGGGTCAGGGCCCGTCAGGCCATGGCCGAGCAGGTCATAGCGAATGATCCGGTAGCGGTCCGACAGCTCTTCGGCCCAGCCATCCCAGGTCTCAAGTGAATAGGTAAATCCGTGAAGGAGAAGCAGGACCGGTGCATCGGCAGGCCCCTCCTCGCGGATACGGATGGTGGCCCCTGCCACGTCGACGAAACGCTCGACGGGTTCTGAGGAGACCGGCTCGGCACTGACCGTCTCGGTTTCCTCGACCGGGCTCGCATCACGGGATTGCCAGTACCACAGCCCTCCCGCGCCGGCGGCGAGAACAATCAGCACACCGAGAACATTGACTAAACGCATGTGACCACCTCCAGAAGGGCACTATGGCCCACAAAGAGAAACGGAGGGGCGCCAGGGACGCACCCCTCCGTCTCGCCCCCCTCAGAGTCGCTTAGTAGCGGAACTCAAGGCTTGCCGTGAAGGTCCGCGGCGCACCGTAGAAGGCGGAATAGGCCCCATCAGCACCGAGCTGCCCGGCACCGTAGAAGTTATAGCCAGCCACGCGATACTTCTGATCGCCGAGGTTCCGGCCATGCAGGCCGAGTTTCCAGCGGTCGTTGTCGCTCGTCCAGTTCACGGACATGTTGTATAGCGTGTAGGCTTCCGGATCGAGCGGCGGCGTGCCTGCTGGCAGACCAAGGGCACCCGAAGCGCTGCCTTCGTTATCGATATTGAAGAGATTGTACTCGTCACGATATTCAGCAGAACCGTTGATCTGGAGGTTACCGCCCCAGACATCTGCCACCGGCTCATAGATGAAGCCGAACCGGCTTTGGAATTCCGGCGTGTTCTGCGTAACGTACTGATCAGCAACGTTCACCCCGCCAGAGATGATCTCTTCGATCTCAGCGTCGATCAGGCCGATCATCGCCGTCGCCGTGAAGCTGTCGGTCACCCGAAGGGCTGATTCAACTTCAAGCCCTTTGTACTCGGACTTACCAGCGTTGAAGACCGTCGAAACAAAGGTGTCGTTGATATTGTCATTATCCGTATCAACGCCGCGCTGAACCGTGATCTGTTGATCAGAGTAGTCAGCGAAGAACGCAGCAACAGCATAGGTCAGCTGGTTTGAGTCGCCGAGCGCCCCTTTGAAACCGACTTCATAGCTCGTGACGGTTTCAGGTGCGAAACCCTCTTGCGAAGCACCGGTCGGGTCGAGGTCAGCACGGGCACGCGGGTCGAAGCCGCCAGCCTTGAAGCCTTCCGAATAGGACGCATAGACATCCAGGGTCGGCGACACTTCGTAGGAAACGGACACGCGCGGAGAGAAATTGTCATCTGTCCGGTTGAGATCCTGATAGCCCGTCTGCGTCGCAAAGAAGACAGACGTCATGTTCGTCGGGTCGAGCGAGCCGGAGCCGAGGCCGAGCCAGACATCGCGCTGGACGTCTGCTGTGGTCTCATCTTCCGTGTACCGCCCGCCGAGCGAGACATCGAGACGATCCGTCACTTCATAGGTGAAGTCACCGTAGATCGAGAAGTTCTCTTTCGTCTGGTCACCAGCGGTGTAGATCGTCAGGCCCAGCGCGCTGAGGATCGAGTCAAAGGCGCCCGATGCATTACCGTCGAGGTAGTAGATCCCGGCCACACCAGAGAGACGGTCACGGTTGACCAGAACCTGAAATTCCTGGCTGAACTGATCGTCAGCATAGATCGCCGGAACGTCAAAATCGATCTGCGGCAGTGCGTCGAAGTCGATCGGCGTGACCGTTTCGCCTTCGCGGTAAGCCGTGATCGACTTCAGCGTGAGCATGTCATTGAGACCCCACTCGGCCGTCAGAGAGACACCGCGGGTTTCAACCGAGTTCTTGTCGCCAGCACCAGCACGCGTGTCATAGACATTGTCCGTGACCTGGAAGGTGCCGTCCGTGCTCGGCACAAGGCGGTGGCCGTGCTTGGCATTGGAATCGTCATGCGTTTCGTCAACCGAAACTTCGACTTTGAAATTGTCAGCAGGCTGCCAGAGAGCGCTCAGGCGGTAGGCCGTCACGTCTTTGTCGTAGTGATCGACACCGGTGAAGAGGTTCTCACCGAAGCCCTGACGGTAGTAATTGGCAACAGCACCGCCGATGGCGAATGTATCGCCGAGCGGCACAGAGGCAGAGACAACCTGATCGAACTGGCCATAGGTGCCGACGTTCACGCGCGCTTTGAATTCCGGCGCAGCAAGGTTGAGGTCTTTGGTGACATATTTGATCGCGCCACCGATGGTGTTGCGACCGTAAAGAGTCCCCTGCGGACCACGGAGCACTTCGATGCGCTCAAGGTCGAAGATGTCGAGGACAGCGCCTTGCGGACGGGCCACGAAAACGTCATCGATATAAACACCAACGCCCGGCTCAAAACCCCAAAGCGGATCCTGCTGGCCGACGCCGCGGATGAAGGCGATCAGGGTCGAGTTCGAACCACGAGCGACTTCGATGGTCGCGTTCGGCGTGATGCGCTGGACCGACGTGATGTCGACAGCGCCGATATTGTCGAGTTGTTCGGCCGTGGCAGCGGTCACAGCGACCGGCACGTCCTGCAGCGTCTCGTCGCGGCGACGTGCGCTGACGACGATAACGTCTTCATTTTCCTGGGCGCCCTGGGCCGCAAGAGCCTGAGCCGTCACGGCCGGCAGAAGCGCGGTGGCAAGAGCAGAAACAGAAGCACCAGCAATAAGGGTGCGGAGCCGACGAGTGCGGCTGATCGAATTGATAGACATCATTCCCTCCACAAACACGCTTCTCAAGGCGTGAATTCTAAGCCTGATTAGTATGAGGCAAGGAATCCGGGCGATATGACTGCTTCGCGCAACCGCAGTGAACAATATCGCTCAAAGCCCGTCAGATGAGGCTTCCTCATCCGCTGTGCTTTTTGCGTCACTGACATTTCCATCATCCTGGAAGGTTTTTGGCGTCACGCCATTCCAGGATTTGAAGGCCCGATTGAAGCTGCGGACATCTGAAAAGCCCAGGCGATCCGAAAGCGTGGTAATCGACATCCCCTGCAGCAACTGGGATTTTGCTTCCCGGTCGAGGATTTCGCGCCTCAGGTTCCGGAAGGTCTCCCCTTCCGCCGTCAGCCGACGCCGCAAGGTCGCCGGGCTCATGCCGAGCGAATCAGAGACGGCTGATTGCTCAATCGTGCCTTGGGAGATCAGCTCCCGAACAAGATCCACGACAGGGCCGGACATATCCCGCAATGTGGTTGGCCCGTCATCGAGCAGCCGGCGGATCTGGGAATCGATCGCGTCACTGGTCAGCCGCTCGGGCGGCGGGAAGCGCACGATCCGGTGGGCATGCTCGCTCTTATAGGCAACCTCGTATCGGGCAGCGGCGTACCGGACGGGCACGGACCAGTATTCCAGATGCGGGGCCTCTTCCTTATGCAGGCGCCGCACGGACAGATGCGACAGCCCGCGCGCAGCCTGCCCCGGTGCGACAATGGTCAGCAGCGCGTGCAGGAACAGCAGCGTTGATTCCATCGCGAAATAGACAGGCTCGAGGTCATCTTTGACCGTATAGGGAAAAGTCCGGTCATCGATACAAAAGACCACCTCCCCCATATGCTCCTCGACCTTGTTGTATTCGCCGCCATGCAGGAGATTATAGGACCGCGCGACGATTCCCATGACATCGGCCAGCGTGCCCTCTGCCGGCAGATGGCTCATCACGAAATCGGTTGATCCGGGCAGGAGCTGACGCGCCGACATATTGCATGTCTCATCGCGAACCCGCGCAGCGATATAGGATCTTATACGGAAGAAATCAGCCAGCGGCAGACTGCCGCCTGACTGACGGTCGAGTGCATTCTGCGCAAGCCCCAGATCACCGGTGACTTCGGCGGTATCGAGGCCGGAGGCATTCAGAAGGTCGAGCGCATGCCTGATATGGCAGCGCGTCGGCGGCAGGTCCGCCATCGCGATCGCAGATTTGCTCATTTCCCTCATGTGCCTCTGATCATAGCACGCTCGGCGAGCTGGTGAAAACGCGCCGAGCGGTCAAGGTGCTTTCCCCTCCGGGCAAGAACGCGTCTTGATTGGAAGGAAATGTTGAACGGCCTTTAGAAGAGATCGTCCGATCACCGCTAGCGCTTCATGCGCCTCGGGCCTATCGGGTGCCCATGGGAAGCGAAACACAGCAAAATACGCAAGTAACGGGGCTCCTCTCGGGGCTCCTCTGCTACACGTTCTGGGGGTTCTTCCCCATCTATTTCATTCTGCTGCGCGGTGTCGCGGCGGATGAGGTGCTCGCGGACCGCATTCTTTTTGCCGTGCCCTTCGGCGCGCTGATCATCTGGGGCCGATCGCAATGGCCCGAAGTGCTGGCGGGCTTACGCTCGCCCCGCGTCATGCTGTGGTTACTCCTTTCGGCAACCGTCATCGCACTCAACTGGCTCGTCTATATCTCCGCCGTGCAGTCGGAGAACACGATGCAGGCGTCGCTCGGCTATTACATCAATCCGCTGATTTATGTGCTGGTCGGGGTTGTCGTCCTCGGCGAAAAGCTGCGCCGTGCGCAGATCGCCGCCGTCGTGCTCGCGACCATTGGTGTCCTTGTGCTGACTTTTTATGGCGGGGTCTTCCCGACCATCGCCTTCACACTCGCGATCACCTTCACAATCTATGGCTATGCCCGAAAGAAAGTGCAGATCGGCGCCATGCCGGGCCTCTTCATTGAGACATTGCTGCTCGCACCCTTCGCGGCGGGCTGGCTCTGGTTCCTGATCGCCTCAAAAGACACCGGGATGGAGCAGGGCCTTGCGGGGGATGCGGGACTCGTCGGCCTGCTCGCTCTCGCCGGGCCGCTGACTGTCATTCCGTTGCTGTTCTTTGCGATGGCAGCACGGCGCCTGACGCTTGCGACCTTGGGCTTCCTGCAATTCATCGGCCCGACGCTGCAGTTCCTCGTCGCGGTCGTAGATGGCGAGCCCTTCACGCTGGCGCGCCAGATCTGCTTTGGCTTCATCTGGGTCGCGGTCGCGATCTTTGCTTTTGATGCCCTTCGGCACCGTCCGCACCGCAACGAAAAACCCATCATGCAGGTCGCCGCTGCACAGTCCTCTGAATGAATTGAAGGAGAGAGTGCGGGACGCCGTTGAGGGGGGAACGAGGGGGGATTAACGGCGCCCCGCGGGAACGCTCTCGCGTCCTGAGGAAGAGATGGGATGCCATATCCGGCAAAAAAGGGGTATCACGCAGTTACGTGATGACATTTCCGTCAGGGGACGCGCCGTTCGACAGGGATTTCCTTCACCTCATTCGTCCGCATATCGACTATCATGATGCGGTGGGGCATTCCGTCGCGCTCGATCACAGCAATTAGCTGATCATTATCCATACTCGAAGAGACGATCCTGTCGCCTTCCTCGATCACCAGAGCAAGATCCTCTCTTGGCGCGGTCGAGACCGGCCCTTGCGAGATCTTCCAGGCGACAAGGCCGAGGCCCATCAGGATCAGGACACCAAGCCCCCAGACGATTCCCTTAAGGACCATCAGATTGGGGCCACTCTCGGGCAGGTCTTGTTGTGTTTCTTCCGTCATGGCGATGGCGTTTGACATAAAGCGCAGGCCCGCGCACCTCCCCTTTCCCATGACAGATGATTTGACCTTCACGGTCGGCCCCGAGGATGCGGGCGCGCGGCTCGACAAATGGATTTCCGACCAGACGGACGCCTTCAGCCGTGCGCGGGTGAAAGCCATGATCGAGGGCGGCGCCCTATCCCGTGACGGCGAAGCCTTTGCCGATCCCAAATGGAAGCTGCGCGAGGGTGAGGTCTTCACTCTCCTCCCCCCGCCGCCCGAGGATCCGACCCCGAAACCGCAGGACATCCCGCTCGATGTCCTCTTCGAGGACGGCGACCTGATCGTCATCAACAAGCCGGCGGGTCTTGTCGTGCACCCCGCCGCCGGCAACTGGTCTGGCACGCTGGTCAACGCCCTTCTTTATCATTGCGGTGATACGCTGTCGGGGATTGGCGGGGTGATCCGGCCTGGCATCGTTCACAGGCTCGACAAGGAAACTTCCGGCGTCATGGTCGTCGCCAAGAATGACCGGGCGCATCAGGGGCTGTCCGAGCAATGGCAGACCCACGATATTGAGCGGGCCTATTTGGCAATCGTGCATGGCAGCCCGCGCCCGACCATGGGCACGATCGACTGGCCGCTTGCGCGCTCCTCCGGGGACCGCAAGAAGATGGCTGTCGTCGGCTTTGACCGGCCCGAGGGGAAAGAAGCGACGACGCATTTCAAACGGATCGAGCCCTACGGCATTGGCCGCGCGAAGCTCGAAGGCGATGCGATTGCCAGCCTGATCGAGTGCCGGCTCGAGACCGGCCGCACACATCAGATCCGGGTGCATATGAGCCATATCGGCCACCCGCTTGTCGGCGATCCGCTTTATGGCCGTCCGGGCATTCCGGGGCTGCGGCCAAGTGATGAGGCGGCCGAGAAAGCCCTCACCATCGTTGCAAAGTTCAAACGTCAAGCGCTGCACGCCGCAATCCTAGGCTTTGAGCATCCCCTGACCGGCGAAGAACTGCGGTTCGAAACCGACCCGCCCAAGGATTTTGAGAAACTGCGGGACGTGCTGCGTCAACTATAAGAAGAGATCGGAATTCCCTGTAGATACTCGAAGAGTAACCCTCGTTTGCGCAGGATCGAATAAACTATTGCGCGCCGCCCTCTTTTCTTGGCGGCAGATAAACACCAAATGACCGGAAATTAGCGGGCATCGCTCTTCTCGCCATGTTAGGCGTGATACCCGCTCCGAGGGAACGAATACTATCATGGCCAATGCGCTGACCACGTCGACGGGTGCTGCCCTGACCCCGGAAGGGGGCCTTTCGCGCTACCTGTCCGAAATCCGCAAATTCCCGATGCTTGAGAAAGATCAGGAATTCATGCTGGCGAAACGCTTCAAGGAGCATCAGGACCCTGATGCTGCCCAGCAGCTGATCACGTCTCACCTCCGACTCGTTGCGAAAATCGCCATGGGCTATCGCGGCTATGGACTGCCGACGGGCGAAGTGATCTCCGAGGGCAATGTCGGCCTGATGCAGGCGGTCAAGAAATTTGACCCGGACAAAGGCTTCCGCCTTTCGACCTATGCGATGTGGTGGATCCGCGCCTCGATCCAGGAATATATCCTGCGCAGCTGGAGCCTTGTGAAAATCGGCACGACGGCCGCGCAGAAAAAGCTCTTCTTCAACCTCCGCAAGATCAAGGGCCAGATCGACGCTGTCGATGATGGCGATCTGAAGCCGGAAGAAGTCGAACATATCGCGACCAAGCTCGGCGTCTCCGAAGGCGATGTCATCTCGATGAACCGGCGTATGTCGGGATCGGACAATTCGCTCAACGCGCCGATGCGTCAGGGTGAAGATGGCGGCAGCGCGGAATGGCAGGACTGGCTCGTCGATGAGGACGCCGTCAATGCCGAGGCCCAGCTGGCCCGCGAAGACGAATTCGACACCCGTATGGACCTCCTGCAACAGGCCATGGGGGAGCTGAACGAACGCGAACGGCATATCTTCACCGAGCGCCGTCTCGCCGAAGAGCCCAAGACACTCGAAGAGCTGTCCACGGAGTATAATGTCTCCCGCGAACGCATCCGCCAGATCGAGGTGCGCGCCTTCGAGAAAGTCCAGAAGGCCGTCAAACGCCTCGACAAGGAAATGCGGTCAGAAACGCTGCACTAAGCGAGTTTTTCTCCCACCCAAGGCGCCGCTCATCCCCGGCCCGGATCAGGTCCGGACTGAACTCCAGCGGGGATCTGCTTTTTTGGCGGATCTCTACATTCCTCGCCCCGGGCCTGCCCCCCATGAACTCTACCCTACGCGCAGGCTGCGATATGTGCCATTCTGCGCACATGACACGCCAATCGAAATTTGCCGAGAATGACGGCATCCGCATCCATTATGCCGTCGAGGGCGATGGCCCGCTGATTGTTGCCGTACACGGATTTCCCGATTACCATGGCAGCTGGGATGATATCCTCCCCTATCTTGAAGACGGATATCGCGTCGCGGCGATGGACCTGCGCGGCTATAACCTCTCAGGCCAGCCCGACGATGTTGACGCCTATGACATCCGCACGCTGTGCACCGATGTGGCAGCAGTCATCCGCGCCGAGGGTGAGGAGCGCGCGATCATCATGGGGCATGATTTTGGCGGTGCGCTTGCCTGGCAATTGGCGATTTTCTCACCCCAGCTTGTCAGTCACCTGATCGTTTTTTCAACACCGCACCCCGTCCTCTTCCGTCAGGAGATCGGCGCCAACCCTGAGCAGAAAGAGCGCAGCCAGTATGCCCGGAATTTCCAGACCGAAGGGTCGGAGGATCGTTTAAGCGTGGACAAGATCCTCGGCATCATGAAGCTCGAAGATGAGGCGAAAATCGAAAAATACCGCGCCGCCTTCGAGCGCTCCAGCTTTCGCGGCATGATGAACATGTATCGCAAGGCGTTCCCGAAAGGCACTTCCCCCCGGCCCGCCGAACCGGATGCCCTGCCAAAGGTGAAGGCGCCTATCCTCATCATTCATGGAACGGATGATGTGGCACTTGCGACCTCCGGGCATGATAATAGCTGGAACTATGCCGAGAATGACCTGACACTGATGACCGTGCCGGGTGCCGGGCATTGGGTCCATCATGAAAAACCCGCACTCGCCGGGAAGACGGTTCGGGCCTGGCTTGATATCCGCAAATGAAAAGGGGCGGCCAATGCCGCCCCTCTCCGATCAATCCTGATGCGCCGTATGCGCAACACCACCGACAGGCCGGACACCGCCGCCGGAGGTCTCCCAGTAATAAGGCGCCCGCTGGCGATCCCCCGTCACGGTCTCATTCATCGTGTCGGCCTCATAAAGGCGGCCATTCTGCATGACATATGAGATTTTGTCCGTGTTGCTGATATCCTCCAGCGGGTCAGCATCAAGGATGACAAGGTCCGCCAGCTTGCCCTCTTCGAGCGAGCCGATATCCGCCCAGAACCCGAGATGCTGGGCTGGTGACACGGTTGCCGTTCGCAGGACTTCGATGGGGCTCATCCCGCCGCGGGCAAAGGACCACATCTCCCAATGGGCGGCGAGCCCCTCTTCCTGACCATGGGCGCCGATTGACACCTTGATCCCGCGATCGGCAAGACGCTTCGCCTGATGCGCAGCATACTGATCGACGAAATCCTCTTCCGGCGCTTTCGTGCTGCGAACGCTTGACGGCTGAAGGATATGCGGCGGCACATGAGCGGACAGGATCGGATGCTTCCAGACATCCATCTTGTAGCGCCAATATGGATCACCGCCGAGACCCCCATAGGTCACGACGAGCGTCGGGGTATAGGCCACTTCCGTCTGCTCCCAGAAGGAAAGAGCATCCTCATAAAGCACCCGCTGCGGGATGTTGTGCTCAACGGAGGTGTTGCCATCCTGGATCAGCGACATGTCCATGGTGAAGAGCGAGCCGCCCTCCGGTACCACGATCAGGTTCTCCTCAATCGCTGCTTTCACCACCTGCTGACGCTGGTCGCGGCGCGGCTGGTTATAGTTCTTGATGCCATGCGCCCCTTGGGTTTTCAGGCGATGAACATGCGCCAGCGCATCATCATAGGTCTGAATATCCGCATAGCGGTAAGGTGACTTCGCCCCATAGACGATCTCACCCGTCGTATAGATCCGCGGTGCAAGGATCATCCCGGCCCGCTGCATCTCGGATGCCGCAAAGCTGTCATGGGACGTTGAGGGATCAAAGATCGTCGTAACGCCCAGCGCGAGATGCGCGATGGTCGACCAGTTCTGGTCCGGCACGATCCCATCATCTGAATAGGGCCCATGCGCGTGAGCATCTACAAAGCCGGGAACAATCGTCTTGCCACTGACATCGACGCGTTTGGCACCGGACGGCTCCGGCACCTCGCCCGCCTTGCCGATGCCGACAATGCGGTTGTTCTGAACGACGATGACGCCATCTTCGATGATGCCGCCATCTTCATCCGCCATGGTTACGATCTTCGCGCCCGACAGGATGACCGCGCCATTCGGCTTGTCCGCCCGCACATCGATGCTGAGCGAAACACCCGATTCCGGCGGGGTGTAGCCCTCCTCGTCGTCATCCTCGCTCTTCGGCGCCGTCGGGACCATTTCATCGAGACCCGCCGAATAAAGCACCGGGCCGAGCGTCCAGTTGAGGGTCTCTCCGTCCTCGGACCAGCTCATGAAGGTGGCCCCGCCCTCACTTGCCTTGACGACAGGCACAGCTGAGCCGCCCTTGCCACCGCCGACCTTTTGCGGTCCGGGCAGGAGCGGCATGACGTAAGCGCCGTAATTGTCACGGAAGGCGACATGCTTGCCGGTCGGCGAGATCTCCCATTCCGGCACCAGCTCACCTGTGGCGTGGGTCCGCTGGGCTTCGCCATTCATATCCATGCTGATGAAAGAGAAGCCGTCTCCACCGCCCGTCGTCACGAACAGCCGGTCATTCGATGCGCCGAATTGCGGATTGAAGCCCGACTGGGAGACCAGCCGCTGCTCGCCGCCACTCGCGGGCACGCTGTATATGCCGGGATTGTCAGACCACAGATCGGACAGGAGATACCCGCCGCTGCCGCGTTCAAATACGATGGTGTTGCCATTTGGCGAGAAGACCGGGTTCGCGTAATGCCCCGGCCGGTTGGTCACGGTACGCGCGCCGCCGCCGGAAGCTGTCACCGTCTTGACCTTGCCAAGCTCCGCATCCGTCCATTCGACATAGACAAGACGCCGGCCGTCTCGCGACCAGGAGGGGGAAAGCTCCCGCACACCGTCGCCGGAACGGGTCAGGCGCCGCGGCGCGCCGCCGGAAAGGCTTTTCACGTACAGCTTACCGAGTGACTGGAAGACAACACGGTTTCCATCCGGGGAGACGGCAGCATAGCGCGGCATCCTCGTTTCAAAACTGTCAGGCGCCACCTCGACCTGCGGGCGAGGCGGATCGATCACGTCCCGCGTATCATTTACCGTGAACGGAATGACTTCTGTATTCCCATTCATGTCGGCGCGCATGATCTTGCCGCCCGCCCAGAAGACGATCTCGCGGCTGTCCGGCATCCAATCCATGGCAGGGTAAAGGCCGTGCACGCCCCATGTCTCCTGCATGTCCTGATCAAGGTCGTCATAGATCTTGGTGATCGCGCCCGATCGAAGATCCTTCACATAAAGGCCGGAGAGCCCCCGCTCACGTTTGACGAAAGCCAGCTTGCGGCCATCGGGTGAAGGGGTGGGACGCACCGCACCGCCGGCACCACCGACGACGTCCGAGCGGTCGCCTGTTTCAAGGTCATATTTCTCAATGGCGAAGATCTCGCCATTTGAATCGTCCGCATAGACGAACGTATTTCCGCCCGAGGTGCTGCGCGTGTAGTAGATCGACCCGCCATCCGGGGAGAACACCGGCTCACCGAGTTCCTTCTGATAGGAGCTGCCCGGTTTTTCAACGAGGGCCACCCCGCCCCCGCCGCCAAGGTGATAGAGCCAGACTTCGCCGGTCCCCAATGACCGCGCCGTCGTGAAATGCTTGCGCGCCGCAATATAGGTGCCGTCTGGGCTCCAATCCGGTTCGTTCAGGAGACGGAATTTCTCTGACGTGATCGAGCGCTTGTCCGACCCATCGACATTCATCACCCAGATATTATCGCCGCCTTCACGGTCGGAGGTGAAGGCGATCATCTCGCCGTCCGGCGAGAATTTGGGCTGCATTTCCCATGGCATGCCTTCGGCGATCCGCGTCGGCGTGCCCCCGCTGATCGGCATGGTGTAGATGTCCCCGAGCAGGTCGAAGGCGAGCATGCGCCCATCTGGCGACACATCGACATTCATCCATGTGCCCTCATCGACATTGATGGTGACCTCCCGCATCGGCAGCGGCGGGTTCGCCACATCCCATTTCTCGTCTTTTTTCTCTTCGTTTTCAGTCCCTTGGTCAGCCTCTTGGGCGACGGCCGGCAGCGCGAACAGGGCCGCGAGGGCTGTGGAGAGGAGCAGCTTCTTCATCGGGTCTCACCTTCATTGTTTTCCGATAAGCCCCACACTCCGGCGCTCTCCCTTGCGGGTCAAGCCGCGCGGGTGACGCAAGAAAACCTCCACGCGATGTTGCGATGCAGCATGAAAACGGTTAGGCGGGGCCACCCGACATTCAAAGCAATGGGCTTCCCGACATGCTTCAACCGACCCTCGCCGCTTTTGCGGACCGGATAAGTGTTGCCGCGCGCACTCGCGGCCCGAATCTGAGCCCCGCGCAGGCCAAAACGGAACTCCTCTCCGGGCTGACCGTCGCACTGGCCCTCGTGCCGGAGGCGGTGGCTTTCGCCTTCGTCGCAGGAGTTCATCCGCTGGTTGGTCTGTATGCCGCCTTTCTGGTCGGGCTCATCACTGCGCTGATCGGCGGACGGCCAGGCATGATTTCCGGCGCGACCGGCGCACTGGCCGTCGTTATGGTCGCGCTCGTCTCACAGCACGGCGTTGAGTATCTCTTTGCGACCGTCGTCCTGATGGGCCTTCTTCAGATCCTTGCCGGGGTCATGAAATGGGGCAAGTTCATCCGGCTGGTGCCGCACCCCGTGATGCTCGGCTTCGTCAATGGCCTCGCCATCGTGATCTTCATGGCGCAGCTCACCCAGTTCCAGGTACCGGGGACGTCGGAAAGCAGCGGGCACGGCATGGCGGCGGGTGAATGGCTCACCGGCCTGCCACTCTTCATCATGCTTGGGCTGGTCGCCCTGACCATGGCGATCATCTGGGGGCTGCCGAAACTTACCTCGATCATCCCCGCCCCGCTGGCCGGGATCGGCATCACCGCCATTCTGGTGATTGCTGTCGGCATCGACACGCCGCGCGTCGGAGATCTAGCCTCTATCAAGGGCGGTTTCCCGGCCTTCCATTTGCCCATGGTGCCGCTATCGGTTGAGACCCTGAAGATCATTCTTCCCTATGCGGTGATCCTTGCGCTGATTGGCCTGATCGAGAGCCTGCTGACGCTGAACCTCGTGGGGGAGATCACGAACAAGCGCGGCGGCGCGTCACAGGAATGCGTGGCGCAGGGCGTTGCCAATACCGTCACCGGCTTTTTCGGCGGCATGGGCGGCTGCGCGATGATCGGCCAGTCCATGATCAATGTGAAATCGGGCGGCCGGACACGGCTGTCGGGGATTTCAGCCGCCCTGTTTCTGCTCGTCTTCATCCTTTTTGCCTCGCCGCTGATCGAGAAGATCCCGCTGGCTGCGCTGGTCGGTGTCATGTTCATGGTCGTGATCGGCACATTTGCGTGGCATTCCTTCCGTATCCTGCCGAAGATCCCGAGGACGGATGCTGTCGTCATCCTTCTCGTGACCGCCGTCACCGTCTGGCAGGATCTTGCCGTCGCGGTTGTCGTCGGAGTCATCGTCTCGGCCCTCGCCTATGCCTGGACCAATGCCCGCCGCATTCACGCGAATATCAAGGATGTCAGCGATGGCCGCGTCTATCAGATCGAGGGACCGCTTTTTTTCGGCTCGGTTGAGGGGTTCACGGAGCTGTTCCAGCCCGAGACGGACCCCGACAATGTGATCATCGATTTTGCCAACAGCCGTGTAGCGGATGGCTCCGCCCTGCGCGCGATTGAGGATGTCGCCGCGAAATATGAGGCCGCCGGCAAGCGGCTTCAGCTGCGGCATCTCTCGCGGGATTGCCACCGCCTGCTTCACCGTGCCGAACAGCTGATGGTCGATTCAGGCGATGACCCCGATTACGGCATCGCAGTTGATTATACGGTCCGTACAGGCATGGTTGGCGGCGGTCACTGACCCAGCCGATCAAGCGTTGCGAGGAAATTGCTGATATCGTCCTTGTTCCGCAGTGTGAACGCCTTGTCCGCGACCGCCGGATCTTCAAGCAGTCTGAGTGTTTTGGGCCGCCCCCGCCAGCGGTAGTCAGCAACCCATTTGATGAAAGCGGGATCAAATTTCTCTACACATCCCGGCGCCATATCCTGCCGGGTCTTGCCGTAATTCGTCAGGGAACGATGGATCGCCCGGTAAATGCGGCGGCCCGTCGAAATATCGAGGAAGACGATCAGATCCGCCCGCGCTGCCCTCTCTGGCCAGGTGGCAGAATAATTGCCTTCGATGACCCAGCTCTCATCCTCGATAATGCGCCGGACCTTTGCGTTGAAGGTATCGCGGTCAGGCTCCACCCAGCCGGGTTGCCAGAACACCGCATCGAGATGAATAACCGGCAGCGCCAGACGCTCGCCAATCTGACGAGCGAGTGTCGATTTACCTGACCCTGCGCCGCCGATGATCATGATACGGTGCAGCCCCATATGCGTGCTCCACCTGACGCAATCTAGATATCGAGCTCGGCTTCCAGCGCCCGTTCCTGAATGAACTCGCGCCGCGGCTCGACGACATCTCCCATCAGGCGGCTGAAGATGTCATCGGCCTCATCGGCCTCTTCAATCTGCACCTGCAGGAGCTGGCGCGCATCCGCATCAAGCGTCGTCTCCCAGAGCTGGTCCGGGTTCATCTCGCCCAGACCCTTATAGCGCTGGACGGTAATGCCCTTGGCCCCGGCTTCGCGCACAGCGTCGAGTAGTGTGCCCGGCCCCCGCACCCAGGTTTCGGTTTCCTTCCGGACAAGGAAGGCCGGTTTTGCGAATATTTCGAGCAATGGATTGATCGCATTGGCAAGCCGCGTTGCGTCCCCGCTTTGCAGGAGGTCGGCGCCAATCTCATAGCGCTCCGTCACACCGCGCAGTGTGCGGCTGAGGACGAGGCCATCTTCGCCTTCAAGCTCGACCTGCCAGCCGCGCTCATATTCTTCCGAAATCATGTCGAGACGGGCCGCAAGCCCTTCCGCCATGTCAGCCGTCAGCTCATCCGCATGAAGAATGCCGGAAAGCGCAAGCTGGACAATGACATCACGCGGGAAGCGGTCGGGGAATGCCGACACCGCAGCAACGGAGGCGCGTGCCGCACGGACGACTTCCGCCAGATCATTGCCGATCATCTCTTCGCCTGAATGCAGGCGAAGCTTCGCGCCCTCCAGACCCTCGGTATACATATAATTCGCCATTGCGTCTTCATCGAGGAGATATTGCTCGGACTTGCCGCGGGCAATTTTATAGAGCGGAGGCTGGGCGATATAGAGATAGCCGCGGCGCACGATCTCCGGCATTTGCCGGTAGAAAAATGTGAGCAACAGGGTGCGAATGTGCGCGCCGTCGACATCGGCGTCAGTCATGATAACGATCTTGTGATAGCGCAGCTTGTTGATGTCGAAGTCATCGCGCCCGATACCGGTGCCGAGCGCCGTGATCAGCGTACCGACCTCCTGGCTGGACAGCATCTTGTCGAAGCGGGCCCGCTCGACATTGAGGATTTTCCCCTTGAGCGGCAGGATCGCCTGGTTCTCCCGGTTGCGGGCCTGTTTGGCAGAGCCGCCAGCGGAGTCACCCTCGACGAGGAACAGCTCGGCCTTCGCCGGGTCGCGTTCCTGACAATCGGCAAGTTTGCCGGGCAATGACGAAATATCGAGCGCGCCCTTGCGGCGGGTCAGCTCGCGCGCCTTACGGGCAGCTTCCCTTGCAGTCGCGGCTTCAACGACTTTCTGGACGATGCGCTTGGCTTCGGCCGGATGCTCCTCAAACCATTCATTGAGGGCCTCACCGACTGCCGATTCAACGACCGGGCGAACCTCAGAGCTGACCAGCTTGTCTTTCGTCTGGGAGCTGAATTTCGGATCCGGTACCTTGACCGACAAAACGCAAGTCAGGCCTTCACGAGCGTCATCGCCCGAAAGCGAGACTTTCTCTTTTTTGAGGAGCCCGGAGGAATTTGCGTAATTGTTGACGATTCGGGTCAGCGCGGCCCGGAAACCGGCAAGGTGCGTGCCGCCATCCCGCTGGGGGATGTTGTTCGTAAAGCAGAGCACTCTTTCGTGATAGCTGTCATTCCACCACATCGCGACATCGACCGTGATGCCGTCCTTCTCTGTCGAGAAGGCGATCGGCGTATCGGAGACCGGCGATTTGGCCTGATCGAGATAGCGGACAAACGCCTCAAGCCCGCCCTCATAGAAGAGCTCCTCCTCGACGGGATCGACATGCCGAAGGTCTTTCAGCACGATCTTCACACCCGAATTGAGGAAGGCAAGCTCGCGCAGACGGCGCTCCAGCGTCTCAAAATCAAATTCGGTAATGGCAAAGATTTCAGCAGACGGATGGAACGTCACGAGCGTACCGGTCTCGGATGTCTCGCCGATGACCTTGAGGTCATCGATGGCATCGCCATTCTCGAACCGCATCTCGTGGACCTTGCCGGCGCGATTGATCTTCAGCATCAGCCAGTCGCTGAGCGCGTTGACGACCGAGACGCCGACGCCGTGAAGACCGCCCGAGACCTTGTAGCTGTTCTGGTCGAACTTCCCGCCCGCGTGAAGCTGGGTCATGATGACCTGCGCCGCCGACACACCCTCTTCAGGGTGGATGTCCGTCGGGATCCCGCGGCCATTATCGCTGACCGTCACGGAGCCATCCGCGTTCAGGATGACCCCGACCGTATCGCAGTGACCCGCCAGCGCTTCGTCGATCGCGTTGTCGACGACCTCATAGACCATGTGGTGCAGGCCCGAGCCATCATCGGTATCACCGATATACATGCCCGGACGCTTGCGAACCGCGTCCAGACCTTTGAGAACTTTGATGGAATCGGCGCCGTATTCAGCGGGCTGGGCCGAGCCGGCCGCCTCGCCGTTCATAGATTGGTCCATTGATTTTTCACGCATTTTTATTCGCTCTTTTCTAGCGGATTCGCCGCGCGAATGCCAACCCGGACAGGGGGAAATTACCCCCTTTTTGCGAAGTTATTCATTCAATAAATTCAATAGCTTAATGCGTCATTCAGGATGCGCGTTCCCGCCCTCTCCGATCTCGATCATCAGGGCGCTATCCGACCAGGGCGAAAACGGCTCCCGGTCGGTTCCGGTCATGAAGGCCTGTATACGGAGGGAGGCGAGGATTTCGGCCAGTGCCGCACGCCGTGCGCCATCGAGATGGGCCGAAATTTCATCGAGAAGGAGGATGAGGGGCGCCTCGCTCCGCTGCGCTTCACTGGCCGCATGAGCAAGCACCAGGCCGACGAGGAGTGCTTTCTGCTCCCCCGTCGAGCAGAACTTGGCCGCCTGGTTCTTTTCGCGATGGGTAACCGCCAGATCGGCGCGATGCGGCCCAGCGAGCGCCCGGCCCGCTTCGGTATCCCGCCGGCGGCTGCGGGCCAGATCGTCCTTCAGACGCGCCTCGATTTCCGCGAGCGGCTGGCCTGCGGCGATGTCTTCCTCATAGGGGCCACTGAGCGCCAGTAAAGCGCCCGGAAACGCGCCGGTTCTAAGTGACGCATAGCCCGAAGCCAGCTCCTCAAGCGTTCGCTGGCGGGCCGCGACGATCGCCGCGCCATGTTCGGCCATCTGGCTTTCAAGAAGCGAGAGCAGACCCTGATCCCATTTGTCCGAAAGGACAGCCTGCCGCTGGCGCATCGCTTTCTCATAGGCGAGCGAGCGCGGGGCATGGGCAGCATCGCCGGTCAGGACCATGCGGTCGAGAAACCGGCGGCGATCGCCGGGCGCATCAAGGAACAATCGGTCCTGCGCCGGGGTCAGCCACGCAAAGCGGAGATGGTCCGCAAAGACAGTGCTGGAGGAAACAGACGCACCGTCGATCTGGGCGACTTTGCGCAAGGGCTCGGGGGGCTCTGCGCGCAGCGACAGGGATATTTCATCATCCTCATCGCCAAGCCCGATGCCGATACCCCATCCGCCCGTGCCCTTTTGCCGGGCAACCTCCGCGGCGGTCGCCCGCCTAAGGCCCCGCCCGGGGCCCATCAGGGATAAGGCTTCGAGAAGGTTGGTCTTGCCCGCGCCATTCGGCCCGTAAAGGACAACGGCCCCCGCATCCGTCCGGATATCGAGGGCCTCATAAGACCTGAAGTCGCGCAGGCTGATGCGCCGCACCCGGCGCATTGGCTCAGACCCTCAGCGGCATCAGCACGTAAAGTGCCTGCACATCATCCGTGTCCGTCACCACCGTCGGCGAAGCGGCATCGGCAAAATGGAGGGTCGCATTATCACCGGTGATCTGATCGGCGATATCGAGGAGATATTTCGCGTTAAAGCCAATATCGAGATCTTCCGCGCGGTAATCGACAGAGAGTTCCTCGGTCGCACTGCCCGTCTCGGGATTGTTAACGAGCAGGGTCAGCTGGTCTTCGCGGAGAGAGAGCTTCACCGAGCGGGTCTTGTCCGCAGAGACGGTGGAGACCCGGTCGACGGCCCGGCGGAAAGCGGCGTTCTCGACTTCGAGGACCCGGTCATTGCCGGTCGGGATAACGCGGGCATAGTCCGGGAACGTGCCGTCGATCAGCTTTGAGGTCAGGACGATGTCGTCAAAGGCAAAGCGGATGCGCGATTCCGAAATCGTGATCGAGATGTCATCGCCCGCATCATCGAGCAGGCGGCGCAGTTCGAGCACGGCTTTACGCGGCACAATCACGCCCGGCATATCAGCAGCCCCATCGGGGAGCGCCGCATCAAGGCGGGCCAGACGGTGACCGTCCGTTGCGACTGCCCGGAGGACCGATTTGCCGTCTTCCTGATGGGCATGAAGATATATGCCGTTGAGGTAGTAGCGCGTCTCTTCCTGGCTCATCGCAAAACGGGTGCGATCAACAAGGCGGCGCAGATCCGCAGTCGGCATGGTGAAGCTCGCGCCCTCTCCGTCTCCAGCAAGAGAGGGGAAGTCCTGATCCGGCAAAACCGCGAGCTGGAATTCAGACTTGCCTGCAGAGACCGTCAGTCGTCCGCCGTCTTCGCCGCTGTCGAGCGCAATCTGCGCGCCTTCAGGCAGCTTCTTGACGATGTCGAAGAGCGTGATCGCCGATGCCGTGATCCCGCCATTGGCGGTGACATCAGCCGGAATCTGCTCGACAATCTCGATATCGAGATCGGTCGCCGTCAAGGACATGGTGCCGCCCTCCGCGCGCATCAGCACGTTGGAGAGGATCGGAATAGTGTTCCGCCGTTCCACGACACTTTGGACGTGGTTGAGGGCTTTCAGGAACGTCGCCCGTTCAATCGTAACCTGCATGTAGTTCGCCTGATCCTGGCTAAGGTGGGCTGCGATAAAAGCACAGCCCGACCCATGATGCCAGTGTGATCTTTGGGAGGGAGCGGAAGCGCCTTAGAGCCCGAAATGATCGAAAATCGTGTTGATCTTGTGCCCGAAGGTCTTGTCGCCAGTCGAGAAGATTTCCGCTTGATCGATCGAATGCATCACTGTTGTGTGATCACGAGCGATCATACTGCCAATCGCTTTGAGGCTTTCATCCGTCAGCTTACGAGCAGAGAGACAGAAAGCCTGCCGGGCACGAACCAGTTCACGGCGGCGCGACTTGCTACGCAGGTCTGCTGAGGTCACCCCGAAGGTGCTGGCCGTGAAGCTGAAGACGTCTTCAAGAGTTGTCTGCGCTTTCTGGCTGGCCAGTTTCTCAGACAGGATTTCGCGAACCCATTCATCTGTGATCGGGCCGTCATTGTCACGCGCAACGATTGCGATCTCGAAATAACGCAGGATACCGAGGAGTTCGCGAACGGAGACATCGCAGCGCCGGGCGATGTAATCGAGATGGCGTTGGGGAATCTCCGTACCCGTCCGTGCCGTGAACTGTTCAGCTGAACGATTGACGATACGCAACCGCAGGATGGCGTCGGGCTTACCGATGCGGATGCTCGCGCCGCCCTTGAGGCGTTCGGTTAGTCGAGGTGAGATACCGGTCTCTGCAAGCTCGCCCGGTGAGAGAGCGCCAGCTACGAGGATTGGCTTACCGAGCGGCTGGAACCGCTCCATCAGGCAAGCCAGTTCTTCTTGTGTCCGTTTCCGCCCACGCAGGAGCTGGACATCATCAAAGACCAAAAGGTCAGTGTCATTGAGGTGCGCGCGCAAATCCTTGATCGAATTCGAAACGACCGCGTCAGATACGTCCGCCACAAGACTTTCATAGGTGATGTACATGATGCGCCGGCCTGGGAAGCGGCGGCTATACTCATTACACGCGGCATTCAGGAGGTGCGATTTGCCGTAGCCATTATTGCCGTAGAGGTAGGTTACCGGCGCGCCTGACCCTTCGATCACCTGCTCGGTTGCGAGCCGCGCCATGCGGTTGGTTTCATTGACGCAGAAATTGTCGAGGGTCTGCATGGCATTGACCAGTACGTTGAGAGAATTGTCGGAAGGCTGTGTCGTCTCTTCATCTGATTCAGGCAAGGGGGCAGCAGAAATTTCGCGTGCCGGGCGCGCCATCAGCGCAGCACTGGCCTGTTTTGCCGCATCTTCAGCACGGATCACTGATGACATTTGCACGCCTTCTGACCCTTCACAGATCTCAATCGTCTCTACAGGCCCGAAATGCTCGCACCAGAGCGCGTGAACACCTGTCGCAAAGCGCGTCGAGATACGATCAGCGGCCAGACGGTTCTTGGCAAAGAGCGTCGCGCGGCGGGAGTCATACTCACCCACATCGATAGGATCGAAATAGCTGGTGTAGATGTCGGTGCCGTAGAAGTCTTTCAGGCCATCGCGGAACGCGGCCAGTTTCGTTTCTTGGTTTTCTTGCGTCATGTTGGTTGAGATGCCCCGAAGCAACAGACCCTACCCACCCCGAATGGGCTCGAGGGTACACAGATCAAAAATGAATTACTGAAATTGCCGGCAGGTAAAATTTAGGACCAGTCGACAAGAAGGGGGTTTAAACTACGCGCCCCCAGGGACAGAACTTCGCCCCGTGACAAGAAGAAGGATAGGGAATTCGGCCTCATGAGTGGTTGCTAGAATTTCAGCCTTACTCATTTGCGAGTCCGTCCGCATTTTCTGCCCCTATCTTAATTTGTCAGGGCACCGCCCTAATCGGCACCCGGTTCAAGAACACTAGATATCCTAAGGGCTGTCTGACAAGCCTTCAATTCACCGATTATGTGACTTGACATGCATTATGGTGAATAAATTTTACGCCAGAACTTTGCGAATCAACGGTTTGGAGCCAGCTTCGAACATGCAATTTTTTTTCCGCATATTTACCCACATCAGCGCCGTCAAAAAATTCCAGAAAGTGCTGTTGCAGCATAGGAATTTTAAATTTTAGCAGAACGCACTCTTTGCGCTTAGGACGTAGAGGTCTTAATTGCAGAGTTTCGACTGCGCAACAAAAAAGCCCGCCTCTTACGAGACGGGCTTGTTACTTTGTTCAGCACACAGAATTGTGTATGCGATTATGCAGCGACAGCTTTGACCCGGCCCGACAGGCGGGACAGTTTACGTGACGCTGTGTTCTTGTGGATAATTCCGCGGCTGACCGCCCGCTGCAGTTCAGACGTCGCGTCGCGCAGCGCAGTTTGTGCGCCCGATGCATCGCCGGCTGCAATCGCCTCCTCAACGCGGCGCAGGAAAGTGCGCACGCGGCTGCGGCGTGATTTGTTCACGGCGGTCCGGCGCTCGATTTTGCGGACCATTTTCTTGGCCGATGACGTATTCGCCATGGGATATTCTTCTCCGGGTCGGATGAGACAAGGACGCGCCTATAGTCCGCTGAATAAGCTGGGTCAACGCATTTATCGCTGACATGTGCCGCAAAAGAAAGTGGAGCGGCCAGACTGGACGAGGCGTTGTATCGGTGAGGCGCATTTTCGGCATGCCTCCCCTGCCCGGTCATAGACGTCAAAGCGGTGCTGGAAATAGCCCATTGCGCCATCTGTGGCCGCAAAATCCCGCAAAGTGGACCCGCCGGCCTCGACCGCCTCCTGCAGCACGTCTTTGATGGCCCTGACCAGCTTTTCCGCCCGTGCAGGCCCGACGGTACGGGCCATCCGGCGGGGAGAAAGACCAGCCCGGTAAAGCGCCTCACAGACATATATATTGCCCAACCCCGCCACGACCCGCTGGTCGAGAAGCGCAGCTTTAAGGGGCGCTGATTTGCCTGCCAGCCGCAACCGCAGCGTGTCGGCGGTCAGCTCATCAGAGAGCGGCTCCGGTCCCATCCGAGCAAAATGCGCAGAACTGGCAAGCTCCCCTGCCGGTACGAGATCCATGAACCCAAACCGCCGGGGATCGGCATAAGTCACGCGGGCGAGGCCTTTCGGCCCTTCCAGCTCAAAGATGACATGGACATGGCGGTCTCCCGCCACATCATGATGATAATTGCCCGGCGCACCCTTCCCCTCGATGCTGAAACGGCCCGTCATCCCCAGATGCATAATGAGATGCTCACCGCTCTCAAGCTCACCGACCAGATATTTGGCCCGTCGCGTGAGCCTGATCATCCGCTGGCCTTCGAGGCGGGAGATAAACTTCTCAGGGAAAGGAAAACGCAGATCGGGCCGGTTGAGGGTGACCGAGGTAATCCTCCCCCCCTCCATCACAGGCGCCAGCCCGGCGCGGACGGTTTCGACCTCCGGCAATTCAGGCATGATGAAGTGCCCTCATCCGAACCAGCGCCGCACCCTTGCCCGATACTCTTCCCATTCCTGCCCGAATAGCGCGGCGAGGTGTTGCTCTTCGCGGACAATGGCGAGCCGGGTCACGGCGAAAACGAAGATGATGGCACTGATCAGGAACCAGGCACTGCCGGTGAAGGCAGCACCTGCCATGATGATCATCACATTGCCGAAATAGACGGGGTTCCGGGAATATTTGAAGGGTCCGTCCGTCACCAGCTTGGTGGCCGGTTTATGCGGCATGATCTCCGTCCTGTATTTGCGAAAGGTCTCGAACACCCATCCATCAATAACAAAAGCCGCCGCCAGCATCCCGAGGCCAAGCTCGACGAAGCGCTGGCCAGTATCGAGCGGAATGACCTTCGCAAGAAGGAGCGGCCCGAGCAGGCAAAAGCCAAGCAGAATTGGCGGCCATGGAATGGTATTCGGCCGTTCGGCGTAATTGTGGGGTTCGGTCGGCATCGCTCGCCTTTAGGCGCTTCGGCTTAAAGGCCCAAACTCGTTTTGAGATGCTGGCGCTGGAGGGGCAGCAATTGCGGCAGCGTGTCGATGACAGCTGCGACCTCTGTCGGATTGGCCCGGCCGACATGCACATCGCCATCCACCCGGATCTGGCTGTGAGTGGCGCCAGAAGAGATGTGATAGGTCTCTTCATCCACATCGGCAGCTGCATCTCGCAAATCGGAAAGAATGGCACCCGCCGCAAGGCCGGTAATGATCTCGGGCCGCTCCGCCGTCAGATCAACAGCGACCGCCGTACCCTGATAATCAACGAAGGCGACAAGGAGACGGCCATCCAGCGTGGCACTGAGAAGTTCATAGCTGCGGTCTTCCGCTGCCATGCTCCCCGCGACAGCCATCGTCCCGGCTGTCAGGTTCAGCAAATGCTGTAACATATCAGTCGCTAACCTCCCTCAGGCAGCTACCTATATCCCTCCCGGATTCCACCTAATATGCCGGTTCGCATGGCAGTCATGAAGCAGAACATCCCCGCAAGGGACTCAAGTAGAAGTGCGGTGGACGTATTCTGTCCAGTGATCATCGCATGTTCTGACCAAAAATTTATCCGCAATTGGATGATTTTATCACATCACAATCAGTGGAAAACATCATTTTCTGACATGGTTTCAAAGGGTTAAATGGATAAGATAAACGGCCGGAAATCGGTGGATTCCCGGCCGCTGCCCCCTGTCTCGTTCAAGGGTCAAGCCGCTTCTCCCTCTGGGGGAAGTAAGAGCGGTGGCCCGTCACCCTGCGGTCCATCTGAGTCGTCATCATTTCCAGCCATACGCTCGATATCCTGAAAATTGCCCAGAAGGCCCGTGGCTTCAGTCGGGACCACAAAAATTTTGGCCCGACCGGCATTCAGTGTTCGCAGCAAATGCTGACGGATGATCCCGTCAAACATCTGCGCAATGGCGCGTTCATCCGCCTTTGAGGTGATGGTGCCCATCGCCTCACGCGCCCTTGCCAGATCCGCGATCAGATCCGGCCCCCTGGCGCCTGAGGCACGGTAAAGATCTGGCGTCCGCAGAATGACCGTGACGTTGATCAACTGCAGGCCAAGGCCGAGATGATCCTTTGCCGCATCCGGCCCGATCTCCCGCGACAGCGCGGCAAGTGTGTTGTCACGGATCGGCAGCAGGTTCTCGATGACATCCCGCTGCGCCCAGCGCCCGACTTCCGCCGACAGGATCTCACGCAGCCGCCGCGGCAGCTCGATTGAGATCTGCTGCAAGATCCCCGCATTCAGGAGCCCTGCGACAAGCACAGAGTCATCAATCAGCCGGAAGCTGATACTGACATCGCCCAGAACGCGGCCGCCTTCCTTTGTCGGGAATGAAAGCTCCTCGACACAGAGCAGTGTTTCATCCGTGCGCAGATTCCCTCGCGATGACGCAAGGGTCGGCGGCTCAAAGCGGACACCGGGTCTGGGGTCCAGCGCCCCAAGCTGGCGTGCATCGACGCGCCGCGCGAATAAGGGGGCCAAATGATTGGCCCTTTTCGTCAGGAAACCACGCCTGAGCCATTTGCCGACATAGACACCGAGCTCTGTGCGCTCGATCCTTGTGCCGGCCGGCAGGTTGATAAGGTCACGACTATCCACGACAACCGCAGCCCCTTGTACTCGTTCAGTTTTTCTCATGTCGACACCCCCATAGCTGTCTCGACGCCGCGAATATCGCGGCGAGTACGGACGAAATAAAGGGTAAAGAGTGCGCCTTATGCCGGCTCAATCCTCGCAAAAAAGAGCAAATATTGATGAGCAGGAGGAAACTTGCCGGGTTCGGCAGGTACCGGCTATACAGTGGAGAATTTGGCGAAATTTGAGAAGTTTTCTCGAATTTCAGGGCAATTGCCGCATTTGCTACCCTCTGATTGTGGTGGACGGGCGGCGCGGGAGGCTGGCGAGATGGTTTCTGATCGCAGGACATTACCGCTGCACATCCTTTCGCGCGTCCACGCGAAGCAGAATCTCGGCTATGGCGGGATAAAGAACCTGGCTCAGAGTGCCGCCGAGCGGGTGGGCCCGGCAGGTGACGTCGACAATGCTTATAAGTTGATCAAGGCGTTCCTTGATTCCGGCACCCCCTTACGCGGGGCGCCTGAACAGGCCCTGATCGAAGAGCTGCGCGAGAATTTTCAGGAGGCGGAGAATGGCGTGCAGCCCTCTCATGCCGCGATCCTCGATGCCGTGATCTCCGAGAATTACGAGCTCGGTCGCGACACGCTGATCAAGTTCTTTGCGCCCTATGAGAAGACCGACCTTGTCGCCAAGAACCTCCGGGGGGAGAGCATCGCCTCGATCCTGGACGGGCCGTCGGCAGACTTTGCCGTCCTCGACAGCGCCAAGCACATCTCCCAGACTTTTGCGCTCGCGGCGCTGATGTTCAATCGCAGTGCCGATGACGTCACGCCCTCCGATCCGCGTTTCTCCACGAAAAAGCATTTCAGCTTCATCCGGCGCAGCACGGGCAATTTTGACGGACTGGTCGTGCATGGGATGAAATTCGAACCGCATGCGGAGCGGTCAGGCTATACCTATTTCTCCGAGAAATATGAGCGGCACGACCATAACGGCCAGTCGCTGGGCAGCAGGGAGGCCAATGGCGTCTCCTTTTTCGACCAGTCCCACGTCTTTGGCCTTGCCCGCACGGCGCACCGCCCGGTGTTAAGCTATTTCGTTGGCCATCGTCCGTCAGATGACGATTTTTACTGGTTCGACGGCATGCTGACGACCATCAATTCGTCAGGCCGCCGGATCTCGGCTCGCGGCCTTTGTATCTGGCACGAGAATGAAGAGGTCAAGCGCTCCTTAACGGGCATGCGCAGCACGGAGGATATAACCGCCGCGCTGACCACCGACCGGCTGCGCTCTGCCTTTGAAGGTTGGCTGAATGATCGCAGCCGTCAGGATATCGTGACGCTCTGAGCCGTCAGCCGAAGACCCGCTTGAGAATCTCGGATGTCCGTTTGGCCGGATTGCTGCGGATCGCCGCCTCTTCCTGCCCGATATAATAGAAGAGACCGTCGAGCCCTTTGCCCACGCCATGCTCGATAAGATCGTTTTTCGCATCGGCGCCAAGCTGCGGCGCGAGCGGCACATTGCGCAGGCTTGCCACGAGATTATCGAATGTCTGGATCGCGCCCGCCCGCTGCAGCGCCGATTCCATGACCGGCGTGAAAAGTGAGGTCAACGCCGGCGTCGTGCGGCGCTCGAAATAGTCGGTCGCTGAGGTCGGCCCGCCATTGACGATACCAATCGCATCCGAAATGCTCAGTGAACGGATCGCATCGAGGAAGATCGATTTAGCCTGCGGCGCGGCAACCTCCGCCCCGCGGTTGATCTGGAGTTCCAGATCATCAAGCAGGCCGGAGAGCCCGAGCGGGCGAAGCTGGGACTGAATGCTGGCAAGACGGCTGGGCAGCGGAATGTGGATACGCCCGTCGCGGAAATACCCGTCATTGCGCCCAACCTGCGCAATCGCGGAGAGGATGCCCTGCTCGAGCGCTGCGCGAATGCCCTGCGCCGCTTCGGCTGAGGTCACGCCGCTGGTGCCGCCCGTGGTGCCCGTGCCGGAAAGAACGGCGCCAAGGATCGCCTCCTGCTCGGCTGTCGTACAGGCAGCCAGTAACCCAGCGGGCAAGAGGCCGAGAAGATAGCGGCGGGTCGGTTTCATGGTCATGCGGCGTCCCCTTTATCTGTGGCCCCGTTTTGCCCGTTCGGCGCAGCGCTGTCGAGCAGCCAGCTGCAGGCGCCCTGACCTGCCCGGCGGCCCGTCGCGAAGCACGCCGTCAGCAGATAACCGCCCGTCGGCGCATCCCAACCAAGCATTTCGCCCGCGCAGAATGTGCCGGGCCGATCTTTCAGCATCAAATCTTCTGTCAACGCCGCGAAAGGCACCCCACCTGCCGTCGAGATGGCTTCATCGAGCGGCACCATTCCAGTGATCCGTAAAGGGAGCGATTTAATCGCCTTCGCTAGAGCGGCCGCATCTTCCAGCACCTCTTTCGGGGTGAACTCATAGAGCAGCGCCTTTTTCACGCCGGTCAAGCGCGCCGCCTTTCGCAAATGATTGCTCATCGACTGGCGACCGCGCGGCCGGGATAGCCTCTCGGCCAGTGCCTCTTCTGTAACATCCGGCAACAGATCAACTTCCAGCACCGTCTCACCTGCCGCAAGCGCCTCCCGAAGCGGGGCGGAGACCATGTAAATACCGCCGCTTTCGACCCCGCGTTCGGTGATCACGAATTCCGCCCGCGTAGAGACATCGCCCACGGTCAAGCGGATATTCTTGACCGGCGCCCCGGCATAGGCGTCTTTCAAATGCGCCGACCAGTCAACGAGAAAGCCGCTATTGGACGGCAAAAAGGGGATGACGGGTATATCTTCTTTCGCAAAATGATCTGCCCACGCCCCATCTGAGCCGAGCCGAGACCAGCTTGCACCCCCCAGCGTGAAGATGACCGCTTCCGCCGTCACAGCTTTTGGCCCGTCCGGCGTCTCGAAGAGGAGCGCGCCATCTTCGTCCCAGCCGGTCCAGCGATGCCTAGTGTGAAGTGTCGCGCCGACGTCTTCCAAGCGCCGCAACCAGGCGCGCAAAAGCGGTGAGGCTTTCATCATGCTGGGGAAGACCCGGCCGGTCGGTCCAGTTTGGGCCTCAATGCCTAACTTCTCCATCCAGCGGATGATCATATGCGGAGTGAAATCAGCTACGATCTGCGCCAAGCGGCCCTCATCCTCGCTATACCGGGCAAGGAACATCTCTAGCCCTTCCGTATGCGTGATGTTCAGCCCCGACTTGCCCGCCATCAGGAACTTACGCGCTGGCGACGGCATGGCGTCATATATATCGACGGCGATACCGTGATCGGTGAGCATCTCGGCGGCCATCAGGCCAGCGGGCCCGGCCCCGATGATCATGGCGCGTGCATTTTCATGAGAAGGTGAGGTCATCGCGCGCCTCTAGCCGGACTTTCGCCCAAGGCAAAGTGGCTGCCTAAAGATCCGCTGCCCTTCGAACTTAGCGCCGTCATCCCGCGGCTTGACGGGTAGAGGGCTGGCGCCTCAGAGGCAGATCCCCGCCTGCGCGGGAAAGAGTGGAGGAAAATGAAGATCAGCCGAAGAGGCTGTTGAACAGATCATCCCAGTCGGGATTTGCCTCTTCAATCAGACGCATTTTCCACGCCCGGTTCCATTTCTTGATCTGTCGCTCACGGGTGAAGGCATCTTCGCGTGCCTCGTGGATTTCATACCAAACGAGACGAGAGCAATTATATTTCGACGCGAAGCCTTTGCGGATCTGTTCGCGATGCTCCCATGTCCGGTTCTCAATATCTTCCGTATGCCCTGTATAAATCACCCCGCCGGGCCTATTGGTCACCATGTAGACATAGAACGCCATGGCGTGGGGTTAGCACATTTCTCTTTCCCTCTCACCCCGCTCATGCCCGCGCAGGCGGGCATCTGGTCTTGAGGGATGAAGGTTGGGCCTGTCTTTCCGCTCATCTGAAATGAGAGACCGGTGCCTCAGAGGCGGATCCCCGCCTTCGCGGGGATGAGCGGATGGTGGGGTGAGTTCTGGATATGCCGGGGTTCGCTCTTGGCCATAACACCGCAGGCGGATGGCTGCGCTATCCGCCTTAGTAGCTACTTGCAGTTTGCTCGCTAGCTAAAACGACAGATACGGCGCCATTTCTCATGCCCGTTCTCGAAAGTAATACGCACACCATCGTTTAAAATGGCAACTCGAGAAAATTTTTCTGCCCCTGCCCGAGTTGCCGAAGTAAGTGTTGCTCGATTGATGCTCTCTTCTGGATGGAGCCAAAATCCATTTAAATAGATTAAGAGGGTATAATGCTGCCTTGGATAAGGCTTAGTAATTTTCTTATCAACTGCCTTCCGGCACGCAGCTTCCCATTCCGATGGAATGAAATATTCTTTACGCCAATTGCCTTTATCGTCTGCTATGCCCTGAAAACTTGGATTCCGTCGTCCAACCAGTTCCGCAGCAGTGACCTCAACAAACTCTAAGTTACGGTCTGAGTGAACAATCTCACAATCAGGATGTTCAGTATTATCGTTTGCAAGGCACCTCACAGACAACGCGCGCAAATGATACGCATATCTCGCACCAACAAATATTTCTTTTAGTGGCTGAAAACTCGACTGTTGATGGACATCAGGCCATTCAAGATTTTGGCAAATTCCCTCAAATTTTCTTAGAGCTTCCACAGGATCACGTGCTTGGCAAAACCAATCTCGATCTTCCTGTGAAAGTTTCTTTCTCACATCACTGACAGGCCAGACATTCGTCGTAATCCGTCTTCTCCGGCAGGAGCATCGGGGAGACATTTGCCTCCTTTTCCTTAGCCCCGGCAAAGGCCGTACGCTGAACGGATTTGGAGCGGCAGTAGTAGAGCGACTTCACGCCCTTCTCCCACGCGGTCCAGTGCAGCATGTGCAGATCCCATTTATCGACATCACCGGGGATGAAGACATTGATCGACTGGGACTGGCAGATGAAGGGCGCGCGGTCGGCGGCAAGGTCGATGACCCAGCGCTGATCGATTTCGAACGCTGTCTTGAACGTGTCCTTTTCATCCTGAGACAGACAATCAAGATGCTGGACCGAGCCTTCATGCTCAAGGATTGAGGCCCAGGTGTCGTCATCGTTCAGGCCCTTGTCTTCAAGGAGCTGCTCGAGCGCGCGGTTCTTGACCGTAAAAGAGCCCGACAGGGTCTTGTGCGTGTAGACATTGGCCGGGATCGGCTCGATGCAGGGGCTGGCGCCACCGCAGATGATCGAGATCGACGCCGTCGGCGCAATCGCCATTTTGTGGCTGAAGCGCTGTTTGATGCCGCGTTCTTCCGCATCCAGACATGGCCCGCGTTCCTCGGCGAGTTTCACGGAGGCTGCGTCCGCGCCCATCCGGATATGTTTGAAGAGGCGGATGTTCCACGATTTGGCCATCGCGCTTTCGAACGGCACACCCATTTCCTGAAGGAAAGAGTGGAAGCCCATAAGGCCGAGGCCGACCGAGCGCTCGCGTTTGGCCGAATAGACAGCTTTCGACATTTCCGCCGGCGCTTCCTGAATGAAGCTTTCAAGCACGTTGTCGAGGAAACGCATGACGTCTTCGACGAAGCGCGGCTCGTCCTTCCACTCGAAATATTTCTCGGCATTGATCGAGGAGAGACAGCAAACGGCCGTCCGTTCATTGCCCAGATGGTCCTTGCCGGTGTGCAGCATGATCTCGGCACAGAGGTTCGAGGTCGAAACCTTCAGCCCCAGATCGCGCTGGTGCTTGGCCATGGCGCGGTTCACCGTGTCGGAGAAGATGAGATAGGGCTCACCCGTCTGCAGGCGGATCTCAAGGATCTTCTGCCACAGCTTACGGGCGCTCACGGTACGGATGACCTCATTGGTCTTGGGCGAACGCAGGCCGAACTCCTCATCCGCCGCGACTGCTTCCATGAACTCATCAGTGATGTTGAGGCCGTGATGCAGGTTCAGCGATTTGCGGTTGAAGTCGCCGGAGGGTTTGCGGATTTCGAGGAATTCCTCGATTTCCGGGTGGTGGATGTCGAGATAGCAAGCGGCCGAGCCGCGGCGCAGCGAGCCCTGGCTGATCGCAAGGGTCAGCGAATCCATGACCCGGATGAAGGGAATGATGCCAGACGTCTTGCCCTGCCCCTTCACCGTCTCGCCGATCGAGCGGACCTGACCCCAATAGGTGCCGATGCCGCCGCCATTGGAGGCCAGCCACACATTCTCGTTCCATGTCCCGACGATGCCGTCGAGCGAATCACCTACCGCATTGAGGAAGCAGGAGATCGGCAGGCCGCGCTTCGCGCCGCCATTCGAAAGAACAGGAGTCGCCGGCATGAACCAGAGCTTCGAGATATAGTCATAGATGCGCTGGGCATGGTCGGCGTCATCGCCATAGGCGGTCGCGACCCGGGCAAACATGTCCTGATAGCTTTCGCCCTCAAGCAGATAGCGGTCATCCATGGTCTTTTTGCCGAAATCCGTCAGCAGGGCATCGCGCGACCGGTCGACCTGAACCTCGCGGACGACTTTGAGGACCGGACGAGCGTCGGATTTGGGTTCGGCGGCGGGCTGGGCCGGTGCCGTCACCGTTTCCTCAACTGTTTTCCGGGCCGTTTCGGTCATGGAAAGGTCGCGCATTTTTGTTCCTCTCTTGTTCCCCAAACCGTCCTTGCTGGGCACCACATCTAGAGGTGCATAACGCTTCACGGTCAAGATATGGTTTTACACAGGAGTAACCACGTCGCGCTTTTCGGGTTAACAAGCCTTTAATTGCGAGCCCGTCAGGGCTAGGGGAGACCCGAAAAAAAATCGAAATTCATCATTCCCCGATTCCAGATGGAGACATCGCTATGACCAGAAAATTTTTCGGCGCCGCCATCGCGGCCTACGCTCTTCTTGCTGCCTGCGGCGGTGACAAGGGCGATGCCGACAAGCCCGACACCCCGGAAATCGATCCGATGGAGTCGACCGGCGAAGTCTCAATCCCCGATGCGCCGGAGATCGACTATGCCGCCATCAATAAGAAGAAGAGCGACGAATTCCTCGCCGCCGAGCGCGCGAAAGACAGCGTGCGGGAAATCGATGGCGGGCTGCTGATCGAAACCTTGACCGAAGGCAATGGCGAGAAGCTGGCCGAAGGGGACATGGTCCGCTTTCATTTCACCGGCACGACGATTGACGGCAATATCCTTCAGGACACACGCTCTGACGGCGGCGGGCCGCTGGTGATCCCCTCCCCGATCGTCCCCGATCTTGAGAGCTGGTCGGCGATCCCGATCCCCGGCGTGCCGCAGGGCCTGGCCGCGATGAGCGAAGGCGAACGCGCGCGGCTGATCGTCCCCTCCGACGTTGTCGACGCCCACTATGAAGAGCTTGGCGGACACAGCATCTTCCCGCCCTACACAGATCTTGTCTTCGACCTTCAGCTGGTCGAGCGCGTCGGCGCCGATGAGGATGACCGCCGCGCCGAAATTCTTGCCGAGCAGGAGCAGATCATCGCCGATGCGGAAGCCGAGCAGGAAGCTGCAGAGGCCGCCCAGCGCGAAGCCTATGAGGCCATGCTGGCTGAGAACCGCGCCGCCTCCACCGCTTTCCTTGAAGAAGTGAAAGCCAAAGACGGCATCATGTCGACCGAATCGGGCATCCTTTATGAAGTGCTCGAAGATGGCGGCGAAGGTGCGTCGCCTGCGCCGACCGATCAGGTAACGGTGCATTACCGCGGCACGCTGCCCGACGGGACCGTCTTCGATGAGTCATATTCCGGCGACGCCCCGGCGGAAGGCGATGAACCAATCAGCTTCCTTCTCAACCGGGTCATTCCGGGGTGGACGGAAGGCGTCGGCCTGATGAATGCGGGCGACAAATACCGCTTTTATATCCCCTCCGAGCTCGCCTATGGCGAGATGGGCACGCCGGGCGGCCCGATCGGCCCCGAGCAGGCACTGGTCTTTGATGTCGAGCTTCTCGCCATCGAGAAACCGGCCGATCAGGGCGGTCAGTAATAGGAGCATTGCGGGGCGGTGAAGACTGCACTGATCGTCATCACCGTCCTTTGCGGGCTGGCTCTTCTCCTGCCGGTGCCGCGCAATCACCCTCACCTGAGCGGGCCTGCAGAAATCGAGCGGGCCCATGCCTATCTGGCCGAGAACCCGGTACCGATGCCGCCGGGCTGGCAATGGGCAAGCTATCCCTATGAGGGCGGGCAGATGCGCTGGGGCGAAGCGCGTGCGGCGGAAGATCGCGGCACGCTGATCTTCGTGCCCGGCTTCTCCAACTATATCGAAGCCTATGGCGATTTCCTGACCGCGTGGCACGAGGCGGGCTTTACCGTCATCGCCGTTGACCTGCCCGGACAGGGCGGTTCAACGCGGCGGGCCGATTTCCCTGAACGCCCAATCACCGGCAATTTTGCATGGTATGCGGAAGTCCTTGGCGGCTTTATCGCCGAGCAGCAGGCGGCCGCCACCTCCCCCGTCACGCTGGTGGGCGAGAGTTTCGGCGCACATGTCACCTTACGCGGTGCAGCGGACGGCATGATCGAGGCGGACCGCATCGCACTGATCGTCCCCGGCCTTGCGCTTCAGACCCCCGGCCTGCCGACAGGGGTCATCAACGGGATCATGGGGGGACTGACGGATCTGGGCTATGGCCACCGCTATGCACCGACACAAGGTCAGTGGACGCCCAAATGGGATCTCTCCCTTGAGGGCTATGGCTGCGCGACCCGGCCCGACCGAATCTATAACAAGGACGCGGTCTTCGCTCTGCATCCTGAATTCCGCATTGGCGGGATCACCATGGAATGGGCGACTGGGTTTGACCGGTCCGGCCGCTACCTTGCCGAGATGGATGTCCTCAAGGGCGTTGATGCGGAGATCCTGATGATCACGGCGGAGCGCGACCAGATCCTCGATTATGCGCGAACGATCACCGCCTGCGATGAGAATCTGCCCCACTGCACACGGATCGAATTGCCCGAAGCGGGGCACTGCCTCCTCCTTGAAGAAGACGCGATCTCCGCCCCGATGATCGAGGCGGTCACCGAATTTGCGGGCAAATCCCGCGAGTAGAGTGCGCGCGCACCGGCAAGAATAGATTGATATGCTTGCGGAAAATGCGTCCCCTTTAATTCAGCCTTCGAACCGCCTTATGGTGTCCCAAGGAATTGAGGGGAATATTCGTGCTTCTGCGCCGCGTCATGAAACATGTCCGTACACATAACTGGGCGGCTGTCTTTCTCGACTTCATTATCGTTGTGGCTGGCATTCTGATCGCCTTTCAAATCACGAACTGGAACGAGGCGCGACACGACCGCCGTGACGAGCGGCGTTATCTTGCCGAACTCGCCGTCAATCTTGAGGCGGACCTGTCGCAGACCCGCGCCGGACAGACGTTGTCGCTACAACGCCTCGCAACCGCCGAAGCGATACTCGCCGAGGCCGCACCGGAATTTGACCGCCCGACCTTCTTCGCGCCGATTGATCGCGACTTGCCGTCCAATGGCGCGTTTGATGATTACCCTTACGCAAATCTCACGGCTTATTTTTTCATGGTCAGCTCAAACAGCACGTTTGAAGAATTGATCCAGACAGGGAGGATTGGCGTCATTTCAAACCGGTCTCTGGTGAAAGACCTGACCGGCTATTATGACCGCATGGATCGTCTGCGCGGTGATGACAATATCCTGCTGAATCAGGCGGAAGGGATGCTCGACTGGACGCGCGAGAATGGTGTCGGCATGGCCGACCGCGCGAGCCTTAATGAGACCGTTGATCTGGCGAAGACGGACAAATCATTTCTCGGTTTTGTGAAAATGGCGAGCTTTCTCTCTTACTGGCAGTATGACCGCCTGACCGGCATCGAAAAGGACGCCGAGACCCTCCTCACCGCCGTACAGGCCGAGATGGAGAAGCGCTGAGGGTCACCCCTCGACGATCAGAAAACTATCCAGCCACTCCAGCACCGGGTCCGCGGCCGCAAGAGAGCGTTTGGGGAACGGCCCGTCATGGCGGATGGCGGAAAGGCCGAAATCTGCTGCTGATGCCACCACCAAATCCGAGGGCGCATTCGGATAGGCATCGAGCATATCCTGCCCCGTCTTCGGCGTCGCGATCGGATCATCCTTATAGATGAAAGAGCGGATCGAGGCGGTCACGTCCTCAAAATGATGAGGGCGGAGCTTTTCCTCCAGCTCCCGGCGGTAATAGCTGGGGTCATGGCACCAGCGTTTCCATGTTTCAAAGACGCCGCGCGGCAGCGGGCGGCCAGTCCAGCCTCCGCCCCGCTTCACATAGCCATGCTGCGCCAAGGACCAGGCGCCCCAGCCATGCCAGAACCAGAGCGCCGCCGGGCGGTAGCAGAGAAGATGATTGCCCCAATAGCCCGATCCCACACAAACAAAGGCGTGGGCATCGATCAAAGCATGATTGTCCGCAAAGCCGACCATGTGCCCGCCCGCCGAATGCCCGACATGAAGATGCGGGCCGTCCGTGCCGCTGCCTTCTCGCAAGGCCTCGAACATGGCCGGGAAATCAAGCCGTCCCCAGTCTGAATAATCCATCTTCATCGCGGCGAGATCTTCAGGCGCCGAGCCGCCTATGCCGCGCCAGTCAAAAAGGAGGCAGGCAAAGCCCCGCTCCGCCGCAGCCCGCGCAAAGCGCAGATAGAATTCCTTGGGATAGCCTGTGCCGGTCGAAACCAGCAGCGCGCCCTTCGCCGCCGGCGGGCGCAGCCACAGCGCGGATAAGGAAAAGCCGTCACGCGCGGTCACGCGGACGGCCTCTTCCTTGATATCATGGAGGATCATCATGGTTTCGGCCATGACAACCCTCTAGAGGATTATTTAGACACTGGCGAGTTGCTGTTCTGCATAATCCCAATTCGCCAGATGACTAAGCCAGTGCTCCATATAGTCGGGGCGCTTGTTCTGGTAATCGAGATAATAGGCGTGCTCCCACACATCCATGGTGAGGAGTGTCGTTGCGCCATCATCGGTCAGCGGACATTCCGCGTTCGGTGTCTTGCGGACCTCGAGCTTGCCACCCTTATGGACGAGCCATGCCCAGCCCGAGCCGAACTGGGTCGCGCCGGCCTTTTTGAAGGCGTCGGCGAACTCGCCATAAGAGCCGAAGCTGTCCTTGATCGCCGCAGCGACCTTGGAACCGGCTTTCGGCTCTCCGCCGCCATTCGGGCTCATCGACAGCCAGTAGACATTGTGGTTCCAGATCTGGGCCGCATTGTTGAAGAGGCCCTGATTGCCGGATTTATGCGCGGCACGGACGATTTCTTCGAGCGAGGCATTGGCAAGGTCCGTGCCTGCGATCATTTCATTAGCGACATCGACATATTTCTGGTGGTGCTTGCCGTGGTGGAAATCGAGGGTCTCTGCCGAGACATGGGGTGCCAAAGCGTCCTTGGCGTAAGGCAGGTCAGGAAGGCTTAAAGCCATAATCGTTCTCCACTTGGGTTGGTGTTGTCCGGGCGGAACGTAAGGACCGGTACACGCCGGTCAATCCGTATCCTCACTCCCCAGGAGAAAAACCGCGTGGGAAATGGATTCGTTCCAACCGATTGCCATCATATAAAGATTTCTTTATATGACTTTGCTTAGCCGCCGGATATCGCCATGACCACGCACGCCCAACGCCAGGACCAACTCGCCCAAGCCTTCAAGGAGCGCATTCTCGTGCTCGACGGGGCGGCCGGGACCATGATCCAGCGCCAGAAGCCCGATGAGGCGGCCTATCGCGGCAAGCGCTTCCATGACTGGCCGAAGGATGTGGCGGGGAACAATGACCTCCTCAACCTCACCCAGCCGGAGATCATCGCGAATATGCACCGCGAATATCTCGAGGCCGGGGCCGACATTATCGAGACCAACACCTTCAGCGCGACGACCATCGCGCAGGCCGATTACGGCATGGAGGAGATCGCCCGCGAGCTGAATGTCGAGGGCGCGCGCCTCGCCCGCTATGAGGCGGACAAAGCCTCCACGCCGGAGCGCCCGCGCTTTGTTGCCGGCGCGATCGGCCCGACCAACCGCGCGGCTTCGATCAGTCCCGATGTGAATGATCCCGGCGCGCGCAATGTCACCTTCGAGGAGCTGCGCGATGCCTATTACGAGGCCGCCGACGGGCTGATCGAAGGGGGCGCCGACATGCTCCTGATCGAGACGATCACCGATACGCTGAATGTCCGTGCCGCGATCTTCGCCATTGAAGAGCTGTTCGACGAGAAGGGCCTGCGCGTGCCGGTGATGATCTCGGTCATGATCCCGGACCAGTCGGGCCGCACCCTGTCGGGCCAGACGGTCGAGGCCTTCTATAATTCGGTGCGCCATGCGAGCCCCTTCTCGGTCGGGGTCAATTGCTCGCTCGGGCCCGATCTGATGCGCCCGCATGTCGCCGAGTTCAGCCGCATTTCGGAATGCTATGTCTCGGCCTATCCCAATGCGGGCCTGCCCAATGCCTTTGGCGAATATGATGAGACGCCCGAAAGCATGGCGAGCCATATCAAAGAGTGGGCCGAGGCCGGATTATTGAACATGATCGGCGGCTGCTGCGGGACGACGCCCGATCACATTGCCGCCTTCGCCAAGGCGGTTGAGGGCGTCACGCCCCGTGCGCTGCCGGAAGTGAAGCCTGCCATGCGTCTCTCAGGGCTCGAACCGCTGATCCTCGCCAATTAGTCGAAATTGAACTGGGACGCCCAGATGCGCCCGCCTTTGTTCCGCTCAAGGAAGAGTTCTTCCGCGCGGTCGACGCGGCGGAGCTTCTCCAGCGCGCGAGCCGCGTCCGGGTTGCCGGTCGCGGTGTAAATCGTCGCGAGCGCTGCACGCAGGATTGAGTAATAGCCCTTGGCATCAGCCATATAGGGCGTCTGGTCAGGATAGTCGCGCCGCGTCAGGCGCTCGGCCTCCGCCCAGCTTGAGACATATCGCCCGTCATCATCCAGCATCATCATGCGGGCGCCGGCATAGATCGTCACATCGTCGATATTCAGCACTCGGCCTGTAATGTAGCCCGCCAGCCAGTCCAGCACATCACGCGCGTTCGGCGTCTCCCGGATTGCCTCATGGGCGATGATGATGGCGAGAAAATCACTCTGCCATGCCGCATAGGAGCCGGGGCCGCCGCGCGCATAATTGTCAAACCAGCCTTCGGTCTCTCCCGCCGCATCCATGGTACCGCCGGCGACATAACGCTGGTTGAGATAGGCAAGGTTCTCATCCCGGAGGGTGATAAAATACTCCTTCAGCGGATCATCATCGGGCAGCAGCCATGCCGCATTGGCAATCGAGCGCAAGCTCCATGCGCCGGTACGGATCTGAAGCGCGTTGACGACCAGCGGGCCGGGCTCGCGCTTTTTCGGCCAGATCGCATTGATGCCGAAGGCCGCCTCATGGCTGAGCGCACGCGCATAGACCGCCTCGCCGGTCGCAAGATAGGCAGGATAGGCCAGCTCCGGCTTGTGCGCCGTGTCCGGCACCCAGCCGCCGGGGCGCTCTTCTTCCATCAGCCCTTCGGGGAACTGGTCCCGCCCCTTGCCCGCGCCGCGCTCCTCCGCCCAGAAACGGGGACGCTGATCGAGGCGGATCGGCAGGCCGGTCTTGTCTTCCTCGAAATGCCACGGGATCGTCAGGCCGATATCGGCGGTACGGAGCATTTCCTCTCGCGCGTCGCTCTCCCCTGCAATCGCCCAGGCCGCCGCCCAATGGGTCATCGGGCCGATATCGAGCCGCCCGCCGGTCGAAGGCATATAGGGCGTCAACGCACCATGCGTGCCCGGCAGATAAGGAGGCGGGCCGATCGTATCCTCGCGCACTTGCGGGGTCACATCATCCGTATAGGGCGGCACCGCGCCTGAGCGCGTGAGCCGGGTGAGCGACGGGACCACTTCCCCCGCTGGCTCAGCGCCGAGAGGTGCCAGCATGGTCCACCCCGAATGCCGGTAATGAAGCGGCACATCCGTGACGCTGAGGGTCTCATCCCCCCGGACGAGGGTCACCTTATAGGCAAGATCGCGCGGCAGGGGGCTGAAGGTCTTGTGGTTCTCGAAAGTGATGCGGAGGCGCGCTGTGCCGTCCTGATACTGACGGCCATCGAGCCGCACGACAAGAAGCGGGCCGAGTGGCGCTGCGGCAGTCTTCTCAACCGCCAGCGGGCCTGAGAGCCATGCTTCCCCGCTCTCCAGCCCGTCATTGATATCGAGCGTTGCTGTCGTGACCTTGCCGCCAAGCTGGCCATCAAGCCGCAGGGTGAGCCCGTCAAACAGGCTCGCATCCCAGCCGAGCGGCGCTGCCGCCTCAGCCTTGCCGGCCTTATACTGCCCTTCCACGGTGCCGCGGCCCGCCGTCACGCCAAGCGTCAGGACCGCATGGCGGACACTGCCGTCATCATGGGTCGCTTTCACATCCATCTGGAGGGGGAGCGCGTCGCCCCCTGCCTCAAGCATCAGCCCTGCGCCTGCCGGAACCGCGCCCTTCTCGAAGGCCTCGCCAAACGTGACGAAACCGCCCTCGCGGCCCTTGCGGCGCAGGCGGAAGGACATGTCATATTCAAGGGCAGGCTGGAGACGGAAGCTGCCCTCCCCGCCCTCGCTCTCGCTCTCGCCGATCCGCCGGACCTTCGAGACGGCATTGCCATTGATGGCGGCAGGCAGGTTTTCAGGATTGCGCAATATGCGCAGATTGGTCTTCTCACTGACGATTGAATTGCCGGAGATTTCCATCGAGCCGCCGTGATCGCCGCGCCTGGTCGAGAAATTGACCAGCGTGTTCTGGTCCGCCGAGCGCCGCCGCAAGATGGAATTCCCGCTGAAGACCGTCTTGCCTGCTGCGGGCACATCAAGAACGTATGACGTCCGCCCCTCACCATCATCAAAACTGTTGCCCGTCACGGTAATGTCACCGGCGAGGATTTTGAGGTGATGGCCGACCTTCGTACCGGAGAACCGGCTCTGGGTGACTTCAAAGACGGCGCCGTTCGACTGGTAGATACCGTGCGAGAAGCCATCGCCATGGCCATTGCGGATAAAGGAAGAGCGCCGGATACGGATCGATCCGCCCTGATCGCCCGTCGCAAGGATACCGTCTTCATTTTCAAGAAAGACGCAATCCTCGATCACCAGATCGCTGCCCTCAAAACGGATGCCTGCGCCATTCTTGTCCGGCGAGACCGCGCCCTCGAACCTCAGCCCCCGGACAGTGAGATCAACGCCCGTGAGCGGCACGAGGAGCCCTTTGGCGACCGGCTGGGGCGAAGAGAGGATCACCTCGCCCTCACCAATGATGGTCAGATCATGCGGGATACGGATGTCGCGGGCGGTATAGCGCCCCTCGGCAAGGTGCAATTCATCGCCCGCCGCAGAGGATCGGATAGCCGCAGCAAGGCCCGTCCCCGGCGTGACCTCGATCACCTCGAGCGCCATCGCCGCGGAGGACGTGAAAAAGAGGCAAGAAAGGAGGGTGAAGGCCCCGAAAGCCCGCCTCACTTTGCGCCGATCTGCCGTTTTTCCCATGAAATCGCTGTCCTCGCCATTTCGTCGAGGTTGTCATGGCTGGGCTGCCAGTCAAGCGTGTCGAAAATACGGCGTGGATCGGCGACCATGACGGGCGCATCGCCGGGGCGGCGTTCGCCGATCTCGATCGGCAGAGGCTCACCTGTCACCCCCTCCACCGCGCGGATCATTTCGCGCACGGAGGTGCCGCGGCCATAGCCGCAATTCATCACCGAGCGGCCACCGACGCGCTTGGCGTGATCAAGCGCTAGCATATGCGCCTCAGCAAGATCGGTGACATGAATGAAGTCCCGCTGGCAGGTGCCGTCCGGGGTCGGATAATCATCCCCGAAAACCGTCAGCCGCTCGCGCAGGCCCAACGCGGTCTGGGTCGCAACCCGCAACAGATGAGTGCTCGACGGCCCTGACTGGCCCGTCCGGCCCGCAGGGTCCGCGCCCGCGACATTGAAATAGCGCAGCACCATGGCCCCAAGGCCATGCGCATTGCAGATATCGGCGATCATCGCCTCACTCATCAGCTTTGACTGGCCATAAGGCGAAAGCGGCGCCTTGGGCGCATCTTCGGGCAGGCGCAGCATACCGTCCTGGGGCTGATAAACCGCCGCCGTCGAGGAGAAGAGCAGTGTCTTGGTTCCCGCCTCTACCATCCCGGCAAGGAGTGCCAGCGTCGCGGAAGTGTTCTCGCGGTAATAGGTGATCGGATCGGCAATCGATTCAGGGACCACGACCTTACCGGCAAAATGCATGACGGCAGTGATCGACGGATCGGACAGGATTTTGCCGAGCTGTGCCGGGTCCCCCACATTGCCTTTGATGAACTCTGCCGTCGGCGGGACATTGTCCCGGCAGCCGGTCGAGAGATCATCAAGCACGATGATCTCATGCCCCGCATCCGCGGCCGCCCAAGCGACATGGCTGCCAATATAGCCCGCGCCGCCAGTAATCAGGATTTTCTCTCGTCCCATCAACTACTAACCAATGGTTCCCCCGCGCATTATGCACGATTTCCCTATGGTCGCGCAAAAGCGTCAATTTTTGCCGAACAGGTCACGCCGATTGAAAAGGTTCGGCGAACCTGCTTTTGCAGGGGCATAGATCAAAACTTTACACCGGAGAGACGTCACCATGTCGCAGTCCCCTGCCCGTATCACCATTCTGGCCCGTGAATTCTCGGCCGCCGCCCTCGAATTCCATCGCGGGAAAATGGCCGAGAAAGGGTATGTCATGGAGGGGTCGATCACCCCGCGGCAGTTCCAGATGATCGAGGGCCACGGCGCGCCTGAAGACCTTTTCGAAGGCGAAACGCTATTCGCCGTGACCTTCCGCCACAAGGAAGCCGAATAAGGCATGAAAGAGATCGGCTGGCAGCCCGCAGCAACCCCGGACAAGGCGATCGAGCTTCTTCAGGAGATGTTCGAGCGCAATTGCGGGGCCCTGAAATCCGCATTCGAAGCCTATGTCCGGGACGGCACTTTCCCAGACGATCGCGCCTCTTGGTGCTATCCGGCCCTGCGGATTGAATATCTGCCCGAAGGGCCCGTGCCGCCGATCTCCGCCGCTTTCGGCAAGATGGCCTCGCCCGGCATCTATCAGAGTGCGATTACGCGCCCGGCCCTCTACGCGGATTACCTCAAAGCTCAGCTCGAGCTGATCACCAAACGCTATGAGGTCGCCCTGTCGGTCGGCCCGTCCGGCGAGGAGATCCCCTATCCTTACGTGCTGGGCGGTCAGGTCGAGATCGATTCAGAGAAAATTCCGCCTGCGGAGCTGGCAACAGTCTTCCCGACGCCGGACCTCGCCGAACTCGATGATGATATCGCCGACGGCAAGCATTCGACGGCGAAGTCCCTTTCCGGCAAGCATCGCGGTCTCAAACCGCTCAGCCTGTTCACCGCTTTGCGCACGGATTACTCGCTGCAGCGGCTGAAGCACTATACCGGCACCGAGGCGGCAGACTTCCAGGACTTCATTCTGTTCACGAACTATCACCGCTATATGGATGCGTTCGTGGAGATTGCGCTAGGCAAGGTCGCCGAGGGCAAGGAATACGAGTCCTTCGTCGCGCCTGGCGGCATCATGGCGACGGACAACAAGCCCGAAACCATCGCCGCGCTGCAGGGAGGGGAATGGCGCCGCTTCCAGATGCCGGCCTATCACCTGAAAACCAAGGACCGCAAAGGCATCTCCCTGATCAATATCGGGGTCGGGCCTTCCAACGCCAAGACGATTACGGATCATCTCGCTGTCCTGCGTCCGCAATGCTGGATCATGGTCGGCCATTGTGGTGGCCTGCGGCACTCACAACGACTTGGCGATTATGTGCTGGCGCATGCCTATCTGCGGCGCGACCAGGTGCTCGACAGTGTGCTGCCCGCCGACATTCCGGTGCCGCCGATTGCCGAGATTCAGACAACCCTGACCGAAGCGGCCTCCCGTGTGACAGGCGACAGCGGCGCGGATCTCAAGCGCCGCCTGCGGACGGGCACGGTCGTCACCCATGCCGATCGGAACTGGGAGTTGCGCTTCGAAGACGAGGGCCGCGTGCTCGACCTTGCCCGCGCGGTCGGGATCGACATGGAGAGCGCGACAGTCGCCGCCAATGGCTACCGGTTCCGGGTGCCCTACGGCACGCTGCTCTGCGTTTCAGACAAGCCGCTGCATGGCGAAATCAAGCTGCCGGGCGCGGCCAACCGCTTCTACGAGAAGTCGATCGGTGAGCACATCCGTATCGGGATCGAAGCGCTGGAGATGTTCCGCCGCGACGGCTCGGCCGCTCTGCATTCCCGCAAGCTGAGAAGCTTTGACGAGCCGCCCTTCCGGTAAGTCTGGGATTTTCGCGGCGCGCCTGAATGAGCTACACTCGGCGAAACAATAAAGAGGAGACCCCATGCGACGGATTCTTTTGACGATTGCGTCATTCTCCCTCGTCGCCTGCGCGACCGTATCCAAATTGACGATCGAAGACCGCCTGCGCGAACTCGGGATGAGCCGCGCGCAGGCCGATTGCGTGGCCGACGAACTCGATGAGCGCCTTGATGATGGCAGGTTGCGGGATGTCGCCCGCACGCTGGACGACCTGACCGATGATGCAGGCCCCCGCAATGTGATCGACGCGCTGGGCCGCGTGAATGATGACCGCATCGCGCGCGCAGCGGCACAGGCCGGCGTTTCCTGCCTTTTCGTCCGTTAACCGATGGATATTGTCGCCGGAGACTGGCAGCCGAGCTTTAATGGCGTGGCTGATCTCATCGCCTCGCGCATCGAAGACGGCACCGACCTTGGCTGCGGCGTCACCGTCATCGCCGATGGCGAGGTGCTGGTCGATATCCGCGCCGGGTATGCCAACCGCAAGAAAGACGCGCCCTTCGGTGATCCGCTGCTCTCGATCTATTCAGCCGGCAAGGCGGTGCTCGCCGCACTGGTCATGAAGGCCGTCGCAGAAGGCGAGCTTGATTACGACCAGCCGGTTGCCGAGCTGTGGCCTGACTTTGGTGCGGTGGGCAAAGACCAGCTCACGCTTGCAGAAGTCATGAGCCATCAGGCAGGCCTGCCGGGGTTCACGGATGAAACAGACCCCGCAATCTGGCTCGACTGGGACGCGACCTGCGCCAAGCTCGCCGCGATGGAGCCGATGTGGGCGCCAGGCACGGCCAATGGCTATCACCCCCAGACGGTCGGGTATATCGCAGGCGAAGCCTATCGGCGTGCGACCGGCCGAACGGTCGGCGAGGCGCTCCGGGACCTCGGGCTCGATTGCTATTGCGGCATGACGCCGGACGAGCAGGCCCGCGCCGGGTTCATGCAGAAACCGCCCGCCCCCGCCGATCTCGGCACGATAGATGAGCCCACCAAGGCTGCGTTCCTCAAACCTTGGTCTGCTGCCGCCAAGGTCTCCCGCGAGGACTGGATGGCCGCAGAAATCCCCGCCTCGAATATGCACGCGACTTCGCTCGGCCTTGCGCAAGCCATGCAGGCCTTTGCGACGGGCCGGATCAACGGCGCGGCGTTCGTGCCCGATGACGCACGCGAGGCCGCGATGGCCGAACGCATCGCCGGGCCGGACAAGGTGCTACCCTTTGACCTTTCTTGGGGCGCAGGAGTGATGCGGAACCGTGGTGGGCATCTGGGGCCGAGTGCCAGCGCGGTCGGACATTTCGGCTTTGGCGGCTCGCTCGGCATGGCCGATCCCGATGCGGGGTTGTCGGTTGCCTATCTACCAAGCCGGATGCTGGGGGTTCTTGTCGGCGGCGAGCGGACTTCCCATCTTCTGGACGAGATTTACCGGGCGCTCTGACGCCGGAAAAAAGGGGAATTCCCATGCGCCTCAAAGCGATGATCGCCGCGACCCTGCTCGGCTCCTTCACGCCGTCCTATGCTGGCGACAAGCAGCCGATCGATGCGGCCCTCTCCGAAGCCGAGGCCGAAGCGGGCCTGCGCTATTCCTACACGATGAAGTTCGAATGGCCAGGCGAAGCGCCCATCACCGTTCGCTATGACGCGGGCCGCGATCGCTGGTCGACGCTGGACGGCAATCCCGACGCCTTGCCCCGCGAAGCGAAAAAGAAGCTGGGCAATATCAAGAAATCCGAATCCGAACCCGGCGGTCTTCTTTATGCGGACTTCCGGGAGTATCTTGACGACATCACCCTCGTCAATGAAACCGATGATCAGTATATCTACCGCTTCATCCCCTCTCAGGTTGATGAAGACGACGTGACCGGCACAGCAGAGGACGTCGTCCGCGCCCGTCTTTATGTCGCGAAAGACGACCAGCGGCTCGCCCGTTATGAGGTGAAGGGCCTCAAACCCTTCAAACCCAATCCAGCAGCCAAGATGGAAGAATTCGAAGTCGTGCAGGAATTCGAACGCCTCGGCGAGAACGGCCCCGCTGTCCTGCGCAAGCTCTATTCCCGCCAGAAGGGCGAGCAGTTCTTCCGCTCGGTTGATACAGAATTCACCGCGACCTTCTCGGATTTCGAAAAGGTGGAGTGATCCGTAGGCACACACCTTATAGGGGCCGCCCGTTTGATAACATAGATCACCTTGTGACACCGGGGCCCAGCCTGTAGCGTCCCTCTTGTGGGACGAGACGGCATGGGGGCTGAAATGCTGGGAATCATTGATCTTATCAAGCGGATTGCGGCGGGAACGCTCTCCTCTATCATCCTGATCGGGATTGTCGCCGCGCTCGGCTGGTCGGGCACGATCTCTGCCCTGATCGAGAATTTCAGCGCCGCCTCGGCCTTTTTCCTCATCATGCTGGCGGTCGTGCTCGCCGATATCATCGCCAAGGTCATCAGCATTATCAGTACGACCTTTCCCGACCTCATCCCCAAGGTGGACAATGAGAGTGTGAAGCGCGCCTCGCTGCTGCGGCGCCTGCGCCCGGGCCAGACGGTCGCGCTCCTTTCGGGGGCCAATGCCGCCCGGCTCACCCTCTTCCTCGTCATCTTCGCCTTGCTTGGTGCAAGCTATGCCGCTGCCCCACGCGCAGCGCAGGAAACCCTTTTCGGCAATATGACGACGTGGGAGGCTATCGACATATTCGTGCGCGAAGGGATTGCCGGCTCCTTAGGCTATTTCCTGTTCTTTCTGGGGTCGGACAATCTTGAAGGGATCACCAGCCACATTGCCGAAGACCGTCTGACGGCGTTCACGGAGGATGGCGATGTCTTTCTCTCCGGCATCCGCATTTATGGCCTCGCCTTTGTGCTCGCGATCCTGCGCACCATCGTCATCCCGATCACCTTTGTCCGCGCGCGCCTGCGGGCCCGTCTGCTGGATGCTGAGGACAGCGCCGCCTGATCAGAGGCGATGACATTTGCGCCCATGCGGTCCATGCTCGGATGATGAGTGACACAGAAGACCTGATCCGCTGGCGCCGCCACCTTCACGCCCATCCCGAGACCGCCTTTGAGGAGGTCGAGACGGCAAAGATGGTCGCGGACCTCCTCACCTCTTTCGGTATTGAGGTGACGACCGGCATTGGCGGCACGGGCGTTGTCGGTGTCCTGAAACGCGGTGACGGACCCAATGTCGGCCTGCGCGCCGATATGGATGCGCTGCCGATCCGCGAGAAGAACGAGTTTAGCCACGCCTCGACCCATGAGGGAAAGATGCATGCCTGCGGGCATGACGGGCACACGACTATGCTGCTGGGGGCCGCGCGGGAACTCGCCGCGATGGATGACTGGGCAGGCACGATCACCTTCATCTTTCAGCCAGCGGAAGAAAATGAGGGTGGCGCCATCGCCATGATCGAGGCTGGGCTCGTCGAGCGCTTCCCCGTCGATGCGGTCATTGGCCTGCATAACTGGCCGGGCCTGCCCGCTGGGCAGTTCACCGTGCGGCCCGGGCCGATGATGGCTGCCTATGATATTTTCGAGATCCGCCTGACCGGGCGCGGCGCCCATGCCGCCATGCCGCATCTTGGCACCGATACGCTAGTCGCCGCCGCGCAGCTCGTCACCCAATTGCAAACGCTGGTCTCACGCAAGGTCAATCCGCTCCACCCTGCTGTCGTCAGCGTGACCCAGATCCATGGCGGGGATACCTATAACGTCCTGCCCGCCGAAGCCATCATTCGCGGCTGTGTACGGACGTTCCATGATGAGGCGCGCAGCGTCATCCGGGATGTGATGGCTGAAATGGCTGAAGCCGTCGCGACGACCGCCGGACTGACGGCGTCCGTCGATTACGACCAGCGCTATGTCGCGACCGTGAACACAGAGGCCGAAACCGCGCTGGCCAAACGCGCGGCAGGCGATGCCCTTGGCCCCGATGCGATTGTGGAGGGCGTTGAACCTTCCATGGGCTCAGAGGATTTCGGTGCCATGCTGGAGGTCAAACCCGGCGCCTATGTCTGGCTCGGCAATGACCGTCCGGCGGGGGAGAATTTCGGCCTCCACCATGATCGCTATGACTTCAATGACGAGATCCTGGAACCCGGCGTCCGCTACTGGGTGAGCCTTGCACGGCGGTTCCTTGAGGAGCGGGGGTGAGGCAGCCCCCAACTCACCCTTCAGTTGAAGTGAAGTCATCCTCAAGTTAAGCTCCCCATATCGCCATCAACTGGCGAATGGAGGGGGAGACATGCGGCGCAGTATATTGGGCATCACCACACTTCTGTTGAGCTGCATGAGCATTGCCCCTGCATTTGCAGCGGAAGAGAAAACTCCAGAACCCCTACAACAGCCGGCCCCACCACTCGGCATGTATCTTCACTGCGTTGCCCCAGACGCGATACCCGAAGACGGGTACGTTGGTAGCGTCGATGTCGCATACGGATTGACCCGGACGGGGAGGACGATTGATCTGGAAGTTACGTCCTCGACCGATCCATGCCTTGAGGACTCCGCCACAAAAATGGTGGGGCTCTGGATCTATAACCCGCGATCGATCCCGAAACCGAAACGCGGCGCCCCGCTGCAAATGAACGCCACGTTGAAATACCAGCTTTTTGAAGACAACGCAGCAAACCAGGAAGAATATTTGATCAGGCTTCGTGAGGCCATCATTGTCCGGAGGAAAACAGGCAATGATGCTGTTCCCGAACGCCGGAAACCACCTGCTCTAAACGATTTCAGAGACTGTATCCGAAGCGCCGACTTCAGGCTCGAACGGGTGGTTGTTGCCTTCGATGTTTCCCCAGAGGGAAAACCGGTGAATACGAGAATACTAGGCAGCACGAGTAAATGCTTCGAAAAGGCTGCAATCCGCTCGGTGGAAAGATGGACTTACGCCCCCCGGATGATTGACGGAAAACCCGCTGCTCATACTGACATCACGTCATCTATCGAATTTCAGATTGGCGAAAGGTAAGCTCCAAGGCTTGTGTGATCTGAACAAGAACGCACGCGGATTTCGCCATCGCTCTATACCCCCTGCCTAATCCCATCATCATCATTCGTGTCGGCCGATAAAACTGCGCGTCCCCAAATTTAACCACTGTAAAGACTTGCGTGATACTATCACGCTCACTATCTGAGGCACCATCCAAGGGCGCCGCCCTATCCCTGTTGCGTTGAGTTCCCTATGTCCGAAAACCCTGCCGCCTATCCCTGCTCAGGCCATTCCTCCCGCCTGATCGATCTGGGGGCTGCGGGGCTCTCTGGCCTTTGCATTATGCACTGCCTTGCGCTTCCCATACTCGCAGGGTTCCTGCCGCTCGTCGGGACGATTTCGGACAATCACCTCATCCACCAAATGATGGCGCTGACTGCCGTGCCGCTGTCGCTTTTCGCGGTCCTCCTGCGACAGAAAACGGGACGCGAGAGAGCGTTCTTCCCGCTGATCCTTGCAGGTCTCGGCTTCCTTCTTCTGGGCGCCTTTATCGAGGCGGTTGAGGATTATGAGCGTCTACTGACCGTGACCGGCGCGGTGCTGATTGCCACGGGACACATCATGCGCCTGAGACGCCACGGCTAAGACAGCGTGTAAGCGCCTACTTCTCTGCCAGCCTTCTGATCCGTCCGGCATTCAGCCTGATCTTCATCCAGACACGGATGAACTCCCCCCATTGACGGAACATCTGGCCGACCGGGTTGCCGCTCTTCCATTTCTGATATTTCTGCCGCTGGCGGAGGGTATCGAAGTACTTCACTTCCGAGCCGCCGCCATAGGCATGCGCATACCAGTTGAGAAAGAGAACGATGCCGTAACCGCGCATCATCTCCGCCCATTCCAGTTTTGACGCGAGCGCAATCGCTGCCTCGAAATCGGATTTAAGGATCGCCCGCTCGCCCGAGATCGGCCCGAAGAGCCAGCCCCAGAATGACTTCACCGCGCCATTGCGCGCCCATCCCGGCCAGTTGGGCGGTACGCCGCGGGAGCTCGTCACCTGCATTCTTGTCCCCTCACGGAACGTATCGATCAGGGTCTGCATATGCCACGGCTCGAGGCCCACAAGGTCGGCATCACACCAGAGGACGATGGCTTCGGGCTCCATCCCCTCAAGATGATGCATGATCGCCTGCCCCACCGGCACTTTTTCCGGCAGGCTGATCACCTTCACCCCTGCGGCTCGGGCGAGCTCGGCAGTTGCATCCTCCGAGCAGTCATCGACGACCTGCACCCGGGTGATGCCGTCCACCCGCTTCAGCGTCTCAAGGATCGCGCCGATCGTTTCGGCCTCGTTATAGGCCGTCACACAAGCGATGACGGGCAGATCCTGACGGGCGAGAGCGGGCATGGCACCAACCGTTTACAACAATGACGCCGCCCCTTTTGCAGGCGCCCGACACGCGCCTCAACCTCTCACGCTTCTCATTGGCACGGGCGGGCGGGCTTTGTTAGGAAGGGGTTCGAACAAGCGGGAGTTCCAGATGACGAAACGGGCCATTGGGATTTGGGCGGCATTGCTGGCCGGGATTTCGGGCGCATCAGCGCAGGAAATCGACCAGGCGAAATACGACGCCTTCATCACCTCGTTCAAGGCAGAAGCCATGGCGAAAGGCATTTCGGCGGAAGTCTATGACCGCGAAATGGCAAGTGCGAAGCCAATGCAAATCGTCGTTGATCGCAATAACAACCAGCCCGAATTTGCGCAGGCCATCTGGACTTATCTCGACAGCGCTGTATCCGACCGGCGCATCTCCGACGGACTGAACAACACTGCTGCGCGCGCCGCGATCCTCGATAAGGTCGAGGCCAAATATGGCGTCGACAAGGAAATCATCGGCGCGATCTGGGGGCTGGAGAGCTCTTATGGCGCGATCCTCGGCAGCCATGACGTGATCTCGGCGCTCTCGACTCTGGCCTATGACGGAAGACGGCAGAGTTTCGGCAAGTCTCAGCTGATCGGGGCCCTGACAATTATTCAGGACGGCTACGCGCGTCGTGACCAGCTCAAAGGCTCATGGGCCGGCGCAATGGGTCAGACCCAGTTCATCCCGACCACCTATCTTGCCTTTGCCATTGATGAAAATGGTGATGGACTGAAAGATCTGTGGGCAGATCATGAAGATGTCTTTGCTTCGACCGCCAACTATCTGGCGAAATCCGGCTATAAGTCTGATCAGCCATGGGGGTTTGAAGTGACCCTGCCGGAAGGGTTTGACTATTCACAAGCAAGCCTGCGGACCGAGAAAACTGTCAACAGTTGGCATCAGCTAGGCGTTGCACTCCCTACGGGCAGTCTTGCTGATAAGGCGGATTTCAACGCCAGCGCATCTGTCATTGTTCCAGCTGGTGCAAACGGTCCCGCCTTCATGGTGCTAGATAATTTCCGAGCGATCATGAAATATAACAACTCGACCTCCTACGCGCTGGGCATCGGGCGGCTGTCCGATGCAATCGCCGGACGGGGCCAGCCCCTCTCCGCTGAATGGCCGCGCGATGACCGGCCGCTGTCGCTCAGTGAGCGGAAGATGCTTCAGGAAGTTCTGACCGCAAAAGGCTACAATCCCGGCCCCGTCGACGGCATTATCGGTGCCGGTACGCAGGCCGCGATCCGCCAGTGGCAGAAAGATCAAGGCGTGGCCGCCGACGGCTATGCCTCGGCCAAAACCCTTGCTGCCATGCAGGCCGGATGAGTCGCCTTCCCCGACCGGACATTTCGCGGGACGGGGAGGCCTTACGCTCGAACCAGTTCGGCGATATTTATTATCAGGAGGCAGACGGCCTCGCTGAGACACGGCACGTCTTCCTTGACGGCAATGATCTGCGCGAGCGGTTTGCCCGGCATTCCGGCACTCGCCCGTTTATCATCGGGGAGTTGGGCTTTGGCACAGGGCTGAACCTGCTAGCAGCGGCGCATCTTTTTGAGGAAGCGGCACCAAAGGGTGCTCGGCTTCATTTCTGGTCTGCCGAAGGCTTTCCGCTGGACCCGGAAGAATTGGGCGGAATCCTCTCCGCCATCACAACGCGCTGGCCGGAACTGGGCGATTGGGCTGAGCGGCTGGCACGCGCCTATCCCCGCCCCCGGCCCGGTCAGGTGCAGATCGATCTGACGGACCGTGTTCGATTGACCTTCGGTTTCGGTCCGGCGACGGAGGTTCTGGGGGAGACAGATTTTCACGCTGATGCGTGGTTCCTTGACGGCTTTTCCCCCGCCCAGAACCCGGAGATGTGGTCAGAAGACCTGCTCCATCTTGTCGCCACACATACTAAGCCCAGCGGCAGCTTTGCGACCTTCACGGTCGCGGGCGCCGTCCGCCGGGGGCTGGAAGCGGCAAGCTTCACCCTTGCCCGGCGGCAGGGCTTCGGCCGCAAGCGAGAGATGCTGACCGGCCGGATGCCGGGAGATGAGACTTCAGCGGCACCACAAATCCGGAAGCTGACGATTATCGGCGCAGGGATCGCCGGCGCTTGCGCGGCATTCGAGGCGCGGCGGGCCGGGCTGGATGTCGAGATTATTGATCGGGAGGGCCCCGGTGCCGGGGCCTCCGGCAACCCGGCTGGGCTGTTGATGCCGCGGCTTGAGGCGCAGGATAATCCGGCGGCCCGGTTCTATCGCGACGCGTTTCTCTTTGCCCGGCGGTTTTATGGTGATCACACCCCCGATGCGCTTTTGGCTTTTGGAGGGGCGATGCAGGGCGAGCCCGACCGCTATCGCCGTGTGCTCGATACCGGATTATGGCCAGACGACGAGCTGCTTCTGGAAAGAGGACAGCTTCAGGCGGATTCCGCCGCCCTACTTTCCCCTCAAGATGCCATCGCTGCACTGATCGAAGGGTGTGCCTTCCGTCAGGGGCAGGTAGAGGCCATTGATCAGTCCAGTGAGCATATCACGCTCACCCTCAGAGACGGCACTGTCGAGAGCGATGCAGTGCTAGTCTCCGCAGGGCCTTGCTCAGCTAAACTTGCCGGGGTCGAACAAGACATGTCCGCGTCTCGTGGGCAGGTCGATGTCTTTGACGGCCCCACCCCGCCCTACATCCTGACCGAGGGCACCTATATCGCGCCACTCGGCAACCAGCTGATTGCCGGGGCAACATATGATCCAGCGCAGGCTGAAGACGTGCCCGAACCCGATGAAGCAAGCTCCGCTGCTAACCGGGTTGCTGCCGAAGCACTGCTTCATAGAGCGGCCGGAAATTGGATCTCAGCGCGCGCATCCTTGCGCGCCACGACGCGAGACCGTCATCCTATTGCAGGAGAGCTTGAAGAGAGCGGGCGAGCATTTGCCCTGACGGGGCTCGGATCTCGCGGGCTTGTCACAGCTCCAATCCTGGCCCGGCACTTGATTGCCCGTATGACCGGAGACGTCTCGCCCCTGCCTCTGCCCATTTCATGCTACGTTGCTCCCGGACGATTTGCGGAACGTCGCCGCCGGCGCGGACAGAGCTGAGACGCAATTCCCCGTAAACAGACCTCGGACATAAAAAAACACCGGCTCAACTGAACCGGTGTTTTCAATTCTTGGATTGAAGAAAAGCAGATCAGCCAGCGTCGGTGGCTTCCTCTTCATCTGCAGCTTCACCTTCTTCTTCGGTTGCAGCGGCTTCTTCTTCATCGCTAGCAGCGTTCGGATCAAGCGGGCGACCCTGCTCATCTGTCCGAGCGATCAGCGCACGACATTCAGAGACATCTGATTCGTTCACAGCACCACCGAGGTCGGCCAGATCAACGAGTGAGTCACAACGATCACGTTCACGTTGCAGACGTTCCTGGCGCTGGATGCGTTCGATTTCCGCCTGCTGACGAAGTGTCCGCTCGTAAGCGTCGATATAGGCAATCCAGCCTTGAGCCGAGTTCCGCGAACGCGGGCTGTTCAGCGCACGCTCAAAGGCACGGCGTGCACGGCGGCGGCCATCGGCAGAGTCCGGATCGAGCTGGAAGTAGGCGTTGCCGAGAAGCAGGTTGATATCCCCGCGGTCCTGTGCGGACAGCCCGCCCCGCTCGAGCGCTTCGTTCAGGGCACGGATGCCTTCTTCGAAGCGTTCACTGGCCATGTAGCTCTGACCGAGGCGGTAGTAGAGCTCACCCGACGGTGAGATCCGCGCCGCAGCAGAAAGGGCTTCAATCGCCTTGTCCTGCTCACGAGACATGGACCAGAGCTGAGAAAGAAGAGTGAGATTATCGAGGTCACGCTTAACGGCACCAGCCGCCATTTCCTCTTCGATCAGCTTGGCCCCGCGATAGGGGTTGTCGAGCGAAGAATAGTACTGCGCGAGGGCGATGATCTTGTCCTCATCAGTGATGAGACCGGCATTATAGGCAGCTTCAAGTGTCGCGAGCGCGTCCTTGCGGCGGCCAGCTGCATCGTAAGAACCTGAAAGCTGGGCCCAGTAGCCTTCCTCATTCGGGAAGCGCTCCACCATCTCTTCGAGGAGACGGCCGCGTTCAGCATTCAGTTGGAGTTCGGAGTAAATCAGGTTGAGAAGATCGTAGCTCTTCTTCTCTTTTTTCTCGTCATATTGCAGCGCGCGCTCCGCAGGACGGCGGGCTTTCTGGTAATTGCCTTGCGAAACATAGGCAGCAGCAAGGATGTACCAGGCATTGGTATCTTCGACATTGCCCTCTTCAGCGAGGTACAGCTCCATAAAGCGGATCGCATCAGCGTAGCGTTCCTGCGTGAAATAGAGCTGAGCAACATAATACCGGATCTGTTTCAGGCGATCGAAAGGCAGCTCATCAAGCTGGAGGATGCGCTCGAAATCGCGAAGAGCAGCGGCATAATTTTCCTGCTGCGCGTAGATACCAGCACGAAGTTCCAGAGAAGTTGATTCGTCGAACTTGCTGAGGCCGTCGCGGCTCAACAGGCGGTTCAGCGAATCCATCGCTTTGGCGTAGTTCGGCGGCTCGGAGTTAATGTCGTTGAAGACTTCCTGCAGGACACGAGCTGTCGAGGTCGACAGGCTCAGCCGTGCCCGGCGGCGTTCTTCCTCCGGCGTCTGATTACTTTGGGCCGTGGCGGCATTAGCTGTCGAAGCAAACGGCGTTGCTCCAGGCAGAGCCCCCATTCCGACCAGGGCCATAATCGCAGCGGCAGACAGATGTTTACGCATGCTGTTCAGTCTCTTCGTCAGACGCGGGTAGGCACCTAAAAATCGGTCACCGTCCGCCAAAATCCCTATTTGTCGCTACCGCCGGATCTCCGCCGGTAACCGGGAGGGGACACGCTCATCGCATCCCTCCCCTTTTTGCTTGCTGGCCAACCAGACAGGCTGGCCAAACCCTTAGCCTTCGCCGCCCACCTGGAATTCGATGGTGGTGCGAACGCCGAACCGCGGCTCCGGACTGCCGTCCACGATTTTCGGGTTATATTTCCAGCGTTGGGCAGAGCGGATAGCAGCCCGCTCATAACAACGGTCCGTGGAGCCGACGACGCGGACGTTGGCCACCTGGCCTTCTGGCGTCACGTCGAACTCAAGCACAACCCGCTCAGTCTTTTGTTCGTCGGACCGGATGCAGCGCTGGAAGTCAGACAGCTGCGGCGGGATCCGAACGATCGGCTGGGCGTCGCGGTCCGGGTTAAAACCAGAGCCGATATCGACATTGGCCTCGAAAGTCGGGGCAACAGCCTGAACCCCATCCACCTGCGGCTGGAAGTTCTGTTGGTTGATAGCCGGCGGCGGGGGCGGCGGCTGGTCAAGAGCCGGACGCTCGAACACCTTCTGGTTCCGAACTTCAGAGTCCGTAAGGTTCCGCTGGAAGTTGATGTTGATGTCATCGCTTTCTTCAACTTCCGGCAGCTGGTCCACGCGAACGAGACCATACATCAGCAGGAAGAGGAAGACTGTCACCACGGCGGCGACAGGAAGACCGAGAACACTACGAAAGATCGATGCCATGTCGTGTGCCCCCGTCAGATTTTTTCAGTGGAGACCGCGACATCATCGATGCCCGCGTCCTTCACTTCGTTGAGTACTTCGATGAGCGTTTCAGAACGCGAAGCGACATCGGCCTGAACGACCGCGCTGCCTTTCGGCGTTTCCTTACGCAACTCGCGGATCGCATAGCTCAGCTCACTGAGTTCGACCTGCTCGTTATTGATGAAGATCTCGTCTTCCGCCGAGATGGCAACAAGAATGGAGACTTTCTTCTGTGCTTCCTGAAGTTCCACTTTCGGGCGCTCGGGATCGATCCCCGGTTCCTTGATGAAGGTGGACGTCACGATGAAGAAGATCAGCATGATGAACACGATGTCGAGAAGCGGCGTCACGTTGACGTCATCTTCGTCACCACCGGCCGGCGCTCTAAGCGGTCGTCTAGCCATCGGTCTCTTCCGTCTTTCCTATGGCCGGGAGCCGGCCAAACTTTACTTTCCAAATTGGGGAGCGCCGCATGGTGGGCGCCCGCCCGATCTTAGTTGCCGCTCGCCAGAGTGAGCGTGATCTGCGAATTCCGGACAGTTTCATCCGGGGCCGCCTGGCGTGCCTGGTCGAGCACGGTGATCGTCGTTCCGGTCCGGGCGTCAGGCGTCGCATTGACGATCACGACACCTTTGGGCTCTTTCGCGAGGAACTGTTCGACCACTGAAGTCACTGACCGGGGATCAACCTGACGGATGTCATCCACTCGGATGAAACCATCAGCCTGGACCGTCAGCAGCATGCTGGGCGGTGGATCTTCCGGCTCATCCTGGCTGTCCGGCGGAAGGTTCGGATCGAACCCGTCTTCGTAAACGAAGGTCGCCGTCACGATGAAGAAGATCAGCATGATGAAGACGATATCAAGCAGGGGCGTCACATTGACGTCAGCCGCCTCGTCTCCTGTTCTTCTGCGTCTCGCCATGAACTTATCCGATCACAATGTTGTGGGTGGCATCGCGCACTTCGCGCTGGGCCATGCCCTCAATGATATTGGCCATCACGATACCGGACAGCGAAGCGACGAGGCCCGCCATGGTCGGGATGGTTGCCTTGGTGATCCCGCCCGCCATCAGGCGCGCATTGGATGAACCCGTCGAAGCCATCACATCGAACACCTCGACCATGCCCGTCACTGTGCCCAGAAGGCCCAGCAGCGGCAGGATCGCGATAAGGCCCTTGATCACGCCAAGATTGGACATGGTCGTCTGACCTACTTCCGAGATCGACTTTTCGCGGATCGCAAAAGCATACCAGGACGTCTTATCCGACCGGGCTTCCCAGGACTTCTCTGCGCGTTTGCGCACAGAAGACCCACCCGTGACGAAGAACAGGACCCGTTCGAGGACCAGCAGCCACATCACGAACGTCACCGCCATGATGACGACCAGAACGTTGCCGCCCGCGGCGAAGAACGCTTGGAGATTATCCAGAGCGTTCGCAGGGTTGAATACGTCCAGCATAGGACAGTCTCCCTTCGCCTAAGCGCTTACGACCGGCTCTCAGCCTGCTCCGCAATCATGCCAGCAGCCTGCTCTTCGAGGGTCTGGACCACCGATTTGGAGAAGCCTGACGCAAAAGCGTGCAGCAGCAGGAGCGGGATAGCTGCGATAAGACCAAGCACCGTGGTGACGAGCGCCTGAGAAATACCGCCGGCCATGATCTTCGGATCGCCTGTACCGAACAGAGTGATCTGCTGGAAGGTGATGATCATGCCGACAACCGTACCCAGAAGGCCGAGCAGCGGTGCGATAGCCGCGAAGACTTTCACGAGGTTCAGACCACGCTCGAGTTTCGGGATTTCGCGAAGAACTGCATCGTCCAGCTTGAGGGCCAGCGTTTCGGCATCCGCATTCGGATTGCTTTCATATGCCATCATGACACGGCCGAGCGGGTTACCACGCGACGGCGACTTGCGGCGTACCTGACCCTTCACGGCCGAATTGGTCATGAACAGGGTGAAGAGCTTGAGAAGACCGATCACGACACCGACCGCGAAGACGATCGCGATGACCTTACCAACAAGACCACCTTGGTTGAACCGCTCCTGAAGGTCAGGGCTGTCAACGTAGAGATCGAGAAGCTGACCGGAGGTCGGGTCAATCGTGCCGGCCGTGTAGCCGTCACCGCTGTAAGAAGCGACGCTGCGAGCGTTCGATGTCGCGTCTTTGACATTCGGCTGTTTTTTCAGCTCGGTCAGGCGCGGCACAGCGTTTTCTGCGTCTTTCATGGTGTAGTATTCACCACCGGAGAAGGCGACGAACGGCCCGATACGGGTCACTTCAGCGGTATCGCTCTCACCTTTGGTATTCCAGACAGTCGCGTTGAATTTCGAAACTTTCGACTGGCCGATCATTTCTTCCATATGCGTTTCGTAGATGAAGATAAGCTCATCCACGGAAGGCAGGGTCTTGGCTTCCGCCGTCTTGCGGAGGATCGCCGAGCGGCCCGGATACTCAGCCGAGATCACAGAGCCGTCGAGCTGGGCAGCGAGGTCAGCAGCAGCCGAACGAGCAGCACCGAAGAGCTCGCCGAACTCGCCCTGCTGGGCTTCCAGTTCAGTTTGCAGCTCACGGATACGGTCGTCATTCGCGCGGAACTCAGCTTCGATACGGTCCGATTCAGCTTCGGCTGCATTCACCTGGCCACGGACCTGGTTGAGGCGAGCTTGCTGCTGGTTACGTTCCGCAAGGAAGCGCTGCTCGCGCTCGCGGTTTTCCTGAGCAGCCTGACGGCGCTCTTCCCGGGCCTGACGCAGAATGTCGTCAAGCGAGATGTCTTGAGCAGAGGCGATACCGCCCGTCGCAGCGATGACGGCTGCAGCTGCAAGAATGCCGGATTTCATGGTCTTGAACATGGTCATTTCTTTCAAACCCTTCTCTCAGCCGCTTACTGGCCCGACGTAGCGTCAACTGGCGCGGACACAGGAATGATCATGAGATCAGGCGGAAGTTGTTCTTTTGCGATACGCATGCCGGTGACGACATCGTCAAGGAAGCCGCGGTCGAGGTCGACGAAGTCGCCGACTGAACGATCGTAGATCCGCAGAACGCTGTCATCGGCTGTCTTGTAGATCAGCGCGAGACGGCCAATGCGCAGATACTCGACTTTGAGCTCTTCGCCATTGTTGTCGACGACGCCTTCATAGGAGTCGAGTGTCCGGCCATATTCGTTCTCGATCTGGAAGGCTTCCATGATCAGATTGTAGCGAGAGGCCGCTGTCTGAGTGGAGTCAGCCATGACGTTCCGCAGGCGGGCGATCCGGGCTGCGCGCTCTTCTTCAAGGAAGGGCATGTCAGCTTCGACGAAAGCCGCAAGGTCTTCCATCATGTCATCGAGAAGCGGCTGCGTTGCACGCTGCAGGCCTTCGATGTTTTCCACGTCCTGCTGGAGGCCCTGGATTTCAAGAAGCTGGTTCTCAACCTCACGCTGGCGGCTGGCATTAAAGCGCCGCAGCAGGTCACGCTGTTTCTGGGCTGCGCGGAAGTCGCCGAGCAGTTCCGCAGCCTGATCATCGAGTTCCTCGACGCGCTGCTGGGAAGCTGCACCTTCGTCCACCGCAGCGCGGCTTTCATCAAGCGCCGCGCGGAATTGCGCAGAAGCTGGCGAGGTCATCGCCAGCGTCATCAGGGCCGCAGACCCCAGAAAAGCAAGTTTTCTCATCATTTGCTCACCTACCGGATGTTTCCGTTTAACTGGCCAGACCTGGCCGTCCTCTGGTTAAGGGCGGAGGTTCCGCCAGAAAATTCGAAAGGCCCGATTAACTCAGACCTCGACCGAACGCGTCAGATCACGTCCCGTTCCGTCACCCCTCAAAGTGGCCGGGACCCCTCCCCGACCTATTCGCGATGATTGGTTAAAATCCTGCAAAAAGCAATGCCCCGACACGCACACGCGCACGCCGTCGATGCCCGGAGATCACCAACTCACTGATACGATATCACAGGAAAGGCCCAGACCCGTCAACCGATTAAATTCAAACTGTTTGAATCCGTCCTCGGAAGGTCTCTAAATCCTTGCAAAACAATAGAAAATCAATTCTCGGTTCGGCGAGAATTCGCCAAAATAAACACACGCATTTTCATTGTTGCAGTGCACACATTCCCCTTCCGCGAGCACAGACAAGACTTGATTAGTCGCAAAAAATTCATGCTTCAGTTGAGAATATTTTGGGAAGGACTGGCTGGGGTGGCAGGATTCGAACCTGCGAATGGCGATACCAAAAACCGCTGCCTTACCACTTGGCCACACCCCATCAGGAGAGCGGGTCTATATCCAAGGCTGTTAGGGAGCGCAACAGCCCATTTGACCGATTTTTGACCGTTTTTTGGACCCTCGAGAATTTCGATTGCATGGCTGCTTCCAAGCGGTTATGGCGCGCGCTCGTCGGAGTGTAGCTCAGCCTGGTAGAGCACTGTCTTCGGGAGGCAGGGGTCGTGAGTTCGAATCTCGCCACTCCGACCATTTTCCGGCAGGAACGCGTCAGGAGACGCCCATGCCCTTGATCCCTCTAGCCCCCCAATTCCTCGTCGCACCCCAGCTGAGCCCGGCCGATTTCGATGCCGCCAAAGAAGTTAGCGTCACACATGTCATCTGCAATCGCGTCGAAGGGGAAGCACCAGGTCAGCCCACCATGGCTGAGATGGCAGAGGCTGCGGCCGAGCGCGGCATGAGTTTCGAGGTGATCTCAGTCTCACAAGGCCTGACGCCCGCACAGATGGAGGCGCTCGATCTGGCGATTGCCACCCACTCAAAGATCCTCGCTTACTGCGCCAGCGGCAAACGCTCAGCTCTCCTATGGGCGGCAACCCGCGTGCAGGCCGGCGATGATCTGGAGAAGGTAATTTCGGCAACTGAAGCTGCCGGGTTTGATTTCTCGGGCTTCCGCAGCGGGCTTGCCTCTCTCGCGCCCTCTGGCTGAGCCCCGTCATGGTTCCTTTTATTCGCGCCTTTGAGTTCACCCATGGCGAGCCGGACCGATTGTCCCCGCTGATCACAAGGGTGATTGCGAAGAATCCGGGGCCGTTCACGTTTACGGGGTCCGGCACCTATCTGATCGGCGATGAGCGCGGCGTCGCCGTCATTGATCCGGGACCGGAGGATGAGGCACATGCGCAGGCCGTCATTGCGGCAACACCCGGCCCCATCACTCATATTCTTGTCACCCACACCCATCTTGATCATTGCGGCGGAACTTCGCGCCTCAAAGAGCTGACCGGTGCGGTGGTACTTGGCCATGGCGCTCATGAGGTTGAGAAAGGCTCCGCGCCGCCCGCACTCGATGAGGGCGCGGATTTCAATTTCCGTCCGGATACGGAGATCAGGGACGGACATCTCCTTGAGCTGCCCTCAGCGCGGCTGCGGGCGGTCCACACGCCGGGGCATTGCGCCAATCATCTCTGTTTCTCGCTGGAGGAGGAGCGCGCGCTCTTTACCGGCGATCACATCATGGGCTGGGCCACAACGGTGGTCGCGCCGCCCGATGGCGACATGGATGACTATTTCTCCAGTCTCGATCTCTTGCTGGCGCGCGATGATGAGGTCTACTACCCCACCCATGGCGCGCCGGTCCCAAACCCGCAAGAATTCGTCCGTGCCGTGAGGGTGCATCGGGAGAAGCGCGATGAGTCGATCCTCGCCGCCGTGACCGCCACGCCGCAATCACCGCTGGAGATTGCCCGCATCGTCTATACTGATATCGATCCGGCTATGCATTTTGCTGCAGCGCTCAATGTCGAGGCGCATCTGGGGCGGCATGTCAAACGAGGTTCAGTCCGCCGCCATGAGGATGGCGGGTTCTCGGCTGGTTAGTCCGTATCAAGCTGGTATTTGAGAAACCGGCTGCCGTCATAGTCGATCTCCCCGATCTGCCGCGCACCAAGCCGCTCAAGCCCGCGCAGGCTCCGCCGGGACGGCGCGAGCAGGAAGGTGACGTAAGGGATCCGGTCGTCTGCCTTTGCGGTATTCAGTGCCATGCGCGCAATGCGGGGGCCGAGCCCGAAGCTGTCCGGCCGGAGGACGAGCCCAAAATCCCATTCCTCCCCCTCTTTCTGAAAACCGCCCCAGCCGACATAGGCCCCGCCCGAGAGAAACGCCCAGTGCCCGAGCCCGTCGCGCTGCCAACAGGCTTCCTTTGCCTGGATAAAGCCTTCCGTTGACTGATGGGTCCACTCAGCTTTGAGCAGCGGCATGTGCTCGGCCATTCTGGGATCCGTCATATGCGCCGTGATCTCCTCAGCGGAGACTTCCGTCAGGCGGACAAACTCGATCTCAGTGCCGGCATTTTTCATCTGGATACGGAAATAGCTCTGATCAGTCGCGCAGTGCGACTGGCAGGTCGACATGAAGCGCATCGCGGGTCTCTTGGATGAGGCGACGTGCATCTGGGGCCGCCCGCTCATGACTTGCGGCGACCGCCGACATCATGCCGAGGAGGCCCTTCATCTCTTCGAGCGTCAGATGCTCGCGGATCGGCCTGAGAAGTCGCCCGAGGCTGCCCATGACATCACCGATCTGTCCGACCGCCATGCGACCAAAGGAGAAGAGCCCTTCGGCCTCCTCCTCGTCACTACCGAAATGCTCGGACATCAGCCCCATGATCCGGGACTTCTGCTCGACCGTGACTTGCCCGTCGCCATAGGCGGCAACCTGCACCAGAAGGATGGCGGCAGCCTCCTTGGGGTCGGTCAGCATTTCAACGAGGCCGGTCGCCCCGGCAGCAGGCCGAACATTCTGGCGGCGGCGGAATTTCCGCGTCTCATTCACCGCAAGGAGGATGCAGACGAGGCCGACGAGAACAGAAAACGCGATCACTCGATCAGATCTCCCGGCCGTAAATTTCCGTGCGCAGCCGGTCTGTCTTTTGCTGCAGCATGGGCTGGCGCGGATGCCAGTCGAGGGCATCGCGGTAATGTTCATGCGCGCGAGGCTTGTCCCCCAGCATCAACGCAAGATCGCCCAGCCGTTCGAGAGCATAATAATGGCGCGGCTCAAGCGAGACGGCTCGGCGGAAGGCGCGCAGCGCGGTGCCGGTGTCGTTCCGGGCCAGCGCAAGGCGGCCCTCAAGGACAAATCCCTCGGCAAAACTCGGCGCAATGGAAGTGATATGGGCGACAAGTGTCTCAGCGACCGCGAGGCGGTCTTCATCAATCGCCTTGACCGCACGCTCAACCAGAATCGCCGTGCCCTCTTCGGGCGGCATCAGCCAGCGGCTTTCGATCTCGGCTTCAAGGACAGACGCATCGCCCCGCCCTTCGCGCAGATCGACGAAAAGCTGCGCCAGCGCTGGGTCGAACTGGTCCGCCTTCGCCGGTGAGGCGAGCGCAGACAGAATCGCGATGAATAAAAAGAACCGCATCCGCACAAGAATAGCGCGGCTCGAAAGCCGCGCCAACAAAAAGGCCGGAAAGGTTATCGTCAGGCCGATGGCCGGGCTCAGCCCTGGCGTGCCTTGTAACGGCGCTGCGTCTTGTTGATGACGTAGATACGGCCTTTACGGCGCACGACACGGCAGTCGGCGTGGCGGTTCTTCAGCGATTTAAGCGAGCTGCGGACTTTCATGATGACCTGTCGAGCGTGCTGGGGCGCTTGCGCGCGGTGTGATTTCGAGCCGCCGCGCATAAAGAATGAGCGCGGCGGGGTCAAGCGGAGTCTTTGTTATTCGAGATCGAGCGCGGCCTCAATGTCGCGCCAGTCGACATATTTATAGTTCTGGGTCGACCCTTCCGGCATGTTGAAGCCGTCCTGCACAAGAAAGACGCCCTTGGGGTAGCCCGGCAGCGCCGCGCTTGAAGCCTCGATGCCGTCAGTCTCTTCTGCCCCGTCAATGCCGGTCGCTTCATCCGTGCCGATCGAGAAGCGGCCAAGATAGGCACCGTCTTCGAGTTTATAGACCGCATAGGTGTTATTGCCCTGACTGGAGGCAATGAGATAGCCGCCCGTCTCGCCCTGCCGGTAGATGGCAAGCCCTTCAATATCGGCGACGATGCCTGTGTCCGAGCCAAGGACATCGATCCTGCGCCCACCTGTCAGCGGCATCTCAGCGGACGGGTCGAGGTCATAACGGGTGATGCCGGCATTCTCCTCACCGACATAAAGAGCAGCATTCGGCTCATCGAAGACGCAACCCTCAAGCTGGCTTTCCATTTTCACGGTCTGGAGCAGGGTCGCTTGCGCAGGCTCACCGAAAGCGTCGAGCCGGAAGAGATCAACCTCGCCATTCTTATGGGTGACGACCATCAGGACGTTCTCATCCTGATAGCCCATGCAGAAGCCGTAAGGCTCTTTCCGAGCAGCGGGGAAGCGCCCCATCTCCGTCATCTCGCCGCCCTTGATCGTGAACAGCGTGACCGAATTGTCGGTGCGGTTGGTTGCCGCTGCGAGATCACCGAGCCAGCCGCCGACCGTTACGCGCTGGCGCAGATCGACATTGTTAAGGGCGCCCGAGGGAATGAACTGCACAACATTACCCGCAAGATCGTAGGAATAGAGCCCGGCCTGTTTGTCCGTCCCGAGAACAAGGCTGCTAGAGGCGTCGCGCGGATCAATCCAGATCGCCGGATCGTCCGCTGCATCACCAGAGCTGTCGACGGAGGCCGTTTCGACCTTTGCCGTCACGGAAGGGACCGACAGATCCGTCTCCGGCATCTCGTCAATCGGTTCGTAGCCAATGGGCATGGAGGCGCAGGCAGTCAGGAGCATAGCAGGCAGAAGAAGTGTCAGTTTCATCAGGATCTCACGAATAAAAAGCATCGGCGGTTAAGCGGACGGGGCGCACGGCTTTCACCGTACACCCCGCCCATCTGTCAATTAGAGAGCTGGCCAGATCAGAACTTGAACTGGACGCCCATCTGATAGGTGCGGCCATATTCTTCATACTGGCTGAGGAAGCGGCCCGGCACGCCATCATAGCGGTTCGACACCTTCAACTCAGTATCAAGAACATTCTTGATGTCGGCATAGATGCGGATCTGGTCGGTAATCTTGAACTTACCAGAGAGATCAAGGAACTCCTGATCGTCAACATAGCGGCCAGCGGAAATGCCGTCGACATCGACGTCATCAATATTCTCGCCCTTGAAGGAATAGGCCGCACGAAGATCAAGCGGGCCTTTGTCGTAGCCAAGGATGAAGTTCGCGATGTGCTCGGACTGACCAGGCACTTCGATGGTAGAACCATCCGGCAGCGTCGCTTCGGAGCTGGCGAAGGTGTAGTTCGCACTGACGATCAGGCCGTCCAGCATGCCCGGCAGCATGTCGAGCGCCTGCTGGTAGCCGATTTCCGCCCCAAAGATATGGGCATCTTCGAAGTTGGCGAAGGTCTCGATCTCGACATAATCGAGGCCATTATAGGTACCCGGTACATCACTGGAGACCGGCGAAATCAGGTTTTCGAGATCCTTGTAGAAAAGGCCGGCTTGGAAGATCGACGAGTCGGTTGGATAGACCTCGACGAGGAAGTCAAAGTTATCAGCTTCGGTACGCTCAAGATCGGGGTTACCGGCCTCAAGCTCATTATCGTCATTACGCGAACCGGCCGGCACGAACTGGCCGAAATTCGGGCGGATGATCGAAGCATAGTAAGAAGCACGCAGGATGATGTCTTCACGGACTTCCCAGCGCATCGCGATGGAAGGAAGGATATCCGTATACTCATCTTCAATGGTGATCGGCGTGAGGGTCTCTGTGTCTTCATCGAAGACATTGCCCGTCGCTTCAACATCGGTTTTCTCAACACGAACACCACCGGTCAGGCGGAGATTGTCGATGTCGACCTGAACCATGGCGTAACCAGCAAGGACGTCTTCTTCAGCGTCGAAGCTGGAAACGCCAGCTTCTTCGAGAGAGCCAGCTTCATCGAGTTCAAGCTGCGAAGGATCGTTGCGGTTGGCGTTGAAGAAATCTTTCAGCAGGCCAGCATCGGCATGCGGACCGAACGTATCGATCGGATAGTCGAACGAGGCTTCGAACATGTCGAGCGTAACGTCGTCATCGCCTTCGTAATCAAAGGCGCTGAAGTCGAGATCGTAGTTCTTGTCCCGCATCCGCGACTTGACGCCGAACTTGAAGAAGCCCGGATTGTCATTGAACGTCACATCGCGTTTCACGTTGAAGGCGATCGCGAGTTCTTCGTCTTCGGTCAGGCCGTCGGTCAGTTCGATGGCATCAAGCTCATAGCCAGACGCATCGAGATAGTTCGGGCCGACCATGGCAAGGCGCGGTTCGCTGAGGCTGGCGACGTTGATCGTCAGCGTTTCTTCAATGTCCTGATCGAAATTGGTTTCGAGGTTGTCTTCTGCTTCTTCCGCATGGGTGAAGGAAAGCGAGCCGTCGAAAGTCCAAAGATCCATCGAATGCTCAAACCCGGTGACGGCCGACCAGATTTGCTGCTCTTCATAGCGATCTTTTACGTCGCGGTCGATTTCAAGCTCTTCCCCAAAGAAGCTGACAAGCTGGTTGTCGGCATTCGGTGCGGCGAAAGAGATATCGCCTTCGTCGATCGCGTCTTCGACCTTCACTTCGACCCGGTGACGATATTCCTGGTCGCCGAACTGGTTATAGAGCGTGTGCAGATAAAACTTGGTGTTCTCGGATGCCATGTAATCGAAGTTGGCAGCCAGCGAGATACGTTCGCGATCGACATCATAGTTGCGGAATTCAAGCTCTTCTTCCGGGAACGGAAGCAGACCATCTTCTACGTTCCAATCGCCATCGACTTCCTTGTTGTCGTTCTCGATCTGGCGGTTCTGATAGGAACCCGACAGGGCGACACCGAAACGGCCATCCATATAATTGTTGGCGTAGGTGCCAGAGACTTTCTCGCCCCACTCTTCGCTCTTGCCGGTGTAGATGACGCCGGCCTTGAGCTTCAGGAGGCTGTCGGCACGGTCGAGACCGGAGATGGTCTCGATGTTGATCGCACCACCGATGGCATCGCCATCCATGTCAGCCGACAGCGTCTTGTTGATGACGATGTTTTTGAGGACGTCAGCATCGACAACGTCGAGCGCGACGCGGCGGTCACCCGATTCCGGCGACGTCAGGCGCACACCGTTGACCGAAGTCGCGTTGAGCTGAGAGTTGATGCCGCGGATCGTGATGAAGCGGCCTTCGCCCTGGTCATTGGCGATCGAGACGCCAAGGCCACGACGGGCAGCTTCTGCAACGTTCTCATCCGGCAGCTGAGCGATAGCGTCAGCGGACAGGACCGTGACAACGCCGTCGGCGTTACGCTGCTGGTTGAGGGCAGAGTTGAGTGAGCCGCGCTGGCCCGTCACGACTAGGACGTCGCCCTCACCGCCCATGGCGATATCGACGGAGCTGGTCGCGTCGGCGCTGGCCAGGCTGACGCTGGCAGCGGTCTCTGGCGCACCAAGATAGGTGACCGACAGATTGTAGGTGCCGGCATCGAGGCCCGTCACGCGGAAGGAGCCATCACGGCCGGTCACGACCTTCTGGCCGGTTTCCTCGACCGTCACTTCAGCACCGCGAAGCGGCACGGTGCCAGCTGCGTCAGTGACTTTGCCCGTGATGTCGCCCGCCATGGCGGAGGAGAGCGCGGCCACGGATGTTGCGGCCATCAGCATTGTGAACTTTTTCATGATCTGCCCCTGAGAGGATGGAAGGAATCTTCAGGAGGGGCCCATGCGCGCCGAAGACGACGGTTACATCACAGCTTCGTGACGGATACGTGACAGCACGGTCGCAACGGCCAGCCGTTGCTGCGCTGCATCACTCATCAAAGAGATTGGCCTGCGGAGCTTTGGTTAAAGCGGGTTTTGCCTTCGCTTTTCGGGACGTATCCGGGCCTTTACCAAGGGTCGCGGCGCGTTCCCCATCGGCAAACCGGATCGCGACACTGTCGCCATCTTTTGCGTCGCCCGCCCGGCGGACGACTTTGCCGCCTTCATCCATGACGAGGGCAAAGCCGCGTTCAAGGACACCCATATAAGAGAGGCTGGAGAGAAGTCGGGAACGGTCAGCGAGGCGAGTCTGGGCCGCCTCGATTTTCTCAGACCCGAGACGGCGGAGTGTCTTTGTTCTCACGCTCAATTGCTCGCCATTGCGCGCGACATGCTGGAGCAGCGCCCGGCGGGGCAGCCGGGCGGCCTCCGAACGTGCGATTGCCTTCTCAACGGTCCGAGCAGGTGCTGCGCCGAGACGGCCAGACAGGGTTTTGAGCTGCTGCGCCCGAAGCTCCGCCCGGTGACGGACGAGCCCGGGCCCGAACCGTCCGGCAAGCTCACTATACCGGCTTTGCGCCGCATTGAGCCGCAATTGCAGGGCCCGGCGCAGACCGAGAGCGGCATTGTCGAACCGCTGCTCTGATGGTCCAAGCAACGCCTCGGGCCGGCCAAGGCCACGTTCGGCGGACTTGAAGGCAAGCTGGCGCCGCTCGAATCCACGCGTGACGATCTGGGCCAGACGACTGCCGCGAACGGCGAGATCATTGAGCAGCTCCGTCCGTACAGGGACCGCCATCTCGGCGGCAGCTGTCGGCGTTGGCGCGCGAACATCGGCGGTAAAATCAATCAGGGTAAAGTCAGGCTCGTGCCCGACGGCAGAGATCAGCGGGATCCGGCTCGCCGCTGCTGCGCGGGCGACACCTTCATCATTAAAGCCCCAGAGGTCTTCGAGACTGCCCCCGCCGCGCGCGACGATAATGACATCTGGCCGCGGAATGGGGCCACCTTCGGGCAGCGCGTTAAAGCCCTCAATCCCTGCGATTACGCCCGGCGGGCAGGCCTCTCCCTGCACAGCTGTCGGCCAGACAAGCACATGGGTTGGAAACCGGTCGCGCAGGCGGTGAAGGATATCGCGAATGACCGCCCCGGTCGGCGAGGTCACGACCCCGATGATGGACGGCATTTTCGGCAGCGGCCGCTTGCGCTCGCTCGCCGTCAAGCCCTCCGCCTCCAGACGTTTCTTGCGTTCCTCGAAGAGCGCCATCAGCGCGCCGGCGCCCGCTGGCTCCATCTGATCGATGACAAGCTGGTAGCGGCTCTGCCCCGGGAACGTCGTCAGCCGCCCAGTGGCGATGACCTCCATCCCCTGCTCCGGCTTGACCGCAAGGCGCGACCACGAGCCTTTCCAGATGACAGAAGAGAGCACTGCGCGCTCGTCCTTCAGGTCGAGATAGCAATGCCCGCTGCCTGCCCGCGTCACCCGGCCCAGCTCACCGCGCACACGGACATAGCCAAAGGCATCCTCCATCGTGCGCTTGATCGCGCCAGACAGTTCGGTGACGGAATATTCAGGGACGTTATCAGCCATGTTTCCTCATGCCCCCGTGCGGATCAGTGCTGAGTCCGCCGCATCATCGCTCAAGGCGCGCATGATCTGGCGGCGAATGACCTCGATCCGGCGGGGGTCTTCGATCTTGTACCCCGGATAGTCCCGCAGATAGAAGGTATCAACCGCCCGGTGCCCATAGGTCGCAACCAGCGCGTAGGACGTATCGACCCCGATTTCCGACAGATGGCTGACAAGCAGATAGAGGAGCCCGGGACGGTCCCGTGCCTCAACCTCGACGACTAGCGCGTCGTTGGAGGCATCCTTGTCCATCCGTATACTGGGTTCGACCTCGAACACATGCCGCCGGTCGCGCACGGAAGGTGGCGGCAGGCTGATCTTCGGCGGATGGCCTTGGGCGATGGCATCGAAATCCTCCGCAATGCCCAGGCTTTCGATGTCGGCCGGATCAAAGGGTTCAGGCGGCGTGCCCGCACGCTGGATCTGCATCAGGATGACGCCGCGATGCTGCCCCTGATGCACAAAGGCATAGCCGCGCGCACCGAAGACGCTGCCCCCGCGCATGGCGGCGAGCCCTGCGCATTCGGCAAACAGGGTCAGCCGGTCCTCACTGTAAACGATGATGTTGAGGAAGCCCTCTTCATCCGCATAGACCGCACTGCGGCCTGCCTCCTCCGGGCCGGGTTCGGCCATGAGGGCCGCAAGCCGGGTTGCCGCGGGCACATCGGCGGAGGTCCAGAATGCGGGTCCTGCCGCCTCGACCAGCGCATCAAACGCGGCCATCCGGCCGGAGCCTACCTTGGCCGCGACTTGATCACGCAAGCCCTGGCTCCTGCCATTGAGGAAGAGAGAGACCGCAGTGCTGCCGCCCGTGATCTGTATATTGAGCAACTGCACCAGCAGCCGGACATCACGGTGGCTGTATTCCTCCCATGAGCCAACCCCGGCCTCATATTGCCGGCAGAGGGTGAAGAGCGAGAGGAAGGCAAGCCGGTCAACCGTTCCAATGGTTGTTGCCACCCCTTCGAGCATTTCGGGCGCCGCGACCTCTCGCCTTGTCGCTGTACGGACCAGCAGGCTTCGATTAAGGATCGCAAAAGCGATCAGCTTCGCGGCTTCCTTGTCATCAAGGATGAAGCCGACCCGCTGGGTAATCCGCCTACGGATCCTCTGCACCGACGGCCGGACCATGGCCGCCGGCATTTCCTGGATGAGAAGTGCGAAAACCAAGGTTGGCCGGAACTCGCGAGCCCGATCAAGGAACACAGTTCCGCTGAACTCACCGTCATCCGCACAGATCCGGTCGAGCACCGAGATCGAGCGAAGAACGTGATCATCAAGCGTGAAGCGCCGGAAGAGGCCGTGCTCGGCGCGCCCGACAATGCCGCCAAAGGCGGGCAGCATCCGGCCCAGAAAGCCCGTCTCCGCCATCTGCCGCAGCACGGGCTCGAGTTTAGCCGAATCCCTCAGAATATCGGTGAACCTGTCCGTAATCTGACGGGTCTGAAGGCCGCGGAAAGTAAACCGCCGTGAAGCGCGCGCCACCGCCGTGAAGGCCTCAAAATGGATCGGCAGGCCCAGCAGGCCGCAGGCATGGAAAAGCTCTAGGCAATTGAGTGCGTCGGGATTCGTGATTTCCTTGGCAAAGGCCGCCCGCCCCTTCACAGCAACAATCCCCGGATGGCTGTCCACGGATTTCCCCTTGGGCAGCTTGCCGTCTCCAAGCGCACGGCGCTCGAGCCGGCGAATGGCAACACCGGTCAGCCGGCTCGTCTCCTGCGCGGCAAGGAAATAATAGCGCATGAAGCGGTCGACCTTGCTGGCATGGTCGTTCTCATAAAAGCCGAGCCGCGTTGCGATATCGCGCTGCAGGGGGAAGTAGAGCTTATCATCACCGCGCCCAGCCACCTTGTGAAGGTGTACACGGACGGACCAGAAAAACTCCTCAAGCTTACCGATCCGCCTGATCTCGCGCGGGGCAAGGATCGTACTGAGCGAGAAATTGTCCTGCCCCTCAAGATATCGGCCCAGCCAGAAAAGGGTCTGAAGGTCGCGCACCCCGCCCCGCCCCCGTTTGACATCCGGCTCGATCGCATAGGTCGAGTTGTCTGCATCCTCATGCCGGAGGCGCTGTTCTTCAAGCTTGGCCTGAAAATATTCAGGGATCGTCCGTTTCCTGAGCTCCTCATAGGCCGCATGAAACTCTCTCATCAGAGATTCATTGCCGCAGACGGGCCGGGCATCAAGGAACGAGGTGCGGGTATCAAGCTCTTCTACTGCTGCAGCAATCGCACTCTGCACCGTATGGATCGCTTGAGCAGGCACGACGCCCATGTCCCATAATGTATAGATGAAATCAGGCGCTGCGCCTTCCTGCTGGTCATTTGGCGTCAGGATCAGAAGATCGATATCTGAAAAAGGCGCCAGCCGTCCCTGCCCGTAGCCGCCAACCGCCATGACGGCAAAATCGTCACTCACATCTTCACACAGGGTACGGATGATCTCATCCATGAGTTTTGCAAGATGAACCGCAACCTCATCACCGGGCACACCTGCACCGAGCAGCCTGTCCTGTTCTGAGAGCCAGAACGAGCGAAGGGCACCGGCGCGCTCACGGGCAAACTTGCCCTTGAGCAGCCCGGCGACAGTGGGGGTCTCACCGCCCGCCGTCACGGCCCCTCAATGCTTTCAGCTCGTATAGCGCCTCTAGCGCGGCACGAGGCGTCAATTCATCCGGGTTCAGTCCATCAAGCGCTTCGCCGAGCTTGTCCTCTGGAGGGTCATAAGAAGCTGGCGGCTCGGCGGCGGCAAAAAGCGGCAGCACAGGCGCATCCGTCCGGTTACCGGCTTCAAGCTCTGAGAGAACCTTGGCCGCGCGGTCGGTCACCTCCTTCGGCAGGCCCGCAAGCTTTGCCACGGCGAGACCGTAGGAGCGATCCGCAGGACCTGAGCGCACCTCATGCAGAAAAACGACATCACCTTTCCATTCGCGCACCGCCATGGAGACGTTCCGCAGGCGGGGCAGTTTCTCGGTCAGTGAAGTCAGCTCATGATAATGGGTGGCAAAGAGCCCCCGGCATTTGATCCGGTCATGGAGATGTTCCAACGCGGCCCAGGCAATCGACATGCCGTCAAAGGTTGAAGTACCCCGCCCGACTTCATCAAGAATCACCAGACTGTCCGCACTCGACTGATTGAGGATGGCGGCGGTCTCCAGCATTTCGACCATGAAGGTCGACTGCCCGCGCGCAAGATTATCGGATGCCCCGACGCGGGAGAAAAGCCGGTCGACAACACCGATATGCGCCGCCTTGGCGGGCACGAAACTGCCCGACTGGGCAAGGATCGCGATCACCGCATTCTGCCTGAGGAAGGTCGACTTACCCGCCATGTTCGGGCCAGTTACGATGGACAGAGACGGCGTCTCGCCTTCCGAAAGCTGGCAATCATTGGGAATGAACTCCGCGCCGCTGCCAGCTTTCAATGCCCGCTCGACCACCGGATGGCGGCCGCCTTCGATTTCGAAACGCCGACTGCGATCGATCTGGGGGCGGACGTAATCTTCCTCTGCCGCAAGGAGTGCAAGGGCAGAGAAAACATCGAGCGATGCCACGGCTTCGGCCAGAGACATCAGCGCATCATGCTCAGCGAGCACCTTCTCACAAAGCTCATCAAAAAGCCCGAGTTCGAGCGCCAGCGCGCGTTCAGCTGCCGCCGCAATCCGGCTGTCGAGATCAGCGAGTTCATCCGTACCGAACCGCATGGCATTCGCCATGGTCTGGCGGTGCCGGAAGAGGCTGGCCTCCGGCCCGTCGGTCAGCGCCTTTGCGTTGGCCTGCGTCACTTCGATGAAATAGCCGAGCACTTTGGAATGCCGGATTTTGAGTGATTTGACACCTGTGAGGGTACGATAGCGTTCCTCCAGCTCCGTCATGACACGGCGCGAATTCTGGCGGAGGACGCGCGTTTCATCGAGGGCGTCGTCATAGCCTTCAGCGATGAACCCGCCATCGCGCGCCAGATAGGGCAGCTCTTCTTTTAAGGCCCGACCAAGCTCACTTGCGAGCGCAGACACCGGCCCTTCACTAGCAGGCGCAAGCGCCGCGAGTGATCGAGACAGGATGGCAGGCCGCTCAAACGGGCCTTCCGCATCCTGAAGATAACGATAGAGCGATGCCGCGCCGGTAATCGCGCGCGTAACTAGCGCGAGATCCCGCGGGCCGGTCCGGCCAATCGACAGACGCGAGAGCGCACGGGTCAGGTCCGGGCTTTCAGCCAGCACCTCACGCACATCACCGCGCAGGCGCGAGGCCTCATGAAAATAGGCCACCGCATCGAGCCGCTCATTGATAGCGGCTGGCTCCAGCAGCGGCGCGCCCAGCATCTGGGCCAGCGTCCTGCCGCCCGCAGCCGTCCGTGTCCGGTCGATCGCATGAAGGAGTGAACCCTTGCGGTCCCCTTCTGCGGTCTGGGTGAGCTCAAGACTGCGCCGCGTCGCTGCATCAATTGCCATCTGCCCTGACGCCTCGCGCCGCCGGGGTGGCCTGAGCGGGGGCAGCCTGCCGCACTGGGTCAGCTCGAGATAGCCAACCAGCGCGCCAAGCGCGGCAAGATCAGCACGCGCGAACGTCCCGAAGCCTTCCAGCGTATCGACACCATAGGTCCGGCAAAGCTGCATCTCGCCGCTGCGGCTATCGAATTGATGTGCAGGCAGAGAGGTCAGCGGGAAGTCCGCTTCCTGAAGAATATCCTCAATCGCGGAAGGCGCAGGATCGGCATGGAGAAGTTCAGCCGGCGTCAGCGCTGCGACCGCATCACGGATCGCCGTGGGTGCCAGCGACTGGACCTCGATTTCACCGGTCGAGAGATCAGCAGCAGCAAGCGCTGCGCCCTCCCCCAGCACCGCGACACTGACGAGGTAGTTTGCCGACCGGGGGCTAAGCAGCTCCTCTTCGGTGATTGTCCCGGGCGTGACGACCCGGACGATATCGCGGGCGACGACGGATTTCGCGCCCCGCTTCTTTACCTCTGCCGGATCCTCGGTCTGGTCGCAGATCGCGACCGAGAAGCCTTTGCGAATAAGTCTCGCCAAATATGTTTCGGCCGCGTGGAAAGGCACCCCGCACATCGGGATGTCCTCGCCCTCCTTCTTTCCGCGCCGGGTCAGGGTGATGTCGAGCGCCTCTGCCGCGACCACGGCATCCTCAAAGAACAGCTCGTAGAAGTCGCCCATGCGATAGAACAGCAGTGCGCCTTCCGCGCGCTGCTTGATCGCGTGGTACTGCGCCATCATCGGCGTCATCTTCGCAGCTTTCGCATCCGGAAAATCGGCTGACCCGTCCATGACGTCTCCTTTCCGGCATGAAGCTATCGGGAGTCCCCCCAAGGCAAGTGCGAAAGCTTCATCTTGCGGGGGATAAATATCCACAAAGTTAGGGCAAATATATGCTAAGCTAATGGGGAGAGAGGGGCCTTCGCAAGGGAATTCATCTTGCCAAGCCAGATGACAAAACGCGCTGTACATACCGTCGAAGCGGGATCAATCGATCTGGGCGGCCGGTCCTTGCCGGTGACCGTGCGCGTTGATCGCCGCGCCAAACGGCTGATCATGCGGGTCGACCCCTCGGGCCGCGTGCGCATTACCTGTCCTCACAAAAGAGATATCGGCGCCGCGCTCGCCATGGCGGAGAACCGCCGGGACTGGATCGGCTCTCGCCTTGACGAAATGCCAACGCCGCTGCCGTTTATGCCGGGTACGCGCATACCGGTATTGGGCAGGGATCGGCTGATTATCCATTGCCCCAAGCAGGTGACCCCAAAGCTTGAAGACAATGCACTCATCATCGGTGGGCCAGCAGGCAAGGATCCCACAGCTTCTATCATCCGGCTTCTCAAGCGCGAGGTTCAGGCCGTCTGCCGCAGCCGCGCCGAGATGAAAGCCACGATGATCGGTGTCGAAATTGGCCGGGTACGCGTGCGCGATATGAAATCGCGCTGGGGCTCGTGCTCATCAAAAGGCGATCTGACCTTCAACTGGCGACTCGCCCATGCACCGACCGCCGTTCTGAATTATGTCGTGGCCCATGAGGTCGCGCATCGGCGGCATATGGATCACTCTTCCGCATTCTGGAATCTGGTAGATCTCATGTGCCCGGAATATCGGGACCATGAATGCTGGCTTCGGGACGAAGGTCGCATCCTGTTCCGTTATGGCGCGGAGCCGGTCGAGACAGCCTCATTCGAAGTAGCCTGAAGCGTCTGGCCCCGCCTCACCTGAAATAATATCCTCGATATTGGCTGGCGGCGGCCCTTGCCGCTCACGTGGCGCACGTACACCGAGGATCGCTGCAAGATGGGAGAGGAGCTTGTCCGAGCGCGGCTCCGGTGCGTAAGGCGTCGGCTCGCGCGCCGGAACGCCGGTAAGGGCTGCCGTCATCACCGATGACCACCATTCCGCTGGCGCATGACTGCCCGACATCGCCCGGTGACCTGAGCCCATCGGGCGGTCATCGTCCCGGCCCAGCCAGACCACTCCAACCAGCCCCGAGGCATAGCCTGCAAACCATGCATCCCGGCTCGACTGGCTGGTCCCGGTCTTTCCCGCCGCGTAATGGCCGGCAATTTTTGCGCGGCGGCCCGACCCGTTCGTCACCACCTCGCGCATCATGTGATCAAACGGCACCAGTACGTCCGGTGAGACAGCCAGCCGGGGCACACGCTCAATCTCATGATGATAAAGTTCGGTGCCGTCTGCTGCGCTGATCCTTGTAATGATAAAAGGCTCTGCAACTACCCCTCCACCTGACAGCGGCAGGTAAGCCGTTGCCAGCTCCAGCGGCGTCACTTCAACCGTACCAAGGGCAAGGGACGGACCCGGATCATCAATCTTCAGGCCAAGGCGGTTGGCAATCTCCACCACATTCTCGCGGCCCACCTCTTCCTGCAGGCGGATCGCAGCGGCATTGAGCGACCGCGCCATCGCTTCGGAAAGTGGCACCATGCCAGCATAAGTGTCTTTGTAATTCTTCGGCGCCCAGTCGCCGATCTCGATCCGCTTGTCATTGATCATGTCTTCGGGGCGGAAGCCTTCTTCGAGCGCCGTCAGGTAGATGAATGGCTTGAAGGCAGAACCCGGCTGGCGCTTGGCCTGGACGGCGCGGTTGAAACTGCTCTGGCGATAATCATTGCCGCCGATCAGGACATGGATAGCACCATTCTCATCGAGCACAATGGCGGCGGCCTGCACTTCTGGGGTGTAAAGATCATCCTTGGTGGCAATCTCTTCGCGCGCGGTGGCGGCGGAGCGGGTCGCGGGCAGATCGATGGTCGTCTCGATCAGGAGGTCTTGTTCGACCCCGCCCAAAATGCGGGTAGCTTCTGCAAGGGCGTAATCGGCAGCATAAGCCGCAGCATGGTCGGTCTCGGCAATATCGGCGAGCCGGGTGAAAGAGACAGCTTTTGCTTCGGCATGGGTGATGACACCGGCGTCGACCATCGCAGCAAGGACAACTTTTGCCCGCGAGATCGCTTTGTTTTCATCCGCTGTCGGCGCAAAGCGAGAGGGCGCTTTGAGGAGACCCGCCAGCACCGCCGCCTCACCAATGCTCAGCTCTTCGGGGCGCTTGTCGAAATAGCGGCGTGAGGCGGCCTCGAGCCCGTAGGCGCCATTCCCGAAATAAACGGCGTTGAGATAAAAGGAGAGGATTTCGTCCTTTGAATACATCGCCTCAATCTTCAGAGCCAGGAGCATTTCCTGCACTTTGCGGTGGAGGCTCTGCTCTGGCGTGAGGAGGAGATTTTTCACAAGCTGCTGGGTGATGGTCGAACCGCCCTGCTCAACATCACCAGCTTTCACGTTGACCATCAGGGCCCGGATAATGGCCACCGGGTTGACACCGACATGGTGATAAAAGTTCCGATCCTCGGTTGCGAGGAAAGCGCCGACGACATGGGGCGGAAGGCTGGCCGCATCGATCGGCTGGCCCCGGTCCTGGCCGCGAATGCCAATGACCTCTCCATTCGCCGCATGGATCTCGACCCGAGGCTCCTTCCGCGCCGAAGCAAGATCCCCAACAGGCGGGAGACCACGACCATAGATCAGAAGCGTCACAAGCCCGGCAGCGAGAAGGAAGAAGGCCGCCGTCGTTGCCCGCAGGAAAAGCCTGCCGGTCTGGCGGAATAACGGAAAGCCTGCGCTACCTGCCCCCTTCCGGGCAGCCGTCCGGCGGCGAGCAGAAGAAGAGGTCTTTCGACGAGCTGACGAAGACGCAGTCGATTTTTTTGCGCGAGATTTGGTGGTCGACTTTGAGTTCGTTTTGCGAGCGGCAGGCGTCCGCCGTCGCGCGGGCTGGCGGCGGCGCGTTGAGCTGGTTTTTCGTGATGACGTGCCGCCCTTGCGGCCGCTGCCGTTGGCCATGAGGCGGATTAGAATGCGGGAGGCTTAAGACCGGCTTAACCAAATCCAGCGGGCACGCACTTTTCGCGGCCGAAGCCCATCATATGGACAAAAAGAAACCGGCGCCCCGAGAGGCGCCGGTCCCAATGCCAGAAGATCTTGCGATCTTAGTAGCTGAAGGTGACTTCCGTACGACGGTTGAGCGGCTCGCGCACACCATCAGCAGTCGGTTTAGCCGGGTTCGATTCGCCCAGAGCTTCGACCGTGATGATCGACGAGTCGATGCCGTTGGAAACCAGAGCATCACGGACGACGCCAGCGCGGCGAGCCGAAAGGGCCTGGTTGTAAGCGGAAGAACCGGAGCTGTCCGTGTTACCTTCGACGTTAACGCCAGCAACATCAGCAGCAATCGCTTCATCAGCGCGTGCAGCAATCAGGGTGCGCGCAGCGTCAGTCAGGTTCGACTTGTCGTAGTCGAAGTAGACAACGAGCGGCTCCATGTTCGCCGTAACGTCAGTCGTCGTTTCGATTTGCGGCGGGCAGTCAGCAGTGACTTCCACGCGGCTGCCATCGAAGCAGGTTTTGTACTGAACAGCCGGCGGCGTATCGACGACAACCGGAGCGCCACCGAAGTTCCAACGGAAACCAGCAGTCACTTCGTGTGCGTCATACTCAGACGAGAAGTCAGCAAAAGCGCTGTTCATGTACCCGCCATAGTCGACTTCAGCCGTTTTGAGGTAACGGTAGCGAAGGTCGAGCATCATGTTGTCGGCGAAGTCATATGTCAGGCCAGCCATACCTTGGGCAGCCGGGACATAATCCCTGTCAGCAACAACGAGACGGTTCGAGAACTGCGGACCGCCAGCATCTGCAGCCGTCGGGCTGGTGATGTTGTTGAAGTCCGGACGGAAGTAAGCTGCACCGATACCTGCGCCGAGGTAAGGCGAAATCTTGCCGTTCATGTCAAACGCGAATTCTTTGTACGCGTTGACCATCAGGGTCGAAACCGTGATGTCGCCAAGATCAGAAGCCGTGGTCGGGAAGCCAGCGAAGCCGAGGCCGTCGCCGTCAATCGAGTCGACATTCTGGGTCCGCGTCGCGAATTCGAGTTCCGTACGCCAGCCATTGCTGAGGTACTTACCAAGCGCGCCGTAAACGGCGACGTTGTCACTGGCGTCGATCGTAGAATCGAAAGCCGGATTAGAGTTGGCGCTTTCGAAATCGACTTCGTTTTCGAAAACATAGCCAGCGCCGAGAGCGCCGTACCAACCTGTGTCTTCTTGCGCGATGGCGCTCGAGAACATTGCAGTTGAGCCCGCCGCAGCCAGCAGAGCGAGTTTAAATTTCATCATCCCCTCCTGAAGGTCCGATCGTTTGGTGCTGGTCAAGGATGGTAGCAATCTCGCGGCCAACACATGACACCCCGTTCACTTCATAGCGATCAAAGTGGCTGAAGGGAACCTTCCATTAAGCCTTTTTTCACGCCGTTTCGCCGCACATGCGGCTTGATCCAAAAACGCATCAATCCGCGATGCGATCCATAATCCAGTAGAAATTTGAGGCGAGCTTGTGTCAAACGCAAGCTATCTTGAGGGCATTCCTTCATGCTGCGGTGCCACAGACCGCTTTTTGCTCCCCCCTGTGCTCCGCCCGACACACCATCCGATAGGCTCCATATGGGTGGTGACAAGCGGGTGTTTTGCGCTTACCGGCCCAGCATCAGCCGGCGACATTCAGAAGACCGGATCACAACTCGCTCTCGGAGGCCCCATGCGCATTGGTGTACCTAAGGAAATCAAAACTCTCGAACATCGTGTGGGGCTGAACCCGGACAGTGTGCTGGAACTCACCCGTCTGGGCCATGAGGTCGTCGTCGAGACCAATGCCGGGGTCGGAATCGACTTCACGGACGAAGACTATGTGACGGCAGGCGCGAAAATTGTTCCGACTGCTGCGGATGCTTTCGGGGCCGATCTGGTCATCAAGGTCAAGGAACCGCAACCGCAGGAATGCGAGATGCTGTCTGAAGGGCAGACGCTCTTCACCTATCTTCACCTCGCCGCGGACAAGCGTCAGGCCGAAGGTCTGATGAAATCCAAAGCTTGGGCCATCGCTTATGAAACGGTCACCGCCATCGACGGCGGCCTGCCGCTCCTCAAGCCGATGAGTGAAGTTGCGGGCCGGATGTCCGTCCAAGTCGGCGCACATTGCCTTGAGAAATCGCAAGGCGGTCGCGGCATGCTGCTTGGCGGCGTTCCCGGCGTTGCCGCAGCGAAGGTCGTCATCATCGGCGGCGGGGTTTCAGGCTTCAACGCGGCACAGATGGCCGTCGGCATGCAGGCTGATGTCACGATCTTTGACCGTTCTATCAATCGCCTTGAGCAACTCGATGCACTGTTCAAGAATCAGGTCCAGACAGTCTATTCGACCGCTGGCGCACTGGCTGATGCCGTGCAGACCGCCGATCTCGTCATCGGCGCGGTCCTCATCCCCGGCGCCGCTGCGCCCAAACTGGTGACCCGCGATATGCTGGGCACAATGAAAAAAGGCGCGGTCCTTGTCGATATTGCGATCGATCAGGGTGGCTGTTTTGAGACCTCGAAACCGACAACCCACGATAATCCGACCTATATCGTCGACGACATCGTTCATTACTGTGTTGCCAACATGCCAGGCGCCGTGCCGCGCACCTCGACAGTGGCCCTCGCCAACCGCACCCTGCCCTATATCATCGAGCTGGCAGGGAAGGGTCCAAAGGCAGCACTGGCCAGCAATCCGCACCTACTTGAAGGGCTGAATGTGGCCGAAGGGGACATCACTCACGAAGCGGTCGCTCGTGATCTGGGGCTGTCTTATCGTCCGGCATCAGATTTTGTCTGAGGACACACGCGTTAAGCGAAAATTTTAACGATACTGGTCTAGGCATCATCCCTGTGACGATGCCTAGTTCCAACGTTGCCCCAGCGGCGATCGACCCTGTCTCGGCAAGATTCAAGGATAAAGACCTTGAACGTGCCTACAGGAAATTTGCGCTTGCGCAGGGCGGGCGTCTCGATCAGCTGCTGATGATCTCCGGCGCCTTCATCCATCTGGGCTACGGTATCCTTGACTGGATCGTCCTCGGAGACCTTGCGCCCTTTACCGTCACATTGCGGCTCATCAGCTTTCCGTTCCTGCTCGCCCTATTCGCGCTGACATTCACGCCCTGGGGCTATCGCAACATGATGTGGATCACTGTTGCCATCGTCGCCATCGTGTCCGTCTCCTTTGCCGGAATTATCGCGGCCATTGGATCGAACACACCGCCGTATTATGTCGGGCTAATTCAGCTTGCAGTTCAGTTTAGCGCCGTCGCACGCCTCAATTTCAGGGTCTGTGCGGGCCTTTTGAGCTTCATGACTATTACCCTCGTCATCGCTACTCATGGCTTTGCACCTGGTCCCGATCTGCTTGCAGGTCAGGTCATGGTGGTCAGCATTTTCCTTGGCGCCGCAGCGGGGAACTATTTCCTGGAGCGGAACCGTCGCAAGGAATTCATGACCTATCGCGAGCGCGAGCATTACTTTGCGCAAGTCCTTGAGATGGCTGAGGATGCCGAACGTTCAGTCGACCGCAAAAACGCCCTGCTCAACGTGCTTGGCCATGTCGTCAAAACGCCACTTCACCAGATTATCGGCTATGCCCAGATTATTGAGCAGACCGATCAGCCTGACGGACCTGGCGATGAAACCCGCAGCTTTGCATCAGAGATCTACCGCGCCGGCACGAGCCTGAGCCATCAGAGCCAGCGTCTGCTGGATTACAGCCGTGCGGACGCAGGTCTGCTGCCTGCCTCCCCACAAATGACAACACCGACCCGTGTCGTCCGCGAAGCGATTTACCGCCATCAAAGCCCAGCAGAAACCAAGCGCATTACGCTCAATCTGGAATGTGGCGAGGAGAATATCTTCGTCGATCCGCGGCACATGACGCGTGCGCTTGATGAGCTGATCGACAATGCCGTCCGTTATTGCCCGCCAGGTAGCACCATCACGATTTCTTCGGAGGTCACGAGCATTGGCGACATCATCTCGATTCGTGACGATGGGCCGGGCATTACCAACTCGAATTTCGATCTAGCTGGCGAAGCACTCCGGCAGGTTGAGGATGTCCGCAAGCTTGGCGGTGACAAGCTGGGTATCGGGGTATCACTCTCCAGAACCCTGACACGAATCGCCGGCGGGAAGCTCTATATCTGTTCGATCCCGGATCATGGATGCTTGGCGCAGATCGTGATTCCGCCCGCCACCGAAGGTGTCGCGGCAGCTCAGCCCAAAACTGCCGCTTAAGCAGGCTTTGTCAGCTTCAGCATGAAATAGGAGCCGCTTTCATCTGCGGTGATCTCCGGATTGCCCGGCAGACCGTCGGCGATCTCTTCCATCTCCGCCATGTTGCGGAAGAACATGCTCCAATCGACAGCATATTCAGCCGACCAGTACATGCCGTTCGGTGCGTCATTGACATTCCCGATGAGGACAGTCCCGCCCGGCCGAACAAGGTCATAAAGCTTCGACACCATCGACTTCGTCAGCTTGGTGTTGAGATAATCCGTCAGCCCCGCCGAATAGATGAAATCCTGTGGCGGCAGATGCCGGAAAGTACTCTTTGGCCGGAGCATCTCGGTGAAGGACGTGTTCATCCCCGACACCATGATCGAGGAAACCCCGTGTTTCACTGAAGAATAGATATTGCCGATCGCGCATTCGAGCGCCCGCGTCTCCGGGTCAACAAGCGTGATCGAAAAGCCGTTATCGATCTTGCCCGCCCGCTCGAAGAAGCGCTTGAACTCTCGAGCAGGACCTGCGCCGACACTCATCACGTGATGGTGCCGCCGGTCGGATGTCGCAACCATGCGCTCAAGTTCCGCCGTCAGATAATGCATCCGCTTCGCAACCGGCCGTCCGGCGATCAGGCCGAGCATATCGACGAGCCGGTTATAGGCGTTCTCGCCTCGCGGCACATTGTCGTAGAACGCGTTCATGATCTCGAAGTCGCCCGGATAGCCGAGCGGCTTGTAATAACAGCGATGCTGGAGCGCGCCCTTGCACATCTCGCCGGTCACGACATTCTCCGTATACCGCTTCATGCGGGTACGCATCTCGATGTCGTGTTTGAAAGGCAGGACGAGACTGTTCGCACGCTCAAGAAAGGGCAGCCACTGGTCGGCGACCGCTTCTTCCATCTGCTTGTCGAGTTCGTGACGCTCTTCGGCTGTCAGCTCTTGTTCGAAGGGTGAAATCTCTTCTTCGACCTGACGGCGCAATGTCGCCATGATGTCGAGCGTATCGGCACAGAACACCTTGTACTCGGTCGGAATATCCATCGGCGCGATCTTCGGCGCCCTGACCCTTGCTGCTGCAACAGCCGCCGCATTGGCATGGCCGAGCTTTTCGAGCGTAATGGCCCGGTCAAAACAGCGGCAATTGATGACCTGATCATCAATCGGCGTGGGTTTAAGAATTCTCGTCTCGAAGATCTCACGGCCCGACTGTGTAAAAACAGCCGTAAGCGGATCGTCATCCTCGTTGACAACCTCTGGTAGAGGACCCACAAGAGTGAAGCCGAGCGTGCCGATAGACCTCAATTCATAGGTCACACCATTAATTGAGACGACGGGCACAGCCTTATTGAAGAAGTCTTCCGCGCTATGCATCGGGGGACCGAACTGGATTTTATCACCCAGTGCGCCGGTCAGCTCAGTGTAGTGTTTTGTCATCATACGCTCCCGCGCCCTTCGCGCGTGATTAAACACCTTCACTCCCCGCATGTTTCCTAGCTTAATAAAAGGTTAAAAGATACAGGCTTTTGGTTAAGAAACGCAGTTAAATCGTTAATCCTGTTAGGATTCGTTAACAGCACACACACCTGAAACACTGTATTTGACTGGTCTGGGGAGACCGTCTTGCACTCTGACTGATCCCCCTCTCTTGCCGCCGCCGCCGTGAGCCCTTACCGGGGGCGAAAACCAGAAGCATTGGCCGGGCCCACCCCGAGCCCGCCGTCCGAAGGAGTTCACCGAACGTGTCCACCCCCTCTCTGATTGTCCGCCCGGCGCGGAAAGAGGACCTGCCCTCTCTCTTGAAATTGGCCCAGAATGCCGGCCTCGGCATGACAACTGTTCCGAATACAGAAGAAGCTCTCCTCGAAAGGATTGAAGCTTCAGACAAGGCTTTTGCCGGATCAGGCCGCGCCGAAGCCCGGGATATCTTTTTCTTTGTCCTCGACAATGGGGACCACGCAGTCGGGATGGCATCGATCTTCCCCGACCTTGGTGCCGACCGGCCGTTCTATTCTTACCGCCGCAGCCATATTGCCGCGCAGGCTCCCGAAAGTGGGCTCAAGGCGTCATCCGACATCCTGTTCCTCGTCAATGATTTCCACGGCTATGAGGAGATCGGCACGCTACTCGTTGGGAAGGAAGCACGTGGTCAGGGCGCTGGACGCCTCCTCTCGCTCAGCCGGCTCATGTTCATGGGCACACGAAGGGATCGGTTCGGCGAAAATGTCATGGCCGAGATCCGTGGCTGGTTCAATGAAGACGGCACTTGCCCCTTCTGGGAGCATATCGCGGCAAAATTCTTTCATACGACATTTGATGAAGCCGACCGTCTGTCGGCAAATGATTTCCGCTTCATCTCGCATCTGATGCCGAAATTCCCGATCTATGTCTCGCTCCTGCCAGAAGACGGCCAGGAGGTGATCGGCAAGCCGCACAAGACCAGCGGACAAGCGCTGAAGATGCTGCTGACAGAGAATTTTGCCGTTTCCCGCTGCATCGACATTTTCGATGGCGGCCCCTCAATCCAGTGCCCGATTGACCGTGTACGTACCGTACAGGAGCGCACAGATCGCCGCCTGACCGTAAGTGACAATGCCGACCATATCGCAGGCTCAGAACCGTTCCTTGTCTCGACCCTTGATGGTCAGGACTATGCCTGCGCCATCGGCAGTGGCCACCGGCAGGGGCAAACGGTTGTTCTTTCACCTGCCATTGCTGAACAGGGCGGTTTCAAACCGGGCGCGCTCGTGGCAGCAGCTCCCTTGCGGGCAAAGGAGTAAATCATGACGGCAAGCGGCAACCTCTTCATCGGCAATGAATGGCAACAGGGTGGTGGGCAGGAATTTACCTCGACCAATCCCGCCAATGGCGAGACGCTGTGGTCGGGCGCCTATGCGAGCCCCGAGCAGGTCAGCGCCGCCATTGAAGCCGCTGCACGCGCCTTTGAAGGCTGGCAGCGACTGTCCGTTGACGAACGATATGCCTATATCGAGCGCTATTCCGCCATTGCCGCCGAGCGCAAGGATGAGATGGCAAGGCTGATTTCCGCCGAGACCGGCAAGGCGTTGTGGGATGCCGCGACCGAGGCCGGTGCGATTGCGGGCAAAGCCGTCGTCTCGCTCAGCGCCTATCATGAACGCACGCCAACCCGCGATGATGGCGCGACCCGGCTGTCACACCGCGCCCATGGCGTGATGGCGGTGATCGGGCCGTTCAACTTTCCCGGTCATTTGCCGAACGGGCATATCATCCCGGCCCTGATCGCCGGGAACACGATCGTCCTCAAGCCCTCCGAGATCACCCCCGCCGTTGCCGAACTGATGGTCAGCTGGTGGGCGGAAGCGGGCCTGCCCGCAGGGGTCGTCAACCTGATCCATGGCGGCGCGGCAGAAGCCAATCAGCTGATCACCGACCCTGTCACGGCGGGCATCGCCTTTACTGGCGGGATTAAGGCTGGCCGCGCGATCCATCAGGCGCTTGGCGGGCATCCTGAGAAAATCCTCGCGCTGGAGCTGGGCGGAAACAACCCGCTTGTCGCATGGGATGTCGCCGATGCAGCGGGCGCCGCGACCATCATTGCGCGCTCGGCCTTCATCACCTCGGGCCAGCGCTGCACCTGCACTCGCCGCCTGATCGTCGAAGAAGGCGCGAAAGGTCAGGCCATTATTAATGCGGTCACGGACCTTATCCCAAGGCTGCGCGTCGGCCCGCCCGATGGCGAGCCCGAGCCTTTCATGGGGCCGCTGATCCATGATCGCGCGGCGCAAGCTGTCATCGATGCCCAGCACGATATGGCCTCCCACGGCGCAGAGGAGATCGTCCGCTCAGAGCACCTTAATCACGGGCCCGCCTATGTCAGCCCCGGCTTGATCGACACGACCCACTGGACGGCCCGGAAAGATGAGGAAGTCTTTGGGCCGCTCCTCCAGGTGATCCGTGTTCCCTCTTTCGAGGAAGCGGTTCGCACTGCCAATGACACGCGCTTTGGCCTTGCCGCGGGGCTGCTCTCCGATGAGGCCGCTTTGTGGGAGAGCTTTGCCAAAGACATCCGTGCCGGGATCGTCAACTGGAACCGCCAGACGACGGGCGCATCGGGCAAGGCACCCTTTGGCGGCCCGGGGCTGTCGGGCAATCACCGCCCGGCGGGCTATTATTCGGCTGATTACTGCGCCTGGCCGATGGCCAGCATGGTGCAGGAAGGTCCGCTCAAAGACGAGATGGAGACAAAGGGGCTGAACGCATGACGGCTTACGAGGTCAATTTCGACGGACTGGTCGGCCCGACCCATAATTATGGCGGGCTCTCGATGGGCAATGTCGCCTCGATGAGCCATGGTGGCGAAGCCTCGAACCCCAAGGCCGCCGCCTTGCAGGGCCTTCAGAAGATGCGGGCCCTGATGAAACTGGGCCTGAAACAGGGTGTCCTGCCGCCGCATGAGCGGCCTTTCGTGCCGGCCTTGCGGAAGATGGGTTTTTTCACAGGGACGGATGCGGATGTCATCGCGCAGGCCGCAAAAACCGACCTCGCCTTATTGCGCAATATGTCCTCGGCTGCCGCGATGTGGACCGCCAATGCGGCCACCGTTTCCCCATCCGCGGACACGCCCGATAAGCGCGTACATTTCACCCCGGCAAACCTGACGGCAATGGCGCACCGCTCTATCGAGCACCCGTTTACAGGCCGTGTCCTGAAGACATATTTCCCCGAAGAGACGGGCGCATTCGCGCATCATGACGCGGTCCCCGTGATGGGCGCCATGGGCGATGAAGGCGCAGCCAACCATGGCCGGATGGCCGCGTCGCATGGAGAGCCGGGGGCGGAGCTTTTCGTCTATGGCCGGTCCGCTTTCGAACGCCTTGGCGGCTGGAACTTCCTGCCCCGTCAGGCAGGCGAAGCGAGTGAAGCCATTGCCCGCCATCACGGCGTCGATGACAAGGCGGTCTATATCCGCCAGTCGCGCGAAGCGATTGAGGCCGGGGCCTTCCACAATGATGTCGTCAGTGTCGCGAATGCCAATGTCCTCCTCTATCACGAGAAAGCCTTCGAGAGCCCAGAATCTGATTTCGACCGTATACGGCGGCGCGGCGATGATCTCGGCTTTGAGCCGATCTTCGTTGAGGTGAGCGAGGCCGAAGTGCCTTTGAGCGATGCCATCCGCTCCTATCTCTTCAACTCCCAGCTGATCACCCTGCCTGACGACCGCATGGCGCTGATCCTGCCCGGCGAAGCGGAGACGACGACCTCCACACGGACATGGGTTGAGCAGGCCATTGCCGGGAACAGCCCCATCGCCGAGGCGCATTATTTCGACCTCAATCAGAGCATGAAGAATGGCGGCGGACCTGCCTGCCTGCGCTTGCGCGTTGTGCTGACCGATGACGAGCTTGCGAAGTCGCACGCCCCCGCGCTGCTTAATGAGGCAAAAATCTCCGCCCTCGAATCATGGGTCGAGAAACACTATCGCGACCGGATGACGGCAGCGGATCTCGCTGATCCCGCCCTCCTGACCGAGGTGCGCACCGCGCTCGACGAGCTCAGCTCTCTGCTTGATCTGGGACCGATCTACGATTTTCAGCGGTAGCTTCTTTCCGCTCACGTTCGAATTTCGAAATGGCCCAGATCGCACCGCCTGCCATCAAAGCGAAGAAGGCAGGAAACGCGATCCAACCTGGGACCCATTTATGCAGCGGCGTGAATGCATAAATGAGGAACCATAAAAATCCCGGGCACCCGCCCAAAGCCAGCAGATACCTCGCGCGCTGCCCCTGAGGGCTGTGCAGGATAGAATGGCGCCCTCTGCTCACGGGCACGGATTCGTATAGCGTTTATGGATGTCAGTAATGCGCTGCATCACTTCCGTGGTCAGTTCGACCTCCAGCGAGTTGAAGATCACATCGAGCTGTTCATCGCCATTCGCGCCAAAAATATTCGACGTCACGAAAGGACGTGTCGTGACGAACTGCATGGCAAGCGCTGCCGGATGCACCCCCATATCCCGCGCCACTTCGACGTAAGCTGCAATCGCGGCCTCCGCATTCGGGGTCTTGTACCGGTCAAGCCGACCGAACATCTCGCCGCGTGACCCTTTGGGTTTCTGCCCGCCGAGATATTTCCCTGACAACGACCCTTGCGCGATCGGTGAATAAGCGAGCAGCCCGACCTTCTCTTCCATCGCGCCTTCGGCGAGCGCCTGCTCGAAGGTCCGGTTGACGAGGCTATAGGCGTTCTGGATCGACACGACGCGAGGCAGGCCCTCGCGTTCGGCGGCGCGGACAAACTCCATCACGCCCCAGGCGGTCTCATTCGACAGGCCGACATGGAGGATCTTCCCCTCACGGACGAGCTCAGCCAGACCGCCGAGCTGCTCTGCGATAGGGACGGCATCCGCATTGTCCTGCGCCACGAAACCATTGGGTTCAGAACCGAACATCGCGACCCGCCGGTCCGGCCAGTGAATCTGATAAAGATCGATATAATCCGTCTGCAGCCGTTCAAGGCTATCCTCGACCGCCTCACGGATCTGCGCCGGGGTGACCCGTTTTTCCTTTGTCCCGCGAAGCCACTGATTGCCCGAACGGCCCGAAACTTTTGTCGCCAGCACGATCTTGTCGCGGCAACCGCGCTCCTTCATCCATTTGCCGACGATGCGTTCGGAATTGCCTTGCGTCTCGGCCTTGGGCGGGATCGTGTAAATTTCAGCCGTGTCGAAAAAATCAATGCCGAAATCGAAGCAGCGGTCCATCTGATGGAATGCCGCCTCTTCGCCTATCTGGTCGCCATACATCATGGTCCCAAGGCAAAGGCTTGAAACGCTAACCTCCGTATCCCCCAACGGGCGTCGATCGAGTCCGGACATGGGCGGCTCCTTAAAGTCTGTTGAGGGGCAGAGATGGCACCTTGCCCGCTTTCGCCCAAGCCCCCATCTTCAAACATAAGCCGATGTGGGAATCTCCGATGAAAAAGCGTGACCTTCTGGCCGGTACCGGCGCCATTGCGGCGGCCTTTGCGATCTTTACCGCTACTGAACCGCAGACTGCTGCCTCTGCCCCGGCGCTGGAGCCAGAGCAGGTGATCGTCGTCGATCCGGCAGGCACAAGCGTCGTCGCCGAGGAACAAGCCGGCACGCTGGAGGCCGCACCCGCCCACCTCAAATGGGGCATCGCCGCGGCGCTCGGCACGCTGATTGGCGGCGCCATCGCCGCCCTTGGCTTTAATCGCATCCTCAACTGGCTCGCCTCCAGCCGCAAAGCTGCCACAAAGGCTGTCGGCGCTGCCGCCAAGGCCCCCAGACGCGCCGCCCGCGCGACGGTCCGCAAAGTGGCGGAAGTTTTCGAGGCCCCGGGCCGCACGGCTGCAAAGATGTCCGTCCTGACGCTCGGCGCCCTCTTTGCCTTTGCCCTTCTCGATGTGTCGTGGAAGGCCAGCGCCGTGGTCGGCGGTGGGGCGTTTCTATGGAGCGCCCTTGGCTGGCGGAAGAAAAAGCAGGCTGAAGACAGGGCTGCGGCCCCCGCCTGAGCTTAACCGGCTATTAAGCAAGCTTGAGAAAACTTTGCCGAATGTCACATTCTGCCCAAATTCGCCCAATTTCGGTCTAATTTGTTAGATAGGTGACTGATCAAGGTTTTGACGCTCTCTCCTAAAAGCGCCCTAGCCCCAACCAGAGTAACTTGCACATTCCCATAAACCCCTGCCGTCCCCCCGGCGGGGGTTTTTCCTGCACCGGGTCTTGGTTGTCAGTGCCCATGACCCGTCCTAGATCGAGACCATGAGCGCTCCCCTTATTTCCCCGTCGATCCTGTCCGCCGATTTTGCCCAATTGGGCGAAGAGGTCAGACGTATTGACGCGGCAGGCGCCGATTTCATTCATGTCGATGTGATGGACGGACATTTCGTTCCCAATCTCACGATCGGGCCGGGTGTCGTCAAAGCGCTGCGTCCGCATACGAAAAAGCCGTTTGACGTTCATCTGATGATCGCCCCGGCGGATCCCTACATCGCCGCCTTTGCAGAAGCTGGCGCCGATTACCTGACCGTCCACCCAGAGGCGGGACCACATCTGCACCGTACACTGCAGATGATCAGGGATAAGGGCGTTAAACCCGGTGTTGCCCTCAACCCCGCGACGCCGCTGGAAGCTGTCGAGCCGGTGCTCGACATGATCGATCTGATCCTTGTGATGAGCGTCAATCCGGGTTTTGGCGGACAAGCATTCCTGCCCGCACAGCTGCTCCGTATCGAGCGGCTGCGGCAGATGATTGCGGCGACGGGGCGTGATATCCTGATCGAGGTTGATGGCGGGGTCACTCCGGACAATGCCGCCTCGATCCTAAAAGCCGGCGCCGATGCGCTGGTCGCCGGGACGGCCGTTTTCCGTGGCGGTCCCGATGCGTATGCGGAGAACATCGCCGCACTGAAAGCGGCGGGGAGTCTGGCGGTTTAAGGTGAGTAAGCGCCCGCGTGAAAGTGGCCGTGCCCGTTTTTATCATGACGTTCAGTTGCGCGGTCCCATCCCGCAGCGACTGGTCTTCTACCCGGAAGTCTCGGCGGCCCCGTCCGAGGCGCTGATCGAGGCTGCGCTCGCCTGGACCGCCGAGGACGACATGTCCCCGGGCAGTCTCGCCGCAGCCGAATCCTTTCACCGCTTTGACTGGTTGCCGATCCTCGCAGGCGCTGGTGATGATGGCCCGGAAGCCATCCGTCAGCTGACGGCCTTCTGGCTGGAACAGCATGGCCGGTTCTCGCCCGCCACGTGGCGGGCAACGCTGTGCGCACCGCGCGTGATCAGGATGCTGTGCCATATGGACCTTCTGACCAGCGGCATGGACGGCCCGATGCGGGCCATGATCCTTGATTCCACCGCCCGGCAGGCAAGGCATCTTTCGCGCTTCCTGCGGCGCGGCAAGGACAAGCAGCGCCTGCCCGTCGTGGTCGCACGCACATTGGCAAGCCTCTGTCTGCCCGAAGACAGGCAAATCGGCACAACAGACACGCCCCGACTGGGCCAGTATCTTCGGCCGCTCGCCGAAGGCGAGCTGCCAGCCAGCTGGCGGCATGTGAATGTCGCCCTTCAGGAGGCGGATGATCTTTTCATCCTGTCCGAAGCCTTTGACATCCGTCGCCTCAGCGCCCCACCCGAACTTGATGAAGCGCTGAAAGTTGCCCGACTCTATATTGGCGGCTTTCTGACCGGGGAGGGCGGCATGGTGCAGATGCCCGGCAGATATGCGCCCGACAAGGCAGCCCTTCACCGCATCGACCCCATGATCCGCCCAGAATCAGCAATCCTCCTTGAACGGATGGGTTATGCGAGCCTTCGTGACGGTGACACACTCTTCATGGCTGACCTCGGCAAGGATCAGGACCTGGCTGGCACAGGCGGTATTGCACTGACCACCGGGCGCACGCCTCTGATCGTCAGTTGCGGCGCGCCTTCACCTGCGGCGATCGGGATTGTGGACCGTATGGCGGCCTGGGCTGATGCACTCAATACGCCTGCTGCGGCCTCGGGATTTGATATCCCCGCCCTCGCCCCGGCGAGCCATGTGCGCCCCAGCGCTCAGGAAATGAGCCTCTCTTGGTCGAGCCGCCGCGGCACAATCCAACGGAAGTTTGAGCTTTCCGAAAGTGAGCATCAGCTAAGCGTGGAAGAGCAAATCCCCACCGAAAAGCTCGACCTAAGGTTGCATATTGGCGCAGGTCAGGCCAAGCTCGATGAGCATGGAGGGGTCGATATTGCTCTGGATCAAGGAGCAGGCGCCAGACTTACAATAGATGGCGCAAAGACACAGATCGAAGAAAGTGTCAGTGCGTGGCCAGACGGGCGCATAGAAAAATTGTATCAAATCGTCATGTCCCCTTGTGGTCCCGCCGTCCGATGGCGGATAAAGTGGGGACAATAGATTGTGTTTCTGCCCGATGGTCATGAGATTGCCATAAGGCTATGTCAGTTGGGACATATTCGGGCCGTATATATAGAAAGATTGTGGCAGCATGGGGTTCAAAGCAGGCTTGCCCGGGTTCAGACGCCGTCGCACTGACCGTGTACGGGCCCGTCTTGCCCCGAGCGATTTGACAGCTCTCGAATTAGACAGCGCCCAACTGCTTGATCGCGCCCCGCGTCATATTGACCTGCGCCAGGCCGAACGCTTCATCACCGGCAAGCGCGTCATGATAACTGGTGCCGGTGGCACGATTGGGTCGGAGCTTTCGCGACAGGTCGCAAATTTTGCCCCCAGCGAACTCACCCTCGTCGATAATTCGGAATTCAACCTTTACGAGATCGATCTCGAGATCCGGGGCCGTTACCCGGACCTTTCGATGCGCTCAGTTCTCGTCGATGTCTGCCGGGAAGCGCATCTCAAGCGGCTCTTCGAGAAATCTGCTCCCCATGTTGTCCTGCACGCAGCGGCCTTCAAACATGTGCCGATCGTTGAGAACAATCTGGCGCCAGCGGCTCTGACCAATATCCTGGGCGCAAAGAACGTCTTTGATACCGCTATCGAGTTTGGCGCCGAGGCCGTAACGTTCATCTCGACCGACAAGGCAGTGAACCCGACCAGCTTCATGGGCGCAACCAAGCGCGTCGCTGAGCTCTATGCGCAGGCGCTCGACATCGCCCAGACCGGCACGCGCTTCACCACGGTTCGCTTCGGCAATGTCCTTGGCTCCACCGGTTCGGTGGCCCCGCTCTTCCAGCGCCAGATCGCGCAAGGCGGGCCGATCACTGTGACGCATAAGGACGTTCAGCGCTTTTTCATGACAACGCGCGAGGCTGTGCAGCTCGTTCTCGAAGCGGCATCCCTCTGCGATGAATCCAACCGGGTCATGACCCATGACGGGCGGATCTTCGTGCTCGATATGGGCGAGCCGGTGCGCATCGTGACCCTTGCCGAACGGATGATTTCTGCTGCCGGCCTGCGCCCGCATGAAGACATCGAAATCGTCTATACCGGCCTGCGGCCCGGCGAAAAGCTGTTCGAGGAAGTCTTCCACGATCTTGAGCGGCTCGTCCGCACCGGGGTCGAAGGCATCCTTCTCGCCTCCCCGTCAATGATCGACTTGCCGCTTCTCGAGCCGCGCCTCGAAGAGATCATCGGCTATGCGGTGGATGGCGATGCGGATGCACTGGCCGGGGCCGTCAACCATCTGGTACCGGAATTCCGGGTGACCCCGAATACCAAGGAACAAATCTCAACGCCTTCGGACCGCGCCCGCCACGCCGACTGACGACCTTCGGGGATGTCATTTCAGACGTGTTTTCAATCAGATCAGAGGCACTCCGTCATCGGACCAAGCTGGACCGAGGGACCGGTTTGCGCACCTGCCTCCTCGCAACCGATAGGCCATGTAAGTCAAGTGATGACAAAGCTGCGGCACCTGCTGCCAAAGCAGTGGAAAATGTCAGGAAGACCAGCCGCGCTGGTCACTTTCGGCAGTTCTTGGCGGAATGCTGATTTTACACATTGCATCGCTTGCCCTTGTCATCGCAGAGGCCGATAAGCCCCGGCATTCCGCCGCAAAGCCCTATCCGGAGTGCCAAGCCCAGTGACTTCTTCCGACACCAGACTGCCCCTCAAACGCGCCCTGATTTCCGTCAGTGACAAGGAGGGTCTGATCCCCTTTGCCACGCGCCTTAGCGAGGCCGGGGTTGAGCTTTTGTCGACCGGCGGCACAGCCAAAGCGCTGCGTGAAGCGGGCCTTGATGTGCGGGACGTCTCTGATGTCACCGGTTTCCCCGAAATCATGGACGGCCGCGTGAAGACGCTGCACCCCAAAGTGCATGGCGGCCTCCTCGCTGACCGCTCAAAATCAAGCCACATCGAAGCGATGGAAGAGAACGGGATCGAAGGCATCGACCTGCTGGTCGTCAATCTCTACCCCTTCGAAGCGACGCTCGCACGCGGCGCTGACTATGATGAGATGGTCGAGAATATCGATATTGGTGGCCCGGCGATGATCCGCGCCGCCGCCAAGAACCACGCCCATGTCGCCATCGTGACGGATACGGAAGATTACGCCGTCATCACCGATGCATTGGCAGAGGGCGGCACCACATTCGATGACCGTAAGAAACTGGCGGCAACTGCTTATGCGCGGACAGCGGCCTATGACGCGGCGATCTCCGGCTGGTTCCAGAAAGAACTGGGTGATCTTCTCCCCCGCCGCGTCGTGATCGCCGGCACCCGACTTGATGAGCTGCGCTATGGCGAGAACCCGCACCAGCCGGCCGCGCTTTATAAAGGTACGGAGGATCGCCCCGGCATTACCGCGACGACCCAGCATCAGGGTAAGGCGCTGAGCTACAATAATATCAATGACGCCGATGCGGCGGTCGAACTCGTTTCAGAATTCTTCCCTCCGGCCGTTGCCATCATCAAGCACGCCAATCCTTGCGGTGTGGCAAGCGGTGACAACCTCCTCGAAGCCTATGAGCGCGCCCTTGCCTGCGATCCCGTCTCCGCCTTTGGCGGCATTGTTGCGGTCAACCGCCCGCTTGATGCAAAGACCGCCGAGGAGATCGTCAAGATCTTCACCGAGATCGTCATCGCGCCTGCCATCGAAGATGGCGTCGCCGAAATTTTCGCCAAGAAGAAAAACCTCCGCCTTCTGACGACATCAGAATTGCCCGACCCATGCATGGGTCATATGCGGGCCCGCCCTGTCGCAGGCGGGTTCCTCTATCAATTCATGGATAACGGACAGGTGTTCCCGGAAGACATGAAAACTGTAACCAAACGCACGCCATCTGACGAAGAAAAGGCCGATCTTCTCTTTGCCTTCAAGGTGGCCAAACACGTGAAATCGAATGCGATTGTTTATGTGAAGGATGGCGCGACCGTCGGCATTGGCGCTGGTCAGATGAGCCGCCTCGACTCGACCCGCATCGCCGTGCGCAAGTCACAGGACGCCGCCGAAGCCATGGGGCTTGAGACCCCGCTGGTCAGCGGCTCCGTTGTTGCCTCTGACGCCTTCTTTCCGTTCCCGGATGGCCTGATCTCCGCTGCCGAAGCCGGCGCGACAGCCGTCATCCAGCCGGGCGGATCGATCCGCGATGAGGAGGTGATCGCCGCCGCAGACGAGCGCGGCCTCGCCATGGTATTTACCGGAATGAGACATTTCCGGCACTAGAGCTTGAGAAAGGGCGCGAAAGAACGCCCCGGCGTTTGCCTCGCCGCTAAACCCCTGGAGGAATGGCATGAACCGACCTGTCCATAATCGCGAGCTGACCTTCCGTCAGAGTGTCGACATGATGTTCGACCGTGCCGTGACACATCTCGACATGTCCGACGGCCTGAAACACAAAATCAAGGTCTGCAACTCGGTCTACACTGTGCGTTTCGGCGTGAAGCTGCGCGGCACGATCCACACCTTCACCGGCTATCGCGCCGTTCACTCCGAGCATTACGAGCCGGTCAAGGGCGGTATCCGCTACGCGCTTTCGGTCGATCAGGACGAGGTCGAAGCCCTCGCTGCACTGATGACCTATAAATGCGCGCTGGTGCAGGTGCCGTTTGGCGGCTCCAAAGGCGGTCTCGCGATCGACCCCAATGAATGGGATGTCGAAGAGCTTGAGCGCATCACCCGCCGCTTCACCTATGAGCTCGCAAAACGCGACCTCATCCACCCCTCGCAAAACGTGCCTGCCCCGGACATGGGCACAGGCGAACGCGAAATGGCCTGGATGGCGGACGCTTATAAACGTCTGCACCCGACCGATATTGATGCCCTTGCCTGCGTCACCGGTAAGCCGCCCCATGCTGGCGGGATCGCCGGCCGTGTCGAAGCGACCGGCCGTGGTTGTCAGTATGCTCTCCAAGCCTTCTTTGAACACCCCGAAGACGTGACTGCTGCTGGTCTTGAAGGCGGCATCGAAGGCAAGCGCATCATCGTTCAGGGCCTTGGTAATGTGGGCTATCACGCTGCCAAATTCCTGTCTGAAGAAGACGGCGCGCTGATCACCGGCGTCATCGAACGCGACGGCGCGATCGTTGATGAAAAAGGCATCAACATCGAAGAGCTCAAGCACTTCATCACCAAGAATGGCGGCCTGAAGGGCTTCCCGCATGGGAAATATATCGAAAACGGCACGTCCGTATTCGAGCATGACTGTGACATCCTCGTTCCCGCCGCGATCGAAGGTTCGATCAATGGGGGCAATGCGGAATATGTGAAAGCCCGCGTCATCCTCGAGGCCGCTAACGGCCCGGTCACCGCGAATGCCGACACAATCCTGCGCGAAAAAGGCGTCGTCATTATCCCCGACATGTATGCGAACGCTGGCGGTGTGACGGTTTCCTATTTCGAATGGGTCAAGAACCTGAGCCACATCCGTTTTGGCCGGATGCAGCGCCGTCAGGAAGAAAAACGCGCCATGGAACTGATCCGTGAGCTCGAACGCGCCACCGGTCAGCCGCTGGCGCCGGACTTCATCGAGCGCTTCTCTCATGGCTCGGATGAAATCGACCTCGTTCGCTCGGGCCTCGATGACACGATGCGCAATTCCTATAACCGCATGCGGGCCTTCAAGCTCGACAACAATATCGAAGACCTGCGGACCGCCGCTTACTGCGTGTCACTGACTGACATTGCGAAGAGCTACGAAAGCGCCGGGCTCTGATCGAATGAAGAGAGGGGGCTCAGGCCCCCTCTTTTTCTATCTGGGCGTCTGGATGGCTGGCCCAGTCAATCCATGAGCCGTCATAGAGCGTGCCCATCGGCCAGCCCGCCTCGGCAAGCCCCAGCAACAGAACGCAGGCCGATATCCCCGATCCGCAAGACGCAATGATCGGTTTAGCTGGATCAAGCCCCTTATCCCGAAAGAGCATGTCGAGCTGATCTGGCATCAGAAAGCGGCCATCTGCGCCTGTCAGGGAGCTGAAGGGTAGATTGAAGGCCCCCGGCATACTGCCCGAAGACAGGCCCGGACGCGGTTCAGGATCGCGGCCGTTGAATCGCCCAGCAGGCCGTGCATCAACGACATCTGCCATCTGTCCCGTCAAAGCATGACGAACAATTTCGCGGTCCACGACAGGCCAGGAGAGCTTCTCCGGCAACGGATAGTCCGCCGGCTCATAAGCCGGAACCTCAGAAGTCACATCCCCGCCGACCCGGCGCCAAGCCGAAAGCCCGCCATCAAGCACATGCACTTTTTCATGGCCAAGCGCCTTGAGGAGATACCAGACGCGCGGGGCGCTGAAGAACCCTGCCTCATCATAGATGACGACACATGCGTCAGGCGTGATACCCACGGACCCCAGCCAGTTGGCCAGCTTTTTTGGCGATGGCGCGAGATGTGGATGATTGTCCGAAGGCGTTGCCACTTCATCAATATCGAAAAACACCGCACCCGGAATGTGAAGCCGGTCATATTCCGTCCGCCCCACCCGCTCATCATTCGGCAGGAACCAGCGCGCATCAACAAAGCGGGGCTTCAGGGAGCCCGCTTCTTCCGGTGAAACGATATGGGCGAGTGTCATTTACGCCTTGAAGGCCTCTCCGCTTTCATCAAGCTCAAATCGGTACATCGTCCGGCAGAAATCGCAAGAAACTTCGATTGCACCATCTTCAACCATTTCCTTGATGACGCTTGAATCATACTGGGCCAAGACCCGTGCGATCTTATCCTTACTGCAGGTACAGGCAAAATATGCCGGGACCGGATCAAAGACCCGCACGCCATCTTCGTGGAACAGACGATAGAGGAGCTGTTCAGGCGACACTGTCGGATCGAGCAATTCATCGGCCTGCGTGGTTTCAAGAAGTGTCGCAGCCCGGTTCCAGGCATCCTCATCCACTTCGGCCAGAAGCGCCGCTTCACCGCGTTCGCGTTCACCGCCTTCGCCGGGGACAAATTGCGCCATGATTCCGCCTGCGCGCCAGCTCATCCGGCCATCCGCATCCTGAATGCGCCCAACAGCAAGTTTCACGGCGGTCGGGATCTGCTCTGACTGGGCGAAATAATTGACGGTGGCAGTCGCAAGGTCCGGCCCGTCAAGCGGGGTCACGCCCTGATACCGCTCCATGTCCGAGCCCTGATCAATCGTCATCACAAGGTGGCCCTTGCGAAGGAGATAATGCAGCTCTGGCCCTTGCGCCTTGGCGGCGGTCTCCTCTGCGCCTTCTCGGACCATGGCGGTCGCCCGGAGCGCGCCGCCCTTGGTATAATCAGCAACCAGCGTCGAGACCGGCCCGTCGCCTTGCGCCTGGAAAATCAGTTTACCATCGAATTTGAGCGACGAGCCGAGCATGGCAACAAGCGCAGCCGCCTCACCGACCAGCGCCGAGACGGGGTCCGCGAAATCGTGACGTGACAGGATCTCATCAACAGCCTTGCCCAGCCGGACCACCCGTCCGCGCACGGCCGCCTCGCCCACCTTGAATGGCAGGATAAGATCGTCACTTCTTCCTTCGCCCCCGCCGCCGGGCGCTGCATCATCAAACATGTGTCTTACGCTTTCAGTTTATAGCCGCTGCGGAACAGTCGGTAGGTAATGAAAATCAGCCCCACCGTCAGTACGAGCGAGATCAGCGCGCCGCGCATCACCGGCGCATCACTGACCCCGATAAACCCATATCGGAAGCCATCGATGAGATAAAAGAGGGGGTTGAAGGCGGATACGCCAGGTACCCAGTCAGGCAGCCCCTCCTTGTTCACCGAGTAAAACGTGCCCGACAGGAAGGTCAGCGGCGTAATGACGAAATTCGAGATCAGCGCGAGCTGATCGAATTTCTCCGCCCACATCCCGGCAATTGCCCCAACCGCGCCGAGGATCAACGAAGCGGCAATTGAGAAGTACAGGATCGCTGCAATGGACTGGATCTGGAACGGGCTGTGCGTGAAAGCCATGAAACCTGCAATCGTCAGCGCCGTGACGAGCCCGACAAGGAGCCCGCGCGTAGCTGCACCAGCGACGAAGGCAACCGTCAGCTCCGCTGCAGACAAAGGCGGCATCAGTACATCGACGACTGTCCCTTGCACCTTGGCAATGATCAGTGAGGAGGAGGAATTCTGGAACGCATTGGACAGGATCGCCATCATGATCAGCCCGGGCGGCAGGAAAGCGGCATACGCCACAACCTGACCCGCCATGACCGGATTCCTGTCGCTTCCCGAGAAAGCAACGAGAAAAACGGTCAGATAAAGCAGTGTCGTGATGATCGGCGCGAAGACGGTCTGGAATGCCACCTTCATGAAGCGCTGGACTTCCTTGCGATAGAGCGTCCAGAGACCGATCCAGTTAACCCGTCCGAATGGCCGCACGCCGAGGGTGTCGGGGCCGGCCGCTGATTTGGTTAATGCTTCACTCATATTTTCTCCTTGCCCTCGCCAGGCAAATCACCGCAACCGGTTAGCTGTCCCTTAGAGACCCCTGCAATGCCTTGCCACAGGGCATTTTCACGCCAAAAATGTGGATAAATTTCTCTCACAAGATGTGGATAGGGGATAACTACAGCCCTCTTCATATTGTGTTAACCTCCTCAGGAGTGCACTATATCTTGGGGACGAGATAGATGTCCTCAATATATAGTGTCCGGTATTTTCCGGAACAGAGCGGACCTTAGGAGGCTTCAATGGCGTGGACCGAGGAACGGGTTGATCAACTCAAACAGCTCTGGGGCGAAGGACTTTCAGCTAGTCAGATTGCAAATAAGATGGGCGGCGTCACGCGCAATGCGGTGATCGGTAAAGTTCACCGGCTGGGTCTGGCCGGACGGGCCACACCGGCGGCACCGAAACCCAAAACCGTTCAGCGATATGACGAGCCTGAACTCAAGACCCCTATTACTGGACTTGAAAATCTATATCCGGGCATTGACCGCCCGACCGTCTCTTCAATTGACGGCAATCAGTGCAAATGGCCCATCGGCGATCCGACCTCGGAAGAATTCCATTTTTGCGGCCAGCCGTCGAACCACGGCAAGCCTTACTGTGCTTATCATAGCCAGGTGGCGTTCCAGCCGAATACTGGCCGCCGGGAACCGAAACGGATTACCCCGACCGCCCTGCCGAAAATCAAGGTTGCAGGCTAAGCCTTACTCCTTTGGCGCGGTGAACGGATCATTGGGGATTGAGATCCCCTCATTGAGCAGATCACCGCGCAGGACTATGGCATCGACCAGATATGGATCGAGTGCCAATGCGTCCGACACGTCCCTTGACGCCTCCACATATCTTTCCAGCTCAAATTTTGCGCGCCCCCGCAGGGCGAATGCATCTGATGACAGATCCGCAAAACGGGCCAGAGCATCAAGGGTGAGGATCACACCCTCCCATTCCTCCGCAGTCGCATAAATCACTGCCGCAGACATGTGGACTTCCGGTGTGTCAGGCGCCTTTTCATAGGCGCCGCGCAACGCACGAAACGCGGCTTCCTTCCTGCCCCCCGACATGAGCGCCTCGGCTGCCTGCAGGTACAATCGTGCGGACACCCCCGGATCGAAAACCTCTTCCTCTGCCAGACGTGCAAGAATGGCCCCGGCGCTGGCGGGCTTATCAAGCGCGATCAGCGCAATAGCCGTGCAGTGACGCGCCTGCGCGCCGCCACCCTCGCCCTGCCAGGCTTCGGCGTAATCAAGCCCGCCTTCCGGATCGAGCTCGATGATCGAGGTACAGGACTCATAGTTCCTTGGCCCCACAGGCGTCAGAACGGACAAGACAGCAGAGACGAGAAGCGAGATTGTCATGCCGCCCTTTAGCATGGCGTCCGTCGATGACGCATTACGGTCACGAATACTAATCTCGCAGTAACCGTCTTCCTTTTCGGCTCCTTCATTCTTTCGTGGATAGAACGCGACTTGGTGGCACTTTAGGGTCTGACATGCCTGGTCTTTTTCTCGTCCTGGCACTCATGGGCAGTGGTGGATTCAGTACGGATATGGGCGGGGCGGTGACGCCATGCGCTGATATCGCACGCCTTGAGCGGATCGCCATTCACTCACATGAAGCTCGCAATGCGTATGGTGAGCGTCACTTCCGTCTTGAGATGGGAGATATCGAAGAGCTCACCTCTGGCCTCAGCGCAGATTCACTGGTTCCCGGAACAAGCAGCTCTTTCCTGAAGCATCGCGACCGGTTGGCTGATTTCATCGCTGGGAACAGGGAAGCAGTCCGCCTCTACAAGGCCGGCAACAAGCAAGCTGCCATCCGCATGCTGCAGAAATCAAATACGCGCAGCGCCTGGCGCGCGCGGAGCGTTCTCACTGATTTCTGGGGGTGCCGTCAGGAAACCGGCGAAACGCAATACCAGGAATGGCGCGATAAACGCCGTCAGACCACACTGGAAGCTGACAAGCAGCCACGCATTAAAAAGCGGCCTCGGATGATCCCGGCATGGAAAGTCACCCTGCTGAAAGCCCGCGCCATGGCGAATGATGCCAAGGAAGGGATGATGAATCAGGTCTCCAAAGCCTTGCCGGAAGAGATGCGCGGTGAAGGCAAGGAATGGATTATTCTGAGTACCGCTGGCCTGATGCTCATCGGGATGTTCTTTTGCTGGAGGATCATTAAGGCCGGCGAGCGCAGCAATCGCCAGCCCTGCCGCATCTCTGCACGCCTGATCGCCAAGGGTGGGAATTACGACGTCAAGATCGTCGATCTTGGGCGCGGCGGTGCCAAGTTGATGGGCGGGCCGCAACTCGATCCAAAAACGCCGATGCAGCTGAAAATTGGCAAGCGTGTCCTTAAAGGCAAATCCGCATGGGCCAACCGGCAGTATTCCGGCATCGCCTTTCAGAGAAAGCTGCGGCCGGAGATTCTCTCGGCCATTCTGAAGCAGGATCAGAGCACAGGCACCGACCTGATGACGGGCAAAAAATCTGGTTCACAGGTGCTCGCGACCTAGACCGCCGATCACAAAAGAGGCCGCTTTACCTAAAATTTTATCTATTTCTTCTGCCTTCATTGAGAGTCTGGGCGGTAAAATGACCGCCATTTGATCGAGATGAAGGTTATATGGGCCTTTGGATAATCGCTATATTGTCACTGACCGCCAGTGACCCTACAGCTTCCGGCTCGAGCACAGCAGCCTGCTCGTCCCTGAAGAATTTCGCGTATGTGGCGCAACACGCCCAGACAGCGACGAACAGCGCTGACGCTAGCGGCTTCAGGCAAGAGATGGCGATCATCTCCGAAGGGCTCGATGGCGTCTCCCTTTTTGACATGATCCCGCAAACGGAAAGCACGACGTTCCGGTCGGAACGCCGTGAGATGCTGATTTATCTTGCGACCATGCGTGAAGCCGCGAGGGAATTTCAGGCCGGACGGCTGGACTATGCCCGCCAACTTGTCACCACTTCCAATCAGGGAACAGCTATAAGAAGCAGCCAGACCGTTCTCGATTTCTGGGGATGCGAGAATGATTCCGGTAAAGTGCAGGAAGAAGAAGAGCGCCCCTACCCTGATCTTTACGATGGCGGCGTACCGCTAGCCAGCGCCAAGGATGCCGGACCGGGGAAAGCTGCGCCCTTTGGCGTTCAATATGAAACGGACAGCGACTCCCATGACTCGGCCACCAGTGGCGGCGGGGACAGCAGTAGCGGCGGCTTTAGCTCCATGACAGCGGAGGAAGCCCGCAAAACCCGCAATAAAATGCTCATTGGTCTGATTATTTGCGCCATCATTGGCACGATCAGCGTCAGGAGGAGCATGCGAAGCCGAAAAGCGGTTCGCCAGATGTGTTTCATCAATATCAAGATCAAGCACGAGAAAGATTATTACCGGGCTCTGATGCTCGATGTCGGCATTGCCGGCAGCAAGATCTGTCACAAGGCAGAGATGGAGAAGAACGACCGTCTCGACGTGCTCTTATGCGGAAAATGGCTTAAGGCCCGAGTCCGCTGGTCGAATGGCGGATACTCTGGGATCAGCTTCCTACATCCTCTCAGCACGCATCAATTGGCTGAGGTTTTGCTTGAATCTGATGAACTGAAATCACCGCAATCGGATGGATCAGCCGCCTCGGCCGCATAATCTGCTTATTCAGCAGCAGGCATGCTCGACGGCCCGTGATCGCCATCATCGATCACGTCATCTGACTCTATAATATCATCATCTTCTTCAAGACGCAGCGACTGGGTCGGGCCGCCAACGGGTATGTGGCAAGTGACCATGGTCCCCGCCCCTTCTTGGCTCGCAAGACGGACAAAGCCGCCATGAAGCTCAACGAATGAGTTGACGAGCGCAAGGCCAAGGCCCGCGCCTGCGCCGGGTCCGGCACTTTCAAACCGGTCAAATACCGTGGCCTGATCTTCGGGGCTCACCCCACGGCCCGTATCCTCGACCCAGATACGCATGACATCGCCGTCGCGGCGGGCGCCAAGCACGACTTCGCCGCCAGGCTCTGTAAAGCTGAAGCCATTGGCGAGCAGGTTGAACATGACCTGTTTCAGGCGACGTTCATCCGCCTTGATCGTGCCGATGGTTTTCGGGCAATCAACTTTCAGATGGATCTGGCTGTCTTCGGCCTTGAGCGCTGCGAAGGTCGCGGCGCTTTCGAGGAGTTCGCGGACATCGACATCTTCCATGTCGAGCCCGAGCCGTCCGGCATCGATCGCGGCAAGGTCGATAATGTCATTGATCAGATCAAGCAGATGGTTCGACGCAGTCAGGATGGTTGCCGCATAGTCTTTCTGGCGCTCATTCAGTGTCCCGACCATCTCACCTTCGAGCATTTCGGCAAAGCCGATGATCGTGTTGAGCGGGTTCCTGAGCTGGTAGGAAATGTGATCGACAAAGCGTGTCTTGATGCGGTCGGCGTCTTCCAAAATCCGGTTACGGATCTCAAGGTCATGCTCGCGCTCGCGGCTGTCAGTGACATCAAGGAAAGTAACGAGTGTTGCCCCATCGGGCAGCGGCGAGGTCGCAGACAGAAGAATCCGGCCATCTTTAAGGGTGATTTCTTCCCCGACAAAGGCGACCCGATCCTCATGCGAAAGAGAGACGATCCGAGATTTGAGATCCTGGAAGGCGTGTCCCGCCTCGCGGGCCCGCGCGACCATGCCCTCTTCGAGAGCATCCCAGTGCGGACGATCCATGAGCTGGTCGCGGCCAAGCGACCACATGCCTTCAAACGACCGGTTATGAAGGGCCAGCCGTCCATCTGCGCCAAAGACAGCAACACCTTGGGCGATATTGTTGAGCGTCGCACGTTGCACGGAAATCTGTGTCGCGTAGCGGCTTTGCAGGCTCAGCGTCTCGGTGATGTCTTCAAAGACGACCGCAACACCGCCGAGCGCATGGCGCTGTTGGCGAACACGGAAAGTCGCGCCAGACGGCAGATCCCAGATTTCGTCCGGCATCGTGCCTTCAAAAGAAGACCGGCTTTCCGCCAATTCTTCTGTGTAAAGACGAAGCTGACCACGCTTCCACGCAGAGAAATCAGCTTGCGTCGGCAGCTTGCTCATATGACGCAGCATGTCGAGCAGCTCGCCATGGGAAGGCCGCGCACGGAGGTCCGCATCAGCGAGACGCCAGAGATCGACGAAAGCCTGATTGTAATATTCAAGCTGCTGGCCTGCATTGAAGACGATTACGCCAGCGGAAAGCTGATCGAGCGTCTTCTGATGGGCCGACTGCTGACGTTTCAGCTCGTCCTGCGCACGTTCCTGACGGGTGATGTCAATCGCCATACCGCCGAAACTGGCGCCGCCCGAGCCATGCATCGGCACTTCGATGACGCGCAGCACACGGCGCTGGCCCTTGATCGAGACCGTGACGACACCATCGGTCGCGCGCCGTCCGGGCCGGGAGCTTTCTTCCTTGGCGCGTTCGGCGATGGCGCGGAATTCAGGGTCGATCTCGACCTGATTGTCGACGACTTCGGCAAGATTGATGGCCTCGACCATCTCCAAATAGGCCTGGTTGGCCCATTCGATCCTGAGGTCAGGACCGCGCCGCCAGGCGGCGATCGGTGTGCGATCAAGATGATTGAGCGCGCCGTGAAGATCGGCGGACCGGTCACGCGCCTGCCCAACAACCCCGGCCTCTTCGGCGAGACGCACTACGGGGTCGGTCAGCCACAAAGTGACCTGATTGCCGGCGACCCGGCCATCGCATTCGATCGGACGCCCCTCTTCGGTGACAACCGAGCCTGAGAACGCAACGCCATGCGCCCGCAGGGCATGAACCTTCTGGCGGAGGGTCGGCGCCGACGAACGGCTCTCATCCCCTTCGAGCGGCAGATTACCGAGCGCGGAGAAAAGGCTTTCGGCAGGGTTCTCGAACGCCATCGCGTCGTCGGGCGCAAAGGCGAGGACCGAGGCCAGCGCCGCAGGCCCGCCAAGCACGCGCGGACGACCCCAGCCGCCGCTTTCAAGGTCGGCTTCGGTGTCATCCCAGACCAGCACGAGGCCAGGATGCGACGACAAAATGCTTTCAGATGTCTCGAATCGCGCTTCCATCTCGGCAAGACGGCGCGACCAATCGACGGTCGAATGACGTGAGGCAGAGGCGACACGAACGGCCCAGAGGGCTGCGCCAAGGCCAAACATGACTGCGCCGCCAGTGATGACAAGGGTGGGATCAATGGGGGACTTGCTGGCAGCCGTCGTCACAGGCTCTGCCTGGGCGGATAGCCCAGCACAAAGCGAGAGCACCGAAGTAGCCCCCATGCCGACTCTGGCCAAAAGGCGTCTGACGCCTGCTTTCATTGCCCGTCCCGCGGATACCTGCATGAGGGAAAAACTCGCACCTCACGCCGCCATTGCCCAGTGCCCGCCAGCGAATCGGCACACACTCGACCATTCAAAAATGTAACGATCAAGAAATCGTTAACGAAAATTAGCCACGTGTTTACGAATCGTCGTGTTCTGAGAAAACCCTAAATTCCATTAAATCTGGAAATTTTTTGCTCAGGTCACGGACTCTGACACCACATCAAACAGTGCACGGATTCCCATCGCCGCGCCACCCTGCGGATGGCCGGGCCGCGCCGCAGGCACCCAGGCGAAGATGTCGAGATGCGTGTAGGGAATCTCCGTAGGCACAAAACGGTTCAGAAACAGCGCTGCCGTGATCGATCCGGCAAAGCTGGAGGCCGACGCATGGTTCACATCGGCGATCTGGGATTTGAGGAATTCGTCGTAACGACGCCATAAAGGCATGGGCCAGACAGGGTCTGCGATCTCATGGCTTCGCAGTGCAACACGCTCGGCAAAAGAGTCCCTAGTCGAATAAATTGGCGGTAAATCAGGGCCCAGCGCAACGCGAGCGGCTCCCGTCAGGGTCGCGAGCGAGATGATGTGGTCGGGCTTTTCCTCTGCAGCGAGCGCCAGCCCATCGGCAAGGATCAGCCGTCCCTCCGCATCCGTATTGGAGATCTCGACCGTCATCCCCTGACGCGACCGGAAGACATCGCCGGGGCGGAAGGCATTCCCCGATATCGCATTCTCGACGGCCGGAATGATCAGCCGGAGCCGGATATTCAGCTTTGCCGCCATGATCATCCGGGCCAAGCCCAACGCATTGGCGGCCCCGCCCATATCTTTCTTCATGAGCGACATGCCGGCGCCGCCCTTGATGTTGAGCCCGCCTGAATCAAAGCAGACGCCCTTGCCGACAATCGTCAGTTTCGGCGCGTTCTTCGGGCCCCAGTGAAGATCGATCAGGCGCGGCCCGCGAGTGGCCGCGCGCCCGACTGCATTGACCAGCGGGAAGCCATCAACGAGCGCCTGCCCTGTCGTGACTTCGACATCCGCGCCATAGGCGTCGGCGACTTTTCTGACTTCCGCCTCAATCTCCTCCGGTCCCATTTCCTCAGCCGGGGTGTTGACCATATCCCGCACGAGGGAGGCAGCTTCGGCCTCTCGGATCAGCCGGTCGGTATCGATCTCCTTGCCCAAAAGGAGCGTCGGTACCGGCGCGCCCCCCCGATAGGTCGTAAACCGGTAGGCGCCAAAGGCCCATGAGAGGGCAGCAAGATAGGCAGCTTCCCCCGGCAGCTGGGTCTTGAGCACATAATGCCCCTCCCCCAGTGCGGCAGCGCCTGCCCCGAGCGCGAAGGGATCATCCCCACCCCCGGCCCCGATCAGAACGCCCGCACCGGTTGGCAGAACCTGCCCCAGCTCCCCGCGGAACCCCGCCTGCGCGGCAATCCGGGCAGCCGAAGGCGCAAGCTCTTCGATCATCGCATCGGCATTTTGCGCCGGGATCAGGTGGATGGGCGTCGCCCCTTTGACGTTGTCATCGGTCTTCGCAGCAATACCGGCGGGCCATTCACTCATTTCTCAACCTCTTCCTGCTGAACAGGATGCATCTGACTGTCATGATTAAGACTTTCTTGGGGCTATTCGGCCAGTCTCTTCCACATCAGATGTGCGGATCCCCGCACGGAAAAATGTTCAAGGATGAACGAGATGGCCCCTTTATCCCTGCGGCGCACCACCTCCGTCATGATCCTGGCTGCGGCCCTGTCGGCCTGCGCCACATCATCGAGCGGATTCATGTCGACGCCCGAAACGGAAGTTGCGGCACAGCCAACGCCGAGCGGGCTCGATCCGATCGCAACGGCCGCCTTCTGGGGCACGCGCTATGACCGTGACCCGAGCGATACGGGCGTGGCTGTTTCCTTCTCGAAAGCCCTGCGCGATGTCGAGAACAATGAGGAAGCCCTGCGGGTGATGCAGCAGGCTAATTCACGCTCGCGCGACGATGCCGATGTGCTGCTCGAGCTCGGCAAGACCCTGATCGCCAATGAGCGGGCCTATGAAGCAGTGCGCCCTATCGAGCGTTCGCTTGCCCTTGGGAATTACGAGGACTGGAGTGCGCTGAGCGCCTACGGCGTTGCCCTCGACATGACGGGCCAGCACCGTCAGGCTCGCATCCAGTATGAGCGCGCATTGGCCCTCGCCCCCGACAAGTCAAAAGTCCTCAACAATATGGGGCTTTCCTACGCCCTCTCCGGACGACACGAGAAAGCCGAAGAGGCTCTTCGCGAAGCGACCAATGATGGTCAGGGCACGGCTCGTATCCGCCAGAACTTTGCGATCATCCTTGCGATGAGCGGCAAGACGTCTGATGCCGAGCGACTTGCCCGCTCCGACCTGCCGCCGAGCGTGGCGGACGGCAATGTCGCCTATTTCCGCGAACTGGTCGCCGGTCCTGCCTATTGGGGGGATTTGGCCCAGTCGAATGTCGAGCTGCCTGATTTCGGGGATGATCCCGACACGGTCAGCTATGCGGTCCACCAGTCCGTCGTGCCGGAGCCGAACCCGTCACCGACGCCGGGCCTGATCAAAAAGAACCAGCCATCTTCCAATGCGCCGGGCGTTGCGCCCTTCACCGCGCCGGAAGTCATTGACGGCAAGCCCGCCCCGGGCGCTGGCGCTAAGGCGACGGATTCCGACGCTGTCGGTGCTTCTGCGAAAGCCGATGAAGACCAGCCGACCATTGTTGCGCAGGCCGCAACGACCGGTCCCGAAGTTCTTCAATATAAAGACGACTGATCCGCCCTCCTCTCCTCAAGAAATGAAAAGGCGGCCTTCATGGGCCGCCTTTCTTCTTTAAGGGAACGGTCTCTCCGGTTCAGATGGCCGGTGTCCGCCGCCTTGGGGTGAGCAATCTCAACAACCGCCCGTCGATCAGGGCAAGACTGAATCCGATCAGCGCCATGCCGACAAAGTGCCGGGGGTCGAGCCGTTCGCCCAGAAACAATCCGCCCAAGAGGATCGAGGACAAGGGCACAAGGAAAGTGACCAGCGTCATGTTGGTCGCCCCGGCCCGCGCCAGAAGCTGAAAATAAAGTCCGTAAGCCAGTCCCGTCGAGAGAAGGACCAGCCCGCCAAGTGCAGCCCATGTTTGCCACCCCGCCGCGGAGAAATCCGCCCCTTGCCAGTTGAGTGCCGCAATCGGCAGATAAAGGAGGGCCCCGGAGGAAACCTGCCCGGCGCCCGCCACCATCGGTGAGATACCAAGCTTGGCAAAACGCCGCCCGAAGATTGCCGCCACAGCATAGGACGCCCCCGCCGCAAGACAGGCAAGCTGTGCCCAAAGCGCATCGCCGAGCCCCGCAAGCAGCGACGGGCCGATCATGACGATCACACCGATGAAGCCGACCAGCACGGCCGTTCCCTTCCGCAGGGTGATCTTTTCATCACTGAGGAAAATCGTTGCGGCCAGCACGGTGAAAAGCGGGGTCGTCGCATTGAAAATGGCGGCAAGGCCCGAGGCGATCTGGGTCTGTCCCCACGCAAACAGGGTGAAGGGCAGCGCATTATTGAGAAGCCCCATCAGCAGGAACCCTCCCCACAGGGACAATGAGGCTGGCGGCCGGTGACCCGCCACCAGCGCAATCCCCCACAGGATGACGGCACCGCCCATCAGCCGGATGGCAACGACGATAGGCGGCGGGAGGGCCTCTATGGCGATCTCGACGAAGAAAAAGGATCCGCCCCAGACCGCCCCGAGGAAGAGAAGGATGAACCATTCCGTCCGCCCCATATGAAGGGCCGGCTGCACACCTGTGGACATGAGAACTGCCTCCCTAATAGAGCCCGTCGGCGAGACGGGCCTCCAGATAGTCGTCGATACGCCCGCCCTCTTTCATCACATGAGTGACCCAGGCATCCCGCTCGAAACCGATAACCACCTGCTCCCAGACACACGCATGGAAATGCCGGTCCGTCTGGAGATGGAATTCCTCCGTTCCCGGCAGGGCCATGGCAAGAAAGCTGAGCTGGATATCTCCATGCGCCCACCAGTGGACAAGCAGCCATGTGCCCATCTCGCCCTCATGAAGGACCACAAATCCCGCATGATGATCCGTGCCTTCGATAGCGCGCTTTTGAGGCAGGATCTCTTCGGTGAATCGCCTCGCGGCCTCGATCATCCCCTCACTGATGACCGCTTCCTCTTCAGCGGTCATGCAGGTCAGCTTGAGACGCATGTCACCGACACACCAGTTGCCAAGCGCTGTGACCTGGCGCGGCCGGTAAGGTGAGACCTCAACCGGGGCCCCACGGGGGAAGGCATCCCGCGCGGCGATCGCCTTATCAAAGGCCAGAGTGGCCTTCTCGAATTTATCTCGGCACCCCGGATTACAGAACCCGACGGTCTGACCGCGATAATGCGCAAGAGAGTCTGGCGAGACCGGATCGCCCGACCAGGGGCAGGTTTCATTGACGGCTTTTGTCACGGGGGCTCCCCTTCTCTTTGTGCTGGCTTGACTATGGGCAGGAAGGCCGGGCACAACCAGTGGCAAGATTGACAAAGAAGTGACTTTTCTTGCCAAGCTCATCACATCCCCGCCGGCACAAGGTGGCAGCGCTTGTCTATGATGAGCTCTGCACCTTCGAATTCGCGATCACGCAGGAAGTCCTGAACCTGACACCCCCAGATGGGGAGACCCGGCTCTATGACTTCCAGACCTTTAGCACCTCGGGGGAACCGATCCGTGCACATTGCGGACTTAGCATCCTGCCCGATCATGGCGCCGGGCTCTTGAAGACAGCCGACACGATCATCGTGCCCGGCTGGCCTGTTAATGCGGCGCCTTGCAGTCCGAAACTGGCCCGCGCGATGAAAGCGGCAGCACGAAGAGGCGCGCGGATGATCTCGATCTGCACGGGCGCCTTCCTCCTTGCCGAACTCGGCCTGCTTGAAGGCAGACGCGCAACGACACATTGGCTGCATGCGGAGAAGTTTCGCTCGCGGTTTCCGGACGTCGAGTTTGAACCCGCGGCGCTTTACGTTGATGAAGCTGACGTCCTGACCTCCGCCGGGGCTGCCGCTGGGATCGACCTCCTGCTCCACATCGTGCGGCAGGATTTCGGCGCGGCAAAGGCGAATGCGGTGGCTCGCCGCCTCGTCCTTCCCGCCCATCGCGAAGGCGGCCAGCAGCAATTCATCGACACCCCGATGCCTCGCCCACGCGACGCGGGATTGTCCAGCCTGATTGATGATATCCGCGCAGCGCCCGGGCTCGACTGGTCACTCGAACAACTCGCCGGCACTGCCGGGATGAGCGAGCGTACTTTCTCGCGCCGCTTCTCCGAAGCGACAGGCACCAGCCCCGGTAAATGGCTTCAGTCAGAACGCATCCGCGCCGCCCGCCTGATGCTAGAGGAAAGTGACGCGCCGCTGGCGGAGATTGCCGCACATACCGGCTTCGGATCATTTGAGAATTTTGCCCGCCGGTTCAGAGCGAGGGTTGGCGTCAATCCGGCAGCTTATCGGCGAACCTTCCGGCAGAAATCAGTCACCTGATCAGTTGCTGCTATTCTCGCCGTCAGTTGCGTTTTGAACGATTGCGCGATCGCCCTCTTCTTCGCCTTTGCCCATGGCAATCAGCGCGCCCGGGCCGAGAATGACGACGAACAGCACTGGCAGGAAGAAAAGAATCATCGGCACGGTGAGTTTTGGCGGCAGCGCGGCTGCTTTTTTCTCTGCTTCCTGCATGCGCAGCTCGCGATTTTCTGCCGCCATCACCCGCAGAGATTGCCCCAGCGGCGTGCCGTATTGTTCGGACTGGATGAGCGCGGTGACAACCGCCTTCACCCCTTCAAGACCAGTCCGCTCGCCAAGATTTGCATAAGCGATCTTCCGGTCCTGCAGATAGGAAAGTTCCGCAGTGGTCAGACCATATTCTTCGGCCAGCTCCGGACAGGTCGTCGCAACTTCTTCGGTGACTTTCTGCATCGCCGCTTCGATCGACATGCCGCTCTCTACACAGATCAGCATCAGGTCGAGTGAGTCCGGGAAAGCCAGCTGGATCTTCTGACGGCGCTTTGTCACCGCATTGGAGACATAAAGCTGCGGCAAATAGAAGCCAACGATCAGGGCCCCGAATGAGGCGATCAGTTTCATAAAACTGCTCAGCCCACCGACTTCGAGGACATAGATGTAGAAGATCGCGACCAGCAATGCGATGATCGGCGTGACGACCCGCGCCATCATATAGGTGACAAGCGGACGCTCACCGCGCCAGCCGGCCTGGATCAGCTGCTTGCGCGCGGTATTGGCATCAAAGACTTCAAGCAGGTTGAACTGCTCCACCATGCGCTGGGCAAAGCCCTTGGCGCTCGCGGTACGGAGCGATGTCGATTTCTTCTGGCTTGCCTTGATGTCCGCGCGAGACTGCTCGCGCAGGCGTTCTTTGTAGTCCGCGACTTTCTTGGCACGCTTGCCCAGATCACCTGTCGCAAAGAGTGGCGCGACCAGCGTCATCGCCGTTGCAAAAACGGCGAGCCCGGCAAGGATGCCGATCTGGACCTGCCGATTGGTGATAGTCTCGATAATATCCATCATGGCGTCAGACCTTAATCGAGATCATGTTCTTCATGACGAAGATGCCGATCGACATCCACACACCTGCCGCCATCAGCATGAACTGGCCGGTTTGCGTCACAAGAAGCGGTTCGAGATAATCGGGCGCCGACATCGACACCATGCCAGAAACAAAGAACGGCATGGCGGCAAGGATCGCAGCGGATGCCTTGGCTTCCATTGACAATGCGGCAATCTTGCCGAGCATCGACTTCCGTGAACGGAGCACCGTTGAGAGGTTCCCCAGCGCATCGGCAAGGTTACCGCCGGTCTGCTGCTGGATGATAAGCACGATGGCGAAGAAGTTCACTTCATTCACCGGCATCCGCGTATACATCCGGTCGAGGGATTGCTCGAGCGAGAGACCGATCCGCTGGCCTTCGACAAGGAGGTGGAATTCCTCCTTCACCGGGCTTTGAGCGTCCCGGGCAATGATCTTGAGGCATTCATTGACCGGCAGGCCGGACTTCACCCCACGGACGATAACGTCGATGGAGTTTGAGAATTCAGCCACGAATTTCTTCTGGCGCTTTTTCTTGGCGCGGCCAACAAACCAGCGCGGCAGGCCGAACATACCGACAACGCCCATTGCACCGATGATCATCGGGCTCTGGCCGGAAATAATCCCGATACCGATCATGATGAGCGCAACAATGCCCGACACCATGTAGAAATCACGGATCGTGATATCGAAACCTGCCTGCTCGAGCTGCTGATCGAGGGACAGCTTGCCCTTTTTCTTCAGCTCTTTCTGCTTTTCCTCAATCTTCTTGAGGCTGTCTTGAACGTGCTTGCGGCGGTCTTTTTGCTGTGACTGAGAGTCAGTTTTGGCCTTTGCGACACGCGCATTGCCGCTCAGCGACTTTGCCCGCTTCGCAGCTTTTTCGCCTTTGCCGCCGGTCAGCGCGAAGCCGACACCGAGAACGGCAATGATAACGCCAGCAACAAGTATGAGGGTACGCGGCTCAATGTCCATATGTCCCTCTCCTATTCAGCTTCGTCCAGAGCTTCGGCCAGATCGCCATGACGGCCATAATAACGGGCACGGTCCCAGAAGGCAGGCCGGGCGATCCCCGTTGAGCGGTGACGCCCGATAATATTGCCGTCGCCATCTTCATCCGTGATGTCATAGACAAAGAGATCTTGCGTGATGATCGTATCGCCCTCTGTCCCGAGAACTTCCGTGATATGTGTAATCCGGCGCGAACCATCACGCAGGCGCGCCGCCTGAATGACGACATCGACGGAGCCGACGATCATCTCACGGATGGTTTTTGAGGGCAGGCCGAGACCGCCCATGGTGATCATGGATTCAAGACGCTGCAGGGCTTCGCGTGGTGAGTTGGCGTGAAGCGTCCCCATCGAGCCATCGTGACCGGTGTTCATCGCCTGCAAAAGGTCGAATGCTTCAGAGCCCCGCACCTCGCCCACGATGATCCGTTCAGGACGCATCCGCAGACAGTTCTTGACGAGGTCGCGCATCGTGACCTGGCCCTGCCCCTCAAGGTTGGGCGGGCGGGTCTCAAGTCGGACGACATGCGGCTGTTGCAGCTGGAGTTCGGCGGCGTCTTCGCAAGTGATGACCCGCTCATCGGATTCGATGAACGACGTCATACAGTTGAGAAGCGTCGTTTTGCCTGAACCTGTACCGCCGGAGATCAGCGTGTTGATCCGGCAGGCTCCGATAATCCCGAGTACTTTCGCCCCGGCCTCGGAAATCGAGCCGAACTTCACAAGATCCTCGATCTTGAGCTTGTCCTTCTTGAATTTCCGGATGGTGAGGGCCGGCCCGTCAATCGACAAGGGCGGCGCGATCACGTTCACACGAGAGCCGTCAGGCAGACGCGCGTCACAGATCGGGCTGGCTTCATCGACCCGGCGGCCGACCTGGCTGACAATCCGTTGGCAAATGTTCATAAGCTGAGAATTGTCGCGGAAGCGCACATTCGTCAGCTGGATCTTGCCGCTCACCTCGATGAAGACGCGGGATGAGCCATTGACCATGATGTCGGCGATGTCGTCACGCGCAAGCAGCGGCTCGAGCGGACCATAGCCAAGTACATCGTTACAGATGTCCTGAAGCAGGCTTTCCTGCTCCGAGATCGACATCGAGAGACCCTTGATCGAGATGATCTCGTTGACGATGTCACGAATTTCTTCTGCAGCCGCCTCAACGTCGAGCTGCGCAAGTTGCGACAGGTCGATCGTATCGATCAGTGCATTGAAGATCGTTGTCTTGGTATCGTAATAGCCTTCGGACTTTGCCTCATCGACGACGACAGCTTTCGCCGCTGGTTTGGCCGCGGCTTCGGGCTTGCTGGCAGCCTTCGGCTTGGCAACCTTGGGCGGCGCGTCATCGACCTTGGGCGGAGCCGCCTTGGCCACCGGTGCCGCAGCAGCCGGTTTTTTTGCAGCCACAGGTTTCGTGGCTACACTGGCCGGGCTCGCAGCTTCATTGGGGCGTTTACCAAACATGGGACGCTTCTATCCCTTCTTGGAAAACAAGCTCTTAAGGCTGAAGCCTTGGGACTGTGTATGCTCGCGCCCGGTCAGGCGGCTGGCAAGCTGCCGGCAGGCCGCGGATGCTTTGGATTTCGGCGCAGCTTCAAGCAGGGCTTCAGCATTGGTCGCAGCGGTGCCAAAGGCAACCGGATCCCACGGGATGCTGACAAGCGGCGCGATGCCGAGTGCTTCTTCGAATTGTTCTGCGGGCACTTCGGGGCGTTTGGGCACCCCAACCTGATTGAGAACCAGGATCGGCTGTGAGTCATTCGTACGCTGCGCTTTGACGCTTTCGACCAAATTCTTTGCGTTCCGGAAGGACGCAAGATCCGGTGTTGCGGTAATGACGATTTCATCAGCGCTCTGGATCGTCTGGCGTGCCCAGTCTGACCACAGATGCGGCATATCGATGACGACAGACGGCGCCGTCTTGCGAACCATCTCGATCACCATCTCAAAGCTTTCCGCTGGCAGATCATAATCAAGATCGAGCAGGTTCGGCGCAACGAAGAGCGAAAGCCGGTCTGTGCATTTCTGCAGCAGGCGGTCGAGCAGCACATCGTCGAGACGTTCCGGCGCGGAAAGCGCCTCGGCAAGACCCTGGCTCGGATCATGCTCGAAATCGAGGCTTGCCGTCCCGAAAGGAAGGTCGAGATCGAGAAGCACGGTATCCGACAGGAAATCCTGAGCAAGACCCCAGGCCACATTGTGGCAGACGGTCGAGGAACCGACCCCTCCGCGCGCACCGACAAAGACGTATGTCTTGCCAACCGCCGGCGCATCGGGATCGGCGTAGAGCTCGCCAATCGAAGAGATAATCTGCAGTGGCGAGCGCGGCAGGACGAGATAATCACTGACGCCGCGATCCATCAGCTCACGGTAGAGCCGGATGTCATTGAGATCGCCAACGCAGATCACGCGTGTCGACGGATCACAGAAATTCGCAAGATGATCGAGGCCGCGAAGGAGCGCCTTTGAGTCCGTGCCGCCCTCGATAATGATCAGGTTCGGGCTGGCCTCGTTCGCGTAGATTTCAGCCGCGCGCTCTGCATCACCTGAATGGATCGTGACATGCGCTTTTGCGAGCCGGCGGTCTTGTGACGCCTGTTCGATCAGCGAGGTGATCCGGTCGCTAGAGCAGAAAGCATGAATGTTGATCCGCGGGATCGGTACGAGGCGAAGCTGGGACGGATCGACGTCCTCGACTTCCTCTTCAACCATTTCGACAGTCGCGGGCGGGCTGGCTTCGGGTTCGACGACAGGCGGCGCGAATGAGAGATCCGCAAGATCATCGACCAGTTCGTCCGTATCTTCGTCTTCAGCCTCGATCTCTGCATCGAAATCATCGCTGATATCGGCATCATCGAATTCGGCCGTATCATCCGGATCCGGTGCATCCTCATCAACGTCATCGAAAGACGCAGGTGGCGGTGTTTCAACTGGCAGCGCAGTCAGGCCGGTTTCGGTATCGACCGCACCAGTCTCCTCGTCATCAGCGAAATCTTCCGACTTGTCAGTCTCCGGGAGAGCCGCTTCTGTCTGAATGGCTGAAGCCTCTGCTGCGGCGGCTTCTTGTTCTTCAATCGCTCGCAATTCAGCTTCGAGTGCAGGATCCTGCTCAAGCAGGCGCTGCAGCTCCTCATCGTCGAGGGCGTCGAGATCATCGAGCTCAAAATCGAGATCAAGCTCTTCGTCTGTCTCTTCTTTGGCGTTTACCGGCGAGCCAGTCATGCCTCTCTCCTCGTCACACTGCCGATCGGCAAAGTATCGTATACGTCCTTAGCGAGCATCGACCGGCTCTCTCCCGATCGTGTCGATAAATCCAGTTTCATTGACCCGGTTCTCAGGCGACTTGGCCGCCGAAACCGGTGATGCAGCGGATTCGCCATCCATCGGATCGCTTGTCTGCATCCGCGCCAGATCGCGGGGGTCTGCGACCATGGCGGCAAGATTCTGACGATCCGCGCAGCCGAAATTCGGGTGCGGCATATTCCGCATGCGAGAAACAAACTCACCCTTGTAAACACCGCAAGCTGATGAGGTTGCAACATACCGGGTGAAAGAGACGATGACCGTTTCCGGCCGTCCGCCTGCCCGATAAGATGAGCCCTGAATATCGCGGTAGTCGATACCAAAATTGTTGAGCGCCTGACGCACATTGGCGGCAGTTTCAGCCGCATCAAGATCAGACGTCGTACCCGTAGGCGCCGTCACGGTGATCGGGCCATGCCCGCGCGTCCGGTATGCCGTCACAAGAGCATCAATCTCAGCCAGTTGCCCACGGCTCAACCCATGGCTCGTCGGATCAATAGCGACGGACAGAGACATCGTCTGCTGATCAACCGAAATCGGATGACGGTCGGACACCGTCGTTGCCTGGTTCGGGCCGTTATAAAGCGGCGTACCGCAAGCGGTGATGAGGATCGCAGCGGCACAGAGAAGAAGGGACTGTTTCATGTTCGTGCTCCGATCAATCCAGAATGAAACCCATCGGGCCGCCAAGCTTGCTACTGCCACTGCGCGCGCCCTGAACTCCGTAGGAAGTCTCAAGCTTGCCCAAGAGAGCTGACTGAAGAACGGTGGGCGGGGCATGGCCCTGTGACGGGTCCGTCAGCTTTGCGCCGTCCGTTGCCTGAACAAGATAAGGCGTTGCGATAATCACAAGCTCTGTCTGGTTCGAGCGGAATTCTTGGCTACGGAAAAGCGCGCCGAGGATCGGCGTTTCCTTGATGCCCGGGACGCCGTCGACGAAGTCAGAAATATTTTCCTGAAGGAGACCGGCGATAGCAATCGATCCACCCGAGGGCAGCTCGACCGTGGTCGACGCATTCCGGGAGGTTACGCCCGGCACGATAAACCCGCCGACCGTCTGAATATTGCCGTTCTCATCGATCACGCGTGAGCCGCCGACGGTCAGACCGTTCGCCGCAGAAAGTTCAGACACGGAAGTGCTGAGGTTCAGCTGGATGCGGCCTTTGGAAAAAACCAGCGGCTGGAACTGCAGTTGGACACCGAACGGACGGAAGGTCACCGACGGCGTGCCGTCTGCGCCAGCTTCCGGCACTGGGAATTCACCACCTGCGAGGAAAGAGCCTTCGCGGCCGCTGACCGAGACGATGCTCGGCTCTGCCAGCGTTTTGACGAGACCGTTCTGCTCGAAAACGTCAAAGGCAAAATCGAGATTGCTGATATCTCCAAAACCCGGCGTGTTCACCGTGCCCGAGATACCGCCAAGAGCTTCACCCGAAAGCGGGAAAGAATTCTGGACCGCGAAACTAACCGCATTGCTGTCGACCTGCGCAACGCCATTAAGATCAATGCCTAACTGACGGATCAGGCGGCGTTGCATCTCAACGATCCGCACCTTGAGCAAGACTTGCGCAGGCTCACGGACAGAAAGCATGTTGACGAGGTTCTCAGTGCCGGCAAAGCGTTCAGCAATACGCTCAGCGCGCTCTGCTTCGCTTGCTGTATCGACCGTGCCATGCAGGATGATACTGCCATTCAGGGTTTCGACTTCGATGCGCGAATCCGGCAGCAGCTTGTCGAGAAGATGCTGGATCGAATCTGAATCCTGCTCGACACGAATTTCGAGATTGAGGATCTGCTGGTTCTGGCGGTCAAAGAAGAACGCATTCGCCTGCCCAGCCTCGCGGCCCATGATATAGACCCGGCGCGGCGTACGGATAACGGCGTCAACGATGCCTGGGTTAGAGACGAGAATGTCGGAAGCTGCGCGCGGCAGATCGATGATCGCGGCCTTGCCGAGCGGCAGGACAAGCTCACGGCTCTGATAACTTTCACCACCCACATCAACGGTCGCTTCCTGCGCAATGGCAGGCATGAACGCACCCGTAAAAGCGGCCACACCCAGGGCCGCAAGGAAGTTCCGCATCATTTTATTTCCTAGCCGGATCATAATCACCCCTGCCCGTAGCGGATCACGACAACCTGATCTGGCGATGCCTGATCAATGTCGGTCCCCTTTTGGTCATCCTCGAAAACGCTTCGCAGAATGAGGGTTAAGGATTCACTGCTGCGCGCCTGAAGAAACGGCCGCACCTGAGATGGGGTCACTTCGAGCGTGACAGTCTTGCCGGTAATGGCATTCATCTCACCGTCCTGCTCAAAGATCTGGTCAATCGCCAGCACCCGGACATTCGACAGAACGATGCGGCTATTCGCGAGCTGCTGATTGTTCTGGCCGGACGAGTCATAATTGTTGGCATTCTCGCTCGTCGCATAAACATCGACGCGATCACCCGGCAGCACGAAACCGCCTGAGACATTCTCAACCGGCAAGCGTGCCGTCACCGCGCGCATACCCGGCGTCATAATCGCCGCCATCAAGCCGCGATCACCGTAAGCAACCGTGTTCAGAGGATAAATCGGCTCACCGGCACGGATCAGCTGGCGCGCGCGCATTTCAGGCAGCGCTTCGAGATATTCCTGATGATCCTCGGTGATATAGAATTCGGGTACGTCTTTTGACGGCCAGCTTACCCAGGTCATCTGGTCTTCAGTGATCGGCATACCTTGCGGGACATCGACCTCCGCAAAGAGGACTTTCGTCAGCGCAATGTCAGGCTTTGCAGCTGTCTGCATGATCGGCGCGACGGGCTCTTCATCCCCAGACATCGCCAGGAAAAAGGCGCCGCCCCCGGCGATAACTGCAACGACCAAAATCAGTATGCGCGAGACATTCATGTGCTCTTACCTTTAAAGGTAAACTCTCTTCCGGTGGGCACAGTGGACGGGAACCTTCAAAACAATGTTAATAACGTGTCCCGAAACGCACCAATCGGCTCAAGAGTTCTTCAAAACGGGAAAAAGGCCGTTGCCGGCCAAGTGTAGATCGCGCCTGCCGCAATCGCGACGCCATACGGAATATCGCGTTTACGTTCGTGAAGCTGGCTGACCCATCCGACCGTTGCGGCCATGACTGGCAAAGGAAAACGCCGGAAAGTCAGCAGAACAATCGCAAGGCCAGCGCCAGCCATAACGGTGACGAAGAGGAATGCCGGCAGGACGGCAGGGCCAATCCAGAGCGTCGTAACCGCCAGCAATTTGGCGTCACCGCCGCCAAGCCAACCAAAGGCAAAAAGACCAAAACAGAAAACCAGTACACCGGCAGCAAGAAGGACCGACCACATTGCGTCCATCATGCCCATGCCAGCCAGCAGAACCGCGAAAGGCCAGGCTGCCGCAATGGCTGCCGTCACCCTGTTGGGGATGAGGAAACTCCTCACATCACAGATGGCCGCGACGATCATCAGCGCCGGGAAAATCAGAAAGACAAGCGAAGACATGTCAGTTAATCCTTTTGCCCGCCCCCTTATGACCCATAAAGATTGACCCGGAGTTTCCGCCCAAAATGAAACCGGCCCCCCGTTTGGGAGGCCGGCTCATTAGGATCTTGTCCGCCGGGGGACCCGCCAAATTACGCATGACGGATACGCAGCGAAGCTGAACCCTGGTCTTGAAGGCGGGCGCTTTCGCGCCCGCTTTTAGACTTATGTAGAGGAAGCGCCTTCGAAGCCTTCGTCTTTGAGGCCTTTGTTCACGTCGCCAAAGGCTTCGGCGAGCTGGTCGCCAAGCGTGCCAACGGCGGTGATGATGGCAACAGCGATGAGTGCAGCGATAAGGCCGTATTCAATCGCGGTGGCGCCGTCTTCATCTTTGATGAAGCGCTGAATGAGATTGGTCATGATCATACTCCTAGTTCCAACCACTGTATCTGGTCTTGCACTTTCCAGACAAAACCCGTCCTACACGCTGGGAGTAAACAAAACGGGCAACGGGGAAACGTCTATCGTAAATAAATCGTAAACGGATTATATAAAAGCGCTCAGTAAGCAGATGCTCTGAGGGCGGCCATGTCCTCAATGACCAAAGAGGGATAATCGCGGCGGACAATCCCTTTGTCGATCAGGAGCGCAACCGCAGCCGCTGCATCCCGGTCCGTCACGCCGCATTGCTCGGCAAGCTGAGAGTGACGCGGCATCTCCCGGATGACGCTTTTCTCGCCATCACGCTCCGCAAGAGAGATAAGGTGACGATAAATCCGCAAGTCACGATGCGCTTCGGTATCCGCCGGGCGGCTCGAGGCCAGCCATTGCTGGGCGGCATAGCGCAATAGGCCATCGGCAACTTTCCTGTCGGCCTTGCACGCCTCAAGCAGCAGATCCCCGTCAAAGAGTAGGATCTCAAGATCGGTGAGCGCAGTGATACCGATGCCGCTCGGGCTTGTCTCGCCTGATGCCAGCAATTCGGCGAGGCCGACAACGTCGCCCTCATTGGCTTCCTGGACATCAAAATCACCGGCTTTCACCGCCGGACGGACAATCCGGGCTGTGCCGGAAATCAATCCATAAAGGAGTGTGCCGTCGAATTGTCCGGTAACGACAACAGTGTCGCCTGCCTCATAGCTGACCTTTTCCTCGGCCAGTTCGAGGCCCGCAAGACAGTCCGCGTCAAGAAGTTCAAAGGGACGCAAGCAGGAAAGCTCTGATCCGCTCCCCTGCTCTTTGGCTGCACCTTCTTTGATAATTCTCTTAAGCTCTTCAGAAGCCATGAGGGCGCATTCCTTAACGTCTTAACCCTTACTACCTCCGAGGCCTTGTCTTTCAGTAAAAATCCTACGCAACAGACTTAAAGCCTTGTTGATGATTAGGTGATCTATTGCGGGCCTAGGCCTTATTGCCGAGGAACCATGATGAAAACGTCCGCTTCCGTCTTTTTCTCTCTCGCAGCGCTATTTGCGTCTGCTGAGGCTGGTGAAATGTGGGTCACCATCGATCACGCCCGGCTGCATCAGACTGATCGCGCCATCGGCAGCATCATTGTCGGCAACCCTTCCGTTGCTGATGTGACCGTCAAATCATCGACCGAGATCATTCTGTTTGGCATTACGCCGGGCTCAACCAATGTGTCACTCTTCTCGCCTGAAGGCGAAAAGATTGAGACACTGACGGTTGCTGTCCGTAACCCGACAGCGAACCGGCTGACCCTTCAGGCGGGTGACATGCGCTATAGCTTTGCCTGCACGAATGTCTGTGAGCAGGTGCCAGCTGTCGGCGATGGCTCGAACGACTCCCGGCTTGCTCTGGGCACGATTGATGCGCAGGCAGCGAACCGCCTTGCCGCAGCACGTAATGCGGCCAACACATCGATTGGCATGCCAACCCAGCCGACTGATCCCTTTATGGATAGTCAGTCGCCTGAAGCTGCAGACGCCGAAGACGGCCAGCCCGGCAGTTAAGCAGGGCCGGCGCCCGGCTTTTCGATAAAGAAAGAATAGATCCGCGGCCGCTCCGGCGGCCGTAATCTTTTGCGGCAGATCTCGTCGATCGACCAGGCCATGCCCTGATCCGAAGTTGAGCCTTCCTTCAGCGTGATATCCGCGATCAGCCGGTCGAGCGCGCCCGGCCGCTGCGAGACACGCACACTGCAGGAGACGACATCTTCATGCTCCTCGATGATCGCCGCAATCGCATTGGGAAAGACGTTGATTGCCCCGATCTGGACCGCACCATCCCGGCGCCCGCCCAGTTCGAACGTATTCTTCTCCTGCCACTCAAGATTATCCATCGGCAGCATGGCATGGCTGAGCCCATTTGACCGCTTACGGATGACCTTGTCCCCTTCACGGGTCCAATGGCCGAAAAGAACGAATGGATCAGGCGGGCTGTCACGCCAGCCAATGACCCCGCTTTCAGTTGATCCGTAGAGCTCGCGCATCGCGCCGATCCCGCGTGAGCGAAGACGCGCGGCAAGGTCCGGCCCGAAACGCTCCCCAAATGTCATGCCCATGACGTTATTGGCAAGGCCGGGTAGCGTATCGGCAAGATAGCGCCACAGCGTCGGCGTCGCGATCACGATATCGCCAAAGCTGACCGTCGAAGAGAGTTCGTCCGGCCCCAGATGACGCGCATCGATGACCTCAAAGCCGAGCAGGTTCGGCGCCATCACGGTGGAGACGAGCCCCATCAACGAATGCGGAGAGACGAGCGAGACGACCCGGCGGCGGCCCTGCATCAGGCTCGCGACCGCCCCTGCGTCCTGGAAAATATCATCCGCATTGTGACGGGTATCGACAAAACCGGCAGGCGTTGCCGGATGGAAGCGGAAATCCGTCAACTCATCCCGTATCAGCCCGGCAAGCCGTTCCGCGATTGAACCGAACGTATCCTTTGCCGTGACGCCAAGCTCTTCAGCTTCATGGCCGAAAAACTGCGCCATGCGCGCGCCGCAGGCCTCGATCTGTTCTGCCGTTGCCGCCACGCCGCCAGTACCAAGGGCGGTTTCCTCACCCCATTTCGACAGGGTCAGCGTCTCTGTATAGCGCCCGAAGCGGCGCGACAGCTCATCGGCCGTCAGGGCCGCGACGATTCTGACCAGCTGGCCGGGGCGGAATTCGAAATTCTTCATATGCCTTCCTCGCGCCGTTCTGCGAGGCGATAAAGACTGGCGAGCAGACCATCATCTTCGTCGATGGCAGGCCGCAGGCTCGATGTCCGGTCGTCAAACCAGGCGGGCCGCACACCGAGGAGTGAATTGGTCCGAAAGAGTAGCCGGTCGCGCAGGTCTTCAGGCTTTAACGGGCGGACCTCGATTGTGATGCCCGCTTCTGCTGCTTCTTCAAGCAGCACATCGCGGGTGATGCCTGGCAGAATGCCTGCGGACAGCGGCGGCGTCATGTAACCGATCCCTGTCCGGACGAAAATATTCGCCATCGTCGTGCTGGTCACTTCTCCACGTTCATTGAAAAAGAGAACATCGGCGGCCCGCTCATCCTTGGCAAAAGCCATGGCCGCCAGATTATCCGTATAGGAAAGGGTTTTGTAGCGGGAGCTCACAGCACCAGAGGAACGCACAAAGGGCGCGGCGATCAGCCGATCCGGCACATCGGGCAAGGCGGCGGGTGCGGCGCCCGCAAAGAAGGCGATGATGACGACCGGCATCTGTTCCGCGACAGGGACCGGGGAGAGCCCGCGCGGCGCTGGCCCGCGCGTCACAGTGATCCGCATGGAGCCATCTTTTGCGCCCTCGGCCTCGAGCAGCTCATGCACGCCATTGCGCAGCATATGCCGATTGATCTGGAAACCGAGCGAATGGCCGGAGACCTGCAGCCGCGCGAGGTGCTTTGTCAGGAACAGCGCCCGCCCCTTTGAAACTTTGAGTGTCTCAAACAGCCCGTCGCCAAGCAGCAGCCCCCGGTCCTGTGCCCGGACCAGCGGCACCTCGTCCGGCAGCAATTCGCCATCACACCAGATCATGCAGTCTCCTTGCCCGTCAGGGACAGAAAGTTCCGCATGATAATGCGCCCCGCGGGCGTGAGAAGGCTTTCGGGGTGAAACTGCACACCAAAATGCGGCCGCGTCCGGTGCCGGGCCGCCATCAGCGTGCCCTCCTCATCCCATGCCAGCGCGTCGAGCGGGCCGTCTTCGGGGAGTGTGCCAAGCAGAGAGTGGTATTTCCCGGCCGGAAACGGTGTCGGGATACCGTCAAAAAGCCCACCACCCTCATGATGGATCTGGCTTGCGCGGCCATGCATCGGATGCGGCGCCGACACGGTCGCCCCGCCATAGGCTAGGCAGAGGGCCTGATGCCCAAGACAGACACCGAGGATCGGCGTCTTCGGCAACAGCTCGAACAGCGCCAGCGTTTCAGGCGTATCGGAGGGCCGTCCCGGCCCCGGTGACAGGATGATGCCCTGCGGCGCCTCTGCTGCGATATCTGCGGCCAGGAGATCATCAACGCGCAGGACATGGGTGGCAGCGCCAGCCTCGCGGGCATAGCGGGCAAGGGTCTCAACGAAACTGTCGAAATGATCGATCAGCAGGATCATCGCACCATCGCCTCAAAACCGTAGGCCTTGTCCACCGTCTCCTGATACTCTGCCTGCGGATCGGAAAGCGCCGTGATGCCGCCGCCGGTGCGATAATCAAGCCGTGCGGTTCCTCCTGCCACAGACAATGCCGCCGTCCGGATGGCAACGGAGAAAACATGAGCACCCTGATGCGGCATGAAGAGAACCGTGCCGCAATAAGGCCCGCGCCCTTCGCCCTCAAAGCGAGAGATGACCTGCATTGCGCGATGCTTGGGTGCGCCCGTGACCGAGCCGCAAGGGAAGGCCGCCGCCAGCGCCGCAATCGATCCGCACCCCTCACGCAGCTCGCCTTCGATCCGGGAGTAAAGATGATGCACGGCCGGCAGGCTGCGCAAGGCACAAATCGCAGGCTCCGTGATCGAATGATCGCGGCATACCTTGGCAAGGTCGTTGCGCAACAGATCCGCGATCATGATATTCTCTGCCCGGTCTTTTTCACTGGCGAGCAGAGCATCCGCATGATATTTATCCGTAACCGGATCGCCAGATCGCGGGGCTGTCCCCTTGACCGGCTCGGCAGCGATATGGCCGTCATTGATTTCAAGGAAAAGCTCGGGCGAATTGCTGAGCACCGCGCCGCCCGGACAGGGCAGATAGGCTGCATAGGGCGCCGCCCCCCGCGCCATCATCCGCGAGAAAAACCGGGCACCAAGATCCTCAGATGCCGGAAGCGTCGCCGACAGGCGCCGCGAGATATTTGCCTGAAAGATCTCCCCGCGCAGCACTTCGTCGATGACCGCCTGCACTTTGGGTACAAAATCCTGCTCATCGGGTGATGTCAGTGAGGTGAGGTCCGGCACGTCCGCTGCCGCATCGAGCGCAGGCTCGAACGGCCTCATTTGCCCATAGCGGACAAGATGTACGACCGGCAGACCATCAGGGCCTTCGGGCAGTCCCAGCTCCGGCATCAGGCTGGCCGCCGCCTCATACCCAATATAGCCGCCAATCGCCCCGCCTTCGGGGATTTCCGCGCAAAAGGTGGCGATTTCATCGAAAAGGCCCGGCCCGACCTCACCGAACGGAACAGTCAGCGCGCCTGCGGGCTGCACGCATGCAGTCCAGCCCGCACCTGTAAAACCGGGGCCGAATAGCGCCCCACCGGTCTGGGCAGCGTCATGAAAAGTGATGGTGGGCATGGGAGATGAGCGTCTGCACTTTGAAGGCCTGCCGCGCAAGAAAAACCCATGAAACCCCGCGCGCATCTGCCCCCTACCCAAGTCGCTCGGCTTTCTCTATCTCCCCGTGAAACGTTTTCTCTGCCCGACCGGGAAAGGACCTCCCATGCCTGCGAATATCGTCACCGTCTTTGGCGCCTCAGGGTTTGTGGGCCGGCATGTGGTGCGGGAGCTGGCAAGCCGGGGCTGGCGCGTCCGCGCTGCGGTGCGCCGTCCGGCGAATGCCAATTACCTTCGTCCGCTGGGCAAGCTGGGCCAGGTCGACATCGTGCAGGCCAATGTCCGTTACCGGCCGTCGATCTCCGCCGCGCTTGATGGCGCGAGCGCCGTCGTCAACCTGACCGGCATTCTCGCCAATCAGGGCCGCAACAAATTCGATGCTGTTCACGCCGCCGGCGCCCGCAATGTTGCCGAGATGGCGACCAAGGCCGGAATCGACCGCATCGTTCATATCTCAGCCATCGGTGCGAATGCGAATAGCGAAAGCGATTATGCCCGCTCAAAAGCCGAAGGCGAGGAAGCGTTCCGCGAATATGCGCCGAGCGCTGTCATCCTCCGCCCGTCGATCATTTTTGGTCCGCAGGATGAATTCTTCAACCGCTTTGCCTCCATGGCGCAGCTTGCCCCGGCCCTGCCACTGATCGGTGGGGGCAAGACCCGCTTCCAGCCGGTCTATGTCGATGATGTCGCCGATGCGGTCGCCATCGCGCTGTCAGATGATCAGTATAAAGGCAAAACCTATGAGCTTGGCGGCCCCGAGGTCATGAGCTTCAAAGAGCTGATGCAGCTTATGCTGAAGATCATCGGCCGCAAGCGCATCCTTGCGCCCCTGCCCTTCGGCATGGCGGGCCTGATGGCCCAGCTCGCACGGCCCTCCGGCTGGACGCCCTTCTTTGACGCGCCCATCACGCCTGATCAGGTCAAACTCCTGAAATACGATAATGTCGTTGGCGAAGCAGGCGATGCGGACGGCACGATTGAAGATTTCGGCATCCGCCCGGAAACCATGGAAGCGATCCTGCCGACCTATCTCTACCGCTACCGCAAGGCCGGACAGTTCAGCCCGGAAACGGTCTGATATTGGTTGGCTGGCAGACGGTCATGGAAGGACACGGAGAATGCGGTCCTACCTAGCTGATTGGCAATTCTGGGCAATTCTCGCAGCGATGTTCGCGGCTTTGACGGCAATCTTCGGTAAGGTCGGCGTTGAGAAAGTCGACCCGAATTTTGCGACACTTATCCGTACAGTCGTCATCCTCGTCTTCATCAGCGGGCTGGTTCTGGCGACACGGACTTACCAGCCGATGGGTACCATTCCTGCACGGACATATCTTTTTCTGGTTCTATCCGGCGTCGCGACGGGTGCATCCTGGATCTGTTACTATACGGCCCTCAAGCTGGGTCCGGCCTCGCGAGTCGCGCCGGTCGATAAGCTCAGTGTCGTGTTCGTCGCGATTCTCAGCGTGCTCTTCCTCGGAGAACGGCTAGCGCCGAAGGACTGGTTTGCTGTCTCCCTGATCGCCGGGGGAACCATTCTGTTGGCTATGAAACGCTGACTGACGCACGGTCAAATTTGCGACTTAAGGAAGCCTCCCCCAGAGCGGAGAAAATTTCCTGTTGACGGCGGCGCCATTTTTGGCGTTTTCTGTCGAGGCTTAGGAGAAACTCGACCCAATGACCAAAATGGCGTCCTCGATGAAATGGCTTGCGCTTTCCTGCGCCGCCGTCGTCGTACGCCTTATTCAGACGATTTTTGGTCACAAGGCGAGGTTGATCTAGAGCACTTTCCAATACCCGGAGTGAAGATCGACCCCGCCTCAGCCGAGACGGGGTTTTTTGTTATGGAGAACCCTGAAGATGCCGCCCAATGATGAGAGACCCGACGAAGATCCAGGATTAGAGCCTGCCAGTATGGACTGGCGCTACCAGCTCGACTTCTTCCACGTGCACGGCATGGACGGGGTTTCGACCTCGCTCGTCTCGCTCAAGGACCGGGACGGCATGACCGCCCGCGCCAAGGGTGAAGGCCAGACGCCGCTTCACGCGCTGATCAATGCGCTGAGCAAGATCACCGGGCGCCGCTACACGCTGCGCTGCGCGAAGATCTATGCGACGCGCAATGAATTCGGCGCACGGGCGCAGTCCCATATCGTGCTCGTCGATGAGCAGAGCCGCGGCAGCGCCGGTTTCGGCTGGGCGACCAGCGAGCATGACGCCTTCATGATCGCGGCGCTTCGCATCGTGAATGCGCATGAGGCCGAACAGCAGGCCGAGGCCATTACCGACGCCAAGGGATATACCGATTACGGATGGAGGAAATCGCGGCGGGCCGCCTCACAGCTCGCTGCGTGATGAGTGAAGGCTCACTCCGGGCCTTCACTTCCGGCGAGACGGTGGGAGCATGCCCCTCAGCCCCCTGCCCGCTCTCATCGTCTCGCCCAATTTTCTGCTTGGGATATGGTCCTGCTCCGGGGGCTTTATTCCGTAGATTGAGCGATTACGGCGTCCAGCCATCATCTTCTTCAGGGAGCTCGGACGCCGCCGCCTCACTGATCTCTTCGCCGCGGCGTTTGGCCGTCAGGTCCATCAATTGATGGAGGAGCGGCTGCACACCCTGCCCGGTGACACCGGAGAGAAGATGCACCTTGCCTGCGACGTTCTCGAGGGCGGCCTGTTTCTCAGCCATTTCCTCGTCATCGATGGCGTCGATCTTGTTGAGCGCGACGATTTCGGGCCGCGCGGCAAGATCTTCCGAATACATCTCCAGCTCATGCCGGATCGTCGTGTAGGCGCCCGCCACATCGCTTTGCGTGCCATCGACGAGATGAAGGAGCGCGGCGCAGCGCTCGACATGGCCAAGGAAACGGTCACCGATCCCGGCGCCCTCATGCGCGCCTTCGATCAGGCCGGGAATATCCGCCAGCGTGAAGCTGCGCCCCGGACCGACCCGAACCACCCCAAGCTGGGGGTGAAGCGTCGTGAACGGATAATCGGCAATCTTGGGCTTTGCCGCCGAAACAGCCGCAAGGAAAGTCGACTTGCCCGCATTGGGCAGGCCGAGAAGCCCGATATCGGCGATCAGCTTGAGCTTGAGCCAGATCGTGCGCTCTTCGGGCAACTGGCCGGGATTGGCTTTGCGCGGCGCCTGGTTGGTTGAGGATTTGAACCGCGCATTGCCCCAGCCGCCATTGCCGCCCTTGGCGAGCAGCACGCGCTTTCCTGAGACATCGAGATCGGCAATCACCGTCTCTTCGTCTTCTTCATAGATCACGGTGCCGGTCGGTACAGGGATCGTGATGTCCGCGCCATCCGCGCCGGTCCGGTTGCGGCCCGAGCCATTATGGCCGCGCTCCGCCTTGAAGTGCTGCTGATAGCGGTAATCGATCAGTGTATTGAGGTTATCAACAGCCTCGGCAAAGACATGCCCGCCATCGCCGCCATCCCCGCCATCGGGGCCACCGAATTCGACATATTTCTCCCGCCGGAAGGACAAACAGCCATTTCCGCCCCCGCCTGACTGGATATAGATCTTTGCGCGATCAAGAAATTTCATGGCCGGAACCTCTCACGGATGAGGCGGTAATGATAGAGCGGCGTGTGCCTGCCGTAATGCGCCGACCACCCCATTTCGGCGGGGCCAATCTGCTCAAAGCCCAGCTTGCCCAGGATCCGGGCCGACGCGGGATTATCGACACTGACCCGTGCACGGATCACCCCGACACGATACTGCCCGAAGGCAAGCTGACACAAGGTCCGCGCGCCTTCGCTGGCAAGCCCCCGGCCTTCGCATCCACGGCTGACATCATAGCCTATCTCAACCGAGCCCGGCTGCCAGTCAAAGAGAACGCCTGTCCCGACCAGCCGCGTGCCTTCGATGAAGGCCAGCCATTGCTTCTCGCCTTCGCCGGCCAGCATCGCCTCGCGGATGCGGCGGCAGACTTCGCCTTGCGTGAATGGATAGGCCCAACTGCCGGTCATCCGGGCAAAATCGGGATGGTTATGGGTCAGCCAGTACTCTTTCGCATCCCGCAGGGTGACGGGACGGATGAGTAGCCTTTCCGTTCGTATACTGTGCGGCATGTCACTTCAGCCTTTCGCGGGTGAGCCTGTATCCCCAGCGGGGGAAATTGCCCTGCAATGTGGTTGACCAGCCCGGACCGATATCACCGATCACCTCAAAGCCGGTTTTCTCCAGTACTTTGATCGAGCCCGGATTATCCTTGAAGACATCCGCCTCGATCGCGCCGAAGCGCAGCGTCTTGAACCCGAAGGCGCAGAACGCGCCGACCGCTTCGCTCATCATGCCCTGCCCCCAGCATTCGCGCGCGATGCCATAGCCAAGCGACCAGACATCCCCCGACCGATGGGAGAACCCAAGCGAGCCAACAACCTGCCCCTGATAAAAAGCGAGGAAACCGAATTCATCCTTGCCCTGAACCTTTTGCCAGTGGCGGATGCGGAAACGCGCATGTTCTTCGGTGACGGGATAGGGCCAGGTCTTGGTCGCGCGCGTCAGGTCGAAATCATTGAACGCCCACGCAAGCCCCTTCGCGTCCCGCAACGTCGCGGGGCGCAGGAGCAACCTTTGTGTACGGAGGCTATGCGGCATCTTTCAAGAAACCCTCCCGAACCAATTCAAAATTCACAACAGGCAAATTCATCCCGCGCGTCAGGCAGTGGGCCTCTGCCCGTCCCGAGCTCTGTCTGAAGCCACACTTATTCAGAATACGCATCGAGGCCGCATTGTCGTGAAAGACATCTGCCTGAATGGCACGAAGATTGAGAACCTGAAAGCCAAACCGGCAGACAGCCTGAACAGCCTCCGTGCCCAGCCCCCGCCCCCAGAATGCCGGGGTGATGGCATAAGCGACGTCCCAATCTCCTGATGATCTGCGGCCAAGTCCCAAATGTCCGATAATCTCACCACTGAACATCATCACGAACCCGAATTCAGATTCGCCTTGCCGAGCGATCATGCCGCGCAGTTTTTCGCGCATCTTCTCTTCGGTCAGCGGGAAGGGGAGTGTCCCTGTTTGCCGAGTGAGAACCTCATGCCCCAAAGCCGCAGACAATCCCTTCGCATCCCGCAATGTCGCGGGGCGCAGGAGCAGCCTTTCGGTCCGTAATGAGTGAGGCATGTCCGTCTTTTCGACCTCCAAAGAAAAAGGGGCCCGCGAAGGCCCCTCCTCAATTCAAGGTCAGGTCTTTGCGAGAACCCTGTCTTACTCCGCAGCCTCAGCCGGGGCGACCGAAACCACCTTGCGGTCTTCCTTGGTGGTGCGGAAGGTCACGTGACCTTCGACCTTGGCGAACAGCGTGTGGTCCTTGCCCATGCCGACATTGTCGCCAGCGAAGAACTTGGTGCCGCGCTGACGCACGATGATGTTGCCGGGAATGACGAGCTCGCCGCCATATTTCTTGACGCCAAGGCGCCGGCCCGCGGAGTCGCGGCCGTTACGTGACGAGCCGCCTGCTTTTTTATGTGCCATGCTTAGTCGTCCTTCTTCGCGGCTGCCTGGTCAACTTTCGCCCGGGGCGGTTTGCCAGCCAGCAATTCTTTAGCCTGTTCCTGCCACTCATCGGATTCAGCGCGGCCTGCGCAGCCGATTTCCTCGAGTTTTGCCTTGGTCTCGTCGGACATCTCCGCCAGCGGCGCAAGAGACGTAATCCCGACAGTCTCAAGTTTTTCTTTCAATTTCGGGCCAACGCCACCGATCAAGGCGACATCATCGACGATATCGGCCTTCGGAGCTTCTTTGGCTTCGGCCTTGGGGGCCTCTTTTTTGGCAGCCGGCTTGGCAGCAGCCTTCGCGCTCGGTTTCGCGCCACCCGTCAGGATTTCGCGGACTTTCAGCACGGTCATCGGCTGGCGATGGCCTTTTTTGCGGCGATAGTTCTGGCGGCGGCGCTTTTTGAAGACAGTGATCTTCTTGTCGCGGCCCTGCTCGAGGATTTCTGCGGAAACAGAGGCGCCATCGACCTTCGGCGCACCGATTTCGGTCGAGCCATTGCCGCCGACCATCAGCACATCTTCGAGGGTAACGATATCGCCGGCGTCGCCCACCAGCTTCTCGACTTTGATGACATCATCTGCGGAAACGCGGAACTGCTTCCCGCCAGTCTTCACGACTGCGTACATATCTTTGCCTTTCGCTTCGCCGGTGTGCCGGCCATGCCTTTTTCACCCCGGGATCTTGGTGCCCCGGTTTCAAGAAGCGGGCAGCTAGGGGGAAAACCAGGAGAGGTCAAGCGGAATCGGCGGTTGAGGCGGCCACCTCAGCGAAAATATGATAGGCCCTATATGGCAGATCATGAGGTTCACTAAAGATGAATTGGGAAGGCTATAAAACGAGCTCTAGCGTCCTAACACCAAGCCATCTCAAAGAATTCATTGAGTTTGTGAGCATACAAAACGAAGAGAGCATGCGCGGGAAGCTTCTGGTCACCTGCTCCTTTCCCGAAGAACAGCTCCAAGAAATAATCATAAAATTCCTTGTAGAAGGAACAGATTCAGAAAAACTAATTCAAGGCTTTCAAGCACCAGTTGGGAGTCTGTCATCAAGAACAATTTTAGCCCATTGCCTTGGGCTCATATCTGACTTGGAGAAGAACGATATCAATGCGCTGCGAAAGATTCGAAATAGGTATGCGCATGACTACTCCGTGGACATGAATGATCAGCAAGTCGTTTCGTTGGCCAACTCCCTACATCACGCAGCAAAAGATCATGAGGACAAAAAGGTCGACACTCGAGGCAAAATTATAACTGGTGCGGTTGGCTTAATCATAAATCTTGTCAATCGACCGCATTACGTAAGTAAGAAACGCCTTACACAGAGCGACTGGCCTCGCTAGTACCTTTGTATGGAGCTTACATAGTTGCTTGCTTTTTTGATCAGCATAATTTTCAGCGTCAGTCCTGATCCTCAGCGCATCATCTCGCTTAATCTCTGCACCGACCAGCTTTTGATCGAGTTGGCGGACCGCGAGCGGATCGCCGGGGTCAGCTATTGGGCGGTCGATCCCAGCATGGCTGCCTATGCGGCAGAGGCCAAAGGCCTGCGCACGGTGCGGGGCAGCGCCGAGGAAGTCATCGGGCTTGAGCCCGACCTTGTCCTTGCGGGAACATTCTCGACGCGGGAGACGGTCTCGATCCTCACCCGGCTCGGCTATCAGGTGGTGGACTTCACCCCGGCCAATTCCTTCGAGGATATTGCCGCCAATCTCCGCACGCTTGGCACCGCCATCGGCGAGGAAGAAAAGGCTGAAGAGGTCATCGCCCGGATGGAATCGCGGCTTGCAGCACCGGTGGAGGCCCCGAATGATGAGAGCCCCCTTTTTGCCACCTATGACGCGAATGGCTGGAGCACCGGCAGCGGCACGCTGACCGCCGACATTGCGGCGCGCGCCGGATACAGAACATTGGGCGATGAGCTGGAGTTCTTCGGCAGCCGCCGGGTCAATCTTGAAACCCTCCTGACCGTGCGGCCTGATGTCATCGATCTGGGGGATGCCCGCGCCGATGCCCCGGCGCTGGCCAGCGAGGCCCTCAAACACCCGGCACTGGGGCACCTTCTGACGCAAGCAAGAGAAGTGAAGATCCCCGGCAACCTCACCGCCTGCGGCACACCGAAGACAGTCAAAGCGGTCGAGCTTCTGCTGGAGGCCGCGCCGTGAAGCCCCTCCCCTACGCGCTGCTCTGCGGCTGTCTTTTTATCTGCATCCTGATTGCTGCCTTCGCCTCCCTGTTGATCGGCCCGGCAGCGGCGGGGCTGGGGAGCCTGTTCGGCAAGCTGACCGGCGAGGAAGCCGATACGGCGATCCTCATCATGCGGGAGATCCGCCTGCCCCGGATGCTGCTTGCGGTGCTGATCGGCGGCTCGCTCGGGCTTTCTGGTGCGGCGCTTCAGGGGCTCTTACGTAACCCGCTGGCCGAGCCCGGCATTATCGGCGTTTCAGGCGCGGCCAGCCTTGGCGCGGTGATCGCACTATATTTCGGCCTGTCGGCAGCCCTCGCGTTGGCGCTGCCGCTGCTCGCGATCATCGGCGCCCTGCTCGCCGCCTTCCTCCTTCATCTTCTTGCGGGCCGGCAATCGATCCTAACACTGATCCTTGCAGGCGTAGCGCTCACCAGCCTGACGGGTGCGTTGACCGCACTGGCCCTCAACCTCTCGCCCAACCCCTTCGCCGCCTATGAGATCGTCACCTGGATGCTCGGCTCCCTGACGGATCGCAGCATGGTCCATGTGACGCTCGCCGCACCCTTCATTGTCGCCGGGTGGGTGATGCTGCTGCTCGCCGCGCCTGCGCTTGATGCCCTCTCCCTCGGCGAGGAAACCGCGCAGAGCATGGGCGCCGACTTACGCCGTACCCGTATCCTGATCATTGGCGGCACCGCCCTTTGCGTCGGCGCGGCCACCGCCGTCAGCGGTGTCATCGGCTTTATCGGCCTGATCGTGCCGCATCTCCTTCGCCCACTGGTCGGCCATCGGCCTTCGCGCCTCCTTCCTGTCAGCGCGCTGGGTGGGGCCCTCCTCCTTTTACTCGCCGACATCCTCGTCCGGCTGATCACGCCGGGCACGGAATTGAAGCTCGGCGTTGTGACCGCGTTGATCGGTGCGCCTTTCTTCCTCTGGCTGGTCCTCAAGACGAGGAGCAGCGCCTCATGAGCCTTATCGTCCGAAAGCTGAGCGTCCCGCTCGGCGAATGCCATATCGTCGAGGACGCTTCCCTCACCGTTGAGCCCGGCAAACTCACCGGCCTGATCGGCGCGAATGGAGCCGGTAAATCGACCCTGATGCGCGCGATAGCAGGGCTTCTCCCTGATGCAAAAGGCGAGGTCCGCCTTGACGACATTACGACGGCAAGCCTTACCCCACGCCAGTTAGCCCATCGCCTCGCTTATTTGCCACAAGGCCAGCAAGTCGACTGGTCCCTGACGGTCAGGGATGTTGTCGGGCTTGGTCGCTTTCCCTTTCAAGGTCGGTTCGGCCGTCCGTCTGCAGAAGACCGCGCCATTGTCGAGGATACGATCGGCAGGCTGGGGCTCTCTGCGATTGCCGAACGCGCCGCGCCGTCCCTGTCAGGCGGGGAGCGGGCATTGGTCCTGCTGGGCCGGGCGCTCGCCGCCCGCACGCCTTACCTTTTCGCAGATGAGCCAACCGCCGCGCTCGACCCGGCCCGCCAGCTTGAGGTCATGGACCTTCTTTCCGCCGAGGCCAAAAGCGGCAAGGGCAGCCTCGTTGTCCTGCATGATCTTAACCTTGCCTCACGCTATCTCGATGAGGTCATCGTGATGCATCGGGGACGGATCATTGCGGACGGTCCGCCCGCAGAGGTGTTGAGCGAAGACACCCTGCAAACAGCTTTCGGCATCACACCGCTGACGGGCGAGAACGACGGCCAGCGTTGGCTCATCCCCTGGCGGCGAACCTGAGGGAACCTTGCGGCAGGCCATCCGTTTACCCCATCGAGGTCAAACGATCATGCCGACATATATCCAGAAAAGCCAAGCCGATGGCGAACACATCCTGCATGAGGCGGATATCGCCTGGCCTTATCACGTCCTCTCATGGCTGGCGCTGATCTTTCTCGGCATCCTCATTATTGGCATCGTCATTTTCGTCCGGATGCAGATCTGGTTGCATACAACAGAGTTCGGCCTGACCGACCGCAAGATCATCTACAAGGTTGGCTTCTTCTCCCGCGAGACACATGAGATCCCGCTCACCTCGCTTGATGAGGTGACGATCGAACAAGGTTTCTGGGGATGGCTCTTCGGCTATGGCCGGTTGAGGCTATGGGGGTCCGGCCGGGGCGAGCTCTGCTCACCGCCGGTCATGAATCCGATCCTCATACGGCAAAAAATGTCAGACGCCCGCGCAGAAATTATCCGCCCCGATATGCCGACTGAGCATGTCTCAAAGGCAAAGGTTTCACGCCGCCAATACCGGCTGCGTAGCCACATACCTGCGCACATAGCGCAGAATCATTAATTCCCAGACGGATCGGCTGATCAGGGTTTCTTCACCCACTGGCCGGACGCATCCTGAACACAATGGCCGGACGGCGCGCCATTGATCAGCTTTTCAGCGGTCACCTTGGCGGCGGCAGCCACCGGCACGCCATTGGCGCTGGCCAATTGCTGATAGGCGTCTTTCCGCTTTTGATTGATATCCCGCACTTCGCGGCGAAGCGTATCACTGGCGGCACTTTCGTCGATAATGCCGAGATAGCCATCGATCCGTTCACCGACGACACAAGCGGCTTTCGCCTCCTCGATGATCGGCGGGGCGGCATGGGCGACGCCGGTAAACAGCGTCAGAGTGAGGGCGGCGGCGAGCGCTTTCAATGTCATGTTGCGGCTCCTTGCTCAGAAAATATCCGGGTTGGACGAAATCAGATCTTCGACCTCACGATCAAGCTTCACACGAACTTCCTGTTCGATCTTGACGTTGAGGTTGATCTCAATGGGCTTGTCGGGGGCCTCAACCTTCACGGTTGCGCAGGCCGCCATGGTCAGCGGCGCAAGGGCCAGTAAGGCAAATCGGGTCATGCGGGTCTCCCGTTTGGTGGGCACCAAATCTCTTGTCTCAACATGGCAGGATTGCGGCAGAAAAAAAAGCGCGACACGCCGTTACTCTTCGGGACCATTGCGTTCTTTCTCGAGCTGTTCTCGCGCCGCCTCGATCTGGAGCCGCGTATCACGCGACAGCCGCGCCTGATTGATGAGCGAAATCAACGGCACTTCGACATTGGCGCGGAAGATGATGGGAGCATTCACATTCTCTGCCCCGCCATCGCCATCAAGATCGACCTCGCTCTCACCCTTGAAGGTGAACTTGAAATCAAGATCGCCGTCGAGCCGGCCATTGATCGTCGCCTCCAGCTCCGAGAAGCGCAGGAATTCGAGCGCATCAAAGGCAAGGCGTGCGCCCTGGTTCGACTGGGCCGCAGCTTCCGCGGTCGGACCGGTGAATTCGATCACCCCCGGTGAGGTTGCGCGCAACACGCCATTCTCGATACGGACGGCAAAGCGATCAAAGACGATGGGCAGTGTACCTTCAACCCGGCCCGCGCCCGTCAGCCCTTTCACATTGAGGAAGGACAGGATCGCGCCGAGATCAAGATCCTCCGCGCGCAAGGTCGCAACCGAGCCGCCATCAAATCCGATCACGGCCTTTTCGGCGATCATCTGCCCGTCAAAGAGCGGGAAGACCGCTTCCTCGACGACTAGCGTGTCATCACCCGGCAGTTCGAAACGGACTTCTCCGTTGGGCAGGGCGATCGAGCCGAAATCGATGGAGCCGACCTCGATGATCTGCATCCCGTCTGTCGTCACGGGGAAGAGATTCGAGAAAGTCAGCACACCCGTCAGCTCGGATGTCCGCTCGACCGTGATGCCGGGGCCTGAGAAGCTGAGCTTTGTGGGAGAGATCACCGCGCTCGTCTTGAGCCCGCCATTGCCCCAATCCGCGACCGCCGAGCCATGCAGGCTTCCCGTCGCCTTGCTGATGATCCCGATCAGAGGCGGCAGGAGTTTTGAGGGTTGCAGTCCGCCGGGCACGAAACGCAGCTCCCCGCTGTCAAATTCAGCATGCCCCCGGCCCGTTTCCAGCGTGTGCTGCCCTTTGACCTTGCCGAGCGGCGTGCCGTTGGGGCCGGCTACAGCCAAATCAAAACCAACCCGCCCGCTTTTCAGCTTCACGGGGCCGCTGACTTTCATGGACGCAACGCGCGGGGCTTCCCGCGCTTCGGTGATCGTCACGCCCTTGATGGAAAGTTCGCCCTCGGCATCGCCGCTGAGTACCCGAACCTGTCCGTCTGCGACAATATTCTGGAGGCTGAGCGTGTCGTTGATCTGCCCGTTCCCGCCAGTCAGGGACATGGTCAGGGCGGTGATATTCTCCTGATTATCGAAATCAAGACTGGCCGCCCCGCGCAGGCTGCTCGCCCGGATTTGCGTTTCTCCGGCTTGCGCCGAAATCCGCGAGAGCCGCACACCAACGCCGCCTTCAAGGCTGTTGGCCTCTCCTAGCGACGCGGACAGGAAGGGACGGCCTGCTTCAGGGATCAGCTCCGTCGGGCCCAGCGTCGCCCTCATGCTGCCATTGGTAGAGCGCAGCTTCGCTCCACCGACAACGACAGTGGTTCCTTCCGTTCCCGGAATGCTGAAGAGGCTCGTGTTGAAATCGGCCCGCACCGGCAATTGAGCGCGGATCGGCGCGTCGGTAACTGTCAGCGCGCCCAGCCGGGCCTGCTGCAATCGGCCGGCAAGCTGTGTTTCCAACGTCAGGACACCGCGGTCATAGCTGCCCTGCGCGGCCACCTCATCCGCATTGAGCGTCAGCCCCGCAATCTCCCCGCGCGGCAGATGGCCGGCGAGAGCCAACTCCCATGGGCCAGTTCCCTCCTGTGTAGCGAGCAGCACGACGTCGCCCGCAAATTGCGGCAGCTCTGTCGAGAGACGTGCGGCAACATCCGCACTGTCTTCACTCAGCACAAGGAGCGGTTCAACTTTAATCCCTTCAAGCCGGAGGAAAATTCCTTCACTGCTGCGGGCTTCAATAGGCGCATCGCCGATCCGGGCGGTCAGCACACCGCCTTCGATCATCGCATCGACAGAGCCCGTCAGGGTGACGAGATCGAGTTCGGTCTGAAAGGGCGGTGCGCCATCAGCAAGGCTTTGCAGCACGGCCGTTGTCTCCGCCCCGATCGAGGCCGAGCTGATATTGAGCGACAGACGGCCACTGTCGGGCAGTTTGCCCTCAAGCAAAGGTCGCCAGTCTCCCGCCGCTCCATCCAGTTGCAGGTCAAGATTACGGGCAATCGTCTGTGCCGTGAGGACATCGCCCTGCAGAGTGGCTTTGCCCGTGGCCGGGCCATCAGCCGAAAGATCGATATTGGCAGAAAGCCTGATTGCCTCCGCCGTCAGCGCCTCAACCCCAAGCCGGTCGCCGGTCAGCTCCAGCACAATCTCGCCACCTTCTTCGGGATCAATCGCGATAGCGGCGGTCAGCCGCCCCTCGCCTTCCGGCGTCAGCAGCGCGACATTCGCCTCCCCCACCGTCAGGGAACGGAAGGGATAGCCGCTTTTCTCCTGCGGCTCACCGTCGCCTTGAGGAAGCGAAAGCCCCACGACACTCACCTCGCCCGTTTCGGTGAGAACAAGCGTGCCCTTGAGCCGCGACACGACGATGTCCCGCACGCGGCGGTCGCGCCAAAGCTCGCCAAATTCGTAATCGACCGAGGCTTCTCCAGAAAGCTGCGGCGCCTCCAGTGTGAAGGCCGCCTTTTTCATGGTCAGTGTCGTGACGGTGACGTCCGGATCTTCCAGCCCAAGCTTTTCAAGCTGGCCTTCAGCGATCCAGCCGGCCAGCGGCAGGCGCCAGATATAGGCCGCCCCCGCCGCCACGATCAGCAGCAGGACCAGTCCGGCCAATATGCGCCACAGCCATTTCAACAGATCAAACCCTTTCGCGGCCGCGCCGCTCGCCCCTCATATATAATGTGCACTATGCCCCGGCGTTCCCGCCAAGGCGAGGGGAGGCGCCAGCGAATATGACGCAGTGCGGAATCTGTTGTAAGAAGGTTGCGATGACGGCCATGGAGCCGGTTGATTCAGAAGGGTTTCATGTCGGCATTTTCAGAAGCAGAACTCGAAAGGCTGCAACACGCAGCTGCGCTCATTCTCGCCGCGGAGGAGCGCCTGCCGGTCCTGCGCACCTTGAGCTGGGACCGCGACCTTGCCGACAAATTCTTTGCCAGCGGCGAGAAAGAGCCCCCGGCACCCGAATATGACATCATCGATCCGAGTCCTTCGCTCGAGCTGCTGCATGATGCAGAGCACCTCGTCGATGGCTCGACCCCGGTTCATGCCTGGCTCGACCGGATGATCGACACGGTCGAGGAGACTGCCGCGCTGCTCACCTGCGTCGGGACCAGCGCCTTTTACGGCCATTCGGTCGCGCTTTACGGCTCACCCACGGCGGCGATTGCCGATGGCAAGGTGACGGCGCTCGACCTTGCCCACCGGCTCGACACCGTCCTCTCCGAATTCGATGAAGGCAGCATGCTGCTCGAGCCGCCCGAAGTCCTGACAGCCGAAGACGTCCGTTCGCGGATGGAAAAAGAGCTGCCGGAGCACTTCGGGGACCGGGCACCGCGCCTTGAAGTCACAACGAATGTCTCCGCCAAGGCCGCCGCCGGCAGCGACTATATCAAGCTGCGCGCCGATGCGAGTTTCTCAGATCTCGATGTCGACCAGCTCCTTCATCACGAAGCGCTGATCCACATTGCGACCGGCTATAACGGTCGGTCACAGAACCGCTTCCCCCTGCTCGCCGAAAGCCATCCGGGCAATGCACGCACGCAGGAAGGGCTTGCCGTCTTTGCCGAGTTCATTACCGGATCGCTTGATCCGCGCCGGTTCAAACGGCTCGCCGACCGGGTGATCGGCATTGAGATGTCGACCGAGGGCGCCGACTTTATTGAGCTTTACCAGTTCTTCCGTGAACGGAACCCAAAGGATGCGCCACTCGAAGCTTTTGAGAGCGCGCGCCGGGTCGTGCGCGGCGGCCTCGTCAATGGCGGCGGACCCTTCACGAAGGACTCAGTCTATCTAGGCGGCCTGCTTGAGGTGCATAATTTCCTGCGTGCCGCAGTCACGACAGGCGATGCCGATCTGATCCGCGCGCTGTTCGTCGGCAAGATCGACATCAACGACATCGATGCCGTCCGTATGCTGCTAGATGAAGGCTTGATCAGCGAGCCGCAATTCCTGCCCCCTTGGGTGCGGGATCTGCGCTATCTTCTCTCGGCACTTGCCTATTCGACTTTCCTTGCCTCGGTGGATCTCGAAAGCGTCGAGAAACGCTTCGAGACCCTGCTCACCGAGATCAAGGATTAGCGGACCTTGCCGCCCACCACCGTCATCATGGCGTTGGTGGCATCCCAGTCCTTCTCGAACGGATCGCCAGAAAACACTGAAATGTCCGCATAGAACCCTTCGGCAAGGCGCCCCAGTCGGTCTTCCTTGAAGACGGCATAGGCGGCATTGGTCGTGAACATGGCAATCGCCTGCTCCTCGGTCACCGCCTCTTCGGGGTGCCAGTTCTCGCCTTGGGTGCCATCTAGAGCTTTCCGCTTAGTCGCGGCGAAAATCTCGATCCGTGGATCGCCCTTCTCGACCGGCGCATCAGATCCGCCAACGACATTCGCGCCATTCTCAAAGAACCGGCCCCAGGCATAGGCACCAAGCAGGCGCTGCTCCCCCAAACGGGCCGGCGCAAAGAAGAGATCGCCGATCGCGTGGCTCGGCTGCATGGACGGCGTAATGCCGTAAAAGGCGAAACGCGGAATATCGTTCGGCCGGACGATCTGCGCATGTTCAATCCGCCAGCGTGGCGCTTTGCGCTCTGTCGCATCCAACTCGCCCAGCACCCGCTTATACCAGTCAAGGACGAGGAAATTGCCCTTGTCGCCGATCGCATGGGTCGTGACCTGGATCTTGTTGTCATAGGCCTTCTGGAAAGCCTCGACCGCTTCTTCCTTCTGCATCAATTGCAGGCCGCGCTTGCCGGGCTGGTCGGCATAATCATGAAAGAGCAGCGCCCCGCGCGAGCCAAGTGCGCCATCGACATAGAATTTGATGCCGTTCGTGCACACCATGTCATCATCCGTGCACCCCGTCCCCTGCTCGATCACCTGATCAAGCGCCCCGGGCACGAGATAGTTGAAGACGCGCACGGGCAGCTCACCCGCCGCTGCCATCTCCTTGAGGATCACGACATCTTCCGGGTCGACCGACATGTTGTGAACGCCGGTCCAACCGAGCGACGCCATCTTCTCGGCCCCGACCTTCAGCCCCTCGCGGCGGCGAACCTCATCAAGTTTGGGCAGAAGGTCATCCACCAGCGGCATGGCCATATCGATCAGAAGGCCTGTCGCCTTGCCCTTCTCGTCGCGTTCGACGCGCCCGCCTTCAGGATCGACCGTGTCCTTCGTAATGCCGGCTTTCTTCAAAGCCGTGGTGTTGACGACCATGGCATGACCGTCCGCCCTCACCAGAATGACGGGGCGGTCTTTGACGACTTTGTCGAGATCAGCAGCCGTCGGCATGCGCCCTTCGGGCCAGCCGGTTTCAATCCAGCCGCGGCCATAAAGCGTCTCGCCTTTGTCGAGTTCTGCCGCTGCCGATTTGATCCGGGTCTGCAGCTCTGCAATCGAGGCCGTTCCTTCGAGGTTGAGGGTCATCTCCCGCAGGCCCACGCCGAGAAGGTGGGCGTGACCATCATGCAGGCCGGGTAGCGCGACTGCGCCTTCAGGCAGAGCAACCACACATTCGGCAGGCAGCGCATCGGCCAGTGAGGCATCTCCGACGGCTGTCACGCGCTCGCCGGAGATAAGGACTGCTTCGGCGGCTTCGCCCGGCGCGGTGCGGATATCACCGGTCATCGCCCAGCTCTCGCAGGCATCGCCGGGCGCCGAGCCCGCTGAAAGAACCGAAGACATCGCCGCCATGGCAACGGAAAGAAGGGAGTACGTCATCGCCTGATCCACCATTCCTCAAAATGCGTCTTGCGGGGCGCCCACTAGCACCCCGGCGCGCGCTGATGAAGGGGGGGCTTCAATCGGAGCCATACACCCTCATCTAGCCGGTCAGAATGAATTGTGATCTGGTCCACCGGTCACTCAAGTTGCATGACGAGTAAGAACTACTATGGCCAGACCTGCCGGAGCATTCGCGTTATGACCCTGACCCTCGAAGATATTGCCTATCTGGCCCAGATCATCGGGGTCGTCGTTGTCGCTGTCACTCTCATCTATTTGACGATTCAAGTAAGGCAGGGTGCACAGCAGCTGCGCTCGGAATCTCGGCAAGCTCAGCTGACCAATGATCAGACAGGTGTCTACAAGTACCTGGAATTTCCGGAACTCGGACGCATCTTTTCCCAGCCGGAAACACCCACAAAAGAAGAGAAGACCAAGCTGATTTTCTGGATGATCGGGCAGATGCGCGCACGCGAGCACGAATGGCTACAATATAGAAACGGCGCGCTCGACAAGGAAACCTGGGAGAGCTATCGCGGCGTAATTTATTTTGTTCTTGGCACGGAGCGTGGCCGCGAACTTTGGGCGTTGTGCAAAAACTATTTCAATGCCGGATTTGTGGAAATGGTCGCAGGAATGATCGAAACTGTTCCCCCGATCGATTTTTGGGAAAGGCTAGAAGAAATCAGATGAGTGATTCGTCGTTCATCAAACTTTTTCACAGCCCCTGCCAACTGCATCCTACGACCTCCTGATTACCGTCCACTGATAAACGTTCTGACAAGCCTCAAGGATATCGACCACGAGGTCCCGGCCCTTATATAAGCGAGTGCGGTATAGAGTCGGGCAAGCGTGCCGCCTGAGCAGCACCAACGATAAGACTCAATTATTCCGCCATCGCGCCCAACGCGTCACGAAGGATTGAGACCATGGCGCGATAACCGGACTGCTCCATCGACACGCCCGCTGCGTAATAATCCATCGCTGGCGATGCCATGATCTCCCCCCCCCAGAAGCCGCCATGGGAATAGGCCTGCACGCCGTTTATGTCGCGCGGGAAAAGACCGATCCGATAGTTATCCGGAAACGGATGACCGGGCGCCGTGGTCATGAGCTCAAGCGTTTTGGGGTCATCATAAATCTCCCCATTAAACAGTGCCTGCATGAATCGGGAAAGATCCGTGGTCGTCGAGATGAGCCCGCCGCCGCCATAAAGATCCATCGAGCCGTTCCAGTCATGCGTATCCTGCTCACCCAGAAATTGGTGCCCCCGAGGAAGAGCCGTTGCAGGCGGCATCTCTGTCTGCTCCCACCATGTTGAGGTCAGACCAATCACATCGAATTTAAGTTCACGCCGAACAGAAATTCCCAGCGCATCACCGGTCAGGCGTTCGATAATATGGCCGAGAAGGACATATCCGGTATCCGAATATCGAAACTCAGTATTCGGCGGACCAATCGGATCGTGATTGTCGACAAGCAGTTGCAGCTGATCATCTCGTGTCCATTGCCGCGACGTATCAGCAAGAACCAGATCGATATATGCGCGATCCGCAGCATCCGGCATGCCGGAGACATGCATCAGCAAATGCCTCACCGTGATAATTGAGGTGTCATACCCGTCTTCACTAAGAAGGGTGTCATAACGCTCATCGATCAGCTCACGGATCGGCCTGTCGAGATCAACCATGCCCTGTTCGTAGAGCCGCAGCACCGTTGCCGCCGTGAAGGTCTTGGCAACGCTTGCAATCCGAATGGGCGTTTCGGCCGTCAGCTTCGTGCCGTCAGGCGCGGCCTGCCCTTTGCTGATCGCCATCGTCCGGCCACCTTGCCTAACCGTGACGGAGATGCCCTTCAGGTCAGGGCGCTCTTCCAGCAGGCCGCTGATCCGTTCGGCAATGATCTCTTTGGGAGGGCTGATCTCGGCCACTTCCGGCGGGCTGGCCATGAACACAGCGAGTGAGGCGATCAGAAGATGAAGCATGACGAGACCCTTTCCCTGAGGGTGTCATGCTTAGCATGATATTATCGAAAGTCGATAATCATGTAACAGTCAGCTGGCAGGCCCTAGAGCCCTTTGCCAACCGCGTCCGCGACGTCCTGAAAACCGTCCGCTGACAAACGTTCAGACAGGCCCTCTAGGATATCGATTACAAGATCCGGGCCCTTATAAACGAGCGCGGTATAGATCTGGACGAGCGAGGCGCCGCCGAGGATTTTCTCATAAGCGTCCTGCGCACCGGAAATCCCGCCCACTCCGATCAGCGGGACGGCTCCATCGAGGGCGCCTGCGAATTCCTTCAGCCGCGCGGTTGAGAGCGGGAAAAGCGGACGGCCCGACAGCCCGCCCTTCTGGTCAGGATCATGAGCCAGCCGGTCCCGCTCCCCGATGGTCGTGTTGGAGATGACCAGCGCGTCAATCGGCGCGGCCTTGGCCAGTTCGACAAGGTCGGCGCGATCCTCATCGCCGAGGTCTGGCGCAATCTTGAGGAAGAGCTTGGCATTCCCCGTCATCGCCATACGGACATTATTAAGGAGCGACATCAGGACATCTTTTTCCTGAAGCGCGCGCAGGCCCGGCGTATTGGGGGAGGAAACATTCACTGTACAGAAAGAGACAAGCGGCGCGAGCCGCGCGGCGCAGGTCACGTAATCGCCGACACGGTCGGTCGAATCCTTGTTCGCCCCCAGATTGATCCCGACAATCCCCCGGCCCGAACGGGCAGACAGCCGTGCGGCAATGGCTTCGAGCCCGTCATTGTTAAAACCATAGCGGTTGATCACCGCCTGATCGCGAGAAAGACGGAAGACCCGAGGTTTGTCATTGCCCGCCTGCGGCCGCGGCGTGACGGCGCCAACCTCGACAAATCCGAACCCCATATTCAAGCAGGCATCCGGCACCACGGCATTCTTGTCGAAACCGGCCGCCAGCCCCAGCGGATTGGGAAAGGTCAGGCCCGCAACCTTTGTCTCAAGTGCCGGGAACAGATCTCCCTTGCGCCGGGGGCCAACCCCCGCCTTTAGGGCACGGATCGTCAGATTGTGAGCCGTTTCGGGATCAAAGGCATGAAAGGCACGCGTGCCGAGCCGCCAGATGCTCATATATTTTCTTCTGCTCCCGGAACCGGCACGTAGCCATCTGCCTGTTTGATCAGGGGGACGAGGTGGTCAAACCATTCGGTCAGGACATCGCCGTAAACATGCGGGAAGAGTGCACCGCCTCGGGAGGGCTCCCATTTGAGAAGCTCACCGGGGGCGCTGTCGGGGCAACCGATGGCGACGAGCTTCGGATGAATCGCATAATGCTTTGCCGCCGTCTCCAGCAATTGCGCCGGGGTCGACATGTGAAAGAAGCCGTCATGAGCGTCATCCGGGCTATACGGAACATGTTCGCATTTGCGTAACCCGTCCCACTGTGCCGGACAGCACAGCCGGTAGAGATATCCCTCCCGGAACGGGCTCATGCGGCTCTCGCCCGCCGGCGGCGGCGGACATAGCTCGAGACGCGTTTCTCGATCGCTTCGATGACGAGCCCCGCAATGTCCTTGCCGGATGCGGTCTCAACGCCCTCAAGGCCGGGGCTCGAATTGACCTCCAGCACTTTGGGGCCGTCATTCGACCGCAACAGGTCCACACCCGCCATGCCGAGATTCAGCACCTTGGCGGCAGCGAGCGCGGTTTCACGCTCTTCTTTCGTGATCCTGACGACAGAGGCCGAGCCACCCTGATGCAGGTTCGAGCGGAAGTCGCCGGGGGCGGCAGTCCGCTTGATCGCGGCAACGACCTTGCCGCCGATGACAAGACAGCGAATGTCTTCACCGCCCGCTTCCTTGACGAATTGCTGAACAAGGAAATCTGCCTTCAGCCCACGGAAGGCCCCGACAACTGACTCAGCCGCCTTCTTCGTATCAGCGAGGACCACGCCCTTGCCCTGACTTGATTCAAGCAGCTTCACGATAATCGGCGGGGAGCCCATCAGATCGATCAGGCTTTTATTGTCCTGCGGGCTTGAGGCAAAAGCCGTGGTCGGCATGCCGATCCCTTCGCGCGCCAACAATTGATGCGCATAAAGCTTATCCCGGCTGACCGCGATGGCATGGCTGCCATTGACGCAATAACAGCCCATCGCCTCGAACTGGCGCGTGACCGCCGTGCCGTAATTGGTGATCGAGGCGCCAATCCGCGGGATGATCGCATCATAGATCGGCAAAGCGCGGCCATCATAATGGACCTCCGGCTTGCCCGCATTGATCAGCATATAGCAACGCCGGGTGTCGATCAGCTCGACGACATGCTCGCGGGCTTCTGCCGCCTCGACTAGCCGTTTCGTCGAATAGGATTTCGGCTCGCGTGTCAGCACACCAATGCGCAAGGAACGCTTGGTCGGAGGCTTTTTCGTGATCTTGTCGTAGACGTCGTAATCGAGGCTCGGCTGCTGATAACTCATCGAGGGCAGCACCTGCGGCTCGCCATCACCGGGATAAGCCGACAGCGCCTGGCGCCCGAGTAGCATGTGATAGCTCATCCCCTCACGATCGGAGAGCGTGATCTGGATCGGCCATTCATGATCGCCCATCTGGATCGGCGTCTCGATGACATAGCGCATCTCGGTCTCGCCATTGGAGCTTGTCACTTCACGGCGGTCGACCACATCGGCAGAGCAATAGACTTCGATTTCGGGTTTTTCCGGGATCGGATGAATCCCGAAGCGGACTTTCGGTTTACTCGCGGGGCCAAATGGCTCGACGGTGAAAGCGTGCAGGGCCGAGGTTTTGGCCCCGGTATCGACCTTCACCTTGAGGGCCGGTAACCCCAGTACCGGCAGGGAACACCACTCAACCCAGCCCAGTTTTAGGCTGTCATCATCAGTCATTCGATCTCCTCGAGAGTCATGTGACGGGCGCGCGCGGCATGCTCGATAGCGGCAGCGCCGTCATCACTTACCTTCAGCGCATCGCGGATCAGCTCAAGCACGCGGATCTCCGTCATGTCGAGATTTTCATCCGCGGTCACGACATCAACGACGGCGGCGTAGGCGGTCTCGTTCAGATGGGACGGCAGGGCCGCCGCGGCTGAATCGATCACCTTGTGCAGGCCCCCGTCAGATGACATGAGCTGGCCAGCCGCTTCGGATGTCTGCACCAGCCCGTCTTCATCGGCATCGGTGAACATGGGATAGGACCGGACAACCCGGCCAATCGCCCGGAGTTCGGTTTCGGAAATGCGTCCATCCGAGGCCGAAGTCATGACCATGAGATAGATGACGGCTTCGGCGGGTGTTAGCTGAACAACGGTATGGGCCATCTTGCGCCTTTATGACTATACGGGCGGCTTGCTAGGGAATGCCGCGCAACTTCGCAAACCCCCCTTACACCCTGAAAGAGGATAAGACCCTTGAGCCTTAGAGAGTTCACCGCAAACGAGTACGCCGACGCCAGGTCCTGGCCATTCCAGGAAGCCCAAAACCTGATCAAGCGGCTCGAAAAGGCGGAAAAGGACGGGCCGGTCGTCTTCCAGACAGGCTATGGGCCGTCCGGCCTGCCGCATATCGGCACTTTCGGCGAAGTTGCCCGCACGACCATGGTTCGCCGGGCGTTCGAGGCCCTGACGGGCCGTGAAACGCGCCTCATCTGCTTCTCCGATGACATGGACGGGATGCGCAAAGTGCCGCCCACAGTGCCCAACCCGGACCAGCTTGAGCCGCATCTGCAAAAACCACTGAGCCGTGTACCCGACCCCTTCGGGACGCATGAGAGCTTTGCGGCCCACAATAACGCACGGCTGCAGGCTTTCCTCGACCATTTCGGCTTTGACTATGAGTTCCAGTCGGCAACCGCCGCCTATGAAGCAGGCATGTTCGATACGACGCTCACCCGCGTCCTCGAAGTCTATGACGACATCATGGACATCATCCTGCCGACACTAGGGGAGGAACGCCGCGCGACCTATTCGCCGATCCTGCCGATCAGCCCGAAAACCGGCCGCGTTCTTTACGTGCCCCTGCTCGAGCGCGATGCCGCCTCCGGCATGGTCGTCTATGAGGATGAGGACGGCAGCCGCGTTGAAAGCTCGGTCACGGGCGGCGCGGTCAAGCTCCAATGGAAAGCTGACTGGGCTGGGCGCTGGTATGCGCTCGGCGTCGATTACGAGATGTCAGGCGAAGACCTGACCGAAAGCGTGCGGCTATCCAACCGGATTGTCGCCGCGCTCGGCGGCACGCCGCCGGCTGGCTTTAACTACCAGCTCTTTCTTGACGAGCACGGACAGAAAATCTCGAAAACCAAAGGCAATGGCCTGACCATCGACGAATGGCTGCGTTATGCCGCGCCCGAGAGCCTCGCCCTTTACAATTTCATCAATCCGAAAAAGGCGAAAAAGCTCTATTTCGATATTATTCCGAAGACGGTCGATGAGTACTGGACACATGTCACCAAGTACCCCGAGCAGGAAGGCGCAAAAGCCATCGATAACCCCGCTTGGCATGTCCATGGCGGCGATGTGCCGGACGTCACCCCGCCAGTGCCCTTCGGGCTGCTCCTGACGCTGGTCGATGCGTCGGGCACGTCGGACCCCGATGTGTTGCGCGGCTTCATCCGCAAATACCGCCCGCAGGCATCAGACGCGGAGATGGCAGCGGTCGAGCCGCTCTTTGCCTATGCGATCAACTATTTCGAAGACTTCGTGAAGCCGAAGAAGAACTATCGTCAGCCAACGGAGCAGGAGCGCGGTGCGCTTGAAGATCTCGCAGGACGGCTCGACGCTCTTGCCCCCGGCGAAGAGGAAGATGTCTACCAGACAGCCGTCTTCGATGCCGGCAAGGCGGCGGAATATGAGAATATCCGCCAATGGTTCGTCGGGCTTTATGAAGTCGTCTTCGGCCAGTCCGAAGGCCCGCGCATGGGTGCTTTCACCAAAGTGATGGGTCCGGACAAAGTCGCGGCCCTCATCCGCGAGGCACTAGCCCGGTGAGAACCCGGCCGCTCCTCATCCTCCTTCTTGCCCTGACCGGGTTCATCCCGGCCGGGGCGCAGGAGTTGGAAGAGGAAGATAAGGGAGAGGTCGTCTTCACTGACGGCCAGATTGAAACCGCGCAGCCCACCGAAGCCGAAGACGCGAATATCGAAGCGCGGCTGACAAATATCTTTGCCGTGCTGCCCGCCTTCGACGGGATCGAGGTCGAGGTCACTGGCGGTGTTGTTCGCCTCTCCGGCATGGTCACCTCGCGCACGGCAGCGAGCGAGGCGGAGGCTGTTGCCAGCCGGATCAGCGGCGTGGTGGCCGTCGACAATGCAATCGGTACGGACCTTTCGGTCAACCGCCAGCTTGGCCCGGCAACGGAGCGCGCGCATCAGCTTGCCCGCGACTCGATTGCCCTTCTCCCCCTGCTCGCTGTCGCGATCACCATCGTCATCGTCTTCTGGCTCCTAGGCCTGTTCCTCGGGCGGCAACGATGGCTGTGGCGGCGGATCGCCCCCAACACGCTGGTCGCCGGGCTTTTCGGCATGATCATCCCGCTGGTCTTCATCATGCTCGGGCTCGTCATTGCCCTGAACATTCTTGATGCCGTCGCTGTCCTCTCCGCCGTTCTGGGGGCCGCGGGGGTTCTCGGCCTCGCGGTCGGATTTGCCGTCAGGGACTCAATCGAGAACTTCATCGCCAGCGTCATGCTCTCCCTTCGCCAGCCCTTCCGGCCAAAAGACCTTGTCGATATTGACGGGCAGGAAGGCCATGTCGTGCGCTTGACCTCCCGCGCGACCATCCTGATGTCGCGGGACGGCAATCATGTGCGCATCCCCAATGCGCAGGTCTTCAAGGCGATTATCGTCAATTATACGCGCAACCCGGAGCGCCGCTTTTCCTTTGAGCTTGGGGTCGATGCGAATGACGATCCGCAGGCCGCCATTGAAACCGGCCTTGCCCAGCTCGAAACCCTCGAATTCATCCTCAAAGATCCCGAGCCCACCGCATGGATCGAAAAAGTCGGGGACAGCAATATCGTCCTCAGCTTCGCGGCATGGATCGATCAGGCGCATACGGACTTCGCAAAGGCAAAATCGGCCTCTATCCGTATCGTCAAGAATGAGCTGGAGGCAAAAGGCTTCACCCTGCCCGAGCCGATCTACCGACTGCGCATCGATCAGATGCCGGAAGGTATGGTCTTGCCCAAAGGATCCGCCACCCTGACGACTGCGCCGTCCCGGCCCGAACCCGCGCCTGCCACAGGCCCTGTCGATGTCGCGCCTGACCGCAGCATCGAGGAGAAAGTCGCCGAAGACCGCGCCGAAACAAGGGAGACGGATCTTCTCTCGGACGCTGCCCCGACCGAATTCGGCGATGAGGGAAAGGCAGGGTCGTGACATGACCCGAAAGGCTTCCAGCGACGCTCCGAAACTCCTCTCCAGCGGAAACCCGCAGATCCCCAAAGGAGACGGAGATGCCCCTGTCCAGGCCTATATCAATGCCATGCCCGGCTGGAAATCCGCTATCGGACGAAAGCTCGATGCCCTGATTGAGAAAACGGTGCCCGGCGCGGCAAAGGCCGTCAAATGGAACACGCCCTTTTATGGCGTCGAGCCGGGTTCATGGTTCCTCGCCCTTTATTGTTATAAGGAATATATCCAAATCACTTTTTTCCGAGGGACGGATCTCGATCCTGTCCCCCCGAAAGCCTCAAAGCAGAATGGTGTCCGGTATTACGCCATCTATGAGGATGACGGCTTTGACGAGGAATTGCTCGCAGGCTGGATCAGGCAGGCAAGCAAACTACCCGGCGAGAAGCTCTGACAATTCCCGAACGGGATTATTTCAGCGCCTCAGGCGGCTTGGGCAGCTTCGCGACATCAACCGGCTCATGCTGGATGATGACCAACGCTTCGCTCGCGGCGGCAATCGCCTCGAACCGGTCCATGGAATTGCGCGTCATGGCCTCATCCGTGTTGAAGCGAGGCACCTTCGTCCCCTCACGGCTTTCCGCACGGTGATAAAGATCGCCTGAGAGCAGGACCGGGCCGGTCTCCGCCATCTTCACCAGCAGCGCCGTATGCCCCGGCGTGTGGCCGGGCAGCGACATGATGCGGACTGCGCCGTCGCCGAAGACATCGTAATCTTCCGTGAACGTCTTTGTGTCGAACTTCTCGAAAGCTGAGTAGTCATTCGGGTTCTCGGCATCGAACATGTGATCATATTCCGCCTGATGAACGAGCCACAGCGCCTTGCCTGCCGCCTCTGGCTGGCCGGTGTGGTCAAAATGCGAATGCGAAATTGAGACAAGATCAATATCGCCTGGCGCAACGCCGATCGCATTCAGCTGATCAGCAAGAGAAGTTTCAAGAGAAACGGTGAAAGGCTCGTTGACCTGAGGCTCCTGCCCGACAAGCGCAGCTGGCAGGCCGAGATCCCACAGAAGATCGCCCTTTGGGTGGCGGATCAGAAAACAGCTATCCGTGAACGTATCAGTCTGGCCCGCATAACTGCCGTCTGAGGCAAAGACATCGAGATCCGAGATCGCAATCGTTCCGCAATCAAAGACGTAAAGCGCTGTCGCGACGCCTGTCACGGCTGCTTCTTCAACGACCGGCGGCTCGGTGATCTGTTCCGGCTCATTGGTGTCGTCCTTGCCGCCACAAGCGGTCAACATCGACGTGCCAAGCAGGGCAAGCATGATCCAGGATTTCATCGGGCTCTCTCCTTTACGCATCACGGGGGCGGCTATAGCGGATAAGCCCGCCGTCGCCCATCCTTACCCCATCGAAATCGGGTTCGGCCGATCGCGCAGTTTCTTGCGGTCCGCGCGCAGCATCACCCATGTGAAAGTCGCTGCAGAAAGGTAGAGTCCAAGCACCGCACCACCTGCCGCCCAGCCGGGGATTGGCCCTGTCCCCATACGCTCGAACAGCTGACCCCAATTCTCCAAAGGCACAGGGTGGACGATGACCTTGCCGAAAAAGGCCAGCGCCTGAACCGAGAAAATCCACAGATAATTCCGCCGCAGACGCCGCCCCATCGCCCGCGAAAAAGAGATGTGGTGCTCGGGGATTTCATAATCCTCCGCGAGCGTCGTCTGCCACGGCCCGTTCACATAAGGCTGCCTTTTCAGCAGCGGCGCATAGAAGTTGATCTCGATCCAGCGCGCCCGCGCCCGCCACACATTGAAATATCGGTATCGCCGTGCCTCGAGATATAAAAAGAGGAAGATCAGCGGCGCGACCAGCAGGAGCGGCAGGGCGCTCGCCTCGGGATTCGCATAAGAGAGGCTGAGCGCGATGCCGAGCGAAACCACAGACCAGTTGGTCGTCGCATCAAGCCGCGTTCGCCAGATCGTCGAGCGGTAGACCTCGCCCCGGTAAAGGTGGGCGATAGCCCCCATTTCGGAGCCCGAGAAAGGGTCGCCATCAGGCGCCTCAGGCGGCGGTAGCTGGGAACGTGTCGGTTTGCTCTTGGCCATTTTCGGGCTCTCCTTGGAGAGGGAATGTCACCCGCTTCGGGCGTTCGTCAAATGGGACAAGCTGCTTGCCCATGGCGAGAATGTGCAGATACTGACCCGATGACCCTTTATCTCATCTTACTCTGTCTCTTCTTTGTCGCGGTCTGCCTATGGGCCGAGCAGCGGCGAGCAATACTGCTGATCGGGTTTTCAAAAAGCGCGGCCTCGCTCTGTTTTGTTTATCTCGCCTGGCATCAGGGCGCGATGGAGACGCATTTCAGCCGGCTGATCTTTGCCGGGCTCATCCTCAGCCTTCTGGGGGATGTCTTCCTGCTCAGTGCCCGGCGGTTTTTGTTTCTTGGCGGCATGGCAGCCTTTGGGCTCGCACATGTTGCCTATACGGCTGGGTTCCTGCGGCTGAGCCCCTTTCCGAGTTTTGCCTGGGCGGTGGGAGCGGGGCTAACTATTCTTTTCATGGGCGGGGTGATGGTCCGGCTCTGGCCATCACTTCTCACCCAATGGCGCGTGCCGGTGGCCGCCTACACGATCATCATCGGCGCGATGGTCGCAACCGCCCTTGCCGGCGGGATCGGCGGGCAGCTCGCCCTGCCTTTCGCTGCCGCAGCTCTTGCTTTTGCCGTTTCCGATATCTCGGTGGCGCGCGACCGGCTCACCGCTTCTGATCCCGGCTCACGCATCTGGGGCCTGCCTCTTTATTATGCGGCGCAGCTCCTTTTTGCGGCCTCCCTCTGAGCCGCAGCCTTACCGGCGCGTTTAGCCAGATGCGCTGGCTGCATTGATTGCGCCCGCATTTCCTGACATTCCCGGGCCTCGGATCTGAAGAGGCAAAGTGATCGTCATGCTGCTGGTTCTTCGGCGCATCATCCTCCTGTCGGTCCTGCTGGCGCTGCGCTGGTGGGTGGTCTCCGCACACCCTGCGGAGGCGAGCCCCGAATGGGTGCTGGCCATCGAGAAACTCCTCGGCGGCCTCATCGCCTTGTCCGTCGCGCTGGTCATTGACGGGATTGTCCGTGTCTTCTTCTGGAAGGGTTATCTCGCCAATGTGATGGGCGCGAAGGTCCCGCGCCTTTTGCCGCTGACCGTCTCGATCCTCATTTTCGGCGCGGCGCTGTTCCACATCTTGCAGAACCAGCTCGGTTTCTCGCTCGGCGGGGCGCTGGCAGCCTCTGGCTTTCTTGCCGTCATTATCGGCTTTGCCCTGCGTAGCGTCATTCTCGATCTTTTCTCCGGCCTCGCCATATCCATCGACCGGTCATACGCGGTCGGCGACTGGATCAGCGTGACCAGCCGCGACTTCGAAGAACCGGTCTATGGCCTTGTGACTGAGATCGACTGGCGGACGACGCGCCTGATGCTGGAGGATGGCCGCAGCTTCATCATGCCGAACTCGATCGGCGGGGTCTTCACGATCACTAATCACAGCCAGCCCGTTGGTCCTAAACGGCTCGAGGTGACAATCCATCTGCCACATGAGACACCGACGGAGCGTGCCCGAAAGCTCCTGCTGGGTGCCGCAATGAAAGCCATTGAGGGCGCAGAGGGCCTGCACGCCTCACCCGCCCCATCCGTCCTTGTGACCGAGGTGACGACCGACGGGATCGAATATCAGGTCCGTTTCTATGCGGACATTCACCGCCTCAGCCCATCAATCGCCCGCTCGATCCTGCGCACAGGCCTGCTCGAAGCCGTTGCCGGGAATGATCTACGAATCCCGCCCGCCCAGATCGAGCTGAGCGATCCGCGCGACCGCAAGCCTCAATCGCGGGCAAGCGTCGATGCCGAGGCCGCGATCCGCCAGACCCGCCTCTTTGGCAGTGTCCTGAATGAGGACGAGCTTGCTAGCCTTGCCGCGGCTGCCACCCGGCGGCACTTTTCCAGTAGCCATCCTATGATCGAGGAAGGTGCGGAGGGTAGCTCCCTCTTTATCCTGCTCTCCGGCGCAGCCGTCGTGCAGCGGCGCAATGGCCATGACACCGCCCATGCGCTTGCCACCCTGTCGACCGGGGATGTCGTCGGCGAGATGTCGCTTCTGACCGGCGAGACACGGACCGCCAGCGTCATCGCCCGCTCCGACCTCGAAGCGCTTGAAATCAGTAAACAGGCTCTCGCACCGATCCTGAAAAAACGCCCTGAACTGGCCGAGGATCTCAGCGCCCTTCTGGCCCAGAGGGCGGGTGAGCAGGCCGACCATGACCGTCTGCCAACAGATGATAAGGCCCCGGCACACGCCCCCGCCGGCATCGGCGCGCGCATCCGTTCCTTCTTTTCTTTATAGCATTTTCGGTCAATTTATCCGCATGCCCCCGTGGGATGGTATCCTGCATGCAAGGGAGAAATGTCCCCAAAGGCCGTGCGGAGGGTGAGATGACCCCTACCCCATTAAGGCGAAGTGTGTGTGCCAGAGACTGGCCATCGCGACTGGCTGTCGCGGCTGGCACTCGGGCATGCCGACTGCCAGCAACGCTCCGCGCCCGGAGATCGCAAATTTTCCGCATGGTACGGAATTTTAACGGTCTCAGTCAATTCACTTTTTTCTTCAAAAACAAGCCTCTGCTTGGAAAAAATGAAGCAGCGGGGACAAAGTGTGACTTCACTGCACTCGTAAAAAGTGCCGGGCAGTCGTACCTTCTTAATAGGCTTGCACTATACTTACCGGATGAGAGACGGGCGGGTCTTGCGGCACCCCTATTTGGGGAATCCGCATTTGAATCGCCTTATTCTGGCCACGGTTCGCGTGGTGCACTGGGGCCCTCAACCGGGCTGGTGAGTAACCGCCGTTGGAACGCGGCGAGAGACGGATGGCGATCATGACCGACGGACTGGATATTTTCGACGCCTTTGCGGAAAGCTATGAGCGGACCCGGCACGAGGAGATGAGTCTCCGCGATTACCTCCTCGCCGCGCGGGATGACATGATGCTCTACGCCTCCCCGGCGGAGCGCATGGTGAAAGCCATCGGCGAGCCGGAGATGATCGACACATCGAAGGATCCGCGGCTGTCCCGGATTTTCTTCAACCGCACCATCAAACAGTACAAAGCCTTTGAAGGCTTTTACGGCATGGAAGACACGATCGAGCGGATCGTCGGCTATTTCCGTCACGCCGCGCAGGGCCTCGAGGAAAAGCGTCAGGTTCTCTATCTTCTGGGGCCGGTTGGCGGTGGCAAGTCCTCACTTGCCGAACGCCTCAAGGACCTGATGGAGCAGTTCCCGATCTACGTCCTGAAAGCCGGTGACCAGATCAGCCCCGTCTATGAAAGCCCCCTCGGCCTGTTCCAGACCGATGACCTCAAAAACCTGCTTGAAGAAAAATACGGCATCGAGAAACGCCGCCTGACCGGGATCATGAGCCCGTGGGCGACCAAGCGCCTTGACGAGTTCGGCGGGGACATCTCGAAATTCTCCGTGGTCAAACTCTGGCCGTCGAAACTCCGCCAGATCGCGATCTCCAAAACCGAGCCGGGTGACGAGAACAACCAGGATATCTCCGCCCTCGTCGGCAAGGTCGATATCCGCAAGCTCGAGCACTACTCACAGGATGACACGGACGCATATTCCTATTCAGGCGGCCTCTGCATGTCGAACCAGGGGCTTCTCGAATTTGTCGAGATGTTCAAAGCCCCGATCAAGGTGCTGCACCCGCTGCTGACCGCGACGCAGGAAGGGAACTATGTCGGCACCGAAGCGCTCGGCCCGATCCCCTTCCAGGGCATCATCCTTGCGCACTCGAACGAAAGCGAATGGCAGCAGTTCCGCAATAACCGCTCGAACGAGGCCTTCCTTGACCGGATCTCCGTCATCAAGGTGCCCTACTGCCTGCGGCCGACCGAAGAGACCAAGATCTACGAAAAGCTGCTGGCGCATTCCGAGCTGTCGCAGGCTTCCTGCGCGCCCGAGACCCTGCCCATGCTGGCCCGCTTCTCGGTCCTCACGCGCCTGCGTGAGCATGAGAACTCGAACCTTTACTCGAAGATGCGGGTCTATGACGGCGAAAAGCTGAAAGACACCGATCCCAAGGCGAAGAGCCATCAGGAATATAAAGACGCGGCCGGCGTCGATGAGGGCATGGACGGGATCTCGACCCGCTTTGCTTTCAAGATCCTGTCCGAGACCTTCAACTTCGATACCGAAGAAGTCTCCGCCGATCCCGTGCACCTGATGTATGTGCTCGAGAATGCCATCAAGCGCGAGCAGTTCCCCGACGAGGTCGAGAAGCAATATCTCGAATTCATCAAGGGCGAGCTTTCCCCGCGCTATGCCGACTTCATCGGCAAGGAAATCCAGAAAGCCTATCTCGAAAGCTATGGCGAATACGGACAGAATCTGTTCGACCGCTACATTGCCTATGCCGATGCATGGATCGAAGATCAGGACTTTAAGGATCCGGATACTGGCCAGCTCCTCGACCGCAACACGCTCGATCAGGAACTCTCCAAGATCGAGAAACCGGCCGGCATCGCCAACCCGAAAGACTTCCGCAACGAGGTGGTCAAATTTGCCCTTCGCGCCCGCGCGGCGAATGAGGGCAAGAACCCCAAATGGACGTCTTACGAGAAGCTCCGCACCGTGATCGAAAAGCGGATGTTCACGCAGGTCGAAGACCTCCTTCCGGTCATCTCCTTTGACTCCAAGAAGGATTCAGAGACCGAGAAGAAGCATAATGACTTCGTCGCGCGCATGACCGACCGGGACTACACGCCCCGCCAAGTCCGCCGCCTCGTCGAGTGGTATATGCGGGTCAACAAGGCGGGGTAACCAAACCCACCTCCCCAATCCGGAAGGCGGTAGGGCAAAGCCTTGCCGCCTTTTTTGTTGGCGATTATGCACTTTGCAAACACGCTCGCGAATCGGGTAACATGGCATCTCTTCAACTAGGAGAAGAGGTATGGCACTGTTTGCGATCACTTATGACTTGGTAGAGCGCAAAGATTATCAGTCGCTTTGGGATGAGTTTGATAGATTGGGCGGCCACAAAGCCCTCAATTCTTTTTACTTGATATCACTGAATAACAACCGACAGGAGGTCGTCGATCATTTCGCCGAGTACATTGATGAAGACGACCGACTTATGGTCATCGAATTCAACCAAAAGCCCAAGTTTACCAAGGCCCTAAAAGGCACTAATGCTTGGATCGACAGGCACTTTCAGTAGGAGGTGATTGGTAAGAGGCGCCCATCGGTACGCCTCGCTCATCCCAGACTGTTATCCCAAACAATTTCGCGATTGCTGCAAGTAGTCGATGTCTCATAGAAAAAACCCGCCTATTCGGCGGGCTCCTCTTTCTCGTCTTTGCCGTCATCTTCTGGCGGCTTCTGCTTTGCGATCTTGCGTATAGCCTCATCAAACCGCTCTTCTGACTCGTCGCATTCGAGTTCGCGGGCAGCTTCGCGGAACCGGTCAATTTGATCCTTGCTCACAGCAGCTCACCTTGCTTTTCGGGAAGCGGCAAGTCGCGCGTTCTCACCACCGTCAATCCTGCCAACGTAGCAAAATGACCAAGGCTTTTGTCATCGGTGTGGAACTCTCGGACATTCTTTACCTTTGCAATCGCAGCAATTTGCCGGTCCAGCTTGATCTTTTGATACGGCACATCAGACATTCCCGAGCGCTTATCTCCAAGGGAGGTGGCTGTGCGCGTCATTTCGGCCAATTCGATGGCGGCTAAGACGTCGAAATCCGCAAACTCAAATGCTGAATTGGATTGGAGCGAAGAGACGAGAGAGGCCGTGTCGATTTCCCCAAAACAGACGACCTCCGCAAGCGCTGGGGTCGGAATAATCACGCGCTGCTTGCTCTTTTGAAGGTTTTGGATTTTTGCTTCTATCCGTTCGCGGGCCATGTGAACCGGCTGTTGGGTGTCAGGGTCCTTCGGCGGCTCCGCCTCCGGATGAAGCCAGACACTCAGAGTTGCAGCATCTAATGCGACAGCCACTATGCAACCTCGTCGGACTGCTCGCCCCGCACCAGATCGACGATATTGGTAGGGAGTGCGCGACCGTACAAGCGTGCGCGACTCAACGCCTCAGAAATGCTGATGTCTTCCAAATGGCTAAAACTGTGAACGTTGAAACGATCGAGGCTCCAGATACCATCATCGCCCCGAGAGTAGTATCCATCACCAGAGAGGCGGACAGGCTCATAGATTTTGCTCGCCAACTCCTTAATCAGCTCACGCTGCGCTCGGAACCCGGTCACCTTTTCACCTTCGAACGTTCGCACGCCGACTGGCACCCATTCGTTCGGGCCACCAAGTGTTTCAACGACGCCATCAAAGGTTCCAGGCTGCCGAATGTTGCGAAGCCGCGGCCTCTCAGCCTTGGCCCCTGGGAAATAAAGGATTTCCGCACCGTCTGGAGCATCGACAGCCCCATTCGTATTGTCTTCAAGAAGGAGCGCGTTGATTTTCTTGTATCCCCGCTCTGCGCTGGGATCGCCGCCACCGCTGCCCGCCGCCGCTAAACGCATCTCGACTTCAGGGCGAAAAGCCTCATCAACCAGAAGTGCAGACGCGTGGCTGCCTTCTTGAATATCCACGAGGTGCACGCCCTCAACCCCGAACAATTCCGCAAGCGGGCCCAGATATTGGGCCAAACGCTTTAGCGGCATTGTTTCGGGCGTGTAGGCTTTCACCCGAAAGCGATACATCCACGGCTCCGTCATAGTTTTGAAATATAGCGGCAGAGTTAAGCACTGCCTACCGATGAGTCCCGGTACTTGAGTCGTTTCCCTCGGCTCCCGGATAACGCGAGTGCAAAACGTTCTGCATCTGCCACACCGTTTGCGACCCTATGATTGTATCGAAACTCAAATTCGCCCGCATAGCGGTGAAGGTGCTTCTTGCCGCAGTGCTGATACACACCCTTCATGCCGCGCTTGAAGATACTGAAATAGCCCTCAATCGTGTTCGTGTGGACCTCGCCGCGACCGTACTCACCGGCACCGTGAGACACGAAATCGTGCTCAGCAAAGCTGCGATTCAGATAACGATACTGGCCCGCCTCATCCGTCATGACACGCGCTTCGCGGGCGATGTTTGCTTCTAAGATCGGCGTCAGATCAGCCGCTTTCAGGCTGTCCACTACCATGCTCTTGGCACGGCCCGTCTGACGATCCACGAGGCTCAGCACCTTATGCTTGTGGGCGTAGCCGCGACCCTTCTTGGAGCCCTTCGGCTTCTTGGTGCGATCAACGCCGATGAAGGTCTCGTCTACTTCGACCACGCCGCCGCCAGAGCCGAACGGCACATCTAAGTCACCGGAACGCATCGCTTCACGAATGCGGTGCGTCAGAAACCATGCCGTCTTGTACGTCACCTCTAGGATGCGGTGCAGCTGATGGGCGCTAACGCCCTTCTTGCTGGCGCACATGAGGTACACAGCCTGAAGAGCCTTATGCAGCGGAATGCGCATATGCTCGAACACGGTGCCGATCTTGACCGTGAACTGCTTCTTGCAGTCGTTGCAGCGGTGCAGGCCGTGGCGCACCCGTTTCTCAGGGTTCGCCGGAATCTTCTTGATTCGATCCACACCACCGCAATGCGGGCAAGCCGGACCATCCGCCCAGACGACGCTTTCCAGATATTCAAAAGCGGCGGCTTCGTCGTGGAAGTAAGGCTTGGACAGAATAGACATGGATCGTTCCTCTCGAACCATTATCTAGGAATCCGCAAACCCGTTTGCAAGGTATATAATCGCCTTTTTGTTGCTGATTGCCGGTCGCGCGCTCCTCACCTCTCCCTTGGCAAAGGGAGAGGTCGAAGGCCGCGTCGGCGGGCTTCGGGTGAGGGTTTGCTGGAGCAGCGCACTGCCCTGAGAACCCCTCACCCTGTCCCTCTCCCCGTTCCCGGGGAGAGGGGACGACAGCCCAGACATCTGATATAAATGTGATCATGACCTCCACCCGCCGCGAAACTCTGATCCAGATGAGTGCTGTGACCGCTTTACTCGGCATGCTGATCCATCCCGCGCAGGCCGCCACCCGAAAAGGGAGCGCGGCAAGGGAGCTTCCCAATTGGGTGCGAAAAACCGATGAGCTGACCGCGCTCCTCCGGGCTGAGAGTCTGACAGTAGCCGACTGGCGTACCGGGCTCGACCAGCTCTTCGCGCAAGTGTCCCTCGACGATATCCTTCAGGACACGGATTTTACTGCCAAGCGCGAAGCCGCCGGGTTTGCCGAGAAAGGCGTCGCCACGGCAAACATCAAATGGGATGACGGCACGAGCCGCCGCCTCTCCTTTTTCTCGAAGATCTTTGCGATCGGCAAAGGCCGCGCGATCATTCCGCATGGCCATGCCGGCATGGTTTCCGCCCACCTGACACTGTCCGGCGCGATGCATCTTCGGCAATATGACCAGCTGGAGCGTAATGAGACGGCACTCCGTATCCGGCCTACCCTCGACAGGGAGGTACGTTCCGGCGATCTCTCCTCAATAGGGATGGAGGCGGACAATGTTCACTGGTTTGTGGCAACCGAGCCCGCCCACACGCTCGACACTATCGTCACAGGCCTTGATGAGGGCGCAGACCCGGCCTTCGATATATTCAATCTCGACATGGATAAGGCAAGCCGCGAGCCCAATGGCGATCTCATTGCGCCGCGTATGGGCGTGGCCGAAGCACTCGCCAAATATGGCTGAGCCGACGCCTTAAACCAGCGCTGCCCGGACCATATTCTCCGCAGACGCATTTCCAGCACTGGGGCGAAGCTGCGTATCCCGCTGCGCGTCATAGCGCTCCAGCATCGCGAGTAATTCCTCACTTGCCTCAGTCGGATCGCCATGGGCACGGGCAAACTGGATCTGGGTCTTGATCGAGCCGATCAGGTCGAATTTCGTCGTATAGTCATTCGCCACGGCCTCGACACCCACCGATTCGCGCAGATGCCTCATGAACCGCTCGCCGCGGGTCTCCAGCATCATGATCATCTCTACATCATCTGTGTGCCCGTTATCGCGCAGCTCATCGACCAGCTGGTCAATCTCGCGCGGGGAGATATTGTTGAGGTCATATTTTGCAAAAATGTCCTCAACGCTCGGGCGCCCGTCGGGCTCCGCCACGGCGAGCGCAAAACGCCCGGCCTCAGTCTCGACCCGCTGGGGACCCGTGTCGACGGAAGGGGACACAGGATGAGCGGTGGAGGATGTGATTTGCATCGCGCCATCCCAAGCCGATTTGGTTAGCAAGCGGTGAAGATTGGCGCCCATCTTCAAAACTCGCCTCGGCACTCTTACATCTATTGCGCCTATGCCCATCTGGACCCGACAGCGCGCGCCCGCAGAGGTGCCCCCGGCCGAAGCCGCAGAAGACACGCCCGCCGAGGAGCGCTGGGAGATTTCCGCCCAGTGGAAACGCGCCTGGGCGGCGATCAAATGGACCGCTTACGGCGCGGCTATGCTCGCGGCGCTCGTCATCATCGGGCAGGTCTATCTTTTCGCCTCGATGTTTTTCGGCATTCATCCGCTGCTCGGCGGCATCTTCCTCGGTTTCGTCACCGTCGCCCTCGTCTGGTTCGTCCTCAGGCCCGCATGGCGGTTCCTCCGTATGCCCGCCGTTGCCGTACCGCCCGATGTCGAGCTGGGCGATCCCGCCCTCACCCACCGCGACGTCGAGCAGCGCACGCTCTATGATCTGAACTACCTGAAGAACATGCGCCGCAATCCGGCCCTCACCGATGAGCATGAGGGGATTGATGCGGCGATCCTCGATCTGGAGAAGCTTCGTCAGGCGGAGAAACATATCGACCCGAAAGTTGCGGGCGAGGAGATCAACCGCTTCGAGCAGGAGCGGATCCTCCCCCTGCTGACGGGTCTCGACAAGAAGATCGACGCCTATATCCGCAAAGAAGCGCTGGGCGTCGGCACAGCCACCGCCGTCAGCCTCAACGGCACGGTCGATGCCTTCATCGTGCTGTGGCGCAACGTCAACATGATCAGCCGTATCGGCCGGCTCTATTATGGCCGCCCCAGCCTACGTCTGAGCTTCAAGATCATCGGTGATGTGGCCGCCTCCGTTGTCCTCAGCCGGGTTGCCGATGACCTCAGTGAGACAGCAGGCGATACGCTCCGTGGCGTGATGAACCGGCTTGGCGGCGTCGTCGCAGGGCCGCTGATGGATGGCTCCGTCAATGCGCTGATGACCATGAAGCTGGGCTATGCCGCGAAACGCCGCTGCCGTAGCTTTGACGTCTGGTCAAAACGAAAAGCCCTGCAGGTCGCAAGCGATGTCGTCGAGCAGGTCCAGCGCGACTCGGCCAGCCTGATCAGCGATCTCGTCAAAGCCTGCGGCGGGGTCACCGGCACCGCCATGGATGTCGCTGGCAAGGCTATGGCCGCACCCAAATCGGCCTGGTCCATCGTCCAGAACACGGTCGGCAAGCGGATGCGCCCCAAGGAAAGCTCCGAGCCGTCCTGACCGGCGGCAAGATGGTAAATTGATCTTTACCCTGATGCCCCTCACGCTAGGCGGATAATTACGATTACGCATCTATCTTCCCCCTTCGGAACTGTCTTTCAGGGGTGGAACATGCTTCTCGTCGTCAATGCCAATGATGCTGCCAATGGCGTGATGCGCCTCACTCAGGCGGTCCTTCTTGTCCTCATCTTTATCGTCATGCCGCTGGCGGCCCTCGCCGCGCTTGGTGAAATCTGGACGCGCGGCAATCCGCTGATTCTGTTTGGCATTGCCGCTGCCGTCGCGCTCTTTTTTGACCGGCTCATCCGTAAACGGAAACAGAAAGTCCTCTACGGACTTTTTGCGGTAACGGCATTGGCCAGCGGCATCGCCCATGGACTGCAACTGCGTCACGAGTGGAATGATGCGCCGGAAGTCGGCTCACCCCGCACGCTTGTCTGGGGTGAAGGCTATCAGGAGATGGCGCGCCAGCGCGAGCCCTATTCACGCACGATCAATATGCTTTCCCCGGCCCAGCGCGAGCTTTACGAGATGCTGACTGTCTCGGAGAATACTTCGCCGCATAGTGATGAACGCGAATTCCGGCGCATCCCGATGACCAATGGCGACCACATCACCTATGGCCGCTACTCATTCTCTCCCGGCGAATACCTTGATCAGTATGCGCAAGGCATCAAGGATGGGGATGAAGACTGGCTCGCCTTTACTGCCGTCTGCATGAAGCAGCGTGATTGCAGCAGCGAGGTCAGCAATGAGCAAACGCTCCGCCAGATCCAAGGACGTTTCAATATCGATCTTGTTACATCGTTCACCGACTACTTCGAAAGCGGCAAGAGCGAAGCCAGTGCCGTCTATGCTGTCAGCGGTTTCCGGGCCGCCTGCACGGCCGACCCGTTCTGCACCGATGTCATGAAACGGACCGGGATCAAACTCAGCCAGCTCTCCGGCAGTAGCGTTTAGACAGCGGGTCCTTCAGCAGAACTGACTTGAATGACAGCGCCGTGAATGGTCTCCTCCCATCAACGGGAGGAGCCAAACATGGCCTGGCTAATATCATTGATCGCACTCGGCACGGTGCTCGCGGACGAACCGGCTGACAAGACGCCGCCCGCAACTCCACCGGTCCTTGCGGCCTTTGGCGACAGCCCCGAAGTGACGACCCGTGCGGAGTGGGAGGCTCGCGTGCCCGCTTTGCGCGACGCCTTTGCCGACCAGATCTATGGCTGTCTTCCCGAAAGCCGCGAGCCGGTCCTGATCGACCACAAGACGATCAGCTCGGATGGCATCATGGGGGCAAGCGCAGCCGGAGAATTTATACTAGAAGACCCGATCCTCCACCGCCACTTTTCCGTGGCCTATATCCTGCCGACGGGTGATGGTCCGCACCCGGTCATCATGCAGTTCAGCTTTTGCGGCAATCCGCTGGCTCTCGGCGGGCGTGAAGCGTTCAGCACGCCGTTCAACGGCACACCAGAATTCTGCAGCCGGTTTGAGAATATGCCGCCGCCGGAAGGCGACGATCCTTTCCTCATCTCGATGCCGGTCGAGCGCCTCCTCGCCAAAGGCATGGCGGTCGTCAGCATCTATCCTGGCGACGTGATCCCTGACGACCGGGAAAAAGCCATTCCGCTCCTCGAAAAGATGTCGCCTGCGGATGATCCTGCTGTACGGCCCGGCGCAATCACCGCCTGGGGATGGGTCGCGAGCCTCGCCGTCACCCAGCTCGAAACGGACAGCCGGTTTGATCCGGACCGCATGGCGGTGATGGGTCATTCGCGGAACGGCAAGGCTGCGTTCGCCGCCATGCTGTTTGACCCGCGCATCGATCTTCTGTGGGCGCATCAGTCAGGGACTGGCGGCGCCACGCTCAACCGCTCTTATGAGGGGGAGTCAATCGAGAACATCACGGGCGGCTTCCCGCACTGGTTCGCGCCTGCCTATCGGGATAATGCGGGCCACGAGGCGGAACTGCCGATTGATCAGCATATGGCGCTTGGTACGATGGCGCCGCGGTTGGTCCTGTTCGGCGGCGGCTGGGACGATCTCTGGGCCGGACCGATGGGTGCTTATCGAACCGCTGAAGGCGCCGATCCCGCCTATGAGCTTTATGGCCTTTCAGGCCTCGATCAGACGGACCCGGAGGAAATGAACGCTAGCGCAGACATCGCGGTCTTCATCCGTGACGGCACCCACGGCACGAAACTGTCGGACTGGGAGAAATTCATCGCCTTCGCATCCCAGCATTTCGGACTGGATGAGTAGCGCTACTCGCCGATCTGGTCGTCATGGCCCGACCGGGCCGAGTAAAAGGTCAGCGCCATCAGCCCGACGGCCAGCGCGATCGTGAAGCCGACACCGAGAATGACCGCAAAGACGGCATGAAAGCCGCGCCCGAAAATCGGCAATTGCGTCACCGCCGCAAAGACCAGCACAGCCGCCACAAGCAAGCCGCCAGCCCACAGGACGAACCGCCGGTTCGAAGTGTTGGCTGCACTGGGATCTAATTGCTGCTCGTCATTCTCTTGCATGGATGGCACCAACCCTACGCGTTAGTATCTGGATATGGGGAGGCTCCCTAGCCTGAACCAGTGCAATGGCGCAGTGCGGCAAAAAGGATGCAGAGATCAGCTTTCAGGAGCCATGGGGTATCCATCGAGAATTCGTTGCCCTATCCGGGTCGGCTGCCCAAATGAAAGTTGCCCCGATGCCTGCGACCGCCGCCCCCCGCCGCCAGAACCCCTATCTGCAGGGAAGCCTTGTCCAGCTTTTCCTCAAATCCGCCGCGCCGATCATCGCGGTGATGATGGTCAATGGTCTGCTCAACATCGTCGATGCCATTTTCCTCGGCCATTACGTCGGCGCCGATGCGCTGTCGGCGGTGACCATGGTCTTCCCGCTCTTCATGCTGCTGATCGCCCTCTCCTCGCTGGTCGGCAGCGGATCGGCGAGCCTCATCGCCCGCGCACTTGGTGCCGATGATGTAGACCGCGCCAACTCGATCTTTGGTTCGGCCCAGCGCCTCAGTCTGATGATCAGCCTTGTGGTTCTTAGCTTATATCTCCTGACCCGGACGAATGTCCTCGCCCTCCTCTCCGGCGGGAATGAGGATCTCGCGGCGATGGCGAGCACCTATATCACGCCGATCTATCTTGCGGCGCCGATGAATTTCATCCTTGCCCTGCAATATGACACGCTCCGATCCGAAGGGAAGATCGGCCTGATGACCATGCTGTCGGCCGGGATCACCCTTCTCAATGTCGGGTTCAACTTTGTGCTTATCGTTGTTCTCGGCCTCGGCGTGCTTGGCTCCGCCCTTGGCACCATCGCCGCGCAGGGTGTGGCCTTTGCGATCATTGTCATCCTCCGCTTGCGGCATTTCTCCGATATCCGCGCGCTGCCCCACGCGCCCTTCCCTGACTGGGATCGCTGGCGGCGCATCCTTACGCTCGGTCTGCCGGGTTCGCTCAACTTCCTCGGCGTCAGCCTGATGGCGGGGATCATCGTTTATTCGATCCAGGCCTTTGCAGGCGAGGATTACGCACTGACGGTGGCCGCTTACGGCATCATCCAGCGGATCATGACCTTTGCCTTCTTCCCGATCCTCGGCCTGTCGCTTGCCGCGCAGGCGATTGTCGGGAACAATTATGGTGCCGGGGCCTATCATCGTTCTAATCAGTCGCTTGTCGTCGCCCTCGGTCTTGCTGTCGGTTTTGCGATTGTCATCGAGGCGGTCTTCATCCTCGGCGCAGGGATCTTGGCGCGCATGTTCGTCAGTGATGAGACAGTCATCGCCGAAGTTGAACGCATCCTGCCGATCATGGTCATGCTGTTCGTGATTTTTGTGAGCAATACGATCCTTGCAGGCTATTTTCAGGCGCTCGGCGATGCGGGACGCGCAGCCCTGTTCGGGCTCTCGCAGGTCTATCTTTTCACCATCCCCCTCACCCTCATCCTGCCACGGATCATCGGGGAGTGGGGCATCTGGATCGCGAGCCCCATTGCGCAAGCGTCAATGGCGGTGCTGGTATCCGTCACGCTGTTTATCACATGGCGGAAGACCGGTCGGCCCTACGGTGTATTCGTGAAAGAAGGGACGCCCGCGCCTCAATCCGGAATGTAGGACAGAATGGGGCTCAGCCATTTCTCGGCACGGCTGAGCTCCCAGCCCTTACGGGCGGCATAATCCTCAACCTGATCGCGGCCGATTTTCCCTGTACCGAAATAAACTGATTTCGGATGCGCGAAATAAAGCCCCGACACCGCCGCGCCCGGCTGCATCGCATAGCTTTCAGTCAGGGAGATGCCGCATTTCTCTTCCGCCTCTAAAAGCGCGAAGAGAACTTCCTTCTCGGTATGGTCCGGCTGCGCCGGATATCCCGCCGCAGGTCGGATCCCCTGGTAATCCTCCGCAATCAGCTCCGCAGGCGTCAGCGTCTCATCTGCGGCGTAGCCCCAGATTTCGCGCCGGACTTTCTCATGCAGATATTCCGCGAAGGCTTCGGCCAGCCGATCTGCCAGCGCCGAGGCCATGATCGAGCTGTAATTGTCGTTCTTCTTGTTGAAGCGCGCGACGATTTCGTCCTCACCATGCCCTGCGGTCACGGCAAATCCGCCGATCCAGTCCGCCTCGCCTTCGGGGAGGATGAAATCGGACAGAGCGTAATTGGGCTGGCCCTCGCGTTTCTTGATCTGCTGGCGGAGAGAATGAAAGACCGCGCGCTCCTCGCGCCGCGTTTCATCAGTCCACACCACAATGTCATCGCCGCGCCGATTGGCCGGCCACAGCCCGACAACGCCATGCGCCGTGTACCAGCCCTCATCAACGAGCTGTGCCAGCATTTCCTGCGCATCATTATAAAGGCTGGTCGCGGCCTCCCCGACCTTGTCATCCTCAAGGATCGCCGGGAACCGTCCGTGCAGATCCCAGCTCTGGAAAAACGGCGACCAGTCGATATAGGGCACCAGCTCTTTGAGCGGCAAATCGTTGATCTCGGTCAGGCCGGTCTGTTTCGGCGCAGGCGGTGTCCAGCCCGCATGATCCGAGAAAGGGGTCTTACGCGCATCGGCAATGGAGATGCGGTCATCCTGGTTCTGACGGCCGAGGAATTTCTCGCGCACATTGTCATATTCGCCAGCGATCCCGGCCAGATAATCTGTCCGGCGTTCGTCAGAGATCAGATTACTGACAACCCCAACGGCCCGGCTCGCATCTGTAACATAGACGACCCCCTTGTCATAGGAAGGCGCGATCTTGACGGCGGTATGCGCAATTGATGTCGTCGCCCCGCCGATCAGAAGCGGCTGGTCCATGCCGAGCCGCTTCATCTCGCTGGCGACATTGACCATTTCATCCAGGCTCGGCGTGATGAGGCCCGAAAGTCCGATGACATCGACATTTTCCTCGCGCGCTTTCGCGAGGATATCATTGGCCGGAACCATGACGCCCATATCGATGACTTCATAATTGTTACACTGAAGAACAACCCCGACAATGTTCTTGCCGATATCATGGACATCGCCCTTCACCGTCGCGAGCAGGACCTTGCCATTGGCCTTGGGCGCGGAATCCTCGCCTGACAGGCGCTTCTCCTCTTCCATGAAGGGGGTGAGATAGGCGACCGCCTGTTTCATGACGCGGGCGGATTTAACGACTTGCGGCAGGAACATCTTGCCGTCCCCAAAGAGGTCCCCGACGACATTCATGCCATCCATCAGCGGGCCTTCGATGACATGAAGCGGACGACCGAGTGCAATGCGGGCTTCTTCTGTATCTTCTTCAATATACGCCGTAATGCCCTTGACGAGGGCGTGGCGGATGCGTTCCTCGACTGGCGCCTCACGCCAGGTCAGATCCTCTTCGCGCGCCTTCGCGCCCTGTCCGCGATAGCGTTCGGCGACTTCCAGCAGGCGCTCGGTCGCATCGTCACGGCGGTTGAGGATCACGTCCTCAACTGGATCGCGCAGCTCCGCCGGGATATCATCATAGATCGCAAGCTGGCCAGCATTGACGATCCCCATATCCATCCCGGCACGGATGGCATGATAGAGAAAGACCGAATGCATCGCCTCGCGCACGGCATCATTGCCGCGGAAGGAGAAAGAGATATTCGAGACGCCGCCCGACACCCGCGCGCCGGGCAAGGTTTCCTTGATGGCCTGCGTCGCGTCGATGAAATCATTGGCGTAGTTATTGTGCTCCTCGATCCCTGTCGCCACCGCGAAGATATTGGGATCAAAGATGATGTCCTCGGGCGGAAAGCCATTTTCGACGAGCAGATTGTAACTACGTGTACAGATCTCGATCTTGCGAGCAGCCGTATCGGCCTGCCCGTCCTCATCGAACGCCATGACGACGACCGCCGCGCCATAGCGGCGGCAAAGCCCGGCGTGATGAAGGAACGCGTCTTCGCCCTCTTTCAGCGAGATTGAGTTGACGATGGCCTTGCCCTGCACCTGCTTGAGGCCCGCCTCGATCACTTCCCATTTGGAGCTGTCGATCATCACCGGCACGCGGGCGATATCAGGCTCGGAGGCAATCAGCCTCAGGAAGGTCACCATGGCCTCGGCACCGTCGAGCATGCCTTCGTCCATATTGACGTCGATCACCTGGGCGCCGTTCTCGACCTGCTGGCGCGCGACATCGACGGCGGTGGCATAGTCACCAGCCTTGATCAGCTTCCGGAATTTCGCTGAACCTGTGACATTCGTCCGCTCGCCGATATTGACGAAGGTTGGGACCATTTTTACTTCTGACATCACGCCGCCTCGGTAACGGCAGGCGTCAGGCCCATCATCCGGCAGGTGGCGAGCGTCAGCTCTGCGCGGTTGAGCGTGTAGAAATGGAACTGGTCGATACCGCGATCTTTCAGGTCGACACACTGCTCGGCCGCGACGGTCGCTGCCACAAGCTGGCGCTGGGCCGGATCATCATCAAGATCAGCAAAAAGATCATGCAGACGCTTCGGCAGGCTTGTCCCGCACAGCCCCGCCATCCTGGTCAGTGCGGAGAAATTCGAGATCGGCATGATCCCCGGCACGATGGGAATATCAATGCCCGCCTTCCGTACCGCCTCGACATATCGTTCGTAGACATCATTATCATAGAAGAACTGGGTGATCGCCCGGGTCGCTCCCGCATCGACCTTGGCCTTCAGGAAATCAATGTCAGCGGCCACGCTCGGGCTTTCAGGATGCTTTTCGGGATAGCAGCCAACGGAAATCTCAAAATCGGCGATGCCTTTTGCGCCCGCAGTCAGCTCCGCCGCATTCGCATAGCCGCCCGGTGTCGGCACGTATTCCTCACCAACCCCGGCAGGCGGATCACCGCGCAGGGCCACGATGTGACGCACACCTGCCGCCCAATAGTCACGCAGGACCTCATCGACCGTGTCTTTCGTCGCCTCGACCGTGGTGAGGTGAGCGGCAACGGAAAGCTCTGTCTCCGACACAATCCGCTCAACTGTCTTGTGCGTCCGCTCACGGGTCGAGCCGCCCGCACCATAAGTCACAGAGACGAATGTCGGCTTTAACGGCGCCAGCTTGCCAACAGAGGCCCAGAGGGTCTCTCCCATTTTATCCGTCTTCGGCGGAAAGAATTCAAAACTGACATTAACTGGCGGCATGCGGCACCTGATGGGTGGAATGTGAGGAAGCAAAAGGTTGCGAGGTTTTTTGCGGCGACAGGCACCAGACACGGGTGACAAGACCGCCTTCACGAGGCGGCTCCAACCGCCGGTCGCCGATTAAATGAAGCCCATTTCTCCGAGCCCAGCCTTCGATTTCGGTGTCCTCAAACCCCAAGCGGCGATGCGCATGGGTCTCGCGCAAATCTTCATGGGTATGCGGTGCAAAATCAGCGATCAGGATACGGCCCGTCGGCGTCACGGCTTCTGCTGCCGCCTTGATCGCCTGCTCTGGCGCAGTGAGGTAGTGCAGGACATGATGCAGGCAGATGATATCCGCGCCGTCCTGCAAAGGGTCTTCCATGAAATCGCCGCGCCGCACCTGCGCGTGGGCAAGTCCCGCCTCCATCACGCGCGAGCGGGCAATTGCCAGCATTTCGGGCGAGAGGTCATAGCCGATGCCCTGCTCATAATGATCCGCAAACAGCATCAGCATCCGGCCCGTGCCGGTGCCAAGATCCAGGAACGTCTCCCCCGGGCCGCCGGAAAGCTCGAGCAGCGCCTCTTCCACCTTCTCATCGGCGATATGAAGGGCACGGAGGGCTTCCCAATGGGAGGCCTGCGCGGCGAAATAATCCGCCGCCTGTTTCGCGCGCCGCTCGCGGATGCGCGCAAATGCTGTCATGTCTTCGGGCAGGGCTTCGGTGTCACTTTCCGCCAGCAGGTCGGCGAGCGGCCCAAGCGTCAGCGGCGCGGCTAGCCGGTAGAAGACCCACGCCCCCTCATGGAAGCGCTCGACCAGCCCTGAATCAGCCAGCACCTTTAAATGCCGGCTGACACGCGGCTGGCTCTGGTCCAGAATCTCGGTGAGCTCGGTCACGGTCAGTTCACTCTCGCGCAGGAGCAGCAGGATACGCAGCCGCGTCTGTTCTCCCGCTGCGCGGAGCTGGCCGAGGATATTGTCAAAACCGGTCACGGAACTGGCTGTCCTTCCAGATGAATGCGCAGATGAAACAGGCTGCATATAAAGAAATCTTTATGCGAGAAGGGATATAAAGAAATCTTTATGTGGTCAATCACTTTCGCCGCGATGACGCATTGCCAGCCCTCGGCCTGCACGGCAGAAAGGCGCCCATGAAGCGCCTTCTCCTTATCATCCCGCTCGGCCTTTTTATCATCGTGGCCCTGTTTGCCGTTCGCGGGCTCAGCCTCGACCAGCAGAATCTGCCCTCTGTTCTGATCGACAAGCCCGCGCCTGATCTGGAGCTGGCGGATATGCCGGGGCTCGGCAATGCCTTTACGACCGAAGAGCTGAAAGGGCAGGTCACACTGGTCAACATTTTCGGCTCCTGGTGCCCGTCCTGCCGGTTGGAGCACAGCCTGCTGATGCAGATCGGTGCCGAGGATGAAGTCCCGCTTTACGGCATCAACTGGATCGATACGCCCCAGCGGGGGGCGGACTGGCTGGCTCAATGGGGCAACCCTTATGACAAGGTCGGCAATGACGCGGCGGGGCGGAATATCATCCAGTTCGGTGTCACCGCGGCGCCCGAGACATTTTTGATCGATCAGGAAGGGCGCATCCGATATCGCCATGCCGGCCCCCTGACCCCTGATTTCTGGGAGAAAACCCTGCGCCCGATGGTGCAGGAGCTTCAGAAAAGAGACAGGCCAGAAAGTTAACCCGCAGGTTTTAACGGCTTTTCACGGCCAGCCCGTTTCGCTTGGGGAAAAGGTCCGGTAGAAGGCCGAAAAGAAACAGGGCGGAACTCCACCGCCGCAGGCAGATCAGGATATGTCCATGAGGTTAGTTGGATGCGTATGCGCCGCCGTCCTGGCGGGGATTTGCGGGATGGCCCAGGCCGCCGCACAGCCGGTCGGCGAGCGTGTGGCAGCGGTCGTCAATGATGATCCGATTTCCACCTTCGACATCCGCCAGCGCATGCGGCTGATGATGGTCACGCAAGGCATTCCCGAACTGCCACCCGAGGCCATTCCGCAATTCCAGCAGCAAGCCCTTCGCGAACTCGTCGAAGAGCGCCTGAAACTGCAGGAAGCCGAGCGCTGGGATCTGCAAATTCCGGATGAGGCTGTGCAGGAAGAGCTCGCCAATATGGCAGCGCAAGGCGGCGGCACGATCGAGGATCTAACCCGCGACCTCAGCTCGCAAGGCGTCGATGTCAGCACGCTGGCGGAGCGCATTCGGGCAGACCTTGCCTGGGAACAGCTCGTGCGCGGACGGTTCGGCAGCCGTGTCTCCGTCACCGACGACGAAGTCGAAAGCACGATGGAGGATCTCCTCGCCACCGTGACGGCGGACCAATATCTCATCTCCGAAATCTGCCTGCCTGTCTCTCAGGCGTCAGAGCAGGAGCAGATGTATAATATCGGCATGCAGATGATCGAGCAGATGCGCCGCGGGGCCCCTTTCCGCGCGCTGGCCCAGCAATATTCCGCTTGCCCGTCTGCCGCTCGCGGCGGTGACATTGGCTGGGTCGTTGCAAATGATCTGGACCCCGACCTTGCCGCTGTTGTCACCCGTCTTGGCGAAGGCAATATCTCGCGGCCGATCCCGCAGACCGGCATGCTGAAAATGATTGCCGTGCGCCAGCACCGTCCGGCCACGCAAGCCGGTGAGCCTGGCTATATGGTCGCCTATGCGGGCGCGCCGGCCACGATGGACCGCGCTGAAGTCGAAAAGGGTATGGCGAACCTTGCGCGCACCAATGCCTGCAATGGCGATGAGTTGAGCATCGATCTGGGTTCCGGGATCGGCGTCACCGCCCTGCCGATGCTGCGCGAAAGCGATTATGAAACCGTCTTTCATGATGTCCTTGCCAATCTTGAAGAAGGCAAGGTCTCTGACATCATCGAAAGCGAAGGCGCCTATCACCGCATCCTGATGTGTGAGCGGGACGCAGGCTATGGCCTGCCGCCACGTGCAGCTGTTGAGAACCAGCTTCGCGCCGAAGAGCTCGAGCTGCTCTCGCGCCGCTACCTTCGCGATGTCGAGCGGGACAGCGCCGTCGAGATGCGGCTTTCCCAGCAAGACGATGAGTCAGGCAGCTAAGGTTTGACGACGGACACGGAGGATCGCCTTCCCCTCGCCGTCTCGATGGGCGAACCAGGCGGGGTGGGTACCGAGATCCTGCTCAAGGCGTGGAAGCATTTCTCCGAAATGCCGCCCGGTCAGGGGCCGACCTTTTTCCTGATCGATGATCCCATGCGGGTCGAGCGCGTGGCCCGTGCATTCAATGCCGATATCCCGATTGCGACCTTGAGCGACCCGTCGCGCACGCAAGAGCTGTTCCCCTCTGCCCTGCCCGTCATGGCACTTCCCGAAGATACGCTTGGGCTCCTGAAAGAGTGCGAGTTTGGCAAGGCGCTACCCGCCTCTGCGCCGGCAGTGGTCGCCAGTATCGACCGCGCCGTCGAACTTATCAGCGAAGGGGCGGCGGGCGGGCTCGTCACCCTGCCGATCCAGAAAGAAGCCCTTGCCGATGCAGGGTTCGCCCATCCGGGACACACAGAATATCTCGAGAAAATGACCGCGAAGACCGACATGCCCAAAGGCGTGGAGCGCGGCGCGGTCATGATCCTGACCGCCGGGCCGTTTCGTGTCGTGCCGATGACCGTGCATGTCTCGCTCTCCGAAGTCCCGGCGCTGATCACCAAGGAACGGATTTTCCGTACAGGCCTCATCCTCGCGCAGGCGCTGGTCCGCGATTACGGCATCCCCGCCCCGCGCATCGCGGTGGCGGGCCTCAACCCCCATGCGGGTGAGGGCGGCAAGCTTGGCAAGGAAGAGCAGGAGACCATCCTGCCCGCCATCAGCATGCTTCGCGAACGCGGCATTGACGCGATCGGCCCCTTCCCCGCCGACACCATGTTTCATGAGGAGGCGCGGACGAAATATTCCGCCGCGCTCTGCATGTATCACGATCAGGCGCTGATCCCGATGAAGACCGCTGCCTTCTACGCTGCCGTCAACACGACGCTCGGCCTGCCGATTGTCCGCACCTCGCCCGATCACGGCACGGGGCTCGACATCGCCGGCAAGGGCCACGCCCGGCCCGACAGCCTGATCAATGCGATTTATTCCGCCGACCGGATGGTCATGGCGCGCAACGCGTTCCAGCATCAGACGAATGGCTGACCTTCCGCCCCTCAAAGAGACGATTGCCGCGCATGGCCTTGCCGCAAAGAAAGGGCTGGGCCAGCACTTCCTGCTCGATCTCAACCTCACACGGAAGATCGCCGGGCTCACAGAAGCAGGCGCCGACGATACCGTGCTGGAGGTCGGCCCCGGCCCCGGCGGGCTGACCCGCGCGCTGCTCGAAACGGGCGCCGCTGTCATAGCGGTTGAGCGTGACGCCAGGGTGATCCCGGTCATGGACGAGCTTGGCGCCGCCCATCCGGGCCAGCTCACGACCATCGAGACCGATGCTCTCGCCTATGACGAGACCGAAATTGCGCCCATGGGCAGCATCATCGCGTCGAACCTGCCTTATAATATCTCTACGGAGCTTCTCGTGAAGTGGCTGACCGCCTCACCGCGCTGGTGGAAACGTATGGTTCTGATGTTCCAGCGCGAGGTTGGGGACCGCATCCTCGCCGCGCCGGGCTCAAAGACCTATGGCCGCCTCTCGGTGATCGCGCAGGCAGCGAGCCACCCCCGGCTCGGCTTTCACCTGCCAGCACGCGCTTTCACGCCGCCGCCAAAAGTTGATTCATCCGTCCTCGTCTTTGAGACATGCGATATTGACCCGGCACTCGTCCGGTCCCTTGAAAAAGTCACCGCCGCCGCCTTCGGCCAGCGCCGCAAGATGCTGCGCTCGACCCTGAAGCCTGTCTTTGGCGAGCGGCTCGGCGAGGTGCTGGAAGAACTCGGCATTGCGGAAACCGCCCGCGCCGAAACCCTCAGTGTGGCTGAATTCCTCCAGCTCGCGGAACGCGCCTGATGCTCTCTTACCAGCATGCCTTTCACGCCGGGAACCCGGCGGACCTGCACAAGCATATCGTCTTTGCTGAACTCCTCTCCTTGCTGACGAAAAAGGACCGCGGCATCACGGTGATGGAGACCCATTCAGGCCGCGGGCTTTATGATCTGACCTCCGCCGAGGCGCAAAAGACCGGTGAGGCCGCCGACGGCGTGGGCAGGCTGTCGCTTGATCCGGACACGCCCCATGGCGCGGCGATCTCTACCATCCGCGCGCGGCATGGCGAAACCGCCTATCCCGGCTCCCCGCTGATCGCGAGCCATTTCCTGCGCCCGCAGGACCGCCAGCTTCTGATGGAGCTGCACCCTGCCGAAGGCCCTGCGCTCAAACACAATATGAAAGGGACGATTGCGGAAATTCATCAGCGCGACGGCTATGAGGGTGTGCTTGCCATCGCGCCGCCCACCCCGCGCAAAGGGCTGGTCCTGATCGACCCCTCTTATGAGGTGAAAACCGAATATGACGATGTCGCGGCGTTCGTCCCGAAACTGATGAAAAAATGGCCGGAAGCCTCGGTCCTGATCTGGTATCCGATCCTCACGGCTGGGCGGCATGAAGCGATGATCGGCGCGCTATCCGCCCTCCCCCTCGTCAGGCACGAGGTCCGCTTCCATTACAAGGAAGGCAAAGGAATGCTGGGTTCCGGTCTCATCCTCGTGAACCCGCCTTATGGCAGCGAGGCTTGTTTCGACGCCGCGCTGCGGCAGGCAGGAAATCTGCTGACAGAAAACTCCGTCAGCAGATAGATCATTATTCCACCCCGAGCTTTGCCTTCAGGATCTCATTGACAGCCTGCGGGTTGGCCTTGCCGCCAGTCTCCTTCATCACCTGACCGACAAACCAGCCAAGGGTCTTGGGCTTGTCCTTGACCTTCGCAACCTGATCCGGGTTCGCCGCGATCACTGCATCGACCGCCGCCTCAATCGCGCCCGTATCGGTCACCTGTTTAAGGCCGCGCTTCTCGACGATCTCACCTGGATTGCCACCTTCTTCGAACATGATCTCGAAGACCTGCTTGGCGATCTTGCCGGAGATGGTGTTGTCCTCGATCAGGCCCAGCATCTCGTTGAGTTGTGCCGCGCTGACCGGGCTCTGTGAAATTTCAAGACCTTCCTTGTTCAGCACCCCGAAGAGTTCCGTCGTCACCCAGTTCGCGGCGAGCTTGCCGTCACGCCCCTTGGCGACGTCCTCGAAATACTCCGCCTTCTCACGATCCGCTGCCAGCACCGCCGCGTCATAGGGCGAGAGGCCGTAATCATTTATAAAGCGGTGCTTTTTCTGGTCAGGCAGTTCGGGCAGGGACGCCTTGATCTCCTCGATCATCGCATCGTCGAGTTCGAGCGGCAGCAGGTCGGGATCAGGGAAATAGCGGTAGTCATGCGCATCCTCTTTGGAGCGCATGGTCCGGGTCTCGCCCGTCTTCACATCAAAGAGCCGTGTCTCCTGATCGATCTCGCCGCCGGCTTCGAGCACTTCGATCTGACGGCGCGCTTCATAATCGATGGCCTGGCGGACATAACGGATGGAGTTGACGTTCTTGGTTTCCGTCCGTGTACCAAGATGGCTGAAGTCGCCGGTCTCCATGAATTTCTCATAGCTGCCCGCGCGGCAGACCGAGACGTTGACGTCCGCGCGCATGGAGCCCTGCTCCATATTGCCGTCACAGGTGCCAAGATAGCGCACGATCGTCCGCAGCTTTGAGAAATAGGCCGCGCCCTCCTCCGCCGTCCGCATATGCGGCTTGGAGACGATTTCCATCAGCGCAACGCCGGACCGGTTGAGGTCAACATAGCTTTCGCGCGGCGCAAGATCGTGGATCGACTTACCCGCATCCTGCTCTAGGTGGAGCCGTTCGATCCCGACAATGATGGTCTCCCCGTCAGAGAGCTCAACCTCGATCTCGCCTTCGCCGACGACCGGGTCTTTATACTGCGATATCTGATAGCCTTGCGGAAGATCCGGGTAGAAATAGTTCTTGCGGTCAAAGCGCGACCATTTGTTGATCTTCGCATTGAGGCCGAGGCCGGTCTTCACCGCCTGCTCGACGCAGAACCGATTGATGACGGGCAGCATGCCCGGCATCGCCGCATCGACGAGGCTGACATTTTCATTCGGTCCGGCGCCATATTCGGCGGACGATCCGGAGAACAGCTTGGCCTTGGACGAGACCTGCGCATGCACCTCAAGGCCGATCACGACTTCCCAGTCGCCGGTTTCGCCTTGCAGAACTTTACGGGGTTCGGACATGTTCGTTCTTTCTAGTCTCTGTTACCAGCTGCCGGTGTTTTCCATTGTCGCCCAGGGCTCGGCGGGCGGCAGGTTGTCGCCTTCCTGCAGGAGTTCGATGGAAATGCCGTCGGGCGTCTTCACGAAGGCCATATGACCGTCCCGGGGCGGACGGTTGATCGTCACGCCCGCATCGGCCAGCCGCTGGCAAGTGTCATAGATATTCTCGACCCGGTAGGCGAGGTGGCCGAAATTCCGGCCGCCCGCATATTCTTCCGGGTCCCAATTATAGGTGAGCTCGACCAGCGGCGCCTTGTTCTCCTTGGCAAGTTCCCGGTCTTCGGGCGCCACAAGAAACACCAGCGTGAATCGACCTTTCTCGCTCTCCATGCGGCTGAATTCCTCCAGCCCGAGAAGATTGAAGAACCCGATCGTCGCATCGAGATCAGAAACGCGGATCATCGTGTGAAGGTAACGCATCGGCTCCTCCTTAACTCCACCATTCGCCCGGACGGGCGCTAAAGCCCGCAGCATCTTCCAGCGCTTTTGCGCCGCGGAAGACGGTTTCCTCATCGAACGGACGGCCGATGAGCTGCAGCCCCAGCGGCAATTGCTGCGCATCGAGCCCTGCGGGCACGGAAATCCCCGGCAGGCCAGCAAGGTTTGCCGTCACGGTGAAGATGTCATTGAGATACATCGAAATCGGATCAGCGGTTTTCTCACCAAGACCGAATGCCGCCGACGGCGTCGATGGCGTGAGCAAGAGATCAACGCCGTTCAGAACACCCATCAACTCATCAAAGATCTTCTTTCTGACCTTCTGCGCACGGATATAGTAGGCATCATAATAGCCTGCCGAAAGCACATAGGTGCCGATCAGGATGCGTCGCTGGACTTCAGCCCCGAAGCCTGCGGCCCGGGTTTTCGAATACATCTCGTGGATGTTGTCGTCCTCAACACGCAGGCCGTATTTGACACCGTCATAGCGCGCAAGGTTCGAGGACGCCTCGGCGGGCGCGACGATATAATAGACCGGCAGGGCATATTTGGTCATCGGCAGGGAGACATCGACAATCTCCGCACCCGCATCTTTCAGCCACTCGATCCCCTGCTGCCAAAGGGCTTCGATCTCGACCGGCATCCCGTCAATGCGGTATTCCTTCGGTACACCGATTTTCAGACCTTTGACGCCCTGATCGAGCACCGCCTCATAATCCGGTACCGGACAGTCAATCGAGGTGGAATCCTTGGCGTCGTGACCGGCCATGGATTTGAGCATGATGGCGGCATCGCGCACATCGCGGGTGATCGGCCCCGCCTGATCGAGCGAAGAAGCGAATGCCACAATCCCCCAGCGCGAGCAGCGCCCATAGGTCGGCTTGATGCCGACCGTGCCCGTCACGGACGCAGGCTGACGGATCGAGCCGCCCGTATCTGTCGCGGTGGCGGCTGCGCAAAGATGCGCAGAAACGGCCGCCGAGGAACCGCCCGACGAGCCGCCGGGGGTCAGCTTGGCTTCATCGCCTTCGCGCCGCCACGGGTTCACGACAGGCCCGAAATAGCTCGTCTCATTCGAGGAGCCCATGGCGAATTCATCAAGGTTCAGCTTGCCCAGCATCACCGCGCCATCGTCGAAAAGGTTCTGCGAAACCGTGCTCTCATAGGTCGGCGTGAAGCCATCAAGAATATGGCTGCCGGCCTGCGTCGTCACACCCTTGGTGCAGAAGAGATCCTTGATGCCCAAGGGAATGCCTTCGAGCGGGCGGGCATCGCCGCGCGCGATGCGGGCGTCTGAATCTTCGGCCTGCTTACGAGCAATATCATCCGTGATGCGCACAAAAGCGTTGAGAGGACCTGCCTGTCCGGCACGCTCTAGATAGGCGTCGGTCACTTCGCGGGCAGAGAATTCCTTCTTGCCGAGCCCGTCACGCAGGCCCGCAAGGGTAAGGTCAGTCAGCTTGCTCATTCCACCACCTTCGGCACGACAAAGAAGTGATCTTCCGTCTTCGGCGCATTCGCGACGACCTCTTCGGGGCGTCCGCCGCCGGTCTGGTCTTCGGCCAGCACATCATCACGCATCGGCAGCGAAACCTCGACGGTGGAGGCCATGGCCTCAACGCCGTCGACTTCGACTTCCTGCAACTGCTCGATCCAGTCGAGGATCGAGGACAATTCCTTTGTCATCGGCTCGACGCGGTCATCGGCAAGGCGAATGCGCGCGAGATTGGCGACTTTCAAGACGGTATCCCGGTCAATGCTCATTGGGGCGAAGCAACTCCTTCGAGGTGAAGAGCCGCGCCCTACCAGCGGCGCTCAAAGCCGTCCAGCGGCGAGGCCCTCAAGCGCTGTCTGCGGGCCGCCCGAATAATTGGCCGTCAGGAACATATAGGCCGAGCGGGTAAAGTCCGGCCCGAAGGTCTCCCGCGCCCATGGGCCGAGCCCCGCGGGTTGCCGCATTGCTTTGGCATAAGAACGGTGGAGAACATCCGGCCGGGCATTCACCCGTTCGGACGCCGCAATCCAGAGAAGCGCGCCGCAGGCATAACTTGCCTCCCGGTCACCCGCTTCGATCTGGGGCAGCAGCGGCCCGCGTTTCAGCGCGACCTCGCAGGATTGCTCAAAACCCAATCGGGCAAGCCGGACATCGGCGGCGGTCCAGAGCTTCGCGTCGATCAGGAGGTCGAGCGCGCGCGCCTCGGCATAGCCCTCATGCAAGGCGGCCAGCTCATAGGCGGAATCATAACGCTGTTTCTGGGCCAGATGAGCGATCTCATGCGCGAGGTTCTGGCGCAGGAGGTGCCGCGCCTTGTCACTGCCCGCCTGCCAGCCATCACCGTTTACCAGTATACGGATGCGGCCCATCCGTCCCTGAAGCGTCGTGCTGGCCAAAAGGGAGAGCTGGCCATGCGGCACTGTCGTGACATTGACGCGTGTTGTGTCACTCCCTTCGGTCTCAACCAGAAAGCCACGAATCATCCCAACCGACAGCTGCAAGTGGCCATCAAATGACGAAGCGGCGAGCAAGGCATCGCCATCGGCCTGCCATGCTTCCTTCATCCATGCGGGCACGTCCTGCCCGCCAATGCCCGGCCTATCAGGAACAAGCTCGACCGGCGATGCGGCCGCCATTGCCAAGAGCGCCAGCAGAGACCAGACGACAGCCATGGATGATCCTTTCCTCAATGCAGCCGCGAAGTTCCCGCCCGGGGCGCTTCTCGGCCTCGATCTTGGCACCAAGACCATCGGCATTGCGGTCTCAAACCCGGAGCGAAGTCTGGCGACCCCCGTCACCGTGATCAAGCGGACAAAATTCGGCGCCGACGCGGCTGAATTGCTGCACCTTGCGCAAGAGCGCAATGTCGTCGGCCTCGTCCTTGGCCTGCCCTATAATATGGATGGCTCGGAGGGCCCCCGTGCCCAGTCGACGCGTACCTTTGCCCTCAACATGAAGAAAAAGACCGACCTGCCCATCGCGTTCTGGGATGAACGTCTGTCGACGGCCGCCGTCGAGGACAAGCTGATCGCCATCGGGATGCGCCGGGACAAACGCGCCGCGACCATCGATGCCCATGCCGCGACACATATTCTGCAAGGGGCTCTGGACCGTTTGGCCGCCGCACGGCAAAGCGGCGACTCATGAGTTTGCGCCATCTCACCGACATCCGCTCCATGCCCGAGGACGCCTTTGTGGCCGTTCTCAACCGCTCCCTCGTCATGCGTGACATGATGGATCGGGGCAGCTGGCCCGCCCCGGCCCTCGCGACACGGCTTCAGGCCAATATTTTCTATGAGACCTCGACCCGCACGCTGATGTCCTTTGACATTGCGGCAAAGCGGCTCGGCGCCCTCACAGTGACGCTCCCCATTGCGGCGTCTTCGGTACAGAAGGGCGAGAGCCTTGAGGACACGGTTTTGACGCTAGGCGCGCAAGGGACGGATTACCTGGTCCTTCGCGCAACCGAGCCCGAAACGATCAGCCGGGCAGTCGCCGCCATCGAAGGCGACGGTTTTCCGACCTCTGTCATCAATGCCGGTGAAGGGGCCCTCGGGCACCCGACGCAAGGCTTGCTTGATGTTTCATCGATCTTGTTGTCGCTGGGTCGCCGCGCCGAAGACGGGCTGGAAGACATCACCGTCGCGATCTGCGGCGATGTCCGGCATTCGCGTGTTGCCGCCTCGGCAATCTCAGCCCTCTCGCGTCTGGGCGCGACGATCCGGCTTGGCGGGCCGCCTGATCTTCTGCCTGAAGAGAAACCCGAAGGCGTGTCCAGCATGGTCCATGACATCGCGGAGGTCGTCGATGGCGTCGATTTCGCGATGACGCTGCGCCTGCAGGTCGAGCGCATGACCGAGGCGCTTTCTCTGAATACGGAAGAATATCACGCCGCCTACGCTTTAACCCATGACCGTATGTCGGCGGCCAAGCCCGGCTATCGCGTGATGCATCCGGGGCCGATGAACCGCAATGTCGAGATCACCGAGGAGCTGGCCGATGACCCCGACCGCTCCCTGATCCGCAGTCAGGTCCGCCAGGGCGTCGCCCTGCGAATGGCGCTTCTTGAACATATCGAACGGGGCAAGACCCGATGAGCCTTCTCGTTTTCGTATTCTCTTATCTTCTTGGTGCTGTGCCGTTCGGCCTCGTCCTGACCCGGACGGCAGGGCTCGGCGATATCCGCAAGATTGGCTCTGGCAATATTGGCGCAACCAATGTGCTCCGTACCGGGCGCAAGGATCTGGCGCTCGCCACCCTCATCCTAGATTCTGGCAAAGGCGCGATAGCGGTCCTCCTTGTCGGGATCGCAACCATCGCGAGGGCGGACCGTGAGGTCCTGATGGCGATTGCGGCGGGCGCGGCCTTTCTCGGCCATTGCTTCCCGGTCTATCTGGGCTTCAAGGGCGGCAAGGGTGTGGCGACTTTCCTTGGCACCAATCTCGCGCTTGGTTTCACCGTCGGGCTGATTGCCTGCGGCATCTGGCTCGCGACCGCCGCCCTCAGCCGCATCTCCTCGCTTTCCGCGCTGGTCGCCGCCGCGATCACGCCCTTCCTTTTCCTCGTGAATGGCCAATGGGCCTTTTTTGCTGCTGCCCTTTTCATGAGCGCCCTCATCTTCTTCCGCCACCGAGCGAATATCGAGCGCATCATGGCCGGCACCGAACCGCGAATAGGGCAAGGCAAAAAGGCCGACTCAGGCTCTACTGACAGTGCTTGGACAGCCTCCATCTCATCGACGGCAACGCCGCCGGAAGATGACGCAGAGGCACAAGATGACGGCATGAATCCCCCCAAGGAGGATTAATACTGATATATTGTGCTAATTTTGGCGCAATTGACGCGACAATTCGCCAAAACTGGAAATTTCTCTTGCGGGCACTCGAATCTGCCAGCAGTCTCTGCACAACGGCTGCGGCTTCCTGCTGCAGCGCAGCAAATCCGACAGGGGTATGACGAATGAAGGCCAAAGACGTCCTCAAGAAAATCAAGGATGAAGACATCCGCTATGTTGACCTGAGGTTCACTGATCCGCGCGGGAAATGGCAGCACGTCACATTCGACCGGTCCATGGTGGACGAGGATCTGTTCGAAGACGGCACCATGTTCGATGGCTCCTCCATCGCCGGGTGGAAAGCTATCAATGAAAGCGACATGATCCTGATGCCCGACCCGTCAACGGCGGTCATCGATCCTTTCTTCGCCCAGCCGACGCTGATCCTGATCTGCGACATTCTCGAGCCTTCGACAGGCCAGCCCTATTCGCGCGACCCACGCACGACGGCCAAGGCTGCCGAAGCCTATATGAAGTCGCTCGGCATCGGCGATACGGCCTATTTCGGTCCGGAAGCGGAATTCTTCGTCTTTGACGATGTCCGTTTTGCGACCGACCAGAACCATATGGGCTTTGCCATCGATTCAAATGAAGGCCCGTATAATTCGGACCGCGACTTTGAAGGCGGCAACCTTGCGCACCGGCCGCGTGCCAAGGGCGGTTACTTCCCCGTCCCGCCGGTCGATTCCTGCCAGGACCTCCGTACCGAGATGCTTTCATACATGTCGGATATGGGCCTGCGCCCTGAGAAACATCACCACGAAGTGGCCCCCAGCCAGCATGAGCTGGGCATGATGTTCTCGACCCTGCTCAAAATGGGCGACCAGATGCAGATGTACAAATATGTCGTCCATCAGGTCGCGCACGCCTTTGGCAAGACGGCGACCTTCATGCCGAAACCCGTCTATAACGACAACGGTTCGGGCATGCACGTTCACCAGTCGATCTTCAAAGGCGACACGCCGGTCTTCGCTGGTGATCGGTATGCGGATCTCTCCGAGACCTGCCTGCATTACATCGGCGGCATCATCAAACACGCCCGCGCGATCAACGCCTTCTCGAACTCTTCGACCAACAGCTACAAGCGCCTGGTCCCGGGCTTTGAAGCGCCGATCATGCTGGCCTATTCGGCTCGTAACCGGTCTGCCTCGATCCGTATTCCGTGGGTGTCCTCACCGAAAGCCAAGCGCATCGAGACCCGTTTCCCGGATGCTGCCGGCAACCCTTATCTGACCTTCTCGGCCCTTCTGATGGCCGGCCTCGATGGTATAGAGAACAAGATCGATCCGGGCGATGCGATGGACAAAGACCTTTACGACCTGCCGCCTGAAGAGCAGCAGGGCCTGCCGACGGTCTGCGCCTCACTCGACGAAGCACTGGCCGCGCTCGATGCAGACCGCGACTTCCTCAAGAAAGGCAACGTCTTCTCGGATGATCAGATCGATGCCTATATCGAGCTGAAGAAATCAGAAGTCGTCCGCTACAACACGACGCCGCACCCTGTCGAATTCGACATGTATTACAGCGTCTAAGGACGACCATCAGGTCCACAAAATGCAAAACGGCCGGAGAATTCTCCGGCCGTTTTTTTGTTCGATGAGATTGTCGGTACTTACGCTGCAAGTTCCGTTTGCGGTACGACGCGGTTCCGCCCACTTGTCTTGGCTGCATAAAGCGCTTCGTCAGCCCGCTTGAGCAGTCGTGGCGGGGTATCCTCCGCATCTTGCGGCTCATGCGTGGCAAGACCGATACTGACCGTCACGTCAAGCTCCTGTCCACTCGGCAGTGACATGGGGCGGTTGGCAATATCTTCCCGGACGCGCTCGGCGATCACCCGCGCACCTTCTTGATCAGTTTCCGGCAGGACACAGACAAATTCTTCACCGCCATAACGGCAGGCAATGTCCATCCCCCGGACGCAGCGCTTCAGCCGATCGGAAATCTCAACTAGCACTTCGTCGCCGACATCATGGCCGTGTGTGTCATTGACCACCTTGAAGTGATCGACATCGAGAATGATCAGCGAGAACGGCAGATTGCGCTCTTTTGAAAGGCCGAACTGGCGCGGCAGCTGGGACCCCAGATAGCGGCGATTATAAAGTCCGGTCAGCGCATCGGTGACGGCAAGTTCAAGGCTCTGCTGCACAGACTGACGCAGATCCTCAACATACCACTGGCGGCGCAGCTGTGTGCGAACGCGCGCGACCATTTCCTGGCTGTCGATCGGGCGCATCAGATAGTCATTGACCCCGATATCCAGCGCCCGGACGAGTTTGCGCATCTCAGATTCATGGGCGAGCGCCAAAAGAGGCGTCAGCCGTGATTCCTCGAATGACCGGATCGCGGAGCAAAGCCGCAGGGGGTCATATTCTTTCAGCCCTAAATCTACGATCAGCATGTCCGGCGCACTAGAGCGGATATGCTCAATCGCCTTGCGCGGATCATTCTCGAAATTGAATGTGACGCCTTCGGGCAGGCCGTCGACATCGTCGCTAAGCCCATCAATGATCAGATCTTCTGAAATGACCAGGATTTCCGAGGTGCGATAGGCCTGATTATCGAGATCGGGCGGCATGATAGCGCCCAGCTCCGCGCCCTTGGCGTGGCGATGTCGCAACTCATCCGTCATCTGTTTGAGGCGGGTCAAGCTCCTGACACGCGCGAACAGGGCAAGATCCTGAACAGGTTTCGTCAGGAAATCGTCCGCCCCGGCTTTCAGCCCGGCAATCCGGTCCGCCTGTTGGTCAAGCGCGGTCACCATCACAACGGGGATATGGCAGGTCCGTGGGTCGGCTTTCAGCCGCTCGCAAGTTTCAAACCCGTCGAGCCCCGGCATCATCACATCAAGGAGAATAATGTCTGGAGAATTCTCGAGCGCAATGTCGATCCCTTCCTGCCCGGACAAGGCCGTCAGGACCTCGAAATATTCGGCCCGGAGTTTGGCTTCTAGCAGCCGCACATTCGGGATCAGATCGTCAACAACAAGAACTCTGGCAGTCATTTGCCTACCCTCACCAGCACCCCTTTGCCAAAAGGCAAAGATCCTACATTGAGAGGGTTCTACCCGAGATACCTTTTCACTTTCTCAAGAAAGACCGGAACCGAGATAGGTTTTGCAATATAATCTTCGCATCCGCCGTCCCGGATGCGTTGTTCGTCGCTTTTCATGGCAAAAGCGGTGACGGCAATGACCGGAATCGCGCGCAATTCCTCGTCCGCTTTGATCTCACGAGTAACATCAAGCCCTGACTGCTCAGGCAGCTGGATGTCCATTAAGATAAGGTCAGGCATGTGCTCGCGCGCCAGAATCAGCGCGTCCGGGCCGTTCATGGCCTGCAGGACGCGGTATCCCTGAACATCGAGGAGGTCATGAAAGAGCTTCATATTCAGCTCGTTATCCTCGACGACAAGCACCGTTTTGGTTTCGGATGTTTCAGCCATCGAGGACATCATGATTTGCGAACCGGTAACAAAAGGCTACCCCTTTCTGGGAGTGGCGGTTGGGAAAGGCGTTATCAAGACCTTTTTCCCGTCGGACTTTCTGCCGCGAATTAGGTTAATTGCTGGTTGACCCTGAAGATGATGCCTGAGCGATCGGAAAAACAGCTCTGCCGGGATTGCGGCAGCACCGCATCCATGGAGGAGCTGTGCCCCAACTGCGGCTCGGCACGGACGGTTCGCCATCCTGAACTTTTCTCCCTCGGCATTGCCCATGTCGATTGCGATGCGTTTTTCGCCGCGATCGAAAAGCGCGACCGGCCGGAACTGGCGAATAAGCCCGTCCTTGTCGGCGGAGAGGTGCGCGGGGTCGTTGCCGCCTGCTGTTATATCGCGCGATCCTATGGCATCCGCTCGGCCATGCCGATGTTCAAGGCAAAGCAGCTCTGCCCTGAGGCGGTCGTCGTCCGATCAAGCTTTGATAGATATAAAGAGGCGGCCCATCTGATCCGGGAGGAGATGCGCGCGCTGACCCCGCTGGTCGAGCCCGCCTCCATTGACGAAGCCTATATGGATATGACGGGTACGGACCGCCTGCATGGCGCACCGCCCGCCGCAACACTCGCGCGGTTCGCCCGGCGGATCGAGGAGCGGGTTGGCATCACCGTCTCTATTGGGCTCAGCCATAATAAGCTCCTTGCCAAGATTGCATCCGACTTCGACAAGCCGCGCGGCTTTTTCGTGATCGGGCGGGAAGAGACCGCCGCCTTTCTTGCACCCCATCCCGTCAGCCTGATCCCCGGCGTAGGTCAGGCCTTTGCCGCTCGTCTCTCGCGTGACGGATTCCGCACGCTGGGGGATGTTCAGAAAGCGGACGATGCCTGGCTGGAGAAGAAATATGGCGACCATGGCCGCTCGCTCGCCCGACGCGCGCGGGGCGAGGACCGCCGCGAGGTCGTCACCAGCCATGAGACGAAAAGCGTCTCGGGCGAGACGACATTCAATGAGGATCTCTCTGATCGTGAGCCGCTGGAGGATCGCCTCTATGCCATGGCAAAGAAAGTCTCGACCCGCGCCAAAGCGGCCCAGCTGGCTGGCCGGGTCGTCACCCTCAAGCTCAAAACACATGACTTTAAGAGCTTCACCCGACGGCGGACCCTGCCCCATGCAACGAACCTCACCGCGCTTATCTTCGAGACTGGGCGCGAGCTGCTTGCAGAGGAACTGATCGAGGCGCCCCGGCGCAAATACCGCCTGATCGGGGTCGGGATTTCCGACCTTGTCGATGCCGACCTGATGGATGACGGATTTTTGTTTTCCGGCGACCACAAGCGTATAGGAAGGCGGGAGAATGCCGTCTCATCCCTTGCCGAGAAATTCGGTGACGGGGTCATTGGCACACTGAGAGATTACCGGACGACCCGAAAGAAAAAGGACTGATGCCATGTCGATCATCGCCCGCCTCGAGGAAATGGGGCTCGAACTCCCCCAACCCGCCGCCCCCGTCGCCTCCTATGTGCCGACGCAGATCGTCGGAGAGCTTCTTTATATTTCGGGGCAGGTCTCGATGACGGACGGCCAGATCATCAAGGGATGCCTTGGCGGCAGCCCGGCGGGGGGGATCACGGCTTTGTCGCTAAAAGAAGGGATCGCCGCTGCCCGTGCCTGCGGGATCATGCTCCTCGCTCAGGCACGCGCCGCGCTCGAGGGTGATCTTGACCGGGTTGCGTCCTGTGTCCGGCTCGGCGGGTTCGTTGCATCAACGGCTGACTTTTTCGATCACCCCAAAGTCATCAATGGCGCCTCGGATCTGATGCTCGATGTCATGGGAGACGCGGGCAAGCACACCCGCGCCGCCGTCGGCGTGCCATCACTGCCCCTCGGCGCTGCTGTCGAGATCGACGGGATTTTCCGTATTCGTTAGGCGGAGGATTTCCACCGCCGCGCGCGATGCTGAATCGCCCCGCCCGACCAGTTCGGGCAGGAGACGCCGGAAGGCTGACAATTGCAGGCGGCGGGCTTCCTCATCCCGGAACAGCCGGACGATATCGGCGCCCAGTTGCTCTGGCGTGCAGTCATCCTGCAGCCGCTCAGGGATAATCGCCTCTTTGGCAAAGACATTCAGGATGGAGACATATTCCGTCACCAGCACTTTTTTTGCCCAATAGGCCGTGAGCGCATCAACCTTGTATCCGACAACCATTGGCGTGTTGCAGAGCGCCAGCTCCGTCGTCACCGTGCCGGAGGCGGCAAGCGCCACATCCGCCGCCTCAAAAGCATCAAAGCGATCATCGGCGGAAATGATGATCGGTTTGACCGGCCATTGATCGGCACTGGCCTTCACGATCTCCTCGACCGCGGGCGCCGCCGGGATCACGACCTTGAGGCCGGGAATTTCTTCTGCTGCGACCGTCACCGCATCGGCAAAGGGGATGAGGAGCCGCGTGACCTCGCCCTTGCGACTGCCCGGCAGGACTGCAAGCAGGGGCGAAGGGCCGATATCATGCCGTGCCCGGAAGGATGGGCCCGAGCGAGGCACCTGTGACACCGCTTCGAAATTGGGATTGCCGACAAAGACGGCCTTCGTACCAACTTCCTCAAAATAAGGCGGCTCGAACGGCAGCAGCGTCAGGACAAGATCGAAATGATCACGGACGAAATCCGTCCGCTGCGGTCGCGAGGCCCAGACCTGCGGCGCGCCGAATTTGACGATTTTCGTGCTTGGACTGCGTTTGCGGATGCGCTTGGCGCCAAGCCGCGAAAAGCTCCAGCCATCAACAAAGACAGCAATGTCGATCTTTTCCTTCTCGCAGATCGCGGCGAGTTCGCGTGAGCGCCGCCACGCTTCGGGCAGGACACGGGCAACATCCGTGAACCCCATGACCGAGAAGGCAGAGGTATCGAACCGGCTCTCAAAGCCTTCGGCTGCCATCAACGGGCCGCCACAGCCGGTCAGCTCAATCTCCGGGATGAGGGTTTTCAGCGCCCGGATGAGAGAGGCCCCGAGTGCATCCGCGGAAGGCTCCACCGCCGCGAGGAGAAGGCGGGGCGCGGTCACGTCCGGCGTTTCAGCTCTTCGGCTGAATAGGCATGGATGAAAAGTCCGCGCTCATCGGCCAGACGGATCGCCTCTTCGGCATCGAGCAGCAGGGATTCGCCAGCCGCAATCGCGATTCCGGCAAGCCCGGCTTCGGCGGCGAGTTCTACCGTCCGTGCCCCTATGGTTGGCAGATCAATACGCATTTCCTGCCCTGGCTTGGGCCGTTTGAGAAGGAGACCTGCGCGGTGCCCGCCATCCCCTTCTTCGCCCTGAAGTCGCGCGATGATCGGCGCAGCCCGACGCAGCATGGCATCGGTGCCTTCTGCTGCCTCGACAGCAACAACAAAGCCCTCGCGCACGATTGCGCCCTGGCCGACATCAAACGGACCGATAGCCTCAATCAGCGCTGCGGCCTTTTTCATGTCCGCATACGCCACATCGTCGGGCACGATCTGGCCCATCGTACCCGCCTCGCTGCGCAACACGCCGGTGACTTCTTCGGCGCCAATGACAAGGAAGCCCTCAGCGGCAAATGTCTCGACCAGCACATCGAGCATGGCGCCATCGCCCTTGCGGGCAGCGGCCACGACACGTGGCAACAGCGCTGCGCCGCGCCAGTCAGGCTTCAACTGGCCGAAATTCGGCCGCTGGACGAGGCCCGCAAAGACCACTGCATCACATTCTGATTTTTTCAGAAGGCGGATGATCTTTCCCGCCTCGCCGATCCCGGCATCATCGCCAGGAAATGCCTTCATCGCCTCATCGGCGAACCCGTTGAGCCGGATCACATGATAGGGCGCGTCCATATCGTGCGCCGCCTGCGCCAATTGGCGTGGCAGCTCGCCGCCCCCGGCGATGATCCCGACCTTTTCCCAACGGCGGCTCATCTGTTACTTCTCCGGCAGGCAAAGCGGCCGGTCGGCATCGGCCTTCATGAAATTGATGATGGTCATTGCCTCAGGCACTTCAGAGAAGAGCGAGGTGGCATCCTCGAGCCGCTCTTTCAGCGTGCCTTCCTCGGCAAACAGCATGCGGTAGGCGGAGCGAATAGCGTGGATCGTCTCGCGTTTCATGCCGCGGCGCTTCATGCCGACAATATTGAGCCCTTCGAGCCGGGCATGGTTCCCGAAGGCAGAGCCGTAAGGGATAATGTCCGTCGTCAGAATACCGCCGCCGCCAAGGAAGGCAAAGGCGCCGATGCGGCAGAACTGGTGAATGGCGCAGAGCCCGCCAAGGAATACGCTCTCGCCGATATGGATATGCCCGCCCAGCGTGGCGTTATTCGCCATGATGACCCGGTCATCGACCGTGCAGTCATGCGCGACATGCGCGCCGACCATGAAAAGGCAGTCATTGCCGACACGGGTTTCGCCATGCCCCTGCACGGTGCCGGTATGCATCGTCACATGCTCACGGATCTTGTTCCGTTCCCCGATGATCAGGGTCGTCGGCTCACCCTTATAGCCATTATGCTGGGGCGGCGCGCCAATCACGGCAAAGGGGTGGATTTCAGTTTCCGCCCCGACCGTTGTGTGCCCCGTCACGCTGGCATGAGAGAGGATTTTCACCTTCTCCTTGATCACGACATTCGGACCGATATGCGCATAGGCACCAATCTCAACGGACGGATCGATCTGTGCGCCGTCCTCGATAATCGCGGTGGGATGAATAGTCATACGCTTAGTCCTTGGGCGGCGTCATCATGGCACTGAAGGCCGCTTCCGCCACCAGCTTGTCATCGACATAGGCCTTGGCTTCATATTTCCAGACCGGCGGACGGCGGGCCGTGATCGTCGCACGGATACGCAATTGGTCACCAGGGACGACGGGTTTCCTGAATTTGGCTTTCTCGACGCCCATGAACAGGACGATATTATTGTCCGTATCCACATTGTCGATGTAGGCGGTATAGGCCGCTGCCGTCTGCGCCATCGATTCAATGATCAGCACACCGGGCATGACCGCCATTTGCGGGAAGTGCCCTTCAAAGAACTGCTCATTCGCGGTCACGCCCTTGACGCCCGTGGCCCCGTCTCTTGAAATCTCGACAATCTTGTCGACCATCAGCATCGGGAAACGGTGCGGCAGGATCTCCTTGATCGCAGCCAGGTCCAAATCGGGCAGAAATTCTGTATTTTCTTCGGTCATTTGCTTCCTCCCTTTTTGGTCAGTTTACTGAGGGCTGCAACGTCTTTCATCCATTCGCGTGCGGGCTTGGCGGGGATACCGCCCCATCGCTCGCCCGGCGGCACATCTTTCATCAGGCCCGATTTCGCGGTGATCATTGCGCCTGCGCCGATCGTGACATGGTCGGCCATGCCAGCCTGCCCGCCGATCATGACACCGTCGCCGATCTCGCAGGAGCCTGAAATCCCTGTCTGGGAAGCGATCAGCACACCGCGCCCGATGCGGCAATTATGGGCGACCTGCACAAGGTTATCGATCTTGGTGCCGTCGCCAATGACTGTATCGCCAAGCGTGCCCCGATCGACGGTGGTATTCGCGCCGATATCGACATGATCGCCGATCATGACACGCCCGAGCTGGGGCAGCGGCAGCGCCCGGCCCTCATCAGCGACATAGCCAAAGCCAGCCTCACCAATCCGCGCGCCTGCAAGGATCACGCATTCGCGGCCGATCACAGCGTGGGAGATTGAGACATGGGCACCGATCCTCGTGCCCTCGCCGATCACAACGCCGGGGCCAATAACGACGCGTGGGCCGATCACGGCATCCGCGCCGATCACCGCGCCAGGCATGACGATGACGCCTTTGCCCAGATGCGCGGATTTGGCGATCTTTGGCTCATCCATCTCGGGCAGCTCTTCATCCCCGGCGAGGTCTGAAAGCGGCCGGTGCAGCGCCTCGGCAAGCCGTGCAAAAGCAGCTTTCGGCGTGTTGGCAATCGCAATCGTAGCCTCGTGGAAGCGTGCAGCAGCAGCTTCGGCAGCTTTCTCGTTCGTCAGGATCAGGCTCGCCTCGCATGCCTCAAGCGCTTCGATGTCTCGAGCGCTCTCAGCAAAGACAACGGCGCCCTCGCCCGCATCGGTGAGCGGCGCGGCATGGCTGATCCGGTGCTGGCCTGCATCGGAATGGCTGATCTCGGCCCGGGCCACGGCGATCGCATCAATCAGCGGTAGCGGCGGACGGGTGAGAAAAAATCGGGGATCTGGCCGGAAACCGCCGGCCGGCTGTTCAGTCGTCATGACCCATGCCCTTAGGGCTTCCCATCTTCACTTGCACCCCTTTCCTTCGGCCGCGAGGCAACAAAAAACCGGGCCCGTTTCGGGGCCCGGTCTTAAAAAGAGTAAGCAGTCCGGCTTATTGTGCGGCTGCCTGTGCCTGTTTCTGGGCTTCGGCGACTTCCGCAACGAGGCCATCGACCGACAGGGTCGAGAGCGAGCGGTTCACCGCTGCCAGAACTTCCGGTGTTGCATCGAATTTGGAGCTGTAATGGCCCAGCGCGGTCTGGCGCTCGATAACGTCGACGCGTTTGGATTTCGCAACATCCTCAAGGCTGTTCACGATCGCTTCGTTGATCTTGGCCTCAGCAAGCTCACGGATGAGGCCGAATTCCTGGCTCACGCGCTGCTGGCTGGCCTGCAGGGCCTGACGTTTCTGGTCCCACTGACCGACAAGTTTCTTTTGCTCGTCGCTGAGGCTTTGCAGCTGTTGCGGCGTCTTGTCGGCAACGATCTGCTCGACAGCAGCCGCTTCGCTGTTGATCTCGTCAGCGATCGGCTTGAGCTTGGACGCAACTTCCGCGCTCTTGGTTTGCAACTCTGCCTGAAGTGCTTTCCAGGCGTTGGAATCATTCACCACTTTGGCGTGGTCATAATAAGCGGTTTTCTGTGCAAGAGCCGGCGCGGCCCCGACAACAAGCATGGCCGCCGCAGCGGCGATAAGTTTCTTCAACATTGGACACCTGCCCCTGGTTATATCGTGGACCGGGATGTCTCCATCCCGCAACGCACGACTGTTTAACGGCGGAAGAGCCCCCCGGCCCGTTACCGTTTCGTGAAATTTAACGACCTTTAGAAGGCCCCGCCAGCACTGAAGCGAATGACCTGCTCTTCGTCATACTCTTCGCGGACCAGCGCTTCAGCAATATCGATCTGGACCGGGCCGAAAGGCGAGTTCCAGTTGATCGAGAGACCCGCTGAGACGCGGAGCGAGAAGTCATCCTGCACCGGCTCATCCCCAACCCCATTCCCGTCATAATCGATATAGGAGAGGAGGTTCTGGTTCAGCAGCTTGTCATCCTCATCGATCACACCGACGGCACCGAAATCGGTGAAGAGTGCGGCGCGGATGCCCTGCTCAGGCGGGGTGGGAAGCGGAATTTTCGCCTCCAGTGTCCCGATAGCGTAGGCGCGTGCGCCGATCGCGCGATCGACTGTGTTCGTGCAGAGCGTGCCGACGGGGTCGCCGTCAAAGCGTTCATAACGGGCTGTCCCGGCAATCCGCGTCCCGCCAGAGCGGCACTGGATATAGCGGGGGCCGACACCAGCGACGTCAAAGCCGCGGAAGCCCCGGTTGCCGCCTTTGAAGAAGCGGTCGTTCACGCGAACGCCGTCATCGCCAAAGCCATCGACGTAGCCCGCATCAAATTTCAGCGCACCGACGAAATCAAACGGCAGGCGCTGATAGATCGATCCGCGAGCGGTCGTCTGAAGGAAGTTCACATCACCGCCGACACCGGCGAGCGACTGGCCGACATCAAAACGCCAGCCGGCGCTTGGGTCGATCGGATCGTTCCGGCGGTCAAAGCGGAGGTTATAGCCAATCTGTGAGGTCAGGCGCTTACCGCGGCTGTCACAGGTCGGGTCAATGCTCGAGGTCAGGAAGTCACAGCGGTTGGCAACAACCGTGTTGGTGCCATTGAGCGTGAAGCTTGCGCCTGCAACCAGGATATCCTGCGGTGACTGACCGGCGAGCAACGTCTGCTGGCCCGGGATCTCAAGCGTGATATCGTCCTGACGCAGAAGATAGCTGAGGCCAATCGAGCCGAATTCGGAAACCGGGAAGCCGACGTTCAGACCGGCGCCATAGCTGTCCGAAACAAAGCCCGCTTCTTCGAAGTCCGTGCGGTTGGCAAAGACCGAGAAGCCAGAGCGCAGGCGGCGACCAAGGAAGTAAGGCTCAGTGAAACTGATCCGTGCCCGGCGGGTCCGAGAGGAGCCCGAAAGATCAAGCAGGAGATACTGGCCACGGCCAAGCAGGTTGCGTTGCTCAAGCTGGAAGTTGACGATGAACGCATCAGCCGAGCTGAAGCCCGCACCGACCTGGAAGGAGCCGGTCGACTGTTCGGTCACGGCAACATCGAGTTCCGTCCGGTCAGGCGCTGAGCCCGGCTGTTCGGTGACTTCGACTTCCGAGAAATAGCCAAGGCCCTTGATCCGGCGTTCCGAGCGCTCAACCAGCACCTTGTTGAAGGCATCGCCTTCGGCAAGCCGCATCTCACGGCGGATAACGCGGTCGAGGGTCTGGAAGTTACCGCGGATATTGATCCGCTCGACATAGACACGCGGGCCCTCATTGACCTCAAAGACGACATCGACCGTCTGGGTCTCAGGGTTCCGGGTCAGGCGCGGCTGAACATCGACGAAGGCGTAACCGGCGATCCCGGTTGCGTAAGTGATCGATTCTTCCGCCTGCTCCATAAGTTCGGAGTTGAACTGCATGCCCTGACGGATCGGGATGACCCGCTCGAGGCTTCCACCCGGCACTTTTTCGAGCGATGTCCGCACATCGATCTTGCCGAATTCATATTGCGGACCCTCTTCCACCGTGAAGGTGATGTAGAAGTCCTCGCGGTCCGGCGTCAGCTCAGCGACAGCAGAGACAACAGAAAAGTCCGCATACCCTTGTTTCGTATAGAACTCGCGCAGCAGCTGGCGGTCATATTCGAGACGATCAGGGTCGTAGTTGTCGTTTGACTCAAGGAAATCCCACCAGCGCGTCTCAGCGGTCAGGACCGCCTTGCGCAGCTCGGCATCAGTGAATTCCTCATTGCCGATGAAGGTAATCTTGGCGACACCAGTTTTCGGGCCTTCGTCGATCTCAAAGATGACGTCGACGCGATTCTGCGGCAGCTCGATGATTTTTGGCACCACAGTCGCAGCGAATTTGCCCTGCGCGCGGTAGATATCAATGATCCGCTGAGTGTCGGCCTGGACCTTTGCGCGAGTGTAGATAGCGCGCGGCGAAAGCTGGAGCTCTTCGGTAAGCTTGTCTTCCTTGGTCTTGTTGCCCTCAAAGCGGACGCGGTTGACGATGGGGTTTTCCAGCACGTCGACGCGCATGGTCCCTTCATTGTCGAACGTGATCTCTGCATCAGCAAAAAGGCCGGTGCCGAAGAGCGCTTTCAGCGAGGAGTCGATGACGATCTGGCTGACCGGCTGGCCCGGGCTGATCGGCAGATAGGACCGGATGGTCCCTGATTCGATCCGCTGGTTGCCGGTGACTTCGATCCGCTGAACGATCGGAGACTGCTGGATCGCGCCCGGCTGGGCGGCGCCTTGCGGGGCCGGCTCCTGTGCCATGGCTGATGCTGAAAGTCCGATGATCAGGGGCGCAACACCGCCCATCAAGATTGCCTGAAAGCGTTTCGCGCCCATATCACCCATCCGTTAGACCTGCGGCGCCTTACGCCGGGTCGCCCTCAATACTCAACTCTCGCCTGCCGTCCAGTGCCAGCATCAAAACAGGCCCACCACATCGTTGACGATGACGAAGATCATGAACGTTCCGACGATCGCGAGGCCGATGCGGAACCCGATCCCCTGTATCCGGTCACTGAGTGGCCGCCCGGCGATAGCCTCGTACGCGTAGTACACAAGGTGCCCCCCGTCCAGAACTGGGATTGGAAGGATATTCATGAACCCGATTGAGACAGAAATCAGCGCCGCGAGGTTGATGAAGGTCTGAAGGCTAATAAGAATGCGGTCTGTGAGTGGAATCTCGTAAGCCGGATTGAAGCCAGCCTCCGCTGCCTGTCCGGCATATTTCGCAATTTTCACGGGACCACCGAGCTGGCGGGGGTCTTCCTTGAAGGAAATCAGACGGCCCAGATAGCGCACGGTGACGCCTAGCACTTCGCCGACCTGCTCGACTCCGGCCTTCGCGGCGGCTGCCGGGCCAAGCCGCTGGAGCGGATCGCGTTTCGGCCCAAGACCAAGCGTATCAAAGCTCAGCTCATTGCCTTCGGTGTCCGTCACGGTGACGGAATAGATTTCCACATCGAAGGTCATCTCCTGACCATCGCGTTCAATGATGACCGGCACCGTCTCACCGGCGCGCCCCTCCGTAACGAGCCCGATATCCGACCATGTGAAAATCGGCTGGCCATCAACGGAAAGAACCCGGTCGCCCGCCTCAAGCCCGGCCTTCGCCGCTGTCGAGTCGTCAATCACCACCCCGATCACGGGGTCGGTAAAGGCGACAATGCCGAGCTGTCCGACGCGGACTTCATTCCCAAAGCCATCCGTCTGAGTGACGCGCTTGGGCACGGCAATCAGCGTCAGCTCCCTGCCGTCGCGTTCGACTTCAAAGGTCAGCGTTTCCCCGGAGGAAAGCTTCACCCGCGTCGCCATATCCGTGAAATCGCGCACCCGACGACCATTGAGCGTGAGGATCTTGTCGCCGGCTTCAAAGCCTGCCTCATCGGCTGCGGTCTCGGCCTGTACCCGTCCGACAACGGGCGTGATTTCCTGCGTCCCGACAGTGGCGAATAGGATCGCAAAGATCACCGCGCCAAGAATGAAATTCGAGAACGGCCCTGCGGCGACGACCGCCATGCGCTGCCAGACCGGTTTGAAATGGAAGCAGACCTTTTTCTCTTCTTCGGTCAGCACCGCGGCAAGGCGGTCCTTTTCCGAATTGAACTGGGTCGTCATCGGATGGTCTTCATGCTCATCCGCGCTGGTGCCTGCGGAAGCCGCATTCGCATCGCCGAAGAATTTGACGAACCCGCCCAGCGGAATCGCGGCGATCTTCCAGACTGTGCCTTTCTTGTCGGTCCATTTGAGCATCGCCGGGCCAAAGCCGATCGAGAACGTATCGACCCGGATCCCGCAGAGCCGCGCCACTTTGAAATGGCCGTACTCATGGATGAAGACGATGAAGGCGAGGAGGACCGCAAAAGCAGCCAGAGAAATCCCGATAGAAACCAGTAATTCGATCATGAAAATTGATACCCGCGCAGCCGCGCCCTGTTCTATTTAACCGTTGAGCCGTGCGATGCGCTGGCGCGCTGCTTCACGGGATGCTGCATCCGCCGAAAGGACCGCCTCAAGTTCTGTCGAGACACCTTCCGGCCGCGCCGATGCGAGACAATGATCGGTGATCTCCGCAATGTCCAGAAAACCGATGTGACCGTTGAGAAAGGCTTCGACCGCCACTTCATTCGCGGCATTCATCACCGCCGTCATCAGCCCGCCCTCATCAAGACTTTCACGCGCCTGCCGCAAAGCGGGGAAGCGCTCCTCATCCGGTGTCTCGAAGGTCATGGTGCCAATCTTTGCAAAATCGAGGGGCTCAACCGGAGTCGGGATCCGATCCGGCCAGGCGAGCGTCGAGGCAACCGGCACCGTCATGTCAGGCGGCCCGAGCTGCGCCAGCACCGAGCCATCAACATAATCGACCATCGAGTGAATGACCGACTGCGGATGAACCAGGATCTCAATCTTCTCCTTCGGCGTCGGGAAGAGATAGGCGGCCTCGATCCGTTCAAGGCCCTTGTTCATCATGGTCGCGCTATCGACCGAGATCTTCGCGCCCATCGTCCAGTTCGGATGGGCGACGGCTTCCGCCGGGGTGATCCCAGCCAGCGTCGTGCGACAGCGTTCACGGAACGGCCCGCCGGAGGCAGTCAGAATGATCCTCCGTATCCGCTCAGGGCGTTCGAAATCATAGACCTGAAAAATCGCGTTATGCTCGGAGTCGACCGGCAGGAGCCGCCCGCCGCCCTTGGCCATCGCTGCCAGCACCGCATCGCCCGCGCAGACAAGGCATTCCTTGTTGGCAAAGGCGATATCCGCACCGCGCGTGGCGGCGGCCAGCAAAGGCTGGATGCCTGCCGCGCCGACGATCGCCGCCATGACCCAGCCCGCATCCATCATCGCTGCTTCAATCACCGCCTCGACCCCCGCGCCATGGCGGATGCCGGTCCCGGCCAACGCGTCGGCTAGCGCAGGGCCTGCCGCCTCGTCACAGACAGCGGCGAACTCCGCCCGGTGAGCGATCGCAAGCTCTGCCAGTTCTTTCGCATTGGAATTGGCGGTGAGGGCCACGACCTCGATATCGGCTTCGCCCGCGGCGTTCGACGCCTCAATCAGCGACAGTGTGGTTGTCCCGACGGAGCCGGTGGCCCCCAAAACTGTCACGCGCCGAGAAAGCGTCATTCCTGAAACCCTGATTGCCTGTTCTTCGTCTTAGGCAATGCCTTGCCCGCGGGCCACCAGTAAGAGTGCAAGAGCTGTTGCGGCAAGGATAAACCCGTCGAGCCGGTCGAGGACGCCGCCATGGCCGGGGAACGCCCCGCCCGTATCCTTGACCCCATAAGCCCGCTTCAGTGCGCTTTCGAGAAGGTCGCCTGCAATCGTTGCTAGCGCCAGCGCAAAGCCTGTCAGCATCAGCCTTTGCGGTGTGAGCAGCAGCCCGCTCATCAGGCCGATGACCATCGCTGCCGCTGCGCCGCAAAAGAGCCCGCCAATCGCCCCGCTCCACGTCTTGCCCGGTGAGAGCTTCTCCCACAGCTTCGGCCCGCCGATGAAAGTGCCGAAAAGATAGGCGCCACTATCGGTCGCCCAGACGACCCCGAACAGAACCAGCGTCAGCCCGAGACCTGTCTCAGGGATATGCCTTATAAAGAGGACCGCAATGGCGGGCAGGACGAGATAGACCGCCCCGACCAGCGGCCAGGACACCGCTGGCTTCTTTCGCAGCTCCAGAATGGTGGCGAGCCCCCCGCCCCCGAGCGCAAGGCCGATGGCCAGCCAGTACTGCCCACCTGCCGCAAAAAACACCGCCGCGATCGCGGTGAATGAAAGCGTATAAAAACCGCGGGAGAATTCCGCCCGGTCGACAATCCGCGCCCATTCGAAAATCAGGATGATCACCATGAAGGCGATCAGCGCCGAATAGGCGCGCCCGCCCCAGACCACGACCCCGACCGCAATCGGGATCAGGACGGCAGCCGTCAGCGCACGGGTGAGCAGCCCGCGCATTTTCGATGCGGACTTGTCTTCACTCACGACTGGCGGATCGGTGTCACTGATGGGTCTTCTCCCGACGAAAAGGCGCGGGGCCGGTCATGGCCGCGCGCCGTTCTGTCAGGTTACGGGAAGAGGGAAAAGCTCCCCTTACCAGCGAATGAATTTCGGCATCAGCAGATAGGAGGCAGCCGAGACGACCGCGATGCCCGCGCCGTACCAGAGACCCAGATACCAGATCGAGACCATCGGGCATTGAAGCGAGAAGACAAAGGCACCGAAGGCCCCGCCGGCAAGCCCCGCAAGGAAGGCCGACCTGCCCGGCTGGGTCGAAGCGCCGTTCATCATCAGCATACCAAGGACCAGCGTGACCGGCAGCGCAAGACTCGCAACCGAGATCGCACAATGCATCCCCGCAGACGGCACAAAGCTCGCTGAGAAACTGCCCCGCCAGGTGAAATCAAAGACGAGGATAGACGTCGCAAGCACGCTTAAAATGATCGCCAGTGTCCCCTCGCCGATCCGCTTTGCCGCCGGATTAAGCGACAGAATCGCCAGCGTGATCGCCGCGACGGCAAGTGCGCCGAAAATCACGAACTTCGCCGTCATGCGAACAGGGTCGGCCGCATAAGCCGCCGCCAAAATCTGCGAATCAAAAAAGTAGGTGAAACCGACCAGCTCGATCGCGGCGACAGCCAGAACAGCAAGCAGCTCAAGCCCGGCATGGCGCCGGGCAACAGGTTCAGCGGTGGCGGTCAGGCCATTGATGAAATCACTACTCATACGATTTCTCCAACAGTTTCATCAGTTTCTTCCGTGCCCGGTGGATATTGACTTTAACGAGAGAGGCACTTTGTCCCGTCGCCATGGAGATTTCCTCAACCGATCGGCCCTCGATCTTGGCAAGTTTCAGGACCGTCGCCTGCGCCTCCGGCAAATGGCCGAGCACATTCTCGAGTACGATCCGGGAGAGGACAGTCTCCTCATGACTGTCGATCCCGTGGTCATCATCAAGCTCTGACTGCTCATGCCGGTAATGGCTGCGCAGCCGGTCGAGCCATTTGAACCTGGCGATCGCAACGAACCATGGCGGGAAGGGTCTCGATGGATCGTAGGTGTGGCGTTTCCTGTGGACGGCGAGCAGGGTCTCCTGAATCGCGTCCTCGACATGTTCGGGCGCCAGCCGGCGCGGCAGGTAGGTTTTCAGCCATGCCTCGCACTGGGTCAGCGCCTCATTATAGGCTCGCTTGTCGCCTTTCTGAGCGCGCGCCATGAGCTCACCAACAGGCGCAAGGTCGATACCCGGCACCCGCCGCTTGCTCTGTTCCGGAAACTTCACAACTTCCATGCTCTCCCTCGCCGCGCTCCCGCGATGTCGGTTTCAACGGCTTATTCGCCGTGCCGCCGCAGAGGTTACATGGGGCGGGAATGCCACGTAAAAAAGAAGGCCCGTTTCTGGGCCTTCCTCGTCTCGCTTGACTCTGACACTGCATTTTCAGCTCTCTCGCGGACCGAAAGATCGGAGATGCCTGTCGTCAAACAGATCCCGGTGTCTTCTGACCTGCAGTCGCGCCAGTTTCCCCTTCACTGGGAAACTGCCCAGAAATGCACATAAGACCCCCGCAACCATTGGCATCATTTCAAGAAACGAAGCGTCACTGGCCGGGACTGGCGAAAGTATTATGGCCAGAAAGCCAGCAGTCCGGAGCAGAAGCTGCACTGATCCGCACATGACCCAGAACATGAAAATATCGAGATAGGCATCCGCACTTGATTGATGATCCCTACCAAGACGACTTTTGAGAATATACACGATAGCCTTCGAGCCAATCCACCACATGGCTGCACAGGCCAGGATCACTACCTCTGTAATCAGAATAAATTTCGGCAACCACGATGGAATATTACCGATGGTGACCCAGCCACTAATTCTCAGCAATGCTGGTACCAGCAAAACCAGAAGTAAGCGCATAGTAATTCCAAATATGTATTGATGCCGCTTCATTCCCGCCTCCTCATCGCTGACTGATTCCGCCTCATCAATTTCAATATCGCCCAGCACCCCTCTCCTTTGGGGAGAACAACACCGCCACCACATGTAATACGTGTAAGAATAAATAAAAACGCCGCTGCAAATCGCAGCGGCGTTTTTTGACAGGAATGAATCCTAAGCCTTCACGGCTCCTCGCTTCCATTGCAGCCGAAAATGCTGAGCATCACATCCTTTGTAACCCAGCATTCATCAGGATCAAAAATGTCAGCTCCGTCAACCTCAACGCTCGACATCGTAATCTCCACACGATCATTCTCGATGCGTTGCGCAACGACCGCCACGGCAGAATCACTGCCAATCGCCGCAAAGCAGACAGCTTCTCTCATCTGTGTCCAGAACGCTTCATCGGCCGACGTTTCAGCCGCATCAGTTACGAGCGTCGGACGACCATAGCTGACCAGCCCGCGGGGCGCCCTCGTAAGAAACGTCAGGCTTGAATCATAAACATACGCCTTCTCGAGAAGACCACGGCGGCGGCGGCGAGGAATCGCAAGCAGAGCGTCATTCAAAAGGATACGAAGCCCAGAAACACGCCACGGATTTGCACGGATCTCCCAATCCTCAAACTTCTCCGGGCGAATTGATGCCGCAGAGGAAAGAAGAAAGGGCTCCTGACGAAGCATAGCCCTAAAGACACGAAAACAGGCTCCCGCCTGTGCCATATCCTTGATCCGCGTGACGGTACGTTTCGTCAGCGCATTGTCCCGCACATCGGCCCTGTCGCCACCAGCGTAGAAAAGTTCGTCCAGAACGTCTTTCTTCTGGGCACCTTCCGAAATCTGCACCGGGCGCTGCGTCACATCCCCCTCGATGTCATATCGTTCATCCTCAGTGAAAACCACCTGCGGCGCCGAAACTGCCAATTGCGCACGGATGATCTCGCTTGATGAGAGGAACTTAATACCCTCATCTCCTTCATCGCACGGACAATCACTCCTCAAAAGGGCAGCCGCCGAATTATCTAACAAATGTCCATTACTCATGGGTATTTCTCCATCAATCCCATATGCGAAATTATCGGTGGTCGCGCACCCGCGCGAGCCATCCGCTCGGTTCAGTTCCCGCCACAACTCGATCTAGCAGGTCACAATCTTCAATCAGTCTCCTGAATAGTCGATCAACCTCCCGCACCTGGTCTGGGGTTACCCGCCCAACATGGCGATTAGCACTCAATGCTATCGCGATTTTTTCTGCACTCTTGTCACGGGATATTACCGTGCATGTTGCTGGATCTATCCATCGCCTGCTCACGATAATCGCTGTGAAGTGACATTCCTTTTCGATGGCGCGAAACAAGCGCTCCAAAGGCAGCCGACAGAATTTCAGTAATGCAGGTTCGGAGACCTGCATGTCCCCACCCTGCGCCACAATGGCTGAATCGGCACAACCCTCTGCTGGCGGATCAATGGGATCATCCATTTGAACATTGCGCTCTCGCCAACGTCCTTCCGAGCGCAGGAAATCGATGATCTTGTTTTTGGCGACTGACGTCGTCCAGAGAAATTCGTGATCCTCATCTGCCCAGGGATGCACGTGGTTTTTACGGCGCTCACACCAGACAAGAAACACATCATTGGTGATTTGCTGCACGGCATGCTGATCATGACGTGGGCAAATTCTGAATGATCGAACAATTTGGGACATCCGAGCATACGCCTCATTATAAAGGCGGCGTTGCTCGATAGCTCTGAGCTCGCTCATCGTTGCTTCCTCTACCGTTCAAGCACCAAAAGAGGCGCTCAATGTGGTCATCGGCAGAGGCGGAACTATTTGGGGGAATTCCCGCTAATTTTCTGGATTATAAAACGAAACGCGATCACCTCACCGATATGCACGGAAAGGTTGCGCCAAAGGGAGTGGTGGCGCAATTTAATAAAACGGCAAGTTTCAGAAAATGCCGAAGGATAGCCAAAAAATTGTGCTTCTTCGGCCTAACGCTGGAGTTATGGCCGTGCGCCGAAGCGCCTTGTGCGGGCCTGGTATTGCTCGACCGCGCCGAGGAACTCCTCGCGCGTGAAATCCGGCCAGAAACAGTCAAGGAAGACGAACTCGGCATAGGCCGCCTGCCACAATAGGAAATTCGAGATCCGCTGTTCGCCGGAGGTGCGGATGATGAGATCCGGGTCCGGCGCGCCGCCCGTATCGAGTGCGTTGGAAAGCACCGCCTCATCAATATCAGCAGGATCAAGCTGGCCTGCGGCGGCGCGGCTGGCAATTTTCGTCACAGCCCGGACAAGTTCATCCCGCCCGCCATAGTTAAAGGCGATCTGCAGCGTATAGCCCGGATTATCCGCCGTCCGCGCCTCTGCTTCCTCGACATGGCCGCGAATATCATCGGGCAGCGTATCGCGATCCCCGATGATCTTTACACGGATCCCCTGATCGGCGAGCTTTTTGAGATCTTTGGCAAAGAACTGCCGCAACAGGTTGAGAAGGTGCTGCACCTCCCAGTCGGGCCGCGACCAGTTCTCTGTCGAGAAGCTGTAAAGCGTCAGATGGGTGAGCCCCAGCTCCTTTGCCATTTCGACCGCGCCGCGTGCTGCCTCGACCCCCTGCTGGTGGCCTTTGAGGCGCGTAACGCCCTCGCGGCTCGCCCAGCGGCCATTGCCATCCATGATGATCGCCACATGGCGCAGGGGTTTTTCGGCGTCGGGCTCTTCTGAGCCCTTCGCCTTGTCGAACATGCGTCCCGCAAAGCGGGCTGTCTGGCTCAGCACCATGACATAAGATCCTTATGCAGATTTCCGAAGGGCATGCCCCTCAGACCTGCATGATTTCTTTTTCCTTGGCCTCGTGCATGTCATCGACTTCCTTGACCTTACGGTCGGTCAGTTTCTGCACGTCATCGGACATCTTCTTCTGGTCGTCCTCAGAGACGCCCTCAGCCTTTTTCGCCTCTTCCATGCCATCACGGCGGACATTGCGGATCGCGACCTTCGCGGCCTCGGCATATTTGCCGGTCATCTTGGCGAGATCCTTGCGGCGCTCCTCGGTCATCGAGGGCATCGGGATGCGCACGGTCTGACCATCGGTCACCGGGTTCAGATCGAGCCCTGAATCGCGGATCGCCTTTTCGACGGCGCCGACGAGGCCCTTGTCCCAAACCTGCACCGACAGGGTGCGCGGATCGGGCACGCCGACCGTCCCGCACTGGTTCAGCGGCATTTCGGAGCCGTAAGCATTGACCATCACCGGATCGAGAAGGTTCACGGTGGCCCGGCCCGAGCGGAGGCCCGCATATTCGGTTTTGAGCGAGGCAATTGCCCCATCCATCCGCTTTTCGAGTTCCTTCATATCGGGGCCGTCACTCATTTTTCCGGTTCCTTCTTTATATCGGTCGTGCCTGAGGTAGCGGCTTATGAACGAAGTCCGGACCAAACGAAAGCGTCTCGGTCAAAGAGGTGAGCCAATGGCTTGAGTTTGGCCGGTTATTGGAGAAAACTGGCCTTTCTGCTGCCGACGAAGAAGGGGAGACGTCGTGCGAGGCCTGCTATTTCTGCTTATTATGGCGCTGCTCGGGGCAACCGGCTTTTACGCCTATAAATATTTCTCAGAACCACAGACCTATCCCGATGGCAGCATCGGTCGCGTCGAACGCGAGCAGACCCAGTCGGAAATCTGCGCCACCGAAGATGGCGACTGCTCGGTCGCGGCGGTCGAAGACAGCTTCTTTATCGGCAATTTGCTCCGCACGAATGAAACGGGCGTGATGCGGGCTGTGCTGATTGACAAGACCGAGTTGTCAGTCGGACCGCATACTGAACTTGTCATCAACGAATATGTATACCAGCCGCGCACGATAGGTACATTCGGCATGAGCCTTGTGACCGGTACACTGCGTATCCTCTCGGGCAATGTCAGCAAAGCCAAGGATAAAGACCTACAGGTGCAGACGCCGGCTGCCAGTATCGGCATCAGGGGCACAGACTTCTGGATTCGCCAGCTGGGCGACAGCCTTGATGTGGTTTTGATCTATGGCGAAGTCGAGATCACGAATGAAGCCGGTACAGTCACATTAAGCAATCAGGGTGATTACGCCTTTGTCGCGGGGCCAGATGCGGCGCCGGTCAAACGTACGGACCTCTCGCGCAGTGAAGTTTTCGAGCTTCTCTCCTCGACCACCTTCGATGATGAACTCGAAGCCCTTCTCAACCCGGACAATAATTTCCGTCCGGACGGGGAGGAATAAGCCATGGGTCATGCCGCACTGAACCGCTTCTGCCTCTTCCTTGTCGGCTTCGTCCTTCTGGCACTGGGTCCGGCCGCAGCGCAGGAACGCCAGCTGGCAGAGGACAGCGATGTCATCATCCTGTTTGACAGCTCGGCCTCCATGCTGGTCGAAGTCGACGGCAAGCCGAAGATCGACCTTGCCCGCGAGGCTGCGAACAGCCTGCTCGACAGCCTGCCCGCCGGGCGGCGTGTCGGCCTTGTTACGGTCGGCCCCGGCTCAAGAACGCCCTGCGGATCAATTGAAACGCCCGTCCCCTTGGGCGGAGACCGCGAGCTTGTCCGCAAGACGCTCGCCGAGGCGACCCCGCGCGGCTTCACGCCTCTATCCTCCGCCATCGAACAGGTCGCCGAGGACTATGCCGGCAGCGCCCGGCCGATCGAGATCGTGCTTTTCAGCGACGGCGGCGATCAGTGCTTTCGCGACCCGTGTGAGGTCGCCAAGAAACTCGAAGCCGCCAATGCGCGCTTTACGGCTCACGTCGTTGCCGCGGGCGATGGTGATGAGATCAAACTTCCCGAGCTTAAATGCATCGCCGAGGTCACCGGCGGCCGCCTCGTCACTCCGGCGGAAGTCACCGAGCTTGTAGGCCTGACCCCGCCGGCCGTTCCCGAAGAAGAGGAAACCGATGCGAGTGTTCAGCTTGTCGCAACCGATGCCGCTACGGGCGAGCCGCTCGGCGAGGATGTTCAATGGCTGATCATCGGCAGCGAGAGCGAAGACATCATCTATCGCGGCACGGGCTCCGGCGTCGGCCTCGATGTCGAGATTGCACCGGGTACTTATGATTTCGTGGTCATCACGGAGGACGAAGAGCGCGGTGCCGCGCGGCGCATAACCATCGATCCGGGCGCAGAGCGTAGCATCACCGTGCCGGTCGAGCGCAACGCAGAAGAGCCGGTCGAAGAAACGCCGCCGCCCGCGACACTGGAAGAGCGCCCGCCGGCGCAGGTCGAAGAGGTGGAGGAAGAACCGGCAGCGGCGCGGCTTCGCCTCGTCGCCACCGACCTTGAAACCGGCGCGCGCCTTCAGGAAGACGTTGAATGGTTGATCATCAACAGTGACAGCGAAGACGTGGTCTATCGCGGCAAGGGGCCGGGCGACGGCCTCACCGTCGATGTCCCGCCGGGCACCTATGATTTTGTGGTCATCACCCAAGCTGGCGAGCGTGGGGATCTGCGCCGCTTGACGCTGGCGCCGGGCATTGTGCGCGGTGTCGTCGTGCCGGTGCGGCGAACCGTCCGTGAGACCCCGCCTCCTGCAACGATTGATGAACGCCCGCCGGTCACCGAAGCCACCCCGCCCGTGATCGAGGAAACCGACGAAGTGGTCGAGTTGCGTCTCATCGCAACCGATGCGGCAGCCGACACACCGATCAGGGACACTGTGGCCTGGACCGTCACCAGCCGCGAGACCGGCCGGACCGTCTATCGCGGCAAAGGCAACGGCACCGGCATCACCATTGAAGTGCCGCCGGGCGTCTATGATTTCACCGCCCAGATTGCGACCGGCGAGCGCGGCATGGCCCGCAGCGTTCAGGTCCAGCCGGGCTTCCCGCAGACTGTGATCGTGATGATCGAGCGCAAGCAGACGCAAGAAACATCGCCGCCCGCGATCATCGATGACGGCCCATCGACAACTATCGATCCGACGCGCCGCCCGCCTGAACTCAACCCGCCGGTCACGGATCGCGGACCTTCCGTGAACGAAACCGAACCCCCACAGGTCGCAGAAGAAGAAAAACTGGCGCGCTTCCGCCTTCTCGCGATCGACGCCGCAACCGTGAAACCAATCGGCGAGGCGATCGACTGGATCGTCGTCCGTACCCGCACGGAAGACGTCGTCTATCGCGGCAAGGATTCAGGCTCCGGCATCACGATCGAGCTGCCGACGGGCACATATGACTTCCGGGCAACGACCGCGAGCGGGGACAGAGGCGAAGTGCGGGGCATGCTTGTCCTGCCGGGCGTCACGCAGGTCGTCACGGTGCCGATCAAGCGATCAGCTCAGGCCAGCCTGCAGCTGCGCACCGATGGCCGGATCTATGTCGGCACCGATCTTGTCGTTGACTGGCAGGGCCCCGGCCAGAGAGGCGATTACATCGCCATCGCCCGCCCGATTGATCAGAGAGACGAAGAAACCGCGCGCATCTCCAGCGCCCGCCGCGTGACCATCCGCGTGCCCCTCCTGCCCGGCAGATATGAGGTCCGCTATGTCATGGGCCAGTCCGGCCAGGTCATTGCGCGCCAGCCCATCGATGTGATCGATGTCGGCGCGGACCTTTCCGGCCCGCGGCAGGTCCGCACGGGCGAAACCTTCCGGGTGAGCTGGCAGGGTCCGGGGCACAAGGATGACCGGATCACCATCTCGGCCCCAAGGGCGAGCGCAACGTCCTATCTGGATGCCGCTTATGCCGGTGAAGGCAATCCTGTCACCCTGACCGCGCCGAAGAATGCCGGGCGCTATCAGCTCCAATACTGGTTGCGTGGCGAGCGGTTGATCGCGGCACAGAGCATCGATGTGGTCGCCGATGTCCCCCCGGTCATCAATCGCCGCCTGCAGGAAGTGCCGAACAGGCAGCTTGAAAGACTGCCGCAGCAGCAACCTCAGCGGCAACAACCTGCCCCACAACGCCAGCAGCCGCAGCGCCAACCCCAGCCGCAACCGGACAAGGAACGGCCGCGCTAAAACGCGGATGATCAGGAAGAAGTTACTCGTCCGGCTTCGGACGAAAGCGACCCTAGCCGTTCGCGCTTTCTGATATCACTGTGAACGTGCCCGTTCCGGCAAGCGCACCCTCGATGCCGCCTTCGCGGAGGGAGAAGACGACGATCGGGATGCCATTCTCGCGTGTAATCGCAATCGCCGCCTGGTCCATGACCTTCAGGTCGCGGCGGAAGACATCAAGATAGGTCAGGTGATCGAACCGTTCCGCATCAGGATTTTTCTTCGGATCATCCGAATAGACGCCATCAACCTGCGTGCCCTTCATCAGGGCGTCACAGCCCATCTCGGCCGCACGCAGCGCCGCGGCGGTATCGGTCGTGAAAAACGGATTGCCTGAGCCTGCAGCAAAAATGACGACAATGCCTTTGGAGAGATGCCGCAGTGCGCGGCGGCGAATATAGGGCTCGCAGACGGCCGTCATCTCGATCGCGGACATGACCCGGGTCTCAACCCCGATCCGCTCGAGCGCATTCTGGATAGCGAGCGCATTCATCACGGTTGCCAGCATGCCCATGTAATCGGCACTGGCCCGTTCCATCCCGCGCGCCGCCATTTGCAGGCCGCGGAAGATGTTCCCGCCGCCGACGACGAGGCAGATCTCCGAGCCCAGCTCGCGCGCCCGTTTCACTTGGCTTGCGTAACGCTCAACCGTTTCGAGATCGATCCCGAATTCCTTGTCCCCCATCAGGGCCTCACCGGACAACTTCAGGCAGACGCGTTTATAACGCGCCGGCGTCTCGGGGATCGACACATCGGACTGGGACATCAGGCACCTCACGGGGAATTTTTGGCCCGTTATCAGATGCTGCCGCGCGTTTCTAGGTGAAACCTGCTCTGCAATGTCGCACGAGGTGCTCGCCGAGCCCGATTGCCAGTCCGAACGGATTTTGGTGGGGTGGCGACATGCACAAATGCCCACCGCCCAAGGCCCGCCCATGCGCTTGATCGAGGTCACTTTTCCGGACCATTGCACCTCCGATGTGATGCGTGCCGTCGAGGAGGCTGAGCCCGTCTTTCACCGGCTGTTCGAGCCCGATGATGATGACATCAGGCTGCTCAAGGTTTTCTTTGGCAAGGACGACACGCAAGGCTTCATAGACAAGCTGCAGTCGGTCTGTAACGGCAGTGACAATTGGCGGATCCTCATCCTGCCGGTTGAGGGCACGGCGCCCGCGCTCGACAAGCCAGAGGATGAGAAGAAACAGAAGCGAGTCGCCTTGCGTGAGGAGATCTACTCCGATGTCGCGGACGGCGCTGATCTGTCTACTGATTTCTTTCTCCTGACCCTTGCCTCGACGATTGTTGCTGCTGTGGGGTTGAATGCCGACAGTGTCGCCGCCGTGATCGGCGCCATGGTCATCGCGCCCCTATTGGGGCCGATCCTTGCCTTTAGTTTTGCGACCGCTCTTGGCGACGGGAAGCTCTCGATGCGGTCTGCCCGCAATGCAGTGCTCGGTCTTCTTGTCGGGACAGGCGCAGCAGTCGTCATTGGCCTGATTATCCCGGTCAATCTTGAAAGTGAAGAGCTGGTGAGCCGCACCATTGTCGGCATCGATTCCATCGCGCTTGCGCTGGCGGCCGGGGGCGCGGCCGCTCTCTCTATCTCGACCGGTGTCGCAGGTGCGCTGGTCGGCGTGATGGTCGCGGTCGCGCTTTTACCACCTGCCGCCGCCATTGGGCTTTTCGTTGGCGCAGGAGAATTTGTGTTCGCGGCCCGCTCCGCGCTCCTCCTCACCGTCAATGTCATCTGCATCATGCTGGCGGCGCAAGGCGTCTATGCCTTCAAAGGCATCCGGCCACGGACCTGGCTGGAGAAGAAATCAGCCGAAGGGGCAGTACGGAATAATATCATTATCCTCGGCCTTCTTCTGGCAGCCGCAGCCGCAGTCATCATTCTGACCCAGACCTCCGTCTTGCCGGACATGGATCTCCCTGAATAAAAAAAGCCCGCCACAAAGGGCGGGCTTTTCCAATTGAGTTCATGGCCGGGCGTCAGCCCATGATCAGGTCACCCTCGCCCTGCAGGACAAGTTCCTGACCGTCCCCATATTCGATCGTGAGGTTGTTCCCGCCATTGCCAGTCTGGGTCACAACCAGTTCGTTTACATCGATATAGGCGAGCAACTCGGCCTCGCTTGAGATGATCGCATCTTCGAAGATGATCTCATCGCCTTCGCCGAAATCAAGATCGACGATGATGGCGCGCTCAGCATCACGGACATCAAAATCATCCGCACCCGATCCACCGGTCAGGCGGTCAACGCCTTCTTCAGCGATCAGGAGGTCAGCGCCATTGCCGCCATTGAGGCGATCATTGCCGGTGCCGCCGCGCACCGTATCAGCGCCAGCATTGCCGGTAACGGTGTCATCACCGCTGCCGCCTTCGACAAGGTCATTACCGCCGCGGCCTTCGACGAGGTCATTGCCCGCGCCGCCGCGCACCGTGTCATTACCGGCCTGACCGCGCACGGTGTCAGCGTTATTGCCGCCATCGAGGACGTCGTCATCGGCACCGCCCTCAAGCGTGTCATTACCAGCATCGCCTTCGAGCGTGTCCGCATCAAGACCACCGAAGAGCGTGTCATCGCCGTCGCCGCCCTCAAGCGTGTCTTCGCCCTTGTTGCCGATCAGCGTATCGTCGTCAGCACCGCCGAGGAGCGAGTCGTCATCATTGCCGCCGATCAGCGAGTCGTCGCCAGCCCCACCGCTCAGCGTGTCATCGCCATTGCGGCCTTCGAGCGTGTCATCGCCGTCACCGCCCATCAGGTCGTTGTCATCACCATCGCCCTGAATGAATTCGCCGTCGCCGGTGCCGTCCGGAATGACAGCCTGTCCTTCATCGCCCGGCCCGTTCACAGCAAAGCCGGCCGGTTTGATGATGGTGTGACCGATATCCTGCAGCACAGCGAGTTCAAGATCACCGATCGAGACGCGGTCGCCGGGAATGACGAACGGGTTCATCAGTGCCTGCGCGAGATTGATGCCGTTCTGCACAACTGTCGTTGTACCGATGAAGTGTGAAATGTCAGACCCAGGTCCCTGATCATATTCGAGCGGGATCGGCCCGCCGAAGACCGCCATGGCATTCTCACCAACAAAATGCGGGATGCCGTCGATATATTCGACAAGCAGGTCGTACTCATTGCCGAAAAAGGCCGGGAAGCCGTCGGAGGTATCGACCGGCAGGCCATTGTCGCTGACTTCCTGGAAACCAAAGAAGCCCAACCCGTGCCCCAGCTCATGGAGCAGTACGGAGTAAAAATCGAACTGATTGTTGGGAACGTTCTGCGACACAGTCGTGTCATAGAAGAACTGGCCGGAGTTGATGAAGGACGGGTTCACATAAACATAAAGGTCCGGGGTCGCCCCATTTGAGTCGATACCAGTCTGCATCTCATAGAGCGTATTAGCGATATAGACGGCGGTATCACCGGCATTGTAGGTGCCGCTGCCGTCATTATCGACGTAATAGTCATAAATGTTCGTCGCGGGACCGGCGGCCGCCACTGCAGTTGTTCCGCCAACCTGAACCTGCACCTCGATCGAGGCACCCGGCACACTGGCGAGGAACTGGCCCCAGGTATTGAGGGCAATTTCCGTCAGTGTCTTGAAGATATCGAGTGTCGCCTGTGACGTCGTTCCCGTCACATCGAGAACCGTCACACCGAAGTCGATGGCTTTAAGAAGGCCGCTGTCAAAATTGAGCCCCTGGCCCCATCCCGAATGCACGCCACTATCCTCATAGGAGACTGTCCCGAGGCTCGAGAGTTGGCCATCTTCGAAAAAGCTGCGTTCCTTGAGGAAGGAATGATCGTGACCGTCCCCTTCACCATGCCCGGCAGAACATGCCGCGCAGGCGCATCCCTCGTCATGCGGCGCTTCCTCGGCCATAGGCACCCGGAAAGCGGCAAACCCGTTTGATGCGTCTTCAATTGTCCATGACGTGAACCCTGCCATGCTCAAGCTCCTCCTTGCTGCGCCAACTCCCAGCAAAATCCTTGTACACAGGTTCGACCGTTCCCGTGCCTAACGGTCCGGCAATCTAGCCGGAAACGTCGTGAGGATGAGCGCGCACGCCGGAAAAGCTGGCCCGTTCTCTCCCCCGACGCCTAGCGGCCCCAAAATTTACGGTAATCCGCTGTTTGTAAAGGGGGAATTAGACATTTCCACAGGCTGGGGCGGTCAGATCACTGTGGTTGTCGCGATACTTAGCGGGAACATGTCATTTTAGGCGAACAGAGAACTTCAACTTCACCTCCTTCGCGTATTCTCCAGCCCATAAAATCAGCTTTCCGGGGAGAGAGACGATGAACGGGATGATGGGGATCGTGATGATCGGCGGTGTTGCCGTCGCTGCGCTGGGCGGCTTTCAACTCTCAAAAGTGGGCCCTGCGCCCTTCTCATACGACAACGCCAGCGCCGAAGCCCGCCGTGCCTTTCTAACCGAAGAGGCAACGGATATGGCGCGCGTCGTGAGGCGGTCGCTTGTCAGTCCTTCTGGCGTCGGTCCCTCTTTTGATCTGACCGGAACGACCGTTGATGAGTATCGCCGCCGGATCCAGTTCGAGATCACCGTCCGGGGCAGCGGCACGCCAGACCCGACGGCCTTCCACGCGCTGTCAAAAAAAATGAAGCAAGCGGAATGCCCGCGCTATGTCGGTACACGGCTTAGTGAAAGTGATGTCGAGATATCCTATTCTTTCGTCGACAAGAACAATCGGCGGATCCAGAAAGTGTCTATCTCGAATGGATATTGCCGCGGCTACCTGACAGCCTGAGAGGGCCGCGCTTGTTCCACATAAGGCCGAAGCGATTGCAGGAAGCTATGTACGCGCGAGGACAGCGATCCCGCCCGGAATTGGGATAATGACTCGGGAGTCCAGCCATCACCCGGTGACAGCTCTCCATACAGATCATCCAGCTTCGCCCTATCTTCGGCATTGAGCGGCAAAGCGGCTGCGCCCTTCAGGAGACCGAGCAGTTCATGAACTTCTCGCATGGCCGGCAGTGCTTCAACAACAACGCACATCAGCGTTGGCTCTTCACGCCATGACCGGCCCGCCAGAATTTCCTGCGTCAGCCGTTGCCCCGCCCCAAGGCAGTCATATTTCGCGCAGCCTGCATATCCTTGCACGTCGCGCTCGGTATAGATACGGCAGCCATTCTTCTCATCGAGGTTTGGGCAGGGCTCCCCATTGGGTTTGTCGACTGGAAATTCAGGCCCCTGAACAAATGCCAGAGCGAAACAGCACAGCGCCTCACAGCGTGAGCAATCGGCCTGCAGTTCCGGTGTGCTAATTTCCATCCACCCTCTCCTCACAAAAAAGGGCGCCCCCGGAGGAACGCCCTTTCGCGAAGATCATATAAAGACCGAAAGCCTCTCAGCTCAGCCTTTGTTCATCGCGGCGACTTCCGCTGCGAAATCTTCTTCTTCCTTCTCGACGCCTTCACCAAGCTCGAGGCGGATGAAGCCGTCCAGCGTCACTTCTGCGCCAGCTTCCGCTTTTGCATTGGCAACGACGTCCTTGATGCGGGTCTCGCCATCGATGACGAAGATCTGCTCGAGGAGAACGCTCTCTTCGTAGAATTTCTGCATCCGGCCTTCGACCATCTTCTCGATGATGTTGTCCGGCTTGCCAGAGGCGCGCGCCTGATCAGCCAGCACGTTTTTCTCACGGGCAACGACGTCCTGATCGAGGTCAGCAACAGTCAGTGCCAGCGGACGAGCGGCAGCGATGTGCATGGCAACCTGTTTGCCGACCGGCAGAAGGGCCTGGCTGTCGCCGGTTGATTTGAGCGCAACGAGGACAACGATCTTGCCGGCCTGCTCACCGATCGGGGTGTGCACGTAAGGCACGACAACGCCGTGCTCGACATTCAGCGACGCCGCGCGGCGCACGCTCATATTCTCGCCGATCTGGCCAACCATCTCGGTGACGTGCTCTTCAACGGATTTGCCAGCGCCCGGGAACTCGGCCGCTTTCACAGCTTCGACAGAGCCATCGGTCGACAGAGCGACCTGCGCGATTTCGGCGACCATTTTCTGGAACAGCTCGTTGCGCGCAACGAAGTCGGTTTCAGAGTTCACTTCAACGACAGCGCCTTTGGTGCCGTCGAGCGCGTATGCCACGAGGCCTTCGGAAGCCGCACGGCCGGCCTTTTTCGCGGCTTTCGCGAGGCCTTTCTTACGCAGCCAATCAACAGCGGCTTCGATGTCGCCGTCATTTTCCTGCAGGGCTTTTTTCGAATCCATCATCCCCGCGCCGGTTTTCTCGCGCAGTTCCTTCACCATCTGGGCCGTGATCGCCATGGGTGTCTCCTTTTGAGGGGTCTCTCGCGGGCTGGCCCCTAAGCCAAGCGCCGCCATTTGAAAAGGCGTCTGCCCCCTCGTGGTGCACGATGGGGGCAGAGCGGTGATAATTTGTCTGGCCATTTGGCCATCTCATCCGGCCCATAAGGCCGGTGAGGAATTTACTCGGCTTTCGCCGGTTCTGCGTCCGCAGCAGCGGCCGCTTCTTCGAGGGCCGGCTCGACCGGGGCTTCTTCAAGCTCGCCGAGGTCCTGACCCATATCGATCGCAGAGGCCGAGATGCCGTCGATCACCGCGTCTGCAACGAGGTTGCAGTAAAGCGAGATCGCGCGCGATGCATCGTCATTACCCGGAATGATGTAATCGACGCCTTCAGGCGAGCAGTTGGTGTCGACAACCGCGACGACCGGGATGCCAAGCTTTTTGGCTTCCTTTATCGCGATGTCTTCCTTGTTCACGTCAACGACGAACATCAGGTCCGGCAGGCCGCCCATTTCGCGGATACCGCCGAGCGACAGCTCGAGCTTTTCGTGCTCACGGGTCATGTTGAGCTGCTCTTTCTTGGTGAAGCCTTTGGCTTCGCCTTCAAGAGCGGCTTCAATCGCACCGAGGCGCTTGATCGAGCCCGACACGGTTTCCCAGTTAGTCAGCGTGCCGCCGAGCCAGCGGTTGTTCATGTAATATTGAGCGCAGCGAGCAGCAGCTTCTGCAACCGGCTGTTGCGCCTGGCGCTTGGTCCCGACGAACAGGACGCGGCCGCCACCGGCGACGACTTCGCGGACCTTGACCAGCGCCTGGTGGAGGAGCGGGACAGTCTGCGACAGGTCGATGATATGAATGCCCGAACGGTCGCCAAAGATGTATTGGCGCATGCGCGGGTTCCAGCGGTGGGTCTGGTGGCCAAAGTGGACGCCGGCTTCGAGGAGCTGGCGCATAGTGAAATCGGGCAGAGCCATAGTCTGCTTTTCCTTCTTCGGTTGAGCCGCCGCGGGGAGGAAGCGAAGGGCCCGGAAAGGCAGGTTGGATGGAGGCTTTGCCTCCCCTGTCAGACCGGCGGATCCAGCGCCACCGAAGTATGTGACCCCGCGTGGGGATTTAACGATCGCGGGCGCATAGTGGAAAAAGGGACAGGAGGCAAGGGGATTTGAGTGAGGGAGCATACCAACGCATCAGTTCACCCGCTCATCCCCGCGAAGGCGGGGATCTGCCTCTGATGCGCTGATGTCTCATTCTTCAATAAGTGAACAGACGGACCCAGCACCATCACGGAAGACCAGATGCCCGCCTGCGCGGGCATGAGCGGAGAGAAGGAAGCCCGAACTCAAACCTCACCCACGAACATCATCCGGGGACAGGCCCGGGCTGCCAGCCCTCTTTGCTTCGGCGGCGCGGATGAGTTCGGCAACGCGGGAGATCAGGGGAACGGTGAGCCCATGCTGGGTGGCCAAATCCTCAACCGCTCCTTGCAGGACGCCAATCTCTGTCGGCCGTCCACGGCTTAAATCCTCCCACATGGAGGAACGTGCCATCCGGTCGATCTTCAGCATACGCCCAGAGACGATGCGAAATACCGGGGTTGGCAGGCGCAGGATCATCGGCACCATTTTCGGCGGCAGCGGCGTTGCCTTTGCAGGCGTGATCCCAGCCGCTGCCAGCACACGGAGCGCTTCGTCCATCTGCCCCGCCACCAGCCGCCGCCAGTCACGGTCCGAGAGCTGTTCATAGAGGGTGAGGCCGGACAGCGCGTTGAGCGCATTATTCAGATTAAGAAGCAGCTTCCCCCAGAGGACACTGCCCATATCGGCGCTTTCATGAACCGGCAGGTAGGGCACGCTTAGCGCCCCACCGATACCGCCCGAACCCGCCTCGATCATGATATCCCCGCTCGTCCCACGGTGCAGCCGCCCATCCTCCGTCTGCAGCACATTAAATGGCACCATCCCCGCCCGCACATCCCGGCCGGGCAGGCCCTCGCGCAAGATATCGGCATTCCCAACACCGTTCTGCAGGCTGATGACCACCGCGCCTTGCGGGGCCTCCGCCGCGATCAGCTCGGCCATGTCTGCCGTGCCGCCCGATTTGACCGTGACCAGAATGATATCCGCGCCGCGCAGGATCGCGCTATCCTCACTGACCTGAAGCTGCCCCGGCAGTACCGTCGCATCGAGCCCTTCATGGCTTGAGAGGTGAAGCCCCGCCGCCACCCGCGCCACCATCGCGGGCCGCGCCAGCATCCGCACTTCATGGCCGCCAAGGGAAAGGAGCCCGCCGACATAGCCGCCTATACTACCCGCGCCTGCAATCGCGATGGTTTTCGTCTGGGCCATCTTTGCTCCTTGTTCGCTCTCTCTTGCCGCTTCGGGCCGTCAATGCTTTGATCACCTTGAAGGGTGACGGGGAAGTTCACGCATGTATCTCAGGGCACTAACGCTCGCCTTTGGCGCAAGCCTCGTTCTCGCGCTGATGCCCGTACGGGCGCAAGACGGCAAAGCGGAGATCGCGCCCATCCCGCAATGGGTTGCGGATGCGGGCCGGCCGGACCCGAACCTTGTCTCCCGCGATGAGGCTGAGGACGGCTCGATCGTCCTTCTTTATGACATGCAGCGCCGCAAAACAGCCGATGGCTATGATTCCTTCTGGCGGTTTGCCGAACTCGTCACCAGCGTCGCGGGGCTTGAGGAAGCCGCCCGATTGTCGCTCGATTATGATCCGACTAAGGAGGAGATCACCCTTCATGATGTCGCGATCTGGCGAGGCGGCAAAAAGCTTGACCGCCTCAAAGGGCTGGAGCTGCAATTTGCCCGGCAGGAGCAGGAGCTTGACCGCGGCATCGTCGATGGCCGCATGACCGTCTTTGCCGAGCTGCCCGATGTCCGGGTCGGCGATATCATCGATGTCTCCCACACGCTGGTCGCGAAGACGCCGCTCTGGCCGGATGAGTTCTTTGCCGATTTCCCGACCCGCTTTGTGGTGGATACAGGATTCGGCCGTCGGCGGATCATCGTGCCGGATGACATGCCGCTGACTATCCGGACCCGCGGGGATGCCGAGGGCATGACTGTCAGCCGTAAGAACGGGATGACGGAATATCTGTGGCAGGCAACCCATCCTGATATCTACGATTATGAGGCCAACACGCCGGTCAGCCATATTCAGGGCGGCAGCCTTTCGATCTCCAGCTATGATGAGTGGAGCGATGTCGCCGCCTGGGCCGCTGATCTTTATGACATCGATATGACCCTGCCGGCGGGCCTTGCCGAAGAGCTTGATGAGCTCAAAGGGACGGATGCGGAGAAAATCACCTGGGCGATCCGGCATGTGCAGGACAATGTCCGCTATGTCAGTGACGTGATCGGGCTTGGGGCCTATCGTCCCCGCCCCCCTGCGCTGACTGGCCGGCGCGGCTATGGCGATTGCAAGGACAAATCCCTCCTCCTCACCGCAATGCTGCGCCATATGGGCTATGAGGCTGTCCCGGCGCTGGTGCATTCGGATGAAGGGGCGCTGCTGCCACTGGTCGCTCCGGGGCCGGTCCATTTCGATCACGTCATTGTGCGGATCGAATGGCAAGGCAAGCCGCATTACATCGATGCGACCTGGTCGCTGCAGGGCGGGGTGTTCCCGGAGATCTACGCGCCACGCTATTCCTGGGCCCTGCCGATCCGCCCCGGCGCCGATCTTGAAGAGATGAATGACAGCCCGCTCGATGCGCCTGAAAAGGAAGTCGTCGAGACTTACGCATTTGAGGATTCAGGCGACATCGCCTTCACCGTCGCCTCGGTCTTTCATGGCCGCGCCGCCGATGTCATGCGCGGCGATATCAGCGAGACATCGAACCGGACGATGTCGGAGAATTACCGCGACTGGTACCGCAAGCGCTATCCGGGCCTCGACATGGTCGAGCGGATCAGGGTGACGGACGACCGCGACGCCAACCTCATCACCATGACGGAATCCTACAGCCTCGCCTTTGAGGATTTCGAGGCCGACGATCTCGATGATGACTTCGCCTATTCGGCCTATTCGGTGGATTACGACCTGCCGGCAGTAGACGGGAAAGACCGCAAGGCCCCGATCGCGATCCCGCACCCCCTCAACGCCGTGCATGAAGTGATCGTCGAGAATGGCGGCACCCATGACGGCATGGAGGCGGTGTCGAGCCGCATCGGCCCCCTCTCGGTCGATTTTGAGACTAAGGAAGACGGCGAGCGGCTCCATCTGCACTGGGCGATCCGGACCGAAGGCCGCGCCATTCAGGCGGAGGACGCCCAGAGCTATGAGCGCGCCCGGCGGGCCTTTGATGACCTTCTTTATATCACCTGGGACTTCGGTCAGCTGGGTGAAGACGACGAGACGGAACAATCTCCAAGTGTGGGCGAGATCCTGATGGATGCGTTCTTCGGGCGTTAACGCCTTCATTTTACCCGCACTTGGCCATTCACGCGCCTTGCCGCCGCCCCAGTCAGGGTTTGCGGTAGTCAGGTGTTTCGCGACACGGCCCATCGCCCTAAAAGCAGGGGGTAATAGGGGCTCATCATGGAAGAGGGAATGAGTATGACGCATCGGGTCTGGCGGACGGCAATGGCCGCGCTTCTGGGACTTTCACTCCTTGCCTGCTCGAATGAGGAGGATGCAGCCAATACGGATACCGGCACCGAGGCAGAGATGGCGGCGGAAGCGCCCCGCCCGGCCCCTGTGCCCGAAGAGTTCGCCTTCCTGCGCTATGCGGTGAACGGCGAGTCAACGACGCCGGAGCTTTGCCTCACCTTCTCGGAGCCCCTTTCACCGGACACGGATTACTCCGCCTATGTCGACATTGATGCCCGCATCGCCCTCCGGGTCGATGGCGCGCGGCTCTGTCTTGGCGGGCTTTCCTATGGCGATGAAAAAGAACTCACCCTTCGCGCAGGCTTCCCCTCAGCCGATGGCGATACGCTGGAGCGCGATGAGAGCCTGACCCTCACCTTTGATGACCGCCCGGCGGTCGTTGCCTTTGCCGGCTCCGGCGTGATCCTGCCCCGGATCGATGCGGACGGCCTCGCCCTCACCACGGTCAATGTCGATGAGGTCGAGATCAAAGTCTCCCGCGTCACCGACCGCGCCCTTGTCTTCCGCACCATTTCCGAAGGTTACTCCGCTGGCGAAGGCGAGTACGGATATGGCGGGGACGAACCCTATGAGCTTGGCACGCAGGTCTGGAAGGGCCGTATTGATACGGCGGGTCCGACCAATTCGACCGTCACCTCGGTCTTCCCGATTGCCGAAGCCGTGGGTGAGCTTGAGCCCGGCGCCTATTATGTCGAGATCAAAGACGCTGGCGCACTAGACCGCGACGTCAACCGCCCGGCAGAGGCCGCCCGCTGGGTGCTCGTCACTGATCTCGCCTTCACCGCCTATCGCGGCAAGGACGGGCTCAACGTTACCGTCCGGTCGCTGCAGAGCGCAGAGCCGATCTCCGGTGTCGAGGTGCAGCTCGTTGCCCGCTCGAATGAAATTCTCGGCACTAAGAAAACCAATGGCAGCGGCCAGGTTGATTTCTCCGCGGCCATGATGGCCGGGGATGAAGGCAACACACCCAGCATGCTGATGGCCTATGGCCGGGAGGGTGATTTCGCCCTTCTCGATCTCAACCGCACGCCGGTTGATCTTTCGAATGAGCCGGTTTCGGGCCGCTACCGCCCGGACATGGCAGATGCCTTCCTCTATCTTGATCGCGGCATCTACCGCCCCGGCGAGACGGTGCAGGCGAGCCTCCTCCTGCGCGATGCGGCGGGCCATGCGGTCGAGGACCGGGCCGGTGCGCTCGTTCTCTATCAGCCGAATGGCATCGAGCAAGCGCGCGTCCGGTTCGAGGAACTGGCAAATGCGGGCGGGCTCTCCCAGCCCTTTGCCCTGCCGAAAGCCGCCGCGCGCGGCATCTGGCGCATTGCCGTCGAGCTTGACGGGGCCGGCACGGTCGGCAGCACCAGCTTCTCGGTCGAAGATTTCATCCCCCAGCGGATCGCTTTGGAACTTGAGGCCGATACTGAAACCCCGATGCGCTCAGGCGAGACCCGCATGATCGAGGCGAGCACCCGCTTCCTTTACGGCGCGCCAGGCGCCGGTCTTCCGGTCCGCGGCACGGCGCGCGTTGAGACTGCCTATAATCCGTTCAAGGATTGGGCGGGTTACAGCTTCGGCATGCATGATGAGCGCTTCTCGCAGATCCAGTTCGACCTGCCTGAGACCACCGCCGATGGTGAAGGCAAGGCCGCCGTCCCGCTGGCGATTGCCGCGCGCGGTCTTGACTCAACTAAACCCTTGCGCGTCCGCGCCGTGGTCGAAGTCGAGGAGCCCGGCGGCCGCGTTGTCGCCGATGATGTCCGCATCCCCTATCATCCGCGTGATGTTTATCTCGGCATGAAACCCGGCTTTGACGGCCGGGCGGAACGCGGCAAGGAAGCGAGCTTCGAGGTCATCGCGGTCGATGCCGAAGGCGCTGCCACGGATGCCGAAATCGGCTGGCGTCTTGTCCGCCGCGATTATGATTATGACTGGTACCGCACATCGGGCGGCTCATGGCGCTGGCGGCGGTCAGAACGCATCGTGCCGATTGAATCGGGTGTGCTGAATATCACCGGTGAAGGCGAGCCCGCCCTCATCAACACGCCGGAACTCGATTGGGGGGATTACACCCTCTTCGCCACGATGAATGGCGAAGACCTTGCCTCCAAAGGCTTCTGGGTTGGCTGGCGCGGCCGCACGGTCGATGGCGTCGAAGCCCCCGATCAGGTGCGCGTCTCTGCCCCCGAAAACCCCGTCACCGTGGGGGAACGAGCCACGCTGACCATCAAGGCGCCTTATGCGGGCCTTGCCGAAGTCGTGGTTGCGACCGACGAAGTCCTCCTGACACGGCAGGTCAGCGTTGAGGAAGCCGGTGCCGAAATCGCCCTGCCCGTCTCTGAGGATTGGGGCTCTGGCGCTTATGTCATGGTGACCGTCTACACCCCGCGTGATGCTGTGACCCAGCCGCGTCCGCGCCGCGCTGTCGGCGTTGCCTATGTGCCGGTCGATGTCTCCGACCGCAGCTATGAGGTGATGATCAACGCGCCGGGTCCGGTCAAACCGAACCAGACCTATAATGTCGACATCGTCGCGCAGGACGGCCCGCGCGGCAAAGCCTATGTCACCCTCGCCGCTGTCGATGAGGGCATCCTGCTGCTCACCAAATTCGACTCGCCCCAGCCGCTTGACTGGTTCTTCGGCAAATCGGCGCTGGGCGTGAATCTTTATGACGATTACGGACGGCTGCTTGACCCGAACCAGGGCGCAGCATCACCGATCCGCTCGGGCGGCGACCAGATTGGCGGGGCCGGCCTCACGGTCGTTCCCACGAAAACGGTCGCGCTCTTCTCGGGCGTCGTTGAGATGGGCAGGGATGGGCGCGCGACAGTGCCGCTCAAACTGCCTGACTTTAACGGCGAGCTTCGCCTGATGGCCGTTGTCTGGTCGGATCAAGGCATCGGCTCTGCCGACCTGCCGCTCACCGTCCGCGATGATGTGCCTGCAGAACTCATCCTGCCGCGCTTCCTTGCGCCCGGAGACGAGGCGCTCGCCACCGTCACTGCCGACAATGTCGCGGGGCCCGAGGGCGAGTATGACATCTCCGTTGTCAGCTCCGGCGAAGTCAGCGTGCCTGATGGCGATCTTAAGCTCACCCTCAATGCAGGCGACCGCAAGGACGAAAACGTCCGCATCAAGGCGGATGAAGTCGGCCTTGCCGATCTTGCGATCACCGCCAAGGGGCCGGGCGGCTATATCGTCTCCAGCTCCTATCCCATCGAAGTGCGCCCGGCATTCTGGCCGGTCACGCGGGTTGAGAAATTCACTCTCGCCCCGGGGGAGAGCTATACGCCGCCTGCGGATCTTCTCTCCGGTTTCATCTCCGGCACGGAGCTGGCGCAGATCAGCGCAGCGGCAACGCCAATTGATACAGCGGCGCTTTATGCCTCGCTCTATCGCTATGCCTATGCGTGCACAGAACAGCTCGTCAGCCGCACCATGCCGCTGCTCTATGCTGAACAGCTCGCAGGGCTGGAAGGCGTTGCCGGGCCGGACGGGGTGCGCCCCGAAATCCGCGAAGCCATCGAAACCCTTCTGTCGCGCCAGAATGCGCAAGGCGCCTTCGGGCTGTGGCGGATCGGGGACCAGAATGCGCGGCCATGGATCGGTGCCTATGCGGCCGATTTCCTGACCCGCGCCAAAGAGCAGGGCTATGCTGTGCCCGAAGCCGCAGTGACCCGCGCGCTTGATGCGCTCACCCCGCTGGCCCGCGGGCAGTTCTATCGCAGCTCCGGCTATGATGTGACCCTGCCGCCCCAGCAATATACGGCGGATACGTCCGACCGGTTGCAGAACCGCAGCACTGCCTATGCGCTTTACGTCCTTGCCCGGAACGGCCGGGCGGAACGCTCGCGCCTGCGCTATATGCATGACGAGATGCTCGAGAAAATCGAGAGCCCGCTCGCCCGTGCACATATCGCTGCTGGCCTTGCCGCCATCGGTGACCGGGCCCGCGCGGCCAATGCCTTCGAAAAGGCAGTCGAGAAGATCGGCTATCAGAATGACGGCGACTGGTATCAGACGCCGCGCCGCGACCTTGCCGCCATCACGGCCCTCGCCGCAGAAGCGGGGTATACCGACATTGTCGAGAAGCTGGTCCCGCGCCTTGCCCGCGATGTGCCCGAGCCCCGCTCGCTCACAACGCAGGAAAAAGCGCAGATGATCATGGCCGCGCGCGCCATTGCCGGGGACACGGCAAAGGTCCGCGTTTCCTATCACAATGAGGAAGCGCCCCAGCCGCTGGAGCTGAACCCGGCTGGCCTTGAAAACGCTGGCCCCTTCACCAATGAAGGCGACAGCCCCGTCTGGGTGACGGTGCTTGCCACCGGCTCTCCGTCAAGCCCGCCGCCGGCCCAATCCGCCGATCTGACCATAGATAAGCGGTTCACGGACCTTTACGGTGAAGAAATCGATCTCGGCGCTGTCGAGCGCAGCGACCGCATGGTCGTCTGGCTGACCCTGACGCCGGAACGCCGGGCTTATGCCTCTTATATCATCGCTGATCTTCTGCCAGCGGGCTTTGAGATCGAAACGGTGATCCGTCCCGAGGATGCAGCACCCAACGGGCCCTACACCTTCCTCGGCACGGTCGCCCTGCCCAATGTCGCCGAAGCGCGCGATGACCGGTTCGTGGCGGCCATTGATACACAAGGGCTGATCTCGCGGCGGCTCGCCTATATCGTCCGTGCCGTGACGCCCGGTGAGTTCACCATGCCGGGCGCGGTCGCCGAAGATATGTACCGTCCCGACGTCACCGGCCGTTCGGCTTCCGGCACGGTCTCCATCGCCCCCTGATGGCGGGCCTACGCCGATATCTCAAATGGGGGGCCGCCTCGGCTGCGGCCCTCACCATCGGCGTCATCGCGCTTGACCGGTTCTTCCCGCCGCCCATCGAACGAGGTGAGCAGGTCTCAACCGTTATCACCGACCGCGAGGGCCGCCCGCTCCGCGCCTTTCCCGTTGAGGATGGCCGCTGGCGGCTCGCCGCCGATGTCGACACGATTGACACGGACTATATCGACGCCCTGATCCGCATCGAGGACAAGCGCTTCTACGAACACCCGGGAGTGGACCCGCTGGCCGTCTTCCGCGCTCTTGCCAGTGCCGCCGCCAATCGCGAGATCACGTCCGGCGCCTCGACCATCACCATGCAGACCGCCCGCCTGCTGGAGCCGCGCGAACGGACGCTCCGTTCCAAGATCATTGAGAGCTTCCGCGCGCTCCAGCTCGAAGCCCGGTTATCGAAACTGGAAATCCTCGAGCTTTACCTGACGCTCGCGCCCTATGGCGGCAATCTTGAAGGGGTGCGGTCCGCCTCGCTTGCCTATTTTGGTCGGCCGCCCGAAGCCCTGACACCGGAGGAGATCGCGCTCCTCATCGCCCTGCCGCAATCACCCGAAGCGCGCCGTCCCGACCGCAAGCCCGGCATCGCCAAGGCGACCCGCAATTCGATCCTGACCCAGCTTGCGGAGAATGGCGTCCTTGCGGCGACGACTGCCGAAGACGCGGGGCTCGAGGAGGTCCCCGCTACCCGCGCCGCCTTCCCCGGCGATGCATGGCAAATCAGCGATACCATCCACCAACGGATGGAAAAATCGGGCAGTTTCACCACCACGCTCGACTGGGGCCTTCAGGAAGAAGCAGAACGCCTGGTCCGCGCCGCTGCCATGACCAGCGGCGAGAATGTGCAGGCCGCCGCCCTTATCATCGAGATCGATGGCCGGGCCGTCCGGGCTGCCGTCGGTTCGGCAGGCCGTGACCGCGCAGGCGGCTGGCTTGATCTCACCAATCGCCGCCGCTCACCGGGCTCGACCCTCAAGCCTTTTATCTATGGGCTTGCCTTTGATGACGGCGCTGCCGCACCCGGCACGGTAATCAACGATCTGCCCAGCCGGTTTGCCAGCTACAGCCCGGAGAATTTCGACCGCACCTTCCGCGGCGAAGTCACCATCGCCGCCGCCCTTCAACACTCTTTGAACGTCCCCGCCGTGCAGGTGCTCGATGAGGTTGGGGCCGCCCGGTTCCTCTCTGCCCTGACATTTGCGGGCGGCTCACCCTCCATGCCCTCTTCCGCTGACAGCGATGTCGGCCTCGCCATCGCGCTTGGGGGCCTCGGGATCAGCATGCGTGATCTGGGCATTCTCTATGCCGCGCTCGGCGATGAGGGCGAAGCCCTGCCGCTCGCCTTCACCCCTGAAGAAGAAGAAACCAACCGCAGCGCCAAGGGCTATCCGCTGATGAGCCCAGAAAGCGCGACGGAAATCCTGACCATCCTCAAGGGCGCACCGCCCCCGCCGGGCCGGATGCCCTCCAAACTGACGACCGGCGCCCGGCACATCGCCTTCAAGACAGGCACGTCTTACGGCTTCCGTGATGCCTGGGCGGCAGGGGTTTCAGGCAATTATGCCGTCATCGTCTGGACCGGCTATGCGGATGGCACGCCGCGCCCCGGCGTGACCGGACGGCAGGCCGCAGCCCCGCTCCTGTTCGATCTGTTCGATGCGATCCGCCGGACCCTGCCTGATGAGACGGGGGCGGAGAAAATCAAAGTGCTGCCCGATGCGCCCTCACCCCTTGCCCGCTTCACGCCGGACAATGCACCGCCGCAGATCCTCTTCCCTCCTGATGAGGCCGAGATCTGGGCCGACAGCCCGACCCGCGAATTCGTCCTTTCAGCACGCGGCACAGGGCCACTCCAGTGGTATGCGGACGGTCAGCCAATCGGGCTTGATGCGGGCGGTGCGCCGATCTGGCAGCCGGGTGGCCCCGGCTTTTACCGGCTCGAAGTCGTCGATGCGGCGGGCCGCTCGACCGTCACCAAAGTGCGCGTAAGAGGTCCGCAAGGCTAGGGGGATGCAACGGGCCTCAACCGGGCCTAAATGGCTCCCATGACCTTATCCCCGACCCGCCTGTCCCGTGATATTCTCAAACTCTCCGGGCCCGACACGAAGACCCTGCTGCAGGGGCTTTTGACGGCCAATCTGGATCACCTCGCCGAAGGCCGCGCGCTTTATGCCGCACTCCTGACGCCGCAGGGGAAGATCCTTGAGACCCTGTTCCTGACCATGGCGGGCGAGGACATCTATGCAGACCTGCCCCAAGGGCGAGGGCCGGGCTTTCTTAAAAAGCTCATGCTTTATCGCTTACGCGCAAAAGTCGAGATGAGTGATGTGACGGCGGACTATCAGGCAGGCGCCTCCCCTGATGAAGATAGCGTGCCTGAGGGAGCCATCTCCGTCGCTCCCGATCCCCGCCATGCGGAGCTCGGCTTCCGATGGCTGGCCCCGCGAGCGAGTGGCATTCCTGATACGGAAGACACATACCTTGCCCATCAGCTCACCCTCGGTATCCCCGATATGGGCGCAGGCTTTGGCGAGGCGGAGGCGTTCCCCTTGGACGTCAATCTCGATGCCCTGCACGGCATCGACCACAAAAAGGGATGCTTTGTCGGACAGGAGGTCGCTAGCCGCATGTTCCGCAAAGGTGAAATCCGTAAGCGGACCTATATTGTGCGCGGCGACAACCTCTCCCCCGGCACGTCTCTCAAACAGGACGAGCGTACGGTCGGAGAAGTCCGTCATGTGTCAGGCGGAGAAGGACTCGCGCTCGTCCGGCTCGACCGGCTGGACGGAGAGGTCGCGATGGCCGAAGACACGCCCGTCACGCTTCACAAACCGGATTACCTGCCATGAAGAATCGCTGCGACTGGGTCGCCGAAGGGGATGTGCTTTATGAAAGCTATCACGATACGGAATGGGGAGTGCCCAACCACGATTCAAAATCCCTCTGGGGCAAGCTGATCCTTGACGGCTTTCAGGCGGGGCTGAGCTGGCGGACGATCCTTCATAAGCGCGAGAATTTCCTCGACGCCTTTGACGGCCTCGATCCGGAAAAAGTCGCGCGCTACACGGATAAACGTGTCGAGAAACTGCTCGGGAATGCCGGGATCATCCGCCATCGCGGCAAGATCGAAGGCGCGATCACCAATGCCAAGCTATGGTGTGAGATGACGGAGAATGGCGAGGACTTCTCCGCCTATCTCTGGTCCTATTTCGACGGCGCGCCGATCACCAATAAATGGAAGATGATCTCGCAGGTGCCGGCCACCTCCCCGCAGGGCGACGCCCTGTCAAAGGATCTCAAAAAACGCGGCTTCAAATTCTGTGGACCGACGATCGTTTATGCCTTCGCGCAGGCCGTCGGCATGGTGAATGATCACCTCGTCACCTGCCCGCGTCACCGCGAGGTGGCCACGCTTTCCGGCGTCTGATCGCCGCTGAAATCGAACGCCCGCAGCTTGCCCTTCTCGACCCATAGAACGATCAGCAGGGCACAGATGGACAGGATCGACGTCCCATACGCAAAAGGCTGCGCCGTGCCGTCAAAGGCCTGCCCGACCATGGTGCCAAGGAACCCTGCAACGCCGGTCGTAATAAAACCCTGCAGCGAGGTCGCAAGTCCCGTCACCTTACCCAATGGATCAAGCGCCAGCGCCGTCATGTTCGCGCCCAGAAAGCCAAGCATCAGGAACGGTACTTCTGCGAACAGGATGAAGAGCCAGAGCGGCTGGTACCCGAAAGAGGCAAACAGCGCATGGACGGCCGTCCCAACGACCATGACACAAAGCGCCGTATGCGACAGCGCCCGCATGCCGATCCGCTCAACCATCCTTGCATTGAGGAAATTTGTTACCGCAAGGCCGAGCGCCACTGTTGCAAAAGCCAGCGGGAACCAGCTGCCGATCTGGTAGACATCAAGAAATATCTGGTTTGACGCCGTGATGAAGCTGAAGAGAATGCCAAAAACGAAACCGCTGGCGGTCATATAACCTGCCGCAACACGATGGGTCAGGATGATCTTGTACCCATCAAGCAGAACCGAAAGCCGAATTGCCCGGCGCGATTCCGGCGGCAATGTCTCCGGCAGGCGCATCGCGACCCAGAGCGCCACCACCCCGCCAAGGGCGCCCATGGTGACAAAGAGCAGCGGCCACGGCCCTGTCAGCAGGATGACCTGCCCGAGCGCCGGCGCAAGTAGCGGCACGATCATGAAAACCATCATCACGGTCGACATGGTCTTCGCCATCTCCCGCCCGCTATACCGGTCACGGACGATTGCGACGGCCGAGACCCGCAGGACAGAGGCCGCGAGCCCCTGCACCACCCGGGCGGCCAGCAGCCAGTTGAAACTGGACGCCGCAATCGCAAGGAAACTGGCCAGTGCAAAAAGGATCAGCGCGGAGATCAAGAACGGGCGTCGCCCGAACCGGTCCATGACCGGCCCCAGCACGAGCTGGCCCGCACCGAACGCAACGACATAGGTTGTCACGATCAGCTGGATCTCATTGCCGGAATGATGCGCGAAAGATGATCCGATCACGCCGAGTGCCGGCAGGACGATGTCGATCGACAGTGCATTCATCGCCATCAGCGCGGCGATGAGCGTCACGAATTCGGCCTGTCTAGGCCATTGCGGATTGTCGGGCTTGTCGGAAGTCAATGTCGCGGAGCTACTCATCATGCTGCAGGCGCTAAGCCTCTGCCCGGATCGGCGCAAGCCGCTGCCCGCGATAATATGAAGAGACAAGAGAGTTTTGCGTTCGCTGGAATGTCTCGCCCGGGCGCTCATTCCAGGTGATCTCTCGGGGGCGAGCAGTCAGACGCTCGATAAGCTTACCGAAATCGAGCCCGCCTGAATGTGCGGGCTGTTGTCACCCGGCACATGCGGGCGCATGCTAGGCGGAACAGTGTTCAAGAATGAAGAAGGCCGCGCATGACCGCCGACGCCCCCATCGCCCGTATCCTTTCGACCGGGCTTTATACCCCGCCCCATTCCATTTCGAATGAAGAGCTGGTGACCACCTATAATGCCTGGGTTGAGAGGTGGAACGCCGAAAACCCCGACCGGCCGAAAGAGCCCTCCTCTCCCGGATTCATTGAGAAAGCCTCCGGCATCAAGGCGCGCTATGTGCTCGAAAAGGACGGTATCCTCGATATCGACCGTATGCGACCGAAACTGCCCGTCCGCGGCAATGACGAGCTGTCGATCATGGCGGAGATGGGCGTGCTGGCCGCGCGCGATGCGATGAAACGCGCTGATCTTGGCCCGGACGACATCGACGCTGTTCTCTGCGCGGCTTCGAACATGCAGCGGCAATATCCCGCCATGGCGGTTGAAATCCAGAACGCGCTCGACATTGACGGCTATGGGTTTGACATGAACGTCGCCTGCGCATCGGCGGCCTTCGGCATCCAGACGGCGGTGGGGCTCCTCTCGACCGGCGCGCGCCGGGTACTGATGGTCAACCCTGAGATCTGCTCGGCCCATATCAATTTCCGCGACCGCGACGGGCATTTCATTTTCGGTGATGTCTGCACCGCCGTCATCATCGGACCGGCGGAAGGCGAACCGGCGCCCGGCCAGTTCGATATTCTCGACACCCGTCTCAAAACGGTCATGTCGAACAATATCCGCAACAATATGGGATTCCTCGATCCTGCAACCGACACAGTTATCGACTGGGACGATCCCGATACGGACAAGCTATTCAAACAGAATGGCCGCTCGGTCTTCAAGGAAGTCGTCCCCATGGTAGCCGAGATGATCTCAACCCACCTTGCCGACAATCAGATCCCCGGCGACAGCCTCAAGCGGATGTGGCTGCACCAGGCGAACCTCAATATGAATGAGCTGATCGCCAAGAAAGTGCTGGGCCGCGAGGCGACCCGCGAGGAATCCCCGGTCGTGCTCGACGATTACGCCAACACGTCATCGGCAGGCTCGATCATCGCCTTTCACAAACATCATGATGGCCTTGCCAAGGGCGATATCGGCGTCATTTCCGGTTTCGGCGCGGGATATTCCGCAGGCAGCGTGATTGTCAGAGCAGGATAAGGACAGAACATGAAAACGACTCTCGCACTTCTTTTCGGGTTGAGCCTCATCGGCACAGCGGTGGCACAGGAAAAACAGGCCATTGTCCCGGAAGGGATGGAAACCACGGTTGAGTATTATAGCTACAGCCCAGCCGTCCGGGCCGGTGACATGGTGTATCTTGCCGGCGTGGTTGCAGGGCTGCCGACCGACCCCGAAACCGGCGAGATGATCGAAGCGACACCCGAAAATCTCGATGCCGCGTTTGATCGAGCTTTTATTCATATCGGCGAGATATTGACTGCGGCTGGCGCTGACTGGGACGATGTCGTCGACATGACGACTTACCACACGGATATGCCAATCCAGATCGACACTTTCCTGCAGGTCAAGAACCGGTACATGAAACCGCCGCATACGGCATGGACAGCCATCGATATAGACCGGCTCTATCCCGATACGGGGATCACGGAGATTAAAATCACGGCCTATGCGCCGCTCGGTCGGGAGTAATAACGAGCATATTCCGGCATGGACCTGACTATTGATTTCCTGAAAGAGCTACGAGAGCGCAGCAACGAGCCAATCCAGTTTGGCGAGCATGGCTTGGCGGCCCCCGAAATTGATGCCATTGAGAAAGACCTCGGCTTTCCTTTCCCGCAGGATTTTCGGTTCTTTCTCCAGAACACCTCTGGCTCGGGTGGCGCCCTCTTTCCGTGGTGGGACTTTTCCAAAGAGGCTTACACACAAAGTATCAATTGGATCATTGATGGCCTCATCTTTGATGTTAGGCATGATGACCTCTGGCTGAACAGGTGGGGCGAGAAGCCGACGTCCAGAGAAGAAATCGAAAATACCGTACGCGCTGATTTTGAAACCTGGCCCCGCCTTCTTCCGATTTATGGGCACCGCTATTTGTCAGCAGAGCCAGTTGAATCAGGTAATCCCGTCTTCTCGATCATGCAGAGTGACATCATCTATTACGGCCATGATCTGACGGATTATTTGTTGAGGGAGTTCGCGCCATCCAGCCGTTTGATGTTCCACAGGATCCCATAAAATTTGTACCTGTCTGGAGTAATTTCGCAGAAACAACCGATGGATTTGCGACGGGCGGTTGGTTTAAAGACTGACCGATGCCCACCAATCCTCCGCCCCGCGCGTGGCAGCGCATGCTGTCCGGCCGCCGCCTCGACATTCTCGACCCTTCGCCCCTCGATATCGAAATCGAGGACATCGCCCATGGCCTTGCCCGCGTTGCCCGCTGGAACGGTCAGACTACGGGGCCGCTCCCTTTCAACGTCGCGCAGCATTCGGTGATCGTCACCGATATGTGCCTGCAGATGAAGCCCGACTGGCCGGTCAAATGGCAGATGGCCGCGCTCCTGCATGACGCACCTGAATATGTGATCGGCGACATGATCTCGCCCTTCAAGGCGGCGCTCGGCGCGAAATACAAGGAAGTCGAGAAAGGGCTGGAGCGCGCCATTCACGTCCGCTTCTCTCTTCCGGCCGATCTTCCGCAGACGGTCGAGAAGCACATCAAAAAGGCCGACCGCGCCTGCGCCTATTATGAGGCAACCCAGATTGCAGGCTTTGACGTGCCCGAGGCGGAGAAATTCTTCCCCGTCCCGCGCAAGATCGAGCCCCTCCACCTCACCGCTCTTTCAACGGAGGACTCGCAGGCCCTCTATCTCGACCGGTTCGAGCAGCTCTGGAAAGAAATGGGCAAATGAGCGGCGAGCGTGACCTTGAAAAACTGCTGTCCGGCCTGACGCCTGTGCTGGATGCGGAAACTTATGTCTTCGCCTGCCTGCCTGCCGGAACAGACACTGCCCGCCTCTCCTCCCTTATGCAGTTTACGGAAGAAGAAGGGGAGACCCTGATCCTGACCGAAGAGACGGCAAAGAGGGAGGGGCTGGCCTATGAATTTCCCTGCCGCCGGATCACGCTTTCGGTCCATTCCGCGCTCGATGCGGCAGGGCTGATGGCCGCCGTCGCAACCGCGCTTGCGGCCAAAAATATCCCCGTGAACCCTGTCGCGGGCTATTATCACGATCACCTCTTTGTGCCCGAGGCGTGCGCAAGCGAAGCCATGCAGATTCTCAAGTCGCTTACCTCATCGCCCTGCTGAGGAACTGTTGCTCCCGTCCCCGCCGCCGCGCATAAGGCGCCCCATGTCCGAACACCGCCTCGTCATCGGTCTCAATGCTGTCCTCGCCGCGCTGGAAGGGCCTTCCCCGCGCGTGTTGTGCGTTGAGCGGTCGGTTGGCTGGGCCCTGCCCTTCGGGGCGTTCGATCCCGGCGCGCACCGGACTTTCGAGATCGGCCTGAGACAATTCGTTGAGCTGCAGGCGGATGTGCCGCTCGGCTATGTCGAGCAGCTCTATACCTTCGGCGATATGGGCCGGGAGGCGCCGCGCGCCGTCATGCGCGACACCGAACCCTCTGACCGGGTCGTCTCGGTCGGCTATCTGGGCCTTGCGCCCGAATGCGTGCCCCCGGCGATTGACCGCGCGCAATGGGTTGATTGGTATACTTATTTTCCGTGGGAAGACTGGCGGGACGGCGCACCCTCCATCTTGACGGACGACATCCTGCCTAAACTCGACGTCTGGGCCGATACCGAGGACCGCCGCGCCCGCCTTCGCGCCAGCTTCGCGCTGGAAGGCGTGCCGTGGGAAGAAGAGCGCGTGCTCGACCGCTATGAGCTTCTCTATGAAGCAGGGCTCGTCCCAGAAGAAGCGCGGGACAGGGGCGAGACCTCCCGCGCTACGGATGAAAGCCTTGGCCGCCCCATGCTGTCCGACCACCGCCGCATCCTGGCGACCGCCATCGGCCGTCTGCGCGGCAAGCTGCGGTACCGGCCGATCCTGTTCCAGATGATGCCGGAGCATTTCACCCTCACCGATCTCCAGCTCGCGGTCGAGGCGATCCTCGGCTTCCGCCTCCACAAGCAGAATTTCCGACGCAGCCTTGAAAGCGCTGGGCTTGTCGAGAAAACAGACATCGTTGCGGCATCGACCGGCGGGCGCCCCGCCGCCCTCTATCGGGCGAGCGCGCTGGCCCTCGAGAAGCACAGCCCCGGCATGACCCTGCCCCGGATGCGGCAATAGTTTCCCCCACCCCCGCCTTTGTTTTCCCCAAAAATGGCACTGATTGCGCAATTTTCTGGGGAAAACCTGCAATTCGCCTTTGCCTTTTGCTCTTGATGGGCATATGTTCACACCCCATATACTCTCTGTGAGCATAAGTGCGCACAGATAATGAAAGGGGTAAGCCATGGCTCATGGCTTCGAAGCTGAAATTCCGCTGGCCTTTACCGAAGAGGTCAAAGCCAAGACCGACCACCTTTATCCGCTGGTCGAGAAATTCGTGCCGCGCCTCGAATGGGAGCTGAACGCCCCCATCATTGCGCGCATCAATGATCTGAAGGCGGAGAAAAACGCGGTCATCCTCGCGCATAATTACATGACGCCGGACATCTTCTTCGCGGTTGGTGATTTCCGCGGCGACAGTCTCGCCCTCGCCCGCGAGGCCGCCGAGACCGACGCGCAGATGATCGTTCAGGCAGGCGTTCACTTCATGGCCGAGACCTCCAAGATCCTCGCGCCGGAAAAGACGGTCCTGATCCCCTCGCTTGAGGCGGGCTGCTCGCTTGCTTCCTCGATCACGGGGGCGGATGTCCGCCTGCTGAAGGAACGCTATCCCGGCATCCCGGTCGTGACGTATGTGAACACGACAGCCGATGTAAAAGCCGAGACCGATATCTGCTGCACCTCGTCGAATGCCGTGCAGGTCGTCGAGCATATCTGCGCCGAATGGGGCACGGACAGCGTGATCCTTATCCCGGATCAGTACCTTGCCAAGAACGTCGCGGCCATGACCGACAAGAAAGTCATTACCTGGGCGGGCTCTTGCGAAGTGCACGAACAATTCACCCCCGAAGACATTCGTGAAATGAGGGGCGGCAATCCGGGCGTCATCGTCCTTGCCCACCCCGAATGCCCGCCGGATGTCCTCGCCGAAGCCGACTTTGCCGGCTCGACCGCCGCGATGTCAGGCTATGTGAAGGACAATCAGCCGAAAAATGTGGTCCTGATCACCGAATGTTCGATGTCGGACAATGTTGCGGCGGAGAACCCAGAGGTCAATTTCGTCCGGCCCTGCAATCTCTGCCCGCATATGAAGCGGATCACGCTTGAAGGCATCCTGCGTTGCCTTGAAACTGGTGAGCATGAAGTCACCGTCGATGAGGACATCCGCATCAAGGCTCTTGCCGCGGTCCAGCGGATGATTGACCTGCCGAAACTGGGCTCTGACTCGAATTTCGCCGTCGGCAAAACAGGCGATGTCGTGGCCGTGGAGCACCGGTGAGCGTATGCCTCGCCGTTCACGAGAGGAACTGCTCGCTGAATATGATCGGCAACTCACCCTATACGAGATTTTGTACAATTGGACTATGAAGAGTCTTGTGGAGGAACTTGTCTCAAACGGCACGCTTTCACCCGCTGATGATCCTTTGCTCGCCTCCAGACGTGCAAGAGAAAGTAAAGCTCTCTCTGCAGAGCTTTCTGGGCTCAACCAAGCCATCAACGACTGTATTGAGGCGAGCCAAGAGCTTTCATCGAACGAACAGAGCGGATTAACCGCTGATCTTATCTCCGCAGGCTTTCCGACCATATTCGAGCTATCCAACGATAATTATTCGAAGCTGAAAAACGCCCTGAAGCGCGGTAAAATTAATACGGAAGAAGAGTATTATCTTGCTTCTGACTTTCTGACGCAGGTCGATGCAAAAATCGAAGGCATAGATAAACATCAGCTCGCTCATCTGGCTGAGCGATTCGCAGAAACTCATTCACAATGACCTCCCCCACCATCATTGTCGGCGCCGGGATTGCCGGGCTCTACACGGCCCTCGCCATGGCGCCGCGTCCGGTGCTTTTGGTGACCGCTGGGCGCGTCGGGCATGGCGGCTCCTCACGCTGGGCGCAGGGCGGCTTGGCTGCGGCCATGTCGCTGGAGGATAGCCACGAGCTTCATCTGAAGGATACGCTGGCCGCCGGAGCGGGCCTCGTCGATGAACATGCCGCGCGTATTCTCTGCACGGAGGGTCCGGACCGGATCGAGGACCTCTTCCAGCTTGGCGTCCCTTTTGACCGTGACAGCAACGGCCAGTTGAAGCTGGGCCGAGAGGCGGCTCATTCCCGTGACCGCATTGTCCATGTCGGCGGCGACGAAGCCGGCGCCAAGATCATGGAAGTGCTGACCGAGCGGGCGATGCAGGCGCGGCATATTGAAATCCGGGAACGGACCATCGTTCACCGCATCACGACCCATCATGGCGAAGTCAGCGGGATCGAGGCATGGGATGCCGACCGCCAATGTTTTGTCGGCTTTGCGGCGTGGAATGTCGTTCTTGCGACAGGCGGCATTGGCGGGCTTTATGCCGTCACCACCAATCCTCTTTATGCGCAAGGTCATGGCCTCGCCATGGCCTATGAGGCTGGCGCTCAGTTGCGCGATCTCGAATTCGTCCAGTTCCATCCCACCGCCATCGATATCAGGCAAGACCCCGCCCCGCTCGCGACCGAAGCGATCAGGGGCGAAGGCGCGACCCTCCATGATGCCCATGGCCGCCGCTTCATGCCGGCCCTTCATCCCGATGCGGAGCTTGCCCCCCGCGATGTCGTCGCGCGCGGCGTCGCCGGAGCGATTGCCTCAACCGGGGAAGCGTTCCTCGACGCGCGCAAAGCCATCGGCCAGAAATTCCGGGATAAGTTTCCGACCGTTTATGAAAGCTGCATGGCGGCCGGGATTGATCCCGCAATCAAGCCGATCCCGGTCGCGCCAGCGGCGCATTATCATATGGGCGGCATTGCAACGGATACGGACGGGCGCAGCACCGTCACCGGCCTGTGGGCTGTGGGCGAATGCGCCAGCACGGGCGTTCACGGCGCCAACCGGCTCGCCTCCAACTCCCTTCTCGAAGCGCTCGTCTTCGGCCAGCGGGCAGCAGACGCCTTGCGCGGTCTGGCGCAAGCCCCGCGCACGGAGTTTGAAGCAGCCCCCACCACCCTGCCGCCTCGCCCTCCCATCTCGATGACCCCGATCCGTCAGGCCATGGCCGAACAATGCGGCCTCCTTCGTGAAGCGGGCGGGCTCTCGACCCTCCTCGACCGTATCCGTGAGACCCTGCCCGAAACAGAAGGCGACCGGCTCTCGCTTCTGACCGCAGAGCTTATCGTTGAGGCGGCGCTTGCGCGTACCGAAAGCCGAGGCGCACATTCGCGCCTCGATTATCCGGAAACCCTACCTCCGATGCACACGATGACGGTAAGAAATGAAGACGCCGCGCTCGTTCTGGCAGAGGATATTCAGGCCTATGAGGTGCTCAAATGAACCGTGAGCTGACTTTCCCCCTTCCCGAAGCCATGACGGCTGACCTGATCATGCGTGCGCTGACCGAAGATCTCGGTGATGCGGGCGATATCTCGACCATCGCCACCGTGCCGAAGAACCGCCCTGCCCGGGCGGAGCTCAATTCCCGCACCTTCGGTGTCGCCGCAGGCGTTGAAATGGCGCGCCGCGTCTTCCGTGCGGTCGATCCCGAGATCGAGCTTGAGACCCTGAAGGGCGACGGCTTTGCCCTGATGCCGGGCGATACGATCCTTGTTGCCAACGGTTCCGCCCGCAGCCTGCTGACCGCCGAGCGCGTTGCGCTCAATATCTTGGGGCATATGAGCGGGATTGCCTCGGCCACCGCCCGCTTTGTCGAGATCGTTGAGGACACCGGTACCGCGATTGCCTGTACACGGAAAACCCTGCCGGGCCTGCGGGCGCTCCAGAAATTCGCCGTGCGCTGCGGCGGCGGGATGAACCACCGCTTCGGCCTGCATGACGCGGTGATGATCAAGGACAATCACATTGTGGCCGCCGGCAGCATAAGGCGCGCGCTTGATGCAGCCAGATCATATGCTGGGCATACGGTCCGTGTGGAGATTGAAGTCGATACGCTCGATCAGCTTCGCGAAGTCCTCTCGGCGGGCGCCGACATTATCCTCCTCGACAATATGGCGCCCAAGGCGCTGCGCGAGGCCGTACGCCTGACCGATGGCCGCGCGCTGCTCGAAGCCTCCGGCAATGTCACGCTCGAAACCGTGCGCGAGATCGCCGAGACCGGAGTGGATGTGATTTCGAGCGGGTGGATCACCCATTCCGCGCCGACACTGGACATCGGCATGGAATTGTCACTGAGCTGACGTGCCGCCCTGCGCCAGCTGCGCGTAACGCACCGGCGTATAGAAGACATGGTCATCGACCACGGCCGTCTTGTGCAGCCGCGGCGCCCAGTACGGCGCCACATAATTTGCGTGATAATTGAGCGCCCCGCGCGTGATCTCAATCCGCAGGCCAGACAGGACAGCCTCCGCCATCCGCTGTGCGTCCTTCATGGCAAGCACATCGACCGGCTTGGTCATCGAGCCATCGCAGGTGAAAGAGAACTGGCAGCCCGTCTCACGTTTTGCGCCCTGGTAGACGACACCGCAGACCGAACCCGGATAATGCTTGTCATCGACGCGATTGAGAATGACGTCAGCAACGGCCATCTGACCGGCAGAGCTTTGATTGCGTGCTTCGTAGTAAATGGCTTGAGCAAGGCATTTCCGGTCGGCCGCAGGCACAACAGCCGCATTGGCTCGGCCACCCGCAATGGCGATCTCAATGCCGCTGAGGTCGAGTGCCAGCTCAGCTGCGACAGCCCGGATCGGATCAACATCAACGCCGCGGTCGGACAGCACGACAAAGGGATCCGCGGCCTCGCGCTCTGCAGCGGTCGGCATCGTGAATTCGACATTATTCCCCTGCGACGCCATTCTGTACGAATAGGCGACAGCAGAATCATATGGGGACGCAAAAGCTGTCCCGCTCTTGTTCGAGGCCATCACATCGAATGAGGCCGAAGCTGCCAAAACGGCACACGCAACAAACACCCCTGCCCGCTTCGGGGACAGGAACCCAGTTATCTTTTTCATGTTTGTCCCAGTATTTGTGCCGCCCAGAGGACAGCGCCCTACCAATAAACGTGATATAGTAACAAACATCTGGTGCTTCCACCCCAATGACGTGACATCGAGGCAAGCAATTCCCGCGCCAAAGACGCGAGCGGCGCGGCTAGTGCACTAGTCCTGCTTGTTTGACAAGGCCGATTGTGCAGCTGCGAGACGGGCAATCGGCACGCGGAAGGGCGAACAGCTCACATAGTCCAATCCGACCTCTTCGCAGAACGCAATCGACTGCGGATCGCCGCCATGTTCGCCGCAAATGCCAAGTTTAATATTTGGACGGGTTTTGCGGCCCTTGTCGGCAGCGATCTGAACGAGCTGGCCAACACCCTCGCGATCGAGTGTCACGAAGGGATCCTGCTCGATGACGCCCTGCCGGATGTAATGCGGCAGGAAGGAGCCTGCATCGTCCCGGGACAGGCCGAACGCGGTCTGGGTGAGGTCGTTCGTGCCGAAGGAGAAGAACTCGGCATCCTCGGCGATCACATCGGCTGTCAGCGCCGCGCGCGGCAGCTCGATCATCGTGCCGACCTGATAGTCGAGCGTGCGGCCTTTCTCGGCAAAGACGTCTTTTGCGACGCCGTCGATCCGGGCCTTGAGGGTCTCAAGTTCGGATTTCATGGCGACCAGCGGCACCATGATTTCGGGCACGACCGCATCGCCGGTTTCGGCTGCAACATCGCAGGCCGCCTCCAGGATTGCCCGGACCTGCATCTCGTAGATTTCAGGATAGGTGATCGCGAGGCGGCAGCCCCGGTGGCCCAGCATGGGGTTGGCTTCGGAAAGCTGTCGAGCCCGCATGCGGAATTCTTCCGCGTCCGCGCCAGCGGATTTGGCGACTTCGGCGATTTCCTCATCCGTATGCGGCAGGAATTCGTGAAGCGGCGGGTCGAGCAGGCGCACCGTGACCGGCAGGCCGCGCATGACCATGAAGAGCTCCTTGAAATCGTCCCGCTGGAAGGGAAGGAGCTTGGCGAGCGCTGCCCGGCGGGCCGAATCCGTCCCTGACAGGATCATCTCACGGACGACAAGGATGCGGTTCGCATCAAAGAACATGTGCTCTGTCCGGCAAAGACCAATCCCCTCCGCCCCGAAGCCGCGAGCGGTTTTTGCATCCGCCGGGGTTTCCGCATTGGTCCGCACTTTCATGCGGCGGGTTTTGTCCGCCCACGCCATGACCTTGGCAAAATCGCCTGAAAGCTCAGGCTCGATCGTTTCGACCGCGCCCATGAAGACTTCGCCCGTTGAGCCATCAATGGTGATCATGTCGCCCGGTTTCACGGTGCGGCCTCCAGCGGTGAAACCGCTGCCGTCCCGCTCGATACGGATATCTCCCGCGCCGCAGACGCAGGCCCGGCCCATGCCGCGCGCAACCACCGCCGCGTGAGAGGTCATCCCGCCACGGGCGGTCACGATACCTGCTGCAGCGTGCATGCCGTGAATGTCTTCGGGGCTTGTTTCTGTACGGACCAGCATGACCTTGCGACCTTCGCCAGCAAGTTTCTCGGCTTCATCCGCCGTGAAGACGACTTCGCCGGAGGCGGCGCCCGGGCTGGCCGGCAGGCCCTTGGTCAGGAGGTCGCGCGAGGCCTTGGGGTCGAGTGTCGGGTGGAGGAGCTGGTCAAGCGCGGACGGATTGACCCGCATGACGGCTTCTTCTTCCGAGATCTTTCCTTCTTCACACAGATCAACGGCAATCTTCAACGCCGCTTTGGCGGTCCGCTTGCCGTTCCGTGTCTGCAGCATCCAGAGCTTACCTTCCTGGATGGTGAATTCGATGTCCTGCATATCGCGGTAATGGCTTTCGAGTTTCTCGAAGACCGCGATCAGTTCCTGATAGGTGCCCGGCATCGCCTCTTCGAGGGATGCGTCGGAGCTGCCCATTTTTTCGCGCGAGACCCTGGTTAGCGCCTGCGGCGTGCGGATGCCCGCAACAACGTCTTCGCCCTGCGCATTGATCAGGAACTCGCCGTAATAGGCTTTCTCGCCTGTCGAGGGATCACGTGTGAAGGCAACGCCCGTCGCCGATGTGTCGCCCATATTGCCGAACACCATGGCCTGCACATTGACAGCCGTGCCCCAGCTTTCGGGGATATTGTTCAGACGACGGTAGGTTTTCGAGCGGTCATTCATCCATGAGGCAAAGACCGCATTGATGGCGCCCCAGAGCTGTTCTTCGACGTCCTGCGGGAAGGGCCGCCCGAGATCATCCTCAACCGCCCGCTCATATTCAGCGATGACAGACTTCCAGTCTTCGGCTGTCATCTGGGTGTCGAGTGTGTAGTCGCGATCTTCCTTATAGATATCGAGGATTTCCTCGAAATTATGGTGGTCGATCCCGAGCACGACGTCCGAATACATCTGAATGAAGCGGCGATAGCTGTCATAGGCAAACCGTTCGTCCCCGGAGAGCTTTGCCAGCCCCTCAACGGTTTCGCGGTTGAGGCCGAGATTGAGGACGGTGTCCATCATCCCCGGCATCGATGCCCGCGCACCGGAGCGCACCGAGACGAGCAGCGGGTTTGACGTATCACCAAACTTCTTGCCGACCACGCCTTCGACATGCGCGATGGCGGCCGCCACCTGTTCCTTCAGACCGTCAGGATATTGACGGTTGTTATCGTAAAAGGCCGTGCAGACTTCGGTCGTGATCGTAAAACCCGGCGGCACGGGCAGACCCAGCGAAGCCATCTCCGCAAGATTTGCGCCTTTCCCGCCCAGCAGGTTGCGCATCTCGGTCCGGCCGTCGGCCGACCCACCACCAAAGTTATAGATATATTGCGTCACGTCTCAGGCCTTCCGAAAATGGAATGGATGAGCCGCCATTACCCCTCGAGTTCCGAGAATTGGGCAACGCGGCCACAGGTAGAAATGAAGTCACCAAGCAGCAGGAGCCGGTTCCGGCGCAAAGCAGGGTCGTCCGCATTCACCGTAACCTTCTCGAAGAAGGCATCAAGGGGGGCACGGAGCCCTGCGAGCGCTAACATCGCCGCCTCGTACTTTTCTCCCGCCAATGCCGGGCCGAGCGCATCCCGCGCACCCGCAAGGCGAGCATGAAGGGTTTTCTCTTCCCCGGCTTCGAGCACGGCTTCGTCGATCTCGCCTTGCGGCAAATCGCCCTTCTTGGCTTCCGCCTTCAGGATATTGCCGGCCCGCTTATAGGCGGCGGTGAGGTTCGCCCCGTCCTCGCTGTCGAGGAAGGATTTGAGCGCCTCGAGCTTTTTAACGACCAGAACAAAATCATCCGTATCCGGCGTCAGAACGCTGCGGATGTGGTCATGGCGATAGCCCTGATCCCGCAGATAGACAGAAAGGCGGTCATGGAAGAAAGCGAGGAGGTCGTCGGCAGATTCCGCATCAAGCTTTGAAAGAATATGCCCGACCGAAAGCCGCAGCTCGTTCTCCAGAATGATCTGTATAAGGCCGAGTGCCATCCGGCGCAGGGCGAAGGGGTCACCTGAACCCGTCGGCTTCTTGCCGATCGACCAGAACATGGAGAGGGTGATGAGCTTATCCGCCAGCGCCACCGCGACCGACACCGGCGCGGTCGGCACATCATCATTCTGCCCGGCGGGCTTGTAATGATCCCGGATCGCGTCTGCGATTTCCGGCTCAATATTCTCTTCGAGCGCATAATAGCGGCCCATAATCCCCTGCAATTCAGGGAATTCGCCGACCATCTCGGTCGTGAGGTCCGATTTGGAAAGACGCGCCGCTTTCTCCGCCAGCGCAGGGTCGGCCCCCACAATCGGCGCAAGTTCCTTTGCCAGCGCAGCGACGCGTTCGACCTTCGCCGCCGTCGTGCCGAGGTCCTCAAAGAACGTCACTTCACTGAGTTTCTGGCCGTGCTGCTCAAGGGTCTTTTTCAGATCCTGATGATAGAGGAACCAGGCATCAGAGAGCCGCGCCTCCAGCACGCGCTCATACCCGACCATCATGGCCGCGCCGCCATCGGCAGGTTCGATATTCGCCACCGTGATGAATTTCGGCGCCAGCCGCCCCGTCTCGGGGTTGATCACGGAGAAATACTTCTGGTGCCCCTTCATCGAGGCAATGAGTGCCTCGTCAGGGACGGTCAGGAACTTCTCGGCGAAATTCCCGATCCGCGGCACCGGCCATTCAGAGAGCCCGGCGACTTCCGCCAGCAGGCCCTTGTCTTCGACCAGCTCCAGCCCTTGCGCCTTTGCCAGCGCCTTGGCTTCACCGAGGATCAGCTCCTCGCGCTCATCAGGATCAAGGAGCACTCGCGCGCGGCGCAGCTCCGCCGCATAGGGCTCAAAGCTCCGTACCTGGATTTCTTCGGGCGCGATGAACCGGTGGCCATAGGTCTTGTCACCGGACATCACCGATAGATCGCCATTCTCAATCGTGAAGGGCACGACCTCGCCATCAAAGGTGCAGAGAATCGAATGCAGCGGGCGCACCCAGCGCATGTCGCCTGCGCCCCAGCGCATCGATTTCGGCCAGGGGAATTTCGCGATGATCTCCGGCATCATCCCGGCGATTACTTGCGCCGTCGGCTGTCCCGTCCGCTCGATCACGGCAACGTAGAACTGGCCTTTCTTGTCCTCATGGATCTGCGCCTGATCGAGGCTTTCAAGACCGGCTGAATTGAGGAACCCCTCGACCGCCTTTTCCGGCGCACCGACCCGCGGGCCTTTGCGTTCTTCTTTCAGATCCGCCTGCGCCACCGGCAGCCCGGTGATGACGAGCGTCAGCCGCCGAGGCGTTGAGAAGGCTTTGACGCCGTCCCATTTGAGCCCTTCTGCCTTGAGCCCGTCCGTCACCAGCCGCTCAAGGTCGCCCGCCGCGCGGCGCTGCAGCCGGGCAGGAATTTCTTCGGAGAACAGCTCAAGCAGAAGTTCAGGCATAAAGGCAGGCGCCCCATTGATATGTTGCAGTTGCGAGGAAATGGCCGATCCCCCGCGCCGGAGCAAGTCCTCTGCCCGCTAAACGTGAAAAAGGCGCCCCCGATGAGGCGCCTTATCCGATAACCCTTAGGCTTTGACGAAAAATCGCCTGCTTAATTCGCCATGGCGAGCACGATGGTCTCGCGTTCCGGGCGGGTGTTCTGGGCCATGCGGGCGCGTCCCGGCTGGGCATTGTCGAGGGCGGCGAGTTTTTCGGCGAAGGGCGCGTCCATCATTTCGATTTTGCCGTCGAGGGCGACCGACAGGTTGAGGGTCTGCTCAGCGACCTTGGCGCTGATTTCCTGCGACGTCATTTCAGCCTCATGGGTCTGGGCGAATGCGCCATGCAGGGCAGCGGCGGCGGAAAAGAAGGCTGTGAAAGCGGCGGTGGCGAAGGACTTTTTCATCGTGATCTCTCGTTAAGGTTATCGGTTTCGATGATGAGACAATGCCATTTGCCCGCGCGCTTCGCTGTGACGGGCATCACCAGAACGGCCCGAAAATTTGCGGCCGGTAACCCTAACCGCCGATCGATCTGAACTCTGCGTAATCCGCACGGGACGACGGAACGAAGACCGGCTCAGCGCGTCTTTTCCTTATCAAACAAGGAGGTTGTCATGCTCAGTTGGGCCATGATGTTTCTGATCGTCGCACTCGTTGCGGCACTCTTCGGATTTGGCGGCATCGCCGGGGGCGCAGCCTCCATCGCGAAACTGCTGTTCTTCATTTTCCTCGTTCTTTTCGCGGTTTCGATCGTCATGCGACTGGTTCGGCGCGTCTAGGACTGCAGCTTGGCTGGCGCCGGTTTATCGGCCCCAGCCAAATTTACCGCCTCTCATTTTATATTCTTAATACTGATCAATGGAGATACCTATGACCAAAGATGTCGACGTTCTCAAAGATGTCACCAAAATGCTGATCGATAGCCAGAAGGGCTATGCCAAGGCGGCTGAAGTCACCGATGACAATTATGTCCTTCACGCGGAGTTCATGGAGCGCAGCCAGGAACGCGCGCAGCTCATCACGGACTTCCAGATGCAGACCCAAACCTTGGGTGCGGAGCCAGAAACGGATGGCGGGGTGCTTGGCACGTTGCACCGGGCGATGACCGATTTCTCCTCCCTCTTCCGGGATGATGAAAAGGCCGCTCTCGGCGCGATTGATGACGGTGAGGAGCGCCTTGCCGAATATATCGAGAGCAAACTCAATGATGACATCACGCCGCCGACGCGTGGCCTGTTGCAAAAGGCGCATATGAGCGCCCGCGCCGGCGAAGCCTATGCGAACCGCATGGAGCATCGCGTCTGACGCTGACGCCCCTTCTCTTCTCCTGACCCGCAAACCCGTCAGGAGACACCCTGGCCGCCATGTCCCCCCTCGCATGGCGGCCATTTTTGTGCCCGGCTTTGTGAAACCCTGCATGTCGCCAAGGGCGAATGGTCGTGCTAGCCGCGCGGGAAACTTCGAACGGAACGACAAGCCCGCCCATGACCACACCGGTCACGATCCTCTGCATGAAATGGGGGACGCGTTATCCTGCGCCCTATGCGAACCGCCTCTATCAGGCGGCCAAGGCCCATATGGACCGGCCGTTCAGGTTCCTGTGCCTGACCGACGATGCGGAGGGGCTTGATCCCGGCATCGAGGCGCAGGGCCTCCCCGATATCCCGCTGCCCTCTCCTTATGAGTGGACGCCGTGGCGGAAACTGTCGGTCTGGCAGGACGGCGTGGCGGGCCTGACCGGCGACGTCCTGTTCCTCGATCTCGATATTCTGATCACCGGCCCCCTGGGCGAGATGTTCGATTACGCCCCCGGCCAGTATTGCGTGATCGAGAACTGGACCCAGCTCGGCGAGGGCATCGGCAATACGAGTGTCTTCCGCTTCCGCGCCGGGGCGCATCCTGACATCTATGAGAAATTTGCGGCCGATCCGGCCCGCGTTCTGTCGGAATGCCGGATTGAGCAGCAATATATCTCGACCCTGATCCGCGATCAGGTCTTCTGGCCGCGCGAATGGTGCCTCTCATTCAAGCACTCCATCGTGCCGCCCTTCCCGCTCAACTGGGCAAAGACGCCGCGCCTGCCCGACGGCGCAAAAACCGTGGTCTTTACCGGACGGCCCGATATCGATGAGGCCGCCCGCGGGTACTGGCCGACCAAATGGTACAAGCGCTTCTATAAACATACCCGTCCCGCGCCGTGGATCGCGGATCTGTGGGAGCGTGAAGAGGCGGCAGGCTTGACCCCGGCAATGCGTACCCCCGAGAAGGCCGGGTCATGACCAGTTCTAAGACCAGACCTCCCATCTCCGCCTATATCCGTACCAAGAATGAGGCACGGCTCGTCGCGGAGGTCGTGCGCGCCGCTCTGCAGGTTGCACGCGAGGTGATCGTCGTTGACTCAGGCTCAACGGATGACACCGTCCGCCTGGCAGAAGAAGCCGGCGCAAAAGTCATTTCGATGGACTGGCTTGGCACCGGCAAGCAGAAACGCGCCGCGGAAGACCTGTGCGAGCATCCATGGCTGCTTGATCTTGATGCGGATGAAGTTATCCCCGCTAAGCTTGCCGCCGAGATCGCCGCTCTCTTCCAGAACGGTGAGCCAGCGCACAAGATCTATGCGCTCCGCATGATCATCGCGCCGCCTGTCGGTGAGCCCTGGCGGCATGTCGATCCTGACCACCGCAACAAGCTGTATGATTCCCGCGAGATCCGGATGCCGGACTCCGCCGCATGGGACCAGCTCGACATCCCGTCCGGCACGCAGGTGCCAAAGCTGAAAACCCCCATCATCCACTACGCGTTCACAGATATCGGCTTCCTGCTGACCAAGCAGGAACGCAACATGACGCAGCGGGCGAAATCCGCACCGCTCAAGCCGCTCTGGCAGCTCCGTTTCCGGATGATTTTCGGCCTGCCGGTCTACTTCCTCAAGCGCTACATCCTCAAAGGCCTTTTCCTAAAAGGCGCCTACGGATTTTCCTTTGCCATGACGATTGCCATCGGCCGGTGGCTGAAGGATGTGAAAATGTATGAGCGCCATCATTTCGAGAAAAAGGACGGCAAGTGATGGGCCGGTTCATGACCGAAGAAGAATTTCAGACCCCGGAGGGCCGGAAAGCCGCGTGGCGGTCTCTCCTGCTGGAGGATCATGGCTTCCTGCGCAAAGCCTATGACAACTCACACTGGATTTCGGATGAGATGGTGCGCACCTATCAGCCCTCTCCGAAAAAGATCCGCGAATGGGCGGAACGCGGCATAAAGACGATCATCAATCTGCGCGGCCTCCGAAATGTCCATGGCGGCGGGCGTGTCGCCGACGAACAGCCGGGCTTTTACTGGCTTGAAAAAGAGGCCTGCGCCGAGAACGGCATCCGCCTGATCGATCATCGCGCCTGGTCCCGCGAAGCGCCGCCTCGCGAGTTCATCCTCGGCCTCAATGAGTATTTCGAGACGATGGCATATCCCGCCCTCATGCATTGCAAGTCTGGCGCAGACCGGGCCGGGATCGGCTCAACCCTTTACAAATTCCTGCGGCAGGAAAAGCCGCTCGACGAAGCGCTCGATCAGCTCACCTACCGCTACGGCCATGTGAAATCGGGCAAGACCGGCGTTCTTGATCATTTCTTTGATGTCTATCGCCGGGCCGCGCTGGAAGATGGCGTTTTGCCGAACAAGCAGCATTTCCTCGACTGGGTCGCGAGCGATTATGATCGCGATGCGGTCACGCAAAGCTTCAAACCGGGGACTTTCGGCTCGCTCCTGACGGAAGTCATCCTGCGGCGCGAATAGCCTAAAGTGGCGCAAAATCACGGAAAAAGGGGTGTCCACGTCTTTTTTACGTGAGGATTTCGCAAAACCCCCCGCAAATTACGTGAATTGAAAGGTGGATATGTCTACCTTCTCCTCATGAGCCATTTCGTCGATCGCCGTCTCAATCCCAAAGGCAAGTCGCTCGCCAACCGCCAGCGCTTCCTTCGTCGCGCCCGTTCACAGATCAAGGACGCCGTCGCCAAGAGCCTGAAGGACCGCTCCGTCAAGGAGCTGGAGAAATCCGGCAAGATTTCAATTCCGTCGAAATCAACCGCGGAACCGCGTTTCCGCCTCGACCCTGCCTCCGGCAAGCGCGAACATGTCCATCCGGGCAACAAGGAATTCTCGACCGGCGACCGGTTACGCAAGCCCCCCTCCGGCAAGGGCAAAGGCGGCAAGGACGCCAGCGATTCAGGCGATGGCGAGGACAGCTTTTCCTTCACGCTAACCCAGGACGAATTTCTCGACATCTTCTTTGAGGATCTGGAGCTTCCCAACCTGATTAAGCGGTCGCTCAAGGACATGACGGCGTGGAAGTATAAACGGGCCGGCATGACCGTCTCGGGCGCGCCGACCAATATGAACCTCATCAGGACGATGCGGAACGCGCATGGCCGCCGCCTCGCCCTGGGCCGTCCGTCCACGAAAGAAATCAACGAGCTCAAGGAGCGCCTCTTCGAGCTTGAATCAATTGCCGCCCCTTCCGAGGCGCAGATCGAAGAGAAAAAGGCCATTCTGGCCAAGCTGGAAGAGCTGGAAGCCCGTCGCCGCTGGGCGCCTTATATCGACCCGCTAGATGTCCGCTATAACGCCTTTGAGCCGACCCCCATTCCGACAACGGCCGCCGTCATGTTCTGCCTGATGGACGTGTCAGGCTCGATGGGCGAGCGCGAGAAGGACCTCGCTAAGCGGTTCTACATGCTGCTCCATCTCTTCCTCAAACGCCGCTATGAGCGGGTCGAAGTCGTCTTCATCCGGCATACGCATCATGCGGAGGAAGTTGACGAGGAGACCTTCTTCTATTCACGCCAGTCCGGCGGCACGATTGTCTCGACCGCCATCGAGGTCATGCAGCAGATCCAGCAGGAACGCTTTCCGACCGACCAGTGGAACATCTATGTCGCGCAGGCCTCTGACGGGTATACCCAGACTGGCGATGCGCAGCGCTGCGTCCAGCTTCTCAATCAGGAAGTGCTGCCTATCCTTCAGTATTACGCCTATATCGAGATCCTCGATGAACGGGAGATGGATGTCTTTTCCGATCCCGATGCCGGGGCCGAGCTATGGCGTGCCTACAGATCGATCTCTGATCCGAGATTTGCCCAGACCCGCATCGCCCATCCGCGCGACATCTTCCCGGTCTTCCGGGAGCTGTTCGCCAAGGAGCGGCAGGGATCAGGAAAAGCGGCATAAGATAAACCCGCCGGAACACATTCCGGCGGGTTCAATTTTATCAGCCTCAGGACTGCAGATTACATGCTGGTGCCGTTCTTGGAGGCTTCGGTTTCCCAGACGCGGAAAACGTCAATCGACACACCGCCTTCGAGACCTTCACTGTTGAAGATATAGGCAAGCACACCGCTGGTATCGGCCTGCGCCGACGCATCAGCGTCGATGACCGTGATGTCCGCAGTCGCACCAATATTCCACTCACCGCCATCTTTGAACTTGTTCAGCTCAACATCGGTCGGGAAGACATAGATCTGGCTGGTGCCGTCGATACCAGCCTGAAGGCCAGCCGATGCACCACCGATCTTATAATGGCCCGTGATGTGACCATTCTCGACGAGGACGCCTTTACCGCCCGAGCCGCCAACGATCAGATTGGCCGACACAACATTCGGGAAAATCAGGACGCCTGCTGCATCTTCGAGATTGGCAGCGCAGGACAGAGAAATAGCTGCGCAGTTCTCGGTAGCAGCGATGACTTCGGCTTCAAAAACTTCCTTGTCGCCCGCAGAAGCAGTGCTCGTCAGCGCAGCAAAACCAAGCGACGCAGCACATACAGAACCCACAAGGGCGCTCGAATTCTTGGCAATATTCTTAAACATAACAAACTCTCTCTAATGACGCTCTTTAAGAGCCAACATGAAATGGCGACGCGAAATGCTCATGCATTTCTCCGCCGTTGTGAATTAAACTCGGATGGGAGCCGTTGGTTCACGGCCGAGTGTGGCAAAATCTTGATTTTTCACACGCTGGCCCCTGCGGCAGGCAAATGAGACATTTTCGAAAACTTAGATGTCCGTTCAGCTATGACGATATATGCTACCTATGAGCCAGACTGACTGACCGGTTCCTTGTGTGGGGACACCTCCCGGCACAGGACAACGCCAGAAGGATAGGGATAGATGAGCGCAACCGCCAAAGCCGAGCTTCTTTACACGGATGCTGCCTGGACATTCGCCGACCTGCAGCGCGCCTATGAAGCCTGCGAAGATATCGGCCTCAATGATCTGGGTCTCGATATCTATACCAACCAGATCGAGGTGATCACCTCAGAACAGATGCTCGATGCCTATTCCAGTCACGGCATGCCGCTGATGTACAAGCACTGGTCCTTCGGCAAGCATTTCGCCCGTGACCAGATGAATTACCAGAAGGGGTTCACCGGTCTTGCCTATGAGATCGTGATCAATTCCGACCCGTGCATTGCCTATCTCATGGAAGAAAACTCCATGACCATGCAGACGCTCGTGATTGCGCATGCCTGCATGGGCCATAATCATTTTTTCAAGAACAACTACCTTTTCCGTCAGTGGACGGATGCCAGCGCCATCCTGACCTATCTCGATTTCTCGAAGAACTATATCTCCAGATGTGAAGAAGAATACGGGCACGAAGAGGTCGAGGTCATCCTCGATGCCGCCCACGCGCTGATGGATCAAGGCGTCTACCGCTATAATCGCCCACCGAAGCTTTCAGATACCGAGCGCCGGGAGAAAATCCAGGCCCGCGCCGAGCATGAGCGCGAGACCTTCAACGATATATGGCGGACCCTTCCCCATACGGAAGAATCTGAGGAAGACGTCGAAGAGCGCCAGACGGAAGTCCGCTCAATCAAACTACCCGAAGAGAACCTTCTTTATTTTGTTGAGAAGGCCTCCCCCGTTCTCTTGCCTTGGCAGCGGGAGCTGGTGCGGATTGTCCGGAACGTCTCGCAATATTTCTACCCACAGAAACAGACCAAGGTCATGAATGAGGGCTGCGCGACCTTCGTGCACCATTACATCATGAACGAGCTCTATAATCAGGGGCGGATCTCTGAAGGCTCCATCATGGAGTTCCTGCATTCGCACAGCTCGGTCGTCTTCCAGCCGGAATTCGATGACCCGCGCTATTCCGGTATCAATCCGTATGCCTTGGGTTTTGCCATGATGCAGGACATTGTCCGTGTCGTCGAAAACCCCGAGGACGAAGACCGCGAATGGTTCCCGGATCTTGCCGGCCGCGGCGACTGGCGCGGCGCCCTGAAAGACGCATGGGCAAACTACCGGGATGAAAGCTTCATCCTGCAATATCTCTCGCCCAAGATCATGCGGGATTTCCGCCTCTTCTCGCTCGGCGATGATGGCAAGAAGCCCTATTATCAGGTCGCCGCCATTCATGATGAGCAGGGCTATCGCGACACACGCCATGCCCTTTCCTCGATGTATGATCTGGGCCTTCATGAGCCGAACCTTCAGGTCGTCTCAGCCGATCTGGAAGGTGACAGAAAACTCACAATTCAGCACAACGTGTTTAACGGCCGGAAGCTTGATTCGGGCACCAAGGCGTCAGTTCTGCGCCATCTCGAGAACCTTTGGGGCTTTGAAGTCGCCTTGACGGAACAAGCCGCCGATTAGTTTCGGTATAAAAAAGAGGCGCGATATTGCTACCGCGCCTCTTCGTGGTCATGCCGGTGATTGGGGGGGAGAGAGACCAGTCACGACCGAAACCATAAAAAACCGGCTAGCCGCCGGTTGAGTAGCGCAATACAACCGAGCGTCATCAAACTGTCAATAACAAAAATTGCTACTGGCAGCTTTCATGTATACACATAGTCATGGATGGGAGAGCCATGGCCGATTTTGACCCGGCACAACAGCGCCGCGCGAGCGGCACCGCACAACTTTTTGAACAACTTGCCCGGCGCGTCCTTGAACGCCGGAACGGTGATGATCTGCATGCGAGCCAATGGTCCGCCCTCAGATATTTCAGCCGTGCCGGCCGTCATGCAGCGACGGTCATCGGGCTTTCACGTTATCTCGGCAACACATCTGGCAGTACATCTCGTACAGCCAAGTCACTAGTCGAACGCGGACTATTATCCGTACAACCCGCGGCCCATGACGGCAGGGCCGTGACCTTCAGCCTGACAGAAGAGGGCAATCGTCGCCTCGAAGAAGATCCGCTTCACGATCTCTCTGGAGTCCTTACGCATCTTGACGAAACAGAGATTGCGGAATTCAGCCGCATCCTCGACAAGATCAATTCGCAACTGCGTCACCTGAGAGAAGAATGACCTCCCACCCTGCTCCTCCCGCCGAGAAAGTTCTCGAGGTCATGGAGCAGGCCGGGATCGGACATGCGCTGACCGATCCTCAGGGCGTCATCCTCTATCAGAGCGAAGCCTTCTCCAGACTTGGCGGGCTTAGCTCAACGCCGATCGCAGGCATTCCCTGGTTCCGGCTCGATAATGCGTCGGAAGAGCGAAAAGACATGCGCGCGCTCGTCTGGCAACAATTCATTTCACGGAAAGTCCCCTGGCATGGAATTGTTCACTGGCATATCACCGAGGAGAAAATTCATTTCTACGAAGGGACGGGCACTCATCTGGATGATGGGAGTATCGTTGTCGTCCTCAATGACCGAACTTCGAAGGTTTTGGCAGACAAGAAAGTCGAAGATACTATTTCCTTCTATAGCCAGGTACTCCGTGACCTGCCGATAGCGCTGGCCGTTACTGATCTTGAAGGGCGGGTCACTTACATGAATGACTTCCTTCCCGAACGGCTCGACCTGACTGCGAACAGCTTTGTCGGCAAGACCCTCAGCGATTCATTCGGCAACGGATTGACAGAACTCGCCGAGCGGGAAGCCCAGAATTTTATGCGGCACAAGGATTACAATGAAGGAGTAACACTAGAGCTGCAGCAAAAAGATGGTGTCGGTACGTGGCTTGCTTTCGCGCGACCGCTCTTTGATGCAAAGGGCGAACGAGTCGCCACATTAAATCTTGCGATAGACAGATCTGAAAGCCACCGCCTGCGCGAAGAACATGCACGGCTGACCGAGGCCATGTATGAGGCGCAAAAAATATCCGCGCTCAACGATTTTGCAGGCAACCTCGCGCATGAGCTTTCCAACATCCTACACCCTGTGGCTTTTTACGCACGCAAGCTGACGGGCGATGCGACACGCGCGCAGTGCACGGAATATTCCCAGAAAATCAACAAGGGCGTGATGACCGCAGGTCAGATCCTGCGACGAACATTGAGCCTCGCAGGACGTAGTACTGACAGCCCGGAGCCTTGTGACCTGCGCGCCATTCTTGAGGAAACGCTCTCCAGCGCGAGGGATCTGGCCCCAAATGGCCTCGAATATGAGGCGCACCTCCCGACGACACCCATGTTGGCTGCCGTCAGCCGATCAGGCTTCAGTCAAATCCTGCTTAATCTGCTCAACAATGCAGCCGAAGCCATGAATTATGCCGGCACGGTCACCATTTCCCTCGACCATGTGAGCGACAACCTCCCCGGCGCATTTGCCGATAAAGGGATGACCGAAGCCATTTGTCTGCGCATCGAAGATGAAGGCCCCGGTATCGATCCCGCAATCATCGACCGTCTCTTTGAGGCGTTTGTAACGACAAAAACGCCGGGCCGCGGCGTGGGGCTGGGACTTTCTGTTGTGAAGGGACTCGCCACTAGCTGGGGTGGGCTCGTCACGGCTACTTCCCTGCCTGAGAAAGGTGCAGCTTTCAGTGTTTGGATACCGTCGCCTAGTATGGAATAATGATCGAAGCAGTGTTGAGGGGGCCTTTTAGGTAGCACTGCAAGGAGAGAGACGATGACCCAGATCATGGTCGTCGATGATAATGAGGACGTCGCCGAAACAGTGTCCATTGCCCTGAATGAGGCAGGATACACTGCAACGGCAGTACACTCACTAGATGACGCCCGAAGGCTGCTTTCAGGTGGCAATTATGCGGGCGCCATCATTGATGTCTGGATGAATGAAGATAACGGTCTCGAGCTTGCTAGCGAGCTTGCTCAGCATACGCCGCCCATACCGTTCATCATCATGTCAGGTGGCGGCCCGGGCAAGACCCTGGAGCAGGTCACAGCCCGCGCGGACTCGATTGGCGCTGTCGCGGTCCTCTTCAAACCGTTTGAAGATGATGAATTGCTCACTGCCGTCTCGACGATGCTCAACGCATAATCAGGCACTCATTTCACGAGGACGCAGTCAGCGAGACCATCGCGAGCAACAACTCGCATTCGAGCCTGCAATGTCCCTGCCCGTTTTCTGACATATGGCCCCGGATTATCCGCTCTCCAATCATGAGGATTGGGCAGGACCGCTGCGAGGAGCGATGCCTGATAAGAGGACAATGCTGCCGCATCTCTCCCAAATCGTCCGTGGGCAGCAGCCTCCGCGCCAAAATAGCCATCGCCCCATTCAGCGACGTTCAGATACATCTCCATGATGCGGGATTTTGGCCAGAACGTCTCGATAAGGAGCGTATACCACGCCTCCAGCCCCTTCCGTACAAAACCCCGCCCGGGCCAGAGAAAGACATTCTTCGCTGTCTGCTGGGAGATCGTCGAGGCACCGCGCAAGCGCTTGCCTTCCGCCGCATCATCGAGAGCTTTCCTGATTTGCTCGACATCGAAACCGCGATGGGTACAGAATTTTGTATCTTCCGCTGCGATCACGGCTCTTACGAGTTCAGGCGAAATGTCCTCAAGCCGAACCCATTCCCGGCTGATTTCCTGACCGCTCCAGCTTCGCATCACCATGAGCGTTGTCCCGGGGGCCGGCACAAAGCGCAGCGAGACAACCCAGAAAATGCTGACAATGACGAAGCCGAGCACCGCCATCACGCCCCATTTAAACAGGGTCAGAAAAGACGGCAGGCGGATTTTCGCCCGCCATCGCGCAAAGCGCGACTTCTTGCGCCGCTTAGACTTTTTCGACGGCACCTGCGCCCTCGGTCATGCCCTGCGGGCTGTTCAGCCATGCCTCACAGCACATCTTTGCCAGCTTCCGGACACGGAGAATATAAGATTGCCGTTCAGCGACCGAAATCACCCCGCGCGCATCAAGAAGGTTGAAGAGGTGGCTGGCCTTAATGCATTGATCATAGGCAGGAAGGACGAAGCTGCGTTCTTCTTCCGCGCCGCGCTTCAGAATCGCCTCGCAGTTCTGCTCGGCCTCCCGGAACTGGTCGAGCAGGATTTCGGTGTCCGCCAGCTCGAAATTATAGCCGGAGAACTCGACTTCCTGCTGGTGGAAGACATCACCATATGAGACGCCTGCGGAGTTATAGGCGAGATCATATCCATTATCGACTCCCTGCACATACATGGCGAGGCGTTCGAGACCGTAGGTCAGCTCACCCGTGACGGGTTTGCAGTCAAAGCCGCCGACCTGCTGGAAATAGGTGAACTGAGTGACTTCCATCCCGTCACACCAGACTTCCCAGCCAAGCCCCCATGCACCGAGCGTCGGGCTTTCCCAGTCATCCTCGACAAAGCGGATGTCGTGTTTGGCGAGATCAATCCCGATCGCTTCTAGCGATCCAAGATAGAGTGCCTGAATATCGGCCGGTGACGGCTTCAGGACGACTTGGAACTGATAGTAATGCTGGAACCGGTTGGGGTTCGCGCCATAGCGACCATCGCCCGGCCGGCGGCAGGGCTGAACATAGCCCGCGCGCCACGGCTTTGGGCCGAGTGACCGCAGGGTCGTCGCCGGATGGAAGGTGCCTGCCCCCATCTCCAGATCATAAGGCTGCAGGATCACGCAGCCGCGCTCGGACCAGTAATTCTGGAGCGTGAGGATCAGGTCCTGAAAGGACAGAGGGTCTTTATCGGCGGAGTTCGTCATGGGGGCGTAGCTAATCTCGGCCGACGCGAAAGGCAATCGGTGGTACGATTACGAGCCCGGTTGTGAGGGCCGATTGAGCGCAAGATATCTGAACAGGATAATCGCCAGCGGCGCCAGAACCGAAAAAGCGACAAATGCCGTCAGATAAAGGGGTGCAACAGCCGCAATAGATCCGGGCAGGACAGGCAGAGCCGCCAGAAATGGAACTTTGGTGATGAGGCTCGCTGCTAACTCCCTTCCGCCGGGCAGAAAGTAAGCGGCTGCGAGCAATCCGAGCAAAAGCGTGTGCCCCACGCTAAATACGCCTGCAAACAGGTTGGGGCCTGTCCGTCGTTCTGGCGTGAAGACAAGGAGCCCGGCTGTCAGGCAGACAAACATGAAGCCGCCGACGATCCCGACAAAAAGGAGCGGCACCTGCTGGCCTGAAAAGAAGAGGCCCGCTGCGGGCAGACCGGCTGCTGCGCCCGATGAAACCGCAGATCCGACAGGGTAGCTGAGCCAAGCTGGCCCGCGCGCTTGCAGCGGCGGTAATTGACCAATGGGCACATCACCATTTGAACCGATCCGCAGATCCGGCATTCCCCGCCTCCCAAGCTTGCCCGAGGAGGGAAAAGAACCCGCCCCTTGGTACCGAAAAACAATAAAACAGAAGCGGACCGCCGTCTACTCGTCACAGGCAGACAAATTCGTGTATGGGCGCGGTCATTCTTGGGATGAACAGGAGAAATGCGCATGGGGGCGCCCCTCATTATCAAGGGCTTGTCAGAAATCGCGAGCCGCTACGACGCGCTGCTTTGCGATGCCTGGGGTGTTATCCACAATGGCCGCGAGCTTTTCGCGGGCGCAGGCGACGCGCTGCTTCAATTCCGCGAAACGCGGGGACCGGTCGTCATCATCACAAATGCGCCGCGCCTGTCGAGCGCAATTCCGCCGCAGCTCGACCGGCTCGGCCTGCCGCGTGAGGCATATGATGCCGTCATCACCTCGGGCGATGCGACGGTCGAGGCGGTGAAGGCGATGGGCGACATCCCTGGCTTCCGGTTGGGGCCCGACAAGGACGACACGCTGTTCAACGCGGCAGGCGCGCAATTCGTGCCGATCGAGGAGGCTGGCTTCATCCTCTGCACGGGGCTGTTCGATGACATCTCAGAGACACCCGAAGATTACCGAGAGATGCTGAGCCTCGCGGCAGCGCGTGGCCTGCCCATGATCTGCGCCAATCCGGACCGGGTCGTGAAATTCGGTGACCGGATGATCTATTGCGCTGGCTCTCTCGCCGATCTCTATGAGGAGTTAGGGGGAGAGACGATTTTCTGCGGCAAACCGCACAAGCCGATTTATGATGCCTGCCGGAAGGCGCTGGAGGCAACGGGCCGTCCGGCCTCGCGTATGCTGGCGATCGGTGACGGACTGCAGACGGACATTCTCGGCGCCAATCGTGAGGAACTCGACGTGGCCTTCGTCGCCGACGGCATTTTCGCTGAACAGTCACGCGGGCCCACAGGGCGGATTGACGGAGGGCGCCTCGGCGCCCTTCTCGGTAAACATGACGTATCCGCTCAATATGCTTTAGACGGACTGAAATGGTAGAACCTGCCAAGATCATCCGGGTGCCGCTTGAGTGTGCCCTTGGCGATGCTTATCGCGGCGCTCTGGCCGTCATCGGCAATATGGATGGCGTGCATCGCGGCCATCAGGAGCTCATCCGCCACGGCGTCACGCTGGCCCAGAAAGCCGACTGCCCCGCCGCTGTCGTCATTTTCGATCCGCATCCGCGGCAGGTCTTCCAGCCCGATACGCCCCCTTTCCTTTTGACCGGGATTGAGACCAAGGCCCGAATCCTCGGTGAATTAGGGGTCACCTGGCTTTTCGTCCTGCCCTTCATCGAAGCGCTCTACACCCAGACCCCTGAGACCTTCGTCAAGCACACGCTCGGCAATATTATGGGCCTGAAAGGGATTGTGACGGGGACGGACTTCAAATTCGGCGCAGGCCGCTCAGGCGATGTTGCAGCCCTTGCACGACTGGCCGGAGAAGTCGGCATGAGTGCCGATACAATCGAGCCCGTACTGACGAAGGAGGGAGAGAAATTCTCCTCCTCCGGCATTCGCCTCGCGCTCCAGAATGGCGAGCCCGAGATAGCAGCACATATGCTGGGACGGCCTTTCGTCATTCGCGGTAAGGTGATCGAGGGTCGCAAGCTGGCCCGCACGCTTGATTTTCCAACGGCCAATGTCTCACTCGGCGATTATGTCCGCCCGACATTCGGTGTCTATGTCGTGAGTGCCGAAGTCGATGGCACAAGCCATGCCGGGATTGCCAATATCGGCCGCCGCCCTACCGTAGACGGAGAAACCGAGCGCCTCGAAGTTCATCTCTTTGACTTCGATGGTGACCTTTACGGTGAGACGATCGATGTCTCTCTCCTCAGCTTCCTCCGGCCCGAGCAGAAATTCGACGGGCTCGACGAATTGAAAGCCCAGATCCACAAGGATGTCGCCGCCGCAAAGGCGTGGCATGAGGCCCATCCCTGAAATTCTGTTCTGGGGCTGTTCTCCTGCGGCAACGCTCCCTAAAGTAAGAGAATGAGTACAACTGTCCGCATTATCGGGATTGATCCGGGCCTGCGTTATACCGGCTGGGGCATTATCGACGCGCAAGGATCCGCCCTGCGTTATGTCGCCAGTGGCCGTGTTGCGCCAAAACCCGCCATGGAGCTTGCCGACCGGCTCTGCGTCCTTGTTGCCGGGCTCGAAGATGCGCTTGCTGAGCACCGCCCCGAGGAAGCCGCAGTTGAAGAAACTTTCGTCAATGCCGATCCCCGCTCTGCCCTCAAGCTGGGGCAGGCGCGCGGTGTCTGCCTGATGACACCTGCACGCGCCGGTCTTCCGGTTGCGGAATATGCGCCGAACCAGATCAAGAAAGCGGTTGTCGGGACAGGTCATGCCGACAAGAACCAGATCCTCGCCATGGTCAGGCGGCTCTTGCCGAAAGTCGGCGAGCCGACGGCCGATGAAGCGGATGCCCTTGCCGCAGCGCTCTGCCATGCAGCGCATCGCCAGTTCCGGATGAGGGCCAGCGCATGATCGGGCATCTTCGCGGCACAATTCTGTCAACGGATGAGCAGACAGCGATCCTCGATGTCGACGGCGTCGGATATGAGGTCTCCTTGAGCCCGCGCCTTCTCGCTCGGCTGGCCGAAGGGGACGATGTCGAGCTGGTCATCGAGACGCTCGTCGCCGAAACCTATATCCGGCTCGTCGGATTTGAGACGCAGTCGGAACGCCGTGCCTTTCGCCTCCTCCAGACCGTGCAAGGAGTTGGCGCGAAAGCCGCTATCTCCATCCTGAACGTCCTGTCCCCCGCGGCCCTCCTCGATGCCGTCGCGGTCGGTGACAAGACCGCCGTGTCGCGGGCACAAGGCGTTGGCCCCAAACTCGCCCAGCGGATCGTCACGGAGCTGAAAACCCGGACTGGCGGCATCCTTGATTCTGGCGATGTAGGTCTCCCGCAGAAAGGCGCGATCCCTTCCGATGACATTCCGATGGCGGATGATGCAAGGCGGGATGCCATCGCCGCCCTTGTCGGGCTTGGATATGATGAGTCTGCCGCCTTGCGCGCGGTCAGGGCCGTGCCGGCAGATGAGAGTGAGACCGTGCAGTCCGTCCTGACGGCTGCGCTGAAAGGTCTGTCCACGGCATGAGCGAAGCCCGCCTCACAGACCCCGAACGGATGCCGGAGGATGCCGATGCCGCCCTCCGCCCCAAGCGGCTGGACGACTTCACCGGCCAGCGGAGCGTCAAGGACAATCTGGGGATTTTCGTCAAGGCCGCCCGCGCCCGCGGCGAGGCGATGGATCACGTTCTTTTTCACGGCCCGCCGGGCCTTGGCAAAACGACGCTCGCCCAGATCGTCGCCAACGAATTGGGCGTCGGTTTTCGTTCAACCTCCGGCCCTGTGATCTCCAAGGCCGGTGACCTTGCGGCGATCCTGACAGCGCTCGAGCCGCGCGATGTTCTGTTCATTGACGAAATTCACCGGCTGGGGCCCACGGTCGAGGAAGTCCTCTATCCCGCGATGGAGGATTACGCGCTCGATATCCTGATCGGCGAAGGCCCATCGGCCCGCTCGGTCAAGATCGAACTGCCGCGCTTTACTCTGATCGGCGCAACGACGCGCTCTGGGCTTCTTGCCAAACCACTGCTCGACCGTTTCGGGATTCCCATGCGGCTTGATTTTTATACGGAAGATGAGCTGATGGCGATTGTCCGGCGTGGAGCGGACAGGCTCGATGCCGGGATGACTGAAGACGGCGCCCGGGAAATTGCCCGGCGCGCCCGCGGTACACCGCGCGTGGCCGGCCGACTTCTCCGCCGCGTGCGCGATGTCGCAACCGTCGAAGGCAATCTGCCGATTACACAAAGTGTCGCCGATGCAGCACTCCGCCGTCTCGATGTTGACGCGCTGGGCCTCGAAGCGCTCGACCGGCGCTACCTGCGGATCATTGCGGAGCATTTTGGCGGCGGCCCCGTTGGTGTTGAAACCATCGCGGCCAGCCTCGCCGAGGCGCGAGATGCGGTCGAAGATGTGATCGAGCCTTTCCTCCTCCAGCAGGGCCTGATCCAGCGCACCCCTCGCGGGCGTATGCTGACGGATGGCGCCTACAGCCATCTCGGCCTTGCCGCCCCGAACCGGGAAGGGGGCGTCCTGTGAGCCTGACCACGACCTTGGAGATCCGCGTCTATTATGAGGACACGGACTTTTCCGGCCTCGTCTATCACGCCAATTATCTGAAATATTTTGAACGCGGGCGGACTGAGGGCCTGCGCCACTGCGGGTTCACAAATTCCGCACTGATCGCGCGCGAGGAGCCGCTGGTCTTTGCCGTCCGCAAGATGGATCTCGATTATCATCTGGCGGCCCGGATGGACGACCTTCTCACCATCACAACAACAGTGACGGAGGTCAAAGGTGCACGGATGATCTTTGATCAAAAAGCGGAACGCGATGGCGTCCTGATCGCATCGGCGCAAGTCATCGTTGCCTGCCTGACCCCTGAGGGGCGGCCACGCCGCATCCCTCAGGATGTCATAAGTGTCTTCAACGATTAGCCGATCAGCCGGGCAAGCCGCTCTTCATAGCGCGGATCATCCCGGAAGGCGCCAAGGACCGTCCGGGTGACGCAGGAAATTTCCGATTTCCTTGTGCCGCGTGTCGAGATGCATTGATGCTCAGCATCGATGATCACCGCGACCCCACGAGGCTTCAGCACACGGTCGATTGTATTGGCAATCAGATTGGTCAGCGTTTCCTGGCTCTGCAGGCGCTTGCCATATGTATCGACGAGCCGGGCAAGCTTGGACAGGCCAACAACCCGCCGGTCCGGCAGATAGGCGACATGGGCCGTGCCGATGATCGGCGCCACATGGTGTTCGCAATGGCTTTCCACCCGGATATCCTTGAGAAGCACGATGTCATCATAGCCTTCGACTTCCTCAAAAGTGGTCGAAAGGATCTGATCTGGATCCTCCCCATACCCCTTGAACCAGTCATCATAGGCTTTCACGAACCGTTTGGGCGTATCGATCAGCCCTTCGCGGTCGGGATCTTCACCGATATAGGAAAGGAGTACACGGACGGCGGCTTCCGCCTCCGCCCGGCTGGCACGTTCAGTCATGCTCATGTCCCTTCCGCCTTGATGGCCTCAATCAGGCCCGCCATTCCGAGCGCGACCTGCGCGGCCTCTGCGCCTTTATTGCCGAGTTTCGTTCCGGCCCTCTCGATGGCCTGCTCGATCGTGTCCGTCGTCAGCACACCGAAGGCCACCGGTATGCCGGTGGTCAGCATGACGGAAGAAATCCCTTTGGCGGCTTCGCCCGCGACATAATCGAAATGCGGGGTCGCCCCGCGAATGACGCAGCCAAGCGCGACGATTGCCGCATAGCGGCCAGTCTCCGCCGCCGTTTTGACCGCCAGCGGCAGCTCGAACGCCCCCGGCACCGTGATGTGGACGATGTCATCCTCCGCAACACCGTTACGGCGCAAGGTGGCCGTGGCACCCTCCGTCAGTCGGCTGACGATGAAATCATTCCAGCCCGTGTCGATGATCGCGATGCGACGGCCCGCTCCCGTCACCGGAGCCTCAATTCTGCTTGTCATGTCAGGCAGCCTTTCTCAGGGCAAGACGGTGTTCGCGGATCGCCGCGACCGTCACCATGGGGATGCCATGGGTTTTTGAAAATTCCATCAGATCGTCCCGCCGTGCCATCGTGCCGTCGGAGTTCATCACTTCACAGATGACCGCCCCCGGACGAAGCTCAGCAAGGCGGACGAGATCGACGCTGGCTTCTGTCTGCCCGCCCCGCTCAAGCACACCATCATTCCGCGCGCGCAAGGGGAACATATGACCCGGCTTGACGAGGTCGTCCGGTTTCGCTTCAGGGTCGATCAGCACCTCAACCGTCCGTGCCCGGTCGGCTGCGGAAATACCGGTCGTCACCCCTTCACGCGCTTCGACCGAAACGGTGAACGCCGTACCGAAACCTGAGCGGTTCTCTTCCTGCGGCACCATGAGGGGCAGCTCCAGCCGGTCGAGAATTTCCGGCGCAAGCGCACAGCAGATGAGCCCGCGGCCATGGGCCGCACAGAAATTGATCGCGGCGGTATCCGCGAATTCAGCGGCGATAACGAGATCGCCCTCATTCTCGCGGCCTTCATCATCACAGATGATGACCATGCCGCCATCCCTGATCCGGGCGATGGCCTCCTTGACGGGAACAAAGCTCATTCTGCGATCCTTCCTGCGAGGGCCTTTTCGGCATATTTCGCCATGATATCGGTTTCGAGATTGACGCGGTCGCCCGGCTTTTTCGTGCCAAGCGTCACCAGCGGCTGGGTGTGGGAAATAAGGGTAAGGGAGAACCAGTCCGCCCCCGTCTCAACCACGGTCAGGCTGGTGCCATCGACCGCGATATATCCCTTACGGACGATATACCGCATGAGGTCAGGTGACGTATCGATGACGACCCAGAGCGCATCCCCATCGGCGCGCACTTCCCTGATCCGCCCGGTCCCATCGACATGCCCCTGCACATAGTGCCCGCCAAGGCGCGTCGTCGGCAAAAGAGAGCGCTCAAGATTGACGCAGTCGCCTTCCTTCAGATCGCCCAACGTCGTTCGGTTAAGAGTTTCAGGGGCCAGCCCGAACTTGAACCGGGTACGGTCAAATTCGGTCACACTGAGGCAGACGCCTTCGACGCTGATCGAGTCCCCAAAGCGCACATCCTCAAGCACGGTGCCCGCTGCGATATCGAGGATGTAGCCATCCCCTTCTGGTCCAGCCCGCCGGACCGTACCCATTTCTTCTACGAGGCCTGTGAACATGTTGCCTCCTCCTGTCTCTGGAGTGTTCCGCGAACAAAAAGATCCGTACCGAGCTGTTCGATCTGCCGGTCGCCAAGCATGAAGGCCGAGGCAAGCTGGTCCGGCCCCTCACCTGAAATGGCTGGCCGGCCACCACCGAGGATGAGGGGGGCAATATAGGCCCAGACCTCATCAACAAGCCCCGCATCAAATACTGAACCCAGCAGCGTGCCGCCGCCCTCGATCATGGCGGATTGGCAGCCGATCTCTTTGAGATGTGCCAATGCAGCCGGGAGGGAGGGGCGTTCGTTGACTGAGGGGATACGGATGATTTCGGCGCCTTTTACGCGCAAGGCGTCTTCTGCCTGCCAGTCAGCCGTGCCGGTCGTGAAAATGAGCACATCACCGGGCGTTGAGAACAATTTCGCATCGGGCGGTATCCGCAAGCGGCTGTCCATCACGATCTTGCGTGACGGGGCGGGCACCATCCCTTCGGGGCGGGGGTCAAGACCCGGATCATCCGCAAGGACGGTCTCCACACCGACAATGATGGCATCCGTCCGCTGACGGAGAAGGTGGCCATGTGCCCGTGCCTCAGGGCCCGTAATCCATTTGGATTCGCCGGTACGCGTCGCCGTGCGGCCATCAAGGCTCATCGCGAGTTTGGCGTAGACATAAGGCCGGGACGAAGAGAGCCCATGCACCCAAGGGCGGATGAGCCGATCCGCTTCGGGCACCGGCATATGCCGCACACGGATACCCGCGGCACGAAGGCGATCCGCCCCGCCCGCTGCGAGTGGGTTGGGGTCTGCCGCCGCATAGACGACTTCCGCAACCCCTGCGGCGATAAGCGCCTCTGAACAGGGCGGAGTGTTGCCGTGATGATTGCAGGGCTCAAGCGTCACATAGGCGGTCGCGCCGCGCGCGCCGTCCCCCGCTTCCGCCAGCGCCGCCGGTTCGGCATGAGGCGTGCCCGGCCCCTGGTGCCAGCCCTCGCCGATCACCTCACCGTCTTTCACGATGACGCAGCCCACCATCGGGTTCGGCGAGGTCCTCCCCGCCGCCCGTTCGGCCAGCGCCACTGCGCGCAAGATGTGATCGGTGTCGTCCACGCCCGTCTCCTCAACATTCGTCGAGATCCCGGGGCGCATGTCCTCAAAAGATGCCGGCCCCAAAAAGAGCAGACACGTGAGGACGAAATACGCGAATGTGAGCCTCGCCCACACTGACGCATTCCAAGCTTTCTACCATCCGGACTATGACCGTCGGCTCTGGACTCTCACCAGATCCTGCTTCCAGCATTCCCCCTGAAGAGGATCGCCTTCCGCTCGCGGGCTTATGCGATCTTCGTCGCCATTACCGCCGGTGGGGACTTTCACCCCGCCCCGAAAGCTCTATGTGCAGACAGACTTAGGCCCTCGTCCGCTGCCGGACAAGGGCCTCAGAATGTCATCGCAAATGCGGGGTTAGTTACTTAACGCCCGGGAGGTTGAGGATGCGCTGGTCACGGCTGATCACAACCTGACCGCCGCCCGTCACAGCCTCGATTGAGTCATGACGCTCGGCCTTCCAGGCTTCGGCATTGTCGACCCGCAGCGGTGCCCGGCTGTCATCGATCTGACCATCTTCGAAGGTCCAGAAGATCAGCTGGTTCGCAAGGCTTTCGCTTTTCTGCGCACGGCCACCATTTTCGGCCGCAAGCGTCGCGCGGATATTGTCATCGACATCAAGCGCGCCAACGCTTTGCAGCAGAGCAAGTTCGCCATTGGTGGGCGGTGCGGAGGACTCATCACCGATCAGGAGCTGGCGCGTGCGGTCAGCGGTCGACAGGCGCTCCGGCCGGGTCTCACCCGGTTGCGGCGGGCGAAGGGCGTAATCCGGCGGCACGGTCAGCGGCGCCTTGGTCACAATGGCGAACTCGTCAGGCGGGTTCTTGCCGGTGCCGAGGGCATTGCCGAGGCTGCCGCAGCCGGTAATCAGAAGTGCCGAGCCGGCGAGGACGGCCAGAGACAGATAACGCGCGATCATTCGGAACTCCTAGAATCTTTATTTTCGGGCCTTATAGGGCGCGAGGGCTCATCGGGGAAGGTCTCCTCTTCGACCCTTTCCCCAGCTTCATCTGACGTGAAATGAGCCGTTGTCTCAGCCTCTGCCCCTTTTGCGGTGCTCTTGGGTGCCACGAAAAAGGCGTCATAGGCAAGACAAACCACCCCGAGATTGACCCCGGTGTCGGCAATATTGAATCGCCACGGGAAATAAAGCGCCGAGAAGTCGAGGAAATCGACAACATAACCATAGGACGCGCGGTCGATGGCATTGCCGATCGCCCCGCCGACGATGAAGCCTGCGCCAATCGCAGCCCAACGGCGTGTCAGCGAACCAGCCCAGTGCAGGATGAAGATCGCCACACCGAGCGCAAGCGCGGTGAGCAGCACCCGCGAGACCATCCCGCCGGCAAAGAGGCCGAAGCTGACACCTGTGTTCTCGACATAGGTGAGGTCGAAAATGGGCCCGAGATCCATATGGCCCTGCACCAGCCGGCCATTGGCATTCACATCAACATTGGTCGGGAGCTTGATGCCGTGAAGGATCCAGAGCTTTGACGCCTGATCGAGCGCGATGGTGATAATGGCGAGCAGAACCGTCAGCCGGAAGGCTGGGTTCGCCCGCGCTGTCTGCCACCACGCGCTCACGATTTGACCACCTCAGCACAGCGTCCGCAGAGTTTTGTCTCATCCGAGACATCCGGCAGGACACGCCAGCAACGGGCGCATTTCTCACCGGGCGCCTTAGGAACCACGACAGAAACCAGGCTCTGGTCTTCGAGCCGGAAGGCCCCATCTGGGCCCGGCCCTTCATCGATGGTGAAGCCCGAGGTGATCGAGATTTCCGCCATGTCGATACCCTCAAGCGCCGAGCGCAAATCCGCATCGCTGATATGCGCGATGGGCGCCGCTTCAAGCGAGGCGCCCAGTTCCTTGTCGCGGCGGGCGACTTCGAGCGCGCCCGTCACCGCACGGCGTACCGTCCGTACCCGGCCCCATTTCTCGGAGAGCGCCGCATCTGCCCATTCAGCGGGCGGCGTCAAGAATGTTTCGAGATGGATCGAGCCCGCATCCGCCTCGCCGGGATAACGCGACAGATAGGTTTCTTCTGCCGTGAACGGAATGATCGGCGCAAGCCAGCGGACCAGATAATCGAGCAGCATTGCCATGACCGTCCGGGCGGCGCGGCGCTTCATCGATGACGGCGCGTCACAATAGAGACAGTCCTTGCGGATATCGAAATAGAAGGCCGAGAGGTCGATATTGGCAAAATCCGTGATCGCCCGCCACGCCGCCTTGAAATCAAAACGCTCATAGGCGGAGACGGATTGCGCATGAACCCGCGCCACATGATGCAGCACATAGCGTTCAAGCGCCGGCATGTCGGCATGGCCGACCGCCTCTTCCTCCGTATAGCCATCAAGCGCCGCAAGCAGATAGCGCAGCGTGTTGCGTAGCTTGCGATAGGCATCGACTGCCGAGCCGATGATCTCATCGCCGATCCGGACATCTTCGACATAGTCGGAGCTTGCCGCCCAGATACGGATGATGTCGGCGCCGTATTGCTTAGTCAGCTCTTCAGGCGCGATTGTGTTGCCCAGCGATTTGGACATTTTGTAGCCCTTAGCATCAAGCACGAAGCCATGGGTCAGGACCGCATCATAGGGCGCGCGTCCTCGCGTGCCGCAGCTTTCAAGCAGGCTCGACTGAAACCAGCCGCGATGCTGGTCAGAGCCTTCAAGATAAAGGTCCGCCGGCCACTTCAGGTCATCCCGAGCCTCAACGCAGAAGGCGTGGGTCGAGGCGGAATCAAACCAGACGTCGAGAATGTCCGTGATCTTCTGATAGTCATCGGCGTTATAAGCACTGCCGAGGAAATCCGTGTCCGGCGCATCAAACCAGGCATTCGCCCCGCCTTTTTCGATGGCGGAAACGATACGGGCATTGACCTCCGCATCGACGAGGATGTCGCCGGTTTCCTTATGTACGAAAAGGGCGATCGGATTGCCCCATGCCCGCTGGCGCGAGATCAGCCAGTCAGGACGGCTTTCCACCATGGAGCGGATGCGGTTGCGCCCACCTTCGGGATAGAATTTCGTGTCGGCGATCGCTTTGAGCGCGTCATCGCGCAGGCCGCCTTCACCTTCCGCCCCCAGACGGATGAACCATTGCGGCGTGTTGCGGAAGATCACCGGCGCCTTTGACCGCCAGCTATGCGGATAGGAGTGGGTCAGCCGACCGCGCGCAAAGAGCGCATTGTGTTCCAGCAAGGCCTTGATGACAGCGCCATTGGCGGTGCCGTCCTTGCCCTTTTTCTTGCCTTCCGTGACGAGAACTTTCTCACCGGTGAAGCCGGGCGCCTCTTCGGTAAAGGCGCCATCCGGGCCAACCGTATGCGGAATTTGATCGCCGGGCAGGCCATGGCCGAGCCAGGCAAAATAGTCTTCCTGACCGTGGCCGGGCGCGGTGTGGACAAAGCCCGTCCCGGCCTCGTCGGTGACGTGATCCCCCGACAGAAGCGGCACGTCGAATTCATAGCCGCCCGCATGGCCGTCGAGCGGATGGCGCAATGTCGCCTTGCCCAGTTCCTCAGGCTTCACATCGCGCAGGCGCGTCCATTCACTGACAAAGCCCGCCTCCTTGACCGCATCCGCCAGCGCGTCAGCGAGGATGACGATCTCGCCAGCTGCCGTCCACGGAGCAAACTCCATGTCGTCGCGGACCTTGTCGATCCGGTAGGCGCCATAGGACATGGTCGGGCCGTAACAGACCGCCCGGTTGCCGGGGATCGTCCACGGGGTCGTCGTCCAGATGACGATCTTTGCGTCATCCAGCCCTTCGGGCGCTGTGCCCTTCTCGAAGGGGAAACGCACCCAGATCGTCGTGGACTGATGATCGTGATATTCGATCTCGGCCTCTGCCAGTGCCGTCTGCTCGACCGGCGACCACATCACCGGCTTTGAGCCCTGATAGACAAGGCCCTTTTCGACGAGTTTGAGGAATTCGGCCGTGACCGCTGCCTCGCTCTCATAATTCATCGTGAGATAGGGATGATCCCAGTCGCCCTCGATCCCGAGGCGGCGAAACTCCGCCATCTGCGTTTCGATCCAGCCTTTCGCATAGGCGCGGCAGGCATCTCGCAGTTCAGAGGACGGAACATCGGCCCGCTTGCGCCCCTTGCCGGCAAAGTCCTGCTCGACCTTCCATTCGATCGGAAGACCATGACAGTCCCATCCGGGGACGTAATTCGCATCATACCCCAACATCTGACGTGAGCGGATAACTATGTCTTTCAGCACCTTATTCATGGCGGTGCCCATATGAATGTTGCCATTCGCATATGGCGGCCCGTCATGCAGGGTGAATTGCGTGCGGCCTTTCGATGCCGCGCGGATCTTCCCGTAGAGGTCCATCTCTGCCCACCGCTTGAGCATTTCGGGCTCTTTCTTGGGCAGGCCCGCCCGCATCGGAAAATCGGTTTCCGGCAGGAACATGGTGTGGCGATAGTCGGGGCCGGAAGGGGCCTGATCGTCGGGCATCGAATTCACATGGTGTTAGGGACGGGACGGAAGGGGCTTCTAGACCTGCCGGGGGGATGGCGGCAAGGCGCGCCGGGCCGATTAACGGCGCAACCCCCTGCGGCGCCGGACTGTGTCCGGCTCTTCGCTTTGAGACGCAATCGTGGCCGTCGGGGCCTGCGGCTCAGCCGCCGGTCGGGCGGGCGGCGGCGTGACGGGTTGCGAGAAGAGTGAAACCGATTGCGCGGAGCGGATCACTTCTTCGGTCTCCTGGCGTTCAGCAAGCAGGCGCTGGCGCGCAAGGATGTCGCGAAGCTGGTCCCGGAGCGCGATGCGCTCCTGCACGGATTGCGGCGACTGGCTGTAGGATTGCTCCAGCGATTTCTCGGCCCAGCGCAGGGCTTCGTTGAAATCGCGGCGCCCGCCCAAGCCTTCGGAGAGCCCGACCGCGTAAAGGAACATGCCCTCCGCATCGCCATCCTCCGCCGAGGCGCGGAACCATTTGAGGGCCTCGGCCTCATTCCGCTCCATGCCGCGGCCATTATAGGCAAAGAGCCCCATTGAGGTCTTTGCGGGCAGAACCCCTGCTCTCGCCGCCTGCCGCATCCAGTTGACGGCGGTGACATAGTCAGGCTCGCCTGTGATCCGCCCGGCCTCCAGCATCAGCGCCAGATTATACATGCTGTCGGCATCGCCATTCTTGGCGGCCAGCTCGAACCAGTGGGCGGCTTCCTGAAGGTCTTTGGTCATGCCGTTCCCCTCAAGATAGAGGAGCGCGAGATGGTATTGGGCGGCCGGAACGCCCGCAGCAGCAGCTTCCTTAAAGAGTGCGGCGGCGCGCTGCATGTCCTGCGGCACCGACTGACCTTCTGAATACATGTAGGCGAGCCGGGTCTTGGCGAGCATATGCCCCTGGGCGGCGGCAAGGTTGAACCACTCGGCGGCGCGCTGCCAGTCCTGCTTTGCGCCCTCGCCGGTATAGGCAAGCTCTCCAAGCGCGAATTGCGCATTCACCTGCCCGGCCTTTGCTGCCGAAACGTAGTGCTCGACCGCTTTTGCGACATCCTTCTGAACGCCAAGGCCATTGGCATAGAGATGCCCGAGCAGGTGCTGGCCATCCGGGCTGCCGGCGGCGGCATATTCCTCAGCGATGGAGAAAGCGCGCTCGTAATCCTGCGCTTCGACAGCGCGGATGGCGTCACTGATCGTCACCGTCTCGGCCGGCTCAGCGGCCTGCAGGATCAGGGCGGCAATGATGGACGCGAACATGACGAACTCCCCCCGAGGGCCGGGCTATCTCAATTGTCTACGCGCCGCCCCCCACTGCCCGCAAGATTTCGCCAAATTCTTCAACAGCTTTGGCCGGGCCACCCGGATGCGCCCAGATGCCGGCGGAGACGGCGAGGTAATCGGCGCCTGCCTCGATCAGCGGATTCGCATTCTGCGGCGTGATGCCGCCAATCGCCACACAAGGCATGGTCGTCATCATCGACCAGGCGGTGAGGATTTCAGGATCGGGCCTGTGGGCCGTCTCCTTGGTTGAGGTTGGAAAGAAGGCACCGAAGGCGACGTAGTCCGCGCCCTGTTCGGCGGCGATCATGGCGAGGTGCCGGCTGTCATGGCAGGTGACCCCGATATCGGCGTCATCGCCGAGCAGGGCTCTTGCCGCTTTGACGCTGCCATCGGCCTGCCCCAGATGGACGCCATCGGCGCCCGCCCTTTTGGCAAGCTCGGCGCTGTCATTGATGATCAGCGCCGCGCCGTGAGCGGCCAGCACCGGCTTGATAGCCTTTGCCGCCGCGAGAACTTCCGCATCCAGCACATCTTTCAGGCGGAGTTGCAGGCACGCAATCTCAACCCCCGCCCCGGGCGCTGCCGCAAGGGCAGCGTCGAGCTGGGGCAGGAATACCTCCAGCTCGATTTGCGGCGGAGTGATGAGATAAAGCGCGCAATCCGCCATCAGATGATCAACCGCCGACGGAGGCTTCAAAGATGCTGTCGATCGATTCGCCCAGCACCCGGTTGAACTCACCATCATCCTGTTGCGCGGAGAGACCTTCGGTCAGGCCGCGCGAGAAGCTGGCGATGACGCCCCGGTTCTGTCCGAGCTTGGTATTGGCTTCGGCACGCGAATAGCCGCCCGACAGGGCCACGACCCGCTGCACCCGAGGGTGATTGACCAGCGGTTCGTAAAGGTTCGCTTTCGTCGGCAGGGTCAGCTTGAGCATCACCTGACGTTCCTCCGGCAGCGCATCGAGATGTTTTGTCAGCTCCGCCAGCAGAATATCTTCAGCTTCCGCTTTGTCTTCGATGGAGATCGTGACCTCCGGCTCGATGATCGGCATCAGGCCGTGACCGAGGATCTGGCGGGCGACCTTGAATTGCTGCTCGACGATGGCGGCGATGCCTTCTGCGTTCGCCCCATCGATGACGGAGCGCATCTTGGTGCCGTAGATGCCTTTCTTGACCGCGCGGTCGAGAAGATCATCAAGGCCCGGCATCGGCTTCATCAGACGCACGCCATCTTTTTCATCCTCAAGCCCCTTATCGACCTTGAGGAAGGGAACGACGCTGCGCTCTTTCCAGAGATATTCCGCCGTCGGCACACCGTCGATCTCACCATCCATGGTACGCTCGAAGAGGATCGCGCCCATCACCTTGTCACCGGTGAAGGCGGGCGATTTGATGATCCGTGCCCGCATCTCATGCATGAGAGCGAACATCTCTTCATCACCTGAATAGGCGCTTTCCTCGATGCCGTAGAGACGCAACGCTTTCGGCGTTGAGCCGCCCGACTGATCGAGTGCCGCAATGAAGCCGGGCTTCTGTGAGGCCTGTTCGGCCATTTCCTTATTTACCATTTTATTCCCCTAACTGAATAACGGACGCGCCTTTTGGCGTCTTTCCGCATGACTACTTTTTGAGCGCCTCCACACCGGGCAGCGCCTTACCCTCCATATATTCCAGGAATGCGCCGCCCGCAGTCGACACATAGGTGAAATCATCAGCAACACCGGCCATATTGACCGCTGCCACCGTATCGCCGCCGCCTGCAATGGAGGTGAGTTTTTCCTCCAAGGTCAGCTTCGCGGCAAATTTCGCAAGCTCCACAGTCGCCGTCTGGAAGGGCGGTGTCTCGAACGCACCCAACGGCCCGTTCCACAGGAGCGTCTTGCAGCTTTCCAGTTCCTCAGCATAGTGATCGACACTATCCGGGCCGACATCGAGAATCATTTCATCGGCGGCCACATCATCCGGCGCACAGACTCGCGTCTCAGGATTGGGCGCGAATTCCTTCGCAACGACCACATCCTTGGGCAGGAGCAGCTCGCAACCTTCGGCCTTGGCCTTCTCCAGAATCGCTTTCGCGGTCGGCACGAGGTCAGCTTCGGCAAGCGACTTGCCGATCTCAGCGCCGAGCGCGAGCAGGAAGGTGTTCGCCATACCGCCACCAACGACGAGCTTGTCGGCCTTTGCCGTTAAATGCTCGAGAACATCGAGCTTGGTTGAGACCTTGGCCCCGCCAACGACCGCCATGACCGGGCGTTCGGGCGCGGCCAGCGCAAGGGCGAGATAATCAAGCTCGCGCTGCATCGACCGACCGGCAGCGGAGGGAAGAATTTGCGCCACGCCTTCGGTCGAGCCATGCGCGCGGTGCGCCGCCGAGAAGGCATCATTCACATAAAGATCACCGAGGGCTGCGAGCTGTTTAGAAAACTCGGCATCGTTTTTCTCTTCACCCGGATAAAAGCGGGTATTCTCAAGCAGCAGGACATCACCAGCCGAGAGCGCCTCAACCGCCGCCTCCGCATTGTCGCCGACCGCATCATCCACAAAAGCGACCGGACGGCCGAGCACGCCTTCGAATGCTTCGGCGACGGGCCGCAGGGACATCTCCGGCACGCGCGCACCCTTGGGGCGGCCGAAATGCGACATCAGAATGACCTTGGCGTTCCGGTCAATCAGCTCCCGGACGGTCGGGACAGCCCGGTCGAGACGCGTCGTATCCGTCACCCGTGCGCCTTCCATCGGCACATTGAAATCCACCCGGACCAGAACCCGCTTACCGGCGACATCAAGATCATCAAGAGTGTGAAAAGCGGTCATCGGTTACGCGTCCCTTTCAAAAATGGCGTTGACTACGGCGGCCTTGCCGTCGTGGAATTTCCCTTCACGAAGGATCGTGTCGCGTTCCTCAAGCAGGATCGGACGGAGCCCTTCGAAATCCCCGGCCAGCATCTCTGCCGTCATCAGGAGGTGCTCCTCTGGTGGGCCGCCGACTTTCGGGTTTTCGGCCCGATAGATAAGATTCTTCGGCGTGAAGGCCTCTAGCGTGATCCGCCCGCCGGGCCTTAAGGCCTTTGCCGCAAGGCGGTGGAGCTCCCGCCGGCCTTCAGCCGGCAGATGGAAATAGATGAAGATGATGTGATCGAAATGGTTCTCCGGCCAGTCCCAGTCAAAAACATCCGTGAGCACCGTATCGAGCGGAACGCCGCGCTTTTCAGCCAGCACCGCGGCCTTGGTGATGCCAACTTCTGAATGATCAAGGCTGGTGGCAATCAACCCCTGCTCTGCGAGCCAGACGCCATTGCGACCCTCGCCATCAGCGGGGATCAGCGCGGTCTGGCCGGGATGAAACTGCGCCCTTTGGGACGCAAGGAACGCATTGGGGGTCTCGCCATAGGTATATTCCGCCCCGGCAAAACGGTCGTCCCAGAATTTCGCATCCCGGTTGATCACCTTAGCCGTCTTCCTCCGTGGCCGGACAGCGCAGCCAGGTGACGCTGCCGCCACTGGACTGGAACATCAGCGTATCGCCACTGACCCGCAGGCTCGCCACTTCTTCGTAAGGCTCGCCTTCCCCCATGCAGGAGCGGCTCAGCTCATACCGGCCAGCGGCTTCATCGATCACCGTCACATCCGTCACAGCGCATTCATTCTCATAGCCAACCATCCGATTGGATGTGATCAGGATGGGGGCTTCTTCGGCACTGCCCGGCTTCAAAGAGCAATCCGTGAACGAATTGGCCCAGAGCCCCTCGAAGGGATAGGCCGCAACGCTTTGCGGCGCAGAAGCCTCGGGGGCTTCCTTTTCTGCTCCCTCCTCCCCGCTGCCGCAGGCCGCGAGGAGAAAAAGGAGGCCGGGAAATGCCTTGCGCATCATGGTCTCGGCTCCGCTTAGAGGAACTTCGCCATGGCGATCGCCGTGTCCGACATGCGGGTCGAGAAGCCCCACTCATTATCGTACCAGGAGAGAACCGACACGAAATTGCCGTCCATCACCTTGGTCTGATCCATATGGAAAATGGAGGAGTGCGGATCATGGTTGAAGTCGGTCGAGACGTTCTTCGCAAGCGTATAGCCAAGGACACCCTTGAGCGGGCCGTCCGCGGCTTCCTTGATCGCGGCATTGATCTCTTCCGGCGTCGTGGCCCGTTCAGCCACGAATTTGAGATCGACGACAGAGACATTCGGGGTCGGCACACGAAGCGAGAAGCCGTCGAGCTTACCATTGAGTTCCGGCAGAACGAGGCCGACGGCCTTCGCCGCACCCGTTGAGGTCGGGATCATGCTCATCGCCGCAGCACGGGCGCGGTAGAGATCCTTGTGCATCGTATCGAGCGTCGGCTGGTCGCCCGTATAGGAGTGGATCGTCGTCATGATCCCCTTGTCGATGCCGATCGTGTCATTGAGGACCTTTGCCACCGGCGAGAGGCAGTTGGTCGTGCACGATGCATTGGAGACGATGACGTCTTCCGCCGTCAGCTTGTCGTGGTTGACGCCAAAGACGATGGTCTTGTCGGCATCCTTGCCAGGGGCTGAGATCAGGACGCGCTTGGCGCCGCCCTCAAGGTGCATCGCCGCTTTCTCGCGGTCGGTGAAAATACCGGTGCATTCCATGACGATGTCGACACCAAGATCACCCCAGGGCAGGGCCTTTGGGTCACGCTCGGCGAAGACTTTGATCGGTTTGCCGTCCACGGACAGCTCGCCCTCGCCGGTCGACACGGCATTCGCAAGACGGCCATGCACGGAATCATATTGCAGCAGATGGGCGTTGGTTTCGACCGGGCCCAGATCATTGATCGCGACGACTTCGATATCGCTGCGATTATGCTCGATCATCGAGCGCAGGGCGAGGCGGCCGATCCGGCCAAATCCATTGATGCCGACTTTGACAGTCATGTTCAGTTCCTTTCAATCAGTGAGCGGACACGATCCGCTGCCGTCTGGGCTGTCAGCCCGAAATGTTCATAGAGTTCCTGATACGGCCCGCTGGCGCCAAAGCCTTGCATGCCGAGGAAGTCATAAGGTTGGCCGAAGGCACCAAGGAGGCGGTCCCAGCCCTGCTGGATGCCGGCCTCAATGCCGAGACGCGGCGTGTTGCCGAGCACTTCTGCGATATAGTTCATGTCCTGCGCCATGAAGAGATCAAGGCAAGGGACGGAGACGATCCGCGCTGGAATGCCTTCTGCATCGAGAATGCTTTTCGCACCAAGCGCGATGTCGACTTCCGAGCCGGTCGCAAGGATCGTGATCTTGGCAGCCGCTGCCTCGCGTAGGACATAGCCGCCGCGCAGGCTTTTGTTCTCGGAGGCTTCACTCCGTACCGGGCCGATATTCTGGCGGGTCAGGGCCAGAACGCTCGGCCCTGATGTCCGGGCCAGCGCCGCCGCCCAGCACTCGGCCGTTTCAAGCGCATCGGCAGGCCGGAAGACCGCCATGTTCGGGATCGCCCGCAGGCTCGCCAGATGCTCCACCGGCTGGTGGGTCGGGCCATCCTCACCCAGACCAATCGAGTCATGGGTCAGCACATAGATCACCCGCTGTTCCATCAACGCGGCAAGCCGCATCGAGGGGCGCATATAATCAGCGAAGACAAGGAATGCGCCGCTATAAGGGATCATCCCGCCATGCAGCGCCATGCCGTTCATCGCGGCGGCCATGCCATGCTCGCGAATACCGTAATGGACATAGCGGCCGTCATAATGCTCCGCATCGAGAACGGCCAAGTCGGACGTCTTGGTATTGTTCGAGCCCGTAAGGTCTGCCGAGCCGCCCACAGTAAAGGAAAGCGCCGCATTGACATGCTCAAGCGCCGCCTGTGACGCCTTACGCGTCGCGGTCGGCTTGCCGTCTTCGGCGAGCTCAGCTGCATATTTGCCAAGCGCCTCAATCGCCGGAGCCGCATCGGCCGCCATCGAGCGGTAGAATTCATCCTTATGCGCACTGCCTGACAGGCGAGCTTCCCAGGCGATGCGAGCGTCAGCCCCGCGGCTGCCGGCGTCGCGCCATGAAGCGAGAAGATCATCCGGCAGTTGGAAAGGCGGCAACTCCCAGCCTAGAGCCTCACGTACGGCGGCGATTTCATCTGCGCCGAGCGGGGCGCCATGTGCCTTGGCCGTGCCGGCCTTGGTCGGCGCGCGGTGACCGATCGTCGTCTTGCAGGCGATCAGGACCGGGCGGTCAGAGCCTTTGGCTTCGGTCAGCGCACGGTCGATATCTGCCGCATCATGACCATCACAGGCCAGCGTCTTCCAGCCCGACGCCTCGAACCGCGCGCGCTGGTCGGTCGAGTCCGACATCGACACCTTGCCGTCAATGGTGATGCCATTGTCATCCCACAGAACGATCAGCTTGCCGAGTTTCAGGTGGCCAGCAAGGCCAATGGCCTCCTGGCTGATCCCTTCCATCAGGCAGCCATCCCCGGCAATCACATAGGTATAGTGATTGACGAGATCGTCCCCGAAGCGGGCATTCAGATGCGCCTCGGCCAGCGCCATGCCGACCGCATTCGAAATCCCCTGCCCCAGCGGGCCGGTCGTCGTCTCGATCCCCGGCAGATGGCCATATTCAGGGTGGCCGGCGGTCTTTGCGCCCAGCTGACGGAAGTTCTTCAGCTCTTCCATCGTCACGCCATCATAGCCCAAGAGGTGCAGGAGGGAGTAGATCAGCATCGAGCCGTGACCGGCGGAGAGGACGAACCGGTCGCGGTCGGCCCAGTCGGGCGTGCTGGCATCGAAATTCAGGTGCCGGGTGAAGAGCACCGTTGCGACATCCGCCATGCCCATCGGCATGCCGGGATGCCCCGATTGCGCCTTCTCAACGGCGTCCATGGAGAGGACGGAAATGGCCGAAGCCATGCGGCGGGTAAGGTCCTGATCGAGTGAAGCGGTCAAAGTGGGCCTGCCAGTGCTGGAATTAGAATGAAGATGCGCGGTGAATGCACCGGAGCCCCCGCAAGATCAAGGCTCTGAGACAAGTGATAAGGGCGAGGAGTTCTCAATCTGCGGAGAGGTGTTCTAGAAGCACTCACCCTCTGCGTGTCCGACTCGACATGGCAAGAAATCCGCGCAACGCTCTCATATATGGCGCATCCGCCCCCAATTGGCCCGGCCTTTTCCCGGCTGGATGGAGCGATTTCGTCGCTCGAACAGGCCCTTGATGCCATCGGCCCGCTGCGCGCAGGTGAGCATCCGGGACTGGCTGCCCAGTTCAATCAGCTCGAACAGGGGCTCGACCGGATCATCGGCGACTTGACGGCTGCCTTGGGGCAGGACGCATCGAAAGACTCACAGAAAAAAGAGGCATCGTGACATGGCGGAGGTCCGGATCAATGTGAACGGGCAAGGCTATTCGCTGAAAGTCAGTGACGGACAGGAAGACCGGCTTCGCCAGCTCGCCGCGCATTTCAACTCGCATGTCGACCGGCTGGCCGAGGAGCATGGCCATATCGCCGAAGCCCGCCTTTTACTGCTCGCGGGGCTGACGGTCTGTGAAGAATATTTCGAAGCTCAGGGCACCGAAACGGCACTTGCTCATGCCGCCCTCGCGCAGGATCTCGAGCGCGCCGCCAGCCGAATCGAAGCCTGCGCGGCGAGACTTTCTGGTAAGGCTGACGCAGCTGACGCTTGAACAGGCCCGCGCGCCTCTCTACCTTGGAGGTCGCTGCCCGGTTCGTCAGGACTTACGTCCCCGGGGCCTTAAATTCATGTTCGGGAGCTGTCTCTGACTAGGGTCGTGGCCCTTATCACGCGGCGCCCACCTGGTCCTTCGGGTCCAGGGCGACAAAAATGTCCAACGGCCGGTGCGGCACTTTAGTTCACTCCGCGAAAGGAAGCGGCGCTCTTCATGCAGAATGGTGCGACACCGCCCCCTCTTCCCGATCTCGATTGGAAAGCTGCGTTCCGGAAACGCGCAAAAGCCGCACGGGCCGAGGCTGCCGCTGCGGATGGTGGCAGCGCCGCGATGAAGGCCGCCCATCATTTCATCGAAGATTTCATACCGCAGACGCCGCTGCGCATCGCGCTTTATTGTCCGGTCGGTGATGAACTCGACACCGCCTATCTGAATGCGGACCTTCTGGCCGCCGGTCACGAAGTCCTCCTGCCCGTGGCGGTTGAAGAGAATGCGCCGCTCATCTTCCGGCAGTTCCGCATGGATACGCCGCTCATCAAGGGCCGCTACGGCATCCCGATCCCGCCCGAGAGCGCACCCGAGGCAACTCCTGAGATTATCGCCGTGCCAGTGCTCGGTGTCCGCCGTGATGGTGCGCGTCTAGGCATGGGCGGTGGCTATTACGACCGTACACTGATGAAACTGCGTGCCGAAGGTGAGATCCTTGCCATCGGGTTCGGCTATGCTGCCCAGAAGATGGAGCGCTTCCCCGTCATGCCGCATGATGAGTTCCTTGACGGCTATGTCAGCGAAGACGGCGCGGAGCGGTTCGAGCGAAGGCGGTAGGCGCCGCTTCCTCAAGGCCATCCTCCGATCACACGATCTCTATCCCTCCGCTCATGCCCGCGCAGGCGGGCATCTGGTCCTACATAACGAAGGTTGGCTTCATCTTTGTACTCTTCAGAGATGAGAGCACGTGACCTCAGAGGCAGATCCCCGCTGGAGTTTAGACCGGACATGATCCGGGCCGGGGATGAGCGGGTGAAGGGAGTTGGAGCATGTATTGCCCAACCCCACAGCAAGTCAGATCACCCAGCTTTTTGCTTGGCGATCCATTTCTCGATGCGCTCTTCGAGGACCGAAAGCGGCACGGCGCCCGCCTCCAGCACGGCGTCGTGGAAGAGCCGGACATCGAAATCCTTGCCGAGCTCTGCTTCGGCACGCGCCCTCAGCTCACGGATCTTCAGCTCACCCGTCTTGTAGGCGAGCGCCTGACCCGGCCAGGTGATGTAGCGATCGACCTCAGTCGTCACATTGTTCCGGGAAAGCCCTGAATTATCGAGCATGTAGTCGATTGCTCGCTGGCGCGACCAACCTTTGTAATGCATGCCTGTATCGACAACGAGGCGCGTGGCGCGCCACATCTCATAGGAAAGACGCCCAAAATCCGTATAGGGCGTTTCATAGAAACCAACCTCCATACCGAGGCGTTCGGAGTAAAGCCCCCAGCCCTCAACAAATGCCGTGAAGCCGCCGAACCGACGGAAGGCCGGCATGTCGAGCTCCTGCGCCAGCGCGATCTGGAAGTGGTGACCCGGTACCGCCTCATGCAGGGTCAGCGCCTCAAGCTCGTGCAGTGGCCGCGTGTCGAGCAGGGTCGTATTCACATAATAGGAGCCTGCCCGGCTGCCATCGCCCGCCGGCGGGAAGTAATAGGCCGTGGTCGTCTTTTCCGCGATATCGAGGGGGATTTCCTTGATATCATAAGGCATACGCGGGATCTTGGTGAAGAGCTTCACCAGCTGGCCGTCCATTTTCTTCGAAATCCAGGCCGCACGCTCAAGGCGCTCTTCTGCCGTCTTCGGATAGAAATCCGGGTTCGACCGAAGATAAGTTTGGAAAGCCGAGAGGGATTCAAAGCCCTCGCCTTTCGCAATCTCTTCCATCTCGGCGCGGATCCGCGCGACCTCCGCAAGGCCGGTCTGGTGGACATCTTCCGGAGTCAGATCGAGCGTCGTGAAGAGACGCACACGGTATTCATAATATTCCTTGCCGCCCGGCATGGAGATAGTACCGACATCCTCCCGGCAGGCGGGCTGGTATTCGAGGTTATAAAAGGCCTCGAATTCGCGGAAAGCCGGGACGATCTGATCGCGGATCGTGCGGGCCGCATCAACGCGCATCGCGGCGAAGCGAGCCTCGTCAATCGAGGCAGGCTTGTTATCGAAAGGCCGCATAAAGGTGCTGTCGGCGGGGTCGATCACGATGTGGATATTAATCGAGTCCTCGTAACCCGCCATCGGCGCGCAGGGCTGGACCCAACCCGCTTCGAGCCCTGAACGCAGCCGGTCCGTCGATTTCTCGAGATATTCGGGCATCAGGGTCAGGCGGGTGAGATAAGATTCGTAATCCGCCTCGCTGCGGAACGGCAGGTAATCAGGCAGCCCCGTCAGATTGAGATGCGGGCCGCCACGATTGGTCATGATCATGTACCGGCCGCCATATTTTGACGCTTCGATCTCGTTTTCGAGCTCAAGCATCAGGAGCTGGCGGTTCAGCGCCTCGTCTTCGGTGAGATCGCTCCGGTCGATTTTTTTGAGGCGGGCAAGAAGGGTGCGGCGGGCCGAAATGCCTTCGGCATAGGCCTCAAGCGAGGGGTCGCTGAGACGGTCGTCATAATCGCGTACACCCAGACTGGTCGCGAAAGTCGGGCTTTCGCGCATCATCAGCGCCCAGTGATCATCAATGACAGAGGTAAGTTGCGGATGGCCGGTTTTTGACGTGGCCGCGCCGACGACACTTTCGTCTACGGGCGTCCAGACCGTCTGGTCCGAGGTTCCATCACTTGCGCAGGCCGCAAGGCCAAGCCCCAAAAGGCATCCCACAAAGCGCTTCATTTGCCCCTCCTTCACCGGGTTTTTGCCGATGGTTTAGGGGGCGGGGCGCGCTTTGGCCAGAATGAGGGTGATCAGAGGGGGGAAATCAGGGTCCGGTTATCAGCCATCCACTGGCGCGCCAGGCGCTGGGCTTCGGCGATCTCGCGGGAATCCATCTCCAGCGTGAGTTGGGCGCGATATTCGCGGGCCAATTCATTACCGCGCGAGGCTGCAAGGTTGAACCATTTATGGGCCGTGATGAGATCGGGGTCTTCCCCCTCACCCGGAGTCGAAGCTTCGATGCCGAGACGGTACATGTCTTCGGCGGTGTAGAGCTTCTCGGCATTGTCCAGAACGCCATGATCGAACTCAACAGACATTTTTTATCTTCCCTACCAGAAGGTTTATTCGGCACCCTGCCGATTAACCCTGTCACGAAATGACCATCTTGCAATGAAGATCAGGTAAAGGACGATTTATGAGATTCTTTACTTCGGATTGACCGCTGGTTAACCACGTTCCGTTGGCGAACAAAACAGTTCGTAAAGAGAAGGTTTATCGACCGGGGTTATACCCCAGACGGTTTTGCGGAAGCCTTCAGGCTTGAGCATGTGACGCCACGGCGCCTCAACATAAACCGTGCGCGGATCGTTATAGACGTAATCGAGTGGCGGCGGCACAGCTACCCCGCCGACCATATCCTCCGACCAGATATAGAAACAGGAAAGCCCCTCTTCACCGATCGGGTTGATCAGATTGAAGGAGGTCAGGACCCGCACGGGCGAGGCCGGGAACATCTCAACGAGATTGCCGCCGGTATTCTCCTCGCGCACGATCAGCACGCTACCCTCCGGCGCGACGGCGCGGATCGGCTCTTCGAGCGCGGCATAAGGGATGTACTCCCGGCAGTCCTTACAGAAGGGTGGTCCAGGGAAAAGATAGGTCACCACACGGATCACCGTGACGAGGACGGCAATGGCAACACAAAGCGTTACCCAAGGCCGCAGGCTTTTTTGCGCCCGCAGGACAACGCTCGTCACCCCGACATAAGCGGGCAGGAGGACCGGGATCAGATAGCGCTCGGACACATTGCCCATGCCGAACAAGACTACGGCAGCAACCATGATGAGAAGCGAGAGCACGGTCGAACGGATCAAGAGGCGCTCTTCTGAGAACCAGACAAGGCCCTTGCCCTTTGCCAGCGGCGCAATGAGGAACGCCCAAGGGACATAAAAAGAAATGGTCGCCACGATCAGCGACAGGAGCCCTTCGCCCAGCCGGTCCCAATAGGCGCCCTCGAGACCCATGGTCGTCTCGAGCGTCTCCCTATAGGCCGACGACTGCGCAAGGAACCAGATCGCATGGGGCAGGATGATCGCCGCCGTCACAAGCGGCGCGATGATGAAACGCCGGGCGAGGATCACCGTGCGGATACGCGGATTGGCAAGGCTTGCCAAAAGATAGCCCGCCACGAACAGGCCCGAATTATATTTCGTGAGGAGCGAAATACCGACCGTCAGGCCAAGGACGAACATGTGAAAATAGCTGGGCTGGCGGAAAGACATGAGCCCGGCCCAGATCAAGGCCGAGACCGCCGGCAGCAACAGCGCCGAATGGGTGAAGGCCTGATGAAAGTTCCAGCCGACCTGATAGAGCAGCACCATGCCGATCGCCGTGCCGAAGGCTTCGCGCTGACCCGCATAGGTCCGCACGGCGGCATGGATGAACCCGGCGGCCACGATCAGCGCGAGATATTTGACGAGAAGGAAGCTCCACAGATCCCCCGTCGTCAGATGGTGCAGGATCTTGATCAGCCATTCAAAGAGCGGCGGATTGTTCGGCTGGTACCCCCATTGCCAGACCTGCGTGAAGACATTGGTCTTGGCGTCATCCATGGAGAGATAATCGCCCGCGATACGCCGCACCAGCGCGCTCAGTACCCCGAAGATCGTCACGACGATCAGGGTCAGGCGGAGGGAATAGGCGGGGCCCGTCATGACGGGCTGTTCGGCATCGGCCTTCATTTCTCCACCCGCTCCGGCATGAGGTCTTCTCCTGCGGCCGCTTTGGCCTCGATCTCGTCTATCGCGGCGCGAAGCCTTGCGAGCCGCTCCGGCGTCAAAGGATGGGTCGAGCGCGCATAGATCGCCGCTGGCGTCTCCCGGCTGAAGACATGAAAGACGTCGCCCGCCGCATGCAAGTCACCGCCCGCCCGCGCAAAAAGATAAAGCCCCAGATAATCGGCTTCCGCTTCGAACTCTTCCGCCCAAGGGGCAAGCAGACGCAACGCCCGCGCCTGGTAGGAAATATCGGGCGGCTCATCGGCAGCACCGGCCAGCCGGTCGGCAAGACCGCCCGCTACATAAAGGACGGGGCCGGTAATGACCGCGCCTGAAACCGTCACATTACGGATATATTTGGCGCGATGCTCAGCGATGAGATGCGCAGCCTCATGGGAGATCAGATAGCGTAAGGCTTCATCCTCGAGCGAGCGGATGACGCCGGTATAAATGACGATGTCGCCCGAATAGGCATGGGCGTTGATCGCCTGACTGGTCGAAATCTTCACCGCATAATCGCAGCGGTCCACGCCCGAGAGCGTGACATCGCGCCTGCCCGCACCGTCGGCGATGGTCAGGGTGACGGGATCCTCTTCCTTTGTCCGCTCCCGGATCTTGTCTGCAGCGTCCTTGGGCTCCTCGACCGCCTCGCCCTCCACCGCGAGGAGCCGCGCGCCGGAAGGGATGCCGGCCCGGTCCGCCGGGCTGCCCGCCATGACATGCATGATGGTCAGCTCGTCAGGCACGCCGATGAAATCGAGCTCCTTCTCGCGCAGGCCGCCCGCCAGCCGCGCAAGCTGTTTGCGGTCGGCCAGCACCGTGCCGAGGGAGGGCAGCACCTTGGGGCAGAGCTCTGTATTGGCGGTGAGGATCGGCCAGGAGAGATCATAGACCCGCGCGCGGCGGCTCAGCGCCGTTTCCATCGCGTCCTCAATCGCCGCCTTGCGCTCGGCGGCCACCACCGCCTCGTCGAGCGTGGGCGCTGCAAAGTCGGGACTGGCACAGGCGCCAAGAAACATGAGGAGGAAGGCAACAATGCGGATCATGCCGTCATGCTAGGCGAAAACGGCACCGAGCCCAATCTCCTGAATATCCGGCGTGATCAGACTTGTTATTGCTCACAATTAGTTCAACCAGCAAGCGGATATTAGCGCGCTGAGTTCGACGGTAACGCTTTGTCTTTTACTCAGCCTGTTGCACCTTCACATAGATGGCTACACAACTTATTTTGTGATGACCAACCTTAGAGAAGAGGTACCCTTGCCTTTCAATCTCAACTTCCCCGCCCAAGACACCGAGGTCTCGCAGCTTCAGTTGGAAACTGGTCAGATGCTGTTTGTTCTTGGTGCGAACGGAACAGGTAAGTCGAGTTTGATGCACCGCTTCGCCAATCAGAATCCGGGACATATTAGAAAAATTGCCGCGCACCGCCAAACATGGATGAACACCGATACGCTAGACATGACGCCCGCAACAAAGGTCCAAACAGAACAAAATATTCTGAATTTGGACCGAAGGAATGAGGCGCGTTATAGAGACCAGTACGCCTCAGCGCGCGCGAGCATGACGATTTACGAATTGATAGATGCCGAGAACGTTCGCGCACGCTCTATTACGGCCGCCGTTGACGCCGACAACATGGAAGCGATGGCTGAAGCGGCCAAGGTCGAGGCACCAATTGCCATCATCAACGAATTGCTTCGGCAATCGAATATTCCGATTACTATCAGCATCCAAAAAAATGAGCGTGTTATGGCCAGCAAAGATGGGGGGCCGGAGTATAGCGCCGCAGAACTTTCGGACGGTGAGCGCAATGCATTGCTGATCGCGGGCAGCGTCCTCACCGCTCCGCCAGGAACACTGCTAATTATCGATGAACCAGAAAGACATCTGCACCGCTCGATCATCTCGCCGCTTTTAAGCCAACTCTTTGAACGTCGATCCGACTGCGGTTTTGTTATCTCAACCCATGACCATGATCTTCCCTTAGAGGTGACTGGTGCGAGGACGCTGCTGATACGCTCTTGCAATTTCAACGGTCAAAATGTCCGAAGCTGGGATGCAGATGAACTCCCTGCAGAAACGCCGATTGACGATCTCCTCAGGCGTGACCTTCTCGGCGCGCGTAGGAAAATACTGTTCGTTGAAGGGACCGAGAGCAGCTTGGACAAAACGCTTTATAGCCTGATCTTCCCGATGGTGTCAGTGATCCCCAAAGGAAACTGCGGCGATGTTGAGCGCGCCGTAGTCGGCAGTCGAGCGGGAGAAGGCTTTCATTGGCTTCGGGCGTTTGGAATTGCGGATGGCGATGGCTTCGCACCAGATCAGATCGAAGCCAAACGCCAAAGAGGCGTTTATGCGCTTCCGTTCTATTCGGTCGAGGCGATTTATTTTCACCCACGGATCATCGAGAGGATCGCCGCGCGTCAAGCAGATCTATCAGGTGATAATGCAGATGCGCTAACCGGTAGAGCGCTAGCCGCCGGCGTTGCTGCTGTCGCCGGTCACACTGACCGTCTGAGTCAGAAGGTGGCAAAAAAAGCGGTAAGGAAGTTGATCTTGGATCAGATACCAAATGACGAAGAGCTTATGGCTGGCCAAGAAATCACGGTTATCAACAGCGCCCAAACTATCCACGCAGCGCGTCAGGCTGAGCTTGACGCTGCGGTTGAAGGCAATGACTGGGAGACAATCCTCACCAAGTGTCCCGTGCGAGAGTCTGCTGCGCTGGCCAACATCTCAAGCGAACTCGGATTTCGTAAGATCGAGGACTACGAGAAAGCGGTTCGGCGGCTGTTGGCGCAAGATGATGATGCGCTCACATTTGTGAGGGGTCTTTTTGATAACCTTGCTGATCAATTGGAAGGATGAGAGTCTGCAATTGGCGAGTCTCTGCTATTGGCCTTCTCACGCTAATGTCTGCATATGAGATCAAACTGCCGTTCACGACACAATTGCTGAATGTCCGTCTTAGGCCAAACACGGCCACCTTACGTAAGCCCAATCCTTAGCTTTCCTCCCCCTGTGGGGGAGGTGCCCGCAGGGCGGAGGGGGCAGACCGCCCCTAGATTGACGAGGGATGACTTGCCCCCATCCCCTCGCTTGCGCGAGTGTTAAATGGGGCCCCTGCCCCTTTTAACTCCCCCTCGGGGGAAGAAAGGCGTAGCAGGGAACATCGTGAGAAGATCAAGGAGACCCCATGGCCCGCGCCACTGACACTTATGTCTGCCAGTCCTGCGGCGCCGTCTATGCCAAATGGGCCGGACGGTGCGACGCCTGCGGATCATGGAACTCGATCGAGATCGAGGAAGGCGCCAGCGCCCCGCCCGGCAGCCTGTCGGCGAGCGCAGCGGCCAGCAAGGGTCGCGCCATCGAGCTTGAAACGCTCGACGGGGATGTGAAGGCAGAAGCGCGCCTCCCCACCGGTAATGCCGAATTCGACAGGGCGGTCGGCGGCGGGCTGGTCCCCGGCGGCGCGCTCCTCATCGGCGGTGACCCCGGGGTGGGCAAATCGACATTGCTGCTCCAGATCGCAACCGGCCTTGCCGAACGCGGTACACGGACGCTTTATCTTTCCGGCGAGGAAGCGACCGCCCAGATCCGCATGCGGGCAAGGCGGCTGGGGCTCACCAAATCGCCCATGTCGCTCGCCACCGGCACGTCGATGCGCGATATCCTCGCCACGCTGAAGGCCGAAAAACCGCAGGCCGTCATCATCGATTCGATCCAGACCCTGTGGTCGGACAGCCTGCCCGCCGCGCCTGGTACGGTGACGCAGGTGCGCTCCTGCGCGCAGGAGCTGGTCCGGTTTGCCAAGAACACAGGCTGCGTCCTCATCCTTGTCGGACATGTCACCAAGGACGGCCAGCTCGCCGGCCCCCGCGTCGTTGAGCACCTTGTCGATGCGGTCCTTTATTTTGAGGCCGAGACCGGCCGATCCTTCCGCATCCTGAGGGCCGTCAAGAACCGCTTTGGCGCCGCTCATGAAATCGGCATTTTCGAGATGACCGGCGGGGGCCTGAAAGAAGTTCCCAACCCTTCCGCCCTCTTCCTTGGCGAAGGCGGGGAGCCCGCAACGGGGGCTGCGATCTTTGCCGGGATCGAGGGGACACGGCCCCTCCTTTGTGAGTTTCAGGCGCTGGTCAGCCCCTCTACGCTGGGCGCGCCTCGCCGGGCGGTGGTGGGGTGGGATTCCGCGCGGCTTTCCATGCTGCTCGCTGTTCTTGATACGAGATGCGGCATGGATTTTGGCCGGCATGATGTTTTTCTGAATGTCGCAGGCGGCCTTCGCATTTCCGAACCCGCCGCGGATCTGGCAGCGGTCGCCGCCCTTCTCTCCTCCCGGCTCGATACGCCGTTGCCGGAGAAACTCGCGATTTTCGGGGAGATCGGCCTCTCAGGGGCCGTGCGCGCCGTGCCGCAGATGGACACCCGTATGGCGGAGGCCAGAAAACTCGGCTTCGAAAAGATCCTCTGCCCGAATGGCGCGGATGGCGACAAGGCCACTTCGCGCCGCCGGGTCGAGCAGGCGGCGGATGTCGTCGCTTACGTCAAAAGCCTCGCCTGATCCTCCTATATTTCCATAATCTCCAACAGGAGAAAGGGTTTGCATGAACCCCAAGCGTGCACCTATATAGCGTGAGGCGGCGGCACTTCACTACGTGATGGTTGTATTTGCCGCGACGGCTCTGAGAGAGTGAGCTGCATGACTGAGAGGACACTCACAACGGAACCCGCGCCTGAAAATCCGGCCGGGCCCCACCGACAGGATGTTGCGGAGAGTGAAGTCCGCCTACGGGCTATTCTTGATCATGCGCTGGATGGTGTCATTACGATCAGCGAAGAAGGTACGATCGAATCCCTCAATCCTGCGGCCCTCAATCTCTTCGGCTATGACGATCACGAAATGATCGGCGCCAATGTCAAAATGCTGATGCCGGATCCATTTCAGGATCATCATGATCAGTATCTGAAGCATTATCGCGACACTGGTGAGAAGAAGATTATCGGCATCGGCCGTGAAGTCGTTGGACAGCGGAAGGATGGATCGAAATTCCCTGCCGATCTGTCCATCAGTGAATTCCGGCTGGGCGAACGCAGGCTCTTTACCGGGATTGTCCGCGATATCTCCGAGCGCAAGGAAGCCGAGGAGAAACGCGACCTCTTGATCGCCGAGTTGAGCCACCGGGTGAAGAACACGCTCGCAACTGTCATCTCCGTCGCCCAGCGCAGTTTTCATGAAGACGCTTCTTACGCGGCGGGACGCAAATCCTTTGAGGGGCGCATTCGCGGGCTCGCCCATACGCATAACAGACTGGCAGAATCCAAATGGACCGGCGCAGACCTTCGCAGCACGGTAGAAGATGAGCTTTCTCCGTACAGGAATGACAAGGCTGAGAATCTTTCTCTGCATGGCCCCGACATCAATCTGACGCCCAAAGGGGCGATCACCCTCGGTATGGCATTTCACGAACTTGCCACCAATGCCGCCAAATATGGCGCATTATCGGTTGATGAGGGGAAGGTCACGGTCAGCTGGGATGTTTCTGACGACAATGAGCTGCTGGCCATTCAATGGGCGGAGTCTGGCGGCCCCGCCGTCGAGCCGCCTACGCGCCGCGGGTTCGGGCACATGCTGCTTGAACGCGGCGTCCCTTACGACCTACACGGAACAGTTGAGCTGAATTTTTATCCAGATGGAGTGACCTGCAATATCGCGGTGCCAACAGACGTCTCCGTCATGCATCCGGAGTGATAGATATGCCCCAACAGAAAATTCGCACTTCCCAGACACACTATTCAGCCGGCAGCGATATGGGCGGAAACACCAAGCATGGCATGGGGGACGGCAAGGCGAGCAAGCTTGCCGGCAAGCGCGCACTCGTCGTTGAGGATGAGTTCTTCGTCGCGCTCGAAGTCGAAGAGGCCCTTCAATCCTTTGGCTGCGAGACTGTCGGGCCGTTTCTCAATCTGGAAAAGGCAATGGCTGCCGCTGACCGCGAGGATTTCGACCTTGCCGTGCTCGATATCAATCTTGATCGTACCATGGCTTATCCGCTTGCGGATGAACTGAATGAGAAGAAAATTCCGTTCGTCTTCGTCACCGGCTATGCCGAGAACGACCTGCCCGAGAAATACCGGCTTGAAGTTCGGGTACAAAAGCCTTTCGCTTTTTTCGAGCTGAGGCGGGCCATTGAGGATCGCTTATCCTGGAATGACCCGCCTCGCTCCTGATCGCCTCAGAGATATGGCCCCCACATGCGGGTGATGGTCCCGAAGATGCCGAGCGCCATCAGCGCTGACATCAGAAGGACGAACCCCGCCGCCGCGAGCTTGGCGCCCGCGCTCTGGCTGCGTGTTGCGGCAAAATAGATCTCAAGCCCGAGAAGCGGCAGCAGAAACGAGCCGTAAGAGATCGCAAAATCGGCATGACCTGAAAGCGTCGAGTTCATCCCTCGCGGTCCCTGATTGCCGATGATCCATGCCATGATCATCACCCGAAAAAACCAGACCCCGTTGACCGCCATGAAGAGCCGCATCGCCCATTGACGATGTTGATCGATCTGGCGCCGGATCGCATAGCGCAGCGCGATACCTGCGAAGATCAGGATGAGAATGCCGTTGATAGTCGTCGGGATGCCGGAAGAAACTGAGAGAAAGGCCCCCCTGCCCCAAACCAGCCAGATGCCGCCTATCGCCATGAAAACGGCAAGCGCCATGAAGAGCCGCCCATTCCAGCGGTGAAGAGCGGGGAACCGCCGCCGCAATGGCGGGATCAGCTGCATCAACCCGCCAAAGGTGATGACGGCGGCAAGGAGGACATGAAGGGCGAACATGATGTTGCCGAGAAGGTCACCCTCGGCATAGCCCATGATAATCGGCCGATCGTTCCACGCCGCATATTCGCCGCGCGCCGTCCGGCCGCCATAATAAACGAGGATATAGTAGATGAAGGCGAGCTGCCCCGCTGCCGCCGTTAGGTACCAAATGACGCCAGAAGTTTTGAGGGCCTTGCCGGGCAGGCGGGCGGACAGTTGATGTCGAGGGGGTTGCATCCAGATAGCCTTTCATCTGACCGGCGAGTATCGCGCGCTGTAGGGTCAGGAATGAGAAGGATGAGCGGCTCTCGTCTCGCTGATTTGGAAATCGGCCATTGTTTTTTGGGGATTTCCGGCATCGATTTTGGTCTGGGCCGGACCTAAGTTAGAAGAACCGCCGGGAAGAGGAAGAAGCACGCAATGAGCGCGACACAGGCCATCATGGCAGCCCCGATCCTGACCGCCGGACTGGCCCTCTCTTTTCTAGGGACGTCGCGGCAAAAACTGGCCGCCCATCCGGTCCTGATCTATTGGGCGTTGTTCGTGACGGGTGTTTTCAGCTTCTGCCTTGTCGCGGCAGCGGGAGAGCATCTCGGCCCGCTCCTGCCCATCTTCACTTTTGCGTGCAGTGCGACCTGCGGGATTGCCTGGCTGTTGACCCGCTCGCTTTTCCGCCCTGATGGCGGGCGATGGCCGGTCGTTCTGGTCGTCGTTCTTTATCTCACAGGGTTTGTGCTCGACCTGAACGCCGATGCCCCGGCCAACATTGTCACCGGGGTCGTCTCGAACATCTTCACGCTGATCAGCTCGACGGTGCTGCTTTTGCCGCTGTTTGAACCGCTGGAAGGATTGCGCACGACCCTGCCTGCCGAAGAGCGGACTTTCCGCAAGAGGTTCGTTGCGGGCTATGCGCTTCTCTTTACCGCCGCCGTCGTTCTGCAGCGCGAGGTCGCCGCATTCACCGTCCTTGATTCCATGGTCATCAAGGTCACCTGCGCGGTCTTTGCCGTTGCGGGCGCGAGCATCGCGGTCCGCTACCGGCTGTTCCATCCGCTCCCGGCAGGCTCTTCCCGCCAGCAGTCCCGGCGCACGCCGCTAGAGGCCGATCACCGGCTCGGCGCGCGGATCTCACAGCTTCTCGAGGCCGAGCAGCTCTTCACCAATCCTGAGATCAAGGTGGCGGATCTTTCCGCCGCGCTGGGCGAGCCAGACTATAAAGTCAGTCAGGCGATCACCGGGGCGCTCGGCTATCCGAACTTCAACAGGCTGATCAATCACCATCGCATTGGGCAAGCCAAAGCCATGCTGGGTGATGAGCACCATGCCGGCCAATCGATCCTGTCGGTCGCGATGGAGTGCGGCTTTGGCTCGATCGGCCCCTTCAACAGGGCCTTCAAGGAAGAGACAGGGATGACGCCAGGTGCGTATCGGACCGCGGCGCGTTCAGGCGAGCTGCAAACCGCCTGACATTGAACACCTGAGAAGTGCAATTCCCCGCTGGCCCAGCCGCGCCGATTGTGACATTACGGACAACAAGTTCCCGGCGGGTAAGGCAGCGTGACCCTGTTTGATCTTTTCATTCTGGCCATTCTGGGTCTTTCCGGCGTTTTTGCCTGGATCCGGGGTTTCACCCGTGAGCTCGTGACACTGGTCGCCATCGGCTTTGGCGTCATGGCCTGCATGTTCTTCGGGCAAAGCTTCAGCACGCTCTTCGGGGAAGGCACGTTCAGCCAGATCGCTGGCTATGCGACGCTGTTCCTGATCGTCTTCATCATCGCGCATATCGTCCTTGAGATCGTGCTCGGGCGCTATCTTGGAAAAGAGCCTGTGCGCTTGGATCGCATCGGCGGCGTTATTTATGGAATCATAAGGGGTTGGCTCCTGCTGGGGCTGGTGTATCTGGCCCTCAATATCTATTTCGACGAGGACAACCCGCCCGCTTGGCTTGAAAACTCGCTTCTCAAAGGACCCGTGGTCATCGCCGCCGAGTTCTTTGAAGGCATGGGGCTCCAGCCCCTCGGGACGGAAACAGAACCAGAAGACGGCGAATCGCCGCAGAATGAACCGGTCTAGAGCCGTGGGTCGGAAGGGCCTTAGCCGCTTCTCAACCCTTTTCGGGCGATAGCGGTTTTGGAGGCCTGAATGCCCAGCCAGGATACCCGCCTTCTCGCGGCCCAGCGCCGTTTCCTTGAACGTGAACAGCGGCGCGCAATCAGTGCCCCGCAATTGCCCCGCGCCCTCAATGAGGAATGCGGCGTCTTCGGCATGATCGGACATACAGGCGATGCGGCCGGCACCATCGCACTCGGGCTTCACGCTTTGCAGCACCGCGGACAGGAAGCGGCCGGTATCGCCACCTTTGACGGTGAGCAGTTCTATAATGAAAAAGCGCTCGGCCTCGTCAGCTCGCATTTCATGTCCGAAAAGGTCGTCAGCCAGATCAAGGGCAATTCAGGGATCGGGCACACACGATATTCAACGACCGGCGGTTCCGGCCTGCGCAATGTCCAGCCCTTTTACGCCGATCTCGACCGAGGCGGGCTAGCACTCGCCCATAACGGCAATCTGACCAATGCCCGCACGCTGCGCACCCAGCTGATCCGTGAGGGGCGCATTTTCCATACGACCTCGGACAGCGAGATTTTCGTCAAGCTGATCTCGCAATCGCGGCGCCTGTCGATCCCTGAACGGATCATGGACAGCCTGCCCGCCATTGAGGGCGCCTATGCGCTGATTGCGATGACGCATGATGCGATGATCGGTGTGCGTGACCCGGTGGGTATCCGCCCGCTCGTCCTCGGCAAGCTCGGCGATGCCCCGGTGCTGGCGTCCGAAACTTGCGCCTTTGATCTGATCGGCGCGGACTTCATCCGTGAAGTGCAACCCGGCGAGATGGTAATCTGTCGCGCCGATGGCTCGATCGAGAGCCGCCAGATTTTCCCCCCGCAGAGCCATGCCCGGTCTTGCGTCTTTGAGCTGATCTATTTTGCGCGCCCCAACAGCTTCATCGAGGATGAATGCGTTTATGAGTTGCGCAAACGGCTCGGCGCGCAGCTCGCAAAAGAATCCCCCGTCGAGGCGGATGTGATCTCCCCCATTCCCGATGGCGGCGTGCCGGCGGCGATCGGCTATGCCAATGAGACGCACCAGTCCTATGACATGGCGCTGATCCGGGGCCACTATGCGGGCCGGACCTTCATCCAGCCGACGCAGGAGCTGCGTGAGCTGGGCGTTGCCCGGAAGCTCTCGCCCAATAAGGGCGTCGTTGAAGGCAAGCGCGTCGTCCTGATCGATGATTCCATCGTGCGCGGCACGACCTCGAAAAAGCTGACCCGCCTCCTGCGCCGGGCCGGGGCAAAGGAAGTCCATTTCCGCATCGCTTGCCCGCCGATCCTGTGGCCGGACTATTACGGCATCGATATGCCGAGCCGCGAGGAGCTGATGGCGGCGAATTATACCGTCGAGGAAATCCGCGAGCATATCGGTGCGGACAGCCTTGCCTTCCTGTCCGTCGATGGGATGTATGAGGCCTTCGGCAAAGGCCCGCGCGATCCTGAACGGCCCGCTTATTCGGATCACTGCTTCACGGGCAAATATCCCACTGCGCTGACCGATCTTGACCGCCTGAAGCAGGTCGCGAAAGTCGAGCAGCTCTCTTTCCTCGCAGAAACGAGCTAACCCCGGAAGGCTTTGCCATCAGACGCTTGCCATATTAGGCTGGTGTCTCGAACAAGGACGGCCCTCATCGATGCGTGTTTTCGTGAAGCTCCTGGCAGGAATAGCCCTTGGCCTCGTCCTCGGGTTCTTCATCTTTGTCGGCCAGCTGCCGCGCGAGCGTCATTTCGACGTGGATCGCGCGATGAGCGCACTTGAAGGCATCCCCCGCGACAAGGTCGGCATCGTCGTCTTTACCGGCGGCAGCGGAGAGCGGATCGAACGGGCGCTCAAACTCTATGAGACAGGCCTTGCCGAGCGGGTCCTGATCTCCGGCACCCACCCGCAGGTGACAAAGAACGATCTTGCCGCCACCGGTGACCGCACGCTGATCGAATGCTGTGTCGATCTTGGCCCCCGCGCCCAGACGACCATCGGCAATGCGCTGGAGGCCCGCGACTGGGCCGTTGCCCATGACTATGAAGCGGTCGTGCTGGTGACGTCCGAATTCCACCTGCCGCGCGCCGCCGTCGAGCTGAAACATGCCGCACCGAAACTGACGATCGTCAGTGTGCCCGTCGCTAGCCGTCTGGCCCCGGATGAAGGCTGGATGACCTCGCCCAAAGTCTGGAACCTGCTGTCGCGGGAATATGCCAAATTCCTGCTCGCCTATGCGCGGTCCCTGACCTGAGCCCATGCGACTTATCCGTTCCTACGCCTATCTCCTCTTTCTCTGCCTCTCGACCACGGTGATCGGGTTACTGGGCGTGCCGTTCATGGCCTATCGCCCGGCTGCATGGCAGGTCGCCAAGCTCTGGGCGCGGAGCAATCTGTGCGCCGCGCGCTGGCTCTGCGGGGTTCGCTCAGAAGTGACGGGCCGGGAGCATTTTGAGACAAACCCCGCCATCATCGCGGCCAAGCACCAGTCAATGTGGGAGACGCTGGCCCTGACAGTCGAGCTGCCGCGCGGCGCGATTGTCCTCAAAAAAGAGCTGAAGAGTATTCCGATGTTCGGCTGGTGGTGTCAGGCAGTCGGCTTCATCTTCGTCGATCGGGATGCCGGCGCCAAAACCCTGCGCTCGATGCTGACTGAGGCAAAGGCGGCGCTGGAAGACGGTGCAAGCCATATCGTCATCTTCCCCGAAGGCACCCGCGCGGCGCCCGGCAGCCATGCCCCCTATCAGCCGGGCATTGCGGCACTGGCCAAAAGCCTGAACCTGCCCGTTGTGCCGGTTGCGCATAATTCGGGCAGCTACTGGCTGACGCCGGGGCCGGAGAAGATCCCCGGCACTATCAAGATGGAAGTCTTCCCTCCCCTGCCTGCAGGGCTCGACCGCGCGGCGCTGACCGAGGAGCTGGAGCGGACGGTTGAAAATGCCGTCCGGCGGCTTGAAGCCGAGGCTCCGAGGGGACAAGCAGGGTCGAACCCGCCCGTCAGCGAAGGACTGCCCCGCCATGAGCACTAGCGAGCGCCGCGCCAACCGGCTTTTCCTGATCCTGCCCCTTGTCATCGGCGGGCTGCTGATCGCGGGCTATACCGCGCTGTGGTTCTATGGCGCGGGGTTCATGCGCGATGAGGTCGACAAGTTCATCGAGAATGAGCGCGAGGCCGGGCACACCGTCACCTATGACGGGATCAAGGTGCGCGGCTATCCCATGGCGCTCCGTGCCCGGATCGACAATTTCAACTGGGCGCAGCGCGGCAATTTCGACTGGTCGGGCGAGATCCTCCACATTATTGCTGTCCCGCACGACCTTGAGACCCTGATCCTTGCCCCCCGCGGGCCGCAGGCGATCATTCTCGGTGAGGAATATCTCAGCCTGACGCCAAACAATCTGCGCGTGGGAATTGCCGAGGACAAATACAGCGCCGAAGGCGATGACGTGCTGGTCGAGATCCCCGAGGGACCATCCCTCGACCTTGGGTCGTTGAAAGCCAATTGGGTAAGCGATGAGCCGGATAAATGGTATCTTGGCGCGAGCTTCCGCAATGTCACCTATACGGATGAAACAGACCGTCAGGCGCTCCTCCCAGGTGTCGACCTGCTTATCAGTCATGAGCCCGGACAGGGCGACAAGGTAACGATCGAGGCCTCCCAGATCGCCTTTGACGATGGGCGCGACGGCCCGCCGACCCTGATCAAGCTCGATGGCACGCTCGGCATTGATGAGGCGGGGTATCCTGCTGGTCGTCTCGACGTCACCTATCGCGATGAGCAAAAGCTCCTCTCGCTGATCCGCACGTTCGAGATTGCCGAACCCAACCAGCTTCTTCAGGCGGAGCTGGTGCTCAAGGCTTATCGCTCCGGCAAACCAGAGGCGACCGTGCCCTTCGAGATGACCGGCGGCGCGCTTTATATCTCCGGCATTGCCCGCGCCAAGATCGGCGAGCTACCAAAAATTCGCTAGCGGAAGGCCTTCAGGCTCTCAAGAAACGCATCGCTCGCCTCAGCGGGACCCACCGTCACGCGCAGATGTGAGGGCAGGCCGCTGGAGGCCGCACTGCGGATGAGGATGCCGTCTGCCTCAAGATGGGCAAGGATCACTTTTGCATCATCAGCACTGCCCGCATCGAAGGTCACGAAATTGGCGTGGCTGGGGATCGTCGCGAAGCCGAGCGCCTCGATCCCCTCTTTCAGACGCTCACGTTCGGACAAAGTGAAAGCACGGTTCTCCGTCATGAAAGCCTGATCGCGGATCGCGGCTTCGGCAGCTTTCAGTGACGGCACAGTGATGTTGAAAGGCGGGCGGATCCGCTCAAGGATTGAGATCACCTCCGGCGGGCCATAGCCCCAACCGACCCGCGCGCCGCCAAGCCCATAGATCTTGGAGAATGTCCGTGTCATGACGACATTATCCGTGCCGCGCTCTATCGCCTCATCAACGAGGTCGCGGCCATCACTATAGGCCTCATCGGTCATATATTCCGCATAGGCGCCATCGAGAACGAGCATCACCTCATCAGGCAGGCCATCTCGCAGACGGCGTAAGTCTTCGGCCATCAGGACCGTGCCGGTCGGATTGTTCGGATTGGCGACAAAGACAATCCGTACCTCCGGCGTGACAGCGGCGAGGAGCGCATCGACATCCGCCAGAAAATCCTGCTCCGGTACAAAAATCGTCTTCACCCGGACCGCCGCCGCCGCGACGTGATAATAGGAGAAGCCATGCGCAGATTGAAGGATCGCCTCACCCGGCGCGGCATAGGCGCGAATGAGAAGCTGGAGCACTTCGTCCGATCCCGACCCGATGATCAGGCGCGAGGGATCGAGCTCCTCAATTTCGGCAATCGCCGTTTTGAGATCGCGCGCCGCGCCATCAGGGTAAATATGAATACCAGCGGCCGCTTCACTCGCCGCCGCGACCACTTTCGGGCTCGGCCCCATCGCGCTTTCATTGGCGGAGAGCTTCCACACTTTCTTTCCACCCGCCTCGGCTTTGCCCGGCACGTAAGGGGCAATATCGGCGAGCCCGGCGAGAGGCTGCGGCCGTTTCGGCATTCTGTCTTCTGTCACTTTCTGACTTTCTTCACGCGATTGGCGGGGCTCGCCTTCCCGAGGCGCCCCGGCATGAGGAGACCGGGACGGAAGACCTCCGCCTTGCTGCCGGAAATCGGCAGGGCACTGACCTTTCGGGCCTCAACCAGATTAACGCCCGCGAGATTGGGGAAGATCGGCGGCAGGCGCCAATCCTCAATCGTCGCGCCCAGCCGTTCCCAAGTCGGGGCGAGCCGCAGCAGCGCCTTGTTCCTGATCGGCGGGAAATGCAGCGCCGTTGCGTGGGCGGTCGGCCCGAACATGGCGGCTTTCAGCGCATCATCGAGCTGGCGCCGTGAATAGGGTTGGCCTGCCGCAAAGGGGCTGGTCTCGACCATCGCCCACGGCCCGCGGCGGTTGGCGACCGCGATGATCATCAGACCGTCATCGGCGAGAACCCGCCATGCCTCGCGCAACAGGCGGCGGGCATCGGAACTTTCCTCCATGCCATGAAGGATCAGGAGCCGGTCGATCGAGGCATCAGGCAATGGCCAGGCGCATTCGCTGACCAGCGCTGCGGGGACATCGCCGCCCGCGCGGATGCCAGCCCCGGCGGGGCTCATCGCAACCATGCGCTCTGCGCCGGTGAAAACACCGAGATAAGGCTGGGTGTAGCCAAAGCCTGCCACCCGCAGATGCTCTGCCGTGCCCCAAGCTTGGGTCAGTTTCGTCGACAGGGCCTCTTGCGCCACGGCACCCATGGCGCTGGCGTAGAACCCTTCGAGTTCCGAAACGGCCACCCGCAAACCTGATCTCCTTTGTCAGCGGTGCGAATTCGGCGCGACATTGCGCTTTTCGCGCCCATATCACAAACCATGATCATGAAACGCACATACGGCCCGCTCACCGTCGTCCAATTTCCTTGCCTCAAAGATAATTATGGATTCCTGCTGCGCGAGGAGGGATCGGGAAAAACCGCCTGTGTCGACACGCCCGATGCCGACGCCATCGCGGCGGAACTGGGCCGGCAGGGCTGGGGCCTCGACCTGATCCTCAACACCCACTGGCATTTCGATCACACAGGCGGGAATGAGGCCCTCAAATCCCGCTTTGGCGCCCAGATCATTGGCCCGTCAGGCGAAGGGGACCGCATTCCGGGCCGTGACCGCGCCGTCAGCGGTGGTGATGAGGTGGCGCTCGGCAATGTCAGCTTCCGCGTGATCGACACGCCCGGCCATACGATGGGGCATATCTGCTTTCTTTTTGACGAGGGACATGTCGGCTTTGTCGGCGATACGCTCTTCAGCATGGGCTGCGGGCGCCTCTTTGAAGGCAGTCCCGAGCAGATGTGGACCTCCCTTTCCAAACTCAAAGCCCTGCCGGCGGACATGACGCTTTACTGCGCGCATGAATATACCGCCGCCAATGCCGCCTTTGCAGGCAGCCTCGGAGAGGAGAATGCAGCGCTCACTGCCCGGATCGGCGAGGTCAAAGCGTTGCGGGAAAAGGGCGAACCGACCGTGCCGATGACGCTTGCGACGGAGCTTGAGACCAACCCCTTCCTTCGCGCTGATGCCCCCTCGATGCAGGCGGCCATCGGCATGGGGCAGGCTGCCCCGGCGGAGGTCTTCGCTGAGATCCGCCGCCGCAAGGACAGTTTCTAGTCTACCGCCAAATCTGTTAAGCTCTCCGGCAGGAGAGAGGATGAGGCATGCGCATCGTTGGGACCGATCTTGACCGCCCCTCAAGCACGCAATTGCGGGCCATGCAGTTTGGCTATGCGAGCCTGATCCCCTTTGCCCTTGCCGCGATCCTGATCTGGATGACGCCGGGGCTCTTTACCTATGAACTGGCGATGAGCTTTATCGGCTGGGTGCTGATTTATGGCGCGATCGTCGTGTCATTCCTTGGCGGTGCAAGATGGGGCGTCGCGATCCGCGACTGGCGGCCCGACCGGCTGATCTTTACCGCCTTCCCGCTGCTGCTCGGTTGGGCGGCGGTGGTCCCCAACCAGTTGCTGCCCGGCCTTGGCATGGGATCGACCGTGCGGTTCGGCATCCTCCTCGTCGCATTCCTCTTTCTGCTGACGACTGAGCTGCTCGCGCGCAATGAATGGTCGCCATGGTATCGCGGATTGCGAATGCGGCTGACGCTGGCCACCACAGGTTTCCTGTTACTGACGATTTTGGGCCTGACCCGCTTCTAAGCCTTTGCCCCAAGACGCCAGCCGCGCACCGGCTGGTTATCAGCCCGCAGCGATGAGACCGGCACACGAAAGACGCGCGGACCACTTCGCAGGAAGACATCAAAGCCATCCGGGAATGCTGGCGCAAAGGCCTCATCCAGCACGTTGAGCCCACCCGTATAGGCGCCCATTGAGGGCAGGATCATCCGCGTGCCGTCGGAGATGAAACAGCTTCGCCGGAAGCCGCGTCCCTCACTGACCGCCAGAGCACATGGGTGAAGGTGCCCCGCGACATGCCAGCCCGCCCCTTCGGGTTCATGGGTAAAGCGCAAGCCCGCCATGCTGATTACATCCACGGCCCTCCCCCTGAACGCTTTTGGCGGCAGAGGGTCGTGATTGCCGAGTACGAAGATCCAGTCCTGCGCTTCACAAAGCGCGATCAGCTTCTGGCGATCCTCGGCCATCATGCGGGCCTCCGCCCTGCCGTCATGGAAAGTATCGCCAAGCGAGAGAACCGTCCGGGGGCGGTATTTGCGGATCGCCGCCTCGACCACTTTTAAAGTCGCACGCGTGTCATAGGGCGGGATCATCTGTCCGCGTTCGGCGTAATGCGAGCCCTTCTCGAAATGCAGGTCGGAGACGACAAGCAGGCTGGCGGCAGGCACGAACATCGCGCCCGACGCATCGAGCCAGACATCGGTGCCGGAGAGGCGCCAGTGACAGGCGCCAGGCCATTGATTGGATCGTGTCGGCATGGAGGCAAAGGCTATGCGGCGCGCGGGGGCTTGGGAATGACGAGTTTTCCCGAACACCGCCCTCACCCCATATTGAAATGTTTCGAGAGCCGGAGGCTCTGGCCCTGATAGTTCGATTTCATGCCCGCCCCATAAGCAAGCGCAGGCTCGCCCGACAGCCGCTCGAAGGAAAGCCGGGCCACAGTCTGGCCATGCTCCAGCACGAAAGGCGCATCATAGCCGCGAACCTCAAGGACAGCGCGGCTCGGCGCCTCGAGCCCAAAGCCCGGGTCAAAGAAGCCCGCATAATGCACTCGGAAGGCTCCAAGGTCGGTATCGATCGGCACCATCTCGGCAGCCAGGTCGCGCGGCATCCGCAGCTCTTCACGGCTCGCAAGAATATAAAATTCATCCGGGTCCAGAATGAGAAATCCATTGGTGGGCCGGGGGATCGGCTCGAAAAAATCATCGGGCGCCAGCGCGCCGACCTTATCGATATCAATCAGGCCAGTATGCCGCCGCGCGCGGTAGCCGATGATGCCGCCCAAGCTGCCGCCAAGATCGACCGAGACGCGCAAGCCCCCTTCAATATCGGCAACGCCCGTCACGAGCGGATCGGCGACATGCAGGGCGGAGAGCTCATCATCGCTGAGCGCGCTCTGCCCGCGCCGGATCCGCAACTGGTTGAGGCTGGAGCCCTCCCGCACAAGGATCGAGAAGGTCCGGGGGCTGATTTCCGCATAAAGGGGACCGTCATAGCCCGCAGGCACGGTCTCATAAGATGTACCCATATCCGTCACGAGGCGGACAAAGACATCGATCCGGCCCGTCGAGCTTTTCGGATTAGCCCGCGCAAAGACACCGAAAGGCAGGGTCAGGCTCTCGCGCAGCTTGACGAGATAGACGCAGCCTTTCTCAAGGACGGCACCTTCGGTCAGGTCCAGCTCATGCAGGCCAAGCCCTTCTTCAAGGCGCCCTTCGACCGTCTTCTCCCGGCCCGGCAGGAATGCCGCGCGAACGCGCCATGCCTTCGCGCCGAGAGTCAGGTCGAGGCTGGCCGGCTGGATCTGGGCCGTGCCCGCCTCGGCGCCAAGGCCGATCACCCCGCTGCCAATCGCGGCGCGAATGTCATCTGCCTGAAAAATACCGTTGGTAGACGCGGTCATAGGTCCTCTTTCTCAGTGTCAGACGGGGTACTGGCCCCCTCTGCCAAGAGCAAGACGCAACTGGAGGAAAGGCTTTGCGTGACGCGTCCGGAGGCGTAAACCGCCCCCTTCGCCGGGCAAGGGCGAATGCGTTGGGCAAAGTGTAAGTGAGGTCTCCATGGAGACGCCCCTTTATGAGGAAGTGACGCGCGGTATCCGCGTCACCGTCGAGCCGGATTATCTGGAAGAAGAATCCGAGCCGTCCGAAAGCCATTATGTCTGGGCCTATCGGGTGCGGATCGACAATGATTCCGACACGGTCGTGCGGCTGTGTGACCGGCACTGGCAGATCACTGATTCAAGCGGCCGCACCTTCACCGTCGATGGAGACGGAGTGGTCGGCGAGCAGCCGGTTCTCGCGCCCGGCGATGTCTATGAATATGTCTCGGGCTGCCCGCTCGAGACGCCATCAGGCCTGATGGTTGGCCATTACGGCATGCTGACCGCGGGCGGTGAGCATTTCATGGCCGGCATCCCCGCTTTCTCACTCGATAGCCCCCATTGCCGTCAGCGCCCGAATTGACGGACACCCTCCCCCAGCGGCGCTGGTAGCTGCCCGAGAGAAGAATGGAATTCCGCCCGGTCCTTTTCATTGTCGGCCTCTTCATCTGCATGACAGGGGGGTTGATGCTGTTCCCGCTGCTTGCCGATTTGATCGCCGGGCATGGAGACTGGCGCGCCTTTGGCACGGCCGCTCTGGTTTGCGGGACGTGCGGGACAGGCCTGGCCACGGCGTGCTGGGGCAAGATCGAAGGGCTGACGACACGGCAAAGTTTTCTGACTGTCACGATGATCTGGCTTGCGATCGCGATCGCAGGCACCCTCCCCTTCATCCTCGGCAGCAAGGACCTTTCGGTCACCGATGCATTTTTCGAATCGATGTCGGGGCTGACGACAACGGGCAGCACGGTCGTATCCGGCCTTGATAATGCACCGCCTGGTTTCCTCTTGTGGCGTTCGATCCTGCAATGGCTTGGCGGTGTCGGCGTTGTCGTCATGGCAACCGCCCTGATGCCTTTTCTGGCCGTCGGCGGTCTGCAGCTCTTCCGCATGGAGGCCTCTGAACCCTCAGAGAAGATCTTGCCCGGCACGGGGCAGATCGCGAGCGCCATCACGATCCTTTATGTCTTCCTGACATTCTTGTGTTTTGCTGCTTATAAATTCTGCGGCATGACCGGGTTTGATGCGATCAATCATGCCATGACAACGATTGCGACCGGCGGCTTTTCGACCAAGGATGCAAGCTTTGGCTATTTCCTGACCGACCCCTCCATCCGCTATCCCGTCGACCTTGTGGCGACAGTCTTCATGATTATCGGGGCTCTGCCCTTTACGCTGTATTTGCTTCTGCTCCGCGGGAAAGTCGGGAGGCTGACAAAAGACAGCGAGGTCAAGCTCTTCCTCCTCGTCATCGCAGCAGGTACCCTCATCATCGGCCTTAGAATTGCCCATGATTTTGGACTGGAACCGTTCCAGGCCTTCCGCCTTGCCATCTTCAACGTCGTCTCACTCATGACTGGGACGGGCTATGCTTCTGCCGATTACATGTTGTGGGGCGCGTTTGCCGCCGGGTTCTTCTTCATTATCCCGTTCGTCGGCGGATGTTCTGGTTCGACCTCCTGCGGTCTCAAGGTCTTCCGGGTGCAGGTCGCCTTCGAGGCCCTGGCGCTTCATGTCCGGCGATTGGCCCACCCGCACAGGGCAACCGTTGCCAGATTCAATGGCCGCATTATCACCGATGACGTTTTCCTCTCGGTGCTGAGCTTCTTTTTCATCTATTTTGCGATCTTCGCGACGTCCGCCGTCATCCTGTCCACCATGGGGCTCGATATGATCACTGCCCTCTCGGCTGCCGGCACATCAATTGCCAATGTCGGCCCGGGACTGGGGCCTACGGTCGGTCCGGCATCAAATTTCGCCAGCCTGCCGGATGCCGCCAAATGGGTCATGAGCATCACCATGCTGATCGGCAGGCTAGAATTGCTGACCGTCCTCGTAATGCTGACGCCATGGTTCTGGACGCGCTAAGCGCTTAAGAGGCAACTTCCAGCGCATAACCAGCTGAGCGCACTGTGCGAATTGGATTGTCATGACCATGCGCGTTGAGCGCTTTGCGCAAGCGTCCGATATGGACATCGACCGTCCGTGCCTCAACGAATACATCCGAACCCCAGACCGCATTGAGCAGCTGTTCGCGGGAGAAGACCCGGCCGGGATTCTGCATCAGATGATCAAGGAGACGAAATTCAGTCGGCCCCAGATGAATTTCGGTATCGCCACGGCGCACGCGATGGGCCGCGCGATCAATCTCGATATCGCCATAGGTCACAGCCTCCGCCACAAGGCTCGGCCGGATGCGCCGGAGGACAGCCCTGATGCGCGCCGTCAGCTCGACCATGGAGAACGGCTTGACGAGATAATCATCCGCTCCCGTCTCAAGCCCGCGCACCTTGTCGGCTTCTTCTGCTCGTGCGGTCAGCATGATGATCGGGATATTCGATGTCGCTGTACGAGAACGTAAGCGACGGCAGACTTCGATGCCCGAGACATTCGGCAGCATCCAGTCAAGGACGATCACGTCGGGACGCTCTTCCTCGACCTTGATCATGGCTTCCTCACCGTCACCGGCCATGGAGACAGCAAAACCTTCCTTGCTAAGATTATATTCCAGAAGGGCGGCGATCGAGGCTTCATCCTCCACGATCATCACTTTGGTCGCATTCATTGTCTGGTTCCGTCAGTCTGCGGCGGGAAGGCCCGTCAGACGCTCGACAGCGCCGTCACGCTGGTCGTGTCCGTCTTCGGACGCTCTTCCGTCAACTCTTCACCTGTCAGGGTGTAATGCACCCTCTCGGCGATATTCGTTGCGTGATCACCGATCCGTTCAAAATTCTTGGCGACGAACACAAGATGCGTGCCCATCAGAACACCAGCAGCATACTGGCCCATACTTACCAGAATCTCTCGGAAGATCGAATTATAGAGATCATCGATCTGGTCATCCGCCTCACGCACCGCGAGGGCGGCTGCGGCATTGCCGCGGAAAAGGCTGTCGAGGCTCTCACCGAACTGGGTCAGTGCGCGGCGGCCCATGCGGGCGACGGTCGGGACAACCCGGCGCGTTGCGTCGATATCTTCGAGATCTGCCAGCACAGTCGTGCGCTTGGCGATATTCTTGGAAAGATCCCCAACGCGCTCCATCTCAGCGGCCAGTTTGATGGCGGTCATGGCGCGGCGCAGCGATTCCCCGCCCGGACGGCGGTCTTCGAGGATCGCGACAACCTCGCGCTCGATCAGGCGCTCGTGGCGGTCAACTTCGACGTCGCGCAGACGCACTTCCTCGGCGAGGAGCACATCTCCCCGCTCGAAGGCAGCGATTGCGTCAGCCACCTGTTGCTCGACCAGCCCGCCCATCGTTGCGAGGGCGATATCAACCTTGTCGAGTCGGCCAGTCACCGATTTCAATAGTCCAAAGGGCATTATACTCTCCCGGTGAGCCCCATCTGCCTGATTCATGTGACAGATTCTTGTCGGTCACGAGACGATCCCCGTCTCTCTGGCATCCATTATGCGAAAAAGGCGCCAAAATGCTGAGCTTGCGGCGTTTACGCCGCAGTCAAGCGCGCTCAGTGCGCTTGTCTTTATCAGCGCTGAGAGTGCGAGGCAATTGCTCGCCCTGAAGCGGCGGGAAAAACACAGTGAAAGTAGAGCCTTCGCCCAGCTGGCTTTCTATCTGAAGGCCGCCACGATGCCGCCCGAGAATATGCTTCACGATGGCAAGGCCGAGCCCTGTACCGCCCTTGGCGCGGCTCAGCTGGGGGTTCACGCGGTAGAACCGCTCGGTCAGGCGCGGCAGATCGTTGGGCTCGATGCCCTCTCCGTTATCCGCGATCTGGACATGGACGAGACGCGCTTCCTCGACCCCGGCACGGACCGCAATCTGCGGCGCTGAATCGCCCGTCCGGATATAACCCTCTCGCGCAGGCGGATGCCCAAAGCCGACCCTGACCGTCACCGTCGCTCGACCCGTCTCCTCATTGACCCCATATTTGAGGGCATTCTCACAGAGGTTCTGGAACAGGCGGAAAAGCTCATGCCGGTCGCCCAACACCATGGCTGGGACATCGCCGGTCTCGACAATAAGCTCGCTGTTTTTCGCCTGTGCGATCGGCTGAAGGGATTCAGTGACACTCGCCGTCAGGGCCGCAAGATCGACCTTATCCGTCAGCGGCTTTGTCTCATTCAGCTCAATCGCCGAGAGCCCGATCAGGTCTTCGACCAGTCGCAACATGCGGTCCGCCTGGGCGGCCATCACCTCAAGGAAGCGCTCACGCGCGGCCGGATCGTTTTTCGCGTGGCCCTGCAGCGTCTCGATAAAGCCCGCCATCGAGGCGAGAGGTGTGCGCAATTCATGGCTCGCATTGGCGACGAAATCCGTCCGCATACGCTCGAGCTTTTTCTGCTCTGTGCGGTCACGCAGCATGACAATCATCGCTCCGCGATCGTGCGCATTGGAGATGCCAAGACCGGCGGCATAGAAAAGCGCGGTGCGTTCCTGCGCCCCGGTCAATGAAATCTCGGTTTCGACCGGCTTGCCTGTCGCCTCAAGCGTACGGAGTGCCTCATGCGCCTTGGGGACGCGAATGACAGCCGCGATGTGCCGGCCTGTCGATTGCTTGCCGAACATCTCTTCGCTGGCCCGGTTGCTCATCTCGATCGAGCCCTCGTCATTCAGAAGCATGACAGGCTGGGGCAACGCATTAAGCAGCGCCCGCAGGCGCTCGATCAGCTCAAGCTGTTCTTCGGAAACATTCGTGCCCGCCCTGACGGCCGGGGCATCGCTGAGAAGAGAGTAACGGAGGATCAGCGCAATGAGATATCCGCCGGCGATGATACCGCCCGCCAGAACGGAGCCATGCGCAAAGAAAAGTGCGGAAATCAGGCAGATGACACCGATGGTGCCGCAAAAAATGAAATCCCCGGCCCGGCTACGAGCCCGAAAGATGGGAAGTTCTCCTTTATCATCTACCTTATTGATCATATGCGCTTTCCGAACTTGGTGAGGTGGCAGGTTTTCGTGCGCGCCACAACTCCGTATGAGACCCTCGTATTTTAGGGAACGTTATCATCATGATGCATCCGACGACCAAAATCCTTGCCACATTAGGCCCGGCCAGCGAGGCGCCGCACAGGGTCAAAGCCCTGATTTCTGCAGGCGCTTCGGCTTTCCGCATGAATTACAGCCATGGCGAACATGAAGAACATCTTGGCCGCCTGACGACCGTGCGGGAGGTTGCAAGCGAGATGGGGCGTCATGTGCCGATCGTCTCGGACATGCAGGGCCCCAAGCTTCGCGTCGGCAAAATCGCGGGCGAAGCTCTCAAGCTCGGCTTCGGCGATGAGGTCGAGGCGCTTCTGGGCGAGACCGCGCCCGAGGGCACCCTGCCTGTCCCGCATGAAGAGCTTTTCGAGGCGCTGAAAGCAGGCGACGAGCTGATGATTGATGACGGCGCGATCCGCCTCTCGGTCATCGAGGGCGGCAGTGCCAAAATGGTCCTGAAAACCGAAGTGCCGGGCACAGTGACCAACCGTAAGGGGATTAACGTGCCGGGCCGCCGCCTGCGCATTGATGCTCTGACCGATAAAGACCGCAGCGACCTTGCTTTCGCGCTCGAGCACAATACCGACTATGTCGCGCTGAGCTTCGTTCAGTGTGCCGAGGATGTGCAGGCTGCCCGCGAGATTATCGGTACCCGCTCGCGGATCATCTCCAAGATCGAAAAGCCGAGCGCCCTCGAAGACCTTGAAGGCATCGTTGAAGCCTCGGACGGCGTCATGGTCGCGCGCGGCGATCTCGGCGTCGAGCTGCCGCTGGAACAGGTACCGCCCGCCCAGCGCCGGATCATCTCAATGGCGCGCGAGCGCGGCAAGCTGGTGATCGTTGCGACCCAGATGCTGCAATCCATGGTCGATGCGCCGATCCCGACACGGGCCGAAGCCTCCGACACGGCGACCGCCGTTTATCTTGGCGCGGATGCCGTGATGCTGAGCGCGGAAAGCGCGGTCGGCCGCCACCCCGAAGCCGCCGTTGCGATCATGACACGGATCATCCGGGCGGTCAGCGAGGACCCTAACAGCTTTGCGGAAATTGCCGCGGCCTGTCCTGATCCCTTCATGAACGCAGTTGGCGGGGCGACGGCTGTTGCCGCCGCTGACGCTGCTGACCTTGTCGATGCGACCGCCATTGTGGCCGCAACCAATTCGGGCAGTACGGCCTATCTCATCTCCCAGCTTCGGCCCGAACAGCCGATCATCGCACTGACCCCGCATGAGCTGACCGCTCGTCAGGTGGCGCTCGCCTGGGGCGTCACGCCGAAGATCATCAAGGACACGGAAGACTTCGAGGAACTGACCCGCTTTGCGGCAGAAGCCTCATCCGAGTTCACCGGTGCGCAGAGCGAGAACCTCGCCATCCTGCTTGCCGGCCTGCCGCCGGGGCGTGTCGGCAGCACCAACACGATGAAGATCTTCCGTATCGGGGATTATAAATGAGCAATCAGGCCGCAGCCATCGACCACCTCCTGGGGTCGACCCGCGTCATGCCCGTCGTCGTGATCGACGATGCCGAGAAAGCCGTTCCGCTCGCCGAAGCCTTGCTCGAAGGTGGGATCAGCGCGATCGAGATCACGCTGCGCACGGACGCGGCGCTGGATGCTGTTCGCCGGATCAAGGGCAGCCTGCCCAACATGGTCGTCGGTACCGGGACGGTCCTGAGCCCGACGCATCTGAAGCAATCGCTCGATGCCGGTGCTGTCTTTGCGGTGAGCCCGGGGCTGACCCCGCGCCTTGCCGAAGCCGCGATCAGGCTGATTGATGACATCCCGCTCCTGCCCGGCACGGCGGGCGCATCCGACGTCATGGCGGCGATGGAGTACGGCTTTGAACGGCTGAAATTCTTCCCCGCCGAAGCCGCAGGCGGGTTGCCGATGATCAAGTCGCTGGCAAGTCCTCTGCAGGCGGCGAAATTCTGTCCGACCGGCGGCATTTCAGAAAAGACGGCTCCGGACTATCTGGCGCAGGCCAATGTGTTCTGTGTCGGCGGTTCCTGGCTGACGCCGAAAGCCGCCATTGCCGATGGCGACTGGGCGGAGATCACCCGGATCGCGAAAGCGGCTGCTGCGATCTAACCTTCCGCCAGTTTCGACTGGAAGGAGAGCGCCATGCCGCCCGGCAATTCGCTGACGGAATAAATCCGTTCTCCATGCGCATCGAACGGGCCTTGTACATCAAGGCCCGTTTTTCTTGCCCGCGCCGCATAGGCATCGGCGTCATCAACGACGAGCTGCAGCATGGTCATCTCCGGCATGTGCTCATTCGCCTGCCAGATCTCGACCCAGCTATCCGTGCTGCCCTCATCCAGCGGAAAGACCGCGCCGGGGAAACCCTCCATCCCCTCGGGCATTTCCATTTTCTGACGATTGAGACCGAGCCCGCCATCTCCAAGGGATTCAGCGAGAGCAGGCGCATCATCGCCCGCCGCCACCTTACAAAAGCGGATACCTAAAAGGGTCATTCGCCTGCCTTCTGCATCAGGCTCATCGCCGCGACCGTCATCGCCTCGGTCCCGAGCGTCACGGATTCGCGCGGCGCGATCTTGAAGAAAGGCGAGTGATGCGAAGGCGCAGTGGCGACCTCATCCTCCGGCGTACCGCCAACCGCGAAATAAACGCCCTTCACGTTATATTCCGGCGCCACGAAATAGGCGAAGTCCTCCGCCCCCATGCCGGTGCGCGGGCTGTCATAGAAAATGCTGTCGCCGAAATGCTCATCGAAGGTCGCGCGCACTTCGGTGGCGAGCGCCATGTCATTCTCCGTAGGCGGTGTGGTTTCAGTCGGCGAGCGCTCGACCACCGGCAGGAGTACTTCAGGCACGCCAAGCGCTCGCGCTGTTCCTTCGGCCACACGGTCGATCCCGTCGAGCAGGGCCGCGCGCACTTCGGGTTTGTCAGAACGCACCGTCAACTGAAGATGCGCCTCCGCCGGGATGATGTTGTGTTTGATGCCGCCATGGAAGGCACCGACCGTCACCACACCTGAATCAAGCGGCGAGATCGTCCGGCTGACAAGGCTTTGGAGATTGACGACAATCTGGCTGGCCACAAGGATCGGATCGATCCCGCGATGCGGCGAGGCACCATGCGCGCCAACGCCCTTTACATAGATGTCGACACTATCAGAGCTTGAATAAACAGGACCACCCTTGACGACGAGCTTGCCGGTGGGGACCTCCGAGGAAACGTGGAAGGCCAGCGCATAGTCCGGTTTCGGGAAACGCTCATAAAGACCGTCTTCGAGCATTTCACGCGCGCCGGAGATTCGCTCCTCCGCTGGCTGACCAATCAGGATCAGCGTACCGGACCATTCGTCCTTGCGCTCCGCCATTTGGCGGGCCGTGCCTACAAGAGAAGTGACGTGCACGTCATGTCCGCAGGCATGCATGACCGGTTTTTCTACACCGTCGCGGTCCACCTGCATCGCGGTCGAGGCATAGCTGAGCCCGGTATCTTCCTTGACCGGCAGACCGTCCATATCCGCACGGACCAGCACAACCGGCCCTTCGCCATTCTCCATCACGGCGACAACGCCGGTGCCGCCGACATTCTCCGTCACCTTATAGCCGAGCTTGCGGATTTCCCGCGCCAACCGCTTGGCGGTCTTTTTCTCACCGAAGGAAAGCTCCGGGTTCTGATGGAACCAAAGGAAAAGCTCTTCAAGATTGGCGTCGTAATCAGCAGCAACGGCTTCGGCCAGCGGGTCAGCGTCCTGCGCGGCGGCCATTCCGGGAATCGCCACTAGCAGGGCGGAGGCAAGCAGGGTGGTCTTGATCATGACGGTCTCTCCTGAATTTTTCCGGCCAGACTATGCTGTCCCGGATATCCCCGCAATGGAGCGCGGCATTCAGGTCTTGCCGATCAGGGCGGACATCATCTGGGCATAGGCCGCAAAGGCCTCGCGCCCCTCCCTCGTCAGCTCCGCCCGCGTCTCGGTCTTGCGCCCGACAAGGCGGCGGATCAGGCAGATATAGCCTGCACCCTCGAGTTTCTGGAGCTGGACGGAGAGATTGCCGTCCGTCGCGCCGAGCTGTTCCTTCAGCTCCGCGAAGGTCGCGCTCTCCGCATCAGAGAGGATCACCATGATCCCGAGCCGCAGCCGGGAATGGATGACATCATCGATCTGGGTGAGGTCGAGCTTCATGATGCCTGCCCTCGCTTGTAAAGAACCCATCCGGGGCCGGAGAATAAAAGGAGGAAGCTAAGCCCGAGAACCAGCAAATACCCCGCCCGCCCTACCAGGAACTCAAGCAGCACCGCCGTCACCAGCCAGCCTGCACCTGCCCCCATCAGCAAATTCTGCCGCCTGATCATCCCGGCGGCAAAAAAGGCCGTCCCCTGAAGACCGCAGAATACAATCGGGAAGTAAGCGAACATATTCCAGTCCTGTGCCCGCCCGGCGGCATGCATGAAGATGATCGCCATGATGCCAGTCGTCATCCCTGCACCGCAGAAAATGCCCGCCATGGCGCGCCCGACGATGGTCGACGGCCGGCCCGGCAATTCGCCCGAACGCCCCGCATAGATCAGCACCGACGCCGTCGCCGCGATGGCCATAAGAAAGGCGCCGATAGATATGGCCGTCCCGCCGGGCACAAGGCCAATCGCCTGCAACCAGAGAAGTAGGAGCGCCGCGCCTTGCCCACCGCCGATCACAAACAGGATCAGGCCGGTCATACGATCGCCATGACGCTGGCCGCTTTCCTTCGCGAGTTTCGCAATGAAATCCGCATCTTCTGACAAACGCGGCGGGTCGAGCCTCATCGCTGGGGTCCTTTCTTTCGCTCCTTACGTATTGACTTCGCGCTTCTGATCAATATCTCGTGAAGGACTTCATTTTTTAAAGTTGCTGTTTCTAAGCGACTGTGGCCCTTTGGGGCGGAAAGGAAACGCCATGAAACTCCTCAAATGGTCCTCCATTGTGGTCCTCGCCTTGCTGGCCATCTATCTGGGCGGCGCCACCTGGCTCCTGATGCAGAAGACCGAAGACCCCTTCGCCGACTATCCGATGGAGGAAGCCGGCTGGCGGACCCTGCAGGAGTTTGGCGGCACGGATTTCTCGCAGGATTATGCCTATACGGAGCGTGAATTCACCGCGCGGGATGACACGACGCTGTCCGCCCGCGTCTATGGCGAGAATAGCGGCACGCAGATTGTCTATCTTCACGGCGTCAATTCGAGAGCTGAGCTTCTGAATAAATCGGCGGGGCTCCTCTCTGGCGCCAGTGGCGCGCAGGTCATCACCCCCGATATTCGTGGGCATGGCAAATCAGGCGGCGCACCTTACCGGGTCGATTATATCGGCCAGTACGAAAAAGACCTGGCCGATATCGTCAGTGTCTTGCGCGAAGAGAACCCTGACGGGCGGATCATCATTGCCGGTCATTCGATGGGCGGCGGGATTGCGATGCGCTTTGCGCTGCTCGAGGAAAAACCGACGATTGACGGCTATCTTTTGTTCTCGCCCAATTTCGGTGAAGGCCCGACGCAGCGCCCGACGCCTGAGACCGCTGGCACAGCAGAAGATCCCGGCCGGCCCTTCGTTCTTTTCGATCAGAAGCCTTTCCTCGGGGTACTGATGTATAACATGCTCGGCATCACCCTCGCTAATGACACGCCCGTGCTTTATTTCAATGCACCGGGCGAGCCGGTCGCCTATTCATACGGCGCGATCCTGTCTGCCCAGCCTGTTGCTCCGAAGGACAGCTCAAAAGCGCTGGCTGCCGTCGATGTGCCGCTGTTCGTGATGATCGGCGAGCGGGATGAGGTTTTCCTTGCCAGCGCCTATCCTGACTTCGTCAGCACCCATAGCGATGGGGAGGCGGAGGTCATCCCGCGGCACGGCCATAACAGCCTGATGAATGATCCGGAGGTGATGGAGAAGGCCGCTGCCTGGCTTGCAGAAACTGCAGGCCTCTAAGCGCTCATGACCTCTGCCTGAGTAAACTCAGACAGAGGTCACTTTAGTCTGCTTTTCGCAGGATCAGACCAGAAAGCCGACGGCCTTCTTGGTTTCCTCAATGATCGGCCCTGCCACGGCCCGCGCCTTTGCCGCGCCATCGCGGAGAATGCCTTCGACATAATCCGCATCCGCTGTCAGGCGGCGCATCTCACCCGCGATAGGGGCCAGTTTCTCGACCGCCAGTTCCGCAAGGGCAGGTTTGAAGACACCAAAGCCCTGCCCGCCAAACTCGGTGAGCACGTCTTCGTCAGATTTACCCGAAAGAGCCGCATAGATACCAACAAGGTTCTTTGCCTCCGGCCGGTCGGCCAGCCCGTCCTTCTCGGACGGCAGGGGCTCAGGGTCGGTCTTTGCCTTCTTGATCTTTTTGGAGATCGTGTCGGCGTCATCCATCATGCCGATGCGCGACAGGTCGGACGGATCGGATTTCGACATCTTCGAAGTGCCGTCACGCAAAGACATGATCCGCGCGCCGGGGCCCTGGATCATCGGTTCAGGCAGCGGGAAGAAATCCTCCGTCCCGAAATCATTATTGAATTTGGTCGCAATATCGCGCGCCAGCTCTAGATGCTGTTTCTGGTCATCGCCGACCGGCACATGGGTCGCGCGGTAAACCAGAATGTCGGCCGCCATCAGGACAGGATAGGTAAAGAGCCCGACGGACGCCTTCTCCTTGTCCTTGCCAGCCTTGTCCTTGAACTGGGTCATCCGGTTGAGCCAGCCCATGCGCGCGACGCAATTGAGGATCCAGGCAAGCTGGGCGTGTTCCGGCACAGCCGATTGGTTGAAGATCGCAGCCTTCGCCGGATCGATCCCCGCCGCGAGATAAGCCGCCGCAATCTGGACCGTCTGGTTGCGCAACTCTTTGGGGTCTTGCCACACCGTGATCGCGTGCATGTCGACGATGCAGTAGAGCGCCTCATGGCTGTCCTGCAGCGGCACGAATTTGCGGATCGCGCCAAGATAATTGCCGAGATGAAGATTGCCGGTCGGTTGAACGCCGGACAATACGCGGGGGGTGTGGGTTCTGGTCATAGGACGGCGCCTGTAGCGCGCAGATCAGCTCATGGCCAGAAAGATCAGGGCTCATTTACTGATTGACCCTCCGCTTGTGGTCATACAAGCTATCTACTTCTGATAGTGGGCAGTTTCTGGGGGCAATCATGGCAAATTTTGACGGTACGGACGATCCGGAACTTTACGAAGGTACGGACGGGAATGACATCGTCTCAGGGCTAGACGGGGATGACACCCTCAAGGGCCGAAAAGGCAATGACAGCCTTCGCGGAGGTAATGATGACGACCTACTGCTCGGCAATGCCGGTCATGACACACTTTACGGCAATGGTGGCAATGACACGCTGAAAGGTGGCACCGGTCACGACGTCCTGGTTGGCGTTGGCGGTCAGAACATGATGTTCGGCGAAGATGGTCGCGATACACTGATGGGCGGCAATGGCGGCGAAACGCTTGATGGTGGCGCGGGGGACGATGTCATCGACGGCAATTCAGGCTCGGACATTATTCTGGGGCGCGGCGGCAATGACGACATTCGGGGTGGCAACAATCTCGATTCCATAAAAGGCGGAACTGGTAATGACACCATCAGCGGTGACGACGGCACCGATACGGTCAAGGGCAATGCTGGCGACGATTTGATCTTTGGCGGCAACGACCGGGATTTCCTCTACGGCAATGGCGGCGCCGATACGCTGCAGGGCGATAAGGGCCGGGACGTTCTCGAGGGCGGCGACGGGGATGACCTTCTCGAAGGCGGCACCGAGGGCGATGATTTGCGCGGCGGCAAAGGCAATGATACTCTTTATGGAGAGTATCAAGCCGGCCTTGAGCCGCTCGACGGTTTTGCGGAAATCGACACACTGCTGGGCAATGCCGGTGACGATCTTATCTATGGCGCACGCGGCAATGACCTGATCGATGGCGGTCTCGGCAATGACACCATGACCGGCGGAGACGGGTTTGACACCTTCATCTTCTTTGACGGCGAAGATGTCATCACCGACTTCACCAAGGGCGATGATCTGATCTCTCTTGAAGGTATCAGCGGGATCAGTTCCTTCCAGGACATCCTCGATGCTGCAGAACAGGACGGCGTCGATACGGTATTGACCTTTGGCGACGATATCCTGCGGCTTGAGGGCGTCGATCTCAGCACCCTGACGGAAGACGATTTCGCCTTTTAGGGGCGCCCTTTCGCCCATACCGGGAACATGATCGGGCAAGCGCCTTCATTGACGCATGCCCCCTCGTTCGTCACTCTTGTCCCGCCGCCCCTCGCCGGGCGGATGTGGCGTAGGACAATGAGCAGTCATGACGGATATCGACGGGACAATTGATGACGATTCCCTCGAAGGGACCGGCGGCCCGGATCTGATCTCGGGCGATGACGGCGCCGATACGCTCAAAGGCCGCGCCGGAGACGACGAGATCCTCGGACAGAACGGCGATGACCGCATCTTCGGGAATGCCGGGGAAGACACCCTTCATGGCGATGCCGGGAACGACACGCTGCGCGGCGGGACCGAGAATGACACCCTTGATGGCGGGTCGGGGCTTGATGTCCTTTATGGTGAGGACGGAGATGACGAGCTGACCGGCGGCGATGACGCCGACACGCTCGACGGCGCCGCCGGGAACGATCACCTCGACGGCGGGAATGACGCCGACAGCCTTTATGGGCGCGGCGGCAATGACACACTCATCGGTGCGGACGGAGATGACTTCGCAACAGGTGGTCCGGGTGATGACGATATCGATGGCGGGTTGGGCGACGACACCGTGCGCGGCGGACAAGGCGACGACCTGATCCTCGGGCAGGAAGGCAATGACGATATCGATGGCGGTGACCGCCACGATTCCATCACTGGCGGTGACGGTATCGACACGATCAGGGGCGGCGCGGGCCGAGACACGATCGAGGGATCGTCCGGGGACGATCTTCTTTACGGCAATGGTGGCGATGACGTCATCTATGGCGACCTTTCCAGTGGCGATCCCCTGCAAAATTCCCACAAAGATACAATCTATGGGAATAATGGCTTCGACTATATCAATGGCGGCGGTGATGACGACCTGATCTATGGCGGGAATGGCCGGGACACGCTCGAAGGCGCGGACGGCAATGACAGCCTGCGCGGTGAGGATGACAATGACAGCCTGACAGGCGGCACTGGCGATGACACGCTGGTTGGCGGCAAAGGCAATGACACCGCCCTCGGAGGGACGGGCACAGATGATCTACGCGGTGGCCAAGGGAATGACAGCCTCAATGGCGAGGACGATAACGACATCCTCGATGGCGGGGACGGCGCCGATACGCTGAAGGGCGGTTATGGCGATGACCTCATCCATGCAGGCGCCGGAGATGACACGATCCGCGCCGGCGGAAATGACGACACGGTCTTTGGCGATGGCGGCAATGACACCATCGAAGCCGGAAATGATGCCGACCTTGTTCATGGCGGAGAAGGCGACGATCTCATCTATGGCGAGCGTCCCGGCAATCCGACCATAGATGCCGGACCCGACACATTGTTCGGGGACGAAGGAAATGACACCCTGATCGGCGGCAGCGGCGATGACCTTCTCGATGGCGGGACGGGCGATGATATCCTGACCGGTGAGGCCGGGGCCGATACTTTCTATTTTCTCGAAGGTACCGATGTGATCACCGATTTCGAAGACGGTATCGATAAAATTTCACTCGCCGGAATCACGGATTTTGAAACTTTCGAGGACGTTCTCGATGCGGCGGAACAGGACGGCGCGGACGTCGTCATCACGGTTGATGATTCCTCACTCCGTATCGAGAACTTTAACTTAAGTTTCCTCACTGACGACGATGTGTTGCTCTAAACACCAATAGATTGCAGGGAAAAATCGCCCCTGCCCCAATCTTGCCCCATTGTGGTCACGCTCATTCCACCCTGTTCGCTTATCTGGGGCATTCTCCTATCGCGTTTCGCGCCACGGGCAGTAGGCAGGAACGCTCCCATTCAAGAGAAAAACGCCAGAGAGGGCAGTATGGCGACTATTTCGGGCACGAACCAATCAGAAGAAACTTTGGGCACTCAAGATCCTGATTTTATTGAAGGTCTTGACGGTCACGACACGATCAAGGGCCGCAACGGCCAGGATACGGTCGCGGGCGGCGCAGGCAATGACCTGCTTTTCGGCAATCGCGGCCATGACAATATGGATGGCGGCGATGGCCAGGACACGCTGAAAGGCGGCGACGGCGACGACACGATGGTCGGCGGTGCCGGGATCGACCTCCTTCAAGGCGATGAAGGCGACGACAGCCTGATGGGCGGCGGCGATGCCGACATCCTTGAGGGTGCAAATGGCGCCGATCATCTCTCCGGTGAAGGCGGGGATGACGAGCTTTTCGGCGGCAATGGCGATGATGAGCTCAATGGCGGCGACGGCGCCGATGAGCTTTTCGGCAACCGCGCGCATGACACGCTGTTAGGCGGCGGCGGGGCCGACACCCTGCTTGGCGGGCTCGGCGATGACGAACTTTCTGGCGGCGCTGGGATCGACTCGCTGCGCGGTGAGGACGGCAATGACCACCTCGATGGCGGCGACCAGTCGGACATCCTTGAAGGTGAAAGCGGCCGCGACACGCTGCTCGGCGGCGCGGGCGACGACGACCTCTTTGGTGGTGACGGTAATGACAGCCTTGAAGGTGGCGACGGCGAGGACGAGCTCTTCGGCAATCGCGCCAATGATATCATCCGTGGCGGGAATGATGATGACAGGCTGCTCGGCGGGGTCGGCAATGACACACTGTTCGGCGATCAGGGCAGTGACACGCTCGACGGCGAAGACGGCCATGATGAAATGCATGGAGGTGACAATAACGACCTCCTCCGCGGCGGCTTTGGCAAGGACACGATCTTTGGCGATGCCGGTAATGACGAGATCTATGGCGAAGGCGGCCTCGACGTCCTTTACGGTGGTGACGGCGCAGATACGCTGCACGGGAACAATAGTGACGATACGCTCGATGGCGGCGCAGGGGATGACTTCCTCGACGGTAGTACCGGCGATGACGTCATGACCGGCGGGTCAGGCGCCGACACATTCCTGTTCTTTGACGGATATGACGTGATCACCGACTTCGAGGATGGCGTCGATAATATCTATATGAAGAAACTCGAAGGCATCAAAAAATTCGAACAGGCGCTCGATGCCGCAGAACAGGTCGGAGATGATGTCGTCTTCACCTGGGATGACCGCGTGCTGGTGCTTGAGAATTTCTTGCTCGAGAGCATTACCCCAGACGATTTCACCTTCGTCACCTGAGGCAGGACACGGATAAATGATCAGGGCCCGGCCATGTGCCGGGCCTTTTTCGTATCAGCCGCGCGGCAGGGTCGAAAGCTGGAGCAGCGGGTCGACGGGCGTGCCGCCATGGCGGACTTCGAAATGAAGATGCGGGCCCGACGCGTTGCCGGTCTTGCCGACAAGGCCGATCGTCTGGCCACGGTCGACTTTCTTGCCCTTGCTGGTCTTGATACGAGAGAGATGCGCGTAATAGGTCTGCACCCCGCCGCCATGATCGATGATGACGATCTTGCCAAAGCCGCGCTGCTTGCCGGCAAAGACCACTTTGCCATCGGCGGAGGACATGACCTTTGTGCCCTGATCGGCGGTCAGGTCGATGCCGTAATGGGGGCGTCCGCCTCTTGATCCGAATTCGGAGGAAATATCGAGCTGCCTAAGCGGCGGCGAGAGGGTGCCCGGCCCCTTCTTGGTGGTAGCGCAGCCGCCAAGGCCGAGCATCACCACCAGAAGGGTGAGCAGCAGCCCCTTAGTCGTAATAATACTTCCCGTGCTGCGCGTAGTAGCGATAGCTGCCTTCATACCCATACCCTGCCTGGGCGCGCATATCGACCTGGCTGAGAACGGCCCCTGCCAATTCAGTATCCAGCTCGCCCAGGATCTTATTCGCGGTCCGCGCGACCGTAACCGGCGTTTGTTTCCATTTCACAAACTGCACGACCTTATCGGCGAGGGAAACCACCATCCGAGTATCAGCAACCGCCGTCAGCGGCGCGGTATCGAGGATGATGAGATCGAATTTGGTGCGAAGCTGGCTGAGGAGCGCCTCGAACCGGCCAGAGCCGAAGAGATCGCCGAGGCCAGAGCGGTCCTCAGATACCGGAAGGATGCGCAGATCGGATTTGTCATCTTTGAGGATCGCATTGCGCAGGGGCACATCGCCGCGCAGGACTTCGGCAAGGCCGCGAGGTGCGGTATCGTCATCCATCAGCTTGGTCGAGAGCATGCGGCGGCGGACGTCACAATCGATGACCAGCACCTTGTCGCCCGATAGGGCCGAAATCCGGCCAAGGCACATGGCCGACGACGACTTGCCCTCGCCCGACAGCGCCGAGGTCAGCGCAATCACCCGGCCACCCGAGCCCGCTTCCTTGCCGAGCGTCAACGCGGTGCGGAGCGTGCGGTAGCTTTCCGCGAAAGAAGAAAGCGGCTTTTCGACAAGATAATCCTGTGGGCTTGTGATCTCGCCCGTCAGTTTCTCCGGCGTCAGGGCCGGGACCAGCGCGACAAGGTTTGTATTCAGCGTGCGCTCAATGTCCTCTGCCGTGCGGATGCCATTGTCGAAGATCTCGGCAAGGACGATCATCAGGCCGCCCATAGCGCCGCCGAGGATGATCCCAAGGGCGAGATTCAGTTTCTTGTTCGGCGAAGAAGGACTGGTCGGCACGGCGGCACGGTCAGCGATGCGCGCGTCGGCTTCGGCCAGATCCTCGAAAAGCTCCGCCTGCTGCGCACGGGCGAGCAGCGCCTCATAGTTCTTGCGGCTGACATCCGCTTCGCGTTCCAGCTCGCGCAGGCGGACAAGTGCCTGGTTGTCGGTCGACAGATCAGAGCGCAGACCATTGATCGCAGAACGGATTGATCCAACACGCTCTCGTGCGACGGAGACATCGCTTTCGAGACGCCCGACGATCCGGTCGATTTCAGCCTGCACCTGCCCCTGAAGATCGGCTTCCTCCGATTTCAGATTATCAAGGCTGGGGTGAAGCGGGCCATAGCGGGATTCAAGATCCGCCCGGCGGCGCGCAAGATCGGCCTGTTTGGCACGCAGATCGGAGATGACGGGAGACGCCAACACATCGGCAATGGCATCGGCGCTAACGCCCGCAGCAAGGCGCTGATTGACGTCACGCAGCTTGGCAAGGCGTTCGGCAAGCTCTGCCTCAGACGCAATCAGCTGGGCTTGAAGATCAGCAATCTGTTGCTCGGAAAGAAGCGAGCCTTCCGCAGACAGAAGACCGTTCTCGGCGCGATAGCTTTCGATGGCGTCTTCGGCGATCCGCAGCTTGACGCGATGTTCGGTCACCGCCTCACTTAGATAGGTGCTGACGATCTGGTAGGTCTCAAATTTCTTGTCGAGGCTGTCGACGAGATATTGCTCGGCAAAGGCATTGGCGATGTCCGCCGCGCGCGACGGGCTTTTGCTTTCAACCCGGATGGAAATGGCATGGGTGATGCCGGCACGCTCAACCTCAACGGCGTCCAGCACCCGATTGATGACGCGCGAGCGCATCATGCGATCATTATCCTCGGATGAGAGCTGCGACGGGAAGAGCCCGGAGAAGAACCCCTTCTTGCCGCTCACGGACGGATTGAACTCAGGCTCTTCGAACAGGTTCAGCTCATCCGCCACGCGCTCGGCCATGGACCGACTACGGATGATCTGAACTTCCGTCTCTACTGTTGCCGCATCTGGCGAGATGCCTGAGATGATGGCGGAGACATCGAGGGCTTGGGTTTCCCGGGCATTGAGGACGACCCGCGCCTCGGCAGTATATTTCGGGGTCATCTGGAAAGTAATGACGGTGACCAGCGCCAGCGTCACAATCGCGGCAGCGACGAAGATCCGGAAACGGCGACGGAAGATGGACCAGAGCGCGGGCAGGTCGATCGCGGGGGCATTATTACCTGTTTGCTGCATCGGCATGGTGATCTGCGTAAAGGCGTTCATGACAGCTCCGGCCGTTTTGACCTTCGGGTGAAGCCTGAGCATACCCCAAGGTAGTTAAGCTAATGACGGGAAAAAGAAAAACCCCGCACAAAGCGGGGTTGCAGGAGCCGTGCCACCTTTACGGGTAGACGGGATGAATCTTTCGTCAGCGCTTGAAGGTCGCGGTGATCAGGACTTGATGGACATCGAAATTGGTGTCGAAGCCACCATCAAAGACGGTCCGCGCGACATCCTGGGTCTCATAGGTATAATCGACACCGACCGAGAACGTCCGGTTCATATAGTAATCCGCACCCAGCCCGACACCGAAACGGTCGATTTCCTGGCTGACCGGATTACCGTTCACGTCCATCACCGGCATGCCCATGCCGTTGAGCAGCGGGTCGTCATATTCGTCCCGGCCGAAAGCGGCAAAGCCCGACAGGATGACATTGCGGCGCAGCTCGTGATCGAGCTGGATCATCACATCAGACGAGATATAACCCGCTGAGGAAATGATCGCCGAATTATCGACACCGCGGTCGGCGGTCAGGGTCACAGTGGTCAGATCGCTGGGGAACCATTCAAGCGCCGCATCAATCGCGACACCGCTGATTTCGTCATAGGTCGGATCATCGAATTCCTGAGAGAAATAGCCGATACCAACCCGGCCGCGCATCAGCTTGGTCAAGTCGAAATCAACCCCGCCCGTGACGCGGTAGCCATTGGAATCGCGCTCACGTCGGAAGACAGCGTCGGTGCCGTCAAAATCCTGCCAGTTCTTCTGCGCCTCGAAATAGACAGCCGTATCGCGTGTAACCGCAAAGGCAACTTCACCCAAGGCCGTGATCGCGGTACGGTCCCGGAAATCCTGATCCGCATTGAAGAAAAGGCCCGGCGTGACAACAACGAGCGGGATCACCTGCGCGTCATCATAGTCGCGCGTCTGGGCGCCAAGCTGCCCCTTGATCTTTACACGGCCGAATTCCTGACGGTAGCCGCCATAAATTTCGCCCTGGGTATAATTGATCGGCTCATCGAAGAGGAAGGCGGAGTTATAGCTGCGGCGGCTTTCATTCAGGCGGTCATAGGACAGCCCGCCATAAAAGTCGGCAAATTCGGTGATGTCGATCTGGCCGTCGAGATAGGCCCCCCAGTCGACCATGCTCTCTTCGTCAAATTCATTAAAGCGCACGGCCTCGACATAGGCCCCGCCAGCGATCGCATGACGGCTCCAGTCGCTTTCGAAACGGACGCTGGGCCGGACAAAGGCGTAAACGTCGCTTTCGTCCTCGAAGACATCAAAGCCAAGCGCGGCATCCACATCGGACAGCGCGAAGACGTTTGAGCTGTAGCCGACGCCAACATCGACCTTCGGCTTGATGATGAACTGGCCGGTCCGCAGGCCTTCGGCCTCATAGCCGGGGCGCTCGCGCTCGAGCACCGAGATATTCCGGTCACGAATGAAGAGGGACTCGGCGAGTGCAACCCCGCCGAAGCTGGAAATGACCAGGCCAATGGTGGTGGCACCAATGATGGCCGGACGGTGAAGCTTATCTCGAAACACGGGGTCGCCCCTTCTGACGTCGCAATCCTGCACGCGGAATGGTGCAAAACTTGGGCCAGACCCTAGTGAATTACAGTTTCACATTCGTGAAGATGCGAGGAATTCCCGTCCAGAAACGGGAAATCCGTCAGCGGCGTTAACCTCAGATCAAAAGAATCGTTCGCCGATCCGGATCGTATCGCCCGGCCGCACCGGTGTCGTCGAGGTCAGGTCATACCGGGTCTCAACGCTTTCCCCATCGCGGCGGATGAAGACGTATTTCTGATTGGCGCGGTAGGTGAAGCCCTCTGCCGTCGCGACTGCATTGAGCACCGTCAGACCCGACTGATAGGGATAGGTGCCGGCCCGCTCGACTTCGCCAAGGATGTAATAAGGCCGGTAGGCTGCCACCTCGGCGCTGACCCGCGGGTCTTTGAGATACCCGCCCCGCAGCTTGGCATCGACCGCTTGACGCCACTCGCTGACCGTCAGGCCATTTGCCTCAACCTCACCGATCAGCGGCAAGGAGACCTGCCCTGCGCCATCGATCGTGAATTCGCCCGAGAGATCAGCCTCATTATAAACAATCAGCCGGATCCGGTCGCCCGGCCCCAGAAGATATTGCGCGGCATCGAAGGGCTCACGCTGGCCGGCCTCGACAATGTTCGAATTGCTGCCACCCGGTGTCGAGGCACAGGCGCTGAACATGAGGGCGAGCAGGGCAAAGAGCGAAAGAAGCCGCATGGGGGTCTCCGGTGAAACGATGGCGAACCCTTCTACCATAGAGGGCGTTGCGAAACGGCAAAAGCCATAGCTCCGTCATTTCGCGCAAGTCCCTTGGCGCAGCTTTGCGAGGCGGCGTAAGGGCAAGGCTCGTGTCCCCTTCACTTGCGTGCCCCTTGCGAGGTTTTCATGCTGATCATTCATCTCATCATCCTCGCGATCGTGCAGGGCCTGACCGAATTCATTCCTGTCAGCTCCTCGGCGCATCTCATCCTCGCGCCAGTCATCCTTGGCTGGGAGGATCAGGGCACAGCGATCGATATTGCGGCGCATATCGGCAGCCTTGGGGCGGTGCTGATCTATTTCCGGCAGGAAACCGCCATGCTGTTCCGGGGCGGCATCGACACGCTGACCATCAAGGCAAGCGATGACCGCAAGCTTTTCCTGTTCCTTGCGGTCGGCACGATCCCGCTGGTCCTGACCGGGGTGGTCCTTGCACTGACAGGCGCCTCAGACGTGCTGCGCGATCCAAAGATCATTGCAGCGGCCAGCATCATTTTCGGGATCGTCCTTTACATCGCCGACCGGCGCCCGACCGAGAATGACAAGCTGCCCTCGACCTGGAAGTCGGTCATGACCATTGGCCTCGCACAGGCGATTGCGACCATTCCGGGGACCAGCCGTTCAGGGATCACGATCACGGCGGCCCGCTGGCTCGGCTTTACGCGCGAAGCAGCGGCACGGTTCTCGATGCTGATGGCGATCCCGGCGATCATCGCCTCAGGCGCCTATATTGGGGTCGATTTCATCAAGGAAGGCGGCACGGCAGAATTGATGCCGATGTTTGTTGTCGCCCTCTTCAGTTTTGTGGCGGCTTATCTTGCGATCGTCCTGTTTTTACGTTTCGCCCAGAAAATAAGCTTTACGCCTTTTGTGATCTACAGGATCGCTCTTGGGCTTCTTATTTTCACCATGCTGAGCTGACCCCCTTGCGGACCGTCATATTAGTGTTACATTTTCCTTGTTACATTATCCAGTAACACGAAAGTCTCAGGAAGATTTCACGCATTTGGCGTTCATTTTTCTGAAATTGAGATGATGTAACGAGACTGAGAGGTCCCGCACGGCATGCCGGTTGCACGGCTGCCTGACGCAACAAGGAAAGGGTTGGGTTCGATGGAAATGACGAATAATCCCCTCGCCAACCACAAGATCTGTTATGTGCGCCCCGTCATGGCCCGCGATGTCCGTGACGAGATCGAACGCGAGTCTGAAGACCTCAGCGACGCCTTCTCGGATGACAGCATTCTATACGCCCTGCATGGCGAAGATGGCGCCCGCATCGCGCTGATGAGCGATCGTGAGATCGCCTTTGCCGCCGCACGCCAGCATGAAATGACCCCGCTCAGCGTTCACTAAACGGGGCTAAATCCAGATAGAACAAAGGCGCGGAAGAGCATGTCCCCCGCGCCTTTTTATTTGTCTTTTTAAGATGCGTTACGCAGCGGCGGCGTCAATTTCACCGGTCAGCAGTGCATAAAGCGCCTCACGGTCCTTGGCGCCGCGCAGGGCATTGCGCGTCACTTCAGGGCGCACCGCGCGGGCAATCCGCGACAGGGCCTTGAGGTGGTCCGCAGAGGCTTCGGCAGGTGCCAGAAGCAGGAAAAGCAGATCCACCGGCTGGTCATCGAGCGCATCGAAATCCACGGGCTTTGCCGTGCGGGCAAAGACACCCCACAGCCGGTCGATTTTCATCTTGGCGTGCGGAATGGCGACACCGTGACCGATGGCGGTCGTGCCGAGCTGTTCACGTTCCATCAGGGCGTCCGTCAGGGCCGTTTCGTTAAGGCCGAAACGGCTGGCCGCGTGATGGGAAATTTTCGAAAGTAATTCCCGTTTGCACCGGGCTTCGATGTCGATGAGGACATCTGCCGGCGTCAGGAAAGTACTGATATCATTAACCATTCAGAACCTTGCCGTTCTTGGAAACGGCAGCACTGTTACTTAGTACCGCACATACCACAGTCTCGCACGGCGTCACTAAGGAACCTTCAAATTCGAGTAAATTTCATTTTTTTCGTGACTTGACTTTCGAGGTCAGCCCCGTCGGCTACCGTCGATCCAGCCGATATTCCCGTCTGCGCGGCGATAGACGACGTTCAGGTCGCCATGCTTTGCATTGCGGAAAATCACGACTTCCTCATCCGAAACATCGAGCTGAAGAACGGCATCCGAGACTGTCATACTGCGCAGGGTCTTGGGCTGTTCGGCGATGATCAGGGGGCTATCCCCGCTCTCACCGCTTTCCTCGATATCCACATCGCCCGGCGCAGCAATGATATAGGAAGAGGCCGTTTCGGCGGGAAGAGGGTCACGATTATTTGCGTGGTGATCTTTCAGGCGCCGCTTGTACCGGCGAACCCGTTTTTCCAGCTTTTGCATGGCTCCATCAAAGGCCCCATACGCATCATGCGCTCTATCGCTTGCGGTCAGGAACACGCCAGAGGCGAGATGTAGTGTAATTTCTGATGAAATTTCCGGACCTTCCTTGTCGAAGGTCACCTGGGCTTCGGCCGATCGGTCGAAATATTTGTGGACACCAGCGGAAAGATTATCGTTCACGTGAGTTTGCAATGCAGCACCCAGATCAATGGCTTTTCCGGTGATTTGAACGTCCATAAAATACTCCATCTCCATAACAGGGTGGCTAATATGCGCCTTTGCAATCAGCGTGGGAAGGCACCCATCTGCTTTGCCGAGCACTCTTTACATATAGTTATTCAGACCGCCTGACGCTTGGCGATGCGGCGTCTTTGCACAGAAGAAGGCAGACCGAGCGCCTCGCGATATTTTGCCACAGTACGGCGGGCAATATCGATATTCTCCTTACCAAGAAGGATGACAAGCGCTTCATCTGAGACCGGATCGGCCGGGTCCTCATTCTCAATCAACCCCTTGATCCGGTGACGGACCGTCTCGGCGGAATATTGGTGATCGCCATCGCGTGAGGCAATGCCCGGCGTGAAGAAATATTTCAGCTCGAACATGCCGCGCGGGGTATGCAGATATTTATTGGATGTCACCCGGCTGACGGTTGACTCATGCATCTCGATCGCATCGGCAATCGTCTTGAGATTGAGCGGCCGCAGGTAGGAGATCCCCTTGATCAGGAATTCGTCCTGATATTTCACGATCTCGGTTGCCACCCGAAGGATCGTCCGTGCCCGCTGGTCGAGACTGCGCACCAGCCAGTTGGCATTCGACATTTGCTCATTGAGGAAGTTACGGGCTTCCCCGCCATGTTCCTTCGATGACAGGCGCGAAAAATAGCGCTCATTGGCGATGACACGCGGCAATGTTTCCGAGTTAAGCTCGACTTTCCAACCGCCATCCTCGGCCTCGGTAACATAGACATCGGGCAGGACGACCTGCACCGCATCATGGCCGAATTTGAGGCCCGGCTTGGGATCGAGCGAACGAATGCGCGAAATCTTGGCCGACAGCTCTTCTTCGCTCAGCTTACAGGCGCGGCGAAGCGCCGGCAGATTATACGTCCCCAGAAGATGCAGGTGCTCAAGGAACTGGTCCATGCAGACATCAAGCTCGCCCAGATCCCGCAATTGCAGTTTGAGGCATTCCTGAAGGTTCCGCGCACCAACGCCTGACGGCTCAAAACTCTGCACAAGGCGAAGCGTCCGCGCGACCAGTGCCTCATCCGCCCCCAGACGAAGAGCAATCTCGCCGACATCCTCACGCATATAGCCGCCATCATCGATCATATCGATCAGATGCGCGCCGATCATCAGCATGACTTCGTCCCGGGTCGCCAGATGAAGCTGGCTCGTCAGATGGTCATGCAGGCTGATCGTCTCGGCCTTGTTCTGCGCGGCGTCATACTCCTCGCTGGCAGGTCCCTGCCGGCCGGAGACTGACGACCAGTCCCCTGCACCGGCATCCCCCGGGCTTGCCCCATCGAGCGTGTCGTTCTGCGTCATCGACTTGTCGACATCCGCCGGCGTCAGCTCGTCACGTCCGGAATCAAGCGAGACATTCCCCTCCTCGCCCGGCTCCGTCTCTTCCCGCTCTAGGAAAGGATTTTCCTCAAGCTGGGATTCCACAAATTCGGTCAGTTCCAGATTGGTCAGTTGGAGAAGCTTGATCGCCTGCTGAAGCTGAGGCGTCATGACGAGCTGCTGGCTCTGCCGCGCCTCCAATTTGGGCGTAATCTTCATTTAATGCTCTCCCAGATCCCGGCACTCCCCAAAGTGGCGGGCTACTCACACCAGAAAGAACATTACAGCTGGAAGGTTTCCCCCAGATAAACGCGGCGCACGTCTTCGTTAGAAATAATATCGGCGGGCGTGCCTTCGCTCAGCACCTCGCCTTTATGCAGGATATAGGCGCGGTCGATGATATCGAGCGTCTCACGGACATTGTGATCGGTGATGAGAACGCCGAGCCCGCGATCTTTGAGATGCGCGACCAGCTCGCGGATATCGGCGATGGCCAGCGGGTCGATCCCGGCAAAGGGCTCATCGAGCAGCATGTAGTCAGGACCCGTTGCGACGGCGCGGGCAATTTCAAGCCGCCGTCGCTCACCGCCCGAAAGGGCTGTGGCCGCTGAATCTTTCACATGCATGATGCCGAATTCGCGCATCAGCGCCTCGGTCACTGCGCGCTGGGCTTCCTTGCCCTTATGGGCAAGCTCCACCACGGCCTGAATATTCTCCGCAACGGTCAGCCCCCGGAAAATCGAGGCTTCCTGCGGCAGATAGCCAATCCCCAGCTTTGCCCGCTGATACATGGGCAGGCGGGTGACGTCATATCCGTCAATCGTGATCGAACCGCCATCGGCGGGGACGAGGCCTGTGACCATATAAAAACAGGTCGTCTTGCCCGCGCCATTGGGACCAAGCAGGCCCACCGCCTCGCCGCGGCGAACATGAAAGCTCACATGATTGACGACCTGCCGCCTACGGAACATTTTCTGGAGGTTTTCAGCGCGCAGGCCCTCACGGGCGCCCGCCCCGCCGAGGGGCTCACCTTCCGTGCTGACAAGCTCGGCGTCTATGGGCGCACCATCCATTACCGGGCGTCGTTGGCGGTGTAGAAGACACCGCGCACCCTGCCGCCATTGGGCGGTGTAAAGAGGGTTGCGCCGGTCGTCGTATTGTAGACGAGTTGCCCGCCCGTCATCACCTGATCAGCCTGCACGACAACGACATCGCCAATCAGCGTGAGGGTCGTTGTGGCTGCATCATAGGTCGCGCTCTGCCCGGACATTGCATTCTCGCCGGTGGCGTAGCGCACTGCGCCCTCCGCCTCGATCCGGCGGAAACCGCCCTCTTCCTGCGTGCCGTAAATCGTCATCCGGTCGGCTGCGAGAATGGCCTCGCCTTGCGAGACGCGCACCGCGCCTTCGCAACGAACCGTGTCCTCATTCTCGAAAACCTCGCAGCGGCCCGCAGAGACATCGATCGGCTGATCATCCCGCAATGTCTGTGCGGGAAGGTCTTGGGTCGACAGCATCGTCATCCCCATCAGCGATACAAGAAACAGCATGTCCCCTTGGCCTTCCTACTGTGACCCCTTGGCGGCAAAAGTGCGGAGCGTCTACTCACCCTATCAGCCGCCGGTGTCATCATCCTTTTTCTTGGCGGGCGCGATCTGGAACTGGACGTTCCCTTCAAAGACCGCGCGGCCCTCATCCTGATAAACTGTCATGCTATCCGCAGCAACGGTGCCGCGATCGCCGGAGCCGCTGACGCCCGACACCGATTTGATCGTCTTGTTCTCGAAATCGACTTCGGCCGCATCGGTATTGAGCGTGAAATCGCTGCCGCCAATGCGGTGATCAAGCTCCACGCTCGAGGAAAGATCGAGCCGTTTGGCTTCCGTATCCATGAGCCCACGCAAGGCCCGGACCGTCACGTCCTCATCATTCTCAAGGCCGCGGAAGGCCTGCGGGCTATCCAGCGAAATGAGGCCCGGGGTTTCGGGGTTTCGCAAGGCAGAGGCGGCGGCAATCTCGAAGGGATTGCCCTCAAGATCATAGCCCGTATGCCGGGGCCGATTGAGGCGCATGTTCTCTGCGTCTGTGTCGATATTGGCAAAGTCGCGCATGAAGGCCTTGTCGATCACCGGGGGCGTTGCGCTCAGCGCATAGGTCATCAGGACCCCCGCGCCGATGGCCGGTACGATAAGGCGCAGCCATTTGACCCTTTGGGAATGCGCGCTGACAGCCGCCGTCGAGAGCCGCCGCCTGTCTGGGCGACGCATCACGAAATCCTGGAAGTTGTCGGCGGCCTGGTCCACGCCGGTCCTCAATTCGATACGAAATAACTTCCCGGAATATGGCACTCTGACTGCCACCGGGAAAGGTCCGCTCATCTGACGATCGCGTTAAATTACGATTTATGACGACAAGGTCACGAAGGGTTTCGTCCCTCCGACCCGCTCAGCTGTGAGCGAAAATGTCGGTCTCGCTCCATCCGCCCAGATCAAGCGCTGCCCGGGTCGGCAGGAAGTCAAAACAGGCCTGCGCCAGCGCTGTGCGGCCCTCCCGCGCGAGCATCCCGTCGAGCGCGGCCTTGACCTTGTGAAGGTAGAGGACATCCGAGGCCGCATAGTCTTTTTGCGCATCCGACAGCTCAGCTGCGCCCCAGTCGGAGGACTGCTGCTGTTTGGAGAGCTCAACCCCCGCCAACTCGCGCGTGACGTCTTTGAGGCCATGCCGGTCGGTATAAGTCCGCGCGAGTTTCGAGGCGATCTTGGTGCAATAGATCGGCGTCGTCTCGCCCCCCAGCCAGTGGCGAAAAACGGCGATGTCAAAACGCGCGAAATGGAAGATCTTGAGATGGGTGGGATCGGCAAGCAGCGCCTTGAGGCGCGGCGCCGAATAGTCCGACCCGTCGAATTTGACGAGATGCGCATCGCCCTTGCCGTCGGAGAGCTGAACCACGCACAGCCGGTCGCGAAGCGGGTTGAGGCCGAGCGTTTCTGAATCGACCGCAATCGCGCCCTCAAAGCTGACATCGTCGGGCAGGTCCTGGTGATGGAGGAAAACGGTCATGAAAGGCGCCTTCTTGCGATAAGGGCGGCGAAGTAGCAGCGACCATACCGCTTGTCATGCCCCGCAGGCGAGCCACGCAACGGACATTGCTTACCCTAACAAAAAACCGCGCCCCAAGAGGCGCGGTTCTGGAAACTTCATTGTCATTCCAAAGGCCCGTGAGGGCATCAGAAATGGACGTCCTCAAGCGGATCAGGAATGTGAACCGGCCCGCCACCCGCAAGGATAGTGATGATATCGATCAGCCCTGGCTCTTCGATCACGGTCTGCACCGGACCATCGACATCAGGCAGGCCAGCAATGGCCGGGCCTGGCTCTTCGCCACTGACCAAGAGGAAGTCATAGTCAAAGCCGGGCGTCTCCCACATTGCGTGCTCAACCATCCAGCTCGGCATATCCGGCCCGTCATAGAATGACTGGCTGCCGAAGACTTGCCCGCGTGGCAGATCGCCTGCGAGGTCAGGCGCATAAGAAGACTGCGCCACAACGACCACACCAGACACAGGACCAACCGCGAAGGGGTCATCGGAACTCGGCGTGTCATAGCCATAGGACGAAGCCCCATCGCTATAGACGAAGTCAGGCTCCAGCGACGGGTCAAAGCCGGACACAGGGCCACGGTCGATAACATCGCCTTTTTGCGTGCCCCAGTTCACCCACGGGTCAACACTGCCATAGGCAGGACCAGCATCCACAACGCCGCCTTTAAGGTCAGGCGTCACGGGCGGTGGAGGTGTTCCAGAGTTATCAAGTGTGGTTAACAGGCTGACCGGGATTACCCCGCCATTGTCGCCGATGAGCAGATTATTGCCATCGCCACCGATGATCAGATCGCTGCCGTCTCCGCCAATAATCACGTCATCACCCCCCATTCCATTAATGGTGTCATCACCGGACATACCGTTGATCGTATCACTACCACTAGAACCTTCGATCATATCATCAAAATCCGTGCCGGAGAAGTCTCCAGCTGCAGTCATCTGACCGAAGGTAATAGCACTGGCAGGGTTCGGGGTTAGCGCAATATAGACCGAGGCCGAAGCCGGATCGTTACCAACATCGGCATCGCCGAGAATGACATAGACGACACCGTCATAGGCATCATTATAGCCGCTGACGCCCTGGCCAGTTTGGTTACCGATGATGCCGTCGACAAAGCCGTCTCCGTTAATATCTCCGGCAACCACGAATTTCGGGGCGCCCTCCGGCGTTTCGAAAATCGTGCCGTTATGGCCATTGATATTGAAGGCATGGAGCTCGCCGCCAAAGCCGTTATCCGTGCCGAAAATCACATAGGCACGTCCGCCAGCCTGATTGTAGCCGGTGCCGATCGAGATATCGTCAAACCCGTCGCCATTCACATCGCCGAGGCTGAAGATATTAAAGCCAAAGCCGTAATCGTCCGTCGCCCCGAAGATTTTGAGGCCGTCAGACCCGTCGAGGCTCTGCGGGGTAACTGTCGCAGCGAAATTATCGCCCTGCGTTGAGTCCTTGCCGAAGATGATGAAGGTCGCGCCGGAATTGTAGCCAAGGCCATTGGAAAAGCCGGAATCCGACACCATCACATCGGCAATGCCGTCGCCATTGAAGTCCCCGGCGGTCGCGACCGACCGCCCAAGTCCCGTGGACACGCCCGTCGCATCGATCAGGAAGCCATTGGTCCCGTCGACAGCTGTTGCGTCGACATCCGTTCCTGCAAGCGAATTCGAACCGAAGATGACGTAAGTGATTGCCCCAACGCTAGAGCTATAGCTCGCGCCGATGATGATATCGTCGAACCCATCACCGTTGATATCGCCCGCACCACTAGCCGTGCGGCTGAAGCCATAATTGGTGGAATTGCTATATCCGTAGACCGAGAATGCCTGATTTGCGGCAATCTCATCCTGAATCGACCCGAACGAAGCGCGGGCCTGATCTGTACCCAGAACGACATAGGCGCGGCCCTGACCCCCGTAGGAACCGCCCGAGCCCTGACCATCGTCGCCTGGCGAGCTGATCAAAATATCGGCAAAGCCGTCACCATTGACATCGCCAGCCCCCGAAACAACCGTCCCGAAGCCAGCATACGAATTTTCATTGTAGATCGCAAAACCGGTCGTGGTGCTGTCAAGGTTCTCGACAAGTTCAGTCGCGCTGAAGCTGTCGCCTTGCGTCGTATCCCGGCCATAGATCACATAAGCGACCTTGTTGCCGTAGATCCCATCACCATAGACGCCGCTGCCAACCCCGAAGTCGTCAATCCCGTCACCATTGACGTCACCGAGCTTACTGATCGATGCGCCAATAATACCGATAGAGGTTTCGCCAGTCAGAACGAATCCGTCCGTGCCATCCAGCGCATCGAGGTCGAGTGCATTATTCTCATCCGTCCGCCCGAAGACGACATAGACCTTACCTGCATTGAAATAGCTGCCATTCGACGAACGCGGTGCAGTGATTGCAATGTCGTCTATCCCGTCACCATTGATGTCGCCGATACCGGCAACGCTGGCGCCGAAATAGGCGTATGCTTCATTGGCAAACAGGAAAGGATCGCCATCAGGATTGGCCGATGTCTGCGCGGTCACCGGCTCTTTAGGCTGGTCGCCATTACTGACCGTGCCGTCATCAAGACGATAGCTGAAGCTGTCATAAATCGTGACATCAAGGCCCGCATTCGAGAAATAGCCCGGCGACTGATAATTGAACGTCCCGTCCGGGTTAATCGTCAGTGTTGCACCGGAGGTCAGCGTGATCGTGGTACCTGTGCCGACATCCTGACCGTTCACACCGCTGACCGGCGTATCCATCGGCACATCGTCGTCATTGACATCAGCGCTGAAGGTAGAGGCGCCGCCAGCCGCCGTGAAGAAATCATTATTCGCGACAACGCCGTCAAGCGTACCTTCGATCGTGATCGTCAGTTGCGCCGTATCCGTCACATCACCATCCGTCACCGTGTAGGTGATGGTTTCAGTGGCCGTCTGCCCCTGGGGCAGCGAGTCGAAAGCGCCATTGGGGTCATAGGAATATGTCCCGTCAGCATTCATCGTCAGAAGGGCGCCAGAGCTAAGCGTAATCTGGGTGCCGACATTGCCAGCCACCCCTTCGACTTCGGAAACCGTCAGCGTATCGCTGGTGTCAACATCCGTGTCATTGTCGAGAACGTTTTTGGCAGAAGCCGCCGTCGCGAATTCGGTTGATTGATCCGACTCCTGACCGTCATCAACGAGGCCCGGCATGCTCGCGCTGAGGAAAGACGTCCCCGAAATATACTGCTCAGTAGCCCCAATCCAGATGACACCTTCCGCCCCGGCAGCACCGCTGGTGCCATCGCCCAGTGTACCATCGAGATCAAAGACGAGATATTGTAGGCCGTTCAAATCAAGATTGAAGGCGCCGACCATATCGCCGCCGGTAAACGCGGCTTCGAAAGCTGTGACCTCAGAGAGGTCAATGGCGCCATCGCCATTCAGGTCTTCGGCTTCGAAAACACCGTATACGGCGCCGCCGCCAGAGAAACCTGACTGAACGAAGCTGAACTGGCCATTCGCAAGCGCTGTGATCGACGGGCCCGGATACATCGCAAAGGCCGTTGCCGTATCATCCGCTGCGATCGGCGCATCGTTCGAGCCGTTGACGATGATGTTGACCGTTTCGACGACAGAGGTGTTCCCGTCGCTCACCGTATAGGTGAAGCTGTCCATCATCGATTCGCCGTCATCAAGGCTCTGATAGCTCGCCGGGATCAAATAATCGACGACACCGGAGGAAGTGATGAAGATGTCCGCGCCATCCGCGGAAGTGGCTCCCGCCATACCGCTGAATGTCGGATTACCGTTCAGCTCCGTCACCGTCAGGCTGCCGCCTTCCGGGTCCGAATCATTATCCAGCACATTCGCTGAGCCTGATGAGAATGTGAAAAGACTGCCATCATCCTCAAAGAGGACGAAATTGTCCGTCAGCGTGACAGGCGCGTCGTCCTCACCCGACACGGTGACCGTGATCGAGGCCGTGCTGGTCGTATCGCCGTCCGTGATGAGGTAGGTAAAGGTGTCGTCTTGAGTTTCGCCCGGCATGAGCGAGTCAAAGCCGCTGCCCGGCACATACTGGAATGTGCCATCGGCAAAAAGCGTCACCTGCGAACCGAAACCGGACGTCATCGTCACACTGCCGCCGACGGGGATCGGATCGCCGTCAAACTCAGCTACGGTAATTGAATCCGAAGCATCGACATCAAAGTCATTATCAAGAACATTTGCCGTGCCCGAGAGGCCCGGGTCATTCTCGAAAAGGGCGAAACTGTCATTCGTCGCGCTGACCGGGTCATTGACGCCAGTCGTGATCAGCGTGACCGTGGCTGTTGATTCAAGCGTTCCATCACTGACGGTATAGGTTGCCGTATCTACGAACTGCTCACCCGCAGCCAGCGAGTCCACACCGCTCGGCGGGAAGTAGAGGATCGAGCCGTCACTCTGAATATTCAGGGTACCGCCGGATGCCAGAATGATCGTGCTGCCGACATTGGCTGCCGAGCCTTCGACCGCCGTAATGATGAGATCCGCACCTTCGGGATCGAAATCATTATCGAGGAGGTTTCCAGCACCGGAGAAGGAGTCGATGACCGCCAGATCTTCATCCGTCGTGAAGGTCTCACCATTCGCCGATGGCGCATCATCGACGCCCGTGATGACGAGTGACACTGTTGCCTCTCCACTAGTCACCGTCCCGTCTGTGACGGTGTAGGTGAAGAAGTCACCACTCGTCTCGCCGTCCGTCAGGGACTGAACCGAAGTGGAAGGCGTGTAGTCATAAGTCCCATCGAGGAATACGGTCAGGGTACCGCCTCCCTCAGTTGTGAGAGTGATGTCAGTGCCAACAATGGTCTGGCCGTTCACCGACACGACAGTCAGTGTATCTGACGTATCCGGATCAACGTCATTGGTCAGGAAGGATTCTTCGAGATCCACACGGCCACCATCTTCGGTGATGGTGAATGTGTCATCATTGGCAACAACCGGATCGTTCTCGCCCTGGAAGGTGACCGTGACGGTCGCTGTGCTCTCGCCATCGACCGGCGTACCGCGCCCGTAAATGACGAAGACCGCGCCCGTGTCATCATTAAGCCCGAAGGCAGAAACCGCGATATCATCGACCTGGTCGCCATTAACGTCACCGACGCCGGCAACCGCCCAGCCAAGATATCCCTCGCCCGGCGCACCCGAGATTTTAAAGCCGTTCGTACCGTCAAGGCCGTTGAGGTTGATCGAGCTGCCAAAGCCATTTGCGCTGCCGAAGACAACATAGGCTGCACCCTGATCATTCGCGCCCTCAAGGTGGGCACCGATCAACAGGTCATCAAAACCGTCTGCATTGACATCGCCAGCAAGCGACACAGACACACCAGCCTGCGCATCGGTTTCAAAGCCGCGAATGGTAAAACCGTTGGTGCCGTTGAGAGCACCTGCAGAGAGCGTACCGGAAATCCCCTGCCCGCCGAAGACGACATAGACTGCACCGGCGTGCGCCGCCGCGCCTTGCGCTGCGTTAAAGGCGCCGACGGCGATATCGCCGATCCCGTCGCCATTAATGTCGCCCGCGGAGGAAACCGAGCGCCCTAGATAGTCATTCTCCCCGATGCCATCGAGGCGGAAGCCCGCATTGGCGAGGTTCAGCGTGCCGCCAAAACCGCTACTGGAGCCGAAGACGACATAGGCGGAGCCTGCATTCTCATTCGCACCGACATCCCGGTGGGTCGCGCCGATGATGAGGTCTTCAATGCCGTCGCCGTTGAAATCGCCTGCGGAAGCAAGCGCCGTGCCCGCGCGGTCACCCGCCGAGACACCCTGAATGACAAAGCCGTTCGACCCCGTCAGGCCACTGACAGTCACATTGCCCTGCTGGCCCTGGCTGCCAAAGACGACATAAACTTCGCCCGCCTCGAGCCGCCCACCCGGATCGGCCGGCCATGCGCCAACGACAATATCGTCAATGCCATCATTATTGAGGTCACCGGCATTCGCGGTCGTGATGCCAGCATAAGTGTTCGGCCCGGTTCCGAAAATTGAGAAACCGGAAGTCGCGACATTGTTGATGCCCTGCCCGCCGAAAATCACATCGACGGAGCCCGCATTGTTCGTGCCCGACGTATCAAAGCGCGGCGAAGCGATCAGAAAATCAGTAATGCCGTCGCCATTGTAATCGCCGCCGCCGCCAACAGCCTGCCCCATCAACTGGGCACCCTGGATGCCCGCAAAGGCAAAACCCGACTGGCCATTGAGGCCAAAGCTGCCATCCGCGACAGTCAGGGGGCCATTGCCCTGAGTCCCGCCAAAAACGATATAGGCGCGACCCTCGAAATTACTGCCGCCGCGATAGCCGCCAATGATGAGGTCAGCAAAGCCGTCCTGGTTGACGTCACCGGCACCGGCGACGGAAATCCCGAAGAAATCGTCAGGGCTCGCCCCAAGAATGACCCAGCCGGTCTCTGAGTCGAGATTGTTCACATTGACGACGGCTTCGAACTCGCCCGGATCAATCATCGTATTGGCGCCGGAGAGCGTATAGGTGAAGGTCTCCTGGATCGCCTCACCCGCGGCGAGGAAATCATAGCCGCCCGACGGATCAACGAAGATATTGCCGTCATTGTCGATATTGATGATGCCGCCAAAAGCGGTCTCGATTACGACCGTGCCGTTGAAGGCAAGACCGTTGACCTCGGTCACGAAAACTTCCGTCCCCTGAGGGGCGGTGTCGGTGCCGCTGCCATTATCGTCAAGAACGTTGCCCGCGAGCGTGTCATCCTCGCCCAGCGTGAAAGCATCATCCTCGGCCTGAACAACGGTGCCTGCGGGAACCGTCGCATTCGAGAACACAGGGCTGGGCGGCGCGATCGACGCCACCGAAACGGTGCCGGATCCTGTTGAGGGGATAATCGGGCCGGTGCCCACAAATCCCGCACCGCCAGGCCCTGAGAGCGATCCGTTCTTGATCACATCCTCTTGTCCAGCAAGCATCGAGAAAAGAGTGGTGCCGCGCTCGCCGAACTCGCGATCATTGGTCATGGTGCCCTCGCAACCGTATAGGGGATGCGAAAATGAGCGCAGCCCCCACGGCACGCGCTCTCTCCCCTCGCCCCTCTCGTCTAGCTTAATCGAAAGCTAAAATTCAACTGTGCGGTGCGTGAAAAAGGGCCGCTGGGGCCTATTCTTTCTGCTTCAGGAAAGCGTCGAGTTCGCTGCGTTCTTCAGGGGTTAAGGAAGGGTTACCAGCGGGAATATTGCGCCGCGTGACAATGAAGACGATCCCGCCAAAGATCGCGAGAAAAAGCACCATGAATGGCCCTGCCCAGAGGAGGAAATTCTTCCCCGAAAAGGTCGGTTTAAGGAGCACGAATTCGCCATAGCGCTCAACGATGTAGTCCCGGGCTTCGACATTCGAATCCCCCGCCTCAAGCCGCTCACGAAGGATCGCGCGCAGATCACGGGCAAGCTCAGCATCTGACTGGGCAATCGATTGGTTTTTGCAGACAACACAGCGAATCGTCTCGGCAATTTCGAGCTCGCGAGCATCGATCGAGGCGTCGCTTGCCTCTTCCTTCTGCGCATAGCTGGCAGAGAGCCCCGCAAGGACGATGACGACGAGGAAAATCAGATTTCTCATTCTGCTGGCACCGCCTCTGGCCCGGCGGGCGCTGCCGGGGCCGCTTTCTTGCGGGTCGGCGCGCCGATTCGGTAGCGACGGTCGGACAGGCTGACGAGCCCGCCAAAGACCATCAACACTCCACCACCCCAAAGCCACATGACCAGCGGGTGATGATAGAGCCGGACGACGCGGCTACGCGGATCCTCGCCGCGCTGGTCACCGATGGCGACATAGATGTCATGCGCCCAACGCGGGAGGATATCGGCCTCGACTGTTGTTTGCTGGGCGACTGGATACCAGCGCTTCTCCGGCGTCATGGTCGCAATCTTCCGGCCGTTTTTCGACAGTGTGAAAGTGGCCATTTCGCTTTCATAATTCGCGATCCGGTAGACACCGATATCCTCGAAGGTGATGTCGAGACCGGCGATTTCGGCTGTCTCTCCCGGCGTCATCACGACCTGCTTTTCGGTGACCCAGAGAGAGGTGCCGACCATGCCGAGGATCGCAAACCCCACCCCCAGATGCGCCATGGAGCCGCCCCAGAAGGCGCGCGGAAAGCCAAGCATCCTCGCGAGCGACGTTTTAAGCGGAATACGGAAGAGCTTCGCCCGGTCCGCAACATCCGTGAACGTGATCAGGATGACGAAGACGCCGATCGCCAGACCGACAACAGCAAGGATATTGTGGATGCCGGAAAAATAGAGCCCGGCAATGACGGCTACGACAGTGCCGACACCAGCCGCCTTTAAGCGACCAGCAGCCTTCTTCGCGTCTCCCCGCTTCCATGGCAGGAAGATGCCCGCAGCCATAATGATGGCGAGCAGGATCATGAGCGGTGTTGTCACAATCGTGTAATAGGGCGGGCCCACCGTAATGCGCTCGCCCGTCACGACCTCACGGAAAAGCGGCCAAAACGTCCCCAGGACTACGGTGAAGGTGATCACGCAGAGGATGACATTGTTGAGGACCAGCGCGCTTTCGCGGGAAACGCTGGCAAAGCTGCCCGAAGACCGCATGGCGGACCCCCTCAGAGCGAACAGCGTAAAGGCCCCGCCTGAGAGGAGTATAGTGATCGCCAGCAATAGCGCACCGCGCGAGGGGTCATTGGCAAAGGCGTGTACGGAGGTCAGCACCCCTGAACGCACAACAAAAGTGCCGAGGAGCGAGGTCGTGAAGGCGATGATCGCCATCAGGACGGTCCAGAGCTTCAACGTGTCGCGTTTCTCGACAACGATCGCCGAATGGAGAAGCGCCGTGCCTGCCAGCCACGGCATGAGGGAGGCGTTCTCGACCGGATCCCAGAACCAGTAGCCGCCCCAGCCAAGCTCATAATAGGCCCACCATGACCCCATCGCGATGCCGAGGGTCAGCGCTGCCCAGGCAAGCAGCGTCCACGGACGAACCCACCTTGCCCAGGCCGGGTCCACCCGTCCTTCGAGCAGCGCCGCCACCGCAAAAGAGAATGCGACCGAGAAACCGACATAGCCGAGATAAAGAAAGGGCGGATGGTAAGCGAGGCCAGCATCCTGAAGGAGCGGATTCAGATCCGTGCCGTCCAGCGGTACCGGATCCATCCGCAGGAAAGCGTTCGAGGTGAAAAGCGCGAAGGCGAGAAAACAGACGCCAATCAGCCCCTGCACGCCCAGCACGCGTGCCCGCAAGGTTTCGGGGATCCGCCGACCGAACGCCGCCACCGCCGCGCCGAGCGCAGCAAGGATCAGAATCCACAGGATCAGTGAACCCTCGTGATTCCCCCAGACGCCCGCGATCTTATAGATGATCGGTTTCATCGAATGGGAGTTCTCGAAGACGTTCCGCACACTGAAATCAGACGTCAAATAGGCATGCATCAGCGCAAGGAAAGCGAGGATGACCAGCGTCACCTGCGCATAAGCCGCAAAGCCGCTGACCCCCATCAGGGTCCGGTCAGCGCGATGTCCGCCGACAATGCCGGAGAGTGTCTGCACCCCGGCTACGAGGAGCGCGAGAATAAGGGCGAAATGGCCAAGTTCGATGATCATTGGGCCGCCTTAGCGGATCGTCGCGCCCTCGGGAATGCGTCCCCACCGCGACGGGTTGAAGCTGAGCTCGCCACCTGATCCGCTGGCATCGACAACCTCACGCGGGCGCATGATCGGCGCATGCGTGCCGTCATGATAGCCGTGGCAGTCAAGGCAGGCTGAGGCCGTCAGCGGCGCGCGGGATTTCTCATCGCCATGGCATTCGCGGCAGCCCTCTACATCGCCGCCACCGGGAAGCCCGGCTTGGGTCTCAATCTGCGGCAGAAGCACATCGGTCGAGAGGGACGAGAATTTCGCCTCGTGGCAGCTGTCACAAGTCAGATCGCCGATATCATGGGCGTCATGATCGAATTCGGCGTGGATCATGAATTTGTCGATCAGGCGCACCGGCTGGATATCGAAATCGACCGTTCCGGCGGGCGGCTGTTTGACGACGTGGCAGGTGCCGCAGGCGCCTTTCTCCGCAAAGATCTGCGCGACCTGTTCTTCGGCGATCGCCATGGCATCGACGCGCGCGGTCTCAGGCCGCGGCTGGCGGCGCACACGGCGGTCATCGCCCGGCCGGCGGCGCAAGGAGCCATCGGGCATCACGAGGTCTGAAATCGTCCGGTTGCGGTAATAATCGCGGATGAGTGCAATGACTTCGGTCGGTTTGCCGTGCGGCAGTTCGCGCGTGTACTGCTCATCGGGCAGGTCGAGCGCGTGGCACATCTGGCAATTCGCCTCCATCTCGATCTGCTCAAAGAGAAGCCCATCCTTGTCGAGCGAATGGCAGTCCTCGCAGACCAGCGCATCGCCGAAGCCGTATTCTGCCGAAAGCGTCTGCGCCTGACGCGCGACCCCGCCCGAGGTTTCGAGGTGGAGGTCATGCGGGAATTTAAGGCCGGTATTGTCCATGACATCCGCACTGCCGAGCGGGACGCGGCGGAAGGTCGGCTCATCGCCAAGCGTCGCGCCGGGCGTGTCGATCAGGACGGCCTGAAAGTTCGGATGGCTCGTGCGGAAGCTGCTGGCATCTTCAAGATCGGTCTCGATTCGGTCGTGAAGCCCGGTGTGGCAGTCCGCACACAGAACGGAAGCTTCAAGGATCAGCCCTTCATCATCATTATGCTCACGGTGACAGTCGGCGCATTGCCCGCGCTCCTTGCCAAAGAACATTGAGGCTTGCGTGACGAGCCCATCGACACCGGAAGGTTCCGGCACGGCTTGCGTCAAAAGGACGGGTTCGGCGTGATCGCCCAGCTCGTCATGGCATTCGATGCAGGCAGAATCATTGACGTGATCAAAAGCTGCCTGGTGGCAGGCCTGACATTCACCGGCGAGATTGGCGTGGTCGCTCGAAAGGGGGCCGGAGAGCCAAGACCGGTCAAGATCAACGACCTCATCCGCCGCATTCGGAATAATACCGTAGAACCACGCAACAGGTACGGCAAGGAACAGGAAGATCGCGCCAAGATACCCGGCCCATGAGGGCAAGCGCTTGCCGAGCAAGGTGCCGCGCAGGGTGAAAATCTCATCGACCTGATCTTCTTCAAGGGCGGCTTCCGGCTCCACCCGCTCAACCGAGATGCGCCAGACACCGCGTTCTGCCGCTTCAAAGCTGAGCTGGAACGGGCCGACCATGATGGATTTCGTGTTGCCCTGGCTGAGTGTCAGCTTGGACTGCTCACGGCCATCGATCGTGAAGGGATGTCCTTTTTCGGATTCGACCGAGAGGCGCGTGCCCGACAGGAAGATCGTCAGGTGATCGAGGCCAACCCGCAGGTCGGAAAGGAATATCTCGTTATGCGTCGCGCGGCCAACGGTGACTTCGTCGCCCGGCACTTCGCGGTCGCGGATGATGTCATCGCCTGATGGCCGTCTGGTGATCTGTCTGATGATGAACGTCATGTCTGCGCCCTCACCAATAGAAGAACACGCTGACGATATGCGCCGTCAGCGCTGCCAGAAGCAGGAAGGTTATAGGGACATGCACATAGAGCCACAGCTCGAGCATGGTCTTGTAGCGCACATGGCGGCGGGCACGGCCAAGCGCTGTCTGCTTGCGCTCGAGCGTCGCGATCAGCTGGTCAACGACCTGACGGTCCGGGCCATCAATGTTCGGATGCATGCGGCGTAGTTTCTCGAGCGCCTTGTCGGTCGCATCCGTCGGCGCCCGCTTGGCGAGACGCGAAAGAACGCCGCCTGCGACTTTCGTTTTCTGCACGGACTGTTTGACGAGGTCGGAGATCTCCGGCGGCAGCGGCTGGGCCTGCTGGGTCAGCTGGCGGTCAAAGGCATTGATCTCCGCGACCATCTGCTCGCGCGTCAGCTCATCCCGGTTGCGTCCCATCTTTTCGGGAATGACCGCATAGAACCAGATTCCGACGAGCCCGGAGAGAATGACGACGATCATCGCGCCATAGGCAAGGGTGTGAATGTTCCAGCCGAACTGGAAGCCCGTATGGAGCGTCCCGATGACGATCAGTGAAAGTCCCAGATAAACATGGGCCGAGGTCCAGCCTTTAAGGCTCCAGTTGCCCGGCGCGATCCGCCGCTTGCGGATGCCGAGCATGGTCAGCCACAGGATCAGGAGCGCCCCGATCGTCCCCAGCGTATAGCCCAGAATGGTGCCGCCATTCGGGCGCGGCAGCGGGTCATGAAAGAAGTAGCCTGCCGCGGCGAGCGCCGAGATCACCAGTGCGAATTTCGCCCATTTGAAATTAGCGTGTTTGAGGAAGCTAATATGGGCAGCCTGCTGGCGCCGTTTCTGGTTGGCGGAATCAAAAGCCATTATTGTCCCCCGCCATTCTTGTTGACCGTGTTCAGATAATTCTCAGGGCTGACGCGGATCGCCGCGCCCGTCGGGCAGGCGCGCACGCAGGCCGGGCCGCCCTTGATGCCTTTGCACATGTCGCATTTCACCGCGAATTTGCCGACATCCTTGCCCTTGGTTTTCTGGTTGATCCATTTCTGGCTAGGCTGGCCGGGTCCCGGCCCTGAGCCAAAGAGGAACCATGCAAAAAGCCCCGGCCGTTTGGGTGGGATCTTCTGCATCTGAATGACCCCATACGGACAATAACGCTGGCAATTGCCGCAGCCGATACAGGTTTCGTCGATAAAGACCTCACCATCCGCGCCGCGGTGAATAGCGTCGGGCGGGCAGTCCGTCATGCAGTGCGGGTGCTCGCAGTGCCGGCAGGAGGTAGGCACGTGGATGCTCTCATAAGCCTGCCCTGCCTCACGATCGAGGCGCGAGATGCCCTGATGGGTTTCAGCGCAAGCCAGCTCACAGTTGTCGCACGCGACGCAGAGGCTCTCATCAATCAGGAGCGCATCGGTCGCCTCGCCAAGGCCTTCGGAGATCAGGAAGTCCGCAACCTGCGAGTAATAGTCCGAGACCGAATCGAAATTGTCTTTCTTGCTCTCGACAAAAGCATTGAGGCGGCGGCGTTCGACCACTGTCTCGCGGATGCGTTCGCGCAGCTCGGGCTCAGCCGATAAGAGCTCCTCGAAGATCTCGCCTGAGAGGCGGATCAGCTGGGATTTGATCGCCGTCTTGACCGAGGCCGTCCGCACACGGTTCTCAAACAGCGCCATCTCCCCGACATAGGCGCCCGCCGGCACGTAAGAGAGGAAGACGTCCTTGCCGCCGATATTCTTTTCAACCAGCGCCGAGCCGTAACGGATGATATAGACATCGAGGTCGTCCGAGCCTTCTTCGATAATCGTCATCCCCGCCGGGGCGTCGACATATTCCGCATTCGCAATCAGCTTCTCGATCCATTTCACATCGAGGCTGTTGCCGAAGATCTGGCGGATCTGGCGTTCCGTGGCGATCGTGTCGACTTTGCGTTTCACCGCCGGGATGGTGTCGATCAGCTTGAGCGCCGCCGAGCGCGGCACCTCGATCAGGATCGCATTACGCCCTGCACGGATGGTTGCCGAACGTGGCCGCCCGGAGATCAGGCCAATTTCGCCGAAGATCTGCCCCGCGCCCAGCTCAACCCGCTGGCGCGTATCATTGGGATTGATCTCAACCTGCACCGAGCCATCAACCACCGCCCAGAGGGACGAGCCCGCCTGATTACGGCGGAAGATGATTTCATCCGCTTTCGGTGCATGCATTCTGGAATCGAGCAGGAATTCGCGCATCTGAAGGCGGCTGACGCCTTCGAAGATGGGCACGTCCTTGCGAAGGTGATCGATCCAGTAATCGACATCCTTGCCGCCGGGGACCTTTTTGAAGATCGCTTCGAGCAGCGGCTGGTCGGCAGGCTTGAGAGACTTGTTGCCATTGATCCGTTCAATGACATCATAGCCCTGGTTCATGCAGTGCTTGATGAGCGGATAGCCCGCCAACGCCCCGATGACGAAGATACCGGGCACAACGCTTTCGAATTCTTCCGACAGGATCGGATAGGCCTCACGGTCGGGACCTGTAAACTCAATCCCCCACCCCTCGATCAGCTTGCGCGGCGGCGCAGAGCCGAGACGCGCAATGACCATGTCGCAGGGCAGCTCGATCTCGCCATCTTTCGCTTCGACGATCATGCGGTCGGCGAGAAGTTCCTTGGGCGACGCACTGATCAGGAAATCAAGGCGGCCATCGGCCCGCGCTTCTTCAAGCAGCGCGACGTTCGCCGGTTTTGAGCGCGGAAAACCGTCCGAGCGCTGAAGCAGCGTGACGGTGTTGCCGAGATCCGGATTGGCAAGCCCGAGCGCGTTCTCGATCCCGGCATCCCCGCCGCCAACGACGATGATGTGCTTGTCGAGATGCTCGGCAGGGTCATCGAGCTGATAGCCGACAAAGGGCTGGTCACCGCCGGGGCAGCGCAGCTTGTTCGGATTGCCTTGTGTGCCGATGCCGAGAACGATGTTCTCTGCACTGATCTCATCGCCGCCCTTTAGCTGGATCTTGAAATTGCCCTTCGAGCCCGAAATATCGATGACTTCCGCATTCAGCTTGACGTTGACCTTCTGGGACAGCGTCTGACTATCCCAGGTGCCGAGAATGTCTTCGCGTTTCCCGGCAGCAAAGGACATGTCGGAGCGCAGGACCAGCTGGTCCGGCGTCGCCATGATGTGCTTGCCCTTCTGGTATTTGTAGATCGTGTCGGAGAGGTGGTCGGTCTTCTCAAGCAGGACATGGGACATGCCGAGCGCTGCCGCGCGTGCCGCCGCGCTGAGCCCCGCAGGGCCCGAGCCGATGATCGCGACTTTGAAATTATCCGACACGAAATTCAGTCCCCACTCCGGGCAATTCTACCAAAATTGCCCGCTCTTTAGAACCCGCGAGCCTGGCGTCCCCACACCTGACCAGCACGCTCTGTCTGTCTCTTACTTCTCCAGCGCGCCTACCTATTCAGGCACGTGGAACACATCCCGCATCACGTTCCGGAACCGGTCATGATATTCGAGGATGACATCGAAATCGCCGGCGACCCCGTGATGGGTCACAAATTCACGGCCATCCCACCAGTGAAGCGCAAAGCCCGGCGGCTCATCAACGATCAGCGGACGGCCATCCGCCGTCGATGAAGTGATCGCTGCGAGTTCCAAGTGAACCTGCGCAGCCGTTGCGGACGAAACGATGCAGGAGCTGCCCGCGAAGGGCCGGTCCATCGTCCGGTGAATATGCCCGCAGATGATCTTCTTCACATTATTGTGGCGCTTAATGACGTCGCGCACCTGAACCAGCCATGGCTCTTCGTAATTGCGCGCCCCCATCCAGTCGATGCCGGTGACAAAGGGCGGATGGTGCATGGCTAGCAGCACCGGGCGGCCATTGGCCTCCTCAATTGCGCGATCAAGAAAGTCCGCCCGCGCCTCATCAAAGGCGCCGCCATGTATGGTCTCGTCATGCGTATCGGTGACAACCAGCCAGACATCGCCGAGATCGACCGAATACTGACAGAAGCCCTCATGTATATGCGTCTTGCCGAAAACCTTTTTGAAGTTCTCGGTGACATCGTGATTGCCGAGGCATGGCAGCACCGGCACGCCGGGATTCACCTCATCAATCATCTGCTTGAGGAGTTTATAGGCCGCAACCGATCCGATTTCGGTCAGGTCCCCTGTCGCGATATAGACATCCGGCTTGCGCTTGAGTTTGGACAGGGTCTCAAACACCGCGAGCAGGCGATGGTAATTGTCCTCGGCCCCGATATCGTTGCCGGTGCCAATATGCAGATCCGTGATCTGAGCGATCAGCATGGGGTCTCCTCCCGCATCATCTGGGATCCGCGACTTTTATTTTTGCCGCAACACATAGACGCCTTCCCAGTCCTGTGGCGGCGGATCCACCAGATATGCCTCAATCCGCTCCTGCATGATTGTGTAATGTTTCCCGAGCCCAAAACCTGCGCCCAATCGGGAGAGTTCCCCGATCATGGTTAAAGCTTCCTCAAAGTTCTGCTCGCGATAGGTCGCAAGGAACTTTGACTGAAGCTCGAGCAGCTTGGCGAATGCGGGATCATTCGCCACCTGCTCATCCCCGACGAGAGCGAAAATCGTCAGCCAGCTATCCTTGCCGACGGCTTTCGCCCGGTCGAGTTCAATCAGGGCAAACTCACCAAGATGTTCTGCCGTCGAATCCCCCACAAGGATGCCGACGCCATATTGCTTGGTCATGCCCTCAAGACGCGATGACGTGTTCACGACATCGCCGAGTACGGAATAGTCAAACCGCTGGTCCGAGCCCATATTGCCGACCGAACAGTCGCCAGAGAAAAGACCGATCCCGATTGTTGTCTCAACCGGCAGCTTCTCGTTTTCTGGCGCCTGCGGATTACTCCGGGCCGCGTTCATCTCCGCAAGACGATCCATCATCTCGAGCGCGGAGAGGGCTGCGTTCCGATGGTGCTCAGGATCATCAAGCGGCGCATTCCAGAATGCCATCACGGCATCGCCGATATATTTGTCGACGGTCGCCTTGTGGCTCATCAGGATCTGCGTCATCGGCGTCAGATAGCGGTTCAGGAAACTGGTCAGCTCGGCCGAGGTCATGCCTTCGGAAATCTTCGAGAAGCCGCGAATATCCGAGAACAGGATCGTCATGTCGCGGTTCTCACCGCCGAGTTCCAGCGAGCCCGGATCGTCAGCGATCTTCGCGACCATATCCGGCGAGAGATATCGGGAGAAGGCCCCGTTGATGTGGGATTTCTCCGCCTCCGTCAGGATGAAGCTACTGGTCGACGTTATCAGGTAGACAAGCCCCAGCGCGATGGCCGGATAGACCGGGTCGAAAAGGGTCCGCTGATTGACGTAAAGCTCCCAGGACACAAAAAAGAGCCCGCCAATAATCAGAACCGCGACAAGACCACTGCGCAGCGGTCCGGCAATTGGGACAATCAGGATCAGGATCAAACCGCCCAGCAGCAGGCTGAGGAGACGCACACCCGGCGCCCAGTCCGGCTTTGTCAGGAAGTGACCGAGTAGCATCTGCTCGGTTGCCTGAGCATGAACCAGCACCCCGGGCAGGGTCGGCTCGAGCGGCGTTGCAACAAGGTCATAAAGCCCCTGCGCCCCGGTGCCGACATAAACGAGCGTCGGCCGGTAGCTTTCATTGCCATCCGCATCCGTCATTTTCAGGAGGAAGTCTTTTTCAAGCTCCTCGACGCTGACATCCGGATCGAGCAGTTTCCATGCGGGGATGACCCGGTTCTCACGCCCTTCGGTGAAATGAACGAGCAGTTCGCCCTTGGCAGTTGTCGGCACCAGCTTCTCGCCGAAGCGAATACCCGCAATCTGTGAGACATTTGCGCCGATCTCGCCAGAGCCCGTCGAAGTCTCGATCCGGTAGCCGCGGGCATCGCGAACCTTCGCTGTCGTGTCCGCCGTCGCCTCAAGGAAGAAGCGATACATCGCAAGAGACAAGGAGGGGTAGACATCAAGGATAGCAAAGGGGTCATCCGCAGGCGTGCCCGTATCGAGATAGGCTAGCAGCGCCGCCTTGCGCACAATTCCATCGGGGTCTTTCGGCGTGCTGACGAAACCCGCATCATAGGCATTGTCATTAATGACAGGAATTGAGTCCGTCACACTGACATATCTGGGCAGAGCCTGGACAGGCACTTCCCCGGCACTGGATGGACCGTAAAGCCGTTTCGGCTGCATGTCCGGGCCTTCGAAATACTCGAAGAAATAGCCCATGATGACCGCGCCGCCGAGCTCACTCAGCACGCCGAGCTTCTCGCCGAACACTTCATCATGTGGTCGGTATTGCTCGAGCCCCGCAAGCACTTCTTCGGTCGCACCGCCCTTAATCAGTGTGGGGCGCAAATTCTCCGGTGAGGTACGGTCCGCTTCAGAAAAGACGATGTCGTAGGCCACGCCGCCTGCGCCTGCCTCAAACATGCGCTGGGTCATCTCGGCGATCTGCGTGCGCGGCCAAGGCCACTGGCCGATGCGGTCGATCGAGTCCTCGTCGATATCGACAACCCGGACACCAACATCCTGATACTCACGGGGTTCCCAACGCTGGAACTGGTCCATCAGCTGGTCGCCAAAACGGTTCAGAGAAAGGGGATTATAGTAATGGATAGCCGCTGTCAGGACGAGCACGATGAGCCCGGCCGCAGCCGGAAGCGCGCGCTTGCGCCATCCCATGCGCATCAATCTGGAACGCTTCGCCATGCCCCGCTCTCTCAGCCCCTCGCCTGCGGCTTAAACGGTAACCGTTAAGTTTGTGCCCGTCCAGCATCACTGATGTTCTGGACTTCCCATTTTAGGGTTATGTCGTTGACGGCACACACCCCAGAGGGGTACGAAAGAGCAGCAGTCAGCGGGGGAGAAAACCGTGGGGGTTTTCAAGCACGTCATCACGATTTCGCTGGCAACAGCGACGTCGCTTTGTATTTCCGGAATCAGCAACGCCTCGGCGCAGGAAGAGATCACCTTCCAGCAGGTGTTGAACAATCCATCCGACCAGCAGCTCAATATCACTTACGCCCAGCAGCGCGTCGAAGCCGGCGACCTTCTCGCCGCCGCCGCTACGCTGGAGCGTCTGCTGATTGATGAGCCGAACTGGGATGAAGCCCGGCTGCTTTATGCCAGCGTGCTCTTCCAGCTTGGGGATTACACCGCCGCGAAACGCGAAGCGGACCTCCTCGAAGGCCGCGACTTCTCCGCAGATACGCTGGCTGAGGTCGAACGCTATCGCACGGCCTCCAATGAGAAGACACAGCGCACGAGGATTTCCGGTCGTGTTTCTGCGGGCCTTGGCTATGACGAAAATGCGGGTTCCCAACTCGCCGAAGATGGGCTGACGATTGAAAGTGTCGATCAGTTCTCTCTGGTCCTTCGGGGCCGCGCCAAAGTCGAACACGACCTCAGTGACACGAGCGAGCTTCGCCTGTTCGGTGAGGGCGATGCCTATTTCAAACAGTTTGAGGATGACGAATTCTCGGAATTCCTGATTGCCAGCGCCCGCGCGGGTGTGGCCGGGGAGACCGGCCTTATGGACTGGCGCGCAAACGTGTCCGGTCGGACTGTCATCATCGGCGGTGATGGATATCTGGATGAGCTTGGCGTTCAAGCGCGGATCATGCGGGACTTCACCCCGCGGACACGCGGGACCCTCCAGGTTGGATACCATGACCAGAATTACTCAAACGTCTTTGGCACCGGCGACAATTCGGACTTCCGCGATGGCGCCCGCGCCGATGCCTCTCTGACCGTCTCACATGTTTTCTCGCCCATGTTCCGCGGCTCGCTTGGCGTCTCCTATCGCGACAAGATGGTCGATGAAGACGCGTTCGAAGATCTCTTCGCGTACACATTCCTTGGCGGAGCAGGCAGCTTCAGCGTCTTCTGGCAGAATGGCAGCTATCTGAGCTCGAACCTCATCTATCGGGACTATGAGTATAAGGGCACGCGCGCCGACGAGTTCTGGTATTCGCGCGTCGCTTACGGCGTGCCGATCACTGAGCTCACCGGCGACAAGGCCGCCTGGCTCGATCCAGTCCTCGTTGAGCTGGCCGCAACGCGGTCTGACCGGTCCTCCAACCAGACGGTCTTTGATTTTGACAGCTATGGCGGGGAATTCCGCCTGATTTACCGCTTCTGAGGGACGTGACGGGGAGAATATGACCATGACGATCACACGCCTCACTACCGCCCTTCTGCTGGCGTCGAGCATGTTTGCCGCCGCCGCTCAGGAAATCGGCAAGGCTTCGGCCATTCGCAACGAAGTCTCCGTCCAGAGCGAGGACGAGGACACGAGCCGCGCCGCCGCTGTGGGCACCGGCATCAAGATGCGCGACCTGATCACGTCAGGCGACAATTCGGCCATGCAGATGCTGCTTGTCGACCAGACCGTCTTTACCGTCGGCCCGCGGGCTGAGTTGGTCGTCGATGAGTTCGTCTATGACCCCGAAAGCGATGCCGGCGAAATGACGGCCCGCGTCACCAAGGGCGCGTTCCGCTTCATGTCAGGCCGCACGGCCAAGAACCCTGAGAATGTCCGCATCGAAACGCCCGTCGCGTCCATGGGGATCCGCGGGACGATCGTTGAAGGCGCCGTCGGTGAAGATGCTGTCCGTCAGCTTTCCGGCCTTGAGGGCCAGTTCGAAGGCGTACCCACCGGCCCGGAGGCGACGATCCTGGTTCTGCGCGGCCCGAGCACGACGACAGGCGACAACCTCACCCGCGAAGGCGAGGTCACGATCACGACGCCGAATGGCACCGTCACGCTGACACGGACCAATTCAGCGGTCTTTATCCCCGGTCCGGGCGCTGCGCCCATTGGCCCGTTCCCGCTGCCGCAGCAGGCTGTGCAGAGCTTTGGCCAGCAAGTGGTCTCCGTGCCGACAGGTGAGCCTGTCTCGCCTGTCCCGGATATCCAGATCCCGCAATCAAATGTCGTAGTCGAAGAAGAGCCCGTCGAGCCAGAACCGCAGGAGCCTGAAGAGGAGAATGTAGTGGAACGGCCAACCATGGCCTGCCCCGTCTTTGACGGCATTCCCGTCACCGATGGCGGCATCATTCTGGATGGCGGTCAGGGCGGCGTGATCGACGATTTCGGCTCGCTGGAATGCATGGGCGACCAGTAAGCGCCTTATTGAGTAATGGAGCGGGCCCTGTTGCGGCCCGCTGCAGTTCAGCTGTTTCGTGACACGTGCGTTTTTCCGAATAATCGCTTAGAGTTATGCGAATTTAGCAGCCGCGGGGGCGCTCCCACCCCCGTTGAGGGGCCGCCGATCTATGGCGGTTTGGGCACGAGGCATGATCGATAAACAGGCGAGCATCCGCTTTGAATTGCGGCAGCATGCGTTCTTCGCCGGTATCGACGATGACGGTCTCGATGACCTGATCGCGATTTCCCAGATCAAGATCTTCAAGGGGCGGCAGGCGATCTGCCGTCAGGGCGAAGATGCCGAGAACATGTATGTCGTCCTCTCCGGCCGGATCAAAATCTGCACGACCTCGCAAGGCGGCAAGGAAACCGTGCTGGCCTTCATGGGCCCCGGTGAAGTCCTTGGTGAGATTGCAGTCCTCGACGGCGGCCTCCGAACAGCGAGCGCCATCACGATCGAAGAGAGCCGTGTCCTTGTGATCGGCCGGACAGGTTTCATCAGCTATCTTGAGACCCACCCGAAAGTCGCCCTCAACATTATCGGTGTCCTTTGCGGACGCCTTCGTAAGACAGACGAGTTCGTTGAGGAAATGACGACGCTGCAGGCAGGCCCACGGCTTGCGCGCGCGCTCCTTCGCCTCGCCGAGCAATATGGCAAGCCGCAGCCCGAAGGCGGCATCCTCGTCGACATCAAGCTGAGCCAGGCCAATCTAGGCGCTCATGCCGGCCTGATGCGGGAGAATGTGAACCGCCAGCTCAAAGTCTGGGAAGATGACGGCCTGCTTGGCGGCTCCGGCGGGCTGATCACCCTCTTCCGTGTCGATGCTCTCGAAGAGATTGCCGACCAGTCAGCATAAGGAGTGATAGGATGAGAAAGGCTTTCGGCGCACTTTTGTCCGCTATGCTCCTTTCATCCTGCACGAGCACGCCCGCGGATCCCGTCGAAGCCCCCTCGCCGCCCGCACCCGCCATCACCGCCAGCCTTCCTTTTCTTGAGCCGCGAACCGATCTGCCGGTCGTCCGGCTGCAAGTCGGTGACAAAGGCGTTTTCTCCTTCATCATGGATACAGGCGCGAACACTACCGCTGCCTATATCGGCACTTATGAGGCGCTGGGCGCTACAAGGATTGAAGGCGAGGAAGTTCTCGTCCGGGGACTGACAGGCTCCGATGAACGCCCCGCCGCGCTCCTCTCCGGCCTGACCATCGGCGAAGATATCTATGATGATATCCATATCGCGATCCTGAAGCCGCGCCCCAAGCCACCCGATGTCGATGGCGTTCTGGGGACGGATGTCCTCCAGCATTACGCCCTCAAATTCGATCCGGAGATCGACCGCGTCGATTTCATGCCGGCTGCCACTTTTGACGCAACGCCATATCTCGAATGGGACCAGATCCCGATCTCGCATCTCGAAGGCAGCCCGCTCACCAGAAACCTTTGGTTCGGCAGGGCCCCGATCGTCAGCCGGTATGTCCCCGTGCTGATTGATACGGGCGCTGATTTCTCCGTCATGAATTGGGCGACCGCTCATTTAAAGAACGATCTAGGCGCGATGTATGAACGGATGCGGGAGGACTGGGAGGCCTCTGGCGCAACAGGCACATTCAAGCCTTCGCTTTCCATTATCGTTGACCGCTTTCAGATCGGCGGCCATTTCTGGGGCGCCCCACGCTTTTTCATCTTCGACCTTGATGCTCTCGAACCCATGGTGGGCGAAGGCCAGCCGCTGATCATCGCAGGCGCAGACATGTTCACTACACGGCGGTATGTCATCGATTTTCAGGGCGGCATGGTCTATATCGACCCCAACGGTCCGCACCTCAAATATGAACAAGGCGCCCCCGAAGGAGCGCCTTGAATAATCCCGCCAGTCAGATCCTGATCGTGATCAGATATAGCCTTGAGCCAACATCGCATCAGCGACCTTACGGAAGCCGGCAATGTTCGCGCCCTTGACATAGTTCACATACTGACCGTCCTGGCCGTACATCATGCATTGCTCATGGATTGAGGCCATGATGTTGCGCAGCTTGTCTTCGACCTCTTCGGCCGACCAAGAAAGCCGCAGCGAGTTCTGGCTCTGCTCAAGACCGGAAACCCCGACCCCGCCCGCATTGACCGCCTTTGCCGGACCAAACATGACGCCGGCCTGTTGCAGCATATGCACCGCCTCAAGCGTTGAGGGCATGTTCGCGCCTTCGCCAACGGCCTTGATGCCGTTCTTGATGAGAAGTTTTGCGTCTTCAGCTTCCAACTCGTTTTGTGTCGCACACGGAATGGCGACATCACAGGCAACGCCCCATGGCCGTGAGCCTTCATGGAAGCTCGCGCCCTTCACCCGGTCCGCATAGACCGCGATCGGCGCGCGTTCGACTTCCTTGATCTGTTTGACGATCTCGAGCTTCTCCGGCGTGATGCCGTTAGGATCATAGATCGTGCCCCGCGAGTCAGACAGGGTGAGAACCGTGCCGCCAAGCTGGGTCGCTTTTTCCGCAGCATAGGTCGCAACATTGCCTGAACCCGAAATGCAGACGGCCTTGCCGTCCATCGAGTCACCGGCTGCGACGAGCATGTTCTGGATGAAGTAGACCGCGCCATAGCCGGTCGCTTCTTTCCGGATCAGTGAGCCACCGAAATCGAGGCCCTTGCCGGTAAAGACGCCGGTCCATTTATTGGTGATGCGGCGATATTGGCCAAACATGTAGGAGACTTCGCGCGCACCAACACCGATATCACCGGCCGGAACGTCCGTATCTTCACCAATGTGGCGATAAAGCTCAGTGATGAAGCTCTGGCAGAACCGCATGATCTCGGCATCGGTCTTGCCCTTGGGATCGAAATTCGAGCCGCCCTTGCCGCCGCCCATGGGCAGGCCGGTCAGCGAGTTCTTGAAGGTCTGCTCAAAGCCGAGGAACTTCAGAACGCTGGCTGTCACGCTGGGGTGAAAACGGATGCCGCCCTTATAGGGGCCGATCGCGCCGTTGAACTGAACGCGGTAGCCGCGGTTCATCTGCACATTGCCGTCCCGGTCCTGCCACAGCACACGGAAGGAAATCTGGCGGTCTGGCTCGGTCATCCGGTCAAGGATCATCGTGTCGCGATATTGCGGATTGTCAGCAACGAAAGGCAGGATGCTTTCGGCGACTTCCTGAACGGCCTGATGGAATTCAGGCTCACCCGGATTGCGCGCCACCACCCCGGCCATGAATGTCTTCAGATCACCGGCGCTGCGCGAGCTGCCGCCTGCGAGCGAGACTTTCGGCATGGTCGTCATCTTGCGGGTGACTTCCGGCAGCGGAGCACCAGCCCCGGTCGGGCCTTCAGAGAGCTGCTGGCCGATCGTATGGCTTTGCGCGACGGTCGTTTTCGCATCGGCCGGGGCCACATCAACTTTCGGCGGTGTTGGACTTGGCCCGAGCTTGCGCACGACCTTGGTCGAGGCAGTTGTCGGTTTTCTGCGTTTGAACATCGTATTACCCCCACAATTAACCACAGCTTAACCGTTGAAGCGCGCCTAGGAAAGCTGGTCCGCGCCGTTTTCACCGGTTAATGACCCCCATCTTAGCGCAAGAAAGTTGCCAATCTTGACCATCATTTTAGCCGGCGGGCTGATCACGCTGATCATACTGGCTTTTCTGAGCTGGCCGTTCTTCCGGCAGGAAAAGAGCGACAGCCCCGAATCCCGTGATGTGGCGATCTATCAGGACCAGCTGGCAGAGCTCGACCGCGATGCCGCACGGGGAGTGCTGACGGAGGATCAGAAAGCTGCCGCCAAGAACGAGATCGAGCGCCGCCTGCTGCAGGCGCTCAAGCGTGAAGAGGCCGCTCGCACAACGACTGTCAGCCGGGCCGGACGGCTGGCCGTGATTGCGTCACTTGCCGCGATCCCGCTGGCTGGCGCCCTGATTTATCTGACGCTGGGCACTCCGAACGGCCCGCAAATGCCGTCCGCGATTTCTCCCTCACAGGCTCGTGAGCAGCTTGCCGCAAATGAACGCCACCCAGAGCTCGACCAGCAGATTACCGCCCTTGAGAAGCGGCTGGAGACCGAGACGGAGGATGTCGACGGCTTCACCCTCCTCGCCCGCACCTATGCCCGGCTCGGCGAGTATGACAACGCGCTGCGCGCCTATGCCCAGATCAATCGGCTGACCGGCGGCGGCGACGCACAGATGGCGGGCGAGATGGCCGAGGTCATGGTGCTCGCCAATGAAGGCGTTGTCGGGAATGAGGCGCGCCAAATCTTCGAGCTGATCTTAGAGGATTACCCCGGTGATCCGCAGTCGGTCTATTATCTCGCGCTGGCGCGCGCCCAAGCCGGAGACGTCCCCGGCGCGCTGGCAGACCTACGCAATTTGCGGGAAAATTCAGCCGATGGCGCGCCGTGGCTGCCAGCAGTGGATGGCCTGATCGCCCAGCTCTCGCCTGAAAGCCTGCCGCCGGCAGAAGAGGAACGCCGCTTTGCCGGGCCGTCTACGGAACAGATGCAAGCCGCCCAGAACATGTCGGCGGATGACCGCCAGCAGATGATCGAGGGCATGGTCGAGGGACTGGCCGCACGGCTGGCGGAAGAACCCGATGATGTCGAAGGCTGGAAACGGCTCGCGCGTGCTTATGAAGTCCTTGGCCGGGCGGATGATGCAGCCGCAGCCCATCGTGAAGTCCTCAAGCGGGACCCCGATGATGCAGCGGCAAATGCGTTTCTGGAAGGGCGCTAATAGGCTTCACTCAACTTCAAGAGATCAGGCAGCGAAAAAAGTTTCCTCACCCCTCAACCGTATCACCCTACGGTGACTTCCATATATATCCGAATAGCGGATCTTGATCTCCATTTCGGATAACATTTTCATTATACGTCTGTGACTTGGTTTCAGCACGTCCGGCAATTCGTATTTCTCTGTTAAATCACGGTATTCCCAAGAGAAGAGCGAAACTTCACCGCCTGGCCTCAGAGCTGTATTCCCTATACGGAAATTATAACTCCACCACAATCGACCAGAAAAGTTTTGTTTGATCGGTTCATTCTCTTCAATGAGTAACTCGAGAATAGATTTGAAAGGCTCGGCCTCTTCCTTACCATTCCAGTACGTCCTCAGATCTTTGACCAAGAGAGGGCCCAGCCCGCTGTTCCGAAGAGTGATGCTCCCGTTACTAGGAGACAAGCCATGGTCAACATACCCAATCGGCCTGACTGAAAGCCGTGCATGGCGCTGCTGACGAGCTGATGTCAAAAACGTCAGGAGTATACCAACAAATGACAGACAGACAGCGGTGAGCGCCGCGACGGCAGTTATGACCGTCTCGTGTCCTTCAACCCAATCGAACATGGCACCCAATCCCCCCACATATTCATTTCTAGGTTATGCAGTGGTATTCTCGAGTACAATCCCAAAGGAGGCTCAGTACCCGGCGAGAACGTCACCAGCGCGGCTCGCGTCGAGATTTTCTTCCGGCGAATGATCGGCGGCAAGCTGCGTTTCGGCGAGGGATTTCTCTTCAGCGAGCAAGTTACCCTTGAGCTCGGCTTCCGGCACGGCGAGTTCAGCCAGAACCGTGACTCCCGTCGCGGTCACATCAGCGAAGCCGCCACGCACATAAAAGCGAGCCTCGGCGCCGTCCGTTCCCTTGAAGGACAGGATGCCCGGCGAGAGGGTCGACATGACCGGCGCATGGCCCGGCATGGCCTCGAAAATCCCTTCGGTTCCGGGCACGGAGACGGACTGGGCCTCCCCGGCATAGAGTTCCTTTTCGGGAGAGACGAGCGAGAAATGAAATTCAGCCACGGGCGGGGTCCTTGCAGATCGGAAAAGAGAATTTGCGGGCGTTTAGACGAGGCCCCTCGCGGGTGCAACATGTCCCGCGCCTGTCGGCATCAAGAACGCGTGATCTCAGCTCACATTCGCATCTATTCGGGAAGAAACGAAAAAAACCCGCCACCAAGGCAATGGTGACGGGTTTTGAGTTCCGGACCCCGTGGGAGGGTCCTTTAGGGTATTCGTGCGTCCCCTCTCCCAAAGGTGCACACGGGAACCGGTTTGATGGGGCCGCCAAGCTCTGAGGCAGGTGTGAGCTTGTCAGTCCCTCCCGGGCGAATCTGCGGTCGGATGAAAGTCTCAGGGCAATGAGACCTCGGCATTGTGGGAACGCCGTTTCCTTCCACCGATTGAGTGCCCGGGTTTCCCCGGTCTTAGGGTGTCGGTTTGGGCTGCCGACAAAGAGAACCTATTCAATGGGGGCTGAGGCGGGTGTGATGGGCGTCACAGGTCGGCGTCTTTTATGGAAAATCCGCCGGGAAAAGCAGGCGAGTTCTTACGAAGCAATATTGGAAATGATTGCCGCTCCCAGGAGGAGCGCGCCTGCGGCCATCATGATGAGGCCGGCATAGATGACCGAACGGCCGCGCATAGCGGTCAGGTCTTTAGCATCGACACCCATGGCCACAAAGGCTCTGTCAAAGGTGCGGGTCATTTTTGGCTCTCCGGTCATCTTATTGACTTTCGATATAGGGACCTAAACTCCACTTACCAGAACCACCCAGACACAAATCTGTTGCACGATTCGCAAAAAAAAGGCGCCCCCGAGGGGCGCCAGTAAGGAGGGGCATAAATCGGAAGGGGAAACCTCAGACAACCGGTCCACCGGCCAGATTGGTGACAATCCCGCCTGCGAGCGTCACGCCCGCGACCGCCATGGCCATCAAACCAACATAGATGGCCGACCGGCCTTTGACGCTCGTGAGATCGTGGGCATCGACACCGAGGGCAACAAAAGCGCGGTCAAAAATGGCGGTCATGGTCTCTCTCCTCTTAAGGTCAGCCGGGCTTCCCCGTCCGATGAGACAAAACTATCCTTTCGAGCCCGGACCCGCTGTGACGGGCATCACAGATTGATGAGAAAGATCGGCAAATCGACCTCAAACTGACGCCAAAATCGCGAAAAATATGGCTTTTAGGGATCTGGAACGGCCTCTTGCCCACGAAAAAACGGCGCCGGGAGGGCGGCGCCGCTTAGTCAGGATAATGGGGTATCCGTATCGGTAGGGGAGAGCTTTAAGCGACCGGACCCCCGACGAGATTGCTGCAAATCCCGCCAACGAGAGAGAGACAGGCAACTGCCATGGCCATCAGGCCAAGATAGATCGCTGACCGGCCTTTGACGCTCGTGAGGTCATGGGCATCAACTCCGAGGGCAACGAAAGCGCGGTCAAAAATGGCAGTCATGGTCTTCTCTCCTCCTGATCACCGTCGGGCTCTCCCCGTCCGATGATCAGAACCTAATTCACCGCCCCACACCCCGCTGTGATGACCATCACAGATTGACGCGAATGAGGTTCGAAAGAGCTTAAAATTTGAAGTTAACGAGCTAGAAATTGCCGTAATCGATTGAATTTGACCGAATCGACCAAGAAAAAAGCCGGCCACCGCGAGGGTGGCCGGCCATTTTATCTTTTAATTTCAGTCGTTTAAGCGGCTTGAGCCATTTTGTCGGCTTTGGCGATCGCATCTTCAATTGCGCCGACCATGTAAAAGGCCTGCTCTGGCAGGTGGTCGTATTCGCCACCGATCAGACCTTTGAAGGAGCGGACCGTATCTTCGAGCGGCACCTGGATGCCCGGCGAGCCGGTGAAGACTTCAGCAACGTCGAACGGCTGGCTCAGGAAGCGCTCCACTTTCCGGGCGCGCGCCACGGTGAGTTTGTCTTCTTCTGAGAGCTCGTCCATGCCGAGGATGGCGATGATGTCCTGCAGCGCCTTGTAGCGCTGAAGGATGTTCTGAACGCCGCGGGCGACCTGATAGTGCTCTTCGCCGACGACGCGCGGGTCGAGGATCCGCGAGGTCGAGTCGAGCGGGTCCACAGCCGGGTAGATCCCTTTTTCCGAAATCGCCCGGTTAAGAACGGTCGTGGCGTCGAGGTGGGCGAACGAGGTTGCCGGCGCCGGGTCGGTCAGGTCGTCAGCTGGCACGTAGATGGCCTGCACGGACGTAATCGAGCCCTTGGTCGTCGTCGTGATGCGTTCCTGCAGCGTACCCATGTCGGTGGCCAGCGTCGGCTGGTAGCCCACAGCGGACGGGATCCGGCCGAGAAGTGCGGACACCTCTGCACCGGCCTGCGTGAATCGGAAGATGTTGTCGACGAAGAACAGAACGTCCTGACCCTGATCACGGAAGTGCTCAGCCACCGAAAGACCGGCGAGCGCGACGCGAGCACGGGCCCCGGGAGGCTCGTTCATTTGGCCGTAGATCAGCGAAGCTTTGGAGCCAGCCGCCGAGCCGCCATTTTCGGCCGGGTTCTTGTTCACGTTGGATTCGATCATTTCCCAGTAAAGGTCGTTACCTTCACGGGTCCGCTCACCAACACCAGCGAACACGGAGTAACCACCGTGCACTTTTGCGATGTTGTTGATGAGTTCCTGAATGAGAACGGTCTTGCCGACGCCTGCGCCGCCGAAGAGGCCGATCTTACCACCCCGTGCGTAGGGGCAGAGAAGGTCGACGACCTTGATGCCGGTGACGAGGACTTCCGCTTCGGTTGATTGCTCAACAAAGGGCGGCGCCGATTGGTGGATGGCGCGGCGGTCTTCGGTCTGAATTGGGCCAGCATCGTCCACCGGCTCACCGATCACGTTCATGATGCGGCCGAGCGTAGCTTCGCCGACCGGCACGCGGATTGCGTCGCCTGTATCGGTGACAGCCTGACCGCGGACCAGACCTTCGGTCGAGTCCATGGCAATGGTCCGTACCGTGTTCTGGCCGAGGTGCTGAGCAACCTCGAGCACCAGGCGGTTGCCATGGTTGTCCGTCTCCAGAGCGTTGAGGATCGACGGCAGCTCGCCATCGAACTCAACGTCGACGACAGCGCCGATAACCTGTGAAACTCGTCCTTGTGACATTTCTCTTCTTTACCTCCTTCGCCCGTTAGACCGCTTCGGCCCCGGCGATGATTTCGATAAGTTCGGTGGTGATCTGCGCCTGGCGGGCGCGGTTATATTGCAGGTTCAGCTTGTCGATGAGATCGCCGGCATTGCGGGTCGCATTGTCCATGGCGGTCATCGAGGCGGCCTGTTCGGACGCCATGTTTTCAAGCAGGGCACGGAAGACCTGAACCGCGACATAGCGCGGCAGCAGGGTCTTGAGGATACGCTCCTCATCCGGCTCATATTCATAAGGCGCGGTGATCGCGGCGTCTTCGGAGACTTCCGGCGGATCGGCGGGAATGACCTGCGTGGCGGTCGGCACCTGTGCGATCACGGATTTATATTTGCCGAAGAAAATCGTGGCGATGTCGAATTCGCCCGCTTCGAACATTTCAAGCAGGTCTTCGGCAATATCTTTCGCCGCATCGAAGCCGACCGTCTTCTGGTCCTTGAAGTCGACCCGCTTGACGATCTTGTCCGCATAAAGACGGCGAAGCTGGTCATAGCCCTTGCTGCCGACGGTGAAGATCTTGACCGTCTTGCCTTCGCCCTCGAGCTTGACGATGCGCTCGCGCGCCAGCCGGACGATCGAGGAGTTGAAGGCGCCACAAAGGCCTTTATCCGCCGTTGCGACGACGAGAAGGTGGACTTTGTTTTCGCCTGTGCCGGTCAGCAGTTTCGGCCCGCTTGCGCCTTCGCCCATACCGGCGGCGAGGTTCGAGAGCACCGTTTCCATCCGCTCCGCATAGGGACGAGCGGCGGTGGCAGCCTCCTCAGCCCGGCGCAGCTTGGCCGCGGCGACCATCTGCTTGGCCTTGGTGATCTTCTGGGTCGATTTGACCGAGCCGATCCGGTTTTTGAGATCCTTAAGTGAGGGCATTAGTTTGCCGCCTCTTTCTCATGATACGAACAGATGTCTTCGATGTCCTTGGTAACTTCGGCGAAGACAGTGTGAATGGCTTTGACTTCCGCCTCATCGCGCGTCGCGCCGTTATCGATCTCGGCGGCCAGCACCTTATAGCCGGCGTCAAAATCGGTCAGGCTGGGTTTCGGAAATTCCTGCTCCAGCCCGCCGCGGCGGCAGTCGCAGACAACATCCGACACCCCGTCGCAGTCGAGATAGGTGGAGGTCGCCTCCGGCACCGCCGCAAGATAGGCAGGCCGAAGGTCATAGGTGCCCGAAGACGCGCAGGCGGACAGGCCGAGGGCGGCAAGTGCCGTCAAAGCATATGCTTCTCGTGCAGCCACCCACCCTGCTCCTTACGCGAAGTTTTTCGAGAAGGCGTCGAGAACTTCGATGAGTTTCTTTTCCATCTCGTCAGACAGTTTCTTCTCGTCACGGATTGTCGTGAGGACATCCGAATGGCTCGAATGCATGTGGCGCAGGAGCTCTTCCTCAAATGCGCCAACGCGCTCGACTGGGAATTTGTCGAGATAGCCGCGCGTACCCGCGAAGATCACGACAACCTGTTCCTCAACCTGCAGCGGCGAATATTGCGGCTGTTTGAGAAGCTCTGTGAGGCGCGCACCACGGTTCAGCGTGGCTTGCGTTGCTGCATCGAGGTCGGAGCCGAACTGGGCGAAGGCTGCAAGCTCACGATACTGAGCAAGCTCACCTTTGATCTTGCCGGCAACCTGTTTCATCGCCTTGATCTGGGCCGCAGAGCCCACACGAGACACCGAGAGACCGACGTTCACGGCCGGGCGGATGCCCGAGAAGAAGAGATCCGTCTCAAGGAAGATCTGGCCGTCGGTAATCGAGATCACGTTGGTCGGAATATAGGCCGACACGTCGTTCGCCTGCGTCTCAATGACCGGAAGCGCTGTCAGCGAGCCAAGGCCGTGATCTTCGTTCAGCTTCGCTGCGCGCTCAAGAAGCCGCGAGTGAAGATAGAAGACGTCGCCCGGATAGGCTTCACGCCCCGGCGGACGGCGAAGCAGCAGTGACATCTGACGGTAAGCAACGGCCTGTTTGGAGAGGTCGTCATAAACGATCACGGCGTGCATGCCGTTGTCGCGGAAGAACTCGCCCATGGCGCAACCGGCAAACGGCGCAAGGAACTGCAGCGGGGCCGGCTCGGAAGCGGTCGCGGCCACGACGACGGTATATTCCAGCGCGCCATTGTCTTCGAGAGTCTTGACGATCTGGGCGACCGTCGAGCGTTTCTGACCGATAGCGACATAGATACAGAACAGCTTGCCCGAATCATCCGCAGCCGCCGCATTGGGCTGTTTCTGGTTGAGCATGGCGTCGATGCAGATGGCGGTCTTGCCGGTCTGACGGTCGCCAATGACGAGTTCGCGCTGGCCACGGCCAATCGGGATCATCGAGTCGATGGCTTTGATGCCAGTCTGCACAGGCTCGTGCACGGATTTCCGCGGCAGGATGCCCGGCGCTTTGACGTCCACGACGCGGCGCTCTTCATACATGATCGGGCCTTTGCCATCGATCGGGTTGCCGAGCGGGTCAACAACCCGGCCAAGCAGGCCGCGCCCGACAGGCACGTCCACGATGGAGCTGGTCCGGCGAACGGTCGCGCCTTCTTTAATCCCGGTATCGTCACCGAAGATCACGACGCCGACATTGTCGTCTTCGAGGTTCAGCGCCATGCCTTTGATGCCGCCGTCGAACTCGACCATTTCGCCCGCCTGGACGTTGTCGAGACCGTAGACGCGAGCGATCCCGTCACCGACGGACAGAACCTGTCCGATCTCGGAGACTTCGGCTTCCTTGCCGAAGTCCTTGATCTGTTGCTTGAGGATCGAGCTGATTTCAGCCGCGTTAAGTTCCATGGGTCAGGCCTCTTTCAGAGACTGTTGCAGTCTGTTGAGCTTTGTACGGAGGGATGAGTCGATCATCTTCGAGCCGACCTTGACGACAAGGCCGCCCAGCAAAGATGCATCGGTGCGGGTGGTAAGGACGACGCTCTTGCCGACCTTGGCTTCGATCTGCTGGCGCAGGGACTTCTCCTGGTCCGCAGAAAGCGGCGCTGCGGAGACAGCCTCTGCCGAGACCTCGCCACGATGGTCGGCAGCGCGCGCAGCGAATGCGGCGACGACACCGGCCAGTGCGGAAGCCCTGCCGTTCCGGGCAAGGAGCTTCACGAAATTCTTGACGGTCAGCGATGCGCCAGCCTGCTCTAGAACGGCACTCAGCGCATCTGCGATGACATCGCGGTCAAAGACCGGCGATTCAACGAGACGGCGCAGATCGTCGCTCTGCTCAAGCGCCACACCGATTTCTTTCATATCGGCTTCGACAGTCTCGAGCGCGCCTTCTTCAAGCGCGAGTTCAAACAGGGCTTCGGCATACCGCTCAGCGACTTCCGACCTGGAATCGGCCATGCGGGGTTCCTCCGTGGGCGGGACAGGCAGATGCCTGTATCGGGAATAACAAGTGAAGAGGCGCCTTCAGGGCTGAAGGCATCCAAATTTCGCGGGCGGATAGCATGCACCCCCGTGCGGTGCAACAAGGACTGGACAGGCGATTGTCAGAGAATTTCGTCGGGCTCTCTCAAGCGCCTCAATTCTGGCGCTCCCTGCCGCCGCGGGACTAGCAGCGCACGATGTGCATCTTCCGCTTCTGGCGTCTCTTCGACGAATTCGAGGACCGAATGTGGGCCGATTTCATGGACCTCGCGCGGGGTCGGCTCCTCATCGGTGAAATCCGATTTTGACTTCAGCTCATCCTCGGTGATCGGCACAATCTGGGGCGCCTCATCACGGACGATGGGCTCGGCGGTTGGCTGGCGGAAGCCGTAATAGCCGCGCAGCCACCAGGTCAGCGGATACATCGCCGCCCGCTTGGCCCCGGCAAGCCGTTTGGCATCAAGCTCTCGCCGGGCGACGAGGCAGCGCAGATTGTCGATGAGCAGCGTGTCGCCGCGCGACAGGATGATCGGGGTCGAGCGCTGACCCAGCCGGTCAATCGACTCGGCAAGCACGGCAAAGGCGCGGCGGGTGTTCCCGTCACTGTCGTCAAAAAGGCTCCAGTCGATACGGTTGGGATCCCAGCGCAGGAGCCAGTCAGGCTCCTGTCCCGCAGGCGCTGCGTTTTTCAGAACCGGCTGCGGGATGATGTGCACATCGGAGCTGGGGCGCAGGGTGCGGCGGTCCCATTTGCCGAACATCTGCACATCGATGCTCTGCAATAGCTCAAGATAAAGCTCGGTCAGCGCCGGGACGCGAGCGTCATCCTCGTCGATCTCGCCTTCTTCATGCTCGATGAAAGAGCGGATCACTTCCGGGAAGGCATCGATGATTTCCCGCACATTGATCGCATAGATCGCCTGGCGCATCGGGTTCTCAATCGCCGCAACCAGCCTGAAGACAGCTGTCTCCCCCACCGAATCCTTCGCCGTTGCGACCGGCCAGCGGTAATGCGGCGCGGCCGTCCGGAACCGCTGGTGGAAGTCTTTGGAATCAAACAGCGTCGTTTCCTGCGCATTAGGCTGGGACCAGTAAAAGCGCTGCCAGTCGGGCCCGGCGGGGATTTCCGCGCGTAATTCGGCGCCCAGCTCATTGAGAAGGAGCTGAGAGCGGATGGCATTCCGCACCGCCCTTGCCCGCAGGAAATAGCGCTTGGCATAATCGCGCTCATCGCTGCGCATGCCCTCGAACCGGTCGGCGAGATATTGCGACTTCAGCCGCCGCTCCATGAATTTGCGGATGATGATGGCACTGGGCGCGCCGGGCCCCGGAAAGCCATCAATCACCTCCATCACCTGCTTCGGGATGGAGAGACTTTTCTTGTCCTCGATCTCCTCGCGCAGCGCCTCGACAATCTTGTCAGGCCGCGTGCGGATCAGGCTTTCGGCCGCATCGAGGACTTCCGCCGCCTTATCCCCTTGCGCCCATTTGAAGCGGAACATGTAGACCCCGCTCCAGAACTGCATGAAGCGGTTATCGAGCCAGCCTGCGAGCGGGTTGAAGAAGACAAAAAGGACGAAGACACCAAGCGCGCCGACAATCATGCCGGTCTGGTCCGCCAGATGCTCAAGATAAGGGATGCCCTCAAGCTTCGCGCCATATTTATAGAAGAGGAAGTAGGCGCCAGCGGCCATCAGAAGGCCAGGAAAGGTCGAGAGCACCCGGATCGCGCGGTTCTCGCCGCGGTTCAGAATGCCCTGCAATTCGGGCGTCTGCGGCAATAACCGGGTGACGACAGCGCGGGTCAGCACCTTCATCCGCTTTCGATCGCGGTGGTTGAGCTTGATTTCCCGCAGCACGTCAGTCCCCCAGTCCCTTGATTAAGGTCTTAACGCGAGAGAGACGCAGGCGTCGACTTTTTTCCGGCTCGACGGGCCCGGATGACATTGGCATTTCAATCTTCTGACAACGTCGCGTAACACCCCGCGGCAAGTAACATTCTATTCTGAGGGGGAAACCTTGGAGAACGCATTCAGCCTTGAGGGCCTGTTCACGCTCTCGAACCTTTTCACATTCCTGATGCTCGTCCTGCTTCAGGCGGTGCTGGGGTTCGACAACCTGCTCTACATCACGATTGAGAGCCGCCGGGTCGAGGCCTCAAAACAGGCCTATGTGCGCCGGATGGGCATCGGGATCGCGCTTCTATTCCGGCTGATCCTGCTTTTTGTCATCCTTTTTACGTTCAATGCGGTCACCGAGCCCTTGTTCGGCTGGAGCGAAGGGTTCGTACACGGTGAATTCACATTACGGGCACTCCTGACGCTCGCGGGCGGCGCTTTCATCATCTGGACGGCGATGAAGGAGATCTTCCACCTTCTCTCGGTCGACCACCTCGAACATGCTGAAGCCGTCGGCAAACGCCCGGTCGCCTCGGCGCTGGCGCTGATCGTCATCATGAACCTTGTCTTCTCGTTCGACAGCCTCCTGTCCGCGGTCGCCCTTTCGGAGCGCTTCCTCGTCATCGCCGCCTCGATCGTGGTCGGGGGTATCCTGATGATATGGCTGTCCGATCACGTCGCCCGTTTCCTTGAGAAGAACCGCGCCTATGAAGTCGTCGGGCTCTTCATCCTCTTGGTCGTCGGCATTCTCTTGGTCACCGATGGCGGGCACCTCGCCCACCTCACCCTCTTTGGGTACGAAGTGCACGCGATGTCGAAAGCGAGCTTCTATTTCGTGATCTTCATCATGGTCGGGGTCTCCGTGACCCAGTCGAAATACCGCAACAAGCTGATGGCCGCGCGCGAAGAAGCCGCCCGTCAGGGCGTGCCAACCACCGAACCCGATGTCGGCCTTCTTCAGACCAAGGAGAATAGTCCCGCCGAGGCGTGAGGCCGTTCTCCAGCCTGCTTTTCTTCCGCTTATGCCCGCGCAGGCGGGCATGTGCTCCTAAGGCGCCGCTCTTCTTCCCCATGTGGGGGAAGTCCCGAGCAAAGCGAGGGGATGGGGGGGTGTCGTCCCCAGATCACCTAGGGGCAGTGTGCCCCCTCCGTCGGCTTCGCCGACACCTCCCCCACGGGGGAGGATAAAGTCGGGCACCTAAACTCACACCACGCTGGGTTTGCGCTGAACAATCCACGCGCTGATCGCCGCAACGATCAGCCCGACCGGCAGGATCTCCAGCATGGTCATCGGCATCCGGAACAGCCGATTGCCGTACATCTCACCCATCTTGTTGATCTCATCGATCTTCTTCTGAAGCTCAGCTTCCGGAAGGCCCTGCCCGTCCAGCTTATCGATCGCAGCCGCGGTGTAGCCATCGATGAAAGCAGAACCCGTGAACCCCAGATAGATCTCCCAGCAGATGACGTAAGCCACACCGGCGACCAGCGCCATCAGCGCACCGAGCTTGAGCGCGGTCCAGAAGCTGATGAGGCCGCCCTGCTCGCGGTCTCTATATTGCCGCATGCCGACAAAGATCATCACCATCGCCAGCAGCATGATGAGATAGCCGACCAGCATGGAGCTGCTCCCGGCACCGGGCTCGGTCGCGAACATCATGCCGATGACCATGACGAGGATGGTGATCGCGCCGGCGATCCCGCCGTAGATAAGGCCGTAACGAAGCATGCGGGGTCTCCTTTTTGTTTCTCGCATGGCGCGAGAAGGGCCCAGAATGCCCGATTTCTCTATTACCCGAATGGGTATTTAGCCGTTTGGGTGAGTGATTCAGACCAGAATCCGCAGCTTTCGTGCCGCTGAGACCGCCTCGCCCCGGCGCGAGACTTCCAGCTTGCGGCACAGGCTGCCGACATGGGCCTTCACCGTATTGGGCGAGATATCGAGCTGGCGTGCGATTTCCTTGTTCGACTGGCCGATGGCGAGCGCCGAGAGGACTTCGATCTCTCGCGGCGAGAGCCCGAGCGTCGAGATAGCCGCCAAGTTCGGTCCGTCATCGGCAGGCGGACCCGCAGGCAGGAAGCGCCGTCCCGCCCAGATGCCGAGCGCCAGAAATCCGGCCGCCAGCGCGATCAGCCCGAATTGCGGGGCGATCAGTCCGAAACTGGTCGACGCCTCGATCCAGACGACGACGAACCCGGCGACAGCGAGGATGAGCCCGTAGAGAAAAGCCGTGCGCAACATGGCCCCGAAGATGCCGCGAAAGCCTCAGAGGTGGCAAGCGGCCCAAAAGAAAAGCCCCGCACGATGGCGGGGCTTTTTGATTAGATGATGCACCGAACGCTTAGCGCTCGATGGCGCTCGCATCCGAAAGGAGCTGGGCATAGGTCGGCTTGTCACCGAGCAATTCCAGCGCACGATTGAGCTGGCAATCTTCCTCGAGCGGACATTCGGTCGGCTCGACGAAAAGGGCGGTGGCGTTTTCCTTTTCCCGTTCTTTTTTCTTCAGCGATGCCTGCCCGTCGAGCAGGATCTGCTGGGCCGTGGTCGGGCCTTCTGGTGCTTCTTCGACTTCCGGATCGGCATCGACCATGTCTTCAGCGGCATCTTCCGGCACATCAAGTGCCCCGCGAAGGTCTGCCTCACGGCGGCGCTGAGCAGGCTCTTCCTGACCCGGACGAGTGATCGGCATGACAATGTCAGGGACGATGCCTTGCGCCTGAATCGAGCGGCCAGACGGCGTGTAGTAACGCGCCGTCGTCAGGCGGAGCGCGCCATTCATGCCGTTCTGCAGCGGCAGCACGGTCTGTACCGAGCCCTTGCCGAAGGATTTCGTGCCGAGCAGCAAAGCGCGGTTGCGGTCCTGCAGCGCACCAGCGACGATTTCAGAAGCCGAAGCCGAGCCCGCATTAACGAGGACGATAATCGGGACACCGGCCAGCATTTCGCCCGGCTCGCCAACTTCGCGCATCGAGTCCTTGCGGCGGCGGCCTTTGGTCGAGACGATCTCGCCGCCATCAAGGAAAGCGTTGGAGACACCGACCGCCTGATCGAGCAGGCCACCCGGATTGTTCCGCAGGTCGAGGACGAGGCCCTTGAGCTCACCGTCATTCTCTTCCTTCAGGTCACGGATCGCTTCGCGCATCTTGCGCTCTGTCTGGGCGGTGAAGCCCGTCAGGCGCACATAACCGATGCCGCCTTCTTCAAGGCGGGAAATCACGGGGCTGACGGTCACGATATCGCGCACGATGTTGAATTCGAGCGGCTCGTTTTCTTCTTCGCGGATCAGCTTGATGTCGACAGCCGTCCCCTTGGGGCCCTTCATCAGCGAAATCGCCTCATCAAGGGTCATACCGAAGACGCTTTCGCCATCGATTTCATAGATCAGGTCGCCTGGCTGGAGACCGGCCCGCGCGGCGGGGGTCTCATCAATCGGCGAGATGACTTTCACAAGGCCGCGGCCCGCGCCTTCGGTCTCCTGACTGACCTGAATGCCCAGCCCGGCGAAAGAGCCGCGGGTCTGCTCCTGCATCCGGTCGAAATCCTCAACCGTGAGGTAGCTTGAATGCGGATCGAGCGAGGACAGCATGCCGTCGATGGCGCCTTCGATGATGACCTTGTCTTCCGGCTCGGAGACGTAATTCTCATGCACCTGCTCGAAGACCTCACCGAAGAGGTCGAGCTGCTGGAAAGTCTCGGCATTGAAATTCGGCCGGGCAAATCCGCTGGTCAGCGCTGCTGCCGTCAGCACACCACCGGCGACCATCGCGGCGGCCATGGCGGAAACGGAGACTCTCGATGACATACGGGTCGAGCGCGTTTTGAGGGGGCGGAATTTATTGGTCATAGCGAATCCTTATCGGAAAACGGAATGTAGTCTGACACGACTATGGCTGCCGCGCAAAGACCCGGAAGGGTAGTCTTAAGTGAAGTTCGTGAGAGAATTCCAAATTTAATCTGATCCAGTTGCAACAAGTGACGGCCGTAGCCACGGCACAGGGTTAACCGGCAGGTCACGGCGGCGGACCTGAAACTTCAACAGCCCTGCGCCCTCTCGCGCCATGGCGCCAAGCGGTTCGCCTGCGCGCACCTGCTGGCCCCGGCGGACATCAAGCTCCCCCAAACCGATCAGCACAAGGCGGTATTCTTCCCCGACATCAATAATGACGACATTGCCAAGCCGCCCGAAGGCCTCCGCCCAGTCAATCACCCCATCAAAGGGCGCGGTCACAACGGCGCCAGCTCGGGTCACGATCGCAATCCCGTCCTCGCGCGCGCCATCATCGCCGCGCTCGCCGAAGACCGAGAGGATCCGCCCTGCCGCTGGCAGAGTGAGTTGGGCCCGCGCCAGCGAGAAACGGTCGGGCAGATTTGTGTAGACTTCCGGGCCGCCGGGCAGAACGTCCGGCAGGTCGGGGACTTCCGGGCGTTCCCGCGCAGCGATCCCGGCGATCAGCTCCCGCAGGTTCGAGGCTTCGCGCGCAAGGCGGCGGTCTTCTTCTTCGAGGGCGGCGAGTGCGTTAGCATCTTCCTGCCGTGCGGCTTCGCGCTGCTGAAGGAGATCTTCGAGCAGGCGGCGGCGCTCGGCGAGCGCAGTTTCGGCCTGCTCGAGCTCTTCTCGTTCCGTGGCGCGGCGTTCACGCAGGCGAGCAATGCGGTCGATATCTTCCCGCAGCCGTTTTGCTTCGCCTTCAAGTTCGGGGCTGACCGCCGATAGGGTGATCGCGGCAACGGCGGCGCGGGTTGCATCCTCCGGCGAAACCGCCAGCGCAGGCGGCCGCGCGCGTTCGAGCGAGATCAGCGCGGCAAGCACCTGTGAGAGCGCCTCCTGCCGACGTTCTAACGTGGCCAGCGCGGCCTTCTCTTCTTCATCAAGACGGGCGAGCGATTCCTCTACCTGCGTCAGCCGGATTTCTGCTTCGCGCAGGCCGCTCGCGGTATCGACGAGCCGGGAGCGCAAAGCCTCAAGCGCTGCCGCGGCGGCCTCGGCCCGTTCGCGGATCTCGGCGGCGCGACGAGCATTCTCGGCGCGCTGCTCCTCGATCTGGCGCAGTCGTTCAGCCTCGTCCTGCGCCTCTTCGGGCACATCCTGAGCTGCAGCCGCCCCGAGCGCGAAGAGGCTGATGATACTCACCAAAATCCGCATGGTCTTCCCGTATCGCGGGTCGCGCGCGGACACCATAGGGTCAGTCCCGGTGATAGGGATGCCCCGCAAGAAGGGTCATCGCGCGGTAAAGCTGTTCGGCTAGCATCACCCGGCAAAGCATATGCGGCCATGTTGCCGCCCCGAATGAAAGTGTGCCGCGCACCTGAGGGTGATCCTTTGTCAGGGCAGAGCCAAAGCCGTCCGCCCCGCCGATCATGAAATGAAGCCCGCCCCCGCCATCGTCGCGGTGCCTCTCGATCAGTGCGGCAACGTCCCGGCTTTTCATGTTCTTCCCCCGCTCTTCGAGCAGGATGATCCCGTCGCCCGGCGGCACCGCGCCAAGCAGAAGCTCGGCCTCGCGCGCCTGACGCTCAGGACCGGAAAGCGCCTTGGGCGCTTCGATGACATGAAGGGAGGGGCCGTCGATGCCGAGGCCCCGGGCCATACCGCTGGCGCGGTCAAGATAGGTTCCGGTCATCTCGGCAGTTGGCGTGCCGCGATCCTTACCGGCCGCGACGATGCTCAAACGGAACAGAAGCTAGTCCTCGTCCTGGGCCTTCAGCTCAAAGGCATCGGTCTTCGGCTCGAACTCACCAGCGGCTTTTTCGTCGAAAAGCTCGGGCGCCCAGATCCGCTCGAGATTGTAGAAATCCCGGACTTCAGGGCGGAAGAGATGTACAACGACATCGCCCGCATCGAGCAGCACCCAGTCACAGGCGGGCAGCCCCTCGATCGAGACTTCCTTGACGCCGGCGTCTTTGAGATCGCGCGCGATCTTGTCCGCCATCGCGCCGACATGCCGCTGGGACCGGCCAGAGGCGATCACCATGGCATCGGCCACGTCGGATTTGCCGACGAGTTCGATCGGGACGACATCAATCGCCTGATCCTCGTCGAGACGGTTCAGAATTAGGTTCAGGGTTTCCTGCCCACCGGGGGTACTGGTGTCTTCATCCACCGTATGAACAGTATTGGCGGCAATCAGAGTGTCGCCATTTGCGGACTGAGCGATCAGGCCTGCCTCCAAGGTAAACACTTCCTCCTTCGGGAAGCCGTTCTGACGTAACACTTTTTGGCGCGAGTTTTAAGGGTCTCTTTTTTCACGGATCTCCGTGGAACTCACGGGATTATGCACAACCGGCAGGTAGACCCATGCGGGCGCTCTTCGCGCGGCAAGTGTCCTCGCCTCATCAGCGGGCACTCGGTAGCGAGATAAAGCCCGCGCCGCAGGGGAAGTGAGCGCCGCCATCTGCTCGCCCGGCCGGGAGATGACCGCCATTGGCACCATCTGCGCAATCGCCTGCCAGTCCCGCCAGAGATGAAAAGTCGCAAGACTATCCGCGCCCATCAGCCAGACAAAACGGGCATGGCGAAAGCGTGCCGTCAGTACCCGCATGGTGTCGACCGTAAAGCGCGTGCCCAGCCGTTGCTCCATCCCGCTTACCGTCAGCCAGCGAAACTGCCGGGTCAGATCCTCCGCCGCGGCGAAGCGCTCCTCGAACGGCGCATAGCCCTCAGGGTCTTTGAGGGGATTGCCGGGGCTGACGAGCCACCAGCATCTGTCTAGAGAAAGGAGGTGGCGCGCGGCGCGTGTTACTTCTAAGTGGCCGCGATGCGCGGGATTGAAGGATCCGCCGAGGATACCTATCGACAGGTGACCTTCGAGATCCTGGGTGATCTTTCGCAACGTCCACTCCTCCGCCCGGGCAAGGCCGGGCCAGTTCAGTTGAAGGGCATAGCTCTATGGCAGTTCTCGTGACAGGGGCCGCGGGATTTATCGGCTTCCACACGATCAAGGCACTGCTCGACCGTGGTGAAGAGGTCATCGGGGTCGACAATGTGAACAGCTATTACGGGCTGGGGCTGAAGCAGGCCCGCCTTGATGAGCTGTCGGGCCGGACCGGGTTCACCTTCATCCAAGGGGATATCGCCGAAGACGTCTTCGACCACCTGCCCACAAAACCCGACAGGATCATCCATCTCGCCGCACAGGCCGGGGTCAGATATTCAATCGAGAACCCCTCCGCTTACGTGCATTCAAACCTGCAGGGGCATGCCCGCGTGCTGGAGCTGGCCCGTCAAGCCGAGGTCAAGAAGACCGTCTACGCCTCCTCCAGCTCGATCTATGGCGGCAACACCCAGATCCCTTTCTCTGAGACCGACCGGACCGATGATCCGGTTTCTTTTTACGGCGCGACCAAGAAGTCGAATGAGCTGCTCTCTCATTCTTATGCCCGGCTTTACGGGCTCGATCTGACGGGCCTGCGGTTTTTCACCGTTTACGGACCATGGGGCCGGCCGGACATGGCCTACTGGATCTTCACCGACAAGGTGATGAGGGACGAGCCGATCCGCGTTTTCAATCAGGGCAGGATGGGCCGCGACTTCACTTATATCGATGACTGTGTCGCCGGCATCCTCTCGGCGCTCGATACGCCCGCCATCCCCGATGAACGCGGCATTCCCCACAGAGTTTACAATCTCGGCAATGACTCTCCTGAAGAGCTGATGACCATGATCGCCCTGATCGAGAAACATGCCGGCAAAGAAGCGGTCAAAAATTTTGAACCGATGCAGCCCGGCGACGTTGAGCGCACATGGGCCAATATCGACCGGGCCCGCAAGGAGCTTGGCTATGCACCGGGGACGTCTCTTGATGAGGGCTTGGAAAAGTTCGTCACATGGTTCCGCGACTGGCGGACGGAATAATCGACTGAATACATGTAACGTTTGCGTCACCCATCCCGAACTGTCAGAATGATGGAACGCCGACGACGGAGGGCATGAGAGATGCCCCAAAACTTCGCTTCGACCGCGCGCAAAGATCCCGAAAGTGCGTTTCAAGACGTCCGCACGCGAATGATGCTGCTGGCATCTGAATTGTCGGACGCCGATGCCACTATCCAGTCAATGGAAGATGCGAGCCCTGCCAAATGGCACCTCGCGCACACGACATGGTTTTTCGAGACCTTCCTGCTCGCCCCTCTCGACGACGGCTATAAGCTTTTTGATGAGCGCTATAATTTCCTCTTCAATTCCTATTATGAGAGTGTCGGCGCCCGCCATGCCCGCCCCCAGCGCGGCATGCTTTCGCGCCCCTCGCTTGATGACGTCAAAGCCTATCGCGCGCATGTCGATGACGCGATTGCGGCGCGTGCCGGTGAGGGCATTCTCGACAGGGAGCTGATGGCGCTGGGTCTTGCCCATGAAGAACAGCATCAGGAGCTTTTCCTGACCGACATTCTTCACGCTTTTGCGCAGAACCCGATCAACCCCGTCTTTCGCAAGCCTGAACCGCTGGTCGTGAGCCACGAGGAGGTTACCTCCGGCTGGACCGGGCATCCCGGCGGCGAAATCGAAATCGGGGCGGATCCGGACAGCTTTCATTTCGATTGCGAAGGCCCGCGCCACAAGGCGCTGCTCACCCCATTCCGCCTGCGGAACAATGCCGTGACCAACCGGGAGTGGAAAGAGTTCATCAGTGACGGGGGATATGAGACCCCCCTTCTGTGGCTCTCCGATGGTTGGGCCACGGTTGAGGAGGAAGGCTGGGAAGCCCCGCTCTACTGGCGCCGCCGCGATGATGACTGGCGCAGCATGACCTTACGCGGGGAGCAGTCGGTCGATGATGACGCGCCCGTCTGTCACATCAGTTTTTATGAGGCGGATGCCTTTGCCCGCTGGGTCGGACACCGCCTGCCGACTGAGACCGAATGGGAAGCGATTGCGCAAACTCACGCACCACGCGGCAATGATATGAGTACGGAGCGTTATCGCCCCGCCCCGCAGACGGGCACGGGCATCAGCGGGTTATATGGGGATGTCTGGGAATGGACCGGCAGTGCCTATCTGCCCTATCCGGGTTTCCGTCCCGCCACCGGAGCGGTCGGGGAATATAATGGCAAATTCATGAGCGGGCAGATGGTCCTGCGCGGCGGATCCTGTGCAACCTCGCCCGGACATGTGCGTTCGAGTTACCGGAATTTCTTTCACCCGAACAAGCGCTGGCAATTTTCCGGCCTCCGCCTCGCAGAAGACGTCTGAGGATTTTTCATGACCGATACGGACCCGGCCTTCCTTGCGGAAGTGCTCGACGGATTGTCACAACCACAAAAGACGCTGCATCCGAAATGGCTCTATGACCTTCGCGGCTCGGAGCTGTTCGAAGAGATCACCGATGTGCCTGAATACTACCCCACACGGACGGAAGCGACGATCTTTGCCCGCGCTTTCCCCGAGTTGCATGAGATGCTGCCGAATATCCGTGCAGTGATCGAATATGGCAGCGGGTCAAGCAAAAAGACAGGACCGCTGCTTGAGGCGCTGAAGCCTGAAATCTATGTGCCGAGCGATATCTCGGAGGAGTTCCTCAAGGACGCCGCTACCGATCTGCAGGACCAGCACCCGGATGTGGATGTCATCCCGCTGGTCGCGGATTTCACTGAACCCATCAGCCTGCCAAGCGGGCTTGGCGCGCCCGAAGAGCGGCTGGGGTTTTTCCCCGGCTCGACCATTGGGAATTTCGAGCCCGGTACGGCGGTGCCCTTCCTCTCCCGCGTCCACAAATCGCTGGGAGATGGCGCCTATTTCCTGATCTCGGGCGATCTCATCAAATCAAGGGAAATCCTTGAAGCCGCCTATGATGATGCAGGCGGGGTGACGGCCGCCTTCAACCTCAACCTCCTGACCCGGATGAACAGGGAGCTGAGCGCCGATTTCGATGAGGACGGCTTTGTGCATCGTTCCATCTGGAATGCCGATCTATCGCGCGTCGAGATGCATCTTGTTGCGACCCGTCCCCAGACGGTGACGATTGACGGCAAGCACTTCGAGTTTGCCGAAGGCGAGACCATCCACACGGAGAATTCCTACAAATACACCGTGGACGGATTTGAAGAGATGGGCGCGAGCGCTGGCTGGTCGCTCGCGAAATACTGGACCGATGAGAATGATCTCTTCGGCGTTTTCCTTCTGCAGGGCTGAGCCTAGCCCAAGCTGCCCGGAAACCTCCCCACAGGGAAGAAGCCGCCATCAGCTCGTGCACGGCCACATTCGGCACAAGTCACAGCCTCGCCTTCGGGTCTGACCGCCTCCCGGGCAGGGTCGTCCTGCTGGGAGGCCGGCCGCCCTCCGCGCCGGTGGACCTGCTTGCCCGGGCGGACGAACAGCGTCGAGAGGATCATGACCGCCTAGTGGTGCGCCAAGCCATTGGCCTTGCTCACATGGTGACGGGGGCCAAGGAAGACGACCTCGCCCACCGTGAACTCACGATAGTCGCAGGTCAGTTCCTCCCCAGCCGGAATATCACAGAGGGCGATACCGCGGTCGGGCGAGGAGAAATCAAGATTGGGCAGATCGGCATGGTTCATGAACCGGCCCTCATCCGCATCAAGCGCTAGGCAGTCGGGTGAGTTCGGCATGTCGTAGCAGTAGCGCTCAAAGAAAATCCGCAGATGCTCCGGCGCCGATGCGATTTCCTCTTTCGGGATCAGCCGGTCGAACCGGTCGTCAAAGGCCCAGACAATATCGCCCTTCAGGATAGGCTGTGTTGAATAGACACCAAGCCCTTCGATTGAGGACGGCGCCAGGTAACAGGGGACCAGCATCATGAGGCTGACACTCCTCCGGGCCGTGTGACCGGGAAAAGCAGGTTCGGTGGGGCCATCGCCCCCATCCGGGCGCCACGGTGCGCTGGCGCATAATATACGCTTCTATTGCGCCCTCTGCGAGAGGGAAAATCAGTGGGGGAACGGCCTCCTTCGAGGCCCCTCCAGATTATCCCATCGGGTTGTCGATGGAGGGCGAGAGCCCGGAGAAAAGGACCGGGCCGTCTTCGGTCATGTAAAGGCAGTCCTCATGCCGCACGCCAAACTTACCGGGCAGATAGATGCCGGGCTCGTTCGAGAAGCACATGCCGGCGGCAAGCTTGGTATCCTCATTGCCAACGAAATTGATCGGCTCATGACCTTCCATACCGATGCCGTGGCCGAGGCGGTGCGAAAGGCCTGGGAGCTGATAGCCGGGGCCGAAGCCTTCCTTCTCATACATTTTCCGGACGGCGGCATCGACCGCCCGGGCGGGCACGCCGACCTTTGCGGTTTCGAGCGCCAGTTCCTGCCCCCTACGGACGGTATTCCAGACGCGGGCCTGCTCGGCACTGGCCTCGCCATGCACCCAGGTGCGGGAGATGTCGGATTCATAGCCGAGATAGGAACAGCCGCAATCCATCAGGATGATCTCGCCCTCGGCGACCTTGTGGACTTTCTCCGAGCCATGAGGATAGGCGCTGGCCTCGCCGATCAGGGCGAGGGAGAATTGCGGGCTACCGCCCAGTTTGCGGGTCGCGTCATTCATCAGCTTTGAAATGTCAGGACCCGTCATACCGGCTTCGACCTTGGGATAGATCTCGCGATAGGCGGCGACCGTGATGTCATTTGCAGCCTGCATGATCTCGATCTCATGCGCGGTCTTGATCATCCGGCAGCCATAAACAACGGGCGCCGCCGTGACGGTGGCGCGGTTCGGCATGTCCTTGCGCAGCCCCTCAACGACGAGATAGCGGACCGTGTCCTCAAGTCCGAGCGGGCCGGTGACGCCGCGATCCTCGAGGATCCCCTTCACCAGCGCATAAGGGCTTTCATCCTCGTTCCAGACGCGCACCTCGGCGGCGACTTCCATCCGCTCCCGGATGGATGGCTCTTCAAAAGCAGGTGTGACGACCGCGACATCGCCCTCGGCCGGGATGATCACTGCCGTCATGCGTTCGGACCGCCACCAGGTGAGCCCGGTGAAGTAAGTCATGGAGGGCCCCGGCTCGAGCAGGATGCCGCCCAGCCCATGCTCACCCATCAGCCTTTGCGCCTTTTCGATGCGGGCGATGCGCTCATCCGTCGTGATCGGCCCGACATCGCGGATAGCACTTCCCGTCGCCGATGCCGTCCCCGCCGTTGTGAGCCCGGCGAGAGCCGTGCCGGCCGCCGCTGTCTTGAGGAAATCGCGTTTGGTGATCATGCCTGTCTCCGTTTTAACCGTCCTAGCGCGTCCGGGGCGCATTCGTCACGGTCAGCCTTGCTGGACCCACTCTGGCCTGAGGCATAGAAGGGCCGAAAACGAACAGGGAGTTTCTCATGCTACTGCCGACCGACGATCCGATTGTCATTGCCTCCATCGCCCGCACGCCCATGGGCGGATTGCAGGGCGAGCTGGCCTCGCTGACCGCCCCGCAGATCGGCGCCAAAGCGATCCATGGCGCGCTGACCCGCGCGAAGGTCGATGGCGCGGAAGTCGATGAGGTGCTGATGGGCTGTGTCCTGCCCGCAGGGCTCGGTCAGGCCCCGGCGCGGCAGGCGGCGATCTTTGGCGGTATCCCGAATTCTGTCCCCTGCACGACCATCAACAAGATGTGCGGCTCCGGCATGAAGACGGTGATGATGATGGCCGAAGCCATCGCCTCGGGCGCGGTGACTATCGGTGTGGCGGGCGGCATGGAGTCGATGACCAACGCCCCCTACCTCCTCCCCAAGGCGCGCGGCGGCTACCGGATCGGCCATGGCGAGATCAAGGACAGCATGTTCCTCGATGGGCTCGAGGATGCCTATGAAGGCGGCCTGATGGGCAATTTTGCCGAGCTGTGTGCGGAGAAATTCGAATTCTCCCGCGAGCTGCAGGACGAATATGCGATCGAGAGCCTGAACCGGGCCATGGCCGCTGCAGAGAGCCAGTTCGATGACGAAATCGTGCCCATCAGTATCGAGATGAAAACCGGCACGGTCGTCATCTCCAAAGACGAGCAGCCTTTCAAGGCCCGGCCCGAAAAGATCCCATCCTTACGTCCCGCCTTCAAGAAAGACGGCACGGTGACGGCGGCCAATGCCTCCTCGATTTCAGATGGTGCAGCAGCCGTCGTCATGATGCGGATGAGCGAAGCGGAGCGCCGCGGGCTGACCCCGCTCGCCAAACTCACCGCCATGACGAGCCATGCACAGGAGCCGGCCTGGTTCACGACCGCCCCCGTCGGCGCGCTTCAAAAACTGATGGACGCAACCGGGCTCGACAAAGCTCATATCGACCTCTTTGAGATCAACGAAGCCTTTGCTGTCGTGCCCATGGCGGCGATGGAGGAGCTGCAACTCCCCCATGAAAAGGTCAATGTGAATGGCGGCGCCTGCGCGCTGGGTCACCCGATCGGCGCCAGCGGCACACGGATCCTCGTCACCCTGATCAATGCGCTGAAACATCGCGGCGGCAAGGTCGGTGCCGCCGGGATCTGCATTGGCGGCGGCGAAGCCACCGCCGTCAGTGTCGAATTGGTGAGCTAAAAGCTCACCAGACCTCTCTCAGCCATCGACATTATCGACGCGCGGGAAGATCCGCCCCCAGACACCTGAAGACGGCACCAGCGCGAGGAGCACCTTGCGTGCACCGTTCCAGCCGAGGCCGAGGAACAGGATGCCGCCGCCGAGCAGGATCAGCGTCAGCGCCGCAACCTGCGCGCCGCCAAGGCCCGTTGCATCGACGATGATCCAGATCGCAATCCCTGCCGATACGAGCCCCGAGACGACAAGCGCCCGGCGGTTAAGCAAGAGCGAGATGACCGCGAAGATGCCGATGATCGTCAGGGTCACGATGGATTGCTGGACCGTGAAGGGATTTTTCTCCCAGAATTCGAAATCGCCTGCGACCATGTCCGGCACGCTGAAGCTGATCCCGAAATAGGAGATGAAGAGGACGCTGGAGAGCAGCATCGGGGCGGCAAAGAAATGCAGCCAGAATCCATTGCCGGACCATCTCGTCACCCGCTCGGGATCGCGCATGTCGAAATGAATGCCCCCGATCAGCATGGCGAGACCGGACAGGAATCCGATCAGCGGCAGGAACCGCAAAATGTCATAGGGGAAGGCAAAGAGGAGGAAGGTGAAGGCCACCGAAATCGTACTCAGCCCCACCATGGCCGATGAGAATGGCAGCTGGAACCGGCGGTAATAGATGAACGCGCCCGCCAGCATCAGGACCGGCATGGCAAGGAAGAACCCCTTAGCCGACCAAGGGAGCGTATCGCGCGCGGATGCTGCGACCTTGCGCAGCGCCTCATGCGTGACTTGTGAATCATCGATATCGGGGTCGACCCATTCGATTGAGTCAAAATCATCTTCGATCCGCTCACCGAAGGTGCCGGCATAGATGTTCATACCGATGGCCTGGATCAGCCACATGAACGTCACGCAGAGGATAATGCCCGGCAGGATGCGCCGCCTTTTGCGGACAATGACTTCTGACAGAACCCAGACGATCGCGAGGACGGCACCGCAAAGACCAGCAATCACCCATGGTGCGGTATCGGAATTCGTGATCAGGCTTTCCCCGATCGTGACCGCAAGAATGCTGATCCCGACGAGGAAGATGATCAGCCCGATCGAGAGGAAAATATCCTGAAAATTGCTGAGAAAGGGGAGCGGCTCGTCTTCCGGCCGCACATCTCCCTGAATACCGAGTTGGTCTGTCATTTTGTTGCCCTGCCTTCCCTATTGGGAGCAGTTTAGCGCAAGGCAGGCCATATCGAAAGTCGGTAATTTCTGAGGCCGAACAGGCCCCTAGACGCCTTGAGGATCGGGCTGTCCCGCCCGGCGGGCCGCTGCCAGCAGCGTGTTACGAAGGAGGCAGGCAATGGTCATCGGCCCGACCCCGCCGGGGACGGGCGTGATCGCGCCCACGACCTCTTTCGCCTCATCAAAGGCGACATCGCCGACGAGTTTGGCCGTGCCGTCTCCGGCTTCGATCCTGTTGATGCCGACATCGATGATGGTCGCGCCGGGTTTGATCCAGTCACCCCGGACCATTTCAGGCCGTCCGACCGCCGCGCAGAGAATGTCTGCCGAACGGCAGACCTCGGCGAGGTCTTTCGTGCGTGAATGCGCCATGGTGACAGTGGCGTTCTCAGACTGAAGGAGCAGCGCCAGCGGCTTGCCGACAAGGATCGAACGGCCGATCACAACAGCATTGAGCCCGGAGAGATCCGGCAGATGCGATTTGGCAAGGATCACCGAGCCTTGCGGCGTACACGGCACAAGGCCCTGCTTGCCGAGCACGATGCGCCCGGCATTCACATCCGTCAGCCCGTCGACATCTTTCGCAGGATCAATCAACGCGATCGCAGCATTCGCATCGAGCCCATCCGGCAACGGCAATTGCAGCAAGATACCGTCGACGGTTTCGTCTTGATTCAGCTGACGGATCAGCGCCTCAACCTCGGTCTGCGGCGTGTCAGCGGCGAGGCGGTGCTCAAAACTCTCCATGCCGACGGCGCGTGTCAGCTTGGCCTTGTTGCGGACATAGACCTGACTGGCGGGGTCTTCGCCGACCAGCACGACGGCAAGGCCCGGCTTACGCCCGAGCGCCGCTTCGAGCGGGCCGACGGCCCCGGCAATCCGCTCACGGAGATCTTTGGCAATCGCCTTGCCGTCAATCAGCGCCGCTGTCATCGATCAGAATCCCTGCCGCATCGCGGGATAGAAGACATAATTATTCAGCCCCAGCTGAATCGCGCGGATCAGGACGAACGCGATGATCGGCGAAAGGTCGATCCCGCCCAGATTGGGCATGATGTTCCGTATGGGGCGCAGGACCGGCTCGGTCACCGCATAACAAAAGCGTAGAATCGCATCGACGATGTTGTTGTGCCGGTTGATGATCCCGAAAGCGATCAGCCAGCTCGACACAACCGTGACCAGCAGCACGATGATGTAGAGATTGATCAGCGAGTTCACGATGTAATGGATCATGACCATGAGGCGGGTCCTTTATGGATAGAAGGCATAGGGGCCCATCCCCTCTAGTCTGCCTCGCCCCGACCCTCAACTGTCTGAGGAAAGCGGCGATCTTTTGCGATTGGCGCAAAAGCTCTTAGCGCCGGAACCCGTAGCAGGATGGCGGGTTGGTTTCTAACTAGGGTGAAGACGGCACCTGACGCCGTCCCGCAATTCAACGAGGCCTTTAATGATCCGCTTCACCGCCCCCATCCTTGGCGCCGCCCTTCTTCTCTCCGCCGCGAGTGCCCAGGAAACCCCTGACATTTCCAGCATTTCCTCCGGCAAATATGTGATGGACCCCGACCATGGGTATGTCACGATCAGCTATAGCCACTTTGGCTATTCGAACCCGATCCTGCGCTTTGACACCGTCGAAGCCGTCGTAGAGCTGGATACGGAAAACCCCTCCTCTTCGACGCTGATGGTTGATATCGACCCTGCCTCAATCGATTCAGGGATCGAGAAATTCGACAATCACCTGAAGAGCGGCGACATGTTCGATGTCGCGGCCTATCCCGAGATCACCTTCACCTCATCCGCCATCGACCTCGATGCCGGTACGCTGACGGGCAATCTGACCATTAAGGGCGTGACCAAGCCGGTGACGCTCGATGTCGTCCTCAATGGCGCTGGCGAGCATCCCTTCTCTGGCGAAGACCATTTCGGCGTGTCCGCAACGGGCAAGCTCGACCGGACGGAATGGGGCGTCAATTACCTCGCACCGGGCGTCGGCGCCGAAGTCGATCTGCGCATCGAAGCTGAGTTCAAGAAAGCCAAGTGACCCTGCCCCCCGGGTTATCTCCCCTAGACTTGGTTTTCTAAGAGAACGGGCGCCGGCAACGGCGTCCGTTTTCTCTTTATGGGGAGGATTTATTCCGCCGGATGAAGCGGCGCGGGCGCTTCGGCCCCGCTTTTTGAGAAACCCGCCTCGGCGCGGATGTCCTTACTGGTCTTGCGGCTGCCGTCATGTGACCAGCCAGGCGGCGCAAAGAGATATCGCAGACGCTGGCCAATGGTGAGACCGGGCTGGGTCGAGTCCTTCCAGATCGCAACATATTCATGGGTTGCGACCCGAAACGGGTTGAAGGTGCCAATGTCTTTGACCAGCCCATAGCGGACCGGATCAGACTTCTCTTCGGGAATAAAGGTGCCGAACATCCGGTCCCAGACGATAAAGACGCCTGCATAATTGCTATCAAGATAGCGCGGATTCTTGCCGTGATGGACCCGATGGTGCGACGGCGTGTTCATCACCGCCTCGAACCAACGCGGGAAGCGGTCGATCACTTCGGTGTGGATCCAGAACTGATAGAGGAGGTTCAGTGATGCGGCAAAGGCGATCACAGCTGGGTGCAGGCCGAGCAGGATCAGCGGGATAGACAGCACGAAAAAGCCGGTGAAGAGCCCGGTCCATGTCTGCCGAAGGGCAGTGGACAGATTATAATGCTGGGAGGAATGGTGGATGACGTGGCTCGCCCACCCCCAGCGGATCGTGTGCTGGAACCGGTGCGACCAGTAATAGACAAAATCATAGCCGATAAAGGCGATGACGAAGGCCCACCACTCAAACCCAAGATCGAAGAGCCGCCAGTCATAAAGCGCAATCTCCAGCGCTTTCAGCCAAGCATAGGCGGTCCCGGCAAGCAGGAGCGGCACGATCACACTGCCCGTCCCCATCAGGAGGCTCGTCACCGTATCGCGGGTTTCATAATCGCCCCGTGCACGGAATTTCGCGATCAGCGCGATCTCCAGCAGGATCAACCCGATATAAAGCGGCGCTGCGAAGGACGAGATATCTGGCAGGTTGGGCGCTTCCATGGCCCCAATCTAGTCAGTGGAGAAGTAAAGGGCAATCGGGCGGCATGACACCGCCGTCACTTGCCCATTTTGACAGGCGTCAGCCTTTCTTCGCGTTCTCAATGCCTTCCATGATGAGGCGTTCGGCCTCTTCCTTGGGCGCCCATTCTTTGACGTTCACCCATTTGTTGGGCTCAAGATCCTTGTAGTGGTCAAAGAAGTGCCAGATCCGCTCCAGCATGATCTCCTGCACATCCTGATAGGTGTCGATCTTGTCGTAATAGCGGGTCAGTTTCGGATGCGGCGCGGCGAGGATCTTCTCATCGATGCCGGCTTCATCTTCCATGATGAGCACCCCAATGGGGCGTGCGCGCAGGACCGCGCCTGGGACGAGCGGGCGATTGCCGAGGCACATGACATCGACCGGGTCGCCATCGCCCGACAAAGTGTGCGGAACAAAGCCGTAATTACAGGGGTAGCGCATCGAGGTGTAGAGGAAGCGGTCGACGAACATCGCGCCCGAATCCTTGTCGACCTCATATTTAATCGGCTCGCCGCCGAGCGGCACTTCGATGATGACATTGATGTCGGTGGGCAGGTTATGGCCTGCCGAAATCTTTGAAATATCCATGGCACTGATCCTCTTTGGATCGTGCGCTTAATCGGAATGCTGCAATGCAGCAAGAGGCCCCCGAAAATTGCGGGGCCGCCGCCCGGCCGGAACCGGGCAGCGGTACCTGGATCAGGCGGTTTGCTGATCGCCCAAGGCAGGATAGTCGGTGTAGCCTTCCGCGCCGCCGCCATAGAACGTCGACTGGTCCCATTCATTGAGCTCTGCGCCAAGCGCGAAGCGGGCCGGCAGGTCGGGATTGGAGATGAAGAGCTTGCCGAAGGCGACCGCGTCGGCCTTGCCAACGGCGATCCAGTCGGCGGCTTCGGCTGCATTGAAAGAGCCGTTCGGCACGAATACGCCGTCCCAGCGCTCGGCGAGTGTTGCGAGCCCGGCCATCACGTCTTCGGGGATATCGCGGCTGAACCGCTCGACGAAGTGAAGATAGGAAAGACCGCGTCCTTTGAGGACATCAACAGCGGCGCCATAGGTCCCCTGCTGGTCGCTGGCCGACATGTCATTGGCCTGACCATAGGGCGAGAGGCGAACGCCAGTCCGGCCGGGGGCGATTTCGGAAGTCACAGCATCCGTCACCTCACGGAGGAAGCGCGTGCGGTTCTCGATCGCCCCGCCATATTCGTCGTCGCGTTGGTTGGTGGCATCGGAAAGGAACTGGTCGATGAGGTAGCCATTGGCCGCGTGGATTTCGACGCCGTCAAACCCGGCCTTGACGGCAAGGCGCGCGGCGCGCGCGTAATCATCAATAGTCTGACGAATCTGATCGAGACTCATCGCTTGCGGCTCTGAGACATCCTCAAAGCCGTTCTTGGTGAAAGTCTGGGTCTTGGCCCGGACGACCGATGGCGCGAGCGGAGAGGTGCCGCCCGGCAGGAGTGAGGTGTGAGAGATCCGCCCCACATGCCAGAGCTGGATCGCAATTCGTCCGCCTGCCTCGTGAACGGCCTCAGTGATTTTTTTCCACCCTTCGACATGGCTGTCTTCATGGATGCCGGGCGTATCAAGATAGCCCTTTCCCATGGGGGAGATCTGGGTTGCCTCGGTGATGATCAGCCCAGCGCTTGCCCGCTGGCGGTAATATTCGATGGCAAGATCGGACGGCGTTCCGTCCTCATGCGCACGATTTCGTGTCAGCGGCGCCATGAAGATGCGGTTCGGCACCTCGATATCCCCGGCTTTGAGTGGTTCGAACAGGGGTTTGAGTTCTGCCTGCCGGGGTTCGGGCAGGCTTGTGGTTCCAGTCATCGACATGGTGGAGCTCCTCTCGCATTGAGCATTCGTGGGGCCATAGGTAGAGCCCTCCGCGCCTCATCCAAGGGGCGCGATGCCGCAGGAATTCTGGGGGGTGGATCAGGCGCCCTGTTCGAAGGGACGGAAGCGGATACGCGACGCCGTTGCCTGCTGGTCGGCAGGGGGTTTTGAGTGATCCTCAAGCGCCGCCTCGATCGCCGTGAGGGTTTCCTCATCAGTGATGCCCGTCATCTCTAGCCCCGCTTCGTCCTGAAAGGAGATGACTGCCAGACGCGTCTTGCGCCCGAAAACGCCGTCCGCTGCGCCGACTTCCCCATGCCCCAGAAAGAGGAGATCTTCCTGCAACTTCCGGACATCGGAGCCTGCCATGCCGAGGGAGAGATCGCGGCCCGAACCGTCGATCACCTGCTCCGCCGCGCCCAACAACTCGAGGACTTTCTCCGTCCACAGAAGGCGTTCATCCTCGTGATAGGCAGGCGAGCTGTGAGTAGGGTCACCGCGATTAACGCCGCGCGAAACGGCGCGGGACTGGCCCTGATCCGCCGGCCAGGAGAGATCCATATGATCCCAATAGGCCGCCGCCACCTCAACCGAGGCTTTCAGGTCGCGCGAGAGAATGTCAGGATCCTCGACCAGCGGCAGGCCAGAGATTTCGCCGAAGCGGCGATAATTGTCCTTACCCGTCACTTGAAAAAATCCACGTCCGCGATACCTCCAGCCATCGCCCGGCTGGTTATTCCCCAGCCGTCCGCCATAGGCGGTGTTGGCGATCTTTTCCGGCTGTTTGTGATGCTGCTCGGCCAGTTGCGGATTATTGCGGTAGACGGAGAAAGTCTTCTTGAGTTGCTCGGCGCTGTATTTGAGATTTTCCTCTGTCGCCGTCAGCCAGCTCGTCTCGACCAGTCCCTGCCCGATAAAATGGGCCACACGGACGGGTGTGTTGATGCCATATTGCTGCAGAACGGGCCATGAAGAGAGAATGGCGCGGACATAGCTGCCGCGCGGCAGCCATTTGACGATATTCCAGCCCTGACGGCCGGGCAGCATCTTCACCAGCTGGTTGAGGTCGAGGCGGCTCGTGTCATCGAGCTCCAGAAATCGTCCCATGTCTCCCCCGTCGCCGCGCTAACGCGCAGCAAAATCTCCACACGCAGGGTAGTCGCCCGCGGGCCTGTCGGCAAGCAGAGGGTGTAAGTCGGGTGAAGGGGTCAGCCGCCAGCGCGGTGAACGGCAATCCGGGCAGTTGCAGCGGTTTCTTCGGTCACCGGCTCAACCAGCGGGATTTCCAGCGCCGCCCATGTCTCAACCAGCGCATCGCAGAGCTGGGCAATCAGCTCGGCATTGTGATGCGGTGTCGGGGTAATGCGCAGGCGTTCCGTGCCGCGCGGCACGGTCGGGTAGTTGATCGGCTGGATATAGATGCCGTGAACATCGAGCAGCCGGTCCGCCGCCGCCTTGCAGAGGACGGGATCGCCGACCAGCACAGGCACGATATGGGTTTCTGAATCCATCACCGGCAGGCCGACGGCGTCGAGCGCGACCTTGGTCTCGGCGACCTGGCGCTGCTGGCCCTCGCGCTCATCGGCGCATTCTTTCAGATGACGGATCGATGCGGTGGCGCCTGCGGCAATCGCGGGCGGCAGGGCGGTCGTGAAGATGAAGCCCGGCGCAAAAGAGCGGATCGCATCAACGACGTTCTTCGAGGAAGCGATATAGCCGCCCAGCGCGCCGAAGGCTTTCGCCAGCGTGCCTTCGATAATGTCGATCCGGCCGGTGAGACCGAGTGCGTCGGTGATGCCGCCACCGCGCGGGCCGTACATGCCGACCGCGTGGACCTCATCGATATAGGTCAGGGCGTTATATTTGTCGGCGAGATCGCAGATCGCCTCAATCGGGGCGATATCGCCATCCATCGAATAGACGCTTTCGAACGCGATCACTTTGGGCACATCGAGCGGCAGATTGGCGAGAAGCTGTTCGAGATGCTCAACGTCATTGTGCCGGAAAATCTTCTTCACGCAGCCCGAGCGGCGAATGCCTTCGATCATCGAGGCGTGGTTCATCTCATCCGAGAGCATGACCGCGCCCGGCAACAGCTTGCCGAGCGTGGACAGGGTCGCGTCATTGGAGACAAAGCCAGAAGTGAAAACGAGGGCCGCTTCCTTGCCGTGCAGGTCCGCGAGTTCTTTCTCAAGCGTGACCAGCGGGTGGGATGTGCCGGAGATATTCCGCGTGCCGCCTGCGCCAGCGCCGGTTGAAAGCGCGGTCGAGGTCATCGCATCGAGCACGATCGGCGACTGGCCCATGCCCAGATAGTCATTCGAGCACCAGACGGTGACGTCTTTCACGCCCTCATCGCTGTGATAGCGGGCCTTCGGGAACTCGCCCACGAGCCGTTCGAGATCCGCAAAAGTGCGGTATCTGTTTTCACGCCGCAACTGGTCGAGGGCGTCTTCAAAATGACCGGCAAACTTCATCGAATTTCTCTTACGCCCTGCGGCATGAGCCGCAAGCCGACTCTCGCCCCCGTGTAAACCGTTTCTATTGTCGAGGCGCAAGCCTCTGACTTCAAGCCCTCAGGCCCCACAAAAGGAGATTTGTCTTCTCCAGTATTGCGAACACTTCGCAGCTTTCCGTCACCCTTTAGTTCAACAGGACATGCGCCTCTCCCTGCCTTCCGGCAAAGGCGGTAAATTGCCACCCTCGCGGAATGTGCAGGACGCGTGCCCGAATTAAGCACTATCCGGGTTGAGAACCCCTTTACGGGCGCCTGACCGCGATGCGTTGACATTCGTCAAGAGAAACCGCGTGCAGCCCGGCAATATACCCCCATCAAGATCCATGATCCCGGGGAGAGACCCATGTACCGCACGCTCTTCGTTCCTGCCTTGAATGACCGGGGCTTCCGGCCGTCCCTCAAAGCTGCGCTGCCGATTGCGCGGACCTTCCATGCGCATATCATCGCGATGCATGTGATCGAGCCAGTGGCGACGATCCAGCCGTCTGAAATGGCAATGACCGCAGACCTCATCGCAAGGCAGGAAGATGCCCTTCAAGACCTCTCAGAGGAGCTGGGCCGGATTTTCCTCGATTTCTGTGGCGACGAGAATATCGACGTGATTGAGCCCGATGAGGTTCGCGAGCGTCCTCACGCCTCCGCTGCCTGGGTGGAAGCCCGCGGGATTACCGAGGAGCGCGCCGCCGGCCATGCCCGGCTGGCAGATCTCGTCGTTCTCTCACGACGCGCTGGATCAGCGGCGTTCTCTGCCGGATTTGAGGAAACCATGGTGGCCCGAACGGGACGCCCTGTCCTGATCGCGCCAGAGCAACCGGGCATCACCCTGCCCTGTCACCCGGTGATTGCGTGGAATGGCAGCCGCGAGGCTGCCCGCGCAGTGGCCCTTGCCGAACCCTTCCTGACCCATGCCAAGGAAGCGACCGTCTTGTCCGTCGGCCCGCTAGGTGCTGGCCTGCCGAGCGCCGAAGAACTTGCCGTCTCGCTCCGCCGCAAGGGGATCAAAGCGACAGCCGTCACCCGTGAAAAGCCGCATTCGGGCTCGATCCGCACCGCCATCGACACGGCCGTTGCCGAAGCTGGCGGCGACTTGCTGGTCATGGGCGCCTACTCCCATGCTCGCTGGCGCGAGACGATTGTCGGCGGGGTCACGCGCGATATCCTGCGGGAATCCGACGTGCCAGTCCTTCTCGCCCATTAACCATAAAAAATTTCGCGCCTTCCCACAGCGCCGGGCGGCACCTAGGCTCTGCCCCTTTGAGCCCGGTGGGGAGGGAGCAGCATGGCTGCGCGCATGAAAATCAATGTGGCGACACCGAGCTATGAGGATAGCTATTCGGGCCATTACGTCTCGAGCTTCTATCACCTCATCTACAGCCTGCTGCGTGAACAGATCATCCTGTCGCACACAGGGGTCGATTACGCTGATATCGTCGCCTCACGGAATTATCTGCTGACGAATTTCTATTATGGAAAGACCGATTGCAGCCACATCCTGTTTGTCGACAATGATATGGGTTTTCCGCCCGAGCTGGTGCTCGACATGCTGGAGTTGGATCAGGATGTGACTGGCGCCTTCATCCCCAGCCGTCATATTGACCTCAAATATCTTCATCAGTCCAAAGAGGACTTTGACACAGCCTTGCGCAAATCATTCCGCTTTGTCGGGGAAAGACACCCCTCAGGCGAAACGTCAGGCAAATTCCTCCGCATGACCCGTTGCGGTACGGGAATCATGCTGATCAGCCGCAAGGCAGTCACGAAGATGATTGAGACAATGCCGGAAATCGCGCAGCCGCCGAAAGCCTGCCAGCTCCCCTATCCGATGCCGCATCCGCAATTCCTCACCCCATTTGACAAGGTCGAGGTCGATGGCCGTCAGCTATCGGAGGATTTCTCCTTCTGCCATCGCTGGACGGAAGGGTGCGGCGGCAAGATCTGGGGCGCACCCCATCACAAGATCAGCCATGCCGGCCGGTTCGTCTTTGAAGGGACGGCGGTCCCCCCGCGCTGATTAGCGCAAGGGGCCTTCGCGGCCGCTTTCATAAGCGGCGGGCTTGGATTTGCCGGTGTCACGGCCAAGCGGACTCTGCCAGTCCGGGGTGCCCTCGAATGACAGGCTCTCGATGATTTCGTCATCATCATAGCGGTCCGCATCACGGGCCGCAGGACGCTCATGTTCACGAGCTGCGCGCTCGAACCCAGAGCCGCCCCAGGTGCTGCGAGCGTCATCATCCTCTTCAGGACGGCTGACGGACGCCTTTGGCGCAGGGGCAGGAGCCGGGGCCGGCGCTTCGATCGAATGACCAGCCGCCGGGGCAATCAGCCCACGGAGGGTGCCGCGCGTGCGCTCAAGCTCTTCAGCGAGGGTCGAAGCGCGCTGACGCAGGGCTTCGACTTCTTCGCGCAGACGGCTGTCTTCTTCGCGCTGGGCACGGAATTGCGTCATCTCCGCTTCGCGGCGGGCAAGGTCGCCCTGATCCGGCAAGAGGCTTTTGACAAGATGCAGCGTGCCCATCAGCGTCGAGGGCGAGACCAGCCAGACGCGGGCGCGCTGGCTGTCGCGGACGAGATCAGGGAAGCGGTCATGAAGGATCGTGTACGCAGCTTCTGACGGCAGGAAGAGAAGGCAGCTATCGGCTGTCTCGCCCGGCGAGATGCAACGGTCGGCAGCTTCGAGGATCGAGCGCAGGATCGCGCGGCGGAAGCCGTCCTCAGCGGTTTTTGCCTGCGGCATGTTGCGGCGAACCGCATCGCGCGAAGGCAGCTCGTGGAAGGCTTCCATCGGGAAGCCGCCATCAACCGCAATGCGGTGACGCAGGCCTTCAAAACGGATCAGGCAATCAGCAGTCTCGCCATTGGCGAGGGTCGCGCCGAACTCATACGAGCCATCGGGCAGCGTGCCGCGCACAACATCCGCCAGCCGCACGGTCGTCGAGCTGTCCTGTGCTGCGCGGTCGAGGATTGCGCGTTCAAGACGGCCGACATGTTCCTTCACCTCGTCGAGATCGCCGCGGACATCGGTGATCGCGGTGCCGGTGCGGTTCATCTCGCTGCGGGTGCTTTTGACCTCTTCGTGGACGGTCTTCACCTCGTCATAGACGCGGCCGACCTCGGCGAATTTGGTCTCGAGGATCTGGGTGATGGCGCGGATGCGCTGGCTCTGGCTGTCGATCGAGGCAGAGATGCGCTGCACCTGATCGTTGAGCGAGTTCACGTTGCGGCCGACTTCATCGGAGGCCGGTGAATAAGGTGCCGGGGTCGCCCGTTCAGAGCTCTTGCGGTCAAGGCTGTCGAGCTTGCGGTCGATCGCTGCGATCACAAGGTCGAGACGCGAAGACTGCTCGGCCTTCATTGTATCGAATTGATGAGCGAAATCATCGCGCAGCCGGTCAATGCGATCCGACTGGCGGCGCTCGGAGCGCTCAATGTCGTCACGGATGAACGGCGCAACATAGGGCCGGTCACGCTCATCACCGCCGCCGCTGGCCATGGCGCCGCCATGACGCGGCATTTCAGGCTCGGTGCGCTGAACGAAACTCGTCTCGGCAGTCGATGCACGGCCCGTCGCGAAGGCGTAACGCGGAGCGGCCTGTTCTTCGACATGATCATCGGGTTCAGGATCGTCGTCCTCTTCCTCGATTTCCGTCTCTTCTTCGGCAGCTGCCTCATATTGGGGCTCTTCAGGTGCCGCGCGGAGCGGAACCACATTGGGAGAAGCTTCTTCCTCTTCTTCCATCGCCACCTGCTCTTCGGCGATCTCCTCGTGCTCTTCCATCATGGAGTCTTCTTCCCTGTCGTCCCCATGCCCATCGAATTCGTGCCCGGAAGCCAAAACCTGTGCGAAGCCGTCACCCTGCGGCTCGTCCTCGATCACGACTTCGGCGTAGCGGTCGTCATAGCGCTCCATATGCGCGCTCGCCATTTCGTCTTCGAAAAGAGGTTCTTCCTGGAAGGCAAAATCATCGCCCCGGCGGCGGTATCGCCCGGCAAGAATGATCATCATCACCGTCACGGCCAGAACAACCAGCCCGAGGAAACTCAACCAACCTGCATGTTGTGCAAAGAAAGATCCGCTCCCGCCGGCCCCTTCGCGCAAGAGTTCGTCTGCGAGCGCGATCTGTTCCTCAACGGGAATTGGCGCGGTCGCTGCCGCGGTGATGTTAGTCCAAAAACTCATTTCTTACGCCTTCCGTGCACCCCTGCTAGCGGTCAAACATGACCGTTCCCTCGCTCGGATGACCCAGAGTATGACACAGAAAGCTTAAAAGCGAGACTCATGCCAAAAACTTCCACTGCTATTAATATTGATGGATCAATGGATTGGCGCCAGCGTAAAATAAACGCGCAGATTGACGCTCACTCAAAGCGGCCATATCTGGGGAAAATATGACTATCAGAACGATCCTTACGGCACCTGACCCCAAGCTTCGAGAGGTCTCAAAACCGGTTGATGAGGTCACCGATGAGATCCGCAAGCTCATGGATGACATGCTCGAAACCATGTATGATGCGCCCGGTATCGGCCTTGCGGCGATCCAGGTGGGCGAGCCCATCCGCGTCATCGTCATGGATCTTTCCGAAGGCGATGAACCCAAGGAACCGCGCTATTTCGTCAATCCGGTGATCCGCGATCCGTCCGATGAGCTGGCCCCCTATCAGGAAGGCTGCCTGTCGGTCCCTGAATTCTATGAAGAGGTAGAGCGCCCCGGCCGGTGCGTCGTCGATTATCTCGATTATGAGGGCAATGCGCAGACACTGGAGGCCGAAGGGCTGCTTGCGGTCTGCATCCAGCATGAGATGGATCACCTCAACGGCGTTCTCTTCATCGACCATCTCTCGCGCCTCAAACGCGAGCGGATCCTTAAAAAGCTGAAACGCGAAAAAGCCGAAGCAGCGGCCTGAGCCTCATCATGCGTATTGTCTTCATGGGTACCCCGGCCTTCGCGGTCCCCTCTCTTGCGGCATTGATCGCTTCCGGCCACGAGATCGCGGCTGTCTATACCCAGCCGCCGCGCCCCTCCGGGCGGGGGCACAAGGTCCAGAAAAGCCCGGTCCACGCCTTTGCCGAGGATCATGGGCTCGAGATCCGGCATCCCGATAGCCTCAAATCGCAGGACGAGAAAGAGGCCTTTGCCGAGCTTGAGGCCGATGTTGCGATCGTCGTCGCCTACGGGCTGATCCTGCCCAAAGCGGTGCTCGCCGCCCCACGGCTTGGCTGCCTCAACCTTCATGGCTCGCTCCTTCCCCGTTGGCGGGGCGCCGCCCCGATCCAGCGGGCGATCATGGCGGGCGATCAAGTCACCGGCGTGCAGGTCATGCAGATGGAAGCCGGGCTTGATACCGGCCCTGTCCTTCTCTCCGAGACCGTACCGATCACCGCGACCGACACAGCCGCGAGCCTCAGCGAAAAACTGTCCCATATCGGGGCAGACATGCTGCCCCGCGTGCTGGCCGCGCTCGACCGCGGCGGGATCGTCCCGCAAATCCAGCCCGAAGAGGGCGTGACCTACGCCCACAAGATCTCGCCCGAGGAAGCGCGGATCGACTGGTCGAAACCGGCAATCGACATTGATGCGCATATCAGGGGGCTGACCCCTGTGCCCGGTGCCTGGACCCTGCTCTCCCGCGACGGCGAGGACGTCCGGCTGAAAATCTGGGAGGCCGCCCCCGATGAGGGGCAAGGCGCGCCCGGCACCGTCCTCGGTTCGGAAGCGGAAGGGATCAAAATCGCGGCTGGCGATGGCACCGCGCTTCTCGTCACCAAGCTCCAACGCCCCGGCAAGGCGGCGCAGGATGCGGACACCTTCCTGCGCGGCTACCCCCTCGCCCCCGGCGAAAGCCTGAGCTGAGCGATGCCGCGCTACCGCATCGAGGTTGAATATGACGGCACGCCCTTTTGCGGCTGGCAGCGCCAGAGCAATGGCTATTCCGTACAGGAAGCACTCGAGGATGCGGGCGCCGCGTTAAGCCAGGGGCCCGCCATGGCAATGGGGGCAGGCCGGACAGATTCAGGCGTCCATGCGATTGCCATGACGGCGCATATCGACCTTGAAAAAGAGATGCCTGCCGACACGGTGCGAGACGGGCTCAATTTCTATATGCGCGCGCATCCGGCGACGGTGCTGACCGCAGAGCCTGTCAGCGATGACTGGCATGCGCGCTTCTCCTGCACCCAGCGGCATTATCTCTATCGTGTACTGAGGAGGCGCGCTCGGCCCGCCCTGCTCGCCAACCGGGTATGGCAGGTTGCAAGCCCACTTGATGTCGAGGCTATGGCGCAAGGCGCAGCGCATCTTGTCGGCAAGCACGACTTTACGACCTTCCGCTCCGCCAATTGCCAGTCGGCCAGCCCGGTCAAGACACTGAACGAGATCAGCGTCACCACCGAGGACGAAGAGATCCATTTCCGGCTCTCCGCACGCAGCTTTCTTCACAATCAGGTGCGCTCATTCGTCGGCACGCTGATTCAAGTCGGCCTCGGCAAATGGACCCCTGATGACGTGAAGACGGCGCTCGAGGCAGCAGACCGCACGGCCTGCGGTCCCGTGGCTCCGGCGTCAGGTCTTTATTTTGTGAAAGCCGATTACGACGAGCCTATCTGAGCCCGCGCGATTTATCGTCCGCAGCAGAGGCCGAAACCGGCGTCACAGCAGGCAGGCCCGCCTTGGCATCTGCCTCACGCAAATAAGGCATCACCGGATGCTCCTGCTCGCCATAGGCTTCGGCAATGAGCGTTGCGCAGGCCGCACTGCGCGAGGTCAGGTACTCGCCCCGAGCGGCGGCAGCATCCGCGCCCTGCCCTTGCGGCATTTCCTCATGCACTTTTGCGATCGCTAAATCGGCGGCCTTTTGCAGTTTCTCAGGCGGCGCGCCTTCCGCACTCGCCGACAGCTCATATTCCCACATCGCAAGCCCGTTGCGGACCTTCAGGCGGATCGGCGCCGGAACGTTGGACGCCGCGCGCATCGCATCAAGGGTGATGGCCTGTATCGCCGCGCAATCGGCGGCCTGTTCGGTCGTGAAATGTCCGGCAGGCCCCGCCATCAAAAGCGATGCGCCTGCCATGATTGAAATAAACGCCATTGGAAAAGTTCCACTCAGCTAAAAACGGGACGCTACATGTCTTGAGGGCCGCTGCCAAATGACAGGCGGCCCTCATGCTGTCATTGCCCGTAATACTGGGTCGGCAGGTCCCGGCGTTCGAGGTTCCGGTAGCGCTTGACGAGCGCCGACTGGCGGCTGTCGAGCGATTGCGGCTTGCCATCAATAAAGATGACGCGCGGCCGCGAAGAAAGTTCCAGCGGATCGCCGGTCCAGACAACGACATCCGCCGCCTTGCCCGGCGCCAGCGTGCCGAGCTGGTCCTCAACACCGAAGATCCGTGCCGGGACGGCTGTGATCGCGGCCAGCGCCCCGAGATGCGACATGCCATTGGCTACGGCATTACCGGCCATCTGCGGCATCAGGCGGATATTATGCGTCTCGCCATTGGCAAAAGCGACATCAACACCGGCCTCTTCGAGCCGAGCCGCATTGGCCAGCGTCGCGCCCATATCTTCCCAAAGATAAGGAAGGTTCGTCATCGGATCGATGATCACGGGCACATCGGCGGCAGCAATCTCGTCTGCGATCCGCCACGCTTCGACCGCGCCGTAAAGGATGAGATCAAAACCGAACTCATCAGCGAGATCGAGCGTGCGGCGGATATCGGGTGCCGAGAAAGCCGAAATGATGATCGGCACATCCCCGCCAAGCACATCGCCCAGCGCATCCGCATCTTCTGCCGGCAGATGGCCTTCAGTCCACCGCTGGTTATAGAGATATGGGTCACGCGCATAATTACGTGCATCCGTCAGCGCACGGCGGAACATGGCGATCGATGCCGCCCGGTTATCGCCTGCGCGCCGCGCACCTGAATAGCCAAGCAGGGCCGAGTGAGCTGCACATTCCTTGATCAGCGGGTCCATTGACCCATCAAGTACGATCAGAGCGCCGCAGCCGCCAAACTGGGTGTCCCCACCAGCAAACAGGCTGACATGGGCGCGTGTTACACCCGCCGAACGAGATACGGGGATCACGGTTGAATCGGGATTGATTGCATCCGCGGCTTTCAGCGAAGCCGAAAGCGGAAAGCCCCCGACCCGACGGTCATTGGCGTCGTCCGCCAGCTCAATCTCTTCAAGTGCGAGCCCCGAGACTGGAGAGAAGAGGCCCGGCGTTACCGGCGCACCACCGGCGTCATAGACTTCTGCATTGTCCGGGATCGTCACATTGCGGCCTGCTGCCACGATGACGCCGTCCCGGATGATAACTGTGCCGTTGACGATCTCGCCGGGGTCAGCGGCATCGCCGGTCATCATCAGATGACCATTTGTGATCGCATAAGTCTGGGCCGTAGCAATCCCGGTGAGGGCCGCCATGCCGAAAGCGAGGGTGGAAATCAGCTTTTTCATGTCCATCGCTCCTTATTTACCTGCGCCGCCATTCGGGCCTTGGCCAAGTTGGCCAAGCTCGAAATCCGACCGCGGATTGATATTGGGATCGTTCCGATCATACATCAGCGCCCCGTCGATGAAGACTTTTTCCGCCTGCGAATAGACAGAGAAGGGGTCGCCAGACCAGATCACGACATCGCCCATCTTGCCGACCTCAAGCGTGCCGGTCTGATCAAGAATGCCCATTGCTTTGGCCGGATTGGCAGTGATCCATGTGATCGCCTCTTCCGGGGTGATGTTGAGGCCGATGGCATTGCCATCCGCCATGGCTTTCGCGGTTTCCTGATTGAGCCGCTGGATCCCCACATCGCTGTCCGAGTGAATGATCGCGCAGCCTTCGGACTGGGCCGCAACGAGCGCTGCGTTCTCACGCACACCGTCATAGGCTTCGAGTTTAAAGCCCCACCAGTCGGCCCACATCGCAGCGCAAGTACCGTTTTCGGCCAGAAGATCTGCGACCTTGTAGGCTTCAACTGCGTGCTGGAAGGATGAAATCTCATAACCGAACTCTTCGGACATATCGATGACCTGCGCCATTTCATCCGCACGGTAACAATGCATATGAACGCGGACCTCTCCATCCAGCGCCATGGCAAGGGTTTCAAGCTTCAGATCGCGCGAGGGCGGATCCGCATCCTCGCCATCCTCAATCTTCTCTGCGTAGTCGTCCCATTTTTTCTTATAGGCCGCCGCATCAATCCAGCCGTCACGATAGCCGCGGAAATTGCCCATGCGAGTTGAGGGACCGGACTTGCCATAAACCCGTTTGGGGTTTTCACCGCAGGCCATTTTGAGCCCATAAGGCGCGTCAGGGAATTTCATTTCCTGAACAGTCCGTCCGGGGACGTTCTTGATCGTCACCGTCCGGCCGCCAAATAGGTTTGCTGAACCGGGTAGGATCATCAGCGAGGTGATACCGCCCGCAAGTGCGCGATTAAATCCTGGGTCTTGTGGCCAAATCGAATGCTCCGCCCACACACCAGCCGTATTCGGGCTGGTCGCTTCATTGCCGTCCGAGGTCGAGCTGACCGACGGTGCAGGGTAGACACCAAGGTGGGAGTGGATGTCGATAATGCCGGGGGTCACGAATTTGCCCGCCGCATCGATCGTCTCCGCGCCATCGGGGATATCAACTTCATCAGCAGCGCCAACCGCGGCGACCTTGCCATCATGAAGGACGACCGCGCCATTCTCGATCAGCGTGCCTGTCCCGGTCAGGACGGTCGCGCCGGTGATGACGACATCCTCTGAGGGATAACGGATATAGGTCGACGGATAGGGGTTCTTGTCAGGCAGTTCTGCGACCGCCTCCCCATCCTTCTTCTTGGTTTCCTTGGACTCGCTGTCATCCCCTGACCCGCCGCAGGCAGCGAGCGTCAGGCAGGCAGCAAGGAAAAGCGTCGTTTTCCGCATCTTACCCCATCCTCTGAGTTCATTATTTGCCGGGAACATGACCGAGACGGCCCGGACCAGCAAGCTTGCACGGAAACGCTCGTGCAGCAGGCCGCGTTAAGAGAATGCATATGCGTGGGCAGATTGTCTGCCCGCCAGCCCCAGAGGAGAACGAGATCGAGGTTTCCAGCTCCCCTGAAAACTCAGCTCGACACTATTTCTGCCGGACATGCGGCATCAGGTGCTGCATGTAATCGGCTTTACCGATCACAACCCCTTTCATCCGCATCAGGTTATAGGCCGTGACGACATGAAAATAGAAATTCGGCATCAGCCAGTCGGCGAGATAGTCATCGCCGTTCAGCTCCAGATACATCTCGCCCGGCAAGTTGATCGTTTTGATCTTTTCGAGATGTGAGGGGTCTTGTGCCGCACGGCATTTCTCGATCCGCGATCTCGTCTCGGTGATATGGGCAGAAAGCTCCTCCCAGCTCATTGTCTCGGCATTCGTCTCGGGGGCATCCTCCCCCATGACCCAGGCAGCAAAGCCGTTTGGCTGATTGCAGGCAAAGACGATCTGATAGGGAAAGGGGAGCATGTCCGGCGCAATGCGCGCGGTCATGATGTCTTCAAGCGAACGGTCTTCCCCGGCAAACTGGGTTTCGGCCTTCGCCATGAGATTGCCCAGCATCTGGAGCCGCGAGTCAAAGATATCGCAGGCCTGCATCAGTTTGTGCACGGTCATTCCGGTGTCCCCTCTCTTTGTTGGTCACCGGCATATAGGTGCCCGGGGGACAGGTTAGAAGTTGAAAACCTTCACCGGCCGCAGCTTCATTCCCTCAAGGCGGCAGACCGCCACGGGCGTCTCACCCTCGACCGCCAGCACCGGCTCGATATCTTCGGGGTTGCCCTGACGAAGAGGCGCGACCTCGGCGATGGAAAGAATGGCGTCATTGCCATGCTGCAGGCGGGAGGCCGCGGGACGGTCGATGCTGACCGACGGAAACTCCGCCATCGCCGCTTCGATGCCGGTGAGGAAGGAGGTGTAATCGCCTTCGCGATCTTCTGGCCCAAGGCGCTCCGTATCCGGACGACCCGTCATATCCTCGAACCGCACCGCCATATCTTCGGTGAAGGGGCCTACCGCCGTGCGCCGTAGGGCGGAGACATGGGCCACCGTACCGAGCGCCTGCGCCAGATCCCGCACAAGCGCGCGGACATAAGTCCCCTTGCCCGTTACTGCCTCAAGCACCGCTTCATCATCCGAGAGCATCTCAACCAGCCGCAGATCTTCGATCCGCACTTCGCGCTCGGGCACTTCGACCTTCTCGCCTTCGCGGGCGAGATCATAGGCGCGCTGGCCATCGATCTTGATCGCAGAGAAGGCTGGCGGGCGCTGGGTCACGATGCCGGTGAAATCTCCCAGGACCCCTTCGATGTCCTCGCGCGTCGGGCGGACATCGCTTTCAGCGACAACTTCGCCTTCGGCATCATCGGTGGCGGTGGCGACGCCCCAGCGGGCGGTGAAGCGATAGGTTTTCAGACCGTCCTGCACATAAGTGACGGTTTTGGTCGCCTCGCCAAAAGCAATCGGCAGAATGCCGGTTGCGAGCGGATCAAGCGTGCCGGCATGGCCCGCTTTCTGGGCTTCGAATAGCCATTTCGATTTCGAAACCGCTTCGGTCGAACCAAGATCATAAGGCTTGTCGAGGACCAGCCAGCCATGCACCGGATTGCCGCGTTTCCGCCGGGCCATATGCGCTCCATTCCGCTCATCTAGAGGAAGCGCGGGCTGATACTAAAGACGGAATGGAAAGGCCAGACGCCAGACATAAAAAAGACGGCACCCTCCCCCAAGGATGCCGTCCTCCCCCTCTGAGCGCCAGCGGGCCCCAGAGGGCCCTAGCCCAGCGTTATTCCTGGATCGCGTCGATGTCGTAACCGTAGTTACGCAGCAGGCGATTAAGGTCGTTCGAGCTTTCACGCTCGTCCATGGCCGCAAGAATGCCGCGGTTGAAAATCGGCGGCACGGTGAACCACTCGCCGCCATCTTTCCAGCGGATCATGAGAGCCGGATATTCACGGTCGGAACGGAAGCCGACTTCGAAATCGTCGCGTTCAAAGCCCGGGAAGAGGCGAACGGCGTCGTCATCGCTGAGGCCGGCAACAGCAAGAGTCGTCGTCTGCGGCGCAACAACGCGCGCATCGACTGTTTCTTCTGCCAGTTGAGCTTTTTCGCTGCCCAGAGATGCTGTCGCAGCCACAGGGCTTTCAACTACATCAGGAGCGGTCCCCTCGACCGTCGTGTTTTTTGCGTTGGTGACCGGAGGTTTAGTATCCTCGTCACGATTTTTTTTGCGGAAGAACATCGCCCGTTTTCCTCTCCGTCAGCAATTGCCCGTCAAACCCCACGGCCCCGAGAGGCCGCTTCCGGTGTGAATTATTAACGTATGGAAGGAAAATTGCTAGTCGGCAGAGCGTGATTCTTTCAAGAGCGCCGAGATTCTTGCGACTTCATCGAATGTCCCGTCCTTGTGGAACACCAATGAGGGCGTGAATTTCAACTGCACCTTGCGTCCCAGCACAGCGCGGATCGCGCCTGCCGCGCGGTTGAGCTGAGCGATTTCGGTATCGACATCATCCTTACCGAGAAAAGCGCAAAACACCGTCGCCGCCTTCAGGTCAGGCGAGATTTTCACCTCGGTGAAGGTGATCGGGGTTTTGGGCAGATCCTTTTCATGGACCTCCTCGCGCTGGAACATTTCCGCCAGGGCATGGCGGATCAGCTCGCCGGCGCGGAGCTGGCGTTGAGAAGGACCTGAAGGTTGAGCGAAACGATTAGACATTTCCGTGACCTAGGCGCGCAATGTGCCTCTATCAATGGTCATCAGCGCATCGTGTGAATCCCGCATTCGGTCTTGGACTGGCCTCGCCAGCGTCCCGAGCGGGTATCTTCGCCACTGGCCACCGGATGGGTGCAGGGCCAGCAGCCGATCGAAGCGAAACCCTGTTCGACCAGCGGATGCTTGGGCAGGTCGTGCCGGGCAAAATACGTTTCGATATCGTCACGATCCCAGCGGACAATGGGGTTTACCTTGAAATGGTCACCCTTGAATTCGAAAGTCGGCAGGGTGACGCGGGCGCCGCCATGGAACTGCTTCCGACCGGTGATCCAAGCGGCATAATTCTTCAGCGCGCCATCGAGGGGCCGGACCTTGCGTAGGGTGCAGCAGGCATCGGTGTCGCGCTTCCACAAATCGCCATTGGGATCTTCCTCCGAGAGCTCCTCAGCCGCAGGCTTGATGTCCTGCACATTGGTGAGGCCGAGGCTTTTGGCGAGCTGACGCCGATAGATCGGGGTCTGAGCAAAATGTTTCCCTGTATCGATGAACAGGACGGGCACGTCCGGCGCGACCTGCGCAGCCAAGTGCAGGAGCACCGCAGACTCCGCCCCGAAAGAAGAGACGAGCGCGATCTCGCCTTTGAACTCGCGATTGATCGCGGCATCGAGAATGTCGAGCGCGGCATCGTCTTTGTAGCGCGCATCGAGCGCTGCCGCGTGAAGCTGGGCGGCTTCCTCCGGGCTCGCCGCTTCGCGGGGGTCGAAAGCTTTCAAGGCTGCCGTCATGACCGCGCCTCCCATGCCGAGGCCGCAGGGCCCGGGCGTTGATAATGGTGCCGGTAGCGGCCGACGGAGACCCGAAGCCCTTCGAGTTCTTCATCCGTTTCGAGATCAAAACTTGTGATGCCGCAGCGCGCGGCAAAAGCGAGCTGGTCTCGGAAAAGTCCGCCCACCGCCCGGATGTCACCCGTGAACCCCTGATCTCGCAACGCCCGCGCCTGGCTGAAGGCCCGCCCGTCCTTGAAGGTCGGAAAGTCGAGCACAATGATGTCCCCGTCCGAAAATTCGACCGGGCTTTTGTTGAGGTCTCGGGTGTTATCGATCTTCCGCACGCGGCCCGACGAGATATCCTCGCGCGCCACCAGCTCGCCGTCTGAGAGTTTAAGCTTCAGCATAAAGCGCCTCCTTGAAGGGCTCGGCGCCTAGCCGGCGATAGGTGTCGATGAAGCGCTCGCCCGCATCGCGGCGGATATCGAGATAGGTGCGCACCAAGCGGTCGATGGCCTCGACCACTTCATCCGCAGACAGACCGCGCCCGACAATCGTGCCGATGGCGGCCTGCTCATCGGACGCGCCGCCGAGGGTCACCTGATAGAACTCCTCGCCTTTCTTATCGACGCCGAGGATTCCGATATGGCCAACATGGTGATGGCCGCAGGCATTGATGCAGCCCGAGATCTTGATCTTCAGCTCGCCGATGGTCCGCTCGCGGTCGAGGTCATCGAACCGCTCCTGAATCTGGTTGGCGATCGGGATCGAGCGGGTATTGGCAAGGTTGCAGTAGTCGAGCCCCGGGCAGGCCACGATATCGGTGATCCGGCCGGCATTGGGCGAGGCAAGGCCATACTCTTCGAGCGCCTGGTAAAGCGCCGGTATGTCCGCCTGCCGAACATGCGGCAGAACCATGTTCTGCTCATGCGTCGTGCGGATTTCGCTCTGGCCATACTTGTCAGCGAGATCGGCCAGCGCATCCATCTGGTTGCTGGTGATATCGCCCGGCGGCTTGCCGATGGGCTTGAGGGAGACGGTCACAATGGCGTGGCCAGACACCTTATGCGGATGGAGGTTCACCTCCGCCCAGCGGTCGAGCGCGCGGCTGTCGGCCCGCGCTTCTTTCAGCACCGCTTCGCCGTCAGGATCGGCCGTCAGATCCGGGCCCTTGAAGAAGGCCGCGATGCGCGCGCGTTCAGCTTCGGGCAGGTCGACCGATCCGCCGGGCCCGAGGGCGAGCAGGCGCTGCCATTCTTCCTCAACGGCCTCGCGGAAAGCCTCCGTGCCCATCTCATTGACGAGGATCTTGATCCGCGCCTTGTAAAGATTATCGCGGCGGCCATGCATGTTGTAGACGCGCAGGATCGCCTCAAGATAGCTGAGGAGATGCTCTTTGGGCAGAAAGTCGCGAACCAGTTCGCCGACATAAGGCGTGCGCCCGAGCCCGCCGCCGACCAGCACGCGGAAGCCCGCCTCACCGTCCTCATTGGGATAAAGCTGGAGCCCGATATCGTGCACCTGCGTCGCCGCGCGATCATTCTGCGCCGCTGTCACGGCGATCTTGAATTTGCGCGGCAGGAAGGAGAATTCAGGGTGCAGGGTCGACCACTGACGGATCACCTCGCACCAGACCCGTGGGTCTTCTATTTCCTCATCCGTTGCCCCTGCGAAAGGATCGGTCGTCGTGTTGCGGATCGTGTTCCCGGAGGTCTGGATCGCATGCATGTCATGATCAGCGAGCAACTGGAGCGCATCCGGCACATCGCCAAGACCCACCCAGTTGAACTGCATGTTCTGGCGCGTCGTCACATGGCCGTAACCGCGGTCGTAATCGCGCCCGAGCGTCGCCAGCGCGCGCAGCTGAGCCGAAGATAACGTCCCATACGGAATGGCGACCCGCAGCATATAGGCGTGAAGCTGGAGATAGAGGCCGTTCATCAGCCGCAAGGGTTTGAACTGGTCTTCGGTCAGCTCGCCCGAGATGCGGCGGCGTACCTGGTCGCGGAATTCATCCACCCGCGCCTGTACGAGATCGCGGTCGATCTGGTCGTAATGATACATGAGAGATCAGACTCCGCGGGCAAATTCCGGGTGAATGGTGGGACCGGCCCGACGTATGGTTTCGCGCAACGTCGCCCGGCCGGACGGGGCCGTGCCTGCGTCCTCGGCTTCAACATCCATGAGGTAGGGACCGACGATCCGTGCCTCATCCGTTTCGGCAAGAGAGAGGAGCCCCAAGGCTCGTTCGCCCTCCGCAACGATTGCATCGGCGAGGTCTTCCGTCCACGCGCCATCTTTCGTCAGATAGACGGCGGCGCCCGACATCAGATCATTGGCGGTGACGGTTTTGAGACCGACATTCCGGGTTTTCTTGACCCCGCCCGCGCTGATCTTGGCCGGGGCGGGAGTGTCCTTGAGAAGGGCTGTGGCGCTCATGCGGCAAGCTCCGTTTGCTGAGAGAGTTGGATAAGCCCGGCACCGTCAGCGAAGTCTGCGACTTCGCCGATGATGAGAACGGCCGGGCCGGTGATATTGGCGGCGAGCATGTCGCCGGGCATGGCAGAGAGCGTCGTTTTCAGAATGCGCTGCTCGTCCGTGGTGCCCTTTTCGATGACGGCAACAGGGGTGGAGGCGGCGCGGCCCCCGGCGATCATGTTGGCCGAAACCTCGCCAGCGCGGGAGACGCCCATATAGACGACGAGTGTGTGGCGCAGCCGGGCCAGCGCCTGCCAGTCGATATCCGGCGCACCGCCCTTGCCCGCATAGGCGGTCACGAAACTGACTGCCTGGCTGACACCCCGATGGGTCAGCGGCACGGAGGCAGAGGATGCGCAGCCCGTCGCCGCCGTGATGCCGGGGACGACATTGGCCGCAAGGCCCGCCGCCTTGATCTGGTCCAGCTCTTCCCCGCCGCGCCCGAAGATGAAGGGATCGCCGCCTTTCAGCCGGACGACCCGCTTTCCTTCTTTCGCGAGCGAAATCATCCGCTCACCAATTTCGCTTTGGGACATGGAATGGTCCGCCCGGCGCTTGCCGACATAGACCCGCTCGGCATCGCGGCGGACAAGATCGAGCACCGCGTCGGAAACGAGATTGTCGAACAGGACGACATCCGCCTCCTGCATCACGCGAAGGGCTTTCAGAGTGAGAAGTTCAGGATCACCGGGGCCGGCGCCGACAATATGGATGCTTCCGGGCAGTGGGGTGTCCGCATCCAGCGCCGCCTCGAAACCGGCTTCCGCCAATTTCATGTCACCATCGAGCACCGCCTCACTGATGGGGCTGGAGAGAAGACGCTCGTAGAAGCCCCGGCGATCCCGAAGGGCGATCCTGTCTGCAATGCGCGGGCGGCGGTCCTTCACAAAGGACACAAGCTCGCCGAGCCGGGCAGGCAGCAGGGATTCAATTTTCTCGCGCAGGCGGCGGCTGAGGACCGGGGCCGCGCCGCCGGTCGAAATGCCGATGGCGACATCGCCGCGCTCAATGATCGAGGGGACGACGAAATCGCAAAGTTCCGGACGGTCGACGACATTCACCGGAATGCGCGCCCGTTTCGCCAGAGCGACGGCGTCCTTTAAGATTTTCTCATCCTCGACCGCAATAAAAATGAGGCCGGGATGGAATTCGAGATCCGCCTTGCGCAGATCGCGGCGGAAGCAGACATAATCTGCCCCGAACTCCTGCTCCACCAGAGATCCTTCCGATACCGAAAAGATATTGATCAACGGAGACGCTTTGGTCAGCAGCCGGATCTTGCGGGCCGCCAGTTCGCCATCCCCGACCACGAAAACCGGGCGGTTCGCGAAATTAAAAAAGGCCGGGAAGTAACGCATTGGGGCTCGCTTCAGAATAACTATATCGTCCGGGGACATTTCCCTATGTGAGGAATGGCCCTAGAGGACACAAACGATGAGTTCTGGGCAGCGGCCACAGGAAATCTAAACCGGTTCAGGAGCGAGCGATGCGGCGTCTGCCTCCCCTCAATTCCCTGCGGGCCTTCGAGGCTGCCGCACGACACTTGTCATTCACCAAGGCGGCTGATGAGCTGGCCGTAACGCCGGGCGCGATCAGCCAGCAGGTCAAGCTGCTGGAAGAGACGACCGGCGTACCGCTGTTCCACCGCAATGCGCGGGGGCTGACCCTGACCGAGGCGGGGCTGGCATCGCTCCCCTCTCTTCGCGACGGGTTCGACCGGCTCGATGCCGCCGTGCGGCTGATGAACCTTGAGCGAAAAGCCGGGCGGCTGGCCGTCAGTGTCGCGCCGTCCTTTGCGTCAAAATGGCTGGTCCCCCGGCTTGACCGGTTCCAGTCCAAGCACCCCGAGATCGAAGTCTATATCCATGCCGGCATGGAGCTGGTCGACTTCTCGGTCGACGATGTCGATGTCGCCATCCGGTATGGCCAGGGGCATTACGCGGATCTGGTCGTTGAAAAACTGATGGAAGAGCGGATCGTGCCGGTCTGTGCGCCGGGCCTTCTGACGGGCGATAACCCACTGAAAAAGCTAGAAGATCTATCCGGCCATACTTTGCTTCATGATGACGGCACCGACCATGAGATCGCGACCTGGCCGATGTGGCTGAAGGCTGCCGGGGTCGATGTCGACGGCACGCGCGGCCCCCGTTTCAACCAGTCGAGCCTTGTCATCGAAGCGGCGGTCGCGGGCCGGGGCGTGGCGCTCGCCAAATATGCGCTGGCCGAAGCGGATCTTGAAGCCGCGCGCCTCGTCATCCCGTTTGACCTGACGAGCCCGACCGATTTTGCCTATTGGGTCGCGCACCCGTCCGCGAAGTCGGCCCTGCCGGAGGTGAAGGCCTTCAAGGCATGGATCGCCGAAGAGGCCGGGGGCAATGGAGCCGCCTGAAAGGACTGAATGGCCAAACCGAGTCGATTTGATGGAATGATGCACGTCTTCTGTGTCCGCTATGGCTATTGCGGTTCAGTCGTGAATGGCGAGCCTCGGCACATCAGGGATTATATTCCCGAGACAGGTCTCGTGACAGCTGAAGACTTCGTCTGGTGGCTGATCGAAGCGGAAGGATTGGACCCTGCTCCCAATACGCCGGAGAACCGCCGACGGAATGCAGAGTTCAAGGAAATCTTCATCCAGCATATGGGATCAGATGAGGTAGACGCCTCATTGCTCAGATATGCATGAGCCCCTCGTTGAGCTCATCGTCTGACGCACCGAAATTCCTGCGCCATTCGCTCACACAAACATGAAATCATCCGCGTGCAGCTCGAAGAGGCTGACGCCGGAAAGGGTGATCGAGTTTTTGTCGGTCAGCCTGATCACGACATCGTCGCCGTCCTAAGTGGCTTGGGCGAGAATGTCCCGGCCCGGCCTTAGACCGTGTCCTGCCCGCCTTTCCAATGACGTGTGATCAGACGACGGCAAGGCAAATGCCCCCCACATTTTACTCAATTCTACTTCCGGATTAGGATTTCTGGCCGGGAGCTCGACATGAACGTCAAAGAAAAACCACTGATGGATGCGACCAGCAGGACGGGCCCATTGCCAATGCCCTCGGGTCCTATCCTGAGTGGTTTCCTCGCCGTTCTCTGTATGGCCCTGATGGGCGCGTTCGTCACGATCTTTGGTAGCTTCGTTTACGGGACGGGGAACCTCGTTGATATGTATATGATTGCCAGGGGCGGCGCGTTCATCGGCCTTATTCTCGCAAGCATCGCCATCATCGTAACTTTAGGGACAATGCCACCGGAGCTTGAGGAAAAGAAAATCAGAGGCGGCTTCTGCCTTGGCGCCTCAATCGGTGTTGTCTTTGTCCTGACGGTTGATTTCCTGACATGTCAGTTCATCTATGACCACCTTGCCAGCCTTGATTGACGTCAGCCGACGCGCTTCCCATTCTCATCGATCAACAGCTCGCCGTCTTCTTTCGCGAGCGGACCCGGCGGCAGACGGTCGAGAAGGTCAAAGACCGTTTCTGACGGCCGGCACATTTTCACGCCCTTCGGCGTACAGACGATCGGACGGTTGACCAGCACAGGATGCTCCAGCATCGCGGCCATGATCACCTCATCGCTCACGCCGTCTTCGAGGAGCCCCAGTTCTTCCGCCGGAGAGCGTTTCTCGCGCAAGGCTTCGCGCGGGGTGATATCAGCGGCGGCAAAAAGACCGAGGAGCTGGCCTTGCGTCCACCCCGTATCAAGGTACTCAACAACATTGAGTTTCTCGCCCGTCGCCTCAAGCACGCGCAAGACATTCCGCGACGTGCCGCAGTCAGGGTTGTGATAGATCGTGATCATTCTTCTCTCTCCGCCAGCCAGCGCGCATCGCCGCCATAAAGGGCGACGGTCGACAGGCTCATCTTGGCGGAGCCATCAATCGGTTTGCGCGAATAGACAATATACATGAGGGTTTCGTTCTCGGGATCATAAACGCGCCGCACACCGATATGTTTGAAGATCAGGCTGTGCCGCTGCGAGAAGACAAGCTCGCCATCCTTGCCCTGATCGATATCACCTATCACGATCGGCCCCGTCTGGCGGCATGCAATCGAGCTGTTGGAGGGATCCTCAAACCAATTGCCCTTGGCCGCCCGATCCCAGAAACCACGATCAAAATAGGTGAGGTGACAAGTGACGCCCTCGACCTTCGGATCTTTTAAGGCCTGAACCTTGATTTCGTTCCCGTAAAGATCGTTCTTGAACTCGCCGACCTCTTCCCCGCCACCGCCGCGCCCGCAGGCGGCAAGAAGGAAGAGTGGCAGAAGGGCGGCGGAATGAGGTATTTTCATCCAATGGAGATAGGGCTCAGCCGCCCCAGACGCCAGCCCCGTGGGCAGAATGACGCCTAGTCGAGGAGACTTGCGATATCCCGCGCCAGCGCCGCAAAGTAGAGATCCGCATCGCGCCACGGATGGGACTGGCCATCAAGCGCATTGCCCGCATAGGCGGATTCCCCCAGCGCGATCAGGATATCGCCGACAAGGAATTCGACTGACGCCGCAGCCCCGCCCGCCGTCACACTGGAGGCATTCATGGTCGGGCGGACTTTCAGCTCGGCCTGTGACGGCCGGTTCGGGTTCAGGTCAGTCAAGATGATCTGTATGGTGAGGTCCCGAGGGCCGGGTTCATCGACCAGCGTCACGCGTTTGCCGATGGCGGCTTTGATGACGTCCTCGACCTCTTCGACATTGCGGCGGACATTGCCCGGCGAGAGCGGGCGAACGGTGTCGGACGCATTGAGCGGCACGTAATCGATACGGGCCGCCAGCCCTTCGCTGACCATCACCGGTGCGACATAGACCCGCTCATACGAGGCAATGTCGGCCCCTTCGCCGATCTCGAACTTGTCGAATGGCTCTGCCGCCGCGCCCACCCCGAAGGAAAGAGCGGCGGTGAGTAGCAGAAGGAAGATGGAAGCGGCGCGTCGGATGATTTTCATATGAGAACGCTATCACGCGCAGACGGCACCGCCCAGCCATGACGCAAAAACTTATTCTGCGGGCGTCAGCTTCACGAGCGTGCCGTCAGACCCACTCTCCGTCAAAACCCAGATCGTACCGTCGGGCCCCTCTTCGATTTCCCGGACACGTTGATCATTGATGCTGTAACGCTCCGCTTCGCAGGCCGTGGCGCCGTCTTCACAATCAAATGTCACCCGGACGAGCGCCCGACTGGAGAGCCCGCCGATAAAGGCATCGCCCTTCCAGCTCTCAAACATTTCCCCGCCATAGAAGATCAGTCCCGCAGGCGAGATTGCCGGCACCCAATAGGCATCGGGCGCCCGAAACTCCGGACGCGTATCATGATCGGGGATTTCCTCTCCACTATAGTGATCACCATTGGAGACGATGGGGTAGCCGTAATTCTCGCCCCGTTCGATCAACTGGAATTCATCACCATGGCGCGGGCCCATTTCGTGCTCCCACAGCTCGCCTTTCTCGTTGAAGGCGAGGCCCAGCGGATTGCGGTGACCGAACGACCAGATCTGTGCCGTAACCCCGCCCTGATCATAGAAAGGGTTATCTTCCGGCACTGAGCCATCCGGGTAAAGACGGATGATCTTGCCCAGATTCTGGGCCATGTCCTGTGCAGGATCGAATTTCTGGCGTTCACCTGATGAGATGAAGAGATAGTCTCCGTCAGGCGAGAAAGCGAGGCGGTGACCGAAATGCCCCCGGCCCGTCACTTTGGGGTTCTGCCGCCAGATCGTCGTGACATCCGAGAGAGCACCGCCGTTTTCCGTCAGCGAGAGCGTAGCCGTCGCGACCACAGCGCCGCGTGTGTCGCCCTCGCCCGCCTCAACATAGGAGAAATAAATTGTCGAATTATCTTCAAAGTCCGGGTGCAGAATGACATCGCCGAGGCCGCCCTGGCCACCCTCATCTACTGCAGGCAAACCAGCGAAGGGGTCAGACGTCTCGCCGCCCTGCGTCACCCAACGCATATTGCCTGGCTTTTCTGTCACCAACATCCGGCCATCGGGCAGGAAGACGAGCGCCCATGGCTGGGTGAATTCAGCCACTTCCGTGATCTCAAACGGCACGCCGCTGTCTTGCTGTGTTTCCGGCTGAGATTCTCCAGCACAGGCAGGCAAACCGGCGAGACCAATCATGGCGGCAGACATCAGAAAATAGGGACGGGTCATAGTCGGGGAGTTCCTCCGATTGGCAGACATTAAGAGATAAAACCGCCCGGTGGGCCGGGCGGTTCCATGAGAATTCGTTTATTCAGCTTTGTGATCGACTGGCGTGGCGTCGGTCAGGCCGAAAATATCGAGTGCGAAGGCATAAAGATGGGCGCGCTCTTCCATCCGCTCAAACCGGGCAGCTGAGCCGCCATGGCCCGCCGCCATATTCATCCGCAGGAGGAACGGTCCGCCCGTTGCCTCCTCACGCAGGCGCGCGATCCATTTGGCTGGCTCCCAATAGGTGACACGGTAATCGGTCAGCCCGCCGGTTGCGAGGATCGGCGGATAGGCAGCACCCTGCTTGATGTTGTCATAAGGCGAGTATTTCGCGATCCAGCCATATTCTTCGGCGGACGTGATCGGGTTTCCCCATTCATCCCATTCAGGCGGGGTCAGCGGCAGCGTGTCATCCGAGATCGTGTTGATCACATCGACAAAGGGCACCGCGCCCAGAATGCCGCCATAAAGCTCCGGATCAAGATTGACCGCCGCACCAACGAGGAGGCCCCCCGCCGAGCCGCCATAGGCAACGATATTGCCTTTGGACGTGTACCCCTTATCTATCAGCGCATAGGCGCTGTCATTGAAATCTCGGAAGGTGTTTTCTTTCTTGTCGAGCTTGCCATCGAGATACCATTGGCGCCCCTTGGCAGAACCGCCACGGATATGCGCCAAGGCGTAGATCGCGCCACGATCGACCAGCGACAGGATCGAAGTGGAGAAACTGTCCGAAATATAGGCGCCATAAGAGCCATAACCGTAGAGCATGAGCGGCGCGGAGCCGTCCATCGGCGTTGTCTTCAGACGCATCACCATGACCGGGATCTTCGCGCCGTCACGGGCTTCGGCCTCAATCATCTCAACGACATAAAGGTCGGGATTATGACCGGAGGGGACTTCCTGAGTCTTGCGCAGGGTCCGCTCGCGGCTTTCCATATTATAGTCGAAAGTCTTTTCCGGGGTGGACGGACTTTCATAGGAGAAGCGCACCATATTGGTATCGAACTCACCCCAGCCATGAACGCCGAGCGAATAGGCGCCCTCATCAAAGCTGATCGTGTGTTCATTCCCGTCATAATCGCCAACGACGATGCGCGGCACCGCGTCGGAGCGTTCTACCCGGACGATATAGTCCTTGAACGGGACAAAATAGGAGAGATAGGTGCCCGGCCGGTGCGGCAGCCAGTCGGTCCAATTCTCCCTGTCCGGATTATCAACCGGCGCGGTCACGATCTTGAAGTCGACCGCGTCACCGGCATTGGTCTGGATATAGAAAAGATCGCCGCGGTGATCGACATCATAAAGCTGGTCATGCACGCGCGGCGCGATCAACGTCAGCTCCGCCATCGGATCATCGAGCGGCAGGAAGTGATTTTCCGAGGTCACGCCATTGCCGATGCTGACGATCAGATAGTTCTCGGATGACGTATCGCCGATACCAATGAACATGGCATCGTCTTCTTCCTCATAGATCAGCCGGTCACTGGCCGGATCAGCGCCCAGCAGGTGATGCTTGACGCGCTTGGGCCGCTGATTGTCGTCCCGCTCGACATAGAAGAAGCTTTTCGAATCGGTCGCCCAAACAACCCCGCCATCCGTTGACGGAATAGTTTCGTCATACTCATCGCCCGTCGCCAGATCGCGGATGCGCAGATCATAATATTCAGACCCCACGCGGTCGGTGCCGTAAGCGAGGAGCTTGTGATCGGGGGAGGTATCAATCCCGCCAATATCGAAGAATTTGGAGTCGCCGCGTTCCTTGTCGCCGTCAAAGATGACTTCCTCTGGCGCATTCTCTTCCGTCCGACGAGCATAGACCGGATACTCCCCGCCTTCGCGATATCGGACATAATATTCATAGGGGCCGTCGCGCATCGGGACACTGCTTGCATCCTCTTTCGTCCGTCCCCGCATTTCCGCGAAAAGGGTCTCGCGCAACTCCTCAAGGTGGCTGGTCGAATCTTTATAATATTCGACCTCCTCCTCGAGCTGTTCACGGATGTCTTCGCGCAGGAGGGACGGATCGCGGAGGACCTGTTGCCAGTTGTCGTCGCGAAGCCAGGCGTAATTATCGATCCGCTTAATCTCGTGCTGGACGATTTCGACCGGGCGTTTCTCCGCAACCGGCGCGGTCAGCTCTTCCTGGCGCTTCACAACCATGGGCACTTCCTTTTCTGCAGCGGCCAGCGTTTCCGTCTCCGCCTCTTCATTCGACGAGCCGCAGGCCTGAACGCCTGTCGCCATCAGCAGGGCCAGAGCAGGGGCGAGCGCCCGTGTCCAGCCGGTCGATTGGAGAAAGAAAGATTTGCTCATGTCACGTCCCTTGGCCGCAAATGTCTTACGGCCAGGACGATGCCTGCTCCCCCCTCAGGGGGCAAGGGTCTTGTTGAGTAACGATAAAGCCTATTCAGGCAGCCGCGTCATGCAGCTCTGCGGACTTGCGGACCTCGAAATCCTTTGCCAGCGCTTTGGCTTCGCTGTCAGAAAGTAGCTTCTTGGCTCGCACGAAGACTTCCTCTTCCTCCTCATCGAGGTGGTGGGTCACCTTTTCCTCAAGCGTGTGGAAGCGGTTGAGCCAGCCCGGGCTCGACATATCCATGCCGTCGAGTTCTTCGGCGATATCGGACATCTCTTTATGCTCAGCGACAGAGTGCCGAGACTTTTCGGTGCCGTCCGGCTCCTCCATCAGCGCAGAATAGAAGACCTGCTCCTCAGCCAGAGCATGCGCTTCAAGCTCCGTATAAAGCGATTTCCAGAGAGATTTGCGCTCTTTGCTCTCGCCTTCGGTTTTGGCGATACGGGCCAAGAGATCACGTTGTTTCTCATGATCGACGATCAGGCGCTCATAGATATTCATGTCCGGTCCTCACCTCCAGTATTCTGGCAGATAAACGCCGGTCATCGCGTCCCGGTTCCCAAAAGGAAAAGCCGCCCCCGAGGGAGCGGCCTTGTCATGAATTAAGCGACCGGCCCGGCGGTAGGTGAGAAGGCGCCGGGCTGGTCTTGGGGTTTTATCAGGCGAACTGGTTCATTGTATTTTCTTTTCCGCCCGCCTTGAGCGCCGCCTCCCCGGCGAAATATTCCTTGTGGTCGTCCCCGATATCGGAGCCGGCCATGTTCTGGTGCTTCACGCAGGCGATACCCTGGCGAATCTCTTCACGCTGAACATTCTTGACATAGCCCAGCATGGCTTCCTCGCCGAAATAGCGCTTGGCGAGATTGTCGGTCGAGAGCGCCGCCGTGTGATAGGTCGGCAGCGTGATAAGGTGGTGGAAGATCCCGGCGCGACGCGCGGCATCCGCCTGGAAGCTCTGGATACGGGCATCGGCCTCAACGGCGAGGTCCGTCTCGTCATACTCAACGCTCATCAACGCGGCACGATCATAGGCGGAGACATTGCGGCCTTCCTCCGTCCACGCATCGAAGACCTGCTGGCGGAAATTCAGCGTCCAGTTGAAGCTGGGCGAGTTGTTATAGACCAGCTTGGCGTTCGGCACGGCCTCGCGGATGCGGTCCACCATGCCGGCAATCTGTTCGACATGCGGCTTTTCGGTTTCGATCCAGAGAAGGTCGGCCCCGTTCTGCAACGAAGTGATGCAGTCGAGCACACAGCGATCCTCGCCCGTCCCCTGACGGAACTGGAACAGGTTCGACGGCAGACGCTTGGGACGCATCAGCTTGCCTTCGCGCTTGATGATGACATCATTCGGGCCGATTTCGTTCGGCGTGACCTCATCGCAATCTAGGAAGGAGTTATACTGATCACCAAGGTCGCCCGGCTCCTGTGAATAGGCAATCTGCTTGGTCAGGCCTGCGCCCAGTGAGTCCGTCCGGGTCACGATGACCCCGTCCTCGACCCCCAGCTCCATAAAGGCATAGCGGCAGGCCCGGACCTTCGCGAGGAAGTCCTCATGCGGCACAGTGACCTTGCCGTCCTGGTGGCCGCACTGCTTTTCATCCGAGACCTGATTTTCGATCTGAAGCGCACAGGCGCCAGCCTCGATCATTTTCTTGGCGAGCAGATATGTCGCCTCGGCGTTGCCAAAACCGGCATCGATATCGGCGATGATCGGCACGACATGGGTCTGGAAATTGTCGATCTTCTGAAGGAGTTCTTTCTCCTTGGCCGTCTCACCCTGCTCCCGCGCCGCATCAAGCTCACGGAAATAACCGCCAAGCTCGCGCGCATCGGCCTGGCGTAGGAAGGTGTAGAGCTCTTCGATCAGAGCGGGCACGGAGGTTTTCTCATGCATCGACTGGTCGGGCAGCGGACCGAACTCTGAGCGCAGCGCGGCAACCATCCAGCCCGAAAGATAGAGATAGCGGCCCTTGGTCGAGCCGAAATGCTTCTTGATGGAAATCATCTTCTGCTGGCCGATGAAACCGTGCCAGCAGCCAAGGCTCTGGGTATAGTTGGCCGGGTTCTGATCATAAGCAGCCATGTCGGCGCGCATGATCTTCGCAGTGTAGCGGGCAATGTCGAGGCCGGTCTTGAACCGGTTCTGCAGGCGCATCCGGGCGACCGATTCAGGATCGATCGCGGCCCAGGTAGCGTGGCCGCCGATAATGTCACGGGCAGTGTTGAGTTCGCGGTCATAGGTCATGGCAGGGTTCCTTTCGGAGAAAATCGAAAATACCCGGCCGATATGCCTGTCCTTTCAGGGCTTTTCGCGCCTGCGAAGGTCATGTAGTAGAGTTTTCACGTTCTTGATTGTAAAGTTGTAAATATGTTACAGACAACTTCACAAAGGGTTTACCATGTCCCGTACCCGCTCGCTTTTCATCGGCCCGCGTCTCCGGCGCCTGCGGCGGGAGCTCGGCCAGACCCAGGCCCAAATGGCCGAGGAGCTGGGGGTCTCCGCCTCCTATATCGCGCTGATCGAGCGCAACCAGCGCCCCCTGACCGCCGACATGCTGCTGCGGCTGGCTGAGACCTATCGCGTTGATCTCGCCGATTTTGCCGGAGACGGCGGCGAGCAGCTGTCGGGCCGCCTCGATGAGGTTTTTCTCGACCCGCTCCTCTCGGGGCTCGATGTCGGCGCGGCGGAGCGCGAGGACCTCGCCCTTGGCAATCCCGGCATGGCCGAGGCGATCATCCGTCTGCATACCGCCTATCGCGAGGGGCAGCTTGCTCTCGCCGACAAGGCGGGCGGCGATCAAGGGCATAACCCCCTTGATGAGACCCGCGCTTTTCTCACCGCGCGGCAGAATTTCTTCCCCGTCCTTGATGACCGGGCCGAAAAACTCGCCCGCGAGACCGGGGGTGATCTGGGGGCGTATCTTTTGAGTCGCCACGGCTATGAGGTGCGCCGCCTGCCCGGCGACATCATGCATGGCGCGGTGCGCCGCCTTGACCTGCACCGGCGGGAGCTGGCGCTGGATGACGGGCTCGACGGGGCTGGCACGAATTTCCAGATTGCCCTGCAGCTTGCCTATCTTGATCTTGGCGATGCACTCGATGCCGCATTGGCGGACAGTCAGTTTACCGAAGAAACCTCCAGAAAGATCGCACGAAGGGCACTCGCCAATTACGCAGCGGGCGCGATGCTGATGCCCTATGGCGATTTCTACCGCGAGGCGGAGCGCAATGGCTATGACATCGAAGCGCTGGGGCGGCATTTCGGTACAAGCTTCGAGCAGACAACCCACAGGCTGACGACGCTCCAGAAACCGTCCGCGAAAGGCGTGCCTTTCTTCTTTATTCGGATCGATGCGGCGGGGAATGTCTCCAAGCGCTTTGATGGCGGCGGGTTCCCCTTTGCCCGCCATGGCGGCTCCTGCCCCTTATGGTCCCTGCACGACACATTCCGCCGCCCGCGCGAGATCCTGACCGAGATCCTGGAGCTACCAGGTGGCGAGCGGTATTTATCGATCGCCCGCACCGTGACGGCAGGGGGCGGCGCATGGGGCGCGCCGCGCGTCACCCGCGCCATCGCGCTGGGCTGCGATATCCGGGAAGCCTCGCGGCTCGTTTATACCGAAGGGCTCGATCTTGCCGCAGCCCCCGCCACCCCGATCGGCGTCACCTGCCGGCTTTGCCAACGTGCCGACTGCACCGCCCGCGCCGAGCCACCGCTCGGCCGGCAACTCCTTGCCGATGATTACCGGCGCCTCGTTGCTCCCTTCGGGTTCTCGGACGGGTAGTCCCCCACAGGGGGAAGAAAGCCCCGCAGGAGAGTTGCGGTGCCCGCGCGCGAGCGCCAAAACGCCGCCATGCTGAATGACAATCCCAATATCTTCACAGGCAACCCGCTCGACCGCGCCGGGAACCAGCGGCGGAACCCCGACTGGATCGCCGCCCAGCGGGATCACGCGGACGCACAAATGCTGGTCATTTCCAAGGCCGAACCCCTGATCATCCGTGATACGCCTAAATCGCGCCTGTCATGGCTGACGCTCGATGCGCTCACGCTTTTGCGAGGCGAGCCAGAACTGGTCCTGCTGGGGCTAGAGCATGGCAGCCCGCGATATGCGGTGAATGTGACGGGTCAGGAGGAAGCCTTTTCCGGCATGGGAGAGTTTGCCGTCCTTCGGCAGGCAGCGCCCTATCTCTCCCCCCGTGATCTGTCAGTCGCCGGGCAGGCCGTTTGGCTGATTTCGTGGCATTACCGGCACCGGCATTGCGCGAAAGATGGCGGGCCGACGGTGCTGGCCGATGGCGGCTTCAAGCGGATCAACCCTGCGACGGGGGCGGAGCATTTCCCGCGCACCGATCCTGTGGCAATTGTCCTGCCGACCTTTGGCGATGAGGTTTGCATGGGACGGGGGGTCAATTTCCCTGAAGGCTTCTTCTCCGCCTTTGCCGGATTCCTGGAGCCCTGCGAGACACTTGAAGAATGCGGCGTGCGCGAACTGAAAGAAGAAGCAGGGCTCGACGTCACGGAAATAGAATACGCTTTCAGCCAGCCATGGCCGTTCCCCTCCTCCTTAATGGTCGGGTTCGAGGCGAAAGTCGCGTCAAAAGAGCTCACGCTGGACCCGGATGAAATTGCCGAGGCCCGCTGGTTCAGCCGGACGGAGATCGAAGCCATGCTGGCGCCGGGCAGAGCAGAGCCGCCCTTCGCACCGCCGCCTTTTGCAATTGCCCATCAGCTCCTGAAGAGATGGGTCTGCCGGTAGGGATCCGCCGGGAAGACGCCGAGCAGGCGCATGTCTTCACAGAAATAACCCAGCTCTTCGAGCGCGCGGCGCACGGGCGGATCATCCGGGTGCCCCTCAATCTCGGCCTGAAAGCGCGTCGCGGTGAAGCTTGCGTCTTCCTGATAGCTTTCGAGCTTGATCATGTTGACATTGTTGGTCGCAAAACCGCCCATCGCCTTGTAAAGCGCGGCCGGGATGTTCCGGACCCGGAAGACAAGGCTGGTCAGAATCGGCCCGGAAAGAAGATCCGGCCAGATCGCGCTTTCTTCGGGCGCAAGGCGCAGGAAGCGGGTCACATTCTTGTCCTCGTCCTGCACATTATGTTCGATGATTTCGAGGCCATAGCGTTCGGCCGCCCCGGCGGGCGCGATGACGCAAACGCTCGCATCCGGTTCTTCGGAGAGGACGCGCGCAGCACCCGCCGTATCGCGGGCCACTTCCGGCATCAGCTCACGCCGGGCGATGACCTGAGAGCACTGCCCCAGCGCCATGGCGTGACTGCGCACGGTTTTGAGCCCCGAGGGGTCGGTACCGGGTGCGACCATGAGCTGCATCTTCACCGGCAGGAAGTGCTCGGCACAGACCGCCAGCTTCATGTCGGGCAAGAGGCGGTAGACGTCATCGACACGGCCCGCGATTGCGTTTTCGACCGGCACCATGGCTTCTTCGGCCCGGTTTTCCGCCACTGCGCGGAAGACATGGGCGAAAGTCGGACAGTCGAGCGGCTCCCGGTCGGACGCAAAATTTGCGCAAGCCTCGTGCGAGAATGCGCCCGGCTCCCCCTGATATGCGATACGGATGACCACTTTCGTTCCCTTCCCCAGGCCCTGAGGCCATTCGACATGTTGCAGCGCCTGACCACCAGCGCTAGAGGTCCGCGAAATCTTCTTCTGGTGGCGCAAATATCGTGCCGCCTATCCCACCAGAGAGCCGTCTCATGACTCCTTCTGACGACAAAAATAAAGACCCTCTTTTCGGTAACAAGGTGGCCGCGGCTGTGCTGACCACCCTGCTGATCGCTTTCGGTCTGCCGATCATCATCACGACATTGACGAATGTCTTTGGCGGCCATCATGGCGCCGAACATCATGACGAAGCCAATCCGTTCGGCCTCGCCTATATTCCGGCAGAAATCGTTCTTGAAGGCGGCGGGGCTGCGGAAGCTGCGCCGGAAATCGATCTGGGCACCCTCCTCGCCAGCGCCTCCGCGGATCGCGGCGAACGCGCTGCCGGCCTCTGCAAGGCCTGCCACACATTCGAAGCTGGCGGAGATAACGGCATCGGCCCGAACCTTTGGGGCATTATGGGCAAGGAAGTCGCGAGCGTACCTGGCTTTGGCTATTCAGGTCCCATGTCGGATCTTGGCGGGGTCTGGACCTATGAGCGGGTCGATCACCTGCTTGAGAATTCACAAGCCTTCCTGCCCGGCACCCAGATGGCGCAGATGGTCCGCAAGGACGAGAAGCGCGCCGATATTCTGGCGTTCCTGCAAACGCTCGCTGACGAGCCCTATCCCTTCCCTGAGCCGGCACCGGCCGCCGAAGAAGGCGCAGAAGAGTCTGCCGCCATGGAAGAAGGCGATCACGCGGAAGACAGCGGTCACTGAGGGAAGGCGGCGCATTCATGGCGGATATCGTCAATCTGCGCCGCTTCCGCAAAGCCAAGGCCCGGGCCGAGAAAGAAAAATCGGCTGAGGCCAACCGCCAGCTTCATGGCCTGACCAAAGACGCCAAAGCCGACGCGAAGCGCGTGCAGGATGAGGCGAAGCGCCATGTTGACGGGCATCGTCTCGATAATGAAACGGATGACGACGAGGATTAGGCCGCAGGCCGCCTGATCGTCACGTCCTCTGGCTTGAAGCCGCGATTGGCGACGATCTCCTCGATCTTCTGGACATGGACATGCCCAGCCTTGCCGTCTGCGTGGACCGCTTCATCCGGTCCCGTCAGAATCGCAACATGGCCGGGCACGTAAAGGACATCGCCGCGCTGAAGGCCCGGCGCTTCAAGCCCGCCGAGTTTCTCGCCAAAACTTGAGACCTGATCCTTCGTATCCCGCTCACAATCGAGACCGTTCAGCATCGCGCCGATCTGGACGAGGCCGGAGCAATCAATGCCGCCGCCATATCGTCCGCCCCAGACGTAAGGCACACCGATGAATTCGAGCGCGACATCAACCCGGTCGAGTTTCGCCGGCACAGCCGCAACGTCATCTTCGCGGAACCACAAACCGCCCGCATCCTTGATCCAGCCATCGATCCGCGCGACCGGATAGATCGGTGAGCCGACCCCGATCCCTTCCATCGCCAGCTCGCAGGCCGGTCGGTGATAGGCCCCGGCAAGGCGAGCGCGGACGCGGAATGGCGGCAAGCCTGCGGGGGCTGTATCCGGGCCGAGCGCGGCCTCAGGGATCCAGCCTTCATAGCTGTCATATTCGTTGCGCACCCGAACATACCCCGATGATTGTTCGAGTTTGACCACGCGCTCACCGAAGAGAAAATCGCTGACCGCCTCGGCACCATCTTCCGGCGCGGCAAGGGCGAGGCTGTGCGGCAGGGCAATGCGATGGGAGCTCATGAGGCCCCTCCTGCCAGCGCAAAGCCCTCAATGTCGAGGCGGGCATTGCCGCCCGTGACACTGAGCGTCGCAGCCGCCCCCTGAATCAGCGCTTCATTGCGGTCGCCATGCCCGATGGGCAGGCCGCAAGCGACGGGGATATCGGGGAAGTGACGGCGCACCATGGCAGGCACATCCTCCCCCCACGGCACATCATTATCTTCGAGGTCGGTGAAGTCGCCGATGACGATCCCGGCGACGCCCTGCCCGGCGCGAGACTGGGCGAGATGCACGAAATGCCGGTCGAGCGCGTAGTAATATTCGCAGATATCCTCGAGGCAGAGGATCACGCCATCCCATTGCGGCTCATACGGCGTGCCGAGCAATGTCGTCAGCACACAAAGATTGCCGATGGCGAGGGGGCCGTGCACCGTGCCATCCGCAACGCCTTCCAGATCATAGGCGTTGGCGGGAGCTTGTCCGTCCGAGATCAGACCTTTTGCCAGACGGGCTGCCGCGGAGAGGCGATCGCCTCCGCCCGGCTTTGCCGCATCGATCGGCATCGGCCCGTGAAGATTGGTGACCCCCGGCAGCACACCTGAAAGCTGGAGCGCGGTCATGTCGGAATAGCCGATCAGGAGTTTCGGCCCCGAAACCATCTTTCCGGACATTCCGTTTAGCACCCGCGCCGAGCCATAGCCACCGCGCGCGCACCAGATGATGTCGACCGCGTCATCGCCGAGGGCCGCGGCCAGTGCCTCCGCCCGCTCGTCATCACTGCCGGCAAGCTGATCGGCGCGAAGCTTTGCCTGCGGATCAATCTCGACCGACAGGCCTTCGGCTTCGGCGATCTGTGAAAATGCAGAGAGCACCTCATCAGGTGCCCAGCGCGCAGGCGCGATTACGCGGACATGGGGACGGCCCCTATCAGCCATAAAACGCGCCGAGGTCAGACTGGCGTTCGCGCTCTTCGACGATGGCCGCGAACTGGTCGATGAAGAGAGCGCCCTCTTCGGTTTTCTGCACAAGGACGATCCGGCGATCTTCCTGATCCCGCGCCCGTTTCACAAAGCCGTGAATAGAGAGCGCATCAAGCGCACGGGAGATGGCGGGCTTGGGCACGCCAAGCTCCTCGGACAGCCGTCGCACAGTGTGCGGGCCGGGCATCAGATAGACGGTGAGGAGCAGCGCCCATTGCCGCATCGAGAGATCGGGCCGGTCGAGCCGGACCGTATCGGTCATCACGTCACGCCAAGGGAGGAGAAGAGAGGTCGGGTTCACTGGTACTGGTATACTTCTGGTTGTTTATGGTTCGTTTTGATATCGAAATAAGGGAAAACTAGCAAGTGATTTCGAATGCTAATCCCGCAAAAGTTCGTTGATCCCAGTCTTCGCCCTGGTGCGCTCATCCACTGTTTTCACGATCACAGCGCAGGCCAGCGACGGGCCCCCATTCTCGCCAGCCATCGTGCCCGGCACGACGACCGCATAGGGCGGCACCTCTCCATAGACCACGTGCCCGGTCTGCCGGTCTACAATTTTTGTCGACGCGCCGAGGAAAACTCCCATTGACAAAACGGCGCCCTCACAGACGCGCACGCCTTCGGCAACTTCCGAGCGGGCACCGACGAAAACATTGTCCTCGATGATCACAGGGGCAGCTTGCACGGGCTCAAGAACGCCGCCGATTCCGGCCCCGCCGGAGATGTGGCAGTTCGCGCCGATCTGGGCACAGGAGCCGATCGTCGCCCAGGTATCGACCATCGTTCCGGACCCGACATAAGCCCCGATATTCACGTAGCTTGGCATCAGCACCGCGCCCGGTGCGATGAAGGAGCCATAGCGGACCATGGCGTGCGGCACAGCACGGAAGCCGGCCTGTTTGAACTCGGCCTCGGTCCAGCCGACGAATTTCGGCGGCACCTTATCGTACCATGTGCTCTCGCCCGGACCGCCGGGGATCAGCTCATTATCGTGCAGGCGGAAAGACAGGAGCACCGCCTTTTTCAGCCATTGGTGGACGGTCCACTCGCCGCCCTCCTCGCGGGAGGCAACCCGCGCCTGCCCTGAATCAAGCAGGCTCAGCGCCTCGCGCACCGCGTCTTCGAGCACAGGCGTGCGGACCTCCGGATCATCCATCCGGTCCCGGTTTTCCCACGCATCGTCGATCAGTTGGCTCAGCTCTTGGGTGCTCACGTGTCTTCCTCTGTATCGGCAAGGGCGCGCGTTGTGAGGTTGCCCAAAAAGCCGGTCAAGTCATCCGTGACATGATGAACATGTGGATAAGTCTCACCGGGCTTTGAGGGACGTTTGTCCTCGGGCTCATCGTCGAACCATTCGGCGGCGGACTGGACCAAGACGGTCCGCATCCCCGCCTCATACGGCACCTGAAGGTTCTGGGGCATGTCCTCGAAAAACGCGGATCGTTCCGGGGTCACATCGAAATGCCCTATGAAGCGGTCATAGGCCGGGGCATGCGGTTTCGGCTGGTAGTCCCCCGCCTCGATATCAAAGACGCCATCGAAGAGATCGAGAATCCCGATCTTGCCCGCGACATTTTCGGCATGGCGCACCGAGCCATTGGTGAAGATCAGCCGCCGCCCCGGCAAGCGGGAGATCGCCTCACGCAACTCGGCATTTTGACCCACATCGGAGAGGTCGATGTCGTGGACATATTCAAGGAAATCCTGTGGCGCGACGTCATGCTCGGCCATCAGCCCAGCGAGGGTCGTGCCGTGCCGGGCATACCAGTCCTTTTGCAGGAAACGGGCATGTCCAGCTTCGACTTCGAGCCGCTCCTGAATGAAGACCGACATACGCTGGTCGATCTGCCGGAAAAGGTGGCAGTCGGCAGGATAAAGCGTGTTGTCGAGATCAAAGATCCAGGTGTCGATGCCCTGGAAGGGATTACTGTTCCTCATCCGCCTCGGCGCGGACGCGATCCGCGAAGTCCGGGTTGAAGAGTTCCGGGGTGAACTGGAAAGTGAAGGCCTTGTCCGTGCCCGTATCGATCCGGCGGAAGTTTGCCTTGTCAAAGCCCGCCTCATCACAGGCAACATCACCTTCGGCCTCGAACTGGACCGAGGAGATACAGAACTCGGTGTCGCCGCCGGCGAGCGGGACAGAGCGGCTCTCCGCCTCCATCAGGCCATATACGTAGAAACTTTCGCCTGAGAGAGCACCCCGGCGGACTTTGGCGCATTCCTGACTTTCAAGCCGCCACCAGCCGGAAGAGGAATAGCCCTCCTCACCCTGCGGCTGGGCGATCGCGGCCCAGACCGGCAGCATGGTCGAGTTGCAGAAGAAAAAGCCCTGACGCGCATCGGCCTGGTTCGCCTCTGTGATCAGCGAGTCGATGATGGTGTCATTGATACTGCTGGCGTTGCCCAGACCCTTTTGCTTGGCATAGCGGGTGAGGGCCGCCTTGGTGTTGCGCCCAAGTGAGCCGTCAATGCGGCCGTCATAAACGCCGATATCGGTGAGCAGACGCTGCACCCCGGCGATCTCTGCCATGAAGACGGTGAAATTGTTCTCGTCGGTGAACTCGGTCGTCCAGGTGCCATTGCCTTCATTGGTGACATCGACGGGCTGGAACTCCCGCTGGCGCCGCGGGTCTTCCGCGCACTCATCCTGATCACGAAGGGTGAAAAGGCTGTCGTTCTGAACACAGAGCGGAGTCCGGCCGGACCATGTTTTCAGCTCGCCCTTATGGCCCGGTATGGCCTCGGCATAAACAAAGTAGCGCCCCGGCTGGACCTTCTCGGAAAGCACGCGCTTGCATTCGCCAGCGCGCAGGCGCCACCAGCCACGGGTGACGAGGCTTTCGCCATCGACATAGCCGACAGCGGCAGAAAGTGCGTAGCTGGTCTTGTTGCAGAAATCATACTGGGCAGCGGCTTTGCCGCCCGCCAGCATGGTCATACCGCTCAACACCAGAATGCCGAATAGCGTGATGGCCCCGGAAATAGGCCGCAAACGGACAGAGCGGTTAGACATTTTTGACCTCGAAATGCGTCCAGGCACGGTAAAGCTGTTTTCTAGCAAGCGCCTTCCCGTTGCAAGCCTTGACGCGGCCCGTTCGGTCAGACTTCTTCTTTTTATGTTTCTTGTCGTCCTGACCGGTGCCGGTATCAGCGCGGAAAGCGGGGTTCAGACCTTCCGTGATGCGGATGGGATCTGGGCAAAATATGACTATCGGGAGGTCGCCACCCCCGAAGGCTTCGCGAACAATCCGGCGCTGGTCCATGAATTCTATAATCTGCGTCGCGCCGGACTGCCTGGCGTCGAACCGAACGCGGCGCATATCGCGCTCGCGGAACTTGAAGAGGCACTGACCGCAAGAGGCGACCGCTTTTTGCTGATCACCCAGAATGTCGATGATCTTCATGCAAGGGCGGGCTCGAAAGAGATCCTCCAGATGCATGGCTCGATCGCCCATGCGCGGTGCAGCTTTTGCGGGCAGGATCATGAATGGCCGGGCGATCTTTCCACAGAGACGTCCTGCCCCTCCTGCGAGAGTGCCGGCGGGATGCGCCCCGCCGTCGTCTGGTTCGGGGAAATGCCTCGGCATATGGCCGAGATAGAGACGGCCGTTTCGCAAGCGACCCATTTTGTCGCTATCGGCACTTCGGGCACTGTCTACCCAGCCGCGGGCCTTGCCGCCGAAGCCCGCACAAGCGGCGCCCGCACCCTTCTCATCAATCTCGAACGCGCCGAGAATGAAGGCCTGTTCGACGATCACATTCTTGGCCCCGCCGCGCGCGAAGTGCCGCGCTGGGCCCAAAACATCCTTTCCGGCAATTGAGTGAGTGCCCCATGCAGAAACTTTCGGCTGAAGAACGAGCAAGCTTTTTCAAAGACTTTCCCAATTGGGAAGAGGTTGAGGGCCGGGATGCTGCCAAGTCGACCTTCACCTTCAAGGATTTCAACGAGGCCTTCGGGTTCATGACGCGGATTGCCATCGAGGCCGACAAACGCGACCACCACCCCGAATGGTTCAATGTTTACAACCGGGTCGAAATCACGCTGACGACACATGATGCGGATGGGCTGTCGGCCCGCGATGTGGCCCTCGCGAGTTTTATTGAAAGACTTTAAATGCGGCTCGGCTAAAGCTTGCCACAATTCGCCAACAGACTGACCCTGTTGCATGAGGAGATCCCCGATCTATGGCCAGAGTTGTCCTAGTCGACGACGACCAGAACATTCTCGCTTCCGTCTCGATTGCGCTTGAATCGGACGGTCACGATGTCACGACCTATGAAGACGGTGCCGAGGCGCTCGAAGGCATTTTGCGCGACCGGCCCGAAATCGTGGTGTCTGATATCAAGATGCCGCGCCTCGACGGGATGGAGCTCCTGCGTGAGCTGCGCCGGTCAAGCGATGTCCCGCTGATCTTTCTGACCTCAAAGGATGAGGAGATTGACGAAGTGCTCGGCCTGACCATGGGCGCGGATGACTACGTCAAGAAGCCCTTCTCCCAGCGCCTGCTGCTCGAACGGGTGAAAGCGGTCCTGCGCCGGCGCGCCGCCCAGAACACACCGGTCGAGGAAAGCGACAGCTCCCAGCAGATCCGCCGCGGCGAGCTCTGCCTTGATCCCCTGCGTCATGACTGCACTTGGAAAGGTCAGGCGGTCACGCTGACCGTCACTGAATTCCTGATCCTGCAATCCCTCGCCCAACGTCCGGGCTTTGTGAAATCCCGCGATGCGCTGATGGATGCAGCCTATGACGATCAGGTTTATGTCGATGACCGCACAATCGACAGCCACATCAAACGCATAAGGAAGAAGTTCCGGGTCGTGGACCGGGAATTCGACCAGATCGAGACACTCTACGGTGTCGGGTACAAATATAAGGAAGGCTAAGCGCCACCGTCGCATTCGGGCGGCGGGCAGCGGTGCCAAACGGCGCCGCATGTCGGGTCGTAGCTATACGAATGAAGGTACCCAGAAACGATCGCTGTTCTCGCGCTTAAGAGACGAGACCGGGCGCTTTCCGATTTCGCGCCTGACGATCACCATCCTGCTGACCCAGCTTGCAGGTCTGAGCATTCTTCTCATCGGCTCCTTGCGTGTCACGCAGTACCGTGACGGCCTGATCGAAGCCAAGCTCGAAGGCGTGCGCGCACAGGCGCAGGTCATTGCCTCAATCATGGCAACTGTCGCCGCCGAGGACGCCAATTGCGATCTTCTGACAGCGGATGATGATTCCGCCCCTTGCGATGTCATGATCGATAGCGACCGCGTGAATGCGATTTTCACACGTGTCTGGCCAAGCTTTGAAGGCCGGGTCCGGGTTTTTGAAACGCCCGAAAATTATGACGGCGGACCGATTGAGAATGCCCGCTCGCTGCTGCTGCAGGACCAGATCCTGCGTACTGGCGAGCTGCAATATGAAGAGCTGCCCGACCTGACCCCGGCACCTGCCTCTGGGCTGAAGGATCTCGCCGAGGGTTTTCAGCAAACATTCGTCGATACATTCATCGATCCCGGCCTGCGGCAGGCGGCGCGGCGGCGCACGCTGGAGGAGGAGCTGACCCGCGCCTTCCTCTCAACGGGCGAGGCGGCGGACCGCGGCGCGGACAGCCTGCGCTATAACGAAGCCGGAGAGCTGGTGGCGTCGGTTTCGGTCCCGATACGAAAAGTGCAGGCGGTTTACGGTGTCGTTACGGCGGAGATCGGCGGCATCGACAAGGTGCTCGATGAGGCGCGCGCGGCGCATCTCAATTTTTTCCTGATCGCGGCCATTGTCGCCGGCATCCTGTCGATCATCCTGACCATGACCATCGCTGCGCCGATCCGGAAACTGGCCCGCGCGGCGGACAAGGTCCGCGACGGCTTGCGCGGGACCGGCAAGCTGCGCCTGCCCGAATTCCCCAACCGGCGAGACGAGATTGGCGAGCTGTCCGATTCTCTCCGCTCGATGACCCTCGCGCTGCATAACCGGATCGAGGTGATCGACCATTTCGCCGCCGATGTGAGCCATGAGCTGAAAAACCCGCTGACCTCGATCCGCAGCGCGATCGAGACCCTCGACCTTGCCAACACGCCGGAGGCACGCGCGCGCCTACTGGCCGTCATCGCCAATGATGTGGCGCGGATGGACCGTCTGATCACGGACATCTCCAACGCCTCCCGCCTCGATGCCGATCTTGCGCGGGAGAGCCGCGAGGCGGTCGATATCGCCCAGCTCCTTCGCGATATCGTCGAGACCTACAATATGATGGGCAAGACAGGTCAGGCGCCTGTTCGCCTGCTCGGCCGGTTCGGCTCCCAGCCGCTCTATATCTTCGGCTCGCCCTCGACCTTGGGGCAGGTGTTCCGCAACCTGATCGACAATGCGCTCTCCTTCTCCCCGCAGGACGGTTCTGTCCGCGTGATGATGGAAGTCGAGCGCGATGATTGGGGGCCGGCGGTTCGGATCTCCGTCGCCGATGATGGCCCGGGTATTCCGGAAGAAAATCTCGAAAGCATCTTCAAGCGCTTCTACACCAAGCGTCCCGCGGGCACGCAGTTCGGCAATAATTCCGGGCTCGGCCTCGCGATCTGCCGCCAGATCGTTGAAAGCCATGAAGGGCGGATCTGGGCCGAGAACCGCCTCAATGCGATGGGAACGGAGCGGATCGGCGCGGTCTTCCATGTGACGATCCCGCTGCGGCGGGCCGTATGACCGCCCCCCTGCTACTGCCCGCAACGACGCTGGCACTGGCGGTTGATGCCGACGGCCCGCTTTGCGGCATTGCCCTTCTTGGCCCACCGGGCGAGGGCAAATCCCAGACCGCCATGTCGCTGATGACACAGTGCGTCTTTCGCCGCAGCCGGCTGATCAGCGATGATATGAGCTGGCTGGGGGTGAAGGATGACCGGCTGGTCGCCAGCGCGCCCGCCGGTATGGCCGGGCGGATCGAGCTGCGCGGCACCGGGATCAGCGTCGTTCCGGCCATCGAACGATATCCGTTGAGCTTTGCTTTCCGGATGGGATTGACCGCCGAGCGCCAGCCCGCGGATCCTGCCCCTTGGGCACCACTTGGCGAGCATGGCCCTACCCTGCCTGAATTCCACTGGACCCATGGAAGAGCAGGCTTGATTGTATTTGTCCGTTCCATTTTATCTGGACATTCGCGTCGAGCGGGGTTCGATTATATGCCCGCTGCGGCAGATGAGGGATAATTGCCATGATCGGACTTGTGGTCGTCAGCCACGGACAGTTTGCCCGCGAGCTTATCGCCGCAGCCGAGCATGTCGTCGGCCCGCAACCGGGCATCAAGGCGATCTGCATCGGCCCCGATGATGATATGGAAGAGCGCCGCGACGACATCAAACGCGCCGTCGAAGAAGCTGGCGGCGGCAAGGGCGCGATCATCCTGACCGACATGTTCGGCGGCACGCCCTCGAACCTGGCCATCGCCGTCATGGGCAAAACCGGCGGCGAAGTGATTGCCGGGGTGAACCTGCCCATGCTGATCAAACTGGCCCCGGTCAGCTTCCGCGAGAAATCCACAATCGAAGAAGCCGTCAGCGCCGCTTATGAAGCGGGCCGCAAATATATCCGCGTTGCCTCATGGGAGCTGACCGGACGGAAGGAAGACGACGCGTGAGCGATGAGGTCTCGCGCGAAGTTGCCATCCGGAACATGCGCGGTCTGCATGCAAGAGCGGCAGCAAAGTTCTGTGATATGGCCGCTGATTTCGCCTCCGAGATTACCGTTACCAAGGACGACACCACCGTCGGGGGCTGCTCCCTGATGGCGCTTCTGATGCTTGGCGCCGGGATCGGCACGTCGATCACCGTGGCCGCCAAAGGGCCGGATGCGGAAGAAGCGGTTTCCGCCCTTGCCGCCCTGATCGAGAACCGCTTTGACGAAGCGCAGTGAGCCTGCCCCATGACCAATCCCTATCACGGTGCCAAGGATTATGACTCGGCCATTCTGTTCCACCGGACTGCATGGGCGTCGGACACGGACGAGCTGGGGCATGTCAATAATGCCGTCTACGTTAAATGGGTGCAGGATGTCGGCGTCGCCCACTGGTTCGCCCTCATCCCCGAAGAGATGAAAGAGACCCATATCTGGGTCTGCCGCCGCCACGAGATCGACTATCGCGAGGAAGTCAAAGCCGGTGATCAGGTCGAGATCCGCACCTGGCTCGGCAAGCACAAGGGCCCGAAATTCGACCGCCATGTCGATATCCGTAAAGTGGGATCGGATAAATGGTCCGTGCAGGCACAGACGACATGGGTGCTGCTCGATGCGAAGACGGGCCGCCCGCAAAAGGTCGGCCCGGAGATTTTTGCACTATTCGGGCTGGAGCCCGAGGACCACAAATAAGAACGCTACTCTCCTGCCCGGCGCAGGGCCGAGGCAAGGTTCATCATGATCTCTGCATGCGCCGCATCGGCGCCTTGCGCCTCTTCCTCATAGCTTGCGGCAAGGCGTGCCAGCTCTTTTGTCCGGGGACGTCCTGCTTCCCAGCGCGCCAGCTCCCGCACGGTTTCAACGCCGAGCCCTGACTCGCCAACACCGTCCGCGCGCGCAAGCTGGTCAAGATAGGCCTGCGCGATAACCGGGCTGTCCGGCCAGACGATACGCCGCTGCCATTGCGGGTTGGTGACATCGACCGTCAGCATCTCGGCAGCGGCAATCTCCGCTTCGCTGAGGAATTCGCTGGGCGTCAGTTTGAAAACATCCAGCCCCCGGACGATTTCCGGCGCATAGATCCGGCCATTATGCCAATAGGCGGCCCAGTAGCCGGCCAGCACCAGCGTGCCGTCATCAATCGCGCCCTGATCGAAATAGGCGATTTCCTTCGGGTGCGCACTATCGGTGAAGTCGATCACCGAGAGCCCGCCCTGATACCAGCCCTGCACCATGATATCGCGGCCCGGCACGGGAATGATCGCACCATTATGGCTGACGCAGTTCTGGGTGTCCGGTTGAACGGACGGGATCTTGAACTGGCTACGCTTGACGAGGCCGTCCTCGGTGATGTCGGCGATGATATCCCCGCCCCAGGCAATGGGATCATCCGCCCGGCAGCGTGCGCCCAGCCCGCCGCCCCATTCATCCGCATAAAGAACCTTGGTTGCGTCATTATTGAAGGTCGCCGAATGCCAATACGCCATATTGGGATCGGCGAGTTCAGAAATCCGCGAAGGATTCTCCGGGTCCGAAATATCCAACAGAATGCCATTGCCCGAACAGGCGCCCGCAGCGAGATTCATCTCAGGGTAGACCGTGATGTCATGACAGTGATTGGTCGCGTTGGTCTTCTGCCCGCCATCTGCAACCTGACCGCCCTTCCACAGGCCATTGACCTCTCCCGTTTCGCGATCGGCAAAGATGCGTGGACGATTGACGATGGCCGCTTCTTCGGGCGCATCAAGCATCACCTTGATGATGTCGATACTGTAAAGCGCAGTATCCGGATTGGAGGACGGCTCGCCATTCGAGCAGCCCTCAAGCTCCGAACCCGGACGGACGCCGGATGTCGCGGAGTTATAGACATAAAGCACATTCGTATCGGTCGGATGCGGCACTAGCGTGTGGGTGTGCGAGCCGCGGCATGTCTGAACGGCCGCGACCTGACGGGGATTGTCGATATCGCTGATGTCGAAAATCCGCACGCCCCGGAAGCGCTCCTCGCTTGACCGGCCGGAGACACCGCCCCCACCACAATCGAGCCGGCCCCGGTTCTGCTCCTGCGACAGGAAGACAAGATCTCCGTAGACGGAGACATCACCCTGCCCGCCGGGGCAGACGACAGACAGAATGTGATTGACAGAGCCGTCGCCCGGCGCCTCGAAAACGTTAAAGCCGTGGAAATTGCCCATGAAGACGCGATCCCCGCTGAAGGCGAGATCGGTATTGGCAAACATGATCTGGCCGGGACGCTGGCGCGCCTCTCCGGGCTTGGGTTCGGGCGGTAGGCGCCAGACCGCCTCCGGGTCAAAGAAACCGGGCGGGGACTGAACACTACCAATCCGCTCAACGTTCCATGCCGCATTCTCCGCATCAAAAAGCCCCGAGCCAAGGTTCGTGCGAGCATCCACACGCGCGGTCACGGGGGCCTCGGCCGGCTCTTGCGCGAAGGCTGCGCCCGCGAGCAGAGAGGCGGTAAGAACGGGGAGAAGAATTCTTGTTCTGGTCATGATGGGCTCCCGAGGGCGGAAAGAAGGGTTTGCATGCGGAGGATTTCCGCGGACTGATCCCCGACAATCGAGGAGAGGAATTCAGAAAGAAGGGCATCCTGCCCGTTCGAGGGATCGGCGAGCAGCATGTCGACCATGTCGAGCGCACCCTGATGGTGCTGGATCATGCCCAACAGAAACAGCCGGTCAAAGGCGAGGCCGTCTGCGGCGGCGAGGGTCTTCATCTGCCGGGGGCTGAGCATGCCATGCATCAGCGGCATGTCCATCGGGTCCATGTCGCCATGATCCATTTTATGGCCGCCCATATCGTGATCGCCGCGACCACCGCCCTTGAGGAGTTTTGACTCCGTCGACTGCCCCCGCGCGAGCAGCCAATTCTGCATCAGCTCGATTTCCGAAGACTGGGAGAGCGAGATCCGCGCGCCCATCGCCCGGACGGCTTCATTCTCCGTACGCGCCTCGATCAGCGCGACCATCTCGACCGCCTGTCCGTGATGGACGATCATGTCCTGCATGAAGGCAATGTCGGCCTCGGTGTAGCCCGCATCGCTCATCTCAACGGATGCCTCAGGGGTCAGCCGGGTTGCCGCCTCACCGGGGGCGCCGGGCTGGACGATCGGGGCGTCTTGAACCGTCAAAGTGAGTGCGGCCAGCCATGCCGCAGCGGCGGTTACGCTCCCCATCATCGTCATTCATCCCCTGACCTGTGCAGTGGAGGTGACGCTACGGCCACGCGGGGTGCCCCGTCAATTTGAGGACAGGGGGGTGGGTTCTATGGTCTGCACACTGCCCCAACAGACCCTCACCCGAAGTCTGCTGACGCGGCCTTCGACCTCTCCCTTGTCCAAGGGAGAGGTGGGAATTGCTCCTGCCTCCACTAACCCGCGTCACCCCGGCTGAAGCGAAGCGAAACGCCGGGGTCCATCACCAGACCTGACAGCCCAAACCGAATGAGGGATTAGGAGCTGGGCCCCGGGGCAAGCCCGGGGCGACAATGGTTTTCTTTGGAGAGACTTGCACCATGGGTCCCACGGCCGAGCCGCGGGATGACGGATGGAGAGAATGTACTTCAGACGCAGATCCCTGCCTTCGCGGGGATGAGCGGGTTGAAGGAGCGGCCAGCTAAAAGACTTAACTGCCGTCCTGCGCGGCTTCGAGTTTCTCGCGGAATTCTTTGAGCACTTCAGGCCAGCGGCCGATGCGGCCATTCACATGATCGCCAGTCACCCCACCAATCATGTCGAGCCGGAAGTCGACGCCAATCTTTTGCTTTTCTTCGAGAACAAAGGCGCGGCCGAACATGGAGGTGTCGTTCCATTCATTGACCACGCGGAAATCCTGCTCCGTCACTTCGCGGTCGAGATTGAACGTCGCATAGAGCACGAGCTGGCCGCAGGAGACGGGAATGCCAGAGCAATCCATGCCGCGCACGGCAAAGACCGTCTCTTTCGGCTGGTCGAGGATCGAGCGATTGGCATTGTCATAGAACTTGCCCGTCGCGACCGGCGCGCCCGTCGTCTTGTCCCGCAGCATGGTCGGGTTGAGGCCCGCATTCGAAAGCACATCCTCGAGTTGCTTGGCCGTGATCGCATCCCGGACATTGCGGTCCTGGGCATGGGCCCCCGAAAGGCTGAGCGCGGCACCCGCCACAAGAATTGAAATTGCGCGCAACATGACTGTCATCCCCGGCTAGTCGTGAGTATTAACGTGCCGTAAAGGCGCGTCGATGTCTACGCTGTAAGCGGCGCGCGGCCTTGTCACACGCAACAAGGCTTGCCCGAATGCCGCAATTGCAACAATGAAAGTCGCCATGGCCGAAGAATTCCTGAAGACGCGACCGACCTACGCGCCCGATACCGACAAAATGCCCCTCTCGCCCCATCTCCAAATCTGGAAATGGACCGTCACCATGGCGAGCTCGATCCTGCATCGCGCAACGGGGATCGCCCTTTATGCAGGCTCTGTCCTGTTCACCCTGTGGCTGTTGTCCGCAGCCGTCAGCCAGTCCTTCTATAATCAGGTGACTGGCCTGCTTGGCTCCCCGCTGGGCCTTGTGGTCCTTGCCGGGTTCTCCTGGGCGATGATGTATCACCTCGTGAATGGCATCAAATATATCATTTGGGATTCGGGCCGGCTGCTTGAGAAAGAGACGGCCAAGAAAGTCGTCTGGGTCGTCATCCTCCTCTCATTCGTGCTGACCGGCCTTCTCTGGGCCGTCGCGCTGGGCATGAAGGGGTAATTCACATGGCCAACAAGTCGACCAAGCATTTCAACCACCAGCGGTTCACCGCGCTGATCCAGATCCCGCTGGTGATCTGGTTTATCATCTCGGTCGTGCGCCTGATCGGGGCGAGCTGGACGGAGTTCACCGCCTGGGCGGGCGAGCCGCTGACGGCGCTGCTACTCGTCATCTTCATTCTCTCGATCTTCTACCACATGCGTCTGGGCATGGATGAAGTGATCGAGGATTATATCCACAAACCCGCGGCACGCTCGCGGCTCCTGATGCTCAACAAGGTATTCGCGGTCATCCTCGGCTTTACGGCCCTTTTCTCGGTGATCGTCATTACCCTGAACGGCACGCATTAGGATGATCTGAGGCCTATCCATGAGTTCGACCAAACCTGCCTATAAATCATATGAGATCACGGACCACGCCTATGACGTCGTGGTCGTCGGCGCCGGTGGTGCCGGGCTTCGCGCGACACTGGGCGCCGCGCAGTCGGGCCTGAAGACGGCTTGCGTGACCAAGGTCTTCCCGACCCGGTCGCACACGGTCGCAGCGCAGGGCGGCATTTCAGCCAGCCTCGGCAATATGGGCGAGGATGACTGGCGCTGGCATATGTATGACACCGTGAAGGGGTCAGACTGGCTGGGCGATCAGGACTCAATCGAATATCTCTGCAAGCATGCGCCCGCCGCCGTTTACGAGCTGGAGCATTGGGGCGTGCCGTTCTCGCGCACCGAAGACGGCAAAATCTATCAGCGCGCCTTTGGCGGGATGACCAAGAATTACGGCGAAGGCCCGATCCAGCGCACCTGTGCCGCCGCCGACCGGACGGGCCACGCGATCCTCCACACGCTTTACGGACAGGCCGTCCGTCAGCAGGCGGAATTCTTCATCGAATATTTCGCGCTCGACCTGATCATGGAAAATGGCGAGTGCCGTGGCCTCGTAGCGATGGATCTTGATACAGGCCGCATCCACCGGTTCCGCGCCAAGATGGTAATCCTTGCCACGGGCGGTTATGGCCGGGCCTATTTCTCCTGTACCTCCGCCCACACCTGCACCGGTGACGGCAATGCCATGGTCCTGCGCGCAGGGCTGCCCTTGCAGGACATGGAATTCGTGCAGTTCCACCCGTCGGGCATTTATGGCTCGGGCTGCCTCATCACCGAAGGCGCACGCGGCGAAGGCGGGTATCTGACAAACTCCGAAGGCGAACGGTTCATGGAGCGCTATGCGCCCTCCGCCAAGGATCTTGCCTCGCGCGATGTCGTCTCCCGCTCAATGACCATCGAGATCCGCGAAGGTCGCGGTGTCGGTCCGAACAAGGACCACATCCACCTCAACCTCAACCACATCCCGGCCGAGACGCTGGCCGAGCGCCTGCCCGGCATTTCCGAATCCGCGCGCATCTTTGCTGGCGTCGATGTCACCAAAGAGCCGATCCCGATCCTGCCGACCGTCCATTATAATATGGGCGGGATCCCGACCAATTATCATGGCGAGGTGCTGACCAAGCGCGGCGATGACAATGATGCGGTCGTCCCCGGCCTGATGGCGATTGGCGAAGCGGCTTGCGTTTCCGTGCACGGCGCAAACCGGCTCGGCTCGAACTCGCTGATCGACCTTGTGGTCTTTGGCCGTGCGGCGGGCCTTCGCTGTGCGGAGGTTCTGAACGCCAATGAACCGGTGCCAGATTTCGGCAGCAATGCGGGCGAGCAGTCACTCGACCGGCTCGATCATTTCCGCAACGCCTCCGGCGGCACGCCGACTGCAGAGCTTCGCCTCGGCATGCAGCGCGTGATGCAGAACAATTGCGCCGTCTTCCGTACGGGCGACGTGCTGGACGAAGGCAAGGTCAAGATCCGCGAAGTCCAGAAGGGCCTTGCCGATATTGCCGTCAGTGACCGGACATTGATCTGGAACACCGACCTCGTCGAGGCGCTGGAATTCGACAACCTCATCGCGCAGGCCATGGTCACCATGGATTCAGCCGCCAACCGTGAGGAAAGCCGCGGCGCCCATGCGCGCGAGGACTTCCCCGACCGGAACGACGATGAATGGATGAAGCACACCATCACCTGGTATGAGGACGGCGCGACGACGATCGATTATCGCCCAGTCCATACTTGGACGATGTCGAACGACATTTCCTACATCGAGCCGAAAGCTCGGGTGTACTGAGGAACGCGAGAGAAAAGGAACAGGCACATGGTCGAACTCACCCTCCCGCGGAATTCGAAAATCACCGGCAAGGGCCGCGTCCACAAGGCCAAGGCAGAAGGCGGGGACACCCGCACCGTCAAGGTCTACCGCTATGATCCCGATGACGGAGAGAACCCGCGCGTCGACAGCTATCAGGTCGATGTGACCGGCGTCTCGATGGTCCTCGACCTCCTCATCAAGATCAAATCCGACTTCGATTCGACCCTCGCCTTCCGGCGGTCCTGCCGCGAAGGGGTCTGCGGCTCCTGCGCCTTCAACATCAATGGCAAGAACGGCCTTGCCTGCATCACGGGGCTGGATGAGCTGGGCTCGGGTGATATCTCGATCTATCCGCTGCCGCACCAGCCGGTGGTGAAAGACCTCGTCACGGATCTTTCGAAATTCTACCAGCAGCACGCCGAGGTGCAGCCCTATCTTCAGGCCGATGACGAGCCCGAGACCGAGCACCGTCAGAGCCCGGAAGATCGCGAGAAGCTCGACGGGCTTTATGAATGTATCTTGTGCGCCTGCTGCTCGACCTCGTGCCCGTCCTATTGGTGGAACGGCAACAAGGACGGCCAGGATGAATATCTCGGCCCCGCCGCGCTCCTCCAAGCGCATCGCTGGATCAAGGACAGCCGCGACGACAAGACCGATGAGCGCCTTGCCGCACTTGAAGACACCTTCAAGCTTTATCGCTGCCACACCATCATGAACTGCGTGAATGTCTGCCCCAAGGGGCTGAACCCAGCAGAGGCGATAAACGAGATCAAACAGATGCAGCTGCAGCGCCGCTAGACCCTCCGGCAACGGACAAAAAAAGCCCGGCATCGCTGCCGGGCTTTTTTTTCGTGGTCGGATCACCCCCCGGTGAAGTCTTCTCTACGCCTAGAAGCGCAGGACGTAGGACAGCGAATAGGTATCGGCGTTCTCGTCATCCTCGCCTTCAACGCGCGTATATTCCATGCGCAGGCCGTGATGGACGGTGAACATGACATTGAGCCCACCGCCATAGCCGAGGCCTTTGAGCTCTCCCTCTGCCGTGGTCGCGCCGGATTCAAGATCGAAATGGATTTCCTGATAGCCTGCGCGGACAAAAACATTCGAGCCCAGACGGTCAAACGGGACCTGTACGGTCGAATATAGCCCGTAAGCAATATCGACACCGATATCGGCGGTCTGCGTGCCGACCGTCACGGTCTCATCAACGATGCCCGTGCTCAGCTCGCCTTCGATGCCGATATATTTGTAAGGCTGGTAGCCATAGCGGGCGGTGATCATGCCCAGCTCGCCACCCGTTGAGTCATAATGGGTGTAGCCAAAGCTCGCGCGCGACTTGCCGTCACCGGCATGTGCGGCCGAAGCCAGAAGCATGGTGGCGGCAACACCGCCCAGAATAGGGAAAAACTGGCGCATAACTCTCTCCGGAAGCCCGATATATTTCGCATGACGCAAAACTTGCGCCGAATGGGCCCTTATGCGCGTGATTTTAGGCTTTTGGCCAGTGACCGGAAAGACGCTGGACACAGAAAAGCCCGGCTGGGGTGGCCGGGCTTCTCCGAGAATGACGTCATCAAATTAGAATTTGAAGACGTAGGAAATGCCGTAGAGATCGGCTTCACCGTCCGCTTCGACGCCGTCTTCGTCCACATCCGCATCAAAGCGGGTGTAGTCGAAACGCACACCGGACTGCTCGTTGAAGAAGTAGTTGGCACCGATGCCGTAGGCTGCGCCATCCGCGCCGACATCAATGTCGCCAAAGCCGTCGACGTCGAATTCAAGATCGGTGTCCATATAGCCGATACGGGCAAAGACATTCGAGCCGCGGTCATCGAACGGATACTGGACGACACCGAAGAGGCCGTAGGTGAAGTCAGCCGAGACATCGGCGGAGAAGACGCCGTCGCTGACATCATCATCGACAATACCGAAACCGATTTCGCCTTCGGCGGCGAGATAGTCGGTGAAGCTGTAATTATAGCGGGCGACCGCAAGGCCGAGCGTCGCGTCATCGAAATCGGCAGCTGTGTAGCCGACGCTGGCTTTCGAATTGCCGTCACCGGCGAGGGCCGTCCCGGAAAGAAGGGCGGCCGAAAGGGCTGCAAGAGCCACTGCACTTACTTTAGTCATTGAAATTCCTCAAAAACATTCTGCTCGGCGGGCGTGCCGACAGACGGGGAGATGTGAAGCCGCCCTGGGAATTTCAATTCTTCTAAACGTGCCTCTCAGGAACATCACTTGTGCTTGGGCCGCAATGTCGCAAAAGAGTTCCCTTCCGACGGAGGAGAGACCGAAATGGAAATCAAGGACGCCGCAACCGGGTTCAGTGCGCTGGCTCAAACCACCCGCCTTCAGGTGTTGAGAGAGCTGGTCGTTGCCGGCCCCAAGGGCCTGCCCGCCGGGGAATTGGCGCAGCAGGTGAGCGTTCCGTCCTCGACCCTTTCCTTCCACCTCAAGGAACTTCTGCTGGCGGGTCTTGTGACCTCAGAGCGGGATGGGCGGCTGATTATCTACCGCGCCAATTACAGCGGCATTCACGGCCTTGTTGAGTTTCTGCTGCGTGACTGCTGCAGCTCGGACAAGGAGATCTGCGGGATCGATGATATGAGGGAAGCTGCACGCCAGGCCCTCGAGGCGACATGACCAACGTCCTTTTCCTCTGTACCGGGAATTCCGCCCGGTCGATTCTGTCTGAAAGCTATCTCAATTCCATCGACGGCTATCGCGCGTTCTCTGCCGGATCGAAACCGGTCGGTGGTCCGAACCCTTTTGCGCTCTCTACCCTGAAGAAACATGACATTCCGGTCGTGACCGGGGATGGCGGCGCGCCGCGCTCGAAAAGCTGGGATGAGTTTGCTGCGCCCGATGCGCCGCTGATGGATATCGTCATAACGGTCTGTGACAATGCGGCGGGTGAAACCTGTCCCGTCTGGCCCGTCCGCCCCGGCGGGCAGATGCCGGAGAAGCTCCACTGGTCATTCCCCGATCCCGCCGCCGCGACCGGCAGCGACGAGGATAAGCAGGCCGCCTTCGACAAGGTCTTTGCAGATATCCGCGCCCGGATCGATGATTTCGTCCGCGCCCGTCAGGCCGCGTAACGCAACGCCTGATCAAGCACTTTCGTATCGATATTCCCGCCGGTGATCAGCGCGACGGTCGTCTTGTCGCGGCTGTCGACATGACCATAGAGCACGCCTGCCAGTGCGACCGCGCCGCCGGGTTCAGCGACAACCCGCAGCTCTTCAGCGGCAAAACGGATGGCGCCCATCGCCTCACGGTCGGAAACCGAGATCCCCGTCGCACCGAGCGATTTGAGGATTGAGAAAGTCAGATGCCCTGGCGTCGGCAGCAGCAGCGCATCGCAGATCGAACTGCTCCCCGGCACATTGGTGACCCGCGTGCCCGCAACGAGTGAGCGTTTCACATCATCATAGCCATTGGGCTCGACCGTGATCAGTTTTGTCTTTGGGCTGAGCTCTTTCATGGCGATACCCACCCCCGCCGCCAATCCGCCGCCTGAGCAGCAGACCATGACCTGGTCGATCTCGCGCCCCAGACGCATCATCTCCTCGGCGATCTCAAGACCCGACGTCCCCTGCCCCGCAATGATGTGCGGATCCTCAAAGGGCGGCACGAGGACGGCGCCACGTTCGGCGGCGATCCCGGCGGCGATATCCTCGCGGCTCTCGGTCAGGCGCTGATAGGTGACGATCTCCGCGCCGAGACGCCGGGTCCGCTCGCGCTTCACCTCCGGCGCATCTTCCGGCATTACGATCGTCGCATCGACGCCCGCCAGCTTTGCCGCGAGCGCAACACCCTGCGCATGATTGCCGGATGAATAGGCGACGACACCGACTTTGCGCTCATCCTCTGTCAATTGCAGGATGCGGTTGAGCGCCCCCCGGATCTTGAAGGAACCCGTGCGCTGAACACATTCGGCTTTTAAGAACACCGTGCCGCCCGAGCGCATATCGAGCACCGTCGAGCGCAACAGCGGCGTGCGGTTGATATAGGGCTTCAGCCGTTCGGCGGCTGCCTTGATATCTGCGAAGGTCACCGAAGCGTCGATCATCTGTGAATTGTCTCCCCGACTGAGGCGGCTATATCATGCGTTCCCGCCCGCCTGTACCGTCAGCCAAACAGGATTTCCATGCCTTCACCGCTTTCCGCCTATGACGCCATGGTGCGCGACGGCACGCTGCAGCCCGATCCCGCCCAGCGCGCAGGCGCCGAGGCGCTCGACCGGCTGGCCAAATCCCTCAAGCGATATGATCCGGCGGCAAAGGGGCTGTTCCGCAAAACCCCTAAGCCGCCAAAGGGCCTCTATCTCTGGGGCGGGGTCGGGGCAGGCAAAAGCCTGCTGATGGACCTCTTTTTCGAGAAGGCCCCGGTGCGAGCAAAACTGCGGGTGCATTTTCATGCTTTCATGCAGCGTACTCACCGTTTCATCCGCGACTGGCGCGCAATGGACGAAAAGACACGCCGCTCTCACCCCTCGCGCATGAAGGGCGCCTCGCTCGACGATCCGATCCCGCATGCGGCAAACCACGTCTTTGCCGAGGCGCATCTTCTATGTTTCGATGAGTTTCAGGTGTCGGACATCACCGATGCCATGCTGCTGGGGCGGCTGTTCGGCACGCTCTTCGAGCTGGGCGCCGTGGTGGTTGCGACCTCGAACCGGCATCCTGATGATCTTTATAAGGATGGGCTTAACCGTCAGCTTTTCCTGCCCGCCATCGCGCTGTTGAAAGAGCGGTTGGAGGTAATGGAGATTTCCGCCGCCCGGGATTACCGGCTGGGTCATCTCGAAGGAGACCGGGTCTATTTCTCGCCGCTGGGCAAGGACGCCACAGCGATGATGGACGAGTTATTCGCGCGCATGACCGCACGCGGTGAGATTGCGCCGATGGAAATCGATGTCGGGCGCCGCAGCCTTCATGTGCCGTGTGCCTCTCGCGGGGTGGCAAGGGGGCCGTTCAAACACTGGTGCAGTGAGAAGTTCGGACCGGGCGATTATCTGACTCTCGCATCCGAATTCCCCGTCGTCTTCATCGACAATATCCCGCTTCTGGGGCCGGAAAACCGGAACGAAGCCAAACGCTTCGTGACCTTCATTGATGCGCTTTACGAGGCGCGCGCCATGCTGATCTGCTCGGCAGCAGCAGAGCCCGACGGGCTTTATCCGTCAGGGGACGGTGCATTCGAGTTCCAGCGCACGGCCAGCCGCCTTCATGAAATGCGCAGCCGGGATTATCTCTCACAGGAACATGAGGGCGTCTCGGAGCAGGCAGCGGAGTAGACACCTCCCCCGCAAGCGGGGGAGGAGAGTTCCTTATTCGTCACTCAGGGCGATGAGCGATGCGTTGCCGCCTGCGGCTGTCGTGTCTTCACAGACATGTTTCTCTTCAACAAAGCGGGTGAGATAAAGCGGGCCGCCCGCTTTCGGGCCGGTCCCTGAGAGGCCATGCCCGCCAAAGGGCTGTACCCCGACGATCGCGCCGACCTGGTTGCGGTTGATATAGACATTGCCCGCGGGCGCCATCTCGGCAAGCGCCTGTTTCTGGCCCTCAATCCGGCTGTGAATGCCAAAGGTGAGGCCAAAGCCCGTGCCGCGTGCGGCGGCCATGACCTTATCCAGATCTTTTGATTTCCAGCGGCAGATATGCAGGATCGGCCCGAAAGCCTCCGCCTGCAGACGGTCCGGTGCATCAAGCTCGACAATGCGCGGCGCAAAGAAAGTACCGCCGACCGGTGATTTGCCTTCATAGACTACCTTGCCGTGCTGGGTGATCTCTTTCCAGTGCGTCTCGAGCCGCTCGCAGGCATCCTTGTCGATCAGCGGGCCAACATCCATGCCGAAATCCATCGGCGCACCGATGGCAAGCGCCTCTGCGGCGCCCTTGATCATCTTGATCATGTCATCCGCGACATCATCCTGCACATAAAGCAGTCTGAGGGCGGAGCATCGCTGGCCTGCCGAGCGGAAGGCCGAGGCGATGACAGCATCTGTCACCTGTTCGGGCAGAGCCGAGGAATCAACGACCATGGCATTGATGCCGCCCGTCTCCGCGATCAGCGGGACGATGGGGCCGTCTTTTTCCGCAAGCGTCCGGTTGATCGCTTTTGCCGTCGGCACCGAGCCTGTGAAGACTACCCCTGAAATGTCCTTGTGCCCCACAAGAGCAGCACCCGTTTCGCCCGCGCCCAGCACGAGGCTGATCGCGCCGGAGGGCACACCCGCCTCCAGCATCAGCTCGACGGCGCGCCACGCAATATAGGGCGTCTGCGGAGCAGGCTTAGCAACGACCGTGTTGCCGGTGACGAGAGCGGCCACGACCTGACCCACGAAAATCGCGAGCGGGAAGTTCCAGGGCGAGATCGCCCCCCACACGCCGCGTCCTTCGAGGTGATACATATTGCTCTCGCCGACCGGGCCGGGCAGCTCTTGCGTGACCATCAGCTCTTCGGCGCGATTGGCGTAATAGCGGCAGAAATCGACCGCCTCGCGGACCTCCGCAATACCGTCATCAATGGTGCGGCCCGCCTCATGCGCGATGACCGCGATGAGATGCGGCATCTGCTCTTCCATGAGATCCGCAAAATGCCGGAGGATGTCGGCGCGTTCAGCCACAGGGCGCGCATTCCAGTCAGGGAACGCCGCTTTTGCCGCCGCCATTGCCGCATCGACTTCCGCCTTGCCGCTCGCGCGCCATTCACCGACTGGCTGATCAAGGCGTGAGGGATTGAGGATCGGCTGGGTCTCGCCGGCAAAGCGGTGATCGACCCCGTTGATGATCGCGTTGAGCGGCTCACGCGGGCCCCGGAAACGATCCATCTCTCCACGGAGCACATCTATATGCGGCTGGTGACCCAGCTCCAGTCCCTTGGAGTTTCGGCGCAAGGGATAGATGCGCTCAGGTGTACGGATCAGTGGGTGGACGGGCGGTTCACCATTCTCGATATCGGGGCGCAGCTCTTCCTGCGGGAATTCGAGCAGGTCTTCATTCGGGATACGGTCATCAGCGATCTGCGCAACGAATGACGAGTTCGCCGCGTTCTCCAGCATCCGGCGAACAAGATAGGCCAGAAGATCCTTGTACCCCCCGACAGGCGCATAGATGCGTACCGGGATGCCGCTGTCCACGACTTCCGCATCATAGAGGACCTCACCCATGCCGTGCAGGCGCTGGAACTCAAAGCCTTCCTTGCCGCCCATCTCAATGATGGCCGACATAGTGAGTGCATTGTGGGTCGCAAATTGCGGGAAGATCCGGGGACGGCAGTCAAGCAGCGTCCTTGCGCAATCAAGATAGCAAAGATCGGTTGCGGGTTTACGCGTGAAGACCGGGAAATCGTCAAGACCGCGTTCCTGCGCGCGCTTGATCTCCGTATCCCAATAGGCGCCCTTGACGAGCCGCAGCATGAAGCGCCGGTTCGTCGCCTTTGCCAGATCATCAATATAATGAATAACTTCCGGCGCGCGCTTCTGGTAGGCCTGCACCGCAAGGCCGAGCCCGTCCCAGCCCTTCAGCTCCTCTGCCATGGCGAGCTTGCGGAAAATCTCCAGCGAAATCTCCAGCCGGTCGGCCTCTTCAGCATCCATGGTGAAGTTGAGATCCTCCGCCTTCGCCTTTTTTGCCAGCTCCAGCGTGCGGGCGACGAGATTGTCCATCACCTCATCGCGGTTCTTCAGAAAATAGCGTGGATCGAGTGCCGAGAGCTTGACCGAAATACCGGGGCGATCCTCAGGCGGCTGATTGCTTTTCGCGCGCGAGCCGATGGCGTCTATCGCGTGGGCGTAGGAGTCGTAATAGTGCTTTGCGTCTTCCATGGTGCGGGCGCCCTCGCCCAGCATGTCATAGGAGTAGCGGTAGCCTTTTTTCTCCTGGCGCTTGGCGCGCTCCATCGCCGCCTCGATCGTCTCACCAAGGACGAAATTCCGCCCAAGGAAGTTCATCGCCTGACGGGTACCGATGCGGACAGCGGGACTGCCGACCCGGCGGACAAGATTGCGGATGACCCCGCCTGGTGTCTCACCGGGGCGCACGATACGGGCCGAAAGACCGATGCCCCAGCTGGCCGCCATCAGGAGCCAGCCTTCATCGCCATCGGGCGAATCCCAGTCGCCTTCGCCGAGCTTGTCGGCAATCAGCTTGTCTTGCGTCTCTTCATCAGGAATTCGCAGGAGCGCCTCGGCGAGGACCATGAGGGCGAGCCCCTCTTTGGTCGTCAGGGAGTATTCCTGCATGAAGTCTTCAAGGCCGGCGCCTTTCGGGGCATCGCGGATCGCCTCGACATAGGTGAGGGCGCGGTCCTGCACGCGCTTTTTAAATGCGGGATCGACGGCATTCCGTGCCAGCATGGCACGCACCAGAGTCATGTCGGACGGGGCATATTCTGCCTCGAAATGCGGAATGGCCATGAAACCTCCTAGAACTACTTGCCGATACCCGGCTTTTTCCCCGCCTCTGCAAGAGGATACGCAGGATTTCAAGAAAAGTCGGCGGTCGTTCGGCTTTTGTTGACAGTCGCCCCATAAACGCCCATCTGCGCGGCACGAGCATGACATGCTCATGCCGACACAGACAGCGTGAAGCTTTTCCGGGCGATGCTCGCCGGATCCGGTCTGTCCCTGACGTCACCGAACTGACGCCCCTTATTCACGCGGGTCGTTTACGAACCGCATGCGACCGCCGCATGGCCCGGAAGGGGCTATGGGCTGCCGCCTTTTTTAGATTGTATCTCCATGACTGATTTTACTGGCTTCGGCCTTGCCGAAGCGATTTCCTCCACCCTGACCGAGGGCGGCTATGACAGCCCAACCCCGATTCAGGAGCAGGCGATCCCGCTCATCCTTGAAGGCCACGACCTGCTCGGCATTGCCCAGACCGGCACCGGCAAGACCCTTGCCTTCACCGCCCCGATTCTCGACCGCCTGGCCCGTGACATGGGCCGCGCCGCGCCGAAAACCATGCGTGCGCTGATCCTTGCCCCGACGCGGGAGCTGGCGAGCCAGATTGCCAAATCCGTCTCGACCTATGGTCGCAAAGTCCGCCCTAGCGTGGCGACGATTTTCGGCGGCGTGAAAATCCAGAAACAGATCCGCCAGATGTCCGCCGGCATGGATGTCGTGGTTGCGACCCCGGGCCGTCTTCTCGACCTGATCGATCAGGGCGCGGTAACGCTCGACGGCGTTGAGATGCTGGTGCTCGATGAAGCCGACCAGATGCTTGATCTTGGCTTTATCCATTCACTGAAACGGATCGTCCGCCTGCTGCCCAAGGAACGCCAGACGCTGTTCTTCTCGGCAACTATGCCCAAATCCATCAAGCAGCTGGCCGATACCTATCTGCGCGATCCGGTACAGGTTTCCGTGACGCCCGAAAGCACGACCGCCGAGCGCGTCGAGCAGCAGGGTTACTATGCCTCCAAGACCGTGAAGCCGCAGCTTCTCGCCCATGTCCTCAAACAGGATGAGGTCAAATCCGCCCTCGTCTTTACCCGGACGAAGCATGGCGCCGACCGCGTCGTTAAACAGCTTGCCCGGCATGACATTGAGGCCGTCGCGATCCACGGCAACAAGTCCCAGAACCAGCGTGAACGCGCGCTTGGCGCTTTCCGTTCCGGCAAGGTCTGGGTGCTGGTCGCAACCGACATCGCCGCGCGCGGGATCGACATTTCGGGTCTGACCCATGTCATCAATTTCGAGCTGCCCAACGTACCCGAACAATATGTCCACCGCATCGGCCGGACGGGCCGTGCGGGTGCCGAAGGCAAAGCCATCTCCTTCATCGCCGATGATGAGCGCGGCTTCCTCAAGGACATCCAGCGCGTGACCAAAAGCAAGCTGTGGATGCTGGCGCTCCCCGGTGACCTGCCGCAGCCTTCTGCCGAGAAGACCCCGACGGAAGCCCGTCTTCAGCGTGAGGAAGAAGCGCAGAGCGAAGCCCGGAACGCGCGGACATCGCGCAATCGCAAGCCTGCTGATCGAAAAGGCGCGGACCGCAAACCGCGCGGCGCCCGTCCCGCCCAAAGGGCTGAGGATGCACCGGCCGCAGAAGGCCGCCGTTTCGAGGAGCGTTCAGAACGTCCGGCGCGGCAGGATGATCGCCGCCGACCATATAAGGCCCGCTCGAATGATGATGCCCGTGGTGACACGCGCAGTGATCATCGCGGAGACAAGCGCAACGATACGCGCGGCGATAAACGCAATTTTTCTCGCGATGAGGCGCGCGGTGAGACGCGCCGCGACACACGGGGCGAAGGCCGCAGCGACAATCGCCGCAAGCCGAACCCGGATCGTCGTCCCGACGACCGGAATGGCCAGCGGCCCAAGCGCGCACAGGACCAGCGTCCAAAACGGGCAGAAGGCTCGCGCCCTGAAGGCCGCGACTCTCGCCCCAGCAACAAATCCGACGCTGCCCGGCCCGCGCGCGCCGAGGGCAAACGCCCGCCGCGCAAAGACGGACGCCGCCCGGAAGGCAAGCCGGGCAAACCCGCCCAGCGCCGGAACGGCCCACCACGCAAGAACGGCACGCAAGGCCGGGCTGCGCGGTAGACAGACGCCTGAAAGGGCCCCTAATGTCCGGCGGTCATAAATCCGTCATGAGGGGCTACCGATGGAAGAAATCATTCGTGAGGTGAATGGCTTTGTGTGGGGCATTCCCACACAGGTGCTACTGCTCGGGACTGGGCTGTTCCTGACCATCGGCATGCTTTTCATGCCGATCCGCAAACTGCCCTATGCCATCGGGCAGCTGTTCCGGAAGCGTGAGGATTCAGAAGGCGATGTCTCGCCCTTCGGCGCGCTGATGACGGCGCTCTCCTCAACCATCGGGACAGGGAATATTGCCGGGGTCGCCGCCGCCATCGCGATTGGCGGGCCGGGCGCGGTCTTCTGGATGTGGATGACCGCCATTGTCGGCATGGCCACCAAATATGCCGAGGGCGTCCTCGCCCTCAAATTCCGCGAAACCGATGCCGAAGGCCGCCATGTCGGCGGGCCGATGTATTACATCAAGAATGGTCTTGGCAAAGGTTGGCTTTGGCTGGCCGGGCTGTTTGCGATTTTCGGGATTCTCGCCAGCTGGGGCACGGGCGCCTCGATTCAAGCGAACTCAATTTCAGACTCGCTCAATGACACATATGGCATTGCCCCGTGGCTCACGGGTGTCGTACTTGCCGCTGGCGCCGCCGCAGTCATTCTCGGCGGTATCACCCGGATTGCCAATGTAGCAACAAAACTCGTCCCCTTCATGGCGATCAGCTATCTCGGCGCAGGCCTCATCGTCATCGGAATGAATTTCTCCGTCGTGCCTGAAGCCTTTAGTCTTATCTTCCGTGGTGCCTTTGGCCTCGACAGCGCCGCGACGGGTATCTCGATCGGTCTTCTGCTTCTCGCCATGAAAAAGGGTGTCGCGCGCGGCATCTTCTCGAATGAATCAGGCCAGGGCTCGGCGCCGATCGCGCACGCCGCCGCCAAGAACACAGACCCAGTCAATCAGGGCATTGTCGCTATGCTGGGAACCTTCATTGACACTTTGGTCATCTGCACGATCACCGCGCTCGTGATTCTGACATCCGGCGTAGTTGGCCCGGATTGTCTTGCGAGCCTCGACAATCTTCAAATCTTCCAGGCCGATGGTCAGCCACGAGGTTGTGACACAGGCGCACCACTCACCGGCGAAGCCTTCGGTGCGGTTCTCTCTGCGCAGATTGCCGGGATCGCCCTTGGCGAACATATAGTTGCCTTGGCTCTCACCATTTTCGCCTTCACCACCATTTTGGGCTGGAGCTATTATGGTGAGCGGTGCTGCGAGTTCCTGTTTGGCATCAAGTCGATCCTACCGTTCCGGGTAAGCTGGATTGTCGTCGTCTTCCTCGGTGCGGCGCTGATTGGCCTGCAGGGCAAACCGCTCGTCGTCAACGCGCAGACCGCAGAAGTCGCAGACAATGTCTTGGTGGTCGATGGGGTGCCAGTTACGGTCGATGGTGACCTTGTCTTGACCGAAGGACGTACAGCGATCATTACGCCTGATGGCATTACAATTGATCGGGAACTGCTTCTCGTCAATGGTCAGCCGGTCATCACAGATGGTTCCTCCGCGAGTATTCTCGACAATGTCCTCATCCTTGATGGCGAGGCTTTGATGATCGATGGCGCCGCCTTCACTGTTGATGGCGACGAGGTCGAATTGCGCGGCGATCAGGTCTTTGCCGATGGAGAACTCGTCAATGTGCCGGGTGCTGTCGAGAATATCGTCAATATTTTCTGGCTGGTGGCGGACACATTGACAGCCTTGATGGCGGCGCCGAACCTTATTGCCCTCCTTCTGCTCAGTCCTCTGATTTTCAGCCTGACCCGCGCCTATTTCAGGGATGAAGAGGCCCGCAAGAAAATCGCCTCTGGCGAGCACCACGAATGAGCGTCTCGGCGCTCATCGCAGCCGCGGCCCTGAGCTCAGGGGCTGCGGCTGACACCACGCCCTGCCGTGCTCAGGAGAACTTCGTGCTTGTCGTCCATGGCGGCACGGCCCGCGCCGGACAGGTGCCCGAAGCTAAGCTCGTCTTCATGCGCAAAATGCTCGGCCGTGCACGCAATGACCTCAAACGCGGGGCTCACGGCGTCGATGTCGTCGAGGACGTGGTCACCCAGATGGAGGATTCCGGCCTGTTTAATGCCGGACGCGCCGCGATCGCGAACCAGGAAGGTTTTGTCGAAACCGACGCCTCGATTATGGACGGCCAGAACCTGAATGCGGGCTCGGTTGCCTCCATGCGCTATGTGAAGAACCCGATTACAGCGGCGCGTCTCGTCATGGACAAAACCCGCCATGTGATGATGGTCGGTGACAGGGGCGAGGCCGCAGTGACGAAGCTTGGCGCGACCGTCGTCTCGCCTGACTATTTCCTGAGCAACACGCCGAAAACCGATCCTGAGGACCACGGCACCGTCGGTGCCGCCGTGCTCGACCGCTGCGGGAACCTCGCTGCAGGAACCTCGACGGGCGGATATGGCGCAAAAATCCCGGGCCGGGTCGGGGACAGCCCGAATATCGGCGCTGGCGTCTACGCAAAGAACAGCGTCATGGCGGGCTCTGCCACGGGCCATGGGGAGTATTTCATCCGCTTCACCGCCCTGCGCTCGGTCGCCGCACGTATGGAGTATGGCGGGCAGTCGCTCGCTGAGGCCGCCGCCGCCGTGATCGCCGAAATGGACACTGCTGGCGAAGGACGGGATGGCCAGGGCGGCATCGTCACCGTCGACGCCCAAGGCAATGTCGCGATGCCCTTTACCTCGGACGGCATGGTTCGCGGCATGGTCAGTGATGATGCACGCCCAACAGTCGGTGTCTTTGAAGAGATGAACTGAGGGCTGCCTCGACAGCCTCAGTAAGCCGCCGACGAACCTCTCCGAGCGGGGCCGCTACCTTACGGCAGCGACCCCTACCCGCCCGTGCTCCAAGGGGGGAGAGAGGATGAGCAGCGGACAGGATTCTTATCGATTAGTGATATCGAGACTTAATCGCAAATTGAATTCTTTGCTGAGAACCCGGGAGGGCCGCCATCGGTAAGTGCGGGGAAGGGGGAGAGAGACATGCAAAAACCGATGGCGGCGACCAAAGTCACAACTGTTACGCAAGTGACAGTGGCGGGTTACGAGAGACATTAGAGACCAAAGAACACGGTATCATTGCCTCTGGCAACGGAGATATAGAATAACATTGCTGACATCAACTAAAAAAATGATGACTCACGTATCAACGTGACAAGCCAGACGAAATAACGGCACAGCAATAGCCTAATGCGCATTCTCTATTCCCATCGCACCCGCTCGGCGGATGGCCAACGCGTCCATATCGATGCGCTGACAAGGGCATTCTTGAAATTAGGTCACGAAGTCCTGATCTGTGGACCCGAGGGGATATCGACACCGAACACCCCCCAAAGGTTGTCGGCCGGCAGTGATGGCCCCCGCGGATCACACCTCCCCAAGCCCCTCTATGAGCTCGCCGAGTGGGGCTACTCCCTCCCTGCGTCACATCGCCTCAGGGGGGCTGCGAAGCTGTTCGAGCCCGACATTATCTATGAGCGCTACAACCTTTACTATCATGCTGGAGAAAAAGTCGCCAAATCGCTGAATTTGCCGCTGATTCTCGAAGTGAACTCACCGCTCGCCGATGAGCGCGCCTCAAATGACGGACTGGCGCTAGAGGGTCTTGCCCGACGCTCTGAGCGGCACATCTGGCAGACCGCCGATGCCGTCCTGCCAGTGACCGGCGTGCTGGGTGAGATCATCGAAGCGCAGGGCGTCCCCAAAGAGCGGATCCATGTCGTCCCCAATGGGGTCGATGAGGCAACGCTCGAGCTCTCCGACGGCAAGGACCTTCGCGCCGCTTATGAGATCACCGAACCACTAGTGCTCGGCTTTGTCGGATTTGTCCGCGACTGGCATGGCGTTGACCGAGCCGTCGATTGGCTCGCCACCGAAACGGGTAAGTCCTGTCATCTTCTATTGGTCGGGGATGGCCCCGCCGCGCCGTCCCTCAAAGCGCAGGCCGAACGGTTGGGTGTCGCAGACCGGCTGACCGTGACAGGCGTCGTGCAGCGCAATGAGGTCGCCGCACATATCGCGGCATTCGACATTGCCCTGCAGCCGGCGGTCACCGCCTATGCCTCCCCCCTCAAGCTGCAGGAATATATGGCGCAGGCCCGCGCGGTCATCGCACCCGACCAACCCAATATTCGCGAGGTCGTGACCCACGGAGAGACCGCCTTCCTGACACCGCCGGGCGATACCCGCTCCTTCCATCAGGCGCTTGATCTGTTGGCAGAGGATGCGGCACTCCGAGACGGTTTGGGCCGAGCCGCGCGTCAGGTGTTGCTCGAGCGGGATCTCACCTGGGCGGCGAACGCCAGACGGGTCGTTGCCATCGCCAATGATCTGATACTTGCGCGGCGCTAGACGTTCGTCTGGCCGAGGCGATAGCCGCCCTCGACCGTGATCAGCAGCTTTGCCTCACTGGGATCAGGCTCGATCTTCTGGCGCAGCCTGTAGATATGGGTTTCGAGCGTGTGCGTCGTGATTCCCGACTGATACCCCCAGACCTCCCCCAGAAGCTCCTCGCGACTGACCGGCCGGGTGCCTGCTCGGTAGAGATATCGCAGGATGGCCGCTTCCTTGTCGGTCAGGCGGATGGGTTCCTCACCTGGGACCGCAAGCACGCGTTCCGCCGGGCTGAACTCGTATGGCCCGAGCTGGAAGCGGGCATCCTCAGACCGCGTATGATCATGGAGGGCCGAGCGGATGGTCGCGGCAAGGGTTGAAAACCGGCAAGGCCGCTCAAGCCGGATTTGAACGCCCTCACCCGATCTGAAGGCGATGACCGGTCCGCGAAAGCCGCGCGCGGCAGCAGCAGCCAGTGTTTCGGGCCGCGCTTCATCCGTAAGCAGCACATCGATATGAGAAAGACTGCTCTCTTCATCCGGCAAGCCATCGACATCAGCGGCGGCAATGGCGTGGAATTCGCCTGCGACAGCAAATTGTTCGACCAGCGCCGCGCGAATAGCGGCGTCGGGCTCAAGCAGGATAAGACGTATCTGACCGGCCATATTGCTCCTTACCCCTCCTTCGGGCGGCGGGGGCCGAAAATCGCAGAGCCGACCCGGACATCCGTCGCCCCCAGATGAATGGCCGTCTCATAATCATCGGACATCCCCATGGAGAGACGCGGCAGGCCAAGTTCTTCACCCAGCTTATAAAGAAGGGCGAAATGCGGAGCCGGCGGCTCCTTCGCAGGCGGAATGGCCATCAGCCCCGTTACCGGGAGGGCGAGGTCATCCCGGCAGTAGCGCGCGAAATCCGTCGCCTCTTTCGGTGCGACGCCCGCTTTTTGCTCTTCCTCACCGGTGTTCACCTGCACGAACAGCTCAGGGATCAGCTCGCCATCCTCGGCGAGCTTGGCGAAGCTCTGCGCGAGCTTCTCCCGGTCTAGGGTCTCGATCACATCAAACAGCCGGACTGCGTCCTTTGCCTTATTGGTCTGGAGTGGGCCGATGAGGTGGAGCCAGACGCCCGGATAGGCATCTTTCAACTCCGGCCATTTGCCTTGCGCTTCCTGCACACGGTTCTCGCCAAAGCGGCGATGCCCGGCATCGAGCAGGGGGCGGATATCGTCCGCCTCCCAGGTCTTACTGACCAATGTCAGGGAGATGTCCGCCGGATTACGCGCGGCATCTTCCGCCGCGGCGGCGATTTTCGCCTCGACGTCCTTCAAGTTTGCGACCACATCAATTTCTGTCATGGCCCCTCCGATGCCCGATATTGCGACAAATGTCAGGAGCCTGTGTGAGGCCGCAACGGCATTACGGCAGGCCGCCCCGGTATGGCCGGGAGCATTGCCGCCATTTTCACTCGTCCTGTTCACGGATGACCGGCGGCAGGCGGATCTTCTCTCTTTATTGCGCGAGGTGCCCGAGGCCCGAGATGTCCCGCCGCTCGCCGTCCTCTTCCGCCATGACGGGTTGCCTGTAGAAGCACGCCGGGCGCTGGCTGCGGAAGCGATGGCTGTGACCAAGGCAAAGGGACATTTCTTCCTTACCGCGCGCATGGTGCTGGCCGGAGCCGATGGCAGCCATGCCTGCCCCTCAACAGGGATCATGAGCTGGCCGGTTCATGACGCGGCGGAAGCGCAAATGGCAGAAGAGAAGCACGCGGATTTCGGCTTCGTCTCGCCTGTATGGCCAACGGCCAGTCACGAGGATGCACAGCCTCTCGGCGCAGAAAACGCAGCGGCGCTAGCGCGGCGCATGTCCATCCCAGCCTTAGCGCTTGGTGGGATGACCGCAGACTCCGCCCGCGGACTACATGGATTGCCATTTTATGGGATGGGGGTGATCGGCGCGTGGAGCGGGTAGAACCGCCGGGGCCGGATCAGAACTTGATCGAGCTTTCGAACATGACGGCAGCGGCATTTTCCGAGCCGCCAATCGCCTCGTCACGCTGGCTATCGACGAATTGCGCGGCCGCGCCAAGCGTCACGCCATGGTCGAAGACATAAGAGACACCAGCCTGCGCGGTCTGGGTCTCACGGTCGAGCCGGCCGAAAGCGGCATCCGGCGTCGCCGGACCGACCAGCAGGGTCGCATCGCGCTCAGCATCGGCATTGCCGTAGCCCAGCATGAAGTTCCATTCGCCCGCTTCGAGGGTCACCCCGGCGTCAAAGGCGAGATAATCCTCGTCCCGGTTCTCATCGAACCCGGCATTGGTCGATTTCATCGAGCCGCCGAAGGTCACATTGCCGTAAGCGAGGTTCAGCCCGAAGGCGTAGCCTTTGTAATCGCCGAAGACAGGGACGACCGGTTCGACCGGCTGGCCGCTCTCATCCTTGTCGGCGGTGACGTAACTTGCACTCAAGCCCACCGTCAGGCGGTCATCCCGCACCTTGAAGCCGTTCTGGTAGTAAAGTGCTGCTTCGAGCACATCCTGCCAGCGCTGGTTTGCGCCCAGAAGGGACACATCGCTCGGCGCGGCAAAGCCATCTTCAGGCGCGCAACGGCGGTCACCGCAATTGTCGAGTTCCGGCGCGTAGGAAACGCCAAGCTGGAGCTGGCCAATCAGCCCGCCCAGGAAACCCGGCGGCGGCATATAGGTGATCTTGGTCGACTGGCCGGAGAAATCATTGATCGTGTGAACGTCATTGAGACCGGTCAGGTCCGTCTTCCAGTCATTCACGCCAACGGCGCGGAAAATGTTGGGAGATGTCACCGCCAGACGGCTGGCCGCCCCGGCATCCTTGCCCAGATGAATGCTGCCGAAGCCGCCTCTGGCAAAAAGATAGGCGCCTTCAAGGAAAACATCACCGCCTTCGGGCCCGACACCACGGTCACCACCGGACAGAAGCGAGGAATAACGCCCGGCCGCATAATATTGCGACGGCTGGTCAGCATCGGCTCTGACAGAGCCGGACGCGCCCAGTTCCACGCCATTATTGAGGATGTGAGTCGCGGTGACGTTCAGCTCGGCATTGGCGTCGGCTTTCGTTTCGCCATCGACAACACCCGTAACAACACTGAGCTCACCGGACACTTCAATGGGGTTTTCGTCCTGCGCCGCAGCCACGCCGAGTGCCAGGCAAGAGACAAAAGCCCCTGCCAGCCCATTCAACGCATGCTTACGCCGAAGCGCCATCAGACATTTCCTCATCATTTTTACGCCCTTGTGGAGCGCTCTCATCCTTATCTGGCAGGTAATTCGGCGGCTTACAAATAAACTCGACGGCAAACTTCTACGGTTACAGGATAACGTGGCAGGAATGACACGTGCATATTCCTGTTGCGAGTGGCATTGACGCCGCGGGCCGACTGGTTAGGTATAGGCCAAAATGAATAAGGGTCGACAGGCTATGACGCCGGAACGTTTTCGTATGCTCAAAATTTTCGGCATTGCCGGAGCTGCAGCGGTTCTCGCCGCCTGCGCTAACAACGATGTTTCGGTCCCGGGCCGGGATGCGCCGCTGATCAAGGCTGATCGCGGTGGCAGCGTGCCGACCAATGTGAACCGCTATCTGTGGCTGGCATCGCTCGACACGATCGATTTCATGCCGGTCGACAAGGCCGATCCCCTTGCCGGGATCATCGCCACTGACTGGTACGGCAACCCGCAGGTGCCGCAGGAACGCTTCAAGACGAATGTCTATATCCTCGACACGGCGCTTCGGGCCGACGCGCTGCGCGTCACGGTCTTCCGCCAGCAGCTCACCGATTATGGCTGGGTTGATGCCCCGGTGAACCCGGCAACTGCCCGCGAGATCGAAAACGCGATCCTGTCCCGCGCGCGCGAGCTGCGCCTGAACAGCCTTGATGGCTGATCCTCATACGTCATTTTGACATCAGGAAGGCGGCGAGAGCCGCCTTTTTTGTGGCCAGAATTTTGCGCGCCTGCGCATCGGTCACTTCTGTCAGGGTCACCTGATCGCCGGGACGGATTTGCCCCAGCCGATGACGGTCCGCGCGGATGATCTGGGCAATCCTTGGATAACCGCCAGTCGTCTGGGCATCCGCCGACAGGATGAAGGGATGCCCGCTGCCCGGACATTGCACCGTGCCCGGAAAGACCGGCGCGCTGAACGGGAGCCCTTTCTCACGGACCTCCAGCGGGTCATCGCTTACGAGTTCAATCCCCATACGGCTCATCTGCCGCCCTGCAAGGAAGGGCGCACCGAAGAGGCGGGCGCGGGACGCCGAGGACAGCCAGTCCGTTTCGGCAGAGGGAAGCGCCGGCAGAGACCAGCCTTCCGAGATGAAGGGCCGCAGCGAGGCCGGCACTGCAGCAGGTTCGGCATTGGCGTCGGTTCCTGCAATGACGAGTTCATCGCCCGCCTTCAGGGCTCGGCCCTGATATCCGCCAAAACCTGCGGGCAGATAGGTCGAACAGGAGCCCAGAAACTGATCTGCCTTCAGACCACCGCGTACAGCAAGATAGACCCGCGCGCCTTTCGTGGCCGGGCCGATACGGATATCGCGCCGTCCCCGCCCGATATTGATCGGCGCCCATGGCGAGACTTTGAGCCCGTTTACGGTGATGTCCGCCTCGGCGCCGCCGACCGCGAGCGTCAGCGGTCCATCAAGCGCCGCGGCAAAGCCGCCATAAGTGATCTCAAGAAGCGCCGCATCGGGACGATTGCCTGCCGCCCGATTGACGAGCGCAGCGGATATTTCATCCGCAGGCCCCGATATCGGCACGCCCTTGTGACGCAGGCCCCGCCGGGCGCCTGCCTGGATTGTCGTCTGAATGCCGGGTTCGCTGATGAAAAGTGTCATCGAGCGGCCTCGAACCGGATCTTCATGCCGGGGACAAGGCGGAAAGGATCCTCTTTATCAAGATCAAATAGCGGGAAATCCGTCCGCCCGATGATCGGCCAGCCGCCGGGACCGGCAAGCGCATAGATGCAGGAGAAGCCTGTGATGGCGCCTACAGACCCCGCCGGAACGTGCGGGCGCGGCGTCTCCAGCCGTCCCGCTGTCACGCAGCCATCTAGCCCGCCGAGATAAGCGAACCCCGGTGTGAACCCCATCATCTCAACGGGGTAGTCTCGCGCACCATGCAGTTTGATGAACTCCGCAACCGATAGCCCGGCAGAGGCCGCGACCAGCTCAATGTCGGGGCCGTCTTTGCCGCCATAATGAACCGGCACGACAAGTGTTTCGGCTTCACCAGCCGCTCCCTCGACCGCATCGCGTTTCGCATTCGTCAATAGGGTGAGCACATCTGCTGCTTCGATGGAAAGGGGGTCGAACTGGACTGTCACCGCCCGCATGGTTGGCACGATCTCTTCGAAACTGCCGCTTTCGCGCAGGAGGTCCGCAACTGCCCGCGCAGCGGCGCTATCAGTAACGGCCAGCTCCGCCAGATCATCGCCGATCATCCTTGCCCGCATCATGGGGTCGCCGCCCTGACGGCCAGCCCGTCACGTTCCAGCGCGGCGCGGATCGCCTTTGCGCTGTTGAGCGCGCCGGGCGTATCGCCATGAACGCAGATCGTCTCGACGGGGATCGTGATGTCATCGCCCTTCGCCGTTGCCACGGGACGACCCTTTGCGAGTGCCAAGGCTTGCGCGATACGGCAGCTTTCCGCCTCGATCACCGCCCCCTCTTCCGATCGCGGCAATAGAAACCCATCCTCCGTATAGACACGGTCTGCAAACCCCTCGGCAATGAAGGGATGGCCAGCCGCATGCGCGGCCTGCTCAAGCTCTGAATTGGCAAGCCCTACAAGCGCGGCGTCCGGTAATACCTTCCGAATGGCGGCCAGCACGACCGCTGCCAGCGCCGGGTCGCGTGCGGCATCATTATAAAGCGCGCCATGAGGTTTGACGTGATGGATCGTCACGCCCTCCTCCGCTGCAAAACCGGCAAGATTCGCAATTTGCATCGAGAGAGACTCCAGTAGCGCCTCAGGCTCCACCGCCATCGACCGCCGCCCGAAATGCTCCTTGTCCGGATAGGAAGGGTGCGCGCCCGCCGCCACACCATGCAGCTTGGCCAGTCGCAGGGCCGTACGCATCGACATCTCATCCCCGGCATGGCCGCCACAGGCGATATTGGCGCTGGAGATCACCTCCATCAGCCCTTCATCATCGCCGCAGCCTTCGCCGAGATCGGCATTCAAATCGATCGTTCTTGTCATGGACCTAAAGTGACGCATTTGGCCTTATGGCTCAAACACCAAAGCCAGCCTCCCATCCTCAATCCACCCACGACTTGCAGCCACCTCCGCTCCAGCGCAAAGTTGGCAATCACCCGCGAAGATTAAAGCCCCCATGTCCGACGAAAAACCCGCTCATCATTTCCGCTATTACGATCTGGCGCTCGGCGCCTTCGTCGCCGTTCTTCTGTGCTCGAACCTGATCGGGGCAGCCAAGATCGCCGATGTCTTCGGCGCGACCTTCGGCGCCGGGATCCTGTTCTTTCCGCTGTCATATGTGCTGGGCGACATCCTGACCGAAGTCTACGGTTATTCCGGTGCGCGCCGGGCCGTCTGGGCCGGGTTTGCCGCCAACCTCTTCGCTGTCTTCATGGCATTCGCGGTGGTCAGCCTGCCGCCTGCTGAGGATTGGGGCGGACAGGAACATTACGCCTATGTCTTCGGGCAGACGCCCCGCATCGTTCTTGCCTCTCTCATCGCCTTCTGGGCGGGGGAATTCGCCAATGCCTATGTCATGGCGGAGATGAAGCTGATGAGCGAAGGCAAACATCTCTGGCAACGGACGATTGGCTCGACCGTCGTCGGTCAGGGGATCGACAGCCTGATCTTCTATCCGGTCGCTTTCTTAGGCGTCTGGTCGATCAGCCAGATCCTGCAGGTGATGATGCTGAACTATGTCCTGAAAGTCGTGTGGGAAGCGATCCTGACCCCCGTCACCTATTACGTGATCGGACGGCTGAAAAAGGCCGAAGGGGTCGAGATCTTTGACCGCGGCACGAATTTCTCCCCCTTCTCCCTGAAGAAGTAATCCGTGCCGCGATAGTTACCCCTATTCGACGGTCAACTCGAACGGCACTGCCGGTTCGCCATCCTCGCCGAACAGTGTGCAGACCGGGGCATCGCCCCAGCAATAGCGGATCGTCTGTGCCTCGGTTGAGGATGGGATCGTGACGTCCACGGTCTTTTCATCCCGCAAGGTGGCCATCGCAGGCTCGCAACCCTCGGCACCGCAAACGGCGAAGGGCCCGGCCATGCCGCCCGCCGCCATCAGCCCACCGCCGATACGATCGAAGCTGACCTCAATCGTCCGGCGACGACGGCGCTCGGCTTTCAGCGGCACGGGGCCGCCGGCCTCGATATCCTGTCCGTAGACGGTCTCTCGGATCCAGTCGGCCATGCGCTGGCCCACCACCTGCTTATTCGGTGGGTGGATGTCCCAGCGGTCGCCCGCATCAATCAGCACAACGAGTTCCATATTCGGGTCCGCAAGCGCTGCCTGACGCTGGGCTTCGCGCAAAGTGGACCAGTTCGAGTCTCCGCCGCCATGGCTGAGCCCGCCGAAATTCGGCAGCTGGGCGATAAAGACCGGCAAGTCCGCCACGCCCGACTGCTCACGCCAGCTTTCGGCGAGCGCGATCAGCTGGTCGTCATAAATCGCGGCGCGGTCATCGGCGTTCGATTCCCCCTGATACCACAGGGCGGCCTTGTATTTCGTCGGCCCCAGGGGCGCGATCATGCCATTGCCGATGGTCGTCAGACCACTGACCGACTCCCATGGCCCACGCGGCGGGGAGCCAATGCCGTCCGGGCTGAACCAGAATTTGAAATCCGAAACCGGCACTTTTTTGCCCGATGCCATCTCAATGGAGATAACATCTTCCGGACCCGTCATACCGCCTGCGCCCCAGCTGTTATAAACGCCGGAGATGATGACATTCTCGCCTTCGGTTAGCACCCCTTCGGGGATGTCATAGCTGCGCGGATCGCCCCAGCCGAAAGTCGTGCCGACAAAGGTGCCGTTGATCCAAGTATAGTCGACATCATCCGCCGGGCCGAGGCGCAAGATCTCCGCCTTCTCTGCCTGTGCATCAGTCAGGGTCGCCGTGCCGCGATACCAGATGAGCCCGGTCTTGCCGGCGAGGTTCTCTGACGCCCAATCGGTATAGCTGCCCAATCCTTCGGGCGCGTCTTTCCACGCAACTTCGTCCGCCCCCGTCGCATAGGGCACGGGGCCCTCAGGCATCGCGCCATTCCACCAGTTGTCGAACTTACCGCCGATCTTCAGTGATGCGACATGCGGGCTCTCCCCATATTCCGCGAGCAGTGCGAGGTCTGCTTCATTGCCGCCGAGCCTTTCGAGCTTGGCCTTGGGCAGCCACGCCTCAATCTGGCTGCCGCCCCATGAGGAGTTGATGAGCCCGATGGCGAGCCCGGCAGGCAGATGCGGTTTCAGGTCGCGCGCCGTGAAATAGCAGACAGCCGAGAAATGCCCGGCGGTTTCCGGCGTTGCCTTTTGCCAACTCGCATCCGCTGACATCTCCATCGTCGGTTCGGGAAGATAAGCCTTCGGCACGGTGAAATGCCGGATCAGCGGGTCATTCGCCGCGCCAACCTCACGCCCTGCATTGAGCGCACGGGAGACGGGGAATTCCATATTCGACTGGCCCGAGCAGAGGAGCACATCGCCGACCATGACATCTTCAAGCGTCACCCGGTCGCGGCCTTCGCTGACCGTCAGCTCGAAGGGTCCGCTGGCATTTTGTGAGCTGAGATCGACACGGAAGCGGCCATCTTCACCCGCCGTCGCGGTGCCGCTGGCCGCTTCGCCGAGCGAAACCGTGACCTCGGCCCCTGGCGTGGCCGTGCCCCAGACGGGGATCGGCTCCCCGCGCTGAACCACCATGGAATCAGAGAAAATCGGCGCCAGCTCCGGCGCAGCCTGCGCCACAGAGAACAGGCTGCCCAGAATGGCGGCACTCGCAAGCAAGGTCTGTTTCATCGCTTTTCCCTCCCATGGGTGTTTTGTGTTTGCGCATTGGTAGCGCTATCAGCGGGAAAATTCCAATGCCGCGGCTCAGTCCCTTGCCGCGCCCCGCGCCCCGCGCCACAAGGCGGGCTCCGCATGAACTGAACGACGAAAAGAGAAGAATTTCCAGCATGGCCAAATACGCCTTCAGAGCCGCCGAAGAGAAATGGCAGAAAGCATGGGAGGAGGCCGACGCCTTCCGCGCCGAGCTATCCGGCGACCGGCCGAAATACTACGTGCTCGAAATGTTTCCCTATCCGTCGGGCAAGATCCATATCGGCCATGTCCGCAACTATGCCATGGGCGATGTGATCGCGCGGTTCAAACGCGCGCGCGGCCATGATGTTCTGCACCCGATGGGTTTTGATGCCTTCGGCATGCCGGCGGAAAATGCCGCAATGCAGACCGGCAAACATCCGGGCGAATGGACCTATTCGAACATGGATGTGATGCGGGACCAGCTTAAACGCATCGGGTTCTCGTTCGACTGGAGCCGTGATCTCGCCACCTGCGATGTCGATTATTATGGCCAGCAGCAGCGGCTGTTCCTTGAGTTCCTCGAAAAGGGCTTCATCGACCGGCAGGAAGCCCAAGTGAACTGGGACCCCGTCGACATGACGGTGCTCGCCAATGAGCAGGTGATCGACGGCAAGGGCTGGCGCTCCGGTGCGCCCGTGGAACGCCGTACACTGAATCAGTGGTTCTTCAAGATCGTGGAGCGCGCGGATGATCTCCTCGCCGCGCTTGATGATGGCCGTCTTGATGGCTGGCCCGCCCACGTCAAGGAGATGCAGCGTAACTGGATCGGCAAGTCCAAGGGCCTGCAGATGAGCTTTCCGCTCAATGGCGACGGCCTGCCGAATTCGTGGCTGGAGATTTACACGACCCGGCCGGACACACTTTACGGCGCAAGCTTCCTTGGCGTCTCCCCGGATCATCCGCTGGCGAAGCATTTTGCGAAGTCGGATCCTGATCTCGAGAAATTCATTCAGGAATGCCAGGCCGCCGGCACCTCTGAAGAGGCGATCGAAAAGGCCGAGAAGAAAGGCTATCGCCTGCCCGTCACCGGCAAGCATCCTTTCGATGATCGTGAACTGCCGGTCTTTGTCGCGAACTTCATTCTCTCGACCTACGGTACGGGCGCGATCTTTGCCTGCCCGGCGCATGACCAGCGCGACCTCGATTTTGCGCGGAAGTATGATCTGAGCGTTATTCCGGTCGTCCTGCCGACGGGTACGGATGAAGAGGGTTATGATGTCGCGGATGAGGCCTATGTCGGCCCCGGCACGATGATCAATTCAGGCTTCATGGACGGCATGAAGGCCGAAGAGGCCCTGCCCGCCGCGATCGCCAGAATCGAAGAGATGGGCTGGGGCAAAGGGACCACGAATTACCGCCTGCGGAACTGGGGGATTTCTCGCCAGCGCTATTGGGGCTGTCCGATCCCGGTCATTCATTGCGAGAAATGCGATATCGTCCCTGTCCCTGCGGATCAATTGCCGGTCGAATTGCCGAAAGTTCCCGCCGAAGCCTTCAAGGAGCCGGGCAATCCTCTTGATAAGGATTATGCCAAGGATTGGCGCGAGACGACCTGTCCCAAATGCGGCGGCGCGGCACGGCGCGAAACCGACACGATGGACACCTTCGTTGACTCTTCATGGTATTTCGCACGGTTTGCCAGCCAGCCCGGCGATAAGCCAGTCGATGCGAAAGAGGCGAGCCGCTGGCTGCCCGTCGATCAGTATATTGGCGGCATCGAGCACGCGATCCTGCACCTTCTCTATGCGCGCTATTTTGCGCGCAACATGAAGGATTGCGGTTATCTCGATACGGATGAGCCCTTCGCCCGACTCTTCACACAAGGCATGGTCACGCATGCAACGTATAAGGACGCAGAAGGCAATTGGCGGACACCCGAAGAGGTCGAAGTTAAGGGCAGCAAGGCATTCCTGATCGATGGCGGCAGCGAGATCGCAATAGGCCCCATCGAGAAAATGTCCAAGTCCAAGAAGAATGTCGTCTCGCCAGAAGAGATGGCCGACACCTATGGCGCCGATGCGATCCGGTTCTTTGTCCTCTCCGACTCCCCGCCCGAACGCGATGTCGAGTGGACGACCGCCGGCGCGGAAGGCGCCTGGCGCTTTGCCAACCGGGTCTATGACCTCGTCGCTGGCTTCCCCGGCGCAGCAAAAGGCGCCCCGGCAAGCTGCCCTGCGGACCTGCCCGGTGATCTGGTCGAACGCCGCCGCGCGGTGCATGGCGCGATTGCGAGCATCACGGAAGATATCGAAGAGTTCCGCTTTAACAAGGCAATTGCCCGGCTCTATGAACTGCTCGGGCACCTCAAGGGCCTCAGCGTGTCGGATGACGCCAATAAATTCGTAACCGCCGAGGCGCTGTCGGCGCTGACCTGCATGGTCGCCCCCTTCATGCCGCACCTTGCCGAGGAATGCTGGGAGACGCTGGGCGGTGACGGCCTCTGCTGTAATGCCGACTGGCCGAAAGCCGAGGAAAGCCTGCTCGCGACCGACACCCAGACCCTGATGGTGCAGGTGCAGGGTAAGAAACGCGGTGAGCTGACCATCGCGAAAGACGCCGCGAACGCCGATATCGAGGCCGCCGCACTCGCAATGCCCGACGTCCAGCGCTTTACCGAGGGCAAGAATGTGCGCAAAGTGATCGTGGTGCCCGGACGCATCGTCAACATCGTGGTGGGATAATGCTGCGCCCTCTCCTCGCTGCCGCTCTTCTGATTTCTCTGCCCGCCTGCGGTTTCACGCCGCTTTATTCGACGGGCGGCGACAGTGCGGTGGCCGAGGGGCTGCGTTCGGTTGAGATCGCCGGGATCGAAGCCAATCCCGAGATCCAGCGGCTGGTCGGCCGCGAGCTGCGCGACCTGTTGCCCGAGCCAGCCGGTGGGGCACCGCGTTACGAATTGCTCGTCAGCCTTGAAGACCGCCGGGCCGCCACCGTCGTCCGGCGCTCTGCTGCCACGACGCGGTTTGATTACACGCTCTTTGGCTCCTACCGCCTGCGCGACACGGAGACCGGCAAGATCGTTCACCGCCAGAGCATTTCGGCGATGACAAGCTATGGCGTTGTCTCAAGCCAATATGCCTCGCTTGTCGGCCGCGAAGATGCCGCCCGCCGCGCCGCCGTTGAGATAGCCCGGCGCATCGAAACCGACATGGCGCTTTATCTGGCCGGTCGCCCGCCTGAGGCCAATGAGGTTGAGCTGCCGGATATTCTGGACGTGGACGGACGGTTTGACACCGGCACCCCGCCGCAGGGCCAATGACCGCGATCAAGACAGGCGATATTGCCCGTTTCCTGAAAAGCAGGCCGCAGGGCACACATGTCGCCTTGTTTCACGGTCCCGATCAGGGCCTGGTCCGTGAACGCGCAGCGCAACTTTCCAAACATGTGGTCGATGACCCCAATGACCCCTTCAACGCGGTCGAATTGGGCGAGGCGGATATCACCTCGACCGGGCAATTGGCCGATGAGGCGGCGGCGCTATCTTTCATGGGCGGGGAGCGGTTGATCCGTGTGCGCGGCAGCGGCGATCACGTGACCAAAGCCGTCAAACATCTCCTCAAGGCGCTGGAAAGTGATGAGCTGACCCCCAATGCGCTGGTCGTGATTGAGGCCGGGGAGCTGAAAAAGACGAGCGCCCTGCGCAAAGCCTGTGAAGCAAGCCGCACGGCGGCGGCCATTGCCTGTTATGCCGAAGACGGACAGGATCTGCTCGACACGCTGCGCTCAGCTCTCAAGGCCGAAGCCCTCGATATCGAGGAAGAGGCGCTGATGGCGCTGGCCAGCCGGTTGGGCGAGGATCGCGGCATCACCCGATCGGAGCTGGAAAAGCTGATCCTCTATAAAGGCACCAAGGCTCAGCGCGGTGAAGCCGCAACGGTGAGCACGGAGGATATCCGCGAGGCGCTGGCTGAGAGCACCTCCGATGCGACCTTTGAGATTATCGACCTTGCCCTTGGCGGGGAGACGAGCCGGCTGTCCGAAGCACTTTACCGTGCGCGCGGCGCCGGGGTCTCGCCGCTGGCGATCCTGCGCATCCTTCAGAACAAGCTTCTCCGCCTGCAGACAGTGCAGGAAGCAGTTGATCGCGGCACCGCCCGAGAGGCTGCCATCAAATCTCTGCGCCCGCCTGTCTTTTTCGGAGAGCAGCGCAGCTTCTCCCGCGCCCTCACCTCCTGGCCGCTGCCGCGCCTTCGGCAGGCCGTCAGGGATGTTTATATGACGGATCTTGATTCCAAGCGAACGGGTATGCCGCAGGCGGAGCTTGTCGAGCGGGCGCTGCTGCGCCTCTCCATGATGGCGGGACGCTCGCGTAGCTAACACCCCACAGAAAAAGGGCCGGACGTTACCGTCCGGCCCTCTCTCAATTTGTGATCCCGTCGGGATTTATTTCGGCATACCGTTCTCATCGAGCTCGACGATCTCACGGCCAAGGGCCTCAAGCTCATCCCAGATGGCTTCCTTGTCGCCAACCACGACCAGCGCCATGTCGCCATCGAGCAGCTCGGCTGCCAGCATGTCGACATTTTCCTTCGTCAGATTACGGAGAATATCTTGTTGCTCATCAACAAAGTCATCCGGCAGATCATAAGTCAGGATCTGCGAGAGGAAGCCCAGCTTCTGGAACGGCGTTTCATAATCGCGGGCTTCGGACTGGCCGATCGCCTGCTTGGTGAAGGCCAGTTCGTCTTCGGAGATGCCATCTTCCTGATAGCTGCCGATCTCGCTGAAGAATTCAACGATGGACGCGGCCGTTGCATCTTTACGAACACCTGCCTGCGCCCGGTACTCCCCATACTGATCGGAGCCGGAGAAGAATGAGCGGGCCCCGTAGGTATAGCCCTTGTCTTCACGCAGATTGAGGTTGATCCGGCTGTTGAACGCCCCGCCAAGGGCATAGTTCATCAGCGTTGCTTTATAGTATGTGCCCGTCGCATCGAACGGCAGCGCGCGCTTACCAATCCGGATCTCGGATTGGGCCGCACCCGGCTTGTCGATGAGATAGAGCTTGCTCGCATCGATGGCTGGGAAAGGCGCGAGCTCTTTCTGCGGCATTGCATCCCCGCTCCACGGCGAGAAAGCCGCAAGGCTGGCCATCATCTTCTTCTCAGGCAAGTCGCTGACCGCAATGATGCTGCCGGCGCCCGCTTTGAAATAGGTGTCATAGAAGGCTTTGACATCATCAAGCGTGATGGTCTCGACCGTATCGACACGGCCGGCATCGCGCCACGCAAAGGCATTGTCATTGCCGTACATGAGCTGGGTGAAGACCTGGCTGGCGGTCGCCGACGCTTGCGTCTTCGACTGCTTGATGCCCTCGATCGTCTGGCCTTTCACCCGCTGGAAGTCATCTTCGTTGAAGGCCGGCTCAAGCAGGCGCTCGCGCGCAATGGCGAGCGTCTCATCGAGATTTTCCGTCAGTGAACGAACGGTGATCGTCGTGTAACGGCTACCGGCGCTGACCGAAACCGACGAGCCGAGCTTCGCCAGACGGTTCGACAGCTCTTCGTTGGTCGACTCTTGCGTTGCTTCATTCAGCATCGCCGCCGTGATTTCGGCGAGGCCGAGTTTCTCAAGCGGTTCATCGCGCTGGCTGACCTCGATGCGGAGCGAAATGGCCGTCGTCGGTGTTTCGTCGTTGATCGCGCCGAGGACTTCGACGCCGTTCGACAGTTCATCGCGCCACAGGGTCGGCAGGGTGACGACCGGGTTCTCACCCGAAGCCGCTGGCTGCATCGACCGGTCAAAGTCATCCGCCGGGATACGCAGCGCGAGAGCGCTGTCATCATCTGAGGCTTCCGGGATCGTCCGCCCCGGGAAGGTCCAATTGTCCGGCGCCGCGACCATGTCCGGCTGGCCCTTCGGCACAACAGAGAGGATCACCGCGGACTTGTCTTTGATATATTTCTCATAGACCCGCATGACGTCCTCTTTCGTGACGGCGTCATAGCGATCGATCTCTTTCTGGATGTAGTTCGGCGTGTCAGCAAAGGTGGCGAATGCCGCCAGCTGGCTGACCTTGCCGCGTACACTTTCGAGGCCGAAAATGTTGCTGGCGCGGATACCGGCCTTCACACGCTCAAGGTCGTCATCGAGCACACCGCGCTCTTCGAATTCCTTGAGGCTGTCGCGCATGATCTGTTCAAGATCGGTGAGCGATTTGCCGCTGGCCGGGTTCGGCAGGGCAAACATCGTGAACTGACAATGAAGCTCGCTGCAGCCATGGCTGGCGCTGGCCTGCACGGCATAACCGTCCTTGACCATGTTCTTATAGAGCAGAGAGGTCCGGCCATCGCCCATGATGGAATAAAGCACATCAAGAGGCGCCTCATCTGGGTGATAGACATGCACCGTCGGGAAGGTCATCCACACCAGCGGCAGGGAGACATTGTCCTCATACGAAATATAACGGTCGGCATCGAGCGTGACTTCGGTCGGCACGGGGTCTGCGACTTCCGGACCAGCCGGGATCGAGCCGAAATATTTGTTGACCCATTCGAGGGTCTGCATCTTGTCGAGGTCGCCGCCGATCGTCAGCACGGCATTGTTGGGCCCGTACCAGCGCAGGAAGAAGCGCTTGAGATCATCAAGGTCGGCGCGGTTGAGGTCTTCGATATAGCCGATCGTCAGCCAGCTATAGGGATGGCCTTCCGGGTACATCGCTTCGGCGACTTTCTCACGGATTAGGCCGTAGGGGCGGTTGTCATAGTTCTGGCCGCGCTCGTTCTTCACGGTCTCACGCTGGACCTCGAACTTCTCCTGCGTGACGGCGGGGAGAAGGAAGCCCATGCGGTCCGCTTCGAGCCAGATCATTTTCTCAAGCTGGTTCGACGGGACGGTCTCGAAATAGTTGGTGCGGTCGGTGTTGGTCGTGCCGTTCAGCGTGCCGCCCGATTCAGAGACGATCTTGAAGTGCTCTTCGTCGCCGACATTCTCAGACCCCTGGAACATCATGTGCTCGAAGAAGTGCGCAAAGCCCGACTTGCCGATCTCCTCACGGCCAGAGCCGACATGATAGGTCACATCAACATGGACCAGCGGGTCTGAGTCATCTTCGTGCAGGATGACGGTCAGGCCGTTCGGCAGGACATATTTGGAATAGGGTATGACGACTTCATCGCCCTTTTTCGTGACTTTCTCGACGAGCTTGATGCCGCCGGGCAGCGCCATGTCCTCCATCGAGCTGCCGGTCGAGCCGGTCGTTTCACAGGCCGTCAGCACCAGCGCGGCGGCAAGAGCGGTCGAAATAATGAGAGATCTGCGCATTTTTGGCTCCCCAAGGAACATGCTGCGGGAAAGGCCCGCTGGCTTCTGGATTTGCGGCGGCACCGTGGCCCCACCTTTATTGATAGTCAATGAGGGGCGCTTTACCGCCCGGAGCTGTCTCTGTCGCCCCTTAAAGCCTTGTGATCCCCCGGAATTACGGCGCTAGGCCGCTTTGCAAGGGCCCGCGCCGGTGGCATCCTTTCCTCGACGGGCGCCCGCAAGCGGGCTGCCCGGCAGGTCAGTGGAGCCGAGGAAGATGACGGTGCTCATTCGCATTCCGGCCATGGAGGCGGATCGCTTCAGGGGAGGCGATGTCCTTCCCGCGCACCGGCATGAGAATGCCTATGCCGCCATCATTCTGACCGGGCGCTATATCGAATGCGGGCTTGATGGCCGGTATGATTGCGGCCCCGGCCATATTGTCATTCATCCGACCTATCATGCCCATGCCAATGAATTTGGCGAGGGCGATTGCGAAGTCTGCAACATCCCCCTGCCCGCCGGGCCCGCCGATGAGACAGGCTATGGTGTCTATGCGACCCCGGCGACGGATGAGCTGATCCGGCTGGCCGAAGCCTCAAAACATGACGCCGCGCTCGCCCTTCTTGAGGAGGCGACCACGCAGGCCCCGATTGCCCCGCCGCAATGGCTCGATGAGTTCCTCGCGCTCCTTTTCTGCGGCTGGCGGATCGAAGCCGCCGCGACCGCCTGCCGTGTCAGTGTGCCGCATGCCAGCCGGGTCTGCCGTCGCTGGCTCGGCAGCCCGCCCACCGACATCCGGCGGGAGGCCCAGATCAGGCGCGCCATTCAGGAGCTGCGGGACGGCGCCTCCATCGCTGAGACGGCCCAGCTTTGCGGCTTTGCAGACCAGCCGCATCTGACAAGGGCGCTCAAATCCGCCACCGGCCGGACACCGGCCACTTTTCGTGCGGCCTGATCAAATCCGTTCAAGTCGAAAGCCTCGCCGATGGGCTAGGCATCGCTGATGACCGGCAGGGGCCGGACTTCGGAAGGATAGTGCGATGTCATTTCTCGGCTGGAGACGATCAGGGATTGCCCTCGTCCTGACAATCATTCTGGGGGCCTGCGCCACCGTTCCGCCGTCCACGGATAAGGTAGAGCAGGAGCAGACCCAATGGGTCGTCAGCACATCGCCGGGCCTTGATGCCCTCCTTCTGATCGGGGTGATCTCGGGCGATGTCCTGCAGGCCCCCTATTACGCCGAGACCATCGGGTTCCTGCGCGAGAAGATGCCGCCCGAGTCCGTGGCGGCGCTCGACCGCATCGACCAGAACCTCCGTGTCGAGAAAAAACGCCTGACCGGCCCGACGCTGGTCAATTTCTTCTCCGCTGGCCCCACCGATACGCTCGACGATGTCCTGCGTTCAGCCAGGGATCCTGAGACCTACCTGAAACCGGGACTGATGGCCGAAGCCGACTGGAGCGAGCGGAACTATGCAGCCGCCCTTCAGATCATGCCCGACATCGCTCTCGCGCTTGAAGGGCTGAAGGAAGTCGGTCTTGAGGAGTTCTATGCGAAAGACACACTGCCGCGCCTCAATGAGGCCATTGCGGCGATTGAGCCTGCTGTCTCCGGTTACGATCTCATTCCGTATCATGAGCTTTATCTTGGGCGGGATCTTGATCCCGAAATCGAGCTTATCGTTGTGCGCTTTGCGCATCCCTACGGCATCCGGATCAAAGGGCAGCGCTTCCTTGCCGTCTATCATCTTGATCCCGACACTCATCTGCACGTCGCAGCACATGAAATTTTCCATCCGCCCTTTGATCGTCAGGATAAGGAGCTGCTTGAGAAGCTGAAGCCTCTTGAGGAAGATCCGTGGATCATCTCCATCGTAGAGAACCGTAACCCAGCCTTTGGCTATAACAGCTTCATGGGACTGATCGATGAGGATTCAACGCAAGCCCTCGATCAGCTGCTGGCGGAGCATTTCGATTTCGCCGCCGAGCCCGGCCCGCGCTGGAGCAGCCGTGATGACGGCATGCACCTCCTTGCCGCCGCGCTGTATCATGCCATGAAAGAAGACGGCTTTGCCCAAACCGGCGGGGTCTATGCGGACTGGTTCAAATCCGCGCTCGATCGAGGTCTTCTGACCCCGGAGGAAGTCCGCCGCCGTGCCGCGGAGGTCGCGGGGCAAGAGGCGGTCCAGAAATGGTATGATATCGCCGAGGAAAAGGCGGCCGCCGCCCGCTGAGTAAGGCAGGCCCCGCGCTTGCCTCGAATTATCTGATCATTCGATACACAGAGATATTTGAATCATTGGATGAAATTGGATGGTGGTTCTCACTCCGCGTAGCCTGCCCATTTGAGCACATCGCTAAATAGTGCAGTACGCGGCCCAACTATGTGCTTTTCGAAAGCCAAGTCGGTGAAGTCGATGACCCCTGTCACATCCAGGTCGAACCACTGATCAAAGTTGATCACCAAAAACTCCATCCCCACCAGGCAATCTGATTCTTCAAACGGGTATTCTATATAAGGATCGTCTCCCTCATCAAACCAACTCATCTTAGTTGGCTCAGTGAGTTTCCGCATTCCGTCCGGCAAAATCTTTTCGGAGATAGCTGGTGAGGGACCACACCGCTCGACTTTTACTCGCTGCATCAAGCTAAATAAGCTCAGCGCATCTTTCAGCGTGGTCACACCAACAGCTTCGGCATCCGGTTGCGCGATGACGTAGCGGACTGCTGTGAGCCACGGATCATTTTCCCCGCCTGCAATCCTTTCTGCTGATTGCGTTCGCCCTTCATCATCAAGCACAAATAGATAATCAGCATCGGGTTCAAAATATACATAGTCGAGACAATCACCGGCGCCCGCCGCCTCACCAATGTTCAACTGGCTGCGGATCCAAAATCCGAAACTTGAATGGCGAAATTCGGCTTCAGAAAGGGGGTCTAGGGTCAAACTAGCCTCACTATCCATGACAATATCCCCCTCCTCACCATAAAGAGGAATGGCGATAAAATTATTATCTCCAGATTTTGATTTGTAAGCGAATGTATCGATGTCCATGCCCTTGATGACCTCATGGACCGAGAATTGATACTTGCTCGGATAATAAAGCTGATCGTCGTATCTATCTTCCGCAAGCGGTGATGATGACTTTTCTGAGCTAGCCATACGCGCAATATAAATGGCAGATGCATCATTAACATGCTCAAGGAGTTCAGGCCTGTGTAGTTCAGCCAGAACTTCAGCATACGGCTTTGGCTCATAGATAATCGAGCAGGCTGTCGCCTCTGAATGAATTGCCGGGATACTCGCTGTCAGACCTGCAGCTAATGCTGTGAATTTCGCTTTCATTCTGACCTCCCCGGCATGATGTGTCCCAGCGGGCAAGAACCTTATAGTAAGCCGGCAATGAACTGGCACTGTCTACCCACAATACAGCAAAGCTCGGATAAGGCCTTCATTACTTCAAATAGCTCCTCCTTGCCCCTCGCGTCGTCCTCCGCCAAACCCCTCCTCCCATGTGGAAAGCGTCTGTCATCTCTCTTTACCCCGATGCCTTTCCCGGCGTGCTCGGCGTCGGGGTGCTGGGCCGTGCGCTTGCCGACGGGCTGTGGAGCCTCGACACGCTGAACCCGCGCGACATTGCAGACGACAAGCACCGCACCGTCGATGACACGCCCGCAGGCGGCGGGCCGGGCATGGTGATGCGGGCCGATGTCCTGGCCAGAACCATCGATGCCTTGGGCGATGAGACCCGCCCGCGCCTCCTTCTCTCCCCCCGTGGGCGCCCCTTCACGCAAACCCGCGCCCATGAGCTGGCGCAAGGCCCCGGCGCGGTCTTTGTCTGCGGCCGGTTCGAGGGGGTCGATGAGCGCGTGATCGCCGCCAGAAACCTTGAAGAAGTCTCGATTGGTGACTTCGTCCTCGCCGGCGGCGAAGTTGCCGCCCAGGCCCTGATAGAGGCTTGCGTGCGGCTGATCCCCGGTGTATTGGGCGCGCCTTCTTCAAGGGCAGAGGAATCTTTCGAGCAGGGTTTGCTTGAATATCCTCAATATACCCGGCCAAGAGATTTCGAGGGGGCCTCAATCCCTGAAGTGCTGTTATCCGGTGATCACAAGAAGATCGCGGAATGGCGGCGGGAAGAGGCTCTTAAATTGACGCGCGCGCGACGACCCGACCTGCTTTCCCATGGGAATGGCGGGGTCCAATCCGGCGACAAGGAAAAGGACGGATCGCCGTCATGAATATTATTGAACAGCTCGAGGCGGAACACGCCGCCGAACTCAAACCCGAAGTTCCTGCCTTTGCCGCCGGCGACACGCTGCGCGTGCTGGTGAAAGTCCGTGAAGGCACGCGTGAGCGTCTCCAGGCTTTCGAAGGCGTCTGCATTGGCCGTGGCGGCCGGGGCCTCAATGAGAGCTTCACCGTCCGCAAGATCTCCTTTGGTGAAGGTGTTGAGCGGGTTTTCCCGATCTACTCGCCTCTGGTTGATTCCATCGAAGTCGTCCGCCGCGGTAAAGTCCGCCGCGCCAAGCTTTACTACCTTCGTGGCCGTCGCGGGAAATCCGCCCGGATCGCCGAAAAGGTCGATTATCGCGGCAAGGCTGCGGCGAAAGCTGGCAAGAAAAAGTCCGGCAAAGCCGCCGACAAAGAATAAGCAGAGCCCCAAAGCTCAAGCGAAGGCCCCTTTCCGGGGCCTTTTTGCTGTCTGCGTCTCGCCAGCCGCCGTTTTCGCATGATCGGGAGTTTCACTCGCCCGAGTTTCATGCTGGATGACGGCAAGTTTGATTGTCTGGCCCTCGAAAGGGCCGGTTAGCCCAGTTGAGATTGCATGTCCTCGACCCCTTCTTCTGATGCTCCCCTGCCCCCGGCGGCCCGCCCCGACCTCACGGTCGTGATCCCCGTCTTCAACGAAGTCGAAAATATCGGCCCGGTGATCGAAGAAGTGCTGGCCGCCATTGCCGATCGATCCGCTGAACTCCTCATCGTCGATGACGGCTCGGATGACGGCACGGGCGCCGTGGTCGAAGGGATGCTGGCGGCCAACCCGCAGCTCCGCTTCGTCCTGCACCCCAATCGGGCGGGCAAAAGCGCGGCCCTGCGCACCGGCGCGCTTCAGGCCCGCGGACGCTGGATGGCGACCATGGATGGCGACGGTCAGGATGATCCCAAAGACATGCTGGCGCTGACCGGCGAGGTTGATCTCTCGACCATCGGCGTGGTCGGCATTGTTGGCGGCGTCAGAAAGCAGCGTACGGACGGCAATAACCGCAAATATGCCTCGCGATTTGCCAATGGCCTGCGCCGCAGCCTCCTGAAAGATGACTGCCCGGACACGGCCTGCGGGCTAAAGCTGCTGCCGGTCGATGTGTTCCTGTCCCTGCCTTTCTTTGATGCCGTGCACCGCTATCTGCCCGCACTCGTCCAGCATTTCGGCTATGAAGCGCGCTATGTGCCGGTTGATAACCGCCCGCGCGTTCATGGCGCCTCGAAATATTCCAATATCGGCCGCGCCTTTGCGGGTCTCTTCGACCTGATGGGTGTCATCTGGTTGATGCGGCGGACACATTATCCGTCAAAAGAGCTTCTTCTTCGCCCCCATGAGGACACAGCGTGACTGGCGATCTGCGCAAGACACTGAACACACGGGAATGGGGCGCGCTGATCGCGATCCTGCTCCTGGCCCTCCTGCCCGGCTTTTTCTCGATCCCCGTGATGGACCGGGACGAGGCGCGTTACTCGCAAGCCTCTTCGCAGATGATGGAGACGGGCGATTATATCGACATCCGCTTTCAGGAAGATCCGCGCTGGGTGAAACCGGCGGGCATATACTGGATGCAGGTGGCCACCTCCGCGCCCTTTGGCGGACCGGACGCGCCGATCTGGGCGTTTCGCCTCCCCTCCCTCATCGGTGTACTGATCGGCGGGATCGTCACCGCGTGGCTGGGCGCAAGGATCATCGGCGCGCAAGGCGGGATAGCCGCAGGCGTTATGCTGGGCCTGACCCTGATGGCGGCGGTCGAGGCGCGCACGGCGAAGACCGATGCCATGCTGCTCGCCGCAGGGGTCATCGCGCAGGCCGCGCTCTTCTTCCTTCTCACTCAGGCGAAAGGCTCGCCGAGGCCAAAATTCATCGGGGCACCGCTGATCTTCTGGGCAGCGACCGGCGCTGCTTTGATGATCAAGGGGCCGATCGTCACCCTTGTTTCGCTCTCGACCATCGCGGCTTACGGCATCTGGACGCGCGACTGGGGCGTCCTCAAACGCATCCGCCCGCTGTTCGGCGTGCTGGTGGCTGCCGCCATCGCCCTGCCCTGGCTTGTCGCCATCAACATCAAGACCGATGGCGGGTTCTTCATGGAATCGGTCGGGCACGCATTATTGGGCAAAGTTGCCGAAAGCGATGACAGCCATGCGGGACCTTTCGGCTATCACACGCTCCTCCTGCCGATCACCTTCTGGCCGGGCACGCTGTTTGTCGGGCTCGCCGCGGGCCTTGCCTGGACGAAACGTCAGCACCCGGCCGTCAAATTCCTGATCTGCTGGCTCGTACCAACATGGCTGATCTTCGAGCTGATCGCGACCAAGCTGCCGCATTACATCTTCCCTGCCATGCCGGCGCTGGCGATCCTTGCCGCCTGGGGCATCAAGGACGCGGCTGAGCTGTGGGCGAAGAAATGGCCGCGCCGGATCCATCTGGCATTCCTTGGCCTCTTCGTTTTGGCGACCGGTATCCTTGCCGCCGTGCCGATGATTGCGGCGGATTATCTTGGCACCGCAATGATGAGCGCGCCGAATGTACTGGCCATCATCTTTGGGCTGATCGCTATCGGTGCCGGGATCATGGCCGCGCGCCGTCCGTCAGCGCTGCCCCGCCTTGCTGTCCTGATGGCCGCTGGCATCGGCACCTATTGGGCCGTCTTTCAGTGCGCCATTCCGGCCCTCAAGCCACTATGGCCATCCTATTATGTTGCGCAGGAAGTCGGGAAACTGACCGGCTGTGAAGAGATCATGGCGACGACCGCAGGCTATCGCGAGCCGTCCAATGTTCGTTATCTCGGGACACGGACATATCTTGCCGATACCGGCGCGCAATCGGCTGAGTTCCTGCTGGGCCACCGGGAATGCGGTGTCGCAATCATCGATGTGACCGAGCAGCAGGGCTTTCTGGCCGCCATGTCAGAAGGTGGGGTTGCGCCCTATCCGGTCAATATCGTCAGCGGGCACAATTACGTCAAAGGCGACGATCTCGACCTGACGATCTTCATCCTAGGGGAAGGCCAGCTGAGCTGGCCCTCCGCACAGGAATAATCACACCCAGGCGCGGGTGACGGTCGCGCGGCCAATGACCAGCACCAGCGCCCCAGCTACAATTCCCATAGCGATGTAGTTGGCAACCTCAAGCGGCGCAGCGAGCCAGACGGCGCCATGAGCCAGGCCCGCAATCACGAAAACCCACCCGGCAAACCGACGCATGTTCTGCCCTTTTGAGGGGCTGCATTGCGCACAATTGGTTTCCGGTCCCTGTTTGGGCATGATATTGCCGAACCAGGCGAGCATGAAACCAATCATGACACCATAGATTCGTTCATCGGCAGGCTCCTTCAGGCCGAGTTGATCCGCATACGCCATAGCCAGCGCTGAACCGATCATCATAACAGCAAAAATAAGGGAAGTTGTGACCTGTTTCATTTTGCCGTTTCTCCTTTGGCAACGCCCCCGCTAGCCTGCTTTCCCGGCATCGCGATCCCGAATGATCCGGCAAGGCCGAGCAAGGCTTCTTCGAGTACGGAGAGCTTGAGATGATAGATGACCTGCTTGCCGTCCTTTTGCGCATGAACGAGATCCGCTTCTTTCAGGACCGAGAAATGCGCCGACATAGTCGGTTTGGAGACGACGAAATGCCCCGCCAGCTCGCCGGCCGACATCGGCCCCTGTTTGAGGAGCTCGAGCACTTTGCGCCGGGTCGGGTCAGAGAGAGCCTTGAATACGCTGGTCATGAATTGATAATTAGCTAATCGTCTAATCGTTGTCAAGCCTCGCTTGACGGCATGACGGGCGGCAGGTCAACAGGGGGCTTCATCTGCCGGGCCGCTATCATGACCATGACGCCACTCTATGACCGTGTGACCCTGATCGGGCTGGGCCTGATCGGCTCTTCGTTGGGCCATGCCATGCGCCGCGCAGGCGTTGCGGGCGAGATCATCGGCGCGGACCGGGACGAGGCTGTCTGCAAGAAAGCCGTCGAGCTGGGTTTCGTTGACCGCGCAGAAACCGATGCCGCAAAGGCCGTCGCGGAAGCCGATCTGGTCGTTCTGTGTACCCCGGTCGGTACCTTCGATGCGCTGGCAAAGGAGATCGCGGGCGCGCTGAAGCCCGGCGCCACTTTAAGCGATGTCGGCTCAGTCAAGCTCTCCGCCCTCAAGGCGATGGCCGCCCACGCGCCTGAGGGCGTGCACCTCATCCCCGCGCACCCCGTGGCGGGCACGGAGAATTCAGGACCCGAGGCGGGGTTTGCCGAATTATTCGAAGGCCGCTGGACAATCCTGACCCCGCCCGACGGCGCCGATGCGGCGGCCACGGAGAAACTCAAATCCTTTTGGGAAGCGCTCGGCAGCAAGGTCGAAGTGATGGAGGCGGAGCATCACGACCTCGTCCTCGCCATCACCAGCCACATCCCGCACCTCATCGCCTATAACATCGTTGGCACGGCGGCTGATCTCGAAACCGTGACCGAAAGCGAAGTCATCAAATATTCCGCAGGCGGCTTTCGGGACTTCACGCGGATTGCGGCCTCGAACCCGGATATGTGGCGCGACATCTTCCTTGCCAATAAAGATGCGGTGCTCGAGATGCTGGGCCGGTTCTCCGAAGACCTCTCCTCTCTACAGCGCGCCATCCGCTGGGAGGACGGCGACGCCCTCCACAAGCTCTTTACCCGGACAAGAGAGATCCGCCGCCAAGTGATCGAGGCCGGACAGGACGAGTGAGTTTCCCGTTTGGCGGCGGGCGCTGCCTCCTTTAGAGTGCCCCTTTCGGGGGAGACACCAGAAGCATGAAAGTCATTGGCGCCGGCGTTGGCCGCACGGGAACCTATTCACTCAAACTTGCCCTTAATGAGCTTGGCCTGGGCCCATGCCATCACATGGAAGAGGTGCTGCTCAACATGCCGGTGCAGGTGCCGCTATGGTCCGCCGCCGTTGACGGCAATCCGGACTGGGCGGCGATCTATGACGGGTATCAGAGTGCGGTCGACTGGCCGACAGGAGCGTTCTTCCGCGAGCTTTCCGCCGCCTACCCGGAAGCTAAATTCGTCCTCTCCACCCGCAGCCCAGAGAGCTGGACGGAGAGCTACTCCTCGACGATCCACACGCTGCTCGGCAGCAAAGATCAGGCCCCAGAGGAAATGCGCGACTGGCTGTATATGGCCGAGCGCGTGATCTCGAAATCCGGATTTCCGCCAGAGAAAAGCAAGCAGGAACTGCACGACGCGTTCATCGCGCATGAGCAAGCGGTGAAGGCCGCCATCCCCGCCGACAGGCTCCTCGTCTTTCAGGCGAAAGAAGGATGGGCGCCGCTTTGCGCCTTTCTCGGACAGCCAGTTCCGGACACGCCTTTTCCGCGCACGAATGACCGCGCCGAGTTCTGGGACAAAGTGTCGGGCAAAGGCTGACGCCAACGCGACAATTCCGTCACGTGACGGCCACCCGCCCGCCGCCTATCATGCCTGCATGAACACGCGCATCCGCACATTAGAGACCATGGCGCCGACCGTGACGGGCAAGGCCCGGCGCGAGGACATGCAGCCCGTCGCACGCGATGAGGACTTCGCCTTTCACGCCCTTCTCACCCCCAATCGCTCATTGAGCTGGGAGGGGTTCCGGCAGGTCATGGCCGTTGTGATCGCGGTCAATGTCATGAATGCGCTGATCTACTTCACCGCCGGCGCGTGGCCGGTCGCGTTTTTCTGCGGCATCGACATCTTCATCGTCTGGCTCGCCTTCAAGCTCTCCTACGTTCAGGGGCGGCGCCATGAACGGATCATGCTGACCGATGACGCGCTCTGGGTCTCCCGCGTCCTGCCCTCCGGCCATGAGACGCGCTGGAAGCTCAACCCCTTCTGGGTGCGGGTCGAGATCGATAGGCCGATCGAGCATGAAAGCCAGATGCGCTTGATCGAGAAGGGCAAGACCCTGATCGTCGGCAGCTTCCTCTCACCAAAGGAACGCGGCGAAGTCGCGGACGCCCTCAGCGCGGCGCTGGCAAAGGCGAAGGCCTGAGCGACATTGCCCAACGCCCCTTTCGCCCTTTAAGGAGCCTCTCCAACCGAGGCAGGCTTTGATGCTCTACTATCTTCTCTTCTGCGCCGTCGTGATCGGCGGCGGCTATGGCGCGCTTCATTACTGGCAGCGCCGCATCCGGACTGATCTGAGCATCGGCGCGAAGGAAGAGTTCGCCCGCATCGGCCGAACCGACCAAGCCCTGCTTGAGGGCCTCAGCGAAGCCGATTTCGAGGTCATTTATACCGAAACGAACATGCCGCGCTTTCCGGCCTATCTTCTGGCGACAGTGGGAACCTTCCTGCTCGGCTCGCCGATCATCCTCGGTCTGCTCGCTGGACTTGCCTATTACGCCCAGCAATGGGGCTGGATCCCGCAGCCCAATGACATGGCCGCCGAGCTTTATCTTGGCTCGGGCGATGCCTCGCTCTTGCGCAAGACGACGCCCGAAACCCTGTCCTATATCATCGAGGACATGGCCGGGTTCTATTATTTCTTCGGGCTACTTTTTTTCTGGATCGCCGTCGTCTATGTCCTGATGCGGCGCTATCACAAGAAATCGCCGGGCGATCTGCGCGAAGAGATCCTGCGGCGGCGTTAGGCGCCGGGCGCCGCAAGCGCGAGGACGGCCTCGCCCTCGACCTGCTCACCGGCCCGCGCCGGGTCATAGACAAAGAGCCGGTCGCAATATTTGCACTCGGCATAGCCTTCATCCCCGACCGTATAGAAAGTCCGCGGGTGCCCGGACGCGCCGCCCGGCCCTTCGCAGGCGACCCGCGCCTGGTCGACAAAGACGACTTCGAGCGCTTCGGGGCGGAAGGTCACCTTTTGCAGGATCGCGGCAAGATCGGGTTTGGCGATGGTGGGTGCGGCCATGATCGAATTCCAGTTCTCAGGTCAGAGGCCACCTGATGGGTGAAAATGCGCGCGCTTTCAAGATCGCTCAGCCCTCATAGGCCTCATCGATCACCCGGATCAGGCTGCCGTCGGGATCGAGCATGTAGAAAAGCCGGATGCCGTGAGGTTCTGCGACCGGCTCACCGATACGCGGGATGGCTTTGTCATCCTGCGGCAGGCCGGCGGCGGAGAAGGTCTCATAAAGGCCATCGAGATCATCCGTGCGGAGACAGGCCGAGAACCAGCTTGACGCGGGGTCGATATTCATCGGGAAGAATTCGATCTCGTATGGCCCATTGGCAAGGATCATCCAGCCCTCATCCCGGTAGCCGCGAGTGAAGCCCAGCTTGCCATAGAACTCTTCGGTCCTGTCGAAATCGGCGCTCGGCAGATTGGCGGTGACGCGGGATGCCATGTGAGATTCTCCTGTTGCCCTCCCTCCCTGACACATATTCGGGAGAGGGCCTCAACCCCGCCGGATGCCCTTTGGATTAGCTGAGGTAAAACACTCTTCCGCTCTGCTTGCTTGACCCGCCCCCCATGCGCGCCGACATAGCCCCAATGCCAGATGATGCCCGCCCCGTTTCCACGACCGATACCGAAGTTTCCGACGCTGCGATTGTGGCGCGTGGGCTGAAGAAGATCTATGCGGGCACCAAGAAGTCCCCGCCCAAAGAAGCCCTCAAAGGGATCGACCTGACCATTCCGCGCGGATCGATGTTTGGCCTGCTCGGCCCGAATGGCGCGGGCAAATCGACCTTCATCAATATCCTTGCGGGCCTTGTCACCAAGACCGAGGGCGAGGTCTCGATCTGGGGCTTTGACATCGACAAGAACCACCGCTCGGCCCGCGCCTCGATCGGGGTCGTGCCGCAGGAAATCTCGGCGGATGTCTTCTTCACCCCCAAAGAGGGGCTGGAGATTCAGGCCGGGCTTTACGGTGTGCCGAAAGACCAGCGCCGCACGATGGAAATCCTCCGCGCGCTGGGACTGGAGGACAAGGCCGACGCCTATGTCCGTATGCTGTCGGGCGGGATGAAACGCCGCCTGCTCGTCGCCAAAGCCATGGTGCATTCCCCGCCGATCCTGATCCTCGATGAGCCGACCGCCGGTGTCGATATCGAGCTGCGCAAACAGCTCTGGGAGCAGGTCGTCGAGATGCACCAGCGCGGCGTCACGATTATTCTGACAACGCACTACCTCGAAGAGGCGCAGACCCTGTGTGATACGATCGGCATCATCCATCAGGGTGAGGTGAAAACCGTCAAGCCCAAGGATGAGCTGATCGCCAGCCTCGACCGCAAATCCCTGATGGTCGTGCCCGAAGATGAGATCACCGAGCTGCCGCAGATCGGCGATGCCTGCCGTACCGAGCTTCGCGATGGCGCGCTTTATATCGATTACACCCCCAGCACGACGCGGGTCGCAGACATCCTCGCCGCGCTCAGCCAGAGCGGGATCAGCGTCAAAGACCTCTCCACTGTCGAGGCCGACCTCGAAGATGTCTTCATGGAGATGACTTACGGCTCGGACAGCTAACCTCCGCCTTGATTGACGGGCCCCCGGGCATCCCATAGTTTTGTCGCAAGTCGATAAGGGACTGCCCCATGCTGACCAGCCTTCTGATTGCCAGCGCCGCGCTCAGCCAACCGAGCCTTGAAACATGCCGCGTCATTGATGTGCCCGCCGAGCGGCTCGCCTGTTATGACCGCTTGGCCGGCCGTGAAGAAGCCGCGCCCGAAGCGCTGGCGCTTGAGGCTGCCGCCCCACGCTCGACGCTTGCCGCGCCGAAAAGCGAGGAAGAGCTGAAAGCGGAATTCGAGGCCAAACGCGAGTTGGTCAAAAGCGGTGATGCGCCTGCCATCTATTCAGACATTACCGAGATTGTCGTTGACCGGACCGATCACCTGACGATCATTCTTGATAATGGTCAGGTCTGGCGTCAGCTCTCAAGCGATCGGCCCATCCGCGTCAATTCGAAGAAGCCGCCGAAAACCGTCACGATCACCGAGGCGGCGATGGGCAGTTACCGGCTGAAACTCGATGACAGCCGGCAATCCATTCGTGTGCGGCGCGTCAAGTAAGCTCGTTTTTCCGAACATCTCTCCCCATATAGGGGATCAGCGATCCTTCAATTGGAGAATTCCATGACCCGGACCCTTAAATCTGCGCTTCTCGGCGTCTCGGCTCTCGCCTTTGCGGGCGCGACAGCATTCGCGGCCGATGACGCCCCCAAAACACTGGCCGAAGCGACCGAAGGGCCCTCCAATGTCGCGATCTGGAAGACGGGCGATGAAGACACGACCGTCTATATGATGGGCACGATCCACATCCTGCACCCCGATCTCGATTGGGAAACGGACGCGTTCGAGGCCGCCTGGGCTGAGGCGAATGCCGTCTTTTTCGAAGCGAATGTGACCTCGCCTGAGGAAGTCCAAGCCGCCAGCCCGCTGATCATGTCAGAAGGTTTTTATACGGATGGCCGGAAATTCGCCGACCTCTTTACCGCTGACCAGCTTGAAGAGCTCAACGAGGCACTCAAAGAATATGGCCTGACCGCTGAGGCGCTCGGCAATATGCGGCCGTGGTTCGCGAGCATCCAGTTGACCCAGCTCGCCATGGCGAAAGCCGGTGGCGACCCCGCCGCAGGCATTGAGATGCTGCTCGGTGCGCGGGCGAGTGAAGAAGGCAAGACTCAGCGCTATTTCGAAGGACTTGCAGAGCAGATCCAGATCATTGCCGATGTGCCGGACGAAGTCTGGGCGAAATCGCTCATCGAAGGCGTTGATGAGCTTTCAGATGTCGAAGGCTATTTCGCCGAGATGGTCGGCCTGTGGTATGATGGGGATGCGGACGGTTTGGCTGAGTTCATGTCAGACGGCTGGGAAGAAACCCCAGAACTTGCGAGCAAGCTGCTCTATGAGCGCAATGAGAAATGGGCCGTGAAGATCGACAGACTGATTGAGGAAGAAGAAGGCACCTTCCTTGTCGCCGTCGGTGCCGGGCACCTTGCTGGCGCAAAATCGGTGCAGGATTATCTCACCCAGCACGGCCACGAAAGCGTACGGGTCAATCCGTAAACGTCATTCACGCAAGCGCGGCTGCGATCCTTTCGGCGAGCCGCCGCGCGACTTCCTGTTTTGACGTGAGGGTCCAGCTCTCCTGACCCTCATCAGAGAGAATGGTCACCGCATTCTCATCCCCGCCCATGATCCCGGTGCCGGGCGAGACGTCATTGGCGATGATCCAGTCGCAGCCCTTGCGTTTGCGCTTGGCTTCGGCATGGCCAAGCACATCATCCGTCTCCGCCGCAAATCCCACGACCAGCGCTGGGCGGCGACCCACCGGCAATTGCGCGATGGTTTTGAGAATGTCTGGATTTTCCGCGAGGGTGATCGCCGAAAGCCCGCCGCGTTCCTTCTTGATCTTGTGCGGCGTTTCGATATCAGGCCGGTAATCGGCAACGGCGGCGCACATAATCGCGCTGTCAGCAGGCAGGGCTTCCTCACACGCTTTCAGCATCTGTCGGGCCGTCTCGATACGGATCGTCTTGACCCCCGGAGGAGAGGTGAGCCCCACCGGTCCGCTGACCAGTGTCACCTTCGCGCCAAGCGCGGCGCAGGCGGACGCAATCGCATAGCCCTGCTTGCCGGACGAGCGGTTCGCCAGATAACGCACGGGGTCGAGCGGTTCATGGGTCGGCCCTGCCGTCACAAGGATATGCCGCCCCGATAGCGGGCCGTCCGTTACAGGCGCCTGCGAGATTTCCCTGCCCGAAAGTGCGGCGTCGATGGCATCAACAATCGCCTCAGGCTCTGCCATCCGGCCGGGGCCATATTCGCCGCAGGCCATTTCGCCATCTTCCGGCCCGACGAACAGCGCGCCGTCGCCTTTCAGCGTCGCTATATTCCGCTGGGTCGCCGGATGCTCCCACATGCGGACATTCATCGCCGGGGCAAAGAGGACACGTTTGTCCGTTGCCAGAAGAAGTGTCGAGGCAAGATCATCGGCGAGGCCATTGGCTGTCTTTGCCATCAGATCCGCACTGGCCGGCGCAACGATCACGAGGTCGGCTGCGCGCGACAGCTCGATATGGCCCATCTCCGCCTCATCGGTGAGGTCGAAAAGATCCGTGTAGCACTTCTCTCCGGTCAGACCGCCGACACTCAGCGGGGTCACGAATTCCGCGCCGCCCTTTGTCAGAACACCCGTAACAGCGCAGCCGCGTGTTTTGAGCAGACGGATCAGGAACAGGGATTTATAGGCGGCAATCCCCCCACTGATGATAAGGAGCACGCGCTTTCCCTGAAGGCTATCTGCCGTCATGCTGCGCTCGGCGCATCGGATTTGCGCCGCCTCCTGCCCCGCAATGCATCAGCCAGCCGGTCGACCGTATCGTCTGATAGATTGACGCCGCCATTGAGGATCTGCTCGGCAGCTTCCTCTGCCGCTGCCGCAAATTGCGGAAAAGCTTCGAGCAGATGCAGCGCCGCTTCGCCGCTTTTCTTTGCATTGCCGAGTATCGCGCGCGGGCCGACGCGGGCGGCAATATATTCCTTCACGACAGGTTCGGCCGTCTCCCACAGATTGATCTGGGGATCGAGAATACGTGAGACGCCTTCGACCACGACCATCGTCCGTTGAAGGAGCACCAGCTCGGGCCGCAAATGCATGTCAAAAACGTCAGTCACGTCAAAGAGCTGCTGGAGGACGCGAGACATGTCCATCTTTTCCGCCGTGCGGCCAAAGATCGGCTCGCCGACTGCGCGCAGGGCGGTGGCGAACGCTTCCATATTATAATGGGCGGGCACATAGCCCGCATCGAAATGCGCCTTGGCTGCGGCCCGGTAATCGCGCCGAATGAATCCATAGATGATTTCGGCAAAGACCCGGCGGGCCTCTTCATCAAGCCGCCCCATGATCCCGAAATCGATCAGCACAAGGCGGGATTTCTCATCGATCAGGAGATTGCCCTGGTGCATGTCGGCATGGAAGAAACCATGCTCGAGCGCTTGCGTCAGGAAAGTCTGGAGGACCAGCCTCGCCAGCGCCGGGCGGTCAATCCCCCGCGCATCGAGCGCTGCCGTATCCGATACTGGCGTTCCATTGATCCATTCAATAGTCAGGACACGGCGCGCGGAGAGATCCCAGATCACATCCGGCACCCGGATCTCCGGCGTCTCGCGCAGATTTTCCATCAGCTCTGAGGCTGACCCCGCCTCGATCCTGAGATCGAGTTCGACCTCTGCCGCCTCCGATAATGTGCGGATGAATTTGATCGGCTCCATCCGGCGGACGGTCTTGAAGAATTTCTCAAGCAGCCTTGCGCCGAGGAGGAACGCCCGAAAATCCTGCCGCGCCTTCTGTTCGATCCGGGGGCGGAGAACCTTGACAGCAACCTCTCCGCCATCTTTCAGCCGCGCGCGGTGGACCTGCGCGACGGAAGCCGCCGCGATAGGCTCAGAGAACTCAGCGAAAATCTCTTCAACGGGACGCCCCAGGGCGCGGGCAATCTCTGCCTTTGCCTGATCCGTCGGGAAGGGCGGCATCCGGTCCTGGAGCGTGCCCAGATCATTCGCCATCTCAAAGCCGACAATGTCGGGACGGGTGGCCAAGAGCTGGCCGAATTTGACGTAAGCCGGGCCCTGCCCCGCCAGCGCTTTTGCGAGCCGCTCACCGGGCCGAAGGCCCTTGCTCCGCGCGCCGATGCGCGAGACGCGCCCGAGCAGGCGAACGGGCGCCGGCAGAAGATGCGCAAATTCACGCGGGATCAACGCATCGTGGCGGGAGAGAACCCAGCCCGCGCGGATAAGCCGCCGCAAATTGCTTAGTGTCCGGAACATCGCGTCAGATCTTCCACCCTGAATGAATGGCCACAACCCCGGCGGTCAAATTCTCGACATTGACGCGGGAGAAACCCGCCGCCTGCACCTCTGCCGCGAACGCTTCCTGCGGCGGAAAGCGGCGAATGCTTTCGATCAGATATTTGTAACTGTCTGCATCCCCCGCAACGGCGCCACCGAGCCGCGGGATCACCGCATCGGAATAGGTATTATAGGCGGCCTCAATCAGCGGCGTGATGGGCCGCGAGAATTCAAGGCAGGCAAACCGCCCGCCCCTTTTCAGAACACGGAACGCTTCTTTGAGCGCCCGGTCGCGATAGGTGACATTCCGGATACCAAAACCGATCGTATAGGTATCAACAGACGCATCGGGCAGCGGCAGCGCCTCGGCATCACCGCAGACACGGGTCACGCTTTCGGTGAGGCCTTCTTCCTCGTCCCGGCCCTGCCCGGCCTCGAGCATCGCGTGATTGACGTCGATGATGAAGGCACTCGCCTCATTGCGCCCGCGTGCCGGCCGCATGCCCGCCCGGCGGATGAAGCCATGAGCGATATCGCCCGTGCCGCCCGCGACATCGGCGAGGGTCTGTCCCGGTTGGGGGTTTAACCGGTCGAGCAGGACATCCTTCCATACCCGGTGCAGCCCGCCCGACATCAGGTCATTCATCAGATCGTAATGCGGCGCGACCGATCCAAAGACGGCCCGCACCAGTCCGCCCTTTTCCTCGGGCGCGACATCACGATCCCCAAAACTGACGGTCTCCATGGGCATGCTCGCCTTTATGCAAATATCAGGCGGTATGTGGACCATGCATGCCACAGGGGCAATCGCGTCATTTTCGCAAATTGTTGTTGCCTCTGGCATTTTAACCTTACTCGATATACACATAAGGCTGTGGGGCACGCGCAAAGGGCAAAAATTGCGTGTGTTGATATTGAGGCAATGGGGAGCGAGGCGTGATTAAATCAGAGCTCGTACAGGTGCTTGCGGCCGAGAATCCGCATCTTTTCGTCAAGGATGTCGAGAAAATCGTCGGCGCCATTTTCGACCATATCTCAACTGCGCTGGCCGAGGGCGACCGTGTTGAGCTGCGCGGATTTGGCGCTTTTTCGGTGAAACATCGCGAAGCGCGCGTGGGCCGCAATCCGCGGACCGGCGATCCTGTCGAGATCGAGGAGAAATGGACGCCTTTCTTCAAGGCCGGCAAGGAAATGCGCGAGCGCCTGAACCAGGAAGACGTCGCCCTCGCCGCGGCGGAATAACACCTGCTTCGCCACTGGCCGTGAGCCGCGAAAAGCCCTATTTCTGGCGGCATGCGTAAACTGCTCGCCTATTTCCTTTTCTTCGTCTTCGGGCTGTTGCTGGTCGTCTTTTTCGTCGCCAATCGTCAGATGGTGCGGATCAGCCTCGACCCGACAAGCCTTGAGAACCCGGCGCTTGCGACCCCGGCCATTCCGCTCTGGGCGGCGCTCATCGCCTGCCTCATTGTCGGCTTCCTCCTCGGCGCCTTTGGCATGTGGCTGAGCGCAGGCTCCCTGCGCCGCAAGGCAAAGGACAGAAAGCGCGAGATCCGCCGCCTTGAGGGCGAGCTGACGCTCGCTGCAGGCGATACGCCAAAGAAGTCGCGCCTGCTCTCGCTGCGACGCTAGTCCTATTCCCATGCAATACCGTTTCGATATCAAAATATGTGGTCTGACGACCCAGGACGCCGTCGAGGCCGCCATTGACGCCGGGGCCACGATGATCGGGTTTGTTTTCGCCAGCGTCTCCCCGCGCTATGTCACGCCGGAGAAAGCCGCCGACCTCGCCGAGCTGGCGCGGGGGAAAGCGCAAATCGTCGGGCTGTTTGCGGATCAGGGCGCGGAAGAGATCAGCGCCATCAGGGACAGTGTCGGGCTCGATATCGTCCAGATCCATGGCCGGGAGAGCCGGGCGGAACGGTTTGAGCTGGTCCGCGCCTTCCCCGATTGCATGCTGGCAAAAGGCATCTGGCAGGAAAGCGACCTGCCGGGCGAGGATGATCCCGCCCCCGGTAGCTGGATTTTCGATGCCCTCCCGCCCGACGGCTATAAGCGTCAGGGTGGGCACGGCATGCCCTTCGACTGGTCGGCGCTCAAGGCCTATCGCGGCGAGACGCCCTTCATCCTTGCGGGCGGGCTGACCCCGGCGAATGTCGCGGACGCCATCCGCGCCTGTGACATGTTCCCGGCCTTCTCGGGCGTCGATGTCTCCTCCGGTGTCGAACGATCCAGAGGCGTTAAAGACCCCAAGAGAATTGCCGCATTTGTCGAAGCGGCTCTTGCTGCTAGGGCCGCGCTTCGCACCTCTTGAGAGAAAGCCCGCCAGATGAGCAGCCCGAGCCCTGACGCCCGCCCCAATTCCTATCGCTCCGGCCCGGACGAAGAGGGAAGGTTCGGCATCTTCGGGGGTCGTTTCGTTGCCGAAACGCTGATGCCGCTCGTCCTGTCGCTCGAGAAGGCCTATGAGGCGGCCAAGGAAGATCCGGCCTTTCACGCCGAATTCGAGGATCTGCTCGCCAATTACGTCGGGCGCCCCTCCCCGCTTTATGAGGCCAAACGCCTGACCGAGCATGTGCGCGAGACAGCGCCCGAGGGCCACGGCGCGCGCATTTTCTTCAAGCGCGATGAGCTGAACCACACGGGCGCCCACAAGATCAATAATTGCCTGGGGCAGATCCTCCTGGCCCGCCGCATGGGCAAGACACGGATCATCGCCGAGACCGGCGCCGGCCAGCACGGGGTCGCGACCGCGACCGTGTGCGCCCTCTTTGGCCTTCCGTGCACGGTCTATATGGGCGCCACCGATGTCGAGCGGCAAAAACCCAATGTCTTCCGCATGAAGCTGCTGGGCGCGGAGATCGTGCCCGTCACCTCCGGTCGGGGGACGCTAAAGGACGCCATGAACGAGGCGCTGCGCGACTGGGTCACCAATGTCGCGGACACCTTCTATATCATCGGCACGGCGGCGGGCCCGCACCCCTATCCTGCCATGGTCCGGGATTTCCAGTCGGTGATCGGTCGGGAAGCCCGTCAGCAGCTCCTCGATCGCGAGGGGCGCCTGCCTGACACGATCATGGCCTGCATCGGCGGCGGCTCGAATGCGATCGGCCTTTTCCACCCCTTCCTTGATGATACGGATGTCGAAATCATCGGCGTGGAAGCAGCGGGTTTGGGTCTTGAGACCCCCGATCACGCCGCCTCCCTTCAGGGCGGGCGTCCGGGCGTTCTTCACGGCAACCGGACATATCTTTTGCAGGATGATGACGGCCAGATCATCGAGGGCCATTCGATTTCCGCCGGGCTCGATTATCCGGGCATCGGGCCAGAACATGCCTGGCTGCATGAGATCGGCCGGGTCGAGTATCAGAGCTCAACCGACAAGGAAGCGCTCGATATGTTCCAGCTTCTCTCAAAACTCGAAGGCATCATCCCGGCGCTTGAGCCCGCGCATGCCCTCGCCCGGACGCTTGATAAGGCCCGTGAGCTGAAACGCGATCAGATCGTTCTGATGAATCTCTGCGGAAGAGGCGACAAGGATATCTTCTCCGTCGCCGAGCATCTGGGAGTCGAAATCGGGTAAGGCTTGCCCCCGCCCGCCATTTTCGCCACACGCCGCCAATGTCCCGACTGACCGCCACCTTTGAGAAGCTGAAAGCCGAGAACCGCGCCGGGTTCGTCCCCTTTGTCATGGGCGGCGATCCGGGGTTTGACGCCTCGCTAGAGCTGCTCCGTGCCCTACCCGGCGCAGGCGCCGACATTATCGAGATTGGCGTGCCCTTCACCGACCCGATGGCGGATGGACCTGCGATCCAACTGGCCGGCCAGCGCGCCCTTGATGCGGGCCAGACCCTGCCCAAGACGCTTGATCTGGTGAGATCGTTTCGAGAGCGGGACAATGAGACGCCGCTGGTCCTGATGGGCTATTACAACCCTTTCTATTCCTATGGGCCGGAGCGCTTTGTGAAAGACGCGCATGACGCCGGGGTAGACGGTCTGATCATCGTCGATCTGCCGCCCGAGGAAGATGCCGAGATGTGCCTGCCGGCCCGCGCCGCAGGGCTCGATTTCATCCGGCTAGCGACCCCGACCACGGATGATGAGCGCCTGCCCGCCGTCCTGAAAAACTCGTCCGGCTTCGTCTATTACGTCTCTGTCGCCGGAATCACCGGCGCGAAGACCGGCGCGGCGGCCGCTGTTTCCGGCGCCGTTGAACGCCTTCAGAAGGCGAGCTCTTTACCTGTCGCCGTTGGTTTCGGTATCAAGACAGAAGAACGTGCCGCTGAGATTGCCCGTGAGGCTGACGCCGTTGTCGTGGGCTCCGCCCTTGTCGACACGCTCGCCAAGGGGCTCGAAAAAGGTCACGATCACGCGATTAAACAAACCGTGAGTTTGGCTGAAGGGCTATCTCGCGCTATCAAAACCGCAAGAAAATCTGGGTAATAGATCGAAATGAACTGGCTGTCCGACATCACCCCGCCCGGCATCAAGAAGATCTTTCGTCAGCGAGACGACAGAGGCGACACCCTCTGGTCGCGATGCCCGAATTGTGCGGAGATGACCTTCCTCAAGGATCTGGAGGCAGCGCTTCAGGTGTGCCCGACATGCGATCATCACCAGCGGATCAGCCCGACCGAACGCCTCGCCGCGCTTTTTGACGACGGCAAATGGGATCAGGTCGAGCTGCCGGACGTCCATGAGGACCCGTTGAAATTCCGCGACACCAAGAAATATGCTGACCGTCTGCGCGACAGCCGCAAAAAGACCGGCGAGAAAGACGCCCTCGTCATTGCGCGCGGCACGCTCGACCAGCTCCGGCTTGTCGCCGCCGTGCAGGATTTCGGCTTCATGGGCGGCTCCATGGGCATGGCGCTGGGTGAAGGCATCATCAAAGCCGCCGAGACTGCGATCAAAGACAAGGCGCCGCTGGTGCTGTTTGCCGCTTCGGGCGGTGCGCGGATGCAGGAAGGGATCCTGTCCCTGATGCAGATGCCGCGCACGACGATTGCAGTGCAGATGCTGCGCGATGCGGGCCTGCCCTATATCGTTGTTCTGACCCACCCGACGACGGGCGGGGTCACCGCTTCCTATGCCATGCTGGGCGATGTGCATCTGGCCGAGCCCGGCGCGCTGATCGGCTTTGCAGGTCCCCGCGTCATTGAGCAGACGATCCGCGAAAAACTGCCCGAAGGCTTTCAGCGCGCGGAATATCTGCTTGAGAAAGGCATGGTCGATCAGGTCGTCCATCGCCATGCGATGCGCGAAACGCTTTCCTCTCTCCTTCGTGTCCTGATGAAACAGGGCGTGAAGAAGACCGTTGCCGCCCCTGTCGTTGAGATTGCCGAGGAAAAGGCACCTGAACAGGCAAGCCTGCCGGCGCCGGCCCCTGAGGAAGAAGAGCTTCCCAAAGCTGCCGAGTGAGATGATCCCACAGACTGCCGCCCAGGCGGCCATTCAATCCATTCTCGATGGCTTCGCCGAGCGGAGCCTCGCCGAAATCGTGCTCGGTCTCGACCGGATTACGCAAGCGCTCGACCGGCTGGGTAATCCGCATGAGAAGCTGCCGCCCGTCATCCATATCGCTGGGACAAACGGGAAGGGCTCGACCTGCGCCTATATCCGCTCGATCCTCGCGGCTGGTGGGCTGAAGGTTCATGGATTTACCTCCCCGCATCTGGTCCGCTTTAACGAGCGTATCGTGCTGGCCGGTGAAGAGATCGGCGATGAGCAGCTCGCCAGCGTGCTTGGCCGGTGTGAATCGGCCGCCGGCGACCTGCCGCTCAGCTATTTCGAAGCCGTAACGGCAGCGGCGTTCCTCGCCTTTGCCGAGACACCCGGCGATGTCGTCGTGCTCGAGACCGGCCTTGGCGGGCGGCTCGATGCGACCAATGTGATCGAGCATCCGCGCGCCGCCGTGATCACCCCCATCGCGCTCGACCACCAATCCTGGCTGGGGGAAACCCTGCCCGAGATTGCAGGCGAGAAGGCCGGGATCCTCAAATCCGGGGCCGCCTTCGTCACCGGCCAGCAGCGCGCCGGCGCGCTCGAAACCCTCAAATCGAAGGCCCTCGCCATCGGCGCCAATCCGCATGTCTATAATGAGGACTGGAGTTACCGGCAGGAGAGCGGGCGGCTCGTCTATGAGGATGAGAACGGCCTTTGCGATCTCAGCCTGCCGAGGCTCGCGGGCAATCACCAGATCGACAATGCCGCCCTCGCCGTTGCTGCCGTGAAGGCCGCCGGCCTGGCCCCCAGCGAAGACGCGATCTCCGAAGGGATCGAAAAAGCCCACTGGCCCGCCCGGATGCAGCGCCTGACCGAAGGCCCGCTCGTGCACATGGTCGAGCGCCATACAGGCGACCCCGGCGAGATCTGGCTTGATGGCGGTCATAATCCGCATGCGGCGCAGGCCCTCGCCCGTACGCTGGCCGACCTTGAAGAGCGCAGCCCCAAGCCCGTGATCCTGATCTGCGGGATGCAGGCGAACAAGGATGCGCACGGCTTCTTCCATGCTTTCGAGGATCTCGTCTCAACCGTCCTGACCGTGAAATCGCCGACTAATAATTCCTATGATGCCGAGGATCTTGCCCGTATCGCGCAGGATGCCGGCGTCCCGGCCGAGGCGATGGAAAGCGTGACGGCAGCCGTCGAACAGGCCATGAGGGATACCGGACGCTCCGGCGAGGGGATGCCGCGAATCCTGATCTGCGGCTCGCTCTACCTCGCTGGTCATATTCTGGAGGACCATAAATGAGCCGAGGCCCCGTCATCGAAGTCTGCCGCCTGCCGCATGGCGAAGACCTTCCCCTGCCGTCTTACGAAACCGCAGGCGCCGCTGGGGCCGATTTGCGCGCCGCAATTGCCGAAGACCAGTCGCCCATGCCGCTGCCGCCCGGCGCGCGCGCGATGGTTCCGACCGGCCTGACCATGGCCATACCCGAAGGCTATGAAGTGCAAGTCCGCCCCCGCTCCGGCCTTGCCGCCAAGTTCGGCATCACCTGTCTCAACTCCCCCGGCACGGTCGATTGGGACTACCGCGGCGAGCTGCGGGTCATCCTTTATAATTCCAGCAATGAAGAGTTCCTGATCGAGCGCGGTATGCGCATCGCCCAGATGATCGTCGCCCCCGTTGTGCAGGCCGGTTTCGAAGAAGTCGGCGAGCTTTCCGAGACCGTCCGCGGCACGGGCGGGTTCGGCTCGACGGGGCAATGAGCCTCTCTAGGCAAGAGATCGAACGCTATCGCCGCCATCTTCTGCTTCCGGAGATCGGCGGTCAGGGCCAGCAGCGCCTGAAAGACTCAAAAATTCTCGTGGTCGGCGCGGGCGGTCTTGGCTGCCCGATTCTGACCTATCTGGCCGCTGCCGGGGCGGGGCAGATCCACATCGTCGATGCTGACCGGGTCGCGCTTTCAAACCTCCAGCGACAGGCACTCTATACGACTGAAGACATCGGCAAGCCGAAGGCTGAATGCGCCGCAAAGGCGCTGGCCGCGCTTAATCCCGAGATTGAGCTGAGCTTCACAGCCGAATATCTCGATACCGAAAATGCCAAGGATCTGGTTGCCGGATGCGACCTCGTGATTGAAGGCGTCGACCGTTTCGCGCCGCGCTATCTCATCAATGAGGCCTGCCGCACCGAGGGGGTGCCGCTCCTTTCCGCCGCCATCGGCCGGTTCGACGGACAGATCGCCCTTTTCCCCATGGATGAGGCCTCTTCCTGCTACCGCTGTCTTGTGCCCTCGCCCCCTGAAGATGCCGCCGATTGCGAGACCGAAGGCGTCTTGGGCGCCGTGCCCGGCGTGGTGGGCAGCCTTGCAGCCCTCGAAGCCATGAAATATCTCACTGGTATGAAGGGGGCGATGAAAAACGAACTCCTGATCTTTCAGGGAAGGGAAGGCCGGCTGCGACGCATTTCGGTGCCGAAAGATCCTGCCTGTCCGGTTTGCGCTGACGAGGTGCGCGCTTGACCGACGCAACCGCCCCCATATTGGCCCCCGGCCCCTCGCTGCCGCTGCTCGATTATCTCGAGATCCGCAAGGAGCTGGCGGCAGGCCCGTGCCGATCCGCCCCCAAAAGGCTGCGCGATGCGGCCGCCGTCATCATCCTCGCCTCCGGTGCCGAGCCTGCGCGTGCCGCCAACTACGCCCTCGACATGCAGCGCTCAGAGGGGAGCTTCGGCAGTTTCGAGAATTGGGAAGCGCTGATCCTTGCGCCCTTCCTGATGGGCTCGCCCGCAGTCAGCGGTCATATCGGCACGCACCTTTCCGCTTTTCGCGCGCAATGGACCAGCTTTTCACTGCGCAGCACCTCGCCCTGGATCGAGCTGTCGATTGCCGCGCTCCTTTCCGGCGGACACCGGGCTGACGACAGCTATCTGCTCTCGCGGATCAGCGCGGCGTGGAAGGACCTAAAGACCGGCCATTTCTGGCAAACGGGCCCGGCCCTGATGCCGGACCTTGCCCTGCTCGCCGCCTTCAAGCCCGATAATCTGATCGATCTTGATCTCGCGGTTGAGGCGATTGCGGAAACCGATCTGCCTCGTCCCTCCCGCATGGAAGCGGCGATCCTCGGCACGCTCGCGGAGGACAGCCTTGCCGATCATGCAAAGCAGATCGAGCGGCATCGCGCGGCCCTGATCGAAGAGCGGCTTGAACACGCCGCCGAAGCCCTGCCGCTTTTATCGCTTGCCGCGATGCGCGAGCCGGACCCGGATGATTTCCGTGCGGATGTCTCAACCGGCTATGATGCGCTGCGGATCGCGGGCGGTGCGCCCGCCATGGCGCAATGTATCGCCTTGGGGCTGGCCATCCTTGTAAGGTCCGATCCGACCCAGACGCGGGTGGCGGCCATCGTGCTCGCCAAGACCCTGATCGAAGCGTGGCGCCGCCAGCAGGCGGCCCTCATCCCGGTCTATGTCGCCGCGCCGTAAGGGAGAGCGTCCTTTGGTAAAAGCTGAATGCAATTGCGGCGGCGTCGCGTTTGAGATCAGTGCGGAGCTTAAAGACATTTATGTCTGTCATTGCTCGATCTGCCGGAAACTGACTGGCAGCTCAGGTATCCCTGTCGTCATTATTCCTAACAAGGACTTTCGCTGGCTACGCGGAGAAGAGCTGGTTTCGAACTGGAAGAAGCCCGATGCCGACTGGCAATCTTGGTTTTGCAAGACTTGCGGCTCGACGCTTCCCGGCATGAATGATCCGGACACCATGTTTGTTCCCGCCGGCCTTCTTGGCGAAGGCGGTGAGACCCTGCGTGTCGCCCACCACATCTGGGTCGGCTCCAAGGCTGTCTGGGATGAAATCGGCGATTCAGGAAAGCAGCATCAGAATGGCTTTGAGGCATAAGCCCGGAACCAGCGGTAACTAATCTTTTTCCCGCCGCTTGCTGGAACCTGCAATTTAGGTCACCCTTCACTCTGCGGAAGCAACTGAAAGGAGGTGATCTGATGTCGAGTCAGAAAATTCGCCATTGGAACGTGGTTGGTGTCGAGCTTTTGGAGCGGGAGCAGCCTCTCGCCTGACGGCGACGTCCCACAGTCCCTTCTTTCAGGGACATGGCCCGGATCAATGGCGGGTCTGACGGGGTCACGCAGCAATGCGTGACCCTTTCTCATATTAAGGGGATCAGACGAAGCCGCGCGAGAACTGACGCCCGGCGGCCACCTCTGCAAAGAAGGCTTTCTTCGCCGGATAAAGATCGCGTGCGGCGTAATTATTGGTGATCGTCTCGCGCGCCGCTTTCCGGATATGCTCGTGATCATCCTTGGTCGAGAGAAGTTTCTCGAGATCGTCGGCCAGACGCTCTTTATCCTGATAATTGGTCAGATAACCGTTCTCGCCATGCTTGATCAGCTCCCGAACGGGGGCGGTGTCGGAGGCGAGCATCAGACAGCCCGTACTCATCGCTTCCATCATCGACCATGACAGGACGAAGGGCACGGTGAAATAGACATGCACGGACGAAAGCTGGATGACCTTGCGGTACTCGTTCCGCGGCAGAAGGCCGGTGAACGTGATCCGCGAGAGGTCGAGATCGAGCCGCTCCAGCGCATCTTCCTTATACGTCTTACCGGATTTCAGTGCCTTACCGTAAGCGGTGCGATCCTCACCCACGATGATCGTGCGCAATTTGGGGCGCCGCTTTTGCAACAGCTCCAGCGCATTCATGAATTCAGGGAAGCCGCGATAGGGCTCCATACCGCGCGCGACATAGGTGAGGATTTCCTCGCCCTTGGTGAATTTGTCGTCCCCAAACGTTACTTCACCCGGATCGGCGGGTTTGTAACTCTCCGTATCCACCCCATCATGCATGACGCGCAGCTTGGGCTGGAAAATCTGCGGGAACTGGGACGCCTGATAGGCGGTTGGGACGAGCCCGGCATCGCAGGAGATCAGCTCGGACATGATCGTCGCATTGCGGATGCGCTCGCGCGCTTTCTCGAAATGCGGGCGGCCGGGGCCATGCATGAAGACGACGTCGTCAGCCTCGCCCTTATAATACCATTCGAAATAGCCGACCTGCGGGGTGTCGGGCCAGGCTTCCTTGAGGAACAGCCCCGGACCCCAGCCCGAATGGGCCACCATGACATCGGGCGTATAACCCTGCTTGTTTTTCAGGTGATTGGCGACTTCCAGTGCCGACAGCCCGGTGACGACCGCCTTGCCCGTGCTCTGCAGGTAGGGGTGGCCGACATCATATTCCTTGGGCTGATCGCGGTCGCGATAGACAGTGACGTTAATCACGTCAGACTTCGTGCCCGCGCGTTGGGTCATGAAACTGACCTCCCAGCCTTCGGCCGCGAGATAATGCCCGATCGCCCCGAACTGGGCCGGGTAGTTATTGTGCAGGAACAGGATTTTCATCCCAGTATTCTCCCCCGTCATGCAGGACCGCTTGGTTGAGAAGCGGTCCTTGCAAGCCTTGCGCCTTTATCAGGCGTTGCCGTTCGGCATTGCCGCTTCGGCGGCGCGTGCCCGCTGCATGCGGTACATGCCGGCGAAATCAAGCGGCTCAAGCATCAGCGGCGGGAAGCCGCCTTCCTTGGTCGCGCTCGCCACGATCTGACGGGCAAACGGGAAGAGAAGACGCGGTGCTTCGACGAGAAGGAGCGGCTCCATCTGATCATCGGGCACGTTCTGGATGAGGAAGAGACCGGCGTAATTGGTCTCGACCACAAAGACGGTCTCGCCATCGCGCGTTGAGGTCGCGTTGCAGGCCAGTTCGACTTCGTACTGATCAGGACCGACCCGGCGAGCATTCACATCGACGCCGACTTCGACTTCGGGAGCGGGCAGATTGCTCATCAGCGATTGCGGGGCGCCGGGGCTCTCAAAGGACAGGTCTTTGAGATATTGCGACATGGCGCGCATGACCGGTTGGTCTGAGGTGGGTTGCTGGTCGTTCGGGGGCGTCTCGGACATGGAGGTTCTTCCTCGGTTATTCGGGAAGCGGGCCGCTACCATGCGAGCGCGGTTCTAAGCAAGGCGGCAGAACGATTTCCCGAGTCGCGCCTAGTGCCGCACGACCCTGATATTGCCATTGTCGACAGCCCGGCGCAGCCGCCGGAGCGCATAGCGTGCAATTTCGTGCCGGACCGGCGGCACCAGCAGCAGAAAGCCAATCGTGTCAGTCAGAAAGCCCGGCGTCATCATCAGCGGCGCGGCGATCAGCAGGAAAACACCATCGACCACCGGCTCAACCGGCGCCTTGCCGTCGGCCATGCTCCCGCGCAGATTATGCACGGCCTGAAAGCCCTGCACCCTGATCAGCGCCGTCCCCAGCACAGCTGTCAGAATGGTAAGGCCGATCACCGACCACCAGCCAATCACCGCGCTGGCCTTGATGAACAGGGCGATTTCGGCAATCGGCAGGCCGATGAGAAGAATGAAAAGGATGAGCGCCATGCTTGCGCCTCCATCGGGGACACTGTGAGAATTGCGGTAAACCCCTATATAGGGCAGAGCCAAGCCGCTACGACCCCAAGAGTTTTGAACCGCTGAAAATAGTCACCCATGATTGATCCAATTCTCCTCTTCTTTGTCGGACTGGCCGCCTTCCTCAGCTACAAGCTGTTTTCCGTTCTCGGAACGCGTGGCGGCGCTGAGCAGAAAGACGCCGAACGCCTGCGCACTCACCTCTCCCAGACGGAGAAGGAAGAAACAGAGGCGCCCCTCAACCTGCCCGAAGAGCCGATTGAAAAGCCCAAAGCGCCCGCGCCAGCCTGGGCTGAAAAAGTCATCGAGCACTACCCCGGCTTTGATCACGCCGGCTTCGTTGATGGCGCCAAATCCGCCTATGAGATGATCGTGCAGGGCTTTGCTCGCGGCGATCTCGACCGCATCCGTCCTTTTGTTGATCCGAGTGTCATGCGGACCTTTGAGATTGCGGTGACGGGCCGCGAGAATGCAGGTCAGACGATGGACGTCACCTTTGTCGGCATCGAGAAGGCCGAAGTTGTGAGCGCCGGTAAGCGCAGTGATCATATTGAGATCGTCGTCGAGTACCGCTCCGACCAGATCCGCGTGATGCGCGACCGTGACGGCAACATCGTCGATGGTGACCCGAACCGGATCGATCTCGTCCGTGATCGCTGGACCTATTCGCGCCCGGCCGGCTCGACTGATCCCAATTGGGTATTGAGCGCGACCGAGAACGCCGCAAACTGATCCTGCCCGATTATAGAAGGGGGTAAGTCCGTGAAGCGTTTCGCCCTTGCGCTGTCCCTGCTCGCTGTCGGCTGTGCGACCAGCCCCAAGGAACGACCCCTCGCGCCCCTGACAGCTTTGCCGATCTCCTTTGCCGCCCTTGATGGCTGGGAAGAGGATCGTGTCGCTGAGGCCGTTCCGGTCTTCCTGCGAAGCTGCGCAAAGCTGACAAAGAATCCGGCGGGTACGGTCGATTTCCTGCCGGGGATTGAGAATTCCGGCGAAGTCTCCGGCGCAGTCATCACCGATCTCTGCCTTCAGGCGGCGATGCTGGGCGGAGAAGACGCGCCTGAAGGCGCCGCCCGGCGCTTTATCGAGACCAATTTCACGCCCGTCCTTGTCAGCCGCAAAACGCCCGAAAGCCGCGAGGCGCTCTTCACCGGCTATTTCGAGCCGACCTATCCGGCGAACAGCGCGCCCGCGCCGGGCCTCGTTCCCGTCCTGACCCGCCCCGATAATCTGATCACGGTGGATCTCGGCGCCTTTGATCCAAGTCTTGCGGGCAAGCGCGTCGCCGGACAGGTCAGCGGCAATCGCCTTGTTCCTTATGCGACGCATCAGGAAATCATCACCACGCCGCCCGAAGAGACCGCCCCACTCGCCTTTATGGATCCGACAGACCTTCTGTTTCTGCAGATTCAAGGGTCGGGACGTCTCGTCATGGAGGACGGAGAAGTCATGCGTGTCGGCTATGCCGCGCAGAACGGGCACAAATATGTCCCCGTCGGACGAACGCTTGTGAAGGATGGCGCCCTGCCGCTGGAGGCCGTCTCCATGCAGTCGATCCGCGACTGGCTGCGCGCCGCACCAGATGAGGACGCCGCGCGGGTACGTTATTCAAACCCGTCCTATGTCTTCTTCACGACGCTTGATGGATTGCCTGATCCCGAGCTTGGCCCCTTGGGCGCGCAGGGCGTCCAGCTGACGACACGGCGCAGCCTTGCCGTCGATGACGAGATTTACGGCTATGGCCTGCCTGTCTGGCTGGAGCGAGACGGTGAGACGCCTGAACGCGCGCTCTACATTGCGCAGGACACGGGCGGCGCCATTACCGGTGCTCAGCGAGCGGATGTTTTCTTTGGCGCAGGCGAGGAAGCGGGCGAAGCGGCAGGCGTTCTCAAAGCCCCCGGCCGGATGATCGTCCTTCTTCCCAATAGCGCACTTCCCGATGCCCCGTAGGGGCGGCAAGCGGCCATTGCGGCCCGGGGAGAAAGCGCTCTGGCAGAAAGTCACCGACACGGTGACGCCGCGCCCGGGCGCGATCCTGCCGATCACGGATTTATCCGAAGAACCCAAACCCGCGCCGTCCCTGTCGCCGCGCAAGCGCCGCGCGCCGCCACTGCCGATCGCGCTGCCCAAGAAGACCACCGCGCCCGACGAGTTGCCGCCCGCCTATGAGGCGGGTGATCCGCGGCAGGCCCGGCATGTCGCAAGGGGCCGTGTTGAGATCGACGCCGAGCTTGATCTTCATGGGCTGACCCAGGAACAGGCCCGCACCCGGCTCGACCATTTCATCGAATTCGCAACCCTTCGCGGCAACAGGGTCGTCCTTGTCATCACCGGCAAGGGCCATCTGGGCGAAAGCAGATATGACCCCTTCGAGGAGGCGCCCCGCGGAATCTTGCGCCAGCGCTTCCTCGAATGGGTGGAACGCACGCCTTTGCGTGACAGGATCTCCTCAGTCCGGCCATCGCATCAGCGTCATGGCGGCCGGGGCGCCTTCTACGTGTTCCTGAAGACCCGGAAACCCGCCCGCCGGTTGTAGTTAGCACAAAATTCCACAGATCTTCGGCGATTTCCCCAACTGTCATCAAACCGTTGCACACCGCGTATAGGGCGACCTGCCTTTTCCGGAAAAATTGGGCAGCGGGTAAATTATGGAATTCGATATCACACTGTGGGCCGCGGTAGGCTTCATCCTTGCGGCCTATGCGGTTGTCGGTAACGACGCGCTGCAGACCCTCGGCACCTTCATCAATTCCAACCGCCACATGCACTGGACGATCCTGTTTGCCTTCGCGGCGCTGATTCTGGTCGTGACATTCACCTATGGCTGGCAGGTCAATGACGGGGATCCGTCCTACGGACGCCTTGCCAATACGTCCAAATATCCGCCGATCCCGATCGAGTGGTATCACGTCCTGCCGCCCGCCGTTCTCGTGATCATCACCCGGCTGGGTATCCCGGTCTCCACTTCCTTCATGGTGCTGACGATCTTTGCGACGCTCGGGGGCCTTGGCTCCATGATCGAGAAGTCGCTGATTGGCTATGGCGTCGCCTTTGCCACCGGCTTTGGCGTCTACATGCTGGTCACGCGCACTTTTGAAGACTGGTTCAAGAAAAACGACCCCGAAGCCTTCGTTCCCTACGGTATGATTGCCATCGTCGGCACGGTCTTTCTTGCCTCGCAATATTATTATTTCGGGACGATCTCGAACATCAACGAGATGTATGTCGGCATTGGCTGCGTGCTGGTCCTCGAGGCCATCGGCCTCGGCATGGCGCTCTCTGTCGGGCGTGGTCTTTATTGGGTCGTCGCGCAGTGGGCGACCACGGCCTATCTCTGGTCGATCTGGCTCATTCAGGATTTTGCCAACATCTTCGTCTTCCTGCCGCGTGAACTGACGGCGGCCGAAGGCTTTGGCGCAATGGTCATTATCCTGCTCCTGCTGGGGCTGACCTTCGCCAATGGCGGGGGCCCGGTGCAGCGCATCCTGCGTACGAAGACGGCCGTGACCGACATCCGCTCGGCGACCATCGTCGACTTCATCTATGCGTCGCTGCTCTTCTTCTTCAAAGAACTGAGCGAGATCCCGATGTCGACCACCTGGGTCTTCCTCGGCCTGATCGCCGGACGTGAATACGCCTTTGCGATCCTGACCCGCGCGACACGCTTCATCGTTGCCGTCATCGACACCGGCGAGGACATCGCCAAAGCCTTTATTGGTATCGTCCTCTCGATCGACCTTGCGCTCGGCCTGCCGGCCATCGGCGCCACGCTGTCAGGTGACCCGATCGGCTGGGCCGAACTCTTCCCGACCGAGACGTTCAAATATCTCGTCATCGTCGGCAACGTTATCCTGCTGCCGGTCGTCTGGTTTGCATTCTCCAAGCCCGAGGATCACCCGAACCGTCAGAAATTCATCATTGGCGGCATCGTCATGGGCATGACTCTGGCGATTTCCGGCACCTCTCTCGTGCGCTTTGTGATGTCACTCGGCTCTTAATGTGGAAAAGCCCTGAGTTCGGGGCTTTTTCCGCTTGATTCGCCAGAACAAGCCGTTAGAACCCGCGCCTTCCACCCGTCGTCTGGCCCAAGGCATGCCTCGGCGACGATTTCCCGAGTACCGGTTTCTCCGGTGCTCCATCCCACAGCGGAGTAGATGAAATGCCCAAAATGAAGACCAAATCGGGCGCCAAAAAGCGCTTCAAGGTCACCGGCAAAGGTAAGCTGGTTGCCTATCCTACCGGCAAGCGCCACGGCATGATCAAGCGCTCGCCCAAGCAAATCCGTCAAAAACGTAAAGCCATGGTTCTCTGCGACGCCGACGAGCGGATCGCAAAGAAATACATGCCCTACGCGCGCTAATAGGAGGCCCGTCATATGTCACGTGTGAAGACCGGGACCGTCCGTTCCGCCCGCCACAAAAAAGTTCTCGCGAACGCCAAAGGTTATTACGGCGCTCGCCGCCGCCTGTTCCGTACCGCCAACCAGGCGGTCGAGAAGGCTGGCCAGTATGCCTATCGCGACCGGAAGGCCCGCAAGCGGGAATTCCGCAAGCTCTGGATCCAGCGGATCAACGCCGCCGTCCGTGAGCATGGCATCACCTATTCGGTATTCATGAACGGCCTTGCCAAGGCTGGCATCGAAGTCGACCGTAAAATGCTGGCCGAGCTTGCTGCCCGTGAACCTGAATCGTTTACGGCCTTTGTGGAGAAGGCAAAAAGCGCGCTCGCATAAGCACGCTTCCTCCTTCTTCACGGCAGAACCCGCTGGCGGCCCTCCGCAAGCGGGTTTTTTGTTACGCCGCCCGCCGCTTGATGAGCCCCCCTGCCTCGGGCATGAGGCGCCAGAGAATTTAGACAGGTACGAACAGCCATGGCCCTAGACGATCTTCCCAGCCTCGAATCCGAAATACTTTCCCGAATTAAGGCCGCTCGGGATGAACGCGAAATCGAAGAAATTCGTGTATGGGCCTTTGGAAAGAAGAGTCGATACGCTGAACTCAAGAAGTCCCTAGGCAAACGAGAAAAAGAATCTGCTAAAGAATTAGGCCTGCGAATTCATGCGTCGAACAATAACACGCTGCAGGCTTGGTCGGCTCGACGAGATGAAATCTTGAATGCCGCTCTCGAAGCGCGCCTGAAGGCCGAGACGGTCGATGTTACCCTGCCCGTTGATCCCCAGCCGCGCGGCAAGATTCACCCGGTCAGCCAGGTCTTTGCCGAGATCGAGGCGATCTTCGCCGATATGGGTTTCTCCGTCCGCTATGGCCCCGACATCGAGGACGACTTTCACAATTTCACGGCGCTGAACTTCCCGCCCGGACACCCCGCGCGCGAAATGCACGACACCTTCTTCTTTGAGGAAAAAGAAGACGGCTCGCGCATGGTGCTCCGTACGCACACTTCGCCGGTGCAGGTCCGCACCATGACCTCCGAGAAGCCGCCGATCCGCATCATCGCGCCGGGCCGGACCTTCCGTTGCGACAGTGACCAGACCCACACGCCGATGTTCCATCAGGTCGAGGGCCTCGTCATCGACAAGGAGACCCATATGGGTCACCTGAAGGGCACGCTGGAAGCCTTCGTCAAACGGTTCTTTGAGATCGATGATCTGAGCACGCGCTTCCGCCCGCACTTCTTTCCGTTCACGGAGCCATCCGCCGAAATGGATGTTGCCTATGAGCGCGTCGATGGCGCGATCAAATTCGGTCAGGGCGATAAATGGATGGAGATCCTTGGCTGCGGCATGGTGCATCCCAATGTCTTGAAAAATTGTGGGCTCGATCCGGATGAATATCAGGGCTTTGCTTTCGGTATGGGGGTCGACCGGCTCGCCATGCTGAAATACGGCATCCCCGACCTGCGCGATTTCTTCTCCGGCGATACGCGCTGGCTTGAGCATTACGGGTTCTGAAGCCGATGTCTGAACAGACAGAACCCCAAGGCACGTTGACGACCCGTACACTGACCATGCCGGCCGATGCCAATGGTGCGGGCGACATTTTCGGCGGCTGGGTGATGAGCCAGATGGACATTGCCGGCGCCATCGCCGCGGTCGATCACATCAAGAACCGTGTCGTGACCGTCGCGGTGAACGCCATGCGCTTTCACCAGCCGATCCATGTCAGCGACGTTGTCTGCTGTTACACTGATATCATGCGTGTGGGGACGACATCCGTCACCGTGCATGTCGAGGTCTGGGTCCTGCGCAATATGCTCGGCGAACGCCACCTCGTCACCGAAGCCGATTTCACCTTTGTGGCGCTCGGACCCGATGGCCGCCCCAAACCGATCGACAAAACCGCCCTTACTGCGGAGACAGACCAATGAAATTCACGCTCAGCTGGCTGAAAAAGCATCTCGATACCAACGCCTCTATCGACGAGATCGCCGACGCCATGGTGCGGATCGGCCTTGAGGTCGAGGAGATCGAGAACCCGGCGGATCGCCTCAGCGCGATCACGGTCGGCTATGTCAAACAAGCCGAAAAACATCCTGATGCGGACAAGCTGAAGGTGTGCAAGGTCGACACCAAAGACGGCGAGCTGCAGATCGTCTGCGGCGCGCCAAATGCGCGCGAAGGCATCCGCGTCGCCTTTGCCCCGGTCGGCACCTATATTGCCGGTCTCGACGTCACCCTCTCGAAAGCCAAGATCCGCGGCGTCGAAAGCCTCGGCATGATGTGCTCAGCCCGCGAGCTGGAGCTTGGCGAAGACCATGACGGCATCATGGAGCTGCCCGAAGCCGCTGTCGGCACGCCGCTGGCCGATGTGCTGGGGCTTGATGATCCGGTGATCGATTTCGAAGTCACTCCGAACCGTCCGGACACAAATGGTGTTGATGGTGTCGCGCGGGATCTGGCTGCTGCAGGTCTCGGCACGCTGATCTCACCCGTTCCTGAAACCGTGGAGGGCAGCTTTGCCCAGCCGATCCCGGTCGAGATTGACGACAGGGAAGCCTGTCCTGCTTTCGGCTCCCGGCTCATCCGGGGCGTGAAGAATGTCCCCTCGCCTGACTGGCTGCAGGAACAGCTCCGCGCCATCGGTTCTCGCCCGATCAATGCGCTGGCGGACATCACCAACTATGTCTCCTATGACCGCGCCCGTCCGCTGCACGTCTATGATGCCGCAAAACTGACCGGCACGGTCCGCGCCCGGATGGGCAAAAAAGGCGAGAGCTTCCTTGCGCTCGACGGCAAGACCTATGAGGTAGATGAGACGATGTGCGTCATCGCCGATGATAAGGCCGTTCTCGGCCTTGGCGGCGTGATGGGCGGCGAGGAGTCGGGCTGTACGGATGAAACTACCGATGTCCTGATCGAAAGCGCGCTTTTCGATCCGCTGATCACCGCGCGCACGGGCCGCAAAACAGGCATCCTCTCTGATGCCCGCTATCGGTTTGAACGCGGCGTCGATCCGCAATCGGTCCAGCTCGGCCTCGACCTTGCGACCCAGCTGATCCTTGAGATCTGCGGCGGCGAGCCGAGTGAGATCGCCCTCGCTGGCGAGATCCCGGATACCGCTCGCGAAATTGAATTTCCAACATCGGAAGTCGCGCGCCTGACGGGCCTTGATGTCTCCGATAGCGAAAAAGAGCGCATCCTCTGCGCGCTCGGGTTCGAGGTCTCACGCGGCGGCACTTGGACGGTGACCCCGCCGAGCTACCGCCCCGATATCGAAGGCAAGGCCGATCTTGTCGAGGAAATCGCGCGGATCCACGGGCTCGACAATCTGCCAACGGACGAGCTGCCGCCTTTGAGCGCTGCCGACCGCCATGCTCCGGCCATCCTGCCGCAACGCGAGCGCAAGGCCCGCGAGACGATGTCGGGCGCCGGCTATCACGAAGCGGTCACCTGGGCCTTCTGCGATGCGCCTTTCGCCGAGATGTTCGGCGGAAAGGACGCGCCGAAACTCTCGAACCCGATTTCCTCCGATCTCGGACAGATGCGCCCCGGCGCCCTGCCGAACCTGCTGCTGGCCATGGGCCGCAATGCCGCACGCGGCGCACGCCATGTCCGGCTTTTCGAGCTTGGCGGCGGTTATCAGGGGGATCGCCCCGAAGACCAGCGCAGCGTCGTCTCCGCCATTGCCTGGGGCGCAGCGCCATCTGGCTGGCAGGGCGAGAAATCCGCGCCTGATGTCTTCACCGCCAAATCGCTGGCGATCAGCGTTCTTCAGGCGGCGGGGGTCAATACAGATAACCTCATGACCCTGACGGATGCGCCGGATCATTACCATCCCGGCCGCAAGGCCCGGCTCGGCCTTGGCCCCAAGGTGACGCTTGCCCATTTCGGTGAAGTACACCCCAGCGTGCTTGAGGCCCTTGATGTGCCCGGCCCCGTTGCGGCGATGGAAGTCTTCCTTGACCAGATCCCTGCGCCCAAAGGCAAGACCGCGAGCGGTCGTCCACCGCTCAACGCCAGCCAGCTCATGCCGGTACGGCGCGATTTCGCCTTTGTCCTACCAGAAGAGACGCCTGCGGAGAAACTCCTCAAAGCCGTGCGCGGCGCGGAGAAACAGCTCCTCACCGATGTGCGGCTCTTCGATGTCTATCGCGGCAAGGGGATTGGCGAGGGCGAGAAGTCACTCGCGCTCGAAGTCACGCTTCAGCCGCGTGAGAAGACCCTGACTGATGAGGAAATCGACGCCATCAGCGCCCGGATTGTGGCGCAGGCGGAGAAGACAGGCGCGAAACTGCGCGGCTAATCCTTGTCCCGGCCCGAGAGACGGCGCACCCGCTCCCTCGGGCTTAGCTCATCAAGCTCTGGTTCGCGATCCTGATCCCGGCCAATGCCAAGAATGCCTTTTGAGGCATCCTTGTCCGTCTCCGACCGGCGCGCGAACCAGTAGAGGACCAGCGCGAAAATCGCGAGCAGGACGAGATAGGGTATAGCGCCCATGGCGGTGCTCTCCGGGGTTAGCCGTTCCGTTCATGCAAGAATGGGGACAGCCGCCCCCGCCCGCAAGTCAGCCAGAATCATCGGGCGGCATCTCGTCATCTTCTTCAGGCAGGATGACGGTGAGCTGGCCCGCAGCAAGATCGATTTCAGGCACGGCTTCTTTGGTAAAGGGCAGGAGAACCGCGCCTTTCCGGCCGGGCACTTGCGAGAGCTCAACAAGATCGCCCGCCCCATAATTGACGACCGCTTTTACCTGCCCTGCGGGCGCGCCCTTCGGCGTTACCGCCGTCATGCCGACAAGATCATCGAGATAGAACTCGTCCTCATCCGGTGGGGGCAAAAGCTCACGCGCGACATGCAGAAGCGCACCCTTATAGGCATCGCCCTCTTCAGGGCTCGTGATTTCAGGTGCGGAGCAGAGAAAAAGGCCCGGTTTTAATTCCCTGACGAGCTTGATCGTCAGTTTACGGCCATCTTCTGTCGCCACCGGGCCATAGGCGGCGATATCGGCCGGCTGCTCCGTAAAGCTGCGGAGCTTGAACCCCCCGCGCACACCATGCGTGCCAGCAAACTGGCCGACCACGACCATGCGCGGGGTGTTGGACATCTGTCCTTACTCAGCCTTTTCGGCGTCGTCGGCAGCAGCTTCCTCAGCCGGGGCTTCGGCAGGAGCTTCAGCTTCAGCCTTGGCAGCAGCTTCGGCTTCTGCGCGCGCTTCTTCCTTGGCTTTCTTCTCTTCTTCGCGCTCTTGGGCTTTCTTGCCCGGCTTTGCCTTGTTCGGATTGTTGCCGTGTTCCCATTTCACCAGATCAATGGCGGACAGGAAGCGTGCAACGCGATCAGTCGGCTGGGCGCCGTGCTCAAGCCAATGCTTGGCGCGCTCGGCATTGATCTGCACGCGCTTCTCGTCATCCTTACCGAGCAGCGGGTTGTAGGAGCCGATTTTCTCGATGAAGCGGCCATCACGCGGCATGCGCGCATCGGCAACGACGACGGAGTAGTAAGGGCGTTTCTTTGCGCCACCACGGGCGAGACGGATTTTAAGAGCCATGATTTCCTTCTTTCACTCTTGTGCTTCGATGATGACGTCGGCGTCACCAGGATTGATCTTCCCGTCAGCGGTACACTGACGATAGATGGTTTCATCCGCTGTCGTGACAGCGAAATTCGCTTTGCGGCGCTCAAGGGGCGTGGCGCCCTCTTCCAGCCGCGTGAAGACACTGACCTCACCGGTGCCGTCGTCCTGACGGCGGACGATGACGGTGACGGGCATGTCCTGATTGAATGTGGCGTCGATCTGTTCGGCGCCGCCGATCTGCCGGATCGAGGTGACGGCCGCAAAGCCTTCCTCATCGATCAGGGCATCGCGCGCGCAGGCCGCCTCAATCGGCGCCTGAAGATAATTCATGGAACTGATCGTATTGTCGTCATTGCTGGCGCAGGCCGCCAGCAGGGCAACAGATGAGATAAGCGTTAGACGGATCATTTCTTCTTGTCCCCGCCAAGACCGGGCAGGCTGCCGCCGCCGAGACCCGGAAGACCACCGCCGCCGCCTAGACCGGGCATCCCGCCCCCACCAAGGCCGGGAGGCATGCCGCCCCCAAGGCCGCCCATGCCGCCGGGACCGCCGCCGCCGAGCATCTTGGCCATATTCGCCGCCATGCCGCGCTTGCCGCCCTTGCCCATCTTTTTCATCATGTCGGCCATGCCCTTATGGGCTTTGAGCAGCTTATTGACGTCCTGCACCTGCACGCCCGCGCCCGAAGCGACGCGGCGTTTGCGGGAGGCATTCATGAGCGCCGGTTTCTTGCGCTCCTTTTTCGTCATGGAACCGATGATCGCTTCCTGACGGCGGATTTCCTTGTCGTCAAAACCGCCCGCGGCATCGACCGCGTTCTTGATCTTGCCCATGCCGGGCATAAGGCCGAGGATCGCGCCCATGCCGCCCATTTTGCGCATCTGGGCGAACTGATCCCTCAGATCATCGAGATCGAACTCGCCCTTGGCCATCTTCTTGGCGGCCTTGGCGGCTTTTTCCTCATCGATCTGTTCACTGGCTTTCTCGACTAGCGAAACAATGTCGCCCATGCCGAGGATACGGCCCGCCATGCGCTCTGGGTCAAAGACATCGAGCGCATCGAGCTTTTCGCCCATCCCGGCATATTTGATCGGCGCACCCGTGACGCTCCGCATAGAGAGCGCTGCACCGCCGCGCGCATCACCATCGAGACGGGTAAGGACGACCCCTGAAACCGGCACGCGGGCCTTGAATTTTTCCGCCGTCTGAACAGCGTCCTGACCGGTCAGCGCATCAAGAACGAGCAGGGTTTCAGCCGGGTTTGTGACCTTATGGATTTCCTGGACCTCGGCCATGAGGTCTTCGTCAATCGACAGACGGCCCGCCGTGTCGAGCATGACGACATCATAGCCGCCAAGACGCCCCGCCTCCATCGCGCGCCGGGCGATCTGGACCGGGGTCTGCCCATCTACGATCGGCAGGGTCGAGACGCTGGCCTGTTCGCCCAGTACACGGAGCTGTTCCATGGCCGCCGGACGACGCGTGTCGAGCGACGCCATCAGGACGCGCTTCTTGTCCTTCTCGCTCAGCCGCTTTGAAAGTTTTGCCGTGGTCGTCGTTTTACCCGAGCCCTGAAGGCCGACCATGAGGACGGCGACGGGCGGCGCATGATTGAGATTGATCTCATGCGCATTATCGCCGCCGCCAAGGGTCTCGATCAGGACATCATGAACGATCTTGACGACCTGCTGGCCCGGGGTGACCGAGCGCAGGACTTCCTGACCGATGGCGCGTTCTTTCACCTTGCCGACAAATTCGCGCGCGACGGGCAGCGCGACATCCGCCTCGAGCAGGGCCACGCGCACTTCGCGCAGGGCTTCGGTGACATCGGCCTCCGACAGGGCCCCGCGGCCGCGGAGCTTGTCGAATACACCGGAGAGTCTGTCGGACAGGCTGTCGAACATAAATCCTTTTCCTTTCGGTCAAGCGGGGCGCCAAACGCAATTAGCCGCCGCGAGGGCGTTACCCCGGCGGCGGGACATCCCCGGCCTCGTCTTCATATGGTGATGAAGGGTCGTGCCGGTAGACGCTGCGAAAGACACAGCTGGACCGAATTTTGAGCGCGGTGGATAAACTTACGGGGGGCAGAGGTCAAGGTGATCCTTGAGACCTCAGATCCAGCGGCGGACCCGGCGCTTATACTCGCGATACTCGCCGCCGAACTGGGCTTCGAGTAGCCGCTCCTCCGGCATGATCTGGAACCGGGTGATATAGACCAAGAAGGCCGCTGCAATGGCGCCCCCGGTCACGGACGGCATCACGATCACAAGGCCAATCAGGATCAGCAACATGCCCAGATACATAGGATTGCGCGTCCAGCGATACTCGCCCTCTATGACCAGCTCGCTCGATTTGGAGGGGGTATGTGGATTGACGGTCGTCTTGGCCGCCACGAAACGGCGGACGGCCCGGACCAGCAGGATGACGCCCAGTACCCCCGTGAGCGCGCCCGGGATGAGCAACGCCCAGTTGGACAGGACGTCGGGGCTAGCGCCGAACCAGAAGATCCCGAACCCGCAGACCAGCATCAGCAGGAGCGGCGGTATTTTGAGTTCAAGCCAGCTCACCTGCTCCGCCCCTTAAACGTCGAACCGACCGAGCTTCTCGTTCTTGTTGAGCTCTGTTGCCGCAAAAACGAGGCCGTTCATGACGCCATAGACGCCTGCCGGCAGGGTCTGCGCCGCGATCACCGCGCCGCCGAGATTGAACGCCGCATCCGAGATGAACAGCGAATGCGGCCGCATGGCGCCGGTAAGGACGATGGTCTTGCCCTCCGCCTTGCCGTCGAGGAAGCGCGCCGTCTCCGCCATGGTCGAGGTGCCATGAGTGATGACGATCCCCTCCTCTGTCGCGGCCTTCACCCGCTCGAGGAGGAGGTTGCGATAGGTCTCGGTCATGTCGAGCGAGTCGATCTGAAAGAGCTGCTCGACTTCAGGGTGATAACAGCGGCCATGCTCCAGCACCTCGGGCACCTGGGATTTGCCCGCGCCCGCAAAGGTGATGTTCTCCGCCCGCCAGTCATGGACCTTATCGAGTGTCCCGCCTGTCGTCAGAATACGGACAGATCTCATTCTTTTTCTGCCCGCCGGAAGACTTCCTCATCAAGAGCGCCTTCCCATTTTGCGACCGTTGTTGCGACTGCGGCATCCCCCGTCACATTTGTCATCGTCCGCATCATGTCGAGGAGGCGATCAAACGGGAAGATCAGCGCGATGATGAGGATCGCATCTGCTTCGCTCACGCCGATGGTCGTCAGTACCCCAACCGCAAGGAACAGGCTTGCAGACGGAATACCGGCGGCACCGATGCTGACACCGACAGCGGCAATTCCGATGGCGAGATACTCAGCCGTCCCCAGATCCAAACCAACAGCTTGCGCTGCAAACAGTGCGACAAGGCCGATATAAAGGCTGGTGCCGTCCATATTGACGGTCGCACCGATCGGCAGGACAGCGCCCGCAACCGATTTCTCAACGCCAAGGTTTTTGTTCACATTGGAGATTGTCACCGGCAGCGTCGCGGACGAACTGGCCGTTGAATAGGCCGTACTCATTGCATCAAGAATGCCGCTGAAGAACCGGATTAGCGGCAGGCCAACCACAACGCGGATAAGGCCGCCATAGACAAAGAGAATGTGGACGGCACAGGCGATATAAAGAGCCACAGCCAGCTTGGCGAGGTTATCGAGAACCCCGAGGCCAAGCGTCCCCATGACCCAGGCCATGAGCGCGTAGACACCATAAGGTGCAAGAAGCATGACAAAATGCGTGATCTTCAGAACCGCCTCAGCAGCGGATTCCATGACCTTCCCGACGGGGCCTTCACCCTCTTTCGCCGCAATGATCCCGATGCCGAACAAGATGGAGAAGAAAATGATCGGCAGGATATTGCCGTCCGCCATCGCCTCAATCGGGTTGGCGGGAATGATATCTAAAAGCTTATCCGCAGCAGTCTGTGACTGGCTGGCGGCCGCTGCCGTTTCCAGCCGTGAGGTTAGATCAGACTGAGCGCTGACATCGGCGGCAGCGTAATCGACATTGACGCCAGGCTTGACGATCAGCCCAGCCAGAACCCCAAGCCCAACGGCAAACACGGTCGTACAAAGATAAAGCAGGATCGTCCGCACACCGAGACTACCCAGCCTTTTGGGATCGCCAAGCGAAATGACGCCCGCAACGATGGTCGTGAAAATCAGCGGAATGATAAGCATTCGGATCAGTTTGACGAACCCGTCACCGACCGGCTTCACACTGGCGGCCACATCCCCAAAGAGATAGCCAACAAATCCGCCCACTAGGAGCGCGATCAGGACTCTCAGCCAGAGCGGGAATTTAAGGACGCTGCCAAGAAAATAGAACAGCACAAACGCGCCAAGCGTAATCCCCCAGAAGGGCAATGCGCCCAGACCCTCAAGACTGCCTTCCATCATCCCTCTCCATATAAAAGTAGCGGGGGCGCCCGACCCCCGCTTCTCGTTCTAAGGCTGTTTGTTATTCCGCGTCCAAACCGAGCAGATTCGCGAAATACACATACTGAAGCGCGAGGCGTTTGGCCTGTTGCTCCTGGTTTGCCGCAGCGCCATGGCCGCCTTCGATGTTTTCGTAATAGAGGAAGGGGTGGCCCTGAGCTTCCATCTTCTTCGCCATCTTCCGGGCGTGACCCGGATGGACGCGGTCGTCCTTGGTCGAGGTGAAGAAGTAGGCGCGGGGGTAATCCACGTCCTCTTTCACATTATGATAGGGGCTGATCTTCTCAAGGAAGGCCCGCTCCTCGGGGATCGAGGGGCTGCCATATTCACCGACCCATGAGGCCCCGGCGAGCAGCTGGTCATAGCGCAGCATATCAAGCAGCGGCACGCCGATGCCGATCGCTTTGTAGAGGTCCGGGCGCTGGGTCATTGCGACCCCCATCAAAAGCCCGCCATTCGAGCCGCCAAGGATGCCGAGCTGATCTGACGTCGTGATGCCTTTTGCGATCAGGTCCTCGGAGACGGCATAGAAATCATCATAGATTTTTTGCCGGTTGGTCTTGAGGCCCGCCTGGTGCCATTCGGGCCCGAACTCGCCGCCGCCACGGATGTTGGCGATGACATAGACGCCGCCATTCTCTAGCCAGAGCTTGCCGGTCGTTGCCGAATATTGCGGCAGGATCGACACCTGGAAACCGCCATAGCCGTACTGGACCGTCGGCGCGGGACCAGCTTCGAGCACGCTTTCCTTAGCGATCACGAAATAGGGAATCTTCGTGCCGTCCGTGGAGGTCGCTTCATATTGCTTTGTGACCATGCCCTCGGCGTTGAAGAAATCCGGGGTCGATTTGAGCGCCCGCGGGGCGCCGCCCTTCTTCACATAGAAAAGCGTCTCCGGTGTCGTCGGGTTTTCGTAATAGACCAGCATGTCGCCGGTTTCGTCATCGACGGAGGAGACCGAGATCACGCCGTTTTCCGGCAGGGCGATCTCCTTCTTCTTCCAGCCCTTGCGGGTCGGCGTGAAGCTGAGGAGCTTTCCGTTGATGTTGTCGAGGAGCGAGATAAAGACCGTGTCTTCCGAACTCGACACCCCATCGACCGCGACCCGGTCGGACGGGGCAAAGATCAGCGAGGTCTTTTCCGTTTCGGGATCGTAAGCAACGACGGAGCCGGTTTTATAGGTCTCGCCACCGATCTCCCAATCCTCCTGAAGCGAGACGATGACCTTGCCATCGACATAGCCGGAGTAGCTCGATTTCGCGGGCAGCGGCAGCGCGAAGAGCTGACCATCTTCACCCAGCGTATTGTAATCGCTCTCATAGAAGGTTCGCGCGCGAACGACCCCGCCGGTATATTTCCCGTCGGCCCAGACCGAGAAGGGGAAGCTGCCGACATCGCTCTTCTCGCCTTCGAAGATCACAGGCGCGTCTTCGATCGCCGTGCCGCGCTCCCAGAGCTGAACGAGGCGCGGATAACCGCTGTCGGTTTTGGTGTCTTCGCCAAGGTCGGTTGCGACCAGCATCGTGTCGGCATCGAGCCAGGCCGTGCCGGCTTTCGCCTCGGCGAGGTTGAAGCCGTCCTCAACGAAGCCTTCGCCGATGATATATTCCCGGCGGACCGACGCATCCGAGCCGCCGCGCGACAGGGTAATGATGCAGCGCTCATAGGCCGGCGCGAGGCAGCTCACGCCTTTATAGACCCAGTTCTCGTCTTCCTCTTCGGCAAGGGCATCAAGATCGAGGACGGTGTCCCAATCGGACTTGCCCGCGACGTAATCCTTGATCGTCATCCGGCGCCACAGGCCGCGGACATTGGTTTCGTCCTGCCAGAAATTATAGGCATAGCCGCCGCGCAGGGCCGCGCCCGGGATCCGCTCATCGGAGGTCAGGATCGCGCGGGCTTCTTCGAGCAGGCCCTCATAGAGCGGGCTTGCCTGAAGCTCGGCCAGTGTCCGATCATTTTGAGACCGAACCCACTCCAGTGCGCGCTCGCCTTCGACCTCTTCCAGCCAGAGATAGGGGTCGTCGGATTCAGCCATTGCGGGCGCCTTTTCTTGTGCATGCGTGATGGAGATCGCCGTCGTCGCAACGGCCAGCACGGCCAGAGATGACCGCAGGAAGTTTTTCGGCAGCATGGTTTCCTCCTGCCCTGTTAACTTTATGGGCGGGACCGTAACGCCGCCCACGCAGGGCGCAATCCCTCAAATACCGGGCTTAGCCCTGCCCAGGCAGAATGATGGAAGGCCGCAGGTTTTCGATGACCTGGCGAGCATCATAGGCGGCCGGTTCATCGGCCGGCTTCTCGCCTTTGCCGAGGACGATATAGGCAATCGCCGAATAGCGGCGGCGCTCGCGGATATCGACATCGTCATAGAACGGGTCCCAACGATAGCCGTAGCCATAATAGGGGAAGGGCCGCCCGACGCCGTAATAGGAGTAAAAGCCGCGATCGCGCGTGCCCGAATAGGTGGTCGATTTCTCGGTATCATCCTTCACGACGATGAAATGGTCATAGCCATATTCAAGCGTGATCTCGGCGGCGCGATAAAGAAGATAGGTCTCGACCGTCTCACGGTCCGTCAGGGAATTGCCCTTGAAGGTGATGCGGAAGCGATCGTCCTCGATCCGCTGTTCTGAGAACCCGTATCCATCATCGCTGCCCGCAGCGGTATAGGGGGTGGAGGTCGCGCAGGCGGACAGAACGCCGAACGCAGCAATGGCAAGGGCGGAGCGGAGGAGCTTCATGACATTTCCTTTCCCGAAAGGGTCGGTGCGGCAAACATGCGCAACGATGCGGCAAGCAGCTTGAGCGCCGCGCCTAACATCACTAGCACCCCGGCATGTCAGAGACCAACCGACAATCCGGCAAGGAGATGAACCTGCCGCCCGCGCACCCCTCGGTGAAGACCGGCGGCGTGGCCGTGCTGCTCGTCAATCTCGGCACGCCCGATACGCCAGAGCCAGCCTCCGTGCGCCGTTATCTGCGCGAATTCCTGTCCGACAAGCGGGTCGTCGATTACCCACGAATTTTCTGGCTGCCGGTCCTCTACGGGATCATTTTGAATACGAGACCATCCAAGACAGCCAAGCTCTATCAGTCGATCTGGCATGAAGAGTCAGGGCAAAGCCCCCTCGCCTATTACACCCAGCGGCAGATGGAAGGCTTGGCCGAGCGCCTGGGCGATGACGTGACCGTCGATTACGCCATGCGTTACGGAAACCCCTCGATCCCAGAGCGGATTGGCGCCCTAATGGCGAAGGGTCATGACCGGATCATGATCCTGCCGCTCTATCCGCAATATTCCGCGACAACGACCGGGACGGTGGCGGACAAGGTCGCAGAAGCGATGAAAGAGCGGCCCTGGCAGCCCGCCATCCGCATCGCTCCGCCCTTTCACGATGAGCCCTCTTACATCGATGCGCTTGAGACCTCGATGCGGCGGCATGTGCCCGAGGGGACCGAGCGTGTGATCCTCTCCTTCCACGGTATTCCGCAACGATATTTCAACGCGGGCGATCCCTATCACTGCCATTGCCAGAAGACCGCGCGGCTGCTCCGTGAACGGATGGACTGGGATGAAGAATTCGCGCCGCTCGGCTTCCAGTCGAAATTCGGCCCGGAGAAATGGCTCGAGCCCTCGACAGAAAGCCTTGTGAAAAAAGCCGCTGAGGACGGAATCAAACAGCTCGCCGTCGCCGCCCCTGCTTTTGTTTCCGACTGTATCGAGACGCTCGAAGAGATTGGCATCGGCCTGCGCGAAACATTCAAAGAGGCGGGCGGGCTGGAGCTGACCCCAATTCCATGCCTCAATAATGATGAGGCGTTTCTTACCTGTCTTGAGGAGCTGGCGCGGCGGGAGCTGGGCGGGTGGATTGCGCCCAAGGATGTGGCCGCCGCGGCTGCCGAGTAATGCGGTTCTACTTCTCGACGGATTTCACGCTTGCGTTGCCGCAAGGCCACCGCTTTCCGGCGGAGAAATATAACCTCCTGCGCGAAGCGCTGATTTCCAATGATATCGTGGAGGAGAGCGCCCTCACCTTCTCCCCGCAGGCGCCCGAAGATGTGATCACCGCTGCGCATACGGAAGAATATGTCCGCTCCTTACGGGACGGTACGATTGACCCCAAGGAGATGCGCCGAATCGGCTTTCCGTGGTCGGATCTGATCCATAAGCGTGGTCAGCGGACAGTGGGCGGAGCCCTTGCAGCGGCCCGTGATGCGCTGGAACGGGGTCTTGCGGGACAGCTCGCCGGGGGCACGCATCATGCGCATGCGGATTTCGGGGCGGGTTTCTGTATCTATAACGACTTTGCGGTTGTTGCCCGGACGCTCCTCAATGAAGGCGCCGTTGACCGTATCGCGATCATCGATCTTGATGTGCACCAGGGCGACGGCAATGCGGCGCTGCTGGTCGATCACCCCGGCATCTTCATTCTTGATGTCTTCGGCGAGAAGAACTTCCCCTTCCGCAAAGTACCGAGCACGCTCGATGTCTCCCTGCCCGATCATACGAGCGATGCAGCATTCCTTGCCGCCATTGAAGAGCATCTGCCGCAGGTATGGGGGTTCGCGCCCGATCTCGTTCTTTATCAGGCTGGGGTCGACCCCCTGATCACCGACCGGCTGGGACGCCTGGACATCACCCATGAAGGGCTGATGGCGCGGGATCATCTGGTGCTGGAGGGCTGTCACCGCCGGGGTATCCCCGTCTCGATGGGTATAGGCGGCGGCTATGCCGAGCCAATCACCGACACGGTGCTGGCCTATGCGAACACCTATCGCGTGGCGAAACAGGTCTACCGATTTTGATTTCCCCCGTCCTTCGAGACGCCGGCTTTGCCGGCTCCTCAGGATGAGGGAAATAGAAGGGCCTCACCCTGAAGTGGCCCGAAGGGCCCTCGAAGGGCGAGGCTCAGCTCAATTCTTTTAATGCAGACAGGAAGGCTCCGACTTCCTGCTCGCTCGTCTGATAGCTCGTCACGAGGCGGCGCAGCTTGCCGTCATAAGGATCGCCCGGCTGGACCCAATCGTAAAAGGCCGCGCCTTTTTCTTTCAGCCTCTCAACAACGGCATCGGGCAGGATCGGGAAGACTTCATTTATCTGGGTCTCATTGACGAGCTCGAACCCCGCCGCGCTGATCCCTTCGCCAAGGCGTGTGGCCATCGCATTGGCGTGTGCGCCGAGTTTCAGCCAGAGGTCATCCTCGAAATAGGCATTCCATTGCGCAGCGAGGAAGCGGTTCTTGGAGAAGCCCTGCCCCGCCCGCTTCTGGCGCCAGACGAGATGCTCCGACAGCGCCTCATTCAGAACAATGATCGCTTCGGCGACCATGCAGCCATTCTTGGTGCCGCCCAGCGTCAGGATATCAACCCCGGTATCGGTCACGATCTCTTTCGGGCTGGCGCCAAGATGCGCCGCCGCGTTGGCAAATCGCGCACCGTCCATATGGACATAAAGGCCAAGTTCGCGGGCCTTGGCCGTCAGTGCACGGATTTCAACATTCGTATAGACTGTCCCGGCTTCGGTGCCTTGCGTCAGGGACACAGCTTTCGGCAGGACTCGGTGGGCCATGGCGGGCGTGTAGATCCGCATCCCCTCTTCGAGGATGGCAGGGGTGAGCTTACCCCCCTCACCTGCCAGTGGCAGCACCTTGGCGCCGCCTGTGAAAAATTCCGGCGCACCGCATTCATCGATCTGGATATGGGCGTGCTCATGACAGAAGACCGCGCCAAAGGGCGGCAACATCGCGGCCAGTGCAATCGAGTTCGCTGCACTCCCCGTTGCAACAAAAGCCACATCGACTTTTTTGCCGAACATCTCCGTGAACTGATTGATGACGGATTGCGTCAGCTCATCCGCGCCATAGGCAGGCACCGGCCCTATATTGGCGGCGATCATGGCGTCCATGATTTTCGGGTGAACCCCGGCCCAGTTGTCGGATGTGAAAAGCATCATTCAGGAACCATCTTCGTAGCTCAATCACTGGCTACATAGTTGATATGCTCCAAAACTGAAAGATGCTGTATAAAGTGATTAGTATACATACTATTTCGAACACAACCGATCTCGGGATTCTCCATGCCGCAAGAGAGTCTCGATGCCAGTAGATGGGCGCCAAGAAGGTCACTAATCCCAGCGGGACATAGGTATAGAGAAAATCTTCCAGAGATCTGATTTTGTATGACGGCACTAATAAACCGCCATCATCATTCAGTGCCCTGTAGGTGACATAAGCCATGATCAGCGCAGAGGATATGACCGCTATCCTGTAAGCTACTGAAAAAACGTCACGTTTGTTTTCGCTGACACTCATCATTCAGCGAGCCTAATGCAGCACTTCGAACAATCAAACCGCCGTGCCCATCAGCCGGCGGCAAATATCATCAAGCTGTTCCAGCGTATCATATGCAAGGGTCACGGTGCCGCCCTTCTTGCCGTGATCAATCTCGACGGTGAGGCCGAGTGCCGCTTCGAGATCATTCTCCAGCGATTTGGTATCGGCATCGGTTTTGCGCGGAGCCTTGGGGCCTTTGTCGTCAGCTTTAGATTTTCCGCCAGAGAAATTCTTGCCCGTGCCGACCAGCAATTCCGTCTCGCGCACCGAAAGGCCGCGCCGGATCACGTCTTCAGCGAGCTTTGCCGGATCATCCGCTGACAGAAGGGCGCGGGCATGACCCATGGTCAGCTTACCCTCGATCACATGCGCACGGACATCGGCGGGGAGGGCGGAGAGACGCATCATGTTCGCCACATGACTGCGCGATTTGCCCACGGCATCAGCGATTTCCTGAGGTTTTCGGCCAAAAACCTCTTTCATCCGTGTATAGGCGTCGGCTTCCTCAATTGCATTGAGGTCTGTACGCTGAATATTCTCGATCAGTGCGATTTCCGCCGTCTGGCCGGGATCCGTGTTGCGGATGATCACCGGGATCTCATGCAGCTTGGCGCGCGCGGATGCCCGCCAGCGACGTTCGCCGGCGATGATCAGATATTTCGCTTTCCCGCCTTCAACCGGGCGGATGAGGATAGGTTGGAGAAGCCCGCGCGCCTTGATCGAGGCGGCGAGCTCATCAAGCTCCTTGTCCGTGAAACTTTTGCGCGGCTGATCCGGGTCGGGCGCAATGTCGGCCAGCGAGATCGTCGCCGGGCCTTCGCGCGGGGCGAGGGGCTCATCACCGCCTTCATCGGCAAAGATCGATTCAAGCCCGCGGCCCAGGCCTTTTCGTGCTGCAGCCATCAGGCGGCCCTTTCACGCTGGATAATTTCGGTAGCCAAACGAACATAAGCCTGACTGCCTGAGCATTTCAGATCATAGAGCAGGGCAGGCTTGCCATGCGACGGCGCTTCGGAAAGGCGTACATTGCGCGGTATGGCCGTGCGGTAGACCTTCTCGCCCATATGGTCGCGAACATTGTTCTCAACCTCGCGGGAGAGATTGTTTCGCCGGTCATACATGGTGAGGACGATGCCTTGCAGATCGAGCGACGGGTTCAGCCGCTGACGCACCTGGCCGATGGTCCGCAGGATCTGCGCGAGACCTTCGAGGGCGAAGAATTCACATTGCAGCGGGATCAGCACCGCATCCGCCGCCGCCATCGCGTTGACCGTCAGCATGCCCAGCGAAGGAGGGCAGTCGATCAGCACATAGGACGGACCCGTCCCATTCTGGGACACCCGTTCAATCGCGCGGCGCAACCGGTGATGGCGGCCTTCGGCATTGATCAGCTCGACTTCTGCGGCGGCCAGATCCACACCGGAAGGCGCAACCGTCAGTCCAGGCACCAAAGTTTCCTGAGCAATATCAGATAGTTCTACCTCACCGCGAAGCACATCATAAGTCGTCAGCCTACGGCGCGCATGCTCCACCCCGAGGCCCGTCGAGGCGTTCCCCTGCGGGTCGAGATCAATGATCAGCACTTTCTCGCCAATAGCGGCGAGCGCCGTACCGAGATTGATCGTGGTGGTGGTCTTGCCGACGCCGCCCTTCTGGTTGGCAATGGCGAGGATACGGGGAGGGGTCACTTAGCGTCTTCCGGGCTCAGTCAGGATAAGGATCGACGCGTCCGGGTCGGTATGGCTGGCGCGTTTCTCGTGGTTGAATCTCCACCCCGTGGCGGCTGCCGTCAATTCCTCATCGGCCCGCGCGCCCTTGGGAAATATCAACATTCCGCCCGGCGCGAGCAGGGGGGAGGCAAGGGCGAGGAGGCCATCAAGGGCGGTGACGGCCCGGGCGGTGATGACATCGAAACTCATGCGTTTCACGTGAAACGATTCGACCCGGTCTGACGAGACCGTGATGTGGCTCAATCCCAGTGCATGAGCGGTTTCCGCAAGGAACCGGGCTTTCTTGCCAACACTGTCAGCTAGCGTGATCTTCAGCGGGCGGTCCCGGCAAAGAATGCCGAGCACCAGCCCCGGGAACCCGGCCCCGCTGCCAATATCGAGGAGGGTGCTGGCGCCTTCCCGGATCAACGGGAAGAGCTGAGCGGAGTCCTCGTAATGCCGAGCCCAGCGGTCAGGCAGAGTGTTGCGGGAGATGACATTGGTATGCGCCGCTGTCTCCAAGAGGCGCTCATCATATTGCGCAAACATAGCGTGTGTCTCTGCATCCAGCGCATGCCGGTCCGCAAATTCATCAAGCGATTGGGGCAGGGCGGTCTCAGCCATTGGCGGCGGACACTCCACGCAGATGGATGAGGAGTGTGGCTAGCGCGGCGGGTGTGACGCCTTCGACGCGGCCCGCCTGGCCCAGCGTTTCCGGACGCGCCCTTGTCAGCCGGTCTTTGACTTCATTGGAAAGGCCCGTGACGGCATGGAAATCGAAATCGGCCGGAATGGGCTGGCTCTCTTCCTTGCGCAGGGTGACGATCTCCGCCTCCTGCCGGTCGAGATAGCCCGCATAAAGCGCGTCGGCTTCGATGACAGTGCGTACATCCTCCGGCGCCTCGGCCAGCGCCGGGGCGAGGGCGGCGATGTCATCGAGCGTGACATCCTTGAGGCTCAACAGGTCCAGCAGGGACCGTCGGCGGCCGTCCTGATTGACCTTGATGCCATGGGCACCGGCCTCATTCGGGGTGAGAGTGGTCGTGGTCATGACCTGCCGCAGACCCTCGACGGCGGACTGTTTCACGTGAAACGCCTCCCGCCGTTCTTCTCCGACGCAGCCCCATTCAAGGCCCAGCGGGGTCAGGCGCAGATCCGCATTATCCGCGCGCAGGCTGAGACGATACTCCGCGCGGGAGGTGAACATGCGATATGGCTCGGTGACGCCGCGGGTCACGAGATCATCGATCATCACCCCGATATAGCCGTCTGATCGGGTGAGGGTGCGCGGGCTCTGACCCAGCGCCCGCGCAGCAGCGTTGAGCCCGGCCATCAAGCCTTGAGCGCCTGCTTCCTCATATCCGGTGGTGCCATTGATCTGACCCGCCAGGAAAAGCCCCGGCAGCATCCGCAGACCCAGCGTCCGGTCGAGCGCGCGCGGATCGACATAATCATACTCAATGGCATAGCCATATTGCAGGACTTTCGCGGTATCTAGCCCCGAAATGGTCTTGAGAAACGCGTCCTGGATCTCCTCCGGCAGCGAGGTCGAAATCCCGTTGGGATAGATCGTGTTATCGTCGAGGCCCTCGGGCTCGAGAAAGACCTGATGGGACGCGCGATCCCGGAATTTGACGACCTTATCCTCAATTGACGGGCAATAACGCGGTCCCTGCCCGGATATCCGTCCGCCATAAACCGCAGACCCGGAGAGGTTTTCTTCGATGATCCGGTGGGTCGCATCATTGGTGTAGGTGATGCCGCAGGCAATCTGCGGCACGTTGATTACCCGCGTCAGGAAGGAAAACGGCACGGGCCGCTCATCGGCTTCCTGCATTTCAAGCTGATCCCAGCCGATCGTCCGGCCGTCGAGCCGCGCCGGCGTGCCGGTTTTCAGCCGCCCGAGCGGCAGGTTCATGGCTTCGAACCGCTCGCCCAGCGCGTTGGCCGGGGCTTCGCCCACGCGGCCTGCCGGTATCCGGTCATGGCCACGGTGGATGACCCCGCGCAGGAAGGTGCCCGTGGTCACGACGACAGCGGCGGCCTCAATGCGCTCACCCTTATCGGTGATCACGCCCCGGCATTCATCACCGACAACGATCAGATCATCGACCGCCGCTTCGATGACGGTCAGGTTTTCCTGCTCCGTCACCAGTCGCTGAACGGCTTCGCGATAGAGCTTGCGGTCAGCTTGCGTGCGAGGGCCTCGGACAGCGGGGCCTTTTGACCGGTTGAGCAGCCGGAACTGAATGCCGCCCTGATCGGCAGCCCGGCCCATGATCCCGTCGAGGGCATCGATCTCGCGGACCAGATGGCCTTTGCCCAGGCCGCCAATCGCCGGATTGCAGGACATCTCGCCAACCGTCGCCCATTTATGGGTGACGAGTGCCGTGCGCGCGCCCGCTCGGGCCGCAGCGCAGGCCGCTTCCGTTCCGGCATGGCCGCCGCCGACAATAATGACGTCAAAATCTCTGCTCATTGCAGGCAGATAGCGAAGGGAAGGCGGCTTGTGGAGAGGGCGCGCGCGCCTGTTTCACATGAAACGCTATTTTCCGATGCAGAAGCGGGAAAAGATGGCGCCCAGCACATCCTCAACCGTGATCCGCCCGGTCATCTGATCTAGAAGGGCGATCACCGAGAGGACATCCTCCGCCAGCAATTCCGGATCCTGCGCGGGTTCATCGAGCACCCTGTCCAGTGCCGCCGCGCCAGATTGGAGAAGTGCGATCTGGCGCTCATGGGTAAAAAGGGCGGGGATGGCAGATGCCTCGATCCGCTCGGTCAGCGCCGAAAGGAATTCGTCCCAGCCCTCGCCCGTTAGGGCGGAAAGGCCGAGCGTGCCTTCAGGCGCTGTCTCGCCAAGATCGATCTTGTTCGTCACGCGGAGGAGGCGGGGATCTTCCCGGCTTCCGTCGGCGGAAAGCTCGATGATGATGTCCGCCCGCTCCCGTGCCGCACGGCTGCGTTCCATCCCGGCGCGCTCGATGGGGTCATCTGTTTCATCACGCAGACCCGCCGTATCGAGCACTTCGACCAGCCGCCCGGCAATATCGAGCCGGGCGCTGACGACATCGCGCGTCGTGCCGGGAATGTCCGAGACAATCGCCCGCTCCTCCCCGACCAGCCGGTTGAGCAGGGTCGATTTCCCCGCATTGGGCGGCCCGATGATCGCGAGCGTCAGCCCCTCGCGAAGCCGGCGGCCCTTGGCGGATTTCGCCAGCTCTTCTTTCAGGGAGGTCGACACTTTTTCGAGTGCCGGGACCGCACGGGAGGCAATCTCCGCTGGCACATCTTCTTCGTCGGGGAAATCAACCGCGGCATCGAGCACCGCGAGCGCCGCCAAAAGCCCGTCGCGCCAGCCTGCCACGACCTCGCGTGCGGAGCCGGTATAGCCCCCCAAAGCCTGTTGTCGCTGCTGTTCTGTTTCGGCATCGAGAAGATCGCCGAGACCTTCTGCTTCAAGCAATCCCATGCGACCATGACGCAAGGCGCGGAGCGTGAACTCACCGGGTTCCGCAGGCCGCAAGCCGAGCCCGGTCAGTGTTTCAGTGAAACGGGTGGCGACCGCCTGCGAGCCGTGGAGATGGAATTCGGCAAGGTCTTCGCCCGTCGCCGTATTGGGTCCGGGAAACCACAGGACGATCCCGTCATCGAGGAGACCGCCTTGCGGATCCCGGATCTGCCGATGGCTCGCCCGGCGGACAGGCGGCAATGAGCCCGCGAGTTTCACAACGACCTCGCCCGCTGCCGGACCCGAGATCCGCCAGACAGCAATCGCCGTCCGGCCCGAGCCGGAACTCCGTGCGAAGATCGTCTCCATCGGCCCGGGGCCGCTCTATTTCTTGTCGGATCCGCCGGACGCCTTCATCCCGGCGGCAAACATGTTCTGGAAGGCTTCCATATTCCCGGTGCCCGTCGCCATGGCGCGTTCCCAGAACGCTTTGGGATCACTCAGCGTGTCGAGATTCTGTTTCGTCCGCTCAACCATGGATGACACGATCATGTCATTGACCGGCTGTACATCCGGCAGACCAAAGAAGGCGCGCGCTTCGGCCGGCGTGCAATCTACATTGAATGTAATCTTCATCATGCGTTCCTTGCTGGGTGAGTTGCGCTAGCATGGGCCGGTGAGGGGAATAAACCATGCGCAAACTGCTCTTCGCAGCCCTGTTTCTGACTGCCTGCTCTCCGGGGGGAAATACACCGCCGGAGGGTCCATCGCCATTTCCGCCATTTTTGAGCCTGCCGGTCTATTTCGACTGTATCGGCGAGCTCGGACTGACACAGATTGCTGCCCATCGCGGCGGTCCGGCCCCCGGCTATCCGGAGAACGCGCTCGCGACTTTCGAGCGCACCTATGGGGAGACCGGCGCCTTCCTTGAGGTCGATGTGGCGACCAGCGCGGACGGTGTTCTCTTTCTTCATCATGATGACAATCTGGGTCGGACGACCACCGGGCGTGGTCCGGCGGCGGAGAAATCCTGGGACGAGCTTCGCGCGCTTTCTCTGAAAGATGATGAGGGCAAGGTCACGGCCTATGGCCTGACGCGTCTTGATGAGGCACTCGAATGGGCCAAGGGCAAGACGGTTCTCGAACTCGATATCAAGCCGTCTACGGATTATGATGATGTTGCCAAAGCGGTGCGGGATGCAGGTGCGGAGGATTGGGTGATCCTGATTTCCTATACGGAAAATTCCGCTGTTGCCCTTTCCAAACGTTTTCCCGATTCCATGATTTCGGTGACCGTCAACTCGGCTGACGATATCGACCGGCTGGTCGACCGCGGCATGAAGCGGGAGAATATTCTCGCCTGGACGGGGGTTGAGGCGCCGAATGGCCCTCTCTCTCAAGCCCTGCAATCAGAAGGCATTGAGGCGATTTTCGGCACGCTTGGCGGCCGCGATTCACTCGACAATCAGTATGCCGCAAGCCGCAATGATGAAGGCTATGTCGATATCTCGAAACTCGGCATCGACCTGATCGCAACCGACCGGCCGGAAGCGGCTGCCGAGGCCCTGATGGCAGCGGGGCGCTTTGCGAGCCCCTCCGCCTGTCCGGCCTCGAACTGATCCGCCCTACGTATTCATTGAATCGAAGAAGTCCTTGTTGGTCTTCGTCTGACGCAGTTTCTCGAGCAGGAACTCGATCGAATCCATCGGCGTCATTGGCGACAGGATACGCCGCAGAACGAAGATCTTGGACAGCTCTTCTTTCGGGATGAGCAGGTCTTCTTTCCGGGTACCGGATTTGGCGATATCGATCGCCGGGAAGGTCCGTTTGTCCGCAACTTTCCGGTCAAGGACGATTTCCGAGTTACCCGTGCCCTTGAATTCTTCGAAGACGACTTCGTCCATCCGCGAGCCGGTATCGATCAGCGCCGTTGCGATAATCGTCAGCGAGCCGCCTTCCTCGATATTCCGCGCCGCACCAAAGAACCGCTTCGGACGTTGCAGGGCGTTGGCATCGACACCGCCGGTCAGGACCTTGCCGGAGCTGGGTACCACGGTGTTGTAGGCACGGCCCAGACGCGTGATCGAGTCGAGCAGGATGACGACATCGCGGCCATGTTCGACCAGGCGTTTGGCTTTCTCGATGACCATTTCGGAAACCGCAACGTGGCGCGAGGCGGGTTCGTCAAAGGTCGAGGAGACAACCTCACCATTCACCGAGCGCTGCATATCCGTCACCTCTTCGGGACGTTCATCGATCAAGAGAACGATGAGATAGCATTCGGGGTGATTGGTCGTGATGGCGTGCGCGATATTCTGCAACAGGACGGTTTTACCGGTCCGCGGCGGCGCAACGATCAGCGCCCGCTGGCCCTTGCCGAGCGGCGAGACGATATCGATCACGCGGGTCGAGAGATCTTTCTTCTTCTCGTCACCGGTGATGACTTCCATGTGGAGTTTCTGATCCGGGTAGAGCGGGGTCAGGTTATCGAAGTGAACCTTGTGCCGGGATTTCTCCGGGTCCTCAAAATTGACGGTGTTGACCTTGGTCAGGGCGAAGTAACGTTCGCCATCTTTCGGGCTGCGGATTTCACCGGAGATGGTGTCGCCCGTCTTGAGCGTAAATTTCCGGATCTGCTGCGGCGAGCAGTAAATATCGTCCGGGCCCGCAAGGTAGTTGGCATCCGGTGAGCGCAAGAACCCGAACCCGTCGGGCAGGATTTCCAGAACGCCCGAGCCGATGATTTCGACTTCCTCTTCCGCCAGCTCCTTCAGGATTGCGAAGAGCAGATCCTGTTTGCGCAGGGCAGAAGCGTTATCGACCCCGACCTCTTCCGCAAACGAAACGAGGTCTTGGGGTGTCTTTTCCTTGATCTCATCAAGGGTGATTGTATCGGGCAGCATGGAAAATCCGGATATAGCGAGAAGGCTCAGCGCAAGCGCCGGCAAGTCAACTCGAATGGGAAAAGCATAGGTGAGAACGGCAGGACGCCGTTCCTATCAGGATATATTTAGTAGCTCAGCCGGTCAATCCCAAGGGGATCAGCCGGTCGGATTGACCCCGATCACCATGAAAACGACGACGATCATCAGAAGGAAGGGCACTTCATTCATAATGCGCCAGAATTTCTCGGTCCGTGGGCGTTCGCCATTCTGAAAGCGTTTGAAGCTCGCGGCATAAAATCCGTGGATCCCGGAAATGCCGATCACGCAGGCGAGTTTCACGAGAAACCAGATCTGGCTGAGAAGCCCCGGCGCCATCGCAATCATCGTGAGTCCCAGAACCCAAACGCCGATCATCGAGGGATTGATGATCCCCTTGAGAAGCCCGCGCTCCATTTTCATGAAATAGGTTTCGGCTTCCCCGCCGGGCTCGGACTGATGGTGGTACACGAACAGTCGCGGCAGATACATCATCCCCGCCATCCACGCGATGACGAGAATGAGGTGGAGCGATTTGATCCAGGGATAGAGCGCTTGCATGCCCGCGCCCTAGCGCTCACGGATATGTTTGACCAGCGTGGCAACATGTTCCGGCGGGGTCTGCGGGATCAATCCATGTCCGACATTGAAGATGAAGGGCTTGCCGGCGAAGCTGTCGATCAACCTGTCCGCCGATGAGAACAATGCATCTCCGCCCTCAAGAAGCAGGAGCTGGTCGAGACCGCCCTGCACCGCGCCATACAGGGAAAGGTTCTCAGCCGCCCAATCCCACGGAAGACCCGTATCAATCGAGACGGCATCGATTTCTTTCAGTTTCGCGACTTCCGTATAGGCCGGACCAGATCCGCGCGGAAAACCAATCACCGGTATGCCCGTTTTGGCTTTCACTTCCGCCGCGATCTTGCGGACAGGCTCAACGCAGAGATCGTGGAATAGCGCGGAGGGCAGACCTGCCGCCCAGCTATCAAACAGCATGACCGCATTTGCTCCTGCTTGGGCCTGCCGGATCAGGTATTCTGCGGTTGCCGAGGCGATGAGATCGATCAGCGCCGCCATTTCGTCAGGCGACTGATAAGCCGTCATCCGAAGGGCCGATGGATCCTTCACGCCCTGACCGGCCAGCATATAGGTCGCAACGGTCCAGGGAGCCCCTGCGAAGCCGATCAACGCCTTTTCCGGAGGTAGGGCCGCCCGAACTTGAGAGACCGTCTCATAGACCGGCGAGAGCGTTTTATGGATGTCTTCGCCCGAAAGTTTTCCGGCTGCGGACATGTCATCTTTGAGAACCGGCTCCAGCCTCGGCCCTTCGCCCTGTTCAAACCAGAGCTTCATGCCCAATGCCTGAGGGATCAGCAGGATGTCAGCAAAAAGGATGGCCGCATCGAGATCAAAGCGTTCTATAGGCTGAAGGGTGACCCGAGCGGCTTTGTCAGGATTGTAGCAGAGATCCAGAAAACCTCCTGCTTCCTCCCGCACGGCCCTGTACTCTGGAAGATAGCGGCCAGCCTGCCGCATGAACCAGATAGGGGGAATTGAGAGGGGCTCACCTCTCAGCACACGCATGAATTTTGAATTCTCTTGAGACATACCGGTAGCGCTTATCTGAAATGAAGTATGAGTCCTATAGGGGTGGATAAAGTGGATATCGCACTTAGTGCGTGTTTATCGACTCGGCTTTTCCCCAGAGAGGATGTTTTTCGACTCCGCGATTTTCCGTCTTGACTACCGCGGTATGACTTTAATGTTTCGTTAAGCAACCGGTCATCTTTCTCATGGATATCCCCAGCCGGGGATAATGCGCAACTTTTGCATATGGGCCGGGGATGGCCGTGGTACTCCCGGCATAAACTCGGTAGGAACCGCCGAATGTTGATAATGGCGATGGCAATTTTCCGGCCGGAAAGCACGACAGGATGAGCAGTGTGACTCCCGCCCAGCGCATACGTGCGACGACCTGGTTTCATGTCCATCTTGTCTCCGACTCGACGGGCGAGACGCTCAGCACCATGCTGAAATCAACCGCTGCCCGGTTCGAGCGGGCCAAACCCCTCGAACATGTGGCCTCTCTTGTGCGGTCGAATGCCCAGCTCGACAAGGTTCTCGCGCGGATCGAACAAGCGCCGGGCCTTGTCATGTATACGATCGTCGATCGCCAGATGCGCCGCCGCCTTGAAGTGAAATGCGCCGAGCTGCAGGTACCGGCGATCCCGGTGCTCGATCCATTGCTCAATGCGTTTGCGGATTATCTCGGTCTCGAACAGACGATGCAGACCGGCGCGCAGCATGAGCTTGATGATGATTATTTCCGCCGTATCGCAGCCATCGATTACACGATGGCGCATGATGACGGGCAGATGACCTGGGATCTCGAAAGCGCGGATGTTGTTCTCGTTGGCGTCAGCCGGACGTCAAAGACGCCTACCTGCATGTATCTGGCTCACCGTGGGGTGAAAGCCGCCAACGTGCCGCTGGTGCCGACCAGCGATCCGCCCCCGGAACTTGCCCAATTGCGAAAGCCTCTTGTGGTGGGTCTGACCGCCAGCCCGACGCGGCTCTCCCAGATCCGGCGGACGCGGCTGACGAACCTTGCCGCCAATCAGGATGCCGCGACCTATTCGGATGAGGATCAGGTCAAAGACGAGGTGACCAAGGCCAAGCGCTACTTTGCCAAGAATGGCTGGCCGACCATCGATGTCACCCGCCGCTCGGTCGAAGAAACCGCCGCGAAAGTCCTCACCCTGATGAGCGCCCGGCAGGGCGGGGATATCAGCCAGGGATGAGCCTCGTTCTTGCCTCCCGCTCTGCGTCCCGGCGCGCGCTGCTCGATGGCGCGGGGATTCAATACGATGCGCGGCCCGCCGATATTGATGAGGGCGTGGTCAAGGCGCGCGAGCTCCTTCGCGGGAAAACGCCGGCGGAAATCGCCCTGATCCTCGCCGAGGAAAAGGCGCTGGCCTGCGCAGCATCAGCGGATGAATTCGTCATCGGCGCTGATCAGGTCATGGAGTTCGATGGCGAGCTTTATGACAAGCCGGTCTCGCTGGAAGAGGCGGGCGACCGGCTCTTCGAGATGGCCGGAAAAATCCATTATCTTCGCTCCGGGCTGGTCCTCGCGAAGGATGGCGAGATCATCTGGCGGCATCGCGGCTCCGCATCTCTCACCATGCGAAAGACCAGCCGAGATGCGATTGCTTCCTATCTCGAAACGGTCGGCGAGCGAGTGCTGGCAACTGTCGGGGCCTATGAGCTGGAAGGCGAGGGCGTCCGGCTGTTTGAGAATATCGAAGGCGATTATTTCACTATTCTCGGCCTGCCGCTGATGCCTCTATTGGCCGAGCTCCGCGCGCGCGAGGTGCTGGCATGGTGATGCGTCACGTTGCCGTGATCGGCCACCCGATAGGTCAGTCAAAATCCCCTGCGCTTCATACAAGATGGATAAAGGCGCATGGGGTTGAGGCGGACTACACTGCCATCGACGGCAAGGATGAGGACAGCTTCAGAGAGTTGATCCGCACCCTGCCGGAAAAAGGCTATGCCGGGGTCAATGTGACGATCCCGTTCAAGCAGCTTGCTTTTGAGCTCTGCGATGAGCGGACCGAACGGGCCGAATCCGTGGGCACGGCGAACCTTCTTGTTTTCCACGATGGTAAAGTTATCGGCGACAATACGGATATTGCGGGATTCCGCGCGGCGCTTTCCTCAATGGCGCTGGATCCCGCGCCTCGCACAGCGCGCATCATCGGGGCCGGAGGCGCGGCCCCTGCGATCATCGTGGCGCTCAAAGAGTCAGGGCTTGAGCGCATCGAGATCACCAACAGGACGGCCTCGAAAGCCATAGAATTGGCGGAGCGTTTCGAGATCAAACCCATCGGCTGGGCGGCCCGGGACACAAAACTCGGTGAGATTGATCTTCTGATCAACACGACCTCGCTCGGCATGGAGGGCCAACCGCCGCTCGATATGTTTGTCGGCAGCTTGCCGCCCCATGCCGCGGTGATCGACATCATCACCACCCCGCGCGAAACCGACCTCTTGCTAGGCGCGCGGGAGAGGGGCCAGAAAACCATGAACGGCCTACCCATGCTGGTGCATCAGGCCGTGCCGAGTTTTGAAGCCTGGTTCGGCATCCGCCCGGATGATGAGCCGGCAGCGATAGAGTTTCTTGAGGGACTGAAATGATCACGATCGGACTGACGGGCGGCATCGGGATGGGCAAGACCACGACCGCGGCCCTTTTCGAAGGCGAAGGGATTCCGGTCTGGGATGCCGATAAGGCCGTCCACAGACTATATTCCCCGCGGGGGTTTGGCGTGGCGCCGATCCTTGAGCGGTTTCCGGGGGTCGGCGGACCACTCGGCGGGATCAACCGCGCGCTTCTCGCCGAGGCAGTGCTCGGCAAACCGGCAGAACTCAAAGCTCTTGAAGAGATCGTTCATCCACTTGTGGCCGCCGATCAGCGGGGGTTTCTCGAGGCGCAGGAAAGGGCCGGCGCGGAAATCGTGCTGCTCGATATCCCGCTCCTCCTTGAGAACAATCCTGACCGGTCCGAAGGCATTGTCGTTGTCTGCTCTGCACCTGAGGATGTACGCAAAGCGCGGGTATTAGCGCGGCCCGGCATGACAGAAGAAAAATATGCCGCGATCCTCTCCGCACAGATGCCGGAAGAGGAGAAACTCAAACTCGCGGACTATATCGTCCCCACTGGGGAAGGCTTTGAGGTTGCTCGGGAAAAGGTCCGGGAAATCCTTGCCGATATCCGTGCCAAGGCCCTCGACGCTGGCGGCAAATAGCCTCAAGACTGAGCATGCGTCAAATTATATTCGATACCGAAACGACTGGTTTCGAACCCCATAAGGGCCACCGGCTGGTCGAAATCGGCGCCGTTGAGATGGTCAATGGCGCACTCACGGGGAAGAAATTCCACGTCTATATCAACCCTGAACGGGACATGCCCAAAGAGGCCTATGCGGTCCACAAGCTGTCCTCGGAGTTCCTTGCCGACAAGCCGGTCTTCAGCGATCCGAGCATCGCGCAGGCGTTTCTGGACTTTGCCGGAGACGGCGTGCTGGTCGCGCATAACGCACCCTTCGACTGCGGCTTCATGAAACATCATCTGGAGGAGATCGGCCTGCCCTGGCGCTGGACCGAAGCCGATCAGGTGATCGACACGGTGAAGATCGCGCGCAAGCGGTTCCCCGGCTCGCCCGCTTCGCTTGATGCGCTCTGCTCGCGTTTCGGGATCGATCTTTCCCAGCGGGAATCACAAGGCCACGGCGCGCTCCTCGATGCGCGGCTGCTGGCGGAAGTCTATGTCGAGCTGACGGGCGGCGCGCAGTCTGGCTTCTCCTTCGGGCGGCGCGGCAGCGGGGAGAATGGCTCGGACGATGAGAACCGGCCAACCCCGGTGCGCGACGGTCCACGCCCGGTCCTCCTCACTGAGGAAGAAAAAGCGGCGCATACGGCCTTTTTATCAGATGGGGTGAGTGAGCCGATCTGGGCGAAGCTCAGCTGAAATCGACGGCGCGGCCGGCCTTTTCCCAGTCGCCATAGCGGGTCGGATTGGTCGTCCGGTCCGCTCCGCCAATTTCCTTCTCAGCGTCCTCAAGCGCGATCTGCTCGCGGCGCTCTTTGGCTTCGCGGAGGATACCGATCTCCATCTCCGACAGCTCGCGGCCATTCACGATCATCGGAATGCCGTCTTCAGTCATCGGGACTGGGTCGTCAGATGGCGTATCGGTCACTGGCAGCTCCTTTCTCCTCTACCTATCTCTCATCCCAAGAGTTTCAACCAGTCTATCAAGGGCCTTATTCCGATGAATTCATCATTGCGCACTTTCATGCTGATCGCGGCCATCACGGGGCTGTTCGGTGTCATCGGCCTCTTGTTAGGCGGGGCAACGGGCATGGTAATCGCACTTGCTTTCGCAGGCGTAATGAACTTCATCAGCTACTGGAACGCCGACAAGATCGTCCTCAAAATGTATAATGCGCGTCAGGTCGACCCCGATACGCGGGAGATCAAGCTGCGGCGTTATGCCGAGGGTGTTGTCGGCCTCGCGGGCCGGGCCGGCATGCCGGTGCCAAAAATCTACGTCATCGAGAACCCCCAGCCCAATGCCTTTGCGACCGGCCGGAACCCGGAGAACGCGGCCGTCGCGGCTACCACCGGCCTTCTTAACATGCTGACCGAGGAAGAAGTCATGGGCGTCATGGCGCATGAGCTGGCGCATGTGAAAAACCGTGACACCCTGACCATGACGGTGACGGCGACACTCGCCGGGGCGATCACGGCGCTCGCCAATTTTGCGATCTTCTTTGGCGGCAACCGGAACAGCGCCGGCGGGATGATCCAGACGATTGCGATCATGATCTTCGCGCCCTTGGCCGCGAGCCTCGTGCAGATGGCGATCAGCCGGACGCGGGAATATGAGGCAGACAGGATCGGCGCGGAAATCTGCGGCAACCCGATCTGGCTTGCCTCGGCGCTGGCGAAGATCTCGAATGGCGTCGCGCGGATCCCGAATGTGACGGCGGAGCGTCACCCAGCTTCCGGTCAGATGATGATCATCAATCCGCTGTCAGGGCGCGGGGCGGATAACCTTTTCTCGACGCACCCTGCGACCCAGAACCGGATTGATCGGCTGGTCGAGATGTCGGGTGGCCGTGCGCCGGAACGCCCGTCAGAGCCTGCCCGCCCCTCAGGCCCCTGGGGGTGAGGTCTCGTCCTTTGACGCGTCGCCATCATCATCCGTAGACGGCTGGTCTTCTGATGCCTCGGCCTCAGGCGCAGGGGTGATGATCGGCGCGGCAGATTTGGGGCTGTCGGGTTGGGCCCCCGGTTCCGGGGTCAGGCCGGCTTCAAACCCATCCTGCATCCCGCCAGCTGTTTGCAGGTGATCATCGATCGACAGGACGGCCATCAGAAATTCGGCGAGGATGCGTAAGACCAGCACCCAGAGCAGGAATTTGAACGGGACCAGCAGGAACTCGCCAATATCGAGATGAATGAGATGCCCCACCAGATGAAACAGGTGGATGACGACGATATAGAAGAGCGAGACGAAATAGGCGAATTTGACGAGGCCCCGGCCGAGATGTTCGTCAAAGCTCAAAAAGCGGCCGATGAGATCGGACATTGCTGCTCTCCCGTTTGGCGCCCCTGCCGCAATCAGGGCTAACGCGCTTGCCGCAGGACGGCAAGGCGCGGGCTGCCCTTGGATTAATGGGCTCTTTAGTGAGCTTCCTGCCAGTTCTTGCCGATCCCGGCTTCGACGATCAGCGGCACAGAGATCTCAAGCGCGGGCAGCGTTGCTTTCTCCATCACGTCTTTTAGGAGCGCGGCGGTTTCATCGGCTTCTGCCTTGGGGCATTCGATCAACAGCTCGTCATGCACCTGAAGCAGCATTCGGCCCGAGAGCCCTGCCTCTTTCAGTGCAGGCGGTACGCGGATCATGGCGCGTTTGACGACATCGGCGGCAGAACCCTGAATCGGCGCGTTGATCGCCTGTCGCTCGGCAAAGCTGCGTACCGGATGCTGCTTGGAATTGATGTTGGGTGCATGAGCTCTTCGCCCGAACAGGGTCTCGACATATCCATCCGCCTTGGCGGCCGCGATCATGTCATCCATATACTGACGGATGCCGGGGAATTTCTCGAAATAATCCTTGATATACTGGCCCGCCTCACCTCGCGGAATGGCAAGCTGGCGGGCAAGGCCGAAGGCGGAGATCCCGTAGATGATCCCGAAATTGATTGCCTTGGCCGAACGACGGACGGATGGGTCCATCCCCTCAATCGGCACACCGAAGACTTCTGACGCTGTCATCGCGTGAATATCGAGTCCTTCGCGGAAGGCATTCTGCAGGGCATCGATCCCGGCAATATGGGCGAGCAGGCGCAGCTCGATCTGGCTGTAATCGGCGGAGATCAGGACATTGCTTTTTTCTGCGATGAAGGCTTCCCTGATCTTGCGGCCATCTTCTGTCCGTATCGGGATGTTCTGAAGGTTCGGATCGTTTGAGGAGAGGCGTCCAGTTGTCGTTGCCGCGAGGGAATAGGAGGTATGAACCCGCCCCGTCTCGGGGTGGATCGTCTCCTGCAGGGCATCGGTATAGGTGCCCTTGAGTTTGGAAAGCTGACGCCAGGCGAGAAGCTCGGTCGCAATCTCAATCCCTTCCGCTGCCAGATCATCCAGTGTATCCGCGGCGGTCGACCAGGCTCCCGTCTTGGTTTTCTTGCCGCCAGGCAGGCCGAGCTTGCCAAACAGGATCTCGGAAATCTGCTTCGGACTGCCGAGGTTAAAGCTTTCCCCGGCCAGCTTGTGGGCTTCGGCCTCGTGGGCGGCCATGCGCTGCGCGAACTCGCCGGAGAGGCGGGAGAGGTGCTGTTTGTCAACGCGGATGCCGGCCTCTTCCATGTCGCGGACGACATGCACGAGCGGGCGGTCCATGGTTTCATAAACCGTCATCATGCCATCATCCGCCACCTGACGTTTAAGGACATGGAACAGCCGGAGCGTCACATCGGCGTCTTCGGCGGCGTACTTTGCCGCTTCGGGGATCGCGATCTGGTCGAAAGTCTTGGCGTTCTTGCCGGTCCCGGCAATCTCCTTGAAGGAAATGCAGGTGTGCGCGAGATGGCGCTCGGCCAGCTCATCCATGCCGTGATTGCCGATCCCACTTTCAACCGCATAGGACAGCAGCATCGTATCGTCATAGGGCTGAATATCGATGCCGTGGCGCGACAGGATCAGGGCATCATATTTGAGGTTCTGCCCGACTTTCAGAACGGAAGTGTCCTCCAGCACGGGCTTGATGATCTCGAGCGCAAGCTTTTGATCAATCTGCTTGGCAGCATTCTCGTCGCCATCAAAATCAAGCCCGTCCGAGCTGCCATGGAGCAGCGGTACATAAACCCCATGCCCGGGGCGCAAGGAGAAGCAAAGACCGACCAGTCTTGCGCGCATGGCGTTCAGGCTGTCGGTTTCGGTATCAACCGCGAGCGTGCCGACCTCGATGGCCTCATCCATCAGAGCACGGAGGTCATCGGGATCATAGATGACCTCATATTTGTCGCGGTCAAAGCCGACAGAAGAGGCGGACGGCGCGGCGGCTTTCTTCGCCTCTGGCGCGGCAATGCCGCCTGCCTCGCGGATACGGCGGGTCAGGGTCGAGAATTCCATCTCCTCAAGGAAGGAGATCAGGGTCTCGTGATCGAAATCCTTGACGATAAAGTCGGCGGGATGGTCCGGCACCGGTACATTGCGATCAAGCGTTACAAGCTGGCGAGATATGAGCGCTTCTTCTTTATGCGTCTCGAGCATCTCGCGGCGTTTCTTCTGCTTGATCTCTTCGGTACGGGCGAGGACATAATCGAGCGAGCCATATTCTTCGAGAAGTTGCGCTGCCGTTTTCGGGCCGATACCGGGCACGCCGGGCACGTTGTCGGTCGAATCCCCCATCAGTGCCTGAAGGTCGATCATCAGCTCCGGGCCAACCCCGAATTTCTCGATCACGGCCGCGGTGTCCATGATCTTGTTCTTCATCGGATCGAACATGACCGTGCGGTCGGTGACGAGCTGGGTCAGATCCTTGTCGGAGGAGACAATGACGGTCTCGGCGCCGGCTTCTTCGGCGAGGCGTGCGTGTGTCGCGATGATGTCGTCCGCTTCGAACCCTTCCTGCTCAAGACAGGGCAGGCCAAAGGCACGGGTCGCATCCCGGATCAGGGGGAATTGCGGGACAAGGTCCTCGGGCGCGGGTGGCCGGTTCGCCTTGTACTCCTTATAAAGAGTGTTCCGGAAGGATTTGCCGGAATAGTCAAAGACGACCGCAAAATGGGTCGGTGTGCCGATATGCTCCTGGGCGGCATCCTGCACATCGGTCAAAAGCTTCCACAGCATGTTGCAGAAACCCGACACGGCCCCGATCGGCAGGCCGTCCGACTTGCGCGTTAATGGCGGCAATGCGTGATAGGCGCGGAAGATATAGGCGGAGCCATCGATGAGATAGAGACGGCTGTTGCCGTCGAGGGGCTTCGGTTTTGACATCCCACTCCGATAGCCTTGCGCGCGAATGTTGCCTAGTCTGGCATGTGGATTTTGGAGAATGTGATGCTTGTCTGGATCCTTGTCCTGCTGGGCGTGATCGCGGTGTGGCGTGTCCTGCGCCGCGCGCTGAAGCCGAGCGGCTCGGCCTATATGCGCCGCAAGCAGGTGCGACAGGCAAAGCTGGCCATGTTCGAGGCGATCAAGGCTACGCCCCCAAACAAGACAAAGGATACGACGCCGGATCAGTCCAATGAAACTGACCCGCCGAGCAAAGGTGAAGAATAGGGGCTCTTACTTAAGCCGCGCCGGCATCCCGAAGGGGAAATTTCCCGGCGAGGAATTTGCGTTCTTTTGCCGGATCATACCGTTCCCGGATGAATTCTGCGATCTTCGGCTGGATGATTGTGCGCCAGCGTGAGCCGTTGAAGACCCCGTAATGCCCGGCACCTTCCTGCACATAGTCGATCTTGTTTTTGGGCTTCAGGCCCGTACAGAGATCATGGGCGGCTTGCGTCTGACCGATGCCGGAGATGTCATCCAGCTCACCTTCAACGGTCAGCAGCGCCGTCTTGGTGATGAGGGATGGATCAACTGTCTCACCGCGATGGCAGAGAAGGCCGCGCGGCAGGCTGTATTCCTGGAAGACTTCGCGGATCGTCTGCAGATAGAACTCTGAGGTCATGTCGCATACGGAGAGATATTCATCATAAAAGCGCTCATGCTTTTCTGCTGAATCATCATCGCCGCGGATCAGGTTCTCGAAGTAATCCCAGGTCGCCTCGATATGACGCTCCGCATTCATCGAGATGAAGCTGTAGAGCTGCAAGAACCCCGGATAGACGCGGCGGCCGATCCCCGCATAGGGGGCGGGCACGGTCTGGATCATGTTCTGCTCGAACCATTCAAAGGCGCGCTGTTCAGCGAGCAGGTTCGTCACGGTCGGACTGCGCCGCGCATCGATCGGGCTGCCCATAAACGTCATGGTCGACGGTGTGGCGGGATCATTTTCCCGCGACATCACTGCAATTGCGGAGAGAAGGAGCGGCCCCGGCTGGCAGACGGCCATGGTGTGGGTATCGGGCCCAATCTCGCGCATGAATTCGATCAGATAATCGATGTAATCGTGCATATCGAAGCGACCGAACCAGAGCGGCACTTCGCGGGCGTCTGCCCAGTCGGTGATGAAGACCTCATGATCGGGCAGCATGGCCTGAACCGTACCGCGCAGCAGGGTCGCATAATGCCCTGACATCGGCGCGACGATCAGAACGCGCGGATCGGGTTCGGTTTTGCCGGCGGCGCGCAAGGCATCCGGATCGCGAGCAAAACGAATGAGAGAACCAAAGGGCTTTTCTATCACGGTCTCGACAGAGACGGGGACTTCGGTCTCGCCGATCTGTGTGGTGGGGAGGCCCCAGTCCGGCTTGGTGTAACGGCGCGTCAGGGATTCATAGACTTTGAGCGCAGCAATCGGAGGCCGCGTGAAAATCGTGAGGTGACCTTCATCGATCCCCAGCGCTTCGTACATTTTCAGTGTCGAGCGGGCCGCCGCATTAAAAGGCGAGAGAGCCTGACGGCTGATCTCAATTGCGGAATAGAGCATGAGCGCCTCCTATGACGCAGGTTCCGGCAGGCGATGCTGCACCTGCGAAGACTAGCGCAATATGACCTGAGAAAGAGTCAATTCCAATGGTTAACCTCTCGTTAGATTGAGAGATTATTTCAGGCGCTCTTCCAGCAATTGAGCCAGTTGCTCGGTCGGGGCGGCGTCAGAGATGGCGATTTCCGCCGTGCCATCTGGGCCCGTGATGAAAAACAGGCGCTGGTGATCCATCGTATATTCCAGCGCGCTGTCTGGCATGGGGACTTTCTTTGCGTAAACGTTCAGCGCTTTCTTGGCGGCTTCGATCTGTTCGAGCGTGCCGGTGAGCCCAAGAAGGCGAGGATCATAATCAAGATGCGCACGCAGGCGCTCGGCTGTATCGCGTTCGGGATCGACCGTGATGAAGAGCGGCTGGACTTTCGCCGCGTCTTTCTCGCCTAAGGCATCAAGCGTCGCTGTCATCTTGCCGAGGGCAGTCGGGCAGACCTCAGGACAGGTCGTAAACCCAAAGTAGATGAACATCGGTTTGCCTTCGAAATCTTCGTCGGTGACCGTTTCGCCTGTCTGGGCGATGAGGTCGAAATCCGCATCAAATCTCGAGTTCAGGCGTATTTCACCGGCCCGTGGAATATCTGTCTGGCTGCTCTCACCACCGCAGGCGCTCAACATGAATGGCGCTGCCATGAGGAGAAGGATACTGTGCCGGAGTGTCATGCTGCCTCACCTTTAGATGATGTGAGATAGGCTATAGGCGGTCCTCATGAACAGTGAAACCAGTATTGAGGTCGCAGCTATGCGGCCACAGAGCCTGATCCGACAAAGAACGCTGACCCGGCTGAGGTGGTTTGCGATTGCCGGTCAGACGGTCGTGACCCTTTTTGTGCAATTCGTACTGAAGTTCGATTTGCCCCTGATCCCCATCGGGTTGGCCATTCTCTCATCGATTCTGGTCAATCTCTGGGTCATTCAGACAAAGCCTTTGTCCAATGCGCTGACCCCCAACGAAATTGCTGCGCACCTCATATTCGATACAGCACAGATCGGTGTCGTGCTCGGTTTTGCTGGGGGAATCCTGAACCCGTTCTCGGTGTGGCTGCTCCTTGCGCCAATGCTGGCGGCGTTCGCGCTAGAGAAATGGCGTGCCTATCTCGTCATCGGCGCGGTGATCGCAGTTCTGACCATAACGGCCATCTGGCACACCCCCATGCCGGGCGGTGTCACGCTGCCTCATATCTATATTTTCGGATCTTGGGCGGCCCTGATGCTGGGCGTGACGTTCACGGCCGCTTATGCGCGGCAGGTGGCGGTTGCGCAGTCAAAGCTGACGACCGCGCTTGAGGCTACCCAGGCTGTTCTCTCCCGGGAGGAGAGGCTGACGGCCGTCGGCGGGCTGGCGGCTGCTGCTGCGCATGAGCTTGGGACGCCGCTTTCGACCATTCTTGTGACGGCGCGTGAGATGGAGGGCGATCTGCCTGACGGTCCCCTAAAGGAAGACGCGCAGCTCCTCATTTCGCAAACGCAACGGTGTCAAAAGATCCTGATGCGGCTTTCTGATGTCGGCTCATCCGATGATGTCCGGCATGCCGAACTTACCCTCGAAGAGATGCTCCATCAGGCGGCCAAACCCTTTCTCAATCAGGAAGGCCCGGACGTGCATTTCGTCTTCGATCCAGATTCGGATCTTGCTCCGCCCGAACGGCTAAAGCGGCAACCCGCAATCATCTATGGCTTGCGGACGCTTATCGAGAATGCGGTAAAATTCGCCGACAAGACCCTGCGGATCTCAGCGCGCTGGGACCAGAAAGAGTTGCTTGTCATTATTGAAGATGACGGCCCGGGTTTCCCGCCGGATGTCCTTAAACGCTTGGGAGAACCCTTCGCCAGGCAAGGAACAACACGATATCAGACAAGGCGACAGGGGCTCGGACTTGGGTTTTTTATCGCCAAAACGCTGCTCGAGCGGACGGGTGCGACATTGTGCTTCGGCAATGGGCGCCGTTTGCCGGGGGCGTGGGTTGAGATTTCTTGGCCGATTGCCAACCTTTACGTGAAAGAAAAGCGGGATATATCAGTCGGAAAAGAGAAGCTGAAACATGATGGATGAAACAATCGCCCTGCGCGCCGCCGACCTTCCCGAAGATGCCACCTGCCTGATCGTCGATGATGACCAGCCTTTCCGCACCCGCCTTGGCCGGGCGATGGAAAAGCGTGGGTTCTCGCCGATCCTCGCCGAAAGTGTGAGCGAAGCCACTCGCCTGATTGCTGCCGCACCTCCGGCCTTTGCTGTTGTTGATCTGCGGCTCGAAGATGGCGACGGCATCGAGGTTGTGAATCAGCTGCATGAAAGCCGCCCGGATGCGCGGGCGATCATTCTGACCGGCTATGGCAACATCACGACGGCCGTTGCGGCAGTGAAAGCAGGCGCAATCGATTATCTCGCAAAGCCCGCCGATGCGGATGACGTCCTCAAGTCGCTGCTGGCAGGACCGGGCGAGATGCCAGAGCCCCCGGAAAATCCGATGTCGGCTGATCGTGTCCGCTGGGAGCACATCCAGCGGGTCTATGAGCTCTGCAATCACAATGTGTCAGAAACGGCGCGTCGTCTCGGCATGCACCGTCGGACGCTGCAGCGGATCCTCGCCAAGCGCGCACCGATCTGAGGATCGAGCAGTCAGAAATTCAGGCAAGAAAAAAGCTGAATGCGGATGGCATTCAGCTTCTTTGACTTGATCGGCCGTAGCCGGAAGAAAAGGACAGCTTACGGGCTGGCTGGCTCATCATCGTCGGTGACGACAGCATCGACAATTGCAACCGTCCCTGCAGCACCGCCGAAGAAGATCAGCGTTTTCGTTGCATCTGAAAGACCGGCCCAGCCGGCGCCAGCTTGTGCTGCGCCAAATGAAATCTGCGAAGTTTCACCGCACATTTCAGGGGCAACCGTGACGAGGCCAAGTTCAGAAACTTCCGTATCGCAACCAAAGGCGCGAACGGTGGCGGCGCTGCCCGTTTTCGCGATGACACGGTCACCTTCGAAAACGACATCACCGGACATCGCAGCTTCAGACTGATCAGCGCGCATGACCATGACTGCGCCGTCAACTTCAGCAATTTGGCCGACAGGGGCCGGAGAACTGGAAGCTGCTAAAGCAGCAAGTACTGACAACATAGTAATAGACATGGCGGAACCTCTTCTGCGTCCGGATTATGGTAAAAGGTGATTTCCTATGTGATTCAACACGTAAACGGTTTCTAAATGATGAATGAGACACTAAAGCGGCAGTCTTGCCAGCAACTCATTATAGAGAACGGCAATCATGAATTGAAAAAGCCCGGAATTTCAATAAGTTCATCTTGGCATGCAACCATAAGATGCATACTACATTATATGTATACTTTAAATAGATCGCCTGCTTGGACAGCAGCTTAGAGACGCCAAATTGATACATTCATCCGATTACGAAGAAAATTTCCGGCCTTCCTTTTGGAGGAAAGGGCCAGAGTTTCAGCAAATCTGATCAGGGGGAGAATGGTGCCGCATGCCGGATTCGAACCAGCGACCTCCTCATTACGAATGAGATGCTCTACCAACTGAGCTAATGCGGCGAGGGAACGGCCAATAGCCGAAGAGCGCGCGGCGCGCAATCAGCTAATCCCAAAGAAAAAGCCGCCTGTTCTGAGGCGGCTTCTCCTTATCAAATTCATGCGTCCAGTTAGAGGATCACGAAATCGTCGGCCGTCAGATCGGCGACTTGTGTGTCCTCAATACGGATCGTGCCGTCCGCGAAAGTCAGGAGGACATCATCGCCATCCTGGCTCATCGCCGCTTCGACATCGGCATAGCTGTCGACGCCATCGAGGTTGTTGAGCTGGATCTGGTCGCCATCATTGAGATCGCGGATCGTATCGTCGCCAAAGTCGAGCTCGAAGACGAAGACATCCTCGCCCTGCCCGCCGATCAGGCTGTCATTGCCCTTGTCACCATAGATGGTGTCATTGCCCAGATTGCCGAACAGCGTGTCATCGCCATCATTGCCGTAAATCAGGTCGGTGCCGGCATTACCGTAGCCAAGGTCATCGCCGACACCGGTGTTGATGACGTCATCGCCATCATTGCCCCAGACCGTATCATTGCCGGAATTGCCATAGAGCATGTCATTATCGGCACCGCCGCGAATGCTGTCATCGCCGGCCTGACCGTAGATCTCGTCTTCCCCGGCTTCACCCATGAGGGTGTCATTCTCGGAGCCGCCTTCGATCTGGTCGTCGCCTTTGCCGCCATAGATCAGGTCGTCGCCCGAGAAGCCGTGCAACGTATCGTCGTCGGTCTTCCCTTTGAGGGTGTCATTCCCATTATTGCCAAAGAGGAAGTCATTCCCCCAACCGCCAGAGAGGAAATCATCGCCATGATTGCCCTCAAGGCTGTCATCCCCGCCATACCCGAGCAGCGTGTCATTGGCGCCTTTACCGTCGATGACGTCGGTGTCGACCGTCCCGACAATCTTGTCCTCGTCAAAAGTCCCTTCGAATTCCATGGGGCCTCTCCTTCACGCCACATAAACCGGTTTACACATATTAACGCCTTAACGCGTCTGTGGAAATCCCCATTTTTCAATGAATTACAAGAAGAAGGCGGGATGACCACTGGTCATCCCGCCTTGCGTATTTCTCGTCATCAGGAGGCTTTTGCCTCGATCTGGTGTCAGGCGACGCTTTCGAGCGTCCGCTCGACGCGTTCGACATCGAAACATTCGATGACATCGCCGACTTTCAGGTCGTCGTAATTGGCAAAGCTCATGCCGCATTCCTGACCAGCCGGCACTTCGTTGACGTCGTCCTTGAAGCGCTTGAGCTGTGACAATTCGCCTTCGTGGATGACGACGTTGTCGCGCAGCAGGCGAACCTTGGAGCCGCGTTTGACCTGGCCATCGGTGACCCGGCAGCCAGCAACCTTGCCGACCTTCGAGACGTTGAAGACTTCCAGGATCTCGGCATTGCCAAGGAAAGTTTCGCGCAGCTCAGGGTCGAGCATGCCGGTAAGCGTGCCCTTGATGTCGTCGATCAGGTCATAGATCACCGAATAATAGCGGATCTCGACGCCTGAACGCTCGGCTTCTTCGCGGGCCTGTTTATTGGCCCGGACGTTAAAGCCGATGACCGGGGCCTTGGAGGCTTCGGCCAGAATGACATCGCTCTCTGAAATCGCGCCGACGCCTGTGTGCAGGACACGAACGCGGACTTCCTTGTTGGCCATTTTCTGCAGCGAGCCGACGATCGCTTCGACGGAGCCCTGCACATCGCCTTTAAGGACGATCGGCAGATCCTTGATCTCGGCATCCTGCAGCTGGGCCATCATCTGCTCCAGCGAGGTGCCGGAGGTGGCCGCATTGGCTTTTTCGCGCTTTTTACGGGCGCGATATTCAGCGACTTCGCGGGCGCGGGCTTCGTGCTCGACCACGGCGAACTGATCACCGGGTTCAGGCACACCGTTGAGGCCAAGGATCTCGATCGGCTTGGACGGACCGGCCTCTTTGACCTGATGGCCCTGATCGTCGATCAGCGCGCGGACCTTGCCCCATTCAGCGCCCACAACGACGATATCGCCGCGTTTGAGCGTGCCTTCCTGCACCAGCAGGGTGGAAACAGAGCCGCGACCCTTGTCGAGCTGCGCTTCAACAACCGTACCGTATGGCTGGCGATCAGCATCAGCTGTCAGCTCAAGAAGTTCGGCCTGAAGCTGGATGGCTTCGAGAAGCCCGTCGAGGTTCATCCGCTTGAGGGCGGAGACCTCAATGTCCTGAACCTCACCGCCCATGCTTTCGACCTGCACTTCATATTGAAGGAGCTCGGTCTTAACGCGGTTCGGGTCGACGTTCGGCTTGTCGATCTTGTTGATCGCAATGATCATCGGGACGCCCGCCGCCTTGGCGTGGTTAATCGACTCGATGGTTTGCGGCATGACGCCGTCATCAGCCGCGACCACGATGATCACGATATCGGTGACGTTCGCACCGCGGGCCCGCATCGAGGTGAAGGCCGCGTGGCCCGGCGTATCGAGGAAGCTGATGAGCTTCCCGTCAGGCGCTTTCACCTGATAGGCGCCGATATGCTGGGTGATGCCGCCGGCTTCGCCTTCGACCACATTGGTCTGGCGCAGGGCATCAAGCAGCGAAGTCTTGCCGTGGTCGACATGGCCCATAATGGTGACGACCGGAGGACGCGAGACACGTTCCGCATCCGGATTGGCTTCGGCGATCAGGCCATCCTCAACATCGGATTCTGAAACCCGTTTTACCGAGTGACCCAGATCCTCAACGATCAGCTGAGCTGTATCAGCGTCGAGCGTTGCGTTGGCCTGAACCATTTGGCCCTGTTTCATCAGCTCGCGGATCAGGTCCGTCGAACGCATGGCCATCCGTTGAGCCAGTTCCTGCACAGTGATCAGATCAGGGATCGTGACTTCGCGTGTCTGTTTCTCGGAGTTCTGGCCCCGCTTGGCGCGGTTTGCCTTTTCCTTCTCGCGCGCACGTTTGACCGAAGCGAGCGAGCGCTGGCGCTCGTCATCCTCAAGCGCCTTGGCGATCGTCAGGCGGCCCGTGCGGCGTTTGGGCGGCTCTTTGGCCTTGCTCTCATTGGTCGCGCCGAAATTGCGTTTCTGCTTGATCCGGCCACCAAGGGCAGAGAGCGGATTGTCTTCGTCGGCAGAGAATTTTTTGCCGCCGCGATTGTCGCCGTCATCGCTATCATCGTCTTCGCGCTGGGGCTTGCCGCCCTTGCCAGGCTGCTTGCCCTTGCGCTCCTGCTCTTCTTTCTCAAGAGCCTGACGAGCGGCTGCCTCAGCCTTCTCACGCGCTTCAGATTCAGCTTTGCGCTTTTGCTCGTCTTCTTCGGCCTTTTTACGGGCCTCTTCGAGACGGGCTTTTTCTTCAGCGGCGCGGCGTTCGCGTTCTTCACGCTCAGCGGCCTCACGCTTGGCTTTCTCCTCGGCCTCTTTCTTGGCACGAGCGAGAACGGCGGCACGCGCCTTCTGCTCCTGCTCTGAAAGCTGGCGGAGGACTTTCGGCTTGCCGCTGGCATCGGTGCCGACGGTGCGGGTGGTCTTGGGCTTGGCAGGTGCTGCGGTTTTCCGCGCAGGCTTTGCCGGGGCCGCATCTGCTGCGGCCGCAGGGGTACCGTCACCGGGTGCACGCACCCGGCGCTTCTTCTCGACCACGACCGTTTTCGTGCGGCCATGCGGGAAGCTCTGCTTTACAGCTCCCGTTTCCGTCTTCCGAAGCGTCAGCGGACGGCGTCCGCTTCCCGATTTTTCCTGGCTGTCGTCGCTCATAAATCTCCAAAAGACCCCAAATGGGCCCCGTCATTCGTCGCCAAAACAGATAAGACGCGCGGGGGGCATTCGCCCGACCCACGCAAGTCTAACATGACTCCGTCGTGGCGAGGACGCGTCACATACTCTTCCACCCGCCTCGGGTCCACCGGGCAAGGCGGGCAAAACGGCTTTTATTGCCGGGATGTTGTGTCAGATCCCGTGAAATGCCTCAGCCGGATCGCCTCGTAAAGGGCGCTTTCGGCCGCCTTACCGGGGATCAGCCCCAGATGCACGGCACCCGGACTGCCGATCGCCTCCGCAAGGGCGGTGCTATCCGGCTCTAATTCGATATGGGGGGCGTTCCCCCGCGCCTCAAGCGTGCGCAGGATTTTTCCAACCCCGTCGGGTGCCGCATCGGACGGAGTGACATAGGCAATCAGCTTCGGGACGGCCGCTTTGACGACTTCAAACCCGGTCAGGCACTGGCCTGCACGGCGGGCAAGGCCGAGCTGGTTCAGTGTCCGGCGGGTCAATTGTGTGCGGATCTCCGCCGCGTAGGCTTCGGGCGTCATGCCGTCCGGCAGGCTGATGCCCTCTTTAAAGGACCGGGCAAAGCCGCCTTTTTTCAGCGCGCGCTCGAGGAAGCCGGCTTCGGCCTGCAACCATGCGCCGCGCCCCGGCAGCTTGCCGGAGAGATCGAGCGTCAGGACACCTTGCGGATCCCGGACAAAGCGCAAGGCGGGCGCGCCCGGCGGGATCGCCTCGCCGGTTGCCACGCAGCGCCTGTCGGTCTGGCGGGATTTATTTGCGCTCATTCGAACTCCCGGCCTCGCCCTTCGAGGGCCGTTCAGGCCACCTCAAGGTGAGGCCAATGGAAGTCTTCATCCTGAGGAGCCCGGCTCGTCCGGGCGTCTCGAAGGACGAGGACGTAGCTTATGCGGTCGCGTCTTCGGCGCCCTCTTCGCCTTCTTCATCCGTATCCCAGCCGACACGGCGGCGGGCTTCGGCGATCATGGCTTCGGCGGTATCCGCTTTGATGCGGAAGCCTTCGAGCATGCCTTCGTAATGCTTCTTCTCGCCATCGACGCGCTCGGTCCAGCCGGTGAAGTCATCGGCGACACAGCCGGCGAAGTCCTCAACCGTCAGCACACCCTCTTCGGCAAGGCGAACGACCATTTTCAGGGTCAGCCCCTCAATGGTGAGAAGGTCATCCTCAACGCCCATTTCCTTGCGCTTGGCATCGAGTTCCTGGCGTTCTTTTTCCAGCCATTCGAGAGCGCGGGCCTGAAGCTCTTCGGCGGTTTCCTCGTCAAAGCCCTCGATCTCGGCAATCTCGTGAAGATCGACATAGGCGATCTCCTCGACGCGCGCGAAACCTTCAGCAACCAGAAGATTGGCGATCATATCATCGACATCGAGCACCTTCATGAAGGTCTCGGAGCGTTCGGCATATTCCTTCTGCCGTTTCGCGCTCTCTTCTTCCTCGGTCATGATGTCGATCTCAAAGCCGGTCAGCTGGCTCGCAAGACGGACATTCTGGCCGCGACGGCCAATGGCGAGCGAGAGCTGCTCATCGGGGACGACAACTTCGATCCGCTCAAGCTCTTCGTCGAGAACGACCTTGGCGACTTCTGCCGGCGCAAGCGCGTTGACGACGAAAGTTGCGATATCCTCCGACCACGGCACGATGTCGATCTTCTCGCCGCCCAGCTCGCCAACGACGGCCTGCACGCGAGAGCCCCGCATCCCGACGCAGGCGCCGACCGGGTCGATCGAGCCGTCATTCGAGAAGACGGCAATCTTGGCGCGGGAGCCGGGATCACGGGCAACGGCCTTGATCTCAATGACGCCATCATAAACTTCGGGCACTTCCTGTTCGAAGAGGCGCGCCATGAATTGCGGGTGAGAACGCGACAGGAAGATCTGCGGGCCGCGCGGCTCACGGCGCACATCAGCGATATGCGCACGGACACGGTCACCCTGACGAAGTGGTTCGCGCGGGATCTGCTGGTCGCGGCGAATGATCGCTTCGGCACGGCCGAGATCGACGATCACATGACCGTATTCGATCCGCTTGATCAGGCCAGAGATAATCTCGCCAACACGGTCTTTGAAGTCATTATACTGATTGTCGCGTTCCGCGTCGCGGACCTTCTGGTTGATGACCTGTTTCGCGCCTAGTGCGGCAACGCGGCCATAATCCATCGGCGGCAGCGGATCGGAAAGGAAGTCACCGATCTCGGCTTCCTGATTCTGGCGCTTGGCAGCTTTCAGCGAAATTTCAGTCGATTCATTTTCGACTTCCTCAACGACTTCCATCAGCCGCCACAGGCGCGTTTCGCCCGTATTCGGATCAATCTCGGCCCGAACATTGGTCTCGGCGCCATAACGTGAGCGGGCTGCGCGGGAGAGGGCGTCTTCCATCGCCTCGATCACGATGCCGGGGTCGATGTTCTTTTCCTGCGCCACGGCGCGGGCGATCTGGACGAGTTCGATCTTGTTATGGGTGACGGTCATTTTCGTCTCTTTCTGAAGGTACCTGTTCAAACGAATTGGACATAAATTGCTTGGTAAGCTTGGCGGCTAAAGGAAGGCCAGCGAACGCAACGATTACGCCAAAGAGGACGGACGGGATCAGTGAGTATATGGGGGCGATGCTTGCTTCCGGAGCCGCAAGATAAGCGCCATACTGAGGAACGAAGATTGTTGCAGCGAATAGCGCTGTTCCAATCAGCTTTGCCCATAGCGAATTCATCGCAATGCGTGAGAGACTTCCCGTCAGCTGGAAGGCCCAGAGCGTCGTGTAAACCATACATCCGGCAATCAGAGCCCAGAACATGTATATGTTCTCACTCCCCATCATCCACCTCCTTCCCCGCGGCTTTCGCGCGGCGGAGGGATTCTGTGACCAGCTCATCAGTTAGGAGCAGCTTGCCGCTCGAGATGAGGGAATAGGGGATGAGGGCGGTGTCTTCTTCGCCCTCAAGATCAATGCAGACATCCTCGCCTTCGATTCCGGCGAGAATGCCGCGAAAGCGCTTCTGGTTCTCGACGGCCTGGCGCAGTTCGATCTTGGCTTCAAAGCCTTCCCAGCGCTCATAATCCTTGAGCCGGGTCAGCGGACGGTCGATGCCGGGGGAGGAGACTTCGAGGATATATTTGTCAGAGATCGGGTCGGCCTCTTCGAGCATGGCGCTGATCGCGCGGGACAGTGTCGCGCAATTCTCTGCCGTCATCGTGCCGTCGGGGCGCTCGGCCATGATCTGGACCGTCTTCGTCTGAGAGCCGGTCAGCCGCAGGCGCACCAGTTCAAAGCCGGTGGCTTCGACAATGGGCGCGATCAACGCTTCCAGTTTGGTCTCAAGCGGGGTCACCACTCTTTTATACTCCATTCCGCATCAGAGGCGGGTACGAAAAAAGCGGCCCTGGAGGGGGCCGCTTCCGAATTTTTCCGAAATGCGGGAGGGATATAGGCCCAGAATCAGAGATTGTCATCCCCTTTCCATGTCGGATCGCAGGGGACGTCGATCATTCGTTGATACTTTACCTCACCGTACCTGTCGGAGTCGGCTTGATGATCCGGGATGCTCATCCGGAACCCTTTCAGCTTGAAACTGTAGTGACAGCGAATACCGGATGAAAAAAACGCATAAGCATGAGCTGATGGATGCTCATTGCTCAGCGAGCCGACAATCTGGGAAATCGGTGATATTGTCAGTTTAACAGGAAGCGTATCATATTCACGCAGGGCCTGATTGATGATGACGACGAGAAAAAGTGTCGAGATCACGGTCATGAGGTAGTGGGAGAGGAGAAATGTCGTGCCTGCGGCATTGATATATCCAATTCGTTTTTGAAGAAGCCAAAAACAGAGCAGGCTGAGCATGAACGTCAGAGACAGGATGCTGACTGTCATAACCGGTACCAGTTTGAGTAAGTCCTCAAGAAGCATGGTATCTAGCAGCACGGCAGAACCAGGTATCATGAAAATAATTATGACGAATGGATCATGGATCAATATGCTTGCAAGGAATAAGGCGTGTACGAAGTAACAAGCAATGATCCATACGAGGCACTGCACCCATATCGGGATTGTCATGACGTGCATCCTGTTCATTCATCCGACATTCACCCCTATCTGGTCTGAATAGGGCGATGATGAGGCTCCCCGATTTCTACGTCCTCGGCGCGATGAAGGCGGCAACAACGACGCTCGCGGCGCAATTGGGTGCGCAGGACGGCATCTTCATGGCCGATCCGAAGGAGCCGAATTTCTTCTCTGATGATGATGTCTTTGCGCGCGGGCAGGGCTGGTATGAAAAGCTGTTCGAGGGCGCGGGGGCGGGCGAGCTGATCGGGGAGGCCTCGACCCATTACACCAAATGGCCGGACCTGCCGGACGCGCCCCAGCGGCTGAAGGCGGCTACGCCGGACGCCAAATTCATCTATATGATCCGCCATCCGGTCGAGCGCGCGCGGTCGCACGCCTTCCACATGATCCGAAAGCGCCATGAGGCCGCAACGATTGATGAGGTCGCGGCAGCCGAACCTGCCCTCTGGCAATATGGCTGTTATGCCGCCCAGCTGGAGCGGTGGCTTGAGCATTTCCCCGCCGATCGCTTCCTGATCGTCAGTATGGAGCGGATGTCGGCAGAGCCCGAGGCTGAATTTGCGCGAGTTCTCCGTCACCTTGGGGCAACGGGCACGTGGTCAGAAGAGCTGGCTCAGATGCATAGCGCCCAGATGGGCTATAAGGTCATGCCGCTCGAAGGCGGGCTGATGAAGCTGCCGCTGGTGCGGGCGATGCGCCGCACGCTCATTCCCCGCGGGGTCAAGCGCGCCTTTCGCCGGGCGCGGGCCATCGATACAGACCAGCGCTTCTCGCCTGATATCATCCGTATGCTCGAAGAAAGACTGGCACCTGACCTTGTGCGGTTGGGGGAGATGTGCGGCGTAGAGGTGTCTTTAGAGACGTATAAAGACGTTGTGATGCGGGAGCATCTGACGCTTATGTCCGGATGAACCGCAGATAAGCCGGCGGGCGGCCTTCGCGCCTTGCCTTGGCTTCATAACGGGTTTGCGGCCAGTCCTTCGGGCGGTCTGTCCAGTCGGCGCGGCATTCGGCCGTCCATTCAAAGTCAGGTGTCTGACGATTATGTATCTGGACATGCATCAGCGTCCAGCGGACATAATCTGGGATGTCGGACGCGACCCGCAGCTCGCAGCCGGGTTTGAGGAGCCGCGCGGCTTCTTTGAGGAACGGCAGTGAGATCATGCGCCGCTTGAAATGGCGTTTCTTTGGCCACGGATCGGGATGCAGGACGAACAGCCGCTCAAGGCTCTTGTCAGGTAATGCCGTCATCAGGGGTTTTACATCGCCATAACGGACGGCGATATTCTCCTGCCCCTCATCATCGATCTGGGTCAGGAGCTTTGCGACCCCGTTCATAAAGGGCTCGGCACCAATCAGCAGCACATCGGGATTATGTGTCGCCTGCCACGCCAGATGCTCCCCGCCACCAAAGCCGACCTCCAGCCAGACGGGACCAGCATGCGCCTGGGTGCGCTCAAAGACAGTTTCGGGCGTGACTTCCACGCGCGGCAACAGCTCCTCCATCAGCCTTTGAGGCCGTGGACGGAGCTTTTTTACCTGATGCCGCCCCCAGAGGCGATCCTTGTCCCATTCAGGGGGCTTCATTGTCTCTTCCGTTACGAGAAAGCGCGTTTGAGTTCGTCGACGAGATCGGTCTTCTCCCAGGAGAAGCCGCCATCGGCGTCGGGCTCGCGGCCAAAATGACCATAAGCGGCGGAGCGCTCATAGATCGGCTTGTTCAGCCCCAGATGGGTGCGGATGCCTTTGGGGCGCAGATCCATCACTTCACTGAGCACTTCTTCCAGCTTGGAAGGATCAACTTCGCCATCGGTCAGGTCGACATAGACCGACAGCGGCTTGGCGATGCCAATGGCATAGGAGACCTGGATCAGGCATTTGCGGGCGAGCCCCGCGGCCACGACGTTCTTCGCAAGATAGCGGCAGGCATAGGCCGCCGAACGGTCAACCTTGGTCGGATCCTTGCCCGAGAAGGCGCCGCCACCATGCGGCGCGGCCCCGCCATAGGTATCAACAATGATCTTGCGGCCGGTCAGGCCTGCATCGCCATCCGGTCCGCCAATGACAAACTTGCCGGTCGGATTGACGTAGAAATCTTCCTCCGCGCACATCCAGTCGGCATCGGGCAGGCATTCAAGAACGAAGGGTCGGACGAGCTGACGGATATCGTCCTGGCTCAGACCATCCTGATGCTGGGTCGAGACCACGACGGAGGTCGCGGTAACCGGGCGGCCGTTTTCATAACGCAGGGTCACCTGGCTTTTGGCATCGGGCTGGAATTCCGGGCGGCGGCCTGAATGGCGCGCATCGGCCAGCGCCTTGACGATCCGGTGGCTGAAGGCGATCGGCGCCGGCATCAGCTCAGGGGTCTCATCGCAGGCAAAGCCGAACATCAGGCCCTGATCGCCCGCGCCTTCTTCCTTGTCTTCGCCTGAATCAACGCCTTGCGCGATCTCGGTCGACTGTTCGTGGACGTAGCAGTCAATCGCGGCTTTCTCCCAGTGAAAGCCTTCCTGCTCATAGCCGATCTTTTTGATAACGCGGCGCGCGGTCTCGATCATCTCATCTGCTGAGACGTCAGCCGCGCAGCGCGTTTCGCCGGCAAGCACGACGCGGTTCGTCGTCGTCAGCGTTTCGACCGCAACGCGGGCTTCAGGGTCACGGCCCAGATAAAGGTCAACAATGCCGTCAGAAATCTGATCGGAGACCTTGTCCGGGTGACCTTCGGAAACGGATTCAGACGTGAAGAGATAAGTATCAGAGGGCATCTGGCGCCTTTCCAAATCATATAAGGAAAGGTTTATATCCCTGAATGCCGAGCACATCGCAAGAGCGAAGGATGCCTCAGCGCTCTTCTTCTTCAGCTAGGGCTTTGACGAGTTCGAGAACCCGGCGGCGAACCTGGGGATCATTGATCCGGGAGAAAGCACGAGAGAGCTGCATGCCTTCCGGCGTTGCGAGCGTCGCAAAGAAATCGCCCTTCTCGCCTTCATATTCCGGCTGCTTGTCTTCGGCGAAGCCGATCATGTTGCCGTTCGCAGAGGCGCCGAAGTCATCGTAGAAAAACTGAACGGGGACTTCGAGGATGCGGGAGATGTCGTAGAGGCGGCTGGCGCCGATACGGTTCACGCCCTTTTCGTATTTCTGGACCTGCTGAAAGGTGAGACCGAGTTCTTCACCGAGTTTGTCCTGACTCATCCCTTTCATCATGCGGCGGAGCCGAACGCGGCTGCCGACATGAATATCCATAGGGTGAGGGGCTCTTTTGTTCACTTTATTGGTCACTAAGCATACGCCTCAACAACGGTTTTACACACGAAATGGATTCGCGGCGTCTACGCGTGCTCAACCGTTGCATCAAGTTTAACATAAAAGTTTATGAACGCGGCTGCGAAGAGCAGGAAAACAAACATCAATTCGCCAAAGCTCCCGTAAAGCGTGCGCGCCCCGGCGGACGGCACCGGAATCGATATGACGTCCTGCTGGTATAGCGGGATTTCTTGGAGAAGTCTTCCGCGAGCATCGAAAACTCCCGAGATCCCAGTATTTGCGGCCCGTGCCATAGGGAGCCCGCTTTCGATGCTCCGCAATCTGGAAATGTCTAGATGCTGGCGAGGCCCTGCATTATCCCCAAACCACGCGTCATTGGTGACAACGACGAGCAACTCGGGCCTCTCGTTTTTGGGGTAAAGCTGACGGGGGAATACGTCCTCGTAACAGATGAGCGGCGCGATTTTTATCCCGGCTGCGTCAAAAGTACGCGGGCCCGGACCTGCCGTGAAACCCTCTGCGAAGGGAGCGAGCTGGCTGAGACCGAGTGAGGTGAGGAGGCCCTTGAGGGGTAGATATTCTCCAAAGGGAACGAGGTGATGCTTGTCGTAGACCGCATCGAGCGGCTTCTCGCCGTCCATCGTGGTCCCGAAAATCGCGACCGAATTGCCATACCGGGTATGGCTCTCATCCTCCCAGCTGCGGACAGTGCCAGCAATGAGGGTTGTCCCTTGGGGCAGGGTTGAACCGAAAAAGCCCGGCGCGTCCTGCGTATTGGCAAGATAAGGATGCGCATTCTCTGGCCAGACGGCGAGGGCGGGCTCTGCCTCGCCCGCTTCCTGCCGGGTCAGCTCGATCATCCGGCGAAAGTTCTCGGCTTGCTTGGCGCTATCGAATTTGTCGCGCTGGGCGACATTGGGCTGAACGATAACCAGCTTCGGCGCGTCCTCGCGGAAGACGGGCTCACCAGCGAGGCGGATGATCCCGAAAAGAAGAATGCCGGCGATGCCTGCTGCAAACCCGAAGAGAGGGCGCAGGCTTAACCGCTCCGCCCCCGTAAGGGCGGCGGCGGGCAGCATGGCAAGAAAGACGAGGATAAGGGAGTAGCCGTAAGGGCCGACCCACGCGACGGGCTGAGCAAGAAGGGCCGTCCCCGCAAAGCTCTGGCTGATCAGGTTCCACGGAAAGCCGGTCAGGATATTCCCGCGCAGGAATTCGAAGATGGCCCAGAAACCGGCGAGCGCGGCAATCCGCGCGATGCCGGGCCGCCAAGCAAAGGCGGCAAGCCATGCCGGCAGGGCACTGAACAATCCAAGGAACCCGGTGAAGGCCGGGATCGCAATCGGAATCATCCAGCCGAACTGATCCGCCTGCACCAGAAAGGCAAAGCCGAGCCAGTACATCCCGAAAAGAAAGTAGCCGAACCCGAAGGCCCATCCGGTCAGGAATGCCATGCGCTTAGGCGTTTGAGAGGCCATCGCGCCATCGAGCAGGATCACTAGACCGCAAAGCCCGACCGCCAGCGCCGGCAGGATATAATAGGGAGCAAGCGCCGTAGCCGTCAGGGCACCAAACCCGAAGGCAATGCCGTATCGGCTCCAGCCGCGGGTCTCGGCCAGCCGCTTCGCTTCACGGTTGATAAGGGTACTGATCGCGCCCCATCGATCCGTCGTCTGCTCAGTCGTGACCTTGGGGGTCATTTGGCGGCAGTGGCCTCGTTCAGTTCTGCGCCTTCGGGCGTATCTGCCGCCGCAGGTCTTGGCAACATGCGTAAGGTGACCCGCTGGATGCGCCGGGGATCGGCTTCCTGAATCGCGATCTCCGCACCGTTCGGATGCGAAATGATCTCGCCCCGCATGGGCACTCGGCCCGCGAGCGAGAAAACAAGCCCGCCCAGCGTATCGGCGTCATGATCCTCAAGCGCAAAGCGCACGCCGAGCTGTTCCTGAAGGTCATCGAGCGGCACGCGCGCATCGACATTCCATTTGCCCTCGGAAATCTTGTCGATGGAGAAGTCTTCCATGTCGTCATGCTCATCGCGGATATCCCCGACGATCAGTTCGACAAGATCCTCAATGGTCACGAGCCCGTCCGTGCCGCCAAACTCATCAATGACGAGCGCCATGTGGACCCGGCTGGCTTGCATCCGCAACAGCAACTCAGTGACCGGCATGGAGGGCGGCACGTAAAGGATCTTGCGAACAAGACTCGAAAGCGCGGTGCCATTGCCGGGCACTGCGTCTGCAGGATCATCGGCAAGCAGGCCGACGACGTCCTTGATGTGCACAACGCCTAGCGGATCATCGAGATCACCGCGATAGACCGGCAGGCGGGAATGGTTCGCCTCCGAAAAAGTCTTGAGCAGGTCACGGATATCGGTCTCGACATCGACGCCGACAATATCGGCGCGCGGGATCGCGACGTCATCGACACGCTTTTTCTTGAAGGCCGCGATGCGCGTCATCATCTCGCGCTCAGCCTCGCTGGCGTCGTGGAACGCTGCCGCGCCATTCAGGGTGTCACCATGAACGAAGGGTTCTTCAGGCTTGCCTGAAAATAACCGCCACCAGCCGCGGCGGCGTGTTTGTTGAGGAATGTCCGGCCCCGCATTTTCTGCGGGGACAATAGACGGCCCGGCGCCGTCAGGCATCGCTTTCTCCATCGGCGGCCGATCCATAAGGGTCGGCTATCCCTATTCTTGCCAGCAGGCGGCGTTCGAGGTCTTCCATCTCCGCCGCGTCACTGTCCGAAATATGATCATACCCCAATAGATGCAAAATTCCATGAAGGATCAAATGGGAAAGATGCGCCTCTGGGGAGATGTCTTTTTCGTCCGCTTCAGAAAGGCAGGTTTCGAGGGCAAGAGCAATGTCGCCAAGCGGCGCAGCCTCCCCCTGCGGCACAGGGAAATCCTCCGCCGGAAAGGAGAGCACATTGGTCGGCTTGTCCTTGCCGCGCCATTCGCGGTTCAGCTCATGGACGGCGTCATTATCGGTAAAAAGGAGGACGACTTCACCGGGGCGCATGCCGTCCGGGGCTTCGGCCTCCAGGGAAAACAGGCAGGTCGACACGATCGTTTCGATATCGAATTTCTGCCAGCCTTCATTCTCGATCGAGATATCCGGGCTGATCACGATTTGCCCTCGGCCGATGGCTTGCGGCTTTTCACCATGCGGGCCTGATCGCGCGCGTCATAGGCATTGACGATTTCCTTGACGAGCCGGTGACGGACCACGTCCTCGCCGGTGAAGCGGGTGATGGAGACGCCGTCGATGCCGTTGAGAAGCGAGAGCGCGTCCTGCAGACCGGATTGGCTCGCATCGGGCAGGTCGGTCTGGCTCGGATCCCCCGTCACGATCATGGCGGAGCCTTCGCCCAGCCGGGTCAGGAACATCTTCATCTGGGCGATGGTCGCATTCTGCGCTTCGTCAAGAACGACCATGGCGCGCGACAGCGTCCGCCCGCGCATGAAGGCGAGCGGCGCGATTTCGATTTCCTTGTCGATGCGCCGGTCGACATATTCATTACCCAGAACATCATAAAGCGCATCGTAAAGGGGTCGCAGATAGGGATCGACCTTCTCCTTCATGTCGCCGGGCAGAAAGCCGATGCGCTCACCGGCTTCGACTGCGGGGCGCGACAGGATGATGCGTTCGATCTTCTCCTGTTTGAGCTGCAGGGCGGCATGGGCGACGGCGAGATAGGTCTTGCCGGTCCCCGCCGGTCCGACGCCAAAGACCAGCTCGTTCTTTGACATGGAGGTGAGGTATTCGATCTGGGCGCGGGTACGCCCGACAACTGTCCGCCGGGGGAAGGTCAGAACCGGACCGGCGGATGTCTCTTTCGTGCCGCTATCCTCGCCAATCAGGCGCAAGGCGGCCTCGACATCAGCGCCGACAATGGGCAGGCCCTTTTCTAACCGTCCGTAGAGGGATTGAAGGGCTGCTTTTGCCTGCAGCCGCGCGCCGTCTGATCCGCTTAAGGTGATCTGGTTGCCGCGCGGCAGGACTTTCACGCCGAGCAGGTTCTCGATCAGCAACAGATTGGTGTCATGCGGCCCGCAAAGGTCCGACATCAGTTCATTGCGGTCAAAGGTAAGGGTTTCAGTGTCGGTCATGGTTATTCCGCCTCTGCAATGGGGCGTGGAGGACCCATAACACGCCTGTTGGCCAAAGAAGAAACTCCTTCGAGATGCGCTGCTATTTGTGAGAGAGGAATACTCAGCTCATCCTGATTGCAATGATAGTTCAGTAACTGTCCCCATCGTTCGTATATAGACAGATTAAATCCGTCTTCGATCTCATTATACCAGATCGCGTGTTGCCCAATGACGCCTACGACCCAAAACCCGTCAGTGTGATTTCCCCATGGCCTTAGCTGCCACCGCTCTGGAGGGATGCAAACCAAATCCCATAATTTCAGCAGACTGCCATGTAGTTGATGTCGGCTCTTATTCAATAAATCGAGCAACTGGTCTTCAGTGAACGGCCCTAAGGTCACGCCGCTTCTTTCTGGAGGATGCCCGACAGGCTGTTCGGATGCGTACCCGTGATCAGCACAGGGACAATCTGCCCGATCAGGCTTTCGGGGCCTTCGGCGAAAACGCCCTGCAGATAGGGACTGCGGCCCGAAAGCTGGCCGGGGCTACGGCCTTTCTTCTCGAACAGGACCGGCAGGGTCTTGCCGACAAGGCCCGCATTGAAGGCCTGTTTTTGATCTTCAAGAAGGGCCTGCAATTCGAGCAGGCGCGCGGATTTGATCTCTTCGGCAATTTGCTTGGGCATGGTCGCGCCGGGCGTGCCCGGACGGCGGGAATATTTGAAGCTGAAACAGCTGGCGTAATTCACCTCACGGACCAGCGCCATTGTTTCTTCGAACGCCTTATCATCCTCACCCGGAAAACCGACGATCATGTCGCCGGATATGGCGATATCTGGACGGGCCGCGCGGACGGCGTCGATCTGGCGGAGATAGTCTTCTGCCGTATGCCCCCTGTTCATCGCTTTCAGGATGCGGTCCGATCCTGACTGCACCGGCAGGTGCAGATAAGGCATCAGCTTTTCTTCCTCGCCAAAGGCGGCGATCAGCTCGTCATCCATGTCGCGCGGGTGAGAGGTCGTAAAGCGGATGCGCTCGATCCCATCGATCCGCGCAATATGGCGGCAAAGCTGGCCGAGACCCCAATCATCCGCACCCGACCCAGCGGGCGCGGCGCCATGCCAGGCATTGACGTTCTGACCCAGCAGGGTGACCTCGCGCACGCCTTGGGCGGCAAGGCTGCGCACCTCGGCGGTAATATCATCCGTACTACGTGAAATCTCCGCGCCGCGGGTGTAGGGGACGACGCAGAAGGTGCAGAATTTATCGCATCCCTCCTGCACGGTGACGAAGGCGGTATAGCCTTCGGCCTCGCGGGATTGTCCGAGGGCGTCGAATTTCTCCTCTGCCTCGAATTCGGTCTCCAACACTTCACCCTTTTCGCGGGCGGCCCGGGCGATCATCTCGGGCAGGCGGTGATAGCTCTGCGGTCCAAAGACAAGATCGACCTGTGGCGCGCGGGCGCGGATCTCGGCGCCTTCGGCCTGCGCAACGCAGCCAGCGACCGCGATCTTGGCGTCCGCATTGCGGCCGTGCTTTTTCAGGCGCCCCAGCTCTGAATAGAGCTTCTCGGCGGCCTTCTCGCGAATGTGGCAGGTGTTCAGGATGACGAGGTCGGCCTCTTCGGCGATCTCCGTCGGCGCATAGCCGAGCGGCTTCAGAAGGCCGGTCATGCGCTCTGAATCATAGACATTCATCTGGCAGCCCCAGGTCTTCACATGGACCTTTTTCGGGGGCGTCGGGGCGGAATTTTCACTCATTCGCAGGGCTCTAGCCGAAAAGGGGGCCATCAGGGTAGGGGGTTGCAGATTTATGGTGGCCGTGCCGGAAGACAGCCGGGCCTGGCCGATGACGGATTTGAACAGAGGCCCCCTTGCAGGAAACCGACGCCCAGACCGACCAGACGCCGCCCCCCGCTGATGACACGGGCGCTGCGCCCCAGCAGGCCGAGCCGGTCACCAGCGACATCCCCGGTGAAGCAGCAGTGACGCCGCCCGGTCAGGCGACCCCGGCGCAAGGGGAGTCGGGGCTCTCAGAGATCCTTGCCGTCGATGGCCTGCGGCAACGCGGGCTCGAGCTTTGGGCATGGACGCAGGAGAATATCCTGACCCTCAACATGTTGATCCAGCTCGGCCTGCTTCTCATCGCCTTCGTGCCAGCGATCATTTTCGGGCCGAAGCTGAAGCGGCTGATCGAGAAACATGTCCGCCACCGGGTGCCCGCAGGCATCCTGCGCCGCGCCTGTGACGCGCTGGCGACGGTGGCGACCCTGATCGCGCTCTGGATCACGCTTGGCATCTTCATGAGTTTCGTCGGCGCGATGGATGCCTCGAACGGGTTATTATCTGCCGCGCAGAGCCTTTTGGCGGCGGCGATCTTCATCCGGCTGGTCACACTGATTATCCGCTCACCCTTCTGGTCGAAGGTCGCCTTCTATGTTGCGTGGCCGATTGCGGCGCTCGATGCGTTCGGCATTCTCGGCGATGTCGTTGCCCAGCTTGAGGCGGCGTCCCTCACCCTTGCGCCTGCTGAGGGGGACAATGCGGCGGTCACGATCTCCATGCTCGACATTGTCCGGGCCGGGATCATCTTTGCGATCTTCTTCTGGATTGCGTCTTTCGCCTCCTCCCTGATCAGCCGTCAGCTCGAGAATGTCGAGGAGCTGAACCCGTCTTTCCGGGCACTGCTGGAAAAGATCCTGAACTTTGCCCTGCCGATCATTGCGCTCGTCATCGCGCTGCAGATGATCGGCTTTAATCTCGCCTCACTGGCGGTGTTTTCGGGCGCGGTCGGTTTGGGGATCGGTCTTGGCCTTCAAAAGGTGATCGGCAATTTCCTTGCCGGCTTCACGCTGCTTGCGGACAAATCGATCAAGCCGGGCGACACGATCGAAATCGATGGTGTCTTTGGCTGGATCACCGAAATGAAAAGTCGTTACGTCGCGATCCGTACACGGGACGGGCACAATATCCTGATGCCGAATGCGACCTTTATCGATGAAGGCGTCGTCAACTGGTCGCATAGTGACCGGGCTGTGCGCATCCATGCACCGTTCGGGGTGACCTATAACCAGCGGGATCTGCGGCTCGTTCAAAAGCTTGCCACCGAAGCCGCAGCCGAAGTGCCGCGCGTGCTCGACACGCCGAAACCCGTCTGTAATCTGATGGAATTCGGTGACAGCTCGGTCAATTTCGACTTACGTTTCTGGATCAATGATCCGCCCAACGGCATCTCAAATGTGAAGTCCGAAGTCATGATGGGTATCTGGGAACGCCTGCATGAGAACGGCATCGAAATCCCGTTCCCGCAGCGGGATCTGCATATCAAGTCGAGCGCAGTGACACTGCCGACCCTTACCGAAGCGAAGGTCGAGGCGGCGGAGTAATTACTATTTCCGCCGCGCGAGTGCCTGCGTGTCGATCAGGATCGCAAGGACCGTCAAGAGGTAGATTCCGGCCACCGATAGCGGCAGCAGGGTCAGGCGTTCATCCGGTAGGTAAAGCCAGATCATCAGCACCATGACGGCTCGTATGACGGCATGGGCGGTATAAAGTGAGGTCCGCCCATAGCTCCAGCCGATCACTGGCCAGTGCAGCGACAGGCCAATGGCGAGGATAAGGGGGATCAGCTCCGGCGCGGCCTGTATCGCGGCAATGATCATCGGCCAGAAGAGCAGCATGGATATGAAAGTCGGCACAAGGACGGACGTGACAGCCGTCTTCTCCTTCATGAAGGGATTGCGAAAGAGGGCCGCAAAAATAAGCGCCATGGGAAAGATCGCGCCTGTGCCGAAAAAGGCGGCCATCGACCATTCGCTCAAGCTGAACCCGGTATAGCCGAGGAGGGCGAGTGCCGCCCAATAAACCGTGCCCGCCAGCGGAATGGGCCAACCGCCGCCCAGCCGAAGATAGCTTGCCCGCCGCTCTGCGTTCAGCGCCTCGCGCAATGTATCGGTCTGCATGGGTGGCTCCTGTTCCGGCATCACAGTTTAAAAAGCAAACATATTGCCAAAACAGTTCAGCGCAAGGGCTCCTGCAAAAAAGTCTCAACTTTGTTCGCTGGTAAGTGTGCTAAGGTGACGCCGCACAGAATGTGAGGATGACGATGTCGATCGGCGATCTTGAGCGGAATGCAAGCGATGAAGCATCGCCGGCGAAAGGCAGCAGCTCTAAATGGGCAGCAATCCCTTCGGTGATTTTCGTCATCTACTATCTGTTGCAGATGTTCTTCCCGGACCAGATCGCAGCGAAAATTCCAAACGAGGTCCATGCCGGCATACTGATCGCAGGCGCAGCCAGCTTCATTCTCCTTGCATGGCAATTGATGAAGGCCCGGAAATCCTGATTCCTGCCTTTTCCTTGCCATCAAAGCAGGTTTAACACTTCCTGGTTGTTTTAAGCAGGAGGAGAGCCCGATGGCCGATTATTCCGAATATGTCGAAAAAGTCCGCAAATATGATGCTGATGCGGACGAAGGCACCGTAACAAGCATTGCCAAGAAACTTGGCATCGCGCTTCAGAATCGGGATTCTTCTCTCGTCTCCTGCTCTGACAGTTCAGAGCTCGAACGCATCCGTGACGGTTTTGCGAAAAAGCATCTGGGTCTTGATGACGGTCATTCCGATGACGAGATCATGGAAAAGATCAACGAAGTCTGTGTGCAGATGGCTGGTGACGGCGGCAACAAGCACCGCGTGCCTTTCTACTATCTGCTCGCGAAAAACACCGGCACCCTCGACAAGGTCTGAGCCGATTTTGGCCGGGCGGCCTTTGCTGCCCGGTCAATTCCATGTACGGCGTCCCGCATGCCCCGCCCCATGACGCGCGCGAAAATTGCGGAATTCTATGCCCGGCTCTCTGCGGAAATGCCGGAGCCAAAGACAGAACTCAATTTCCATTCTCCGTATACGCTGCTTGTTGCTGTGGCTCTCTCGGCGCAGGCGACCGATTTCGGTGTGAACAAGGCGACCGGGCCGCTCTTTAAGGTCGCGGATACGCCGCAGGCCATGGCGGCGCTCGGAGTAGAGGGACTGGCCGGCTACATCAAGACGATCGGTCTGTGGCGGAACAAGGCCAAGAACGTCATCGCACTCTCACAGATGCTGATCGACGAATATGGCGGCGAAGTACCGGATGACCGTCACGAGCTTCAGAAACTGCCCGGCGTCGGCCGCAAGACCGCCGATGTGGTGTGTAATGAGGTTTTCGGTCAGGCAACGATTGCGGTTGATACTCATATCTTCCGGGTCTCGAACCGGACGGGGCTCGCCATCGGCAAGACGGCCGATCAGGTGGCCGACCGGCTCCTGAAAGTTACACCGGAGGAATTCCGGCGCGGCGCGCATCACTGGCTGATCCTGCATGGCCGATATCTCTGCAAGGCGAGGACGCCCGAATGCTGGCGCTGCGCCGTCGCGGATCTCTGTGGGTACAGCCCGAAAATGCTCGCACCGGCGGCTAAGCGAAAGACAGCAACATCGAAATAAGGGTTCTCGCCTCATTAGTTAGCATACCTCGTTGTCTGCAAAGTGCCTGCAACTGCGAGAGAGTGAGCCAGTATCCTCCTTCGCCGGATGTATCCTGCGAGATCTGCCTGATTTCATAGGAGACAATGCTACGCATGAACCGTCCGCCCTCGTCGCTCTGGCGAATCTGAATGAGCGGAGTACGAGAAGATGTGAGTTCAATTGCAGTCCAGTCAGGGTTCTCGCCATCGCTTTGCCAAGAGGGGCCGAGCTGGAGCGACACACCAAAACCCGGTTCAATTGTCTCACGGAAAAAGAACTCAAGACCGTCCGAACTGGCACGAGCAAAGAGGACAGCACGGGCTTCGTTCAGGCCACGCAGGAGCGGCTGTGACCAACGCTCCTTTTCTCTTCCCGGTACGTAGATGCGGTAACTTCTTACGTCATAGTCAGCCGTACCAAGAGGGATGAAACCATCTTCCGTCATTCGCCATGACGACAAACCATCTAGCGGCAAAGGCGTCAAAGAGATGTCTGGCAGTCGATCAGCCTGTAATAGGCGGCCAGAGACCGAAGAAATATCGCGCGAGGCACCATAAGAGCTTCTTAATTTCTCAGTAAAAGCATTTGTCCCGAGCAATGGCTTCGAGAAAGGCTCTGCGTCAGGGCATAATAAAGTCCAGGGGGCGCAGGCGATTACAGAACGGCTGTCGGTATTGACCAGGAAATCCTGCCCGAGTGCGCGTTTAAGATCAGAAGCGGAAAACCACTTCCAGTTCTCATTATGGAGTTCAATTTTTTCAGGCAGAATGCGAACGGCATTCCAGTTAAACTTCCCGAGAAAGCGGGTTCCCTGTTCGGATTGTTCTACCGACGAGACAAGCACATCCCGGTACTGCTGAAATTCATTCAGAAAAGCAGTCGGCTTGCCGCCATGCGCGCGCGTGTAATTGCTGACGGTCGCCTGCACGCTTGGCCCGATCTGGACATGATGCTCCGTCCCCGGTTCGGCCTTTGCCTGCAGCAGCCATTCTGGTCCCTCATTGCCCATAGCCAAAAGAAAACCCAACAGGCCAACTTCTGGCTGATCTATGAGGGGGAATTGATCATCATGCCATTTCGTCCCCGGGGCGTAGCAATGAAATCCTTTAATGGTAAAAAACTTGCCGGAGCGGTGGGCCAGCGCGCCATCCGCAAATGACCATTCGTCATTATGCTGCCAATCCTGTGGGTAAACTTCAATCGACAATTGCCGACGCGCAGAATCGAGCCACTCACTGATCGAGTTCATCAGCCCTTCATCCGGGAAAGTTCATTGCAGGCATAGGATATGAGATCTTCAAGAGGCGGGCGCTCCATCAGGTCTTCGCCCGTGCGTCCCTTTAGGGCGCAGCGCAGGTCATCACCTGTACGCAAGTCCTGGGTTATGCAATGTTCCTCAAACGCATCCAAGCCTGTCGCTTTATAGATCGCCGCATTTTCAGGCGTCTTTGTTTTCTCCCTCTCTTTTAGGTCAGGGGGGAGGGCGCCAAAATCATACCAGAATGGCCGGCTTCTGCCGGTATGGATCGCCTCTATGATGTCATCAGCGATCCGTTGACGGAGAATGCTCAGATCCCCTCTTGCCAACTTCGCCAGATCGAGAAGTCCTGAGCTGTCCTGACTATATTGAACGCCCTCACCGCGACCCAGATATTTCGGTTTGAGGACGGTGATTGTCTTCCCCGCCGTCAGATGCAGATTTTCTCTCCATGCACGAAGCAACCAGTTCTCGATGGGCTTGCGATGAATTTCGGTAGCTGCTCTCCATGCGCCAACTCGTTTCGCTGCGTCTGTCCGAAACGTCCAGCTACTGACAGGTTCGAAGAGGTAGAATGGACGATGGAAAACATCACCGAGTGTTCGCTCGGGCGGAGAGCATTCCGTGAACTCCCAAGGTCGCGTGGCATCATCGGTTTCTATACAGAACGCGGCCCGGCTGCAATAAAACTCTGTGTCTCCATCAAATGAGGCCACGGCAAGCTCAAGATGGTCCGGCGTCCAGATGTCGTCATGGTTCAGGAATGAGAGATATGGCGTATCCGCCAGTTCCATGCCTACCGAATTAGGGCCGGACTGTTCACCGCTGCGAGCAGGAAGATTGATATAGCGAATACGGCGGTCGCCAATGCTGGCGAGTGTCTCGCCTGTCTCGATTGCGCAGGCGTCCCCGATCACCAGCATTTGCCAGTCGGTAAAAGTCTGCGCCTGCGCCATAGAAATCGCGACACGAAGAGTGTCCGGACGATTATACGTCGCCACGACGATGGTGAGCAAAGGCGCCCCTGCCATTTTCATACCCCGTTGGCCTTCTATTGAGCGCTTTGCGTGACTTCGGGTCAAGCTGGCCACGAAAATCGCATGACGGCTTAATTTCCGGGCGCCAAGGCGATATAGGGCGGGCATGAGCCATATCGTCGTTGCCGCCCTTTACCATTTCACCCCGCTTGAGGATCTCGCGCGTCATCAGGAGATGCTGCAATCCGTCTTGGCTGCGCATGAGGTGAAGGGCACGATCCTGCTCGCGCCAGAGGGGGTGAACGGCACGATTGCCGGGGACCGGAAAGGGATCGATGCAGTGCTTGCCGCTGTCCGCGCGCTGCCTGGCTGTGCGGGGCTGGAGCACAAGGAAAGCCATGCTGAGAGCCAACCTTTCCTGCGGGCAAAAGTCCGTCTCAAGAAGGAAATCGTCACCATGGGGGTGCCGGGGATCAGCCCAATCAAGCAGGTCGGCAGCTATGTTGCGCCGGAAGACTGGAATGAGGTGATCTCCGACCCCGACACGGTCGTCATCGATACGCGCAATGATTACGAGGTCGGGATCGGCACATTCGAGGGCGCGATCAATCCGCAGACGGAATCCTTCCGGGATTTCCCTGCATGGTATGACAAGTTCCGCGCAGAGAACCCCGGTAAGCGGGTGGCGATGTTCTGTACCGGCGGTATCCGGTGCGAGAAATCAACGGCGTATGCTTTGTCAAAAGGGGACAATGATGTCGTGCACCTCAAAGGCGGCATCCTCAAATATCTTGAACATGTGCCGGAGGCGGAGAGCAAATGGCAGGGCGAATGCTTCGTCTTTGATGGGCGGGTGTCCGTCGGTCACGGGCTGGAGCTTGGGACATATGATCAATGCTTTGCCTGCCGCCGTCCGATTGATGATGAGATGAAGGCGGATCCGGCTTACATCGAAGGCGTTTCCTGTCCTCAGTGTATTGAGGAATATGACGAGGAGAAGCGCAAGGGCTTTGCTGAACGCCAGAAGCAGATTGCGTTATCCCGCGCGCGGGGCGAGGCGCATCTCGGCACCCCATCGGATAAGTCGTGACGGATAGCCTGCCCGTCCTCTACTCCTTCCGGCGCTGCCCCTATGCGATGCGCGCGCGGATGGCGCTCTGCCTGATGGGGCATAAGGTCCGGCTGCGGGAGATCTTGCTGAAGGACAAGCCGGAGGAGATGTTGGCCGCTTCGCCCAAGGGGACCGTGCCGGTGCTCGTCCTGCCGGATGGCGAAGTGATCGATGAAAGTCTTGCTGTCATGGAATGGGCCGTACGGACGGGCGATGGCCCGCTTGTACCGTTAACGGATGAAATGCGTGCGCTGATCGCGGAGAATGACGGGCCGTTCAAGCATCACCTCGACCGTTATAAATATGCGACGCGCTATGAAGACACCGATGCCGAGGAGCACCGTGCGGCGGGCGCCGCATTCATCATGGGACTGAATGAAAGGTTGACTGGCGGCGGACAGCTCTTTGGGGCTGAACCTTCATTTGCCGATTATGCGATCTTCCCTTTCATACGCCAGTTCCGCATTGCGGAAATGCACTGGTTCGACGCACAGGACTGGCCGCATCTACACGGGTGGTTGGCGGGGCACATGGCATCGCCGCTCTTCACCACGATCATGCAGAAATTCCCTCTCTGGAAAGAGACCGGTGAGGAAGTGATGTTCGGGGGTGATTATTCCCCCGCGACATCCAGTGGCGAGTAACCGAGGCCATCCGAGCCCGCACCGGCGGCGAGCGAACGGGTGATCGTCCAGCCTGCCGTTTCGATCTCGATGATCCGGGCGGCATTGGTTGCTGCGGCCCAGAGCTTTGATCCGTCCGGAGACCATAGGAGCGTGACGGGAACGAGCCCGCCGGCTTCCTCAAGGCCAATCACCGCGACCTGTTCATGGGTGATGGCATCTAGAATGATGACTTCATGGCGTGCCGGGAAGCTGATGGCGACAAGACTGCCATCCGGGTTCATCTCGACACGGATCGGAATGCCGGCCATGGGCAGCTCGGCTTTCATCTCAAAGCTTTCCGCATCAAAGATCATGACCGAGCGGGAATTATTATTCCCGACCCAGACTTCCCTGCCGTCCGGGCTGACGGTGATGCCTTCGGTGCCTTGCCCAGCCTTCACGTCGCGAGATTTCGAGCGGACCTCAAGGTCAAGGACGGAGAATGAGCCAGATGCGATATTGGCCGTATACGCGGTTTTTGCATCGGGGCTGAGGGCAACCATATGCGTGCCCTGCTGGCCGGTACTGATGCTGCCTGTCACTTCGCCCGTATCGACATTGGCGATGACGACATTTTCGCTGACTTCGGTGGTTGCGATCACCTCGCGCGTACCGGGGATCCATTTGAGGCCATGCGGGCCCTGATGATCACCAAGGTCGATGACGCGGATCTTCTCCGCCTTTTCGATGTCAAAGACATGCAGCGTGTTCCCCGTATAGCCTTGCGCCCGGTAGGAGACTACAACGGCGAGCTTGCCGTCAGGGGAGACCGCGACCTCATGCGGCGCCTGTCCTGTTTCCAGCCGGGCGGCTTCCTTGCCTGTCGTAAGATCGATCAAGCTGATCGTCGCTTCCTGCTTGTTGCCGGTGATCAGTGTGTCGGCATGTGCGGCGCCGGTCAGGAGAAGGGAAAGTGCGGCGGTACGGAACAACATGAGTGTCCTCCTTGGGAGTGCTATCTTGTTATGAGGTTTGGCTCACAGCCGAACCGGGATGGAATTGCCATGCCTGCCTTGCGGGTAGAAATAATCTGGTGACGATGATGTCGTCCTCGTGGTCGAATTCGTGGTCTATATTAAAACGTATACAGACAATGCACCATTCTTCGCGTTTCACGATGACCATCGTAATTTCAGCATTCTGCTTCTCATATTCGGCAGTTGCGTAGCATTCCGCCCTGCGGACCATTCCTTCGCCGGTAGAAGAATTGAAACTTCTGTTCGGGCAGGAGACTTCCCCGATAAGGCCCCGGAACTCGCCCAGATGCTTTGCGACATATGCCTTCATCTTTACGCTTTCCTGACCCCCAAAAGCGCTCTTTGCATCAGGCGCAGCCCGCCGAACGAGTTCGTCGATATCGTAGCCGGGCAGGATTTCGAGAAGTGAGGTTTCGGCGTATTCGGCGGCGCCTCGTGTGGTCTTTGCCAAGACGAGCATCATTCCTGCAAAAAAGACGATGAGAAACAGGAAGAGCCCTCCCAGGCCCATCAGACATCCCCGCATATCACACCCCACTTGTTTTGCTCGAATTATGTCGGCGTGGGGGTGGCTTGTCCATGAATGCTGGCGACACGCGCCGATCACGGCTATTCCACCGCCCATGACCCTTACCCCTCAGGACCGCCTTATCACCGCGCTTGATCTGCCTTCTGTTGAGGAGGCCGCGCGTGTCGTTGCCGCCATCGGGGAGGAGGGGCAGTTCTATAAGATCGGCTATCAGCTATTCCCCATTGGCGGCTATGATTTCGCCCGGCAGCTTGGGGAGGCAGGCAAGAAGATCTTCCTCGATCTCAAACTGTTCGATATCGGCGCGACGGTCGAGCGCGGGGTGAAAAGCCTCAGCGCGATTGGCGGCGACATCCTGACGGTTCATGCGGATACGGATGTCATCAAGGGCGCGCTCAATGGCCGGGTGAGCGAGCGGCTCAAGATCTTTGCCGTCACGGTGCTGACGAGCTGGGATCAGTCGCATCTCAATGATCATGGCATTGGCATGGGCGTTCTCGACCTAGTCCTGCTGCGCGCCGAAATGGCAGCAGAGGCGGGCGCCGATGGCGTGATCGCCAGTGCAGCGGAAGCCAAAGAGATCCGTGCCCGTCTGGGCGATGCGCTAGAGATTGTGACCCCGGGAATCCGTCCCGCCGGTGTGGCGGCTGATGATCAGAAGAGGGTGATCACGCCGGGCGATGCCATAAAAGCAGGAGCCGACCGACTGGTCGTCGGCCGGCCCATTGTGAAAGCGGATGATCCCGCTCTAGCGGCAAAAGCGATCCTTACCGAGATTTCTCAATCTCTTTAGTCTTCTCGATCCGCTTTTCGACTTTCATCTTGGCGTTTGCTTTGGCGTTGCAGATACCCTCGTCACCGGTTTCGAGAACGAGACGCTCGCGCAGGTCATCCATCATGGAGTCAGCCGTCGCTTGAGCTTCGTCCTCTTCCATATCGGCATCAATCGTCATGTCAGAGGTGGTGATCGAGATCTTGTTCATCTCCGGGTCGGAGAAATTATAGGCGGCCATCTTGATGCTGATGACGCGGGTCGCGTCCTCGCCGTCGGTTTTCTGAATTGAATCCTCACGGCGAACGACACAACCGGTCGGGCCCTGGAATTCTGAATTCGACAGCGCGCCGTCATCATCGATATCCATGGCCATCACCATGGATTTGGCGGCTTGATAACCTTCGCTGCCTTCGGGCGAAATTTCCTCAGCCGTGACCTTGCCGTCGCCATTCTTGTCGAGGCGGCCAAAGACATCGTCATCGGCCATCGACGGCGTGCCAGCGAAAAGCGCGAATGCACCGAGAGCACCTGCTGTGGCGCCAAAGGTTTTCCGGGGGTTCTTTTTGAAAGTCATGGACAGCTCCTTGAGGCGCGAAGGCGCCTGTTCTTCTTCTATCTGCTTTGCGTCCTCGATAAAGCCGCTGATGAAGGCGCGAACGACATCCGAAGCGGTCGTCTCCTGATCCTTGCAGATCTCCATGAAGTCACGTTTCTGGCTGTGGGGCAGCCTGACTTCGAGACTGTCGCTTTTCTTTTCGCGGCGCATTCATCTCTCCGGCAGTTCGGGGTCCGCAGGCGGACGTGTCCATGCCGCCATTCTACTCGTTTCAAGCCAACCTGAAACCCGCCGGGACGCAAGCAAATTCCTGTCCGGACGCCCAGTACGTTATGGTTAGCGGGGGGTGAAGCGGCGTGTGCAAATGCTCATCAGCCCTTTCACCCTGTATCAGCCCTTCTTCTTTAAGACCCCGAACGGATCAGACTGAATCCTGTGGGGGGGCTGAAAGAGTATGTCAGTGTTTGTGTTAGTACATGGGGCGTTTCATGGCCGGTGGTGTTTTCGGCGGCTAGTGAGCGCAATCGAGGCGCGGGGGCACCGTGCCATCTCAATTGATCTACCCGGACATGGTGATGATGAGCGCGATCCAGCGACCGTGACCATGGCTGATTATGTCGAAGCGGTGAGCGACACGATCAAAAGTGTCGAGCATGACAATCCATTTCTTGTTGGCCACTCGATGGCGGGCATGGTGATCTCACAGGTCGCTGAAGCCCAGGCCAATCGCCTCGCCGGTATGGCCTATATCGCGGCTTATCTGCCGCAGTCAGGCGAGAGTATGATGGCCATTGAGGCCCGCAATCCGGCGCCTCGCATGGCAACGGCCGTCACCCCGGCGCCGGATCTGAGTCACGTTTTGATCAATCAGGAGCTGGCCGCGCCGATTTTCTATAATGACTGTGACGACACCGATATCCGCTTTTGTCAGGACCGCCTCAGCACGCAGCCGGGTGCGCCGTTCCTGACGCCGGTCACTCTGACTGAAGAAGAGTTCGGCAGCGTGCCGAAGGGCTATTTCCTGTGCGAGCAGGATCTGACGATCCCGACCGTCCTTCAGGAAGAAATGGTCGCCCGCCGCAATGATGTCGATGTCTATCGACTGGCGTCCGGGCACTCGCCGTTTCTCTCTCAGGTTGATGCGCTGGCGGACGGTCTGGTCGATTACGCACGTGACGTTCTTGTAAAGTCTGGCCGGGAAGCCGCCTAAGCCCTTCCCAAGCAGGGCATATCCGTTACGTTCCGCCCGACTTCCGGTACGGGTAAGGAGTAGACCCAATGCGTTTGATCTTCGGGCTGGCCGCTGTTGCGGCCTTGGGTGGTGTTGCGTCCGCGCAGACTTTCACAGGAACAGGGTCCGGAGCGCGCGCCTTCGAACAGCTCGATGACAAGCTGCCCACGCCGAATGTCTTTCGGGCCGCAACCGGTGAGCCGGGGCCAGCCTATTGGCAGCAGCAGGCCGACTACGTCATCGATGTCTCCCTTGATGAAGACAGGAAGCGCATTACCGGGTCGGAGACGATCCTCTACACCAACAATTCTCCGCATACGCTCCGCTACCTATGGGTCCAGCTTGACCAGAACCGGTTTGCCGTGGGCTCCTTGGCCCGGATGTCTGAGACATCTGCGACCAGCGGCTCGCGCCGTTCCGGCGGCAGCAGTTCGGACCGTCTCGCCTACGGCACGCTGGCCCGGCAGAATGCGCTGAAAGATGGCGATCACGGCTTCAAGATCGAAGCCGTTCTTGATCGGCGGGGCCGGGAGCTCGATCACACGATCGTAGATACGCATATGCGGATCGACCTGCCCGAACCGCTGCGTTCAGGCGATACGTTCGAACTCGACATCGACTGGACATTCAACATCATCGACGAGAGCGTCGTTGGCGGCCGCGGCGGCTATGAGTGCTTCCCCACAGGTGAAGCGCCGGATAATCAGGACAAGGATTGCATCTACTTCCTTGCGCAGTGGTTCCCGCGCATGACCGCCTTTTCGGACTATGAGGGCTGGCACAACAAGGCTTTCCTCGGCCGAGGTGAGTTCACGCTCGAATTTGGCAATTACGATGTGTCGATCACGGTGCCTGCGGACCATATAGTCGCTTCAACCGGTGAGCTTCAGAACCCCAACGATGTTCTGACGGCAGAACAGCGCGACCGTCTCGAAGATGCAAAAGACTCGAGCAATCCGATCTTCATCGTGACCCCGGAAGAAGCGGCGGAGAACGAAAAAGAGGGTACGGATAATCGCCGCACATGGCGGTTTAAGGCAGACAATGTCCGTGACTTTGCCTGGTCCTCCTCGCGCAAATTCATCTGGGATGCGCAGGGATTTGAGCAGGAATGGGAGAATGCTGAGTATCAGTCAGTGATGGCGATGTCATTCTATCCGAATGAGGCCGAGCCGATCTGGTCGAAATACTCGACAGAGAGTGTCATCCACACGATGGAAGTCTACTCGAAATTCTCTTTCCCATATCCGTATCCGACAGCGATCTCCGTGAACGCGTGGGAGCGCGGCGGGATGGAATACCCGATGATTACATTCAACGGGTACCGGCCGAATACGGAAGATGCGCCGGATGGTGAGATCACCTATTCGCGCGGTATCAAATATGGGTTGATCGGCGTTATCATTCACGAGATCGGCCACATCTATTTCCCGATGACAGTGAACTCAGATGAGCGTCAATGGACCTGGATGGATGAAGGGCTCAACACCTTCCTCGAATATGTTGCTGAACTGGAATGGGAAGAAAAATATCCTGCCTTCGGCGGCGAAGTGAATCTTCTCGACTACATTACGGGTTATATGACGAGCACGAACCAGGTGCCGATCATGACCCAGTCGGATTCGATTCTTCAATTCGGCCCGAACGCCTATTCCAAACCTGCAGCTTCACTTGTTGTCTTGCGCGAGACAGTCCTAGGCCGAGAACTGTTCGATGCGGCGTTCCGGGAGTATTCCCGCCGCTGGGCCTTCAAACGTCCGACCCCGGCAGATTTTTTCCGTTCCATGGAAGAGACCAGCGGCGTCGATCTCGATTGGTTCTTCCGCGGCTGGTACTACACGACGGATCACGTTGACATCGCAATCGCCGATATTCGTGAGTACCGGATTTCAACGCAGGATCCTGATATCGAATCCGAATTCGAGCGTGAGGAGCATTCAGAAACTCACCCCGAGCCGCTGGCGGTGAAACGCAACCGGGAAGAGGGGATCCGCACCCGTCTTCAGCGTCGTCGCAATCAGCTCTCTGATTTCTATACAGAACAGGATCGGTTCGAGCCGACCAACAAGGATCGCAACGACTATAAGAAATTCCTTGAAGGTCTTGATACGGCCGAACGCGCGATCTTCGACCGGGCGCAGGAAGAAGATCCCTTCGTCTATTTCATGGACTTCCGAAATGTCGGCGGCCTTGTCATGCCAATCCCGCTGCTCATCACCTATGAAGGCGGCGAAGAGGAATTCATGATGATCCCGGCCGAAATCTGGCGTCGCGATGCCGAGGGGGTGACGAAGCTCTTCATCACCGACAAGGCCATCGCGTCGGTTCAGATCGATCCCTATCATGAAATTGCGGATGCGGACAAAAACAACAACAGCTTCCCGCGCAAGGTCACACGCTCACGCTTCGATCTCTATCGCTCTTCGGGGTCTTCGAATAACCAGATGGCAGATGCGCTGGTTGAACTTGATGAGGGCGAAAAAGGTGAAGCAGCTGAAGGGGAAGATGTTCCTCTGACGGATGAGCCGCGTGAAGAGGATCAGCCTGCCGCCACCGAGAATGAAGAAGATGCTGGCGACGGCGAGGATGAGGCAGAAGAGAATGACGATGAAGGCGCTTCGGATGACGAGGACCGCTGATCATCGCGGGGAGGCGGGTCTCCGCCTCCTTCTGATCTCCGTTCTGACACTCCTTCTGGCCGTGCCCGCTTGGGCACACCGTCAGCCGGAGGTGGTTGGCACGCTCCTTCACGACACGGAGAATGGCGCCCCGGTGACCAAGGTGACCTGGCGCTTTCATGCTCATGACGCGATGGGCGTGCTCGAGGCACTGCCCGAGGTGGGCGTCCCTAATCTGGATGATGAATCCCAGCTGATCGAGCTTGCGGGCTATGTCGCCTCATGGGTCGATTATTCAGGCGGCGAGGTTCTGACACTCGGCGCCGAGGTCGAAGGCAATTACGCCTATGTCTACCAGCTCATCCCCGGTCATGTGACGGTGACGAAGGCGGGTATTCTCTCTGATTATGATCCAGCCTGGTCAAACCTCATCAATATCGAGGAGCCGGGCGGCAAGATCCATTCGGTGACCTTCACTGCTGATTACCCCCAAGGCACCGCGGCCGCCCTCGTTCATTAACGCGGCGACAGAAAAGCATGGGCACACAAGCGGAACGTGGTAAGGGGATGTGGGAACACACCTTACGGGGGAAGTGATGAAGCACCTCAAACTGACCGCTCTGCTCGCTAGCCTTTTTACGTTGACCGCTTTGCCTGCGCAGGCTGGGGAAGTTCGGCTCGGGGTTGCCAAGCACGACATTTCCGATCGGGAAAGCGGCTTTGATATCCAGTTCGAATATGTGTTCGGCAGGATGCCTGAATATTCGGGCCGCCGCTGGGGCATTCGCCCTTATCTCGTCGGCGTGACCAACACCGATGGCTATATCGATTTTGGCGGCGCCGGGCTCCAGCCAGAGATCGCCTTCCGCGAGAACTGGTTTGCCGAGTTCCAGCTCGGGGTCGTTGGGCATAATGGCCGGACCGAGCTACCGCCCGCCAACATGCCGGTCGAGCGCCAGCGTATTCTGGATACGGAGCGCACCTATGGCTGTGACGCGCTGTTCCATCTGGCGCCCGCGATCGGCCGCAAGGTCAGCGAGAATATGAGCGTCGCCTTTTATTGGGAGCACCTCAGCCACGGGCAGGTTTTCTGCTCAGGCAAGAATGAGGGTCTCGACAATTTCGGCGTCAGGGTCGGCTATCAGTTCTAGCGAGTATACGGGTTTTCTAGGTGATAGGCTTAGAACTCGCCGCAGCATTAATTTTAGTGGCTGGTGGAGTCGGATATCTGCTGGGCGCTCACGTTGGCAGCTCTAAGGGACAAGCGCTGGCCAAGGATGTGCCCGTTCCCGATGATGAGGCTAAGCCCTCCTACGTTGTCGAGGTGCGTGTCGCGAAGGATCCAGAGCTTTTCGATCAGAGCAAGGAAGTATTTGCTGAAGTTGATGTTGCAGAGAGCACAACGCAGGGAGATACGGATGATTGGGAGGGCTGGTTCCCTGATACTGAGCAAGCAAAACGAATCGATTGCCGCTTGTTGATTGATTATACGGGATCTGAAGGAAAAAGAACTAATCGGATTATCAATGTACAGAGGTTCGTACCATATGGCGACTCGGTTATGGTGCTTGCTAGATGCGAGTTGCGTAAAGCAAACAGAACCTTCATCGTCGAACGCATGAATTCATGCGCGCTCGCCGATACGGGAGAGGTTGTGGAGGATGTTGGAGCATATTTATATTCTCTATACAAACAATCAACCTACTATACTGAAGATAAGCTTGCTGAAGAATATGAAGATGAACTTCTGTTGTTATGGTATGTGAGTCGTTTGGATGGCCGAATGGTGAAGAAGGAAGCTTTAGTCATCGCCTCTGTATTCCAGGAGCTTACAGGTGACGAGCGCTTAGATGACGGCTGCATTAGAAGGGTTGTAGGGTTGTACAACCCTCTAACAGTTGCAGTTTTTCAGCGGGTCGTAGGCAAGCTGGCGAAACGAAATGAGGAAGTCAGGCAAAAGCTTCTGGAAGGAGCGCAGAATATATTGAGCTGTAAGAAGACAATTAAGGCTAGCGAGCAAGAGGTTGTTGACTACATAAAGGCACGATTTGAGCGCGAAGGTATCTAGGTACAAATCCAATAAGCGAATCCCGCGAGCGGGCGTGGTGTCAGACGCAGTCCGGTGTCTTCGGACTTGATTTCTCCGGGATGCCCTCATGGATGTCATAGGTGCCGTCTTTTTCGCGCCACTCATCAAAGCTTAGGCCCTCATCGATCCCGCGGACGCAATAGGCGCGCATTTCAGCGGCGGCCTCGTCATTGTCTTTGAGGATATCCGTATAGGGAATGGGCTTCTGGATACGGATACGGAACGTCTTGCCGGCCTTGTTCAGCAGCTCATGGAACAGCGTCATGTCGCGCAGCTCCTCATTGACGTTCCACAGCCAGTAATAAAGCCAGCTATTGCGCGATTTGATATTGGCCGGGACGACCGGCACCTTATAGCGCTTGGCGAGCGCCGCGACGGTCGTCTGCCAGACGCGCTCATGCAGGACCTTGTCCTTGTCCATATAGGCAAGGCGTCCGGCGGGGAAGAGGATGATCGCCCGCCCGCCCTCAAAGGCGGCGTTCGAGGCTTTCAGTGTCTCGCGGGATTTGGCGCGGGTCTTTTTGTCCTCACGCCACTCAACCGGGATTAACTTGTCCGTCAGCAGAGGATTAAGCCGCAAGGCATCGCCATTGACGAAGACGATGGCGTCAGAGCGCACATCGACAATCGCGTCGTGCACGGCGAGCCCGTCAGCAATGCCGGTGGGATGGTTCATCGTCAGGATAAAGGCGCCGTCGCGCGGCAGGTGCTCGAGCCCCTCGACATCCAGCGTCATGTTCAGAAGGCCCGAGGCATAGCCGAAGGCTTCTTTTGCCCGCCAGCGTCCGGCGGTGTCGACCATCTTCTTGGCCGCCTTGTAATTGAGCAGCCAGTTGAAGAAATGCCGGTAAAGTGGCCACAGCCGGGATTTCGACAGCTTGACCGCCCGCTCTTTGATCAGTGTATCAACAATGTGCGGGTGCTTGGCATCTCCGGGCGGCACAAAATAGGGGCTGTTCTCCTGCCAATGCGCAATATCCCGGTCTTCCGGGGTTTGTTCCGGATAAAGCGGCTTGCCGTCAGCAGCCGGATATTGCGGGACCAGCGGTTGGTCAGGCAGGGTCTCAGCCAATCTTATGCGGTCTCTTTTTGTTTTTGTGTCAGCTCATCACAGGCGCGGCGCGCAAGGCTGAGGAGGGTTGTGAACTGTTCCTCAGAGAACGGATCGCCTTCTGCCGTCCCCTGCACCTCGACGATGCCGCCGGAGCCGGTGAAAACGAAATTGGCATCGGCCTGCGCGCTTGAATCCTCATCATAATCGAGGTCGACAACCGGGCTGCCATTATAAAGCCCGCAGGAGATCGCTGCGACCGTGTCGGTGATCGGATCATTCTTGATGATGCCGTTCGACTTGGCCCATTCGACCGCCTGACGCAGCGCGACATAGGCGCCGGTGATCGAAGCCGTCCGTGTGCCGCCATCGGCCTGAATGACATCGCAATCGATCAGGATCTGGCGCTCGCCAAGGGCCTGCATGTCGACAACGGCGCGCAGGGAGCGGCCGATCAGGCGCTGGATTTCCTGCGTGCGCCCGCCAGGGCCCTTGTCGCGTTCGCGGCGGCCCCGTGTGTGGGTCGCGCGCGGCAGCATGTTGTATTCAGCCGTCACCCAGCCCTTGCCGGAATTGCGCATCCATGGCGGCACGCTTTCGTCCCAGCTTGCCGTGCACAGCACATGGGTGTTGCCGAATTTGACGAGGCAGGAGCCCTCGGCGTAGCGGTTCACGCCGGTCTCGAAACTGACCTCGCGCATTTCGTTGAAGCTGCGGCCGGAAGGGCGCATGGGCATCTCCTCAATTCTTGGTGGGCCCGCATAGACGACCGCGTCGGCGCGGTCGAGGCAGATCACTGCGGGCGTTGGCAAAAATCCGCGCGGCAGCATACATCACATCCTGACATGACTTTACTGACTGACATCGACACCCGTTCACGGGCGATCTTCAAATCCCTGGTCGAGACCTATCTCGAAACCGGCCAGCCGGTCGGCTCGCGCACGCTGTCGCGCGCCACGGGGCTCGATCTTTCTGCGGCGACGATCCGCAATGTGATGTCGGACCTTGCCGCGATCGGCCTTCTTGACTCCCCGCACGCCTCGGCCGGGCGGATGCCGACCGAAGAGGGGCTCAGGCTCTTCGTCGACGGGCTGATGGAGGTCGGTGCCCCAACGCCCGAGGAACGCGCCGCGCTTGAGGAAGAGGCGGGCAGCGAAGGGCATGCGCAAGGGTTGCTTGATCGCGCGGCGAGCCAGCTTTCGGGCCTGACCCAGACGGCAAGCCTTGTCCTGACCTCGAAATATGACCGGCCGTTACGGCAGGTCAGTTTCGTGCCGCTCGATAATGCTCGTGCCCTCATGGTGCTGGTCGATGATGCAGGCGATGTTGAAAACCGGCTGATCTCTGTGCCTGAGGGATTGCCTGCGACCTCGCTCATTCAGGCGGCGAATTTCCTCAACGCCCAGATGTCGGGCCGGACCCTGACCGAGGCCTCCGCGTCGGTCCTTCGCGAGATCGATGAGAAGCGCGGGCAGCTTGATGAGCTGACGACGGATCTTGTCCGGCAGGGGATTGCCGATCTGGCCAAACGGCCGGGCGGCGGCCCGCAACTGATCGTGAAGGGCCAGTCGAAACTCCTCGCCGCGGCGGGGGATGATCTTGAGCGCGTCCAGCGGCTCTTTGATGAGCTTGAGCGCCAGCAGGGCATCGTCGATCTCCTCAACGCCGCGAAGGAAGGCGAGGGCGTGCGGATCTTCATCGGCTCAGAGAACCCGCTTTTTTCGCTCTCGGGAAGTTCGGTCGTGACCGCGCCCTACCGTGACAAGGACCGGAACATCATCGGTGTCATCGGCGTTGTAGGACCAACGAGATTAAACTATGCGCGTGTGATCCCGCTGGTCGACTATACGGCGGATGTCGTCAGCCGGCTTGTTCGATAGCCGTCTCCTCGGCCACCCATTTGGCGTAGCCCTCACCCGCCGCATCGACATCAATCACCAGCAACTCTGGCACCTGATAGGGGTGCAGCTCTTTGAGCCCCTGAAGCAGCGCGTCTTTGCGCGCGCCTGAGGTCTTGATGTCGAGCCGGATCTCATGCCCCGACTGGACCTCGCCGGCCCAGCGATAAACGCTGGTGATCCCGCTCATCTGCACACAGGCCGCAAGGCGCCGTTCGATCAGCGCCTGCGCGAGTTTTTCGGCATCGGCCGTCGAGGCAACTGTCGTCTGGACAATCAGGACGGGGGCGTTCATCAGGCTTCGTTCCTTGAATAGGCGGGCCCCTTTACGTACATGCCCTGCCTCCCGATCAGAACAACGGAAAACACGTGACATGAGTGACACCGACGGCAAGCCCGAGGATCCTGTGATGGATGAGGAAAGCCTCATGGACCATGAGCCTGAGGATATCCCCGATCACCTCCGCGATGAGGCTCTGGACGGTCATCAGATCAAGAAACTGGCCGAAGAGCGCATCGCCGAAATGCAGGGCGAGATTGATGGACTGAAAGACCAGCTGCTGCGCGTGGCCGCAGAGCTCGACAATACCCGCCGACGCGCGGATCGCGAGAAAGCCGATGCCTCAAAATATGGCATCACCTCTTTTGCGCGCGATCTTCTGTCGGTTGCCGACAATTTCCAGCGCGCGCTCGACCATACGCCTGAAGACCCCACGACTATGGATGCCGAGGCCCTCAACGGGTTCGTTGGCGGTATCCGCATGACAGAGAAGGAACTCCTGACCGTCTTTGAGCGGAATGGTGTGGTCCGCATCCATCCGGCGGGTGAGCCTTTTGATCCCAATGTGCATCAGGCGATTGCGCAGGTGCCGGGCGGCGGTGCGGCAAAAGACATCGTTGTCGATGTCGTGGCGCCGGGCTTTCTCATCGGCGACCGGGTGATCCGCCCGGCCATGGTGACGGTCTCGACCGGTGCCGGGGCCACTTCATCATCCTAAACGCGGCTTTAAGGCTTTCAGGTGGAATGTCCGCCCGATGGCTCACCGCTCCTTCCTTCTTGGCCTGATGGCAACGACTGCGCTTTGCGCGGGCGGGGCGCTTGCGGCTGACAAGATCAGAACGACGGGAGAGGGCGCGCTCGTCATCGCCTCGCGGCTGGTGGATGAGGGGAAGCTCGGCGAGGCAGAAGCGATCCTTCGCACGCTGTCTGCGGCGAACCCGGATGAATTTGACATGCGGCCTGTCGATGCGCTGGCGGCCAAGATCGCCTATAAAAGGGGGGACAAGGAGGAAGCTTTGCGCATCCTTGAGGCGATGGTCGACTATGATCCTGCCGATTGGCGCCGCCAGAATGATCTGATCCAGCTTTTGATACAGGAAAAGCGAGATCGCGAGGCGCGCCGCCATATCCGTGCGATGCTGAAGCAGAACCCGCCCGATGTCGTCGCAACGCAGGCCAAATCGGATATGCGGATGCTCGAGGCGCGGCGTGTCGTCCATGTCGATTTCCGGGCCGCCGCCGCGCCCACGACGAATGTGAATTCCGCGACCAGCGACGAGACCTTCAACCTTTTCGGCTTCCTGCCTGCCCAGCTTGATGATGAGGCCCGCCAGCAGTCAGGGCTTGGCGTCACCTATGCGCTCTCTGGGGCGGTAACGCCCAAGATCAGCGAGGGGGTGCGCGGGCATTTCGCGGTACGCGGAGAGGTTGCCGATTACGGCAATATCGAATTCGATCAGGCAACCCTTGCGGCGGAACTCGGTGTGCGGCTTGGCAGCGAGAACGGCGTGACAGGCGTCATCGCGGCGACTGCCGACCGGCGCTATTTTGCCGGTGATCCTTACGCGGCAAGTTTCGGTGGGCGCCTTGCTCTGCAGCGGGCGATGAACAAGCGCGTGCTTCTTGCGGGGGAAATGGCCGCCAGGCATGTGACCTATGACGAGCAGCCGGACCGGGATGGCCCGGTCTTTCTTGCGGGTACGCAGGTGACTGTGGCGGCGGCCAAGCGGCTGCGGTTGTCAGGCGGTGTTTCGGCCATCCGGGAGGCAGCAAAGGCTGAAAGCCTTGCGAATACACAATTTGCGGTCAATCTCGGCGCGCTGGTCGCGTTGCCCTACCGGATCAATCTGGGGATCCGCCCCGAGGTGACCTTCCGGCGTTTTGACAAGGCAACGCAGTTCTATGGCGGAGAGCGGCGCGAGGACGTCACCTATGATCTGACGACCAGCCTGTCGATCCGCGATTTTGCGGTGCGCGGCTTCGCGCCGTCTTTAAGTTATCGCTATACGGATAATGAATCGACGATCAGCCTCTTTGACTATGACCGACATGCTGTTGATGTCGGTCTCGCCAAATCGTTCTGATATGGCTTAATCGTCGGTCGGCTGCGCGACGGTGAAGGCACCGGCAGCGTAGGATGCGCCATTGCCGAAGCGGAATGTGCCGCCTGCCTCATTGGCGACGGGGCCGAAGAAAGCGCCCTGGAAGTCCCCTGAGGAATCGCCATTCGGCTCGATCAGATTGCCCGAAAAGATCGTATCATTGATCGTGCCCGTGCCGTTGAGATCCTTATAGGGAAGGAAGGTCGTGCCGCCCTCATTGTTCCCGCCTTCGCGGATCAGGGTCGCGATCGAGAAATCAAGCAGCCCGGTTGAGAAGTTGACATCCATATTGGCCGAACCCGTCAGAGAGCGGACGGAGTTGTTGGTCAGGACCGCGCCCGAGACCTTGCCTTCATAAAGCGCTGTGCCGGTCGCAGGCATCTCGCCCAGCGGCGTGCGGTGACCATAGACGAAGAAGCCGTAAGTCTGCTCGCCCGTATCGGCAAATTCCGAGAACTCACCAATCGCAACGGTCTCGGTTTCGCCGTTGGAGCTGGTCTGGTTCGTCGCGGTGTAATAGCCATAGCCGCCCGCGAAATTATAGCCGTAATGGAACTGGTCGGGGTTATCGATCAGCTGGTTCGCCGCATTGGTGATCGCATCATAATAATCCTGGTCCGCATCAACATCAGACTCAGCCAGCGCGGTAAGGGCGTTGGCAATCGCTGTCACGGAAGAGTTCCCGTTGATCCCGGCCAACGGATAGGCATCCTGGAAATTATAAGGCGTGCCATTCGAATAGAAGCTGAGCGTCGGGTTCGACCCCCACAGCTTTGCGGTCCGCGAATTCTCGAGGCCCGCGATTTCGGATGGATCGTCGATCAGAATGTCGAAGACCGAGCGCGAGAAGGCGCCGGTGTCGGTGTTGATGTCGAAGACGAATTCGCCGGTCGCCGCCGTAAAGGTCAGCGTATTGCCTTCGCTGAAGCCTTCCATGTCGGCGGAATTCGCAACAAGGCCGAGGACAGCATTGCCGCTCGGGCCGGTCGAGCCATTTGCGTCAGGGGCGACCTGAAAGGTTGAGACCTGAAGCTCGAAAGTTTCATTGATCGCGCGGCCCCGTCCCGGGGAGCCATAAGACATGTCAGAGAGCAGGAGGTTCCGCTGTGGCCCGGTCTGCCCGGTGCTCCCGTCAACGACAGGGGTCGGGGTTTCGGTGAAATCACCCCCGCCCGTGCTAGAGCACGCAGCGACAAGGGCGAGAGCGGCGCTCGCGGTCAGAAAACGGCCAGCCATCGGCGTCAATCCTCTCAAGGACACACTAAAAATCGAGGGATTACCTAGCTCAGCAAAGTGAACGGGCGCTTAAGCCTGATGGCAGACCTTGAATTGAGTTTCATCAAAAGAGGGGCGTTGAAGCCGCGATCAGCTCTGCTTATATGCCCTCCCGGTGAGGGTAAGCCCTGCCATTTTCTGAAGAGACTGTACCGTCAGGGGTGTCTCGTGGCTTGGCCCGAAGATAAAGCACACTGGCAACGCTGTCTGCTTGCAATGGAGAAAAATGACCTATGGCCAAAGTGATTGGCATTGACCTCGGAACGACCAACTCATGCGTCGCGGTGATGGAAGGCAAAGAAGCCAAAGTCATCGAAAATGCGGAAGGTAACCGCACCACCCCGTCCGTCGTGGCGTTCAACGATGCGGGCGAACGCCTCATCGGTCAGCCCGCCGTCCGTCAGGCGGTGACGAACCCGAATAATACGTTCTACGCGATCAAGCGCCTCATCGGCCGCAATTTTGAAGACCCCACGGTCAAAAAAGACCAGGGCATGGTCCCTTATTCCATCGTCAAAGGTGACAATGGCGATGCCTGGGTCGAAGCGCGCGGTGAGAAATACGCGCCCTCCCAGATTTCCGCCTTCGTTCTGACCAAGATGAAGGAAACCGCCGAGGCCTATCTCGGTGAGACCGTCACGCAGGCCGTGATCACGGTCCCTGCCTACTTTAACGACGCCCAGCGTCAGGCGACCAAAGACGCCGGCAAGATTGCGGGCCTCGAAGTCCTGCGGATCATCAACGAGCCGACAGCTGCCGCACTCGCCTATGGCCTCGACAAGCAGGAAGGCAAAACCATCGCCGTTTATGACCTTGGCGGCGGTACATTCGATATCTCGGTTCTCGAAATCGGCGACGGCGTTTTCGAGGTGAAGGCCACGAATGGCGACACCTTCCTCGGCGGTGAAGATTTCGACCTGCGCATCGTTGATTACCTCGCGGACGAGTTCAAGAAAGAGCAGGGCATTGATCTGCGCTCTGACAAACTCGCGCTGCAGCGTCTTCGCGAAGAGGCTGAGAAAGCCAAGAAAGAGCTTTCCTCTGCCAGCCAGTATGAAGTGAACCTGCCTTACATCACGGCGGACAGCTCTGGCCCGAAACACCTCAATCTGAAGCTGACCCGCGCGAAATTCGAAAGCCTCGTTGAGGATCTCGTCAAGCGCACGGTTGAGCCCTGCAAGGCCGCGCTCAAAGATGCTGGCCTCACGCCGAACGATATCGACGAAGTCGTGCTCGTTGGCGGCATGACCCGGATGCCGAAAATCCAGGAGACGGTGAAAAGCTTCTTCGGCAAGGAGCCGCATAAAGGGGTGAACCCGGACGAAGTCGTCGCAAAGGGTGCCGCGATCCAAGCCGGTGTCCTTCAGGGTGACGTCAAAGACGTTCTCCTTCTCGATGTGACCCCGCTGTCGCTCGGCATCGAAACGCTCGGCGGTGTCTTCACCCGCCTGATCGACCGGAACACGACGATCCCGACCAAGAAATCTCAGGTCTTCTCGACCGCTGAGGACAATCAGTCGGCCGTGACCATCCGTGTTGCGCAAGGCGAGCGTGAGATGGCCGCGGACAACAAAAATCTCGGCCAGTTCGATCTCGTCGGCATCCCGCCGGCCCCGCGCGGCGTGCCGCAGATCGAGGTGACGTTCGACATTGACGCCAACGGCATCGTCAATGTGTCCGCCAAAGATAAAGCGACGGGCAAGGAGCAATCGATCCGCATTCAGGCCTCTGGCGGTCTGTCGGATGACGATATCGAACAGATGGTCAAGGACGCCGAAGCGAATGCCGAGGCCGACAAAGAGCGCCGCGAAAAGGTCGAAGCCCGGAACCAGGCCGAAGGCCTCGTCCACTCGACCGAAAATTCGCTCAAAGAGCATGGCGACAAGATCGGCGACGACGACAAGAAAGCGATCGAGGCGGCCATCGCCGACACTCGCTCGCTGCTTGAAAGCGAAGATGCGACGGCAGAGCAGATCAACGAGAAGGTTCAGGCGCTCGCCACCGCCTCGATGAAGCTCGGCGAAGCCATCTACGGTCAGGGCGAAGCCGCCGATGCGGCTGAACAGGCCGCTGCCGCTGATGCTGCGGCCGACGCGGCGCAGGACGCTGAAATCGTCGATGCCGACTTTGAAGAAGTCGACGGCGACGAGAAGAAGTAAACTCCTGGCATACTGAAAATGAAAGCCCGCCGTGTTTGTGACACGGTGGGCTTTTTGTTATTGTCCCTCAAGCATGGGGGAAGACACGATGCACATCACTAAGTCACTGTACCCGTTTTGTCTGCTAACTCTTGTTGCGGCCTGCGCGACTTCGGGCGAGGCAGTAAAGGACGACTACACACGATATTTTGGTGAGCCAATAGAATTGGATGTGCAGCCTAGCCTTGTTTCTGGCTGTGCGGCTCCGGAAGAGGCGCCGCTCGAACACCAGGAAACAGGGGAGCTGTATGGTGATATTGATGTTGATGGCACGGCGCTTGTTGGCCTGACCGTCGGACAGAGCGGCGAGATTAAAGGTATTAAAATTTATGATTCGTCTGCTGATGATGACGGGCGTGTCTCATATCGATTTATTCGCAAGTGCCTTCGGCAAGTTGAACTTCATCCAGCGCAAGTGAACGGACAGTCGGTAGAGGTCGAGAATTACCCGGTCAGGATCAAATTCGTTGATGGAGAAGTCCCGGAATTTACACTCGGGTTTCCCGAGGCTGACAGCGAATAGTCCCTCTTAACTCTTCTCACCTATCAAGACCCCGCGGCGGCTCCGGCCTCCGTGGGGTTTTTGTTTTTAAGGGCGAGGTACATGGCTGACGCGCGCGGCCCCATGCAGCAACTCTTCCCCGAACGGCGGATTGTGAAGTTCCACCGGCGGCAGGATCGCCTGCTGTTCTTCTCCATGGTCGATGAGCTGGTGACCGAAGACATGACCGTCCTCGATTACGGCGCGGGCCGGAACCGCTTTGCCGAATACGGACCTCACCTGAACCGCATCTCGACTTATAAGGGGCGCTGCGCCCGGATCATCGGTGTCGATGTCGATGAAGCCGTCATGACCAATGACGCGATGGACGAGACCCATCTCATCGGCGCCGACGGCACCATTCCGCTGCCCGACCATTCCGTCGACCTCATCTATTCCTATGCCGTCTTCGAGCACATCACCGATCCCGAGCGGGTCGCGGCGGAGCTTTCCCGTGTCCTCAAACCCGGCGGCTGGCTCTGTGCGTGGACGCCCAATAAATGGGGTTATGGCGCGATCGGCGCGCGGCTCATCCCCAATGACCGGCACGCCAGGATGTTGGAGGGCCAGCCCGGCCAGCGCGGGGAGGCGGATGTCTTCCCGACCGCGTTCCACCTCAATACAAGATCTGCGATCCGCCGCCATTTCCCAGGCGACGCGTTTGAGGACCACAGCTTTTACTACAACGCCCAGCCCGCCTATAATTTCGGCTCGGCGTTTCTCGCGCGGGTATGGCTTGGATATATGGCGGTGACCCCGTCTTTCCTTTCGCAATGCCTGTATATTTTCCTGAAGAAACGCTAAGCGGCCCGTTCCGCCTCCCCGGTGCGCCTGAATTCTGTTCAGGGGCGGGGTTCAACAGGGGCGAATGACTTCATATGTGAGGGGTTAGCTTTGGCCCTTCCGGGCAAACCAGATCCCGTGGGCGGGCGCCCACCTGAGTGAATAGATGAGGCAGTGCGACACGAAAGATGGCGCAGGATTATTATCAGCTTCTGGGTGTTGAGCGGAGTGCCGATGGCGCCGCGATCAAATCCGCCTTCCGCAAGCTCGCGATGAAATACCACCCGGACCGCAATCCGGGCGACGCAGAAGCGGAAATGAAATTCAAGGAAATCGGCGAGGCCTATGAGGTCCTGTCCGATGAGCAGAAGCGCGCGGCCTATGACCGCTTCGGCCATGCTGCTTTCCAGAACGGCCATGGCGGCGCGGGCCCCGGCGGCGCAGGCTTTGGCAGCGGTTTCTCCGCCGGCGCCTTCTCGGATGTCTTCGAGGATATCTTCGGCGAGTTCATGGGCGGCCGGGGCGGCGGCGGACGGGGCCGTCAGGCATCGGGCCGCGGCGCGGACCTCAAATACGAAGTCGAGATCTCGCTGGGCGAGGCCTATAACGGCATCCACAAGGAAATCACCGTCCCTTCATCCGAGACCTGCGATAGCTGTGAAGGATCAGGCGCGGAGCCGGGGACGACGCCCAAAACCTGCGCGACCTGTAACGGCGCGGGCCGGGTGCGGATGCAGCAGGGCTTTTTTGCGGTCGAGCGGACCTGCCCGAATTGCCACGGCGCGGGCGAGGTGATCTCCGACCCTTGTAAGAGCTGTAATGGACAGGGGCGGGTGCGCTCTGACCGGACTCTGGCAGTCGATATCCCGGCAGGGGTTGAGGACGGCACGCGGATCCGCCTGACTGGTCAGGGTGAGGCGGGCGTGCGTGGCGCGCCCTATGGCGATCTCTATCTCTTTGTACGGATTTCCGATCACGAGCTTTTCGAGCGGGACGGGCCGGACCTTTACTGCGATGTCCATGTGCCGATGGCAAAAGCCGCCCTCGGCGGGGAGATTGAAACCCCGACCATTGATGGCGGCCGGGTCAAGATCAAGATCCCGGAAGGCGCGCAGACGGGCCGTAAATTCCGCTTGCGGAATATGGGCATGACCCAGCTTCGCCGGAAACAGCGCGGCGACATGTTCGTCGAGCTGCGGGTCGAGACGCCAACCAACCTGACCCCCCGCCAGAAAGAGCTGCTGCAGGAATTCTGCGCAGAAGGTGGCGGCAAGGATTGTCCGCAGTCGAATAGCTTTTTTGATCGGGCCAAGGATTTCTGGGACAATATCCGTGACACCGGGGCCGGTCAGGGATGATCCGGCTGCTTGTCGCCGGCGCCACGGGGCAGACTGGGGGCGCTTCGCTTGAGGCGGCACGCAGTGACGACCGGTTCGAGCTTGTCGGGGGGATCTCCTCTTCGAAAAAGGAAGTTGCGGGCTGTCCGATGTCCCGCACGGTTGCTGATGCACCGGATGCGGATGTCCTGATCGATTTCACCCTGCCGGGGGCCAGCGTTGCCCTGATCCGCGATGCGGCTAAGCGCGGCATGGCGGTCGTCACCGGCACGACGGGGCTCTCGGACGAGCAGGAAGCTGAGATCCGGAAAGCCGCAGAGAGCGTGCCGATCGTCCGTTCGGGGAATTTCTCGCTAGGGGTCAACATGCTCCTCGCTTTGGTCGAGGAAGCAGCGGCCAAGCTCGACGGCTATGACATCGAGATCGCCGAGACCCATCACCGGCGCAAAGTCGATGCGCCGTCCGGCACGGCCCTCATGCTGGGGGAGGCAGCGGCGCGCGGTGCAGGCGTGACCCTCTCCGAACGTGGCGTCTTTGACCGGCACGGCCAGACTGGCCCGCGTAAGGAAGGCGAGATCGGCTTCTCTGTTCAGCGCGGCGGCGGCATCAAGGGCGACCACACGGTTAGCTTCTTTGGTGAAAATGATGTCATCTCGCTCAGCCACCGGGCGCTCGACCGGCGGCTTTTTGCTGAAGGCGCCTTGCGCGCGGCCCTTTGGGTTAACGGCAAGGCGCCCGGCATTTACACCATGCGCGATGTCTTGGGGCTCGACTGACGCGCCTCAAAAAGGCAGTCTTCCGTCCGGGCAGGTAGGGGGAGAACTCCGCATGAAGCGTCGCGTCTTGGTATCCGCTCTGGCGGGTCTTTCGGCTGTCGCTTGCGTGAGTGACCCGGCGGTTTCGACCGGCACCAGCAGCAGCATCGAAATCATCAACGCGCCCAATCTTGATGCCATGGATATGGCCGCAGGCATTGCGGCGGGGCATTTCAGTGCCGCAGACCAGGTCGCTTTCTCTCTTGGGCAGATCGAGACGCTCGACCGGTCGGGCCCGACGCTCCAGTCGGTCCTGTCGATCAATCCCGAGGCGATGGCGCAGGCAAAAGCGCTTGATGAGGAGGCGCGGAATGGCGCTCTTCGCGGTCCGCTCCATGGTGTGCCGGTTCTCGTCAAAGACAATATCGAAACGCGAGAGCTGCCGACGACGGCGGGCTCGCTTGCGCTCCTAGAAAACAAAACCGGCCGGGATGCGCCGATCATCGCGCGGTTGCGCGCGTCAGGCGCGATCATCTTTGGCAAGACCAATCTGTCCGAATGGGCAAATTTCCGCTCGACCAGTTCGATGAGCGGCTGGTCCGGCGTTGGCGGGCAGACAAAGAACCCGCACAGCCTTGATCGTTCCCCTTGCGGATCATCCTCAGGATCGGCGGTCGCGGTTGCAGCAGGGCTCGTCCCGCTGGCGATTGGCACCGAGACCAATGGCTCGATCATGTGCCCTTCTGCGATGAATGGGATTGTCGGGATCAAGCCGACGGTCGGGCTTCTCTCCCGGACCCATATCGTGCCGATCTCTCCGACACAGGATACGGCAGGCCCCATGGCGCGCGATGTTAAAAGCGCGGCGCTCATGCTGTCGGTCATGGCAGGCGAGGATCCTGCTGATCCCGCAACGGCCAATGCGGATGATCATGTAACGGATTATCTCGCCGGGCTCGATGGTGACCTTTCGGGCCTTCGTATTGGGGTCTTGCGGTTTGCCGTGGGCGAGAATGAAGAAATCGGCGCAGTCTTTGCGGACGGCCTTGCGGACCTCGAAGCCGCTGGCGCCACCCTTGTCGATATCGACGAGTTCGAGCCGGGCGAGGCCTTCTCGCAATCCTTCTATATTCTGCAGGCGGAGTACAAGACCGCGCTCAATGCCTATCTTGCCGATGCGGCCCCTGCCGTCACCGTGCGCGCGCTCGATGACCTTATTGCCTATAACGAGGCAAACGCCGCGCGAGAGCTCGTTCTTTTCGGACAGGAAATTCTTCTCATGTCGCAGGAGACGGGCGGCATGGAAGAGGCGCGCTATACCGAGGCCTATACCGCCCTGCGCAAGGCCTCACGGGATGAGGGCATCCATCACCTGCTCAAGGAGTATGATGTCGATGTGCTGGTCGCGCCTTCACGCCCGCCGGCGTTTCTGATCGATGCGGTCTATGGCGATGAATATCCGGGCGGCACCGGCGCGGATTATATCGCGGCGATTGCCGGCACGCCCAACATGACGGTGCCGATGGGGGCCGTGCGCGGTCTACCGGTCGGCATGAGTTTCATGGCGCGTGCTTGGGACGAGGCAACAATGATCCGCGCAGCCTATGGATTCGAACAGCAATCCCGTGCCATTGTTTCGCCCGGTTTCGCGGCAAACTCTTTTGTGCTGGAGGAGACCGCTGGGGCCATGCGGCCCTATGTAGCGCCCTCAGAAGGAGGCGAGTGATGGAAAGACACGCAGGGTTTTATGCGCTTTTCACGGTCGCTGCGGTGATCGCGCTCGTGGTCGCCCGATCCTTTGATGAGCATGGAAACTTCACGGTCGGCAGCTCCTATCGTGCCGATGCGCCCGCCGTCATCATTTCTGAAGATGGCCGCGAGGAATTGTTCATCCGCTCCGGCGCGGGCGGCTCGTTCATTGCCGAAGCCATTATCGATGGTGCCGATGTGACGGTGCTGGTCGATACTGGCGCCAGTTTCCTGACATTGCGCGAAAGCGATGCGGAGCGCGCCGGGATTTTTCTGTCCCCGGATGATTTCAACAGCCGGTTCTCGACCGCCAATGGCTATGTCATGGCCGCGCGTGCGGAAGCGGAGATCGTCGATTTCGGCCCGGGCCGGATCGAGAAAGTCACCGTCTTCGTCCTGCCCGATGACCGGCTGGAGGTCAGCCTGCTTGGGATGAACGTGTTGCGGCGTTTCGGGCGCGTGTCCTTTGACAGTGAAGGGCTGACGATCGCCGTCAATTAAGGCCGCATCAAGCGCGGCAGCTCGCCGGTATCGGCCCCTGCCTGACGCATGAAGAGCACTCTCGCCGGATCGAAATGCTGGACAAGGCCGAGCCCTGCCCCGCGTGCCCAGCGGACCGGCGCGATATCATTCGAGAACAGACGGGTCATCGCATCGGTGCCAAAGGACAGCGCCGCTGAATCAAAACGCCGCCAACGGACATAATTGGCGAGCACATCGGGGGCGCCGACATCAAGGCCGTGCGAACGGGCTTCATGAAGGACATCGGCCATGACGGCGATATCCTTGATGCCAAGATTAAAGCCCTGTCCCGCAATCGGGTGAATGCCGTGATAGGCGTCACCGGCAAGGACGATGCGCCCCTCGACCGGATTGTTCACATAAACAAAAGTCAGCGGGAAGACGGCAGGCTTGGAGGATAATTCAAGCCGCCCCAGATGGTCGCCAACGCGGGCGCGCACCTCCTCGATCAGCTCGTCTTCGGGTAGGCGCGCATAATGATCTGCTCCCGGATTTTTCTCGGTCCAGACAATCGAGACTTCATTGCCGAGCAGCGGCAGGATAGCGAACGGCCCTTGCGGATAGAAAATCTCCTGCGCAACGCCATGATGCGGTTTTTCTGTCTTGAGATTAAAGGCCAGCGCCTTCTGGTCATAACCCCATTTGCGCGTGCGGAAGCCTTGGGTTTCCCGCAGGCGCGACTGCTTGCCGTCACAGGCAATCAGGAACGCGGCCTCAATTGTCTGCCCCCCGCCGAGCGGCAGGGTAACATTGCCGCGTTTGTTCTCTACTTCCCCGATCCGGTCGGTGATGAGGTCGACATTCTCATCCTCTTTAAGACGGGCGCGGAAGACTTCCAGCATATCCGCATTGCGCACGATATGGCCGAGCGGCGTGCCCTCCGGTCCGGCGGTGTGTTCAGGCAAAAGTGAGGATGGGAAATGAAGCCTGCCGCCGGAGAGCCCGCCCTTGCGGAACCGGTCCGCCGGGCGGCCATTGGTCACGAGGATGTCATTGATCGCCGCCGCCCTGTCTTCGAGCGCGTCCCACAGGCCGAGGCGCCTGAACAGCCGAACGCTTGCATAGGCGAGGGCCGTGGTGCGCGGATCATCGGCCTGCGCGTCCGCCGGATGCGGGTCGATCAGCGCGACGGAAAAGCCCTGCTGGCTCAACGCTAGCGCCATTAGCTGACCGGTCAGCCCGGCCCCGGCGATCGCGACATCGTGACGGTTCTTGTCCATGGGCTAGAGCTAGTCCTTCGCCCTTCAGCCGTCCACTGCCGGCATGCGGCGATGTCGTCGCAGTGTTCAGATGAAGAAAGTCTCGGGATCGAAATACTCAACCAACGGGACGGGATCCTCATGCGGCGAAGGCGGGCCATCCTTGCCGTAGAGACCTGCATCGATGAGCATCTGGGTGATCTCGTCGCTCGCAACCTCTTCACTCAGGGGCGTAGGGGCTGCGCCGGGGCTCTCTGCCGTCTGGGCTGTCGGCGGGCCATCGCCATAAATGACGTTATTGCCGTTGCCGCCATGGATGAAGTCACTGCCATCCCCGCCGAAAATCGTATCACTCCCGCCATTGCCATAGATGGTGTCGTTGCCAGCTAGACCGTCATAGCGGTCATGCCCGCCGAGCAGGGAGATCATGTCATCGTCCATCGTGCCCATCAGATTGTCATTGCCTGAGGTCGGGGTGGCCACAGCCCCTTCGGCCTCGTCGGCGCGGGCATCGACCTTGACGTTCTGGCCACTGATCGAAACCGATTTCGTAACAATGCCGCCAAGACCGCCGCCAGAGAAGGTGATCTCATAGCTCCCCGCGGGCACTTCGAGTTGATAGCCGCCGGCATCCGCCGTGGTCGTCGTATAGGTGCCGTTCGAGCCCGTCAGGGTGACCGTCACACCGCCCAGCCCTTCGCCGATATCATAGAACGCATCGCCGTCTTGGTCGTTGATAACAACGCCCAGAACCTGAGGGTCATAACTGAACCGGTTACCGAAATTCTGGGTCGTGACGAACGGACCGACATCGGTGGAGCTGTTGTTCTCGGCAACGAAACTGATCCCTATTTCTGTATAGTTTGCCGACAGAATATTGATCCGGTGGCCCGGCGGATCCTGAATGCCGTCCCCATTTGACTGGAAATTGCCGCTATTGTCACCGGCGTCAAAGCCCCAGTCGATGACGAAGCCCGCATGGCTGTGCAGTGGGTCTTTCGCATAGGCATAAATATTCTCGGCCAGATTGCTCCAGCCGGTATAGCCCGCATCGCTGATCCGGTCGCCAAGGCCCGGCTCAACATAATTACCGTTCGAATTCTGCACACGGTGGCTCTGCTGATCATACTCGATCATCAGCTCACTGTGGGTCAGAGCCGCCGCTGCAAGATTGGCGTTCCATGCGAGGGGCGCCACGGGCGAGGCGTCATCAAGCTGGTCCTCCAGCGCCTCCAGATCGACACCGAAATAATTCAGTGCTGACTGGATGTTTGACTGGACGGCCTGTCCATTCGAATTGATGAGGCGGTCATATTCCCCGGCGGGGTCGAGCCGGTAACGATTGATCAGTTCCAGAACCAGCTGCGCGTAAGCCGAATTCGTCGCCATGAAGGTCTCCTGCACGCCCCCCCGGGGTGATGGCAGATCCGATTCCGCAATGCTGGCTTTCGGGCTGTCAGATCAGCCGTCAGCGGAAGAATGAAGGAATCGGAAGTCCGGTCATGTGGTGAATGATGCAGGCGAGATGACACCAGAAAGTAGCAAAAATGAGACGGATGCTTCTCAATCTGGTCACTATGGCTGAATTTTCACGCCGTCAGGGCGAGCAAACCGGCCATTTCGTAAAGAAGGCTTAACCCTGAGGCGGACAAAATTACACGCATCAGAAACTATTGTCTTCGCGTGAGTGCCGCCGTCCATGTCCCGATACGCTGAAACTGCCGAAACCGAATACACAGCTCTCGCCCGTTTCATGGCCGGGGTGCGGTTCCTGGTTGTCCGCGCAGGCGGGCTGTCGCTGATCGCGCTGGGGCTTTTTGCCTTTGTCAGCCTCCTGACCCACGACATTTCCGACCCCAGCTGGTCGGTCGCAACGGGCCGCACCTATGTCGCCAATTGGGGCGGGCAAGCGGGGGCGGTTCTCTCGGACGTCCTCTTGCAGATGTTTGGCGGTGCCGCGCTCGTCGCAGTGCTGATCCCCGCTGTCTGGGGGTGGGAGGCATTCCGCCATGGCGCGCCGGAGGGGCACACGCCGCTCAGCGCATGGGTGAAGCTTGGTGCCTATGTCGGGGCGGTCTTTGCTGCAGCCGGTCTTGGTGCCTGCCTGCCGGTGCCTGCGGACTGGCCTTATCTTGTCGGCATGGGCGGGCTGATCGGGGCGCCGGTGAAAGCGCTGGCCGCACTGCCGCTCAGCTGGATCCATTCTTGGCTGGGCTTGTTGCTCGCCGCGCCAATCCTGATTTTTGCTGGTGCATGGGCTGGTGCACACGCGCTCAATATCCGCCGCGACCACGTCGATGCAGGGCTCGATGCCTTCTTCTGGTGCTATGACTATGTCGCTGCACAAGCGACTGTTCTGCTGGACCAGTGGCGTGAAGCCCGTGGTGAACGCCAGGAGCCGACCTTCGATGAGGAGGCCGAAGCCGAGGCGGAAGAAGAATACGAATATGAGGACGAAGCCGAATATGAAGCCGAGGACGAGGCGGAGTATGAGGAAGAGTACGAATATGAAGACGGCGAAGAATACGAATATGAGGAAGATGAGGACGAGGCGCCTAAGCGGAAAATCATCCGTGAGGTGAAAAAGGTCCAGCCGCGCCGCGTGCTCGATGAGGCGCCGGAATATGATCCGGGCAATTACAAATTCCCCTCCCTCAAACTCCTCAAGGCCCCGAACCCCAATCACGCTCGCGTCGTTTCGGACGAGGAACTGGAGGAGCGCGCCCGCCAGCTTGAAAGCGTGCTCGCCGACTTCAAGATCCAGGGCGAGATCATCAATGTCCGGCCTGGCCCGGTCGTTACGCTTTATGAGCTGGAGCCTGCCGCAGGGGTCAAATCCTCACGCGTCATCGGCCTTGCTGATGATATCGCCCGGTCCATGTCAGCGGTTGCCGCGCGGGTCGCGGTCGTGCCCGGCCGGAACGCCATCGGGATCGAACTGCCCAATGATGATCGGGAATTCGTTCTCTTCCACGAAATGCTGGCCTCGGACGGTTTCCATCAGGGCCGCAACCTGACCCTTGCGCTCGGCAAGGATATTGGCGGCGAGCCGCAATATGCTGACCTTGCCAAGATGCCTCACCTCCTGATCGCCGGGACCACGGGCTCGGGTAAATCGGTCGGGATCAACACCATGATCCTATCCCTGCTTTATCGTCTGCCTCCTGATCAGTGTAAGCTGATCATGGTTGACCCCAAAATGCTCGAACTCTCGGTCTATGAGGGGATCCCGCATCTTCTCGCGCCTGTCGTGACCGATCCGCGCAAGGCCGTGGTTGCGCTCAAATGGACGGTCAAGGAGATGGAGGACCGCTACCGCAAGATGTCGCAGATGGGTGTACGGAACATCCATGGCTTTAACGAGCGTGTGGCCGAAGCCGAGGCAAGAGGCGAGCCCCTGACCCGCCGTGAGCACAAGGGCTATGATCCTGATACCGGTGAACCGGTCTATGAGGAAGAAGAGCTCGAATTCGAGAAAATGCCGTTCATCGTCGTCGTGATCGACGAGGTGGCCGACCTGATGATGGTCGCGGGCAAGGATATCGAGGCGATGGTCCAGCGTCTGGCGCAGATGGCGCGGGCAGCGGGCATTCACCTGATCATGGCAACCCAGCGGCCTTCCGTTGACGTCATCACCGGCACGATCAAAGCGAACTTCCCGACACGGATTTCCTTCCAGGTGACCTCGAAAATCGACTCTCGCACCATTCTCGGTGAGCAGGGGGCCGAGCAGCTCCTCGGTCAGGGCGACATGCTCTATATGGCGGGCGGCGGACGTATCACGCGCGTTCATGGTGCTTTCGTGGCGGATGATGAGGTCGAAAAGATCGTCAGCCACCTGAAGAAACAGGGTAAGCCGTCTTACGTTCAGGAAGTCACCGAAGGCGATGATGAGACGGCCGAGCAGCTCGGGCTCGATATCGGTGGGAACACTTCGTCAGGGGACGCCATGTTCGATCAGGCGGTGGCGATCATCGCTCGCGACCGCAAGGCCTCGACCAGCTACATCCAGCGGCGGCTGCAGATCGGCTATAACCGGGCGGCAACGCTGATGGAGCAGCTTGAAGAGCAGGGCATTGTCGGCCCCGCCAATCATGCGGGTAAACGTGAGATCCTCGTCGGTGAGGATGCAGCCTAAGCGTCAGGTCGGAACAGGTTCGCGGTCGTCAGAAACAATCGCTCCGCGGCGTTGGCGCGTTCATTGGGCAGAGGCCCTTCGACATTCCCGAAGATCTGCGCATAGACTTCGCTTCGTTCAGCTGCGCTGAGATCGGCCGGCAGGGGCTCTGGGAACACATCTGCAAAAAGCGATTCTGCAGAAGGCTGAGGAGAAGGTGAGGAGGCGATGATCGCCTCGCCTTCCTGCGTCTTGCGCAGGCTTGCGGCTTCTGCGCTGCGGGAGACTTCCGGCACCGGATTTGGAACATCCGTGCGCAAAGGCTGAGTATTCGCTGCCGCCGGGGCAGCGGAAGAGGCCCCTAGACGCAAATCTGCTCGCGCGGGGGCCTGTGACGGGGACAGGCCTGGGATGTCCATTTCTTCTCCTTTTGGTCCCGCAACCAGGGACCGAGTTAAACAAATCATTTCCACAGACAGGCGTTGTGGATAAGTCACCATTATTGGGGAAAACTATTTCCCGAAGGTTTATTTCGGAACAGCAATAATACTGCCTATGGCAAGGTAAACGGCGGAATTGTGGCGAATTCTCGGCCCACCAGAACGTAACGAAATGGGGCCTTTCACGGGGCATTGGCGTGCATTACGTCCTTTGTTCGGGTGACGAGGAAGGACCCCAGAATGTTTATGACCCCATTTTCCGCCGTCGCGGCGATGCTGATGAGCTCCGTTTCGTCGACTCCGCTGATGGTAAATAACGGAACCGCCGTTGCGACGATTGAAGCGGCGGCAGTGGCTGAAATCGCGCAGGATACCTCCAGCGAAATGACGGTGGAGACGATTGAGCCGGCCCCGATTGCGGAAGCGACCGTCGCGCGAGAAACCGATGCTGAGCCGGTCACGATTGCCGCCAGCGCTGTGGCGTTCCCCGACCTCAGCGATGATGAGGTTTTTGACCGCGCCGCTGAAGCGCTTGAGGGGATGAAAACCCTCAAAGCCCGCTTCTTGCAGGTCTCGCCGTCCGGCAGCGTCTATGAAGGCGATGTCTCGATCCGCCGGCCGGGCCAGCTGCGCTTTGATTATGATGATCCTTCGCCGCAGCTGATCGTTGCGACCAACGGCCTTGTCTATGTGCATGATGCGGATCTTGAGACGACCGACAGCTATCCAGTCAGTGAGACGCCGCTCAAATTTCTGCTCTCGAAAAGCCTCGACCGTGAGGCGGCGGAACTTGTGGATGTCATGCGCTCCGAAGACCGGGTCAGCCTGATCATCGCGGCGACTGACAGCGAGATGGAAGGCGAGCTGGCGCTGGCCTTTACCGCGCCCGACATGGAGCTGATCGGCTGGGGTGTGCGCGAGCCGAACAACGCCGTCACGACGGTCGAGCTCAGCGAAGTTGAGATCGGCGCGAAGCTGAACAACCGGCTTTTCCGGGCGCCCGAAGCGGGCGGCACTTTCCTTCGGGACTAAGGGGGAGGTATTCCCCCTTGCATCCTCGACTAGTTGCGATGATATCACAGTCAAACATTTACGAGGCGTAACTGGAATTGGCCGTGAAAGAGCGTAATCTGACAATGTGGCGCGAACTGGTGGGCCGGCGTTGCCCCCCCGCTGACGGTTCACCCGCGCCGCATCAGCCCTTCGATCCCCAACGGGCGGAAGGCGGCGGAAAATGGTAACGGGCGACGACCCCACCCCCACTATCGATCCCGCCGCCTTCGCATCTCTCGAACAGGAGACCCCTATTCTGGTGCGGCTCCGGCGCTTTGCGCAGGGGCTTGAGCGGATTTCATGGTTTGCCCATTTGGGTGAGCCGCCAACGCCTGAGTTGCGCAAAACAGCCGTCGAATACCTAGATCGACTGGGGTTTCCCGAGGCGGATCTGGCCATCCTTGCCGATTATGACGATGCCGCCTCCGCGGCGGAGACCCATGATTGGTCTTCCCCTGCCTGGGAGGCCGAGGAACTCCTGCGCTCTAACCTGACCGAAACGGCTCTTTCTGTGATGTCCGAGGAAGCGCTCGAAGTAGGGCTGAAACTCGTCGCGCAGGAAGCTGGCGATGCGGCAAAGGCGGCGGCTGAAGAGCAGGCCGCCCTCTGGGATATGGCTGATGAGGCCGCGCTCAATCTGGCGGTCGGGGCGGCGGTGCAGGCGGCCCATGGTGCTGCGCTCGCGCTGATCGCGGCGGCGGCAGGTGAAGAAGAGGCTGACGACCATGCTTTTGTCTGGAAGCTCAAGCTCTTCGAGCAGGGTCGTTGGCCTGTCACGGTCATCGGCTCCAGCTGCAGCGTGTTCTAGAGCAGCTTCAGAATCACCAGTAAAATCATATAGATCGCAAGCGCTGTCAGGATCCATTTGAGGGCGCTGCGGAACTGGTTCTCGTCAAACCGTGAGAGGAGCTTCGCGCCCAGCAGCGTGCCAGCGAAGCCTGCGGCAATCGAGAGCAAGATCAGCGGCAGCCAGGGGGCAAAGGCAAAGCCTGCGAGCCCGAAAACGACGATTTTCAGTCCGTGCTGCACGGTCATACAGGCCGCCGCCGTGGCCTGCAGATTGATCCGGTCATACCGCGGGACGGCCGCCAGAAGCGCCGTGATGAACGGGCCCGACGCCCCGACAAAGAGGTTGAGGATGGTCGAGACGGTGCCGGCGAGGAAAAATGATTTCCGCCCGAAAGGCAGACGCAGCTTCGGCCCCCACTGGGAGAACAGGATAAATCCCGCAATCAGCAGCCGCAGCGCGGCGGCAGGCAGGGTCGTCACGATCTGCCCGCCAATCAGCGCCCCGAGAAGGGCACCGGCGAGCACCGCCCCGAAGATCGGCAGATCGAGCCCACGCCTGAAAACAAAGGCTCTTCCGGCATTTCCGCCCATCATGATTGCGCCATGGACCGGCACCACGGCGGTCACCGGCGCAAGCACGCCCATGACCCCGATCAGCAGCAATCCGCCGCCGATCGAGAAGGTCGCAGTGACCCCCGCGGCCAAGAAACTGACCACGATGACGGTAATTTCGGCGAATGTGCCGAGATCAGGGGCCAGATCCGGGAAGTTCATCGTGGCCGATTAGCCACGACCGGGCTTTCGGGCAATTCTGGCACGTTGCGCATCTGTTGGCGCTTCCCCACCGCTGTGGTAAGCCGTTAACAGCGTCTTAATGGCCCATTTGGGGGTGCCGTCGGGATGCGGTGTACGCCGCTCGTCGGGCGAAGGGGAAAAGTGATGGCTGACTTGCCGATGCGACTGGTTGATGTGTTCTCGTCGCCACTGGGAATGATGGTGCTGATATTGGCGTTTCTGGGCATTGCCGGAACCATCGCCTGGGCGTTCTGGGACAAGCAGCGCGCCGGGCACTCCGCCACCGCGACCAACATGCCGCTGACGCCTGTTGCACCGCCCATGCTCAATCCGAATGTGACGCGCCCCGCGATCCAGACCAGCGTTGGCAGCGGCGCTGATGGCGGCCTTCGCAATATCGTCATCGCCATCATCGGCATTGTCGCCGTGATCATCGGCGCGCAATTCGCGATCGGCCGCGGCGGTGAGCAGGCCGGCGCACAAAGCGCTGGAAATAATACGCCTGCGGATGACCCGATCAACACGGCTTCCGTGCCGTCCTCCGCCCCGGTTCTCGTCGATTGCGACGAAGGCCCGGTCTGGACCAAGCGCGATGAAGACCGCGACGTGATTGTCGGGATCGAGCGTGAGCCGATCAAATCCTATGTCATCTGCGCGGGCCGCCAGTCGGCTCAGTTCGATGTGATTGATTTCATGGCCGAAGAAGATGGCGCCTTTATCTTCGAACCGGTCTGGCATCCGGTCGACCTGCCGGTGCTGGGTACACGGAATGACGAGTTCTACTACAAGCGTGAGTTCGCGCTGTCGCGGGATGAGTTCAACATGGTCGCAGGGCCGGGTTCGAATGTTTCCGACTACGACCTGTTCCTCGCAATTGGTCTTGCTGGCTGGGACATCGAAAGCGGTGTTGCGGATCAGCGCGCCGCCAATCGCGGCTTCCACATTGCGCGCTATGTGCTTGAAGAATTGCGCGGTGAAGAAGACGCCAATGACTGCCGCAGCCCGGCTGTCGTTTATGCGCTTTCCGTTGGTCAGTACCAGCCGGGCGGCTCGACTGCAGCGGCTGAGAATGTCGCTGAGGCGACACGCAAGATGGTTGGCGCCGGTACACCAGTTGCTCAACTGACGCGCCAGTCCGCACCGATCCTCTTCGGCGTGCGCTATCTTCAGAAAAGCGAGATCGTCCCGAAAAACGAAACCCAGGCTGAGCGCCGCGCTCGTGCGGAACGCCAGCATCGGGCGCTGATCGAGGACTTCCTGCGCTCACAAGGCTCCAGCATTGCCGGCTTCAACCTTCGGGAATTCGGCACACCGCAGACCCTGTTCGTTGAGCGGGCCTGCTCACGCGCCGCGATCCAGTAAGGCGGCGCGTCAGGCTGGCGTGCGGCGGAACCTTGGTGTAGGCCCGCCGGATGCGCCTCTCCACATGGAACATTAATTCCGTCCGCTTACGTATTGGTCTTGTTGAACGATTCCTGAAAGAGGCGTCGCCTGACGTTCTCTGCCTGCAGGAAATCAAGTGCCAGAACGATCAGTTCCCGGCCAAAGCCTTCATCAAGGCAGGCTATGAGCACCACGCCGTGCACGGCCAGAAGGGCTATCACGGTGTCGCCATCGTCTCGCGCATTCCGTTTAAAGAGGTCGAGACCCGGCAGTTTTGCGGCGAGGCAGATTGCCGTCATGTCGCGGTGACCTTCGAGGACGACACCCTGCTTCACAATTTCTATGTCCCTGCGGGCGGCGATGAGCCGGACCCGGAGAAGAACCCGAAATTTGCGCATAAGCTGGCCTTCGTCGAGGAGATGACGAAGATGTTCCGGCGCACCGGCAATCGCCCGCAGATCCTTGTCGGGGATCTCAATATTGCGCCGCATGAGAACGATGTGTGGTCACACAAACAGCTTCTCAAAGTCGTCTCGCACACCCCGCCCGAAACCGAGCGGATGGCAAAACTTATCAAAGCGGCGCCCTTCATTGACGTCATGCGAGAGCTGACGCCTGAGGATGAGAAGCTTTATACGTGGTGGTCCTATCGCGCGCGCGACTGGAAGGCCTCAAACCGCGGTCGCCGTCTCGATCATATCTGGGTGACCGAACCCTTGCGTGAGCGGGCGATGAAAGCGGGCGCGGGCGCCTTCACGATCCATGAGGATGCGCGCGGCTGGGAGAAGCCCTCCGACCACGTCCCCGTCACCCTCGATTTTGCCGAATAGCTGACCCGACACGAAAAACGCCGCCCCGAAAGGAGCGGCGTTTCTGATTTCTGCCTTAATGGCCGGAGGATGTCCGGCCATCAGTGCGGGAAGCTTAGCGCTTCTTGGCAGCCGTCTTGCGCTTGGCAGGAGCCTTACGCTTGGCCGGAGCAGCTTTCTTCTTCGCAGGAGCAGCTTTCTTCTTGGCCGGAGCGGCTTTCTTTTTAGCCGGAGCTTTTTTCTTGGCCGGAGCCTTCTTCTTCTTAGCCGGAGCTTTCTTCTTCTTGGCCGGAGCTTTTTTCTTGGCCGGTGCGCGGCGCGGCGCCATGGCTTCAGCTTCGATTTTGTCGAGAGCTTCAGCGTAGGACTGCAGAGCCTTCATGAAAGCGCCCTGTTGCGTTTTCGGCAGCATGTTGAGGGCTTTATCTTCAGCCGACATCACTTTGCCTTCAGCAGCGCTGAGCATTTTCTTGCCAGCTGCGGTCAGTTTGACTGCGTTTGCGCGGGCATCGTCTTTGGTGCGCTGACGAGCCAGGAGGCCTTTTTTCGTCAGACGGGCGATCATGTCAGCCAGCGTCGACCGGTCGATACCGGTGCGGCGGACGAGATCGGTTTGGCTCAGGCCTTCGTCCTGGGCCACCGTGTGAAGCACGGCAAACTGGCGCGGGGTCGGGCCACCGGCGCCAACACCGCTTTTGTACAGATCATCAGCATATTGCTGAGCACGGCGCAGAAGGTGGCCGGGGGATTGTTTGAGGTCGAATTTCGCCATCGGGATCGCTCTTTGGTCTCTTTCTGGGCGGGGTTATTTAAATGGTCCGCCTTCGGGTTTGACATAACGAGAGCGGATTGGCCGCCCCCAGAAGTTCTTTGTGCCGTGTCATGGCGCATTGAACGCAGGATAGATGGCACGGTTCAGTTAAAGAACGCTTGCAAAATGATGAGGTTCGGGTACGGATGCAAGACTTTTTGCTGCCGAAACGATGGATTCTCACGATTCGGAGCACCTTTGGAGGCAATTTTTGGCCCATAAGGAAGATTTGTCCCCGTCATTTCGTCTCGAGATCCCTTCTGGAGACGATCGGGAAAGGTCCGTCTGCACCCGGTGTAGCTTCATCGACTACCGAAACCCTCGCATCGTGGTGGGTAGCGTGGCCACGGACGATTCCGGCCGGATTCTACTCTGTCAGCGGGCGATCGAACCCAGAAAAGGCTGGTGGACACTGCCTGCGGGCTATCTGGAGACGAATGAAAGTGCCGAAGCGGGTGCTCGCCGCGAAGCGCGGGAAGAGGCGGGAGCGAAGCTCGAGATTGACCGTCTGCTCGCGGTCTATTCGCTGCCGCGCATCAGCCAGGTCCAGCTGATGTACCGTGCGCGGCTGACCAACCCGGAAACTATTGCGGCAGGTCCGGAAAGCGAAGACCTGATGCTGGTGGCGTTCGAGGATATTCCCTGGCCAGACCTCGCCTTTCCCTCCGTGTCCTGGGCGCTCAAAGACTGGCGCGCGGTCGTGGGGCAGGCGGACTTTGCCGTACGGAGTAATCCGGCAGAGGGGCTCTAGGGTTCTTCTAAATTGCAGGCAGGGCCTACGCCTTGTCGCCTTCTTCCTCTGCAGCGGTGTGCTTCATAATGAAGGGCATGTTGGCGGCGATGAAGGCAAAGGATGCAATCGGATAGCCGAATGATTTGATCTTCACCCATGTGCCTTCGCCGTCACAGAAGGCATCGGGCGCACAGCCTGCCGTCAGGGTGCGCCAGAAGATCTCGTTCATCACAGCGGCGACAACAAGAAAGCCGATGAAGCGCCAGCTCAGCGTACGCCATGCGGCCTCCGGCATATCAAAAGCCCCATCAAAGGCGGATTTAAGAAAAGTCCGGCCCGAGAGCAGTCCGCCTGCCAGCAGCGCGGCGAAGAAGCCATAGATGATGGTCGGCTTGATATAAAAGAATGTCTTGGACTGGAAAATGAAGGTCAGCGCACCGAGGACGATCATGATCAGGCTGGAAACCAGCAGCATCGGCGCGATCCGCCGTGTCTTGATCAGTGAATAGCCGAGCGCGATGATCAGCACGGGCAGCATCATGGCGAGCGCCAGATAAAGCTCATGACCTTCCTTGCCAAAGAATGTGGTGCCCGCGATGCGATCGGCGACCGGCCCCAGTTTGGCATGCAGGAAAAAGCCGAGGAGGAAGACGGCGATCGGGCCCAGTTCGACCGCGAGTTTCTCACGGCCATCGAGTTTGGCCTTCGCCGGGGCGTTACTGGTTACGTCTGTCATCTGATGGTCACTCCCCCCGAGCCGTCAGGGCTTTTGCAAATTCCTCGGCGTCAAAGGCCTGCAGGTCTTCTACCGCTTCGCCAACGCCAATGTAATGGATCGGCAGGGCGAATTTATCGCCCAGCGCGACCAGCACACCGCCGCGCGCCGTACCGTCAAGCTTAGTCATGATCAGGCCCGAAACCGCCGCAGTCTGAAGGAAATTCTCTGCCTGGCTCAGCGCATTCTGGCCGACCGTCGCATCAAGCACCAGCACGGTGTCGTGCGGCGCGTCGGGCACGAGCTTTTTGATGACCCGGACAATCTTGCCCAACTCTTCCATCAATTCCTTGCGGTTCTGCAGCCGCCCGGCGGTGTCGATCAGGACGACATCGATGTTTTCTTCCTGCGCGCGCTTGATCGCATCAAAGGCAAGGCCCGCCGCATCCGCGCCTTGTTCCTTGGCAACGACCGGTACGCCGACGCGTTCGCCCCAGACGGTGAGCTGTTCGATGGCGGCTGCACGGAACGTATCGCCCGCAGCGAGAAGGACCGACTGTCCCTCATCGGAGAATTTCTTGGCGAGCTTGCCGATAGTCGTTGTTTTCCCTGCGCCGTTTACCCCCGTCATCAGGATGACATGCGGGCGGTGCGCGGGGTTCACTTCCAGCGGCGCCTCGAGGTTTTTCAGGGTCGAGGCGACTTCTTCGGCGAGGATCGCGCGGACCTCTTCATCGCTGATCTCCTGATCATACTTCGTCTTTGACAGGGTCGTGATGATCCGCGTTGCCGCCGGCAGGCCGAGATCCGCCGTGATCAGAAGGTCTTCGAGTTCTTCGAGCGTTTCGTCATCGAGCTTGCGCTTGGTGAAGATGTCGCCAATCCCGCCCGACAGTTTGGCGGATGTTTTGGCGAGACCCTCGCGCAGGCGCGCAAAAAGGCCGCCGCGTTTTTTGGGCTTTTCAGGTTCCGGCTCGGCGGGGGTATCGGCTGCCTGCTGGTCCTCATCGGCAATTTCCGGCGCGAGAGCGGCGGGCACGTCATGCTCACCGCGAAGAGGCGCAGGGTCTTCTTCTGGTTCCGGATCATCACCTTCGGTCAGCTCTTCTTTATATATCTCGGCTTCGGCCTTGCGCTCGGCCTCTTCTTCTACGGCGTGAAGGTCATCTTCGTCGGCTACTTCCGGCGCCATGGCGTGCGAGATGTCATCATGATCATCCGCAGGCGTCTCGGCGACGGGTTCCGGATCGGGCTCACTTTCGGGGACAAGGACGACCGGCTCTTCGCCTTCTTCGATGGTGCTGTGTGCCGCATCGAGGTCTTCCATCTCCTCTTCTTCCGTTTGCGGCGCGTAATTCTCCGCGTTCACGTCAGAAGAGGGCTCTTCCTCAACCGCCGCCGGCGCGTCTTCCGCAACGACCTCTTCGGCGAGTTCTTCGGCATCGGCTTTCGGCTTGCGGCCAAAGAGCCGTCCGAACAGACCTTTTTTCTCAGCCACAGGCGGCCTCCAGTTCATCGGTGATCATCTCGCCCGTCAGGCGCCGTCCGTCATGTCCGCTGATACGCACCACTTCGCGCGCGCCTTTGGGCAGCGGGATATCTAGCGCGATGTCGGTGAAATCGTTCAGCTTGCCAATTGCCTGGCCGTGCCGGTTCATCTCGACAAGGACGGACCGGGTCTCCCCCAGATGGCGGCCCAGATGGTCGCGCAGGGCAAGGTCGGCGCAGTCGCGCAGGCGCGCAGCGCGGGCCTTGACCTCGTCGCGGGGCAGCTGAGGCATTTTGGCCGCCGGCGTGCCGACCCTCGGCGAGAAGGGGAAGACATGCACAAAGGCAAGCCCGCATTCCTCAACAAGGCGCAGCGAGTATTTGAACATCTCTTCAGTTTCGGTCGGAAAGCCAGCAATCAGGTCCGCGCCGAAAGCGATTTCTGGCCGCGCGGCTTTCAGCCGCTGGCAGAGCGCAATGGCGTCCTCGCGGGAATGCCGCCTTTTCATCCGTTTCAGGATCATATTGTCCCCGGCCTGCAAGGAGAGGTGTAGGTGAGGGGCAATGCGCGCCTCCTCCGTGACCAGACGGAAAAGCCTGTCATCGATTTCCGCGCCATCGATCGAGGAAAGCCGGATGCCGATCTCTTCCGGCAACGCCTCCAGCAATGCCTCGATCGGATCGGCCAGCGTCATGCCCTCGCCAAGGTCAGGCCCGTAAGAGGTGAGATCGACCCCGGTCAGGACAATCTCCCGCGCGCCCGCTTGAGCCAGCTCCAGCGCTTCGGCGGCACAGTCCTCGGGCCGCTTCGAGCGCGCTTTGCCCCGGCCAAACGGGATGATGCAGAAGGTGCAGCGGTGATCGCAGCCATTCTGGACTTCAAGATGCGCGCGCGCCTCGACGGTCGCCATGGGCGCAGGGCCTTTGGGCAGGTGCTCGCGATCAAAGACATCAGCGACTTCGCCGGGCGCGGCATAGGCTTCGGGCGCCAGCTTCTCGCCATTGCCGATCAGGGCGGAAATCTCGGGCATGTCGGCAAAGCCGTCCGGGTCCGTCTGCACCGCGCACCCCGAAACAAGGATACGGGCATCGGGGTGCTGGCGGCGTGCCTTGCGGATCGCCTGACGGCTCTGGCGCACGGCCTCGCCGGTCACCGCGCAGGTGTTGATGACGACAAGTTCCCCCTCGGGCGTTGCCTCACGGGCCAGCCGCGCCATGCGTTCGGCCTCATAGGTATTGAGGCGGCAGCCGAGGCTGACGATATGCGGGGTCTGGGTCATGGAACGGCCTATGTGACGGTCCGGCTTCGCTCCGGCAAGGGGCGCCGTCACGCGACCGCGCCGAAAACCCCCTGCCGGGACAGCCTGATCGGCCCGGTCTTGAAGACGTGGTTCGTCGCCTCATCCCATTCAATGATCAGCGCGCCGCCCGGCATGTGAACGGTGGCTTTCCGGTCGGTCAGGCGCCGCCGCACGGCGGAGACGAGGGAGGCACAGGCGGCGGTGCCGCAGGCTTGCGTGAGGCCCACGCCGCGCTCCCATGTGCGCACGCGGAGGGTCTCCCGGTCCACAGCTTGCGCAACTGAGACATTGGCGCCTTCAGGATAGAGCGGGTGATGCTCGATCATCGGGCCGAACCGGTCGAGTGCCTGGGTGTCCACGTCCGCGACGAAAAAGACGCAATGCGGATTGCCCATGCTGATCGCAGACGGCCCCCACAGGACCGGCTTGTCGATGGGGCCGAGCTTGATGTCGATATAGCGGGTATCGTTCATCTCTTCCGCCAGCGGAATATCTTCCCAGCCGAGCTTTGGTTCGCCCATATCGACCGTGATCTGGGCGTCGCCTGCGCGGGTGGCATAGAGCGGACCGGAGGGGGAGCCAAAGGTCAGCTCGCTCTCGCCTGTCTCCTCCATCAGGAGCCAGCCGACACAGCGCGAGGCATTCCCGCAGGCGCCCGCAAAGCTGCCATCAGTATTATAGATGATCATCGTGGTGCCGCCGGTCTCATCGAGAACAAGCCCGATGATCTGGTCACAGCCGAATGGCCCCTCGCGGTCCCCCAGATATTGCGCGGCTTCCCGCGTCAGCTCGCCGCCCCGGCGCAAATCGACAATGACAAAATCATTGCCCGCGCCGTCCATCTGCCAGAACGGGCAGCCATCAAGTACTCTAAGGGCGGGCGGAAGGTCGGACATGGGGGCGGTGATCCTAAAGCGCGCCGAGGCCTATCACGACTGCCGCGCCGCCTGCAAAGGACAGGACGCTGAGCATGCTTGGCTCTCCCCGCCGGGCGGCAAGGGCATATTGCGCAGCTGCGGCCATGGCGGCGGCGGCCAGGGGATCGGCGCCTGTCGCGGTTGCGGCAAAGGCGCTGGCGACGAGGGCGGCAAGGCGGGTTGCGGTCCCTGACATCGAGGTGATCCGCATAAGGCCGGGTCCACTCAGGATCGTCGCGCAAAGAGAGAAGAGGATCGCGACCGGCAGGCCGGAGGTCATCGGCGCGGTCAGCGGGGTCTCCACCCATTCAAGCCCGAAGGCCCATGCCGCATAAGCATTGGCGCCGGCCAGCATGGCCACGGGCGCAAACAGCGCCAGATAATAAGAGAGCATGAAGCGCTTTTGCATATGCCGCGGGGCGCAGAGCCACAGGGTCGCGCCGAGCGGCAGCAGGAAGGCGCTGAAGCCGGGGACAGCCAGCCACGCAAAGGCAATGGCGAGGCCCGATCCTGCCATGCCCTGATGCGGCCGCCGCCGGGGCAGAACGGCTAGCGCCCGCCACAACACATATAATCCGATCACGGCCCATCCAGCCCCGCCAAGAACAAGGGCAAGCGTCAGGGGATGGGTGCAGAGGAGCAGTGAGCGCACCAGCCGTCCGGGACGTTTGGGCGCCGTCAGGAAACTCGTCAGCCCGATGATCGGCACGGCCATGGCGGTAGCAATCGACAGGCCCGCGGCTTCTGAAGTGCCCGGCAAGCTTGCGAGCAACCGTCCGAACCACAATGTCAGATCCATGCCGGGGGCAAAGCCCGTCTCGCTTTCAAGAAGCATCAGGCGGTCGTGAAAGACGTGGGCGGTCCAGTTCTCAAACCCGGTCAGGGCCAGGGCGCCTGCCATCGCAAGGACAATGGCGAAGCCTTGGGTTTCCGGCCATTGCCAGAAACTGCGCTGCTGCATGGTGGTCAGGCTCATGTGCTCGCCTCAAGGTCGCGCTCGGCGATCTCTTCATGGGCGAGCCCAGCGCCGTGCTCGGTTTTCTCCCAGTAATGGGGGCTGGTGATGAATTGCCACGCCGCGCGATATCCGGCGGCCATCTGCAGCACCCAATAGGCGGGCGATGTCAGGGCGTAAGGCACAAGATCGTGCCAGCGCCGTCGCATCGGCGCGAGCATATAGAGCCATAGCAGGATCAGGTTCCCGGCAAGGAACCCGATGGTCGCGAGTGCACCGAGGGGCGCCGGGAACAGCCAGTCAAGATCGACGATCCCGCTCAGCCAGACAATATACAGCACCCAGAATATCGGGTTGAACAGCGAGGCGACGATCACCCCGCCAATGACCAGATGCAGGGTCAGCGCATGGGCCGGGCTTTTCGGCAGATATCGCGAATGCACGGCCCAGCTTTGCATATAGCCCTTGATCCATCTCGTCCGTTGACGGAACCAGGCCCCAAGGCCATTGGTTGCTTCTTCCAGTGTCGTCGTATCCAGCATCCGGCTGGTATAGCCCTTGGCGGCCAGCCGCATGCCGATATCGGCGTCTTCGGTGACATTGTGCGGATCCCAGCCGCCAATCGCAAGCAGGGCCTCTGTGCGGAAGATGTTGGAGGTGCCGCCGAGTGGCAGCGGCGCGCCGAGCGAGGTCAGGCCGGGCAGCAGGATATCGAAGATATAGGCATATTCGGCGGCGAAGATGCGGGTCAGCCAGCTTGCCTCACGGTTATAGTAATTGAGCCGCGCCTGAAGACAGGCAACTGTCGGCGGCAGGACGGCAAAGGCTTCGGCGGCGCGGCGCAATTGATCCCGGGCCGGACGGTCTTCGGCATCATAAATGACGATATAGTCCCCGCGCGCGCTCCACAGGGCGAAATTGCATGCCTTCGGTTTGGTCTTGGGCTGCCCTTCAGGAACGATGACCACGTCATATTTGCCGGGCTTGCAGGCTTTGGCGGCGGCCTTGCGGGTGATCTCGTCATCAGCTTCGAGGACGATCTTGATGTCGAGCTTCTCGCGCGGGTAATCGAGCCGGTCGAGCGCGCCGAGCAGATTGGGCAGGCTCTCTTCCTCCTTATAAAGAGGACAGAGGACCGTGATCACCGGCAGGGCGTCATCGCTCAGGGGCTCGGTGTTGCGGATCCGCCGGGGCCGTGCCTCGCGAATAATATTGGCGACCAGAGACAGCCGGAAGAGGCACAGGGCCAGCCCGTAAAGAATGAAGACCGCGTTCAGCCCGACCAGCACGCCGCGAAAGGAGAAGAGCGCGGCAATGAGGATCAGGACGCCGATACTCCATAAAGTGATGAGCTGAGGCCGCGAAAACCGGCGTTTGGCGGAAAGCTCAGGCGAGGCTTCGGCGAGGGCTTCAGATGCGCCGCGGGTCAGGAGATCCTGATGCTGCGCGCGGAACATCGAGACGCTGCCTTCGTGGGAAAGCAGTTCGTTTCGGAACGCCATCAGGGCTGATAACTGCTTATCTTCGGCCATCTCTACGTCGGCCATAGATGCCGACGACCGGAAGGGCAATCATCAGCAAAATCCGCCAGGGAAGGGCCGCCGCCGTAAACTCTGCCGGAAGGGCTGCAAAAGCGCTGCTTCCCGCCTCTCCGAGCGCGCCAATTCCGATCAGGACAAGGGTGTAAATGCAGAGCCGTTTCATCATGGCTCTACCCACAGGGCGATAAAGCCCCCCGTCCCTGCATCAAGGCCGTCCGCCACCACATCACGCCGCGCGCCAAACTGGATCCTCACATGGGGGGAGGCCCGCATGACCAGCGAGGGCGCAACAGTGACGAGGTCAAACTCTGCGCCGCCGGCTTCGGCATCGCCTACGGCAAAGGTCGAATAGATATCGAGCAGGAACATGCTCGTCTCGTCGGTATGAAGACCGAAGGTCACATCGAGTTTGAACTGGTCCGCGTCATCGCCAAGGCTCGCACGATAGCCGCCTCGGGTCGAAATGAAGGCAGCCTCGTTCCCGGCGCCCCACAGGCCCGACAGGCCGATGGCGGCGGAGCGCCCGTCGATCTCTTCAGCGAATAGTGCCGAGCGCGTCGTCGTCTCAAAGCCATAGAGGAGCTGGATAGCAGCAGCCTGGGTTTCAGTGCCGTACATTTGCCGCTGGATGAAGATTTCCGCATCCGACAGGCCGGTGCGGATATCGGTCATGCCGCCGAATTCAACCCGCTGCCAGGTCGAGCCGAGCTTGCCGCCCAGTGACCAGCGGTCGAAAAACCCCTGCTCCGCATAGGTCTCGAGGACCATCTGCTCGAACTGACGGTCATCCTCGCCGCTGCGATAGTAATCGGTCTTGATGCTGCGGAAGCTGTCCTGATCGGGCTGGCCCCATGGCGAGGCTGCGGCATGGTCAGCAAAAAACACTACAGGAAGGCTGGCTGCCAGCGCAGCCTTCTCCAATATTCCACCCATGCGCGATGCCCCGCGATCCCTAAACCTAAAGGATCATGCTCACAGCGGGCGGGGACAGCAAGGTGCGCGCGAGTTTTTCAACTTGCGCGCGTCAGCGTCAGCGGCACTCGCGTGCGGCGCGTTCGAGGGCGTTGGTGATGCCGTAGAGTGAGAAGGAATATTCGGTATTGGTGCCGCGCTCAGACATCGCCGAAATCCGCATGTCCGAGCCGCGCTTCATCGCACCCACAAGACGGCTTTCATCGCCATCGGTTTCGATGAAGGCTTCATCGCCAGCGGTGAACATGTCCCAGCGGTTCGAGCCGATGCGTACCAGCGGCTTGGGCCGCTCGCGCAGGTCATAGCCAGCCATCAGGCTTGGCTGCTCGGCGGCCTTGCCGCTCTTCCATGTTGAAACAGCGAAATAGACTTCGCCATGATCAACGCCTGCCGGGTCGCGATCGGTCGGCTCGGTCACGGCATAACACACTGTATCGCCACCGACTTCGGCCTTGTAGACGGTCCAGTCGCGGTAATTCGCAACAGCCTCGGGCTCCTGCATCATGGCGGAATTCGTCGTGGTGCTGACGAGTGCGGCGAGAACAGTCAGGGTGAGTGTCATGTCGGCTCCTTTTGACGTCTGTCATTATGGCAAAGGCGCGGGAAGGATAAAAGGCTCCCCACCTGACAATCATGCCATCTGCGCCTTCAGGGCGGCGGATGCAATAAAAGGCGAGAGGGCGAGTGCCTGCAGGCTGAACGCGCCGAGGATGAGAAGGGGGACCATCGGTGATGCGCCCGCACTTGCCGGTCCGAAGACCAGCGCAGGGGTGAGCAGCGGCAGCGCGAGAAAGACGATGAGCGCCGTGCCGCGCCGCATACCGGCGCAAAGCGCCCCGAGCGCAGCGGCCAGCAAGGCTAGCCCCGGCGTGCCGAGCAAAAAGCCAAGTGTGCCCGAGACCGGATCTTCTGCGCCAAAGGCGATCAGAAGGACCGGGGCAATCAGGACGAGGGGCAGGCAGGTTGCGCACCAAGCGGCTGCCGTCTTGATCAGCATGACGAGCGGAAAGGGCAGTGGCGAGAGCCGATAAACGGCAAGCCCGCCGGTGCGGAAATCCTCCTCATAAAGACCGTCAAGCCCGATGAGGAGAGAGAGAATCGCCGAGAGCCACAATATTGCGGGGCCCGCCGCGGCAAGAAATTCTGGATCGCGTCCCAGCGCGAGGGGGGCGAGTCCCCCTGCCACGGCGAAAAGGCCGACCGCTGCCGCCCAGCCGCCGCCGCGCGCCTTCAGCCGCCATTCGCGCAAGAATGCTGCCGACGCCGCGCTCATGCCGCCACCGCCGGGGAGAGGCGCAAGACCGGGCAGCCCGGAATACCTTCATCATGGCTTGCCATCAGGAGGATGCCGCCCGACGCGCGGTGTTCGGCGATGATTGAGAGTAAAAGCTCCCTGCCCTGATCATCAAGCCCGCTCATCGGCTCATCAAGCAGCCAGAGCGGACGATGCGCGCAAAGAAGCCGGCCGATCCCGGCGCGCCGCCGCTGTCCCGTCGACATCTTGCCAAGCGGCGTGTCTTCCAAACCTGCTAGCCCCAGCCTCGCAGGCAGATCATCCGTTGCGCCGCCACCCAGCAGGGACGACCAGAAGGACAGACTTTCCTTTAAGGTGAGTTTGTCAGCCAGCGCATCATCTCCGCCGAGCCAGTGGATCGCGGTTGCTCGCGTCTCGCTCGCGTCGGCCTCTTCACCGGACAGATCAAAGCGGACTGTGCCCTCAGCAGGGTCTGAAAACCCGGCCACAGCGCGTAAGATCGATGTCTTGCCTGTCCCGTTCGCGCCGCGCAGCGTCAGCGCCTCACCGGGCGACAGCGAGAACGCGAGCCCCGCGACCACGACGCGTCCACCCCGCTCGGCAGCAAGGCCCTCAATGGTCAGCGATAGCGTGTGGTGGTCCATCTCCATGACCGCTGCCTTTGCGGCGGGTAGGGGTGGGGGGTCAAGCAGTCGGGCAGCGTGAACTATATGCAGCGTGCACCGGTTGCGCTGCGGCAAAGACGGGCTGCAACCTCCAGCATCTACCATCAGGACTTTGAGAATCCGCTGAAATCCCGCTAGTGCTGCAAACTGACTAGAGGGGAGAATACATTATGGGATGGGATTTCAGTCTATCTCGATCGATCAATGCCATGATCAAGACGACGCCGTTCATCGTGACGCGCATGGTCGTCTATTTCGGCATTGCACTGCTTTATATCTTTGCGACCGGCACGGGTGGCGCGGTCGGCTATGGCGTCACCTCCTTCGGGGATGGTGAGGGCGCGGGCGCTTTCTACGGCGCGCTGTTTGGTTTTGCCGGCGCGTCAGGCGTTCTCTACTGGCTGCGCGAATACATTCTTTATGTCGTCAAGGCCGGTCACATCGCTGTCCTGACCAAGCTCTACGACAATGAGCCATTCCCGGAAGGCAAAGGTCAGGTGACCTACGCCAAGGATGTCGTTCAGGCGAAATTCAAGGAAGCGTCAATCATGTTCGCGGTCGACCAGCTGGTGAAAGGCGTCCTCAAGGCGATCACCCGCCTGCTTGGCGGCATCGCATGGGTCCTGCCGATCCCTGGTCTCGAAAACCTCATGAAGCTCGTGAACTCGGTCATACGTATGTCGCTGACTTATGTGGATGAGATCATCCTTGCCCATGCCATTCGGACGAATTCGGACAATATGTGGGCGGCGGCGCGCGAGGCGTTGGTGCTTTACGGGCAGAACTACAAATCCTTCATCAAGAACGCGGTCTGGCTGTCGCTGATGATGTGGGGGCTGACTTTCCTGATCTTCGTGGTCCTGTTGGCGCCGACCTTTGCCATCATGGCGTTGATACCCGGGGACCTTGGCTTCTGGTCCTTCATCATCGCTTTCATTCTTGCGTGGTCGTTCAAGGCCGCGATCATCGAACCGATTGCGATGTTCTCGCTGATGCAGGTCTTTTTCGAGAAGACCGAAGGCCAGGTGCCGGACCCCGAATGGGAAGCGCGCCTTGAGAAAGCCTCCGACAAATTCCGGGAGCTGACGAAAAAGGCTCGCGACTTCGTCCCCGGCTTCGGCAAGGACAAGGATAAATCTTCCGACGGGCCTGACACACCGGCGCCGGATCCTGCCTGATCCGGCGGCCACTCTGATGACGTCTAGAGAAGATCTCGATGCCGTCAGGGCCGAAACGAAAGCTGTCTATGACCGGCAGGCCGCTGCGTGGAATGCGCAGCGGCCTCTTTTATTGCGTGAACGTCCCTGTCTTGAGGCATTCGCAGCAAAGCTGCCTAGGGGCGGGCATGTTCTTGATCTTGGCTGCGGATCCGGCGCGCCGATTGGCGGCTGGTTCATCGAGCAGGGCTACAGGCTGACCGGCCTCGATTATGCGCCCGCGATGATCGAGCTTGCAAAATCACAGTACCCGGAAGGTGAATGGTTGGTGGGCGACATGCGAGAACACGATCTCACCGGCCCCTTTGACGGGGTGATCAGCTGGGACGGCTTCTTCCACCTCTCACGGGAAGAGCAGCGGGCGTTCTTTCCCTCCCTTGCGCCGTTGATGCGGCCGGGCGCGTCGCTCCTGCTGACGGTCGGCCCGGAGGATGGTGAAGTCACGGGCACCGTCGCGGGCGAGCAAGTCTATCATGCAAGCCTCTCACCTGATGAATATCGTGCCCGTCTCGACGCAGCAGGATTTAGTGACGTCAGGATTACGCCGCATGGGGAAGAAACGGCTGGGCGCACATTGCTGACGGCCGTCCGGACATAGCGACTGCAAATGAGAGTCACGGCGCTGTTCTAATCTGCTAATCTCCTGACCGGGGAGAGACATCATGATCCGTATCATTCTGATGATATTCGGCGGCTTTGCGGCCGCAGCGGCGCTGCTGGTGCTGAGCGTTTACTGGCGGTCCGAGGCGCGGCTGCGGGATTATGAGACGCCGCCGCCTTTCACGGCGGAGATCCCGACAGACGCCGCGTCGCTGGAGAAGGGCAAACATATCACCCGCACGCGCGGCTGTTTTGGCTGTCACGGGCAGGAGCTCGAGGGGCGGGATTTCTCCGACATGTGGGACTGGGCGAAACGTCCCGTCGCGCCGAACCTTGCGAGGGTCGTGCAGGAGAATGGCGCGTCTGCGCTCGAGGCGGCGATCCGGCACGGTGTCGGCACAGATGGCCGGGCGATGTATTCCATGCCGTCCTATAACTGGTCGCACCTCACCGACGACGACCTTGCCGCGCTGATCGGATATCTCCGCACTGTTCCGGTATCGGACAAAAAGCTGCCCAAGGGTCAACTCGGCTGGTCCTTGCGTTGGCGGCTGATTTATGAGGATGACCCGACCGCGGCCGATCTTGCCACCATGGTCCCGCCGCTGAGATATTCGGACGCGGATGATCCGGTCCTGCGCCACGGCGAATATCTTGCCATGACGATGTGCAATGAATGCCACGGCTTTGATTTGCGCGGGGATCAGGTATTTGGCAACACGCCGGACCTTGCCATGGTCGCGGGCTATGAACTGGAGGATTTCACAAAGCTCATGCGGGATTGCGAGCCCATTGGCGGCCCGCGCGACATCGGACTGATGGGCCTTGTCTGCGGCGACCGGTTCTATGCGCTGACCGACACGGAGGTTTCAGACCTCCATGCCTTTCTCTCAACGCTTTATCTCGAACCGGTGCCGGAGAATGTTGGCTGGCGGTAAAGCGCTAACGCTTCTTCCGCCAGTTCCGCCACACGGCGCGCAGGAGCCACAGGCCCGGCGCAATAACGATTAACCAAGGGATCATATGCGCGATAAAGCTGATGACCGCGGCCAAGCTCCATGCGAGGTCTGCGAAAAAGTTCGTGAACGCATCGCGTAAGGGCTGGGCCGTCTGCGGCGTCACGGCTTTGGGAATCGACTGATAGTTCAGCGTCAGTCTGTCCATCGCGACACGCGCCCGCAAGACACGCAGCCAGCTTTCGGCGCTTTCGATTTCGCTCTGTACACGCGCAAGCTCCCGCTCGATCTGGAGGAGGTCGCCGACCTCATCGGTCTCGCGTTCGAGCAGCCGCAGCAGACGGTCACGCAGAGTCTTTTGTGCGTTCAGCCGCGCTTCGGTATCGGTGATCTGGCGGGTCAGGTCTTCCGCCCGCGAATTCATCGAAACGAGACTTCCTTTTGCGTCCTCAGCATCACCGGCCAGCCCGTCACGGAATTCGTCCATGAAATCCTTGGCCGCCCGGATCTCGAGGCTGCCATAGACATAATTCTCATTCTGCTCGGCGACGGAGCTTGAGATCACCTGACAGACACGCGGGCCGGCCTCGTTACAGCGCGCCTCATGCGCGGCGATCATCGCGGCGACATTCTCTGCCGGCAGGCGAAGCGAGGCGTCATATTCATAGGCAAGCTGGCGCGGCGCGCTCGCATCAACCGGCTCACCGTCAGAGCTGGCGCCGCCCGTTGCCATATCGGCCTTGGGAGCCATCCGCGCGGAGGAAACAGCGATGGCATCTGCTTCGGCCATCTCCATGGCGGGCGCCATCTCGGCCTGAAGGCGAGCTTCGTCCCGGCCACCGCCGTCACAGGCTGCCAGAAGGCCGATCCCGGCCAGTAAAATCCATTTGCGCATGTCGGGTGCTCCCTGCCTTGCCGCGTCCCGGGTAAATCTCCGCCGTTCCGCCTATTTTGTCGATCTGGGCATTCCGTCGCGGCGCTGTCATGGCGCGATTGCGTCGATTCCAGGACTGGTCGTAAAAGTTGAAACCCATGCTAGGCTAAGGATTATCAAAACAAACTTTCTGGGGCTCGAAGGTGCTAGGTCGCTCACTTGTTTTTTGTGGCGCAGTTGTTGCTGCAATTCTCCTGTGGATGGGAGGGTGGGGCCATATGGGTGCTGATTACCATGGCCCACACCGGTTCGAGTGGGGATGGCTAACGGCATCCATTTTTGCAGTCGCCGGATTGTTCTTGATGTTCTTGCTGATGCTCTTGGATATGACGGCGTCAGGGAATGACTCGTCCAGGAACAATCTGGCTATGGGATTCGTCACCATGCTGTCGGTGGCAATAGCTGTAGCTACCGATATGTGGATCCAATGGGATGATATCTACCGGCTACTGATGTGGGGACTACCGATTATCTATATACCCCTCATTCTCTGGGGCATGTCCGGGGGAGCGAGAGAGAAATACTCGAGGATAATTTTGTGGTTTGCGCTGCTACTGGGATATGCGGGCCTTGTAGGGTTCATCCTGATGGAGATGATACTAGAAATTTCATTCGAGGCTAATCTCAACAAGACAACTATTGACGTTTACTCTCTTTTGTCGCCGGTAATGCGGAATGCCTTACTGCACGCCACGGAAGTTATTTTACTGATCACGATATGGGCCATGTGGCTCTCCATCGCCGTTAGCGCCTGCGGGGTTTTTGGTAACGCTGTTAGCGAGCTTCGAAAGCATACAATTAAAACTGTATCGCTGTGTTTGATTATACTCTTGTTCATTGGCCTGATGTTCGTGAACCTCATTGTTCCGTATGGCCATGATATCTGGTCAGCATTCAGCTTTTATGATGCGAAGTACCTGCATTATTTTGTGACATATCTGCTAGGCGCGGTTTTGGTGGTGGTGATAATGAGGCGGGGAGAGGGGGCGATGCGTAATCGTAAGCTTCCTCTTTTGATATTTCTGATTGTCGCTAGCTATTCTTATTCACCGATCATCAGTTCAGCGATGCCAAATGAGGAGTATCCGCTCTTTTGGGCGAGTGTCATTCTCTTGATGTCAGTATCGGCATATTACTGTATTTCAGGCTTCGCTCCTGACAGGTTAACTTCGGCTGCAGGGCCGATGTACATATATCTGTATGCACTCTTTCTTGAGATTGTTTTCAAATTACTTGGTAGCTTTGACTCCTTGTCTCTGAGTGAGCTGCCATATCAGCGGTCTCCGTTTCAAGCTTTCCTCGCAGAGATCAGCCGAGAGTTCTTTATCGGCGTCACGGTTATAACGGTCTTTGCCTCATTGCTTGCGTGTTGGACCCTCTACCGATCGAGGCATGTATCCTCTCAGAGAGTTGGCGCTTATCGAGCCTGAAAGTCGCGCTGTCATGGCGCGATTGCGTCCGCCGCAAGGCAGCTTCATAAGACGCTCGAAATGTTGCGGCCGCGAAGGCCACGCCGCCAGACAGAGGAGCCCCTATATGATACCCGGACACGACAGTTTGAAGACCAAAACGACCCTCGAGGCGGCGGGCAAGACCTACAGCTATTACAGCCTCGACAAGGTCCAGGACCGTCTCGGCGATGTTTCGCGCCTGCCGGTCTCGCTGAAATACCTGCTTGAGAACATGCTGCGCTTTGAAGATGGCCGGACCGTCACGACCGGCATGATCGACGCTTTCGGTGACTGGCTGAAGAATGATGGCCATAATCCGGTAGAGATCGCTTATCGCCCGGCGCGGGTGCTGATGCAGGATTTCACTGGCGTTCCAGCTGTTGTTGACCTTGCTGCCATGCGCGACGCGATGAAGTCGCTTGGTCAGGATCCGGAGAAAATCAATCCGCTGGCCCCCGTTGATCTCGTGATCGACCACTCTGTCATGGTCGACTATTTCGGGACCGAGGATGCCTTCGAGAAAAACGTTGAGCGTGAATATGAGCGCAACAAGGAGCGTTACCAGTTCCTCAAATGGGGTCAGGGCGCGTTTGACAATTTCCGCGTCGTGCCGCCGGGCACCGGTATCTGCCACCAGGTGAACCTTGAATATCTCGGCCAGACCGTCTGGACTGCTGAGGCTGGCAGCGAAACCTTTGCCTATCCCGATACTTGTGTGGGTACGGACAGCCACACGACCATGGTCAACGGCCTTTCAATCCTCGGCTGGGGCGTCGGCGGGATCGAAGCTGAAGCAGCCATGCTGGGCCAGCCGGTCTCCATGCTCATTCCTGATGTCATCGGCTTCAAGCTGACGGGCAAGCTGCCTGAGGGTGCAACCGCAACTGACCTTGTGCTGACGGTCACGAAAATGCTGCGCGACAAGGGTGTCGTTGGCAAATTCGTTGAGTTCTTCGGTCCGGGTGTTGGCCACCTGTCGCTTGAGGATCAGGCAACGCTGGGCAACATGTCGCCGGAATTCGGTTCCACCTGTGCCTTCTTCCCCATTGACGATGAAACGCTCCGTTATCTGCGGACATCTGGCCGGGAAGAGGATCGCATCGCGCTGGTCGAGGCCTATGCCAAGGCGCAGGGCATGTGGCGTGACGATAGCGTCGAGCCGATCTTCACCGATACGCTCGAGCTTGATCTTTCCTCCGTGGTGCCCGTGATTTCCGGGCCGAAACGCCCGCAGGACAAGATCCTCCTGACCGCAGCACCGCAGGGTTTTGCTGCTGCACTCGACAAGGAATATGGCAAGGCTGATGAGGCCGGCAAACAGTTCGCTGTTGAGGGTGAGGACTTTACGCTCGGTCATGGTGACATTGCGGTTGCTGCGATTACATCGTGCACGAACACCTCGAACCCGGCTGTCCTCATTGCTGCGGGACTTGTTGCACGCAAAGCGCGGGCGCTGGGCCTGAACCGCAAGCCCTGGGTGAAGACATCCTTTGCACCGGGCAGTCAGGTCGTCACCGACTATCTTGAGAAAGCCAATCTGCAGGATGATCTTGATGCGCTTGGCTTCAATCTCACTGGCTATGGCTGTACCGTCTGTATCGGGAATACAGGCCCGCTGCCTGAGGCGATTTCGAACTCCATTCAGCAAAACGACCTTGCTGTCGCGGCGGTCCTGTCGGGCAACCGTAACTTTGAAGGCCGCATCCACCAGGATGTTCGCGCCAACTTCCTTGCCTCCCCGCCGCTGGTTGTTGCCTACGCGATTGCCGGGTCGATGGATGTCAATCTGACCAGCGATCCGCTTGGTCAGGATAAAGATGGTAATGATGTCTTCCTGAAAGACATCTGGCCGACCAGCCACGAGATCGCTGAGATCGTCGGCCAGTGCGTGACCCGCGAGATGTTCCAAGAACGTTATGCGGATGTCTTCAAGGGCGATGCCCGCTGGCAGGCGATTGAAGCCGGTGGTGGCGAGACCTATAGCTGGCCGTCTTCGACCTATGTGGCGAACCCGCCCTATTTCGATGGCATGACGACAGCCGTCGGCGATCTTCAGCCGATCGAAGGTGCGCGTGTGCTTGCATTGCTCGGTGACAGTGTGACCACGGACCATATCTCGCCTGCTGGTGCGATTGCTGAGAACAGCCCGGCGGGTAAATATCTCGAAGGCCATCAGGTGCCGCCACGGGAGTTCAACTCCTATGGTTCGCGCCGGGGCAATCACGAGGTCATGATGCGCGGCACCTTTGCCAATATCCGCATCAAGAACCAGATGCTCGACGGGGTCGAAGGCGGGTATACGAAGTATGTCCCGACCGGTGAGCAGATGTCGATCTATGACGCCGCCATGAAATACAAAGCCGATGGCGCACCGCTTGTTGTCTTTGGTGGCGAGCTTTACGGTAACGGCTCATCGCGCGACTGGGCGGCGAAAGGGACGATCCTTCTGGGCGTCAAGGCTGTCATCTTCCAGTCAATCGAGCGGATCCACCGGTCAAACCTGATCGGTATGGGCGTGCTGCCGCTGCAATTTACCGGCGGTGACAGCTGGGCATCGCTTGGCCTCACAGGCGATGAACTGGTGACGGTGCATGGCGTTGAAACGCTCGAGCCGCAGCAGGAGCTCACCGCAACGATCACATTTGCCAATGGCGATAAAAAGGACGTTACTCTCCTTGCACGTATCGATACGGCTGATGAGCTCGACTACTACCGCAATGGCGGCATCCTGCATTACGTGCTGCGCAAGCTCGCATCGTAATGTCGGACAACAGACCAGGCCAGCCGGGCGTTGCTCCCGGCTGGCAGGACCGCCTCAGTTTCAGTGAAACGGGTTACCTGACCCAGAAGCCGGCGCTTCAGACGGCCTGGGCAGAGGTGGCGGGCGAACAGCCCGAAGGCATCGCCTATCAGCGCGGTGCCGTGCCGCCCGGTTTCGTCATTATCCAGAATTTCCTGCCTGCCGGCCTCTGCGACCAGATTGTTGCGGAGTGTGCCCAGAAAGAAGGTACGTCGAGCACGGTCGGCGAGGGTGCCGGGCATAAGGATTATCGCGACGATGTGCGGCGTTCGGACTATATCGACCCCGCCGATATTAGCCTCGATATCACCGGCATTGTCGGGCAGTCGGTCATGGAAACGGTCGCGCCGCTTATGGCGGTGATGCCCGAATGGTTCGAGAAGCCGGAAATCCTTCGCTATCCTGTGGGCGGCGAATTCCTGCCTCATGCCGATGCAGATGTATTCGACGCAGAGGCGCGGCGCTGGAACCGGGTTGAAAACCGGGATGTCAGTCTGCTGATCTATCTGAATGAAGGCTATCAGGGCGGGGAAATCCAGTTTCCCAATTTCGGCCTCTCGCTACCGCCGCGCCGCGGCATGCTCATCGCCTTTCCTTCCGATGGACGTTACGCTCATGCGGCGCGCCCGGTGACGATGGGCACCAAATATGCGCTGGTCAGCTGGATTGCTGGACAAGGTTCGCCACGTGTCGGCCCGCCGCGTCCGGGCGTCGTGAAGCTTGCGTAGCACGGCCATAAAAGCGCTCTTGTAACCCGGTGGTGGGTACGCGCGAATATATGTCTATGCTGCGTTTAGTGCCCTTTGGCCTGCTGGCCACATTCCTCTCCGCTCCCGCGATGGGGGCGGCGCCCTCTGACCGCCCAGTGCTGGCGGAGCTCTTCACCTCCCAGTCCTGCTCATCCTGCCCACCCGCCGAGGCATTGTTTCACGAACTGGCCGACGATCCCTCGCTGGTGACGCTCGAATGGCATGTCGATTACTGGGATGACCTTGTCTATGGCCGCTATGGCGTGTGGAAGGATCCGTGGTCGGACGCGGCCTTCACCGAACGCCAGCGACGCTATAATGCGGAAATCCGCGGCACGCGTGCGGTCTATACGCCTCAGGCGGTGATCGGCGGTGTGGCGGAGGTCAATGGCGCCCGGCGCAGCGCCGTATACGGTGCAGTCAAACAGGCCCTTGCTACAAATGCCTCACTCAGCTTCTCGCGGACAAAAGGCGACCGTTTCGCTGTGACGGCGATTTCCGCAGAACCGGCGGAAGGCTGGGTCGCTTACTTTGCGCGAGATATCAAAAATGAGGTGCCGCGCGGTGAGAACCATGGCCGCGAACTCGGCGGCCGACACGTCGTGCGAAAGCTTGTCCCCCTCGGCAAGGTTCGGGGCGAGGTCACTTATCAGATCGGCTTGCCCGAAGAGGGCATGGGCTGCGCCGTTATCATTCAGGCGCCGGGACCGGGCCCTGTTCATGCGGCGGCCTACTGTCCCTGAAACATTGCCGGGCGTTGACCCTTCGGGCACATTGCGGCAGTCGCGGGAGGAACCGGATCAAGGGGAAATTCCATGACACCGATGATGCTTCTGACCGCCGCCGCTGCAGGACGCTTTGACGGCATGTTCGCGCCGGAGACCCGTGCGCGATTGATCGAGACCGCCGTTGACTGGGGGGTGAAGGCGCTGGGCGCGCTTCTCGTCCTCATTATCGGCATGTGGTTCGCGGGCCGTTTGAAAAAACTAACCCGCAAGGCGGTCATGAAGGCGCCGAACCTTGATGAGACGCTGGCCGGGTTTTTCAGCAGCCTTGTCTACTATCTCATTGTCGCTTTTGTCGTCATCGCGGTCCTGTCGATGTTCGGGATACAGACGACTGGGCTTGCCGCCCTTATCGGTGCGGCGGGTCTTGCCATCGGCCTGGCCTTGCAGGGGACACTTGGGCATCTGGCTTCCGGCGTCATGCTGCTAGCGTTCCGCCCGTTCCATGTCGGTGATTACATCAATGCAGGCGGGGAAGCCGGCACGGTGAAAGAGATCAATCTCTTCACGACCATTCTTGCGACCCCGGACAATGTCCAGATCATTGTGCCGAATGGCGATATCTGGTCTGGCGCGATCACGAACTATTCCGCTTACGACACGCGCCGCGTCGATATTGTCTACGGGATTTCCTACGGCAGCGACATCGATAAGGCGATGGCGCTGATCCGCGACGAGATGGAGAAGGACGAGCGCACACTCTCTGATCCTGCACCGCAGATCATCGTGAGCAATCTCAATGACAGCTCGGTCGACATCACCATGCGCGTCTGGGTGAAAAGCAGTGATTACTGGCCGACGAAATTTGCCCTGACCAAGGCCGTCAAGGAACGCTTTGATGCTGACGGTATCGATATTCCTTTCCCGACACGGACGGTCTATCAGATCCCGCAACAGTCATAGGGCACCCACATGCGTCGTCCGCTTGGCGATACGATTGTCTATCCGGTCTTTCTGGGCGGCGGCCTGATCCTCTGGCTCCTCGGGCTCCTGATCGTGTGTCAGGTCGGCGGGGCGGTGGAGCGTTTTGGCGGCATGGCGGGGTTGATCCTCGCCAGCCTGATGGCAGCATTCCTCGTCGCTTATCTCATCCGCATGGTGAGCAAGCCGGGCCGCCTCGTCGAAGGCATGGTGGTCGTCACTCTCAGCGGGCTTCTTGCGGATGCGATCCTGCTTCTTTCCTTTCCCTTCGCTTACGGCGCTGATGAGCGAATCATCCGTTTCGTCATGGCCTGGCGGGTGGCGAGTGCCGCCTTCTTGTTGCTCGCCGGCGTTCTGCTGGAGCAGCGTCCCATCGCGGGAAAAGCAAAACGCCGCCGCTCGTCATCGGCGAAGTCTTAGCGCTCTTTAATCTGAACATTCTGCAACGAGGGCGCCTGAGCCCTTTTCTCGCCCCAATCGGAAGGCGGTTTAGCCCCTGACGCAGGGTGCGTGGCCAATTCATTCGTCGGGCTACGTTGGGAAGAGGGAGACTTCCACATGAAATACAGATTACTGATCACATGCGCCATGGCCGCGGGGCTCGTCGCCTGTGCAAGCCATGACAAGGACAATTCCAAGTCGAACCGTTCCGATGCGACGGCAGATGAGACCTTCGCGGAATATGCGCCGCCGCCACAGATGATGCGCGAGATGGCGGCAGGCGCCCAGGTGGATCTGGCCTATGCGCCGATGCCTGCGCCTTACGCCCAGCCGGCAGACACGTCGCGCTATTCGAACGGGGTGCAGAACCCTGTCTTCCGTGTCAGCGAAAACCCGGTCTCGACCTTCTCGGCAGATGTCGACACGGCATCCTACTCCATCGCGCGGCGTTATCTGACGGATGGGCAATTGCCTCCTTCTGAAGCGGTGCGGATCGAGGAATTCGTCAACGCCTTTGACTATAACTACCCGCTGCCGAAAAGCAGTAATGAGCCTTTCCGGCCGGATATCGAAATTGTCCCCACGCCTTGGAATGACAAATCCGAACTCATCCGTATCGGTATCAAGGGATATGACATCGAACCCGATGAAATCCCCGACTCCAATATCGTGCTGTTGCTTGATGTCTCGGGGTCGATGAACAGCCCAGACAAGCTGCCGCTGCTCGTTAGCTCCATGAAGCTGCTCGTCGATGAACTGGATAAGGACGATACGGTTTCGGTCGTCGTTTACGCCGGAGCGGCGGGTGTCGTGCTCGATCCCACACCTGGGAACGAAAAGGTCAAAATCAAGCAGGCGCTCGACCGGCTCTCCGCGGGCGGTTCAACCGCAGGCGGGCAGGGGCTCAAGCTTGCCTATGACCTTGCGATGGAGAATTTCGACAAGGCCGGCGTCAACCGGATTATCCTTGCGACCGATGGCGACTTCAATGTCGGCGTGACGGGAGATGATCCGTTAACGGATTTCGTTGCTCGCAAGCGTAAAGAAGGGGTCTACCTCTCAGTCCTTGGTTTTGGGGCTGGCAATCTCAACGACCAGATGATGCAATCCATCGCCCAGAATGGGAACGGCGTTGCGGCCTATATCGACACGCTGGATGAAGCGCGCCGCGTGCTGGTGCGTGAGTTCACCTCTTCCATGTTCCCAATTGCGCAGGACCTCAAATTTCAGGTCGAGTTCAATCCGGCCGCTGTCTCCGAGTACCGCCTGATCGGCTATCAGACGCGCATCCTGAATGAAGAAGACTTCAAGAATGACGCGGTTGATGCAGGCGATATCGGCTCTGGCCACACTGTGACTGCGCTCTATGAAATTGTCCGGACGGGCGAGGAAGGCTGGCTCGAGGATCGCCGTTATGCCAGCACCTCATCGGTGGATTATGATCCCGATGCGGAGCTTGGCTTTCTTCGCATCCGCTACAAACGCCCAGGTCAGTCAAAAAGCCGTCTCATCGAACGGGCGATTACGCCTGATGACCGGGTGAGGAGCTTTGCGGCGGCCTCGGACGATACCCGCTTTGCGATCCTCGCTGCTGGTTTCGGAGAGAAGCTCTCCCGCAGTTCCTATGCGGAGAGCCTGACATATGACTGGCTGATCGATGAGGCGAATGACGCCAAGGGCCGAGACGAATATGGCGACCGTGCCGGTTTCGTTCAGCTACTGCGTCGCGCCGGAGAGCTGAGCCCTGAGGACCGGGGCTAATCAACTGCAGTTGGATCGGCACATTGTTGCTGGTCCAACTGACATTACCAGCTTTTTGAAAGAGTGAATTCGTCTAAAAGGGCGGTCCATCATTCTTGGAGCAGGGATCTCGCAAATGGGAATTATCAACGAATTCAAGGAATTCGCCGTTAAAGGCAATGTCGTCGACATGGCCGTCGGTATCATCATCGGCGGCGCCTTCGGCACGATCGTCAAATCGCTCGTCAGCGATATCATCATGCCGCCGATTGGAATGCTCATGGGGGGGATCGATTTCTCAGACCTCATCATTCCGCTGGACGGTAATGAATATGCGTCGTTAGAGGCGGCAAACGAAGCCGGTGCGCCGGTCATCGCCTATGGTATGTTCATCAACAATGTCATTTCATTCCTGATCGTCGCCTGGGCTGTCTTCATGCTGGTCAAAGGCATGAACTCGCTGAAGAAAAAAGAGGAAGCAGCTCCGGCAGAGCCGCCCGCCCCTCCGGCAGAGCAAGTCCTGCTTGAAGAAATCAGAGATCTTCTGAAGGCAAAATAAGCTTCGCCCGGCGATAGCGGTTCTCCACTATCGCCGGGGTTCTATTTAAGGCAAAGCTAGCCCCGAGAGGGGATATGCCATGAATTCACCGCACCTTGATCGTGTGGAACGCCCACGGATCAGATCAGTCGATCTGCTGCGTGGGCTTATTATTATTATCATGGCTCTCGACCATGTGCGGGACTACTGGTCGATCACGTCATTTGATCCACTCGATGCGAGCCAGACGACATTCGCATACGGATTTACCCGCTGGATCACGCATTTCTGCGCTCCTGTTTTCATCCTGCTCGCTGGTACCAGCGCATTTCTTTACGCTCATGCTCGACAGGCTAGTAAGGCGCATCTCGCACGGTTCCTCGTGACGAGGGGTCTATGGCTCATGTTTATCGAAATAACGGTGGTGAGCTTTTCTTGGCAGTTTGCCTATCAGGCTGTGTTTCTACAGGTGATCTGGGTAATCGGACTTTCCATGATCGTCCTTGCGGGACTTATCTTCCTGCCGCGTAGGGTGGTTGGTCTTATAGGCCTTGCACTGATTTTCCTACATAATCTGTTTGATGGAATCGCGCCGGGCGATGGCCTTTCAGGCGCGCTCTGGTCCATCCTGCATGTGCCATCCTTCTCGCCGGTTGGTGAGAGCAGCGCGATACCGGGGATTTTTCTTGTCTATCCGCTCATTCCTTGGGCGGGGGTTATGGCGCTCGGTTATGCGGCTGCGCCCATTCTTCTCAAGCCCGCAGGAGAGCGGGATCGAATTCTTTATCTGACGGGTGCAGCGGCTATTGCGCTCTTCCTCGTCTTGCGGGGGTTCAATCTCTATGGCGATCCGGGTGCCTGGGCGGTGCAGGATTCATTTGCGATGAGTGTCGTCAGCTTCGTCAACGTCTTGAAATATCCGCCTTCATTGCAGTTCCTGCTGATGACACTTGGCCCCGCACTGCTCCTCATTCCCCTCCTTGAGAAATGGAGCGGGGCATGGGCCGATCGCGTATCCGTCTTCGGTAAGGTGCCGTTCTTCTTTTATGTCATTCACATCCCGTTCGTGCATGCGACGGCTTGGCTGTGGCAGATCATTCAGTATGGCGACATCATGGAGATGTTCTTTGATCCCTCAACTTGGCCGGAGGAGTATGCCCCGAATTTGTTACGGGCCTATATTGCGTGGGCCAGTACCATTTTTATCCTGTACTGGCCCTGCAAATGGTTTGCGGGCTTGAAGAAACGCCGCAAGGACTGGTGGCTCAGCTATCTGTAACCTGATTAAAGCCCGACACTTTCCATACCCATTGGCGGATAGCGGTCGCCTGTAATCGCGCCTTCAAAGGCCTGTGCCAGCCGATCGAGATCATCCTCGGTCAGGGTGAGGTCGGCGGCGCCTGCATTCTCCCAGACCCGCTCAGGCTTGGTCGTGCCCGGAATGGGCAGAATGTCATCGCCCTGCGCCAATACCCAGGCCAGCGCGATTTGCGCGGGGCTTGCCTCATGTGTGGCGGCGATGTCTTTGACGACATCAACGGGTTTGAGGTTCTCAGCCAGCCTGTCCTTGTCGAACCGCGGCAGGTATTTGCGGAAATCGCTGTCCTCCATCTCCGTGTCCGGCGTATATGTGCCGGAGAGTAGACCTCGGCCAAGCGGCGAATAGGCGACGTAAGTCACGCCAAGCTCTCGGCAGACCGGCAGCATCTCTCCCGCGACGTCCTGTGTAGACAGCGAGAATTCAGATTGCAGTGCCGTGATGGGATGAACCGCGTGCGCCCGGCGCAGTGTGTCGGCATTCATCTCGGACAGGCCGATATGCCGAACCTTCCCCTCACGGACGAGCTCTGCCATCGCGCCGACACTTTCTTCGATTGGCGTCTCGGTATTGCGGCGATGCATGTAGTAAAGGTCGATCACCTCGACCCCCAGCCGTTTGAGCGAGGTCTCGCAGGCCCGCTTCACATAATCCGGTGAATTGTCGATGACCCGGTCAGCGGGGTTGTCTGTCCGTACCGCGCCGAATTTCGTGGCCAGTACGATCTCCTTACGGTGGGCATTCACAAAGCCGGAAATCTGCTCCTCATTCAGGCCGCGGCCATACATGTCGGCTGTGTCGAAATGGGTGATCCCCGCTTCGAGTGCGGCTGTCAGCACCTCATCGACCTGCTCCTGCGAAGCCGGGGCGCCATAGAACTCGGCGAGACCCATGCACCCGAAACCCAGACGGGAGACTTCCATTCCTGAGCGGCCAAGGGCAATTTTGCGCATCTTGTATCTCCAAAATTAAACTGTACGGTACAGTACAGTCTTGAGGCTCAAATGTCAAAGGCAAAAAGCAGCGGACCTCGCCCCAGCAAGCGCGCCCTCATCCTAAAGGCGGCGCGGGAACTGTTCCTTGAGGCAGGGCTTGAGGCGACGTCGATGGATCAGATCACGGCGGCGGCGGGGATCTCGAAGGCGACGCTCTATAATCATTTCGAGAACAAGGACGCGCTTTTCGCCGAGGTGATGGCCGAGAAATATGAGGCGCTGGCCGAGGAGCTGGGTGAGCTTGATGAAAGCGTGCCGCCAGAGGAGGCGCTGGCCGATTTCGGCCGCCGCCTGATCACGCTTGTGACGAGCCCGGAGCATATTCACATGGTCCGGGTCATCGTCGGGGCAACCGGCTCGAACCCCGCGATCAGTGAGGCCTATTTCCGGCACGGCAAGGCGGCGGCCTTCCGCGCGCTCGGGACTTATCTCGAACGGCGTGTGGCGGATGGCACATTCGTCATCGATGATGTTTATCTGGCCGGAATGCAGTTTCTCGGCGCGATCAAGGAGCCGCTCCTGTGGCCGAGAGTTTTTGGGGGTAATCCGCGCGGAGAGGTCGATGACGTCGTGCGCCGGGCGGTTCGCATGGCGGTGAAAGAATGGACCACGCGCTAGCGCTTATGCGGCGCGATTATGCTTGCCGGTATTGTGGATCTGTTTGCGCCCAAGAACGCGCAAAGTGAGATTCCGTGTACAGCGCAAAGCAGGATAGATCGTGTTCAGGAATTTTGCATTGGCAATGAAGGGTAGGCCGGTCCATTTCGGGGCAAGCTGGGAATGGATATAGGCCATTGCCGCGCCATGGGTCAGGGTCTCGCCCTCGACTTCGACGATAAAGCTCTCATCGATCTCATATCCCTTGGCCGCATATTCCGCCATCAGGTCGGGATTCTCCCGCGCATTGATGAGGTCGACCTCGCCATGGCGTTCCTTCAGGCGGGTATACTTCGTATACGCCTCACAGAAGGGACATTCCCCGTCATAGACGACACGGATCATGCGGGCGCCCCTGCTGGGCGATACCCCTGCAGCCGGTCAATCGCCGCGTGTATCCGGTCGGCGGGGATGACGGCAAGGTATCCAAGGATCATGGTCAAGGAATAGGTGTCCACGTTCAGCATCAGCGCAAAACATAAGTGGAGCGCGATGCCGATCGTACAAGTGACAGGTAGCCACGGGCGGCAAAGCACCGCAGCAGCCAGATAATACTCTACGATCAGCACAATGATGGAAGCGGTGATCAGGAACAGCTTGAGCGTCAGCAGGGGATAGAGGATGTGCCCTGCATAGCCCCATTCAAATACTCGTGCGAGCCAGTCGCCGCTGAGATAGAAGACACTCGTCTTGTCGACCGCCGCCCAGAAATAAAGCGCTGCCATCTGCACCGTCATCAGGCGGAAAGCCCAGCCGGGACCCATCTCATCTGGGATCGGTTTGCCCGCATTCTCCGCTGTGCGGATCGCCAGCCACCTGTCAATCGAATAGGCGCGATCCGATGGTCCCATCGCAATGATCAGGGTTGAGAGCATCAGCATATAGGCGTGGTGGTGGGTGTATTCATGGACACCCAGGCCATAGCCAAAAACGTAATACTGCATCGCCAGTGTGGCAAAAAGGAACGCCGCAGCCAGCCTTGTCTTGAAGCCGACCAGCACCAGCGCCGTCGTGCCAAAGAACATGAGGCTTAAGAAAAGCTCGGCGTCGCTGTCCGCGCCGAACATGCCGTTCATCGCGCCATAGCGGTTCCACAAGAGGGCAACGATCCCGATACGGAAGAGCGCAATGGGCCGGGCCGAAACCTGTACGCTCGAAATCTCCTCAATAGAGGCGCGTAGCTCTCTCATCATGCCGGCACCTCACAGACGCGCATGGCTTCCATCCGGGTCCAGTGGCGACGCTCCGCCAGCACGCCATCAAAGGTCAGGCGCGCGCCTTCGGGCAGGGTGCTGCAGGTCGCGGCGGCAAAATGGGCGAGCCCCTCAGGCCCCTTGGCATAGCCATCAAATCTGTAGATCGGTCGCCGCACGGGGTAGCGGGTCATCCCGGCAACCTCGAGCGGGCTCAGATCCTCCGTCAGGCCATCGGCGTATTCGATGCGGAATGTGCCCTTTGGCAGGCCGACCCCAACGCCTGAAAACATCGTCCATTGCCGGACCATGGGCGCGCCCGTTCCGAAGAGCTGCGGCAGGGCGGGCGAGAACAGCATATAGGCCGCCATCGCGGTAAAGGCGGCGGCGGCAAAGGGCCGGCGGAGGGGGCGAACGGGTTCAGCCATGACAGGACGTCTCCTTGGAAGCCTGTCTCGTAGCGAAACATGGGAAATATCGGGTTAAACCGGGTCTTGGCCCCCCGATACCGCATTGCGAAAGCCCCGCGGCATCTATAAATCGCCGCGATGACCGAGCTTTCCAAGATCCGTAATTTCTCCATCGTGGCGCATATCGACCACGGCAAGTCGACGCTGGCCGACAGGCTGATCCAGGTCACCGGCGGGCTGTCCGACCGCGAGATGAAGGAGCAGGTGCTCGACAATATGGAGCTCGAGCGTGAGCGCGGCATTACCATCAAGGCGCAGACCGTTTCGCTCAAATATACCGCGAAAGACGGCGAGACCTATCAGCTGAACCTGATCGACACGCCCGGTCACGTCGACTTTGCCTATGAGGTGAACCGCTCGCTCGCCGCCGTTGAGGGCTCGCTGCTGGTGGTTGATGCGTCGCAGGGTGTTGAGGCCCAGACCCTCGCCAATGTCTATCAGGCGATCGAGGTCAATCACGAGATCGTCCCCGTCCTGAACAAGATCGACCTGCCCGCCGCCGAACCCGACCGGGTGAAGGAGCAGATCGAGGATGTGATCGGACTTGATGCCTCTGACGCGGTCCTGATGTCCGCCAAAACCGGCATCGGCATCGACGATGTGCTCGAAGCCATCGTCACGCGCCTGCCGGCGCCAAAGGGTGATCCCGATGCGCCGCTGAAAGCCATGCTGGTCGATAGCTGGTATGACAGCTATCTCGGCGTCGTCGTTCTGATCCGCGTCATCGACGGGAAGATCCGTAAGGGTCAGAAAATCCTGATGATGAACGCAAAAGCGGTCTACACGGTCGATTCTGTGGGCAAGTTCACGCCCCACCGCACCACGGTTGCGGAAATGGGGCCGGGCGAGATCGGCTATATCACCGCCTCGATCAAGGAAGTCGCCGACACCAATGTCGGTGATACGATTACGGATGAACGTCGCCGCGCGGAGAAACCTCTTGCCGGGTTCAAGCCGTCCCAGCCGGTCGTCTTCTGTGGGCTCTTCCCGGTCGACAGTGCCGAATTCGAGGATTTGCGCGATGCCATTGCCAAGCTGCGGCTCAATGATGCGAGTTTCGAATTTGAGATGGAAACCTCCGCCGCGCTCGGTTTCGGTTTCCGCTGCGGCTTCCTCGGGCTCCTGCATCTCGAGATCATCCGTGAACGGCTGGAGCGTGAGTTCAATATTGACCTCATCACCACCGCGCCGTCGGTCGTCTATCACATGTTCCTGACCGACGGCACGATGGAAGAGCTGCACAACCCCGCCGACATGCCGGACCCGGTCAAGATCGACCATCTGGAAGAGCCGTGGATCAAGGCGACCATTCTGGTCCCGGACGAATATCTCGGCGCGGTCCTGAAGCTGTGTGAGGAGCGCCGCGGCGTCCAGCAGGATCTGACCTATGCCGGCTCCCGCGCCATGGTGGTTTATGAGCTGCCGCTGAACGAGGTCGTCTTTGACTTCTATGACCGGCTCAAATCCATCACCAAAGGCTATGCGAGCTTCGATTACCAGATCACCGGCTACCGCCAGGAGGATCTGGTCCGTATGCAGATTCTGGTGAATGAAGAGCCGGTGGATGCGCTTGCCATCATCGTACACCGGTCAAAGGCGGAATATCGCGGCCGCGCGATGTGCGAGAAGCTCAAGGACCTGATCCCCCGTCACCAGTTCAAGATCCCGATCCAGGCGGCGATCGGCGGGCGCGTCATCGCGCGCGAAACCATCGGGGCCTTACGGAAAGACGTGACCGCCAAATGCTATGGCGGCGATGCGACACGGAAGAGAAAGCTGCTCGAGAAGCAGAAAGAGGGGAAGAAAAAGATGCGCCAGTTCGGCCGCGTCGACATCCCTCAGGATGCGTTCATCAAGGCCCTGAAGATGGATGGGTGAGTAGTTTACTCTCCTCCTAAACTTACTCTCCACCCGCTCATCCCCGCGAAGGCGGGGATCTGCCTCTGAGGCGCGGCTCTCTCATCTTCGAAGTGCGAACAGACAGCCCAACCCTCATCGCGCAAGACCAGATGCCCGCCTACGCGGGCATGAGCGGAGAGAGGGGGAAGATAAGAGGGCGGCCCCTCCCTTATTTCTCACAACCCGGGCGATCTTTACAGCCAGCGCGTCTTGCGGGCACACTTATCGCCTCTGGGGGGGTGACATGGCCAAATTCCGTATCCGTGCCGCATTGGCGTCCGCAGCATTGCTGCTGAGCGCCTGCGAGATCACGCCGGAGAACCTCGCCATCATCAACCAGGCGCTGCTCGAGGCGAGCACGACCTATGCGACCCCGACCCCCTATCAGACGCGCGGCTCGGAGGTGTCTTGCGTCACCTATCTGCCGACTGGCCAGCGTTTCCGTGTCTACACCCGCATTTTCACGGGCGCTCAGCTCAACAGCGCAACTGGGCGGTACGGGCGTTACGGCTATGATCCTTATAGCCGCTATGCGGTGCTCTACTGGCAGGACGGGCGGGTGACGGTGATCCGGCTCGATGCTTATGGCTCGGTGCAGATCCCGTCCTATGGGGTGCAGGGGACGGATGAGTCGGGCCGCCGCTGGCTGATCAGCAACAGCACCTATTCGTGCTATTGAGCAGGCTTAAGCCCTTCATCCCGTTACGGAACTGACATTCGGGTGTGGGGTGGCTGACACTTTTCCGCCACAATTCGTTCCTAGCCTTTTTGCCATTCGTGGGCATCACCGGGAGGACATGACAATGAACAAAAGGCTCTTTGCCGCCCTTGGCGCTGGCGCTGCGCTCAGCCTGACCGCGCTCTCGCCTGCTGCCGCGCAGGTGCGGGGATATTCCGCTATCGGCCCGGCCGGTTCGACGCGCGTTGACGTCAATGTGACGGTCCAGACCTCCGATCAGTACCGGGACGACCGTTATTATGACGACCGCGCCTATTATGATGATCGCGACCGCTATTACGAGGATCGCTATTACCGCGAGCGGGTGGCGCGCGACCGGTATTATGAGGATGCCTATTACAATGACCGCAATCGCCGCCGCGGTGAGGTCTATTATCCGCGACAGGATAATTCAGGCGAAGTGATCGCCGGCGTGCTTGTTGGTGCTGTGCTCGGCTATGCACTGGCGGACAGCAACGACCATCACCACCATTACCGGTCTTCTCATCGCTACAGCCATAACCGGCACTATAATAAAGGCCGGCGCTATTATCGCAGTCATTGGTAGGCTGAACATGAAAACCCCCGCGGAGGGTTTGCCTCGCGGGGGATTTCAGCACAGTGGGGAATGGGGCCTTTTGGCCTTAGGCTTACCAGTTGGCGGCGACCTGCACGGTCTCTTCTTCCGCTTCCTGATCATTTTGCGCAAAGCGCATGTCCGGCTTGACGGTGGTGTCATCTTCCAGCTCGGCAAAGCGGGCCTGCATCACGGCGGTCGGGGCGGCGATCTCGATGCTCAGTTCCAGGCTGGCCTGACGGGTGAACTCGCCGACCTGATTGGGGTCGAACTCAACCTCTTGAGCTTTGGCGGCAGCAACGGCGACAAAAGCGGCGGCAACGGTGGCGGCGGCGGTTTTCATGGTGAAGCTCATGGTCTCTCTCCTCAATTCGGTGTTCCGGGGCCGCTTCATCGCGGCGACAAGGATGAGATAGCAACTCATGCGGCGGGCACGTGTGACGGGCATCACCGGATTAACCATAAAGCTGTAAACGCCCCCCGGGAGATTGCCCGGCGGCCCTTTTCCGCCTAGCGTGAGGGCCGGTTTTAAAGGCCGGGGTAGAGGGGGAACGAAGATGCGTAAATTCCTGACAATCGCAGCGCTTCTGGCGCTTGGCGCCTGTGCCAGCGGGCTCTCCGAAGAACAGTGCGAGAGCGGCGATCCGGCCTCGTTCGGCTATGAAGATGGCCGCAATGGCTATCCGGTCACAAGGGTTGAGGATCGCGTCGCGCAATGCAGCCGCTATGAGCTGGCCTTTGATCGCGGCGCCTATGCCCGCGGCTGGGAGGAGGGCAACCGGCTTTTCTGTACGCCGCAGGGCGCGCTCGATGCTGCGCTGCAGGGGCGGGGCGATATCCTCAGTTGTCCCCAGGCGGATCTTCTGACGCGCGATGCTTTCAGTGTCGGCCGCGACTATGCGCGGGCCAAGAGCAATTTTGATAGCGCGCGCAGCCGCTATGAATCGCTCCTCTCAACGATCCGTTCGGCGCGCTATACGATCGAGCGGTCCCGCCGCCAGCTCGTTAATGAAGAAGACGATAATGCGCGCCAAGAGCTTTATCGCCGGATAGAGCGGGCACGGAGGGATCTGCGCGAGGCCGACAATGACCTCTATTATGCCGAACGCCAGCTGCGCGATACCGAGCGCGATTTTGATCGCGCCGAATATGACCTCTCGCGCATTCAGGCCGAGATCCGTTCACGCAATTACTAGGGTGGAGCTCCGGCTTGGGGCGCCTAAGCATTGACGACGCCCCCCATAGCTGCGCAAGGCGGGGGGATGAATTCGATGCTCACGCCCGACATCGCCATGGTCGTCGAGACGGCCATCGCGCCGATCTTCCTGCTTGTCGCCATTGGCAGCCTGCTCAATGTCATGACCTCGCGGTTGGGCCGTGTGGTCGACCGGGTGCGGTCGCTTGAGGACGGGCTCGAAGCCGGGGAGACCGGCGAGGAACGCGCCCGCCATGTCGATGAACTCAAAACCCTTTCACGGCGGATCAACTATTCGAACCGGGCGATCACGCTTTGCACCGTCGCGGCTCTCCTTGTTAGCGTGCTGGTCGCGATCACCTTTTTTGGCGAGATCACGAGCCTGCCAGTCGCAGCCGGAATCGCGTTGCTCTTCGTTCTGGCGATGGGCCTTCTGATCAGCGGGCTTGCCTATTTTCTTGCAGAGATCCGGGTTTCTACTCGGCAATTGCGGGTGCGGCACGATCTTTTCGATCTGCCTGCCGGGAATGATTGAACTCCCCGGCTGACTGGGCTTTCTTCTGGGATGTGACATCATCCGGGAGAGCGTAAGATGGCAAGATGGGATAACCGGCGGCGCAGTGACAATGTGGAGCGCCGGGCGGGCCAGGCAGTGGGCGCCGGGGCGATCTTCATGCTGATCCGCTTTATCTTCAGCAAGTTCGGCATTGTCGGCGTTGCGGTGGTGGTGGCCGGCTATTTCGGCCTGAAGCAGATCGGCATCGACCCGCTCCAGCTCCTTGCGGGCGGCAGTCCGACCCAGTCGACGACGATCGGCGATGGTCAGTATGACGATGAAATCCTTGCAGTCGTGGCCAGTACCGAAGACATCTGGGCACGGGTCTTTCGCGAGGAAGGACTTAATGGCGGCATCTATCCGGCGCCAAAGGTCGTGATCTTCTCAGGTGCCGTCAGCACGGCCTGCGGCACGGCGCCGTCATCGGTCGGCCCGTTCTATTGCCCCGGCGACCGCAAGGTTTATTTCGACACGACCTTTTTCAAGGAGCTCGAGACCCGGTTCAATGCGGGCGGTGATTTTCCGCGTGCTTATGTGATCGCGCATGAGGTCGGCCACCATGTGCAGACGGTCGTTGGCATCTCTGATCAGGTTAGATCGGCACAAGGCCGGATGGGCCAGTCAGAAAGCAATCAGATGCAGGTCCGGATGGAGCTGCAGGCGGACTGTCTTGCAGGCCTGTGGGCCAATGGCGAGCGGCGTCAGGCGCTCGAGCCCGGCGATATTGAAGAGGCGCTGACGGCGGCGGCGGCCATCGGTGATGATACGCTCCAGCGCCGCTCAGGCGGGACGATCAAGCCCGAGACCTTTACTCATGGTACGTCGGAACAGCGCAAGCGCTGGTTCTATCGCGGCTTTGACACAGGGTCATTCGGCGCTTGCGATACCTTCCAGGTGCCTTACGGTCAGCTCTGAACGGGCGGCCCGTTCGGCGGCATTTCGTCAAAGACTGGCCCGGATGTGTCGAGCAGGGCCCATTTGGGTGCGCGGGCGGCATAGACGGTCATCTGGGGGCTGACGGCATTGAGGTCATCAAGGCTGGAGGCGCGGATGAACATCATGCCCGGCATGCCTGAATTGGTCGAATGAATGGCGCAGCCGCATTCGGGGCAGAAGGACCGGGTGACGACATTGCCGCTGTCGGCGGGCTTGTCGTAGCTACGAAGCTCGCCGGTAAGTGTCACCACATCGGAAGGTAATCCGACATGGGTGCCGTGCGTTGTGCCGCTCGCTTTGCGGCAATCATCGCAATAGCAATGCCCCACCACGAAGGGGGCGCCAGACGCCTCATAGGTCACGGCGCCGCAAAGGCAGCCGCCGGTCAGCTTGTCGGACATGGTCTCTCTCCCTCTTGTCCCGTGTTCCGAACACTCTCATAAACTAGTGAATTGCAATTAACAAGTGATAATGCTCACATGACCACAAGGGAACCAGAATTCAGGTCCGGCTGCCCGATCGCAACAACGCTTGATCTGGTGGGGGATCGCTGGACGCTGGTGATCCTGCGGGACATGCTCAATGGCAAGACGCGCTTCAAGGACTTCCTCGACTCGCCGGAGCGGATCACGACCAATGTCCTGACCGATCGGCTGGCCCAGATGGTGGAGGCAGGCCTTGCGCGCAAGAACCTCTATCAGGAGCGGCCCAAACGCTACGCCTACGAACTGACGGAGAAAGGACGTAGTCTGCATTCGGTGGTGCAGGCCATGTGCCGTTGGGCGAATGAACATGTCCCGGGCACATGGGTGCCCCCGGACAGTTTCATGAAGTAGGCTTAGCTGCCTTTTGCGGCGGCCGTCTGGGCCCAGTCGCGGTGATCGCGGTCAAGCTCATAGGCCGCAATCGCCGCAAGGGTGACGATGTCAGTCCCTTGGGCGCCTGTCGGCATGATCTGCACCGGCCGCTGCAGGCCGATGAGGAGCGGGCCGAGCACAGTTGCTCCGCCGATTTCCGCCATCAGTTTCGACGCAATGCCGCCTGAGTGAAGCCCCGGACAGATCAGCACATTGGCCGGTCCGGTCAGGCGGGAGAAAGGATAGATCGCTTCCATCCGATCATAGTTGAGCGCCATGCGCGGCGTCATCTCGCCCTCATATTCAAAATCGCAGGCCGGATAGAACCGGTCGAGCACGCGCACCGCTTCTGCGATGCGGGCGACATCTTCCGTCTCCGGATTGCCGAAATTCGAATGGCTGAGGAAGGCGACGCGCGGGGTGAAGCCCATCTGCCGGACGGCGTGGGCGGTCTGCACTGCAATATCAGCGAGTTCCTTCGGCGTAGGGCGCTCCGTGATCGTCGTATCCGCCATAAAGACAGTGCGGCCCTTGGCCAGCATCACCGACATGCCGATGATCCGCTCGCCGGGGCGAGGGTCAAGCGCCAGATTGATGTTGTTGAGCGCGACATTGTAGTGGCGGGTCAGACCCGTCACCATGCCGTCGCCGTGGCCATGGGCCAGCATACAGGCGGCAAAAACGTTCCTGTCCTGATTAACCAGACGGCGGCAGTCCCGCTCTAGATAGCCGTCGCGTTGCAGGCGGTCATAAAGATAGCGTGTATAGAGCGAGGTGTTCGCCGAATGCCGCGCATTCCAGATCTCGATATTGTGCGAGCGCGGCAGGCCGAGCCGCTCGATCTCGCGGTTCACCAGCTCGTCCCGACCGATCAGGATCGCCTGCCCCAACTCCTGCTGCTGGAAGGCATAGGCAGCGCGGATCACCACTTCCTCTTCGCCCTCGGCAAAGACGATGCGTTTGGGTGTTTCGCTGGCGCGCAGGCTCGCATGTATCTTCTGCAGGAAGCCTGCGGAGGGATCGAGCCGGGTGGCAAGTTTTGCGGCGTAGGCGGGCAGATCCTTGATCTGCTTGCGGGCAACGCCTGTGTCCATTGCGGCCTTGGCAACCGCGGGCGGGATCTTGGAGATCAGCCGCGGATCGAACGGGGTCGGAATAATATAGCCGGGGCCATATTGCAGGCGCTTGCCGTAAGCCGCGCCCACCTCGTCGGGCACATCCTCGCGGGCAAGCTCGGCCAACGCATTGGCGCAGGCGATCTTCATTTCCTCATTGATCGTCCGGGCCCGGACATCAAGGGCGCCGCGGAAGATGTAGGGGAAGCCCAGAACATTGTTGACCTGATTGGGGTAGTCAGAGCGCCCGGTTGCCATGATCGCGTCATCGCGGACTTCCCGGACCTGTTCGGGCGTGATTTCCGGTGTCGGGTTCGCCATGGCGAAGATGATCGGGTTCTTGGCCATGGATTTGACCATGTCCTGACTGATCGCCCCGGCAACCGACAGGCCAAGGGCCACATCGGCGCCTTCCATGGCGTCGGCGAGTGTACGTTTGTCCGTATCCACCGCATGTGCGGAGCGCCACTGGTCCATACCATCTTCGCGGCCCTGATAGAGAACACCCTTGCGGTCGCAGACGAGGACGTTTTCGTGCTTTGCGCCCATCGCCTTGATCAGGCCGATCACGGCAAGCGCCGAAGAGCCCGCGCCGGAAACGGCGATCTTCACATCGCCGATCTTTTTGCCGGTGATATCGAGCGCGTTGATCAGGCCTGCGGCGGCGATGATCGCCGTGCCGTGCTGGTCATCGTGAAAGACCGGAATGTCCATCAGCTCTTTGAGCCGCTGTTCGATCACGAAACTGTCAGGTGCAGAGATGTCTTCGAGATTGATGCCGCCGAATGACGGGCCGAGATATTTCACGGCATTGATGAATTCGTCCGGGTCCTCCGTATCGACCTCGAGGTCGATGGAGTCGATATCGGCAAAGCGTTTGAAGAGGACCGACTTGCCTTCCATGACTGGCTTGGAGGCTAGCGCCCCCAGATTGCCGAGGCCGAGGATCGCGGTGCCGTTCGATATCACCGCGACCATGTTGCCGCGCGTCGTCAGATCATAGGCGCTGTCGGGGTCTTCGGCGATCTTCTTGACCGGCACGGCGACACCGGGCGAGTAAGCCAGCGAGAGATCGCGCTGTGTCGCCATCGGTTTCGTGGGGGTGATTTCCAGCTTGCCGGGCTTGCCGCGCGCGTGAAAATCAATGGCTTCCTCATCTGTGAGTTTGATCGAACTGTCGTCGGCCATGGAACCTTATCTTCTTTTTGTGCAAGTCGTTCAAAATTCGCCTTACGATGCACCTAGCGTGGCGGCAACGCGAAACCCTCAGAATGCTGTATCTTTACAGTGGCGAAGTGCCCGATTTGCGTGAACACCCTTGCGTCCTACATAGGGGGCTAAGAAGAAAGAGCTTCATTCATGTTTATTCAGACCGAAGATACACCCAACCCGCAATCGATGAAATTCCTGCCCGGCCGGGATGTGATCGGCCGTGGTGAGCTGGGCGTCGACTTCCCGACGATCGAGGCCGCCAAGCCCTCACCGCTGGCGGCGGCGCTGTTCGATGTCGATGGTGTCACCGGTGTCTATCTCGGCGGGGACTTTGTGACCGTCACCAAAGACCCAAGCGTCGACTGGGTGCATATCAAGCCAGCGATCCTCGGGACGATTGCGGATTATCTCGCCGCTGGTATCCCGGTCATCGATGAGGGGGCGGCGGGCGGCGCAGATACTGCCGGATCCGCCGACGATTATGAGGGCGAGACCCGAGAGATCGTCGAGCAGATCATCGAGCTGATCGAAACCCGTGTCCGCCCGGCGGTGGCCGCCGATGGCGGGGACATTGTCTTTCACCGTTTTGTCGAAGGCGACGGGATCGTCTTTCTGACCATGAAAGGCGCCTGCGCGGGTTGCCCATCCTCGACCATGACGCTCAAATCCGGCATCGAGAACCTGCTCAAGCATTATGTGCCCGAAGTGACTGCCGTCGAAGCGGTGGCCTGACATTCATACGCTTGCGATAGATACCTGCCTTGCGGCGTTGAGCGTCGGCATTGGCGGCGGTAGCAAGGATATCGTCCTGACACGGCATATCGGTGTCGGCCATGCCGAACATCTCGCGCCGATGATCGAAGAGCTGTTGGCGGAAGCCGGGCTGACGCCTGCCGATATCGGTCAGGTCGCGGTGACCGTCGGGCCGGGCTCTTTCATGGGGGTTCGGGTCGGGCTTTCATTTGCGTCTGGCTTTGCCCTGACGCGCGGCCTACCGACCCTGCCGATCACCACGCTAGAGGCGTTGTGGCTTTCTGCGCCGGCAGGCGTGAAAGGCGCGGTCCTGATCGATGCGCGGCGCGGGCAGGTCTATGGACAGGTCTTTGATGGTAGCTCGGCGCAGCCTTTCCTGCTCGACATCGAGGCGGCGCGTGCTGCCACGGCGCCGGTCATCGAAGGCGGCGGCGTCCTGATCGGCAGTGGCGCAGAGATCGTCTGGCCAGATCAGAAACCCGTGGCCGGTCCGTACCCCGATCTTGGGCTTCTGCTCGCCGCTGTCCCGCATCTGACCCCAGGCCCGCTTCATCCGCTTTATTTGCGTCCGCCTGATGCGGCGCCGATGGCAAAGCGCGCATGAGTGTCCGTACCGCTCGCCCCGGAGACGAAGGCCTGCTGTCTCGGCTGCATCACGCTGTCTTTGAGACCTCCGTCTGGGATGAGAAGTTCTGGTACAACTCTATTACCGATGACAGCAGTCTCGTTCTGATCGCGGAAGCCTCCGGCACACCCGGCGGGCTGATCGCGACGCGCCAGATTCTCGACGAGGCGGAGATCCTGACCTTGGGCGTCATCGCAATCGAACGCCGTCAGGGCCATGCAAGGCTTCTCCTCGAAGAGGCGCTGAAAGGCCTTGAGGCCAGCGGGGTGACGCGCGTTTTTCTTGAGGTGGCGACCGATAACGACCCTGCGATCCAGCTTTATGCGGGCGCAGGGTTCAGCAATGTCGGCCAGCGCAAGGACTATTATGGCAGTGGCCGGCCGGCCCTGATCATGGAGTGGTGTCCCGGCTTGCCCGAACATCACGATACCGCCTAGAAGCATCGAATGGACCGCCTCGAAAAACTTTGCGCCGAAAAAGGCCTTCGCATGACGGAGCAACGCCGGGTCATCACCCGCGTTCTCTCTTTGGCTGACGATCATCCGGATGTGGAGGAAATCCACCGCCGGGCATCAGAGCTTGATGACCGCATCTCCATTGCGACGGTGTACCGCACACTGAAGCTCCTCGAAGATTACGAGATCGTCCAGCGGCATGACTTTCAGGACGGACGCTCTCGCTATGAGGAAGCGACCGAGGAGCATCACGATCACCTGATCAATGTTCGCACGCGGGAAGTCATCGAATTCGTCAGTGAAGAGATCGAGGCGCTGCAGGAAAAGATTGCGCGGGAGCATGGCTTCCGCCTCGTCGATCACCGGCTCGAGCTTTATGGCGTGCCGCTTGATGAGTCAGAGAAAAAGTAGGCGGCCTCAGGGCCGTTCATGCGTGAACAGGCCCTCGGTCGCCCCGATCCACCATCCGGCCCGGCGCCAGCGCGGCGTGTTCCATTCCTTCTCGATATCCGGAAATCCATTGACCCGGCGCGGGGAGGGGTGTGCCTCGGCATAGGCGATGATCTCATCAAGCAGGAAATCTCGCCGTACCATGATCGATTGATTGGTCCAGGGCAGGCAAGCCGATGAGATGAGCCACCCGCCGTCATCGCGCGCCTGAATAAAGTCAGGGAACATGGCGTCGGGATATTCTTCTGAATAAAGCGCTGTGCCAGCTAGCCGCTTTGCCTTCCCCACACGGATCGTCCGGCGGAGATAGGGCATCGTGCCTTCGCCGTGATAGCGGAGGTATTTGCCCAGCGTGTCGAATTTCTGCCCCGGCTGCTTGCGGTGCCGCAGGCGCACGACCTGCGCTTCGCCATTGGCCAGCATCTCGGTGGCGGCCTCAATCTGGCGGGCGACTTCTTCATGCCCCTCTATCAACGGCAGATCGTTTTCGAGCAGAAGAATGATGTCCGAACTCATCGCAGCGGCAAGGTTCCGGAAGCCGCCCAATATCCCCTGATTGTCGGGTGTGCCGCCATAGGGCAGGCCATGGCGGTCGGCCAGCGCCCGGTCTGCATCGCTCTCTTCCTGAAACCAGATCAGCTTTTCGTCGAACAGGTCCCAAAGTCCCGCGGCGCCATAACCGGCGAGAATGTCGTCGAGCCCGTCATGGGCCCGCCAGCTCAATATGCCGATGCCGCGAGATGTCATAACGTCTTCTACCAGAATGTTCTTCGCAAGGGACCAGCTATCTTCATTGCCGCCAGAAAGGCCCAATGCGGGATAGTGACGAGCCGCCCCTGCCGCGCTAGATGGCGCATATGCTGAATTTCGAAGCCCTTCGCGCGGCGCGCACCCGTACCGAACCCTTCACCTATATCGTGGCGGAGGGAGCCCTTTCGCTTGACGAAGCGGCAGGTGTCCGCGCCGATTATCCGGCGATCGCCAAGACCGGCTATCTGCCGCTGTCAAAGCTCGACAGCCATGGACGCTTCGCCGAGTTGATCTCGGATCTGCAATCGCCGGAGTTGGCGGATGTCCTTTCCGACAAGCTGGGACTGGAGCTGCGCGACAAGCCGCGCATGATCACGGTACGGAAGCTTTCAAAGGAAAGCGACGGGCGCATCCATAATGATTCAGAGAGCAAGATCTGCACCATGCTGGTTTATCTGAATGAGAGCTGGGATAAGGACGAGGGCGGGGCCATCCGTGCCCTGAATGGCGATCAGTCAATGGACGACTACGCCGAAGAGGTCGAGCCTCTGGCGGGTAATGTCTTTGCCTTTGCCCGGTCGGAGACGAGTTGGCATGGACATCCGCCCTTTGGCGGTGAGCGGTACGTCATCCAGACGACCTTCCTGATCAATCAGGACGAGCTTGACCGCAAGGAGAACCGCGGCGGCCTGCAATATTTCCTCAAAAAGCTGAACCCGTTCGAGGGCAAGCGAGGCTAGTCTGCCCGGCTACTTCTGGCGCGTTACTGATGCTCCCGAGTTGCAGGAGCCGTCGGTGGCGCGGAAGTTTGTTTCGCCTACGTAAAGTTTTACTGATTTTGTGGCCTCGATCTTAATCATCGATGGCCATTCTCAACTTTAAGTGTTTGTTGCGTGACTTTTCAATCGTCCTGCCGGGTGGCGGCATGGCGCAAACATGGTGTTGGCAGCAATGGTAGGTGTCGTAAAACATCAGGGCACGAGTGCCCTGCGCGATTTCAATCGCCGCAAGGAGATCCGGTACGACGTCGACCTGCCGGTACAGGTCTATATCGATGGATTTAAGGCGGCAGTCGGTTCAACCACAGACATCAGCCTCTCGGGCATCGGACTTCACCTTCGGAGCCCTTTGGAAGTCGGAAAGATCTATAAAGTCGATATCGACAAGGAACTCGCCCTTCGTGTGAGGATTGTGAGTGGCCGAATCGGCATGCGATATGGTGGTTTGTTCGAATTCTCCGAGTGGGAACAGCATCGGATGACCACGAAGATCAGAAAGCTGATCTCCGTGCATTCATCTGAGACCATGCTCTGAACGCTCTCTAAGAGGTGAGCGGAGAATAAAGCTCTGGACGCCGGTCACGAAAAAGGCCCCAAGCGGAGCGTTCGGTTGCCAGCTCATCAAGATCAAAGCTCGCTGTGATGACGCCCGTCTCGGTCCGGTTCAAGTCGGTGACGATTTCGCCGGTCTGGTCAGCGATAAAGCTGGTCCCGTAAAAGACCTGTCCGTCCTCATCCCCGAAACGGTTCGCGGCGATCACCGGCATGGTGTTCGCGACTGCATGGCCCTGCATCCCGCGGCGCCAGCGCGCGGCGGTGTCCATCTCCGGGGCTTGCGGTTCGGCACCGATGGCGGTTGGGTAGAATAAAAGCTCCGCCCCCTGAAGAGCCATGGCGCGGGCGGCCTCGGGGAACCACTGATCCCAGCAGATACCGACGCCGATCTTGCCGAATTTGGTCGCCCAGACTTTGAAACCCGTATTGCCCGGCCGGAAATAATATTTTTCCTGATAGCCCGGTCCGTCGGGGATATGGCTTTTGCGATAAACGCCCAAGAGCTCGCCATCCGCATCAACACAGACCAGCGAGTTATAGGTGTGCGGACCTTCCCGCTCGAAAATCGATAGCGGCAGGACAACGCCCAGTTCCTTGGCGAGCGGCGCAAAGCGCGTGACCACCGGATGCGTCTGCCAGGGTTGCGCCATGGCAAAATGCTCTTCTTCCTGCGTCTTGCAGAAATAGGGGCCTTCAAAGAGTTCGGGCAGCAGGATCACCTGCGCGCCTTGGCTCGCTGCCTCGCGGACCAGCGCTTCGGCTTCGGCAAAGGAGTCCTTTGCTAGACCCGGCGCATACTGAATAGCGGCAACAGTGACTTTCCGGCTCATGCTACGTCCTCCTCGAATGCGGGGATCTGACAGCTCATGCAGTGGAAAGAGCCGCCGCCGCCTTTCAGGATATGGTCCGCGCGCAGGGGCACGATCTCACGATCCGGGAAAAGTGCATCCAGCTCTTCAGCTGCAGCGGCGCCATTCGCGTCATCATAGGTCGGAAGCAGTACCGCGCCATTGGTGATGATGAAATTGCAATGGCTCGCCGGCACGATATCGCCTTCCTTGTTGGTCACCCGTCCCGGCGAGGGGATGGTTGAGACTTCAAGGCTGAAGGTACGCAAGGTCCGCTCGATCTCTTCAAGGCGTTCCCGGTGCGGATCATCTTCGCTGGAGGCGCGCTGGCAAACGACATGGCCCGGTCCGATGAACCGCGCGATATTATCGATATGGCCGTCCGTGTGGTCGTTCACGAGGCCACGGTCGAGCCACAGGATCTCATCGACCCCGAACGTATCGCGCAACGTGCGCTCCGCCTCGCGCTTTTCCCATCCGCCATTGCGGTTGGGGTTCAGGAGGCAATCCTTGGTCGTCAGCAGGCGTCCTTCCCCGTCGATTTCGATCGAGCCGCCCTCAAGAATAAAGTCATGCGAGGTCACATACGCGCCTTCGATCGCGGCAATCGCGCCCGCGGTATAGCGGTCGTCAGCGGCGCCAAACCGGCCGCCCCAGCCATTGAACCGGAAGGCCTGTGCCGAGAGCGTACCCTCATCGAAACCGACAATCGGGCCGGTGTCGCGTAGCCACACATCGGTCGCGGAGACGGGATAGAGGTCGGCGACCTCATCCAGCTCGCGTTTCAGCGCATCGGCCATTGACCGAGGGCCGCCGATTGAGACCTTTACGGGAACGAAACGACTGGCGTTACGAATAAGGTTTGCTGCTTCCTCACGCGCCGTGACGAGGCCCTCGGGCCAGTCATGGGCGAGGCGCGGCCAGCCGATCCACAATGCTGATTGCGGCGCCCATTCAGGCACCAGAGAGAAGGAAATGTCTGTCATTTTTCGCCGATGCCATAAGAGCGGCGTTCTGGATAGGGGAATTTTCAGCCGAACAGCGGCTTGATTGCGTCAAGGTAAACCGACCACGCCTCACGGCCCTTTTCGGTCAGGTGCACATGGGTCACCGGGCGGCGATGCTCAAAGCCTTTTTCGATGCTGACATAGCCTGCTTCCTCGAGTTTTCTGAGGTGTACGGAGAGGTTCCCATTTGTCGCCTCCAGCACATTGGCAAGCTCGGTGAACCCTGCTGGCGAGACGGAGCCAAGATAGGCCATGATCCCCAGACGGATCCGGCCATGAATCGTCTCATCAATATTGCCCGCATCGAAACCGGCCATGATCACATTGCCTCCTTGAGCGCTGCAGGCTCTGCACGAAGCAGGATGATGCCCGGAATGACCGCAACGAAAAACACGATGACCGCCCCAACCAGATAGGTGAGCGGTGTGCCCGCAAAAAACGGGATGATCCCTGTGCCGATGAAGCTGCCGATCGCGGGCAGGCGCATCCACCCCTGTCCGGCAATATAGGAGACGACGAGGAACGCCGTCCCGTAACCCGCAAGGGCAATGGCGACGATCATGTCGAAAAGCACCACAGATGCGCCGGTCAGGCTGATCGCCAGTATCGTGCCGCTCGCAAAGGCGAAAATGCTCATGCCGCCTGCGGTCCAGACCCATCTTTCAACCTGATTGGAGACGGCATGAAGGCCGGGCTTGTTCCGGATGGCTTTGGGAAATGTGGCCATGAATCCGCCGGCAATCGCCATGACGATCAACCACATCGCGGCGATGGACCAGCCGGGCCAGGCCAGCGTCTGCGACAGGATCAGATACTGGAAGGTATATGCGATGGTGATGACCGTGCCCCACATGAGCAGATAGCGCCCGCCCAGAAGTGGGGCATATCGGCCTTCTTCACTCACTCGTTTGAGAAACGAAATATCATCTCTGGTGGGATCGGGCGTCATGATTAGCGCGAAAATCTCCTCTGGTGGGGTAATATAAACAAGCTCGTTTGCAAATCAAACTAATGATTGGAAAGGGCAAATGGGTGAGGGGTCGTCGCGGCGGGCCTGATTTTTCAACCGAGATACAGAATCCGTCACTGCGATGTTGCAATCATCCGGTTCATTCGCCACGTAACCCGCCGGAAGGCCGCGCGGACGGGCGCCTCGCCAACCCGGTCAGGTCCGGAAGGAAGCAGCCGTAACGAGTTTCCGTCCCGGGTCGTGTCGGTCTTCCACTTTCCCCTTTGAAATCTCTTTCCTGAGCATGGCTAAGGCTATGCGTGACCCACCTGTATGCCTCGCTGCAGATGGGAGTGGCTGCATTTTCGCGGAACGTATACTGGAATTTATATACATCCTTGACCCAACCCGATTGATGGCCTATATCAGTGTCATCCAAGGGGAGGATGAGACATGCTGGCCAAGTTCGACAGTCTATTTGATCTGATGGATGCCATTCCTGACGAGCAGGCCGCGATTGACCATTTTCGGGCTATCCGTTGGAAAAATGGGGCTTTTTGCCCGCACTGCCGCTCCACCAAGGTTTATCACTTCACTGACAACCGCACACACAAATGTGGCGATTGTCGGAAACGTTTCTCGATCAAAGTAGGAACAATCTTCGAAGACTCAAAAATAGCCCTTCGCAAATGGATGATGGCGATCTGGCTCATCACCTCTCACAAGAAGGGCATTGCGAGCACCCAGCTGGCGAAGGACATCAAGGTAACGCAGAAAACCGCTTGGTTTATGCTGCACCGCCTCCGCCATGCGGCCCGCACACAGTCTTTCAATCGCCCGCTTGATGGCGAGGTGGAGGCTGATGAGACCTATGTCGGCGGCAAAACGAGAAACATGCACGCCAAGAAACGGAAGACCCTCAAAGCCCTTTCAAACAAAACGGCGGTGATGGGCCTGCAAGAGCGTGGAGGCGAGTTGCGCGCTACGGTGCTGCCGAACCGCCATAAGGACACTATTCAGGGCGAGGTTCGGGCGAATGTATCCCGCACAGCCACGCTCATCACTGACGAGGCTCAACAGTATAAATCGCTCAAAGATGAGTACCGTCATGAAACGGTTTGCCACAACGCCGGTGAATACGTTCGTGATGACATTCATACGAATTCGATTGAGGCGGCATGGGCTCTGCTAAAGCGCCAGATTATCGGCATTCATCACTGGGTGTCCGCAAAGCACCTTGACCAGTATGTCGGGGAAATGGTGTGGCGCTATAATCGTCGGAGCTTTGCAGAGGGCGAGCGTATGAACCACTTCCTGAGCAGCACCGAGGGACGCCTGACCTACAAGGCGTTGATAGCCTGAACATGGGGAGAGGAAGAGGACACTACGAACCGCCATTGCACCTGGATATGGATCCAGACGAGGCTCTTGATCGGTTCTTAACCACTGACCCGTCAGAGGTGGACGAACTGATTGAGCGTGGAAAAAGAAAGCGACCGCCGGGGAATGGCCGCGAAACCGATACCCCCGACGGAAGCCCCTCAACTGACCGACCGGATCACTCTAACCGGTCAGAAGAGTAATCGCCGACGAGTTCAGACTACCAGCAGCAACGCCAGTAGCCGCAAACGAACTCGATCCGACCAAAGCGCACCCGTGAATACGGGCGCACCCAGTGGCAGACCTTGGTCGCCATGTGCTCACTCCTGGAGTGTCGCACTTGCACTCCGACCCTTTCCACCTTACGATTCTTGTACCGGTGGAGGTGTCGAGGCTTAGGCAGCACGTGCAGAATGGCTGCCTTCGGCCACGGCTTCGTTGGGATGGGAGTACGAGTCCCACTCCGAACTCTGCCGGGTCGTTATTGTCAGAGGATGTCATCATCATCAGACTCCCCTGAATCTTGGCTGGACGTGCCGGGAATCGAACCCGGAGAGACTGACTTGATGAGGGCCGTCTCCGGACCACCTACACGCCCACTAGAAGACCCCGCCTCGGCGGGGTCTTTGTCATTGGAATGGCTGAGAATAAGCTGTTGAAAACGCTCATCGGTCAGGCGCCAACCCTCGCGATCTGGGTTTACCCAGTTATTCGAGTTCGAGAGCATCGCTGAAAGCGTCGAAGAAGAGTTTTTACCACCGACCTGATGGCCTTTGTCTTCTAGCCAATCCAATGCCTCCTTAATGTGAACAGGCAAATTGGCGTGGCCGAAGACGAACTTTTCGAGCGCTGCGAGAATTTCGGCATTCTTGGAGGGGCGGCGCATGATCCCCCGACCGGCCCCGCTAACCGTCTCTTTCGCCAATGCGAATGAGGCTGAGTTGCGCATGAAAGCGGTGGGGTTCCGGCCATAGGCATAGAGCGTGGTCATTAGGGCCTGAAGCTTAGCGCGCGTGTCTTCTGGGACTTCTTCAAGCCACAAACGACGGCACTCGTTCTCTGTCTCGTCTAGAAACTTTGTCATCTTGGCCTCGCAATGTTCTCCACTCGTTCTTGCACGCTATCCACGTTTGCCACAGCACAATAGAACTCGTGGGGAATGAGTCGCAAGGGCCCAAGTCCGTTAAATTGGATTCGGGAAAAATGGCTGGGTCAGACAGGTATATAATACCCCGTATACTTGACTTCATGTAAAAGAAATATAACATCTTGTTTGGCTTGTCGAACATCGCTGTGCTCTGATAGCGCGCGGAGAACTGAGAGTGGCAGGCTCGGGCTTTGTTCTGGGGGACATCTCAGCACCGGCTCGTTGTTTTGGTTATTACGGAGTCGAAACTATGTCTTTTCAGGAAAAAAGCGCGTGGATCCTGCTGCTGGTCTGCCTCATCGTTGGCGGCCTTTACGGCCAGAGCCTGATCGAGGCGGGCGGGATTGGCGCGGAGAGCTGGATCCTCACCGCCATCATCATTTTCATCGTGCTGGCCATCGTCATCCATATCGCGGTCAGCATTCTCTTCTATCGGGATAGCGATAAGAGCGATGAGCGTGACCGGCGAATTGCGCGGCGGGCGGATATTGTCGGCGCTGCCGTTCTGAATGCCACTCTGCTGCTCATCATCGCGTTGTCGCTGAAGGAGGAAAACTGGATGGTCGCGAATATCGCTTTCCTCGGGCTACTGCTCGCCGAGGGTGTGAAGGCGTTCTGGCAGATCATTCTCTACCGGGTGGAGGGCTGAACCGGATTTGGCCCTTCCCATCAGTAATAATATCCGTCGCTTACGCTTTGATGCCGATGAAATGACGCAGAGTGAGCTGGCCGACAGGATTGGCATGACACGCCAGACCATCGCCGCGATTGAAAAGGGCAAATACGCCCCCAGCCTCGAGGCGGCTTACCGCATTGCGCATGTCTTCGGCGTGCCGCTTGATGATGTGTTTCAGTATCATCCGGAGCAAGACGGAAAGTAGTGCCCCCTTTGGTTGACTCTTTGGGAAACCAGTGCCCCCTTTCGGACACATTCCGCTGGCCCTATCGAGACATCGAAAAGGCCCTTCAGGGAGGACCAACATGCTGAAAACCATTCTCACCGCCGCGGGCGCCATTGCCGCTTCCTTCGGGATTGCCGCTGCCCAGCAGGCGGGTGTCGATCTTAATGTCGAACTGGCCGGCGCCTCATCGCAAGGCGTGAAAGGCCGGGCGGCAGGTGCGCCGCCAGTGGCGCAAGCGCGGCCCTACCGCGACAATGACCGCTATGGCGACCGCGACCGGTATGGCCGCGAACGCACAATCGAATGCCGCTCGCGCGGCGGGTATGACCGTTGCGAGGTCGGTGGCCGGATCTGGTCTTTGCGCTATGTCGCGTCGCGTTCGTCTGGCAGTTGCCAGATCGGCCGTGATTGGGGTGTCGAGCGCTACGCGGTCTGGGTCGATAATGGCTGCCGCGCGACCTTCCAGGTCCAGCTTGGTGAAGGCGGCTATGGCGGCGGACGCGACGACGACTATGGTCGCGGCGGTTATGGCGAGCTCCAATATATCAAATGCGAGAGCGACAATCGTCGGTACCGGCTGTGCCGGATCAATGAGAACTTCACTGAGCTTCGGCTCTATGACCGCCGTTCGGATGCGCCCTGCCGCCGGGGCACTGACTGGGGCGAGACCCGCGAAGGGGTCTGGGTGAATAATGGCTGCCGCGCGGTCTTCTCCTATGTCGTCCGCGACCGGTATCGCCGCTACTAAAGTATGACTTGTGGAGAGCGGGACGGTTTCCTCCGTCCCGCTTCTGCCCTAGATGTGGGGCGTGTCAGACGCCGCATCCTCTCCCGAATACCGTGTGCTCGCCCGGAAATACCGGCCGCAGAGCTTCGATGACCTTCTTGGCCATGACGCCATGGTCAGAACCTTGCGCAATGCGTTTGATGCGAACCGCATCGCCCATGCCTTCATCCTGACCGGGGTGCGTGGGGTGGGGAAGACGACTACCGCGCGGATCATGGCGCGCGCCCTCAATTACGAGACCGATGACATTGACCGCCCGACCGTCGACATGGCGGTCGAGGGCAAACACTGCCGCGCCATCGCCGAAAGCCGCCACCCGGACGTCATCGAAATGGACGCCGCCTCGCGCACCGGGGTCGGGGACATCCGTGAGCTGATCGAAGGGGTGCGCTATGCCCCGATCGAGGCGCGCACCAAGGTCTATATCATCGACGAGGTGCACATGCTCTCGAACAGCGCTTTCAACGCGCTGCTCAAAACCCTCGAAGAGCCGCCGCCCCATGTGAAGTTCATCTTCGCGACGACGGAGATCCGCAAGGTACCGGTGACAGTTCTCTCGCGATGCCAGAGGTTTGATCTTCGCCGTTTCGATGCCGAGACATTGACCGGCCACCTCGCTGGCATCGCCGAGAAGGAAGGCGCCGCGATTGCGCGCGAGGCCCTGTTCATGATCGCGCAGGCCGCTGAGGGCTCGGTGCGCGATGCGCTCTCGCTGCTTGATCAGGCGCTGGTCCAGAAGGCGGGCGAGGCGATCAGTGCGGCGGATGTCCGCGACATGCTGGGGCTCGTTGACCGGACCCAGACCTGGGCCCTGCTCGAGGCCGCGATGAAGGGCGAAACCTCGACCGCCCTTCGATTGTTCCGGGAGCAATATGATGCGGGTGCGGACCCTTCGGCGGTCCTGCGGGACCTGCTCGACATGACGCACCTCCTGACCCGCACGACCGCGGCAGGGGAGGAGGCCGCGCGTCATGGTCAGGCGGGGGAGGCGGATGCTGACCGCGCCATTGCGCTCTCGAAATCCGTGCCGCTTCCAGCGCTGACCCGCTGCTGGTCGCTCCTGATGAAGGCGCTGGAGGAGACGCTGGCGGCGCCCGATGCGGCAGCGGCGGCAGAGATCGGCCTCATCCGTGTCGCTTATGCTGCGGCCCAGCCGACTCCGGAAGAGGCGTTAAAAGCACTTGGCGACGGCTCACGCACTGGGGGCGGCACGCAAAGCCCGGCCCCTGCGGCCCCGCGCGGTGGCGGCGGTGCGCAGGCCGCGCTCGCGCCTCAAGCTTCCATTGAGGCAAGGGCTGTTCCGGTTGCGCAACAGTCTGCTGATCCCGGCATCACCAGCTTGCTTGAGATCGCGCGCCTTGCCGAACAGCACCGCGATGCGGAGCTGCGGACCCTGATCGAAACTTGCCTGATCCCCGTTCATATCGAGGACGGCCGGCTCGATGTCGCGGTGACCAAAGACGCGCCGCAATCCCTGACCGGGCGGCTGACGACCGCGCTGAAAGACTGGACGGGCCGACCCTGGATGATTTCCATCGTCAAGGATCCGGGCGGCGTCAAAACCCTCCGTATGGAGCGGGATGAACAGCTTCATGCCCACCCGCTGGTCAAGGCCGCCTTCGAGGCTTTCCCCGGCGCGAAAATCTCAGCCGTCCGCCCCCTGAAAGGGGCCCCCAAGGATAGTGATGAATGATCACCCCTGAATATGCGCAGTTGATGGCGCGCTATAATCACTGGCAGAATGACAGCCTCGTCAAGGCGGCCTCGACCCTCACGGATGAAGATCGGTGGGCGGAGCGTGGCGCCTTCTGGGGGTCGATCGGCGCGACCTTCCGGCATATCTACTGGGCGGATTTCCTCTGGCTTGCCCGCTTCGGGGTCGTTGAGGCACCGAAGATCACGAGCTTCGCGGATGCGCAGGCGCATATCGACTGGGACGAGTTTGTTGGTCAGCGGCGCGAGCTTGATGGCGTCATCCGTGACTGGGCCGATGGCATGACGCAAGGCGATATTGACGGTGTGCTGACCTATAAATCGATCTCTTATGGAGAGCTTTCGAACCCGAAAGCGCCCTTGATCGTTCATATCTTTAACCATGCCACCCATCACCGGGGGCAGATCCATATGATGCTGACCGCGGCCGGGGCGAAACCCGACGATACGGATATTCCGATCATGCCGCAGGAATATAAGGAGTACTGATCATGATGAAGAATTTCGGCGACATGATGAAACAGGCGCAGGGCCTGCAGCAGAAAATGGAAGAGATGCAGCAGAAGATTGCATCCATGGAGGCCGAGGGCACGGCCGGCGCCGGTCTCGTCCGTGTGGTGCTTAACGGCAAGGGCTATGCGTCAAAGGTCGAAATCTCACCGGAGATGTTCAAGGAAGAGGATAAGGAAGTCCTCGAAGACCTCGTCACCGCCGCGATCAATGACGCGAAGTCAAAACTCGAAACAGCGTCTGCGGAGCAGATGAAATCGATGACCGACGGCCTGCCGCTCCCCCCAGGCATGAAGCTGCCGTTCTGAATATCTAGTGCGCCGCCTGCTCCACCCGCTCATCCCCGCGAAGGCGGGGATCTGGTTTTTCGCGACGAAGGTTGAGTTCATCTGTGTACACGCTGAAAATGAGTGAATGGTGCCTCAGAGGCAGATGCCCGCCTGCGCGGGCATGAGCGGAGAAATGGCTCGTACATCCTTGCCCTTAAACCGCCCCATTGATCTGCTCTCTTCATTTCGGGAACAAAAATGAGGGCGGGTGATGTGGAGCCGCATAGGTATAGGGCTGCTGGTGATTATCGCGGCGCTCTGGACACGGAATGCCTCTCTATTGGCGAAGCCGATCGGCGAGGGCGTCAAGATCATCGCCCATCGGGGCATTCATCACACCTATTCACGCGAAGGACTGACGAACCAGACCTGCACCGCGACCCGCATCTTCCTGCCCGAGCATGACTTTATCGAGAACACGATTCCATCCTTCGAGGCCGCCGTTGCGGCGGGTGCAGATGTCATCGAACTGGATATCCATCCGACAACGGATGGCCACTTTGCAGTCTTTCATGACTGGACGCTTGATTGCCGCACGGATGGGGAAGGCGTGACCCGCCGCGCCAGCCTTGATTACATCAAGACGCTTGATGCGGGCTATGGCTATACCGCTGATGACGGCGAGACCTTCCCTCTTCGCGGTAAAGGGGTGGGGATGATCCCCTCCCTGACGGAAGTTTTTGAGGCTTTCCCGGACGGCCAGTTCCTGATCAATTTCAAGAGCAATGACCCCGAGGAAGGCGCAGCCTTCGCCGCCCTCATGGTCGCCCATCCCGAATGGCGGGAGCGTCTCTGGGGCGTATATGGCGCCCCCGGACCAATTGAGGAGGCGCTCAAAGCCCTCCCGGGCCTACGCTATTTTCACAAGCCTGCGCTCAAGGCTTGTGCCAAATCCTATCTTCTGACGGGCTGGACGGGGAATGTCCCCAAGGATTGCCGCAACCGGACGCTCGCTCTGCCGATCAGCCATGCGCGCCTTGCCTGGGGCTGGCCACGGGCCTTCGAGGCGCGGATGACGGATGCGGGATCGGACATCATCCTGATGGGCGAATATGGCAGCGGCGATCCGGGCACGCCGGGTATCGATAACCTCGAGATGCTCGCCCGCGTGCCGGAAAGTTTCGGCGGCTATATCTGGACCGACCGGGTGGAGATCATCGGCCCGGCCCTCAAAGGAGAGGACGCCGTCTGGGCGGGCGGACGCCAATAGGCTAAAAGGCGGTCCGTTACTTGCCGGGGCCATTTCATGACCAACCCGTATCTGATTGCCGCGCTGCTGGCGGCGACACTGACCCTTATTGTCTACACCCATGTCGGCTGGCGGCCGATCATCGGCTGCATGAAAATGTGGGGGCGCCGCGATTACTGGACCAGCTATAACACGGTCGAGTTCCTCGCCTGGGCGACCAAGGCGGCGGTGATCGTGCCCGGCCTTGTCTTCGGGGTGGAGATCTGGTGGCTGCATGTGCTGACGCTTGGCACCTCTGTGGCGCTGATCTGGGCGTCGATGAAGAAACTTCTCCCCACCCTCGTTGCCTTCAATACGCTGTGGATCTTCCTCTCCATGACGGTGATCGTCCGTCATTTGATGGGACAGGCCTGACCGCCTAAGGAGGTCAAAAAAGGGAGGTCATGATGCCGGCAGAAACGCGGACGGCCATGTCGCATGCGGTGTTCTTCGAGCTGGAGGATAAAAGTCCCGAGGCGGTCAATGCGCTGATCGAGGGGGCGCGGGAATATCTCTCCGGGCACGAAGGGGTTCTCTTTTTCTCCGTCGGGGCGCGGGCCGGGGGCTATGCGCGGGAGGTGAATGATCTGGTCTTCGATGTCTCGCTGTTGGTCGCCTTCGAGAGCCGGGAGGCGCATGACGCCTATCAGGTGACGGACCGGCATCAGAAATTCATCGAGGCGCTGAAGGATAACTGGAAATCCGTACGCGTCTTTGATTCCTTTTATGACCCCGAAGGCGCGTGATGGAGGATCGCTTCAACACCCGCGTCAACGAGCTGTTCCCGACCATCGTGCTGATCGGGGATATGCCCGATTGTGAGCCACTCAATCAGGCGCTGAAAGAGGTGATCGCGCAGAACCGCGCGCAAAGCGGGGGGATCGAGCGCTCGAACACGCTTGGCTGGCATTCAACGACTGACATGATGGCCTGGGGCGGGGAGGCGGCGCAGGCGCTGGGGCGGCGTGCCTGTATCCTGTGTGATCCGCATACGGTGGAGCTGTCGAGCCCTGATGAGCGCCGCTTTGGCTGGGTGGCGGAGATGTGGGCTAATGTCTCACCGCCCGGTGCCTCGAACCAGATGCATGCCCATCCCGGCGCGTTGTGGTCCGTCGTCTATTATGTTGATACCGGCTATGAAGGCGATGGCGCGGATCAGGGCGGCGAACTGGTGCTCCACGACCCCCGCTTTCCGATGAACCGGATGTATACGCCCGATATCGTGGCTAAACGGACGGACGGAAAGCCGGAGGAGAATGTGAAAGGCATCCGGCCGAGAAACGGCATGATTGTCGCCTTCCCTTCATGGCTCAAACACAGTGTGCGTCCCTATCAGGGCGCGCGGGAGCGGATCTCGATTGCCATCAATCTGATGGTCGGACCGGGTGAGCCGGGGCGGTAGGGTTCAGGTGAAGGTATAGGGGTCGACATCCACCGTCTTGCGAATGGAGGCGGGGATCTTGATCCGTGACAGCCATTCATCGAGCACGGACTGAATGCTGACCCGCCGCGTGGTCTTGACGAGAAAACGCAAGCGATAGGTGCCGCGAAGGCGGTAGAGCGGCGCAGGGGCGGGACCCCAGACTTCGACACCTTCCGCATGCGGTACGACCCCGGCCAGTGCGCGGGCAACCTCATTGAGTTTCTGCTCATTCTCGCCGCTGAGGATGACGGCGGCGAGCCGGCCATAGGGCGGAAAGCCGAGCGCGGCCCGACCTTCAAGCTCGGCTTCGGCAAAGCCGTCACGGTCGCCGCGAGCCAGCGCCGCAATGACCGGGTTCTCAGGCTGATAGCTTTGCAGCAGCACACGGCCTTTCTTGGCGGCACGGCCAGCCCGGCCAGAAACCTGTGACAGCGTCTGAAAGGTCCGCTCGGCGGCGCGAAGGTCCCCACCCGCAAGGCCAAGATCGGCATCGACCGCGGCAACGAGGGTGAGGTTCGGGAAATTGTGCCCCTTGGCGGCGGCCTGCGTTGCGACAAGGATATCGATCTCGCCTTCGGTCATCCGTTTAAGGAGCGATTTGGCAGCGCCCGGCCCCATCAGCATGTCAGAGGAAAGGATTTCGATCTTCGCGTCCGGCCATGTTTCCTTGGCCTCTTCGGCGATCCGCTCGACCCCGGGGCCGCAGGGCGTCAGGCTGTCCGCCGCCCCGCAATGCGGGCAATGATCGGGCTTGGGGATCGAATAGCCCGTATGGTGACAGACCAGCCGGTTCGAATAGCGGTGCTCGACCAGCCATGTATCCGAATGCGGCGCGGTCATCCGTTCTCCGCATTTCCGGCAGAGCGTGACGGGCGCATAGCCGCGACGGTTCAGATAAAGCAGCACCTGCTCCTGCCGGCCCAGCGTCTCATTGACTGCCTCGATCACTTTTGGAGAAAGCCAGCGGCCTTTCTCCGGCGGATGGGCGCGCATGTCGACAATGTCCGTGTCCGGCAGAGTGGCGGGGCCAAAGCGGGAAGGCAGGGAGACAAGACCGTACCGGCCTTCTTCAACATTGGCGAGGGTCTCAAGCGAGGGTGTGGCGGAGACGAGAAGAACAGGAAAATTCCCCAGCGCGCCGCGCGCGACCGCCATGTCTCTTCCCTGATAGAGAACGCCATCATGCTGCTTATAGGCGGCCTCATGCTCCTCATCGACGACGATCAGGGCAAGATCCGTGTAAGGCAGGAAGAGCGCCGAGCGCGCCCCGACGACCAGCCGCGCCTGCCCTTCGGCAACGCGGCGCCAGACCCTGCGGCGCTCGGAGGAGGAGACATCTGAATGCCAATGCGCTGCCGCTGCGCCAAAGCGCTCCTCGATCCGCTTGAGGAAGGGCAGAGTCAGCGCGATTTCCGGGAGCAGGATGCAGACTTGTGTGCTCGGCCGCAGACGGAGCGTCTCGGCAATCGCTTCGAGATAGACTTCCGTCTTGCCGGACCCCGTGACCCCGTCGATCACCCAGGCGCTGTAACGTTCCTCCCGTACGGCGGCGGTGAGGTGCTCTGCCGCCTCGGCTTGCAGGGGGGAGAGGGCGCGTCCCTTACGGTCAGGGTCCGGCGCTCCAAAGGGTGGGTCCGGATCAATCTCGATGGCTTGCAGCCCGCCCGCTTCTGCCAGCCCCCGGACGACCCCGTCGCTCACCCCGGCCTCGCGGGCGAGCTCAGCGGCGGTCAGCGGGGTCTCGCTGGCGATATCTAGCACCTTCTCGCGGGCGGATGTCAGGCGCAGGCTGTCCGGGACTTCCGCGCGGATATATCCTGTTTGGGGTTTGGGCGGGCTCAATTGCTGGCCCGACCGCATGACCAGCCGCAAGACGGTCCCGCGCGGGCTGATCGTGTAATTTGCCACCCAGTCGACAAAGGCCATGACATCCGCCGAGAGGGGCGGCGCGTCGATCACTTCCGAAACGGGTTTGAGCTTGCGCTCGGGCAGGTCAGGATCAGTCGGCTCGGGCCAAACGACGCCGACCATTTCGCGCGGTCCCAGCGGCACAATTACGAAACTCCCGGGCGGGGCCGTCATTCCGGCAGTCAGGACATAGTCATAGCCGTCGCCAACCGGCATCGGCAGCAGGACATGAACCCGCTCTTTCGGCACCTCCTCGGTCGCGAAAAGCTGGGGGTCAGGTTGTGCGCCGCGCTCGGCCATAGGCTCCTTCAGGTTTCGGCTTCGAGGAGTGCCAGTCTAGCCGAGTCTCGCATGAGGGCACTCGTGATGGCCAGACATTCTGCCCAATTGGGCATGGCCTCCATATCTGCTATCTCAGGCGCATGAGTAAAGCGCCGCGTCTCTTTTTCGTCTGTCTTGGGAATATCTGCCGCTCCCCCGTCGCCGAGGGTGTGATGCGCGCGCGAGCAAAGGCGCGCGGTATACAAGTCGAGGTGGCGAGTGCGGGGACGGGCGGCTGGCATGTCGGTGGGGCGGCAGACAAAAGAATGACGGCGGCAGCAGCCTTGCGCGGTTACGATCTTTCGGCCCACCGCGCGCAACAGGCAGATACGGGCGATTTCTACGTCCATGATATGATCTTCGCGATGGACAGCTCGAACCATGCTGATCTTCTCGATATTCGTCCGCCCGATGCGACGGCCAATCTTCAGATGTTCCTTGCTCGGACGGGCGGCGGCGATGTGCCCGACCCCTATTATGGCGGGCCGGAGGGGTTCGATCATGTGATCGATCTTGTCGAGGAAGCCGTCGACGCCATTCTCAATGATATCGAGGCGGGGCGCTAAGATGCCGGTGCTGTTTGCCGTCGGCTTCGGCTATTCGGTCGAGCCTCTTGCTCAACAATTAAAAGCGGAGGGCTGGGAGATCCACGCAACGACGCGTGATCCATCCAAAGCTGAAAAGCTCGAGACAAACGGGATCAGTGGGCATCTCTGGAATGGCAACGGAGCTTTGCCCGAACTGGCGGGGCGGGCGGATGCCATTGTCATTTCCGTTCCGCCGGGAGAGATGGGATGTCCAGCCGTCACATCGATCGAGAATATTTCTCCGGATACGGTGCTTATCTATCTATCCTCCTCAGGCGTTTATGGTGACCACCAAGGAGAATGGGTTGATGAGGAGACACCCTGCTTACCGTTGACCGCGCGGGCGCGCCGCCGCCTGCTGGCGGAATCACAATGGCGGTATGTGGGGCGCTATTTCGGTGTGCGTCACCATATCTGCCGCCTCGCCGGGATCTATGGGCCGGGTCGAAATGCGCTTCTCAGCCTGAAAGGCGGGACGCGCGGCGCGAAGGCGGGCCTCGCACAACGTATCATCAAGCCGGGTCAAGTTTTCAACCGTATCCACCGGGACGATATCGCCGCGGGCCTTTATGCCCTCATCAAGGCAGAGACCGCGCCTGCGGTTATCAATTTTGCCGATGACGAACCCGCTCCGCCGCAGGATGTCATTACTTATGCCGCTGAGCTCCTCGGCATCGAGCCGCCACCGGAAGTCCCCTTCGAACAGGCTGAGATGTCCGACATGGCGCGCTCATTTTATGAGGACAACAAGCGGCTGAAGAATGACCGGCTAAAATCCTTGTCCGGATTTTCTCACAGATATCGAACCTATCGGGAGGGCTTGCGAGCCCTCCTTACCGGTTAGGCTTTGCGGGCGAGCTCAAGATAGCGCGAGCCATCTTCATCTTCTTCGAGATCCGCGGTTGGGGTGAGGCCATAAAGCGCAACCATCTGGGCGGCGAGGTACTTGATGAATTTGTCCGAGTGGAAATAGGCGTTGTGGATCAACTCCGATTTTTCGAACTTCGTTGCGAGCGCGACGGGGTCATGTCCGTCCTTACTGGCCAGTTCGGCGACGCCAAAAAGGCTGCGCAGGCGCTGGATCGCTGCGGGGGCATCGGCCAGCGAATTGGCAATCATTTCTTCTTCGATTTCCTTCGGCAGATTGCCCGGGCGCCCACCGTCAAAATTCGCTCCCGGATGAACATCGCGAAGCGTCTCACCAAAGCCGTCATTGCCGTATGCATTACCTCGAAGCGTGCCGACGACAAAGCCGTTGAGGAAGGGGGCGAGTAACAGACCTGCTGCTATGGACAGCACAACTGCAATCGTTACCGCCAGCAGGATACGCACGCTGAGCCCCAAACTTTTAACCTCGCTGTACTGAAGAGAATAGAGCCTATCAGCGCTATCCTGATCGCCAAGAAGGTCGAGGAAGATGAAGTCGAACAACGCATCCTTGTAGGAAGTGAAATCCCACAGAATGGTTTTCTGGATTGACTGACCGGGGTCATAGAAAAGCGAGCAAAGGCCTCCTACTGCATCCACGACATCCGGCTCGGCATCACAGAATGACTTAACATAATCCGTATAGCTCGACCCTAGGAAAAGAGTGTCTGCAGGAATCGTTTCTGCCCCAACATTGTAATAGCCATATTGAGAAGGGACCGAGGCGATGATGGCGGAAGGCATATCAATCTCCGCAGTGACGCCATAAGAGAAAAGGCGCTGCAAAATGCCGGCATCCACCGTCAGGCTGTCAAATTCGGAATAGGCAGTATCCGTCATGACTGTTTGCTGACCTGCGCTTGCGGCGGCCTCAAGCGTCTGAGCAAAAGCCTGTTTGAACCTGTCGACCTGATCTGTCGGGATATAGGCGATCGTGATGTTCTGCGCAGTCTGGTCACGTGCATCTCGCAGCCATGCACCGCTCTCGGAAGCGAGAATTTCGCTTACCTCTTCAGTGAACCAGATATCATCAAAGGAGATGGCTGCCAGTTCTTCACGAGTACGGAGTTTGGTGGCGCCGACAATGTCAAACAGACGCCATTCGCCAAGGTCAGAGATATCCGGACGGAACCGCAATGCTGAATAGCCGCTGAATTCCGAATCGGAGATGAAAACGAGAGGCCGTGGTATGCCGGCGCCTTCCATCTCGGTGTAGTAATGGTCCTCATCAGCAATCGTCTGTGTAACCTCAGATCCAAAATCGAGTAAAACGAGAACGAATGCGAGCGCACCAAAGAGCGGCGCGATAATTGAGGTTCGTGTAACGAGTTTTGGCTGAACCCCTTGCGCCTGTTGCAGCGCACCGATGGCCTCATCCTGAGAGTGGCTGAGGGACAGGGTCTTTTTTGCAAATGTCCCCCATACGCCATTCTTGGAATAGAGTTTGGAACGGTTGTGATTCTTTCGCGCATAGATCCACAGAATCGCCGTGATGATAGCGGCGCTCCAAAAGCCGCTATTGGTCAGTATCGCCATCAGAATTTGCGACAGCGAATAGGGGGTACCCTGACGGGCTGCATAATCGATATCCCACCCAAGATAGGACGCAGAGATCAGCACCGAGCTGACCGCTGCAAGGGCAAACACCCGGCCCAGAATGTTGAACCGAGCAATCGGGTTTCGATTGGTGCGGAAGCGAAACATCGGGGTCGCAATCGTGACAAGGCCGCGAAGTGTGTCGGATGCATTCTTGCTATCGGCCAGAATGGCGTCACCTGCCGCATGGATGGAAGAGCTGCCGCCATGGCTGTGACCGATAAGGATCGGCTTCTCTTCCGACGCCTTAATGGTCTTCCACAGCCTGTTGCCGGTTTTGCGTCTGTCCAGTTCAGAGTTCGCCCCGGACCAGTGGAAAGGGAGAATATCTAATGGCTCAGCAATACAGGACTGAAGTTTCTGAAGAAATTCAGACCCCTTTTGCCACCATTTCTCGCCTTCATCAGACGGATCGCCAGCGAATGTACCATGCACCGTGATGATTTTGACCATCACGCCCCCCGTTTAGTCGCCTTGACTAAAAGTTAACATCGCTCGGCAATGTCCCGTCAACTTCTATTCATCAACGCACCAACCCTAGGCATATAAAGAAAGCTTTATATCCTTTGCCGCCCCTGCTAGGCGCCCCTCACATAGAAGAATCTCCAGAGGATCCCTCATGACCCAGGACTATGATGTCGCCGATATTTCGCTCGCCGATTACGGCAATAAGGAAATCAGGATCGCCGAGCATGAAATGCCCGGCCTCATGCAGACGCGTGAGGAGTTCGGTGCGGCCCAGCCGCTGAAAGGCGCGCGGATTGCTGGCTCGCTGCACATGACAATCCAGACCGCCGTGCTGATCCAGACCCTCGAGGCGCTCGGCGCCGAGGTTCGCTGGGTAAGCTGCAACATCTATTCGACCCAAGACCATGCCGCCGCCGCGATTGCTGCCAATGGCACGCCGGTCTTCGCCAAGAAAGGTGAGACGCTGCAGGAATACTGGGACTATGCCGACCGCATCTGGGAATGGTCCGATGGCAGCCTCGCCAACATGATCCTTGATGATGGCGGCGATGCGACCATGCTGATCCTTTTGGGCTCGGAAGCCGAAAGCGATCCGTCGATCCTCGACAATCCGGGTAATGAAGAAGAAAAATGCCTCTTCAACACGATCAAGGCCCGTCTTGCCCGTGACCCCGGCTTCTATTCGCGCGTCAAAGCCTCGATCAAAGGCGTGACGGAAGAAACGACGACTGGCGTCCTTCGCCTCTATCAGCGCGAGAAGAACGGCACGCTGCCTTTCCCCGCGATCAATGTGAATGACTCGGTGACCAAGTCGAAATTTGACAACAAATATGGCTGTAAAGAGTCGCTCGTCGATGCCATTCGTCGCGGTACGGATGTCATGATGGCGGGCAAGGTTGCGCTGGTGGCCGGTTATGGTGATGTCGGCAAGGGCTCGGCCCAGTCACTGCGAGGCGCGGGCTGCCGCGTCATGGTGACGGAGATCGATCCGATCTGCGCGCTTCAGGCGGCCATGGACGGCTTTGAGGTCGTGACGATGGATGAAGGCGTGAAGCGTACTGACATTGTTGTCACCGCCACGGGCAACAAGGATATCCTGACCGTCGACAATATGCGCGACCTGAAAGACATGGCGATCGTCTGCAATATCGGTCACTTTGATAACGAAATTCAGGTTGATGGCGTCCGCAACTGGGAATGGGACAATATCAAGCCGCAGGTCGACATGCTAACCAAGCCGGACGGCCGGCGGATGATCCTTCTTTCCGAAGGCCGCCTTGTGAACCTCGGCAACGCCACGGGCCACCCGTCATTCGTGATGTCGGCCAGCTTCACCAACCAGACCCTCGCCCAGATCGAGCTTTATGCGAATAATCAGGACGGGAGGTATGAGAACAAGGTCTATGTCCTGCCCAAGCGTCTCGATGAGAAAGTGGCGGCCCTGCACCTTGCGCATGTCGGCGCGCAGCTTTCCGAACTGACGGGTGAGCAGGCCGACTATATCGGCGTGTCAAAGAGCGGCCCGTTCAAGCCCGAAGGCTACCGTTACTGATCCGAGATCGGATAGACTGGAATTGGGGCGCCGACGGCGCCCCTTTTTATGCCCGCAGGCGACCTTCAACTGCGGTCCCCGCATAGACCGTTTTGCGGTCTGTTTTCGCCCGGCATGGTTTGCACAAGTCGAAAGCTTGTTTGCGCAAAATGCACCGACATACTGAGAATGATGATCGCCCGCCCTTGACCTGACGTTGAGGGCGGGCTTTTTATATCGATAAACGAGAAGGGGGAGACCCATGTCCCGACTGCTGAAATCCCTGCTTGGCGGGGTTGCGCTGATCTCTCTGGCAGCCTGCGCCACGACCACCGGCGATGCCGGCCCCAAAATGGTGGCCGAAGAAGAAGGGCCGGTGATCGAGCCCTGGGGCTACCCGCTCGATGCTTTTGATCCCACGACACGGCCGGGAGATGATTTCTTCCAATATGCCAATGGCGGCTGGCTGGCGGCGACGGAGATTCCGTCCGACCGCTCCGGGACCGGATTTTCGGTGATCATGCAGGAGCGCAACGAGGCGCGCATTGCCGAGATCATCGCGGATCTCTCGACCTCAGATGTCGCGGCCGGCTCCGACGGCCAGAAGATCCGCGATTTCTACAATGACTTCATGGATGTTGCCGCGATTGAGGCAAAAGGTCTCGATCCGATTGCGGAGGATCTCGCCCGTATCCGTGCGGCCAGTACGCATGAGGATATCGCCCGGCTGATGGCTGATCCCTCGCTCGGCCTGCCGAGCCCGATTGCCATTTATGTCACCATCGATTCAAAAAGCCCGACCGATTATGTGATGGGTGCGACCCATTCGGGCATCGGCATGCCGGACCGCTCTTATTATTTGCGGGAGTCGGAACGCCTCGATGAAACTCGGGCGGCGTATAAGGAGCATCTGGCGCGGATGCTGGAGCTGCTCGGCGAAGACAATAGCGCAAAGCGCGCAGCGGCAGTCTTTGATCTTGAAACCGCGATTGCGGAGCGGCACTGGACACGGGCCGAGCGGCGCAATGCGGATCTCACCTATAACCGGATGACGATTGCGGAGCTTGAGGCGATGGCGCCGGGCATGCCGTGGGAAGCGGCTCTCGATACGCTGGGCCTGCCGTCCGAAGGCGATATCGTTGTACGCGAGAAATCTGCTTTCCCGTCGCTGGCGGCGCTTTATGCGGTAACGCCGGTGGCTGTCTGGCGGGATTATCTGCTGACGAACTATATTTCATCGAACGCCGCCTTTCTCCCTGATTATGTCTATCAGTCGAATTTCGAATTCTTCGGCAAGGCGCTTAACGGACAGGAAGAGCCGCGCGACCGCGAGAAGCGGGGAATTGCTCTCGTCAATGGCCGCCTCGATCAGGCGGTGGGCAAGGAATATATCGACCGCTACTTCCCCGAAGAATCAAAAGTCCTGATGACCGAGATGTTCGAGGATATCCGCTCAGCCCTCTCAGTACGGATCGATAATCTGACATGGATGACGGATGCAACGAAGGTCAAGGCGCAAGAGAAGCTTGCCGCCATGACCGCCAAGATCGCCTATCCTGAGAAGTGGCAGGATTACTCCGAGCTCGACATCGTTGCCGGCGATCTCTTTGGCAATATCAAGCGCCACCGCGTCTGGTCACAAGCCGAAAGCAATAACCGGCTTGGCACCAAAGTGGACAAGCGCGAATGGTTCACCGCGCCGCAGACGGTCAATGCCTTCTACAGCCCGAACCGGAACGAGGCCTTCATCCCGGCGGGCTATATCCAGTCCCCGCTGTTTGATCCGAAGGCGGATGCGGCGATCAATTACGGTGCCATCGGCTCTATCGTCGGGCATGAGATCGGGCACGGATTCGATGATCAGGGCTCGAAATATGATGCGCAGGGTTTCCTGCAAAGCTGGTGGACGGAGGAAGACCGCGCGGCCTTTGATGCGCTGGGCGACAAATTTGCCGCGCAATTCGATGAATATGAGCCGCTGCCCGGCCTTCATGTGAATGGCCGGCAGACGCTGGGCGAGAATATCGGTGACCTTGCCGGGGTGCTGGTCGCCTATCATGCCTATAAGGAGCATCTGAACGGCGAGGAATCGCCAGTGCTCGACGGCTTTACGGGCGAGCAGCGGGTGTTCCTTGGCCGTGCGCAGGCGCGCCGGTTCAAGCGGACCGAAGAATCCTTACGCCAGCGGCTCCTCTCCGCGCCACACAGCCCGATGTATCTCCGGGTGAACGGCATGGTACGGAATATCGACGAATGGTATGACGCTTTTGACGTCCAGCCCGGTGATGAGCTTTATTTGTCGCCCGAGGAGCGCGTGAAGATCTGGTAGAATATTGTAAGAATGTAAGCTTTCTGAGCTCAAGGTGTAGGGACGCGACGCACTTTATCCGTCAATTGCTGGCGCTTCTGGAGAAGTAGTGGTGGGCGATGGATTTGGTTTCTGAGATACATGAGGCTTGGGGCTGGGTAGGTATCGAGCCTCTTGAGATTGTTGCTCGAAACGAATTTGGTAATCTCATCATCCGCGATCATGATGGAAGATACTGGCGTCTTTGCCCTGAAGATGTCTGCTGCGAAGTGGTGGCAGACAGCAAAGAGCACTTTGATAGCCTTTGGCGTGATCCTGATTTTGTCGCGGATTGGGAAATGGTGGTACTTGTTGAAGCCGCGAGGGAAAGTCTGGGTGTGCTGCCGGAGGACTGGTCGTACTGCCTTGTTATTCCGGCTGCTCTCAGCGGTGCCTATGAGATGTCTAATGTAAAGTCAGCGCCGCTTCTGGAGCTGATAAAATTTTCTGGGTACTTAGGAAAGCAGATTCGCGATCTGCCTGATGGCGCGCAGGTCCAACTAAAGTATATCGATTAAGGGATGTATACGGAGTGGTGGTAAACAGTTCTCGCCGTGTGATGTCTAGAAAATCTGTCTCGACCTGAGGGCCGCGGCAAGCGTGCCCTCATCGAGATAGTCAAGCTCGCCGCCCATGGGCACGCCATGGGACAGGCGGGTGACCTTCACATCGATCCCTTCGAGCCGCTCGGCGATGTAACCCGCCGTGGTCTGACCATCGACGGTGGCGGCGGTGGCAAGGATGATCTCCGTGACCCCGCCGGCACTTGCGCGCTGGGCAAGGGAGGCGATGTTCAGATCATCCGGCCCCACCCCATCGAGCGGGGAGATGACCCCGCCAAGCACATGATACCGGCCATGATGCGCGCCTGATCGCTCCAGCGCCCAGACATCGGCAACGTCCTGCACGACGCAGATGACGCCGGTGTCGCGGGCCTCATCCTCACAGATGCCGCAAGGATTGCGGCTGTCCCAGTTCCCGCAGATATCGCAGGCCTGCACATGCTGGGCCGCGGCGGAGATCGCTTCGGCCAGCGGCTCCATCAGCACCTCGCGCTTGCGCAAAAGGTGCAGGGCCACGCGCTTGGCTGAGCGAGGGCCGAGCCCCGGCAGCCTTGCGAGCAGTTTCATCAGATGATCGAGTTCGGGACCGGCAGGAGAAGAGACCATCCCGCCACTATAGCCTGTCCGGCCCCTCTGTCGCGAGGTCAGTTTTTCGGCAGCGATCCATCAAGCAGCTTCATCACGCCGGAGAAATCAAACCCGTCCGCCCCGGCTGATTCCATCAGCGCATAAAGCTGCTCGGCATGGGCGCCGAGCGGGGTCGGGGCTTTCGCGGTCTTTGCCGCGTCCTGCGCAAGGCGCAGGTCTTTGAGCATCATCGCGGCGGCAAAGCCCGGCTGGTAATCGCGGTTGGACGGCGCATTGGGGACAGGTCCCGGCGCCGGGCAATAGCTCGTCATCGACCAGCACTGGCCCGACGCGGTGGAGGAAATATCGAAAAAGGTCTGCGCATCGAGCCCGAGTTTTTCGGCAAGGTGGAAGGCCTCACAGGTGCCGATCATCGAAATGCCGAGCAGCATGTTGTTGCAGATCTTGGCGACCTGTCCGTTCCCCAGGGGCCCTGCGTGAAAGACATTCTTGCCCATGGCGTCGAGATAGGGCTTGGCGGCCTCGAAATCTGACGCCTCTCCGCCGACCATGAAGGTCAGTGTACCCCCTTGCGCGGCGGCAACACCGCCGGAAACCGGCGCGTCAACGAAAGGAAAGCCGCGTTCTTTTGCGCCTGTCCCCACAGCACGGGCCGTCTGCACATCAATCGTCGAGCAGTCGATAAAGAGCGTGCCCTTTTCAATAGAGGAGGGCAGGCCGTCAGGGCTCGTATAGACGCTCGCGACATGCGGGCCGGCGGGCAGCATGGTGATCACCACATCAACGGCGGCCTTGAAATCCTTCAGCGAGGTGACCGGCGTTGCGCCTTCATCGGCGAGCTTTGCCACCGCATCGGCGGACAGATCGAAGGCATGAACGTCATGCCCGGCCTTCACCAGATTGACCGCCATACCCGAGCCCATATTGCCGAGCCCGATAAAAAGAATGCTGCTCATTCGTCATCTCCCTCATATGTTTCTGCCTCTGCGGGCAGTTGGTAATAGTCACCCTTTTCCCGCACGAAGATGTGCCGGGAAAGTTCAATGCCGGTATCGCCTTTGATGGCGCCGAGCGAAACCGCAACATGCTCCGATGCCGCATCAATCTGGCGGTAGAAAAGCGAAGAGCCGCAGATCACGCAGAACCCCCGCTCGGCATGCCGCTCGGGATACCACGCGATGCTTTCGCTGCCATTCTCGATGACGAGATCGTTCTGCTTTGTGCGGGCTGTCGCCCAGTAATGGCCGGACCATTGGCGGCACTGATCGCAATGACAGGCGGAGGCATGGGTGAGTGGCGCGGTGATGCGGAACTTCACATCGCCGCACAGGCATTGTCCGTTGAGCATCACCATGGCAGCACCTCGCCATCGAACGTCAAAAAGTCAGGCTTGGCCGTCACAGGCAGGCCCGCGATCTGCTGGCGCAGGCCGGTCACGCATTCCTCGGTGGTGATAAGCGCGCTCGGCCCGCCCATATCGGTCTGGACCCAGCCGGGGTGGAAGATCCCGGCGGCGATCCCCTTCTGGGCAAGACCCGCCGCCGACGCCATGATCGCCATGTTCAGCGCGGTCTTCGATGTGCGGTAATGGGCAAGCCCGCCACTCGTATCGGCAATCGATCCCATCTTGGAGGAGAGGACCGCGAGTTTTTTCTGATCGCCTTTCTCAAGGTGCGGCGTGAAGGCTTCGCAGGTGTGAACGGTGCCATAGAGATTGACCTCCATGACAGCACGCCAGGCCTCGTAATCAAAGCTGCCGAAGCTTTGCTGATCGCTTCTCGGGCCCATCACGCCGGCATTGGCGATGACCACATCGATCGGCTCATCTATCTTTGCGGCTAGCGCGTCGATGGAATTGTGATCCGTGACGTCAATTTCATGCAACCGAATCCCGCCCAGTGCGTTTAACTCACCGGCACTGTGCGGTTGACGGCACGCCGCATGGACCGTCCAGCCGGAAGCAGCATACTGACGCGCAAATTCGAGACCGATACCCCTGTTCGCACCGGTAATCAGAACGGATGACATAAGGCTTACTCCTGCTGACTCACGTGGTGCCGGTTAGCCTGAGACGCACGGGTTTCGCGACCCCAGTTTGCAGCATCTTTCCCCTGCGGAGGGTGGACATTTGTGCGGCTGCGAACCACGTAGCCGATAGGAGTAGAGGAGATTCCTTTTTTCGTGGCAGACGATCATCAGTCACTTCATTTTGTTAGAGACCTTCTGGAGCGCGCCAAGCTTGCCGTCGTGAAAGTTGGCTCTGCGCTTATTACCGAAGTTGAAGAATTTTCCATGGGCGGGGTCGCCGCCGATATCCGTGAGCGGCCATGGCATGCTGTCCTTGTGTCCTCAGGCGCGGTCGCGGTGGGGCATGAGCTCGTGCCATCGCTGGACCCAGAAGCAACGGAGGACCGTCATGCGCTTTCCGCGATCGGACAGGCGGCGCTGATCACCAGATGGCAATCGGCCTTCGAGGCGCATAACCGCGTCGCAGCGCAGGTTCTTCTGACCCCGGACGTTACCGACGACCGGACCAGATATCTGAACGCACGGGCGGCGCTGCGGGCGCTGCTCTATCATGAGGTCATTCCGGTCGTGAACGAGAACGACGCCGTCACGACGCGCGAGTTCCGCTATGGCGATAATGATCGGCTGGCAGCAAAAACGGCGGGTCTTGTTGACGCCGACATTCTGATCATCTTGTCTGATATTGATGGTCTTTATACGGGCAATCCGGCTGCGGACCCGAGCGCCGAGCACGTTCCTTTCATTCCCTATGGTGAGGCAGGAAAATATTTCGATGCCGCCCAGGAATCCCTGAGTAGTGTTGGTACAGGCGGGATGCGGGCAAAGCTTGCGGCTGCACGGATCGCCATTGACTGGGGTGTGACGACGATCATTGCGTCAGGCCGCCGCCAGCATCCGATCCGGGACCTGATCACTGGTGAGGCGCGCTGCACAGTTTTTGAAGCGGGCGAGAAACTCTCTGCCCGGAAGAGATGGCTCTCAGGCGTGCATGAGCGGGCCGGAGCCGTGGAAATCGACGAGGGCGCAGTGAAAGCTCTCCAGAATGACGCAAGTCTTCTGGCTGTCGGCGTGACAAGCGTTTCGGATCCATTCCTGCGCGGCGACGTTATTGAAATTAGACATAATGATGAGGTGGTCGGATTTGGCCTTGCGGCCTGCGATTTCACGACCGCAAAGGGAAAGACGAGAGATATCGTTCTGCACCGGGATAATCTCATTCTAACTTTGGGAGAAGATGATGACCACTGATGAAAGTGTGACACCGCTCCACCAGACTCTTTTGAATGCAGCATCAGCTGCGCGTTATGCCAGCCGCCAGCTTGGCACTATGCCGGCAGAGGCCCGAGTCAAAGCGCTCGAAGCCATCGCCGCGAAACTCGAAGGCGCCGTGCCGGAGATCCTTGAGGCGAACGCAAAAGATCTGGCGCGGGCCGAGGAGAACGGCCTTGATGCACCGATGATTGACCGGCTGCGGCTCGATGAGGAGCGCATTGCCGGGATCGTTCAGGGCGTGCGCGATGTCGCAGCGCTCCCCGATCCTGTCGGTGATGTGCTGGCAAGCTGGGAGCGGCCGAACGGGCTGCAGATTTCCCGCGTGCGTGTACCCTTGGGCGTGATTGGGGTGATCTATGAGAGCCGTCCCAATGTGACGGTCGATGCCAGTGCGCTGACCCTCAAATCGGGCAATGCCGTCGTCCTTCGTCCGGGATCGGACAGTTTCAACACATCCGGCAAGCTGGTCGCGCTCGTGCGCGAGGCGCTCGCTGAGGCAGATATGCCGCGCGATGCGGTCTATATGGTGCCGGAGACGGACCGCGCGGCGGTTGGGCACATGCTTTCCGGCCTTAACGGGAATGTTGATGTCATCGTGCCGCGCGGCGGACGCTCCCTCGTCGAGCGTGTGTCCAAGGAAGCTCGCGTGCCGGTGATCGGGCATCTGGAAGGCATCTGTCATGTCTATGTCGATGCCTCAGCGGATATCGAGATGGCAAAGGATGTCGTGGTCAACGCCAAGATGCGCCGTACAGGGATTTGCGGGGCTGCGGAGAAGGTCCTGATCGATCGCGCGGTTGCCGACAGATTCGTGCCGGAAATTGCAAAGGCCCTGATTGATGTAGGCTGCGAGGTGCGCGGCGATGATGCCTCCCTGTCACGCGCTGACGGGCTGATCCCAGCGACGAATGAGGACTGGGTGACGGAGTATCTCGCCCCCCGCATCGCCATGAAAGTGGTCGACGGGGTCGATGGCGCGCTCGAACATATCAGCACCTATTCCTCCGGGCACACCGAAAGCATCATTGCCGAGGACGAAAAGGTGGCAGAGAAATTCCTCACCGAAATCGACAGCGCCATTGTCATGCATAACGCCTCAACCCAGTTTGCTGATGGCGGAGAATTTGGCATGGGCGCGGAGATTGGCATTTCGACGGGCCGCATCCATGCGCGCGGGCCGGTCGGCTGCGAACAGCTCACGACGTTCAAATATCAGGTGCGCGGGTCCGGCCAGACTCGAGCCTGACCTTAGAAGCAGACACAAAAAAAGCCCCGCCGGATGTGGCGGGGCTTTTCAGTATTGTGGTCTGATAGATTAGTCCTGGAAAACAGCTTCCAGCTTTGGCAGGAGTGGCGTCAGCGTCGCCTTGTCTGCGGCCGGAACATTCTTCGCGGCATTGATCATCTTAATGACCGGGCCCATCTGAGCCTGCACGGAAGGCGGCATGGCTGCCATCATTTCCGGGGTCATCTGGTCCATGCCCGACATGTCCTGCTTGCCAAGTTCAATGGCGAGATAGGTCATGATGATCGCATCGGCTTTGGGCGCAAATTCATCCGTAGACGAAAATCCATTGCTCTTGATTGCGCTCACGACTTCTTTGCGAGCCGGTCCCTCAGGCATGTCTGAAAGGACGCGGCGGTAAACTTTCAGATTGCCATTTTCGTCGATCATCTGCGTGAAAGATTTCATGTCACTCGTGTCGACCCCGAGATCCGCATCAGGATAGCGGTCTTCAAGGCCCTTAAGCTCTTCGCTTACCTTGATGAAATTCTCGACGTCCGCGGTGGTGAAATTCTTGGCAGATGCCTGAGCCGTGATCAGGACGGCGAATGCCGACAGGACGGCAACAAAACGGTGCAACATATGGATGTCTCTCCTTCCCATAATACACTGGGAAGGAGTTTAGGCGTTCATCGGCGTTGCGTCCAATGCTGCTCGATTAGCCTGCCTGATAGTCTTTGAGCATCCCGCGCGCGACGATCATCTGCATGATTTCATTGGCGCCTTCGAGAATCTGGTGGACGCGAACATCGCGGAGCATCCGCTCAAGGGGATAATCTCCCAGATAGCCATAGCCGCCATGCGTCTGGAGTGCGGTATTGACGATATCAAAGCCCTGATCGGTCACGAATTTCTTCGCCATAGCGCAAAGCTGGGTCGCCTCGGGCAGTTTCTGGTCGAGCGACCACGCGGCCCTATAGAGGAGGGAGCGCGATGCTTCCTGCGCGATCTGCATGTCGGCCAGTTTGAACTGCAGCGCCTGGTTCTCATTGAGCCGCTTGCCAAAGGCCGTCCGCTCATTGGTGTAATCGAGCGCCTGACGGATGGCGGCATCCGCCGTCCCGAGAGAACAGGCCGCTATATTGAGCCGGCCGCCATCAAGCCCCTTCATGGCAAAGCGGAAGCCCTCGCCTTCCTGCCCGAGCAGGTTCTCAGCGGGCACGCGGGCGTTCTCGAAAGTGATGACGCGGGTCGGCTGGGCGTTCCAGCCCATCTTCTTCTCATTGGCGCCATAGGTGAGGCCGGGCGTACCGTCCTCGACGAGGATCGCGGAGATACCGCGCGGGCCGGGCTCGCCCGTCCGTACCATGACGAGATAGAGGTCGGTGGAGCCAGCGCCTGAAATAAAAGCCTTTGAGCCATTGAGGATATAATCGTCCCCGTCGCGCACGGCTTTGGTCCGCAAGGCCGCCGCATCAGATCCCGAGCCGGGTTCGGTCAGGCAATAGCTGCCCAGCATTTCGGCAGTTGCGAGCTTCTCGCCATATTTTGATTTGAGGGCGTCATTGCCGAACGCCCCGACCATCCAGGTGACCATATTGTGGATCGAGACATAGGCGGCCGTCGCCGTGCAGCCAGCCGAGAGCGCTTCAAAGACGAGGACGGCATCGAGCCGCGATAGGGCTGAGCCGCCGATCTCTTCGGGCGCGTAGATCGCAGCCAGACCAAGCTCACCGGTCTTCTTGATGACATCGACGGGGAAGTGCTTTTCCTCATCCCAGCGGGCGGCGTTCGGGGCGAGTTCATCTGCGGCAAAGCGCCGGGCCATGTCCTGAATGGCCTGCTGTTCGTCATTGAGCGCAAAATCCATGAGCGAGTCCTCGGCTGTATCGGTCGTTGTTTCGGGCCGCATATCACGCTCGCCGAGCTGCGGGGAGGCCCCCGAATTTCAGCGCATACGTCCTGAAACGGCACAGATTGGGAGGATGTTGCGCTGCGGCACATATATCCCGCTTTCGCGAGCCAGGTTGGTGGAAGAAAAGTCCAATTTGAGTGTGATATTCGCTGCACCCATCTGATGACCGGGACTGTCCCTTGCGGGTATGTCGCGGGTCGAAAACCCATAAGGGAGGGTTCGCAGAGACATGGATGGACATAGTCGTATCGTGGATGATTACGCGCCGCTCAGCCTCACCGTACCGGAACCATCCGGACGCCCGGGAGAAGATGCCGATTTCTCGCATGTAGATATCGGCGAGGCGGGCAAGATGCCCCGCCCGTCAATTGATCTTGGGGCAGAGGAAAGCCGTCCCTTCACGACCGGCCTGATCCGTGTCCTTGACATGGATGGCAAGGCGCATGGTGCGTGGGCGGAAACCGTCACACCCGAAGCAAAGCGCAAGGGGCTGGAGACGATGATCCGTGCCCGGGCATTCGATTCCCGCATGATGAAGGCGCAGCGTCAGGGCAAGACCAGCTTCTACATCCAGTGTCTCGGAGAAGAGGCCATCGCGGCGGGGCACCAGCTGGCCCTGCGCAAGGGTGACATGAACTTCCCGAGCTACCGTCAGGTTGGCATCCTGCTCAGTCAGGATTATCCGGTCCGTCTCCTGATGAACCAGATCTATTCGAATGAGGGCGATCCCTTGAAGGGTCGCCAGCTGCCGATCATGTATTCCTCGAAAGAGCATGGCTTTTTCACGATCTCCGGCAATCTTGCGACGCAATGGCCACAGGCCGTTGGCTGGGCCATGGCCTCGGCGATAAAGGGCGACACGAAAATCTGTGCGGCCTGGATCGGCGATGGCGCAACCGCAGAAGGCGACTGGCACACAGGCATGGTCTTTGCGGGCGTCTACAAGCCGCCGGTCATTCTGAACATCGTCAATAATCAGTGGGCGATCAGCTCCTTCCAGGGCATCGCCGGGGGCCTTGGCGCAACCTTCGCCAGCCGCGGTCTCGGCTACGGCATTCCGGGCCTGCGGGTTGACGGCAACGACTTCCTCGCCGTTCACGCGGCAGCTCAATGGGCAGCGGAACGCGCCCGGCGCAATCTGGGTCCGGTTCTGATTGAATATCTCAGCTACCGGAAGGGCGCGCACTCGACCTCTGATGATCCGTCCGCCTACCGCCCAAAAGATGAGGCGGAGAAATGGCCGCTGGGCGATCCCATCGATCGGCTGAAGCAGCATATGATTGTTGCGGGCGAGCTGACCGAAGCGGAGTTCGATGACCTCTCCGGTAATGCGGAGACCGAGATGCGAGAAGCCGAGCAGGAGGCAGAGGCCATCGGTCTTGTCAGTGAAGGCAATGGCGCCAGCACAAAGCACATGTTCACGGACGTTTATGCCGAAATGCCGGGGCGCCTGAAAGAACAGCGTCAGAAAGCAGGGTTCTGATCAATGTCTGATACTGTCACGAACACCCGCTCCATGAACATGATCGAGGCGCTGCGCGATGCGCATGACGTCATGCTTGAGCGCGATCCCGATGTCGTCGTCTACGGCGAGGATGTCGGCTATTTCGGCGGCGTCTTCCGCGTCACGGCGGGCCTGCAGAAGAAATACGGCCAGAACCGCGTTTTCGATGCGCCGATTTCAGAAGGTGGTATTGTCGGCACGGCGATTGGCATGGCGGCCTATGGCCTCAAGCCTTGCGTTGAAATTCAGTTCGCCGACTATATTTTCCCGGCCTATGACCAGATCACGCAGGAAGCCTCTCGCATCCGCTATCGCTCGGCGGGGGAGTTCACCTGCCCGATCACCATCCGTACCCCGACAGGCGGAGGGATTTTCGGCGGGCAGACGCACTCACAAAGCCCGGAAGCCTGTTTCACGCACGTGTCGGGCATCAAGGTCGTGCAGCCCTGTACGCCCTATGACGCCAAGGGCCTCCTGATTTCCGCCATCGAGGATCCTGACCCCGTGATCTTCCTAGAGCCGAAACGGCTTTATAATGGTCCCTTTGATGGCCATCATGAAAAGCCGCTGACGCCGTGGTCGAAGCATGAGGACGGCAAGGTGCCTGAGGGTTATTACAATATTCCTCTGGGTAAGGCAGATATCAAGCGCTCCGGCAGTGATGTGACCGTGCTCGCTTATGGTACCATGGTTTATGTTGCCAAGGCGGCCGCCGAGGAAACCGGCATCGATGCCGAGGTGATCGACCTTCGCTCCCTCATTCCGCTTGATCTCGATACGATCAATGAAAGCGTCCAGAAGACGGGCCGCTGCGTCATCATCCATGAAGCGACCCAGACGGGCGGCTTTGCGGGTGAGCTGCTCGCGCTCGTTGAAGAACGCTGTTTCTATCATCTCGAAGCGCCGATCCTGCGGGTCTGCGGCTGGGATACGCCTTATCCGCATGCGCAGGAATGGGCTTATTTGCCGGGTCCGGAGCGTGTTGGCGCGGCATTGCGCGAAGTCATGGAGGGGTAAATGAGACTGGTAACCGAAATTTTGGTGATCATCGCAGCGGCCATGATCGGCATGATCCTCGTTGTTGACTATCCGGCGGTTGAAGAGGTCGCGTCCGGCCGGGTCGGCGCCCTTCGCATCATCGCCCCGGCGATCATTATTCTTGCGACGGTCCTGCGGATTGTCACCGGCCGCCGGATGGGGGGCTAAATGGGCGTACACGTTATTAAATTGCCGGATGTCGGCGAGGGTGTTGCAGAAGCCGAATTTGTCGAGCTTCACATCAAGCCCGGAGACGAGGTCGAACCGGACCAGAACCTCGCTGATGTCATGACTGACAAGGCAACCGTCGAAATTCCCAGCCCCCGCAAGGGCAAGGTGTTGTGGATCGGCCCGGCCGTCGGCGAAATCGTCGCGGTCGGCTCCGAGATCATCAAGCTCGAGGTCGAAGGCGCGGGCAACACCAAGGAAGATTCTACGTCCGCAGCCGCGACAGCTCCTGCGGAGGAAAAAGCGCCGGTCGCAGAGGAAAGCCCTGCGCCTGAACCCAAAGCCGCGCCTGCTCCAACGCCGAAAGCTGAGCCTGCACCTGTGCAAGCGCAACCGGCGGCGGCACGGCTCGTCGATCTTCCGCGTGCGCGTGATGTCAACGACAAGCCGCTGGCTTCCCCGGCAGTACGGGCGCGGGCTCGTGCCCAAGGGGTCGATCTGCAATTCGTCTACGGAACGGGCCCGGCTGGCCGGATCACCCATGAGGATCTCGACAGCTATATTTCAGGCCAGTCTCCGGCAAAGGTGTCCGGCGGATCAGGGGCGACCTTCGCTCCCGACACGTCTGTCGAGGAAGTGAAGGTCATCGGCCTGCGCCGGAAAATCGCCGAGAAAATGCAGGAGTCCAAACGCCGCATTCCGCATATCACCTATGTGGAAGAAGTGGATGTCACAGCGCTCGAAGATCTGCGCGCGCATATGAATGCGGGCCGCGGTGACCGGCCAAAGCTGACCGTCCTGCCTTATCTGATGCGGGCCATGGTGCTCACCTTGCGGAAATTCCCGCATATCAATGCGCGGTTCGACGATGATGCAGGTGTCGTTCACCGCTACGGTGGAGCGCATATCGGTATTGCAACGCAGACGGATAATGGCCTGATCGTCCCCGTCATCCGCCATGCCGAGGCGAATGATGTCTGGCAGAATGCAGCGGAAGTGCTGCGGCTTTCTTCTGCTGCGCGCGATGGCTCGGCGAAGCGCGAAGAGCTTTCCGGTTCGACCATCACCATCACTTCGCTGGGGCCGATGGGCGGGCTCGTGACAACGCCGGTGATTAATCACCCGGAGGTCGCGATTGTCGGGGTGAACAAGATCCAGACCCTGCCGCGCTATGACGCGAATGGTCATGTCGTGCCGCGCAAGCTGATGAACCTCTCCTCCGGCTTTGACCACCGTATCGTCGATGGTTGGGATGCGGCGGAGTTCGTGCAGTCGATCAAAGCCTATCTTGAAAACCCGGCGACCCTCTTCATCTGAGGATCGCCTGGTCGTTCAGTGTAAGGGATAAAAGGCAGAAGGGCTCACCTTCTGCCTTTTTCTTTATCCGGCGCGGCCCTTCACGGCGGATGGGGCTCTGCCGCTTTCGTTGCCGCGCCCCTGGCGCCTGTCATCCCTGCGATCATCACGCCGGTCGCCCCGGTCATCCCGTCTGTCGTCGCGACGATCTCCGCGATCATCCCGCCGATCATTACGCCTGTCACTGTGATCATCACGCCTGTCATTGCGGCGGTCTCCACGATCATCGCGTCGGTCGTTACGGCGATCATAGCGATCGTCCCGGTGGTCTTCGCGCCGTGCATAACGCTGGTCGCGATGATCATTCCGGTGGTCATATCTGACGTCCCGTCGGTAATAATGAGGCGAGTACCGATAATAACGCTGGAAGCGGTCATTGTCGGCCAGGACAATCCGGAAATAGGCGTCCCCGATTGACCCGATCAGATAACCATTCCGATAGGCATAGTCCCGGTATCGGGGCGGGCCGGCACGGTAATCACTGTAATATCGGCCGTATCGGTCATAACGGTCGCCGACATATACCCACGCGCTGCGCGGGCAGTTCGTGTACCGCCTGTCGATCCGGTCTTCGCGCCGATCCGCCCGCCCGTAATCCACACGGGCGTCAAGGATATCCTCCCTTAAATCGGGGCATCGCCATGGATCGAGCCGCCATTCGCCAGCCTGTGCCGCACTGCCGATACCCAGCAGCGCGCCGGCAGCCGCGAGGGCAGCGACCATCTGTCGTTTACGCATAACATGCTCCTTTCATTGGCCCTTTCGGGCCGGAATGAGCGTTCCGCTGCGCCATGGCGGGCGGCGGGCCGGATTGCGGCAATCTTGTCTCAAATTGTATCGGATGCAGCCCGGCAGAGCATGGTTTTATAACAGGAAGCCTGCTGTTATGCGGTCATGAGATGTCTGCTCGTCGCGTCGGAAAGTGCACATCGCGCGGGCTGGTTCAATTCAAGGGAGCGCACATGCCCAGTTACTGGCTGATGAAATCGGAACCTTCCACCTGGTCCTGGGACCAGCAGGTCGCAAAAGGCGATGCGGGGGAGCCGTGGGATGGCGTGCGTAATCATCAGGCCAAGAATTATATGCAGGAGATGAAGGCCGGAGATAAGGCGTTCTTCTATCACTCCCAGAAAACGCGCGAGATCGTCGGCATCGTCGAAGTGATCGAGGAAGCAAAACCCGATCCGACGGCGGAGCCGGGCTCGCCATGGGAATGCGTGACCATCAAGGCGATAGGGCCGCTCAAAACACCTGTTACTTTGCAAGAGATCAAGGCGAAAGACAGCCTTGCTGAAATGGTCCTTGTGAAGAATTCCCGCCTATCGGTACAGCCGGTGACGGCGGCGGAGTGGAAAGAGATCTGCAATTTGGGCGGCGTGAAGCCATAAGCTGTCATTCCGGGGCGCAAGCAGAGCTTGCGAGCCCGGAAACCATATTCGGGATGCCAAGCCTATGGCAGGAAAGGCTGATCATCAATTATGGATCCCGGATCGCCGCTATGCGCCGTCCGGGATGACAGGAGGAGAGGGTGAATACTTATTCCGTCTACCTCCCTCGCATCGGGGAAGCATGGCACGCTCTATATCGGTGTGACGAGTGATCTGCCGAAAAGGGTGTGGGAGCACCTTACGATACGGATAAAGGGGTTCACGGCGAAATATGGGGTTACCCGTCTTGTCTGGCACGAAGCATTTAAAGATGTCGACGAGGCGATTGCACGCGAGAAACGGCTCAAAAAATGGCGCCGCGCATGGAAGATCAGGCTGATCGAAGAGCATAATCGCGATTGGAACGACCTCTATCCTTCGCTATTTGGACTGACAGCCAAAGAATTTGAGAGATATGAGGACCAGTTCCCTGAAGGGCGTCCTCAATAGGAGGGAACTCAATGCCAAATCCTATCACTACGAATGTTCTTGTTATCGGCGGCGGGCCGGGGGGGTATGTCGCGGGGATCCGGGCCGGGCAGTTAGGGCTCGATACGATGCTGGTCGATGACGGCCCGCTTGGCGGCTGCTGCCTGAATGTCGGCTGTATCCCGTCAAAGGCGATGATCCATGCGGCTGAGGAGTTCCACAAAATCTCCCACATGAGAGAGGGCAGCCAGATCGGCATCACGACGGCGGCGCCTGATCTTGATCTTGCCCAGACCATCAAATGGAAAGACGGGATCGTCGGACGGCTGAACAAGGGTGTTGCCGGCCTTCTGAAAAAAGCCGGCGTAGAGACAATGCGTGGCTGGGCCACCTTCATTGATGGCAAGACAGTGCGGGTGAAGACCGAGGACGGGCATCAGGACATCCGGGCAAAGAACATCATCATCGCAACCGGTTCTTCTTCGGTCGAGTTGCCCTTCATGCCGTTTGGCGGGGATGTTCTCTCCTCTACGACGGCGCTTGATCTGGATGCTGTGCCCGAAACCCTCGCCGTGGTCGGCGGCGGCTATATCGGCATGGAGCTGGGCATGGCTATGGCCAAGCTCGGTGCAAAGGTCACCGTGGTTGAGGCGACGGATGGCATCATGCCGAGCTATGATCGTGATCTCGTGAAGCCCGTCCTTGGGCGGATGAAAGAGCTGGGGATCGAGCTGCATCTCGGTACGCTGGCCAAGGGCTATGAGAATGGCCACCTTGCCGTCGAGGTGGATGGCAAGGCCTCACATATCGAGGCGGCAAAGGTGCTCGTTACGGTCGGGCGCCGTCCGCGCACAGACGGCTGGGGGCTCGAAGAGCTGGATCTTGCGATGGATGGCCCGTTCCTGAAGATTGATGAGCGGTGCCGTACCTCGATGACTGGCGTCTGGGCCGTCGGCGATGTGACGGGCAATCCGATGCTCGCGCACCGCGCCATGGCGCAGGGCGAGATGGTGGCGGAGATCATAGCGGGCGAGAACCGTGCCTGGGACAAGCGGGCGAATCCGGAAATCTGCTTTACCGACCCTGAGGTCGTGCAGGTCGGCATTGGCGAGGCGCAAGCAAAAGAACAGGGTATCGACGTCAAGGTCGGTGTGTTCCCCTTCCTTGCAAATGGCCGTGCCATGACGATGGAGAACGAGACCGGCTTCGTAAAAGCCATTGCGCGTGCGGACAATCACGTCATTGTCGGTTTTCAAGCCGTCGGCGCGGACGTGTCCGAGCTGTCCGCGCAATTCTCGACGGCGATTGAGATGGGCGCGCGGCTCGAAGATGTGGCGGGCACCATCCATGCGCATCCGACGAAATCAGAAGGCGTGCAGGAAGCGGCCCTCAAAGCGCTCGGGCACGCTCTTCATATTTAAGCCAGAACAGGAAAGCCGATGACGGATCAATTTGAAAATCGGACCGCCCTTGTCACCGGGGCCACGTCAGGGATCGGTCGCGCCACCGTGCTGCGGCTACTAGCGGGTGGCGCGAAAGTTGTCGCAACGGGGCGCCGGACGGACCGGCTCGACGCGCTTGAGAAAGAGGCGGGGACGGACCGGCTCAAGACCGCCCAGCTCGACATGATGGATCTGGACGCGGTCGACGGGTTCCCCACTACGCTTTCTGAGGACTGGCAACCCGATATCCTCATCAACAATGCGGGGCTCGCACTCGGGCTCGCAGGCGCGGCGGAGGCGGAGCTTTCTCACTGGGATCAGATGATCGCGACCAATGTGACGGGCCTTGTGCATCTGACGCGAGGCTTCCTGCCGAGATTGAAATCGCTGCCACGTGCCGATGTCATCAATATTTCCTCTGTTGCCGGATCATATCCCTATCCGGGCGGTAATGCCTATGGCGCGACCAAGGCCTTCGTGACGCAATTCTCACTCAATCTGCGAGCCGATCTTCTGGGCGCGAAGGTCCGTGTCACCTCGGTCGAGCCGGGTATGACGGATACGGAGTTCTCGCTTGTCAGATTCGAGGGCGACAAGGGAAAAGCGGACAAGGTCTATGAGGGTGCGGACAGCATGACGGGGGACGATATCGCCCGGGTGATCACTGATGTTCTGGCGCTGCCTGCCCATATCAACGTCAACCGCATCGAGCTGATGCCGGTCGATCAGGCCTTCGGGCCGTTTGCCGTACACCGCGAGGGCTAGCTCCGGCACAACTTTTATGCGAGGATCTGCCCTCTTGGGGGCAGGGCGTGTGCGAGATTTTCGTGATATAGCCTCCAATAGGGCCGACGGCTGTCAGTAGGGGGCCGTCCTGTCGCCGTGCAAGCTGGCAGGTGCTTTCCTCCATTGCGGGTGAGGCAAATCCGGCCGGCAAGAAGAGGGGGATGCTGATGAGCAGTAAGTTCAAGACGCGTGCGGGGAGCGTTCTGTCTTTCCTCCTTGTGCTGTTGATCGGCGCCATGCCGGCTCAGGCCGGGGCTGTTGATGATAAAAAGCCCGTCCCGATCTCACGGCAGGCCCCACCGCTGGGGCTTTATTATTACTGTATCGATCCGGACAATTACCCGGAAGATGGGTTCATCGGCACCGTGACGGTCAGCTATAAGGTGAACACGGTGGGCCGGACGGAGAATATTGAGGTCCAGTCATCGACAAATCCATGCCTTGATCTGTCGGCTGTCACGATAACCAAGGTCTGGGTTTATGATTATATGTCCGTCCGGAAAAGTTCGCTTCGGGACAGAAAGCTCACCGCAGCCCTTGAGTACTGGATTTCGGAGGAGACGATCCATCAGATCCGTGAGCTGATGGCACAGGAAGGCGGGCTTGATCGTGATACGCAGCCTCTGTTGCGAGTACCCCCCAGGCTCCCCGATTTTCAGCATTGTATCAGTAGCTCCGCTATCCGGACAGAGCGGGTGGTGCTCGAATTTGATGTGACGGCCGATGGTGTACCGATCAATGTGAAGACGGTTGATGCAACGCGGTCCTGTTACAGAAAAGCGGCGCGGATATCAGTCGAGCAATGGATTTATGCGCCCAAGATTGTGGACCGCCAGCCTGTCGCTCGGGAAGGGGTGCGGGCGACCATCGAATTCCAGGTGGGCGGCGGCTAAATCAGCTGTCTGACCCCTCCACCGGCCGACTCCGCCGCGCTCTGGTCCCCGCGCCCTCTTCGGGTTAGGCTTCGCGCAGAAGCGCCTTGAGGGGGTATGAGGCATGCTAAGATCACGGTTCAGCGGCAAATCGCGCGGCGCATCCGGCGGTGGCGGCAAGGTCGACGTCGTCAATCCCTATTCCCTCAAGAAAATCGGCGAAGTCGCTATTACGCCTTGGGATGTGGTCGACGGCTATCTCGATCAGGCGCAGGCACTGCACCGGAATCGCGATGCGTGGCTGCCGGCGCATAAGCGGATCGACATCCTCGCGCGTGCGGCCGGGATCATGGAGGACAATGCCGACGCGCTGGCGCATCAGATTGCCAATGAAGGCGGCAAGCCGCTGCAGGACGCGATCGTGGAGGTCACGCGCGCCATCGACGGCATCGGCCTCTGTGCGCACGGCATCGCGGAGATCAAGGGCGAGGAGATCCCGATGGATCTCACCGCGGCGGGGGCGGGGCGCATCGCCTTTTCCCAGCGCGAGCCCATCGGGCCGGTCGTTGCGCTCTCGGCCTTCAACCATCCGCTCAATCTGATCGTACATCAGGTCGGCCCGGCGGTCGCGGCGGGCTGTCCGGTCCTCGTCAAACCGTCCGCGGATACGCCGCTGTCGTGCCAGTCGCTGGTCAACATTTTCTATCAGGCGGGGCTGCCGGAGGAATGGTGCCGCTTTGTCCTCAATGACCGGGTTGGGGCGGAGCAGATGGCAACTGATCCGCGCACGCATTTCTTCTCTTTCATAGGCTCGGCCAAGGTCGGCTGGATGCTGCGCTCGAAACTGGCGCCGGGCACGCGCTGCGCGCTCGAGCATGGCGGGCTGGCGCCGGTGATCGTCGCCGAGGATGCCGATTTCTCCGAGATGATCCCCTCCCTCCTGAAAGGCGGGATGTATCATTCAGGGCAGGTCTGCGTGTCGGTCCAGCGGGTCTACGCGCCGCGCAAAATGGCCCCGGCGATCGCTGAGCAATTGGCGCATGGCGCGGCCCGGCTGGTCGTCGGCGATGCGGTCTCGCCCAAGACCGAATGCGGCCCCCTGATCCGGCCACGCGAAGTCGACCGGGTCGAGGAATGGGTCAATGAGTCAAAGGCAGGCGGCGCCAAGGTCGTGACCGGCGGGGAGCGCCTCGGCGAAACAACTTACGCCCCGACCATTCTGCTTGATCCGCCCGCCAATGCGCGGGTCTCGACCATGGAAATTTTCGGGCCGGTCATCTGCATTTACTCCGTAGACAGCCTTGATGAGGCGATTGCGAAGTCAAACGATCTACCTTTTGCATTCCAGGCGGCGGTCTTCACCAAGAACCTCGACGTTGCGATGGACGCCTCGCGGCGGCTTGATGCCACGGCGGTGATGATCAATGACCACACCGCCTTCCGGGTCGACTGGATGCCCTTTGCGGGCCGGAAACAGTCCGGGCACGGTGTTGGCGGCATCGGCCACACCATGCATGAGATGACTCAGGACAAGATGCGCGTCATCAAGCTGGGGAAGGTGTAAACTCTCTAGTCGTCGCAATACCAATCATCATCAGACATTCTTTTGCTGCATGTTATCAAGAGTGGTGCATCAAAGCTTATGCCGCAGTTGTCAGGCCGCTCGCTGAGAAAGTGGTAATCTGATTGTCCGAGAGCTGGTTGGGGGAATGCCTTCTGTCCGGGATAGAGTTGCTCGAACGAAGCGGGGCAAGTTCCCGTCAATTCGTGATATTGTTTTATGTCTGATAGTATCAGGTTCCCGATCCTCATCGAGTCTTCCTCTGCTTTGGCATCACGCTGGTTGCCGAGCGCCACGCCACCCAAGATTAGGAAGACTCCAGCGGCCGGAAATGAAGATGATCTGGAAATGCCAAATCTGGAAACCGAATAGATGGTGTGGATGATCGCTATTAGGAGGATGGGCAGGGCAAGAAGGCGTGGAGAAGCCAAACCCTCTGCCATGCCGGATAAGGCCCAATAGCTGAGGCCGACAAGCCCGTAAGCAAGCAGCGACCAGGGCAACTGATCACCCCTTCTTCGCTGCGGCCTCCACGGCGCTCCAGACCCGTAAGGCATTGCCGGACAGGATCTTCTTGATGTCCTCATCCGAATAGCCTCGGTCAATCAGGCCCTGAACGAGGCGCGGCATCATCGAGGCATCTTTGAGATTGACCGGCAGGCTGTCGCCGACCCCGTCAAAATCGGACCCCAGGCCTACCGAGTCGATCCCGGCAATATCAACGACATGGTCGATATGGTCGAGGACATCCTCAACGGTGGCATAGGGTTTGGGGCTGGCCGCCATATAGCCAGCCTGAAAGGCGTCGCGCTGTTCGTCCGTGGGCTCATCAATGCCTTCGGCTTTGACCCAGCTGGCGCCCGCCGCTCGCAGACGGCTCGTCCATTCCTGATAATCATTGGTCAGGAAGCTGGAGCCGTAATTAATCATGATGACGCCGTTCTCTTCGCCAAGGCGCTTGATCATGTCGTCGGACATGTTGCGCTCAAATCCTTCGGTGAAGTGACGGGCGGAGGAGTGGCTGGCGATCACCGGTACATCTGTCAGTGCCATGACATCCCAGAAGGCATCATCCGAGACGTGGCTGATATCGACCATGATCCCCAGATCATTCATCTTACGGACGACTTCCACACCGAAATCGCTCAGGCCCTCATTGGGCCGGTTGATGTCATAACTTGAATCCGCAATCGCGTTGGGCTGGCCATGGGTCAGGGTGATGTAACGGATGCCGCGCTCATAGAAGTGATCGAGCTTTGCGAGGTCCGTTTCAATCGGCGCGCCATTCTCCATCCCCATGGGCAGGGCGATTTTCCCTGCGCCTGTGATGCGTTTTACATCGCTTACGGAATAGGCGACCTCGAATTTGTCAGGATCGGCCGCGGCAATCCCCTCGACCAGGTCGATCAGCGCGTCGGCCTGCTCTGGTGCGGCGCCCGGCGTCGCTTGGAAGCTGGAGGCGACATAGATCGACATGAAGGGCGCGTTGAGCCCGCCTTCCATCGCGCGGACATAATCGAAATCACCTGCCTCGGTGCGCACCGCAATGCTCTCCGGGTGGCTTTGCAGACGGTAGGGAATGTCCACATGGCCATCAAGGATAATCGTTTCCTTGGCGAGACGAATGGCTTTTTCGCTGGGGTTTGCGGGATCGGCCAGCGCCGGAGCGGTGAGGGCGGCAAGAACGGCGAGCGAAGCGCTGAGTAGACGGCTCATGGGGCGGGATCCTTGTTAACCATATGGGCCGGACCCTGCCCAATCCCGCGCATCGGAGCAAGACGCGGGCGCTCTCACAGGAAAACCCCCGAAAGGGCATGCCTTCCGGGGGACAAGTTCCAAGCTGAGGTAAGCAAAGGGCGCTTAGAACTTATGCTCATAGGTGACGTTCACGCCGTCGGCATTCGCATCCTCAAATTCATAACGGGTGTAGTCGAGGCGGACGGTTGAGCTTTCCGTCATGTCGAGGCCGGCACCGCCACCAAAGGCAAAGCCGCTTTCCGAGCCGCCAATGGAGAACTCATTGCCGCCTGCGGTCTCAAAGGTCGCATCGATCTCGGCAAAGGCGTAACCGGCGCGGGCATACAGATCGACGGCATCGGTCACCGGCAGGGTGTATTTGCCGTAAAGTCCGACGAGATAGTCGAGGCCTAATTCACCATCCGCATTCAGAACATCGTCGAGGTCGCCGTCATTATTGTCGTCGAAGTCGAAATCGTCTTCGTCGCCATCATAGTCGAACTCACCATCATCGATACCGAAGGTAGCTTCACCCTCAAGGGCGAAATTCGGAATGATCTGCCAGCCAAGACGGCCAGTCAGGGCGTTAGTATTATCACCGATATCTTCTTCGGATTCGATGTCGAGAAAGGTGTAGCCGCCACCAACATATAGGCCAGTATCTTCCGTGCCCTGACCCATCTGGTCCTGGGCGGCGGCGGTTCCGGTGATGAGGGCCAGCGCAGCGCTGCCGGCGAGAAGTTTCGTGAAGGTCATCGTAATCCCTTTCCTTTGCAGGTTACGGGGCCTTCAACACGCGGGAATAAGGGAGCGTTCCATCAGAGGCGAAAATCTGATTTCACGAAGATATTCATGTTGTTACAATGCAACGTCTACGTCACGATTTGCCACTATCTGGCCATATTGTGACGTGGTCCGCTGGAATTACGATTCGATAACGGAACTATTCTCCGCCGAGCGTCTCAGGGTCGGGCATGCCGACAATGTGGAAGCCGGCATCGACGTGAAGGACTTCGCCCGTGCAGCTCTTGCCGAGATCGGAGAGCAGATAGAGCGCGGCCCCGGCGACACCAACGGGGTCTGTATCCTCACGCAGAGGTGACCAGTTGCGCCCCTCCGACAGAAGCGAGCGGCCGCCCTGAATACCGCCCAGCGACAGCGTCTTGATAGCGCCGGCAGAGATTGCGTTGACGCGGATACCTTTGGGACCAAGGTCCCGCGCGATATAGCGCGTTGAGGCTTCGAGTGCCGCCTTGGCGACACCCATGACGTTATAGGACGGGATGACCCGCTCTGACCCCAGATAGGTCAGGGTGATCATCGAGCCGCCGGGCTTCATCATCTCAGCGGAGCGGCGGGCGGAATCGACAAAGCTGAAGGCCGAGATGTCGAGCGAATTGCGGAAATTCTCGCGCGTTGTGTTCTCAACGAAGGAGCCTTTCAGCTCGTCCTTGTCCGAGAAGGCGATCGAATGGACGAGGAAATCCATCTCGCCCCAGCGCTCCTTGATCGCGCCGAATGAGGCGTCCATCGAGGCATCATTGGTCACATCGCAGGGGACGAGGAACTCGACCCCAAGCTCCTCAGCCAGCGGGCGGACGCGCCTTTCCATCGCTTCGATATAGGAAAAGCAGAGCTCAGCACCTTGGGCCTTGAGCTGCTGGGCGATCGCCCAGGCGATGGAGTTCTTGTTCGCCACGCCCATGATGAGGCCGCGCTTGCCCTTCAACAGAGTGCCTTGAGGGTAAATGGGGGCATCGGACATGGGGGGCTCCTTAATCTTTTGATCGCAGGCTTTAGGCGGCGCTAACGCCTAGGCCAAGTCTGTTATGATTAACTACAGGCTTAACTTCTGAATTATCTCTCCCTTCACGAAGACATCGTATTCTGCGCCCATAATAAGTGGGAGTAACGCAGCCTTGGGCCTGTCCGAGCGTCAGCTGGATGATCTGCGCCTCACGGCGAGGGGACGCCGTAAGGAGCTGAAAACGCGGATAATTATCGCGTTTTTTGGGGCCACGGTTCTCGCCGTCGAGGTCGAGCCTGTGATCGGGCTGGCTTGGCTGATGATCGTGCTGTGCAGTCAGTTAGTCGATTTTCTGATCTGGCGTCCGGCTTTCCGAGCAGAGCCGGTACCGATCAGTGAGGCCCGGCTAAATCTCATTGCAGCCTCTGCCTTTCAGGCTTCCCTGATATATTCCGCCGTTGCGGCGCTATTGTGGTTCCTGGGGAACCCGGCGGATGGTGTCTTCTCTTTCGTCTGGTTTGCGGGATCGCTGCTTCATGTGACGCTTCACATGCGGAATGAGCGGCGGACATTCGTTGCTGCAGCTGTTCCGCATGCGCTCTATTTCATCGGATTGCCAATCCTGGCTGTGGCAGGTATCGGGCAGGCGGGGCGTGCGAGCGGAACAATAATCCTGATAGCCGTTCTCCTTTACCTCGCTCACCTCGTTGTCGCGTTTCGGACGACGCGCCAGCTTTCGCTTGAGCTTCTGGACGCGCGGAAGAAAGCTGAGCACGGTCAAAGAGAAGCCGAGCGGGCAAACAAGGCGAAATCCGATTTTCTCTCCAGCACCAGCCATGAAATCCGTACGCCGCTCAACGGGGTGCTCGGCATGGCGGAGGCCCTCAAGCAGGACGATCTGACACCGGCCGCCATGGAAAAAGTGGAGATCCTTCAGGATTCAGGTCTTCTCCTGTTGCGGCTCCTCAACGATATTCTTGACCTCTCCAAGATTGAGGCGGGCCGGATTGAGCTTGAAGAACAGCCCATCGATCTTGCGCTGATTGCTGATAAGGTCGTCCGTACTCACGCTATGACGGCCGAGGCCAAGGGTATCAAGCTCGGTGTGACGGTGCAGGAGGGGTATGCCTCCTTGCGCATGGGTGATGAATTACGCCTGATGCAGATCCTCAATAATCTTGTATCCAATGCGCTGAAATTCACCAGCGAGGGGAGCATCCGCATCCACATCAAGGAAGATGAGCCGACAGGCCATGTCATGATCAGTGTCCGGGATACAGGGATCGGCATGTCGGATGAGCAGCTCGCGGTCATCATGGAACCCTTCAAGCAGGCGGATAAGACTATCTCCCGCCGTTATGGGGGCACGGGGCTGGGGCTGGCGATCGTCAACGGTCTTGCCCATGGGATGGGCGGCAATGTGCATGTAGCTTCAAAGCTGGGGGAGGGGACAAACTTCACTGTCCGCTTGCCGCTTGAACTCTGCGCCGAAAAACAGTCGCTGGTTTCTCAGTTTGCAGATGAAGCCGAAGAGTTGAGTGTCTTCCCCGGTGTCAATGTTCTGGTCGCTGATGACAATCAGGTGAACCGGATGGTGCTCGAGTCTTATCTCGGTTCGATGCAGGCGCGGGTTGTCATGGCCGAGGACGGCAGGACGGCCATCCAGTCCGCTAGCGAGATGGAATTCGATCTCATCCTCATGGATATCTCAATGCCCGATATGGAGGGCACCGATGCCATGTCAGCAATCCGCCGGGAGCAGGCGGCTCGGGGTGTTGTAGGTAAGGGCACACCGATCATTGCGGTGACGGCCCACGCATTGGCGCATGAGATCAGCGGTTTTCTTGAGGCCGGCTTTGACGGCTATCTCGCAAAGCCGATCTCGATGGATGCTTTGCGTAAGGTGATGGTCGAGTTTGCAGGCAAGAAAGCCGGCGAGACCGTCACCCCACGGATGACCGCTTAATCGAGGCTGCCGCCCGACGCATTCGGTTCTGACTGGAGTTGCAGGAAGTTCTGCATCCCGAGGCGATCCGCCAGTTCAAGCTGGGTTTCGAGCCAGTCGACATGCTCTTCCTCATTACGCAGAATGTAATCGAAGAGATCGCGGCTGACATAGTCGCGGACTTTCTCGCAATGCTCCATCGCATCCTTGAGGAGCGGAATGGCATCAAGCTCCAGTGCCAGGTCGCATTCGAGCAGCTCTTTCACATCTTCACCGATGCGCAGCTTGCCGAGATCCTGCAGGTTCGGCAGGCCTTCAAGGAACAGGATGCGCTCGATCAGCTTGTCGGCATGCTCCATCTCCTCGATGGATTCCTTGTATTCCTTCTTGCCCAGAACCGTGATGCCCCAATTGTCGAGCATCCGCGCATGCAGGAAATACTGGTTGATTGCCGTCAGCTCGTTTTTGAGCGCCAGGTTGAGAAATTCGATGACCTTTGCGTCGCCCTTCATGGGTGCCTTGCCTCTTGCCGGATGAATGAGTTGAAGAAGGGCCTATGCGCTTCGGACGGGGGCGTAAATGCGCGCCCTCATCTTATTCTGCTGCGAGGAGTGTTTCGGGCGTGGCCCGGTCATCCATTTCGGAGGCGATCATTTCACCGATCGTCGTCCGGCAGCGGCCGCAATTGAATTGATGGCCGTGATGGGCCTGCACGCATTCAGGCGAACGCGCGCCAGAGGAGATGGCCTCCTTGACGGCGGTGCAGTTCAGACGGCGGCAAACGCAAACGATCATGAGAGTCATTTGCGGTGGTTAAGAACGATTGTCAAGTAGAGTGCGAGTCATTCTTAACGACGTGTAAGGGCCTGATAGCGGGTCGAGAATGCGCTCGGACGCCCCAAGCTGCGCCGAGCGGCCTCACGTCATGGCTCGGCCCTCGCTCTGCTGCTAGCCTGCGCCTCAGGACAGGGAGACGCGAGATGAACGGGATCAGGATATTGGCGGGGCTTACGGCCCTGCCCGCAGGGCTGACAATCGCCATGGCGAGCCCGCCGCAAAGCATGTCGGAAGCAGTCAGCATCGCGCCGCCCGAAGCTGCCGCCGAGCCCGTGCCGGGGGATCCGGTGACCGTGTTCTCGCGGGACGAAATGGCGTTCAGCGATACAGGAAGCGGCGCCCGTGTGCAGCTGATGGATGAGGCCTCGCGCACGCTCAAGATATTGGAAATTCACATCACGACGCTCAATGCGGGCGAGACCTCGCACGCGCCGCATCGGCATCCGAATGAGGAAGTCGTCGTGCTGCAGGAGGGGACGCTCGAGGTCTACGTCAATGGCGAGACGAAAGTGATCGGGCCGGGCTCGGTCATGGTGTTCCTGTCGATGGACTGGCACGGGGTGCGGAATGTCGGTGACGGCCCCGCGACCTATCAGGTCATCAATTTTCATCCGTAAGCGGCAGGCAGGAGGAACGTCATGTCCAATTTCAACCGGCGCGATGCTGTCAAGGGCGGCGCGGCCCTCGGCGCAGCGGCTGCATTCGGCATCCGGCCTTCCGGTGCGACCCCGCCCCACCGGCTCGATTTCGGGGTGATCGGCCTCAATCACGGTCATATATATAGCCAGTGCGCGGCCGTCATCCGGGGCGGCGGCAGGCTGACCCATTTCTATGCTGTTGAGGATGATCTGGCTGCGGAATTCCAGAATCGTTTTCCTGAGGCCAAACGGGTCAGCGATGAGCGCGAGATCATCGAGCATGAGACGATCCGGCTGGTCGTCTCCGCCGCCATACCGGCCCAGCGCGCGCCCATCGGTATCCGGGTCATGAAGGCAGGTAAAGACTATATGGCCGACAAGCCCGGCATTACGAGCCTTGAGCAGCTTGCCGAGGTGCGCCGGGTGCAGAAGGAAACGGGGAGCATCTATTCGATCAGCTATTCCGAGCGGTTCGAGAATTACGGCACGATCCGCGCCAGCGAGCTGGTCGCAAAAGGCGCGATTGGTGATGTCATCCAGACAATCGGGCTCGGTCCGCACCGGATCCGACCCGCGACCCGCCCGGACTGGTTCTGGGATCCGGCGCAGTTCGGCGGCATCATCTGCGATATCGGTTCGCACCAGATGGACCAGTTCCTTCATTTCACCGGCTCCACTGAGGCGGAGGTCGTGGCTTCCCAGACTGGAAATTTCCATAATGAGGTGCATCCGGACTTTCAGGATTTCGGCGATGCCATGCTGCGCGGTAATGGCGGGGTCGGCTATGTCCGGATCGACTGGTTCACGCCGGAGGGGCTGGGCTATTGGGGGGATGGACGCCTGATGGTTCTGGGGACAGACGGCTATATCGACTTGCGCAAATATGTCGATATTGGTGGCGCGCCGGGGAGGGATCATCTCTTCCTCGTTGACCAGAAAGAGATCCGGCAGATCGACTGCTCTGATGTCGTGCCGCCTTACGGGCCGCAACTGGTCGATGATGTCCTCAATCGCACCGAAACAGCGATGAGCCAGGCGCATTGTTTCCTTGCGACCGAATTGGCGCTGAAGGCTCAGGCTCAGGCGAGCCGCGCCGACACCTTCACTCCGCCCAAAATGCCGGGGTGAGGGAAAAGCCCCCACAGAAAAACGCACGGCAATGGAAGCCATTGCCGTGCGTTCGTGATTTAAAGAACGCCCTCTGATGAAAGAGGGCGTCTTGCTCAGGTGCGGTCGATATCGAACCGGTCAAGCTGCATCACCTTAGTCCATGCCGCGATGAAGTCCTCGATGAACCGCTCTTCGGCATTCTCATAGGCATAATGTTCGACCACGGCGCGAAGCTCCGCATTCGACCCAAAGACGAGATCGACTTCGGTTGCCATCCATTTGGGATCGCCCGTTGTGCGGTCGCGCCCTTCATAGACATTCTCCTGGCTCGCAACCGGGGTCCAGACCGTGCCCATGTCGAGCAGGTTCACGAAGAAATCATTCGTGAGCGTGCCGGGCTCATCCGTCAGGACGCCATAATCTGAGCCGTCCGTATTCGCCCCAAGCGCACGCATGCCGCCGACCAGAACCGTCATTTCCGGCACGGTGAGGGAGAGAAGATCAGCACGATCAACCATCTCCTCGGAAGGCGAGAGATGGGCCGTGCTGCTGTAGTAATTGCGGAAGGCATCCGCCTTGGGCTCGAGCGGTGCAAAGGAGTCCGCATCCGTCATTTCGGCCGTTGCGTCCGTTCGTCCGGGCACGAAGGGGACGGTGACATCATGACCGGCATCGGCGGCCGCTTTCTCAATCGCTGCCGCGCCACCAAGCACGATGACATCAGCCAGCGAAATCCGTTTGTTGCCAGATTGCGCATCATTGAAGGCCTGTTGCACACCTTCGAGCGTGGCGAGCGTCTGGGCCAGCTCGTCCGGATTGTTCACGCCCCAGTCTTTCTGAGGGCTGAGCCGGATCCGGGCGCCATTCGCACCGCCTCGCATGTCGGTGTCACGGAAGGAAGCCGCCGAACCCCATGCCGCGCGCACAAGCTGCGGCACGGTCAGGCCAGTTGCCAGAATATCCGCCTTCAGACGTTCTTCGTCCGCTGACGTGATCAGGAGGTGATCAACTTCCGGGACCGGGTCCTGCCAGATTAGCGCCTCGGCAGGGGCCGTTGCGCCGACATAACGGGCACGCGGGCCCATATCGCGGTGGGTCAGCTTGAACCATGCGCGGGCAAAGGCGTCCTCGAACTCTTCGGGGTTCTCCTGAAAGCGCATGGCGATCTTGCGGTATTCAGGATCGAATTTGAGCGCGAGGTCCGTCGTGAACATGATCGGCTGGTGCGTCACATCTTCGAGGTGAGCGTCGGGCACCATGCCTTCCCCGGCGCCGTCTTTGGGCACCCACTGGATCGCGCCTGCGGGGCTTCTCGTCTGCTCCCATTCAAAGGCGAAGAGATTGTTGAGGTACTGATGGGTCCATTGGGCGGGGCTTGATGTCCACGCGCCTTCAAGGCCGCTGGTGAAGGTGTCGGCAGCGTTGCCGGCGCCGCAGCTATTGTTCCAGCCCATGCCCTGATGCTCGACCGTCATGGCGGCGGGTTCCTTGCCGACACAGTCAGCCTTCCCCTTGCCGTGCGCCTTGCCGAATGTGTGACCGCCCGCGATCAGGGCGACTGTTTCCTCATCATTCATGGCCATGCGGCCAAAGGCAGTACGGATGATCTTACCGGCGGCGACTGGGTCCGGTTTGCCGTCCGGGCCTTCGGGGTTCACATAGATGAGGCCCATCTGCGTTGCGGCAAGGCCATCACGAAGCTCACCATCGCCATGGAAGCGCTCGCGTGCCAGCATCTTCTGCTCGGGCCCCCAATAGACAAGCTCCGCTTGCCAATCATCTTCGCGGCCGCCTGCGAAGCCGAAGGTTTTGAAGCCCATGTCTTCCATGGCGACGGTCCCGGCGAGCACCATCAGGTCCGCCCAGGAAATATTCTCGCCATATTTCTGCTTCACCGGCCAGAGAAGGCGGCGTGCCTTGTCGAGATTAGCGTTGTCCGGCCAGCTGTTGAGCGGCTCAAACCGCTGCTGGCCGCCTCCGGCGCCGCCGCGGCCATCATAGGTGCGGTAGGTCCCGGCGCTGTGCCATGCCATGCGGATGAAGAAAGGTCCGTAATGATCATAATCGGCCGGCCACCAGTCCTGGGAGGTGTTGAGGACCTCCTTGAGGTCTGTCTTGACCGCCTCGATATCGACCTTTGCGAAAGCGGCGGCGTAATCGAAATCATCCCCGAGCGGATTAGATCGGGTGACCTCGTTGGCGCGTAAGGCGGCGAGGTTGAGAGTCTCGGGCCACCAGAAATCGTTTGAGCGGATTTCATCATGCGCCGCGCTGCTCATCATGGCAGGTTTGGGGGCGGGGGTGGATGTCTCCGCCGCGCTGTTGATCGGGGCGGCGGGTTTCGCTGCCACGGCGGCGGTGCTGGTGTCCTCAGATGACGATGAGCCATCCGAACAGGCTGACAGGGCCGTCAGCGCCAGGGCGGCGACGGTGATACACAACATTGATTTTCTGGACTGTTTCATCACGCGTTCCTCTTCTTTTGAGAGCGTTGGGCGCTCTTGTGTGGAGAGGTTACGGGTGTGTCATGGGTGCAGAATAATAGATTATCATCATGAAGTGTATCGAAAAAATCGATACAATCATTTATCCGTGCAAGGGATAATGAGACTTGTTGCTCATCTCCTACTTTCCCTCGGCGCGTGTATGTGCGAAAAGATGCGCCCGGCCTTAAAGGCCGGGCGCCAGGGAAGAACGGCCCGCACCGGGGTGCTAATGGATGCGGGCCTCCTTGGGGTGCCGATACCAGGGAGGGATATCGGCGGTCTCCGGACTGGCGAGGCAGTGGGGCAGACGTGCCAGCCGGATTTCGGGGGAACGCCGGCTCAGCTTTCCAGCCTGCCGTATAGGGTCTTCAGCCGGTTCAGGGCTGTGACATTTTCCATTCATGAGGATCGTTCCCGTAGAGATGATTGCTCTATGGGCGCTGTAGCCGAGAGGGCAGCGAAAAGTTTGTCGAAATGTATCAGGCCGGATGAGGGATGCGTAAGAAAGGCCTCATTCCTGCCATATCGGGGTGAGGTGTCCCATTTTTCAGATTTCCGGCCCGTAAGGCAGCGCAAATGAAAAAGGGGCATGCTTTCACATGCCCCTTTGGGAATCTCGTAATATAAGGGCGGTCAGCCCTCATATTTCTCCATGACTAGGCAGGCATTGGTGCCGCCAAAGCCGAAGCTGTTCGACATGAAGGCGCCGAGGTCGACATTATCGATCCGCTCACGGAGGATGTTCATGCCCTCGAACTCAGGGTCGAGCTCATCGATATGGGCGGATTTCGCAAGGAAGCGGTTCTTCATCATCAGGAGCGAATAGATCAGCTCTTGCGCACCGACCGCGCCGAGCGAGTGGCCGGTCAGCGACTTGGTCGAGCCAAAGGGCGGGGTCTTCTCGCCGAAGGCGTCACGGATCGCATTGGCTTCGCGGATGTCGCCGACTTTGGTCGAAGTGCCATGGGTGTTGATGTACCCGATGGCGCGCTTGACGGTTTCCATCGCCTTTTTCATGCAGCGAGTGGCGCCTTCGCCTGATGGCGCGACCATATCGAAGCCATCCGAATTGGCTGCATACCCCGTAATCTCGCCCCAGATCTTTGCACCGCGAGCGAGTGCCCGGTCGAGGCACTCGACGACAACGGTTGCGGCACCGCCAGCAATGACGAAGCCGTCACGGGCGGCATCATACGCACGCGACGCAATCGAGGGGTTGTCGTTATATTTGGAGGACATCGCGCCCATCGCATCGAACATGTTCGAGAGCGTCCAGTCGAGCTCCTCGCCGCCGCCGGCAAAGATGACGTCCTGTTTGCCCATCGCAACCTGCTCATAGGCATGGCCGATACAGTGTACGGAGGTCGCGCAGGCTGAGCTGATCGAATAGTTGAGGCCCTTGATCTCGTAAGGGACGGCAAGGCAGGCCGAATTGGTCGAGCTCATCGCGCTCGGCACCGAGGTCGGGCCGATCTTGCGCGGGCTGCCGGTCTCAATTGTCTTCTGCGCAGCCTCGACGATCGTCCGGGTCGAAGGGCCGCCAGATCCCATGACGATGCCCGTCATCGGATCGGAGATGTCTTTCTTCTCAAGGCCCGCATCTTCGATAGCGTCACGCATGGCGATATAGTTCCAGGCCGCGCCCTCGCCCATGAAGCGGCGGGTCTTGCGGTCGAGAACTTCGGTGACGTCGAGCTGGGGCTTGCCGTGGATCTGGCTCTTGAAGCCGCGCTCCGCCATTTCGGGGGAGAAGCTGATGCCGGATTTGGCCTCGCGAAGGGAGTCCAGCACTTCCGAGAGGCTGCTGCCAATCGAAGATACGATCCCCATTCCAGTTACGACGACCCTTCTCATACGCGTTCCTTACCTGAAGTCTTGCTACCGGCACGATTATGGTTGTGCCGCTTATATAGGCATATTTGGCCGGAAATTCCCGGCTTACATGGCGCCCGAATTAAGCTGGTCCTGACTGAACAGCCCGACCCGCAGATCATTGGCCTCATAAATTGGCCGATCATCCGCGAACATGGTGCCATCACCGATGCCGAGGACGAGTTTGCCGCGCATTGCCCGGCGAATGTCTATTTCATAGCGGACAATGGAAACCTCAGGTTTCACCTGTCCGGTAAATTTGATCTGACCGGCGCCGAGCGCACGGCCATGGCCCATGCTGCCGCCCCATGTCATGAAGAAGCCGACGAGCTGCCACATGGCATCAAGGCCAAGGCAGCCGGGCATTACGGGGTCGCCCGGGAAGTGGCATTCAAAAAACCAGAGGTCATCGGTGATATCGAGCTCGGCAATGACCTGGCCCTTGCCGTGCTTGCCGCCAGTATCAGTGATCGAGGTGATGCGGTCGAACATCAGCATCGGCGGCACAGGCAATTGAGCCGTGCCGGGGCCGGCATAGCCGTTCATGCCGCAGTCGATCAGCGCCTGCTTGTCAAAGGAATTGGGACGGGGCGTGACGGCGATATCAGACATGGGACTCCAGCGGAAAAAAGAGGGCGGTGGAGCGCGCTCGACGGCGGCTCCTTCAAACTTCCCGGCGGGTGTAGCGCCGCCCCTTTGTCACCGTCAACGAGAGGGGCCGTCAAACGGCTTGGTCTGGGCGATGCTGTCCCGGTTTTCATGTGTTCCTAGCCATTCGGAGAGGGCCGGATGGGGCTCAAGATAGGCCTGCTCGGGGAAACGGAAGTCGAGATAATGAAGGGCGGAAATGCTCGCGATAGTGCCGAGATTGAAGCTCTCATCAGCAAGGAGCTGGCGCTCGAGCAGCGGTAGGGCGCGCCGGATCGCCTCCTCCCAGCGGGTGAGCCAATAGGGTGATCGCTCGGACGGATCGCGGCGGGTCTCAAGGACGGACGCGACCGTTACGTCCATGATGCCGTCGGCAATGGCTTCCAGCGTCTTCACCCGCATGCGCTCAGGACCGGCGGCGGGCACGAGGCTGGGGGTCCGCTCATGCTGGTCGAGGAATTCGCAGATGACGGGGCTGTCGATGATCAGCGTGCCGTCATCAAGGATCAGCGCGGGGACTTTGCCCAGTGGATTGAAGTCAGGAACCTTCGAGCCTTCCGCAGTCGGATGGTGCCAGATCAGCTCAAGATCGATCCCGTCTTCGAGGGCCACGATGCGGGCCTTGCGGGCATAGGGGGAGGCATTGGTGTAGATGAGTTTCATGGCCTGCGATTTAGTCCTTTGGGCATGGAGAGGTCGAGGCACAAAATCCTGCATTGACAGTCAGCGATGTTGATGCGACAAATGTCGCACATCTGCGACGGATTGCTTATATGTCATCTTCACCTTCTTCCTCTGAGCTTCGGCTTCTTCAGGCGATCTGGCGCGAAGGGCGCCTCTCCGCCCGTGAAATCCATGACGCAACGGAGGTCCAGTCCGGCTGGTCCTATTCGGCGACGCGAAAGACGCTCGACCGCATGGTCGAGAAGGGTCTCCTCGATATCGAGCCGGTCCACGGCATCAAGACCTTCACGGCGGCCCAGCCAAAGGTCGAAACCCTTGCCGGTCTGATCCGCGATTTCGGCCGCAATGTTCTGGGGGCGGATGCGCCGCTGCCGGTGTCGATGTTCACCGGCAGCTCGGTCATTGATGCGGATGAAATCGCTGAGCTTGAAGACATGCTCGCCCGGCTCGACGAGGAGGATGACGCATGACGCTGAGCCTTTCCCCTGCCGCCCTCTTTGTGTTGATGGTTCTCTGTGTGCCGTTCTTATGGTCCGGGCTTGTGGCGCTTTTGCGCCGGATATGTGCCGGCGAGACGTCACTGAGTGATCAGCAGGAACGGGCCGTCCTTGTCCTGATGGTCTTGCCGGTCTTTTGCGGATTGGCAGTTGTCTTCCTGCCGGGGCTGATGCCGCATATCCCTTCACCGCTGCCGCCCATGGGAGAGCCGCAGCAAATCGGCGGGCTCGGCGTTGTTGTGGCGGAAGAAACCGCTGCCCCCGGCTTTAATCTGATGCCGTGGGTCTGGGCGACACTGATTCTGTTCTATCTTGCAGGCGCTGCCTTGGGGCTTGGCCGGTTCGCGCGCGGCTATGTCCGTATGCGGGAGATCTTGCGGCACTCTATCGGCAGGGATGCTGTGGGCGATGTGCGCCTGACCGGTGCGCCGGTTTCGCCTTTCGCGACGCCCTGCGGGCGGGTCATTCTGCCGAGCGCCTATTCAAAGACTGCGAGCGAAGAAGAGACAGCGCTGATCATTGCACATGAACGGGCGCATATCGCCCGGCGGGATCCGTTCTGGTTCCTCATCCTTGCGGCGGCTGATGCCGTCTTCTGGTTCAATCCGTTCATTCGTGTGCAGACCAGCCATTGCCGCCTTGCTGCCGAACTTGACTGCGATGCGCGGGTTCTTGGCGCGGCGCCCCAGATGCGAAAGGCCTATGCAGCAACGCTGATCCGGGTCTTGAAGCATACCGCCGGAGCAGCACCGACATGCGCCCCGGCGGTTCTCTCACCCAGAACCAAAGGAGATATCCGCGTGAGATTAGGAGATATCATGCAACCAAAGCCGCGCCGCCGCAACCGGCGGGCGACAGCGGTCCTTGCCGCACTAGGCCTTGTCCTGGCACCCCTTTCGGCGTGGCAGATCGCCCATGCGGCGGAGGTGAACTTTACCGTTCGTCCGCTCGAGGGACATATGAGCAGTCCGTATGGGGAGCGAGTTCACCCCATCAACAAAAAGCCAAAAATGCATAAAGGGACAGATATTGCCGCGCCATTGGGCACGCCGATCTACGCCCCGGCGTCGGGTAAGGTCTTGCGGGTCACTCTGTCAGACGCAGGTTACGGCAATATGCTGGAGCTTGATCATGGCGACGGTGTGATCACGCGCTACGCCCAGCTCGATACAATTGTGGCGGATGGCAAGGCAACAGTCCGTGCCGGCGAGTTGATTGCGCGGGTTGGTGCTTCGGGGCAGGCGACGGGCCCGCACCTTCACGTCGAAGTGATCGTCAATGGTGAGCATGTCGACCCTGCGACCGTCCTCGATCTGCCGGGACCAAAGGTTAAGCCGCATAAGGACTAAACTTGCTACCGGTACCTCATCCGAGGTGCCGGTTCGCTGCCGCTTACCGCGAGCTTTGCGATTGCCTCATCCTGAGGTAGCATCCTCCCCAGACACGAAACTTGTGGGGCAGGAACATGAAATTCTTACGTTATCTGGTGGGCTTTCCCGTGGCGGTTATCGTTACAAGCCTGCTTTTTCTTTTGATGTACCATCTGATCCGTGATGACGGCTCGACGGTGCCTGACGTGCTTGAAGATATCAGGGAGACTGTTCTTCCGAAGCGGACACTCCCTCCGCCGCCGCCAGATCCGACACCACCGCCAGACCTGCCACCGCCGCCCAAGCCGGAGAACAATGGTGATGGTGATCCTATTCCGGGCCCGAAAATTAAAGATCCGAGGCCTGATCCTGGCAAGATCCCCGGCCTTCCAGGGAACCCTGGTGGGATGGAAGGGCCAACGATTACCCCGACCGGTTTCTATCCGGTGCTGCAGAAATTACCGGCCTATCCGGCCAATTGCGCCGCGCGGGAAATCGAGGGCGACGTCACGGTGGAATATGACGTCACCAATGGCGGACAGGTCATCAATGCGCGTGTTGTTGAGTCAGATGACAGTTGTCTCGACAAGGCGGCATTGCGTGCCATTGAGGGGTGGAAATACTCACCCCTCCCAGATGCAGATCCAGACGGGATCCGCAAGCGAGGGCTACAGAAGACATTCGACTTCAAACTCGAAGAATAAAAAACGGGGCCTTCGGGCCCCGTCCTTCTTTGTGCCGACTGTCTAACGGAACGAGGTTAGAAATCGATGCGCAGGCCAGCGAAGACTTCTCGCGGCTTGCCCGGGCGGAGGCCATAGGGGCGCCGTGCTGCGAGATACTCCTCGTCAAACAGATTTTCCGCCTTGAGGAGAAGGGAGATATGCTCGGTCACTTCATAGCTGGCTGACAGATCGACGAGGGTGCGTGCGTCGATCTTTTCGCTCGCGGGGATGGGATCTCCGCCTGCGACATTGCGAGTTTCGCTCACATGATTGATGATGGCGTCAAGGCGCCATGCGCCTTGTTCAATCCCGGCACTGACGGTTAGCTGATGTTCCGGAACATAGGGCAATTCATCACCTGCGATGACGGCGCCGAAGAACCCGCTGTCAAAGCTCGACTGAAGTTCGCTCTCAGTCCACGTATAAGTGACGGTGACAGGAAGGGAGATATCCTTCAGCTGCGCATAATGTGCAAAATCAGTGCTCGCCGTGACTTCCAGCCCGTAGACGTCGACTTCGCCAGCATTGAAGCTGTCGCCGATATCGCAGCCGGATCCACCGGTCGAGTTGGTGCAGGCGCCAATGAGGTTTGAATAGTCATTGAAGAAATAGATGGTCTCGATAGAGGCGGGGCCATTGGTATATCGTCCGCCGACCTCGTAAATCCAACTCTCTTCCGGGTCAGTGTCCTCAGATGAGCCGACCCCGGCCGCGGCAAAGCCGCGATGCACTCCGGCAAATAAGGAGAGTTCCGGTGTTGCGCGATAAAGAACGGCAAGTGACGGAAGAAGCTCCGTATAGCTGTTAGAGCGCTCCCTGCTGATCGTTGCATCGGTGCGGTCGGCGCCCGACCAACGGGTTTCCAAGGTCTCGACATTCTCGATGCGAATGCCTGCCGTGATCTCAGTCTTCCCGAAGCTGATGATGTCTTCGAGATACCCCGACCAGGCTTCAGCGGTTGAAAGGCGATTAGACTGCGTGCCCGGCGCATTGTCGGTCGTCAGGACAAGCGTGCCATTATCCATGCGATACTGGTCTTGCTGCTGAAAGCGGTCCTGCTCATCTTCGTGATATCGAATGCTCGCAGTCAGGTCGTGGCTGGCGCCCAGTCCCTCAAAGGAAAATCCGATAGCGGATTGAATACCGGTCGCATAATATTCCCGGTTATTATGGCGCAGGCTGAGCACATCATCAGGGCTGACATACCCTTGGGGGCCAGCAAGGACGCGGAACTCCAATTCGCATGCCTGCGGATCGATCAGAATTTCATTCAGGCTGTTGCAATCGCCGGACCCTGACAATGCTGAATTGTCGAAAGCATCAAGCTTACGCCAGTTCCGCGCAAAATCCGTTCGATAGGCGATGGTGTTGAGTTTGATGCCATTCCCGAAAGTAATGTTATGGGTGGCCTGATAAGTGTCGTGATCGCCCTGAAACTGGTCAAGCTGACTTGCGGCATATCGCTGGTACGGGCTGCGAGCGAAATCTGCCTCGGTCAGGCCGAGATAGGTCTCATCCGAGGTCTGCTCCGAGTGCTGATATTTTAAGACCAGACTTTGCTCTGCGGCTGCGCCCGGCTTGGAATAAAAGCCCAGCTTTGTGACAAAGTCGGTGATGTCAAAGCCGGTCTCGCCACGAGTGATTTTCTTAAAGCCATCACTTTCGTCTGAGTAGAACTCAATCAGCCCGCCAATATGGACAGGGAGGCTGTCAGCAGTCCAACGCTTGCCGGCATAGGCATGAACGGTCGTCCGGTCTGTGTCGCTGACAAATGCCGTGATATGCCCCGCCGCTTCTTCAGGGATCGGGGTGGAGAAAAACTGGATGGCGCCAGCAGTTGTGTTCGGGCCATAGCGCACAGCGCCTGGCCCCTTCACGATCTCGATTGCGTTCATGCGCCCCGCAGTCGGAAAGTAATAGGCAGAAGGCGCTGCATAGGGCGCAGGTGCGACGGGGACGCCATCTTCCATGATGACAATTTTCGAAGAACGGTCGGCGCCGGAACCCCTAATGCCAATATTGGGACGTAGACCGAACCCGTCCTCCTCCTGAATATTAAGCCCAGGTACCTGGCGCAGTACGCGATTGATGTCGGCAAATTCGAAGCGGCGCAGTGTGTCGGCATCGATCCGGTCCACGGCGCCTGCAATCTCACTTGCGGGGCGGATGCCAGTGACGGTGATCAGATCAATATCTGCGTTCGCGGGAACGGTCTCCGCTGCAGCGGCGGCGATAAGAGAGGCGCCGGCCATCAATGCGCCAGCCAATATAGAATAAGACACGATTGCAAACCCCATGAAGAGAGGGCGGCTGTGTCGTGCAAATGCGAATGACTGTCAACTGCGATATACTAAAGACCACCCTAGCGGATGGCCTTCATATCTTCGATGACAGCGAAATCAGATCGGCGCGCCCCAGAGCTGTTCCTTGGGTAGCCAGCCGCGATAGTCAGCGGCGCGAACCTGACACCAGTTCTGCTCACAGCGTTCGATCTTTGCCATCACGCCATTATTAAGACGGGCACGGCCTTTCGCATGCGTGTTCGGCGCAGCGCGAAGAATAGTGCTGTCTGATGTGACGATGCCGTGGGCATTCTCTGACAGCATGGAGCGGTGGATCCACATCCGGCGGCCATCACGGTCTTCGACACGGCGCCAGATATTGTCACGATCCTCGGCAATCACCTTGAGCGGCAGACCTTCCTGCCGGAATTCATACGCCACCGGATAATCAAAGCTCGGGCCGAATCGGGCGCGGACTTCATCTTTCCGTAGGGCGACGAAACGAGGCACGGGCAGCCCGGAAGGGCTATCAGCCTCAATCATAGGCTGGGGTTTTGCCACTTCGCCAGCACCCGCAATGGCGGAAGGCAGGACAGTCACGGAAAGCGCTATGGCTGATACGGCAGCGGCAATCGGCCAGATACGGACCATGGGAACCTCACACTCTCTTCATGACTCTTGCGAGAGTGTTAATAGTTCATCATGGTTAAGCGACGATAAACAAAGGAAAAAAATCACTCCGTTAAGGGAGTGTCTGAACCCGCTTTCGGGGCCTCATCAAGCCGCCTTGCCTCGGCCTCCAGCATGATCGGAATGCCGCTGCGAATGGGGAAGGCAAGCTTTGCCTTGTCCGAAACGAGTTCCTGTTTTTCTGCATCATAATGCAGCGTGCCGCGGGTGACCGGGCAGACGAGCAGGGTGAGGAGCTTCGGGTCGATCTTGTCGTTCATTTGATTATTGTATCCTGCTGAAGGTGTCGGGCGCCATGTCATCGAGCGCTTCGGCAGCGGCAATTTCCATCAGGGTCATAAGGTCCCTGATGCGCTGGGTCAGGCTCGGCGCTTCGAGGAGTGCCTGCTTTTCATCGGCATCAAAGGGGCAACTCACAGCCACGGAATTAACGATTGTTTCCGTTGCGGCATTGTCGATCGTCTCCCAGTCTGCAGCGAGGCCAGTTGATTTTAAATAGGTCTCCAGTGAGCTGAGCAATTGTGGGCGCAGGCTGTCGGTGTCCTCTTGGGGTGAAGAGGGATCTGACCGAAATGCGCTCCAGTCGACTTCTCCCATGCGGAAATTCCCATCCGTCAGATGATCGGAAATAAGGCGAAAGCGGCTGACCCCCAGGAGTTCCACCACGAACTGGCCATTGTCAGTCTCAGAAAATGAGACCACCCGTCCAGCACAGCCGATGGAATAGAGTGGCGGATTCATATCCTCGTTCTCGGAACGCGGACGTATCATACCGATGAGCCGGTTTGCCCCCAGCGCATATTCTGTCATCGCTTGATAACGCGGCTCAAACATATTGAGCGGCAAGTGGGAGCGGGGGAAAAGGGCTGCGTCACGCAAAGGGAAAAGGGCAATTTCGTCAGGCAGAACCAATCCGGTGTCTGTCATGCTGTCTCCTTCTCGCCCGCAGCATTTGTAGCCTTTTATGTCTCAGGCAAACAGGAGGGAAGACAGTTTCCGCCGCGCCGATTTGACGCCGGCATCAGCCGGTCCAAGAGCCTCAAAAATCTTGAGCAGTTTCTCGCGAGCGGCACCTTCGCGCCATTCCTGGTCGAGCTCGATCGAGCGTAGGAGAGCGGCCATGGCGCCTTCGGTGTCACCGGCATCGGCTAGCGCTTCACCCAGCATGAAATGCGCTTCGGGATCCTGAGGGCTGGCTTCTGCGGCTTTTAGCGCATTCTCAACGGCTTCCGGCGGCACATCGCTGCCGCCCGACAACTCCATCATCGCGCGAACTTGCGCGACGGGGGCAAGGTCGCGCTTGGCTTCGGGGACCATGCCGAGGAACTGCTCGGCCTGCTCCGGGCTGCCGCCAAGAAGGGCGGCGCGGGCCATACCCGCAAAGGCAGTCACCTGCTCGTCGCTGCCGGTTTCGGAGGCTTCAGCGGATGCACCAAAAGCCTGCAATGCGGTCGCAAAATCATTCTCTTCGAGCGCTTTCTCGCCCATCTCGGCGAGCGCCTTGGGGTCATGGGCAGGCGATTTGCCGCCACCGAGACCGGCCTGCGCGGCTGCATCGATCAGCCGGTCGAGGAACTGGCTGACCTGGCTTACGGGCAGGGCACCCTGAAAGCCGTCCACCGGTTGGCCGCCGATAAAGCCCATGACAGTCGGCAGGGACTGAATCCTCAGCTGCTGGGCCAGCATCTGGTTCTTGTCGGTGTCGACCTTGACCATCAGCACCTTGCCGCCTCGGGCCTGCACCTGTTTCTCAAGGATCGGCCCCAGCGTCCGGCAGGGTCCGCACCATGACGCCCAGAAATCAACGACCACAGGAACCTCGAGCGAGGCCTGCAACACATCGGCCTGAAAGGTCTCGATGGTGGCGTCTTTTACAAGTTGCGCCTGAGTGCCGCCTTCGGGCGTGCCGCCGATAATGTCGGTCATAAGAATCGTCTTTCTTCACTTGGGGTCTAGATGGCCGTCCCGGCGGGATGGGGCAAGTGGGTCAGACGCCGTTCTCTGGTGCGGCAACATCGATAAGAACCGGCGCGCCGTGATGGTCTGTGATGAACGCGATTATGGCTTCGGGCGGTACCCCGACAGAGGCGGTATTGCGCAAGGGATGGCACCAGATCGCGGCCTCTTTCATCAGCGGCGCATCAAGGACGACGCGGGCGATCTTTCGGCCGGTGTCATTGATCAGGGCGAGCGGGGTGAGGGAGCCCGGGCGCACGCCAAGCGTCTCCGTCATCGTCTCTTCCCCGGCAAAGCTGAACCGCCTTGTGCCCAGCGTCGTTGAGAGTGCCTTCAGGTCAGCGCGAATTTCCCCGCGCGCGCAGATCAGGGTCAGGGCCCCGCCTTTCTCCTCGACCAGCAGGCTCTTTGAATGGCCGGGCGGCAGCTCAAGCTTGATGCGTTTTGCGTCGGCGACAGTCGGGGTCGCGGGGTGCTCGCGCTGCTCAATCGCGAACCCATGGGACGAAAACCAGCGGTAAAGATCATCTTCTGAGGGCATGACGCAGGCGGACTGCCTCAGAACGGTAACTGAATCAATTTTTCTGCTTGCATCAGTTCTCGCCGTAGTCTTTAAGGCGGGCTCGCCGCCGCTTCTAAAGCGGCAATGAGCGGGCGTAGCTCAGGGGTAGAGCATCACCTTGCCAAGGTGAGGGTCGTGCGTTCGAATCGCATCGCCCGCTCCATTTTTCCGGGATAGTCATATCCGTTATGCAGACAGAACCTGTCTGCATGTCTCCCGTAAACACGCGATTCAGCCTATCTGACAGACTGGTTTTGTCCTGTTGCACACACGCGTTAGGACGCCTTTGTGGTTCCGCGTTCGCGTTAGCGGCGCGAGGGAGAGCGAGCGATGAAACTCACCGTCAATGGCGAGACCCATGAGGTCGATGTCGAAGAGGACATGCCGCTCCTCTGGGTCCTGCGGGACGAGCTGGGCATCACAGGCCCCAAATATGGCTGCGGACTGGCGCGATGTGGATCGTGTACGGTGCATATTGACGGGCTCGCCGTCCGTTCCTGTTCGATCCGAGCAGGCCAGGTGAATGGCAATGTGACCACAATCGAAGCACTCGGTACGCCCGACGCCCATCATGCGGTGCAGGAGGCATGGATCGAAACGCAGGTCGCCCAATGCGGCTATTGCCAGTCGGGGCAGATCATGTCGGCGGCCGCCTTCCTGACGATCAATCCGGACCCGTCAGATGAGGAAATCGACCACGCCATGTCGGCCAATCTCTGCCGTTGCGGCACCTATCCGAGGATCCGCAAGGCGGTGCGTTTGGCTGCTGCCAAGCTGAAGGAGGCCTGAGCCATGGCGCTAGCTGTAGATATCGCCCGGCGGACGTTCCTTGTCGGCTCCCTTGCTGTCAGCGGCGGGGTTGTTTTCGGCATCTATAAATATAAAAGCCCGATGAATAATCCGCTTGAGGATGATCTGGGAGAAGGGGAGGCGGCGCTCACCCCTTACGTCCGGCTTGATGCGGCGGGCGTCACGCTGATCACGCCGCGCACCGATCTGGGGCAAGGCGCCTATTCGATCCAGGCGGCAATGATCGCCGAGGAACTCGATATCGAGCTTGATCAGGTGCGGGTCGATCCGGGTCCGCCCGATGCGATCTATTACAACACCGCGCTGGCGCGGGAGGCAGCGCCCTTTCGCGCGACCGATGACAGTTTTGCCGCAGAGACCGTCCGCAGCACGCTGGATGCGGTCATGAAATTTGTCGGCATGCAGATCACGGGCGGTTCAACGACTGTCCCGGACGGTTTCGTCAAACTACGCATCGCCGGGGCTGTGGCGCGTGAGACGCTCAAAGCTGCGGCTGCCAAAAAGGCGCGGGTGCCGGTGCGTGAGCTGAAAACGACGAGAGGCGCGGTCGAGCTGCCGGACGGCACGACGATCGGTTATGGTGAATTGGCCGAAGGGGCGGCAAAGATCCGCCCGGTGACAAATGTCAAGTTGCGCGATCCTTCTCAATGGCGCCTTCTGGGCAAGCCGATGCGCCGACATGACATTGTCGCCAAATCGACCGGCACGCAGGATTACGGCATCGACCAGCGGCTCGATGGCATGCTCCATGCGGCGGTAAGGATCAATCCGCATCAGGGCGCAGGCGTTAAAAGCCATGATGCGAGTGCCGCAGAGAAGATGCGCGGCGTGCTGAAGGTGCTGCCTGTCACGGGCGGGTTCGGCGTGATTGCAGATAATACATGGCGGGCGATCAAGGCCGCAGAAGCTATCGAGGTCGAATGGGAAGAGGCGGCCTATCCCGCCGAGATGGACGGGCATTGGGAGGCGCTCGCTGCCTCCTTCAATAAAGCCCACCTCGACAAGCTGGCGCGCGACGATGGCGATGTCGATAAGGCGCTGGACGCGGCTGAATCAATTCACGAGGCGGAGTATCGAGCGCCCTATCTTGCCCATGCGCCGATGGAGCCGATCAATGCGACCGTCTTGGTGGGCGAGGATGGGGTTGATGTCTGGACGGCGACTCAGATCCCCCGCTTTGTTGAGCAGAATGTAGCCCGCATCGCTGGTGTCGATATCAAGAAAGTCCGTGTGCATGTTCTGATGGCGGGGGGCAGCTTCGGTCACCGGTTGGAAGACGAAGTCGTCAAGCAGGCAACCGAGCTGGCTGTTCAGTTGAAAGGCACGCCGATCAAGCTGACCTATTCGCGCGAAGAAGACATGATCCATGACTTCCCGCGCCAGATCGCCATGGGCCGGATGCGCGGCGCAGTGAAAGACGGCCATGTCGACTCCTATGATCTGGGCATTACCATGCCCTCGGTGATTTCCTCCCAGATGGGGCGGCAGGGGTTCTCCGTGCCAGGCCCGGACAGTGTCATCACCTCCGGCGCATGGGACCAGCCCTATAATATCCCGAATTACCGGATGTCCGGCTACAGAGCACCTGAGCTGGCGCCGGTCAGCTCATGGCGCTCAGTCGGGGCTTCGACCAATGGTTTCTTCCATGACTGTTTCCTTGATGAGCTGATCCATGAGGCGGGGGCCGATCCGCTGGAAGAGCGCCTGCGCCTGATGTGGCATGAGCCCTCTCGCAAGACGCTCGAAGCGGTTGGTGAAATGTCAGGCTGGGGCAGTCCGATGGAAGCAGGGCGCGGGCGCGGGGTCGCCTTTTGTCTTTCCTTCGGCACGCCGGTCGCGGAAGTTGTCGAGGTGACCGATACCGGCCACGGCATCCGTATCGACAAGGTCTATGTCGCCGCCGAGGTTGGTCGTGTTGTCGATCCGGTCAATTTCGAGAATCTCGTACAGGGCGGTGTCATCTGGGCGCTGGGCCATGCAATGAATTGCGAGATAACCTATTCAGGCGGCCGGGCGCAGCAGACCAATTTCCACCAGCACGAGGGCATGCGACTTTATCAGTGTCCGGAGATCATCGTGCGCGGCCTTGAGAATGGCGAGCATGTTCGCGGGATCGGGGAGCCGCCCGTGCCGCCTGCCGCTCCGGCGCTGGCCAATGCGATTTTTGCGGCCACCGGCAAACGGATCCGCGAAATGCCGTTCAACAAGCATATCAGCTTTGTATAAGGAGGAATGAGATGAAACGATTGATCGCTCTTGCCTTGTTCCTTCTTGTCAGCCCCGCACTGGCACAGGAAGAGGCGACGCCGTCCCGTGATGCAGGACTTGCCGAATGGAATAAGGTCTATCAGGTCCTGTCCCATCCGCGCTGCGCCAATTGCCATGTCGGGGCGGATAATCGGCCGCGCTGGTCCGGGCCGAGCTATGGGCTGGCGCCGGGCGAGTGGCAATATCACGGCATGAACATTGCCGGCGGAGACGACCGCATCGGTCTGATGACCCTGCCTTGCATGACGTGTCACCAGACGGAGAATTCCGACCTGCCGCATGGCCCGCCGGGCGCGCATGTCTGGGCGCTCGCGCCGGTCGAGATGGAATGGTTCGGCAAGGATAGTGCGGCCATCTGTGAACAGATCAAAGATCCCGATCGGAATGGTGGGCGGACGATTGCGGAAGTGGCCGATCACATTTCACATGACGAGCTTGTCCTTTGGGGATGGGCGCCGGGGCCGGGCCGTGAACCGGCGCCGGGCTCTGCGGACCTGACGGCAGCAGCGGTTCTGGCGTGGGAAGAGGCGGGTGCGCCTTGTCCCGGGGATATGACGCCTGCAGAGGAAGGGGAGTAGATCATGGGTGCTTTGCCATTATATCTTGCTACGCTTTCGGGCCTGATCCTCGCGCTGCTTTTTGGTGTGAGTCCGATAGGGGTGTTCCTGTTCGTCTGTTACGCAGGGCTTGGTCATGTGCTGGCTGACCTGATGCCTGCCCGTAGTGAGCGGGTTTACTGGTACGGCCTAGGTGCGCTCGTTCTTTTCATTGTCGTCAACATGCTGGGGCTCGGCCTGCATCGTTTCTTGATGATTGCGCCGGTCATTTTCATGATCGGGCATTTCGTCAGCAGGGTGACGAGCCGGATCATGCATCGCGCAGCCTGACGGGGGCAATCCATTGCGGCTTTCACCCCGGCATTACACCGACCCGGCCGATATTCTCGGCTTTCTCCTTGCGGCAGCGGCGCGGGGCGAAGGGACGGCCCTTGTTCTGATCACCAACATCACCGGCGGCGGCATCCGGCCGCCCGGCGCGATGATGGCGATAGCAGGCGATGGCCGGGTCTCGGGCTATGTCTCGAATGGCTGCGTTGATGCAGATGTCGTCTTTCAGGCCCGTGAAGCCATTGCCGAGGATAAGCCCCGTACTCTGATTTATGGCGAGGGGTCACCCTTCCGCGATGTGAACCTGCCCTGTGGCGGACGGCTTGAGCTACTAGTCTTACCCAATCCAGATTTGCAAGTAATCCAGGCGATTTGTACCCGGCTTATAAAACGATCTGCGGTCACGCTTGAGGCGGGTATTGATGGATTGGCAGTCGCTGAAGCGGGTGCTCGCGCTGCGGATTGGAACGGGGGGCGGCTGATCGTGAAGCTGAAGCCGCGCCTCAGACTGCGCATTGCCGGGCGGGGCACGGAGCCCCTTGCCCTTGCGCGGCTCACTTCCGTGTGCGGGTATGATGTGCATCTGCAATCGCCGGATGAGGAGAGCCTTGGACTGGCAAAAGGGATGGGCCTAGCAACGGATCATCTGATGACGCCGGATACTCCGCCGCAGGGCCACGATGATCCGTGGACAGCCTTTGTGCTCATGTTCCATGAGCATGCATGGGAGCGGGCTTTGCTGCTCGAGGCGATAGCGGGGCCGGCCTTTTACATCGGCGCGCTGGGCAGCCGCCGAACGCATGAACGACGCTGCGCTGCTCTGCGCGAGGCAGGCGTGATGGAGGAGCATATTGCGCGAATCCATGCACCGATCGGGCTTGTCGCCAAGGCGCGTGACGCACAGGCGCTTGCCATCTCGGCCCTCGCCGAAGTGACGGCAGCCTGGCAGGCCGTGGACGAATGAACCCGGCGGAGATCGCGGTCCTGATCCTTGCCAGCGGGCAAAGCCGCCGGTTTGGAGAAGGGAACAAGCTGCTCGCGCCGTTCCGGGGGCAACCGCTTGGCGCGCATGTGTTGATGGCGACAACGAGCTTCCCAAGCTGCTATGCTGTCGTACCGACCGCGGAGTCCCCGCTCATCGATCTTTATACGGAAGCAGGTGTACGGATCGTGTCCAATCCGACCCCAGAGGCGGGGCAAGGGGCCTCCCTCGCACTTGGCATATCTGAAATTATGCATGGGAACGCAAAAGCCGCGCTTATCGTCCTCGCCGATATGCCATTCATTGCGCCGACGGACCTTGAGGCCGTGTGCGCCGCGTTAGGTGCCGCAGATGTCGTCGCGAGCGAACGGGATGGACGCCTGATGCCGCCTGTCCTGTTCAGCCGCGCGCATTTTGAAGCTCTCTCTAGGCTGAGCGGTGAGGCAGGTGGCCGGGATTATCTGCGGCAACTCAAAGACGTCCACCGCGTTCCCCTGCGCGATGAAGCCGCGATTGATATTGATACGGAGGAAAGTCTGTATCGATATGATCAGGCGTGATGAAGCCGGTCTTCGGCCTGCGCAATTCCTGCATGGATAGCGATTGCCCTCGGCGGCAATATTTCCGAGAACGGGCCTATGTCCGACACGTTCTCGACAATCGCCTACGCCGTCGCATCCGGATCAATCGGCTTTGCGTTCGCTATGGCGATGGCCAATCGGGGCCAGCGCGGCGATCGGGTATTATATTTCCGTGTCGTGCTGATTGCGCTGCTTGCGCATGTGCTTGGCCAGTTGCTTGTGCTGTCTGGCGCTTACCGGATCGCGCCGCATCTTGTGGGGGCTGATCTGTCGGTCAAGGCAGCCTTGGGCCCGGCCGTGTTCTTCTATACGCGGGCATTGATCTCATCTGAAAAGCGGTCCTTTGGCGGGCTCGACTGGATCGCGCTGCTCGGTCCTCTGCTCGTCATTCTCATCAGCCTGCCCTTCGCGACGCTGAGTGCGGAGGAAAAGCTCGCGCTCGCTGATCCGGCGACGCGGAACCCCGCGCATTACCGGATCGCGCTGTTCACCTGCACCGGATCTCTGGTCATCTTTCTTGCGACGACCGCCGTCTATCTCGCCGCTGCCCTGCGGCTACAGATGCGCCACCGGCGGCAGATGATGGAGCAGTTTGCGAATATCGAGCGCAAGTCGCTCGACTGGCTCCGCAACATCCTTTTCGTCTTTGCGGGCGCCTGGCTGTTCTTTGCCGTCAAGCAGGCCTTCTGGCTGTCCGGCGTTTCAATACCGGCCTTTAATGTCACGCTGGCCTTCAGCGAGTCTCTGGCGATCGCGGCGTTTGCGTTTCTCGGATTGCATCAGCCGGCCCTACCGCCAGGCCGAGTCGCCAAATCCGAGGAGCCCGCCCGGCGTCCGATCCTCTCAGAAGAGCGGCTAAGCAAAACCGCTGGCAAGCTGCGGGCCGCGCTCAACAAGGACAGTCTCTTTGCCGACAAGGATCTGTCGCTTCGCAAGCTCTCCGACGTCACGGGCATCACGAAGAACCACATTTCCGAAACGCTCTCCCAGCAGCTAGGCGTCAATTTCTTTGACTTTGTGAACAGCCGCCGGGCTGAGGAAGCCAAGAGGCTGCTCGCCGAAACCGAGCTCACAATCCTCGAGGTTGGCCTGGAGGTCGGGTTCAATTCACGCTCGACCTTCAATGCCGCATTCAAAAAGCATGTCGGCTCCCCGCCGAGCGCCTATCGCGAAAGTGCCCGGAATGCGGGGCCGCATGGTGCGGCGAAGCCCGAAAAATCTGCCCTGAGAGCGTCCGAATAGCCCCATTCGGACGACAGGCGGACAGGCCTTCACCATCTGCAAAAGGGTCACCGGCATTTGCGCCGGTCAGGATCACATTTGCCGAGGGGAGCTTTCTTGCCATGTCCACAATGCCGTTCAACGATGTCGCCGCCCGCCGAATGGCCCGGCTCGCGGGGCTATCCTACGTCCTTTACAGTGCCGCAGGGATCTACATCACATTCGGGCCTATCCCGTCGCTCAGCGCGCTGGGTGATGAGAATGCCTCGCCACTGCTCGCGCTGATGTTCCGCACGGGATTTCTGGCCGAAGTGGTGCTCTACACCTTCGTCTGCGTCTCCGCCGCGGCAATGTATATGGTGCTGAAATCGGTGGGTCAGGGGCCGGCGCTGGTCGCGGCGTTCTGCCGGCTGATCGAAGGCGCGATGGGCGCGACCTTTATCATCTTCAAATATGCCGTGTTCATCACGGTGGTGAATCCGGAACTGACCCCCGGCTTCTCTGATGATCAGCGCGCGTCACTCGTCTCGCTCCTGCGCGATGTCTATGGCTCGGCGATCTATTTCCTGCTCATCCCGATGGCGGTCGGCGGGGTCCTCTTTTTCTCGCTGTTCTTCCGGTCACGGTTCATTCCGCGCTGGCTCTCGGCGTGGGGGATTTTTACCTATCTGGTGATTGGGTCAGTCGCCGCGACGGTCATTCTTTATCCCGCGCTCGAGGAAAAGATCATGCTCTTCTTCCTGCCGGGTGCGCTGTTTGAATGGATTGCGGCGTTCTGGCTGCTCTTTGCGGGGATCAACACAAAGCACTGGGTGTCGAAGAGCTCTTGAGCCTGACTTTCTGCACCGATGACCAGAAGCGAGGAGCGGCGAATTAGGCCGCCCTCGTGGTTCGCTTGGCTAGGCTCGATTCGCCGTGAAGGCATCACGCGCTCAAGTAGCCGTAGGCGGTAGCGCGAAAAGAAAATCTGGCGGACAGAGAGGGATTCGAACCCTCGAGACGGTTACCCGCCTACACGCGTTCCAGGCGTGCGCCTTCGACCACTCGGCCACCTGTCCTTCAAGAAGAGCCCCTTTGCCCAGACTGATCGGGAATTTCAAGGCTTTCCGCGCCTATTCCCGCTCCCATCATTGCCGTCGGCACGTCCCTCGCATAATGTCGGGGAAGGTTAGTATTGAGGGCGGGCGCGATCATGGCGGTCTTGCGGATTTTTGCTTGGATTCTGGTGGCTTTGGCGCTGATGCTGCTGGGCTATGACGCGGTATCGACGCTGGATGAGGGCATCCCCGTCATCACGACGACCGCCGAATTCATGAATATTGCGGGGCTTGAGCTATCCGTGCCGGAAGGCGGGGTCGGCAAATTCTTCCTCGACCTGCCGCTGTGGACGCTGATCGGCGTGCCGGGTCTGATCCTGACGCTGGTCTTCCGGCCGGTAAATTAAGGCCCGGTGGGCCGCCGATTACTCGGCGGCCGCTTTTTCTGCTTCGGCCGTGGCGATCAGATCCTCGGCCATGGCATTCAGCCTGACATAATCGACCTTGCCGGTGCCTAGGACCGGGATGTCCGGCACATGCAGGACCCGTTTGGGGACCGCGAGTTCCGGCACGCCGTGATTGCGCGCCCAGTCTTTGAGCGTTTCGGGTTTGGGTGAAGGTTCTTCGGTCAGCAGGACGATCTGCTCGCCTTTCTTGTCATCGGGCAGGATGACAGCAGCGTGGAGGCTGTCCGGCCAGACGACGCCGGCGCAGTTTTCGACCACGGCCAGGCTGACCATTTCGCCAGAGATCTTGGCAAAGCGTTTCTGCCGCCCACGGATCGACATATAGCCGCCGCCATCGATATGGACGATGTCGCCGGTGTCGTGCCAGCCCTCGTCGGGGGCGAGCAGCTCACCGGGATGGTCCGGGTCGAGATAGCCGAGCATGACATTCGGGCCCCGGACAAAAAGCCGTCCGCCTTCGGACAGGCCCTCAACGGCATCGACACGGGACTCAACGCCGGGCAGGAGCTTGCCGACCGTGCCCGGACGGATATCGCCCGGCTGGTTGACCGCGATAACCGGCGCACATTCGGTGGCGCCATAGCCTTCGAGCACGTTGAAGCCGAACTTCTTGCGGGCAAGCGCACGGGTTTCGTCGCGTACCTTTTCTGCCCCGCATACGGCATAACGAAGGGTTGAAAGCGCGCCATCCTTGGCGTTTTTCAGATAACGCTGAAGGAAGGTATCGGTCGCAAAGAGGATCGTTGCGCCATAGCGCCGGATGACTTCCGGGATGATCTTCACATGCAGCGGCGAGGGATAGGGGATGCAGGTCAGCCCATCGATCAGCGGATAGAACTGCCCGCCCGTCAGGCCATAGGAGTGGAAGATCGGCAGCGGGTTGATGAAGATGTCGGTGTCTTCAAGAATGACGTGATTGCGCACCTGCTCGACATTGGCGACGAGGTTCTGGTGCGAGAGAACAACGCCCTTGGGCTTTCCTTCCGTACCCGACGTAAAGAGGATGACGGCAGGCGCATCGGGGGAATTTGGGCGGCGCATGAAGGAGGGGAATTTCTCTCCCAGCGCGGCGCGCAGCTTGTCGATGGCGGTCAGGTTTTCCTTGATGTCCTCAAGATAGGCGATCTCGCACTTCTTCTTGATCGCCTCGACGAGGTCATCATACCCGCCGACCTCAACGAATTTCCGCGAAGTGAGAACGAGCTTTACTTCCGCCGTTTCAAGACCGGAGAGGATCGCCGATTCGCCAGCCGTGAAATTGATCATGGTCGGCACGCGGCCGTCGATATGAAGGGCGAGGATGGTGATCACGCCCGCGGGGCTCGTTGGCATCAGGACGCCGACATTCTCGCCGCGCTTGGTGCGTTTGCGCAGGGCGTTGCCGAGCGCGAAAGCGCCGCGCGCCACATCCTTATAGGTTGTCTCTTTGCCCTCGGGGTCGATGAAAGCGACCTTGCTGCCGCCGACACGCGCCTTTGTCTCCAGCACCTTGCCGATGACGGTCGCGCGCGATTGCGACCAGATTTTCTTGCGGGTCCGGCGCGCCTCGTCCTTCAGGCGGCCTTCGGCGGTCGCCCGTTCCTTTTCCTCAGCCGCTTGGGCGAGTTCTTCAGGGGTCGGGGCGGCTTTTTTCGCCGGGGCGTTGTCATTCACCATTTTTTCCTCCCGGCCGCTCACAATCCGGCTGCCAGCCTTCTTTCATGCATCGAAACCGTCTAGGAGGCACGACCTTATCTCATGTTCAACGACACTCGGGCCCCGGGGGCAAGGGTGCATGTGCGATGGAGTCCGGGCAAGCGCATGCGAAAGAAGAGAAATTTCGGCCTTTCCCGCCTGAAAATGGCGTGGCTGGGGCTGGGGCTGGTCCTGCTTGCGGGCGCGGTATTTGTCTGGCTTTCGCCGGAACCGGTCGATGAACCCGATCTGGTCGTTGATTTGCCGTCAGAGCCTGAGCGCTATGCGGGCGCGCCGCAGGGTGTTGAGCAGGGACTGCCTGTTGTCATGGTCGAGGATGAAGGGGCCGCAACCGGGCCCAAGGTCATCACCGTGCCGGACGATATTGAGGCGGGCCCGACGGGCGTCACCCGGACGAGCGAGCTGATCACGACCGAGGAAGAGCAGCCCGACGGCACGCTGCGCATCACCATTCCTGAAACCAGTGGAGAGGCGGCTGCAGCTGCACGGCGCAAGATGGCGACCGCCGCCCTTCCCGCACTGGTCGGCTCGAGCGAATATGGATCGGCGCCGAAGATCGGTTCTGACGGGCTGACGCCTTTTAACGCATATCGGCGACCCAGCGTGTCGGGCCGCGATCCGCAGGTGGCGGTCATGCTCAGCGGGCTGGGGCTTGATGCCGAGTTGACCGAGCAGGCGATCAACCGTCTACCCCCGGAGGTCGCGCTCAGTTTCGCGCCCTATTCCAAAGACGTCACGGCACTGATGGAAAAGGCGATGGCGGCAGGGCATGAGGTCGCAATCGAGTTGCCCATGGAAGAGCCGGGCGTAAGTGCCGAGGCGCTGGGGCCAGCGGGCCTGACGATTGCGCGGCGGGGCGAGGCGAATGGCAAGCGGCTTGGCTGGCTGCTCGCGCGGGCGCCGGCCTATCCGCTGGCGACGAATTATCTGGGCACGTCTTTTGGCAAGGATGAAGCCGCGATCAGTGAGGTCATGTCCGTCCTCAAATCTAGAGGGCTTGGCTATATTGATGACACGGGGCTCGGCGCGCAGGCCGCGATCGAGCAGGGCGTTCCTTATGGCCGGGTCAATGTGATCGTGCCGCGCGGCAGCGGCCTTGCCGAGCAGGGGCTCTCCCAGCTCAAAGCCTCGGCGAGCAGTGGAAGGCCGGTCCTCGCCCGGCTTTATATTTCAGCCGATGCCATTCGCGCCATTGAGACGTGGGCGGATGGCCTTGAAAAAGAGGGCTTTGACCTTGTTCCCGCTTCTGCGGTAGCTAATGGACCGTCATGAAAGAACTACCCGACCTTGATCAGTACCGTCCCAATGTCGGGATATGTTTGTTGAACCGCAAAGGCGAAGTCTGGCTGGGCAAGCGCGTTGCCTCCAGCGCCGTCCAGCGCGCCTATAAATATCGCTGGCAGATGCCCCAGGGCGGCGTTGATCCCGGTGAGTCGATTGAGGATGCCGCTGTCCGCGAGCTGCAGGAAGAGAGCGGCGTCAGCTCGACACGTCTTCTGGTCACGACGCCGGGCTGGCTCGTTTATGACTTTCCTTCCGACTACAAAGCAAAGAAGCGCGACCGCTGGCGCGGGCAAAAACAGAAATGGGCGCTCATGCTGTTCGAAGGTGATGATGACGAGGTGAACCTCGATTCTCATCAGCCGGCGGAGTTCTGTGAGTGGCGCTGGGCGCCGCTAGAGGAGGTTCCTGACCTCGTCGTGCCGTTCAAGCGGGATGTCTACAAATCGCTTGTGCGGGCCTTCTCGCCGCTTGCGGATTATATCGCTTCCGGCAATCGCTAACCCATAAAAAAAGCCCCCGCCAAAGCGGGGGCTTAATCATTTGATCTCGGTCAGGATCAGTCTTGCTTGACCGTGACGTTGAGCGTGTCGAGCACGGCGCCCGGATTGGACTGGCCAGAGGCGGCCAGCGAACCGATCGTCACGGGCTGTGACGGGGCGACGCTGATGGTCAGTGTGCCGCCTTCGCTGACGAAGCTCGAAAGCGCGGTCGCATATTCTGGAACGCGCGGAGAGAATTGCGCGCCCTGCATGGCGCCAAGCGACATGAGACCAACAGCCTGCTGACGAAGGCCGGCAGGATCCTGCTCGGTCAGTGCGCCTGCAATGGCGAAGACAGTGTCGAGGAGTTTTTCATCCTTGAGCTTCAGCGTCATGCCGTCGATGGCTGCGTTCATCACGGCGCCTTGTTTTGCGCCTTCATCTTCAGAGCCAACGATCGTGTCGTAGTCGAAATCCGACATCGCAAAGTTCAGGCTGAGGCCGTAGAAACCCTTGGCTTCGCCATCCATGTCGAGCTTGATGCCGCCCGAGCGCGGGTCAAACGAATATTCAAGTTCGCTTTCGCCGTTGACCTTGTCGAGGCCATTGTCCTTGAGGACTTTGGTGATCGCCGGGTTCTCGTCACCGACATAAGCCGTCATGTCAGCTTTGGAGCCTTTCGACACGATACGGATCTTTTTCGGCATGAAGTGGTGGAAGTCGATTGGATCAACAACCGTGCTTTCAACCGACGCGGCTTTCTTGCCGTTGATCGAGACTTCCTGATCGAGGAATTTCATGCCGCCGATTTTGATGAGGTTCGTCTCGCTGACCGGCGGGGTCTCGCCGTTCTGGATGAACGGAATGAGGTTGGTGAAGGTCAGGCCGTCCCAGCTCATCATGCCGATCTTGCCGGACTGGTGGGCCGGGAAAATCATGTTCTTGAGAAGCGGAATGTCGGTGAGCATGCCAGCTTGCGGGCCCATACCGGCCAGCTGTTCCTGGATCATGTCGTCCGACTGTTTGATGTCGTATGAGAGGTCGGCTGCCATCAGGCCGCCAAAGACGCCGTTCTTGTAGCCAGCAACACGGAAGTCAGGTGTCGCAAATTTAACGCCGTCACCTTCGCCCGAGAAAGGCACGTTCATCGACATGTCTTTCAGCGAAAGACCGCCGAATTCGACACTGTCCGGACCCATATCGCCGCCAGGCGTGCCCATCATCTTGATCGTGTCGATTTCAAGTGCGCCGATCGAGATATTGCCAACGGTCGGCTCTGAGCCGTCCCAGCCTTCTTCAACCGGGAAGGTCGATTTGACGTCGAACATGCGGACCTTGCGGAACAGCTCGGTCATGTCGGTGAAGCCAGCGCCAGAGCCCATACCGGCAAGCGCTTCCTGGTTCAGGCCGTAAATTTCGACCCGGCCGATCGATGTCTCGCCGCCATCGTCAGATGCAGGGCGAAGATTGGTGATGACGGCTGCGCCGAGGTCACCGTCGAAATCCGCGCTGTCATAGCTGAGTGCGCCGCCCATCCCGTCGAGCAGAGCCGCGATGTCATAAGGCTCAGCATTGGACAGCTTGAATGGTTTATCGAGCGGGGAGTCAGACTTCATCGTCATCGACTTGCCGTCGACTTCGATTTTGGCATCATCCTTGGCGTCATCTTTGTCGCCGCCGCATGCGACGAGAGCGAAACTTGCGGTGGCGCCAAGCAGAAGCGCCTTCAAACTATTTGTCATGGGTATCTCTCCATAGCCTCAAGGGACACGCCGAGTGATTAACCATGAACTGGTTGCGGCGCACAGTGCAGGTGCGAAGAAAAATACAATATCCGGTAAAAGTGTGTCCTGAAGGGCGCGAATTAGGTCCTGTGCAGGCTGTTTTGACCAGTCGACGCCGCTGGCGCGGGCGATTTCGCGGTTGTTTCGATAGAAAATCACAATGTGTCGTGGCGGCCCGGAAAGGTGATCGCGATGGGCGCCACCGAAATGATTGACCCCGATGACGCCCGTCGGCAGCGCCGCTTCCCATTTTCGGCCCGCTGAGCGCGGTATCTGGCGGGCGATAACGGGGGTGAAGACAGAATTGCTGCCCAGCCCCGCGATGAAGTCCCGTGCCTCGGTTTCGCAATGCGTGGTGCAGTCGGCGGGCCAGAAATAGACCGCGATGGCGCCCGGCAGACCCTCGGGTGCGCCGAGGACGTCATAGGTTTCTGCCTCCTCTCCTGGAGCCAGAAAGGCGGCAAGGCCGTCCTCATTCGCCGTCAACCTGACGCCGGGCATTCTTGCGGCCAGCTCCTCTAGGCCCGGCGGGCCGGTCCGGGGTTTCTGGGAGGCGGCAAAAACCACAAAGAGGATGAAGCCGACCCCGATCAGGGCCATCAGCTTGATCAGGCGGCCGAGCGGGGCGGTTCGCGGAGCATGCGGGTCGGTCATGACGGCCCTACTTGACGGCCCCCGGCGAGCGGCGCAATCGGTCGATCATGTCCCGGATTATCTTCGCCCTGCTCATCCTCGTCTCCGCCCTCTCGCTGAGTGCCTGCGGGCGCAAGGCGCCGCTCGACACACCGCCGCCGCCTGGCAATCAGGATCAGTCCTTCACGCGGTAGCAGACCGGGGCCACTCTGATGGATCATTTCACCTATCGTGATGGCGTTCTTCATGCGGAGGATGTGCCGCTTCCCCTTATCGCGGAGGAGGTCGGCACCCCGTTCTACGTCTATGCCGCGGCTACCTTGCGCCGCCATTACCGGGTCTTCGCCGAAGGCTTTGCGGGGTCAGGTGCGCTGGTCGCTTTTGCGGTCAAGGCGCTGTCGAATATCGCCGTCCTCTCTTTGTTGGGAAAAGAAGGCGCGGGCGCGGATATCGTATCTGGCGGGGAGCTCTTCCGTGCCTTGAAAGCCGGCATTCCGGCGGACCGGATCGTCTTCTCGGGTGTCGGCAAGACGCGCGCCGAGATGAAGGCGGCGCTCGAAGCCGGGATCCTGCAATTCAATGTCGAGAGTGAGGCGGAGCTTCGCCAACTCGCCGGTGTGGCAGAGGAGATGGGCGTTGCAGCCCCGCTGGCCCTGCGCGTTAATCCAGATGTCGATGCCGGGACCGATACGCGGATCTCGACGGGGCGGAAAAACGACAAATTCGGTATCCCTTGGGATGAAGCTGTCCGTCTTTATACGGAAGCTGCGGCCCACCCCTCGCTCGCGCCGCGCGGGATTGCGATGCATATCGGCTCACAGATCACCTCGCTGATGCCGTTCGAGAAGGCGGCAGGACGAGGCCGTGACCTTGTGACGGCGTTGCGCGGGAAGGGCTGTGAAGTGGCTTCCCTCGATCTGGGCGGCGGGCTTGGCATCCCCTACCGGCAGGATGGCGAAGTGCCGCCGCTGCCCTCTGATTATGCCGCGATCATTCGCCGCCTGACGGACGATCTGGGGGTGCAGGTGATCATGGAGCCCGGCCGGCTGATCGCAGGGAATGCGGGTCTCTTTGTCACAGAGGTCCTGCTCCGGAAAGATCAGGACGGAACGCAATATGTCATCGTCGATGGCGGCATGAATGATCTGATGCGCCCGGCGCTTTATGGCTCCCACCATGACGTGCAGGAGGTTGCGCAATCGGATGCGGAGCCAAAATCCTGCCATATTGCCGGGCCAGTCTGTGAGTCGACGGACGTTTTCCTGCGCGATGCCGCGTTGCGTGATCCAAAGGAAGGCGCGTTGCTCGCGTTCCGTGGTGCAGGTGCCTATGGCGCGACGCAGAGTTCGCAATACAACACTCGGCCACTGGCCCCGGAAGTGCTCGTCGATGGAGAGCGGTTTGCCATTATCCGTAAACGTCCCAGCTATGAGGACATGCTGTCCGGAGAGGCTGTGCCGTCCTGGCTTTGAGGTGTCGTATGGCGCTTGAAATCATCCGCCCGTCTGATCAGGGCACGATCCGGGAAAAAGACAGGCTGACCGTTGCGCTGGCGCAGATTGCGCCGGTCTGGCTTGATCGAGATGCAACCCTAGAGAAAGTCGCAGCTTGCGCTGGACAGGCCGCTAGTGAAGGCGCGCAGCTTGTCTGTTTCGGAGAATCTCTCGTGCCGGGCTACCCTTTCTGGGTCGAGCGGACCGACGGCGCCCAGTTCGAAAGTGACATCCAGAAAGAGTGGTATGCGCATTATCTCGATCATGGTGTCGAGATCGAGGGTGGGCATCTTGAGCCGCTCTGCGCCATGGCGCGTGACGCGAAAATGGCGGTCTATCTTGGGGTGATGGAGCGGGCAGCCGATCGCGGCGGCCACACACTTTACACCAGCCTTGTCTATATTGGCGAGGATGGCGAGATTAAATCAGTACACCGTAAATTGATGCCAACCTATGAGGAGCGGCTTGTCTGGGGCGCTGGCGATGGGAATGGCTTGCGCGTCCACAAGCTTGGCGCTTTCACCGCAGGCGGGCTCAATTGCTGGGAGAACTGGCTACCGCTCGCACGGGCCAGTCTTTATGCGCAAGGCGAGGACCTGCACGTCGCCGTATGGCCGGGTGGTCTTCATAATACGGAGCAACTGACCCCGATGATCGCGCGGGAAGGGCGGGGATATGCTCTTTCTGTCTCTGGTCTGATGTCGGGCGCGGATGTGTCGCAACTCAACCTGCCGGATATCGGCAAGCTCAAAGTTGCAGGCCAACTTGCGAATGGCGCAAGCTGCATTGCGGATCCTGACGGCAATTGGGTCATTCCGCCTGTGCTCGATAAGGAAGCGCTTCTTATTGCGGATCTCGATCACGCCCATGTCCAGCGGGCGCATCTGACGCTGGATGTGGCGGGGCATTATTCGCGTCCGGATGTTTTTGACCTGCACGTCAACAGACGACGGCAATCGACCGTCACCTTCAAGGAATAGGCCATGGCGCTCCTGCTCTATTTCGCCTTTGTGGCTGTTGCGATTGGCGGGGTGGCCCTGCTGCTCAACCGGCTCGGCAAAGGTCGCGAAGCTGAATTCTCCATTGAGGAAGCGCGGGCGCATTTTCTGAAAGCGCATCCGGATGAGACGCCCGAAGAAGAGCGCGTCTTCAAGGGCGGCGTCCTGCTTGGCCTTGGCGCTCACCGCGTTGCGATCATCCGTCCGATGGGAATGTTCCCGCTGGTCCGGATCCTTGCGCGGAGTGAAGTCTCGGCCGTTGAGGCACTGCCCGGTTCCTTGCGGATCCGCACGAAAGATTTCGCCGATCCTCAAATCAAACTGGGTACGGATAATGCAGCCGTCCTGCGAGCGTGGCTGGAAGAGCGGCTAGGTTGATCTGGCCGCCGCTTATCTCTGACGCATCAGAAAGCCGTATTCGGCAGAAGCATTCATATTGACCATCGTGCTGTTCGGTTCCTGAAAGGAGCTGATACGAAGGCCTGTGATCGCGCAGTTCCCTGCACGGCGCTTGATCTGAATACATTCGCTGACCGCCTTGCGATAAAATTGCAGGCGTTTTTTGTGGGCATACTGACGAGGCGAAGTGACCATGCCGTCGGTCATGTTCACCTGAACTTCGTTGAAGGACCAGGCGGTCGTTGCATCAAGTTCGCCGAACGCGGCCTTCTGCGTGAATTTCAGAACAGCGGAGATGTCGACGATATCGCGCTTGAACTTGCCGGTGGCGCGGACGACCTGACAGCTCGACGCCATTGTCTGCAACAGTCGCTCGCATTCTTCGTGCGCGTAGAAAACTGCGCGAGATTCAGCGAATACTCCTTCAAATCCATCCTCGGGACGGCTCTCCCCGTCCTGAAGAAGCTGTTTGACCGGCACCTGTGCGGAAAAGGTCACGTTGCGATAGGCGTCGATATCGTCCTGTTTGACAGTCGCCATATAGGTGGACGACATGATCTTACGATTATGATCCATCGTATTGTTGGAAACGATGATCCCCTGATCCGCCAGCGGATCTTTTTGCCGGTCGCCGCCATTCATCGCATAGGTCATGCCCTGCACGTGATTGAAGACATTCAGCTGGGTCGCAAGAAACACACCGAAACAGCAAAGGCCGATCAGCTTGGTAATCATGGAAATGGGACTGTTGTCGAACATGGGTCAGTTCCCCCTTGCAACGAGATTTGAAAGACTGCCGCCTGCGGCTTCGGTGGCGGTTTGACGGACCAGCGTTTCGCTCTGGCTACTGAATGTCTTTTTGGACGCGGCCATGACGAAATCTGACGGAGACAGAAGGACGGCGCTGCCCGATAGCGGACGGTAGGGCGTGCGGGCGTCCTCGCTGGACGGCATCGGGCCAATCAGAGCATTGCTGAGATGGAGGCCCTCAACAGCGCTATAAAAACCAAGGTCGAAAGTCTCGCGCATCCAGCGGTCAAAGTCGCGGGCGCGTTTCCTGTTCTCGGCGAGAAGATCCTGTCCGTAGGAGGACTCCTTCACATTGCGGACAAAGGACCAGTGCTCTTTTGGCATCCGCGCAGGCTTGATGCCGCAGCGGGCAAGGCTTCTGCCATAAAGGGAGTGAACCTCTGTGCCCTCCGGCAAATGCGCAAAGCCAAGCATCCCGGGGGTCAGCGCGACGATCTGACGGATCTGCGTGCCTTTGGCAGGCTGAAGTGACCAGATGAGGTCGCCCTGACTAATCAGGACAAGAAAGACGGGTTTTTCGCGCTCGGTCACGACGACATTTGTGATGGGCATCGTCCGGCCGGCTTTGAAGCGGGCGTAGGCGGGCATGTCGCCTTCGCGCTGGACATAGGCGCTGACCATCCGCTCGGCGGCGTCATTCAGGGCTTGGTTGGTGATGTAATGGATCGGGGCCTGCTGCTCACTGCCACCGATATGGACAATGTAAAGAGCGTCAGTCTCTTCGGGGCGCGGGATCTGACAGCCGGAACTTGCAAGTTCAGTGAGGCTTGCCGGCAAGTCCTCGTCATCTGTTCGGAAATAGCCGCTGAGCGCGGACTGGGCATAATAATGCGTCCCTTCGGAATCGCGCATCACATCTTCGTGATATTCATATCCCCGTAGCTCTCGGTGATAATTTTCTGCCGCCGCGCGCGTAGGCGTCGGCTCTTCTTCAGGTCCGCATCCCAAAAGTGCCAGTGTAGCCGCAATAATAATGAGGTGGCGCATACACCTCTCCCAGAGTTCCCCAAGCGCCGCCCTAAAACAGAATGTTTAAGGTGAGGTTCAGGACTCCAAATGCGGGAAGGCCTGACAATGCAATTGATTCTGACGCCAACCGCTGACAGTTTCATTGGTTGAAAAACGTCCAGCGGTTCTCGCAAGGGCGAAATAACCAATTGGAGAGGGGATAACACCCATGACACTGACCCTAATGCTCGTCATCGCGGCGGGCCTCCTGGCGGTGGCCTATGGCTTCATCACCGCGCAGTCCGTGATGAAGGCACCGGCCGGCACAGATCGTATGCAGGAGATCGCCAAAGCCATTCAGGAAGGCGCACAAGCCTATCTGAACAAGCAATACACAACGATCACCATTGTTGGTGTCGTGGTATTTGCACTTCTCTTCATTTTCTTCCGTGACTGGGCACCGCCCGTTGGCTTCCTTTTCGGCGCGGTTCTTTCCGGTGCGGCAGGCTATATCGGCATGCTGGTGTCGGTCCGGGCCAATGTGCGCACGACCGAAGCCTCGCGCTCCGGCCTCGCCAAGGGTCTCGACATCGCGTTCAAGTCGGGCGCGGTCACAGGCATGCTGGTCGCTGGCCTCGCGCTGCTTGGCCTCGCTGTTTATTTCGCGGTCCTCACTTCTGTGACCGAGCATGTCGATGACCGCCGTGTTGTCGAGGGGCTGATCGCCCTGTCGCTCGGTGCATCGCTGATCTCTGTCTTTGCCCGTCTGGGCGGCGGCATCTTCACCAAAGGTGCGGATGTTGGTGGTGACCTCGTCGGCAAGGTCGAAGCAGGTATCCCGGAGGATGACCCCCGGAACGCTGCCACCATCGCGGACAATGTGGGCGACAATGTCGGCGACTGTGCCGGCATGGCAGCCGATCTGTTCGAGACCTATGTCGTGACCATCGCGGCGACCATGGTTTTGGGCGCGATCCTCTTTGCACCGACGGAAATTCAGATCCTCTCGGGCGGTGACGGTGTCTTCGACAATGTCCGCACCTTCATGCTCTATCCGTTGACGATCGGTGCAAGCTGCATCGTGACCTCGATCATCGGCACCTATTTCGTGAAGCTCTCCAAGGGCTCCACCAATGTGATGGGCGCGCTCTACAAGGGCCTGATCGCAACCGGTGGCCTGTCGATCATCGCGTTGGCCATTGTGACCGGCCTGATGCTCGGCTTTGACGAGGTCTTCTCGACACGTGATGGCGCGACGACCTTCACTGGTCTCAGCCTCTTTTACTGCGGCATTGCTGGTCTCGTCGTCACGGGCGCGATTGTGTGGGTCACGGAATATTACACCGGCACGGGCTTCCGTCCGGTCAAATCCGTCGCCAAGGCCTCTGAAAGCGGCCACGGCACAAACGTGATCCAGGGCCTTGCCGTTTCCATGGAAGCAACGGCCCTGCCGGCACTGATCATCATGGTGGGGATCGCCTTCACCTTTGGTGTGGCCGGTCTTTACGGGATCGCAACGGCGGTCACGACCATGTTGGCCCTTGCCGGGATGATCGTCGCGCTCGACGCCTTCGGTCCGGTGACGGACAATGCAGGCGGCATTGCTGAGATGTCCGAACTCGACAGCTCTGTGCGTGAGACAACGGATGCGCTCGATGCGGTCGGCAACACGACCAAGGCCGTGACCAAAGGCTACGCCATTGGCTCTGCGGGTCTTGGTGCGCTGGTGCTGTTTGCGGCCTATGCGAAGGATCTCGAATTCTTCGTTGAGAATTCGGACAAGTTCGAGTTCTTCGAGGGCGTGACAGTCAGCTTCGATCTCTCGAACCCATACGTGATCATCGGTCTCTTTGCGGGCGGGCTTCTGCCCTTCCTCTTCGGCTCCCTTGCCATGCAGGCCGTTGGCCGCGCGGCAGGCGCCATCGTTGAGGAAGTGCGCCGCCAGTTCAAAGAGAAACCGGGCATCATGCAGGGCACGGAGCGTCCTGACTATGCACGGGCTGTGAACCTGCTCACAGGCGCCGCGATCAAGGAAATGATCGTGCCGTCACTGCTGCCGATCCTCGGACCGATTGTTCTTTATGTTCTGATCGGACTTGCTGTTGCTGGTTTCGCGCCTGATGGTGCGGCAGCCGGTAAGGATGCTGCACTGTCAGCTCTTGGTGCGATGCTGATGGGGACGATCATCACCGGTCTCTTCGTTGCGCTTTCCATGACCGCTGGTGGCGGCGCATGGGACAACGCCAAGAAATATATCGAAGACGGCAATCATGGTGGCAAGGGCTCAGAAGCCCACAAAGCGGCCGTGACGGGCGACACCGTCGGCGATCCGTATAAGGACACAGCTGGTCCTGCGGTGAACCCGATGATCAAGATCACCAATATCGTGGCGCTCTTGATGCTCGCCTTCTTTGCTCACGGTTGACACCGGCGAGGTCTGATTATCTAGTAAAGGGCGGCTTTCGGGCCGCCCTTTTTCTTTGGGCAATAGAGGAATGGGGAGAGGGCAAGAATGGACAAATCCACACTGACGGCATCACAAGCGCAAGGACTCGCTCGGCTCACGGGCTTTTTCTACCTACTGATTTTCGGTTTTGCGATTTTTGCCAACATGGTTGCAATCGGCGGTCTGGTTGTCGACGGAGACCCCGCGGCCACGACCGCAAACCTCATGGAAAATCTGGGGCAGTTCCGGCTCGGCGCAGCGGCATTTGTCATCGTGCTGATCGCCGATGTGATCATCTCATGGTCGCTATACTATTTGCTGATCCCTGCCGGACGAAAACTGTCACTCCTCTCGGCGCTATTTCGGCTGGTCTATACGGTCATGTTCGCGGCTGTTGCGCTCGAATTCGTCCATATCCTGAAGATCGTTGAGGCAGGGGATGCGCTCTCGCCCGTCAACGCGCAGGCCGAGATCTATCTGGCACTTAAATCTTATGGTTCCGGGTTCGCCGTTTCACTTGTATTCTTTGGCATCCATATCTTCCTGCTCGGGCTCTTGCTGGTCAGGGCGGCCTATCTGCCGGCCCTCCTCGGCATCCTGCTTTTCCTGGCCGGTGCCGGGTACATTGTGGATGGGATGGGAACTCTTCTGTTTGCGGATTATGGCCCGTTTGCAAAGATCATCAGTATGATGGTGATCCTGCCCGCCCTGGTCGGGGAAGGCACGCTCACCCTCTGGTTGCTGATCCGCGGGCTCAATCCGAAGAAGTGGCCTGAAGTGAGCTGATTTCAGCGGTGTCAGAGCCACTTCTGGCTGCTGGAAAATAGCTGGACGGGATAACCTAGATCAGCTTTCTTAACCCTTACGGGGGCGAAACGCGTACCGAACTAGAGGGGTAACGAACAGATGGAACAAATTCTCGACTGGATTCAGGCACATCCTGAACTCGTCACCAACGGGGTGGCTGGGGCCATTCTTGGGCCGATCCTGTCCAAGCTGCTGCGTGGCGGTCTGACGACAGGGACGCTGGGCGGCCTTCTCGGGGGTCTTGCTGGCGGCTTTGGCGCCGACCAGGCGGGCCTCAATGAGGTTCTCGCTTCTGGTGATGATGCCAATATGCTGATGACCTATCTGCAGAACATCGTCGAAGGCGCCATTGGCGGCGGTATTCTCGGCGGCGGCGGCGGTGTTGTCGCCAAGCAGATGACCAAGAAATAAAACAAAAACGGCCCCGAAAGGGGCCGTTTTCACATTGGGCATTCAAAAAGCCGGGAGCGGCTTATGCGTCCATGTCGAGCTCTTCGACTTCGCCCTTACGGACCTTACAAACGACGCTTTTCTTCTCGCCGTCAGCGGACACCATTTCGAATTTCAGTTTAGCAAGCGCGCCGCCGCTTTTCCGTTTGAAGGAGAATTTGGCGTCAGGCGCTTCCTGGCTAAGTGCAGCCAGACACAGTTCCACCTCTTCCTGGGTGTTCGCATGGGCAGGGGCGCTGGCTGCAGCGATCAGAGCTGCGCCGGCAATGAGAGTGGAGCGAATGAACATGATGGTCCTCTTGAACTGGCGACCGATCCTGCGCCGGTCACACTTGACCTAAGTGTGCAGTGCATATATCACAAATGCATAATAGTCATTTTCAATATACCAAATGTGAATTATGGACAGACGTCTTGAAGGCCTGGACCTGAATCTCTTGCTGGCGCTGCACTGGCTGCTGTCAGAGCGCAGCGTGACGGCAGCGGCGGCGCAGATTGGTCTTTCCCAGCCCGCGGCCTCAAGAGCCCTCGCCAAACTGCGGGATGCGTTCGGTGATCCGCTTCTGGTCAAGACCGGCGGCGAGATGATCCCGACCCCGCTAGGCGAAGAACTCCGGCCGGTCGTCGCTCATGCGATGGAGCAATGCCGCGAGGTTCTCCGGGTGCCGGACCCGTTCGATCCCATTCATGCAAAGGGCCGCTTCAGGATCGCGTGTACGGATGATGTCGGCGCACTGATCGCCAAATTATGGGAAGAGGTGATCCGGTCGGAAGCACCAGGGTTGAGCCTTGATCTCTCAAGCCCCAGCCTTGAATCGGCGCGCGAGCTGGCGACGGGCAAGCTCGACCTTTGTTTCCTGCCCGAGGCGCCGGTACTCGACCTGCCGCCGACCATCCGTATTGAAGACTTCGTCATCCGGCCCGTTGCGCGGCACAACTTCGTCAGTGCCGTGAGGGCAAACCATCCACTGGCGGGCCACCCGCTAACGCTGGAAGAGTTCCTGTCTCTTGATCATGTGCTAGTTGCGCCTGCCGGAAAAGCCGAAGGGTTCACTGATCGGGCGCTGACAGAGCGGGGCTATCACCGGAACATCGCTTATACGACATCTTCGTTCCTGCTTGCCTTGCCGATCGTGATGCATACGGATTGTGTTCTGACTGGTCCGCAGCTCCTGATGGGGCTAATGCCGAAAAACCTCTATATTTTCGAGCCGCCTGTGAAGGTGCCGTCTTTTGACCTCGTACTCGCCTGGCACCCCAACTGGACGCAGAACTCCCGCCACCGTTTTGTGCGGGATCGCCTGCACGAGGCGATGAGCCGCATTCAAGCTGACCCAAGCAGGCTGGCGAAAGAGCTGGCGTAAGGCTAAGGGCGCGCCATGCCTTTTGCTGCAATCCTTTTTGACTGTGATGGTGTGCTCGTCGATAGCGAAATCGTCGGGCTCGAAGATGTTGCCGTCTTTCTCAATGAGCGTGGATTTGATTGGGGGCCGGAGGATCTGATCCGCCGGTTCAACGGGATGCGGGCCGATCTGTTCAGGACGGCGCTTCAGGATGAATATGGCGCTGTCCTCGGCCGGATGCCAACGGAGGCGGAATTCACCAGTCTTTGGGACGGAATGATTGAAACGCGGCGGGCGCAGCGACACACCATGACAATTGTGCCCGGTGCTCTGGATGTTGTGCAAACGGCGCGTGAGTTGGGCTACAGAATGGCGGTCGCCTCCTCATCCGCGCAGATCTATCTTGATGACAAGGTCAACCGTTACGGTCTGGCGCCTTATTTTGACGGGCATGTCTATTCGGCGGATTTCGTCGAGCATGGAAAGCCCGCACCAGATATCTTTCTTTATGCGGCCGAACAGCTTGGCGTGGATCCGGCCTCATGTCTCATTATCGAGGACAGCGCGCATGGTGTTGCCGCCGGAAAGGCCGCAGGCGGAACAGTCTGGGGTTTCCTCGGTGGCGGGCATTGCCTTGAGGATCACGCGGATCAGCTGCAAGAAGCGGGTGCGGATCGTTTGATTGAGACGCATTCTGAGCTGGCCGTAGCCCTCCGTATGCTGTGAGAATATCACAATTTTTAGGGGAAAACTCTTTCTGCGCGATCGCCCCAATTGTGTTAAGTTTTTGTGAACGAATGACGGACCTGCCCAACATACCCGTCATTCGATGTCAGGAATGGTACTGCCCTCATTCCTGATACCCCAGAGGGCGGGGCGGCAAGCATGCGACCATCCACCTATATGGGGGTGCGGACGCGGCCAGATTTCAAAGGTGGCCTGCTTTGCCGCTCCCCCTTTATTCCTCGGAAAATCCTGCGAAGGCGGCTTGGCGGGCAAAGCGCAATGTCACGGCCTTGCGCCGCGCACCGCTCAGCTTGCGATCTTGCGAGGGGCGGATGATGTCTCCGCCAAATCCGTCCGCGATGATCAGGCCCTCGTCTGAGGGGAGCAGGTCGCGCGGGAATTCCTCATCGACGGCGAAATAAAACCGGTCGGCCCAGTCGAGATAATCCGGCCATTTATTATCGACCTCAAAATCGGCACGGCAGGATTTGATCTCGATAAGGGTGAGGGTGCCTTTTGGGCAGATCCCCATCAGATCTGCTCGCCGGCCATTGGCCAGCCGCATCTCGGCCAGGACCGCACAGCCCATATGGCGTAGCAGCCGGGCAACTCCGCGGGTCAGCTTCGCGGTGACTTCGGGGCGCAGCCCGGCCTCTGAAAAGCCGGGCGGAATATCGGTGAGGCTGTCGTCCACGAAAGGAACAAAACAGGAAAATGAGGCGCGGAGTCAAGCCGCAAGATGAAGCCGGTCAGCTCACCCTTGGAATTCCGGCAGCCGGACGGTCAGCCCGTCGAGCGCTTCCTCGACCGTGATCTGGCAGGAAAGGCGAGAGTTTTCCTGCCGCTCTGAGGCAAAATCGAGCATCGATTCCTCCATCGGCGAGGGCTCACCGGTTTTCGCCCGGAAGGCCTCATCGACATAGACGTGGCAGGTCGCGCAGGCGCAGGCGCCGCCGCAATCGGCATCGATGCCCGGCACGTTGTTCTTCACGGCCGCTTCCATGACGGTCAGGCCCGGCGCGGCCTCGACATCATGCGTGGTGCCGTCATGTTCGATATAGGTCAGCTTTACCATGGGCGGGGTCTTTCCGGGATCGGGATCTGGTGAACGATCCGGCCCTTAGCCTCTTAGGGGAAAGAAGCTCAAGTCTTGCGGGTTCGCGGCGGGCCCCCACATGGCTATACTGTTTCTCGTGACACTTCTCATGACGCTCCGAGCAGGGAGCGAATCAGACACGGATCGGATCGGCAGGCGGCTCGCTGCGCTTTTGCGCGCAGGCGATACCGTCTTCCTGTCCGGCGCATTGGGCATGGGCAAGACCGTGCTGGCCCGCGGTCTGATCCGCGCGCTGGCGGGGGGCGAGATCGAGGTGCCGAGTCCGACTTTCGCCCTGATCCAGCAATATGCGACGACCCCGCCGGTCACTCATGCCGACCTTTATCGGCTGGAAGATCCCGAAGAGGTGATGGAGCTGGGGCTGGATGAGGCGGCGGAAGCTGGCATCCTGATTGTCGAATGGGCCGAACATGGCGAGGGCTACCTGCCCGGCGGGGCGCTGAGCGTCACGGCGAGAGAAGAGCCGGGCGCGAGGCTATGGGAGCTGGCCGGCGATGAAGACTGGGCTGTGCGCCTTTCGGAAAAGGACTTTGTATGAGTGGTGATGAGATGGCGAGCCGGGAGGCAGCGCGCACAGCATTCCTTGAGCGGACGGGTTGGGCTGGGACACCGCCCCAGCCGCTGACGGCCGATGCCTCAACCCGCCGATATTTCCGCCTTGCAGGCGGGGAAAGCCCAGCCTTGCTGATGGATGCGCCGCCCGGTGCCGAGACCGCTGCCTGCCCGCCCGATGCGGATGAAGCCGCACGGCGCGAGCTTGGCTATAACGCCATGGCGCGACTCGCGGGTCCCCGGCTTGAAGCCTTTACATCGCTTGCGGATTATTTGCGCGAGGTGGGTGTGCGCACGCCGCGCATTTTTGCCGATGACCCGGTGGACGGATTTGCCGTCATTGAGGATTTCGGTGACCGCCTTCTGGTCCATGCGATCGAGGCGGGCGAAGATGAGGGCGCTCTCTATGCTGCGGCGCTAGAGGCTATTCGTCCGCTAAGGGAGAATAAGATCGCGCCGGGGCAGATCTCCAACTGGGCGCTCCAGACCTATGACCGGGTGGCTTATGAGGCCGAGGCCATGCTGCTGCCTGAATGGTATGCGCCGCATCGCGGGGCCGAGCTTTCAGGCGATGCCGTCGAGGTCTATCGCGCCATGTGGCACGAGCTTCTCGAAGGCGTGAGCGAGCCGCGCGCGCTGACATTGCGGGACTTCCACGCAGAAAACATCCTTGTGCCCGAAGACGGTCCGCTTGCCGTGATCGACTTTCAGGATGCCCTGATCGGTCAGCCTGCTTACGATGTTGTCTCCCTGCTCGAGGATGCCCGGCGGGATGTCGATGCCGGCCTTGCCAGAGAGCTGCATGATGATGTGGCGGCGGGTGATGCAGCCTTCATCCGCGATTACGCCATCCTTGCTGCCCAGCGGAACGCCAAGATCCTCGGCATTTTTGCGCGGCTGACCCGGCGCGACGGCAAGCCGAAATATGACGGCCTCTTGCCGCGAGTCGAGGCGCATTTCCGGCGCGATCTTGATCGCCCGGATGCCGCCGCCATTCGTCCGTGGTTTGAGCAATATATGCCCTCGCTCCTTTCTGATTTCGGGGGCGCGTCATGATCGACACCGCCATGGTGCTGGCCGCGGGCCTCGGCACCCGCTTTCGTGAGGTCTCTGGCGATCTGCCAAAGCCGCTGGTGCCGGTCGCGGGCAAGCCGCTGATCGACTGGTCTCTAGACCTGCTCTCGGCAGGCGGGGTGACGCGCGCCGTGGTCAATGTTCATTACAAGGCTGATCAGATGGAAGCCCATCTGGCAGAAATTACAACGCCCGAGATCATCATTTCCGATGAGCGCGAACAATTGATGGAAACCGGCGGTGGGCTCATCAAGGCATCCTCCTTGCTGGGTGAGGGGCCGGTCTTCTGTACCAATACGGATGCCATCCTGCCGCATGAGAATGGCGGACCTGTCAAGGCGCTGCGTGAAGCGTGGAGCGATAAGGAAATGGACGCGCTGCTCCTGCTCGTCCCTGTCGCCAGGACTTCCGGCTATGACGGGCATGGTGATTTTCATCTCGATGCGGAGGGGAAGCTCTCCTGGGATGGCGATAGCGAGAAATACGTTTTCACCGGACTGCAGATCATTCATCCCCGCCTTTGGGCAGGGGAGGAGCCTGCGCCCAAATCAACCCGTGTTTTCTGGGAATGCGCCATGGAAAAAGGGCGGCTCTTTGGCCTCATTCATGACGGACGATGGATGCATGTCGGGGATCCGGCGGGCTATCACGCGGCAACAGAACTTCTCGGGGAGGGGGAGTGAAGGCCCCGGCCTTCCTCTCGGCGCATCTTGCGCGATCTCCTGCGGTCGCGACCATTCCAGCAGGGGCCGATTTCCTGCGCGAGCTTATCGCGCCGATTGTTGAGGCGTATAAGGATGACCCGATTGGGCTGTCCCGCCTGACTCTCTTCCTACCGAACCGCCGGGCGATCCGGACGGCGGGTCAGCTTTTCGGTGACCTCGGCGAAGGGGAGGTGACTCTCCTGCCGCGTTTGCGTGCATTGGGTGATCTTGATGAGGAAGATCTCATCATTTCAGGCCAGCCCCCTGCCGCGGCACTGGAGCTGAAACCGTCAGCAGATCCCGTGACCCGTCGCCTGCAGCTTGCACATCTGGTGCGGGCCAAGGAGATTGCGCAGGATCGAGGCGCGGACTGGCTCAGCGCGATCCGCACAGGCGAACTGCTCGGGCGCTTTCTCGATGGTCTGCACCGGGATGATGTGCATTATTCGCAGCTTGAGACATTCTCCTCCGGTGACCTTGAGGGCGATGTCGCAAAGCACTGGGCGGAACAGCTCGATTTCCTGTCGATCCTTGGGTCTGCCTGGCCGCAGATCCTTGAGGCGCAGGGCTGGATGGAAGGCGCGGAGCGCCGGACGGCGATCCTCAATGAACTTGGGGAGGTGCTGCTTCATGCGCCGCAGGATCCGGTGATCGTGGCGGGCTCACTGGGCACGGTAAAAGCAACGAGCCGGTTCATGGCGCGCGTTGCGATGAGTGAAGCGGGCGTCGTCATCCTGCCGGGCTTTGAGCCGGAAATGGACACAGAAGCATGGGAGGCGATCGAAGCGCCCCATCCGCAGGCGATCTTCCGTGGCTGGCTGAAAAATGATCTGGACGACTTGCCGCGCAAGTGTGTGCTGCCGTGGACGGAGGAAAAAGACACACTCCGGCCTCGCCGTGCCTTTCTCAGCCTTGCCCTGCGGCCCGCCAATGCGACCGATAGCTGGTATGACGGCTTTGCCGCTTTACAAGACGCCGGAGAGCTGCGCGCTGCCTGTGAGGGGCTTCGCCTCCTGGCCGCTGAAAGCCCCGATGAAGAAGCCGCGCTGATCAGTCTCTTATTGCGTGAGGCGCTGAATGTGCCGGACCGGACGGCCATGCTGGTGACGCCGGACCGGGATCTGGCGCGGCGGGTCTGCGCAAAGCTCCGGGCATGGAGCATTGATGTCGATGATACGGGCGGCACGCCCCTTGGCGGCACGTTTCGGGGCACGTTCATGCGTGCCGTGGCGGCGTGGCTCGGTGATCCGTCAAGCGGTGCTGCCCTCATGCAGATCCTCAATCATGAGCTTTGCCAATGGGGGCAGGATCTCGATACGGCGCGGCAGTCAGCACGCCGGATCGATCTGGAGCTGCGCGGGGTGAAATATCCGTGCTGGGCGGATCTCATCTCGGGGGTCAGTCCCCGGCTTGGGGAGAAGCTGCCCGCAGCGTTGCCGCTGCTCGATCTTCTGTCTAGCCATCTCGACCAGTTTGTGGCGGCCGGCACATTAGCGCAGCAGATTTCCGTGATGACAGATCTGGCGGAGCAGCTTTCTGCAACGGATAAGGAGGAAGGGGTCACCCGCCTATGGCGCTATGAGGATGGCGAGCTGTTATCGAGTACGATTGATGGCCTTCTGACCTCCCCGGTCCTGCCGCAAGATCCAGCGGGGACAAATTTTGCCGATCTCTTCGAGGCCCTGCTCGGCAGCGCAGTCGTCCGCCGTGTCGGGGTCGGTCACCCAAGGCTGTTTGTCTACGGACTGGTTGAAGCAAGGCTGCAGACGGCAGATCTCACCATTCTCGCCGGGCTCAATGAAGGTGTCTGGCCGGATGCGGCGCCAGAGGATCCTTTCCTGTCGCGGCAGATGCGGGTTTCACTCGGCCTTGCCGCGCCTGAACAGTCGATCGGCCGGGCGGCGCATGACTTTGAACAGCACGCGGCCCGGCCCGATGTCGTGCTCAGCCGGTCCATGCGGCAGGGGCGCTCACCAGCCAGTGCATCACGATGGTGGGTACGGATTGAAAGCTTCCTTCGGGCTGGCGGCCTGCAAAAGGATGTCGATATCACCGACAGCCTGCGTGCGCTTCGGGCGATCCGGGAGGCGCCGCCAGCGTCCGAGATCGCACACGCCCCGCCGCCAGAGCCAGTGCCGCCAAAATCGGCAATGCCGCCGGAGCTGAGTGTCACCGCCATCGGCCGATTGATGCGTGATCCTTACGCGATCTATGCGCGGCAGGTGCTGAAGCTCAAACATCTGCAGCCGCTCGACATGCCGGTCGGGTATGCGGAGCGCGGCAATGTCTATCACGACCTTTACCAAGCGTTGGGAGAGGAGCCCGGCGTGTGGGAGGCGCGGGGTGAGGATCTGCTTGTTGAGGTCTTCAGGAAATACCGCATTCCGATGGATTACCTCGTCTTCTGGCGGCGGGATACGGCAAGGGCGCTCGCGAACTGGCAAGTGCTTCTGGAAAGTCTTACTCCGGAGCTTTCAGAAAGCTGGTTTGAAGAGACAGGTCTCTGGACGTTAAAGCTGCCCTCCGGCGAGATGCGCCTGAATGGCCGCGCCGACCGGATTGATCGGTGTCAGGATGGCCTGCTGAACATCATCGATTACAAAACCGGTGTACCGCCAACGATGCGGCAGGACCTCGCTTTTGATCCGCAATTGAGCATTTTGGCTTTGATGGCGCGCGCAGGGGCGTTCGAGAAGTTCGAAGCAGCAGGCACCCACCGGATCGCGTATCTGCCGATCCTGAAGGAACTCGATGCGCCGATCTTCGGCGACCTCAAGGCGGACGGCAGAGATTATAAGAGTGAACTTTGGGGGCAGGAGCTGGCCGACCATATTGAGGAAGTGGACCGCCGCCTGAGGGAATTGCTCGAGGCCATGCTCTCCGGAGAACGGCCATTCCGTTCACAGATCTATCCTAAGAAAGCTGCTGATACAGGAGATTATGATTTGCTCGCCCGGCGTGGGGAATGGGCGGTTCGTGGTGATGACGGGGGTACGGAAAATGGCGATTGACCGCTCAACCGATGACTTCCGCCGCACGGAGGCAATCCAGACCAGCGTCTCTGATCCTCAGCTTTCCGCCTGGGTCTCGGCCAATGCAGGCTCGGGCAAGACCCATGTCCTCACCAACCGGGTGATCCGCCTGCTGATGGGCGACGGCGCGGAGCTGAAAGGCGCTAATCCGGCCTCGATCCTGTGTATCACTTATACAAAAGCTGCCGCCGCAGAGATGCAGGCGCGGCTCTTCCGCACGCTCGGTGAGTGGGCGTTGATGAGCAATGAGGAACTGCAGGCGGCACTGGCGGCCCGGCTGGGGCCGGATGTGGCGGCGCCTGACCTCAGTGAGGTAAGGCGGCTTTTTGCCCGGGCGCTCGATGCGCCGGGTGGCTTGCGGATACAGACGATCCACGCATTCTGTGAAAGCCTGCTCAGCCGTTTTCCGCTCGAAGCGGGACTGCTGCCGGGTTTCTCCGTTCTGGAAGAGGCGGAGACAGAAGGCCTCCGCCAGCGAATCGCCAGTGACTTTGCTCAAGGTGTCGAGCATGCCGAATGGCGCGAGGATTTCCTCGCTCTGCTCGATCATTTCGGTAATGTCGCGCAGGTCATGGAGATGCTCAGCCATCGGCGGGAGCATGAAGAGCCCGATGAGACTGTCATCCTCTCGCGCCTCGGGCTCAAACCGGGCGGGGACGAAGCTTCAATCGTGGCGGACGCTTTGCACAGTGCCAGCCCGGCCTATCTGTCCGACCTTGAGCAGGCGCATGATGAGCTTGTCCATGAATATGGTGACAAGCCGAGACAGAAATTCGATCTGCAATCGGCTGTGGCGCGGAAGATCAAAGGCGCGTCACCTGAGGAGTTGCCGGGCCTGTTCGATGAGGCGATTGCGGCCTGGTTGACGGCGAAAAAGGAAATGCCCGCCGAGCGGACCTGTGGCGGCAATGAATTTGTTCGCGCAAGGGTGCGGGATTATAAGGCGCATACGCTCGAATTCTGTGAGCATCTGAGCATCGCCCATGCGCAATGCGAGGGCCTCAAAATCCTCAAGCTCAACGCCTCTCTCATCCGGATGCGGAAAGAATATGAGAAGCGATACAAAGCCTTCAAAGAGGCGCGCGGCGCGCTCGATTTCGATGATCTGATCGAGCATTCGGCGCATCTGGTTGAAACCCATCATGATGACTGGATCCGTTTCAAGCTCGATCAGGGGATTTCCCATCTCCTGCTTGATGAAGCGCAGGATACGGGCGCGCGGCAATGGGCGGTGATCAACTCACTGCGGGACGGGTTCTGGGATCGTGAGGCAGGCGCCCATCCGCGCACGGCCTTTGTGGTCGGTGACAAGAAGCAGTCGATTTATTCCTTTCAGGGCGCGGATGCGCGTCTGTTTGAAAAGGAGAAATCCCGCATGGGGGAGGCGACGGGCGAGCATCCTTTCGAGGAGCAAACGCTGTTTCTCTCCTTCCGGTCTGCCCGGACAGTTCTCGACACGGTCGATGCCATGTTCGAGGGCGATGCTGGCAGTGGTCTTTATGAGGACGAAAGGGAGCTGCACGCGCCCGCCAAACCTGACCTTGCCGGACAGGTCGAGTTATGGCCGCTATTCCGTAAGCCCGAGCGCGAAGACCCGGACCTCTGGGTGCTGCCTGTCGATGCCGAAGGGCCACAGCATCCCAACCGGGCGCTGGCCGAGGCCATCGCGACTGATATCGAGCATTATGTCCGAACGGGAGTGGTGACCGATAAAGAAGGGCATGCAAGGCGTCCGACCTATGGGGATATCATGATCCTTTGCCAGCGGCGGACAGGCGTGTTTCCGGAAATCGTTCGTACACTGGCACTCAAGGGCATTCCGAATGGCGGCACGGACCGGGTCAAACTGCTCGAAGATGTCGCGGTGCAGGACCTCAGCGCTGCCTTGCGCTTTGCTGTCAATCACGAAGACGATCTGTCACTGGCCGAGATGCTGAAGTCTCCCTTTGGGCGGTTCACGGAGGAAGAGCTTTTCAGCCTGGCCTATGACCGGAAGGGCCGTCTGTGGGCGGCATTGCTCTCGGCACGGGGTGAAACGCCGCTGGGGCAGAAGGCTGCGGATATCGTGGCGCGGATCAGCGCGGCGGAGGAAGCAGGCCGCCGGTTCGGCTCCTTTGCCTTTCTGTCGGTCCTGCTCGAAGGGGGCACACCGACGGGCCGCTATCTATTGCGCCAACGCCTAGGCGATGCCTCCGATGATGCGCTTGATGAGATCATGAATGAGGCGCTCGAATTCGATGTCAAAAGTCCGCGAACGCTGAACGGTTTCCTTGCGCATCTTCAGGGTCTGACGAGCGACATCAAGAAGGAATTCGGTGACGAAGCCGATATGGTCCGTATCATGACGGTGCATGGTGCAAAGGGGCTGGAAGCGCCCGCCGTTTATCTGGCTGACGCGAATTTCAAGCCCGGTGCGCGGTATGAAGACATCCCGCTGCTGAAAGATGATGACGAGGACGGTGTCTTTATCCGCCTGCCCAGCGGGGTGACACATCCGGCGGCGGAGGCGGGCAAGGACTATCTCAAATCCCGGGAGATGCAGGAATATCGCCGCAAGCTCTATGTCGCTGCGACACGCGCAGAACAGCGGCTGGTGATCTGCGGGATCGAAGCCGGGCGGCGGAGCGAGAAGACAACACCTGACGAGGCGGCGGCTGCAAAACCGCCCTTGGAAGCCTCCTGGTACGGATTGGCTTCTCAGGCGTTTGACCGGAGCCAAGGGATAGAAGAGCGGGCTTGCGGCTGGCGCGAAGACCTGCCGATCAGGCTGCGGCGTGGCGGGAAGCCCGCTCTCCTGAAAGAAGAGGCAGGCAAGGACAGGGCGGCAGATGCCGTGATCGCGCCGGAATGGCTCTTCGCGGCTGTGCCGCCAGAAGCATCGCCTACGGTCTATTTTCCTTCCTCGCTCGATGAAGAAGATGACGGGCCGGTCTATCCGCCCCGCCGGGGCGTAGCGGCGCAAGCAGGGCCCTCCCCTCGCGCGCGCGGGCTGGTCATTCACCAATTGCTCGAAATCCTGCCCGCTTTGCCCCCCGAGGCGTGGGAGGAGGCGGCGGATCGGCTTCTGACCCTTCATGCCGCCGAGGAAACGGATGAGACGCGCACTGCCTGGCGGGATGAGGTGCTGGCGGTCCTGCGCGATCCGGCCTTTGGTGATGTCTTTGGTCCTGACGGGCAGGCGGAGGTCGCGCTGCGCGGCCAGCTTGGGGGCCGGGATTATGCGGGGCAGGTCGACCGGCTGCTTGTGTCGGACGGCAAGGTGCTGGTCGTCGATTACAAGACGATGCGTCCGCCGCCCGCGACGCCTGAGGCGGCCCCGCAAGGGATCCTGCGGCAGATGGCGATTTACCGGGCGCTACTTGTGCGGCTCTTCCCTGCGCATCAGGTCGAGGCCGCGATCCTCTGGACCTATACACCGCGGCTGATGCCCCTCAGCCCAGAATTGCTGGACCGGACCCTAGAATCCATCGGATGATAGGGGCTTGCGGTCTGGCCCCGAAGGCCTACCTCGTGCAAGTCTGGTATTTGAAGGATCGCGGGCCCTCATGTGATCGCCCCGATCATGAATAGGAGTGATCATGGCTACGGTAAAAGTGTCGGATGCGACGTTCGAGGAAGAGGTCCTGAAGAATGACGGCCTCGTGCTGGTCGATTTCTGGGCGACGTGGTGCGGCCCGTGTAAGCAGATTGGCCCGGCGCTCGAGGAAATCTCCGAAGAGCTCGAAGGCAAGCTGACGGTCGCGAAGGTCGATATCGACGAGAACCCGTCTGTGATGATGCAATATGGCGTGCGCAGCGTGCCGACGCTGATGCTGTTCAAGGGCGGCGAGCCGGTCGCCACCAAGCTCGGCGCCGATGCCAAGGGTAATATTGTCAAATGGGTGCAGGACGCCGCCGCGTAACGGCTCAGGCGCCTTCTTTGGCCTTGTCTTCTTCGTCCGCCGGGGGATCGCCTTCGGCGGACGTTTTTGTTTCAGCGTCTGTTTCCTGATCGGCTGACGCTGCTGGTTCGTCCGTCTCCGGCGTATCTGTGTCGGGAGAGAGGGCGGCGGCGTCCTCGACAGCCTGCTGGTCGTCGATGGGATCAGGTTCTGCTTCCGGCGATGTCTCGGGCTCAGCGACTTCGGCATCGACGATGGCGGCGGGCGCCTCGTCTTCGATCGCTGTTTCGGTGATGACGGGCGGCGCGAGCAGCAGGCGAACTTCCTCGACCGTCAGGCTGGTGCGCAGCTCTTCAAGCGGCGGCGGGGCCATGCGGTCATGGTCGCCATATTCACGGATCAGCCGCTTCCAGCCATCCGTGGTGAAATGAAAATCGCCATCTGCGCCGGGCACGGGGTCAAGCGGGGCGGCGGCGGCCCGGTCCTGCCATACGCTCGCGGCGGCATCCCCATAAAGATGACGGATCGCAGTCGCCATGGCGGAGAATGTCCGGGCACGGGGGTTCCGGGTGAGAAGTGGCTCCAGCCTTTCGCGGGCAGCGGCGTGATCGCCACGCGCGTTTTCCTGCTCGGCGATGAGGAGCTGGCTTTCATCCGCTTCCGGTTTTTTCTCAGCGAGCTTCGTCAGGCGCTCGGCCCGGCGCTCCAGCGGTTCATCCTTATAAAGATCAGCCATGGTCTTGGCGATCGCAGGATGCGGGGCAATTGCCCAGGCTTCATCAAGAATCTTGGTGGCCTTGGAGCGGCGACCTGCATTCCCTTCAAGGCGCGCAGCGAGCACAGCGGCGGGCGCAAAGCCGGGGGCTTTCTTGAGAGCCTCATTGGCTTCGCGGCGGGCTGTGTCTGCCTCGCCGCCAGCTTCGGCGCCATAGGCCATGGCGGTGAGGAGCGCGGCTTCACGCCGTTTGGCGGGCTCACCGCCTTCATGGCCATGCTGCTGCGCCTTGATCAGGATATCGCGGGCATCACCCCACGCGCCTCGATCAAGATGCAGTGTGTAGACGGATTGATAAGCCCATTCCGTGCCGGGGCGCAGGCGGAAGGCGCGCTCGGCATATTCACGGGCTTCCTTGCGGTCGCCCTGTTTCATGGCCTGAAGATAAAGCCCGCGAAGCCCGAGAAATTCGGTTTCGGGAGCTTCGAGCATGGCGGCGAAGCTCTGCTCGGCGGTGACTTCATCGCCTGCAAGCTGGGCGGCCTGCGCGGTCAGGAGGCGGGTGAGGCCAGCCTCGTCCTTGAGCTGACGACTGGCCATTTTCGCATGGCGCTGGGCGTCGGTTGCATCGCCAGCAGCGACAGCTTCAAGGCCGCGGGTCAGTGCGGTCAGGCCCTTCACGCGGCGGCGGTCTCTATGATGGCGGGCAATCGCCTTTGGCATCCGCAATACACCGTAGAGGAACAGTGTGGCCGCGACGATGACCATGGCGCAAGCCGAGAGCAGCATGATGACGGCCCAGGACGGCGCATTGAAGACAATGTCGCCGAAATACATGACCGTCTCGCCCTCAACATTGATCAGGAGCGTCGCCCCGAGAGTCAGGGCGAACACGATGGCGATAAAGATCACGATGCGTATCATCTAGCGGGGCTGCTCCCTGGCAATGATGCGGGTTTCGGCTTCAAGTCTAGTCCTATCCGGCCCGGGCCGTCACGGCCCGTTCCATGGCTTCGATCCGGCGCTCGGCATCGACCTTTGCCGCGGCTTTTTCGATCCAGTCAGCAAAGGCGTCGTGCGCAAGGCCATCCAGATTACCAAGCTCTTCGACGGCGCCATTAAGGTCGCCATTCTGCATCCGGGATTCGGCGCGGGCGATGATGGCGGAAGGCGTATCACCTTCGACTTCGCCGACCTTCCGTACCGTGAAAAGACCGGTCAGGTTTGCACCAAGGCGGGAGAAGGGGCCATCCGCCTCTTCACGCTTGGCGCCGGAAAGTGCCTGCCGCGCGGCAAGAGCGTAGCTGGTGCGAAGCGTCTGATCCGTCGGCAGGCCTGTTGCGGCATGGGTGCGGAGCGGGCTCAGCGACCGTGCATTGGGCGCAATGCGCTCGACATTCTCAAGTTGTTTGAGGAAGGGCGAGCCGGACTGGACGCTGTCATGCAGATCGGAGAGAGCAATCAGCAGCGTTCCCTGACGGGCCGCTGTCAGCTCGCTTGTCTCAAGCGTGTCGATCTTGCGGGTAAGGGCGGCAAGGCGCTCATCGGCGAGGCGCTGCTGTTCGGTCAGCTCGGTGCGCAGGGCACGGACTTCCTGTTCGGTCTGCTGGATCTTCTGATCGATAACCTGCTCAGTCTCGGCAAGGACATCCGCGCGGACATCGGATTTGAGCTCCTCAAGATCCGGTGCGGGCTGCGTCGGTGCAGGTGTCACGACCGCCACGACAGGCGCTTCTTCTTCCTCAACTTCAGCGACCTCATCAGCAGCGTCTTCGCTGTCGATTTCATTGAATGTGACGACGGCGGCGTTGATTTCTTCTGTCAGCGAACTGGCCGCATGGGAGATGTCTTCGGGAAGCTCTTCCTCCTCGATCTCGGCGACTTGCGTTTCTTCTGTTTCCGCAACTTCTTCCGTAATCGGTGTTTCGTCGCGGCCTTCGCGGCGCGCACGGTTGCGTTCAGCGGCGCGGGCGATCAGCGCGGAGCGGCGAGCGGCCGTCTCTTCGCTGCTTGCATTATCGTCTGCTTCCTCGCCTTGCGTCATGGCAGCGACCATGGCGCTGGCGGCGCTTTCATTCTCTTCTTCCTGAGTGGTGGGCTCTTCGGCCTCATCCTCCTCGCTGGACACGATCACTTCTTCCTCAGGCGCGGTGTCCTGCTCTTCTTCTTCCTCGGAAGCTGCAGCCACGATGGTGTTTTCCGTACCGGAAGTATCATCCACTTCTTCTGTCGCGGGCTCGTTTTCCGTGACAGCGACGACGGGGGCTTCGTTCACAACGGCAGGTTCGTCCGTGTCAGGCGCAACATCTTCGGAAACCTGCGTGCGGTTGATCGGGGTAGCAGCGACTGGCTGTGCAGCAGCGACGCGCTCGACTTGTGCAGGTTCCGCGCTCTCATCATCATGATTGAGGAAGTAGACAAGTGCGGCAACGACCACCAGCGCGCCGACGATAATGGCAAAGGGCGCAGCCAGGCCGCCGCCTTTCGGCGTGTTCTCATTGGCCGGATCTGTAGCTGCCATTTCATCTTCGGAGGCCTCGTCAGATGTTACTTCTTCAGAAGCGTCAGCGGCCATGGTGTCCGAGTCTTCGGCGGCGACGAATTCGCCCGTCTCTTCGTCCGCTGTCGTCTCACTCACGATTTCCGCATCGACAGCGTCGGTATTGTCCGTCGACAGCTCGCGCGGCGCGTCACCTTCATCGGCGATTTCTGGGGTGTCCGGCGAAGACTCGGTCTCAGGGGTCTCGTCGTCGCGGGGTGGATCCTGCGGGGCCATGGTCTCTCTCCGGTGCACACACGATACAAGGCGGGCATTGTCTCCCGCCTTGGCTTATGTGCGTCGCAATCGAGCAGTGTCAACGAAGGCAGAGAGCTCCGGACGTTGTGCAACATGAACGCTTCGAAAGCCTGAAGATTTGCCGATTTCGGCAACGGCCGGGCTGAGACAAATGGCATCAAAAGCGGCGATGCGGGCCGTCAGTCCTTCTGCCTCCACGAGGTCGAGAAAGAGCTTCATGCTCCGCGGAGAGAAAATGCCGACGGCATGTCCGCCCTCTTCCAGCGCTGCTTTGAGGTTGGGGGGCAGTTTTGGGGCCGCAACAGCCTCGTAGAGAGGCAGGCTGAGATGAGAGTGGCCGGCTTCGCCCAAGCGGTCGCAAAGATTGCCGATCGCCTGTTGTCCCCGGACATGGAGGATCGACCGGCCCGCGGCCTCCGCATCAAGCAGGATGAAAAGCGCCTCGACATCGCCGCTCGCAATCCCTTCGATGGGTAGGCCGTACTCGGCGGCGGTATTTGCCGTGGCATCCCCGACCGCAAAGACGGGGAGGGCAGGGCCGCCTGCCGCGACCCAGGCCCGGACGCCATTGGCGGAGGTGAAGGCGAGAAGCGCATCCTCCGGAATCTCGGGCAGGGCCGCATCGGTGAAGCTGATGTCCATCAGGGGCGCGGCCTCCGCCTCAATGCCTTCGGCGCGGAGGGCATCGACGGTCCGTTCTGCGTCCGGCGCAGGGCGGGTGATGAAAATTGTCACGAGGCGCCGAAGATGCGGGTGAACTGATCCCCCGCCTCCTCGATCAAATGGCGGGCAAGGCTTTCCCCGATCAGGCCTGCTGCATGAAGTACGCCGGGGGCGGAGCGATCCTGCGCGGGAAGCTCGCGATAGCCGCCAAAATGCGAGGTGCCATCGGGCATCAGGATTTCGGCGCGCAAACTCAGCTCGCCATCATTAAGGGTGGCAAGGGCAGCCAGCGGCGTGCGGCAGGAAGCGTCAAGCTTCTTCACAAGCGCGCGCTCGGCGGTACTGGCCAGTGCCGTGTCCTGACAATTAATACGGGCACAGAGTTCCAGCGCGGCTTCGTTATCGGCGCGCGCCTGAATACAGAGAATGCCCTGGCCCGGCGCGGGCAGCATGATGTCTGGCGAGAGGGGCGTGCGGGTGACATCATCCCGGCCCAGACGTTTAAGGCCCGCCTCGGCAAGAAAGGTGGCATCCGCCTCGCCGCGCGCGAGCTTATCGAGCCGTGTACCGACATTCCCCCTCATGGGAACGAGTGTCACGTCTGGGCGTAGCCGGGAAAGCTGGGCGCGCCGCCGGATCGAGCTGGTGCCGATACGGGCGCCTTCGGGCAGCGCATCGAAGGTGAGCCCGCCGGGGCTAACCAGCGCATCTCTGTAATCTTCGCGGGCGGGGACCGCGGCAAGGATGAGGCCGTCCGGCATCTCGGCCGGCATATCCTTCATCGAATGGACCGCGATATCGGCTTCGCCTGACAGGAGCGCGTCCTCGACCTCCTTGGTGAAGAGGCCCTTGCCGCCGATTTCAGAAAGGCTCGGGGCAAGCAGTTTGTCACCGGTGCTGACGTAAGTCTTGAGCGGGAAGGCCACCTCACGGTCTTCGGGCGCGATGCCGGCGGCCTCGCCGAGGAGGTCGCGGACGAGTTCGGCCTGTCTGACGGCCAGAGGAGATTGGCGTGAAGCGATCGCGAGGGGCTTGAAGGACATGATGGCGATGACTAGGCCGGTCGCCATGACCGCGCAAGCGACCGCGCCCCTGACCGTTCTGGGAATTGAGACCAGCTGCGATGATACCGCAGCGGCGGTGTTGCGCGTGGGCGACGGGGTGGAGATCCTGTCCTCAAAAGTGACGAGCCAGGTCGCCGAACATGCCGATTTCGGCGGGGTCGTGCCGGAGATTGCGGCAAGGGCCCATGCGGTGCGCCTGCCCGATCTTGCGGCGGCGGCGCTGGCGGAAGCAGGCGTGGCGCCGGGCGCGCTCGACCTGATCGCGGCGACGGCGGGGCCAGGCCTGATCGGCGGGGTAATGTCGGGCTTCACCTTCGCCAAGGGATTGTCGCTCAGCGCCGGGGTGCCCTTGATGCCCGTCAACCATTTGGCGGGGCACGCGCTGTCGGTTGAGCTGTCCGGACACGTTCCTTTCCCCTATCTGCTGCTGCTCGTCTCGGGCGGGCATACCCAGCTTCTGGTCGTTGAGGATGCCGTGACCTTCCGGCGGCTGGGGACGACAATCGATGACGCGGCAGGCGAGGCCTTTGACAAGACCGCCAAGCTGCTCGGGCTCGATGGGGCAGGCGGACCGGCCATCGAGAAGTTGGCAGTTAATGGTGATGCGGCGCGCTATGACATGCCTCGGCCATTGCTTGGCCGTCCGGGGTGTGACTTTTCTTTCTCCGGCATGAAGACGGCCATTCGTCAGCATGTGGAGGAAGCCGATATCGCGCGTGATGCGGCCGATATTGCCGCCTCTTTTCAGGCGGCTGCTGTGGCGCATCTGATCTCGCGCACCGCGCGGGCGATGGAGATGGCGGGCGAGGCCCGGCACCTGGTGGCCGCTGGCGGTGTGGCCGCTAATACGCTTTTGCGCGCGGAGCTTGAGGCGCTGGCGGCAGGTGAAGGCTGGCAGCTTGTCGTGCCGCCACTTAAATTCTGTACGGACAATGCGGCGATGATCGCGCTGGCCGGAGCAAGGCAGTATCTGCATCTGGGACCAGAAGCGATGGGCGATGTCATGCGACTGGCGCCGCGTGCCCGCTGGCCGCTCGATGAGCGGGAAGCTGATGTGACCCTCGGCTCGGGCCGGAAAGGACGAAAAGCATGACGGCGAAACCCTATGAGCACTGCTTTGTGGCGGGGGCCGGGGCGTGGGGCACGGCACTCGCAGCTCTACTGGCGGGTGCGGGGCGCAAGGTAACGCTCTGGACACGGAATGCCGCGGTCGCCGCGCAGATCAATGATGCGCGTGAGAATAAGGACTATCTCGCAGGCATCCCCCTGCCCGAAGGCATCACGGCGGTGACCGAGCATGCCGCGCTCGCAGGCGCCGATGCGATGCTTTGCGTCATCCCAGCCCAGCATATCCGCGCGCAGCTCCCGGCCTTCCGTGAGGCAGCACTGGACAAGGCCTTGCCTCTGGCGCTCTGTTCGAAAGGGATCGAGCAGTCGACCGGCCGAGCCGTTCATCAGGTTGTCGAGGAGATCTGGCCCGAGGCGGGCGCGGGCGTTCTTTCCGGGCCGAGCTTTGCGCATGATGTGGCGCGCGGTCTGCCCGCGGCGGTGACCTTCGCGGACAAGGACAAGGGACGGGGCGAGCGCTGGCTCGTCACGCTCGCGACGCCGACCTTCCGACCTTATCTCAGCGACGACGTGATCGGCGCGGAGCTTGGCGGGGCGATCAAGAATGTGCTCGCGATTGCCTGCGGCATGGTCGAGGGGGCGGGGCTCGGCAATTCTGCCCGCGCGGCGCTGATGGCACGGGGCTTTGCCGAAACCGTCCGTTTTGCCGTGGCGAAAGGCGCACGGCCTGAAACCCTCAACGGGCTGTCGGGCCTAGGTGATATCATCCTGACCTGCTCCTCGCAGCAGTCGCGAAATTTCTCTCTCGGGTATGAGGTCGGTCAGGGTCGGGCAGTCGCCGATATTCTGAAAGAGCGCCGCACGGTCGCGGAAGGGGCGGCAACCGCCCCGATCCTTGTTCGGCTGGCCAAAGAGGCCGGGGTCGAGATGCCGATCGCCGAAGGGGTGGCGACCCTCATCGAGGGTCACAAGCCCTTGGCATCCGTGGTTGAGGAACTCCTCACCCGGCCATTGAAATCAGAGAATTAGGAAACCGGCGTTTGCGAGCCGGGCCTTAGTGACCCTGGCTGGCTGCCCGTGCCTGCGCCATGTAATTCCGGCAGCTCTTGCGGCCCGGAGTACCCGACATGCCGTTCGACCAGCCATAGGTCCACGCTTGCGCGCCGCCATGGCCAAGACGGGATTCGCAAGCCTGGAAACCGCCGCGATAGAGATCGCTCGAAATATCAGAATATTTCGCGCCGAAGGCATATGCCTGCTCATAGCAGGTGCAAGTGTCAGTGTCGGTGTTGCCGGAGAAGCGAACGTCAAAGCTGCCAATATCGGGCTCTGCGATCACGAAGGGCTGAGAAGGCCCACTCGTCCGCGCATCGCTTCGGAGCACAACCACAGCGACTGCCATGATGATTGCGGCGAGCAAAATACCTGCAAAAATGCTTTCCGTGCGTCCCATCGACTCTTCACCCCACCAACGCGTTCTTGAGACATTAACCGCTGCGCCCGGATTCTCCAAGTGTTAAGAAATGCCAAATGTTGTTCTACGCGGTGGCGCCGCATGTAAGAACAATAGGGCTCGGGAGAGGGGCCGATAAGCGATGATAAAAAGCGCAGCAGATTCATTAAGCTTAAAACTATCGGATTCAAAACGATATCTATGGATTATAGGGTATAGTGTAGTCACTTTGACCCCGATCTGGACGATTCTGGCCTGGATAGCGCTAGATCACGCGCTCTGGACTGCGCTTTTGCCGCTCTGTGTTGTCTATCTCGTGGTGCCGCTGCTCGATGCGCTGGTCGGGGTCGACAACACGAATCCTGGCGAGCGTGTCCTCAAAGCCATGGCTGAGGACAGATTCTACATGGCGGCCGTCCATGCGGTGATCCCGGTCGGCTATCTGGTATTCATTGCCGCCATGATTTTTGTTGTGAAGCAGGGCCTGCCCTTCTGGGCGCAGCTTGCTTTCGTGCTCGGCACAGGGACGCTGAACGGCTCGATGATCACGATCGGACATGAGCTGGGGCACAAGACCGACAGGCTCAATCGTTTGATGGCGAAACTCGCGCTGGGCGCAGTCGGCTATGGGCATTTCAGCGCTGAACATAACCTCGGGCATCACAAGAATGTCTCGACGCCCGAGGACTGCGCCTCCGGCCGGTTCGGCGAGAATATCTATGCCTTTGCGATGCGGGAGCTGCCCGGCGCCCTGCGTGGCGGCTGGGCGATCGAGAAAAAACGTCTCGAAAAGAGGGGCCATGGCGTCTGGTCTTGGCGCAATGAGATCCTGCAAGCGGATGCGATCACGGTTGTGGTGGCACTGGCACTCATTCTTGCGCTCGGGATTGCCGCCCTGCCATGGATTTTCCTGCACCATTTCGTGGCGTGGTTTGCGTTGACGCTGGTCAACTATATCGAGCATTACGGATTGCTCCGACAGCGGAACGAAAATGGCCGGTATGAGCCTTGCGCCCCGCGGCACAGCTGGAACGCCAATCACATCGTCTCAAACATAATGCAGTTTCATTTGCAGCGGCATTCGGATCATCATGCGCATCCCGCGCGGCCCTATCAGGTGCTGCGGCATTTTGAGGGACTGCCGCAACTGCCGACGGGCTATCCGGGCTGTATGCTGATGGCGATGATCCCGCCGCTCTGGTTCCGGGTGATGGACCCGAAAGTCATGGAATGGGCCGGGGGCGAGCTGTCAAAGGTCAACCTGCATGAGCCGGCTCGGGCGCGGCTTGAGGCAAAATGGGCGGAAGGCGCTGCTTAAGCGGCGCTGCTTTTGCGTGCTTTCAGTCCCAGCTCGCTGATCAGAGCGTCGGCCAGCAGGGGGGCTGAAATCGGCTTGGTCATGCCGCGATTAACGCCAGCGGCAAGGTGCTCCTTGAGCTGATCATCCATGGCGTCCGCCGTCACCGAAATGATGGGGATCGGTCCCCGGCCATTCTCACTCTCTTCGGCGCGAATGCGTTTGGTGGCCTCTAAGCCGTCCATGACTGGCATCTGCATATCCATCAGGATCGCTTCATAATCGCCATCGCGCCAAGCGGAGACAGCTTCTGCGCCATTGCCGACAAATGTTAGATTGAGGCCATAGGGCTTCATGAGAATGCGCAGCACCATGCAGTTGGTTTCATTGTCTTCGGCGACAAGGATGTCTGTCCCCTGAAGAAGGGTACGCGCGATCTGATCATTCTCGTCAGATACGGATTGTGTCGGGAGAGTTGATTTGGCTGAATCATCCGCCAATTCAGCAGAAACCCTGATGGTAAAGGTGGAACCCTCACCTTGTTTGCTCGCCACTTCGACGCTGCCGCCCATCATTTCACAAAGCTGACGGACGATCGCGAGGCCAAGGCCTGTACCGCCAAAACGCCGGGTTGTCGTGTTGTCTTCCTGGCGGAAGGAATCAAAAATATAGGGCAGCGCGTCAGCAGAGATGCCCGGGCCTGTATCACTGACCCTGATTTCGAGCATGTCATTTTCATGCTGTGCACTGATTGAAATGCTGCCTTCGGCGGTGAATTTCACGGCATTTGAGACAAGGTTATTGACGATCTGACGAATGCGCGTCGGGTCCACCAAGAAACTGTCGCGCGCGCTGTCATCAATGTTGAGTGTCAGCTCCAATCCTTTTTCTTCAGCTGTCACCTTGTGGGTGTGAAGAACGGTTTCGAGCATCTCCTCTGCCTCGGTTGGCATAATCTCGAGAGAGACAGCGCCCGCCTCGATCTTCGAGAGATCAAGGATGTCATTGAGGATCGTCAGGAGCGAGTCGCCAGCGTTTTTGAGAATGCCAAGAATTTGGGCTTGGTCCGACTCAAGCTTGGTGCGTGAGAGGGCATCCGCCATGCCGATGACGCCATTCATCGGGGTACGGATTTCATGGCTCATCGTGGCGAGGAAGCGTGATTTTGCTTCATTGGCGAGCTCAGCGTTGTTCTTAGCGGCCTCAAGCTCTGCTGTTCGTTCAGATACTCGCGCCTCAAGCGTATCGACGAGTACCCTGAAGCGAGCGTCCCGGTCAGCAAAGGCGCCGGCAAGTTGGCCGATTTCATCGTCTCGGTCGAGAAGTGCCTGCGCATCTTCGCAACACTTCATTTCGTCAGTTGTTGCTTCGCGGGTCAGCATGTTCAGGGGGGTAAGAACATTCCGGCTAATGAGGATATGTAGGGCAATGACCAGGCCCGCTGTGCCTAGAAATGCAATGAAACCTGTTATTGCAGCTGTTCGAGTGGCCGTGCCCGTAATGGCGGCATGGGGGACCATAATGGCGAAGGTCCATTCAGGGCCATGGATCGGCGCATGGGCGATGAAGCTGCCGGACTCCTTGTGATAGAAAATTCCCTCCCGCTGGAAGGCGCTAGGCGAGGCCTGAAAGTTCAGTTGGCTTTCGATATCCGTAGGCTGGGCAGGATTTTCTTCGCGATGAAGCTCGGGGTGCGACATAACATTTAAGTCACGGTCGAGCAGAATCGGCGTGCCGATATTCATGACAGGCCTGACCGCTTCCTTCAGCCAACCATTCAACGACAGACTGACTCCGAACGCGCCTACATATTCTCCATTCTGATCAACGGGAAGTTGGCAGCCTGAAGTCAGTGTCTTGCCTGTCTGGTCGTAGACAATCGGAGTCAACGGCGTGCATGTCATGACCCGATCCGGGTTGTTCTCAGGTAGTGAGTTCTTGGCAAAACGCTGTCCCTGGAAATCAAAGTCCGCCGGTGCGTTCGCTCGATAAAACATGAGCCGGTCTTCGCGGTCTGGGGCGAACATGATCAGCGCATTATCGGGTGTGAAAAACCACAGATTGTCGATGCCGAGACCCGCGGAAGGGCCGAGGCGACTAATCGTATGGTAGGCTGCAACCAGACGTTTTTTATCGTCTAACGTATCATCAGCACCATTGGCTATAAATGCACCCACGCCATAGACGTGCACGCCGTAATTTGTATTGAAGCCGTCAAAGAGATCTGGGCGAGAGCGTCGCGTCCCATCTTCCTTCTCAGGGTAAATGTGATTGAAGAATCCGACCGTCGCCGATTCTTCCATATGAGGCAGTCCACTGAGAAAAAGATTTCTAGCTTGTAGTTCTAAAGTCCTTACTCGGTCGAAAAGAACTTGGTGGCTTGCTGCGCGCTCAACTGTAGATTGTTCGAGTTCGCCTAAAAGGTGATCTCGGGTCGACATATAGGTCCAACCAAAGCTAACCGCCGTCGTCAGCGCAATGACGAGCAGCGACCACATCAATGTGTGATCGCCAATCTTCTTACGGAGCGACTTGGCGGGCCGAGGATGAGACGCTGAAACCATGACAACGGTTTACCAGCAGCATGGTTAAACTTTGACGAATTCGGAAACTTATGCCGCAGGATTGGATGCGGACTTGCGACGATCCGAAGCGCGTTGCTTGATGCTTTCCGATTTTAGCTGTCCGCAGGCCGCCGAAATGTCTCTGCCGCGCGGGGTGCGGATCGGAGAGGCATAGCCAGCAGCATTCACGATATCAGCAAATTCCTCGATCCGTTCCCATGAGGAGCAGGCGTATGGGCTGCCCGGCCATGGGTTGAAGGGGATCAGATTGATCTTCGCCGGGATGCCGCGGAGCAGGCGGACTAACTCCTTTGCTTCCGCATCGCTGTCATTCACCCCGTCGAGCATCACATATTCAAATGTAATGCGCTTTGAATTCGACGTGCCCGGATAGGCGCGGCAGGCATCAAGCAGGTCCTTGAGTGGCCACTTTTTGTTGATCGGGACCAGCTCGTTGCGAAGCTCGTCATTGGTCGCATGAAGAGAGATCGCGAGCATGGCATCGGTACGCTCACCCAGCGCCTGCATCTCGCTGACAACACCGGAGGTCGACACCGTGATCCGGCGGCGCGAGATCGAAATGCCTTCATTGTCGGAGATGATGTCGATGGCGCGGGCGACGTGGTCGAGATTATAAAGCGGCTCGCCCATCCCCATAAAGACGATATTGGAAAGCTTGCGGTCATCGCGGCTGGAGGGCCACTCCTCGATATCGTCCTTGCAGACGAGCACCTGCGCGACGATTTCTTCAGCCGTCAGGTTACGGACGAGCGCTTGCGTGCCGGTATGGCAAAAGGTGCAGTTGAGGGTGCAGCCAACCTGGCTTGAGACGCAAAGGGCGCCTGCGCGACCGACGCCCGGAATATAGACCGCCTCAGCTTCAATGCCCGGGGCAAAGCGGATGAGATATTTCCGTGTGCCGTCCGAGGAGACCTGCCGCTCTGTGATCTCCGGTCGGGCGAGGGAGTAGGTCTCTTTCAGCCGGGACCGCATGTCCTTTGCGATATTGGTCATATCGTCAAAAGAGCGGGCACCATGGCCATAGACCCATTGCCAGACCTGGCTCGCACGCATTTTCGCGGGCTTGGGCTCAAGCCCCAGATCCTCGGCGAGGCGCGCGCGCAGGCCTTCCCGGTCGAGACCGAAGAGCGAGGGGCGCGTCGCGGGTTTTTCGGGCGCAAGATCGAGCAGTGTGGTCACCGCGGCAGTCTACCTTATTCAAGCAAGCCGCGCACATAGCGATCCGGACGCCGTTTGTGAACGCTTAACGCTGCCGGATTCCAAAGGCGATTCGGAGTACCGGGATGCGCCGGAAGATCTCGAAGGAGAGGACACACCCGGCAATCGTAATGCCGACCACCAGAATGGGCTCAAGGACCGGGCCGAGAGCAAAAATCTCGGTCAGCAGATACCCCGCCGTGATGGTGATCGACTGGTGGACGATGTAATAGCAGAAGACGGCGGCGTTGAGATATCTCAAGGCGGGCGAGGAATGGTTGAGGAATTTCTGGGCGAGACCCAGAAGGCTGATGATCACTGTCCATGCGTATAGGACTGTCAGCGCAGGCTCGCTGAGGACGATCGGCTTGCCGAAAACGGTGCCTTCGACGCTGGGCCAATAGGCTTCCATCAGACCGCCAAAGACCCATAGCCCCACTGCCGTCGCCAGCGCATAGGGCCAGCCCCGCGCAATGCCGCGCCAGAAGCCGGGGTTCTTTGCCGCGAAATAGCCAAGCAGGAAGACCGTCAGTCGGTGGGCGTGATTGGCCCAGTCATCAATGAGCGCATGTGTCGTCGGGTAGTGAGGGGATAGAAGGTATTCGTACGCGATGAAGGGAAGTGCGATCAGGAAAATGAGGCGCGCCGGATGTGAGGCGATCCAGCCGAGCCCCTGCCCGATCGGCCCCCATGCGAGGCGCCGGAGGAGCGGCATCAGCGGAACGAGAAGCAGGATGTAGACAAAGAGATAGACGACATACCAAAGGTGGTTCCAGGTCGGGGTGATCACGCCCCATTCCGGATCGCCGCTGAGATAGCGCGGATAGAAATCGAGGATACCGGCTTCGATCTGCCCTGACTGCCGCAGCTGGAAATAGGTCTGCGGCATGACGATCAGCGCCATGCCGAAGACGATCGGCACTCCCAACCTGAACACGCGAGAGCCCGCGAAACTGGCAAGCGACGTCACCTTGTCACTGGCAAAGCGCACGGCGACGCCGGAGATGAAAAAGAGGAGCGCCAGCCGCCACGGATTGACGGTCGACATCAGGGGTTCGATCAGCGGGCCGGCATAGGCGCTTTTCACATGCCAGCCCCACGTCACGTAGAACATGCCGCTGTGATAGAGGATCAGCAGGCCGAAGGCGATGACGCGCAGCCAGTCGAGGTCGTAACGGCGATTATCGATCGAGCCATCCTTCGGGGTGAGACTCATAATCAGCATGCTCCCTTATGTATTCCCGGCTGGATCGCGCGGATGGCGCGCCGTGCCGAGGACAAAGGGGTTTGCGGCATGGATTTTCGCGTGAATGCCGCCAATATTCGCAGCCTGAGGGACAAGCGGCGGACATGAGGGATGATCGGCAGGCTCATAAAAGCGATGAAACGGCCGAGTGAGGAGGCGGGCGATCCTAGGGCCATCGACCGGCGGGCCGACTGGTCCGCTTTTCTGTGGTTTGCGATCTTTGGCATCGCCGGTCAGATCATCGCGGTCTGGTCTTACGCGACCGAACTTGATCGAGCAGGGGGCGGCTCTCCGGTGACCAAGGTCATGCTCTGGGAATTCTCCAGCATCTTTGTGATCCTCGCTCTCTTCCCGCTGGTGAGGTGGATCGTCTCTCAGGGGACGCCGGGGCAGCATGACTGGAAGCGTCTGGTTCTGTTTCATGTGCCCGGAGTGATCGTCTATTCAGGTCTTCACATATTTTTCTTCGTGATCTTACGGAAAATCGGCCACGCGCTCTTCTGGGGCGAGCCTTATATCTTCACGGACAATCCCCTGCGGGAGCTAACTTACGAATTCCGCAAGGATGTCATGACCTACGCGCTGATCGTCGTCTTTATTGTCCTTGCGCGGCAGTTCGAGCAGATGCGCGCTGACCTTGCGACGGCCCGGCGGGATGCGGCGGCGACCCGGCAGCTGAGTGTGAAAAGTGGCGGGCGGACTCTCTATGTCACAATCGAGGATATTCTGACGGCCAACTCCTCGGGCAATTATGTCGAACTGAAAACATCTGTCCGGACAGTGACAATACGGACCACGCTGTCTGCCCTGTCGGATCAGGTCGCGGCGGCTGGTGGTGAGGCTGTGCGGGTCCATCGCTCATGGCTCGTTAATCCGAAAGCTATGGTCGAGCTAAAGCCTACGGGATCAGGCGATGCCGTGGCGGTCATGAAGAATGGGGATGAAGTGCCGGTCAGCCGGCGGTTTCGCGACAGGCTTAAAGCCCCCGCTACTCCTTGATGAATTCGAGAATATCGCCGGGCTGGCAGTCGAGCGCTTCACAGATCGCCTCAAGCGTCGAGAAGCGCACGGCCTTTGCCTTGCCGGTTTTCAGGATCGACAGATTGGCGATGGTCACGCCGACCTTGTCGGAAAGCTCGGTCAGCGACATGCGTCTGTCGAGCAACATCCTGTCGAGCTTTACATTGATCGTCATTGCCCGATCGTCATCCTGACCAAGTTGTTTACGGAGCCCATTGGCGGGTGTGCACCCCCGCCTGAGCGTGAATATCGGCCAGATTGAGGGCATTCGTGCCCTAAACGCAACATCCATGGCACTATGAAGTTACTCTCAAGCGCCGATGGACAGGGGCGCGAGCGCTGCAAGAACGCCCACACCGACGGTGACAACCATGCCGACGGCAACGATCGACATAAATACCGACGCGAAACGTGAGCTGGACATGAGTTTTTTCTCCCTTCAGGTGCGATGACGACCCTGCGTCGCCATCATGTTATTCAATATGGGTTTGCCGAATAACAATACAAGTGAGGAGCCTGTCATGACAGAAAAGAAATTGGTTCAGGCCGTTCTGCGGGAGGGCGGATTGCTGCTTGCGAGCCATAACAAGGGCAAGCTCAAAGAGCTTGAGGCAGCGTTCCGTGGGGATCATATTGATATCCTGTCGGCGATCGACAAGGCCCTCCCCGAACCAGAAGAGACGGAAACCACGTTTTCCGGCAATGCGCGGCTGAAGGCACTGGCGGCAGCCGGGCTGACACAAGGCGCGGTGCTGGCCGATGATTCTGGTCTTGCCATCGACGCGTTGGGCGGGGCGCCCGGCATATATTCGGCCAGATGGGCAGGGCCGGATCGTGATTATGACATGGCCTTCTCACGGATCATTGAAGAGCTTGGCGGCGATGAGGCGGCGATGGGCGCTCGCGCGGCCTTTGTGTGTGTCCTTGTGCTGATCCTGCCGGGCGGTGAGGAACTGGTCGCGGAGGGCCGCGTCGGGGGGCGTCTGACCTTCCCGCCGCGCGGAGAAGCCGGCTTTGGCTATGATCCGATCTTCATTCCTGATGGAGAAGAAAGGACATTCGGTGAAATGACCCCGACAGAGAAGGCGGGCTATTCCCATCGCGCAAAAGCGCTGGCGGCTCTGCGGGCGGAGCTTGGCCTGTCGTGAGTTTAGAGTCCGGGCTTTATATCCATTGGCCGTTCTGTGCCCGGATCTGTCCCTATTGCGATTTCACGATCACCCGCAGTCGCGATGAAGATACTGCGCGCTGGGTCGCTGAATATGTCTTAGATCTAGAGAAGTTCCGGGAACGGATGGGCGCAAGGCAACTCGCCAGTATTTATTTCGGCGGAGGCACGCCTTCTCTTCTACCCGCGTCAGCGGTGGGACAATTGATCGAGGCGGCCGACCGGCTCTTCGGTCTGACGCCAAAGGCGGAGATCACGCTTGAAGCCAATCCAACGGATGCGGAGATATCGCATTTCGCCGGTTTCCGGTCCGCTGGGGTTAATCGGTTATCCCTCGGTGTGCAGTCCTTTGACGATGCGCAGCTTTCCTTCCTTGGACGCAATCATGGCGGGGCGGAGGCGCGCCGGGCGGTTGATGTCGCTGCCAGTACATTTGAGGCGTATACGCTCGATTTTATCTATGCCCTCCCGGATGAAGACCTGGCCGCGTGGGAGGCGCGGCTGAACGATATTCTGACGGTCGGGGCGCCGCATCTGTCGCTTTATCAGCTGACGGTGGAACCCGAGACTGCTTTTGCAAAAGCTGTCGGGCGCGGTGACTGGCAGCCCATGCCGGATGAGCGGGCCGCCGGGCTCTATGCATTGACGCAATCGATGACGGCATCGGCGGGGTGTCCGGGATATGAGATTTCAAACCATGCCCGGCCGGGGGCGGAGGCCAAGCATAACAGCCTTTACTGGCGGGGAGCGGACTGGATCGGGATCGGTCCCGGCTCGCATGGACGGTTGACGCTGGATAGCGGGCGCGTCGCGATTGCGGGCAGGCCTGCGATCCGTGAATGGCTGGATATACCTTACAAGGAACGGTACGATGAAGAGCGGCTTGATGAAGAGGCGCAGCTCATTGAGCTCCTCGCGGGCGGGTTGCGTCAGTCAGTGGGGCTCGATCTGAATCTGCTGAAGGAAGAGCAGACGGCGTCCGTCCTGTCCGTCACAAGCGCGTTACGCGACGATGGCATGCTGCGGCAGGAGAGCGATCGCCTGATGATCCCGGAAGATCACAGACTGATCACGGATTATATCATCAGCAGGCTGGTCGGCGCCTTATGAGGCGGCCACATCTTTACGGCGATCTTCTTCGTCGCCGGATGTCCATTTGATCAGCATATTGAGCAGCTCCTGCGGCTCAAAGGGCTTGGAGACAAAGTCGTCCATGCCGGCATCGAAGCATTCCTGACGATCCGCCGCCATCGCATTGGCGGTCAGGGCGATGATCGGCAAGGTCGCACCGGAATCACGGAGGCGGCGGGTGGCCTCGAGGCCATCCATTTCTGGCATGCGCATATCCATCAGTACAAGGTCATATGGCGCCAGTGCGAAGGTGTCGAGCGCCTCGCGGCCATTCGCGGCCACATCGACATGGTGGCCGGCGCGTTTGAGGATAGCCTGGGCGAGGACCGAGTTGATCTGATTGTCTTCGGCGAGAAGGACGCGGAGCCTGTTCGGGGTAGAGGGCATGGGATTGACCTCCGTCGTGTCCAACCGCTGTGGGCGGCTGGTAATGGACTGGCTGGCTGTCCGGGAAAGGCGTTCGGCAAGGCTCGACTGCCGGATCGGTTTGATCAGATAGCCATCGAAACCCGCCTGACGGAATGCATCGAGGCGGCCACGGGCCAGCGGCGAAAGGAGCACGATTGAATGCGGAGACGCGCCTGCGAGTTTTGGGCCGTCGGTCGCGGCAATCGAAAGATCACAGAAAAGTGTGGCAGACGGATTTCTCGACAAATGATCAAGGGCTTCGGCGGCGGTTTCGGCAAACAGGACCTTGCCGACCCCGATTGCTTCGAGTTGCAGGCCGAGAATGTGCTTGAGGAAGGGTTGGTTCGTTGCGACGACCACAGTCACATCATCATGAGACGGAAGATCATCGATAATCTTGCTCTTCTCGGCGTTGAGGAAAATCTCAAAGCCGAAAATGCTGCCCTTACCAGTTTCGCTTTCGACAGAGATCGTGCCGCCCATGGCGTTGACGATCTGCTGGGCGATGGTGAGGCCGAGGCCTGTTCCCTCATGCTTGCGGGCGCTGCCGCTGTCGCCTTGCGAGAACTCTTCGAAGATCGAAGTGATATGCTCCTGCGAAATGCCGATCCCGGTGTCGCGAATATCGAATTTGAGGCGCATTGAGCCCGGCTTCTCCGCCGGAGAGGCGCGCAGCTCGAGGGAAATCCCGCCGCTTTCGGTGAATTTGACGCCATTGCCGGCAAGGTTGAGGAGCACCTGACGCAGGCGGCCTTCATCCCCGTAAAGACGTTTGGGGACATCCGGTGCGACATAGGCCGCGATTTCGAGACCTTTTTCTGCCGCGCGCGGAGACAGAAGCTCCGTCACCCCCTGCAGAAGGTTGGCGGGATCGAACCAGTGTTCTTCAAGATCAAGTCGGCCCGCTTCGATCTTCGAATAGTCGAGAATATCGTTGATCAGCCCGAGAAGGGCGGTGCCGGACTGGCGCACAGCCTCAGCATAAGTCCGCTGGTTACTATCAAGCTCCGTGTCCAGAAGAAGCCCGTTCATCCCCAGAATGCCATTGAGCGGCGTGCGCATCTCATGGCTCATGGTCGCAAGGAAGCGCATCTTCGATTGGCTGGCGTCCGCGGCGGAGCGGGCCAGTTCGCGCAAGGTCGCGTAAGACCGGCGGTCGCTCGTAACATCCTTGCCGATCAGCAGAATTTCGCCGTCGGAGAATTGCGACGGGCTCCATTCGACAAGCCGGCTCTGATTGCGGATCTGCATCGCCGTCGTGAAGTGGTTAGACTTCGCCGTCGGCCCCTGAACGAGACGGGTGTCGATTGGCAGGTCTGTCGGCGAGAAGGGATCCCCCTCGGATAGGGAGGTCGTGTCGCGCAAGGCAGCATTGAGGAACCGGATCCGGTTCTCGTCATCAATCAGAATGGCGAAAAGGGCGATCCGATCTAGGACCGCATTGGGCGGTGACATAGCTGCTCCGGGCTTTTGTCGAACCGGCGAGACCTTCTGCTAAAAATTTGAACAAAAGGTGCATGAAGTACGGATAGTGCCTCAGCCTGCATGGCGGGGCAGGGCGGTCTCTCCGGTCGGGGCTGAAAGGCCGTCGCGTTGCCGGAAGCTGATGGCCTCGGCGATATGCCGCCGGACGACGCCATCATTGCCGTCAAGATCGGCAAGCGTCCGGGCAACCCGCAGGATGCGGGCATAGGCGCGGGCTGACAGGTTGAGCTGTTCGCAGGCGCGGGTGAGCAGCGCCTGACCATCGGCATCCGGGCTTGCATGCGTATCAAGCGCGGTTTCGCTGAGTCTTGCATTGAGCGCCGGAACGCCGGCTTCGGCGGAACGGGCGAGCTGGATCTCCCTTGCCTTGATGACGCGGGCTGCAACTTCGGCGCTCGTCTCGCCGGTCGCAGGCGCGGTAAGATCAAGCGCGGCTACTGGCTGGGTTTCAATCGTCAGATCGATACGGTCGAGGAAGGGCCCGGAGATCCGCGCCTGATAAGTCGCTTCGCAATTGGGGCCCCGGCCGCAAGCTCGGCCCGAAGCTTTACCATAGCCGCAGCGGCAGGGGTTCATCGCGGCGACCAGCTGGAATTCCGCCGGATAGCGGACATGGGCATTGGCCCGGGCGATCCGAACATCCCCTGTCTCGAGAGGCTGGCGCAGACTGTCGAGAACAGAGGCGGAGAATTCAGGCAGCTCATCAAGAAAGAGAACCCCGCGATGGGCGAGAGAGGCTTCGCCGGGTAAAGCGCGAACGCCCCCGCCCACCATAGCCGCCATAGAGGCCGAATGATGCGGTGCGCGGAACGGACGGTCAGGCGACAGGGCGCCATCCTTGATGTGCCCGGCAACCGACTGGATCATCGAGACATCCAGCATTTCGCGGGGCGATAGAGGCGGCAGGATACCGGGCAGGCGCGCGGCCAGCATCGATTTGCCAGAGCCCGGCGGGCCGACGAGTAATAAATTATGCCCCCCGGCCGCCGCGATTTCGAGCGCGCGCTTGGCTGTCTCCTGTCCCTTGACCTCGCGCAGGTCAGGCGTGGCGCGTGAGGGGATCAGCTCGCCGGGTTTGGGGGGCGCCAGAACGCTGGTGCCTTTGAAATGGTTTGCCAGCTGAATAAGGCTCTCGGGCGCGATGATCCCGGCATCTTCTCCGGCCCAGGCGGCCTCCGCCCCGCTGGCAGCCGGGCAGATCAGCCCCAGCCCTTCGGACTGGGCGGCAATGGCCGCGGGCAGGGCGCCTGTCACCCCGGCGAGGGTACCATCGAGATTGAGCTCTCCGATGACGGCATAGCCATCGACCGCATCTTTGGGGATTGCCCCGATCTCCGCCATCAGTGCGAGCGCGATGGGCAGGTCGAAATGGCTGCCTTCTTTTCGTAAGTCAGCAGGGGAGAGATTGACGGTGATCCGCTTGGGCGGGACGCCCAGCCCGATGGCGGCGAAGGCCGACCAGATCCGCTCGCGCGCTTCAGAGACGGATTTATCCGCTAGGCCGACAATGAAGAATTTCGGATTGCCGCCCGTGACCTGAGCTTGAACGGAAACCGGCCGGGCCTCGACACCTTCATAGGCAAAGGTCGTGACTGTCGCGACCATGGCCGGTCTCCCCTCATGCTCTCTCCACGAGGGGAAGTCTTAGCGAAATACTAGAACATTACAAGAACAAATATCAGGTCTTCGCGCGGCGTGGATCGGCGACGAAAACGACATGCGGAACAATGTCTTTGACCCCGTCAATGACGCGGGCCTGTCCGAGAACGCGGTCGAGCTCCGCCGGCCCCTGCGCCACGCCGAGCAGGTAGATCACGCCATTGGAAACCGAGAACTGGTAATTGTCGCGATAAATGCCGTTATCGGCTTTCAGCGCCCAGCCGAATTTCTGGTCGATCAGGGCGTCTTTCGTCCCCTGACCGAACGCCGTCCGGGGGCCAACGACCACTTCGTTGATGACTTCATCGACCCCTGCCATCGAGCGGGCCTTCATCGAGAGATCGCGGCGGGCATCTACCGACCGAGCAGTGCCTGAGAGAAGGACCCGGCGCTCGAAGATGGTGATGTCAATGTCGGAGGTGTCGTAATTGGTATCCCGGAAGAGGGCATCTTTCAGCGCCAGATCGAGGCTCGTATCCGCCACACCGGATTCAAGGCTGCGATTGGTGACGCAGGCCGAAAGCAGAAGGGCGAGGCTTAGGAGCAGGAGACGGGCTGGCATATCGATGGTCCTCATTAACCAAGAATGTGTGTCGCGCCCAAAATAGGCATGAGCATGGCACCGGAAAAGGGCTCAGAAGAGCGCAGCAGGATCGCGTGAGTCGGGGGCGGGACGGAAGGCATCTTTGTGATGTCTCGGCCACAGGCCCGCAACAGTGATCAGGTCATAGCGGACCATCTCAGGTGACAGCTCTGGATGGCGCGACAGGAATATGACCGCCGCCGCTGCAATCCTTTTCTCTCCAGTGGGGGTGATGGCGATGGCTGCCTGTTCATGGCTGGGCCGGGCCTTCACCTCGACGAAGGCGAGCGTGGCCCCGCGCCTGGCGACTAGATCGATCTCTCCCTTGCCGGAGCGAAAACGACGCGCAAGGATCGAATATCCCTTCGCACGTAAGAGGAGTTCGGCGAGCCACTCAGCTCGCCGTCCGGCCCGTTCATGGGCGGCGCGGCTTACCGTGTCCGGCCGAGCCATGCCTGATAAAGATCCCGTTTGCTGCGCCCGGTTTTCTTCGCCACCTCTTCGGAGGCGTCTTTGAGGGAGAGGGTCTTGAGTGCTTCTTCCATCAACCGGTCGATGTCTTCCTCTGTGGGCTGAGGGGCAGCAGCAGGCGGCAGCACGACAACGATCTCGCCTTTCGGGGGCTGGCTTTCGTAGATGTCAGCAAGGCTTGTCGCTGTGCCGGGCACGACTTCCTCATGCAGCTTGGTCAGCTCTCTTGCGATCAGGACAGGCCGGTCGCCCATCACTTCCGTCACGTCACGGAGCATTTTTGAAAGCCGAGGTCCGGTCTCATAAAAGACGAGCGTTTCCTCGCGCATCATGACCTCCCGCAGGAGGCTTTGGCGCGCGCCCTGTTTGGCAGGGGCAAAGCCGAGAAAGGAGAAGCGGTCCGTCGGCACCCCGGCAATCGAAAGCGCGGCAATCGCGGCGCATGGTCCGGGGACGGTGTAAACCTGAATACCCTGCGCGCGCGCTTCGGCGACAAGCTTGTAGCCGGGGTCGGAAATCAGCGGTGTGCCCGCGTCGGAAATCAACGCGATCCGCGCGCCATCCTTCAGCGCGGCCAGAATGCCGGGCCGGACCTGCGGGCCGTTATGATCGTGATAGGGGCGCAGCTTTGCGGTGATACCGAGCGCCTGCATCAAGCGGCCGGAAATCCGCGTGTCCTCACACAGCACTTCATCGGCGGCGGCCAGCGTATCGGCCAGCCGCTTCGTGACATCGCCAAGATTGCCGATCGGGGTTGCGGCCACATAAAGGCCGGGCGCGAGGGAGAAATCTGTCATATCGGCCTTTCTGTGATCGCCATCCGGCGGGCCGGTCAACGTCTCTGGCCACAATCATTTCACATATCTGCCCTCTTCAGGCGATTGAGACCTGTTAACGCCTCCCCTAAGGTGTACGGGGATATCCGACACTTTGATGGAAGACGCGCTCATGGTTCTTACTTTCCGCCGCCATTTCCGAATGCTCACTGCCGTCCTGATCGGCTCTATGGCGCTTGCCGCCTGCGAAACGACCGGGCCGTCGAGCTACCCAGACCGGACGGCGGAACAGCAGCGCCCTGACCTGCCCGAGATCCGCGAAGAGGAATTCGTGACGGTCCCGCAGGCGGATCGGAATGATGAGCTGGTGCGGGTCGCAATCCTGCTGCCCTTCACCAATCCGTCGGAGAATATCGAAGCGGCAGCTGCATCCATGCTGAAAGCGGCGCAGATGGTTGCCTTTGAAAGCGACAACAAGCGCTATCTGTTGATCCCGAAAGACACGCAAGGCACCGAAGAGGGTGCCCGCTACATGGCGGAAGAAGCCATTCGCGAAGGTGCGGAGATCATTCTCGGCCCGCTCTTCTCCGAATCGGTGGCGGCCGTCTCGGATGTGGCCCGCCCCTATAATATCCCGGTCATCGCCTTCTCTTCCGACTCTGAAGTCGCCGGGAATGGGGTTTATCTCCTCAGTTTCCCGCCCGAGGCGGAAATCTCCCGCGTCACCCAATATGCGCTGCAGCAGGGCTATGCCCGCTTCGGCCTGATGGCGCCTTATTCGGAATTCGGTGATCGTGTCGCCCGGTCCTTCTCGACCGAGGTTTACAATCGTGGCGGCAATATCGTGCATACGGAGCGTTACGAGCGCTCCGCCGACAAGATGATCGAGCCGGCCCGGCGCATGGCGCAATTTGCCGATGACGAATTCGTGCCGTCTTATGTTACCCCGCGCGTCATGAACGCCAATTCGAATCTGGCAGCAGGCGCGAGCAGTATCATCAACGGGGATGACCCTTTCCGCGCGCCGGAGGACGAGCGCGGCACGGGCGTGATCGTCAATGGTGATCTCTCGCAAGGCGGCTATCAGGCTGTGCTCCTGCCTGAGCAGGGCCGTCTTCTGCGCGCGCTGGCGCCGCTCTTCCCCTATTACAATGTGAATGTGCGGCAGGTGAAACTGCTCGGCCTGTCGGCCTGGAACAACCCGCTCCTGACTCGTGAGCCGGCACTCAATGGCGGATGGTTCGCCGCGCCCGACCCCTCGCTCGCTGAAGGCTTCAAGCGCCGTTATGAGCGCGCCTATGGTGAACGTCCGGCCCGTCTTGCTTCGCTGGCTTATGATGCCGCGCTCCTGACGGCCCGCCTCTCGCAGCTTCCGCCGGAGGCGCGGTTCTCGGTCGACACGATTGCTAACCCGAATGGCTATCTCGGCGCGGACGGCCTCTTCCGCCTGCGCTCGGACGGTATGGTAGAGCGGGGCCTCGCCATTCTTGAAATCCGTCCGTCGGGTATCGAAGTGATTGATCCGGCTCCGCGCAGTTTTGTTGAGCAGGTCGGATTTTAAGTAACGCTTATCGCCCCCGTTTTCTGCGGGAACAAATCAGTTGAGACCGGCGTTTACAGGTCTTGAACTTGGATGGTGACTTATGACCCGGATTTTGGCTGCCCTTTGTCTCGTCTTTCTGGCCTCGGCCTGCATGTCCCCGCGTTCAGGCCAAAACGCGCCGCCCCCGCCGCCGCCCAATAGCGACTTCTCCGAATCCGGTGCCGTCAACGCGATTGAGGACTGGCTCGGCGTGTCAGCAGAAACCGCCGGGACGCTCGTTGAGCGGACCTTTGCCGATCTTGGGGAGCCGATTGGCTATATTTATGGCGAAGAAGCCTCCGGCGCGATTGGCGCAGGGCTTCGTTATGGCTCGGGCTATCTTGTGATGCGCAATGGCTACCAGATGCCGGTTTACTGGCAGGGCCCGTCGATCGGCTGGGACCTTGGGGCCAACGCGTCGAAAACCTTCACGCTTGTCTATGGTCTTCAGAACCCGGATCGCCTGATCCAGCGCTTCCCCGGTGTTGAAGGCACGGCCTACCTCGTAGGCGGTGTGGGTGCCAATTATCAGCGTGCAGAGAATATCACCCTTGTGCCGATGCGCGCAGGCGTTGGGGCCAGGCTGGGCGCGAATATCGGTTATCTTGCTTATTCGCGAGAGCCGCGGGTTGTACCGTTCTGATCTTTTGAAAGATGAAGATATGAAAAGCCCCGGTAATCGCCGGGGCTTTTTTTGTAAGGCCTAGAAATTGAGCCTTGCTTCAACGCCCCATGTGCGAGGGGCGCTGCGGAAGGTGTTATAGCCGATAAAGCCGTAGCCGGAGACAGCATAATCCTCATCAAGAAGGTTGCGCCCGAAGAGGCTGAGGGTCAGCTTCTCACCTGGTAAACGGTACGCGGCTTTGGCATCAAGGATTGTATATCCGTCCTGCGACCGTGCAGTAAGACCTTCCGCATCGAGATGGAACTCGCTGCGGTATTTTGCATGTCCGCCAAGGATAAGCGTGCCGCCATTATCGAGGGGCTTTGTGTAGCTCCCGGAGAGAGTCGCGGAGACCTCCGGCGCGAAGGGCAGGGGATTGCCGTCAAAGGTGTCGGCATTGCCGGTCGGCACAGCCTCCGTCCCCTGATGGATTTCAGTTTCAAGAAGGACGAGCCCGGCACGCAGGTCGAGCGCCGGGGTGGGTTGCCAGTCTAGGCTCAGTTCAGCGCCATAGCTTGTCGCTTCATCGAGATTGGAGAGCGAATTCGAGGTGATGGTATCGCCATTGGGCTGGGTGAAATTGACGAAGATGCGCGCCTGCGGGTCGGCATAATCCTGATAGAAGATCGCCGCATTGAGGAAGGCTGTGGCGCCCAGCGGAGATTTGAACCCGGCTTCATATGCGGTGACGGTTTCAGCCCCGAAGAGACCCTCATCCGCGAAGTGGGTGGCGTTGTTCTGGACCTCGCCATTAAAGCCGCCCGATTTATAGCCGCTGGAAATCGCAAGATAGGCTGTACCCGTCCCGATCTGGCGGGAGAGGGCGGCATTGCCGGTAAACCGCGTGTCCTCAATGACATTGCTGCCCATGGCGGGACCAAGCCCATCGCGATTGTTAAAGCCGCGCGTGCCATCATCAAAGATGTGGATGCCAAAGCCTTCGCCTTCGATCCGCTCCCATGTGAGGCGGCCACCGAGCGTCAGGGTGGTGAGCCCCCCAAACGCAATCTCATTATGCGTGAAAAACGCAGCGGTATCCCGGGCCTGTTCAATCCGTGTCAGGAGGGAGAGCGGCGTGCCGGGAGAGGCAGGTGTTGGGCCGACCCGGCCGGGCGCCCCGACATAGGGGCAAGAGCCAAGCAACGTCTCAGGGTCAAGATTACCGCACCAGATGAGATAGTCCTGATCAAAATCATCGGTCGAGGCCGTCACACCGATCATCACGCGATGATCGCCAAATTGCCGCTGGCCACGGACCTCCTGGCTTAATTGCCAGAACTCTCGGTCATAGGAGAGATTGGCGTTGAGGTTCGGATTGCCGAAGGGCGCCGGGGCACCATCAAAATCAAACCCGTAATTCTGGTCATAGGCTTCATAAGCGGTCAGGGAGAAGATCTCCCACTCGCCATGTTGGCCGGTCACCTCAAACGAGCCGCCCCAGAATGAGCTGTCCGTATCCTGAATTCCATCCGGGCCGATCGAGATTTCATGATCGCCGATATCAAGGCTGTCATTGCGTGGGGCGGCGTTGATGCCGCTATCCTGTTCCCAATGCGCGCGGACCAGTGTGTCCCATCCTGTCGCGCCTTCGACCAGAAGGCTACCGCGCAGGCCGTATTCCTCGCGTTCACCTGCATCATCCGGGGCCGGAACGCCCGCATCCGTGATGACATTATCAAGGACGGCATCGCGGCGCAGGAGGCGTCCGGCCAGCCGCCCATGGACGCGGTCAGAGAAAGAGGCGCCAATCGCACCGGCGCTATCGATCAGCCCAAAATTACCGAGCGCTAGCCTGAGATACCCTGACTGGTCCGCTGACGGACGGACGGTCTCGAAATTCACCGCACCGGAGGAGGCATTGCGGCCATAAAGCGTGCCTTGCGGGCCTTTGAGAACTTCCGCGCGGTCGATGTCATAAAGAAGAAAGCCCGTCTGGACATTGGTCGCCATGAAGACACCATCAACATAGACGGCTGCGGCAGTGGGGGTCAGCGCCTGATGATCGACCGCGCCAATGCCGCGGATCTGGAAGGCAACCTGCGTGCCGTTCGCGACAGCGGCTTCAACACCTGCGAGGCGCTCGCTGATTTCTTCTGCTGCATTGAGAGGGGCAAGCCCGCCGGGCTCATCCGCAGACAATACATCCACACTCATGGGCAGCTCGCTGAGCGGTGCGTCTAGCTTGGTGCCAGTTACGGTGATGATGTCGTCGGCCAAAAGCATGCCGAGTGCAGCGAAGGCAATCATGTTTCCTCACTTGTTTTTGGATGACGCATAGGGGGCGACTACTCACCTGCCAAGGCGGAGCAATTGATCGGGGCGCATTTTTTGTAACTTCTGCGCCTGCGTCACGAACAGGAAAGCGGGAAACAAATGTGAGGAGCACCCCCATGTCGAAACGAATGCTGACTGCCGTCACGGTTGCATTGTTGTCTATTCCGACGGTTCTTGCCGCTCAGGAAATGATGGAAGATGGGATGAAGGAGAAGCCTCAGGCTGAAGACTGCAAGCCTGCAGACAAGATGAAAGAGGGCATGGCGGATGATTCCATGATGGCCGATGACGCCATGATGAAAGAGGAATCCATGGCCGAGGGCGACGCTATGAAGGACTCCATGGGAGATGAGTCGATGAAAAAAGACGCAATGAAGAAAGACTGCATGGCGTCAGAAAATATGGAGATGAAAGATGCTCCAAAGATGAAAGAAAAGATGGACCACTGACGGTTCACTGGCCACAAAAAAAGGCCGGCACCTTGCGGGGCCGGCCTTCATTTTAACCTCAATCAGGTTGTGTAAGGATTATTCGTCGCCGTCTTTGGCGATTTCCTTACCGGTCTCCTGATCGACAACCTTCATGGACAGGCGAACCTTGCCGCGGTCATCAAAGCCGAGAAGCTTGACGAAAACCTCGTCGCCTTCATTGACGACGTCGGTGGTTTTCTCCGGACGACCGTCATTCAGCTGGCTGATGTGGACGAGACCATCACGAGCGCCGAAGAAGTTGACGAATGCGCCAAAGTCGACAGTCTTGACGACCTTGCCTTTGTAGACTTCGCCGACTTCCGGTTCGTCCGTGATCGACTTGATCCATTTGACAGCCGCATCGATCGACGCGCCGTCGGAAGATGCGACCTTGATCGTGCCGTCGTCTTCGACATTCACTTTCGCGCCTGTCTTCTCGACGATCTCGCGGATGACCTTGCCGCCCGAGCCGATGACGTCCCGGATCTTGTCGACCGGGATCTTCAGCGTTTCGATGCGCGGAGCAAACTCGCCGACTTCGCCGCGGGAAGCGGAAAGCGCCTTGTTCATCTCGCCAAGGATGTGCATCCGGCCGTCTTTGGCCTGACCAAGGGCGACCTGCATGATCTCCTCGGTGATGCCGGCAACCTTGATGTCCATCTGCAGCGAGGTGACGCCTTCGGACGTACCTGCGACTTTAAAGTCCATATCGCCCAAGTGATCTTCATCACCCAGAATATCGGACAGGACAGCGAATTTCTCGCCTTCAAGGATGAGGCCCATGGCGATCCCGGCGACAGCGCGCTTGATAGGCACACCGGCGTCCATCATGGCCAGCGAGGAGCCGCAGACCGTTGCCATTGAGGAGGAGCCGTTCGACTCGGTGATCTCCGAGACGAGGCGGATGACGTAAGGGAATTCTTCCTCAGCCGGAAGAACAGCTTGAAGCGCCCGCCAGGCAAGCTTGCCGTGGCCAATTTCGCGGCGGCCAGGAGAGCCGACGCGGCCCGTCTCGCCGACCGAGAAAGGCGGGAAGTTATAGTGCAGCAGGAACTTTGCCTTATACGTCCCTTCGAGCGCGTCGATGAACTGCTCGTCATCGGCGGTGCCCAGTGTCGAGACGACGATGGCTTGCGTTTCACCGCGGGTGAAGAGTGCGGAGCCGTGCGTGCGCGGCAGGATGCCGACTTCAGAGACGATCGGACGGACGGTTTTGGTGTCACGGCCGTCGATCCGGTTGCCGGTCTCGATGATATCGTTACGGACGATATCGCTTTCGATTTCTTTCAGAAGCGTGCCGAGGACGATGCCGTCAATGGGGTCAGCCACATCTTCGCCGATGAAAGTCTCTTTCGCCTTTTGCTTGGCGGCGTTGATCTTTTCCTGACGGTTCTGTTTGACGGTTTCCTGATAGGCGGCGCGGAGGTCGGCTTCGACCAGCTCACGGACGCGCGGCGCGATATCCGAATAATCCGCAGGCACATAATCCCAGGGCTCTTTTGCGCATTCTTCGGCAAATGAGATGATGTGATCGATCATCTGGCGTGACGCCTCATGACCTTTCATCACGGCGCCGAGCATGATTTCTTCGGAGAGTTCTTCAGCCTGCGATTCAACCATCATGACGGCGTCTTGCGTGCCGGCCATGACGAGATCGAGTTCCGTACCCTCAAGATCGGCGAGGGTCGGGTTGATCATGAATTCGCCGTCCTTGTAACCGACACGTGCAGCGCCGATCGGACCCATGAAGGGGACGCCGGAAATGGTCAGGGCGGCAGAGGCCGCGATCATCGCAACGATATCCGGATCGTTTTCAAGATCGTGGCTCATCACGGTACAGATGACCTGAACTTCGTTCTTGAAGCCCGGCGCAAACAGCGGCCGGATCGGCCGGTCGATGAGGCGCGAGGTCAGGGTTTCCTTTTCGGAAGGACGCCCTTCGCGTTTGAAAAAGCCGCCCGGAATACGGCCGGCGGCATAGGTTTTTTCCTGGTAGTTCACGGTCAGCGGGAAGAAGTCCTGCCCCGGTTTCTGCTCTCTCTGAGCCACGACGGTGGCGAGAACGGTGGTCTCACCATAGGTGGCGAGAACGGCGCCATCGGCCTGGCGCGCAATACGCCCGCTTTCGAGCGTGAGGGGCCGACCGGCCCATTCGGTTGTTTTTTTGGTGATTGTGAACATTCTTATCGTTCGTCTTTCGTGATCGCCGCCGGCCGAATTGCCGCTCGCGGCCTATATCGTCAGTCTTTTCTGATCGATGGCGGGGCTTGTGGGGCAAGCCAACGCCAGATGCAACCGAGTGTCATCAGCCGTGATTGGTCAGGGCATGATTTTTGCGACGAGTGCCTTAGCTCTGCCGTCTTTACAGCGTAAGGATACGTTATGGTCCTACCAAAACGCGCCGCTGAAGCCCATGACGTGCACACCGCCCTTGAGGAAGTGCTGCATGCAGTGACGCATGGCGTCGGCATTATCCTCGCGATCATTGCGCTGGTCTTTTTGATCCTGAAGGCCGTTGCTGTTGGCTCTGGTGCGGCGGGCATTACCGCGGTCAGCATTTATGGCGGCTGCGCGATTTTCCTCTATATCGCCTCGACCGTTTATCACGCCTGTTTCAAGCTGTCGGTGCAGCCCTTCCTTGAAGTGATCGACCATGCGGCGATCTATCTGAAGATTGCAGGCTCCTACACGCCCTTTGCGCTCATCACCCTGCCGGATCTGACGGGGAAGGTGATCCTCGCCGTGGTCTGGTCCGTGGCGGCAATTGGGGTGGCGATGAAATTCGTCGTCCACTTCTTTGCGGGGCTCAAGAAATATGACTGGCTGTCGCTGGCCTCTTATATCGGCATGGGGTGGATCGCGATTTTCATCGTGCACCAGCTAATCCAGAACATGGCGCTCTCCGGCTTCATCTGGCTGGTCGCAGGCGGGCTCTGCTTCACCGTGGGCGCAGTCTTTTATGCGTGGAAGTCACGCGCCTTCACGCACACGATTTTCCACTGCTTCGTGCTTGCGGGCAGCATCTGCCACTTCATCGCGATTTACGGCTTTGTGCTGAATGAGCGGGCGGCAGCCTGATCAGCCGCCCATCTGCATAAAGGCAAAGGCGGCCACTGCCACCACAATCCCGCCAATTAGGAGCATCGCCTTCCGGCCGCGCGCCGTCGTCGCGGTTTTCGGGCGGATGGTTTCCTTGATCATCGGTTGGATGGCCGGGAAATCGGCAAGCCGCCGATAATTAGTCATCCGCGTGATCTGGCGCAGAACCGGGCGCATCTCTTCCCAGCGGTCCGCCGGGACATCGATGGCGAAGACAATCGGGTGGCCGGGGCGGCCATCAAGCGTCGTCGTCGTATAAGAGAGCTTTTGTTCTGCAAGCGCCCGAATGACCGGCGAGATATCCTTCACGCCATTGCCGACCGTGTCGCATTTATAAAGGCAGCGAACGTAGGCCGGCACGCCTTCGGGCTGAGGAGCGCCGTTCGGCTTGTCACCGGCAATCGGGTAAAGCGCGCGATGGTCCGCGCCGCCGCCTGATTTCTTCGGGGCTTTGAAGCGCTGGCGAAGTGACGCCATTTCATAGCGTAGCGGATCGATATCCTCTGGCGGAATTGCCGGGATGCCTTTTTGAAGCGCGATGAAGGAAGTGCGGATGCGATCCGCACCGGCCATCTCAGCTTCGAGCACGACATAATCGCTGTCATAGGCATAGCCGTCCGGGCTCATCGCCTTGTCGGCGGAGAGGAGGACCGCGATCACGGGCTTGTTGTGGTTGGCGCCGCGGGATTTGCTGACGCGTGTGTGGCTTGCGTTAGAGAAATAGGTCTCAACCCGGCGGTTCGGATCAAGGTACTCGCTCGCGACTTCGAGGCCCTTGCGATAGCTGTCCGCCCCATCAGGGATCGTCTGAACTTCGATACCGCGTGCGCGGAAACCCTCAAGCGCTGCTGAGCAATGACGCATGGCATCGGCGGAGGCGAAAATCGTCGTGACCTTGCGCAGATAGCGCTGCTGCTTGTCGCGGTTCCACTGGAAGCTCTGCGAAGAGCCGGTGCCGGAGAAGCTGTCGGTGTAGCCGGACTGCTCGATCTCGTGGATCAGGTCAGCGGGGGCAGCGAGCACGTAATTGCTCTCGGCGACATATTCGCGGATCACCCGGTTCGGCGGGAAGTCGATCAGCGCGTTCAGCGTATCGCGTGAGAAGCTCTTGTCATTGTCATAAAGAGGCAAGACGCCGACCTGAGCCTGGCCAGCGATCACGGTCGACATGATCGACTCGGCGGATGTCCGCGGCGAGGTCCATGTCCGATAGGCTTTATCAAGACCCTGATCGGCACGCTGGCGCGGGGCCGGTCCTTCCATCAGGGCAGTATCCCGGCCGCCTGCAGAAAGCCGCATGCCGTAGGATTCAGCTGTAAAACTCGGCGCTCCACCAGCGCGCATGCTGGCTTCGGGTGCTTGTCCCTCAGTCACTTCATGCAGCGGTGCATCAGGCTCTGCCTGATTACGGAACAGGTCCGCAGCGATCTGCTCAGCCACCCACGCGGCGAGTCCGTGACGCTCGTCCTGATAAGCTACGAATTGATTCGCCATAGCCACCATCCCCTCTGGAATTCCGACTTTACCATGGCGGCAGGTTAATGCCAGTGGCGATGCGGTCACGCATTGCCCAAGTATTTGCTGCCCCAAATAGGAGAATTCAGATGTCCGTCCTCAAGATTGCCGTGCAGATGGACCCGATGGAGGCGGTCGACATCAAGGGAGACACGACATTCGCGTTGTCCCTTGAGGCCTTCGCGCGCGGTCACAAACTCTGGACCTATGAAGCGCCGGATCTGCGGCTGGAGGGCGAAAAGCTTAGTGTTTCCGCGCGTTCCATCGATAAACTGAGCCGCGATGAAGGCGATCATGTCCGTTTCGGCAGCCGCGAATTGCTCGATTTAAGTGAGGTCGACGTCGTGCTGGTGCGACAAGATCCGCCCTTTGACATGAGCTACATCACTGCTTGTCACCTGCTCGAAAAATTGCCCGAGAGCGTGATGGTGCTCAACGATCCGGCAGAAATTCGGAATGCGCCGGAAAAAATTCTGGTGATGGATTTTCCGGACCTGATGCCCGAAACCCTCATCACCGCCGATGAAAAGGCGATCCGGGCGTTCCGGGAGACCCATCGCGACATCATCATCAAGCCGCTTTACGGCAATGGCGGCGCGGGCGTCTTCCGGGTGAGGCCCGATGACGAGAACCTCGCTTCGCTACTCGAGATGTTCCTTGCCGGGCGGCGTGTGCCGGTGATCGCGCAGAAATACCTCAAAGATGTGAGGAAGGGCGATAAGCGGATCATCCTGCTCGACGGTGAGCCGGTCGGCGCGATCAACCGCGTGCCTGCCGAGGGCGAGGCGCGCTCGAACATGCATGTTGGCGGGGTGGCCGAAGCCATCGATCTTGATGATCGCGACCGGGAAATCTGTGCACGGATCGGCCCGGTCCTGAAAGAGAAGCGGCTTCTCCTGACCGGCATCGATGTCATCGGCGGCTTTATCACCGAGATCAATGTGACTTCCCCGACTGGCATTCAGGAAGTCAAACGCTTTGGCGGCGCGGATATCGCGGTCATGTTCTGGGACTGGGTGGAGAAGAACCGCGCCTGATCAGCCTATATGAGTTTCTCTCGGCTCCAGCATCTCACCTACCGTCCGCATATTGACGGATTGCGCGGCTTTGCCGTGCTGCTGGTGCTGCTTTTTCACGCCTTCCCCGATGACGTGCCGGGCGGGTTCATCGGTGTCGACCTCTTCTTTGTGATCTCGGGCTATCTCATCACCCAACTCATCGGGCAGGAGCGGGGCGAGGGTCAGTTTCACTATGGCCGGTTCCTTTTGCGGCGTGTGCGGCGGCTCGCGCCGGCTTTCCTCCTTGTCGGGACGGTGTCATTGCTCGTCGGTATGATCGGCTTTTTGCCAGATCACCTCGCGCGCAATGCCGCGGCCTTCGGCTCGTCGCTGCTCCTCTCCTCCAACTGGTACTTCTTTGCGAGCACGGATTATTTCGCCGCCGACAACTGGACAAACCTCTATCTGCATAACTGGTCGCTGTCGGTGGAAGAGCAATACTACCTCTTCTACCCACTGCTGCTGATGGCGCTGCCGGGTAAGTACCTTCGTAAAGGGCTCGTCGCTCTCCTTCTCCTCAGCTTCGTCGTTGCAGTAGTTTCGGTCTCAGCTGCCAGCCCGGAACGGGCGTTTTTTGCGACATGGAACCGGGTCTGGGAGCTGCTGCTGGGCTGTGTCTTAGCGATTTATCGCGAAGAGATCGGCCTCTTCATCCGTTCGCGCCCCATTGCCCTGAAACTGGTGCAGTGGAGTCTCGTCCCCGGCCTTCTCGTTATCATGGCGTGCGCCGGGCTCATCACTGAGGAGAGCGGCATCCCGGGGGCGATCCTCCTTGTGCCGCTTATCGCGTTTTTGCCTGCATTGCTTGGCCGCGATCTCCTCGGTGATAAGGCGAGGGGCGGCAGCGGGATGCTGCTCGAGAACAAGGGTACGGTCTATCTGGGACGCATTTCCTATGCGCTTTATCTTTGGCACTGGCCGATCCTGACGCTGGTCCGGCATCTGACTTACGATCCTGAAGACTGGATGATGGCGCTCGCTCTCATTCCGGCCTTTGGGTTGGCAAGCCTCACTTATCATGTTGTCGAACAGCCGATCCGCCAGCGCCGTGTCCTGATCAGGCCTCTCCACCTACTTGGCGGCGTTGCGGCGGTCTGGGCCATGGCCATGTGCCTTGTCGCCGCTGTCCATCTGACAAATGGCCTGCCGGGGCGTATTCCCCCGGAAGTCGCTCCTATTCTCGCGGGGGCGGAAGACAGAGGCGGGGAGGAGCGACGCTGTCCCTATCTTGCTGATGGTGATCCTCTTAAATCTGACCCTCTGTGGACGGAACGCCGATTGTGCTTTCTGGGAGGGGAGGGCAGCCGCGATATCGATATCCTGCTCTGGGGCGATAGCCATGCCGGTGCCATCGTGCCGGGGCTGGCAGCGCTGGCAGAGAGGAGCGGGCTCAATATTGCAGTTTTGGACAAGGCGTCCTGTCCGCCTTTGCTAGGGCTTGGCTGGACGAGTTTCTCGCGCGACAGTGCGCTTGCGTGCGAAGCGCATAATGAAGCGGCTGCGCGCCTCATTGAGACAGGACGTGTTCCGGTGGTTCTGCTGGTCGGGCATTGGGATATTTTTGCGCCCCGGCCTGACGGCAGGCCGGGCTCCAGCATTGCTGTGGGAGGCTCCTTTGCGCCTGAAGGGATGCCGTCAACGCGGCTGGAGCAGTTCGGCTGGTCCCTTGATTATACGGTAACGCGTATTGCCCCGCATACGGAGCTAAGAGTTCTTTTCGATGTGCCCTCTCATCCCCGGCCCGTGCCGGATGCGCTGGCTCGGGCCGCTCTCTGGCCGTTTCTGCCTTCACCTGCCGTTGAAACAAGAGCGCAGGTGGCAGCAAAGCGCCAGACATTCCTCTCCAACTTCCAGGCGCTCGTAGAAGATGGAGTGCTCACCCTCTACGACCCGGTGGAAATTCTTTGTCCGGAAGATAAATGCCTCACGCAGGATAAAGAAGGGCACCCGCTATATTTTGACGATAATCACCTGTCGGCGACCGGGTCGCGTTATCTGATAGACGCGATGCCAGCCTTCACAGCTCCGGCAGGATCATCACCTATCCGCCGATAAGCCCTAGCTGACGCCACCAGCCGGTGATCGTCTCCCACTGGGTATAGACAGCCGCATAGAATAGGGTCGCAAGCCCCAGCTCATAAGATGTCGCAGCGGCGCGGAACAGGCCGCCTTTTTCTTTCGAGGACTGGATGATCTTGCCGACCGTCAGCCGCCAGATCGTCCGTATGGCGGTCACGATGGCCATGACGATAAAGCCGAGCACCAGTTTCACGGGATAGGCTGGCCAGGTGTAGAGCCGGTAGAGAAACCGTAAGACCGGATTGCCGCCGACCTGGCTGTTTGACTGCACTTCGCGCATAAGCGCCCCCATTCCCACCGAGAAGTAGGATAATGGCGGGAAGGCAGACCCGGCAAGGCCGTGCATGCAGTTTTGGAACGAAGCGGCTGGTTGTGCGTTACGTCTGGCGGTGCTGAAATAAGAGGAGGGAGTTGTCGCCCATGCTGGCCACACTGAATGATCTGATCTGGAGCAAAATTCTCCTCTTCACCCTTGTCCCTATCGGGCTTTATTTCACGCTTCGCTCCGGCTTCGTTCAGTTTCGCTATTTCGGTCGCATGTTTGGTGTCCTTGCCCAAGGGTTCAGCCACCGAGGCAGTGAGGCGACATCCTTTCAGGCATTGGCACTGTCCGTGGCCGGACGGGTCGGTGCGGGTAATATTGCCGGTGTGGCAGTCGCAATCACGCTGGGTGGGCCGGGTGCGATCTTCTGGATGTGGCTGGTGGGACTGGTCGGCATGGCGACGAGTTTCTTTGAGTGCTCGCTTGCCCAGCTCTTCAAGACGCGGGAGCCGGACGGCAATTTCCGCGGCGGGCCTGCCTATTATATCGAAAAGGGGTTGAAGCCTCTTTTGGGTGCCGGATCAAAGGGGCTTGCCTATCTCTATTCTTTCCTCCTTCTGCTGACATTCGGGATCGCCTTCATCGTCGTGCAGAGCTTTGCTGTCTCGACCTCTATCGAGGGCGCCTTTGGTGTGCCGAGCATGGCGACGGGCGTTGTCCTTGCCATCCTTATCGGGATCGTCATCCTTGGCGGGGTTTCCCGCATCGCCAGTGTCGTTGAAATCATCGTGCCGGTCATGGCGATCGGATATGTCGGGCTCGTCCTATTTATTATCGCGACCAATCTGTCCTATGTCCCGGCGGCATTCTCGACCATCTTCCGGCATGCTTTCGGACTGGAAGAAGCGGTTGCGGGCGGTGTTGGTGCGGCCATCCTGCAGGGGATCAGGCGAGGGCTCTTCTCGAATGAGGCGGGGCTTGGCTCTGCGCCCAATGTTGCGGCCATCGCCTATGTTGCCCATCCGGGTCAGCAGGGGATCGTGCAGGCGCTCTCCGTCTTTATTGACACGATCATTCTTTGTACGTGTACGGCGCTGATCATTATTATGTCAGGTGTCCCGCTGGGCGATGCAGCTACAGACGGCGTCATTCTGACCCAGACGGCGCTGGCGGAACATGTCGGCGACTGGGCCGAGATCTTCGTTGCGGTCGCGCTCTTCCTCTTCGTCGTCTCCTCGATCATGTATAATTACTATCTGGGCGAAACGGCGGTCGATTACTTCTTCCAGGACAATAAGGCGGCCTTCTTTGCCTATCGGGTCATCGCTATCGGCTTTGTGCTCGTCGGCGCGATGGTCAATCTGGGGGCGGCCTTCGGGTTCGCGGATGTCACGATGGGCCTTCTGGCACTGGTGAACCTTTTCGCACTGGTGCTTCTCTCGCCGATCGCCTTCCGGCTGCTCCGGGATTTCGATGCCGAGTTCAGGGCCAAGCGCGTGCCAGTGCTCGACCCGGAAGCATTCGCTGACCTCGATCTCGATCACGCAGCATGGCAACTCCATGAGGCAGATGAGGCATGGCTTGAGAAACGGCGGCAGGATCGCCCCGTTTAAGGCTTTCGCTTGCCGATTGGGCCTTATGAAAGTACTCTTCCTATGGGTGTGACTGGGGGAAGCGATCTTCCATGGGTAATCAGCTGAAAATGTCCCTTGCGGCAGGCCTCTGTTTTGCGGCCATGGCAGGGTCCGCCTCTGCTCAACGCGCGCTGTCAGTCGAAGAGGCCGCGCTTTGCGCCGGGATGAGCCATCAGCTCGATAACATTTTCCAGCGGAAGGACGCTGCAAAGCGGCGCTTGGGCAATATGTCGATCAATCGCTCAAGCGCGAGTTCAGTTGATCGCTATAATGATGCCGTGTCCGTGTCGAATGCGCTGGTCGATCTCAGTAATGATCTCATTGCCTTCTACAATCCGCGTTGCAGCAGCGTCACTCTTGATTATCAAAATTATCAGCGCGTCTGTAAGTCGACCAATCTCTCAAATGACTTTGGTCGGACGAAATTCTGTAAGGGCTTTGATTTTACGTCTGCGTCTCTCGATGGCAGTGTCAATGTCGCGCAAGGCGGCGGGCTGGCGCGGGAAGCCAACTTTTCAAATGGCGCAGTTGCGGCCAGCGTAAGTTATGTCAGTGGCCAGAGCGAGGCATTCATCGAAGGCGATCCCTTCCCCTTCCTGCTCGCGCCACAAGATGATGTAGAGGAAGCGGCTGAGCCGACCTTGCCTGAATTCGAAGGCGAGGCGCCGCCGGAGCGCGGCCTCAACCGGATGCCGCGCGACCGGAACCTTCATACCCCGGACTAAAGAATAAATTTTGATAGATCCGCGTTGCCGACGAGCCCTTCGAGACGCTCATCGACAAAAGCAGCATTGATCTCGACAGTTTCGCCGGAGCGGTCCGCCGCATCAAAGCTGATATCTTCCAGCACGCGCTCAAGGATCGTGGCGAGCCGGCGGGCGCCGATATTCTCGACATTGGTGTTCACCTCGGCGGCCTTCTCGGCGAGGCGTTGGATGCCGTCTTCGGAGAAGGAAATGGTGAAGCCTTCGGTCTCCATCAGGGCGCAATATTGCTTGGGCAGGCTGGCTTCTGTGTCATTCAGGATGGCGATGAAATCCTCAACCGTCAGGGCGCTGAGCTCCACCCGGATTGGCAGGCGGCCCTGCAGTTCCGGCAGCAGGTCTGAGGGTTTGGCAACATGGAACGCGCCCGACGCGATGAACAGGATATGATCCGTCCGCACCTGACCATATTTGGTGGCAACGACCGAGCCTTCGATCAGCGGGAGGAGATCGCGCTGCACGCCTTCACGGCTGACATCCGCGCCTGAGCGTTCCGATGACCGGGCGACCTTGTCGATCTCATCGAGGAAGACGATACCGTCATTCTCAACGAGGGAGACGGCTTCGGAGGCGATCTGCTCATCATCGAGCAGCTTATCGGATTCCTCGGCGATCAATGGTTCGTAGACGTCTTTGACCTTGATCTTGCGCGTCTTCTTTTGCCCGCCAAAGGCTTTGCCCATCATGTCCGACAGGTTGATCATCCCGACCGACGCGCCGGGCATGCCGGGAAGGTCGAACATCGGCGCGCCACCACGGCCCGTATCGGCAAGGTCGATCTCGATTTCCTTGTCATCAAGTTCGCCCGCCCGCAGCTTGCGGCGGAAGCTGTCCTTGGTGGCCTCACCGGCATTCTCACCGACAAGGGCAGTCAGCACGCGGTCTTCTGCGGCCTCATGGGCGCGGGATTTGACCTCTTCGCGGCGCTTCTCGCGGACAAGGCCGATGGCAACTTCGACAAGGTCGCGAATGATGGAATCCACATCCCGGCCGACATAGCCGACCTCGGTGAATTTGGTGGCTTCGACTTTAAGGAAGGGTGCGCCGACCAGCTTGGCGAGGCGGCGGGAAATCTCGGTCTTTCCGACCCCGGTCGGCCCGATCATCAGGATATTTTTCGGCGTCACTTCGTCGCGCAGATCATCCGGCAATTGCTGGCGCCGCCAGCGGTTCCGCAGCGCCACAGCCACTGCCCGCTTCGCATCCTTCTGCCCCACAATGTAGCGGTCGAGCTCGGAGACGATTTCTCGCGGGGTAAAATTGGCCATGGATGGGGCTCACTTCCTGTTGCGGTTGGGACTCTTGCGTATAGTGTGGGGCGTGCGTGTGGTATTTTTGAGGGGCCTGGTCAATGACCCGTTGGTTGAGTGCAGTTCTGGCGGTGTTTTGTGTCGGAAGCGGGAGTGCGCTTGCCGAAATCAGCGCTGAAGATGCGACCTATCTTCTGCGGGAGAGCGACGCCGAAATCCGCGCTGGCTATGCCCGAGAGATGTGGATCTACAAGGATAGCCTGTGGATCGAGGCGCTCGAATGCTGGGGGCAAAGGTCTCTTCTCGGGGCGAAATCCACCTGCCTTGTCTGTTCCATCGATGATACGAGTGGACAGGAATATTACCGTCCGGATCTCGGGGTCATTGAGGGACGGGTGCAGCCCGCCACCGCCGTCGGCATTCAGGCGTCTTACGCCTATTTCACGCTGCAGCCGAATGGGTGGACGCTGACGCGCTACAAGCCGTTTGCCGCCAACTACTATGCGCGGAGCCGAGAGCCCTATCACCGCGCGAACCTCAACAATCTCATTCAGGGCGAGGCGCAGCGCGAATGCCGTGACCTCGAGGCGGTGAGCGGGACGGAGTAGGGCCTAGTTCTTGATCGTTTCAACGATCAGATTGTGGTTCGTATAGACATCGATGTCGGCGGCGATGGTGAGCGCCTTGCGGACGATTTCCTCGGCAGACAGATCCGTATTCTGATAAAGGGCGAGCGCCGCCGCTTGGGCGTAATTGCCGCCCGAGCCGATGCCGATGACGCCGCCGCCTTCGAGTGCTTCAGGCTCGATGACATCGCCGAGGCCGGAGACCATCAGGGTCTGGTCCTTGTCCGCGACAATCAGCATGGCCTCGAGCCGCCGCAGATAGCGGTCGGTGCGCCATTCTTTCGCAAGCTCGACGCAGGAGCGCAGGAGCTGCCCTGAATATTGCTCGAGCTTGCCTTCGAGCCGTTCGAGCAGGGTGAAGGCATCCGCCGTGCCGCCGGCAAAGCCGGAGATGACTTTGCCCTCGCCAATACGGCGGACCTTGCGCGCATCCCCTTTGGAAATGACTTTCTCGGCCATGGTCACCTGGCCATCGCCGCCAAGGGCGACTTCATTTCCGCGGCGGACGGCAAGGATGGTGGTCATGGGCGTCGATCTCCGTTCAGTCGATGAAGGCACGGGAGATAGGCGCCGATACCCCCTTCTCGCAAGGGGGGCGGCGTCAAAGCACCATGGTCAGCGAACAGCTCATGGATTTCTGCAGGAAGATCCCGGCGCCGGTGACGCTCAGCTCGCCTTCGTCACTCGCGCCTTGAAGGCCGATGCGGATATCCTCGTCGGCCTTGCCCTCTTTCATCAGGATGCCGAGCGTTTTTCTGTCCTCATCAGACAGCGAAGAGGTGCCGTCGCTCAGACAGGTGCAGAACGTCTTGCGTTCCTCATCGTTCACACCGTCCTGCCGTTTCATCATGGCATCACAGCCCCGGCTGAACGTCGCCTCTGGGCTGCTGCCGCAGGCGGTGAGCAGGAGAAGGCCGGCAAGACTTGTCATGGTCAGGCGGAAAGGCATGAGGGAACTCCTTGCAGGTGGGGCATGGCCTGTCTTCTCCGATTTGCCGGGAAAAAGGCAAGGCCACCTGCCGCATCGCTTTGGTAAGCAATTTCCGCTAACGGGCACGGGCTATGACCAACAGAACCGCCACGCGCACGCGCGCGACCAAGGAAACCGACATCACCGTGACGCTCGATCTCGATGGGACGGGCAAGGCAAAAATCTCGACCGGGATCGGTTTTCTCGATCACATGCTCGAAGGCTTTGCCAAGCATTCTCTCATCGATCTTGAGGTGACGGCGAAAGGCGATCTGCATATCGACATGCACCACACGACCGAGGATGTCGGCATCGTGATGGGGCTCGCCGTTGCCGATGCGCTAGGCGATGCGAAAGGCATTGCGCGGTTCGGGCACGCCTATGTGCCGATGGATGAGACGCTGACGCGCGCTTCGCTAGATATCTCAAAGCGGCCCTACCTCATCTGGAAGGTCGCCTTCCCCCGCGACAAGGTGGGGGAGATGGATACTGAGCTGTTCAAGGAATGGTTCCACGCCTTTGCGACCAATTCGGGCATGTGCCTGCATGTCGAAAATCTGTATGGGGATAATAGCCACCATATTGCCGAGAGCTGTTTCAAGGCCCTCGCGAAAGCATTCGACATCGCGACTAAGATCGATCCACGCCGCGCGGGCGAGACGCCCTCGACCAAAGGGTCGCTCGGCTCTTAAGGGGTCGCTACAGTTTTTATGAAGAGCTCAACCTGACGGTCGAGAATATCGCGTGACAGGCCTGCTCGTGCTCGCAAGCTGAAGCCGAAGAGGGTGGTCACGATATAGCCGGCCAGGGTCTCTATGTCCGCCGTTTGCGGAATATCGCCGTCCTTGCTGGCGCGGGTCAGTCGTTTCCTTACGCTGGCATCACATTGCGAAAATATATCCGAGAGAAATTCGGTGTGATCGAGGTCCGAAGTCGATGCACTCGGCAGGCAGCAGGCAACGATACAGCCGCCCGGATGCGGCACGCAGACAGCATCGAGGAAGGTGCGGCACATATTGCCAAGCCCTTCGGCGAGCGTGTCGCCCGTGAAGAGAGCTCGCATATATTCGCGGCCCTGCGTACGCCAATAATGATCAACACACGAACGGAATAGCGCCTCCTTGTTGCCGAAGGCGCCATAAAGGCTTGGCCGGTTGAGGCCGGTGGCCGCCGTCAGGTCATCAAGCGAGGTCGCACTGAACCCCTGCCGGCGGAAGACTTCCAGCGCGGCGTCGAGAACGGCCTTCTCGTCAAATTTGCGGGGACGGCCCCGATGCAGGGTTTCAGACATTTTGTACTACTCGATACATTTTAGCTTGCGCTGATGCGATATATGTATCAAACAGTACAAAAAGGAGGGCGCCATGCTCAAGCTCTATTACCGGCCCATGGCCTGCTCGCTCGCGGCGCGGATGGCGTTGATGCAGGGCGGGATCGATGCCGATTATCTGCCGGTCGATTTTACGACCCAGACATCACTGAAGGACGGGCTGTCGTTCGCGGATGTCACTGCGAAAAAGCGCGTGCCGGTCCTTATCCTGCCCGATGGCAGCAAGCTGACCGAGAATGCCGCTGTTCTTCAGTATATTGCTGATCTGGCGCCGGGATCAGGGCTCGCGCCTGCCGCGGATGATCCGGACCGCTACCGGCTACAGGAATGGCTCAGCTTTGTCGGTACGGAAGTGCATAAGGCCTTTCTCTTCCCCTATTTCCGTCCGGAGACGGATGACGACGCGAAAGCGGCCTTGCGAGGCAGGGTTGGTGAAACGATCGACTATATGTCCAAGCAGATTGGCGATACGTTCCTTCTGGGCGAGAAGTTCAGCGTTGCCGATGCTTATCTGCTCTGGGCGCTGCTGCTCGTGCGGTTCACAGGGGTCGAGCTGCCAGACAACCTCACAGACTACCTAAAGCAATGCATGGCAATTGAAGCAGTTGCTGCGGCAGTCGCGATCGAACGGGAAGAGATGCAATCCTTCCCTCCACGGACATAAAGGATTGCACCATGCGACTAGGCATTTTCCTGTTTGACGGCCTGACCCTGCTCGACGCGATAGGCGGGTATGAGGTGCTCGCGCGCCTTCCCGGCATGGAGACCGTGTTCTTTGCTGAAGAAGAGGTGCTGATTGCCGCGGATACGCGAGCGCTTGGCCTGACGGCGACAGCATCGCTCGAAAATATCGGCTCTCTCGATATCCTCTATATCCCCGGCGGACCGGGTGTCGACCGGGTGCTGAAGAAACCCCATGTCCTCGATGCGTTGCGCCGTCTTGATGTAGGGACAACTTGGACGGTCGGCATCTGCAATGGTGTTGGTATCCTCGCCGCAGCTGGGATGCTGGACGGGCAATCGGCGACCACGAATTATTTCTATCGCGACGACCTCGCCGAATATGGCGTGGACGTCGTGCCTGAGCGATATCACCGGTCCGGTAAATATGTCACGGGTGCGGGTGTGTCGGCCAGTATCGATACAGGCCTCTATTTAGCCGGAGAGATCGGTGGAGAGATGGCGGGAAAGACCCTACAGCTCGGGATCGAATATTATCCGTCTCCGCCCTATCAGGAAACCGCACCCGAAGAGGCGCCTGATCGGTCTAAGGCTTTAGTCAAGGCAGTTGAAGGGATGTCGGCGCAGATATTGGCTCAGGAGCCGGGCTTTGCCGGTCGCTCTTTCGAGTGGAAATCGCCTGCCTGACTGACTGTCAGCACTTCTCGCGCTTTGTCGGCCAATCGCTATGATCCCCGGCAAAAAGGACGGAGGAGACTTGGCCATGAGTACGCGTAAGCTGCCACAGGAAGCCTATGAGCTTTACGACCAATATTGCCACGGACAGGTCGATCGGCGCGGCTTTCTGGAAGGCCTCGGCGCTTATGCCGTAGCGGGGCTCACCATTTCCGGCATGCTGGCTGCGCTCCTGCCCAATTATGCGATGGCCCAGCAGGTCTCGCCCGATGATCCGGATATCGAGACTGAAACGCTGATCTACCCATCCCCGAAAGGCGCAGGCGAAATGGCGGGCCTCCTCGCCCGGCCCGCAGGGGAGGGGCAGCATCCTGCCGTGCTGGTCGTCCACGAGAACCGGGGGCTGAACCCCTATATCGAGGATGTCGCCCGTCGGCTCGCCAAGGCGGGTTATGTCGCCCTTGCGCCCGATGCGCTCCATCCACTTGGCGGATATCCAGGCAATGATGACGAAGGCCGGACATTGCAGCGTGAGCGCGACCGCGAGGAGATGGTTGAAGACTTCCTCGCTGGCCTGATGACAGTGAAGGCGCATCCCTCCTCGACCGGAAAGGTTGGCTGTGTCGGCTTTTGCTTTGGCGGCTATGTCACGAATGAGCTGGCCTACCGGGCCGAAGACCTGTCTGCGGCTGTGCCCTTTTACGGCGGCTGGCCGTCAGCGGAGGATGCTGAAAAAGTCTCCGCGCCCCTCATGATCCAACTCGCTGGGCTTGATGAGCGCGTGAATGCGGGCTGGCCGCCCTATGAACAGGCGTTGATTGCGGCCGGAAAACCCTATTCGGTCCATCTTTATGAAGGCGTGAATCACGGTTTCCATAATGATTCGACCAGCCGCTTCGATCCGGAGGCCGCGGGGCTCGCCTGGCGGCGGACACTTGCCTTTTTCGACGAGCATTTACGGGCCTGACTACGCCTGTTTTCAAAAGTTGCAGGGATGTGTCTTTCTTTTGCCGTATAGTTAACGCAAATTCTCCCCACTGCCGTTGGGGCAGACATAATTAGAGGGAACTACCAATGAAATCGCTTCTTCTCGCGGGCGCCGCGCTCGTTCTGACTGCTGGCGTTGCTGTTGCTGGCGACGACCATGAAATGTCAGCCGATGACAAAGCTGCCATGAAAGAATGGGTTGCTGGCTGTGAAGCTGTCAAAGACGAAGGCAGCATGACTGACTGCAAATGCCTCTACAAAAAAGCGCATCATGATGAAGCTGTGATGGCTGACCTCGACGCCTATGACCCCGAAGTGGGCATGGAATCGCTCGGCGAAGCTGGCACTGCTGCGATCATGGCATGCCAAAAATCAGACGACATGTAAGTCGGCCTTAAGCCGATTTACCGGGCCTTTTTGGGCCTGAGTTCTTCCGGAAAGGGTCTCGCAACTGCGGGGCCCTTTTTTGTTGGGCGGGGCTTTTTGCGGGCGGCGGCGTTGCGCCTCGCGTCCGGGACGATTATCGCGGGCGCCTATGCAAACCGTTGCGCTCATCGATTATGGCTCCGGCAATCTCCACTCCGCGGAGAAGGCGCTATCGCGCGTTGCCGGAGAGGGGGCGGGTGCAGCGCGGATCTGCGTAACCTCCTCACCGGAAGAGATCCTGAAGGCGAACCGCATCGTCCTGCCCGGCGTCGGCGCATTTGGCGCCTGCATGGCGGCCCTGTCCGCCCGTGATGGCGTGATCGACGCCATGCGCGAGGCGGTGCTGGATAAGGGCGCGCCCTTTCTTGGTATCTGTGTCGGGATGCAGCTTCTGGCGAGCCGAGGGTTCGAGCATGGCGAGCATAAGGGGCTTGGCTGGATCGCAGGGTCCGTCCGTGCCCTGAAGGCAGAGGGCCTTAAAATCCCGCATATGGGATGGAATGACGTGCAGGCCAAAGAGCACGCGCTCTTCCCGCCCGATGGCGATGCCTATTTTGTGCATTCATTCTGTTTTGATGCTGAGGATCCAGCGGATATCGCAGCCACCGCAACCTATGGCGAAACCTTCCCGGCGGCGATCATCAGGGGGAATATTGCCGGCGTGCAGTTCCACCCTGAAAAGAGCCAGACCTACGGGCTTTCGCTGCTCGGCAATTTCCTCAACTGGGAGCCGTCATGACCTTTACTCTCTGGCCCGCCATCGATCTCAAAGCCGGCAAATGTGTCCGCCTGCTCCATGGCGATATGGAGAAGGCGACGGTTTACGGTGATGACCCGGCGGCGCAGGCCAAAGCCTTTGAGGAAGCGGGGTTCTCTCATCTGCATGTTGTCGATCTTGATGGCGCCTTTGCGGGCAAGCCTGAAAATGCCGATGCGGTCGAGGACATCATCCGTACAACGAAGGCCAAGGTCGAAATCGGCGGCGGTATCCGGTCTCTTGAAACGGTGGAGCGCTGGCTCTCGCTTGGGGTCAGTCGCGTGATCATCGGCACGGCGGCCGTGAAGGATCCTGAATTCACTGAACTCGCTCTCAACCTCTTCTCCGGCCGGATTGTCCTTGGGATTGATGCGAAGGATGGAAGGGTCGCAACAGAGGGCTGGGACGAGGTTTCGGACATTGCGGCGTCTGACCTCATCAAACGCTATGACCACACCTCAATCGCGGCTGTGGTTTATACTGACATATCCCGCGATGGCGCGCTGACCGGCGCGAATGTCGAGGCGACACGGGCGCTGGCGCGAGAGACGAGTATTCCTGTGATTGCCTCGGGCGGGATTGCGAAGGCGGAGGATATCTCCGATCTATTGGCCTGCCGGGACGATGGCGTGGCGGGCGCCATTCTCGGGCGGTCCCTCTACGAACGAACGATTGAGCCAAAGAATGTGCTCTCACTTGAAGGTGTCACATGACACTGAAAGCCCGGCTCATCCCCTGTCTCGATGTCGCGCATGGCCGCGTCGTCAAGGGCGTCAACTTCGTTGACCTGAAAGACGCCGGCGATCCGGTGGAAAGCGCTAAAGCCTATTCCGATGCCGGCGCGGACGAGATCTGCTTTCTCGACATCACGGCTAGCCATGAAGAACGCGGTACACTTCTCGATATCGTGACGCGGACTGCGGAGCAGGTCTTCTGCCCTCTGACGGTTGGGGGCGGGGTGCGGTCCGTCGATGATGTCCACCGCCTGCTGTTCGCGGGCGCGGACAAGGTGGCGATCAATTCGGCGGCGGTCCGCGATCCGCATCTCATCAGCGCAGCGGCGAAAGCGGCGGGCAATCAGTGCATCGTCATTGCGATTGATGCGAAGGCGGTGCCGGGCCGGGGGTGGCAGATTTTCACCCATGGCGGGCGGACGCCGACGGGGGTGGATGCCATCCAATATGCAAGGCGGGCCGCGGAGCTTGGCGCGGGCGAGATACTCCTCACCTCAATGGACCGGGACGGCGTCAAATCAGGCTATGATATCAATCTGACACGGACGATTTCAGAAGCCGTGCCGATCCCGGTGATTGCTTCCGGCGGTGCAGGCACGCTTGATCACCTTGTCGAGGGCGTGACGGAAGGCAAGGCGTCTGCCGTTCTTGCCGCCAGTATTTTCCATTTCGGCACCTATTCGATTGCCGAGGCAAAATCCCATATGTCCGACCACGGCATACCCATGAGGCTGACATGAGCAGTATTGGCGATGTCCTCACCCGGCTTGAGGCAACCATCGAGGCGCGCAAGGGCGAGAGCCCCGACAGTTCCTATACGGCAAGCCTGCTCTCCAAAGGCGCGGAACGCTGCGCTAAAAAATTCGGTGAGGAAGCCGTCGAGGCGGCACTGGCTGGAGCAACGGGCAAAAAAGACGAGCTGGCTGCAGAGGCTGCGGATGTCCTTTACCATCTTGGCGTCCTGCTGGCCGCGAACGGGCTGCGCTTTGCGGATGTCGCGGCGGTTCTGGCTGCACGCGAGGGCGTGTCCGGCCATGACGAAAAAGCCAGCCGCGGGAAATAATCCGCCCCCTGTTGACGTGAACGAGATTGCTCCCTACTTGGCCCTTATAGGGTCGAGGCCCCTGCCGCTCGCATTTATGGTGAAGCCCTCGAATGATCTGGAACGACACGTTTAAACTGCCGGTCCATTGGCAATGCGAGCCCCAGCGGAAATCCCGGCGGTACAGGAAACAGTGTGTCGTCATGACAGAAAACCTATCTATCCCCTCGCTAGAGGCCCTGAAACGACAGGCGAAGAATCTTCGCGCAGCATTGGCGTCGGAGGGAGATTTCATCAGCCATTCCGAAGCCCTCGAGCTGATTGCGCGCCAATACGGTATGCGTGACTGGAATACGCTGCATGCGCAGGCAGGCAATCGCCCTGATCCGCCCAGCTTCCAGCCGGGTCGGCGCGTGAGCGGTGATTATCTGGGTCAGCCCTTCGCGGGTGAGATCATTGCTGTGCATAATATGGGAGAGCAGGGTGTCCGCCTGACGCTTCATTTCGATGAGCCAGTGGATGTCATCACCTTTGACAGCTTCTCCGCCTACAGACAGCGTGTGACCAAATTTGTCCGTCCTGATGGTATTTCGCCGGAGCGAACATCCGGAGGGGTGCCGCACCTTTCTGTGAAGACCGTGTCCTGACGGATTGGCAGACTGTCCGGCAGAAACCGGCCGCGAATGCGGTCGGGATGGCTCTACATCCAGCGCTTGATTTTTTGTGAGCAAAGAGAAACGCTGCCCTCCTCCGATAAGGGGGAGGGCACGTCATGCTGAAAATCTTCATCGCGCTCAGTCTGAGCCTCGTCATGCTGGCCTGCGCGCAGGCGGCGGAATTGCCCGCAGATTTTGCCGCCGGGGAGAAACGCGGCTGGTTCTCCGTCAAGGCATCTCCCGCTGAGATCATCGGCGCGGAGGCGGCAGCTAATTTTGTGAAGGGAATGGATGCCGATCAGGACCTCGAATTCCTGATCTATGTGCCGGAGAGCTGGGAGCCGGGCACGCCCATCGGGCTTCTCTCCTATATCACCCCACGCCGTCAGGCGATCCTGCCCGCAGGGTGGGGCCCGGCGCTCGATGAAACCAATATGATCTTTGTGGAGCTTAATCGCTCCGGCAATTCCCGGCGGGCGCAGTACCGGGCCTATGAGACAATCCTTGCAACCTATCTGATCGCGAACCACTACCCGGTTGATGCCTCGCGGGTCTATGTGGCCGGTTTCTCAGGTGGCGGACGAATGGCCAGTATGCTGGCGCCAACCTACGCGGCAACATTTCGGGGAGCGATCTTCATTTGCGGGGTGAACCGCCTCGATGCCACTGAAGAGCAGAAGGCGCTGATGCGGCAGAACCGGTATGTCTTTTATACCGGTGCGCGCGATCAGAACCGCCGAGAGACGCGCTCGATCTTCAGTCAGTACAAAAATGAAGGGATCGAGAACGTCCTTCTGATCGATGATCGTAACGCCACACACCAAACCCCGCGGGGGCCGGAGCTGATTGAAGCGATCCGGTTTCTCGATGGAGAAGCTGAGGCTGAGTAGGGCTTAAAAGAAGCCCTTTTCCTTTGCCAGCTCAGCAAGGTTCACTTCTGGGCGTGGGCCCATATGGGAGATGACCTCACTTGCGCAGAGCGAGCCGAGACGCGCGCACTCATCAAGCGGCATATTGCGGGTGAAGCAGTAAAGGAAGCCGCCGGCATAGGCATCACCCGCCCCTGTCGTGTCGACGAGCTGCGGCGGCGTGAAAGCGGGAACTTCCTCGCAAGGGTGCTCCGGGCCGTAGACGATTGAGCCGCGTTCGGAACAGGTGACCGCGCCGAAGGGGACGATCTTGGACATCTCTGCGGCCAGCGCCTGCGCATTGTCATGCGTACCGAAGAGCGCGCGGGCTTCATCCTCATTGGCGAAGACGAGATCGACATGATCGTTGATGACTTCGAGCAGGACCTCGCGGTTCCGCTCGACGACGCCGATATCGGAGAGGGTGAGGGACGTCTTTCGGCCCGCTTTGTGCGCGATCATGCAGGCTTTCATGAAGGCCTGCCGCGCATGCGGGGCATCGAACTGATAGCCTTCAAAATAGGTGACCGCCGCTTGGGTGATGTCTTCCTCGTCGATATCATCGACTGTGATCATGCCCGCCGCGCCAAGCAGGGTCGCCATGGTCCGCTCGGCATCCGGCGTCACCGCAATCAGGCACCGGCCCGTTGCCGCGCCTGAGCGCTCATAATCGGAGAGGAATTTGACGCCGATCTCTTCCATGGAGTTGCGATAGACGGCGCCGAATTCATCATCCGCGACCTTGCCGATATAGGCCGCTTTGCCGCCAAGGCTTGCGAGGCAGGCAACCGTATTTCCCGCCGAGCCGCCTGCTACCTGTTCGGGATTATGAAGATCCGCGCCAATGGCGGCGGCCTTTTCTTCGTCAATCAGCACGAACGCGCCCCTGATGAGGTCATGCTTCTCGATGAACGCATCTTCCGTATGCGCGAGCACATCGACGATTGCGTTTCCGATGGCGATGACGTCTAAAGTGGCGGTCATGAAGATGTCCTCTTTTTTCAATTCGCGATGCCCTAGCGGGGCCGTATGGGGCTTTGCAATGGCGGTGCTCGCTGGCGGGCTGCTGGCAGGCTGTGAGACAACATCCGGCGCAGATAATGCGCCCGAAGTGGTGGCGGGGCCAAAGGCGGAGACTGACCCGCTGGGCGATTTCATGAAGGGTCTGCCCTCTGAGCGGATCGCCAATGTCCCGCCTGCCGAAGGCTTCATCGGGCGGCCTGTTGCGGCGCTTGAGGCGGAGACCGGTGCTCCCGCCCTGACCCGGGTTGAGGGCAGCAATGAATTCCGCCGCTACGACCTTGGGGCCTGCCGGCTTTATGCCGTCATCATGCCGGCCGGGGGCAATGTCTCAAGCCTTGCAGTTGGCCCGTCGATCATGGGCAGTGTGATGCCCAGCTTTGCCGAATGTCTTGCGGCCCGCCGGGCGCCGGGTAGCTGATTGCTGCCTATACGGATGGTTCCTCGAGGGCATCGCCAACCGGTTTAGGCGGATATTTTTTCTGCATGGCCATGACGACAAAGATCAGGGCGATTGCCGGAATGGAATAGCTCGCGGTCAGCAGGAAGAACCAGAAATAGCCCAGTGCATCGACAATTAGGCCTGAGAAGCCTGCGACCAGCTTGTTGAGCAGGGCGTAGAGCGATGAGAAGAGCGCGTATTGGGTCGCCGCATATTTCGGATCAACGAGGCTTGAGAGATAGCCGATGAAGACGGTGGTGACGAACCCGCCGGCGAAATTATCGGCATTGATGGCGGTGGCAAGCAGCAGCGTTTCGCCTTCGCCGCCGACTGTTGCAAAATAGGCGTAGAAGGCCGTCGTCACGATCGTCAGTACAGCGCCGACTAGCAGAGATCGCATGACGCCAATCTGGTTTGCGACCAGTCCGCCGACGAAAAGCCCGGCGATAATTGCAAAGACGCCTGATGACTGCATCAGGCCGATTGTCTCCTTCTGGTAGCCAAGGTCGATATAGAGCGGGCCAGCCATCACCCCCATGGTGAAGTCACTCGTGCGGTAGATCAGCACAAGGACAAGGATCGGGATGAGGACTTTGCCGAAACGGTCCCAGACCTGCAAAAGCGGCGTGGCAAAGAGCGAATAGAACTTCCCTCGCGATGCTTCCTCGGTTGTGTCGGCTGTGGTGCCGAAGGCCGATGTCACAAGCTGATAGACGATCCGGGCGTAGATTCCGATGATCAGGATTGAGACCACCGCAAGGATGACATCGAAGAGCGGGGTGTCTTCGGGTACGCCAGAGAGGCTTGCGATCTCATGAGAGTAGACAAAGGCCGCGCCGACGCCCGCGAGAAGAAGGCGGAAGGGCAAAGGCGATTTGGTGCCCCGGAACAGAAGCGGGCCGATAATTAACGCCGCAACGGCGACGACAGCGAGGATGTCGACGACAATCGTCTCGATGCCGAACATCTTGGGGATGCGGGCCGCCACAAATATTGCCGTTGCCACGGCAGTCGCATTGATCGGCCCTGCCAAAAACGGGAGGCCGTCTAGATTCTGGTTCTGCTTGCGCTGTGATGGCTCCTTGATCAGCAAGATGAGAATAGCGCAGGCAGCCATGCCCGCGGCCATCGCGCAAAAGGCAATCGTCCAGCTATCTGCCCATCCGGCGAGGCTGACGCCGAGGCCGGAGAAAATTAGCGCCCCCCGATAGCCAAGGGAGTAGGACGCGGCCATGTTTGCCTGAGCTTTGTTCGGCGCGCTTTCGATTCGCCATGCGTCAATCGAGACATCAAGCGTCGCGCCAGAGAAGGCTACGAGGCCGGCGCCGATCAGGACACGGGTCAATCCTTGTGACGGGTCGGCGGTGGCTAGGATGAGGAGGCCCGCGACCGTTCCGGCAATCGACACCATCATCCACGAGCGGCGATGGCCGACCGAGCGGCCGAGAAGGGGTATGACGGTCTTGTCGATGACCGGGGCCCAGATCCATTTGAGGGTGTAGGCAAGGCCGATCCAGTAGAAGAACCCGATGGTCGATCGCTCGATCCCTGAATCCCTCAGCCAGATCGAGGTCTTCGAATAGAACATGTAGAGCGGCAGGCCGGAGGCAAAGCCAAGCATCAGCATGGCGAGCATTTCGGGCCGCATATAGGGATAGAGCCAGCCCGGCACCCACTTCCACGACGACGTGTCGAGATAGGACGGCCCCCAGAGCTGGCGCGGATCCTTTTCGGCTTTGTGACCTGAGGGGAGGGTTGCGGCTTGTGACGGCGCTTCAGTGTTTGCCGACTTGTTCGTATCCGTCACGGGGCCTCCAGCGTTCAGTGATCCATCACTATAGCTGAATTCGAGTCCTCAAGGTTAACGCGCGGGCGTGACGTTTCGGTCAGAGAACTTGAAGACGAAAAAGGCCGCCTCGGGTGTCCCGGGCGGCCTCTTCAATTTCAGATATTCGCGCGGATTAGCGACGCAGCGACAGGCGCTCGATCAGCGACAGGTAGCGTGCTTCTTCCTTGGCGCGGACATAATCGAGCAGGCGGCGGCGCTGCGAAACCATTTTGAGGAGGCCGCGGCGCGAGTGATTGTCTTTTTTGTGCTCTTTGAAGTGCTCGGTCAGCGTGTTGATCCGGTCCGTCAGGATCGCGACCTGGACTTCGGGGGAGCCGGTGTCGCCTTCTTTGATGGCGTATTCGGCAATAAGTTCGGCTTTACGCTCGGGCGTAATCGACATGTTTCTTCTCCGCGGTGCCGATATCAGAATTCCCGCCGGGGCACCGTCCAGCGGAAGGGGGCGCTCATATGGGCAAAGCGGGGCCAAAGCAAGCGCTAAGATTGCGGCAAGTCATTGGTGCTAGCGTCATTTCATGGAAAGCGGCGCAACCTCCTTATGGCTCCTCTTCGGGGTCTTCATTCTCGGCTATGTGATGGGCCGTTTTGCGCGCGCCACCGATGAGGACCGGGCGCTGGCACAGCCGGCGCAGGATCCTAGGCTGCTGGTCGCAAAGCTCAGCGCAGACGCGCGCGCCGATATCGAGACGCTCCTAGCTGACAAGAAGGTCATCCCGGCGATCCGGCGCCTGCGGGAAGATACAGGCGCGGGCCTGCGGGACGGTAAGCTCGCCATAGATGAGATCCGCCGTAGCCGCCCGGAGCTCTGATCGGCGCACCTCAGTTCTGATTTGAAAGAAGTGCTTCTTCAAACGCCGCCCGGTTTTCGATGACAAGCGGCGCCTCGCGCGGGTCTGGCGACAGATCTGTCAGGTCGAGCCGGTATCGTCGAAGGAAGTAGAAGAGGAATGATTTCCGGACGTCGACTTCCAGACGGCCCTTCTGCATCCCGTAATCTGCTGCAATGACATCCTGCTGGGCTTCTGAGAGCGCGGGATTGGGGGTGAGGATGACCTTCAGTGTCGAATGCCATTGAAGGTCTGTTCTCGGATCAATCTCTGACGCTTCAATTGCCCTGATGTTGTGAAACCGTGAGATGAGGAAATCCTTGAAGATGTCATCTCGGTGGCAATAACCCCGGACATGCCATCGCATCCCATCACTGCCGAACCCATGCGGGCTGATCTTCCGCAGTGTCGGTGCAGACGCATCTGACGTCATGGACTGATAGGCGACCTCGACGACCTGCAAATGGCGGCTAGCGGTCGTCAGGCTGCGCAGGACATCCGGATCAAGTTTCCTGTTGAGGTTCGGGATCATGTCCGCCTTTGGAAATTCGATACCCGACAGCAGATCAGATGACTGGGACGTACGTGACACCAGCTTGGTCAGGTAATCCTCGGCGTCCGGTTTCAGATAGATCGGTTTGAACCCCGGCAGCGGTACATATTTTTTGGCGCGTCGGTCGTAATCGAGATTATCGGGGGCAGCTTCCTGGTATTGAGCGAGGTCTTTGGAGGCCTGAGGGACCGAAACGCCATATCGGTCAATAATATCTCCGCGATTTACATACCCTTCCCAGAACAGCCGATACTCAATGAATTCAAGGCGTTGTTCGACGCCCCAGCGTAGTTTGAGATCATTTGGCTGCATGATTCGCCCGATAAGTAAATTAACTATATTGACCCAAAAACTATATGGGTATATTTAATATACGTGCCGTTGGGCGGCGTCAATCTGGGAGTATGAGGTGGTGGATAAAATGGAGTTCCATGACGAGGAGCCGTGCGCGCGGAAATTCCGGCAGGACGTGACTTTGCTGATCGAAATCGGTGATCCCGCAACGCTTGATCAGTTCGCAAAGACTGTCTCCGCGCTTGCTGTCTGGAAAAGGCAGGCAAGCCGAGGAGGTGCGTCCTCAGGTGAAGGCTCGAATGTGTCGGACAAGGCTGGCCGGCACGAAGCGCAAATCGTTCTGTTCGGTGAGTGCATCGAGAATAGCTGCACGATCTGTTCAAAGAGGAATAATGAAGGACGCGGCAGGGAGCTTTCCCAGTCTGCCTTTGAGGCAAGGGATGAGCTGTTGCGCGGGCTTCTCTCCGAGACAGATGAATGGCGGGCCTTCACCGCATATCGGATGACCTCTGACGGCTCGGCGATTGATGAAATCTCCGAACGCCTTGGTGTCAGGATCGATGAAGTCCAGCCATTGCTCGATTATGCGCGTGTGCTGAGAAAATTCTGCCAGAATAATCCGGCAGAATTCTGGAACTGGCTGGGCGGATTTGCGCGCTAGCTAGTCTTTCTTGCGGAAGCGTGCCGCAAAGAACCCGTCCATGCCGCCCTTGTCGGCAAGGACGGCCGGGGTGCAGCGCAGGTCTCCGTCACGGTTGATCACCGGCAGGCCGGCAACATCTTCCTCGGTCACGGGCACGCGCTCAAATTCGGGATGCGTCTTCAGGAACCTTGCGGCTCGTTCCTCCCCCTCTTCGGGGAGGAGCGAGCAGGTCGCAAAGATCAGAAGCCCGCCCGGTGCGACCATGGCGGTGACATGATCGAGCATCCGGTCCTGAAGGACGGCGAGGGCTTCGGCGTCTTCTTCTTTCTTTGACCAGAGAAGATCCGGGTGCCGACGGACAGTCCCTGTCGCCGTGCAGGGCGCATCAAGAAGGACGACATCGGCAAGCTCTTCGGGTTGCCAGTCGAGGACATCACAGATGAAGCTTGTCGCCTTAAGATTGGTGCGCTGAAGGTTTGCCGTCAGCCGCTCCATCCGTGAGGGGGAGATGTCGACAGCCGTGACATCCGCGCCAGCCGCAACCAGCTGCATCGTCTTGCCGCCGGGGGCGGCGCAAAGGTCATAGACGCGCTTGCCTGCAACGTCGCCGGCAAGGCGGGCGGGCAGGGTGGCGGCCAGATCCTGGACCCACCAGATACCGTCCTCATACCCCTCAATATTCTCGATCCGTCCGCGGTCGAGCTGGCGGAGCGATACCTCCCCCACAGGCTCGGCACCCAGCTTCTCTGCCCATTCATCACGGTCGGCTGACGTCCGGAAGGAGAGATCGAGCGGCGGCTCTGAGGCATGAACCTGCGCGATCGTGCGGGCGGCCTTTGCGCCATGGCTGCGCTCAAGCTTGCGCCAGAACCAGCCGGGCGTGTCGGTGCGGGGCGGCAGGGCCTTGATCCGCTCAGGGTCGGCCTCCGCCATGCGGCGGCAAAGCGCGTTGATCAGTTTGGCAAAGCCTGCCGTTTCCCGGCGCTCGCGCGCCAGATCCACAGCCGTCGAGGCGGCAGCATGAGGCGGGGTCTCAAGGAAGACGATCTGCGCGGCTGCCAGCCTTAGGATGGCTCTCACCTCGTGCTGATTGGGTTTCAGCGGGCGGTCGAGGAAAGGCGCGTAGATTTCATCAAGCGTGTTGCGCCGGCGCAGCACGGTCATGACCAGTGCCCGCGCGAAGCCGCGATCCGCCCCCTCAAGCGATTCAAACGTCTTTGAGACAGATAGCGCCTCATCAAGCGCCAATCCGCTGCGCAAAAGGCGAAGGATATCAAGGGCTGCGCCCCGGCTTGCCAAGCCTTCAATGATTTTGGGCTTTTTCGAAGGCTGGGTGATGGGAGGATTTTTGGGCATGAAAGGAGTGGATCCTGCGTCGATCTGGGGGTGTTTTTGGGGATTTCAGGTCGGGGCGGCTACCCCAATGGCGTTTTTTGGGTTAAGACTTCCTGTGATGCCGCTGTAGCAGGGCGGCGATGGTGGGCAACGAACTGACTGGGGATGAGATGATCAAAAACATTCTGAAAGGCGCATGTATTGCGGCTGCCGGGTCGCTGGCTATGGGGATAGCAGCGGCACAAAGCAATTCCTTGGCTGTAGAGAAAGCACCGATTTCCAATCCAACGGAAATTCTTGAGAGCTTTGATGCGGTCTCGATCCTGCCGATCCTTGATGAGATGGGCTTGAAATATCAGGGCGCAAAGCTGCCCGACGGCCAGAAAATCATTCTCGCCGCGGCACCGAACGGCCTCAAATTCCAGCTCACGCCGACGGCCTGTAATGACAAAGGCACTAAGTGCCGCGGGCTGCACATGCTGGCCCTGTTCAAGAGCAACGCGCCGTCGCGCACGGTTGCGGCCTTTAACTACCGCTACGCGTTCGTCTCGACGGGTCTTGATGACTCCGGCGTCGCCTATGTCAGCCGTTATGACATTGCCGATTACGGCACGCCGCGCGGCAACCTTGCGATCTCGATCGCCAATTACCTCCACATGGCGTCGACCTTTGACCGCCATCTTTATGAAGCGACCAATACGGTGAAGGCGCCGACCGACAGCGATCTGTCGGCCAACGGCCTGAACATGCGCGGCATTCTCGCCAATGCGTCGCTTGCCCAGCAGGTCGGCCTCAACCCGTCCAGCCACGAAGTCAGCTTCGAAGCGCTGACCGATGTCGTCGACACATTCGTGAAGGCGGATGGTCTAGCCCCTGGCCGTATCGTCAACCAGGTGACGGGCGAGCGCTAAGCGTTCTCGCTTTCGAATTTAGAGAACCCGGCATGGCCTGATGGTGATGCCGGGTTTTTTGTGCCTCGGGGGTTTGGTGCACGCGGGCCTGTGCAGGTTGGCTGTGGACGAGGGCCTTGAGCTTATGGCTCAGCTTTCTTCTTGCTGACCTCGTCAAGGACCGCTATCGGGGGTCCTCTTCGCACCCGTAGCTCAGCTGGATAGAGCGCTGCCCTCCGAAGGCGGATGTCAAGTCTGGCAATGGCTCGTGGCGGTCGAAGAAAGAAGTGACTAAACAACGGCTTGAGCGGATATCGGGTTCGCTCTTCATGTCGACGAAAATCTCGCGTAAGCATGGCGTAAGCATCTCGCGAACGGTATGCACCCGTAGCTCAGCTGGATAGAGCGCCGCCCTCCGAAGGCGGAGGCCAGAGGTTCGAATCCTCTCGGGTGCGCCACTTTTCTCCATAAAATCAGCATATTAAAAATTTCCATGAATCGGGAAATAGTGCTTACGCGGTGCTTACGTGGCCATTTTGCGGAAGCAAGCGGCTCACTCGGGCGCGCTGAAAAGTGCATCGACCCGTTCGGTTCCGACGTGCCTGTGGGTTCGGATCTCACCTGCCCCAGCAATCAGAGCCCGATGGAGCGCGGTCCGAACGATTCGAACACTCAATATATTCCGTTCGACGACCAGATGGTGGCGGTCCGCTACGATCCGGCTGAAAACCGGATTTCGCTTCTGGGATCGACGCCGATCGCCTCTCGCGGCCGCACTGGAACAACGCCCACAATTGTCGAGGCGGGCGGGCGCCGCCTCGTCGTGGCCGTGGGCGCGCGCTGCGCCGTGGAAGATGTCTGGACGGGCGCGATCCGCTGTGATCGTCAGGACCGTTCGGCTTCACGGCTGGTCGCGTTGCCGCTTCCGGTTGGTCCCCCCCGCGCCGCTGATATCCGATCTGCCAGATTTAATCGACACAATCGAGAATTCGCCGGCCGCGCTCGACGACCAGATCGTCGTCGCAACTATTCCGGATATACGCCGGATGGACCGGAAGACGGCGAGTCCGACCGCGCCACCGGTATCGCGATTATGCAATAGGATGAGACTGCCGGGAATTCCAAGCTCGCCTGGGCGCGTGAGGATCTCCAGATCAGCGGAGTAACGACGATCAGTGAACCCCAAGGCTCGTTTACGGGTCGGGAAGCGAACCCGACCGCCGGATCTGGTTCTACGGTCTACGCCTGTCGGATGGGGCCACCGCCCTTCGCGTGCTGATCGGTCCAAACTAGAAGGACGGGGACGAGGCGGGTATTTTCGACGGCGGAAACAATACTGTGATCGCCGACGATGACTCGGCGATCTTTCCCGGCGGCGAGAGCGTGGTGCGTATACGCGACCGTTAGAATAGCCGAGGGAGATTGCTTTTAGATGAGAGCTGTCAGCGGAGCTTGATGAGCATCCGCGACAGCGCCGCGGTCTCGCCGGTGTCGAGCTTTTCCGCGAAATGCGCCGCGATGGCTTTCCGGTAGACTGGCCACATTCGCTGTAGCAAGCCGCGCCCCGCAGAGTCGATCTTGAGAATCTGTCCGCGTCCGTCATCGGAACAATCCTCGCGCTCGATATAGCCCGCTTTTGCCAGCCGGTCGGTAAGTCTCGACATGTTGTACTGAGCCAACAGCATACGTTCCTGAAGCTGATAGGGACGCAGCCCATCGGGCCGCGCACGCTCCAACTCCAGAAGTGCGTCGTACCAAGAGAGCGGCGGCAGGTCCGCTGCCTTCAGATCAGCTTCAACCTTCGAGAGCACGGCCTGCGAGATACGGACCAGCCGCGCCCAGGCTGTCACGGTTTCATCAGAGAGATCGCGCTTTTCGTTTGGCATGAGCCTTCATACCAACAAGATGCAGTTGCATCAAGATTGACGGTGCATGCATGTGCATGTATATGTCGATTCATCTGCATCAAGGAGATCCGCATGCTACTCGACCCCAAGATTGCGCCCTTCGCCGTCACGCTGCTGCGCGTGGCGCTGGGCGTCATGTTCATCGCGCACAGCCTGTTACTGAAGCTGTTCGTCTTCACGCTGCCGGGCACGGCCCAGTTCTTCACATCGATCGGTTTGCCGGGGTGGTTCGCCTATGTCGTTTTCGCCGCCGAGGCGGTCGGAGGGATACTTCTGGTGCTCGGTATACAGACGCGCTGGGTCGCCCTCGGCCTTGCACCGATCCTCGCCGGCGCGACCTGGGCGCATTGGGGCAACGGCTGGATGTTCGGGTACGAGAATGGCGGCTGGGAATATCCGCTTTACCTGACGCTGCTGGCCGTCTGCCAATTCATGCTCGGCGACGGACGCTACGCGCTCGTTCCCTCGCGTCCCATCGGCGCAGTCATTCCGGCACTTGCTTCGAGAGAGCGGACATGACGGCGAAGCTTACCCTGATCAGCCACCACCTCTGCCCGTATGTTCAGCGTGCGGTCATTGCCCTGACCGAAAAGAAGGTGAAGCACGAACGCGTTTATGTCGATCTCTCCAACAAGCCTGGCTGGTTCGTCGCCCTGTCGCCGCTCGGCAAGACGCCCGTGCTCAAAGTCGGCGAGACGGCGGTCTTCGAATCCGCCGTCATCCTAGAGTATCTTGAGGAGACACAGCGCAAGGCGCTGCACCCGCGCGACCCGCTCGCCAGGGCCGAGCACCGCTCCTGGATCGAATTCGGCTCGGCTGTCCTGGGTGACATCGCCGGCTTCTACAACGCCAAGGACGAGCGGTCCTTTGTTGCGAAAACGGAAGCAATGGCGGCGAAGTTCGCCCGTCTGGAAGACCGCCTCGCCGGCCAATCATGGTTCGGCGGCAAGTCCTTTAGCCTCGTCGATGCCGTGTTCGGGCCGGTCTTTCGCTACTTCGACACTTTCGACAGGATCGGCGATTTCGGCGTGCTGGCGGGCAAACCCAAACTGGCTGCTTGGCGTGCATTTCTTGCAGAGAGACCGTCGATCCGGTCGGCAGTGCCCGATGACTATGATGCGCGCCTCTGGACTTTCCTGAAGGCGCGAAACTCCCACCTCACGGGTCTGATGAGCGTCGAAGCAGGTGAGGTACTCCCTGGGAGTCCTGCTCGATTGTAGCGGTATGACTCGGGCTCTCAGACATTTCCGGCGCGTCGAGCTATATGATTTCGAAGTGTTTCTCTCGGTTGCTGAGGCTGGCAGTTTCCGAAAGGCCGCAGTTTTACTTGGCGTCGCTCAATCGGCGGTGACGCGCCGTATTCAAAAACTGGAGAACATGCTTGGCGTTTCTCTGTTCGAACGCTGGCAGGGCGGTGCTCGGCTTACCCGTGCCGGCACGCGCTTCGCCGACGACACCAGAGAGATCGCTAGTCGTTTCGATGCCGCCATATTCACCGCACAGGCTGCAGGAGTCGCCGACAACGGCGAATTGCGCGTGGGCGTTATAGCGTCTCTCTCTCATGGTTCTGTGAGAAACCTCATCGAATCATTCCTGCACGCTCATGCGCAAATTGACGTCAGTTTCAGTGAGTCTCACAGGAACAGGCTTCTATCACAGCTCAGTCACCGGGCCATTGATGTAGTGATTGCGGCTGGCGAACCGCCCGCCGAACTTGGGGACAGCCTCTTGCTCGACCGCGAAAACGTCTTTCTCGCGGTTGCCACCGACAGTCCTTATGCCAAAAGAGATCGCCTCGCTTGGGCCGATGTCGGCGACGCCGCCTTCATCGTCAGTACGCACGAACCAGGTCCTGAGATCCATGACTATATTGTACGTCACCTCAGCGATCTCGGACGCTCGGCGACAGTTCGGCGGCATCAACTCGGCCGGGAAGGGATCATGAACCTGGTCGGGCTTGGAGTCGGCATCAGCTTGGTCGCCGATCACTGGCGCGGCGTCCATTACCCGAACGTTGCCTTCGTTCCAATCGGCGAAGTGGACGAGACCGTTCCCTTCTCCATTACCTGGCGTCCCGAGAACGACAATCCCGCGCTCAGGCGGTTTCTGAGCCTGGCGCGGATCGAGGCGAAGCGGAGCGGCGCTCTTTTCTGAGCTTTGCGAACGCGCGATCCGTCGCCATGAACCTCGAAAGCATGGGCGCGATGAGCTTGGCCGGTTCGAGGGTCTGGCCGGTCTCGCGCGCCAAGACCTCGGCATAGGCGGCGAGGTCGCGGTGGACATCGGCGGGCAGTTCGACCGTCAGCTTGACGGGCTTGTCGTCGGGGATCGCGCCAAGCTTGAGTTTCGTCATCGTCAGTCTCCTAACGGCTCCAGGATCAGGTCCCGCGTCACCATGACCCGCACCGGGAAGCCCGGTTGGATCGTGAGCGTCGGCGGGATCTGGAGCTGGCGTCGCACGATCTCCTCGCCCGTGCGACCGATCGTGTCCTGGGTTCCCTCGCGGATCGCGCGGGCGATGTCGCTGTCATCGTCGCGCCCGGTCTCGAGGCCGATGTTGAGCACCGTGGCCAAGCCCGCGGCAAGGAACACCCGACCCCAATGGTTGTCGACCCGGTCCTGGAGGCCCGCATAGCCCGCCTCGTCGGTGCCGGGCTGGCGTTCGAGGACGATCGACCGCCCGTCGGGCAGGATGAGCCGCGTCCAGGCCAGCAGCAGCCGCGATTGGCCGGCGGCGACGCGGCTATCGTATTCGCCGAGGAGGCGGGATCCCTGCGGGATGAGCAGGAACCGCCCCGTCGGGCTGTCGTAGACATTGGCGGTGACCTGGGCGCTGATCTGGCCCGGCAGGTCGGAGCGCAGGCCGGTGAGTAGCGCCGCCTCGATCACCGACCCCGCCTGCAGTACGTAGGGGCTCGGCGGCGGTTGCAGCCTGTCGGCGGCGGTGGTGCGGCGATCCACCTCGCGGTTCAGGAAGTCTTCTCTGCGGTCCGTTTCGTCGAGCTGCGTTGCCTGCTGCGCCGTGGCCGGGAACAACGCGCCAAACTCTCCTGCCGGAGGCGCGACCGTACTCCTTGGAGGCGCGGCCGCGTTCACGGCGGTGTTGGCCTCGGCGAACAGGCGGCTCAGTCGGGCAGCTTCCTCCTCCTGCATGCGGAGTTGCTCCGCAGGATCGACCGCCGGCGCCGCCGGTGTGAACACCGGTGGGACCGGCGTGCCCCGCCGCTGCGCCGAGAGGACCGGACGACCGAGTTCGCCCGGCAACGGCGGGCCGAGTTGCGGCACTTGGCCATAATCGCTCGGAAGCCCGATCAGGCCCTCAGCCTGCTGGACACGCTCGGTCGAGAACAGCTCGGCCGGTCCGTCGATCGAGCCCCCGTCCTGCAGCGCGACGATCAGGATTGCCGCTAGCCCGAGCCCGCCTGCGCCGGCGAGCACCGCGATGGCTCTCCGCGACAGCCGCATGACGCGGGGCGGATCGGGTCGCAGGCGGAGTTCGGCGGCGATGTCCTTCTCGGAGCGCGGCGTATCTCGGATCGGTTGGCGCCCCGCTTCCTTCTCTTCCCGGTCGGTTTCAGGATTGCTCATGGCGCTCACCGATCATCGTCCGGCCGCGAGGCCGAGACGACCGTTTCATCCCGGTGCGCGCCGCGCCTGACCCCATCGGTGCGCACGATCCGCACGGCGCGCTGACGATCGCCGAGACGCAGCTCGGCAGCGGCAAACAGCCGGTCGACCACCATGTAGTTGCGGCGGATGCGGTAGTTCACGAGCTGGCCTTCGCCCTCGGGTCCGATCACGAAGAGCGGTGGCATCTCGCCCTGACCGATGCCGCGCGGGAACTCGATGAAGACCTGCCGCCCATCGTCGAAGGCACGGCGCGGGCGCCAGGGCGGCCGGTCGCCCTCGATCCGATAGCGGAAGTTGAGATCCTCGAGCGCAACCTCGCGGGAGATCGGCAGTGCGGCCTCGGCCTCGCCATTCCGGCGGCGCAGCGCGATCAGCGCGTCCTCGGCATAGGTCCAGGAGACCGACGCCATGTAAGCCGATGGCGTGGCGCGCAGCTCGAGGTGATAGGTCCGCCGGTCGGTGTTGATGACGAGGTTGGTGGTGAGATCGGGGCGGGTCGGCTTGACGAGGATATGGATGCGGCGGCTCTCGCCGGACCCGCTCTCGGTGTCGCCGATGATCCAGCGCGCGGTGTCGCCGGCGGCGATCGGACCGGAACCGACGAGGCTTTCGCCGGGCTGCAGCGCGATGTCGGTGATCTGTCCGGGCGACGTGTAAACCTGATAGAGCGCGCCGGCGGAATACGGATAGAGTTGCACGGCGTTGATGAACCCGTCGCGCACCGGTTCGATGCGCGCAGCGGCGTTGGCCTGGTCGATCCGCTCGGCAGGTTCCGCGGCCTCGGGCGGACGGTCGTCGGCATCCACGCGCATGAGCTGGCCGGGAAGAGGCAGCGGTTCGGGGCGCTCGACGATCTCGGCCGGGCGCAGGGGATCGGCGATGAGCGTCGCGGCGACCGGATCGTCATAGGCGATCTCGAGCGGGGGGTTCGTGGCGCAGCCCGCGAGGGCTGCGGTGAAGATCAGTGTTGAGATGCGAAGTGTCGCACGGATCGTGTCTGTCATTGGGCGTTCTCCCGTGACCAATTGATGGCGTGCACGAAGACGCCGAGGGGATTCTTGCGGAGCGCCTCCGCGGTGCGCGGCGGCTGCAGGACGACGGTGAGGATGGCGGTCCAGCGCTCGGTGCGGGCGAGCTGTCCATTGAGGTATCGCCGCTCGGTCCAGGCGACGCGGAAACTCGAGTCCGAGGCGCGGATGACCGAGGAGATCTCGACCGCGACCTGTTCGTCGCCGACGCGGGCGAAGGGGTCGTTGACGCGGGCGTAGTCGTTGAGCGCGACCGAGCCGCGGTCGGTGGTGAAGTCGTAGGCGCGCAGCCAGTTCTGCCGCAGCACGATCGGGTCGGCTGGGACCTGGCGGACGTTCTCGACGAAGCGCGCGAGGTGGAAGGCGATCTGCGGATCGGTCGGGCGGAAGTTCTCTGTCGCGGGCGCGACGGCCTGCGCCGCGCCGAGCCGGTCGACTTCGACCACGTAGGGAACGACTGTGCTGCGGGTCGACTGCCAGACCAGCGCGGCGGAGGTGCCCGTGCTAAGGATTAGGCAGCCCATCGCCATGAGCCGCCAGTTGCGCGCCTGGACGCGGGCCGAGCCGATGCGCTCGTCCCAGACCTGGGCGGCCTTCTGATAGGGCGTGACCGGTTCGGGGGTCTTGGAGTATCTGACGCTGGGGCGTTTGAAGAGGCTCATGGTTTCTCCGAGAGGCTGACGGATGTTCCGCCGCCGCCATGGTCGCCGGAGCGGACGACATGGGCGGCGGTGGCGACACCGTGGTGGAGGGATTGCTGGCGTTTCATGCGGCGCGCCCAGGCGGGCGGGCCGTCATTCGCAGGAGCGGGCATCGCGGAAGGGCTGTTCGAGAACTGGCCGCCGGTGGCGGTGAAAGCGGCGCGCGAGCCGGAGCGGTAGCTGTCGCCGAGGCTCTTCTTCAGCGGGTTGATCGCCGCGCTCATGCCGGCCTGGCCGACGGCGGTCATGCCACCCGCGACCTTGCCCGCCGTGGTCGATCCCGACGCCGCGCCGATGCTGTAGGCGGTCGAGGCGCCGCCCGCGACAGCGGCTCCACCCCTGGCGGCGGCCCCCGCGGCGGCGAGTCCCATCTTGGCGCCTGCCGCTCCAGCGACAAGCGTACCGCCAGCCGCGACCGCGGTGCCGACTGCCGCGCCCGCGCCGAGCTGCGGACCGCCGGAGACGATGCCGTTGGCGATGCCGGGGCCGAAGATACCGAGCGCGAGGAGCGACAGCGCCCCGAGCACGACGGCCATCGCGTCCTCGATGGTCGGCTCGACCGCGAATCCGGCGGTGAACTCGCCGAAGATCGTGGATCCGATCCCGACGATTACCGCGAGCACCAGCACCTTGACGCCGGAGGAGATGACGAGCCCGAGCACGCGCTCGGCCATGAAGGCGGTCTTGTTGAAAAGACCGAAGGGCACGAGGATGAAGCCCGCGAGCGTCGCGAGCTTGAACTCGATCAGCGTCACGAAGAGCTGGATCGCGAGGATGAAGAAGGCGAGCACGACGACGATCCAGGCGAACATCAGGATCGCGATCTGGATGAAGTTCTCGAAGAAGGAGACGAAGCCCATGAGGTCGGCGATCGAAGCGAGGATCGGCTGTCCCGCTTCGAGTCCGACCTCGGCGATCCGGCCGGGCTGCAGGAGTTCCGCGGCGCTGATGCTGCCGCCGGTGGCGACAAGCCCGAGCCCGGCGAAGCTCTCGAAGACGATGCGCGCAAGCGCGTTCCAGTTGCCGATGATGTAGGCGAAGATGCCGACGAAGAGCGTCTTCTTGACGAGCCGGCCGATGATGTCGTCATCGGCGCCCCAGGCCCAGAAGAGTGCGGCGAGCGTCACGTCGATGACGATGAGCGTGGTCGCGAGGAAGGCGACGTCGCCCGCGAGCAGGCCGAAGCCTGAGTCGATGTAGGAGGCGAAGACCTCCAGGAACCGATCGATGACGCCGACGCCGCCCATGTCCTATTCGTCCAGGCCGCGCGGCACCGCGCCGTCGAAGAAGCGACGGCGGTTCTCGGCCCAGGCTTCGCGGCAGGCGGTGTCGGTCACGAGCTCGTCCGGTGTCAGCGCCCGGCAGCGGGCGAGCTCGGCGCGCAGCGGATCGCTGGCGGGGACCGATACCTCGGTGCCCCGCTCCTTCTTCACGGCGTCCTGAAGCTCCATCGCCGCCATGAGGACGACGAGGCCGCCCATGGCGATGGCGATGAGCTTCAGCACCTTCTCGGGACCGGTCCGCATCGCCTCAGCCGCCAAACATGCGCACGGTGGTCGGCTCGTAGCCGGACCCGTAGTCGAGAAACCGCGCGAGGTTCTCGCGGCCCTGCGCCTCGGCCGAGACGCGTCGCGCGGTTTCCAATGTTTGGGCGCGGTTTTGCGCGGCGATCGCGGCGGTGAGGTCGGCGATCTGCCCCGATTGCAGCGCGAGGAGCTGGTTGCCGGCCTGTGCGGCCTGAAGTGCACCGGTCGCCGCCTGGCTCTCTGCGACAAGCGCGCCCATCTCGGCCCGCGCGGTCTCGATGTTGCCGACGACGCCCGCCTGGACCTTGAGCGAATCCTCCAGCCCCGCGACTGAGGTCTCCCAGCGGCCCCGCGCGCCGGCGATCATCTGGTCGAAGTCGCCGCGCGCGGCGGCGGCGCCGTAGTCTTCCGTGAACGCCCGGTCGATCTCGGTGACGTCATGGGCGATGCGCTGCGCTTCGCCAAGGAGTCGCTGCGTCTCCTGGACCGAGGATTGCAGCCGCGACAGCGAGGAATATGGCAGGCTCGCGAGGTTGCGGGCCTGGTTCACCAGCATCTGCGCCTCGTTCTGGAGCTGGGCGATCTGGTTGTTGATCTGCTCCAGCGTCCGCGCGGCGGTCAGCAGGTTCTCTGCGTGGTTGGTCGGATCGTAGACGATGCCGCCAAACCCGCCGAAGAGCGCGTGGGCGGGCGGCGCGGTGGCCGGCGAGAGCGCGATGGCGCTCGACAGCAGCAGCGCCGCGACGGCGCGTCCGGCGAGTTTACGGGTTCTGGTCATGGGTAGTCTCCTTGTCGTGGTTTGCTTCAGGGGTGTTGGGTGATTGCGGCTGCGCGGTCTCGAGGATGGTGTCCGCGGGGCCGAGCAGTTCGACGGCCCAGTCGAGGCCGCGGCGTTCGAGCCAGGCGGCGGCGAACCCGTCGCGCCCATGGTCGGCGAGCGTCTCGTCGATCGCGGCGTGGTCGGATTTGGACGAGGCGGCGGTGAAGGCGAGCGCGACCTCGCCGAGCCCAAGCGCGAAGAGCCGGTTGCCGCGCCGCGACTGGCAGTAATAGTCGCGCTTCGGCAGGCTCCGCGCGACGATCTCGATCTGCCGGTCGTTCAATCCGAACCGGCGATAGATCTCGGCGATCTGCGGCTCGAAGGCGCGTTCGTTGGGCAGGAAGATCCGCGTTGGGCAGCTCTCGACGATCGCGGGCGCAATCGATGAGCCATCGATGTCGGCAAGCGACTGGGTGGCGAAGATCACGCTCGCGTTCTTCTTGCGCAGCGTCTTCAGCCATTCGCGCAGCTGGCCCCCGAAGGTTGTGTCGTCGAGCGCGAGCCAGCCCTCGTCGACGAGGATCAGGCTCGGCCGTCCGGTCAGCCGCGCCTCGATCCGGTGGAAGAGATAGGCGAGCACGGCGGGCGCTGCGGCGGAACCGATCAGCCCCTCGGTCTCGAAGGCCTGGACGTCTGCGCCGCCGAGCGCTTCGCCCTCGGCGTCAAGCAGCCGCCCGAACGGACCGCCGATGCAGAATGGTGCGAGCGCGCGCTTCAGATTGGTCGATTGCAGCAGCACCGAAAGCCCAGTAAGCGTGCGTTCTTCGACCGGCGCCGAGGCGAGCGAGGTGAGCGCCGACCACAGATGGTCGCGCTCGACCGGATCGACGGTCACCCCTTCCCGGGCGAGGAGACCCGCGAGCCAATCCTGCGCCCAGGCGCGGTCGGCCGCGTCATCGATCCGGGCGAGCGGCTGCAGCTGGACCGCGGCCTCGTCCGCTGACAGCGCGGTGCCGAGATCCTCCCAGTCGCCGCCCATCGCGAGCGTCGCGCAGCGGATCGAGCCGCCGAAGTCGAAGGCGAAGACCTGCGCGCCCGCATAGCGGCGGAACTGCAGCGCCATCAGGGCGAGGAGCACCGACTTGCCCGCGCCGGTCGGTCCGACGACGAGCGTGTGGCCGACATCACCGACATGGGTCGAGAACCGGAACGGGGTCGAACCCTCGGTTTCGGCGTAGAAGAGCGGCGGGCCACCGAGATGATCGTTCCTTGCCGGCCCGGCCCAGACCGCCGAGATCGGGATCATGTGCGCGAGGTTGAGCGTCGAGACAGGTGGCTGGCGGACATTGGCGTAAAGGTGTCCGGGGAGCGAACCCAGCCAGGCCTCGAGCGCGTTCAGCGTTTCCGGGATGCAGGTGAAGTCGCGACCCTGGACGACCTTCTCGGCGGCCTTGAGTTTGGCCTCGGCCGTGCGTTGGTCCGTATCCCAAACGGTGATCGTGGCGGTGACATAGGCTGCGCCCACGAGGTCCGACCCGAGCTCCTGCAGCGCCTCGTCGGCATCGAGCGCCTTGTTGGCGGCGTCGCTGTCGAGGAGCGTTGAGGCCTCGTTGGTCATCACCTCCTTGAGGATCGCGGCGACAGACTTCCTCTTGGCGAACCACTGACGGCGGATGCGGCCGAAGAGCTTGGTCGCATCGGTCTTGTCGAGGCAGATGGCGCGGGTCGCCCAGCGATACTCGAAGGCGAGGCCGTTCAGCTCGTCGAGCAGGCCGGGCCAGGTCGCAGTCGGGAAGCCGATGATGGAGAGTGTGCGGAGATGCGCGTCCCCGAGGCTTGGTGCCAGCCCGCCGACCAGCGGCTCGTCGGCTAATAGCGCGTCGAGATGCATCGGTGTCTCGGGAACGCGCACGCGCTGCGCCCGGGTCGACACCGTCGAATGCAGATAGGTCAGCGTGTCTTCGTCGGAGAGCCACTCGGCCTCGGGCATGAGCCCTTCAAGAAGGTCGAGCAGCCGCTCGCTGCGCGAGGTGAAGCTTGCGAGGTGCTCGCGCGGGTTCGCGCCTTTCTCCGGCGCATCCTCATAGAGCCACTTGCCTGCGCGGCTCGCCTCGTCGGCGGGCGGCATCCAGGCGAGCGTGAGATAGTAGCGGCTCTCAAAGTGGCTCGAAGCCTCCTCGAACTGCGCGCGGCGCTCCGCATCGACCAGCGCCGAGACCGGATCGGGGAAGTGCGAGAGTGGGTAGTCGCGCGTCGGCACGCGCTGCGCCTCGACGAACACCGCCCAACCCGAACCCAGCCGCCGGAGCGCGCCATTGAGCCGTCCAGCGGTCGCGACCAGTTCGGCGGGTGTCGAGGAGTCGAGATCGGGGCCGCGAAACCGCGCCGAGCGCTGCAGGCTGCCGTCCTTGTTGAGGACGACGCCTTCGCCCACCAGCGCAGCCCAGGGCAGGAAGTCGGCGAGGAGCGAGACCTTCGAGCGGTATTCGGCGAGGCGCATCATCGGCTCAGACTCCGAACCAGGTCGGGAAGCGCAGATGCCGCCGCGCGACATCGACGATCTGCGCGTCGCGCTTCGCCGCCCAGACCGCCAGCAGGTGGCCGACCAGCCAGACCACGAGCCCGACCACCCAGAGCCGGAGGCCGAGACCGACCGCGGCGGCGAGCGTGCCGTTGGCGATCGCCCAGGTGCGCGGGGCTCCGCCCAGCAGGATCGGTTCGGTCAGCGCGCGATGCACCGGCGCGGTGAAGCCGGGGATGCCGGACCCGTCCATCACACCAGCGCCCCGCCGCCGAAGGAGAAGAAGGACAGGAAGAAGCTCGACGCGGCGAAGGCGATCGAGAGGCCGAAGACGATCTGCACCAGCCGGCGGAAGCCGCCACTCGTGTCGCCAAAAGCGAGCGTGAGACCGGTGATAATGATGATGATCACCGCGACGATCTTGGCGACCGGCCCTTCGATCGATTCCAGGATCGACTGAAGCGGCGCTTCCCAGGGCATGCCAGACCCGGCGGCGTGAGCCGGATCGGCGGCGAGCAGGAGGCCGAGCGCCAGGGCACTCACATAGTAGGGCCAGCGGGGATAGAGGGTCGTGGATCGGGTCACTTGTCGTGTCCTTTCGGGTGGCTGAGGAGAGGTTCGATTGCGTAATCGCCGGCGTCATCGAGGTCGGTGACGCGGGCGAGCTCGGCGAGGCGGCGATCGGTCCCGCGACCGGCAAGCACGGCGATCATGTCGATGGTCTCGGCGATCAGCGCGCGCGGGACGGTGACGACGGCTTCCTGGATGAGCTGTTCGAGGCGGCGGAGCGCGCCGAGGGCGGTGCCCGCATGGATCGTCCCGATCCCGCCGGGATGGCCCGTGCCCCAGGCCTTGAGGAGATCGAGGGCCTCCGCGCCCCGTACCTCGCCGATCGGGATGCGGTCGGGGCGGAGGCGCAGCGAGGAGCGCACGAGATCAGAAAGCGTCGCGACACCGTCCTTGGTGCGCAGCGCCACGAGGTTGGGGGTCAGGCATTGCAGCTCGCGCGTGTCCTCGATCAGGACGACGCGGTCAGAGGTCTTCGCCACCTCGGCGAGGAGCGCGTTGGTGAGCGTGGTCTTGCCGGTCGAGGTTCCGCCGGCGACGAGGATGTTGGCGCGGGATGCGACGGCTTCGCGTAGCGCCTCGGCCGCGCTGTCATCCATGATCCCGGCGGCGACGTAGTCGGCGAGCGTGAACACGGCGACGGCGGGCTTGCGGATCGCGAAGGCGGGCGCGGCGACGACCGGCGGCAGCAGCCCCTCGAACCGCTCCCCCGTCCCGGGCAGCTCGGCCGAAACGCGCGGAGATCCCGCATGGACCTCGGCCCCGACATGGTGCGCGACGAGGCGGACGATCCGCTCGCCGTCCGCCGCCGAGAGCCGCTCGCCCGTATCCGAGAGCCCGTCACCGAGCCGGTCGATCCAGAGCCGACCGTCGGGATTGAGCATCACCTCGATGACACCCGGGTCCGCGAGCCAGGCGGAGACATCCGGCCCAAGCGCCGTCCGGAGCATGCGGGAGCCGCGCTCGATCGCTTCTGATTTGAGAGTGTGGACGGTCACTGGCGGCCCCGCATCTGGTTACGGGGTCGATCAAGAAGACCGTTATCGGCGCTTCAGCAACAGTGGTGTTGGAGTAGTAGTGTGGCGGCGCGTGAAGGCAGGCGAAAGGTTCGGGGCGATCCTAGGCGACCGGGTCAGAGGTCTGCTGTGCGGACATAGCGGTCGTTCAAAAGAATGGAAGCGGCCCCGGAAAACCCCCGACCGGAACCCAATGGGTGAGCAACTCTTGTCCGGGGCGCCAATAGTGCAGCAGGAATGCTGGTGGTTCGATGAATGATGCAGGCTCGGCGTCTTCCGTCAAACGGAGCGCGATTGAGGTTGCGGTGCTTGGTGCAGTCATCAGCACGGTTCCCCCAAAGCTTGCCTGCATGAAGCGATGAATATGCCCGCAGAGAACGCGCTCGACATTCCGGTGTTGCCGCAGCAGCTCGGAAAGTCGCTCGCCCCGCAAGCATTTGTATGCGTCGATATAGGCAATCCCACTGTTGATCGGGGGCTGATGCATCAGCAGGATAGTCGGCCGGTCCGGGTGTTCGATCAGTCGGTATCGAAGCCAGTCGAGCGCTTCGTCCCCGATATCCCCGTGATGCCGACCGGGCACCGTCACATCGAAACCGATTACCCAAATGGGCCACCGATCCCTGGTGTCGAAGTGCAGTGGGCCGGAAGCGGCGATGTAATCTGCGCCTCGAAAGCACCGCCGGAAGCCTTCTCGCTCATCATGATTTCCGGGGATCGCATAGACCGGCTGGCGTAATCTTCTTAGGGCGACCCGGACGGTTTCATATTCAGCCTCCGTCCCCTCGTCGACCAGATCGCCGCCTATGATCACGATATCGGGCGCAGGCCTAAGTGCCGAAAGCGTCCGTATCGCGAGATCGAACATCACATTGGAATCGACCAATCCCTGATAGAGATGTCCCTTCTGCCTCAGATGGGGGTCGGAAAGATGAGCAATCAGCATTTCGCCCCCACCCCGGCTATGACGTTGATTTTCAACAAAGCATGTAGACTACAAACATGCAATATCGACTGCCAGCTTTGGGCTCCAAGCGGACCTTCGCCGCGACAAAGAGCGGTAAGTGGGCGCGTATAGAGGCTCAACTACCACGCTCCTCCGAGACTTCCTTCGCCAGCGTCCCTCCCTTCGCGAGCCTCCGGGCGAGCGTCTCGACGAACCCTTCATAGCGCTCGCGCCCGCTCGCCTGCGCTGCCTCGCGCATCGTGTCGGGCAGCGGCGGTGTGGTGCTCAGCCAGAACTTTACGAACAGCGCGACCGCCTCGTTGCCGATGGTGACATCGCGCTCTAGCCGTTCCACCGCACGGGTAAGCCTGTCGAGCCTGCGGACGATCGCTGCCTCTCGCTGGTCGGCGCCGTCGGGCGAGAGAAACGCGGCGAGCGCGGCTTCGACGATCTGCGATTTCGAGACCTTGCGGCGCGCGGCAAGCGCCTCCAGCTCGGCCGAAAGCGCGGCGTCGAAATAGACGTTGAGACGATCTTTTCTCATTCTTTTTCCTCTCCCGGCCATCGCTCAGAGCTCGATCCGGTCATCGGGATCGAGCGAAGCCTGGCGCGCGACCCCTCGGAACCTGTCTTGCATCGCCCGTGCGCGCTGTGCGTCGTCGTCGGGCTCGTCGTCGAGGCCCGCGAACTCCGCCCGGACAGGCGCGGTCTCGGGCGCGATTGCCTCGTGTTCGGGCAGCGTGGGCTCGCGGCGCACGCCGCCATCGCTGTCCTCGTCGCTGCCCGCGCGTTTCTTCTTCGCTGGTGGCGGCGCGGCGATCGGCGGACGCCCGCTCCAATCGTCGGTGGACTGAGCGTTGGAGCCTGGTGTCTCAGAGGAAGGTGACGGCGGCGCGATAATCCGCGCCTTGAACTGTCGGTCCTCATAATACCGCGCCCTCTTCGCGCGCACCGGCGGCGCGCCGGAGACCAGCACGATCTCGTCGGACGGCGGCAGCTGCATCATTTCGCCGGGGGTGAGCAGCGGGCGCGCGGTCTCCTGCCGGGAAACCATGAGATGGCCGAGCCAAGGGCTAAGCCTGTGCCCCGCATAGTTCTTCATGGCCCGCATCTCGGTCGCCGTTCCGAGCGCGTCCGAGACGCGCTTGGCCGTGCGCTCGTCATTGGTCGCGAAGGCGACGCGGACATGGCAGTTGTCGAGGATGGCGTTGTTCTGGCCATAGGCCTTCTCGATCTGGTTGAGGGACTGCGCGATCAGGAACGCCTTCAGCCCATAGCCCGCCATGAAGGCGAGCTGGCTCTCGAAGAAATCGAGCCTGCCGAGCGCGGGGAACTCGTCGAGCATGAGAAGCAGCCGGTGACGCCGACCCTTCGCTTTGAGCTCCTCTGTCAGACGGCGCCCGATCTGGTTGAGCACCAGCCGGACGAGAGGCTTGGTCCGCGAGATGTCCGATGGCGGCACCACGAGGTAGAGCGTCGAGGGTCGGTCGCCGGAAACGAGATCGTCGATCCGCCACTCGCAGCGGCTGGTAACCTTCGCGACGACGGGGTCGCGGTAGAGTCCCAAGAAACTCATCGCGGTCGAGAGCACGCCCGAGCGTTCGTTTTCGGACTTGTTCAGAAGTTCGCGCGCCGCCTGCGCGACCACCGGGTGCGGTCGGTCGCCCAGATGCGGCGTGCGCATCATGGCCGCGAGGGTCGCCTCGATCGGGCGTTTCGGATCGGAGAGGAAGGCGGCGACCCCGGCGAGCGTCTTGTCGGCTTCCGCGTAGAGGACGTGCAGGATGGCACCGACGAGCAGCGAGTGGCTGGTCTTCTCCCAATGGTTCCGGCGTTCGAGCTGGCCTTCCGGATCGACGAGGATGTCGGCGACGTTCTGGACGTCGCGTACTTCGCTGTCGCCGCGGCGGACCTCGAGCAGCGGATTGTAGGCCGCGCTCACCGGATCGGTCGGGTCGAACAGCAGCACGCGAGAGAACCGCGACCGCCAGCCCGCCGTGAGCTGCCAGTTCTCTCCCTTGATGTCGTGGACGATCGCCGAGCCCGGCCAGGTCAGGAGCGAGGGCACGACGAGGCCGACACCCTTGCCCGAGCGGGTCGGCGCGAAGCAGAGCACGTGCTCGGGTCCGTCGTGGCGGAGATAGCGGGCCTCGTAGCGGCCGAGCACGACGCCGTTGTCGCCAAGGAGACCCGCGGCTTCGACATCCTTGCGACTTGCCCAGCGGGCGGAGCCGTAGGTGGTCACGTCGCTCGCCTCGCGGGCGCGCAGGACCGAGAGGAAGATCGCAACGCCAATCGCGGCGATGCCGCCAGTGCCCGCTACGATCGCGCCCTCCATGAAGACGCGCGGCGCGTAGGCGTCATACCAGTACCACCAGACGAAGACGTTCCAAGGCGCGTAGACCGGCAGGCCGAGGATCTCGGTCATCGGTTCTCCCAGTTGAGGCTGGAAGCCGAGGCGGAACGCGACCCATTGCGTCGCCGCCCAGACGAAGAGCAGCGCAACGCTCGTGACGATGACGATCTGGCCCCAGAGGATTTTCGTGGCGGGTGAGGCGTGGCCCTTGGTCATTGGTCGCGCTCCATCAGATGCCGAGCCCGCGCTTGCGGCCGAGCGTCCAGTCAATCCCGCCGCCGGGTGTGATGGTGCCGTAGACGGTCTGACCGAGATGCTTTTCGAGCTGCGGCTTCCAAGGGACGAGTTCGAAGCCCATGCCGTCGTCCAGCATGGCGAAGCGGCCAGAGGCCAGGTCCAAGCGCTGGCGGTAGATTCCGGCGACGCCGTCGCCCTCGGCGGGCTTGCGGAACGGCAGGCCGGTCTCGGCCTCGAGTTTCGCCGCGGCTGTATCGATCTCGCGGTTGCGCAGGGTTGCGAGCAGGTCGCGGGCGAAGGTCACCCGCTTGCCCTGCCGGGTCGCGAGACCTTCGGCGACGAGATGGTCGGCGCGGCGTTCGAGTGCGGTCCGGACCTCGGCGCCGAATCCGTTGTTCGAGAGCGGTGAACGGTCTTTGGCGAGCGCCAGCCGGTCGAGCCAGGTCGCGCCGTCCGCGCTCACCTGTGGGTCGAGAACGAAGTCGGACCGTCCGACCAGAGCGAGCCGTTGGCGGCCGCCGTCCTTCGGCGACCAGCTGCGGGTCTCCACAATGCCGCCCGGTGGTGTGTCCCCCGTCGCGTCGAGATCGGCGAAGCGCACGTGATGGACACGTCCGTCGACGCCGTCGATCACGGCGTACGCCTCGCCCTTGAGTTCGTCGTGCAGACCACGCTCGACGAGGCGTCCGAGGATCGGCTCGCTTGGTATCGCTTGAATCGCGAAGTCGGACGCCGCGCGGGTCCGGCCTCCCATCGCGCGGTGCATCGTCTTGATGATGTCGCCACGGATGGCGAGGTCGCGCAGCGTTTCCTCCATGCCGGGCCTGAGCTGCCAGACCGAGGGCGCGAGCCTTTCGGCGAGGCCGAGGCGTTCGAGCGTCTGGGCGCGCCCGATCATGCGGTTCGTGAAGTCGCGATCTTCGAGACCGGGCGCGCCGGGACGCAGGTCGGCTATGGCGAGCGCATCGTCCGCATAGGCGCGCAAGGCGCGGTCAAGCCCGGTCCAGCGCTCGGCCTCCACCTCCAGGTCGAGACCGGCCGCGATCTCCTTCTCGCTGCGGGGTCCGAGTTCGAGGACGACGAGGTCCTCAGCGCGTCCGCGCAGGCCGCGCGAGATGTAGTCGCGCGAGATGACGAGGTCCTTGCCGTCGTCCGCCTTGCCGCGGACGAGGATGTGGACATGCGGGTTGTCGGTGTTCCAGTGATCGACGCCGATCCAGTCGAGCTTCGTGCCGAGGTCGCGCTCGGCCTGGGCCATGAGGTCGCGGGTGAAGGCGCGCAGATCCTCCATCTGCCCGGCGTCCTCGGGCGAGACAATGAACCGGAAATGGTGCCGGTCGTCCTCGCAGGACGCGGTGAAGTCACGTCCGTCCACCGCGTCCCGGTCGGTTGCGAACATCGCTGCGTCGCGTCCATCACGACTGACGCCCTCGCGTTTGAGATAGGCGATGTGCTTGGCAAGCGGCGCGGACCGGAAACGCTGTCCGCGATGGCGGACGATGCGCGCCTTGACGACGACCCGCCGCCCGGTGCTCGACAGGCCGCGCGCGGTCGCGGCGAAACGGCCCCGTCCGAAGGTCGAACGTCCTGCGCGGGACGATCCGCCGAACCTGTAGCCGGTGTGCCCCGCCTGGCGGGCGGCGCGCATGACCTGGCCGACGAAACTCTGCGCCTTGCGGCCCGAAGTTCCGCGATCGCGGATGCGACCGGGGCGAATGCGGATGTCGTTGTCGCGCCCGCTCATATGCTCGCCTCGGACGCGGCGGCACGGTCAAATCCACGCGAAATCAGCGTGTTGACGGTCTGTGCAGCACCGCGGATGGGGTCAGAGTGTGCAGAAAGCCGCAGTAAAACAATCACATAGCGCACATCCGTGCCGCGCCTTTTATCTCGCCCTCCCGTTGTTGTTGCACCGTCCGTCCCCGTCCTTCCTCCCGGAAGCACGCCATCGCGCGCCGGACTGCGCGGGAATGCGATCAGCGGGGTCATCGCCGATCCCCGGTTCCATGTGGCGGGAAAAGGCTGTCGGAAGCGCCCGATGTGTGCGGAGGATAAACGTCTGTGCTGCTGCCTGGATGCGTTTCGTCAGCAGCCGTCTGCCGATTAGTATGCGCGGCGAAGAGCGGCGCCGAGCGCCAGTCCACGGTCAGAAGCGCGCTCTGCTCTCGCCGTTCTGCTGCAACCGATGCGCCGAGGAACGGCGTCAGCGCCGCAACATAATCGCGGGTTTCTCGGGGCAGCGGGCGACCCGTTGCCAGGTGCTCGGCATAGCGTGTCGGTCCCGCATTGTAGGCGGCGAGGAAGCCCGGCGATCCGAAGCGGTCATGCAGTTCGCGCAGATAAGCGGCGCCCGCGAGAATGTTGTCGCGAGGATCGAACGGATCGCGCCCCAGACCGTAACGCGCGCGCAGCTCATCCCAGGTGTCGGGCATGATCTGCATCAGCCCCATCGCGCCTTTTTCGCTGACGGCGCGCACGTCGCCAGCGCTTTCCTTGCGCATGACGGCGAGGATCCAATGCGCCGGGATGCCGAATCGCTGCGCAGCTTCGGCGATATAGGCGGCATAGGAACCGCCGCCTTGTTCCGTCCTGGAGGATGCGGGTTCTGCTGATACGGCTTGAGAGACAACCACGCCGGAGAGCAGACCGCAGAGGAGGAACTTCGCCATCATCGCGCAGCGCCGAGACGGTCTAGCCGCGCTCATCGCGTTTCTCGGGGCGCTTTGCAGGGCGGTTCCAATAGAGCGCCCAATGTCCGTCTTCGGCGTCGGTCTTGAAGAGATTGGCGCGGATCGGGAATGCGAAGGTCGGGTCGTCGATCTGCAAAGAGATGTATTCGCCGGCCTTCTCGCCGGTGCGTTTCCAGCCGGCGCCGATCTCTGGTCCGTCGTGATCGCCGTGATGGATGCGATAGTCGGGCGCGTTTTCGCTGTCCGACGATGTTGCCGGAACGAGGGTGAGTTCTCGGTAGAGAATGAGCGTGTGGAGGCGTCCGGTGAAATCAGAGTCCGTGCGAGTGAATTGACCGATCTGAGCCATGGGGCAGTTCCTTTCATTTGCGGTCGGATGAGTTTGGAAGAGCGTCGGCGTCGCGATCGGCGCGCCAGACATAGCGGTCGTCGCCGTCTTCATCGGTGAGGATCGGAACGGCGCGTCCGATCACGGCGTCAGCCGGGAGTGCGCCGAAATAGCGACCGTCGAGACTGTCGGGATGGCTTGGATTCAGGAGGAAGAGTTCCGTCTTGGCGACGAAGTGGCAGCCCTGCCAAACGGGCAGCGCACGGCCGAAACGGTCACTCGGCTGGGCTTGCGCCACGCTGATGTCGTCGACAGTGACAGCGGCGCCATCACGGCAGACGCGCTGTCCGGGAAGCGCGGCGATATGCTTGATGAGCGGCACGCCTTCAGGCAGATAGCCACGCTCGACGAGATAGATCGCAAGCGATTTCGGCGGATCGACGACGACCAGATCGCCTAAGGCAAGATCGTTGTCCGACGCGACGGCGTATAGCCCGATGGGCGCGCTTGCGGACGCGTTCCAGATCAGCTTAGGGCTGACATGAACGAAGGCCAGTCCGCTGATCGCGAGCACGGAGAGATAGGTCGTCATGACGTAACCGAACCGGGTCATGACGCGCTCCCCGCCGATGTGGCGCGCTGTGTCGTTGGCGCGGGCGGACAGGTCTGGCGCAGGAGCCAGGCGCGATGTTGAGCGGATGTGTAGCCGCGCGGCTCCAGGCCTGCAGACAGCCTGTTGTGAACGTGGCGCCAATAGTCCGGCGCGGCGTCAGCTGGCTCGATGCCGAGCGCTTCGATCGCATCGGCGAATTGAAGGACCCGTTCGACCTTTGGCCAGCCGGAGAGACGCAGCAGACTGTCGCCGCCGGGTGTCACCTGCGGCACGGTCGCATAGGACTCACCCGGGCGGGGCGCACGCAGGATGTCGATCCGGCTTTCCGCCGTACCGAAATCATTTGACTGCCAGCGGACGAAGGCGAAGACAGCGCCGGGATCGAAAGCGACGATGCTGCGACTGCGGCTCTGGATCGTTGTCCGCACGATCCGGCCGAAGCGAATCCAGTGCTCGATCTGCTTCTCGATCCAGACGAGTTCGACAGTGGCGCCGCCGCTCATGAGCGGGCCTTCCGTGCATAGGCGGGCGAGATCGCTGCATGCCGCTTGGCGGGCAACACCTCGTCGCCCGTGTCGTCCGAGGTAGAGTTCTTCTCTCCGCGACTGACCCAGGCTTGCAGATCCTCGATCGCGTAGACGACGCGCCCGCCGATCTTCGAGTAGCGTGGTCCCGTGCCGTAGGTGCGATGTTTTTCGAGTGTCCGCCCCGAAAGGCCGAGAAAACGGGCCGCTTCAGGCGTTCTTAAATAGCGAGGGGGAAGTCCGGCATTGGGATCGGGCATGGGTCGCGTCTCCGGTTAGGTCCTCCCGCTGCGGGAAGCGCGGGACTGTCGGAGACGAGAAAAGCGTAAGATGCGCGCCGGGAGGGATGACGATCAGAGCGCGGCGAAAACATCACCCCCAAATGATCTGCGGTATCGGCGTTTCGCCAGGCTCGATCAGAACGGGATTTCGTCGTCCGGATCCGCGGCCGGTGACTGCCTCGAAGCTTCGATGCGTTCGATAAACGCAAGCGATGCGAGGACGCAGTCGATGATGAATTGCGCTTCCGAGATGTCGAGGAGCTCATTGTCATGGGCGAAAGAGCGCTTGTTGCGCGCCTGGTTCAGACCGTCGAAAAGTTTGTGCTGGACGCGTAGCGTTGGCAGCGCGAACTCACTGACGGCGCCTTCATCACGCAACGCCTTGCCGTATGCGCCGAATATGGCGTCGAGCGGGGTCTTTGCATCGACGGCCTGATTGCGCGAGGCGAGCAGATCGCGGAAGCGTTTGACGCAATAGGTATGCACACGGTCCAGCGCGACATCCGGTTTCTCGGCGACGAGATCGGCGGCGATGGACGCACGCAGTTTGCGAAGCGTGGTGTCGCGCGAGAAGTCTTTGAACGCGTCATCGAGGTCCAGCGCAGAAGCGTTTTCCAACTCATTGGTGAACTGTTCAAGCCAAGCCTTCAGGCGTTCTTCCTTGGCAGGATCGGGCTCCACATATCCGTCGAGTCCGCAGCGATACGCCCACAACACTCGGAGAATTTGGGCGACGAGACGCGGTTCGGCGACCTCGACGAAGCCTCGGAGTGTCTTGCCTTTGCTGGCGCCTTCGACCTGGAAGCGCTGTTGGAAAATCTGGATGTCGAAATTCTCCTCAAACCACTCGGCCATGGTTCGATCGGAGAAGTCGAGGACATAACCGCCGCCACTGTGAAAGATCTGGTCGAACACGGCTCTTTGCTGCGAAGGCAATCGACGCGTGCGTCCCATAATCTTGGGAAGGTTGGAGGTTAGTGTATGCGATGGCTGCGTCATTCGACGAACATAACGGAAACTGTTCAAATGGCACAGTTGCGTTGGTCCGGGTGTGAGTTCAGCGGTTCCTGCCCCGAAGAAGCTGCTTGTATCCGTGATCGATCATCATGCGGCCGTAGGCGGCAAGTCTTGCGATTTGCGCTTTGAGTGAACTTGTTTTCCACGGTTCGGCGGCGACGCGGTCGGCGCCGTAGAAGGCCGTAGCGACGGCGCGATAGGTTGCCCCGCTTTGTCGACCATCTACGGTGCGCAGAGCGCGTTTCAAGCGTTCTCGCCGTTGTGGCGTCAGTGGTGGATCAGCGTGATGGCTGATGAGTTGATGATACAATCGGTTGGCGGCGCCAAGCCTTACGTGCCAGTCGTCATCAATCGGCAGCAGGATGCCGATTGGCTGATCTTCGGTCGTATCGCCGACAAGAACGTCGCCAATTTGCAGCCGTATCCATGACAATCCATCGGCGCCGGTTCTGCTGTCCGTGATGGCCTCGGAGAGAATGGCGCTGCCCAGTCCGAGGTCGGGGAGAGAGGCGATCAGGTGGACCGCAGCTGGAGCTGCGGAGGGCAGCCAGAAGACAGGAGCGCTGAGCGCGTTGAGTTTGGGATCCGCTGGAAAATCGTAACCCCCAGTCGGCGGGAGCGCCGCTTCCCTCCCTCATCAGATCGTATTCTTTGCGATAGTCGGCGTTTCGCCGAAGGCATTCCCAGGCGAGTCCCGAGATTCCGAGATCATCAAAATGATCGTACTCGTGGTCATCGCGCCAATCGGTGGACATCGCGACTTCCTCCCAACAACGCGCCGAAAATTTGAACGGCGTCAGTTCCTTGGGATGTTTCAATGCAAATCTGCGGTTGCATAGTATGGTTGCAGGCATCGCGTGATGCACTGGGTGCATCGGCGAACGGTCTAAGCGGTTGGAAGACCGTTCCTTAGAAGGTCGCGGTAGCCCTGTTCAGTCATCCATCGTGCGCGGGACAGATGGCTGTCGTGAACCTGACGGGCGCGTTCCGGCTCCTGTGTAGCGTCGATACCCAGTAGAATCGAGGCGACTTCTTCCAGCGTTGCGCCAGCGTCATTGGCATCCAGAAGACGCATGTAAAGCTTCAAATGGTCACGGTCATAGACGGTCACGGCCGCGTCGTTCGGCGGTGTGTCGGCGATCGTGAACTGGCTGGCGGGCATCGGCGTCCCTACGGGTCTGGCGCTCTTATTAATGAACCGGAAACCATAATCGACGCAAGCGCCGGTCGGTTGAAATTTCCAGATCCAGCTGCGACAGGGCTGGGGGGCCTGCCCAGTTCCGCGTATTATAGTACGTCGCATTAAAATACGCGATCCGCATTTTACTGGCGGATGGATATTCGGGAAGTATTTGGCGCAAACCTGCAGTTTTTTCGAGAGAAAGCTGGCCTCAGCCAGGCCGCCCTGGCGGACAGAATGGGCGTTGACCGCGCGCATATAAGCGCGATGGAGCGCGGCCAGCAGAATGTCACCATCATTACGCTCTGGCATGTGGCCGAAGCGCTCGACGTCAAACCGGCGGCACTTCTGGACGATCATGGGAAGAGCCGAAAGGCATGATGGCTACCCCTCCCGGCTAGTCCGGGAGGGGCTACCGGGGGCGTCAATCGCCGCTCTGGCGGCGCGACCGAGACCAGATGAGGCTGTAGCTGTCTTCACCTTCGATGACGGTGTCGTCGAAGAGGTTGGCGTAGATCGGAGCGGTGAAGCTCGGATCGTCGAGCTTGAGGCTCAGATAGTCACGGCCCTCGTTCGAGCGCTTGGACCAGGCGGCGCCGATCTCGGCGCGCCCGACGAAGACGCGGTGGCTGGGTGCGTTCTCGTTCACGCGGTCCTCTTCCGGGATGATCCTTACATTCTTCGCCTGAACGCTGAGGGTGACGATTTCGCCGACGTATTCGTTGGCGGACTTCTTAAAAGTTCCGATGGTGGCCATGTCAGTTCTCCTTTTGGCTTTCGAGCCCGCGCCCGTCGCGGCCTCGATGGCGATCGACGAGGCCGGGACGACCGCCGACGCAGCCCATGCGGCCCGCAGCGCAGAGGAGGACGGCGGAGACAGAGTTTCTTGACTCGCGAGGAATGGGCGACGCCCAGGGGAAGAAAGTCCGGCGCCGCCGTTGCGGCCAAGGCGGTCGAGGCGTCAGCCGATCCCGGCCAGATCAGTCCATGAGAGGCCGCGTCGGGCGTGGGTGATGAGCTTCAAGAGAACCGTTGAAAGTCGTCAGCGATTACCGATAAACGCCGGCAACTTGTTTCGAAAGATGGTTGCTCGCATTGGGCCAAGAGATGAATGATGTCATCCGGGGAGGACAGATCGACAAGGCTGTGAATTGTCGTCGTCCGAAGCGGCGCGCTCGAACGCCCCCCCGCTGTCAGCGCACGAATTCCGCCACAGCACTCTCTGGTGAGCCCGGTGCACGCGCTGCGAATTTCAGTCAAGAAGCTGACATCTGGGGAGCAGCTGGAAAAGGGGCTATGCGGACCGGGCTACTATTGACGTTACTCGCCGGCAGTTTCGCTCGCGGCCCAGAGTCGCCGTTCGACCGGCAATTTAATGAATGACCGCTCACGAGCTGTTTATGGTTGCGGCGTTTTTGTATGGGTGCGTAATTGCGTCGAGCACCGGACAGTCCGGGGCCTTGGCGCGCGAACACCTGGATGCGGTTGCGGCGAGGACGGCTTCGATTCGCCGGAGATCCGCGATCCTCGTGCGAATATCGACAAGGTGGCGTTCCGTCCGCTCCTTGACCTCAGCACAGGTCGGCGCCGTGCCGTCTTCGAGCCCCAGCAGCCCACGAATGTCCTCCATCGAGAACCCGAGTTCGCGGGCGCGCAGGATGAAGCGTAGGCGCGTGGCGTGTGCGGCGGAATAGATCCGGTAGCCGACGGCGGTGCGCGGCGGGTCGGGCAGAAGGCCGGTCTTCTCGTAATAGCGGATCGTCTCAATGTTGCAGCCGGTCGCCCGGGCCAGGTCTCCGCGTGTGAAGCCGCTCTCGCGCTTGTGATCGGTCATGAGCAAGTTTCCTCTTGAGCCTGTAGTTGCTACAGACCTTACACCCATCGTCAATCACAGACGAGAGGTGCGCGACATGGCGCTGACAGACGACAGAATTGACAGCACTGGCGCGGATCGCCCGGCCCGAAAGGGCTGGCTCGCGGCGGGCGGGGTGCTCGGCGCATTCCTCGCTTCGGCCTGTTGCGTGGGGCCGCTGGTGCTGCTGACCCTCGGCATCTCGGGGGCCTGGATCGGCAACCTGACGGCGCTGGAGCCATACAAGCCGATCTTCGCTGTCATTGCGCTCGGCTTCATCGGGGTGGGATTCCGGCAGGTGTATTTCCGCAAGCCGACCGTCTGCGAGCCCGGTTCCTATTGCGCAAGGCCATCCTCGGCGCGGATTACCAAGACTGCGCTCTGGGCATCCCTGATCCTCGTCGTCGCCGCGCTCACCATCGACTGGTGGGCGCCGCTGCTCTACTGACCCCGAAAGGAAACCCCATGAAGAAGATCCTTGCACTAGTGCTGTTCGGCCTGACCGCCGTCGCGCCGATCACGGCCATCCCTGTTGCCGCGCAGTCCGTCGCCGCCGAGCAGACCGTGACCTTCACCGTCGACAACATGACCTGCGCACTCTGCCCCGTGACGGTGAAGCGCGCGATGGAAGGCGTCGCCGGCGTCCGTGCCGTCGAGATCGACTTCGAGGCGCGCACCGCCACGGTCATCTTCGATACTTCCACTACCAGTGCCGACGCCATAGCGACCGCGTCGGCCAATGCAGGCTACCCGGCGCGCATCGCGGGCTGACGGGATGACCGAGCAGACCGACCGCAAGCTGATCGCGACAGGTGTCGTCGGCACCGTCATCGCGGCGCTCTGCTGCTTCACGCCGGTGCTGGTCGTGCTTCTCGGCGCCGTGGGGCTGTCGGCCTGGCTGGGCTGGCTTGACTACGTTCTGCTGCCCGCGCTCGCCATTTTCGTCGGGCTGACCGTGTACGCGGTCTGGAGACGGCAGCGGCGCCAGACCACTCGAACGGATGGATGACTTGATGAAAGACGATTGCTGCGCGCCCAAGGGCGATTTCGACCTTGCCGTGATCGGCGCCGGATCGGCCGGGTTCTCGGCCGCGATCACCGCCGCGGAAGGTGGCAAACGGGTCGCGCTGATTGGGCATGGCACCATCGGCGGCACCTGCGTGAACGTGGGCTGCGTGCCGTCCAAGATGATGATCCGGGCCGCAGAAGCCCTGTACGGTGCGCAGTCGGCGCGCCGGTTCCCGGGCCTGCACGGCGAGGCGCGGGTCGCCGACTGGTCGACGCTGGTTGCGGCCAAGGACGATCTTGTCGCGACTCTGCGCCAGAAGAAGTACGCCGATCTGTTGCCGGGCTACGGCGGTGTGACCTATCTCGACGAGGGTCCAGCGCGTCTCGTCCCCGGCGGGGTCGAGGTCGGCGGGCGCAGGATCACGGCTCCCAAGGTGATCGTCGCGACCGGTGGCCGACCCGCCGTGCCCGACATCCCTGGGATCCAGGACGCACCAACGCTCGACAGCACGTCGCTGCTGGAGATGGACCGATTGCCCGAAAGCCTGATCTTCCTCGGCGGCGGCTATATCGGAGTGGAGCTGGCGCAGATGATGGCGCGGATGGGCACGCGGGTTACGATCGTCTGCCGCTCGCACCTGTTGCCGCGCACCGAGCCGGAGGTGGCGCAGGCGCTCACCGAGGTCTTGCGCGCCGAAGGTCTTGCCATCGTCGATGGCGCGACCTACCACACCGCGCGGCGCGACGGGGACCGTGCGGTGCTGACCGTGACGGTGAATGGCGCGGAGCGCGAACTGACGGCCGACCGCCTCGTCCTGACGACGGGACGCGCGCCCAACACCGAGGGGCTGGACCTCGCGGGGATGGGCGTCGAGACCGACGCATGCGGTGCGATCCGGGTTGGCGATGACATGCAGACCACGAAGGCCGGCATCTTTGCGGCGGGCGACGTCACCGACCGAGACCAGTTCGTCTACATGGCCGCCTATGGAGCCAAGCTCGCTTCCCGCAACGCCGTACTGGGCGGGGCGGAGCGCTACGACAACGCCGCGATGCCGTGGGTGGTGTTCACTGATCCGCAGGTCGCCGGCGTCGGGCTGATCGAGGCGCAGGCGCGCGCGGCGGGTCATGACGTCAAGACCAGTGTGCTGACCCTCGACAACGTGCCCCGCGCGCTCGCCGCCCGCGACACCCGCGGCCTGATCAAGCTCATCGCGGATGTCCAGACCGACCGCCTCCTTGGTGGCGTGATCATGGCGCCGGAGGGAGCCGACAGTGTCCAGACGCTCGTCCTGGCGTTGAAGTTCGGCATGACGACAAAGGCGCTCGGCGAGACGATCTTTCCCTATCTCACCACGGCCGAGGGCCTGAAGCTCGCCGCGCAGACCTTCGACATGGACGTGGCGAAACTGTCCTGTTGTGCGGGGTGATCCAAAAACGCGAGTATTGATACATCATTTAAACTGGCGACCGATCTCAGGACAATTGGGATATAGAGTGAGAAAGTTGCCACGATCGTGGCAACTCAGCGTCTGCGAACCGGTATTCAACATTGGCGCAGCGAACGATCGGAATCCGCCCTCTCGAGACTGTGGTGCTTACTGCAACGATGAACAAGGTGGGCTCGAAGTTTGAATTCGCTGCGATCTCTTCGAGCGGCTGCTTTCAAAGCGGGTGAGGTGCTTCTGGCCCTGCAAGAGACGCAATACGCACCCATGCTGTGACGCCGACAATGATCGCGCCGACAGTGGCGAAGACGAGCGTCCAAGTCTCACCTGCGCCGCCGGCTTGTGAAAGACCCTTCACTGCATGGAACCCAGCAAGACCTGCCGGCAAGGCGTAAAGTGCCCCGAGCGCAAGGCGGATAATCGGTGAGCGGATTGTAGCGAAGGCCACTTGTCCGAGAACAAGGACTATAGCGCCGCCAAGCAGCGCGACGGCGACCGTTCCGATCGGTCCCGCGCCGCTTTCAAAGGCGTAGTAGCCAGCTGTTATTGCGACGAAGAATGGAAGCGCATAGACAGCCAGGCTGAACAAGAGCCAGCATAGAAAACCAAGGCCGATAACACTCAGCAATGCGGACAGAAACATGGGCGGTCTCCTTTTGGATGGAGCGCCTCCACCAACCGCCATGGCGCTTTTCGAAGTATAGCGCAAAGCGGCGCGCGCCGGAACCTTCCGGCGCGCGCATCAAGTGATGCGTTCTATGCATCACGCTGCCTGCGCAGTGTTTTTCTTCGGTCTAAAATCGAAGAGTGGGACGCCGAGCTTCTTGGCCTTGTCGGCGAGATTGTCGGTGATCCCGGAGCCTGCAAAGAGGATGAGACCGATGGGCATCGCCTCAAGAAGCGCGTCGTTGCGCTTGAATGGCGCAGCCTTACCGTGGCGCTTCCAGTCGGGCTTGAAGACGATTTGCTGGCATTTGCGGTTATCGGCCCAGCAAGCGGCGATCTTCTCGGCGCCTTTGGGCGAACCGCCATGCAGAAGCACCATGTCGGCATGTTTGGCCTTGACCCGGTCCAGTGCCGCCCAGATGGCCCGATGGTCGGTGACGTCGAGCCCGCCGGAGAAGGCGACCCGTGGCCCGGTGGGCAGAAGCGGTTCGATCTCCGCGCGTCGCTTCGCCGACAGAAAGTCGCGGCTGTCGATCATGGCCGCTGTCAGCGTACGGTGACTGATCCGTGATCCTGAGTGCGGTCGCCAAGTCTGACCGATATGGGTTTCGAAGTGATCGGCTGCGATATCGCGCATGAGCTCGTAAGCGTTGCGCCGCTCGATCAGAGTGACGCCCTGAGCCGTCAGGGCTTCAAGTTCTACCGAGCGTACTTCCGAGCCGTCCTGTTCACGCTGTGATCGTTTCTGGGCCTGCTCGTTGTCGTCGAGGTCGCGGTCGACGCGGGCGGCTGTGCGATGGAACAGGTTCGTCAATGACCAGAGCAGGTCTTCGAGATCCGGTTCGAGACGCGTGTCTTCCAGCGTGGCGGCGAGCGCTTCGAAGATGTCGGCTATCGCACCCTGGAGGGCGTCGGCTTCGGGTAAGGGTCTCGGGTCGGGCTCGTCGGCAAAAGCCCGATAGCCATAGAGCTGCAATTCTTCGAGTACGGCCGCGGTTGCGGAGCTGGCCATTGGTTCGGTGGTCTCGGCGGTCATGGGATCGTCTCCTGTTCGGCATGGGCCGCGCCTCTCGCGGCCTTCCCGAGCGACGGGAAAGCGGGGGCTGGCCGGGACTGCACCGCCGGTCACGGCGGCCGGAGCCAAAGGTGGAGGACGGCGGAGGCGGCGCTCTTTTGTTTCGCGATGCAAAGCCGGGCCTCTATGCCCGGCGGCGGAAAAGAGTGACGCCGCAGCCGTTGCCGGCCCGGCCAGTCTCCGCTCCGTCTCGCTCCTCTCGGAAGGCCGAAGGCGAGGCTCTCGAATTAGGAGATGATCTGACGATGGCGACCAGACCAGTGACGGGCCTGCTCAGCCGCTCAGTGTTCGTCGGAAAGCAACCGCGATTGCTCGGGCTCGGCCAGTTGCTGACCCAGATGCGTCCGGAGTCCGTCCCGCCCGAGCTTGCGAAGATCTTCGTTGAAGTCGCCGCCAAAAGGGGAAAGCCGGATCGTCTCGATACCGAGTACACCTGCGCGTTCGGCCAGACTGGCGACGGCCATGGCGCCTGCCTCGTCGGCGTCGGCGGCGATATAGAGACGCTGAAGCCCGGTCGGCAGGATCAGCGCGGCGAGATGATTGGCCGACAACGCGGATATGACGGGCATGTTGGGCAACGCCATGCGCACGGAGAGCGTGCTTTCCAGCCCTTCGCCAGCAG
>CAXPOZ010000002.1:0-193687 GCA_964219355.1 Glaciecola sp.
CGGGCGATGACACGCTGATCGGCGGGGCCGATGATGATCTCTTCCTCGGCGGGGCTGGTGCTGATGATCATCAAGGTGATGGTGGTACGGACGAAGTTGACTACAGCGGCTCTGCCTCTGGCGTGACGCTCTCGCTCTCAACCGGCGGGTCGGGCGGAGATGCGGCTGGCGACAGCTATACCAGCATCGAGAATGTCACGGGCTCAGGTTCGGACGACGATATCACTGGCGATTCAGGTGACAACGTCATCGACGGCGGGGACGGCAATGACACGCTGGAAGGCGGTGGCGGTGCCGACACGCTTAATGGCGGCGCGGGCAACGACACCTTCAATCTCGATGAGGATCTGATCGACCTTTCCTCCATCATCGATGGGGGCACAGGTGACGACACCGTCAATGTCTCCGACACCAGTGGCGGCGGCTTCAATGCAGCCGATCTCTTCAGTACCCTGCATGATGTCGAGGTTATCGACTTCACAGGCGCCGGTGTCAGCGCGACGATTGATCTGAACGCAGCCGCGGTACAGGCGATGACGGATGCCGATAATGAGCTCACCCTCTATATCGACGGCGATGATACGCTGAACCTGACCGGCACCTATACGACCGATGTCGTGAGCGGGACGGAAACTGTTTATACGTTTACGGATGCCATGAGTAATCCCATCGCGGAACTCACTGTGTTCACTGGATAGGGCGAAACATGGCGAAGGCAGAACAGGCAGAAGAAAACCACTGGCCGGGATTCGTCGACGCCCTGTCGACGATCGTCATGGTCGTGACGTTTCTTCTCATTATTCTTGCGATTGCGATTTTCGTGCTCTCGCTAAAGATCGTTGATGTGCGGGTTGAGAACCCCGTCGGGGAGTCCACCAACCTTGATAAGACCGAAGTCATCACCATCGAGCAAGATGAGCGCGTCAAGGAGACAACCGAGCACGCCGCTCTCGTCTTCCAGAGCAGTGAGAAACTGACCTTGCAATTCATCGGCCGGACAGTCGATGTCGATGAGGAGTCTGAGCGGCTGATCAAAGGCTATTTCAATCAGGTTGTGGGTGAAGACAAAAATCCCATGGCCATCACATCGTACTTTGTCGCTCAGGACGGCGCGTATACGAGCAAGCAGCGCCTTGCTTATTATCGGGCGATGGCGGTTCGAAATATGCTCATCGAAGAGGGCTATTCAGGCGACGACGTGACCGTCCGAGTCCGGCATACCGAAAATCAGGATCTGGCTGATCAGGTAGAGATCATCAGGCTGCGCTAAACGCAGTTTCGCCTTCGAGAAAAAACTGAAATCCACTCAGATCAAAATGGCCCGGAATGCGGCCATTTGCTTGTCTTGATAGTGTTTGCCTCGCCTTGACGGCGGCTGGTAGGGGGAGATGACGGCATCTCCTGCGCGCCAGTCGCGCGGCAATCGGAACGGGGCATGAGCACTGAACTCCTGATCACTTATGGGCTGACCCTCGGGCTGCTTGTCATTGCCATTCGCAATGCACACGGCATCCATCTGATGAAGTTCCCGTTCCTGTTCGCAGGTGTGTTCGTCGCTTTCGTGCTCTTTCAGCTCATCGCTATCATCCAGTCCGGCAGCTACGTGTACGAAGTGTACAGGAACACAGGTGTCGTCTCGACGACATTGATTCTGCTCACTGGTTCGTCGATCTTCGGCCTTGCTGGCTACTATCTGGCAAGGCCAAAAGTCAGGCGGGAGCGGCCTTTATTCATGCCGCCGACCCGCCGGCAGGAACGATTTCTCGACCTGACCTCAGCTGCCCTCGGGATTATCGCCATCATCGCTTTTTTCATGCTCGCGCGGATTGGCGGCGGGGTGCGGAATTACCTGCTAAGCGGCGGCTTTTACTCGATCTATTTCGAAGGCCTGCCGACCTATCTCGTGTTCGTGATCCGCTTCACCTACGTCTCGATCGTCATCCAGATGTGGCTCTGGGCGCGTACACGGAAGATGTACCACCTCTATCTCGGGCTCTTTTTCGGTCTGATCCCGATGATGAACGTCCTCTTCCTGTTTCGCCGGACGGAAGTGCTCACGCTTGGTATTTTCTATGGCTATTTCATCATCAACTACACGCGGATCCGGCTAGGCAGGATCGCGGCGGTTGGGGCCATCGCCGGGATGATGGTGGCGATGCGCCTCTTTCCCTTATTGCGGACGGAGGAAGGGCGTAATTCAGATATTTCCGACCTTTTCGCCCAAGCGCTTTCTTCCCGCGAAACATTCGAGAACACAGAAATCGCTGGTGCCATGTACCGGATCTACAGCACCAGCCTGACCCAATATTATGAATATGGGTCGATCTTCTGGAACGCTTTCGTGCAGCAATTTGTGCCGGCCTCGCTTGTCGGCAGTGCGACGAAACAGGGGCTCTTCCTGCGGCAAAGCGAGTTCGAATTCGCTTATTTCACTGAGCAGCTCAATTACCTCTCGCCGATGGGGTTCTCGCAGGCCTTCCAGCAATTTGGCTATTACGGAATGCTGCTTTTCGGTCTGATAGGTATCTGGGTCGCGAAGCTTGAGCAGAGCCGGTATGGCACGGCACGAGGTGAGATTTTTCTGGTTCTCATGGTGCCGGCACTGCTGCTGATCGTTGGGGCGGACCTTTCACTGATCGTCTCAAAGGCGATTACATTTGGTGTGCTGGTCTATTTTTGTGTGCCAGCCAGGACAGGGTTGTTGACGAAAAAAGCGGAACGAGCGGCGCGATCAGAAGCGCGTGCCCGACAGCAGGAATCGTTGCGCGCCAGTCAAATGGTGGAAGGGATCTGAGCGGCTTCGTGCGGCACTGTGGAAATTTGAGATTTCTCAAATCGTGACGTGAAAGAGCGGCTAAGAGCACACTGCGACAGGAAGGAGAGATCCATGCAGAACCCTATTCTTTACGGGGGCATCGCCGTGGCCCTGATAGCTGGTTTCTTCGTCGGCAAGATGAGTGGTGGTGACACCTCGGAAGTCACTTCGGTCGAGGTGACGCCTCTCGCCATGGTCGGGGACGCGCGGCGCGGAAAATCCCTTTTCGTCAGCGAGGGCTGTGTGATCTGCCATTCAGTGCAGGGTGTTGGGGGGCGTGCTGCCCCTGGGCTCGATGCGGTTGAATGGTCCCGGCAGGAAGGCGCTTATGATTTTGCCGCCCGGATGTGGGCGGGTGCGCCGATCATGTCAGAGTTGCAGCGGCTGGAGCTCGGCTATCAGATCAATCTGACGGGACAGGATCTTGCAGACCTGACGGCCTTCTCGCGCGATGAGGCCGTGCAGGGAACCTTCACGATTGAGGATGTGCCTGAGGATCTTCGCGATTGGTTCCTGACCGAGATCGATATGGAAGAAGACCTCGCCGACAAATTCATCGGCGAGGAAGTCTATGATTTCGAGCAGGGGCGGTAGGGATTACCAGTTAGCCGCAACCTGAGTGACAGTTTCTTCCTGGTCCTGATCATTCTGGGCATAGCTCAGGTCGGGCTTGATAGCTGAGCTGTCATCCAGCGCGGCGAAGCGCGCTTCCAGTGCCGGGGTTGGCTGGGCAAAATCCGTGTTCACTTCAATCATCACAGACTGGGTGAAGCTTGCGACCTCGGCGGAGACATCCTGCGGCGAGGGGGCGGCTTCTTGTGCGGCAGCGGGGCTGTAGGAAATCGCTGCGACCGCCGAGGCGACGAGAGCGAAAGCGGCGAAGGTCGCGGTGCGCGGGGCAAAATTGGTCATGGTCTCTCTCCTCTAAAATTCCTTGCTGCCATCATCAGCAGCAAGGGTGAGGTAGCAGGCGGGGCGAGAGGCGGATGTGACGGGCGTCACGCCGTTAACCATAAAATGAAAAAGGCGCCGTTGAGGGCGCCTTTTTCAATTCTCATCGATCATGCAGCCGTCTTTAGGCGACCAGCATTCCCACCAGCACGAAAGCCGTCACGCCCACCGAGGCAAAGACTGCCAGCTCTGCCTTCTTCGAAGGCGGCATCTGTGCGAAGCGCCGACGCAGTGACTTGCGATGCGTTGATAGATAGATCTGTTTTTCAACACGATCAGTCATGACCAAATCCCAACATACCCAAGGATTTGTTTTCCACAGCGAAAGTGTGGATATCAACAGGCTTGTTAAAATCATCGAATCATTTGTGGTGGTGTGGCCGTACTTGTGGCGCCAGAGCAACAAACTGTTGCTACAGAAGGTGTATCTGCACGTTTATCGTCTTTTGCGGTGCAACCGCACGATGCTAGGGCAGGGTTTGAGGCTGATTTCCACATCATCCACATGGCGAGACTGACGCACACCCGAATTGTGGATAACGCCTATGGAAGAAGAACAGGGGCGTTGATGTCCGGCCGGATCATCGGCACAGGAGATTTAGGCGGCTGACACCTGCTTCTTGCTTTCGGGCGAGCTCAGCGTCACAAATCGCCCGCGCAGGACACGTCACGCTAGAGGGTAGAGCGGATGATTGAGAACCGGCCGATCGTCATTGCCGTGGACGGCCCTGCTGCTAGCGGCAAGGGGACGCTGTCCCGTCGGCTCTGCACCTATTACGGCCTCTCTTATCTCGATACCGGCATTCTTTACCGCGGCGTGGGGTGGATCCTGCTCTCGCAGAACCTTGATCCGCGTCATGAGGAAGATGCCGCCCGTGTGGCGCGGGCGTTTTCACTCGACCAGATCGATGGCGCGGATATCCGCACGCCTGATGTCAGCCGCGCCTCCTCGATTGTGGCTGCCCAGCCGGAAGTGCGCGCGGCCCTTCTCGAATTCCAGCGTGATTTTGCGGCCCATCCTCCCAAAGGCTCAAACGGTGTAGTCCTTGATGGCCGAGATATCGGGACGGTCGTCTGTCCCGATGCGCTGGTAAAGCTCTATATTTCTGCGAGCCCGGAAGAGCGTGCGAAACGCCGCTGGCTGGAGCTGGAAAAGCGCGACAATGCGATGGGGCTCGATGCGGTGCTTGAAGATATCCGCCGCAGGGATGCACGGGATTCAGGCCGGGCAACAGCCCCGATGCGGCCAGCCACCGATGCCCATTTCATTGATACCACGACCCTTGATGCGGATGCCGTTTTTGCTCGGGCCTGCCGGCATATCGATCAGGCACTCGGTGTCTCGGGCGCCGTGCCCGCGAGTAACTGAAACCACATCAAACGCATCCTGAAAGAAGCCGCCAAATGGAAGGCGGCCAAAGGCTTGCCCCCCATTCCCCCATGTGTATAACGCCGCCATTCGCGGGCAGCGTGCCTGCGGGTCCGATCGAGCCAGGGAGAACGACGCGCGTAAGTCTACGGGTTTCACCATCTGAGGTTTGATCGTCCCGTTTCTCGCGCCGTCCATGTTCAACCCGCCCGAGCCCTTCCGTGACATAGCAAAGGAAGTCCGGGCCCAACCCTGGCAGGTCCGCCTGCCGTCCCGAGGCACATTTTGTCCGAAACACTTAGCCCGTCCCGCGACGATTTCGCGGAAATGTTCGAAGCGTCCGTCGTTGACAAGGAGACCTTCGAACAAACGGTCGTCAAAGGCCGTATCACTGGTATCGAAAAAGACATGGCCATCGTCGATGTCGGTCTGAAGACCGAAGGCCGCGTTCCTCTTCGTGAGTTCTCTGATCCGGGTGCTGAAGTCAGTATCAAGGTCGGCGACGAAGTGGACGTCTTCATCGACCGTATCGAGAACGCCCAAGGCGAGGCTGTCATCAGCCGCGACCGCGCCCGCCGCGAAGAAGCCTGGGAGCGTCTCGAAAAGCAATTCGAAGACGAAGACCGCGTCGAAGGCGTCATCTTCAACCGTGTCAAAGGCGGCTTTACTGTCGACCTCGGCGGTGCGGTGGCCTTCCTTCCGGGTTCGCAAGTCGACATTCGTCCGGTTCGCGATGCGGGCCCGCTGATGAATATCACCCAGCCCTTCAAGATCCTGAAAATGGACAAGCGCCGCGGCAACATCGTCGTGTCGCGCCGCTCGGTTCTCGAAGAGGATCGTGCTGAACATCGCCAGGAAGTCGTCCGTGACCTGAACGAGGGTGACGAGCGCGATGGCGTCGTGAAGAACATCACCGATTACGGTGCCTTCGTCGAACTCGCCCCGGGCGTCGACGGCCTTCTTCACGTCACCGACATGAGCTGGAGCCGGGTGAACCACCCGTCCGAAGTCCTCAATGTCAACGACACGGTTCAGGTGAAGATCATCAAGATCAACCCGGAAACCTCGCGCATCTCGCTTGGCATGAAACAGCTCCAGCCCGATCCATGGGAAGGTGTTGCAGCGAAATACCCGATGGGCGGCAAGTTCCACGGCAAGGTCACGAACATCACCGATTACGGTGCATTCGTCGAACTGGAAGATGGCATCGAAGGCCTCGTCCACGTCTCGGAAATGTCCTGGGTCAAGAAGAACGTGCCCCCCAGCTCGATCGTCTCGGCTGGCCAGGAAGTCGACGTCATGGTTCTCGAGGTTGACGAGAGCAAGCGCCGCATTTCGCTCGGCCTCAAGCAGACCCTCTCCAATCCGTGGGAAAGCTTTGCCGAAAAACACCCGATCGGCTCTGTCATCGAAGGCGAAGTCAAGAACATCACCGAATTCGGTCTGTTCGTTGGTATCGACGACGACATGGACGGCATGGTCCACCTTTCCGATCTCGATTGGGAACGTTCCGGCGACGACGCCATCAAGGATTACCAGAAAGGTCAGGTCGTTCAGGCCAAAGTCCTCGATGTTGATCCGGACAAAGAGCGTATCTCGCTCGGCATCAAACAGGTTGCCAATGATCCGATGGATGCGATTGGCGAGCTGAAACGCGGCGATGACGTTACTTGTACCGTGACTGCGGTCGAGAATGGCGGCATCGAAGTGCGCGTCGGTACAGATGGCGGCCCGAAAGCTTTCATCCGTAAATCCGACCTCAGCCGCGACCGTAACGAGCAGCGTCCTGAGCGTTTCGCCATTGGCGATAAAATCGACGCTCGCGTCATCGCGCTCGATCCGCAATCGCGCCGCCTGTCGCTGTCGATCAAGGCACGCGAACTCGCTGAAGAAAAAGAAGCCGTCGAACAGTTCGGTTCTGCCGACTCCGGCGCTTCGCTCGGCGATATTCTTGGCGCTGCCCTGAAAGACACCGAAGAAGGCTGAGCCTCCTTCGAGCGTTAACCATCAGAGCCCGGAGCAGCGATGCTCCGGGCTTTTTTGTCGGCCGTTACGACCTTGTCACAATTGTGGCTAAAATGTGGCGCATCGCCGCGACCTCCATTAAGGAGGTGCTTACGCTTATCTCCCCAAACCCAGTTGCGTTCTAAGAGGCTATCCCGATGCGCTGTTCGAGTGTCCTGCCGGCTCTGATTTTGATCTGGGCCACCCCCTCCCTCGCGTCAGAGGCGGAAATCAAAAAAGGCGAGGACAATTGGGACGGTACGGTTGAGTTCTCGGCGTCTTCGGCAACGGGGAATACGGAGAATTCGGTGCTCGGTGCCCGGTTCGAAGCTAAGCGCGTGTTGGGGCGCTACTCGCATGATCTCAAGGCCGCTGGCGACTTTACTCGCACGACCAAAGAGGTCGACGGCGCCAAAGTCACCGAGGAAACCCAGAACAAATGGTTCGGCCAGTACCGGCTGGAGGTTCAGACAGGTGACCGCACCTTTGCTTATGGCCGCGCGCGGTACGAACGCGATGTCTTCTCCGGCTATGATGGCCGGGCTTTCGTGGGCGGGGGCATGGGGCACGAGATCGCCATTGGCGATCAGTTCAACTGGGACGTTATCGCTGGTCCCGGTATCCGCCATACGGTCTTCATCGAGCCTGACAGCCCCGATCCCGAATTCAAGTCAGAGGAAACCGAGATCGCAGTCTTCCTCGGCAGCGAGATGGACTGGCATATCCGTGAGAATGTCGAGCTTGAGCATGATGCTGATGCGACCTGGACGGAGAATAACTCAACGCTCGAGAGCCGGCTGTCGCTGAAGACCAAAATCACCAAGACGCTTTCGACGCGGCTGGCCTATCAGATTAAGCACGAAACCGATCCGGCCGAAGACCGCGAGGCGACGGACACACAGCTCAAAGCGTCCGTGGTCCTCGGTTTCTGATCAGATTGAGCGCTTAGTTGCCGAACTGCTCTGCGATATCGTCGAGCGTGCCGCCAAGGAATTTCGTCTCTGGCCCGTTCTTTGTCTCAACGGCGAAATAGGGCGCATAAGGAGAAAGATCGCTCGCCGACATGGCGACCGTCTTGGCGAGCGGCGGGAATGCCTCTTCCTCAATACTCACAAGCTGACCGCTCGCGCCGCTATATTTGCTGGCGAAGCTCTCCACATCGAGAAGGAAGCCCGTCAGCAGGAAGAGGAAGTGATCATCTGTGATCCCGCCGGGATAATAGAGCTTATAGGCGACGACCGTGCCGTCTGAGCCGGTGAGGGCAAAGGCAAGGCGCGAGGCGCTGATATGGAAATTATTGACCGCTTCGGTGCTGGCCGGGGCGCCCTGAAAGGGGACCGCCAGTTCAACCATCTTGCAGCCGGTCTGGTTCGCTGGATCAGCGCAGCCGCGCGGGTTCAAGAAGAACTGCCCGCCTTGCGGGGTGGAGACGAGGAGCATCTGGCCGCTCGGTCCCTGGATCTGGCTGGCGGCCAGTCCATTTGCTGACATCAGGCTCTTCATCTGGGTCAGGCTGGTCGCTTCGTGCACCTGCACGGGGCCGGAAGGCTGGCTGCTGCTGCCGATCGAATTGCTCTGGGCCACGGCGCTTGCGCCGAGCAATGTTATCGCGCCCAGCGCGCCGAACAGGATGCGTTTCATAACCAGCCCCTTAAAAGACAATGTTACCGTATAACGGCCGGACCGGCCTGCCTAGGGCAGACCGGCCACAGTCTTAAGAGAGCTGTTTGAGGTCGAAGACGACGATTTCGGCGTCTTCGCCATCGTGGATAGTCACTTCACCCGGATCGAGCACGGCAAGCCCGTCACCATGGGTCAGCTTCTGGCCATTCACATGGACAGACCCGCGGGCGACCTGGATCCATCCGCGGCGGCCGTCACGCAGCGTCAGGGACGCTTTCTGGTCGCCTTCGAATGTCCCGGCATAGACTTCCGCCGGGGCGAGTGTTCGGATCGTGCCGTCCCGTCCGTCCTCGGAGATAAAGAGGGCGAGCCTGCCATCCTTGTCCTCGGGCGAAAGGTCCATGACCTCATAACGGGGCTTGGCCCCGCGCGTGGCCGGGATCAGCCAGATCTGCAACAGCTTCATGGGATCGGTCGCACTCGGATTGAATTCCGAATGCATGACCCCCGAACCTGCGGTCATATACTGGATCCCGCCCGCCTTCACGGTCGAACCGTTCCCCATACTGTCCTTGTGCGAAATTGAGCCTTCAAGGACGTAGGAGAAGATTTCGAAATCCTGATGCGGGTGCATGGGAAATCCCTTGCCTCCAGCAATCCAGTCATCATTGATGACCCGCAGGGCCTCAAAATGGGTGTTCTTGGGGTCGTAATAATCCGCGAAGCTGAAGCTGTAGGCGGTTTTCAGCCAGCCATGATCGGCTGTGCCTCTGTCCTCTGCGGCGCGAAGGGCCAGCCGCGGGCCGGCCTTCACGTCATCGAGTATGTACAGTCCAGACATTTCGATGTCTCCCTTCTTTGTCGTTGCTGTCGGGGAGATATTTCGGGGGCTAGCCCCCTTTTAAAAATGGGGCTGGCCGCAAGGCGCGTTTGCGCAAAATGGAAAAGTCGGCGCGTCTCGGGCACAGGCCGGGGCGGCTTCGTTCACGACCTCGATTGAGACACCACGGTCGATGGCTTCGCTCGTATTCTCATTGTCCCCTGGCCAATGCCTTTGAAGATTCCACAGCTGGTCAGAATAATGAGCAGGGCGCCCAGTGTTTATCTGTCTCTCCAGACAATGACCCTTCACCTTCTCATGTTCTATTCTTCAGGGGCTGCGCCAACGAAAAAAGCCGCTCCAGCGCAAGGCCGGGCGGCTTTTTGATCCGTCAGGACGGCGTTGGCCTTAGATGAGGCCTTCGCGCTGCATCTTCTTGCGCTGAAGCTTCCGCGCACGGCGGACGGCCTCGGCCTTTTGGCGGGCGCGCCGTTCGGAAGGCTTCTCGTAGAATTTCCGGCGTTTCATTTCACGGAAAGTCCCTTCGCGCTGCATCTTCTTCTTCAGCGCTCGAAGGGCTTGCTCGACATTGTTGTCGCGCACGACGATGGTAACGATGACGCGGTCTCCTCAATGTTTCGGGGCGGCTCGCCCCCTATTCCTCAGGGTTTTCGGTACATGAGATATCGTGCCGCAGCCCGTAAGACCTGCGGCGGAGCCCCGGCCCCTATCAGATGAAGGTCAAAGAGTCCAATATAATGGGGCATGACAATTGGCCCGGATTTGAGGTTAGACATAAAAATGATGAGCGATGCGGCAGAGAGGCAACGGCACACCATCCTTGAGGCGATGCTGGAAGAGGCAGCCTTTGAAGGATGGAACGAAACGGCACTGGAAAATGCCTGTGAGGCGGCCGGAATAGATGCCGCCGCGCGGGCCGATGGCGCGCTGAAACGCCTGTTTCCTAAAGGCATTGCGGATGTCCTCGATTTCTGGGCCGAGCGCGAGGATCTCGCGATGATGGCAGCCTATGAGGCGCTGCAAGAGCCCCCCGCCCGGATCCGGGACAAGGTCACCTGGCTCGTCCGCCGCCGCATTGAGCAACTCACCCCACATCGGGAAGCTGCCCGGCGGGCCGGGGCCGTTCTGACCCTGCCGCATCTGGCGGGCCTGGGCGCGCGACTGGCCTGGCGGACGGCGGGCGCAATCTGGCGCGCGCTAGGCGACAGCTCGACCGATGGCAATTGGTACACCAAGCGGGCGACCCTCTCGGCGGTCTATCTTTCGACCCTGACGCGCTGGTTCGCGGATGACGAGGAAGATGGCGAGACGCCATATTCGGCAAGCTGGGCGTTCCTCGATGACCGCATCTGCAATGTCATGAGCTTCGAGAAATGGAAGGCGAAAGCCGCAAAGAAAGGCTTTGATCCGGCAGGCATCGCAAACATGTTCGGCCGCATCCGATACGGGGCCGGCAACTGAACTCTTTATACCGACAAAAATAACAATGCGGGAGGAATGGGGTGAGTGTTAATCTGAACTGGAAGACCATCGCGGTCGTTCTGGGCGGCGTGGTGGCTGCTCTTCTGGTCATGTTTCTGATGTGGTTCTACCGTCCGTGGGCGCCTTATTCGCCCGCTGGTGTCTGGGAAGGCCGCAATGCCGAGGACAGAACCCAATTCTACCGCTCGATGTCGGATGTCTTCCCGCACCGGGAAATGGCCGCCTCCACCGAATTCCGGCGCCTGCCGCGGGACATTCGTCTCACAGAGATCAGCTACACCCATGACGGCGAGGCCCGCACGATTGAGGATTATGCCCGCGACCACGACATCACCGGGCTGATGGTCGTGAAAGACGGCGCTGTCGTTTTTGAGGAATACTGGCGAGGTGAGACGGCGGATGATCTTCACACGAGCTGGTCGGTCGCAAAATCCGTTATCTCCCTCATGATCGGCATGGGCATCAAGGATGGTGTCATCGACAGTATCGACGACCCGGCCGAGAAATATGCGCCTGTCTATCAGGGGACGGATTACGGTTCGACCTCGATCCGGCACCTTCTGATGATGTCGAGCGGTATCGATTTTATCGAGGATTATGAAGCCATCGGCTCGGATATGCGCAAGCTCTTCTTCAATGTCTTCTTCCTGAATCAGGATGTCGACAAATTCGTCCGCACCTATAAGCGTGAAAAAGAGGCGGGCACAGAGTTCAATTACCAGTCTCCGAACACCATCGTCCTTTCGGCGGTCGTGCGCGGCGCTTATGACCGTCAACTGAGCGATCTGGCCGAGGAAAAGCTCTTCGCGCCGCTGGGGCTTGGCAACGGAACATGGCTCCTTGATCGCAATGCGAGGGACGCAAAAGAGCTGGGCTATTGCTGCATCAATATACGGCTTGAGGACTACGCCAAGATCGGTCTTTTCGCGATGCATGACGGCATCGTGAATGGCGAGGTGCTGCTGCCTGAGGGCTGGATGACGCTTGTCACGACCCCGCCCCAGTCGAGCCATGAACCGGCAGCGGATCATTTCGGCTATGGCCTTCACTTCTGGGTGCCGTTCAAGGACAGCGCGATTTTCGGCTTCCACGGCTATAATGGTCAGGTGATGTGGGTTGATCCTTCACGCGAGGTGCTGGTCGTCATGACGGGCGCTGATCGTAACTATCCGATCGGCAACACCGAATTCCCAGCCATGCTGTCGGCGGCTCTTGATGCAGGTGCCGGGCTTTGAGGAAACGTCCGGGCTTCCCATATGGCCCGGTGAGATATGATCGAAAAGGAATTCGCCATGGCGGAGAAAACCGAACGCGCCGTGCTGGCCGGGGGATGCTTCTGGGGGATGCAGGATCTGATCCGCAACCAGCCAGGCGTCCTTCGCACCCGTGTCGGCTATACCGGCGGGGCCTTTGAAAACCCGACCTATCCGGACGTCAAAACCGGCACGACCGGCCATGCCGAAGCCATCGAGATCATCTTCGATCCGGATGTCGTCTCTTATGAGAAACTGCTCCTGTGGTTCTTCCAGATACATGACCCGACGACGAAAGACCGTCAGGGTAATGACATTGGCAGCCAGTACAGAAGCGCGATCTGGTACACGTCAGACGAACAGAAAGCGATTGCCCAGAAAGTGATGGCGGAGGTCGAGGCTTCTGGCCGCTGGCCGGGCAAGCTCGTCACGGAACTTGCCGCCCCTGGTGTCTTCTGGGAGGCCGAGGACTTCCATCAGGATTATCTTGAGAAGCATCCCAACGGCTATACCTGCCATTATGCCCGGCCGGACTGGACGGTCGACAAGGTCGCTTAAGCGCTCGTGCTGAAATGGTCCCAGACCGTGAAAATGCCGATGGCAATGAAGCCGAGCCCGGCGATCAGTTTGAGCGGGATCATCGAGAGATATTTCTCTGCCGCCACCCCCAGCGCCACGGCAATGGCCGTTGAGAGGACGAGGGCGGACGCCGCCGCGCCGAACACCATCAGCGGGTGATGCTGCTTGTCCGTCGCAAAGAGCATTGTCGCCAGCTGGGTCTTGTCGCCCAGTTCGGCGAGAAAAACGGCGAAAAAGATACTTAGCGCATAATGCATGGGCGGGGCTTTCTAGAACTGAACGCCCCAGCGCCTATCCGGTTTGCCGGGCCGTGGTCCAGCGGTCCCGCCTCTCTTATCGCGCCCACGAAAAAGCCCTGGCGCATGTGGGGAGCGCGCCAGGGCTTCGGGGTTCCGGTTTACGGCAGGTTGGGGGGCAACGTGCCGCAAAACCGACTTGGCGAATCGAGGCCCAACGAGGGGGGAGAGGCAGAGCCCCGATCCGTTGCGTATTCAGAATATGCGATCTGAATATGGCGGGGATAAGTCCCCGCGGGCAGATCAGCGGTTAAAATCCGCTCATCTTCCCCGCAAGTAGCGGAAACACATGAATGTCAGTGGATTAGCGCTCGGTCAACTTGAACTCGATGCGACGGTTCTGGGCGAGCGAGGCGGCATCCCGGCCGCTGACCAGCGGGAAGTCATCTCCAAGACCGCTCGCAACGAGGCGGCGGGACGGCACGCCGCGCGATTCCAGATAGCGCGTGACCGACAGCGCGCGGGCGGTCGAGAGGCCCTTATTGTCCACGAAACGGGCGGCGCAGCTTGGCCCAAGCGGGGTCTGGTCGGCATGGCCGTCGACCCGGATAACCCAGTTCTGGATCGCTTGCGTGGCTTCGTCATTCTCGCGGCCGGCAATCTGCTGCTTGATGCGGCGGTCGATTTCGAGGATCGCGATGGCGACCCCGTCGAGGCTTTCCTGCGCACCGGCGGAGAGCGTCGCTTCACAAGAGCCGAAAAGGGCATCGCCGCTGATGATCAACCTGTCACCGCGCACCGTGACGCCGGGCAGGTCCTGCAGCGCTGAGCGGGCTTCTTCGAAGAAACGAGAGCGGACTTCTGAAAGCTCCTGCACTTTGCGGGCAAGCGCGGCGTTGAGACGCGAGGACAGGTTCTCGATCTGCGCCTGCTGCTCAAGATCTTTGGCCTCGGCGGCTTCGAGCGCTTCCTGCAGGCTCTGAAGCTGACGCCTCAAGGCTGCAAGTTGGGCGTTGAGGGTCGCGATCTCGGATTTTTGATCCTCGGTCAGGGCCTTTTCGGCCTCGAGTTCCTCCGCAGACGCCGCAATGGCAGTGCCAAGCGAGGCGATCTGGGCATTCTTGGCATCAATCGTGTCCTGCAGGACATCGAGATCAAGGCGCAGGGAAGAATTCTCATCGGTCAGGCGCGCGGCATCCGCCTTGGCGAGAGCAAGGTCATCGGCGAGGGCGGCCAGCTCGGCCCGCAAGCGACTCAACTCGCTGTCTTGCTCGTTCAGGCGTTCCTGGCTCTTGGTGAGCTGTTCGCCGAGATAGAATTGCGCGACGACGAATATCGACAGCACGAACATCAGCACAAGAAGCAATGTCGACAGACCGTCGACAAAGCCGGGCCAGATATTGGCCTGTGATGAACGTGAACGGCGACGCGCCATCTATAGGCTCCCTAGCGCCGTTTAACGGCGTCATCGCCTTCAAGAAGGGTACGCCCGAGCTGCTTGATTTCCTCGCGCACGCCTTGCGCGGCATCGGCCTGCCCGGCGCTCAGCTCCTTGATGGCAGCATGAAGATGGGCCATCGCATCGCCGATATCGCTGAAATTCTTGGTGTCACCGCCGCCCGAATGGGAGGAATTATCGGTGATCCCGGAGAGCCAGTCCTCAAGGTCGGTATAGAAACGGTTCTGCGCCTGACCGGCCTGGATATCGAGGAAGCCAAGGACGAGCGAGCCGCCAAGACCAAAGAGGGACGAACTGAACGCTGTGTTCATGCCCGACAGGGGCTCATTGAGGTTGTTGATGAGCGCGGAAACCGCGGTCGCGCTGTCCTGTCCTGCATCTCCTGCGCCCAGCGAAGAGATGACACCTGAGACATCGGTGACGGTCTGCAGGAGGCCCCAGAAAGTGCCCAGCAGGCCGAGGAAGACGAGGAGGTTCCCGGCATAACGGCCGGTCTCGCGGCCCTCATCGATCCGTGTCCCAATGGAATCAAGGATAGCGCGGGCCGACGCCTGGCTGAGGCGGCCGCCACGTTCATCAGCATCGAGGAGGATGCGCGCCATCGCGCCAATCAGGGCTGGCGGGCGCGGCAGGCGGGTGCGCGAGGGGTCGACGGAATTGCGGAAGGCATTCACCCAGCGGATTGCCGGATCAACGACAAGGGCCTGCCGGATATTATAGAAAATGCCGAGAACGAGGACGAACAGGATCAGCCCGTTCAGATAAGGGTTGGCGTAGAAGCTCTCGACCAGCAGGTCATTCGGGTTGGGCGACCATGGCGACAGGTAGAAGCCGACAAAGCTCACCGCGCCGATGAACAGCACCATGGCGAGAATAGACCCGCTCGCACCGCTGAAACGGACCCCGCGTTCAAGTGATCGTGCCATTGATGCCCTCATCCATACCCTAGCATTCACTTTGTGCCTCAAAGCCCGGAGCATGGAAAGTCCCGGGCGATTGAAACCTTGATGACATGCGGCTTCGCAAGCGATGCGGGAAACTCTGCACCATACTGCTACTTTTCCCTGTAGTATTCACCGAGCCTGATGCCGCTTGCGCCTGCAGCCATCCCGGCATGCATTGCCCCCCGGAAAAGCGCCTTGTGGAACCGGGCAGGCGACCAGACAGAGAGCGCCGCAGCGCCGATGCACCATCCTGTCTTGGCAAAAGCCGTCAGTATAAGTGAGGCCCGGTTCGCCTCCGAAATATCTGCCAGTACTTCTCCGACCCGCCAGCGGCGACGCAGGAGCCAGCGGCGTGACATTCTCGCCGCAGGGACAGGTTCAAAGACATGGGCGTCAGGAGCATAGCCAAGCTGTACACCTTTTTTTCGCGCGGCCGCGAAATAGGCGCTGTCGCTGCCGCCGCGGCGGCCGAGTGCTTCATCGAACCGCATTTCTGCCATGACAGGGTGTGAGAGATCGATCAGGCAATTGGCCGTGTGACCGGTCAGGGCGATGCCGTCTTCTGATTTCGGCCAATGGCTATGGGGTGAAAGCTCGGTCATCCAGGCTGGCGCAGTATCAGGATAGACGGCGATCTGCGGGCCCATCACGGCGCCGAAGGCGCGGCTCAGAACGGTGTTTAGCTCGAGCAGCCAGTCAGGCGCTGCCGTTTCGTCATCATCAAGGAAGGCGAGCCGGTTGCCCATGGAGTGCTCCAAAGCTGCATTACGGGCGAGCGCGATATTGCGGCCCGGCATGTGGAGATATTCAAGCGGGGTACTGATCGATGTCAGGAGGCCGTCAATCATCGGCTTGGCGGTCGGTGCTTCGTCATTATCGATGATCAGAATGCGGCTTGCGCGCAAAGGACCTTGCGCATCGACCGACCGGATTGCGTTTGCAAGGCTGTCGCGCCGATAGGTGCAGATGGCGACGATCAGCTCCGTCATTGGCTCTCAAGTCGGGAGAGGAGGGCTTCAAGCTCACTGCCGTCATCAACAAAAACCGTGGACGGTGTATCCGCAACGTTTTGACGCAAAGGGGCGATGCCCCCGGCCATCAGCTCTTCAAGAAGGGGCGGCAGGGTTTCTTCGACGGGTTCAGGGATAACACGGCCAGTGCCGACACGCTCGATCCACCGAGCCATCTCTGTACCCTGCGGGACAATCGCGGGCACGCCATAATAGCCGCCCTCATATAGCCTGTTGGCAAGCGCCCAACTTGAATTGCCAATCGCAACCGGCCCGCCGCGTGACTGGAAATAATCCCCTGACCAGACGATATCGATATCGCCATAGACCTTCGGCAGGTCGATGGGTGAGGTATACCGTCCGTAAGCGGTCATATGCGGCGTACGCGACACTGCCTCTTCGAAATCAGGCAGTTGGTCAGCTGCATGTACGCCATGCAGGATCACCTCTATACGGCCCTCAAAGGCTTTGGCGATCTCCTGCAACATAGCGAAGGATCGGGCGCAGCGAAGGACACCGACCCAGCCAAGCCGCAGCGGTCCGTCACGCAGCGGCGTTGCGGGACGCGGCGGCAGTCCCTCAAGCGGCAGCTTGTTCTCGATCAGCGCGACATCTGGGTGGCCGGGATGCACCCGGTCAAAATATTCCCGCTCATAAGCAGGAGAGGAGGTCACGATCATCGAGACATTGCGCATCAAGCGCCGCTCAATTTTGCGCAACATCTCGTATGGCGCACCTTTATTGGTCAGCATCCGGTGGATATCGAGCGTCTCATAGATCACGGGTGCATGGCTGCGCGCATCGCGGCGGGCGGCGATGGCGACTGTCAGCATGTCGAGATTGCGGGCCCAGAAAAGATCCGTTCCCTGAAGGCGAGCATGCTGCTTACAACGCTTGATCGCGCCGCGGACGGCCCATGCCCGGTGAAAGAGTTTGGCATCATAGGTCTGCCCAAGATCGATATTCTTCCAGCCTCGGTCCTTGGCTTCGTCGCGCCGCATGGTGAAGGCTGTGACCTCGTGGCCGAGCCGTTCCATCATGCCGATCCGCCGAGCCAGCATGGTGTCCGCTGCATCATGGCCGAAAACGGCAATCCTCACTTAACGCCTCCGCATCGGGACGATCATCTCCCGAATGAACCCCAGCCCCCAACCGGTGTGCATGATCGCAAGGACCAGCGGCGCCATCAGCCCGCAACGCGTGCGGTTCTTCAGCGCCGCCCATATCCCGGCACCGATGATCGTTGTGCCATAGACGATGGGGTAAGCGGTCGCCCATTTTGTCATGGTCAGAATGGCGCCTGAATACATCATGGCAAGTACATGCAGGACTGGGATCAATTGCCTGATGCGCGGCGTGACAAGATGCTTGCGGATATGATCCGCGCGGCCCCGGCCATAGCGCCAATATTGCGTCCAGAGTGACCTCGGCGTTTTACGGACGAAATAGTCGAGCCGAATACCGGCATCGAGCCAGATCTTGCCGCCATCTGCGCGCAGGCGAGTGTCATATTCCGCATCCTGATTGGCAAGCATCGCCTCGTCATAGCCGCCGAGCTTCACGAACCGCGTTCGCCAAAAGGCGGCATGGTGGCCGTGATCTACAAAACCGGATTTCCGACCACCCCGGTGGGCCGATCCGCCTGAGCCGAGCGGGGTATCAACGATCATCGCATTGGCGCGCTCAAAACAGCCGGCATCTTCCGTATGGACTGCATCCATCGGTACGACGACGCTGTCGGCGCCCATCTCGATAAGTTTTTGACCTAATGAAAGAGCATACCCCTCTGGGTAGACCGCATGCGCATCACAACGGATCAGAATATCTCGCTTGCCGTCCGCAATCTGGCTCGCCTGATTTATAGCAGCGGCCTGATTGCGGCGGGAGTTGTGGTGCAAGGAGAGATTTTGATGTTTCGCCGCGAGAAGCGCGACGATCTCGCGTGTGCCGTCATCACTGCCGCCATCGAGAACGAGGAATTGCATATTCTCATTTCCCTTCATCAGGGAGGTGAGGCAGGCCGCGATGGTTGAAGATTCATTAAGAGTCGGTACCGCCACGACGATCCGCCGGGCGAGCGCGTCGACATTTGCGACGGCATCTGACTTCAGAACCAACTCCATGATTCATGTTTAAAACGAATTAGTTAGGAAAAACGTCAACATTGAGCCCAAAGCCTCGCCAATGGCGTGAATTTTGCGGAAGAAATACCCGTGATGAGCCAGTCTGCCCCGTTTTCGGCCTATGCCGCCCCCAACTCGCCGGTTTCCGCGCGGATTTCTCTGCAGCCAGGCAGAGGAAATCTGCTCGATGAGCTGATGGCGATGGGTGCATTTGTCATTATGCCGCTCGGTTTTCCGATGGCGCAGCCGCTCCGGTTGCCTTTCACCATTCTCCTCATCCTCTGGTTAGGGATGAATTGGCGCTCAATCCTGCCGGTCGTCCGCAAGGGCTGGCCGCTTTTCGTTCTACCCGTTCTGTGCCTGCTCTCTGCTCTCTGGGCGGACAATATGATGGTGGCGATCAGGTACGGGGCGCTCTTCTCGCTCGCCATGCTGTTTGCCGCAGGGGTGGCAAGCCGCCTCGATGCGCGGCAGGTGGCGGTTGCTATTGTCTGCGGGCAAGGAATGCTGGCGGTCGCCTCGGCGCTAACCGGCACACGCGAATGGATTGGCGGGGCCGATGGAGGCTTCGCCCTGATCGGGGTTTTTCCGCATAAGAACATTCTCGCTCAGCATATGGTGATCTTAAGCATTGCGGCCCTGTCTGTAACGCTCTCCAGCCAATGCCGGCCTGTCCTGCGGTTATTGTCGGCTTGCATTCTTGCGGTGGCGCTGGGCCTGATCGCGCAGGCGCTCTCAGCGACGGCAATCCTACTCCTTGCTGGCGCCATCCCGCTCGGTCTCGGCCTCGTGCTGATCTGGCGCCCTGCCGTGCATATCAGGGGCCTTCGTCCTGCACTTGTCCTTGGCGGCATTGCAGTCATGACGTTCGGCCTTCTCGTCTTGACCAATTTCTACGGGGTCAATCTGATCGAGGATACGCTTGGCGCCTTCGGAAAAGACCAGTCCCTCACGGGACGGACGGTTATCTGGGCGGCCGGGAATGAAGCGATCTCAAAACACCCGCTACTCGGGGTGGGGGCTGGAAATTTCTGGCTCGCGGATAACTTCACCGCCGTGCGCCTTGCGGATCAGTTCTACAGCTCAGACGGCCAGTTCCGGTTCCACAATGCCTATTATGAGACGACTGTGCATCTGGGTCTCATCGGACTTCTGGCGGCTATCTATACCTATGTGCGCGGGGGCATGTTGACGTTCGGCTCGTGGTGGCGAAATCAGGAGCGAGCAGATATTTTCTTTCTACTGATTGTCGTCGTGCTGTTGATCCGTAGCTTCACAGAGTCAGAGCTTTTCTATGCGCTGGCGCTCGGGCCGATGCTGTTCTGGACGGCGGCATTCACCAGCCTTATGGAAAAGCCGTCTCAGGGCCGTCCGGCAATCAGCTAAGCGACGCCTTGTCCAGCCACTGCTCTTCGATCAGGCGGCGGAATTTCTCGCCCTCCATCGCATAGCGGTTCTGGATGAAGCCGCGTTTGACGACGGGGCGGGCACCGTCCGTATCGACATAGGAAATCCGCAAACCCCCTGGCATCGGGGAGACCGATTTCACCTGGCTCCAGTCAACGTGGAAATGGGTCAGGCCCGCATGTTGGTCGAGGCCGGTGTCATCCCATTTCAGGCAGTTCCAGCCCGGCATGGTCCCGGCCACCAGCATGGCCGCAGCAAGGAATGTCAACGCGGCCAGCACATCGCCAGAAACTTCCATGCCGCCATAAACCTTGCCGGCAAGAAGCATCAGCTCGGCGACGACGATGGTCGCGGCACTGATGGCGAATGGTGAAAACCAGAAACGGGCAATCAGCTTGTTGAACATGGCCGCACTTGTTTCCGGCGGCAGATCTTCAATATTGATGCTAGTCGAAGACATTTGATCCCATACTCCCACGCTGGATCGATCTTCTACCTACTCCACATCCATGAATCTTAGCTGAACAGTCCCGTTCAATTCTTTGCTTTCGGGGTCATCTGTGACGAGTTTGCGGTAAAAGCAGCTCTGCCGCCCCGTGTGACAGGCGGGGCCTCGTTGCCGGACACGCAGAAGCAACGTGTCCTGATCGCAATCGATCAGGATTTCCGCGAGCTCCTGTAAGTTTCCAGAGGTCGCGCCCTTGTGCCAGATTTCCGCCCGCGAGCGGGACCAGTAATGGACTTCACCTGTCGCAAGCGTCCGCTTCAGCGCCTCTTCGTTCATATAAGCGAGCATCAGGACCTCGCCTGTCTCCGCATCAACCGCGATGGCGGGGAGGAGCCCGTCCGGCCCGAATTTCGGGGTGAACGCCGTAGTTTCGTCGCGAGGGTCTGCCATGGGACCCGCTCTAGCCGAGCGAAGACGGAAAGTAGAGCGCCTTATCCGCCAATCTCTTCCTCGATGCCGCTCCAGTAGTTTTTCGCGATCGGCAGGTTTTGTCCTGTCTTCAGGATAACGCGCCGGCCCTGTCCGCCATTCGCACGGATCGACTCCACGGCAGAGGCCCGGACGTAATGCGATCGATGGATCTGGATGAACCCGGCATCCGCATACTGCTCAATGAAGCTCGACAGGGTGGAACGGTGGAGGTGCGTGCGTTCAGCACAGATCAGTTCGACATAATTGCTTTGCGCCGAGACGGCGAGAATGTCGTCGATTTCGATATAGTCGATACGGCCAGCAGATTTGACGGCGACACGTGTTGGACTGGACGACTCGGGAGGTGGTGTTCTCACCCTTTGGCCAAGGGCAAGGCCCGAGAGATAAATCGTCCCGAAAAGGATCGTATCCCAGGCCCAGTCGATGAGTTGTAATGACTTCAGAACTTCACCGGCTGTTTGGCCCATCAGTGGCGCATAAAAGAGCAAAACATAGGCAAAGATGATCACAAGGCTGGTCAGGATCGAGCCTATGGCAACGAGGACAATTGTGCGCAGTCGGCTGCCTTCCATGCCAAGATCCCGCGCAATGGCGAAATTGAGCGGCCCGAGAAACAGCCAGCAGAAAAAGCCGAGACCATAGAATTTGAAGGCGCGCAGATAAGTCACTTCGCGTCCGGCCCTGTTCATGTCGACATAGGTAAAGGCAGAGAGCAGGCCGACGAAAACAAGCCAGATCAACCCGACGACGAGTGCGACACGCATAGCGTCCTGCCAGCGCCGAGGCATGGAGTTGAGGCCAGGGAAAACCATGCTCCTCAACTTGCCGAATTCCACCTGATTGAGAAGATGGGGGGAGGTAGTGATCAGGTTTTTTCCGTCCCGCAAAGCTGTCCATTCGTCCCAGCGCCTTGTTCTACCGTCCCTAATCAGCTTGCCGCCTCTAGTCAGGCCGGCAGCACAGGAGGAGATTGAAGAGGCGAAACGACAGCTTCCGGGTTCATCATGTCCCTTCTCTCTTCGTCACTACTGGTCTCTCTCCTCGCGCTAGGCGCGCAACCCTCAGACGATTTTGCGCCGCCTTGCGAGAAGGCGCCCTACACCCAGTTCGATATGTGGGTGGGAGAGTGGGTTGCCTTCGATTGGGAGACGGGTGTCGTTCAAGGCATCGACCGTATCAGGAAGATCAACAATGACTGCGTCATTCATCAGGAATGGCAGCAGATGACGGATAGGTATCGTACTGCCGGGGCGCCCTATCGCTATGGCGGGATCTCGTTCAGCTACCCGTTGCCAGGCGGCGGCTGGAAACAGGTCTGGCTCGGCAATGGCGGTTGGCCGATCGAGCTTACAGGCAAGCTTGATGAGGACGGAGTGATGACTCTGTCGACTGCGGAATTTGACACGCCGGACGGCAAGATCGGCAAGCGAACCTGGCGCTGGGCGCGTCAGGAGGATGGCTCGCTCCATTCTTGGGGAGAGTTCGTCTCGAAGGACCCTGAAGGGGAGTGGAGCGCGCCGCAGATCGTCTGGAATCTTCGTTATGTCCGCCATGCGGATGCACCAGAGCTTGGGGCGGTATCACAGTGATACTGCCCGACCAGTTCGGCCTCGCCGCCGCTCTGTCCCGGAGGGAAGGAGATCTCGTTTCGCCGTTCCCGTCTTCCAAGACGTCAGGGGACACTTTCTCCGACCTGAACAGGCAGGGTTAAACTTACGATCCAAGGCTGGCGAGGCCGAAACCTGCATGAGGGGCCGAAAGAGCTTCTAGGCAAGCTGGGTGCTGAGGGGAGGGATACGACGGATCTGACGTGCCGGATGGGGTGATCGGGAAGCGTACATGGCGCTATCTCCGCCGGGCCGATGCGCTTAACCTCACTGCAACAAGACATTGAGGGAGGTCACATTGAAACTACTTTTATCCGGTCTCGTGCTCGTCTCGAGTATCGGCTCAATGGCGAAAGCGGAAGAGCTGAGTTTTGCGCGCGAATTTGTGCCTGTCGGAAAAGCTGTTTTCCAGCTTGTTCAGGAAGACGAAGTCCGGGGGCAGATGACATACGCCACCCGTTTTGAAGACGGGCTCTATGTCATCGATGAAACGACGGTGATGCGGCCAGACATTCAGGAAACCGGCACGATCATTCTTGATGCGGAGAGCTTTCTGCCGCGCCGGGAAATCATCGACGGAGATTTCTCCGGTTCCATCATTGATGCAGATCTTTCCTTCAGTAACGGGACAGTCACTGGAGAATACCGGCTCAAACGACCGGGCGATCTTGAAAAGCGGGTTGTTCCTTTCGAGAAAGAGGCGCCAGAGGGCCTCCTCTCGCGGGCATCACTATTTGGCCTTACCGCGGCCCTGCCTCTCGATGAGGGGCATCGTTTCACTTTTCCCTGGTTCAGTTCCCTCTCAGGGGCGATCGAGGAGGTGACCCTGGAAGTGACGGGCAGGGTGAGTGTTGCAATCCCGGCTGGCGAGGCCGAGGCCTTCCGCATAGAGGTGCAGGACGTCACGCCCGAAAATGTGATCTATGTTTCGGTCGACACGCGCGAGGTTCTCCGCATTGATGTGCCAAGCCTCGACATGCGGTTCGAACGCCTTCCGCCAGATACGGAGTAAAACCTGCCGCTCTCTGGCGTGTTGGGATGGAGATTGTTTTACTGACGGATGGCGGAGAGCTTGGTCTCGATTGCGCGGGCGAGCTTTCCTTCATCCACAGGCTTTGTGAGAATGGTAAGGTCCGGATACTCGGCAAGCTTGCCGGTCAGCTCCGAATAACCCGTGGCGAAGATGACTGGAACGCCTCTGGCGATCAGGTTCTCCGCAATCGGAATGGACGATTCGCCATGCAGGTTCGCATCCAGCAGTGCGAGGTCAGGCGTTCCTGTCTCAATTGCTTTCATCGTCTCTTCGAACGTACCGAAACATCCGAATATGTCGTAATTCATTGAGGTCATCATGGATTCGATATCCATGGCGACAATCGCTTCATCCTCAGCAATCAGGATCCTGATTGTGTCAGGGGCGGCGGGCGCCTGACGGGTCTCCCGATCACGTCTCTCTGCCTGCGGATTGAGGGGGAATTCGATCCGGCAGGTAAAGCCGGTCTCATGGATGGTCTGGTTGATTTCGCCCTGCAACTGGTTCGAGACGATCCGATCAAGAAGGATCGAGCCAAAGCCATTGCCCTTCGCATCGGACTGTTTCTTTGTCATCCAGGTTTCAACCCAGTCAAAATTCAGCCTGTCTTCTGAGATCACCCAGCTGATTTTCAACTCGCCCGAAGGATCGCTGAGCGCGCCGTGCTTGGAGGCGTTCGTCGCAAGCTCGTGAATGACAAGCTCCGTAGTCTGCGCAAATTCCGGGCGAAGCTGGATATTCGGGCCCTCAAGCGTGGCGATTTTAGAATTCTCGGCTGCAAAAATGTCGAGCTCCTGCTCAATCAATGTCTTCAGGCTGACGCGCTGCCAGTGCTCGGTGGCGAGAAGCTTGTGCGCACGGCCAAGCGCAGCAAAGCGCGACTCGATCTTTTGTTTGTAGTCTTCAATCGTGCTGGCGCGGGTGAGACGTGCAACCGATTGCGCAACGGCCAAGGCATTGCGTGCCCGATGGTCAATCTCGCGTATCATGATGTGTTCGCGCTCAGCGTTCCGGATGCGCTCGATCCAGTGCTCTGTGCGCTCCAACAGTTCTTCCGCCGTCGAGATGTCAATCTCGTTCCAGTCGCGGGGCGTTTGCTTGCTGAGGAGAATGACGCTGGTCAGAACGCCATTCGTCCGTTTCGGGATAGCCAGCAGTGCTGCGATTCCGTTCTGGTCGAGGAATTCGAAATGGATATTTTTGTCATTATGGTGATGAATATCATCCAGCTTGACGATGTGGCCATTGCGCATCTCTGACGCGATCCAGTCCCCCCAGTCAGAAAGATTTTGCTCGACATTGAGGCGATCCTGTCCCTCCGTGCACCACTCTTGTGTGATGCTGGTCGTCTCTTCGCCGGAATCCAGATCAAGGATCGCGGCTCTGTCGATGCCGATTGTTGTGCCGATCAGGTCAAGCGCTGTTTGGTACGTCAGTTCCAGATCAGTGCAATTGCGTAACGCATCGTTCAGCTTCAGGATGGCTTTGTCCTTACGCTGAATGAGAATATTGGTGGTCGTCTCATGCCCTGAATTGAAGATGCCGACGATCAGGCCGTCATCATTCCGAATGGGCGTGAAATTATAGGTCCAATAGGTCTCTTCAGGCACGCCATATCGTGTCATCGGCAGGAACTGGTCGGCCATGCTGACGCCGCTGCCGGTTTCGATCACCTTGTGGAACTGCGGCTCGATGATATCCCAGATGTCTGGCCAGACTTCCTTTGCCGGCGCCCCCAGAGAGGCGGGGTGGCGAGGTCCCGGAATGGGCGCCCACGCATCATTGTAAAGAAGCCGGAGCTCATTCCCCCAATAGATCGCAGTCGGATAAGCAGAATTGAGCGCGATGCCGAGCGCGGATCGCAAAGATGCGGGCCAGTTCTCCGGCACGCCCAATGGATGGTTCTTCCAGTCCATCTCGCGGATCCGGCGGGCCATTTCGCCATCGCCTGAAAGAAAGCTGAGCTTGCCGTGATTGGCTGCCTGCCGTCTCAGCATGTGCACCGCCCGTTCTGACGGGAGCCCGTCACGACAATGATTTTCTCCCGACGACTGCGGGGAGGAAAGTGTCCAATCATGAAGTTTGTGCCTGCTTTTACCGCCCAAAACACATGGTGCCGGTAACGAAACGCGGCCCGGTGAATTCGGTTGCAGGTGCAGGCGAAAATTTTGCGCCTGTCGGACAAGTGGCCCCCTGAGCAGGGCTTCGGGGGCTCACATGCCAGAAATGGTCTGCTTATCGGCCGATCAGGCGGAAGAACCGCGCTTCCATTGCCGGGTCGTCCTTGAAGACTCCTGTAAAGCGGGTCGTCAGCGTATCAACGCCGTGCTTGTGGACGCCGCGAGTCGACATGCATTGGTGCTCGGCCTCGATCATCACGGCGACGCCGCGCGGCTTGAGAACGTCATCCAGCGTCTGGGCGATCTGCGCGGTCATTTTTTCCTGCACCTGCAGGCGCTTGCCGAAAATATCGACCAGCCGCGCAAGCTTGGAGATCCCGACGACCTTGCCGTCCGGCAGATAGGCGACATGCGCCTTGCCAATGATCGGCGCCATATGGTGCTCGCAATAGCTCTCAAGCCGGATGTCTTTCATGACGACGATGTCGTCATAGCCCTCAACCTCTTCGAAGGTGCGGGTGAGAACCTCTACGGGGTCTTCGGCGTAGCCAGCGAACCACTCCTTGAAGGCTTTGGTCACGCGGGAAGGCGTATCGAGCAGCCCTTCGCGGGCGGGGTTGTCACCTGCCCAGCGGATCAGGGTGCGCACGGCCTCTTCGGCTTCCGCGGCAGTTGGTTCGGCGCCGGCCTTCTCTTTGGAGGGCGCATGCGACTTGGAATCGTAGGCAATGACGCTCATCGGGTCTGTCCTATCGAAGGAGCGATTCCAGGTTCGCGCCTGTGGGGGAATATGAGGGCCGGAGCAGGTTCCTGGATCCAGACTTAACCGGCCATGTCAGCAGGATATGGGACAATCCCCTGAAAATGCAAATGCTGTCGCATGGCATGTGCTGTCGCGACGCAGGCCCTAACTCGCCGCAGGGCGCAGCGCCGCGTCGATCAGCACGGTGGCGGCTGCTTTCGCATCAATCGCGGCCTTTTTCGGGTCAAGAAGGTGCGCCAGCACGATCGCGCCTTCTTTGAGGAGCAAGAGCTTGTCAGCGAGGGCTGATGGTTCGGTAGCGCCGGCCTTCTCGGCCAACCCCTCGAAATAGCGGTGGATCAGCCTTTTGTGCTCGGCAGAGATCGCATGCACCGGGTGCTTGCGGTCCTGATATTCCGAGGACGCCTTGATGAACATGCAACTGCGGAACTGGGGTTCGGCGAACCACTTCCCCAGCACATCAAAGATCGCATAAAGGCGGGCTTCCGGCGTTTCGGCTTCCTCCTCGATGCCGCGGATCATCCAGTTCCGGAAATTCTCGTCGCGCAGCCGCAGCGTGGCGAGGATCAGATCATCCTTGGTCCGGAAATGCTTGTAGATCGCCGTCTTGGAGACGCCGGTTTCCTTTGCCAGCCGATCCATGCCGACGGCGTGAAATCCCCCCTGATAGAAGACCTGCAGTGCGCGCTGCACCAGCTGGTCTCGCTTGGATTCGCTCATTATGGGTACTCTCATATACTGATCGGTTCACACCTAGGTGGTGTTGCTGCAAAAATCTACCCTCAGAAATCCTAACATTATCAACAGAATACGCGCGATCGAGCGGATTTCTGCCAGAAAATCCATCAATACAGGTTGACCGATCGGTTTATGTGCGTATTTTACATGTACCGATCGGTTATCCTTCGGGGGCTGGTCGGGAACCGAAAAGACTGCCTGTCATGGAGAGAGCAAAGATGACCCGCAATTCGGCAACTAAGAAAATCCGTACACATGCGAATGTGCAGGCTGCCGGCGCCGGGCGCGTAAGGGAGGAGGGGGCCGCCATGTCCCCTGATCACGGATCCCATCACTGCAAGCAGAGACTGGAAGACGTGACATCACATGCCCTCAGCTCGGGGCATTTCGACCAGGAAATCTATGCGGCCCTGTGGCTGCGTGAATGGTCGGGCTCTTTGGCAGGCAAGCTGAAATCAACCGCAATGTCATTCCTGCGCTCATCGAGCACGGACTGAAAATCCTTACACAGATAAAGGGAACGAGTAACATGTCTATTTTCTTCAAAGGTGCTGTCACGGCTCTCGTCTTCATGGCTGAAATGGCCGCTGGTGAAGCTGTTGAATCCATGATGACGGTCAAGCCGTCACCGAACCCGGCCTATGCCGAGCCGGCAGAGCCCGCGCTGCCGCAGATCGATATGGAGATTGACCGGTCGCGCACGGCCATCGTCATCACTGATCCGCAGATCGACTTTCTCTCTCCCGATGGGGTGAGCTGGGGCGTGATCGGCCAGAGTGTCACCGAGCAGAACACGGTCGAAAACCTTGAACGCCTGATGAAGCTGGCAAAAGATGAAGACCTGCCGCTCTTCATCTCGCCCCACCATTATTATCCGACAGACCATGGCTGGCAATTCGAAGGCGCGCTCGAACGCCTGATGCACTCGATCGGCATGTTCGACCGCAAAGATCCCTATACGCTCGAAGGGTTTGCGAATTCAGGCTCTGACTTCATGCCGCAATATCGCCAGTACATCCATGACGGCGAGACGGTTATTACGAGTACGCACAAAATCTATGGCCCAGAGCAGAATGACCTTGCGCTCCAGCTTCGTAAGCGCGGTATCGACAAGGTGATCCTTGCGGGCATGTCGGCCAATCTCTGCACCCAGGCGCATCTTTATGAGCTGCTGGAACAGGGTTTTGAGGTTGCCGTCGTGAAAGACGCAACGGCTGGTGCCATCGTGCCGGATGGCGACGGTTACCTCGCTGCACTGATCAATTTCCGTTACGTCTCGAACGGCGTCTGGACGACGGAAGAAACAGTTGAGCGCGTGTCAAAAGCCCTCTGACAACGCGCCTTCGGTCAGTCAGAGTCCCTGCTCATGCCTGACTGACCAAAAGGCGAGGAGTGAATTGCTGCCCTCAATTCTCTGATCGCCTGCCCGAAGAGGAGATCCGGTGTCCCGCCGGGTCTCCTTTTTCTGTGAAGTCCAGCAGGACAACAGCATGATTGCGCCCTGCGGCCGGAGCGGGCAAATGCCCGGTCATGCCCATGCACCTTTACGACAGCTATACCCGCGAGAAACGTGAATTCATCCCCGCCGACCCCGACCGGGTGACGGTCTATTGCTGCGGGCCGACCGTCTATGCGCCGCCCCATATTGGCAATGCGCGCGCGGCTGTGAATGCCGATATGCTGATCCGCGTGCTGCGGCATGAATTTGGCGCAGGCCATGTGCGCTATGCGCGGAACTTTACCGATATCGACGACAAGATCATGAAGGCCGCCAGGGAAGAGGGCGTTGAGATCGGTGTCATCACCGCGCGGGCAACCGAGGCTTATCTTGCGGGGCTTGATGCGCTGGGGTGCCAGCGGCCGGATGTGGCGCCGCGCGCGACCGAGACGATCCCCGCCATGCAGGCGCTGGTCTCGACCCTGCTGGCGCGCGGTCACGCCTATGCCGGGGACGGACATATCCTCTTCGATACGAAAAGCTTTGATCGGTACGGGAAGCTTTCCGGCCTCGACCGCGACGCGATTATCGCCGGCGCGCGGGTGGAGGTCGCTCCTTACAAGAAGGATCCGGCGGATTTTGTCCTTTGGAAGCCTTCCGCTGATGACGAGCCCGGCTGGGATGTGCCTGCCCGCTGGCCGATTGAGGGGCGCGGACGTCCAGGTTGGCACCTTGAATGCTCTGCGATGATCCGGGATGTGTTGGGCGAGACCATCGACATTCACTGCGGCGGGCAGGATCTGCGCTTTCCGCATCATGAGAATGAGATCGCGCAGAGCTGCTGCGGCACCGAGACTGGCGACACGCCGCTCGCGCGCTTCTGGTTTCATAACGGCATGCTGCGGCTCGATGGTGCGAAAATGTCGAAAAGCGTGGGCAATATCGAAACCCCGCAGGAGTTGCTCGCGCGCTGGTCGGGCGAAGTGCTGCGCTTTGCGCTCCTCACTGCGCAATACCGCCAGCCGCTTGACTGGTCGGAGGAGTTGCTGGCGAGCTGCAAGTCCCAGCTCGACCGTTTCTACCGGGTGCTGAGCGATGTGGCCGAAGGCGGCGAGGTCGCGCCGGGCGTCCGTGCGGCGCTGACCGATGACGTCAACACGCCGCAGGCGATCGCCGCTCTCCATGAGCTGCGCGAAAAGGCCAGCGCCGGGGACAAGGCCGCCGCCGCCAGCCTGCGCGCCAGTGGTGAGCTGATGGGGCTTTTCTCCTCGTCTGCCGAAGGCTGGTTTCAGCAGGGGTCAGGAGACGGTCCGACGGCGGATGAAATCGAAGCCCTCATCGCCGAACGCCAGCAGGCTCGCAAAGACAAAGACTTTGCCCGCTCCGACCAGATCCGCGATGATCTGGCCGCCAAAGGCGTCATACTCGAGGACGGTCCCGACGGCGTGACCTGGCGTCGGGGGTAGGTTTGGTGCCGACTCCACCTCTCCCCAAGTCTGGGGAGAGGTCGGAGATCGCTTTTGCGGTCTCCGGGTGAAGGGATATGCGTAAATTCAACTTCCGCCCAAAGAATTCTAGTTCAACTCTTCTTTCGAGAATCTCTTATAAGCATGCTGTGGGGGATAAATTTCAAAGCTGCAGCTAGGGCAGTTTCTTGAGGTTGTGGAGAGACGTTCCTCAATTATTTCTTTGCGTGTTGACGCCGGCGCATGCTCGAATCCGACGAAAATATCGTAGCTGGCAAAAGCTATTCCCTTCCAGCCGCACTGGTTGCAATGGCTATTTTGAATATCGATTCTTCCGAATGAATGCTCGTCATATCTGTAATATTCAAACCACATAAACGGTGCTAGCTTGCTGCCTGCTTGCTTAGCAGAGATTAGTCCGCCATAGACATTTTCTTTTTCGAAAAAGGCTGACCACTTTTCTCTATCCAGTTTGTGATAGAAGAAAATATCATGATATTCTCCGTTTGAAGATAACTTCAACTTATCATCGAAAATTCCCATATTCATCCGATAGGGAATAGTCAGGACCAGCTGTTGCTGAATGCTTCTGGACTCGAACTCTGAGATCGATATTTCTGCCATGGTAAATTTCCGGCGCTATTTCGCCCCCTCCAGCGCATCGAGATCCATCCTGCCTAGCGCTCTCGCATGGCGTCCGATCTTTTCGGGCGGCCAATCCCACCAGTTGAGCGCCAGCAAGCGCTCGACAGTCTCCTCATCGAACCGTGAACGGATAACTTTGGCGGGATTGCCGCCGGCAATCGCGTAAGGGGGAATGTCGCCTGTTACCACGGATTTCGAGGCGATGATGGCGCCATGGCCGATCTTCACGCCCGGCATGATGGTAACGCCATAGCCGATCCAGACATCATGGCCGATCTCGGTATCGCCCTTGTGACCTGCGGACCATTCGGCGGGGTCGAAGCCTTCCTCCCAGCCGCCGCCAAAGATGTTGAAAGGATAGGTCGAGACACCGCCCATGGCGTGGTTCGCGCCATTCATGATGAACTTGACCCCCGTCGCCAGCGCACAGAACTTCCCGATACGGAGGACATCGCCCACGAAGGGGTAATGATAAAGAACGCACCGCTCATAGAACCCCGCCGGGCCTTCGGGATCGTCATAATAGGTGTATTCGCCGATCTCGACATTCTCCGCCGTGACCAGCGGCTTGAGGAAGCCGACACGCTCATGACCGGTCAGGGGATGAGGATTTTGCGGGTCAGGTCCATGCATTTGCGGGCTCCTTTGGTCATTTCGACGCGAAAAGAACATCGTTCAGATTAAAACCGCTCTTTTCACAACCCCTTCGAGGACGTAACATCCTCAAGGACGAGGGGGGTTATTGATGGCGATCATTCGCATCATCAATGTTCATGGGACTTTTGACGCAGAACCTGCGCGTTCTGGCGAGTCTCGGCTCAAATGGTGGCAGGGCGAACGGCAGTTTACCGGCCAGCCGGTCGAGATGCCCGACCGCATGGAAGTGCCCCCCAGCCCTTTTGTCGAGGAAATCGCCAAGAAATTCGGCGGCGATGAAGGCCGCGCAGTGGCCGAATGCTTCCGCTGGTCAGGCTCTTACAAGGAAACCCAGCGCCGCGAGGCGGGCATGGCCCTCGCCGAAGCGCTCGAAAGCGCCATCAAGGCCGATGACGACACCTATTTCATTCTGATCGGGCACAGCCATGGCGGCAATGTGATCCGCTATGCGCTGCAATATATCGATCTGCCCAAGCGCCAGCTTGAACGGATTTTGAGCTGGAACACGGTCGGCACGCCTTTCCTTCATTTCCGCCGCCCGAACAGCCTGTGGAACCTCTCAAGGTCCAAACTTCTCTTTGTTCTCGGGCTCTCGGCCTTTTTCTTTTACGGCATCGCGACCGGGGTCGATGTCCGCTGCAGCGTCGACAAGATCGCTGCCCGCGATTCCTTCTTCCCCGATTTCTCCTGCAACTGGGCGCAGGGCTGGGCTCCGAAAAAGATCACGCAGGTGATCGAAGGCTTCGATGAGAGTTTCGATGAGCTGCTCGAACTTCAGGATCTCTCGACCGACCGGCCGAGCATGGCCAGCCAGCCAGCCGAGATGTCGGCTGAGGCGGACACGGGCGAAGAACCGCCCGCGGAAGGTGATCCGCTCTCTGATTTTGCGACCGCGCCTGCCGAAGGTGAGGGCGAGGAGCCGCTCGAAGCTGAGAAATATGAAGAGCCCTCCCTCGGGGATCACTATTCCGATCTAAGCGGGATGATGGCGGAAGACGCCCCGATGCCGCAGCAATTCGGGCTTGAGGAAGACTTCGTCCAGCAGCAGGCGGTGCCCGCGAAAGGCAAGTCAAAGGACAAGGAAGCTTCCCCTCACGATTCAGCCGTCAATTGGCTCGGGGAATTCCAGCGCGGGCTTTTCGGCATGGGTGGGATCGTCATTGCGCTTGTTGCGATATTTGCCTTTACCGGCCGGAAGCGCGATCGAGCACTCTATAACGTCTTCCGCACCCGCCGCTTCCGATCCGTCTTCCTGCCCAAATGGAATGGCTTTTTGTCCGAGCGAGACGAAGCGGTTGTTGGGCTTGGTCTGGGAGCTGAGAAATTCTCCGACAAGACCAAGATCATTCCGCAAGGCGCGCTTCGGCCGATCCTGTTCGGGGTCGTGCTGATCGTCCTCTTCTCCCTTATCTTGCGGGCGGAATATGACGAGGAGTCGAACAATCCCTTTGTTGCGATCATCCGCTCGCTCAAGCGCCTTCTGACAATCAAAGGCAAGGAAGAGGGGATGCTCAGCCAGACCCTTTCCCAGCAATTCACAGGCCTCAGCGACGTGACCGCGCTCTTTGATGCGCCGTTTGAATTCGCGGTCGGTAGTTTTGTGCTGGTCGCGGTCTCGCTGCTCTTTGTCAGCCTTTCATGGGCAGATTACCTGCGGACCATCGGGGATGCGCGCATCGTCCGGTCGATCCGGGCCGTCCTTCTGGGAACGGATGATATTCAGGGCGAGTCGGTCTTCGCCGTCCGCTATTATCCACGTAAAGGTGAGCCTTCACGGGCGATTGTCCTCTCGGATGAGATTGCGCAGGCGCAGCAGGACCGGGTCAATGGCTCGGCGCCTGAAACGCTCGAATTCATCCGCAAGGAAGTCGGGCTCTATGGCCTCTCGCTGGGTGGGGACATTCCAAACCTGTCCGAAAAAGTCGGCCAGCACTTCACCTGGGATGAGCTCTACCACACGACCTATTTCACCGTGCCGGTAGTGCGGGAATTCCTGATCGAGAAAATCGCCGAGAAAACCCCCGCCGCCCGCAGCTTCGACTAGCCGCAACGCGAAGGGCTGTTCGCCGCCGCGCACGCCGCCTACATTGGGGGCATGCTCAGTGATCTTTACTCAGGCGACCTCCTTGAAGCCGCTGCGTCGATTCCGCCGCGCGCCGATCTGCCAGAGGCGGATGCGCGGGCGAGGAAAGTGAGCCGCGTCTGCGGCTCAGAAGTGGAGCTTGCGATCAAGGCGGAGGACGGCATCGTCACCGACATCGCGCTCGATGTGAAAGCCTGCGCACTGGGACAGGCATCTTCCTCGATGTTTGCGCGCGCCGTTCGCGGGGCCTCGCTCGAGGAACTGATCACCCTCCGCGAAGAGATGACCGCGATGCTGAAAGAGGAGGGACCGGCCCCTTCCGGTGAGCGTTGGGCGGAGCTGCAAAAACTTCTGCCCATCCGGGAATATCCCGCTCGGCATACCTCGACCCTGCTGATTTTCGAGGCGGCTGCCGATTGCGCCGAGCAGATATTGCGGGCCGCCCGATGATGCGCCGCCTCGCGATCTTCTTCCTCAGGGTCTATCAATACACTCTCTCGCCAGCCTTTGCGGCCATTGGGGTCCGCTGCCGGCATGAGCCGACCTGCTCGAATTACGCGATCGAGGCCTACCGGAAATATCCGTTCTGGAAGGCAACGCGGCTGACCGCGGGGCGACTGGGGCGCTGCCGGCCGGGCGGCACGCATGGATTTGACCCGGTACCGTAGCTTTTGCGCCATTGCGCGAACCTGCCAAAGATGATTTTATTTTCCCATTGGAGAGTGGGTGTTGTGGGTATGATCCGTTCCGCCGTCAGTGTGGCCGTTCTGGCCGTCTCGCTTGGATCCGTCGCGTTCGCTGCGGAAGAGGGCGCGGGCATGCGCCTCGACGACCTCGAAACCGCGCTTTCGGTCACCGGCTGGGACATCGTGCACCGCACGGAAGCGACCGATGGCAGCATTGTGATCGGCGCGCGCAGCCATCAGGGCTGGCCAGTAATCCACACCCTCTCCAATTGCGATGAAGGCGCTTGTGCTGTCTGGAGCCAGGCCACCCCGCTTGAAAGCGGTCTTGTCGGCAAGGCGGTCAGCTATTCGGGCACCGGGCTCGACGCCTTTGGCAATGCGCTCTTCGGGGACCGAAATGCGACGGGCCAGCTCACGCTGCGCGCCGCCATGATCGGCGTGCCCTGTGATGCGGCCTGCCAGATGACCAAGATCGAGGAATTCGAGACTGCCAGCCGCGCGTCCTTTGACACGCTGAGCAGTGGCGAGGCTGCGACCCTGAGCGCAGGGCCGCACACCCGCGTGCCGGGCTGGACGCTGGCTGAGACGACCCTCTCTCATGCGGCCGTGCCGATGGATCACCGCCAGATTGCGGCCATTGTCGGCGCCACCGATGAAGAAGCCGACCGCATGTCCGTGCGCTTTTCGGTGCCGGAGGCGGAGCGAACGCGGGTGACAACCCTGCCGGCGGTGGCAACATCGGCTGAGACGATCAGCTTCCCGCCGCTCCTGCCTGAATAAGCGGGCTTCACCCCCTCCCAGACTTGACCCGGGCCAAGAGTTCGCCGCAGAGACAGCGGCGGCGTCATGCCCTCATAACCAGACCGAATATCATGCCTGTAATTACCTTGCCTGACGGCGCTCAGCGCCAGTTCGACACTGCCGTGACCGGTGCCCAGATCGCCGAAGACATCTCGAAATCGCTCGCGAAAAAAGCCATCGCGCTGAAAGTCGATGGCGAGGTCCGCGACCTGTGGGATCCGCTCGACGCGGATGCGAAGGTGGAGATCGTCACGCGCGACACGCCCGACGGGCTCGACCTCATCCGCCACGATGCCGCGCACCTGCTCGCGCAGGCGGTCCAGGCGCTGTTCCCCGGCACGCAGGTCACGATCGGCCCGGTGATCGAGGACGGCTTCTATTACGACTTTGCGCGGCCCGAGCCTTTCTCCACGGAAGATTTCGACGCCATTGAGAAAAAGATGGCCGAGCTCGTCGATGCCGATCTGCCGACACGCAAGGAAGTCCTGCCGCGTGATGAAGCGGTCGCGCTCTTCGAAGCGCAGGGCGAGAAATACAAGGCCGAGCTGATCCGCGATCTGCCCGAAGGTGAGGACATCAAGGTCTATCACCATGGCGATTGGTACGATCTCTGCCGCGGCCCCCACCTTCCGTCCACGAAGCATATCGGCAAGGCCTTCAAGCTGATGAAGCTGGCCGGCGCCTATTGGCGCGGCGATCATCGCAATGAGGTGCTGCACCGCATCTACGGCACCGCCTGGGCCAATGAGAAAGAGTTGAAAGCCTATCTCACCCGGCTCGAAGAGGCCGAGAAGCGTGACCACCGCAAGCTCGGCACCCAACTTGATCTCTTCCATTTGCAGGAAGAGGCGCAAGGCTCGGTGTTCTGGCACCCCAAGGGCTACACGATGTGGCTGGAGCTTGAGGCCTATATCCGCCGCAGGCTGAATGATGACGGCTATCGAGAAGTCAAGACACCCCAGATCCTCGACAAGAAATTCTGGGAGCAGTCCGGCCACTGGGAGAAATTCTCACAAGGCATGTTCGTTGTGCCAGACGAAGTACCGAACACGGATGGCGAAGGCGACATCATCTCGGAAGATGCCAAATGGATGGCCATCAAGCCGATGAACTGCCCGGCCCACGTGCAGATTTTCAAGCAGGGCATCAAATCCTATCGCGACCTGCCGATCCGCATGGCCGAGTTCGGCTGCTGTCACCGGAATGAGCCGCATGGCGCGCTGCATGGATTGATGCGGGTGCGTCAGTTTACGCAGGATGATGCGCATATCTTCTGCCGCGAAGACCAGATCATCGATGAGACGATCCGCTTCCTCAAGCTCTTTGCGACGGTCTATGGCGATGTCGGCTTCACCGATATCTCCTACAAGATCGCGACCCGGCCGGAAGTCCGTGCCGGGACGGATGAGACCTGGGATCGGGCCGAGGAGATGCTCGAGACGGCGTTCAAACAGTCCGGCCTCGACTATGAGATCCTGCCGGGCGAGGGTGCGTTCTACGGGCCGAAGCTCGAATTCCACCTGCGCGATGCGATCGGGCGGACCTGGCAATGCGGCACCTACCAGCTTGATTACGTTCTGCCTGAACGGCTTGATGCGTCCTATGTCGATGAAGATGGCTCGCGCAAACGGCCGGTCATGCTGCACCGTGCCGTCTACGGATCGATGGAGCGCTTTATCGGCCTTCTGATCGAACATTTTGCGGGCCGGATGCCGATGTGGCTTTCCCCGACGCAAATCGCCGTCGCAACCATCACCACGGGCGTCAATCCCTTCGCCGAAGAAGCCGCTGCGGCCTTCCGCAAGGCGGGCCTGCGGGTTGTTACCGATCTTCGCAATGAGAAGATCAACTACAAGGTCCGGGAGCATTCGGACCAGAAAGTGCCCGTGATCGCCGTCATCGGTGAGCGTGAGGCGGAGGAGAAGACCCTGTCGATCCGCCGTCTTGGCTCGAAACAGTCAACTACCGTTTCGCTTGATGAGGCGGTGAAGATTTTCGCCGAAGAGGCGCTGCCGCCTGATCTCAAACCGGCGGGCTGATCCCATGCGCCGTGTGACCGCGATTCTGTTCGGCCTCGCGGCGCTGCTCCTGCCGGTCGGTGTCGTCTTGTCACACCGCAACGTGCCGGTCGTCCTTGTCCTGATCGCCCTTTGCGGCCTTCCTGCGTTGCGCCACTTTCGGCCGCAGCCGTGGGTGACGGCCGTCTTTGCCCTGATCGTCTGGGGGATCGTCACGACCCTCTGGTCACCTTACGGCAATGCGGCAAGCTGGGTTGCCTATCTTGTCCTCCTTGGCCTGTTCGGCACCGCCGCGATGCAGGCGGGGGAGGAACGGGCTGCAAAATGGCTCGCCATCGGGACAGGGGCATCGCTCCTTCTTCTGACGATTGAGAGCTTGACGGGCGGTATCCTGCGAGACATCATCCCGCCAGAGGGGCGTCCGGATAAGGATGATGTCGCAACGGCGCGGGGGATCACCGTCATCATCTGCATGGCGCCGGGCCTTCTTCTTTATCTCTTCCAGTCTGCTGCGCTGAAAAATGAATACCGGCTCAAAATCGTCCTTGGCCTGCTCATCCCGCTAGGCATCTGCGCGGCAAGCTTTGATATCTCGGCCAATATGATGGCCTTCCTTGCCGCCCTCGGCGCGGCGGGGCTTGTCTGCCTCATCCCGAAATGGGGGCTGAAACTCGTTCTTGCTGCCGCGATTCTTCCTTTCCTTCTCATGCCTATTCTTGTGGCCGCCCTGCCGCCGATTGAGGAGCTAAGCCAGCTAGAGGCCGGGCCCCAGACATGGCGGATGCGGCTGATCATCTGGAAAGCGATCTGGGGCGGCATGTCCGATGGCTGGGCGCATTTTCTCTTCGGGCACGGTATTGAAGGTGCCCGGATCTATGGCGAGACCCTTGGGCAGATGAGCCTTGGCGGCCAGCAATTCGCCATCGATCTCGTCCCGACCCATCCGCATAATGTCTATCTGCAGATCTGGTTCGACCTCGGCTTTGTCGGTGCAGTATTCGCGAGTGTCGCCTCCATCATGGCGGGCCGTGCGCTGCTGTCAGCCTCATTACCCGTCCCGGTACGGGCGGCCAGCGCTGCACTGATCGCAAGCGTTGCCATCTTCGCGCTCACCGATGCTAGTCTCTGGACCCTGTGGCGCGTCGCCGGACCCCTGCTCGGGGCTTGGCTCATCCTTGTCGCGAGCCGATCCATGCGGCAGGGTGGGGCACAATGAGCAATCCATCCGTCACCGCGCTGATCGTTTCCTATCACACAGGGCCGCTGCTTTTTCGCTGCCTTGCAAGTGTGCTTGAACAGGCCGGTGCGCGCGAGATCATCCTGATCGACAATGGCAATCCGGAGGAGGTGCTGGCCCGCCTGCACGAGATTGCGGGTATCGATCCGCGCCTCAGAATTCTCTCCGGTCACGGAAATATCGGTTTTGCGGCGGCCTGCAATAAAGGCGCCGAGGCCGCGAGCGGCACGCATCTCCTGATCCTCAATCCTGATGCGCAATTGCCCCCCGGCGGCTTGCCGACCCTCTGCACAGAACTGGGTCATGCCGAAGGGGAGATGAAGCTCATCGGCGGACGGCTCGTCGGCCCTGACGGGTTCGAGCAGGCAGGCTCGCGCCGCGCGGTGCTTACCCCGTGGACGGCGCTGGTTGAGATCCTGCGGCTTGACCGGCTTGCGCCAAAGCATCCTTATTTCCGGCGGCTCAATCACCACACCGATCCCCTGCCAGAGCAGACGATCCCTGTGCCGACGATCTCAGGCGCCTGTATGCTGCTCTCCCGCGAGGATTATTTTGCGATCAGCGGCATGGATGAGCATTACTTCCTGCATGTCGAGGATGTCGATTTCTGCCTGCGGTTCCGTGAGGCGGGCGGCGAGGTCTATTTCTGCCCCGCCGTCGATATCCTGCATGAAAAGGGATCAAGCCGGACCAGCCGCGTCCGGGTCGAGCGGTTAAAGGCGCAAAGCCTCACCCGCTATTTCCGGCGGCACTTTCCTGATCAGTACCCGCCGGGTTTCGTCAGTCTTGTCTGTGGACTTGTGTGGCTCGGGTTTGCTGGACGCGCCGCCCGTTCGAGGGTCACGTCCTTTTTCCGCTCGCTGGGGCAAAAGGCGGGCACAGCGCGCGCCGCCGACTGATCCTTACCCCGCGCTTTTCTTATTCGCCCTTGGCGTTTTTCAGCTCTTCGCGCAGGCGGTCGATTTCCGCTTTCAGCGTTTCGACATCGTCGCCCATGGGGCCGCCAGCTTCCATGCCGCCGCCCGGTTTGGACAGGCCGAACATTTTGAGGCCCTGCTCAAAGAAGGCCATGTTCTGGCGCGCGGCATCCTCGAAAATCCGCATCCCCGATTGCGGCGCGGAGAAAGCCTCAGACACAGAGCGGCGCATCGCCTCCTGGTTCTTGCGGAAGGCGTTCATCGACATTTCGAGATAGGACGGCACAAAGCTCTGAAGGTTATCGCCATAAAGCCCGATCAGCTGGCGCAGGAACGGCACGGGCAGCAGGTTCTGGCCCTTGTTCTCTTGCTCAAAAATAATCTGGGTCAGCACCGCCCGGGTCAGGTCCTCGCCGGTCTTCGCATCGACCACGTGGAACTCGTCGCCATTGCGAACCATCTCGGCGAGGTGGTCGAGCGTGACATAGGAACTCGTCGCCGTGTTATAGAGGCGGCGGTTCGCGTATTTCTTGATGACGATGCTCTCGTCGGAGGTGTTTCCGCCGGGGCGCTGGGCGCCGTTCAGGCCGGGGGCCTCGGTCATCGGATCAGTATCGGGCATGCCTGCAATTCCTGTTTCTCTCAACGGGGATGACGCCCTACATGCGGTGCGGCACAGACCGTTCGGGATGGACAGTACGATATTGCACTGCAAAACCCAAGCGGGCGTTAACACTGAATACGCACCCAATGCACCGGAAGGATAAAGAGTTATGGCGCAGACCAAAGACATCTACATCGCAAGCGCAGCCCGCACGCCGATTGGCAGCTTCGGCGGCACGCTGGCACCGATGGCGGCAGCGGATCTGGGCAAGGTCGTGATTGCCGAGGCGCTGTCCCGCGCGGGCGCAGATCCTGCGCAGGTTGGCGAAGTCATCATGGGCAACGTCCTGACGGCAGCCCTCGGGCAGAACCCGGCCCGTCAGGCCTCGATTGCGGCCGGCATCCCGAAAGAACGCCCGGCCATGACCATCAACCAGGTCTGCGGCTCCGGCCTTCGCGCGGGCATGCTGGGCGCGCAGATCATCGCAACGGGCGATGCCGACATCGTCGTTGCGGGCGGGCAGGAGAATATGTCTCAGGCCCCGCACGCGCAGCAAATGCGCAATGGCCAGAAAATGGGGCCGCTCACCCTCGTCGACACGATGATCGTCGATGGGCTGTGGGACAGCTTCAATGACTTCCACATGGGCATGACGGCGGAGAACCTCGCTGAGAAATATCAGGTCAGCCGGGAGGAGCAGGACGCTTTCGCCGCTGCCTCCCAGCAAAAGGCCGCCGCCGCGCAAAAGGCAGGCAAGTTCAAGGACGAGATCGTCGCCGTCACCATTCCGGGCCGCAAGGGCGACACGGTGATGGAGGCGGATGAATATATCCGCGGGAATACGACGGCGGAGACGCTCTCCGGGCTCAAACCTGCCTTCAAACGCGATGGCGGTACGGTCACGGCGGGCAACGCCTCGGGCCTTAATGACGGCGCTGCCGCCATGGTGCTGATGAGTGAAACCGCACTGAAAGACTCAGGCGCCACCCCGCTCGCGCGCATTGCCAGCTTTGCGCATTGCGGCGTTGATCCTGCTTATATGGGCATCGGTCCGGCCCCGGCTTCGCGCCGCGCGCTCGAGAAAGCCGGCTGGTCGATCGGCGACCTCGATCTCATTGAAGCCAATGAGGCTTTTGCCGCGCAGGCCCTTTCGGTCGGCAAGGAACTTGGTTGGGATGCGGACAAAGTAAACGTCAATGGCGGCGCGATTGCGCTGGGCCACCCGATCGGCGCGTCCGGTGCTCGTGTCCTGACGACGCTGCTTTACGAGCTGAAGCGCCGGGGCGGCGGCAAAGGTCTTGCCACGCTCTGCATCGGCGGCGGCATGGGCGTCGCCATGTGCGTCGAAGTTGACTGATAAAAAATATGGCGGGCGGCTAGAATCATCGCTAGCCGCCCGCTGAGAATTTCCCAGGGAGAAAGAAAAATGACAAAAGTGGCAGTGGTAACGGGCGGTACGCGGGGCATTGGCTATGCCATCTCCAAACGCCTCAAAGAAGATGGTTATAAAGTCGTCGGCCTTTACGGCGGCAATGCGGAAGCCGCGCAGAAATGCGAAGGCGAGATCGGCATCAAGACCTATCAGTGCGATGTGTCGAATGCGGATCAATGCCGTGAGGTACTGGCCAAGATCGAAGACGAAGTCGGCCCGGTCGACGTGCTCGTCAATAATGCCGGCATCACCCGCGACGGCGCCTTCCACAAAATGGAAGACGACCAGTGGGAAGCCGTGATTAAGACGAACCTTGATTCCGCCTACAACATGACGCGTCCGGTCATCGACGGCATGCGCAACCGCAGCTTTGGCCGGATCATCAACATCTCATCGATCAATGGCCAGAAAGGGCAGTTCGGCCAGACCAACTATTCCGCTGCCAAGGCGGGCCTGATCGGTTTCACACGCGCGCTTGCCATGGAAACGGCGCGTAAGGGCATCACCGTCAACGCCATTGCGCCCGGCTATATCGCCACCGATATGGTCGCCGCCATGGATGAAAAAGTGCTCGATTCCATCGTCGCGCAGATCCCGGTTGGCCGTCTTGGTACACCGGAGGAAGTCGCCCACGCAGTGTCCTTCCTTGCTGATGAACGCTCTGGCTTCATCACCGGCGCGACGATCAGCCAGAATGGCGGTCAGTATATCGCGGCCTGATCTCTCCGTTCAGAGATGAAAATCAGAAACCCCGGGGCGAAATCTCCGGGGTTTTTCTTTGTTGGCTGGCGCCCCCGGGTGACGCCGCGCGTCAGGACCGCTAGTCACAAATGGAGATCTGAGGAGAGCTGACATGGCCGATTATCTTCGCTGGGGCGTGCTCGGGGCGTCGAATTTCGCGCTCAAGGAAATGTGCCCGGCGATTCATCTCGCCGCCAAGGGCCGCATTGCCGCCATCGCCTCGCGCTCGCCTGAAAAGGCAGCGCCACTCACCGCAATGGTGCCGGGCCTCAAAATTCATGACAGCTATGACGCGCTTCTCGCCGATCCGGAGATTGATGCGGTCTATATTCCGCTCCCGAACCACCTTCATGTCGAATGGTCTGAGAAAGCGCTCCTCGCGGGCAAGCATGTCCTTTGCGAGAAACCTATTGCCCTCAAGGCGAAAGAAATCGACCGGCTGATTGCTTTGCGGGAGAAAACCGGCAAGCTCTGTGCGGAGGGTTTCATGGTCGTTCACCATCCCCAATGGCAGACGGTCAAATCGCTTCTGTCGGAGGGACGTATCGGTCGTCTTCGTCATATCGAAGGGCGCTTCAGTTTCTATAATGACGATAAGGGCAATATCCGCAACCGCGCCGATGCAGGCGGCGGGGCAAGCTATGATATCGGCGTCTACCCGACCGTGACCTCGCGATTCGTCATGGGGGCGGAGCCCGAAGTGATGGCCGCCCGGTTCGACTGGGAGAGCGGGATCGATACGGCGCTCTTTGCCGATCTTCTCTACCCGAATGATGTGACCATGCATTTTTACTGCTCGATGCGCATGGCGCCATCACAGAGCATGCTGTTCCACGCCGATAAGGGTTGGATACGGCTGGCCGCGCCCTTCAACGCCAATCGGTATCGCGAGACCCTGATCGAGATCGGCTATCCGGGCGGGCGCGAGGAGGTCATCCGCTTCCCCGGCGCCCAGCAATATGTCCTTCAGGTCGAGGCGTTCAACGAGGCAGCACTGAACGGCACATCCTATCCATGTCCGCTTGAATTCTCGGCCGGTAATCAGGTGGTGATCGACGCCCTTCACGACGCGGCAAAGCGGGGCTGAGCGCCCCTCGCGCTTGCTGCCACGGGGGCTGTCGTCTCGGCCTCAAAATGAGATAACTACGCTTCAAACCTGACGCGATTTAGAGCTATTCCGGTCACGGTTTCGCCAGAATAGTATGACAGTCTTTGATGAGGAGGAGGGCGAATTTCATGGAGGGCACCATGCATTATCTGGTTCGGAAACCCTGGATTTTCCCCTCGCGGCAACGCCGCCGCGTCAAGAAACTGGTGATCGCGCTCAGCATTTTCACCGCTTTCAACATGACGTGGTCGCAACTGACCGCGCATGCGCAGCAATCAGCCTTTGATGAGCTGACGGCGCCGTCAAACCTCGTTGCCGCCCCCGTCGGCAAACAGGGGCGGGCGGTCTATTCGGTGACCGGCACCGCGGTGCGGTTCGAATTCTCCCGATTCGACAAGGAAGGGACGATCCGCGTCATCTGCACGCGCGGGGTCGAGCCCTGCGGTGAGGCGGTGAAGCTCAAGGGCGAGCCGGCCTCGGGCGGCGACATGCTGTTCAAATCCCCGGACGGCAAGCCGGTCTTGCGCGTCACCTCCGCGGGTGGCGGCACGCTTTTCGGCGGGGCGAGCTTCATCCCGCAGGGCATTCCCAAAACCGGCGCTGCCATCGTGCGGAGCTAAAGGGCGGGTAGGTCCTACCGCCGACGCGCGGCGAAGAACTCTTTTAATAGTCTGCCACATTCTTCTGCCATCAAACCTGCCGTCACCTCCGGCCGGTGATGAAGGGTCGGCTGCTCGAAGAGTTTCGGCCCATGCGCAATCGCGCCGCCCTTGGGATCGCTCGCGCCATAGACCAGATGCCCGATCCGCGCGTGGGAGATCGCGCCCGCGCACATTGCGCAGGGCTCCAGTGTGACGATCAGTGTACAGCCCATCAGGCGGTAATTGCCCAGATACTCAGCTGCAGCCCTGAGCGCGATGATTTCCGCATGGGCGGTCGGGTCATCCCGCTCAATGGGGCCGTTGCGCCCCTCCGCGATCATCTTGCCCGAGGGGTCCAGCACCACCGCGCCGACCGGCACCTCGCCATGCCCCGCCGCCAGCCGGGCAAGGCCAAGCGCGTGGAGCATCCAGTGGGTCCAGCGTTCCTCTGTCATGGGGCCATGCTATAGGAAGTTCTGATCATCTCAGCCACCCCGTGGAGACGCCGCCATGATCCCTCCCATTAACCTGATCGATGCCTTCGACCGCGTCACAGATTACTGGTCGCCGAAGGTGATCGGCGAGGTGAATGACCAGCTCCTGAAAGTCGCCAAGCTCAAGGGCGAGCTCGTCTGGCACGCCCATGATGGGGAGGATGAGCTCTTCCACATCGTCAAAGGCAAGTTGCGGATGGAGTTCGAGGATCACGCAGTTGACCTCAAGGAAGGGGACATCCTGACGATCCCCAAAGGCGTCATGCATAATCCGGTGGCGGAGGAAGAATGCTGGGTGCTGCTCGTTGAGCCCGCCTCGACCAAGCACACGGGCGATGAGGTCACAGATAGGACCCGTTCCCTCGAAGAGCAGATGAGCTGAATTCCGCGCACAAAAAAGGGCAGGCCGTAGCCTGCCCTTTCTGGATTTGTTGGACTGATCAGCTCTTCATCTGGCCGTCGACAACGTCATGTGTCTCAAGCACGCTCGGCTTGGGCTGGGTGAAGAGGCTGACGACGAAAACCGTCAGCCAGCAGAGGATAAAGCCCGGCACGATGGAATAAAGATCGGCCAGTGCGCCTGAGATCAGGCCCGTATAGGTCCAGATGATCACGGTGGCCGCGCCGACCAGCATGCCGAGGAAGGCCGCCGGCATGGTCATCTTCTTCCAGTGCAGGCTGAGGATGATGACCGGCCCGAAGGCGGCGCCGAACCCGGCCCACGCGTTGGCGACCAGATCTAGCACGCTCGAATCCGGGTTCCGGGCTAGGAAGATCGCGACGAGCGCAACGATCACAACACAGATCCGGCCGACCATCACGCTTTCCTTGTCAGACGCATTGCGGCGCAGGAACAGCTTGTAGAAATCTTCCGTCAGCGAACTGGAGGCAACGAGAAGCTGCGAGGAAATCGTCGACATGATCGCGGCGAGGATCGCGGCCAGCAGGAAGCCGGCAATCAGCGGGTGGAAGAGGATCTGGCTGAGCGCGATAAAGATTGTCTCTTTATCAAAGAGGCCGTCTTCATTGAGATATTCCGTCGGCACGCCATTCTGGATGACGTAAGCCGCACCGATGATCCCGGTGGAGACAGAGCCGATCAGCGCAATGACCATCCAGCCCATGCCGATATTGCGCGCCATCGGCACGTCTTTGACGGAACGGATCGCCATGAAGCGCACGATGATGTGTGGCTGGCCAAAATAGCCAAGGCCCCATGCCAGAAGGGAGATGGTGCCGATCACGGTCGCGCCGCTGAAGAGGTTCATCGACAGATTGTCGAGCGAGCCTTCGACCTTCGCCGAGTCCGCCGGGTTCACCGACGCGAAAATCTCGTTGAGATTCACATTGTCGCCAAGCTGGGTGAACGCGATCACCGGCACCAGGATCAGGGCGACGAACATGATGCAGCCCTGCACGAAGTCCGTCATCGAGACCGCAAGGAAACCGCCCACAAAGGTATAGACCATGACCACCCCCGCGGTGATCCACAGGCCCGTCATGTAGTCCTGACCAAAGGCGCTTTCGAAGAGTTTGCCGCCGCCGACGAGGGTCGCAGAGACATAGACGGTGAAGAAGACAACGATCACAATCGACGAGAAGACCCGCAGGAGATGCGTGTGGTCATCGAACCGTTTGCCGAAATAGTCGGGGATCGTCAGCGCGTCTTTCGCGGTCTCGGTATAGACCCGGAGGCGCGGCGCAACGACGAGATAGTTGCAGAGCGCGCCCACTGTCAGACCGATCGCGATCCATGCGGCGGGCAGGCCTGAGAGGAAGGCAGCGCCCGGCAGGCCGAGCAGCATCCAGCCTGACATATCTGATGCGCCCGCCGACAGCGATGTCACCGCGGGGCCGAGTTTCCGGCCACCCAGCATGTATTCAGAGCTGTCGCTGGTGGATGTCTTGTACCCGTAAAAGCCGATGGCGAGCATCAGCAGGAAATAGAGGGCGAGTGAAATATACTGGCCATTCTGGATAAGGAAATCCATGGAACCCCGTCGTTTTTGCTTCTGGGTAAGCATGGGCTAGCGAGCCTGTGCGGCGAGAGCAACCGTAGCGCTTGCGAGCAAGGCTTGCGCGCGCCGCCCCTTGCAGCGCACAAGGGCAACCGGGAACAGGGGTTCTGACCAGATGAGCGACGCGCGATTTACCCGGAAACTCGCGGCCATCATGGCTGTGGATGTCGTCCGCTATTCGGCGCTGGTCGAAAAGGACGAAGAGAGTGCGCTTGCGGCAGTCGACCGGGCGCGGACCCTGATCTCGGATATCATTACCTCGCATGGCGGGCGGATCTTCAACCATGCCGGTGACGGTGTGATGGTCGAAATGCCGAGCGTCATCGAAGGAGTGAAGGCGGCTTTTGAGATCCACAAGGCGCTCGAAGCCGACGATTCTGATCTGCCCAGACTGAAAGTCCGCATCGGCGTCAATCTCGGCGATGTCATGTCGCGGGAGGGCGGCGACCTTGTCGGCCATGGCGTCAATATCGCCTCGCGGCTCGAGAGTATCGCTAAGCCCGGCGAAACAGTGATCTCGCAAGCCGTTTATGAGCAGCTTCGCGGCACGATGGAGGCCCTGTTCGAGGCGGCAGGCTATGAGCGGCTGAAGAACATCTCCTCGCCGGTCGCGGTCTATCGCGCCACACAGGAAGGCGCGCCGCGCCGGATCTGGCGGCTGGGGCGCACCCGCTCCAGCCTGCAAAAGCGCTGGGTCGTAGCCCTTGGCGCACTGGCCATTGTCTCGGTCGGGCTCATCGCGGGGCTTCTCTGGCCGCGCGGCAGTGAGCCCGTGATCGATGGCCGCGCCATCGCTGTCCTGCCTTTCACCAATGCGGGGGATGCGGACAGTGAGTTCTTCTCCGATGGGGTGACCGAGGAAATTCTCGCGCTTCTCGTCCGGCTCGACGATGTAAAGGTCATCGCGCGGGCGTCGTCCTTTCAGTATCGGGAGGAGGCGCCGGATCTAAAAGCGATCCGCCGGACCCTTGGCGTCAGCCACGTCCTCGAGGGCAGCGTCCGGCGCAGCGATGACCGCGTTCGCGTCACGGTCAGCCTTGTCGATACGGCGGCGAACCAGCGGCTCTGGGCGGATAGTTATGAACGTCAGCTTACGGACATTTTCGCGATCCAGCGGGATATCGCCGAGAATGTCGCGGACGCGATGAAGGTCCAGCTCTTGGGTGTGGAAGAACTGCCGCAAGACAGGCCGATCGATCCTGAAACCTATGAGCTATACTTACGCGGGCGTTCATTGTTGGCCCAGCGCGGCGCGGCGATCCCGCAGGCGATTGCCGCGTTTGAGCAGGTCACGGCGCGAAGCCCTGACTTTGCCGATGGCTGGGCGGCGCTGGCGATGGCGCTGCATGTCTATCCCGGCCACTCAACGACCCCTTATGCGCAGATCGAGGATCAGGCGCGGGCCGCGGCGTCTCGCGCTCTGGCTCTTACGCCCGCCCATCCGGAAGCGCTGGCCGTCAGGGGCGTGCAGGCCCGCCGCGATCATCAATGGCAGCAGGCGGAGCAATCCTTCCTTGCCGCCCTCGACAGCGACCCCAGCAATGTGACGGCATGGTTCTGGTATGGCGAATTCCTGCTCAGCGTCGGACGGGCACAGGACGGTGTCGAGGCGCTCAGTGAGGCGGCAAAGCTCGATCCGCTCTCGCCGATCATGCTGGCGGGGACGGGCTGGGGGCAATTCTTCCTCGGCAACACGGAAGCCGCGGACAAGGCCTTTACCTCGGCGTGGAATGATTACGGCCTCCGGGCACGGAATGTCTGGGAGGGGCTTTATTCTGTCGCCCTCCAGGAAAAAGACTATGACCGTGCCCGTGCGCTGGTTGCGGAGATGCCGGGCCGCGCTGATCTTAGAGCCCTGCATGAGCCTTTCATTGCGGCGCTGGAGAATCCCGGTCCCGCCACACAAAGCATGATGAAGGGCGCCTTTGATCTTCTGGGGCCGGAACGCTTGCCTTATTACTATCCGCTCGAAGGCTATTCCCGGATGGGGCTTGATGATGAGGCGGTGACCGTCACGCTGGCCGCCGCCAAGGCCGGGCGGGTCGATGAGACCCAGATCCTCTTTGCACCGGGAAAGGCGGGCGTGCGGGCGCATCCGGGCTTTGCCGAGATCGCCGAAGCCCTTGGCCTCATCGCCTATTGGCGGGAGGCGGGCGCCCCCGATTTCTGTGAAGACACGCCCAAGTCGGCGACCTGTCAGGCCCTGACCGCCAGCGGCAGTTAACCAGATCCCGTTATCCCCACTTGTTTTTCCTGCGTCGGGTGCTAAGACTACAACTGTAGTTGATAATGGGGAGACCCCAGAATGCTTGTTTCCGCTCTCTTTTTAGGCGCCAGTGCCCTAGGGCTGGCTGCCCCCGTATCGTCCACTTCCGAAACCTTCTCCGGCGCTGACATGCTGGAGATCCGCGGCTTCGTCGGGACGGTCGAAATCAAGGAAGGCCGCACGCTGTCGGTCGAAGTGATGGGCGCCCCTGAAGGTGGCCCGCTTGAGATTTCACGCTCCGGCAGCAGCGTGCTCGTCGAGGGCGATGCGCGCGAGGTGAAAGAGCTTTACCGTCGCGGTGCTCCTTACCGCCGCAATGGCTGGGGCGGCGGCGATGACGCCATCGTCAAATTCGGGGAGTTCCTTGAGGGCTATCCGGTGCTCTCGATCACCTTGCCGAAAGGCGCGGCGTTCAAACTCGACGAAGCGGCCCTGATCATCGAAGCCGATGTGAATTTCGGCGAACTGCACCTTCAGGGGATGCGCGAAGTCTACGGATCAATCGGCACGTCGACCTCGGCCTATGTCGGGATTGGCGGCATGGGCGAAATTTCCGTCGGCGACGTCAAAAATGACCTCGAAATCGCCATTGGCGGCTCCGGAGATATCTATGCCGGCCGCAGCGGCAAAGCCTCGGTCAAAATCGGCGGTTCCGGCGATGTCGATCTCGGAGATGTCGACGGCTCGCTTGATATCCGCATCGGCGGCTCCGGCGATGTGGCCGCTGAAAACGTCAAAGGCGGCGTTTCTGTGAAGATCGGCGGCTCTGGTGATGTCGAAGTCGAAGAAGTCGGCGGCGGCATTAATGTCGCGATCAGTGGCTCAGGTGATTTCCATTCTGAAAGCATGAATGGCGAGCTCATGGTCTCCATCAATGGCTCGGGCGATGTCGAAATCGAAGAGGGCAAAAGCTCGGCGACCGAAATCCGGATTTCGGGTAATGGCGATGTCTATTTTGGCGGTGTCGCCAATAATCCGGTCGTGAAGATCCACGGCGGCGGTGACGTCGAAATCGAGGATTATACCGGGAATGTCAGCGTCTCAGGCGACAAGGACGACGTCCGGATCGGTGACCTCACCTTTGAAAAAGACCGCTGATCTTGAGGCGGAACAATAAGGAGGCTGCCGTTCAGGCAGCCTCTGCCGTCGTCAGGGTTTGACGGTAATCCCGGTCGCGTGTGGCGGCCTTTTCCTTGATCGACAGATAGATCTCCGGACGGCCAATATTAAGCCGTTCCCGGACGGTCTCGATCGGCAGGGGCAGAAGATCCTCCCAGCGCTGAAGCAGCAGGCGTTCGGTCGCAAGGCCGAGCTGGCCGCCTTCTTTGAGGGCCGCCCGCACGGGATATCCCTTGAAGACACTGATCGCCTTGAACTGGCCGAGCGCAACGATCAGCGCGAGTGCCCGGCTGCCTGAAATCCGGCGGGTAAAGGCAAGAAGGCACAGCTCCCCGATCATGTCCCGGCCATAACCGGTCAGCACATGAAGAAGGTCATGGGTATGACGTACACGGTAGAGAAATTTCTGCCGCTCTGGTCCCGCCTCGTCAAAGACTTCACCGCTGCCATCCATCTCCGTCTGGAAGCCTTCGGGCGACAGCCCTTCGCTCTCGACGAAATCGAGATAGGCCCGACCGAATGAATTCTCCGGCAGTTTTCGCAATGCATCGCGGTCAGAAAGAAGATCGCGCAGCTCACGGCCATTGGCGAGATACTCCGCCCCCATCGGATCGGATCTGAAGATCTGATAGGCGCGCTCAATCGTCGGGCCATCGAGCGACGAGGTCACCCGGTAAACCTGCGAGGTGTCTTCCTTGTTGTTGATCAGGCGCAAAGTCGCGGCCAGTGCCCGCAACGGATAAACGCGCGGCGTGAAAATCTCGAAGGTTTCGGGCTGGAACATGAGTATCCAACTCCTCCCTTGCTCGTGTGAGCTTATCTTTTTCTTGCCCATAGCATGATGCGCAGGCGCGTGCCTATTCGCCCTGCATATGATGGTTATGCGGAGATGAAGTGTGCGGGTGACGGCTGGCCGGTTTCGGCGTAGGATTTGGCCATGAAATCAATCGCTTTATCCCTGCTCCTGATGATGTCTCTTGCGGCTTGTGCTTCTCCACGCGTCGGGGTCGGTGTGGGGTATGGCATCGGCAATGCGCGGGTCGGTGTCTCGTCCAGTGATTTGGGACGAACAGTGACGCCCGGCGTGGCGGTTGGCGGCGGGGCACTCTGGGGCTGGATGTCCGGCCCCTCGATCCCGCTGCGTGGTGATGGCCTCCCGCCTCAGCAAAGCGGAGCGGTTGACCTTGCGCCCTCGTCCTCTAACACAGTGACGGGTGAAGCAGCGCCCGGGGTTTTGGCGGGTACGGACGAGTGAGCGGCCACACATTGCAGATTGACCGCATCGGCTATGAAGAACAGCCGGTCATCCATGTTGATAACGCCTTTCCGGATCCGGAACAGCTGGTCGAGATGGCCACCAACAGCACGTTCGATCTCGAAAGCGCCTATTATCCGGGGGTCCGCGCACCGGCACCAAAGGGGTATCTCGAATCCGTTCGTGATGCGATTGCCTCGGTCGGTCCTGAGGCTTTCGGCTGGCAGGGGGGAAAGCTCTCCGTTCACGAAGGGTATTTCTCCATCGTGACCAAGTCGCCCGAGGAACTGATGCCGATCCAGTGTATTCCGCATTATGACGGCACGGACACCGGCATCATCGCGGTGCTGCATTATCTCTGCCCGCCTGGGCATGGCGGGACCGCCTTCTACCGCCACCGGACGACAGGATTTGAGACGATCACGGAGGGCCGCCAGCCTTCCTACAAGGCTTCATTAGAAGCCGATGCCAAGCGTGAGGGGATGCCGCAGCATGACTATATCCGCGGCTCATCCGCGATGTTCGAACAGACAGCCGCTTATGAGGCGCGCTTTAACCGGCTCCTCGCTTATCGCGGCTGTTCGCTGCATTCCGGGATGATCCCAGAGAACCCTGTCCTGTCGGATAATCCGCGTGAGGGCCGACTGACCCTCAACACTTTCCTGCTCTATGAGGGCTAAGCGTCTTTAAAAGTGACGCTGAAAGGCGAGGGTGAAGGCACGGGCCTCGATATCCTTGAGATCGTAATGGGTAAATTCCGTGCGGATACCATTCCGAGTCTCACCAAGGCGCCAGCGGAGCCCGCCACCATAGCCAATCCCTTGGAACGTATCCTCTGACACGGTTTCCATGCCAAAGGCTTCGACCGTGAATTCCGCATCGGCATAGACATAGCCGGCGCGGCCATAGACCGTGACCTGCTCCGTCAACGGATAACGCGCGACCCCATACGCGCCGAGTGTTACGGTCGTCTTCACCTCAGCGGAGAGGATGTCATTGCTGTTCTCTTCAGGGAAGGAGACGATGCCGATCTCGGCTTCGGCGCCGAAATATTTCGTCGCGTTCCAGCCGACATGGCTGATCACGCTGTTCGACGTGGTCTCAAACCCGAAATCATCATCGGTCAGGAAGGTGACATGCGCATAGCCGACATCGGCATAGATGGCCTCATCTTGGGCAACGGCATTGAGAGAGAAGAGGGCGGCGGCGAGATCAAGCATCGGAACTCCGTACAGATTGAGCTGATGGGGCGCCTGTAAGCCGAAAAAACTAGACACTGGTTAAATTCGCTACGCGAATACGGCATAATTCGCGCCAGCAGCAGGTCGTTTCTTCAATAGCGAAAGAGAGTGTGGATCATTCCGCTTGGGGAAGGTGAGGCCGCAGACTCGCCGGTCGCACTCGCGCCCGTGCTTCGGGCCAGCCAAGCTCTTCGCAGGCTTGCGGCTCCATCGTGAATGCCAGATCCGTGATGAGCCATTTGTCCTCGGGCTTCATCAGCGTGAAGGCGTCAATACCGCAATGGACCCGCTCGCCATCGGCATAGATGACATAGGGTGTCCAGACATGGGCGAAGCGTTCGGCGCGGATCTGGACGACCGGATCCCAGTAAACTTCAGCAAACCGGCCTTCTTCGCCCTCAATCTGCGCGAGCCAGGCTTCGCGACTGAGCGGCAGAGATTTGCGGACCGGCGTATCCCTGCTTGCGTCCAGCGTCAGCGGCCAGAGCTGTACACTTTCAGCCAGCAGGGGCTCCATCCGGGCGGAATCCCCAGCATAGAAAGCCTCGAACGTCGCATCGACGGTTGCGAGAACGGCTTCCTCCTCTGAACTCGGGCTGGTGAGAAGGAGGGCGGCGGCAAGGAGCATGTTGATCATCCCTCCTGCTTACGCCGCCACATCCGCTGAAGATAAGTTTTTTTGCGGTTCTCCGGCCTTGACGGACCCCGTCGCCGATCTTAATTCCCCGCCATTAGCAGCCACCCTGTGTGAGTGCTAAAATCATAGAAACCCGCGGAAACACAAGCTTTTCGCCCGTTCAACACAGTCATTCGGAGAAAATATCCATGGCTTTCAGACCGCTCCATGACCGCGTCCTGGTCCGCCGCGTCGAAGAAGACGAAAAAACAGCTGGCGGCATCATTATCCCCGACACCGCCAAGGAAAAGCCCCAGCAGGGTGAAGTCGTGGCCGTCGGCTCCGGCGCACGTGGCGACGATAACGAAATCGTCCCCCTCGAAGTCAAATCCGGCGATCGCATCCTGTTCGGCAAATGGTCGGGCACCGAAGTGAAACTCGACGGTGAAGACCTGCTCATCATGAAAGAAAGCGACATTCTGGGCATCCTCGACTGAGGATCCGGAACGCTTCATTCATCCGTCAACGAATTTTAGGGAATAGAGAAAATGGCAGCTAAAGAAGTCCGCTTCGAAGCCGATGCCCGTGAGAAAATGCTCCGCGGTGTCGATATCCTCGCCAATGCCGTCAAAGTGACCCTCGGCCCGAAAGGCCGCAACGTGGTCATCGAGAAATCTTTCGGTGCGCCGCGCACGACGAAAGACGGCGTCTCGGTCGCAAAAGAAATCGAGCTTGAAGACAAGTTCGAAAATATGGGCGCTCAGCTCATCAAGGAAGTTGCGTCCAAGACCAATGACGAAGCCGGTGACGGCACTACGACCGCAACCGTCCTCGCTCAAGCCATCGTCCGTGAAGGTCACAAATATGTGGCTGCCGGCATGAACCCGATGGACCTCAAGCGCGGTGTTGATCTTGCTGTCTCGAAAGTCGTCGAGACGATCAAATCGCATTCGACCCCGGTTTCGGGTTCGGAAGGCATCGAGCAGGTCGGCACGATTTCCGCCAATGGTGAAAAAGAAATCGGCCAGATGATCGCTGAAGCTATGTCGAAAGTCGGCAATGAAGGCGTCATCACGGTTGAAGAATCCAAGACCGCTGAAACCGAACTCGACGTCGTCGAAGGCATGCAGTTCGACCGCGGCTACCTCTCGCCGTACTTCATCACGAATGCGGACAAAATGTCGGCTGAGCTCGAGGATCCGTTCATCCTCCTGCACGAGAAGAAACTCTCGAACCTTCAGTCCATGCTGCCGCTGCTCGAGTCTGTCGTTCAGTCCTCGCGCCCGCTGCTGATCATCTCTGAAGATGTCGAAGGCGAAGCGCTCGCGACCCTCGTCGTCAACAAACTGCGTGGTGGTCTGAAGATTGCTGCTGTCAAAGCACCGGGCTTCGGCGATCGCCGCAAAGCCATGCTCGAAGACATCGCGATCCTGACCGGTGGCCAGGTTGTCTCTGAAGATCTCGGCATCAAGCTTGAGAATGTCGGCCTCGACATGCTCGGCACGGCGAAACGCGTTGTCATCACCAAAGACAACACGACCATCGTCGACGGTGCTGGCTCTAAAGATGACATCGAGGCCCGCACGGCACAGATCCGCCGTCAGATCGAAGATACGTCTTCGGATTATGACCGTGAGAAGCTGCAAGAGCGTCTCGCTAAACTTGCTGGTGGCGTTGCTGTCATCAAGGTTGGCGGCGCGACGGAAGTCGAAGTCAAAGAGCGCAAAGACCGCGTCGATGACGCGCTCAACGCAACCCGCGCTGCTGTCGAAGAAGGCATCGTCCCGGGCGGCGGCACCGCGCTGCTTTATGCATCGAAAGTGCTCGACGGCCTGACCGGCGACAATGCCGACCAGAAAGCCGGTATCGCGATCGTTCGCCGTGCGCTTCAGGCGCCGCTGCGTCAGATCGTCGAGAACGCTGGCGAAGAAGGCTCGATCGTTGTCGGTAAACTGCTTGAGCAGGACGACACCAAGTTCGGCTTCAATGCGCAGACGGAAGAATATGGCGACCTGCTCGGCATGGGCATCGTCGATCCGGCGAAAGTCGTCCGTACCGCACTTCAGGATGCAGCGTCGATCGCTGGTCTCCTCATCACGACGGAGGCGATGATCGCAGAAGCGCCAAAAAAAGATAGCGCCCCTGCAATGCCCGACATGGGCGGCATGGGCGGAATGGGCGGCATGATGTAATCATCAGTCCCGTGAGGGATTGAAGACATCATGGTCTGTATCGAAAGGGCGCTCCGCAAGGGGCGCCCTTTTTTATTCTCATCTCCGTGCATCCCCGCGCAGGCGGGGACCTGCCTTTGAAGCGCTAGTCTCACCATCCGTCATCCCGCGGCTTGACCGCGGGATCCAGGAAGCGCTGGTAACAAGATAAGATGAGTGGGGACTTCGCTCTGGCACGTCAGTCTAATGACCTTTCCATCCCACTGCTGGCGCATCACCACCATGGATCCCGCGGTCAAGCCGCGGGACGACGGCACTCAGAATGCAGAGAGAATTTCCTCCCCCGTGAAAGAGGTACTTGAAGCTCAGAAGGCTCCAACGCCCTCAAAACCAGTTCGCGGTGCAGGGGGCGTTCTGCGATTTTGCGCGGGCGCACTGGCGGACAATCCGCAGGATCACCGCATCGGTATCCGGGTTTGCCTCGCGAAGTCTGGCGCGGGCGTGCGGCGGGACGGCGTGGCCGGGGGCGGCGGATTTGATGGCTTGGGGCCGGGTCATTTCGGGGCACTCCTGACGCTACAGCGTCAACAGTGCGCTTTTCGGGCCGACCGGGCAGTGATCCCCGTCACGCTGGCAGAGTTAAAAATCCATGACTCTCAACGGCCTAGACTTGTGTCTTCTATTACTGCGCCCTTCGCTGGACGGCGTACAACCACAAGCTATGCTCGCTCGATTACCTGCTCCAGGAGGGGAGAAAACGAATGGCAAAATCGGAAAAGACGTCGGCTGCCGTCGCGAAAATCGCGAGCAAGGCGATGAAAGACCCATCATCGCTGTCGGCCAAGGAGATCAAATCGCTCGCCGCTTCGGCTCTGACGCAAGTGGAGGACAAGCCCAAGAAAAAGGCCGTGAAGAAGAAAGCGGCCAAGAAGAAGGCGGTAACCAAGAAAGCTGCCGCGAAAAAAACCGCCAAGAAAAAAGCCGTGAAAAAGAAAGTGGCCAAGAAAAAAGCCACGAAGAAAAAGTCAAAATAGTCGAGACAGCTCCGCCGCCACCAGCGCCGCCGAGCGGCCCTGGCGGCTGGGTTCGGCGGGTGATCAGTGAATTTCGCGGGCGAGGATCGTCCGGACAGTGATCCGTGCCACGAGCGAGGAGATCCCGCAAATCACGACCGGCACGATGGCAAGCCCGGCCAGCATGGCCGGCGCAGCCTGCAGGTTCGGCAAGAAAAGCCCTGCGTCTTCGGCACCGAAACTCGCCGTCAGAAACAGGATCATTGCGGCGGAGAAGGCACCAATCGCGCCGCCCCTCAGGCCAAGCGAGAAATAACGGCGCTGTACCTGATCGGCGATGAATTTATCCGTGGCCCCGACAAGATGCATGACCTCGACAATCTCGCGATTGGCCGCGAGGCCCGCCCGGGTCGCAAAGATGATGACGCAGGCCGTCGCCCCCATGATCATGGCAAAGACGATAAAGGCGAGCCCCTTGGCGCGGTTGGCGGCATCGACCAGCCGGTCATTCCATTGGCCGTGATCATCAAGCGCGGCCAACGGTGCGGCCTCGGCAAGACCATTACGCAAGGAAGACAGATCACGCCGCAAAGACGGGCTGATCTCAGCCGTGATGATGATCGGGATCGGAATATCCGCGCTCAGATTATCGCGTCCCAGCCAGGGCTCAAGCAGCTCTTCAGTCTCTGCCCGAGACATGCGGGCAACTTCTGTGACGCCCGGATGATCGCGCAAGAGGCCCTCGGCGATATCCGCATCTTGAAGAATAAGATCGGCGGCCGCCCCCCGAACTTGCACGGTGATCGTGCCCGAAAGATCGCCGGTCCAGTCGGCGGCGGCGCGCGAGACCATGAAATATCCAGCGAGCGAGACGCTGGCGATGAACGCGAGCACCGCGATCACGATCATTAGCGGCGTGCCGGAAGCCCCGGCTTCGGGCAGCAGCGGTGTCTGTCGCCGGGGCACGGCGGCCTCCAACGCCTCTTCGTCGACATAGCCTTCGTCGTCTTCGGCCGTTTCGCTCACGGGGCCTGCTCCGTCAGTTCGGCCAGCGGTTGATGCAGGGTCAGATGCCCTTCTTTGAGCCGCAGGATCTTCATGGGGATGCGCCGGACGATGTGGAAATCATGGGTCGCCACGATGACAGCGGTGCCGAGGCGGTTCAGCTCCAGCAATAACTGCATGATTTTCCCGCCCATTTCCGGATCGACATTGCCGGTCGGCTCGTCGGCGAGGATCAGATCGGGTTTCGAGACCAGCGCCCGGGCCAGCGCCACGCGCTGTTTCTGCCCTCCCGAAAGGACCGGGGGCTTTGCCAGAATGTGATCGCCGAGCCCGACCCAGCTTAAGAGTTCCATAACATCACCCCGATAATCCTGATCTTTGAAGCCCATCACACGCATGGGCAGGGCGACATTTTCATAGGCGGTCAGATGATCGAGGAGACGGTTTTCCTGGAACACCACCCCGAGGCGGCGGCGCAGCGCCGGCCGGTCATCGGTGGCAAGGTCGCGCACTTCCTCTCCGAAAATCCGCACGCTGCCCGAGGTGGGTTTGAGCGCCATGTAGATCAGCTTGAGCAGGGTCGTCTTGCCGGCGCCCGACGGGCCGGTCAGGAATCTGAAATCGCCCTCGCGCAGGACCATATCGGCGTGTTTGAGCACTTCATGCGTGCCGTCATAGGTCAGCGCGACGTCCCGCAATTCGACGATTTTCTGCGGCAATTCAGAGGTGTTGGTGGTGGCCGACATGCCTGTGGTTACACCGTGTTCGGTCGGAGGGCGCAATGCTGATCTCATGTCCGGCCTGCCCGAAAATGTATCGTGTGCCCGCCTCGGCGATCCCGCCAGAGGGGCGCGAGGTCAGCTGCTCTGCCTGCGGCACGGTCTGGTATGAAAAGGGTCTGGATGCCGAGGTCGTGACCGTCGGTGCCGGTGCCTTCACGGCCGCTGCCGCGCCGCGCCATATCCATGCGTCTCCGCCGCCGCGAGCCAGCAAGCCTGCACCTGCGCCGCGAGAAGAAGGCGAATCAACAGTCGTCGCGCTGTGGCGGCCAAAAGACGCCGTGCCCGGCTGGGATGAGGAGAAGGGGAGTTCTGCTTCTTCTGGTAAAGAGCATCCGCATCGCCAGCAGGAATGGGTGAAAGCTGCTTTCGAGCCGCATCCTTTCCGCTCTGCTCCTAAGCAGGCGCCGCCTTCGCCGGAACCGAGCGCCGATGATGACTTGGCAGCGGAAGAGATGGCCGGGTATTTCTCGGCCGATGAAAAAACAGGCTTGAACTGGGCGGATTTGCCCCGGCAGATCCTCGCGCAGCTTACGGAGCGTCTCTCTCTCTGGCGGCAGGACCGTCAGGAGCGCAGCCTCAATCAGGGGATGGATGCCGCGCTGAAATTCCGTGACCGGATCAGGGCGCGCGAGCGCAACCGGCTGACCCCGGTACGCCGGCTCGGCTGGAGCGTCTGGATCATGATGGTGGCCACCATTGGCGTTGCGCTCAGCGACCGCGAACTGATGGAGACCATCTGGCCGGATACGTCGAGAGCATATGCCCGGGTCTTCGGGGCGCCCGAAAACCCGGCGGCGCTGGAGCTCAAAGGTGTCTCGACGCGATACGCCCAGTCCTTCGAAGGCCCGGTCCTCGAAATTCGCGGCACGGTCGTCAATGCCGGGACTATCCCGGCCCTGCCGCTTCTTGAATTGCGCGTCGATGGCGAAGTGCTGGCTGACTATCAGGCCGTTTCGCTTAGCGATGTGACGGTGCCGGTGCGCGGCGAGCGTCCGTTCGTTGTCCGCGCCATGGTGCCCGAAGGGACAGCGCGGGCCGATATCCGTGTGACAGCCGGAGTGCCAGCCCCGGCGCCGGAAGCGCAAGGCTTTACCCTGCAGCAAACCGGCAGCGGCTGGGGCCGCGCCACCCTGCCGCCCTTGCCGATTGAGGCGATCGAGACGGCCGCAAGGTGACAGGCCGGCCCCGGTTATGATCTAAGACGAAGGATCACGATGTGGCGGATGGCATGCGGACAATTTTCACGACCGAAGACATTGACCGGCGGCTCGGCGAGCTGGCCGGAGAAATCATTGCCGGGCTCGGCAAGCAATTCACCATGGTGCCGATCCTGACCGGCGGGTTCATCTTTGCGGCCGATCTTGCGCGGGCGCTGACGAAAGCGGGCGCCGATCCCGAAATCGATTTCATCCAGCTGTCGAGCTATGGGACGGGGCGCGTCTCCTCCGGCGAGATCCAGCTCGTGAAAGACGTGACCGCGCCGGTCGAAGGCCAGACAGTTCTTCTTGTCGATGACGTTCTTGATTCAGGCAAATCAGTCAGTTTTGCGCGGGACCTCTTCACCGCTCGCGGTGCGGCGCGGATTATGACCTGCGTGGCGGTCGACAAGACCAGCATCAAGGGGCGGGACGTCAAGGCGGAGTTCCGGCTCTTTGATATGCCGGACAATGCCTTCCTCGTCGGGTACGGGATGGATGATGCAGGCTCGTTACGCGGCCTGCCAACCATCAGTGCCCTGAACGACTAGGCACCTCAGAAACGCCGCAGCAATCTTTCGATATATTCCCGGTCCGCTTCGGGCAGGGCCGGATCGCGCAGGCGTTCGCGTAAAGAGCGGGTCAGCTCGCGTACCCGTTCGGGGTCAGAAAGGTCGGGGATCTCAACGCCGCTGTCGCCCATGCCCTGATAGAGACGGCCGAGCGGATCGCGGTCAGCGGACTGACCGGCAACACTGCCTGAATCGGCGGCGCGGCCATCTCCGTCCTGAGCATCTTCTGCGGCAATCGCTTCTTCGGCAAGGGCGGCGGCCCCGTCGCGGAGCAGGCTCATCGCGCGTTCTTGCGCCTGTCCGGCACTCGTCAGATCCCCGCGTTCAAGGGCGCGGGCGGCGCCCTCCATCATCTGGGCTGCCTGATCGAGCGCTTGGGCGCCGGCGCTTTGCTCGCCCGCGGCTTCATCACTCAGATTGCGGGCGGCCTCGGCGAGGTCGCGCTGGCCCTGCGCCAGTCCACTCTGTGTACGATCCCCCCGGCGGGCAGAGAAGGTCTCATCGGCAAGGCGGCGCTGCTGATCGATCAGCTCTCCGGCTTCGCCCAGCGTGCCGCCCTGACCTTCGCCGGGCTCACCATCGCCATTTTCACCGGACTGGCTGTTTGGTCCGCCTGCGGTGCTTTCGCCTTCGCCATTGCCTTGCGTGATACGCATGTTCTGGAGCATTTGTTCAAGCTCAGCCAGCCGCGCGCGGGCCGCTTCGCTGTCGCCCTGACGGCGCAGACGAGCGATCTCATCGAGAATGTCGTTGAGGTCCTGTCCCTCAACCGTTTCGGAGACGCCTTCTTCTTGTGCCAGCGCATCACCGGAAGCGGCAAGCGCCGCAAGGTAGTCGGCCATGGCCTGCCGCAGCTCTTCAACCAGCTCGTCGATTTCCTCCGGGGACGCCCCATTGGCGAGCGCCTGCCGCAAGGCTTCCTGTGCGGCCTCAAGGCGTTGGCGGGCAAGGGTCAGCCCCTCATCTTCCAACGCGATGGCGAGCGGCCAGAAGCTCTCGACCAACTCGTCGACATTCTCGCCGCGGCTCTTTTCGACATCGTGAAAAGCCGTCCGCAGGAGGAGATATTCCTTGGCATCGGCGGCAAACATTTCCGGCGCGACGGTCAGCGCATCAAGAAGACTTAAGGTGCGCCGCCAGGATTGCGGGGCGAGAGCGAGGTTTTGGCGTTGCTCGATAATCGCGCGGGAGAGGGGGTTATAAAAGGTACGCTCCGGCAGGACGAGCGTCACTGGCTGGGAGGTTGCTGTCTGACCGGCGCCATCGGTGACGATGATCCGCAGGGAAACAGGCAGGCCCGCCCAGGGGTGCTCGGTCAGGTCGATGGCGACATCACGCGTGCCGGGTTCCCCGCGTAAGGCCGGGGCGTCGATCCGCGCCGGGCCGAGCGGGCCGGGAATGGGCGGCGCATCAGGCGGGCGGCGCAGATTGGCGGCAAGCCGCAGTTCGGTGGCGCCATCGGTGATGCCGTAATCATCCTCAACAGAGATCGTCAGCCTTGTGCGGATCCCGCCCTCAACGGAGGGCTCGCCGACCAGCCGGACGGTGGGCGGGGTGTCGGGAACCAGCTCGACGGGGATGTCCATCCGGTCGCGGCCTATACGGATTGTCACGATCCCGCTCTCTTGAAGCGTCGCGGTGAAAGTGCCCGGTGTCCGCGTGCCGTCCGGCGTTTCTTCCTCCGACGGCAGATGCGGCAGGGTCACGTCGATGTCGGGCGAGCTTTCCGCCGCCCGGTTTGCCCGTACCCGGAGGATACTCCCCGCAGGAAGGGTCAGGGCTTCTGCGACCCCTTCGGGCATCGCCTCACCGCGGACTAGAAAGCGCGGCGGCTGGCGGGTATATTCGGGCGGCTCGATCCAGATATCGGCGGTGACTGGCGTGCGGTCGCCAAAGCTGGGTTTGATCGCACTGCTGATCCGCTCCTGCGCGGCAGGACCTGCGACCAGAAGGCCGAGCAGGGCCAGAAGGAGGGCCGGGATGCGCAGCGCATAAGGGTCGGTCCGGTCGATGACCGCGCGGGGCTTGCCGGCGCGAAGCTGGCCGAGCCCGTCGATCATCTGCCAGCGATGCATCTGCCAGAGGGGATTGTCCGCACTGCCGGCAAAGGGCCGGTCATCAAGATCGGCAAGCTGGCCCGGCGGCAGGCCGGATTCGCGCTCAAGCCGGCTTCGTGTCTCCTCCCGCTTCGGGAACATCAGATGCGGTTCGGCAACGATGATCGCCCAGACAAGGAGGCCGAGGAAATTGACCAGCGCCAGCACATGCAGCCAGCCCGGAAGGCCATCGAATACCCCGAACAGGGCCAGCCCGATAAAGACGAAAAAGACGATCAGGATCGGGACGAGGCCCGCATAAAGCCGTTCCCACAGCATCACCATGCGGGTCTGAAACAGCGGCAGGGACAGGGACGGCTTGCGCATTGGCCCGGTCGTAGCGGGCGCCGGGCCTCGGGTCATCTATCGAAATCGAAAGGGTTATTACCCATTCGCCGCCGCTTTCGGGGAGGGATCGGCCTCAAGCAGGAAACCACGGCTTTCATCGGGCAGGCGCGGCAGCTCCTCGGTCGAGGGCACCTCTTCGAGCACCTTCTCGGTGCCCGGCATTTCGTAATCGGCGAATTTGCGGGCGCGCGGCAGGACGCGGGATTCCATATTGCCGACGAGTTTGTTGTACTCGCCGACCGTGCGGCCCAGCGACTTGCCGAGCGATTGCAGATAGCCGCCGGTCGTTCGCAGCGAGTCATAGAGATCCTGCGCCAGCCCCGCGACGACGCGGGCATTCTCGCTCGCCTTTTGCTGGCGCCAAGACTGGGCAATCGATTTGAGGATCGCAATCAGGGTCGTGGGCGTTGCGATCAGGACATCGCGCTGGAAGGCGTCCTCGAACAGGTTCGGCCGCGCCTCGACGGCGGCGGTGAAGAAATTCTCGCCCGGAATGAACATGACGACGAAATCCATCGCGCCCTCTTTCTTGAGGGCCGAGGCATAATCCTTGGCGGCAAGGCTGCGCACATGGCTCCAGATCGCATCGCCATGGCGCGAGAGGGCGGCGGCGCGTTCGGCCTCATCCTCCGTGCCCGCCGCATCTAGCCAGTCGGAAAGCGAGACCTTGGAATCAATGGCGACCAGCCGTTCACCGGGCAGGGTGACGACCATGTCAGGCTGTTTGCGTCCGGCGCCGTCCTCGCCCGCAACAGCCCGCTGTTCGGTGAAATCACAATAGGCGGACATGCCGGTCAGCTCGACGACATTTCGCAACGTCGTCTCGCCCCAGCGTCCTCTTGTGCGCGGCCCTGCTTTAAGGGCGGCAGCCAGTGTGCGGGCTTCGGCCTGCACCGCGCTTGCCGATTCCGTCAGGCTGCGGATCTGCCCTGTCAGTTCGCCTTGCGCGGCCTTCTGCTGGTCGCGCATCTCGCGCAATCCCTGCTCATATCGGGTCAGGGTCTCGCGCATGGGTTTGAGAAGCTCGGTCACGGATTTCGAATAGGTTTCCGCATCGGCCTTCGCCATGACCTGCTGTTTCTCGAAATTCTGCTTGGCTTCGCGGAGCAGCGTGTCGCCCGCTTCACGCAGGAGTTTCTGCGACATTGAGCGGAACTCATTCTCAAGCCGGTCGCGCAGCTCTTTCAGATTGGCCTCGCGCTCTTCCAGTCGGGTCGCGAGCGCTGCGCTTTCGCGCTCCAGCCGGCCGGTCTTCTCGCGCTCATATTCAAGCTCGTCGCGCACGGCATCAAAGGCTTCGAGCCTTGCGCCAAGCGAGACCAGCTCTCCTTTCGCCGCCGTCAATTCATCATCAAGCTGCCGCGCCTCCCGGCCCGCGCGAACGCGCAGGACAAGGAGAAAAAGCGCGGCCAGCCACCCGGAGATGGCGGCCGCGAAGAGGAGTGTCTGTACATCGAGAATCATCGAGCACTCCTAGAGCGATTCGTTATGTTCTTTATTTGTTCCGTGCAACTCCGTCAAGTCCGCTGCGCACGGAAAAGCGCACGGCTTGGCGGGTAGGCCGGCGAGGCGCATATTGTGCGCGGGATAGGGGAGAAATATCATGCTCAGACATATCAAGATTTTGTTGGCAGCGACGGTCGCGGCCTTCCTGCTGCTTGGGGCCTTCTTCAACGTCATCGACTGGGGCGGCACGACGGGGGCGGTTGCGATGACGACTTCCATGACGACATTCGAGGGCCGCGAGATCGCTTTTCAGGCGACCACCAGCCCGGTCCTTATGTGGCTCGGCTCGCTGTTCATCCTGTCCCTGAAGATTATTTCAGGCGGGCTCTGTGCGATCGGTGTACTGAAAATGTGGAAGGCCTGCAAAGCGGATGCCGCTAGTTTCACCACCGCAAAGGCGATGGCGCTGTCGGGCTGCGGGCTTGCGATCTTCATGCTGTTCGCCGGATGGATCGTGATCGCCGAGACCTGGTACGAGATGTGGCGCTCGGATGTCATGCGTGGCCCGGTGCTGGAGACAGCCTTCCGCTATGCAGGCTTTATCGGCCTGATCGCGCTGTTTGTGGCGACCCCTGACGAATGAGGGGAACCGCCCCGAAGGGCGGCGGCCCTCAATACCCCGTCAGCATTTCTTCCTTGGTGAACCATTTACGGTGCAGTGTACGGAAGTAATTGTCGTTGACGCCCCGGATGATGAAGGGGTTGAGCTTGTCGAGCAGCTCTGTGTTGTTTTTACGCACGGCAAAGGCCTCAATCGACACACGCAGGAGTTCATCATCAAAGGTCGTGAACTCGCCGGGCGCCACCTGATTGATGATCTCATCAAAGGGGTCGGAGGAGACGTAAGCGTCGATCTCACCATTCCGGAACGCATCAAGGGAGTCGATCCGGGCGGGCAGCGGGACAAGCTGCGCATTGGGGAAGAATTCTTCGGCGACCTGACCTGATACGCCACCGGCAAGATGGCCGATCCGCATCTCGGGCGCATCGAAAGCATCGAGGCTGTCATATTTCTCGGCAGAGCCCGTCGGTACCAGAAGGTGATATTCAGTCTGGTTATAGGGTACACTGAAGGAGACATCCTGTACCCGCTCCAACGTGATCGAGAAACCCGATGCGATGATGTCGCATTCGCCCTTCATCAGCGAAGGCTTGAGATCTTCGAAATCGCGCACGACAAAGCTGGTCGTGACATTCAGCTCTTCAGCAAGGCCTTTGAGCGCATCGACTTCAAAGCCGCGAATGCCGTCATGCTCGGCATCGACATAGATCCAGGGCTGCAGCTCGGCGACACAGACGCGCAGCTCTTCGGGTTCCTGCGCCATCGCATGGGCCCCGATGGTGAGGCTGAGAAGGGCGGCGGCCCCGGTCAGAATGCGCTTCATGATCATGTCTCCCGGTCGTGGTGGTTGTCCGTCGGCAATGAGACTAGCCGATAACGGCCTTTCATCGCCATTAATTCCTTGGGGTCAATTATTCCGCTGGAATAACCTCGATTTCGTGGATTTCCGGCCAGTTCTTGCCGGTCACAAACAGGCGTTCGCTCTCGGGATCCCACGCAATCCCGTTCAGCACATTGTCGCGCGGGTCGCGGTTATCGGCATAAAGCCCCGAAAGATCGATAAAGCCGGAAACAATCCCGGTCTCCGGATTGATGCGGACGATCACATCGGTCTGCCAGATATTCGCCCAGACCTCGCCATCAATATATTCCAGCTCATTGAGGCGCGGCACCGGCTTGCCATTTGCGGAAACTGTCTGGCTGCCGGTCGGCTGATAGGTCTCAGGGTCAAGGAAGGTCAGCCTGTTCGTCCCGTTACTGACGATCAGGCGTTCCCCGTCACTGGTCAGGCCCCAGCCTTCGCCCTCCAGCGGGAAGGTGCCCTCGGGCTCGAAGGTCTCAAGATCGTGGATCAGGCCGATGCCGTCCCGCCAGGTCAGCGAGATGATGCGGTCGCCGACCGCCACGGCACCTTCGCCGAAAATATCGGCGGGCAGGGCACGGCGCGCAGGGGCAGTATCGCCGAGGATGTCATGACGGATCAGGGCGGACTGGCCGATCCGGCCCGTCGTCTCATAAAGCGCGCCATCTGCAACGAAGAGCCCTTGGGTGAAATCAGTGGTGCCATGCGGGAAGCTATTGATCACGCGGTAGGTATAGACCTCAAGCTGTTGCGGTCCGGCCGGTTTGGGGGCCTGAACTTCGGTTTTTTGTACCTCCGCCGGGGCTTCGCTCTCGGCTGGTGCCGGCGCCTCGACCGCTTCTGGCGTTGCGGCGGGCGTTGCCGTCTCGGACCCGCCGCAGGCGGCAAGCAGCAGGGCAAAAGCAGTGAGGATCATGGCGCGGCTCATGGATGGCTCCGGTCTGAGACCTGATTGTAGGGCGGGTTAGCCGAAGGTGTAACCCGCCGAAACACTAACTTCCGCTCATCCTCACGTCCGCCAGTAGAGGATCGCGGGCTCCAGCGGGTTCACGAAATCCGCGCCGCCCATCTCGCCATAGGTCCGCTTGAGCTTTACATACCATTGCGCCAGCCGGTCAGGATCGCCCGCATAGAGCATTTTGGGGTTCTCAAGCTCGATATTCTCATTCTGCTGACGGAGGATCTTGCCGTCCTGCCCAAGGAACGTCCGCGCCAGCGGATAGGCAAAGGGCTTGATCATAGTCAGCAGCGGCATGTCCCAGAAGAACATCTGGGTGATGAGGGATTTGCCTTCTTCGGTCGGGGTGATGTTGGTCAGGCCGAGGATCGTATATTTCTCGTTACGGATGATCTCAAGCCGCATGGCGGGCAGGCGGAACTCGATTTCCGTTGTGGCCGCGCCCCCGATCAGCTTATAGGCCCGGCCATTCGAGGACGGCCGGTGCGGCTTCATGCGAAAGCCAAGCTCTGTCGGCTCATAATCCTTGGTCTTCTCGGAGGCGCCATCCGGCCGCCGCCAGAACCATTGCTGATGGACAAAGGGCGTATGCGCCGGATCGACAAGGCCGATGACTGCCTCGTCATAGGGCCCTTCCGCATGGGCGTGGATCACCATTTTGGGCGCGGCACCCGGAATTCCGTCCGGTAGGCGCGGGGCGGGGGTCACAGGCTCGCCCTCGAATTTCTTGATGTCGGCCGGGATATAGATCCAGATCAGGCCTTTTTCCTCATGGATCGGATAATTCGGCGTGCGGATCTTCCTGGTGGCGAAATCCTCGCGTTCCGAGAGGGCGGGGATCTTTGCGCATGTGCCGGTCTCCACCTCGAACCGCCAGCCATGATAGGGGCACTCAACGCATTCGCGGCCCCCCTCGGTCACCTGCCGCCCGGCAGACAAAGGCGCGGCACGGTGGGCGCAGACATCATGCAGGGCAAATGCGCGCCCGTCTTTCGTCCGGCCAAGGACGACCGGCCGCCCGAGATAGAACCGCCGCTCCATTTTCCCCGGTTTGATCTCGGCGGAGGGCGCCGCGAAATACCAGATATCGGTCAGCGGCGGCGACAGAGTCGGATTGGTGAGCGGTTTGGTCATTGTGCCTGTGTAGCGGGGAGGGTCAGTTCGACAATGGCCCTGCCTACCGGATCGTCTTTCGTTTCTTCTGCCTTTAGTGCCACAATCTGATCCAGGAAGAAAACTTCATCCCCAAAATTTCGCCGTGACAGAAGCTCGACCGATTCAAGAGCGGCCAGAAGGATGGGATATTGTGCGATGTGTTCTTCGATGGCTGCATAAACCCCTTTGGCCTTTGCGTTCAGCTTCTCGAAGTCCCCCATCATTTCCAGTTGATAAAGATATACCAACGCCTGAAGAGAATGCGAAATAGGATATGCTGAGAGTTTCTCTCCTCAGCCGCCTACATATCTGGCAATAAACTCAGCTTCTCGCTTGATTTTCTCCGGGTACTCCTCATTGGCCAGATCATTCTGCCAGTCTCGCAAATGCCGGCAGGCGCGCAGGGCCTGTTTCAGGGGAACGACCCTGACACTTTCCATTCACCCCACCAGTTCCTCGATCGTCGACATCAGCTGCATGATGTCTTCATCGCGGGACAGCCGGTGGTCGCCTTCGGGGACGAGAGCGACGCTCACATCGCTGCCCTCGATATGCTCCGCATAGCGAAGAACATGGGTATAGGGGACGACATCGTCCTTCATGCCGGAGAGCATACGGACGGGGCAATGGGCTTTGAGCGGCTGGTCGAGCACACTCGCTTTCGCGCCGTCATCAAACATGGCTTTTGTATAGACCATGACCGAGTCGTCGAACTCTGACGGGATTTCGATCCGCCCGTCGCGTTGCAGTTTGGCCCACAGCTCTTCGGGCCATTGTTTCGGCGTCAGCTCGGTCGCAAAATCGGGCGCTGGATTGATCAGCACCATACCGGCAATCTTTTCGGGCATTTCGCGCAGAAGGAGGCCTGCCACCCAGCCGCCCATTGAGGAGCCGACAAGGATCTGCGGGCCTTGCGTTTCATTTGCCAGCACATGGGCGGCATCGGCGGTCCATGAACTGATCGTGCCATCCTCGAACTCACCGGCGCTTTCGCCGTGGCCGGAATAATCGAACCGCGTATAGGCAAGGTCGCAATCCGCAGCGTAGTCATCAAGCGCCTCGGCCTTGGTGCCGCGCATATCGCTTGCATAGCCGCCGAGCCAGAACAGGCCGGGGCCGCGTCCGTCACGGGTAATGACAGCCAGCTCGCCATGCGGGCCGTCGATCATCCTCGCCTTTATGATTTCCTCAGTATAACTCATGCGTCTGCCTCTTTTCCGGGCGGCGGGGTTTTCAGGGCTGAGCGTGCCCGAAACCCCGTCTTGTTGTCATATCGCGTGCTATAGACCCTTTACTTGGTTCTTGTCGCCTCCGGCCATGTGATCTAGCGCCTGCCATCATGGTAAATTCCACTCCTGACCTCTCCGGGGTCACCATCCTTCAGATCATCCCCCAGCTTGAGACCGGCGGGGCCGAGCGCACGACCCTCGAAGTCGGCAAGGCGATTGTCGCGGCGGGCGGGCGCTCGCTTGTCGTCTCCGAAGGCGGGCCGATGGTCGAGGAGCTGACCCGCGATGGCTCGACCCATATCGAGATGCCGGTCAGCTCGAAGAACCCGATGCTGATCGCCGCCAATGGTCAGGCGCTCGCAAAGCTGATCACCGACGAGGGCGTTGCCATCATCCATGCCCGCTCGCGGGCGCCGGCCTGGTCGGCCTTTCAGGCGGCGCGCAAGACCGGCATCAAATATGTGACGACCTATCACGGCATCTATCGCGCAAAGTCCTCGCTCAAGCGGCTCTATAATTCGGTGATGGCGCGTGGCGACGCGGTGATCGCCAATTCTGACTATACCGCCGCCGCCGTCCGTGACGCTTATGGCCAGAAGAAATGGTTCCCCGACGATGACCACTTCATCACCATTCCGCGCGGAGCCGATCTCTCCCGCTTTGATCCGGATGCGCTGACAGCGGAGCGCAAGGCCGCCGCGCTCGCGGCTTTCGGCGGTGAGGAGGCTTTGCGGATTCTCCTGCCCGGACGGCTCACCGAATGGAAAGGACAGGAGGTTCTGCTTAACGCGGCATCCCGTTTGCAGAAGAGGGAGGGAGCTGTTCCCTTTCGGGTTGTGCTGACCGGTTCGGCCCAGGGACGCGATGAATATGAAGCGCATTTAAGAGCGCTGACGGAGGAGCTGGGATTGACGCACGCGGTCCACATTCATGGTCACTGGGATGATATGCCCGCTGCCTATGACTGGGCCGATGTCACGGTCTCGGCCTCAACCCGCCCCGAAGCCTTCGGGCGCGTGGCGGTCGAATCCCAAGCCATGGGCACCCCCGTCATTGCCTCCGCTCATGGCGGCGCGCTCGAGACCATTGCGGATGGCGAGACGGGCTGGCTGACCCCGCCGGGCGATGCAGACGCTCTTGCCCAAGCTCTCCACAATTTCATGCACCTGCGAAAAGACGCGAAATCGAGCATTTCCGCGGCTGCGCGGGCGCGGGCCGTCTCGCTATTTTCCACCGAGGCGATGACGGCGGCCACTCTTTGTGTTTATAAACGGTTAATCCAAGGGCAAGGATCAGAGTGAGTATGGCTGGCGCGCGAATTCTCGTCATAAAACAAGAATGTCTCCGGGAATTTGTTGATGCGGAGCCTGCCTTTGCTGCGATCCGCCGGGATAACCCCGGCGTGCCGGTCGATCTTCTGACGACCCCGGCCTTCGGCCGCCTTGCCAAAGGCTCCCCTTATTTCGACCGTGTCCTCGCCGCGGGCAGTTTTGCCGAGCGTCATCAGCTCAAAGAACTCGTCAGCCAGCTCAAGCGCATTGGCTATGAGCAGGTCTACGACCTCGACGGCACGCGGGCGACCATGGATCTCAAAGGCGCAATGACCGGTTTCCGCGGTCCGCGCTGGATCGGCCCGAAGCGCGTGCTTTCCAAGGGCGGCCGGGTCAGCCAAGCTTTCCCGGCGGCCTCGATCCGTAAAATGATGGCCGATGCGAAAGTGCCGACTGAGCAACGCCTGCCGGACCTTCGCTGGGCGCTTAATGGCCGCAAGGATGCTGCGAACATGCAGCCGTCATGGTTCGGGATCTCCGGGCCTTTCGCGCTGTTCCTGCCGGCGGATGATCCGCTCAATCGCTGGCCGGCGGAATGCTATGCCTCGATCGCCCAGACGCTCGCCGCGCGCGGTGTCCTCTCTGTGATCCTCGGCGGTCAGCACCTCACCGAATTTGCGCAAGCCGTTGTGAATGCGTCGAGCCCGCATGGCCGCAATGCCGCGCGGAACTCCGTCATCGATCTCACCGGCAAGACCGACCTTGCCCAGCTCGCCATGCTGGCAAAGGAAAGCCAGTTCTTCGTCGCAGGCTCATCCGACACGCTGCATCTCTGCCTGTCGCTGGGCTGCCCGGGCGTCGTGCTGCTGCATTCGAGCGAGTCAGCGGAATCGGATGCCCTGTTCGGCCGCGACGTGATCAAGCTGACGTCTCAGGATGTGGCGAGTCTTGGCCCGGACATGGTCATCTCCATGCTGGCCAATATGCGGCTCGTCTCCGAAGCCCGGCCGAGCAGCGCCCAGCGCGTGCACGCCTAATCGCCCGGACATTTGCGCGACTCCAGTCAATTGAACTGTAACGACGCCTCGGCTATATTTAACGAAGGCGCCGAGTCGTGATCCGTTGCTAACGCTCCGGTCAGGCCGGCGCCTACTTCGCCGATTTGAAAGGAGAACATCATCGCGCGCAGACCTATGAGCATGACCCCGCCGAAACAGACGGGGCCACGTATGAATGAGAATATCCGGGCCGCTCAGGTGCTTGTCATCGCAGACGATGGCGAAAAACGGGGCCCGATGCCGGTCGAGGAAGCTCTCGATCTCGCTGCTGAAGCGAAACTTGACCTCGTCGAAGTTGCTCCCGGCGATGTCCCTGTCTGCAAGGTGATGGACTACGGCAAATTCAAATATCAGCAGCAGAAGAAAAAAGCTGAAGCCAAGAAGAAGCAGAAGGTCGTCGAGATCAAAGAGATCAAGATGCGCCCGAATATCGATCAGCATGACTATGAGGTGAAAACCAAGGCCATGCGTCGTTTCTTCGAAGATGGCGACAAGGTGAAGGTCACGCTTCGCTTCCGGGGTCGCGAAATGGCGCACCAGGAACGCGGCATGGAACTTCTCAAACGCGTGCAGGAAGATTTCGAGGCGACCACCAAGGTCGAGGCTTTGCCGAAACTCGAAGGCCGCCAGATGATGATGGTGCTCGCACCGCGGTAATCCGACACTTGGGGGGTGGGGATGTCAGACAAGGACGAACCATCCGTCGAGGACTTCTTCAAGGAAGAAGCTTCACGCATCCGGAAGAGCAGGTCTCACCGGATGTCAGATTTTGAGCAGAAGATCAGCAATTCTTCGACACTCTCCGGCGCATCACGGCATCAGTGTCCTGACTGCGAACAGACCGCAATCGAATATTCCCGGCTGTCATCCCGCAATAGCGGGTTGATGATGCCGGGGACACAGTTTCAGTGTCGGCATTGTGGCATTGCTCTCCGCCTTTCGAGTTCGACGTGGGATGTGGCACTGGGCCTTTCACTAGGCCTCTATGTCTGCGTGATTGCCCTCTATCTGATCTTTCCGTACTCGCCATTATTCGACGGTCTGCGTGCGCAGTTACTGATGTTGCTCGGGCCGGGGGCATTGGGCTTGTTTATCTACCACATCGGCACGCGCGCAGTGTGTTTAGCGGGTGAGGAGGAGTCATGACCCACCAGATCTGGATCCAGTTCGGCCTTGCCTTCGCGCTGATCGGTGCGACGACCTTCCTTCATGCGGTGATGATCGTCTTTGGCCGGAAAATCCTCCGACCGGTGACCAATCATGAGGGCCTGCGCGGGATTGCGTCCGATACGTTCCGTCTGGTGCTGATCTCGCTCTGGCTGTTCGCCGCGCATATCGGCTCGATGTGGATGTGGGCCGCGCTCTATCTCGAGACAGGCATCAGCCAGACGCTCGAAGAAGCGCTCTATTTCTCGATGGTCACCTATACGACGCTGGGCTTCGGCGACATTCTCGCGCCGGTCGACTGGCGCCTCCTGACGGGGGCTGCCTCCGCCAACGGGCTGTTGCTGCTTGGCCTCTCAGGCGCGGTGATCATCGATTTCACCGAACGCCTGCGCCGCGGGCGGCACTGACAGGGCTCCCGCCTACCTGTCGTGAATGCCCTTGCCGGCGAAGATTTTGTCTCTTGATTTCTCGATCCTTGAGGCGCGGGTAGCCGATTGTTTGGCATCGGAGAAATAAAGACAGTAGCCGCGTTGCCGTCCCGGCGTCAGGGCCTCGAACGCCGCCCGCAGGTCTGGATCTTCATCAAACGCATCGATGAGATCTGATGGCAGGTCAGGCGCGCCGGGCTCCTCGAGCTTCAGCCCGGCATCGGCGACCTTGATCGCTTCTTTCAGATAGCTCCTGATACTGTCTTTTGCGGCCGTGACCTCATCAACGCTCCGGAAACATATTCTGTATCCTTCGCGTGAATTCGGCCCTTGGGGCTCAAGCAGTCCGTCAGGATCCTTCAGAAGTGCGCCCTTGAAGAAGAGCAGCGCAAGGAAATCCTTGAACCGCTGGATGATGACAATGTTCCGGCCGTCATGGGTGTAACAGGGCTTGCCCCATTTCTTCTCCTCACGGACATCTCCTTCAAGGAGGATCTTGCGCAGAAGGAGCGCTTCGTCCCGCCATAGTGTCGCCTCGTTGAAGGCTGCATCGAGACCTGAATTCATGTACCTGCCTCAACTGGCTGCCGGATAGCGCTTTCCTAGCCTTTCTTCCGCCAAGGAGGAAAGCGCCGGTTCTCACCTGCGTGATAAAGACAGAGCCGGTTGCCCGCGGGGTCACGGAAGCATGCCTCCCTCCATAACCAGCTTTGGGTGACGGGTTCATTGTCAAACGCAATCCCCGCTCGGCGTAGGTGGTCATATTCGGTGTCGACATCTTCAACCTCGAAATAAAGCCGCGGGCCTTCCGGCCCCGGACGGTCTCCGAGATGCAGCGAAAAAGTCTCCCCGCCGGGTAGCTCGAATCGAGCATAGCGCTCATGGGTATGAACAATCAGGGTCATGCCGAGCCGTTCATAGAACGCAATGGCCGCATCCATATCATCGACCGTGACGGTCACCTGGTTCAGCTTCATGCCGGGACCCTCGCATAGGAGACGACTTCGATCTCGATGCCGTCCTCGTCGCGATAATAGAACCGCCGTCCGGGTTCATAATCCCCATGCGAATAGGTTTCATAACCTGTCGCAAGGACATGTTCCTCAGTCGCATCAAGGTCATCGACCACGATGCCGATATGGTTGAGCCCGCCTTTGGTATCATAGCTGGCCTGCCGTGGCGCACCGGTTCCTTCATGGGTGTAAAGAGCAATATACTGGTTTCCGGCACCGACATGCACCGTATAGCCCTTGCTGATGGATGGGCCCTGCCACCTGACGCGCCAGCCAAAGAGGGCGCAGAGCCGCCGCGCGGTCCGGTCAGGGTCACTGACCGTCAGATTGATGTGCTCCAGCATGCCGATTTTCATGTGTCTTACTCCTTCTACGTCGCCCCACCGGGGCGTAGTTGATCTTGCTATTTTTCCGGCCTACGACCTCAACTTAAGTTGAGGTCAAGAGAATTTTTTGAGGAGTTTAAGCATGGATGATCTGACGATCGGGCAGCTCGCCGAACGGGTCGGGGTCAGCGTCTCGGCGATCAGGTTTTATGAGGCGAAGGGGCTGCTCTTTCCCTTGCGCAATTCGGGCGGGCAAAGACGGTTCCGGCGATCCGATATCAGGCGGCTCTCCTTTGTGCTGATCGCCCAGCAGATCGGCCTGACGATCGAGGAAATAAAGGATAAGCTCGATGCCCTGCCGGAAGGGCGCAATCCGACCAAAGAGGACTGGTCCAAGATGAGCCGCGCCTTCCGTGCCGACCTTGATCAGCGGATGATGGTGCTGGGCCGCCTGCGCGATAATCTCGATGGCTGTATCGGCTGCGGCTGCCTGTCCCTGAAGAAATGCGCGATCTACAATCCGCAAGATCAGGCCGGGCGGCGCGGCACGGGGCCGCGATATGTCATCGGCGCGCGGGAGGAGTGGCCGTCTGCTGACTAATCTTCGCGATGGCCGGGCAATTCCGCACGGGAAAAGCGCGGGCGGATATCCCGCATGATCAGCACAAAGGCGCGAATGCCGAATGCGACAGCGGCACCGGCAAAGAATGGTATAGGCGCGGGCAGGCCGATCTCGGTCAGGCCCCAGAAGGCCGCCGCCCCGATCAGCGCGGCAGTGGCATAGATATCCTCGCGCAGGATCAGCGGGATTTCATTACAGACGATATCGCGGAGGAGGCCGCCGAAGCTCGCCGTCATCGTCCCCATCATGATGATGATCAGCGGGCCATAGCCTGCATCCATCGCGACCGCCGCGCCGGTCACTGCGAAGAGCGCCATGCCCGCCGCATCAAACCACAGCAGCGTTTTGAACCGCGCGATCCGCTCCCCGAGTAGGAATGCGGGCACAGCGGCAGCAAGTGCAATCAGGATCGTCTCCGGCTCATTCAGCCAGAAGACTTCGCGATTGAGGAGGAGGTCGCGAAGCGTGCCGCCACCGATGGCAGGCAGGAGCGAGACAACGCCGATCCCAAACAGATCCATCTTCTGGCGCGAGGCGGCAAGCCCGCCCGACAGGGCAAAGACAAAAACGCCAATCGCGTCGGCCAGTTCAAGCAAGGTCATTTGAGGGCCGTTTCCAGTTCGGCGCGCACATGCGGCTCTTCTTCATTCTCGCGGAGCTTATGCAGCTGTTCCGCCGCGCCGCCAAGCTGCGCCCATGCCCAGACCGCCATGCCGCGCACCAGCGGAGAGGGATCGGCAAGCCGCGCTTCGATGGCGGAGAGGAGGGAAGTTTCGCCAGAATTACCTATCGCAATCATCACATTACGGACAAACCGGTCGCGGCCAATGCGTTTGACTGGCGACTTGCGGAACAGGGTACGGAACGCCGCATCATCGAGCGCCGTGAGTTCCGCCAGCGTCGGCGCGCGCAGCTCCTCCCGCGCAATCAGCTTTGCCTCCCGCGCCTCGGCGGCAAATTTGTTCCACGGACAGACGGCTAGACAGTCATCGCAACCATAGATCCGGTTACCCATCTTGGCACGGTATTGCTCTGGGACCGGTTCTTTATGCTCAATCGTCAGATAGCTGATGCAGGCCCGCGCATCGAGGCGATAGGGCGCCGGGAATGCATCCGTCGGGCAGATATCAAGACAGGCCCGGCAGGAGCCGCAATGATCCGTCTCCGGTTCATCGCCGGGCAGCTCAAGCGCGGTATAGATCGCGCCAAGGAACAGCCAGGACCCAAATTCCCGGCTGACAAGATTTGTGTGCTTGCCCTGCCAGCCGAGCCCCGCCTGCGCGGCTAGCGGTTTTTCAGCAACGGGCGCGGTGTCGACGAAAACTTTCAGCTCCGTCTCAAACTCATGACCCAGCCAGCGCCCCAATTGCTTCAGGCGCTTCTTGATGATGTCGTGATAATCTTCATTCTGGGCGTAGACGGAGATATTACCCCGGTCGCGCCATTCAAGGCGCGCCAGCGGGTCGTCCTCCGGGCCGTAATTCACCCCCAGCATGATGACGCTTTTTGCGCCTCCCCAAAGGGTCTGCGGCTGGCTGCGTTCATCGGTTCGGGTCGCGAGCCAGTCCATCGTGCCGTGATGGCCGTCGGCAATAGCGATCTCGAGATGCTGTCCGATCCGCTCAGGCAGATGGGCGGGAGTAAACCGGCAGACATCGAACCCAAGGGCGAGGGCTTCGGCCCTGATCTTCTCCCTTATGTCCGTCTGCGGTTTATCCATGGGCCGCCTTTTTGCGCCAGGTGGAAAGATCCCGCCCGATCAGCTCTTCGAGCCGGTCAATCTCGGGCGCGTAATAGGCATATAGCTCTTTCATGCAGGCCGCCGACGGACGGAAGGGCGCGGCGCGCGGCATCATCCGGTCGACAGCAGCGATCAGCGGACGCAGTGCTGGCAGTTTGTGGTTCAGACGTTGCGCGAATTTCGTGTTCATCCGCCGGTTGGCGCGGCTGTTGACGGAACTGTCAATCTGCGGCGCGATGCCGACGAATTCGGTCAGGTCCCGGATCGTCTCTTCGGGCCTTGCGGCGATATCATCCTCATAAAGAAAAATCCGCATCTGCTCGCGCGGATAATATTCAAGGAAGGAGTCTATCTGGCGCGCATATAGCCCGCGCTCAAGAAAACCGTATGGCGTGCCTTCATCCTTTCGGGCGCCCAACAGGATGGCATCGAAATCCTCATCAGGGGAAATCCGCAAGCGCTCAATATGGTGATTGAGTGCGGAGATCAGCCGAGAAACGGGTTCGCGCAGGGCGATCAGCAATTTGGCCTCTGGCAAGAGAGCGTGCATCTTGGCCGGGATGTCGCCAGTGAAGTCCTTGGGCGAGTTCGTATAAAGATAGCCTGGCGATTTGTCCGCGAGGATCTGGCCTTCACTTGCACCGTCGAATTGGGACGCATACCACTCAACCGGCTGGGCGGCCTTTTCCGGATCGCAGAAATAATCGACTTCCCCCGGCGGAATGAACACATCCGGGTGCTGGTCGAAATAGCGGGCCATCCAGGTCGTGCCGGATTTCTGTGCACCGATGACGAGGATCTGCGGTAGCCGCATCTTGCTCAGTCTCCGCTTCTGCAGCCCCAGGCGATGAAATGCGGATTGTCATATCCGCGCGTCGCCTTTGAATAGCGCAATGGCGCGCCTTCATCCATGCCGTCCATTTCATGCACGCTGCCGCCAGCGGCTTCGAGCACAGCCTGGCCTGCGCCGGTGTCCCATTCCATCGTCCGGCCAAGGCGCGGATAGACATCCGCTTCGCCCTCGGCAACGAGGCAGAATTTGAGCGACGAGCCCGCCGGCTTGAAATCCTCCGCCCCAAGATTTTTAAGGAGCGTCTCGGTTTCCGCTGACCGGTGGCTGCGGCTGGCGACCGCCGTCAGCCCGCGTTTGGGCACGGGACGCGCCTCAATCGGGCTTCGGGCGCCCTCAAGGCTGAAGGGAGCAGAAGAGACCGACTGAACAAAAGCGCCAACGCCCTTTTTACCGGCCCAGATGCGGCCCATGGCAGGAGCAAAGACGACGCCCGCGACTGGCGCGCCATCCTCGATCAGCGCGATATTGACGGTGAACTCGCCGGTGCGGTTCACGAATTCGCGCGTGCCGTCGAGCGGATCGACAAGGAAGAATTTCGCCCCAAGCTCGGGGATCTCTCCGCGGCTTGCGCATTCTTCGGCGAGGACCGGGATGTCCGGGTAAAGTTCGGCAAGACGCGACAGGATGGTGCGCTCAGCGGCGTCATCGGCGGCGGTGATCGCCGAGCCGTCATCCTTCTCACCGGCTTCGAAATCGGTGTCGTAGATCGCCATGATGTCATTGCCGGCGGCAAGCGCGATGGTCACGAGGTCGTCAAGCTTCATGAGGGCCCGTTCGTTCCTGAAATTTCCTGAAGGTCTGGTCTGGCGCAATGCGCGCGATTGGGGAAGCCCAATTGCCTCCGCGACTTAGCGGAGGACGCCGACGCGGCCCCAGCTGGTTTCCGGCTCAAGGCTGACACTGCGCTGGTAATGATAAGCGGCAGCAGGCGCTTCCTCGTCATGATCGTCTTCGTCGATCGTGACGATCGGCGCAGGGTCCGGCGCGGGAAGGGCGATGGGCTCTTCCATGGCGATGAATTCGGAGAGCGCGTTTTCAGACACCGGCTTCTGGCTGCGCAGGATGATCTCGGACTCATCATCGAGACAGATGAGAGAGAAGCCGTTGCCGACTTTCAGCGCGCGGCGCAGTGCGCCATTGTCTAGCCATTCGAGCGGACGGCCATTCCGGCGCGGCGTCATCGAGCCATAAAGCTCGATCACATTCATGCCGATATGGCGAACGCGCATGAGAAGAGGTTTGAGTGCCCGGCGCTGGGCGATGCAGGTCTCGTCATTCTGCTCAGGGCCGATGATGACGAGGCAGCGGCGCAGGTCACAGGTCACCGACCAGATCCCGCGGCGCGCGCGTACCATCATATAGCCCAAGACCGCCAATGCGGCGACGGCTGTTGCGAAACTCGCGATGAGAAAACCCGTCACGTTAATAACTACCCGACACTGCCCATGTCATCTGATGTCATGTGGAGAAGAAGATATCCACACGCATCTAAACTTTTAGCATAGAATTTCTCGAAACAGAGTCGTTATTCGCAGTTGCACCCGTGTTTGGGCGAAAAGTTTCCCGCATAGGATGTAAATGAAAGGTTAATTTCAACACTATACAGCGCTGTAATGTCCGTCCCTGTCCCGGATTGGGACAATTACTTTGAGCTTTCCGAAAATGCCGGGGTGATGATGTCTTCGGTCAGCGGGTTGGGGAGATCTTCGTTCTCTCCCATTGCGGCTTCGCGAATGGCGGCCTTTCGCTTCCACATGAAGAACAAAAGTCCGGCCTGCATCGCGGCGAAGATCAGGAAAACATGATGAGGTGAAAGACCCGTCCAGAGGAAGGGGATAATCGCCAGGGCCGCCAGCGTCGCAAGGCCGCCATTGGTCATGTTCGACGCACCCATGATCTTGGCACGGACATCATTGGGGGCACGCGATTGCAGGGCCGCCATCAGGGGGACAACGAACATCCCGTTGGTCATGGCTGCGGCAAGCAGAATGAGGATCAGCGGCGCGTTGGCAAAGCTCGCAAACCCGCTCTCCGGGATGCGGTAATCGCCGAGGACTGCCCAAGCGATGAGCCACGCTATGGCATTCGCTCCGGCTGCCCATCCTGCGAAATTCAGGCTGTCTCGAAAGCGTCCGAATATGATGCCTGCGACGAGTGAACCGAGCCCGGCGCCAAGCGCAGAAATAGCAAGGCACAGATTGATCGTGCCAAGTCCCGCCTCCAGATTGTCACGGACAACGTTGGGCAGGATGGCGAGGCTGGCCGCGTTCATCATCCAGAACCAGCCAATGCCGAGCATCGGATAAAGAACACCGCTCTGCCGGCGGGCGAGGGCAAAAAGCCGTACACCAACGACAGGCAGGTTCAGGTCGAGCCGTTCCTTGCCATCAACCTTGGCCGGTGGGCATTGGGTCGCAAACAGGGCACCTAACGCTGCAACAACGACCAGCAGACCGGAAATCATGATGCGGCCGCCTTCAAGCTGGATCAGCGCGCCGCCAATGCCGAGGCCAGAGACGATGGCCACAAACAGGACGGCATTGAATACGCCGTTCGCCAGCGTCAGCTCTTCCTTGCGGTAATATTGCGGCATCAGGGAGGTCCGGACGGGACTGAAAAAGGCGGACTGCGTCCCCATCAGGAAAAGCGCGAACAGAAGTTGCGGTCCATTGCCGATGGCAAAACAAAGCGCCGCATATGACATCAACGCGAGTTCGATGAATTTCAGTTTACGGACAAGGATGTCTCTATCAACCAGATCGGCGATCTGTCCGGACAGAGGAGAAAAGATCAGTATAGAAATCGTAAAGCCCATGGAGACGATGCTGCCGGCATAATTGCCCCAGCCCCATGGCATCGAGAAATCCGCCGTGCCGTAACCTGCAGCGGCAGCTCCAAAAATGGCGAGAATAGTCGCCTGCCTCAGCGCATTATCCGCAAAGGCGCCAAGATTCTGGGCCCCGCACAGGGCCCAGAAACGGCGCTCAAGGAAAAGACTGCTCAATTGACCCCACCGAGTGAAGCCGACCTTGCATGCGGCCAGGTGCCGTTAAAGGCCTGCTCATGCAGCAGCGCACGGCTGCGCGATTCAATCTTGCCCTCGAGCATCTCCATGAATTCCCCCTTCTCCAGACCCGGAGCAATGGCCGGCAGGAACTCGACCGAGCAAGGCCCGGGATGGAGCTTTTTCTCCTGCTGCGGCCAGCGCAGCCCCAGATCGGTCGCCACCGGCACAACGGGCACACCATATTTTTCGTAAAGATGGAAGACACCCTTCCGGTAGCGGTGCTGGGTGCCGACAGGCGAAAGATGTCCTTCTGGGTAGATCAGGATGGAGCGGCCGGCCGATTTTGCTTTCTCCAGCTCGCTGGCGACCAGACGACCGCGGGCTGCCGCGCCGCCGCAATTATCGACAACGATAGCGCCCATTTTCTTGAGGATCGGGCCGAGCAGGGGATAGCGCATCAGATGATCGCCCGTGACAAAGGCGAGGTCCGGCACATGGGCGAACATGACAAACCCGTCGCCCCAGCTCTGGTGTTTGGCGGCAATGATGCAGGGGCCATCGGGCAGGTTCTCGCGGCCCGCGACATGGACTCGTATCCCGCCAATATGGCGCATGCTCCACACCATGACCCTGGTGTAGGCTTGAATCCACGCCATCAGCGGTCCGCGATGCGGGATCAGCAAGAGCGGCAGGGCCGTGATCGCGAAAAACGCCGAGGCCAGCCAGTAGCTCGCCCTGAATGCGATGGATCTCAATGTGGCGGTCATGGACCGTGCCTCCTTGCGGCGTTGATTTGGCTCGCTTGAGCCCTGTGATGTCAAACCTTGTGTCTTCGAAACTCTTGTCACGCTGCACATCCTCTCTTCCCGTCACATGAGATAATTGAACACTGTTCATGTGTCAATGAACAACGTTCAAAACTAGTGACGGGCATCACAGGCCAGGGTAGGCTTTGCAGGATCGGGGCCGCGGGGAGGGGGCTTCGCTCTCTTTCTGAATTATGGCTGACTTGGTCAGCTCGATCGTGAGCTCGGTATATTTTTTGGCGCTGATTACGTGCTCTACCGCCTACTTTAACATCGATCAGATCGATGCAGTCAGCTGAGATTATCGATTATACGAAACACCAATAAGGTGTCACTATCCGGCTCCTGAGGAACACGTGCAGCGGAAAGGACCCCCCGATGAGCAGCACTGGCAAATGCCCGGTCATGCATGGCGGCATGACATCGACGGAAACATCAGTCATGGCCTGGTGGCCGAACGCCCTCAATCTCGACATTCTTCACCAGCATGACGCGAAGACCAATCCAATGGGAGCGGGCTTTGACTATCGCCGCGAGCTGAAAAAACTCGATATTGCCGGCCTGAAAAAGGATGTGCACGCCTTGATGACGGACAGCCAGGACTGGTGGCCGGCTGATTGGGGGCATTATGGCGGGCTAATGATCCGCATGTCTTGGCACGCTGCTGGCTCCTATCGCATCGCCGATGGACGTGGCGGCGGTGGCACGGGCAATCAGCGTTTCGCCCCGCTCAATTCGTGGCCGGACAATGCCAATCTCGACAAGGCGCGGCGCCTGCTTTGGCCGATCAAGAAGAAATACGGCAACAAGGTCAGCTGGGCGGATCTGATCATCCTTGCGGGGACCATTGCTTACGAGTCGATGGGCCTGAAGACCTTTGGTTTTGCCTTCGGGCGGGCCGATATCTGGCACCCGGAAATGGATGTCTATTGGGGCGCGGAAAAGGAATGGCTTGCGCCGAGCGACAGTCGTTATGGCAGCCTTGATAATCCGTCCACGATGGAAAACCCGCTGGCCGCGGTGCAGATGGGCCTCATCTATGTGAACCCAGAAGGGGTGAACGGCCAGCCCGATCCCTTAAAAACCGCCCTGCAGGTGCGCGAGACCTTCGCCCGTATGGCGATGAATGACGAGGAAACCGTGGCGCTGACCGCCGGCGGGCACACGGTCGGCAAATGCCATGGCAATGGCGATGCGGCCCTGCTTGGTGAGGCGCCTGAAGGCGCGGGTGTCGAAGCGCAGGGCTTTGGCTGGCTGAACACGACCAGCCGCGGCATTGGCAATAATGCCGTGACCAGCGGCATTGAAGGCGCGTGGACGACCCATCCAACCCAGTGGGACAATGGCTATTTCGAGCTGCTCCTCAATCATGAATGGGAGCTGAAAAAGAGCCCGGCCGGGGCGTGGCAGTGGGAGCCGGTGAGCATCCGCGAGGAGGATCGCCCGGTCGATGCCGAGGATCCATCCGTCCGCCACAACCCGATCATGACTGATGCGGACATGGCGATGAAGATGGACCCGATCTATCGTCAGATATCGGAGAAATTCTATAAGGATCCTGCCTATTTCTCTGAAACCTTCGCGCGGGCATGGTTCAAGCTGACCCACCGCGATATGGGGCCAAAGGCGCGCTATGTCGGCCCGGATGTGCCGGGCGAGGAGCTGATCTGGCAGGACCCAGTGCCTGCCGGTCCGACGGGATATGATGTCGAAGCCCTCAAATCGAAGATCGCCGCCAGTGGCCTGTCGGTTGATGAGGTCGTGGCGACCGCTTGGGACAGTGCACGGACATATCGCAGCTCTGACATGCGCGGCGGCGCCAATGGCGCGCGCATCCGCCTGGCCCCGCAGAAAGACTGGGTCGGCAATGAGCCTGCACGTCTGCGGAAAGTGCTCAACGTGCTGGAGCCGCTCGCGGCCGAGGCGGGGGCCAGTATCGCCGACACGATCGTGCTTGCCGGCAATGTCGGGATCGAACAGGCGGCAAGGGATGCGGGTGTGCCTGTCAAGGTGCCCTTCGCGGCGGGTCGGGGCGATGCCACCGATGAGATGACGGATCCGGACTCCTTTGAGCCCCTGGAGCCGATCCATGACGGCTATCGCAACTGGCTGAAGGCGGATTATAGCGTCAGCGCCGAGGAGTTGCTCCTCGACCGGACCCAGCTGATGGGCCTCACCGCACCGGAAATGACTGTGCTTGTCGGGGGAATGCGAGTTCTCGGCACGAACCATGGCGGCAATCGGCATGGTGTGTTCACGGACCGTGCCGGTGCGTTGACCACGGACTTCTTCGTCAACCTCACCGATATGGGGAATGTCTGGAAGCCGGTGAAGAAAGGCCTTTATGAGATCCGCGACCGCAAAACCGGCAAGGTGAAATGGACGGCGAGCCGGGTCGATCTTGTCTTTGGGTCAAACTCGATCCTGCGCGCTTATGCGGAAGTCTATGCCCAGGACGACAATCACGAGAAATTCGTGCACGACTTTGTTGCGGCTTGGACCAAGGTCATGAATGCGGACCGGTTCGATCTCGATTGAGCTGGTCAGGTGGCGGGACGCTAATTGTCGCCAGTTTACCCGATCCCTCAATCCGCTCATCCCCGCGCAGGCGGGGATCTGGTCTTTCGTGGGATGTCTGGATTTATCCCGGCACTCTCTGATAATGAGAGAGCGGTGTTTCAGAGGCGGATCCCCACCTGCGCGGGGATGAGCGGAGGGAAAAGAAGAAGCGCCTGCCCCTCATCTCTTTATGAAGAACGCGATATCGCTCAGCGCGTCATCCATCCGGCCTGCCATCTCGGGGTGACGGGTTTTGGCGGCCTCAATCCCGGCAACGGTTTTCTCCGTATCAAGACGGCCGTGAATGCGGGCAAGATGCCCGAGCGCCGTTGCGGCAGCATTCGCGACCCACGGATCATCATGGTCAAGATAGGCATGACAGGTCGCCTCAACCCAGTCCGCCTCGTCCATATCCGGCAGGCTGACGAGTAGGAGCGGCAGGTCCTCGAGATCGGCGGCGGCAAGGCGCGCTTCGGTCTCTGTCCGGGCAAGCTCTAGCGTTTCTTCATAGGTGAGGGGCGCGTCTTCGCCCTTATTGTCCCCGGTCATTCATATACCGTTCGTACTCGCCGCTTTCTTTGAGGGCATCGGCGACTTCCGGCGCCATATAGTTCTCGTCATGCTTGGCGAGCACCGTATTGGCGATGAAAACGCCGTCCTCGCGCAGCGTGCCTTGGGCAACGACTTCGCCGGTCTTCTGGATCAGGGCGGGAAGTTCGTCATCGAAAATGACGGGAACGGAGCTTGCGCCATCCGAAACGGTGAAGGTCCAGCCGACGCCTTCTTTGGCGATCAGCGAGCCCTCCTCGATCAGCCCGCCGACGCGGATCTCGCGGCCTTGCAATTCCATCGGAGAGGGGAGGGCAGAGGGTCCATAGAAATAAACCTGCGTGCGGGAAATCGCCGTCAGGGCTAGAGCCGTGGCGCCGACAAAGGCGGGCAGGACGATGCCGAGCAGCAAGAGCCGCCGCTGACGGCGGCGAAAAGGCGACATTTTTTTCTTCGGCGCGTCGCTCATTTCGCTTTCCTCGCTTCGATCAGCGCATGGACTGTCAGCCCGCCAAGCACCAGCGCGGAGGCGATCCAGCAGATGGCGATGAACAGGGTCGGATCGGCAACGGCAACGCCGGGGACATCATTCATTCGGCAGGCTCCATCACAGCGGCGGAGGGGGCTTTGCTCTCGCCCGGTTTGGCCTTGCGGGCGCGCAGATCGCTCCTTGTTCGGATCAGCGTGTAAAAGGCGCTAAGCGCCATATAGCCAAAGGCCATCAGGAGCAGCGGCCAGAGCATCGAGGCCGGCATGGCCGGGCCGTCGGTGCGGATGACGGTCGCCTTCTGGTGGAGGCTGTCCCACCAGTCGACGGAGAATTTGATGATCGGGAGGTTCACCGCGCCGAGCATGGCGAGCAGCGCGCAGATCCGCGCGGCGGTCGCTTCATTCTCGATGGCGGCCCAGAGGGCGATATATCCCGCATACAGAAAAAGGAGGACCAGCATGGAGGTGAGGCGCGGATCCCAGTCCCAGTAAACGCCCCAGGTGACCTTGCCCCACAGCATGCCGGTCATCAGCGCCAGCACGGTGCAGGCGAGCCCGAAGGGGGCGGAGACCTTGGCGATGACATCGGCCAGGCGGTGCCGCCAGACAAAGCCGACAAGACTTGCGATTGCGATCACGGCATAGGTCTGGAGCGCCAGCCACGCGGCGGGGACATGCACATACATGATGCGGACCGCTTCCCCCTGCCGCGCATCGGGCGGCGAGAAGAAGTACGCCATGACAGTGCCCGCGCCGATCAGGAGAAGGGCGAGGACCCCGGCAATCGGCACGATGGGGCCTGACACCCGCATGAACAAAGCGGGGTTGGCGAGTTTGGAAAGGGTTTTGCCGACCATATCGGGCCTTCTAGCGCCAGGCGGCTGGCCCGTCACCCTAAAGGGTTGAGGCTTGTCAAATTACCGCGCCCCCAGCCGGGCGGCGGCGAGCCACAGGAGAGGCGCCTGCCCATGCAGATCGCCGATGACGGTCGGGCGCTCAAGATAATAGGCAATGTCTTGCGACTGGCCGGTGCCGACACAGACATTCTCAAGCCGCCCTTCTGGGGTGAGATATGTCTGGAGCGCGTCCCACGCTTTGTCCGACGCGGCCGCGTAAGCGGGGTCATCGAGCCAGCCTTCCTTCGCGCCGACCGTCATCGCATAGGCAAACATTGCCGTGCCAGAGGTCTCCTTCCACGCCTCCTCGACATCGATGAGCTGGCGCCACATGCCGTCCTCGGCCTGATACTGGAGGAGGGCGGCCATCATCTTTTGATAGCCTGCCATGACGGCTGGATAGTCGGGATGGTCGTGCGGCAGGATGGTGAGGACTTCCGCCAGCCCCGCGGCGACCCAGCCATTGCCCCGTCCCCAGAAGAAGGGGGCGTTCGGCCCATGATGGAAGAGCCCGTTCGGCTCCTGCAGGGCGGCGACATAGGCGGCGGCCATGCGGCCGGCACGGTCGGCATATCTCGGCTCCTCGGTCAGGCGGTAGGCTTCGGCCTGCAGCGCGCCGATCATCCAGACATCGTCGATCCAGTAGCGGGCCTGCGCTGTCAGCCCGTCTTCAGTGAGGTCTTCCCACTGGCCATCGGCAAGGGCGAGGCCCCATTCGGTCCATTCAGGCTTACCGGCGCCCATGCGGGCGAGTGCCAGCGGGTAGAGCCCGATCAGGTTGGCATCGACATGATTGGCCGTGTTCGGAATGTCCTCATCGAGAATGCGCTGCCATCTGTCGGCCAGCGCCCCTTTGAGAGCGTCATCACCGGTCGCTTCGGCATAGCGCAGTGCGCCGAGCGCGGCGGCGGCTTCGGCATAATGAAGGGCGTGGACCTCATCGACATCATAACGGGCAAAGTCCTGCCGGGAGATCAGGTCGTCGGCTGCCATCCGGCCGGGATCGCGAGCCGATTGATCCTCCTCTGTCCCGTTGCAGGCGACAGTAAGCGAGAGAAGAAAAAGGCTCAGCGTCCCCAGCATCATTCTGCCGTAACCGGATAAGGTGGTCATGCTGCTCTCCCTCTTTATTGGGCGTGTCCTAGCAGGGGCGGTCTCAGCGGGCGAGGGCTGTCACCTTGCCCCACCACAGCATCAGCGTCCCGGCTCTTGCCAGCATGAAAATCCCGAAGGCGAGCCACAGCCCGTGATTGCCCAAAAGCGGCTGGAGCCCATAGGCGCTGACCGCAAAGAGGAGGAGCGATAGGGCCATGGAATTCCTCAGCTCCGGTCCTCGAGTCGCGCCGATAAAGACCCCGTCGAGATAAAAGGGGAGGGCAAGGATCAGCGGAGAGACGGCAGCCCAGATGTAATAAAGCTCGACCTCGCGGCGCAGATCGGGGGCGGCACCCTGCGGGATCACCATGGCGAGGGCCGGCGCCCGGCCGATGAGAAGGGCAAGGAATAAGAGCCCGGCAAAGATCGTGGTCAGTATCGCAGTGGCGCGGACGGCGGCGGTAAAGCGCTCCGCGCGATGCTCCTTGCGCCCCAGCGCCGTGCCGACCAGCGATTCAGCGGCAATGGCGGGGCCATCGAGGGCGAGACCTGTGACAAGAACGATCTGCATCAGGATCTGATTGGCAGCGAGGGTGAGGTCACCGAACCTTGACCCGGCCCGCATGAACCACGCGAAGGTAAGAGATAATAGCAGGGTACGGATGAAAATATTGGCATTGAGCGCGAAGAACCCCTGAAGGTCATGGGTCAGGCGGTCCCGCTGCCAGTCCCTGCTGATCCCGCCGCGCTGGTGAAGGACAAACAGGATCGCGACGCCCATTGCGACGAGGCTGAAAACCTCCGCCAAAACCGTGCCGAGCGCGATGCCCGCGACCCCCATCTCAAGGCCAAGCACGAACCAGATATCGAGCACGCCGTTGAGGATCACCGTGCCGATGATTGCCGCCCCCATCAGGCCCGTTCGTCCCTGCCCGGAGAGCCAGCCCGCCGCCGCCGTCGAGGCGATCGCAAAAGGCGCGGCCAGAAAGCGGATCTCAAGGAAAGTACCCATGGCGCTGAGTGCCTCGGCGCTGACCGCATCATCGGCCATGGTCACGGCGGCAAGCTGTGTGATGGGTGCGCGAAGCACGAGGACGATCAGCCCCAGTACCGCGCCTAGCACCAGCCCCTGCACAAGATAAGCGCGAAGCCCCGCCTCATCCTCCTCGCCATGGGCGCGGGCGACTTGTCCGGCGGTGCTCATGCGGATGAAGGCAAGCGGCCAGTAAAGAAGGGAGACCACAGCGCTGGCGAGCGCCACGCCTGCAATATCAGCCGGGCTGCCGGCGCGGGCCAGTACGGCAGAATCAACGACCCCGAGCAGCGGCGTGATCATCGCGGCAAGGCTCGCCGGCCAGGCAAGCCGGAAGGCGCTGTTGAGGGAGGCAGACTTCATCCCAAGCGCGCTAGCGCCCGGCGCGGGCCTTGGCCAGTGGTCTTGAGCCTGCTGAACCCGGCTCTCCGCGCCTCTTATGGCGGCCCAACGCCCCGGAACGGCGGGCGGAATGTGACAGGTCCCTCAATCGTGCTAAATAAAGAACGGGAGACAATATCAGCGCCGCTTTATTGGTATGCTGATCAGTTGCGAGGGGATAGATGATGATTGCCCGGTTTATACTCGGATGCCTCGGCGTATTCGCCATGATCCAGCCCGCCTATGCAGAGAAATGGCCGACGACCGAATTTGTCTTTGAAAAGACCGATCCTTACTCCTCCGTACCGAGTTTTCTGAATCCGTTCAGCGGTTTCAGCAGTGCGGAGAAAAAGGTCATCGCTGATTACGAGGCCTATCTCTCCGAAGTTGCCGTCTATTATGAAAAGCTGGGCTTCAAGGCGCCGCCCCTCGAGCGAACCAAGGGAAGAAAAGGCGGCAACGCCTATCGCGTCTATTTCTTCGACTATGATGATGACGATCCGATTGCGCGTGCGTCGTATTCGGAGAACGGACGGATCACGCTTCAGGTCGATTACTCACGCGCAATCGTCAAGGGAAAGCCCGTCGACAGGACGTATGAAGACCTTGCGCATGAGCTTTTTCACAACATCCAGCGCGGCTACCAGCTTTCTTATGAACTCGATCATGGCAACTGGATCATGGAAGGGCAGGCGCAGGCATTGGGCATGGATGCGGCGTGGCGTCTACGGAAGATCGATGTCTACAAGGGCAAGCAGGATGGCTACCGGCTTGGCGGGCGTCGCTATTATGAGCCTCTACCAGCAACGGACACGCAGAAGAGCTACCGGACCGCCTCCTTTTGGCGCTATCTGGGCGAGCAGCATGCGGCGTCGAAGCATAATGCCCGGCCCGGCGTCGCTGTGCTGTTGCCGGATTACAGCTATCTGGTGGAGGTCTTCGACAATCCGTTCGGGGGCCCGGTGTCGGCCAATGGCGACATGATGTGGCTCGATGAAGGCTTACGCAAGGCAACGGGTATTGGTCTTGCCCGTCACTATGCGTCCTTTACCTCGACCTTCGCCGCTTATGTGCCTGCGCGCCTGACCGCTGAGCCGACGACATCCGCTCAGCAGGCAGAGGATAACTGGCTGAATTTTATCTTCGGAACCTGTCCGACGATTTCTCTCTCGCCCGGTAAGCCATCTGGTGATGCACGGCTCGACCTGCGCAAGAACGCTTCAAGATGCTTCAAGGCCGAGGTTACGGGCGAGGGCAATGCGGATATCTCGATCCATGTAAGGGGGGAGACGATTGCTGCGCTCAAGGCGCTTTATGTTGGCACGTCCGGTGGTGACCGGGTGGGCGGTGTGCAGATCGTTCCGTCCCCTGCCGGGGGCGGCTACCTAGGCCATTGGCGTTTCCGCATTGCTGGCGGCGAACCGCAGGTCTTCATCATCAGCAATATGGCGGATAATCCTGCGCTTACGAAGAATTTCCCTGTCACCGTCAATGTGACGACCAGCCGTTGGGAAAGTTCGATGACGAGCCCCCGGCCGCAGAAAAGCGCTAGCAACAGCTCGCAGCAGAAGGCCGCCTCAGCCGCGGCAGCACCGAGCAGCAGCAATCCGGGCTTCCGCGATCCTTCACGTGAGGCCGCGCAGGCCGAACTCGCCGCCGGGCTCAAATCCCTCAGTAACCAGACGGCGCTAGGGAGCCATGCGAGTTTCGAGCGGAGACGGGCGCCCTGCCAGAAAGACTTTGCCCTGACCGGATGTGGTCCTTTGACATCCATCCAGCTTGAGCTGACGCCGGGTGCCATTGGTGATCTGACCCAGACGACGGGAACAGGCGGCGGGCTCGGTCAGGTGATGAGCCAGTTTACGGCGATTGCGGATAATGGCGCCTTCCGGACGGATCGCGACTGGAAAGCCGCTATGCAGGAAGCCAAGGACTCTGAAGGCTCGTCCGTGGGCATCACCATGCCGCTGATCGAATACGGCTTCACCGGCTCATTCGATAATGCGGCAATTGTCGTCAATGGCGGCAAGGGGAGCGGGAATTATCAGGCCCTAGGTCCACAGGATTCCCAAATCGGCCGGGGCCGGGCCTTCCGGCAATCTGGCAAGGTGACGATCGAGGAATTCACCCCTTACGTCATGCGCGGGTCATTCTCCGCAAACCTGACGGATATGAGCCGTGTTGAATTCACCGAGGAAGATGTTGATCCGACCTTGCCGATCCATCGGACGATCAGTGGCCGGTTCGTCATCGCAGCGCCATGGGAGGGTGACCCTCAGTTTGCTGATTATGTGCCGACATCCGTGGATTCCGGGATGCAGGATCTGGCGCAGGCCTTTCCGGGCGTGGGCAATGGCGATGTGTCCGATCTGATGACGCAAAAAACGCCGGCGGGTTCCGGCGGAACGCTGGGCGCTTTTCCGACCTGTGATTGCGGATGCGAGCCGCTCGAGACCTATTCAGCTGTCTGCCAGCCTGTCTGCAAGGTCAAATACATGCAGTGCCATTGGCAGGCCGCTGCCTCTATGGACTATGACATCAGGAAGAAAGAACGAGACGCGCTTGAGGCTGATGTCGATATGATGCGGGAAGATCTGAAGCGATTTGTTCGTGAACAGAATAAGATGGATCAGGAAGAGGCTTATCTGCAGCTATTTGACGAACAGGAAACCGCAGAGGACAAACGCCGAATTCTGATGAGCTACGGTATGAATGTCGGCAAATACGGCGATGACGAGACCCAGCGGGCGGCGGCAAACCCACATATTCAGACCAGGGATGAATATATCGCCGGGCTAAAAGAACAGGACCTGCCCCAGAAGACGATTGATCATCTTATCGGCCTGATGGATGAAGCCATGGAAGAGGTCGGAGGCTGGCCGGAACCGCAATGATAAAGAGGTCGCGGCCTTATTCTGCGTAGAGGAATTCGAGCGCCTGCGGGAAACGCTTCGCCCAGGCGACCTCAGAATGAATGGCGCATTCATCGATGACGGCGAGCAGCCGGTCTTCGCCAAGGCCTTTTTCAAGCAGATAGTCCGTCATCTGTAGATGCAGGGCAACAAGCTGGTCGTCGCGTTCTTGCGGCGCGGCGGGGCAGGTGCCGGTGATCTCGCGGGTGCCCATCGCGGTGTAGATCCGCGCGGGCCAGATCTCTGGGCGGCTCTCTTTGATCTTCTCCATCACCCGGAACTCAGAAACCCAGAGCGACGGGCTTTCGACCAGCAGCCGGGAGAAAAGCGACGGATCATCTATCGCCACCGTTAGGGTCGCAATTCCGCCAAAAGAAGAGCCGCCCAGCGCACGGTCATTCGTAGACGCTTTATATTTCCCTTCGATCAGTGGGAAGATATCTTGGCGGAAGAACTGGTCAAGCGCCGTGCCCATCGCCTCCTCATCTGCAAGCCCTACCATGGGCTCGCCAAAGGGGAGATATTCTGCGGAACGGTGGATGCCAGCATTATCAATGCCGACAATGATGATGGGCGCGATCTTCCCTTCACGGATCAGGCGGGCAGCCGTCTCATCCGCTTCCCATTCGGCCCCGGAATATTCCGACAGCGCTGCATCAAAAAGGTTTTGCCCGTCGAACATGTAAAAGACAGGGAAGGGGCCTTCGGCTTCGTCATAACCCTCGGGCAGCCAGACGCGGATATTTCGTGTCCGCTCAAAGGTCGTATCGGTCAGCTCGAATATTTCGATCCGGGCCGGCGAGGACGAGGGGAGGCTTGCGCAAGCAGCCAGAAGAAGGAGCAGGAGTGCCGATCCGAGCCGTTTCATGAGTGACCTTCTCCGTCTGCCGGTTCTAATTGCTGAGCGCGACCGATCTCAGCCTTATGGTGCGGATGATCATGTAAAGAAGAAAGCCTGCCGGGCCGAACATGAAGGTCAGGATCAGGCAGGGGATGACGAGCAGGTGCGGAATGCCGTGCGTCCGCGAATCGCGCACTTCCCACGCCCCGACGAACAAATCGAAGGCGAGATAGTGAAACCAGCCGACAAGCATGACCTGATCATTGGCGAACATCGCTTTGACGCCTTGAAGCGAGGTGAAATCGAGCGGCGCGGTTGAGGGCTCGCCCAGCGGCACGAAAAGCAGGGTGACATAGGCAACGGCAAGCAGGAGCGGGATCAGGACGGCAGCTATGATTTGCGTCCCCCGCCAGAAGGGCAGGAACGCAAGTGGCAACCATCCTGCAAGGACTCCCATATTACCTATTGAGAACAAGAGATCAGGTGTCATAGGAATGGCCTCCCGGTACCCATGATCTAGACGCAGTCTACTTTACCGGCCACAATCGTCTCATGGAATCAGTCGACCAGCCAAGAACAACCTCCAGCCGCCCCTACCATCATGGGGATCTTCGCAATGCCGTTATTGAGGCGGCGTTGTCGCTCCTCAAGGAACGCGGTGTCGAAGGCGTTACTTTGCGCCAGTGTGCAGCAAGGGCGGGGGTCAGCCATGGCGCGCCGGGTCACCATTTCGGCGATCTGAAGGGCGTTCTGACGGCAATTGCCGCCCTCGGCTTTGAGGGGCAGGTCGCTCATCAGGAAGCAGCTCTTGCAGGGCGGACCGATCCGGTCGAGCGCCTCGCAGCGATTGGCGGGGCCTATGTCGGCTTTGCTGTCACGCACCCTGCGCATTTCTCGTTGATGTTCCGCCGCGACCGGCTGCGGACCGATGATCCGGCCTTTGTCGCCGCATCAGGCCGCGCAGGTGAGATCCTGCTTGAAGAAACCTACCGCTATATCGGCGATCACCCCCATGCCCGCCAGTTCCGGGATATGGTCTGGTCGATCGTGCATGGCTATGCGAGCCTGCTCATCAGCGGACAAAAAAAGCCGCCCGAGAATCCCGAAGCGGCTGCTTTTCAGATGCAATTGGCATTCTTGCGGGGGTTTGACCCCGACACGCTCGGTTAAAGACCGAAATTGCCGAATTTCGATTTGAACTTCGACACGCGGCCTTTTTCGGTGATCCGTGCCGGGCCGCCGGTCCATGCCGGGTGGCTGGTCGGGTCGATGTCGAGGTTGATGTTCGCGCCAGCTTCACCATAGGTCGAGCGCGTCTGGAACGTGCTGCCGTCGGTCATCGTCACGGTGATGAAGTGGTAATCGGGATGAATGTCTTTTTTCATGGCGGTCGCCCAGGTTCTGGCAAAAATTCAGGAGCGGCGGCAGATACACAAAAGTCTTCCCAAGGGCAAGACGTGAAAGTGCCGAGAGCCAATATATTTCCTAGGGACTTGTCCTCAAGACTGGGATAGGGTTGTCTCCCAACTCGTAATCGACCTGGGCAGACGATGCGATTTCTGTTTCCGATTGTTGTCCTGATCGCTTTCACTGCGATTCTGGTGGCGTTCACTGTGGCATGGGTGGGATTTAGTTTCCGCCAGTTCGAGACCATCGAACCGATGGGAGAGCTCGCCTGTGAAAGCGTGGTCGGCGTTTATGGCGCAGCCGATATCGAGCCGATCCCGGATACTTCGTCCGTCTATATCTCCTCCCTCGACCGCCGTCGCGACGCAGAACGCGGCGCGATCCTCCGCTTTGACACCGACAATCCGCTTGATTCTTCTTCATGGCGTGACCGGACGGGCGGCCAGCCACTCGTCTTCCAGCCGATGGGGATCGATCTTTTCACCTCGTCCCTGCCGGATGGCCGTACTCTGCGCCGTCTTTTCGTCGTCAATTTCATCGGGCCAGAGATCCTGCTTTATGACATTGATGCGCAAGGCGACCTCGTGCTGCGTGAGGTCTTTACCGATCCGCGGCTGATCTCGCCCAATGACATCGTTGCGACGGGTCCGCGCAGTTTTTACGTCACCAATGACACGCCGTCCGGGCGCCGGTCTATTCGCGGGAAGGTCGACTTCCTCCTCGGGCTGAAGGTCGGTCAGATCCTGCATTATGACGGCAATTCCTGGTCAGACGTGGCTTCCGGCCTTGCCTTCCCGAACGGCATCACTCTCAGTGATGATGGCGAAAAACTCTACCTCGCTGAGATGCGGGGACGTCGTTTGCTGTCCTATGACCGCAACCCGGATACAGACCAGCTCCGACTCTCCGATGCAGTGCGTCTGGGGACGTTCCCCGACAATGTCTCGATTGACGCACGCGGCAATGTGCTTGTCGGTGCCGTGCCCCAGCCGCTTAGCCTCAGCGCCTATACTGAAGGGCTACAGGAGACGACCGCCTCCCAGATCCTCCGTGTACATGAGGATGGTGAGGTCGAGACGATCTTCCAGGGGCCGGGTGACCGGCTGTCCGCCTCGACGACGGCGGTGACCTTACGCAACAAGCTCCTGATCGGCTCACGCTCCGCTGACCGTTTTCTGATGTGCAAAGCCGGCTGACACCGGCTAGGGGTGAGGGGTTATGACCTATCTCTCGACCCGCGGGGCTGCGCCTCAGCTTTCTTTTGATGATGTCCTGCTGACCGGGCTCGCCCCTGATGGCGGCCTATATGTGCCAGAGGTCTATCCGACGCTCGATCCATCCGTGATCGAAGGCCTGCGCGGGCGCCCCTATATCGAGGTTGCCGAGGCCGTGATCCGGCCCTTCTCGCCCGAAGGCGATTTCCACCTTGAGGATGCCTATCGCTCCTTTGCTCATCCGGCGGTCACCCCGCTGGTTCAGACGGGGGCGGAGGATTTCCTCCTGGAGCTGTTCCACGGCCCGACGCTCGCCTTCAAGGATGTCGCGATGCAGTGGCTGGGGCCGATGTTCTCATCCCGGCTTGCCGCTGCCGGCCGCCGCATGACGATTGTCTGTGCAACCTCCGGCGATACAGGGGGCGCAGCGATCGAGGCCATGGCAGGGCGCGAGAATATCTCGATCTGCGTCCTTCACCCGAATGACGCGATTTCGAATGTCCAGCGTCGTTTCATGACGACAGTGGAGGCGGATAACGTCCTCAATCTCGCGGTCGAGGGCAGTTTCGATGACTGCCAGCGGCTGGTGAAGGAAATGTTCGCCCACGATGCATTCCGGCAGGCGGTCTCGCTGGGCGCGGTCAATTCAATCAACTGGGCGAGGATCGTCGCCCAGACGGTCTATTACGTGACTTCGTCCCTGACCCTTGGCGGGGAAGGGCGGCCCGTTTCCTATTGCGTGCCGACCGGGAATTTCGGCGATATCTTTGCAGGCTTTGTTGCCAAAGAGCTCGGCGCGCCAATCGGTCAGCTCATCGTTGCGACCAATGAGAATGACATTCTCGACCGCACGCTGCGGACGGGCCGCTATGAAGTGACAGGCGTTGTCAAAACCCAGTCGCCTTCAATGGATATTCAGGTCTCCAGCAATTTCGAGCGCCTGATCCACGCAGCCAGCGGCGGCGATGCAGAGCTTGTGACGAGCCTCATGGGGGCGCTCAAGCAGAGCGGCAGTTTCACCCTGCCCGATGGGGTGCGTGCCCGCATGGCAGAGGATTTCCTCTCCTTCCGTGTCAGTGAAGAGGCGGTCAGCGCGCGCATGTCCAAGACCTTCTCAGAGACCGCCATGCTGGTTGATCCGCATACGGCAGTCGGGCTCGAGGCTGCGGCGCAGGCAAGGGCAGAGGGGCTTAAAGGGCCGCTGGTCACGCTCTCAACGGCGCATCCCGCGAAATTCCCGGATGCGGTCAAAGCGGCGACGGGCCGGGAGCCGTCTCTGCCGCCGGGCTGCCGCGACCTTTACAGCCGCGAGGAGCGATTTGAGGTCATCGGCGCGGATCTTGAAAGCCTCGAGAAGCGGATCAGCACGGGATTTGGCACTGCAGAATAGCCAATCAGCCCCGCAAGGCGCCTTGTGCTCACGCGCTCAGTCGGCCACAATCAAGTCCGGGCGGCAGTATCTGGTGGGGTTACAGTCTAGATGAACGATCTCGTTCCGGCATTCGGTATCGACGGATACAGCGAACGCCTCAGATGGGCCGTCGGGGCCATGCCCCGGGAAGTCGCCCTCGTCGAAGCCGCCGCGATTGGCGGGCTGGGGCTGGCCGCGTTTCTCCTTCTAATTCTTGCGCTTTTCCGCCGTTCGGCTGTCGCCGCTGTCAGTTTCAGCTTTGTCGCACTGGCCGCCCTTTTGGTCGCGCTGCTCTTTGGCCGGTTCGATTTTATCTCCAGCGGCACGCAGGTGCTGATCGTCTGCCTGTTCGCCTGCTCGGTCCTCCTGTTCCACACCGCGACAGTTCGGCTGGCGCGAGAGAACACGCTGATCGGGCTTGTGATGCTGCTGGCGATTTTCGCCATGCTGCTGGCGGGCGGGGCCAGTATGCTGCAATTTATTGATGGCTGGCCGGTCGCGCGGATCGCCATCGGCGGCACAGCGGCGCTGACGATCCTGTTCCTGTTTTTCGAATTTCTGCGCGGGGATAAGGGCGCAATTGCCGTGGCGCCAGGACTTCTGCTGACGGTTGCGTCCCTGCCGGCCATGTCTTTCGCGGCAGAGCGAGTGACGGGCGCGGGCTGGCTTGTCGCCTCAACGCCGATCTTCCTTTTGACCGGCGGGGTCTTGCTTGCCGCATTGGCTGCCCAGCTGACCGCGCACACAATCATGGCGCCAGTGCCCCGCAAGACGCGGGAGAAGGCGCCCAAGCGCGCAGCACCGCTCGCTCCTGCCGTGACGGTCGCCTCGGCCTCTGCCGCTGCTGCACATGATGGCCCGCTCTTACGTGAGCTTGAGGACGAGCCCGACGATATGGAGCGCCCGGTACGCCGCGTCTCCCCGACATTTGACGCCGAACCCGAGCCCCAGCGCGAGCAGCAGGCCCCGATCCGCCGCGTCCGGCCGCCAGAGCCAGAAATCGATGCGGAACCCGAGCAGGCGCCTCGCCATATGGCTGCGCCCGTTCCTGTGCCTGTGGCCCGCGACCAGAAGGATCATCAGGCCACGCCGCGTGACCGCTTCGGTGAGCGTTCCGAGCCATATTCTGCCCAATGGGGGCATGATGTGCAGCCGGGCTATGCTGTGCGCGAGATCCCGATCGGCGATGACGAATATGTCTGGGATATGATGGCCCAGCGCGAGGTGCGTATGGGGCGCGGCTTTGGGGAGATGCTCCGCATCCGCGGAGGCCAGTTGGCGACCCCCGATGTCATCCGTGACCTCATCGATGAACGCTCACTGCCTGATTTCGATGATGCAATCCTTGGCGGTTATGAGCCGCAGACCGGTCGTTTCGATATCCGGGTACAGACGATTGACGGCGCCACGATTCGCCTCGAAGGCCGTCGGCAGGTTGATCAGGACGGGCTCCTTGCCCGGCTGGAAATGCAGGCCGAAGCGCTCGCCGCTGCCGCCCCGCAACGGGCAGAGCCTGAGCCCGCGCCGCAGCGCCCGACCGGGCTTGCCGCTGTTGCCGCGCCGGCAGCACTTGCCAAAGATGACAGCCCGCTGACCGCAAAACCTGTCGCAGGCGCCAGCGCCGCGCTCGATGCCGGGCAGATCGGCCCCTGGTTCCAGCCCATTGTCCGGCTGAAAGACCGCAAGGTCGTCGGCTTCGAAGCACTCGCCCGCTGGGAGCTACCCGGCGGTGAGGTGCGCGATGCACAGGATTTCGTCGATGACCTGATCCGCGATGGGCGCGGCCCAGACCTTGCCCGGATCGTGATCAATCAGGCGGCGGAGGAACTTGCCAACTGGGTCAAGGCCGAACCCGGCCTCGGGCAATTCGTGTCGGTGAATATCTCAGCGACCGATTTGCCGAAGGAAGACGTGGCGGAGATCGTCAAGGCCGCCGTCCTGCGATTTGACCTGCCGCCCGGTGCGCTCGTCGTTGAGCTGACCGAAGGCAAGATCCAGGCAAGCCACAACAAGGCACTTGCCGCTGCCAAGGCGATCCGCAATGCCGGGGCCAGCCTTGCGGTCGATGATTTCGGGGTCGGCTATTCGACCCTCAGCCGCCTGTCCAAATTCCACTTCGATATCGTCAAGCTCGACAAGAGCCTGCTCGAAGACCTCACGACACGGAAGAAACAGCGCTCTGTCGTTCGCGCCATGCTGAATGCGGCGGAGAAGAGCAAGGCGCCGGTCGTGGCCGAAGGGATCGAGGATGAGGAAACCGCCGAAATGCTGATCGAGCTCGGCTGCGATTTCGGTCAGGGCTTCCTTTTCGGCGCGGCCCAGCGGATTGGTGGCGAGCCGGCGGATGCGACCTCAGGCGGGGGAAGGGCGGATACGGAGCGCAATCTGTCGCCGCGCAGCCGCCCGGATGATCTTCGCTAAAAAAGGTAGTGCCTAGTTCAGAGGGCTGAGCTGTGAGGGATCGCTCGTATTAAGGGCCGACAGGCTAACGGGTTCGACCCCCAGCGATTTAAAGGCCGCTTCCCACATCAGGGCAGGCTCGGTGCGGAAGACGAACTCTGCTGTTGCTTCCATGTCGAGCCACAGATTGCGGCGCAGCTCTTCATCGAGTTGCCCTGCCGACCAGCCAGAGTGCCCCGCAATCAGGCGCGAAGTCTGGGGGCGAAGCTGGTCACCATAAAGCCGCTCCAGCGCATCGCGCGTCGCGGTCAGCGCCATGCCGTTCCCAGCCGGAATCGTCTCTTCACTCTGATATTCCGTACTGTGCAGAACAATGCCCTTTTGTGGATCGCAGGGGCCGCCGAAAAAGACCGGCGCTGACTCGGCGGTAAGGGAGGGGCTCAGCCGCACTTCCTTGACCGCATCGGCAGCCATCAGGCCGGCAATCGGTTTGTTGATGATGACGCCAAAGGCATGTTCCGTATCGTGACGGGCGATCAGGACGACGGATTTCTCAAATGGCCCGTCATCAAGGCTCGGCACGGAAATGAGCAGGCGGCCCGACAGGCCAGGCCCCTTGCTCGAATAGTGGTCATCAACGCTGTCCATGGTTTCAAAGTTAATCCCTCCCTGATCTGGCGCAAGCACAGAGTGGTCACAAAGGAGGGAGAACTGCGCCTAAGGGGCTCGCGGCGGCTCAAAAATGCGCTAGGCGGCAGGCAACTAGGAAACACCCACGAGAGAAGGACTTCCCATGGTAACGACAGGCGACCAGCTCCCCGAAACCGACCTCACAAAAGCCACTGCTGACGGTCCCCAGCCGATCAAATCCGCCGATTATTTCGCAGGGAAAAAGACTGTCCTTTTCGCCGTGCCGGGGGCCTTCACCCCGACCTGTTCGGCGCGGCACCTGCCCGGCTTTGTGGAAAAAGCAGGCGAGCTGAAAGCCAAGGGCATCGATCAGATCGCCTGCATCTCGGTGAATGACGCTTTTGTCATGGGCGCCTGGGGCGAAAGCGCCGGGGCCGGTGATGAAGTCGACATGCTGGCGGACGGCAATGCGACCTTCGCACAAGCCGTTGATCTCTCCATGGACGCCAGCGGCTTTGGCATGGGCACACGGTCCCAGCGCTATGCGATGATCGTTGAGGACAACAAGGTCACCGACCTGTTTGTCGAGGAACCGGGCGCCTTTGAGGTCTCAAGCGCCGAATATGTCCTCAGCAAGCTTTAAGCGCTGCTTAAGCTTACTTACCCGGCGTCAACTTTGCCAAAATTATGGGTGTTCATGAGGCGGCGAATGTGATGTCATCGCCTCATGAACGCGATGACATCTGCTTCGCCCCGGGCCGTGACCCGGAAAACGCCCGTAACCGCTTGGGCCAGTGTGCAGGCTATGCTTGCGCTGACCGCGCTGATGCTGGGGGTCGCTCTAGCTGGAGTGGCGCTGATCGTCGCCTCTGTGGCGGTGCCGCTTGGGCTCATGATGCAGTTTTTCGCCGGTGATGCCGCGCCGAAAACCCGCCGCGGCTGGCAAGCCGTTACCGCCTAAGTTTATTCCTTAGCCAAGAATACCGTCGCCATCTGGGTCGAGCATCTTGTGAAGATGCACGATGAAATAGCGCGTATGGGCGCTGTCGACGGTCTGTTGCGCTTTTGAGCGCCAAGCCAGTTCCGCACTCTTATAGTCGGGGAAAATGCCGACAATATCGATTTTGCTCAGGTCACGGAAGGTTGCGGCTGCCGGGTCGGTCAACTCACCGCCGAAGACAAGGTGCAAAAGCTGCTTTTTCTGTTCAGTCATGATCTCGCTTTCAAGGCTCAGCGCCGGCCGCCTTTGACCCCCCGCAGATCGGCCGGCAAATGGGATAGTCGTTCAAGCACAGCCGGATAAAGGCCCGGCGCGGTGCAGACAAGGGCCCGCTGGCAGGGATCGGGCTGATTGAAGACGTAGCCGCTGCCTAAGTGATCGGAGACATGGGCGCCGGCCTCAGTCGCGATCAGCGTCCCGGCGGCGACATCCCAGTCGGATTTCCTGACCAGCGCGATGGCGCCGTCATATTGTCCTTTGGCGACCAGCGCGAAGCGGTACTGCGTTGAACAACGATAGCCGAGCCGCATTTTCGGCCACGGGATGGGCCAACTTGGGTGCTCGAACATATGGCCGGGCCCCAGCATTTTTGCGCCATCAAGATCAGCTGCCGGGCTGACCCGAAGGGGCCTGCCGCTGCACCTTGCGCCGCCGCCCAGTGTCGCCTCGAAGAACTCCTCCGTCACCGGATTGAAAATCGCGCTGGAGATGGCAACGCCATTCTCGACCAGCGCGGCGCAAACAGTGAATTCGGGGCTCGCTTCGATAAAGGCGCGGGTGCCGTCAATCGGATCGATGATAAATACCCGCTCGGCATGAAGCCGCCGGGCATCATCGACGCATTCTTCTGACAACCAGCCATAGCCGGGCCGTGCGCTTAAGAGACGGTCCTTGAGGATGGCATTCGATTCAAGATCAGCCTCGGTAACGGGGGATTTGTCGTTCTTGGTCCAGCGGCGGACCGGCCGCCCGCGATAGCGGGAGAGCACACGGGCGCCGGCCTCACGCACGGCATCGCAAAGCAGCTGATGGTCATCACTGAGAGATGGCGCCTGAGGCGCATCAGTTGCCGGCAATCGTCATCTCCCCGACCCGCAAGGAGGGGGCGTTGGAACTGCCGCGGCGCTCAAAATCATTAGCGCGGGTGAGATTGCCCCACATGTCGAGCAGGTTCCCGGCAATGGTGATCTCCGAGACCGGCTTGCCGACTTCGCCATTCTCGATCCAGAAGCCCGAGCAGCCGACCGAATAGTCGCCAGTATTCGAATTGATCTGGGGACCGAACATGTCGGTGACGAGGAGGCCCTTGCCGGTGTCGCGGTAGAGTTCTTCGGGACTCATCTCGCCCGGACCGAGATCGAAATTGGTCGTGCCGGAGCCGGGAGGGCCCCCGGTGCCGCGCCGCGCGCGGGCATTCGACTGAAGGCCGAGCTGGCGAGCTTGGGCAAGGTTGAGGATCCAGGTCGTCAGAACCCCATCTTCAATCACATTGATGGCCTGCGGCTTCAGCCCCTCACCATCAAACAGTCGCGAGCCAAAGCCGCGCGGAATATAAGGATCATCCGTGATCGTGACATCGGCGGGGAAGAGCTGCTCACCCATTTTGGTTTTGAGGAACGAAGTGCCGCGCGCAATCGCGGCGCCATTGATCGCGCCTGAAAGGGGCCCGAGCAGGCTTGAAGCAAGGCGGCGGTCGAAAATGACCGGGGCCTTCTGGCTCGAGAGTTTCTCAGGGTTCAACCGCTGCACTGCGCGCTGCCCGGCCGTGCGGCCGATATCCTCTGGCGAGCGCAGATCACTGAGATGCGTTGCGCCATGATAGTCGTAATCGCGCTCCATGCCGGTGCCGGTCCCGGCAAGGACAGAGACGGAAGTGGAGTGCCGCCCGCCGGCGGTCGTGTCTGCAAAACCGGTCGACGTCGCAAACCAGGTCTGGCCATGCCCGAAGCTCGCCCCTGCGCCGGAGGAGTTGGTGACGCCCTCGATCGCGCGCGCGGCGTCCTCGCAGGCCAGCGCGCGGGATTTCAAATCCTCGGCGCTCGGCTCGATCCCGTCATAAAGCTCAAGCTCAGGATAGGGTCCGCTTGCGAGATCGCTTGCGTCAGCAAGTCCGCAATAGGGGTCTTCGGGGGCTTCCTTGGCCATCGCAACCGCCCGTTCGGCAAGGTCGGTCAGGGCGGAGGAGGAAAAATCATTGGTCGAGACGCACGCCTGCCGCTTCCCGATCAGGACGCGAAGTCCCAGATCCCGCGATTCGGCGCGGTCGATATCCTCGACCTCGCCCAGCCGGACGGAAACCGACTGGCTGGCGCTGCGATAAACGAGGGCATCGGCGGCATCTGCGCCGGCCTCACGGGCGCGGCCCAGAACCACCGCGAGAAGGTCTTCATAATTGTCAGTCATTGGAAGGGCATTAGGCCCATCGCCGATTGACTGGCAAGCGTTGCGCTCTAATGTGCCGCTCTCTGCTGCAGCTGCGGCAGGTGTCTCCTCCGCGGGAGACGCTGATCGGGCCATCCCGGTCAGGGCCGAAGGCGCAACCCCCTCGGAAACGCTCAGGCAAAAGGACCGCGGATGGGAGTTAAAGGCTGGAAAAGGGCGTAATGCCCTACCGACGGAGCAAGCGCTGGGATCCCGGATGACGGGAATCGCGTCAATCTCTCAGGTCCCACGACAGCCGGGGGACGCGCCAATCAGGGCGCGGCAAGATTGCAAGGTGGGTATGGCCGAACTGAAACAGCTTCCCTTAGGGGATTTCCATCGTGAACTTGGTGCCAAGATGGTGCCGTTTGCCGGGTATGAAATGCCCGTCCAGTACGCGCTCGGTGTCAAGGGCGAGCATTTGCACACACGTGACAGCGCGGGGCTCTTTGATGTGAGCCACATGGGTCAGGCCTATATCGAGGTGGATGGCCTCGGCACGGCGGACGCGCACGAGCGGGTCGCAGCCGCGATTGAACGGGTCGTCCCCGGCGAGATCAGAAAGCTTGGCAAGGGCCGCATCCGTTACACGGTACTTCTCAACGAAGATGGTGGCATTCTCGATGATCTGATGATCACGCGGCTGCCGTCCGATGAGGATGCGGGCCGTCTTTTCGTCGTCGTCAATGCGGCAGTGAAGGAACAGGATTTTGCCTATCTTCGCGAGCATCTGGGTGTCGATGCCAAGCTGCGCGTCCTTCATGACCGCGCGCTGATCGCGATCCAGGGGCCGATGGCCCGCGCCGTCATGACCGCCTTTATTCCTGAGGCGGACGATATGCCCTTCATGTCGATGATGGATGCTGAATTTGAGGGCCTGCCGATCATGCTGTCGCGCTGCGGCTATACCGGTGAGGATGGCTATGAGCTGTCGGTCCCGGCAGAGGAGGCCGAATTCGTGGCCCGCCGTCTGGTTGAGCGCCCTGTGGTCGAGCCCATCGGGCTCGGCGCGCGCGACTCTCTTCGGCTCGAAGCGGGGCTTTGCCTTTACGGCCATGACATGACCCCGGCGGAGAGCCCGGTCGAGGCTTCACTCGAATTTGCCATCGGCAAGCGCCGCCGCGAGGAGGGCGATTTTGCCGGTGCCCACCGGGTGCTCAAAGAGCTTGAAGACGGTCCCTCGAAAGTCCGGGTCGGGATCAAACCGCTTGGCCGGGCGCCTGCCCGCGAAGGTGTTGAGATCCAGTCAGAAAATGGCAACGTCATCGGCACCGTGACTTCCGGCGGCTTCGGGCCGACTTATGATGGCCCCATCGCAATGGGGTATGTGACGCCCGATCACGCCATGCCGGGCACCAAAGTGAACCTCATCATTCGCGGTAAGGCCATGGAGGCCGAAATCGTGACCCTGCCCTTTGTCGAACAGCGCTATTACCGCGCCCCCAAGAAAGCCTGAGGAGAAGTCCGCATGACGACGAAATATACCAAGGATCACGAATGGGTCCGTATGGAAGGCGACGTTGCCGTGGTCGGGATTACGCCGCACGCGGCCGAACAGCTTGGCGACGTCGTGTTCGTTGAGCTGCCCGATGTCGGCAAGAGCTTCTCTGCCCATGACGATATGGCGGTTGTTGAAAGCGTGAAGGCCGCCTCTGACGTCTACGCGCCGATCTCCGGCGAGATTGCCGAGACCAATGGTGACATCGTTGATGCGCCGGAGAAAGTGAATGAGGATGCCGGCGGCGCGGCATGGTTCGTCAAGATCAAGCCGTCCGACATGGCCGAGATCGACGCCCTGATGGATGAAGCGGCGTATAAGGACTTCTGCGCCAATGGCTGATGCGAGAAGCGCATATCTCGGTGCCGGCATCGCGATCGGTGTCGGCTTGGGGACGGCCCTCGGCGTCGCCATGGATGATATGAGCATCGGTCTGGCCATCGGGATCGGCATGGGCCTCTCGATTGGCGCAGCTTTGGCAGCGACGAAGTCCGGCAAGGGCAGTGGCGGTGATGGCGGCATTGATTCAGGCTCGGATGGCGGCGGTGACGGAGGCGGCGAGTGACGCGGCCCCGTTTTCACTTGGCTATTCCGGTGACGGATATTCCGGCGGCACGTGCGTTCTACGGCGAGCTCCTCGGATGCGAAGAAGGCCGCTCGGATGAGAAATGGGTCGACTTCAACATGTTCGGTCATCAGGTCGTCACCCATCTCGGCGGCGAAGCCGGTGACAGGGTCAAAAATGACGTGGACGGACATGACGTGCCGGTCCCGCATTTCGGGGTCATTCTCGAACTTGATGAATTCTGGAAACTCGCTGACCGACTGAAAGCGGCGGGCACGGAATTCGTGATTGAGCCCTATACGCGTTTCGAAGGCCTGCCGGGCGAGCAGGCCACCATGTTTTTCCGCGACCCTTCTGGGAACGCACTCGAATTCAAGGCATTCCGCGACGACGCACATGTCTTCGCGACGGAGTAAGGTAATATGAGATATCTTCCGCTTAATGATAAAGAGCGCGCCGAGATGCGCGGCGTCATCGGGGTTGGGGCCATTGATGACCTTTTCCGCGATGTGCCTGCCGATGCGCTGAACCCCGCGCTCGATCTGCCCGATCACAAAAGCGAGCTCGAAGTCGAACGCGAGATGATGGCGCTGGCGCGCAAGAACAACGCGGCGGGCGACACGGCATTCTTTGTTGGTTGCGGCGCTTACCGCCACCACGTACCGGCGACGGTTGATCACATCATTCAGCGGTCGGAATTCCTGACCGCCTATACGCCCTACCAGCCGGAAATCGCGCAAGGCACGCTGCAATATCTCTTTGAATTCCAGACGCAGGTTGCCGAACTCACCGGCATGGAGATCGCCAACGCCTCCATGTATGACGGCTCAACGGCTGCCGCCGAAGCCGCGCTGATGGCGAAACGCATCACCAAGCGGCGCAAGGTGATCTGCTCAGGCGGGCTTCATCCGCATTACGAGGCAGTGATCCGCACGAATCTTGAACTCATCGGTGATGAGGTGGTCTTTGCAACCTCAAACCCCGAAGGGCAGGGCGGCCTTACCGACATGATCGATGAGGAAACCTCCTGCATCATCGTTCAGTCCCCGGATGTCTTCGGCCATCTGCGCGATCTCTCCGCGCTCGCCGATGCCGCCCATGAAAAAGGCGCGCTGATGGTGGCTGTCGTGACCGAGGCCGTTTCTTTCGGGCTTCTCAAATCACCGGGTGAGCAGGGCGCGGATATCGTCGTTGGCGAAGGCCAGTCGATCGGCAATGCCATCAATTTCGGTGGGCCCTATGTCGGCCTCTTTGCGGCGCGCGATAAACACAGGCGCCACATGCCGGGCCGCCTCGCCGGGGAAACGGTGGATGCGGACGGTAAGCGCGGCTATGTGCTGACCCTCTCAACGCGGGAACAGCACATCCGCCGCGAAAAGGCGACGTCGAATATCTGCACCAATTCGGGGCTTTGTGCGCTTGCCTTCACGGTTCATATGTCGCTGCTCGGCGGCACGGGCCTGCGTCAGCTCGCGATCCTAAATCACGAGAATGCTTGCAAGACCGCTGATGCGCTCAGCGCCATCTCCGGCGTTGAGCTTCTCAATGACAGCTTCTTCAACGAGTTTACGATCCGGCTGCCGAAGAATGCAGAAGCGGTGGTTGAAGAGTTGGCGCGCCAGAAGATTTTGGCCGGTGTACCCGGCGGTCGTCTCTGGCCGGGCAATGAGGATCTGGAGAACATCCTGATCGTCGCTGCGACAGAACGGACGACCTCGGACGATATCGACCGGCTCGCTTCGGGCCTCGAACAGGCACTCAAAGGGTAAGGACCAGATCATGACGATGAACAATCAGGGCCGTCCCACCCGTCCCGAAGACACCGCCAGCTACACGCCGTTCCCGACGCATACGGGCAACCGGGCGCTGGAGATTGCCGAGCCGCTGATCTTCGAGGTTGGCGACTTCGAGGGCACAGGCGTTGACTTGCCAAAGGCCGAAGGCATCAAGCCGCGCATCGCTGGTTTTGACCGTCAGCACGCCCCGCATCTGCCGGGCCTCGCCGAGCCGGAGGCGATGCGCCATTATGTGCGTCTCTCCCAGAAGAACTACGCCATCGATATGGGGCTCTTCCCGCTTGGCTCCTGCACCATGAAACACAATCCGCGGCTCAATGAGAAAGTCGCGCGCCTCAAGGGCTTTGCCGATATCCATCCGCTCCAGCCGCAATCGACCGTGCAGGGCGCATTGGAGATGATCGATATCTTGGCCGGCTGGCTGAAAGAGCTGACCGGCATGCCCGCCGTTGCGATGAGCCCCAAGGCGGGCGCGCATGGTGAGCTCTGCGGGATGATGGCAATCAAGGCGGCGCTGATCGCGCGCGGGGAGGGCGAGACCCGCACCCGTGTGCTCGCGCCTGAATCCGCGCACGGCACGAACCCTGCCACCGCCGCACAATGCGGCTTTACCGTCGATGATATCCCTGCGGATGAAACGGGCCGCGTTGATCTTGCGGCTTTCAAGGAAAAGCTGGGCCCCGATGTTGCTGGGATCATGGTGACGAACCCCAACACTTGCGGTCTGTTTGAGCGTGACATCCGTGAGATTGCCGATGCGGTGCATGAGGCGGGCGGCTATTTTTATTGTGATGGCGCGAATTTCAACGCCATCATGGGTAAGGCACGGCCCGGCGATCTTGGTGTCGATGCCATGCATATCAATCTGCACAAGACCTTTTCGACCCCACATGGTGGCGGCGGTCCGGGTTCTGGCCCGACCGTGCTCGCGGACAGCCTTGCGCCTTATGCGCCGGTGCCCTTCATCATTCAGGATGAGGACGGCTTCCGCCTCGTTGAGGATATCGAAGGCGAAGCGAAAGACGCCTTCGGACGGCTCGTTGCCTTCCAGGGCCAGATGGGCATGTATGTCCGGGCGCTGACCTATATGCTCAGCCACGGCAAGGACGGGCTGAAGCAGGCAGCAGAGGACGCGGTCCTCAACGCCAATTACGTGCTCAAGCGTCTGTCTGCTGAGATGACCCCGGCCTTTGACGGCACCTGCATGCATGAGGCGCTGTTCTCGGATGATTTCCTGAAAGATACCGGTGTCGGCACGCTCGATTTTGCCAAAGCCATGATCGATGAGGGCTTCCATCCGATGACGATGTATTTCCCGCTCGTCGTCTCGGGCGCCATGCTGATCGAGCCGACTGAATCGGAATCCAAACAGGGTCTCGACCAGTTCTGCGATGCGCTGCTCGGGCTCGCCGGTGATGCAAAATCCGGTGACCAGCTTGAGAAATTCAAGGCCGCGCCGATCTACTCGCCGATGCGCCGCCTTGATGAGACGCAGGCCGCGCGTAATCCTGTCCTTAAATGGACCGAAGACGCACCGAGCATGGCGGCGGAGTAAAGATACCTATTTCCCCGCTTGGCGGGGGAGAAAGTACCAACCAACAAAAAGGGCGCCTCACCGGGCGCCCTTTTTCAATTCAGGTGTAGCCTTTGCTCAGTAAGCGTAGCGGCTGCGGAAGGGCATGCCGATCAGGCCGAAGAGCAAGCGGAAGATCGCCCAGAACCCGACACCGCCGCCGGCGCCATAGGCAAGGCCATCCATTGTGACCGGCACGGCCAGCTCGAATTCCTTGAGCGAATTCATGGCCAGATAGCGGGTGCAGAGCGTGTCGAGACGGTTCTCGGTTTTCTCTTTGAGCGCGTCCGGTACATCCGAGCTGCATGAGCCATCGAGCAGCGCACGACCGAGCAGGATGGGGCGTTCCCATTTGCTGGCGGCCTGCAGCTCTTCCTGCAAAGCGAGCAGTTTTTCGAACCGGCGGACGATCATCTCATCCTCAAGGCAGCTTGCCTGTGGATTGCTGTTGTCTTCCGACTTGGCCCGGCAATCGGCGGCCACCTGGTCGCGATCAACGCCGTAATACTCCCAGCGCTCTGTGATCCGTTCTGCATCGAGGCGGCGCTCATCGACGCGGCCTTCGAGATTTTGCATGAAATGTGTCGTGAAGTTCGGTGCTTGTGAACCGGCAATCAGGCCGGCGACCCCCAGCACAAACGCAAGAATTTTGCCCAGCATACCCTTATTCGTCCCCATATAGGTGTGCGATCTAGGGGTCAGCATGGCCGATGGGGCGCCAATCGTCCACCGTAAATTAACGGCTGGTTAAGCTTTGTGGCGATCTTGACTACAAATGTAGGCGTGGCATTCTCCTGAGAATGGCACGCAGGAACGAGGGATAATGCGGTATCACAGGCAGTATGCGCCGCTGACGCAGATGGCGTCGCATCGGGATGATCTCTCGCATGTCACCCTCGTGATGGCGGGCGGTTTCCTTGAAGAGAGCTCAAATGGCTCCTGTCTGGTGCGTGTAGGGGATGTGCTGATCAAGCCGCGGGACACTGCCCATTCCAACCATTTCGCGCATGAAGGGGCGGCACTCTTGTGCCTGACATTCCCGCAGATCCCGTCCGAAAAGGGAGAGACGCCGCAATGGGCGTGCCTCCGGACAGCGGCGTCGATGCGGCTGGCGCTCGAGCTGACAGAGGCGATTCGGCACGAAGATGAGGCGCGCATCGCGCAAGGGCAGGCCTGCCTTTTGGCTGAAGGGATGGGGGCGGCCCAAGTGGCAAGGCGGTCACCGCCGCGCTGGCTCTCACGGCTGAAGGACGAGTTGACCGAGAGTGGGCTGGCGGAAGTCGATGTCGCGAGCCGGGCGGAGGCGGCGGGAGTGCATCCCGTCCATGCCTCGCGGCTCTTCCGGCGGCATTTTGGCGAATCAATCACGGCCTATGCTCAGAACCAGTCGATCCGCCGTGCCATGGCGCAATTCGGCAAGAAACGCCGCGGGCTGGGGCGAATTGCCCAGATTGCAGGCTTCTATGACCAGAGCCACATGTGCCGGGTGTTCCGCCAACAGTTGGGGCTTGCCCCAGGACGCGTGCAGGCGCTCGGCGAAGCCGTCGCCAGTTAAGATCGTCCAATACGGGGATGCCGCTGCCACGATAAGCCGTCCCCGGAATTATCAGGAGAGTTATATGTCCGCCCGATTGAGTGCCCTTGCCGGGCTCGGTCTCGTCATGTCAGTTTCGGCCTGCGCAACGAGTGCCGCGCCCGCACCCCAGCCGCCGCTCGCCATCGCGGGTGAGATGGACAGCTATATCGAAGAGGGGATGGACGCCGTCGGCATCGTGCCCGGACTGGCGGTTGCGATCTACACGCCGGACGGGGCCTATTTGCGCAGCTTCGGCGTGACGAATATCGAGACGGGCGAGCCGGTCACGACGGACACGGCATTCTACATCGCTTCCTCGACCAAATCTTTCACCGCCATGGCCATGGCGATCCTTGAGGATCGCGGCGAGATCGACCTTGACCAGACGCTTACTGAATTTGCGCCGGATGCGCCTTTTCCGGCGGAGGTGCGCCCCGACGAGGTGATCCTGCGCTCGCTTCTGACGCATACGTCCGGCATTAGAAATAATCCTATCGCCTACCGGGTTGCCTTTACGGGCCAGCATACGCCCGAGAAGACCTGGGAGCTGCTTGGGCGCTCGCAGGCGAATGAAAATGCGCCGATGGGCACGTTCCAGTACACCAATGTCGGCTATAACATCCTCACCATACTGACGGACCGTAAGCTGGGTGTGAACTGGCAGGACCTTCTGGCCGAGGAACTTTTCGACCCGATCGGAATGGAAGAGACGACCGCCTATATGTCGGTGGCCAAGGCGCCGGGCCGCTCGCTGGCGGAACCGCATTTCGGCGGCATGGAAGGTGGTCCGGTCATCACACCGCTTGAGAAGATTGACGCCACCATGCAGTCAGCAGGCGGCATGGTTCTGAGCGCGAGCGATGCATTGCGCTGGCTTGAATTCATGGTCGAGGGCGGGGTTGTGGAGGGCGCACGGATCGCCCCCGAAGCGGTCGTCGTCTCGACCCGCGCGCCGCTGGCCGAAGCCAATTCTGAATTTGATGCGTATACCCGCGAATCCTATGGGTTAGGGTGGTATAACAGCACCTATAAGGGTCGGAACCTTGTCCACCATTTTGGCGGCTATGCCGGTTTCCGCGCCCATATCTCCTATATCCCCGAAGAGAAGATTGGCGTCGCCGTCCTGATGAACGAGATCCCGGTGGCGGCAGGCTTCCCCGAGGCAGTGGCCAATCATGTCTATGATCTGATGCTCGATCCTGAGACAGCCGAAACCGATGGCAAAGCCGCGATTGCGGCGGCGATCCAGCGACGGGACCGGATCATCGCATCGGTAACGGCAGACCGTGAGCGCCGCTCAACGCGGGAATGGCAGCTCACCCAGCCGCGTAGTGCCTACACAGGGAGCTATTCGAACGAGGATTACGGCACGGCGGATATCACGATTGAAGGCGATGACCTCCGCGTCACCATCGGCAATCTGAGTTCAGTTGCTGAGCCCTTCACGCGGGAGGATTCCATCCGTGTCGAGATGGTCCCCTTCTCCGGGGATGTCATCCAGTTTGTGATGGGCGCAGACGGTGTCCCGACCTCCTTCAATTATGACGGGGACGTCTATACCCGCCAATAAGGGGAGGGCGCTTTAGCTCTCGCGACGCGCCATAAAGGCGAGTTTTTCGAACAGATGGACGTCCTGCTCATTTTTGAGGAGGGCGCCATGCAGCGGCGGGATCGCCTTGCGTACATCTTTCTCACGGATGGTCGAGAGATCGATATCCTCGACCATCAGCAGCTTCAGCCAGTCGAGCAGTTCCGACGTAGACGGCTTTTTCTTCAGCCCCGGCACATCGCGCAGCTGGTAGAAAGTGCGCAAGGCATCGGTGACGAGCTGCTGTTTCAGGCCGGGGTAATGCACCTCGACGATCTCGGACATCGTCTCGGGATCAGGGAATTTGATATAGTGGAAGAAGCACCGCCGCAGGAAGGCGTCGGGCAGTTCCTTCTCATTGTTCGAGGTGATGATGACGACGGGGCGCTGTTTGGCCGTGATCGTCTCGCCGGTCTCGTAGACATAGAACTCCATGCGATCGAGTTCCTGCAGGAGGTCATTGGGGAATTCGATATCAGCCTTGTCGATCTCATCAAGGAGGAGCACCGGGCGCTGATCGGCGGTGAACGCCTCCCACAGTTTGCCGCGCTTGATGTAGTTGGCGACATCCCGCGCACGCTCCTCGCCGAGCTGTGAATCCCGCAGCCGCGCGACGGCGTCATATTCATATAAGCCCTGCTGCGCTTTGGTCGTCGATTTCACATGCCATTCCAGAAGGGGCATGCCGAGCGCGGTGGCGACTTCCTTTGCCAGCACTGTCTTGCCGGTGCCGGGCTCGCCCTTGATCAGGAGCGGTCGCTCCAGCGTGACGGCGGCATTGACCGCCATTTTAAGGTCGTCGGTGGCGACGTAATTCTCGGTACCGGTGAATTTCTGTGTGCTCATGGGGACAGTCTTGCCGCTGTCCAGATCGCTTGTGAAGCCCGGGTCGGCAATTCGCCCCAACCTATCGCCCTCTTGAACTAATGAATTAGTACATGTATGTCCTACTAAGATATTAGTAGAATTGTGGGCTGCTGGCCGGGAGGAAGTGATGAGAAGATTTGCGATGACTGGCCTGACCGCCTGCGTGTGTGCGCCGCTCCTTCTGGCTGCGGCATCCGCCGAACCGCTCAGCGGTGATGATCCGCGCATCATCGCTTTTGAGACCCGCCTTATGGATCGGGAGGCGCGCGGCAATCCCGACGCGACGCGCCGCACGATTGAGGAGGCATTAGAAATCCATCATGTGCCCGGCGCGGCGGTTGCGATCATCGAGGACGGCGAGATCGTCTGGGCTAAGGGATACGGCACCAAGCTTGCGGGTGAGGACATGCCGATAGATGAAGACACGGTCTTCTCTGCGGGGTCCATTTCAAAAATGATCAATGCCGGGATCATCCTGCGGATGGTTGATGAAGGGCTGCTCGATCTTGACCGGGACGTGAATGACTACGTCACCTCATGGAAGGTCGAGGACAGCGCGTTCACGGCGGAGAAGAAAGTCACCTTGCGGATGATCCTGTCGCATACGGCGGGGTTCAGCATCCATGGCTTCCCGGATTTCGAGCCGGGTGAGGATCTGCCGACCGCGCTCCAGACCCTCAATGGCGAGCGGCCTGCAAAGCAGGGGCCGGTAAGGCTCATCTTCACGCCGGGGGAGCGGATGCAATATTCCGGAGGCGGAATCACGGTCAGCCAGGTCCTGATCGAGGATGTGACGGGGCTCTCCTATCCCGAAGCTGCCCGCAAATATGTGCTCGACCCCCTTGGTATGACACGCAGTACGTTCGTCAATCCGCTGCCTGCGAGCCATGGCAATATCGCGCGGGCGCATGATCGCTATGGCGTCCCTGCCGCTTTGCCGCGTGGCTGGGAGGCGATGCCGGAGCTGGCGGCTTCCGGCCTCTGGACGAGTGCGGAGGATATGGCGCGCTTCATCATCGCGCTTGAGGAAAGCGCCAATGGAGAGGGCGATTTTCTCTCAACCGACCTTGCGAGAGATATGATGACCCGCGTGCCGATGAGTTGGCATGGGCTGGGGCCGCGTCTTAATGGAGAAGGGGAGACGCGCGTCTTCCACCATGGTGGGGCGAACACCAGCTATCGTGCGCATATGGAAGGGCACCTTGCCAGCGGGGACGGCATTATCATCCTGACCAACAGCACCAATGGCCGAGCAGTTTGGCGGGAGATCCGCAAATCGGCGGAAGAAGCTTTTGGCTGGCCGGTCACCGCAGAGGCCGGGTTCGAAGAGCCGTCCTTTGACGGCCAATGAGCCTCAGCGTTTCTTGGTGTTCTTTGCAAGGAGGCTCGTGCGCATGGCGGCGCGAGCCCGCTTGATCGGGTCGGCAGCGTTTGCCTCATCCTTGGTCTCGCCGACCTGACGCGCACGGGCCATTAATTGCGAGGATTGCAGCCGCGATTTTCCATACATGGTTAACAGCTCCTTACCGGGATTAATATCCGGGTAAGCAATCACCGTGCCAGTTATGGAAGTGGCAGACGCGACCTGAGGTCTGCGTCGCTATCCAACCTTCAGCCCTGAATAGCCTTGGTCGAAGGCAGCTCTTCTGCGGGAATCGACGCGAATTTGGCGAGGGCAGCCTTCAGCTCCGGCTGACGCAAGGGCTTGGGCACAAACCCGTCCATGCCTGCATGGAAGCAGGCTTTTTTATCACCATCCAGCACATGGGCCGTCACCCCGATGATAGGAGTCGGGGTCCGTCCCGATTGTTTCTCATAGGACCGGATACGGCGTGTGGCCTCATGGCCATCCATCACCGGCATCGAAACATCCATCAGGACAACGTCAAATTTGCCTTGTTTATAGAGTTCGACAGCGACTTCGCCGTTCTCTGCCGTGACGATGCTGTATTCATCCGTTCCCAGCATAGCGGTCGTCACCATCCGGTTGACGACATTGTCTTCAGCCAGAAGCAATCTCTTCGTAGGCGGAATAGATTGAATTGTCTGTCCGCTATCGACAGAAGGGGCGACGGGTATCTGCATGGACTTCCGGTTTGCAGAGCCCAGTGAGACTTCAGCAAGAGCATCCATCAATTGAGAAGGCCGGACAGGCTTCATCAGCTTTGCGTCATATTCGCCCTGAAGGCCCATATGCTGACCGTTCAGCACATCGACGGAAGAGAGCAGGATGACGGGAAGGGTGGCCCATTCTGCATGTCCCTGCAGTCCTGCAACAAGTTCATCGCCGCATTCTCCGGGCATATGATAATCCGTAATCAGGACGGTTGGGGGTTTACCGGCCCGTGACATGGAAGCAATCATCTCACGTGCTTCAGGCGCCGAATTGGTCAAGACCGCTTCGATACCCCAGGCATTCATATGCTCGGCCAGGATCTGCCGGTTCACTTCATTGTCATCGACGATCAGTACCCGCAGGTTCTCAAGATTTGCTGCGATTTCCTGTGCCGATGCCGCGTGTTCTGCCTGCATCTCAAGCGTGATGATAAAAGTGGAGCCTTCATTCGGGACGCTCTTCACTTCGATGTCGCCACCCATCAGGTGAACGATCTCGCGAGAGATGGCGAGGCCAAGTCCCGTCCCCTCGAATTTGCGGGCGCGGGATGTATCGGCCTGTTCAAATTTTTCAAAGATCGCTTTCAGGTGCTCTTCAGCGATGCCGATGCCCGTGTCTTCGATGGAGATGGTGAAGCGGGTACTCTCGCCGGCCTCTTCGCCACTGATATTGATGTAGACATGCCCCTTCTCGGTGAATTTGAGGGCATTACCGACAATATTGTTCAGGACCTGACGCATGCGGGACTCATCGCCCTGAACAAGCGCCGGCAGGTCCGGCTGATAGCGGAAGATGACCTCTATATCCTTGGCCAGAGCCTGTGCCTGCATCAGGGAGGCAACGTCACTGACCAATGAACGCAGATTAAACCGCGCATCGGAGAGCCGCATCTTGCCCGATTCAAGCTTGGAGAAGTCGAGAATGTCGTTGAGGACCGACAAAAGGCCATTGCCTGAAGACAGGATCACCTGCGCAAAACCGCGCTGGCGTTCGTCAAGCTCAGTCCCCAGAAGAATATCGGTCATCCCGATAATACCGTTCATGGGGGTGCGAATTTCATGGCTCATATTGGCAAGGAAATCCGACTTCGCGCGGTTTGAGGCTTCGGCGGCTTTCAGCGCCTGTTCGAGCTCGACCGTCAGATTGCGAAGGTGATCGGCTTCAATGGCCTTTTGCCGCGTGACGTGGTTGCCGTAACCAAGAATGCCGATGCCCGAGAGAGCCAGCATGATCGAGACACTGACGACAATCGTCACCAGGCCTTCATGTTGAATGAGGTGTACACCCGATTGCGCTTCGGTGGGGATAATCGAAAATCCAGTCATACCCGTAAAGTGCAAGCCGCAAACGGACAGGATCAGGAATAGGCTGACAAAAACCTGACGCATGGCTGGCATCGGGCGCTGGAGCATTGAAAAGGCCAGCGTTGAAAAAGCGAGTCCCGTCACGACGGACATGACAATGTAGGGTGTATTCCAGACAATCAGAGCTGAAGCGCCATAGGCTGCCATACCCAGATAATGCAGTGTACAGATGCTTGCTCCATAGAGCAGTCCGCCTGTGATCAATTTGAGGCGCGGGGGCAGGAAAATGAGGGCAAGGAACGAGAACCCAAATCCGATCATGCCCGCGACAAAGGAGGCGACGGTCAACAATGTGCTGAGGCCCGCAAATTGCGGTGTCTCATAGGCCAGCATGGCAATGAAATGGGTCGCCCAGATCCCGGCGCCGCTGGTGAAAGCTCCAAGTCCGGCAGCTATCAATCGGCGAGACTGTTTTCGGGAAAAACTGGCGCGGGAGGCACAAACCGCGGCGAGTGCGCAAGTGACGACACAGACAAAGGCTGCCACGATCACGAGTCGTAAATCGTGCTCGGTGATCACACAGCTTAAAACTGACAGCATATTCTGGTCTCTCTACGTCGCCCAACGGGCTGGCCCAGCGCTATACAAACAAAATCAAGGTGTCTGTCAGGTTAAGGAAGACGCATTTTCTTGCTCATCAATGGCGTTCGCGGTTGCAGAAATGCCTATTTCATTGGCATGATCGGTCATGAACCTGGTGATCAGGCCCCCAACAGAAGGAGACCGCCCATGTCCGTGACTGAACCTGATCCGCATCCACAGGAACGATCACAGCGCGGTTTTCTAGGCTGGGTTGAAAAGACCGGGAATGCACTGCCTGATCCGGCCTTTCTTTTTCTCTATCTGATTGGATTTCTGGTCATCATTTCGATCATTTCCGGGCTGTTCAATCTGTCCGAGACGCTCTCGACACAAATCCTCTCAGGGATGCCGGACAGCCAGAAGGCACGCTTCGGTATCGGTGAGGACGGAGTGATTTCGGCCAAGATGCTGATCTCGCCGGAGAACCTGCAAAAGCTCTTTGTGCAGATGCCGGAGACCTTCGCGCATTTCCATCCGCTAGGGCTCGTCCTCACCGTGATGCTGGGCGCCGGGGTGGCCGAGCGGGCAGGGCTCTTTGGAACGGCCATGCGGGCCGCTGTCGGGGATGCACCGAAATTCCTCCTGACCCCGATGATTGCGCTGATAGCGATGCTCGGGAACCTTGCGGCGGACGCGGCATACGTGGTCCTCATCCCGCTTGCTGGTATCGTCTTTGCCGCCGTGGGGCGTCACCCCGTTGCGGGGATCGCTGCGGCCTTTGCCGGGGTTTCGGGCGGGTTTTCCGCGAACCTCGTCATGGGGCAGCTCGATGCTCTTCTCCTTGGCATTACGTCAGAGGCGGCGGGTATTTTGGTTGAGGACTTCCCGACCAATATTGCCGGCAACTGGTATTTCATTGCAGGCATGACCTTCATCTTCCTGCCGGTCATTTGGTTCGTCACCGACGTGATCATCGAGCCGCGCCTGGGCAAATGGAAAGCCTCCATGGCTGGTGAAGATGTTCCGATGGATGACGTCAAACGCGAGCTTACACCGGGAGAGAAAAAAGGCCTTGGCCGCGCAGGGCTCGGTCTTTTGGCCGTTCTGATCTTCTGGGCGTTCATGACGCTTGGGCCGGGGACCCCGCTGATGAATGAAGCGGCGTGTCCGGATGAAGCACTCGCCGCCGGGGACTGCTCCTTCCAGGCGCGATTAACGCCGTTCTATACCTCCCTCGTCGCCGGGTTCTTCGTCCTCTTCTTTGTGACCGCCTGGCTTTATGGCGCGGCGGCAGGCACGGTGAAGGACCATCGCGACATCGTCGACATGATGACCGGCGCGATGAAGGACATGGGCTACTACCTCGTCCTCGCCTTCATGGCCGCGCATTTCGTCGCCATGTTCAACTGGTCCAATCTGGGGCTGATCTTCGCGGTGACGGGCGCCAACGCCATTCAGGAATCGGCATTGCCGATCTGGGGCATCCTCGTTGTCGTGATCCTCTTTGCGGCGGTGCTGAACCTCTTCGTTGGGTCGGCCAGTGCGAAATGGGCGTTCCTTGCCCCTGTCGTGGTCCCGATGCTGATGATCCTCGGTGTCTCTCCTGAAATGGCGACCGCTGCCTATCGGGTGGGGGATGGCGCCACCAACATCATCACGCCGCTGATGGTCTATTTCCCGCTGATCCTGACTTTCGCAAAGAGATGGGACCGCAGTTTCGGGCTCGGGTCATTAACGGCAATGATGCTGCCTTACTCCATCTTCCTTCTGATCTCAGGGCTCGCCATGACGATCTTCTGGGTGCAGATGGACTGGCCGCTCGGCGGCGGCATCACGGTTGAATACACCCTGCCGGGCGTTGGGGAGTAGAAATCTAAGTGAGAAATGTAGGGCGGTAATGGCCTAGCCATTGCCGCCTTCGGTTCTCTTGGTTGGGAAGAGGACGTCGGCTGTCGCTGGCGCGATAACCAACCGAGGATGTCTGCCCGTTATACTAGAATCTAACCTCGTAACGGGTAGTCATGGTTGTCGCATCGAGCCCTTTGATGTATACTTCACTACATGCGTATTATTCATCTGCCGAATTTGCGGTAATTTGAGAGGCAAGAATGCGGCTGAAAAATTTTCTCTACATGATAGCTGGGGCGTTGTTGAGTGTTAGTATTGCTTTTGGCCAAAATAATGAGGCGTATAGCGATAGCGAAGTTCTTAGCCTGCATTATAAGCTTGGATTAGGTGAAGCAATTGTTCTGGAAGGTGATTTTACCGCAGTATCTGGAGAGACGGTTGTTCTGCAAAGTCTCGAAGGACAGCTTGTACGTTTGGAACTGGATTTGGTGCCTGATCTTTCCGAACAGACAAATCTTCTTCCAAGACAAGTAGATATGCTTGAGTCTGAACAAGTTTATCCTGTAACGGCACGCATATATCTTCCCACAAACAATTCGACTGGTGATGTCTGGGAATTGGCCACTTCTGCGGTTGTGATTCCTCAGGCTGGAGAAACGGTAGTGGTTAGGGGGGAGGTTTCTCGCTTGCTCAGCAGGAACCAGGAAACAGGCGAATTGATTTCTAATTTTGAATTGGAACTCATTGTTCGGCCTCGAGTAATGCCAGCGCACGAGTTCGCGGAATTCATTACAAAAGGCTCTAAAAATAATTGCCCTCTTATAGACTTAAAGACATCCGCCCTTAATTCTTCTAACAATAATTCCACTTTTACTTCGAATTTATTTGATCCCCCATGTGAAACACCACCATGCGATAACATGTCATGTTGTCAGCTCAGTTGTCCCGGCGATGGGCTGTCTTGGCAATGCTGCAGTACTGGGCCAGTGACATGTTGTTGTCCAAATGAACCGGGTTGCTGCAGTGCAGGCGGGGGGGGCGGTCCCCCTCCCTAATAAAAAAACATGTTTTGCCGGAATGGCCTTTTTAATAATTAGCCATTTCATTTAGTGCTGTTGGTCATCACAGAAGCTATAGCTAAATTAGCTCAGACCAATCTCTCTAAGGCGTTGCTCAAGGAAACCCTGCCCGGTGATGTCGGGATCTTCTGACCCATCGCGAAATTGCGGCAGGCAGGAGAGCATCGCCTCGGGACGCGGATGCAGGAAGAACGGCATGGAATAGCGCACATCGCGGCTATTATCCGGGTTCACCACGCGATGGGTCGTGGCCGGAATATGGTTGTTGGTGATCCGCGCCAGCATGTCGCCCGCATCGGCGATAATCGCATCCGCTGGCGCTTCGATCGCCCGCCACTCACCGTCACGGCCAAGAAGCTCAAGTCCCGACGCGCTGGCCGAGACGAGGAGGGTGATGAGGTTGATATCCTCATGCGCCGCTGCGCGGATCGAGGCGGGGTCGGCATCCTCCGGGATTGCCGGGTAATGCAGGAGCCGCAGGATCGAATTGCCGCCGCCGGCCATATCATCAAAATACTCTTCAGGCAGATCAAGCGGCCCCGTCAGCGCCTGAAGGAGGAGGAGCCCCGTCTCATCAAGCGCATCATAAAGCCAGCCCACCTCGGCCCGGAAGGCAGCCGGGCGTTCCGGCCAGACATTGGGTTTGATCTCATCCCGGCCGACATGCCAGAATTCCTTGAGATCCGCCGCCTCAACGCCCTTGGCATGCTCACGGCCAAAAGGCGTAAAGCCGCGCTGGCCGTCCATGCCAATCATATAGTCGCGCTTTTCTTCCTCAGGCAGGGCGAAGAAGCCGGCGATGATGTCATAGGCATCATGAAGGCGCGACAGGTTGATGCCGTGATCGATCAGGACGACAAAGCCGGTCTCGCGCAGGCTCGTGTAAAGATCATCGGCGAAGGCTTTGCGCTTTTCTTCTGTGCCAAGAAGGTAATCTGAAAGTTTCAGTTCGGCGACCGGTGATGTCATTGGGCCTCATCCATAAGGAGTATGATCTGCGTATAGGCGCGGGCCATCCGCGCAAGGTTTTCGAGCGACACTTTCTCATTGGTCCCGTGAATGCCGCCGATCTCATCGGTATGAAGGAGCGCGGGCATATAGCGATAGACGTTCTCGCTGACACCATAAGAAAAACGCGCATCGGTTGCCCCGAGGACAAGGCCGGGCACGATCGGCGCGTCGAGGGAGACGCTGCTGCTGGCGGCAGCACTCAGCGCTGCGAAAGCTTGCGTCTCGGCGCTCGAGACCGGAGAGGGCTCGGAGGCAAAACCGTCAAGCGCGATGATCTCGACGCCGTCAATGTCGCGTGTGACCTTGCTGATATGATCGAGGACTTTCTCGACGGAATCCGATGGGTGGATGCGGAAATTCACTGTCGCGGAGGCGCGCTGCGGCAGGACATTCTCCTTGGTCGACCCCTCCAGCATGGTCGGTGCGATGGTCGTGCGCACCAGCGCATCGGCGGTCGGCAGTTTGGCAAGTTCTTTCTCGACCTGACTGCCGAGTAGCCAGCGATTGGCCAGCGCCATACGGATGACGAAGGACATGTTGGGCGCCATGCCGCGGAAGAAATCCTTCAGCGGCTGCTCATTGAGATGTGACGGGAACTGATTTTCCTCAAGCGCAACAAGCGCGCGGGAAAGGCGCACCACGGCATTGTCGCGCGGCGGGGTCGAGGAATGTCCGCCCTCGCCGGAGACCTGCAGCTCGACTGTGAGATAGCCTTTCTCTGCCACCCCGATGATCGTCAACGGTCCGCCGGTCAGCGGCGCATTGGCCACCGTCACCATGCCCTCGTCGAGCACCATGTCGGCCGTCACGCCGCGCTCTTCGAGCAATGCGAAAGCCGATTTCGCGCCAACCCCTGCGACTTCCTCGTCATGCCCGAAGAGGAAATAGACGGTGCGCTTGGGCGCAAAACCTGATTGCGCGAGCCCTTCCGCGGCTTCCATCAGGGTGATGAGGCTCGCCTTGTCATCAAGCGCGCCGCGCCCGACGAGAATGCCGTCAATGATCTCCCCGGCAAAGGGCGGCGCGTCCCAGTCGCCTTCCGTTCCCGGACTGACCGGCACAACGTCCTGATGCGCCATCAGGATGATGGGATTGAGCGAGGGATCACTGCCCTCCCAACGGTAAAGGAGGGTGAGGCCTGCGATCTTCTCCAGCGTCATCGCCTCATGCGCGGTGGGGTAGGTCGCAGCCAGCCAGTCATGAAAATCAAGCCAGGGCTGCTCTTCGCCGGCTTCCGGGTCACCTGCCTTGCCGGTGACGGTCTGAAACCGGATCGCCTCGCCCAAATGCCGACCGATCACCTCACCGGACATGGCAGGGGCATCAGGCGCCTCAAGCCTGGGAGCGCTCTCACCTGACGGACCATAAGACAGTGTACGGCCGATAATGACGGCAATGAACAGGACGAGGACAGCCAGGCCAGATAATCGAAAGCGCATGGATTCACATCAGATCTAAGAAACGATCTCCCCATTGCCGCTTACCCCGCCCCGGGTGTCACTCCAAGGGCAGGCACGGGTTTTCTTGTGTGCAGCGCAGCGGGCCATTGCGTTCCGCTCCGGCCTTCGGCAGAGCAGGATCAACAGGAAAACACTGGATGGAGGCCAACGATGTCTGCACCTGACGGGAAGAATGAGTTTTTGAGCAATGAGCTGCTGGTGGCGCGCCGCAATGACGCCTGCCCCGCCGGTCTGCCCTCAAAATCGGGAATTTACGCTGAACGCGCGGAAGGCGCAGAGCTGTGGGATGTCGATGGCAAGCGCTATATCGACTTTATCGCCGGGATCGGCGTCCTCAATGTCGGCCACCGCCACCCCAAAGTGCAGGAAGCGATCAAGGTCCAGCTCGAAAAGGTCGTCCACACGGCCTTCGGCGTCGCGCAATATGAAAGCTATATCGCGCTGGCTGAGCGGCTGAACGGGCTGATGCCAAAATCGTCACAATGGAAGACGATGTTCATGAACACCGGCTCGGAAGCGACCGAGCAGGTCTGCAAATTCGCGCGGCGGATCACAGGCCGTCCGGGCCTTATCGCCTTTGAAGGGGCCTTCCACGGCCGCTCGCTGCTGGCAACCGCGCTGACGGGCAAGTCAGACCCTTACAAGATCGGCTTCGGGCCGTTCCCGCCGGGCATCTATCATGCGCCGTATCCGAATGAATATCGCGGGCTTTCTTCTGATGAGGCGCTGGCCCGTCTGAAGGAGCTGTGTACGACTTCGATCCGCGCCGAAGACGTGGCCGGCATCATCATCGAGCCGGTGCAGGGCGAGGGCGGCTTCATTCCGGCGCCGGACGAATATCTCCGCGGGCTTCGTGAATTTTGTACCGAGCACGGCATCATGCTGATCGCTGATGAGGTGCAGACCGGTTTTGCCCGGACGGGCAAGATGTTCGCGATCGAGAAATCAGGGGTTGAACCCGACTTCCTCGTCTGTGCAAAGAGTATTGCGGGCGGCCTGCCGCTCTCGGCGGTCATCGGCAAGGCGGATCTTTTTGACAAGATCGGCCCGGGCGGCATGGGCTCGACCTATGGCGGCAACCCGGTCTCCTGCGCAGCGGCGCTCGCCGTCCTCGATGTGATCGAGGAAGAAGGCCTGATCGAACGCGCCGAGCATATCGGCGCGAAAGTCGAAGCCTGCTGGAAGGAACTTCAGGAAGGCGTTGCCAAGGGCGTCTTCGGTCATGTCCGCCGGGTGGGCGCCATGGCGGCGGTCGAATGCGTGACCCATGGCGATGTGCCGGATGGTCAGGTCGCAGCCGCCATTCAGGCGCGCGCGCGTGAGCACGGCCTCATCTTCCTCACCGCCGGCAAGAAAGCGCATGTCATCCGCACCCATGTGCCGCTGACGGCTTCCGATGCCATCGTCGAGGAAGGCCTCGGCCTCTTCGTCAAGGCGACAGAGGAAGTGCTGAAGGGGTGATCAAATCGCCCCAATGAGCTTCGCGTAATTCTCAACGGGCCAAAGAAACCCCCGGCCTACGAGGCTGAGATTGTCTGCGGTGGCGCCTGCAGTGAACAGCCACCAAAAGAAGATGATAATCAGGCTGCCTGAGCCGACCCAGCGAATACTCTGCCACAGCGCAATTCTTTTCTTCAAAGATGTGTTCTGGTCGAGCTCAGGTGTGATTTTGGCGGCAAGGTTACTGCTGAGGCGGGCTGGATATAGGCTCACGGGCAATGCGAAAAGTGCGATGGTCAGATGCACGAAACTTGGCAAAAATGTTGAAAAATGCATGACGTATAACCATTCTGGGCGATCCTCAGGTGAACGCAATGCGTTGAATTTATCCTGCAGGTCGATGAATGGGGCGTCAGTATTGCCGGGGGCAATTTCATTCAGTGTCCATATGAAACTAACGATAAAAATCCCTAATCCGACTAGAAACATCGACGTCAATGCAAGATCTGCTATGGCATAGCCAAGGACTTTCACTGCGCGCCAGCGATCATCGCGCGCACCAATCCGCGGTGTGGCTTTCCACAACAAATAACGAGTGGCACCAAATGAGAGCCAGTCGAAAAGTGCATTGCTCAGCGGAAAGACGATAAGAAACAGGATTAAACTTGAGGTTACTTCGCCGCCAGACAAAATTCGTGCGCCAAGTCCTGCCATCATAAGTCCGGCTACAAACAGGGCTGGATAGGGAACTCGACGCCAATATGGACGTTTGCTTAAGCCAGCGACGCCAGCGCCAGCGCCAACGCCAGCGAGGACAGCGCCAGCGCCAGTGCCAGCGAGGACAGTGCCAGCGACGACAACGCCAGCGCCAGCGCCATCGACAGCGACAGCGACGACAACGCCAGCGACGACAGCGAGAGCGACAGCGAAAGCGCCAGCGCCAGCGACAGCGACAGCGAAAGCGCCAGCGCCAGCGACAGCGACAGCGACGACAGCGCCAGCGCCAGCGACAGCGACAGCGCTAGCGATGACAGCGACAGCGCCAGCGCCAACGACAGCGACACCAGCGAAAGCGAAAATAAATAGAATTATTTTCAACGTGCACCGAATGAAGTTGTCAGGTACGAGACGTGTCAGGAAAGTTTCTGACACCGCAAATCTAAGGCAAAATGGCATTTGAACTATGCCTAAGAGTATTGCGATCCGCCACGATGACGAAAGATTTTCGTTAAGGACGTGAATTGACCCTACACGGCCGGTGCCTGCAGAGAATGCATATTCAATAAACAGAAATAGAATAGGGTAGGTGAAAGCAAGTAACAGGCATATATCGAGCGAGCGGTTATTAAGTGCAGCATCTAATGCCTTACCGTGGGCTGTACGCCGAATTGGTGGAGCTGTGGGCGGCAGTTTTCTTGAAGTCCAATCAAGGAGACCTCTAACAAGCCGCCGGTATGAGTCTCCATATTGGTGACGTTCCAGTGAGTACCGAATTTTCTGTGCATCTGTGAGGTCCGCGGCATCGGACGGCATTGGGAGAACTCTTTCGAGTGCGTCCTTTCTCAATAAATGCAAATTATGCCGATATACGTATATGATAGCAATCAATACACTGACGATAGCTATGTAGTTTGGAGCTTCGTCGAGAAGCCATTGGTATAATCCAACCCATTCCATCCACCAAGCCTCCCGCACGCGCAAAGATTGTCCAACACTGTAGGGGACAACCCTGTCAAGTTATGTTTGCGGACACCTCAGCGGTCGAAATCAGTGAGTATTGATGAGTCGCGGATGCTACCCATGAGCATGACTTCCTCATCTGATACTCGACCTTGAATCCCTTAGAATTCCGAGTATCCGCGACCGGGCAGTGGTTCATCAGTATTTCGAACGCACGGAGGTGGCGATACTCCGTGCGTTCCATGACCAATTCTATGGTGCGGTGTAAGTAGCCCTACGCCCCGACCCAAGTTCCATGCAGCGGCACGGGCAGGGTCTGCGGGGCTTCCCAGACCGCGCGCGGGCCAGAGCTGAGCGCATCACCATCAAAGAGGGAGACCAGCGTGCGCCCGCGGGCCGCATCGAACTCCGTGCCGATCAGCCAGACCCCGCCGTCTGCCCTGGGGGCAGCGACATGCTCACCCATCTGGGTGTCGGCATTGGCCGCCCAACTTGCGGTCACTTCACCTGCTTCATTCCGGACAAAGAGCGTATTGCTGAGGTGGTTTTCTGATGTCTGCCGCCCGATATGGAAGCTGGTTGCAGGCTTGCCTGCGAGTCTTGGGTCGGCAACGGGAAATTCTGCTGCCCCGCCATCGGTGGTCGCAACGGCGCGGCCATCAGGATAAAGCGTCACTGACTCAAAGACGGCGTAGTTATTAGCTGCATAGACATCACCTTGCATGATCGCGCGTGTGTCGACCAGCATGATGTCCGCATTCTGATAGGTACACGCTCCAAACCGGATCGTGCCGTCATTCTCTTCCCAGGCAGGGGAGTGGTGGAAGACGAACCCTGCAGGCAGCTCATATCGCCGGACGATCTCGAAATTCTCCTTGTCGATCACGACATATTGCCGGGCCTGATCGCCATGCCAGTTGAAGCGGTCGAGATAGGCCCCCTCATGGTTCTCGGCGAGGAAGGGCGCAAAACCGACGATCAGGAAGCGTTCCGACATGGTGAAATCATGCACCATTGAATGGGGCAGATCGTTCAGCACCTTGAATTTGGCGAGGCTGCCATCGGGCATGATCTTGTAGAGAAGCAGCTGGCCGGTCATCGCGGCATTTCCGAAGCTCCAGATCACTCCGTCCGTATCCACGCGCGGATGGGCCGAGACCGGCACGCCCGTCAGGCCTTCGCCCAGCGTAACGAAGCCTTCCGTGGAGAGATCATCGGGCCTGAGAGCGGTCGGGCTGCCACCTTCCCACAGCGCCCATATCTGATCCCCGACCGGCAGGACGGAAATATTCGCCGCATTGATCGTATCGGAACTCAGGGCGGGTTTGGGCTTCTCGGGGATCGTTCCGAAGGTCGGATAAAGAAAGCGGCCGGCCTCGCGCTCCTCGACGAATTTCGGGGTCTCAACGAAGCGCCCCTCATGGGTCGCGCCCTCATCGCCGAAGCGGAAAGCGTGGACCATGCCGTCGCCGTCGAACCAGTGCTCGTAGCGCTCTCCGCCGCGCTCATGCTTGGCGGGGCCGTTCAGGAAATAGGTGCCGCGGAACCCTTTGGGCACATCGCCCGCGACCAGCCGCATGGATTTGCGAGCAAAGCCTGAATCGGGAGGGCTTTGATAGCCTTTGAGGATGTTGCTCGGCGCTGCTTTAGCGAATTGCATCAGCGGGGAGGCGGCAATGACGCCGGCCATGGCGGATTTGATAAAGAAGCGGCGGTTCATCACTTGATCTCCATCTTGTGCAACGTCGCGGGGGCGGAGACGGTGAAGGCGGCGTCCTCCCATTTGGCCGGGCCGAAATTTGCCGGCGCATTATTCGAGAAGGCGAAGGGCTCGTTCGGGATGCCAAGGACATTGGTGTCGAGCTCCCCATTGCCGTTCACATCGTGGAACGCCTTGATGCCGTATTCGCCGGGCTCGATCCCTTCGACGGTGAAGGTGAGGGTAGCGGCGGCGGGCTTCACGCCCTGAGCTGTCGGCTTGCCCCCATTATAGGCGTCCGCGCCCTTGAAAAGGATGACCCGGACATCGCCTTCGAGGATTTCCACATTCATCTCGATGGTGAGGTCAGCCAGCCCGTCGTCGCGGCCTTCGGTGATGGTGAGGGTCTCTGCAGTGCCGCTCGAAGCGCAGGCGCCGAGCATCAGGGCAAGGATCGGCAGGGGGAAAATTCTTCTCATTTCGGTCTCCTTTGAGGGCGGCAGACGGTCGTCTCCGCGTCTCACAGAGGCTAAGAAAGCGAGGGAAATCATGACAGGGAGGCGGCCGGTTATCCGCGAAGCCGGGTGGTCGATCCGCGAAAAAGGGGTGTCATTTCGCGATGCAGCTCACGCAACGGCTCAAATCGCTCTGGGAAAGCGCGCTCGACCATGACCTGCGAGTGCAACTCGTCACCATGGTCGGGGCGATCGCTACCATGGTCATCCTCGAGCCGTTCAACACTGATCTTTGGACCTTCCGGGAGAAGGTCATCTATTGGAGTGTCTGCATTCCGGCGGGCTATGTCGGCAGTTTCTTCTTCGAGCGCTGGATCTATCCGACCCTTCTTCGCAAGGGGATGAAGAACTGGCGTCCGCTGATCCAGATCCCCTGCATCGTCGCCGGCGCGATGGTCGGAATTTTCGTCATTGAGGCGGTGCTGCGCGAGCCAGTACCGCTGCGCTATGTGACCTATCTGGGCGGCTATGTGCTGGTGGTGACGATCGTTCTCTGGGGCATCGTCATGATCGGCACGCACGGGCTTTCGTCAGAGAGCCGCGAAAAAGTGGAGGACGAGGCGTTCCGCGGTTTTCGCGCGCAATGGCCGCCGGAGCTGCGCGGGGCGCAGCTGCAGGCCCTGTCTGCCGAGGATCACTATATCCGGCTTCACACCGATGCCGGCGAGGCGCTGATTGCCGGGACGTTTTCTGATGCTCTGAAAGCCGTGGGCCAACAGCCGGGGACGCAGGTTCACCGCAGCTGGTGGGTGGCAGAAGACGCGCCCCTGACGCTCAGCCGCAAGGGGGGCAAATGGGAGCTCGACCTTGGGGAGGGCCGAAAAGCCCCCGTCAGCCGCCGTTTTCGGCCGGAAGTCCGGGCAAAGGGCTGGGACCGGCTGGGCGCATGAATCCGACCTGTGGCCAAGGCGCCGCTTGCCGGAAGTCTCGCGACGGGTTAACTTCTTCTTGAGGATTTGCCCGGCGTTCCGGGCGGCTTGTTCTGGGGGAGGTATCCCATGCGGAAAACCGGTCTTTCTATGGGGATCGCGCTCGTAGCGCTGATGGGTGTTGCGGCAGCTCAACCCCCTGTAAATCAACAACATTTTGCGGCCGAAGCCGTGGCGCGGGATGCCGCCAGCTATGCGGCGTCCTGGCATGCGACATCTGGCGCGCTGGGGGAGTTCTCGGCTCAGACGGTCAATGCGATTGTCGGCAATGAGGGCTTTATCAATCTGCGCGAGCTGCGCCGGGAGGCCTCATATGGCAATCCGGACGCCGAAGCGGCGCTGGGTCTCTTCCACCTGACCTCGACGGGTGAGGCCTATGACCCGATCGCGGCCTTTGCCTATAACTCGGCAGCCGCCGAAGCCGGGATGCCGGTCGCCCAGACCAGCCTCGGGCTGCAATATCTCAACGGTGTCGGCACGACCCGTGACACCGCGAAAGCGGCACACTGGTTCGAAGTCGCAGCCAAGGGTGGCCACACGCAAGCGGCCTACCAGACTGGCGTCATGTATCTTGAAGGCGAAGGCGTCGAGGATGACAGCCTGATGGCCCGCTACTGGCTCCTGCGCGCGCGCGAGAATGGCGACCGCCGGGCAACCCGCCTGCTGGCGGATTTTGCGACTTTCTAAGGCGCCTGCCACATCGGATAAAATTTGAGGGGTTCTCATGCTGAGGACCCCTTTTTCTTTGTGCGAATTGCTGCGAGGGGAGAGGGATGAACAGCTCTTCCTTTGTCCTTGAGCCCCAGCCCCCTGTGACCGTGCCAACTTCTAATGGCCGGGTCTTCCCCATACGGCGTATTTTCCTGATCGGCCGCAATTATGCCGAGCATGTGCGCGAGTTGGGCGGCGATCCGAAGGCGGACCCGCCGGTCTTTTTCACAAAACCCGCTGATGCGGCGATCGTGCCTGATGAGACATCGCCCGGCGTGCCATTTGCGCCGATGACGGAGGATCTGCATTTCGAAGCAGAGCTTGTGCTCGCGCTCAAAGAGGGCGGTACGGACCTGCCGGTCGAAGGAGCCGATGCGCTGATCTGGGGGATGGGGCTAGGCTGTGATCTCACCCGCCGCGACCTGCAACATGCGGCCAAGGCGGCGGGCACACCGTGGGACATGGCAAAGGGGTTTGATCATTCAGCCGTGCTCGCGCCGCTGGTTGAAGGCGCGGTTCTTGATCCGTCAACCGAGCTGACGCTCACTCGCAATGGCGAGATCTGCCAGCGCTCCGCGTTAGAAAACATGATCTGGTCGCCAGCAGAAATCATCTCCGAGCTGTCGAAATTTGTGCAATTACAGCCTGGCGATCTTATATTTACGGGGACACCGGAAGGTGTCGGTCCACTCGCCATCGGCGATGAAGTGGAAATCACAGCTGGCGCGCTTCCGCCCTTGCGGTTCGTGATGACGATCGGCAACGCCGCCGAAAAAGAGACGAAGGCATGAGCAGCAAATCCGCTCTTTACGAGCAGGTTCAGAAAGAAATCCTCTCAGTCCTTGAGGGGGAGAAGAACCAGATCGCACGCATGTCGACGATTGCCTGTCTGCTTGCGCACGCCTTCCCGGAGAATATCTGGACCGGCTTTTATATGGTGGATACGGAAAATCCGCGCGAGCTCGTGGTCGGTCCTTATCAGGGAACGCTAGGTTGCCTGCGCATCCCGTTCGACAAGGGTGTTTGCGGCGCCGCCGCCCGAACGGGTGAGACGCAAGTCGTTGCTGACGTCCACGACTTCCCCGGCCACATTGCATGCGACAGCCGTTCGGTCAGCGAGATCGTCGTGCCCTTGCGCAATGCGCATGGCGAGCTTTACGCCGTTCTCGACATCGATAGTCCGCATGCGGGCACATTCGATGAAACCGACAAAGTCGCCCTCGAAGTCCTCGTCGCTGCGGTCTTCGGCGGCTAACGCAATTTCTGCGGCAGAACTGGTGCCTTGAAAGTCTTCTGGCCCTTGCGCTTGGCAAGCTTAGTTTTCTTCTTTTTCTTCTCGCTGCCAACTGTTGCCTTTACAGCTGTCGGTGACATGCCGTTCGGGGACGGATCAAAGGGCGTTTCCGGTTTGCTAGGGGAGGCGGGGTACTCACGGTCGTCCGGCGCTTCGCGCAGGCGGGACTTGGCGCCTTCGATGGCGCGGCGGAACTCGATTGGATTGTCGATATCGGGCAGTTTGATGACACCGACCCCGGTGCCACGCAGGATCAACCGGCCATAACCGAAAATCCGTCCCATGACGGTCTGATCAAGGCTGATTTCCTCGATCTTGTTGAGGCTCACCTCATTTGAATGCCGCGAGACCAGCCCCTTTTTGAAGATGAACCGGCTCGAGGTCACCGCAATCTCGGTCGTGATGATATAAATCCAGTGGCTCATGAGCCCCAGAAGGCCGAGGGCGGCGGGGATGGCACTGATCCCGTAAACCCAGACAGGATCTCCGGGCAGCCTGTCCTCGACCGACAGGAAGGCAGCATAGCAGAGCGGCAGGATCGACACGAACAGCCAGATCCAGGTCGGGGCCCAGTAGGTCCAGTTGAAATGGGCCACCTTTACGATTTCCTCGCCCGGGGCGAGAGTTTCGCGGACATAGCTCATCAGGCGGTCTTTCCTTGTCTCCCGTTAATATATCACCCGAATGGCGCGGCGGAAGGGACGGGAGCTTATAATGCCTGCCGGTGTCGCTTATTTGCCATGCGCGAGTTGCTTGGCGCCAATTCCCGCCATACGTGCGGCATCGACTTTCGCATAGAGTGCCACGCGCTCTCGCGGGCCCAATATTTCGGGTTTGGCGATGAATTTGCCCGTCTCGGGGTCACGAAAGCCCGAGCGCTTTGCCGGCCGGCTGAAGGCGGTCTTCAGCGTCATGCCAAGGATGCGCAGGAAGAACGCGCCCAGCCCCTTGTCCCCGCCGACCGCCTTTGGCCCGCCGCGCGCGGATTTGGTGAAAGCCTGCCCGAGCAGCGGGCCCATCGCTTCCTCAAGCTGCGCCTCAGGCCCTAGCCCCATCACCTGAAAGCCCGCAAAATCGAGCCAGCCCGGCATCGGCGTATTGGCGACCGGCGTCTTGCAGCAGGTCGTGTACCAGCGCACCAGCGGCCCGCCGGTCAGGCGCACGGCGGCGAGCCTGTCCGCGCCTTGGCTGAAGCGGACGGAGGTTGCTTTCACCTGATAGATCTCCGAGCCCCCGGCAGGGTCGAGCCCGTCAGCCTCATGCCCGCAGAAATACATGAACGCCTGACAGTCCCGGCAATAGCATTTGACGTGATTGCCCGCCTCGGGGCTCGCCCCTTCCAGAACGGCGCGCACCTCGCCGCACCGGCAGGTGAAATCGAGATCGGTCATCGTCATCCTTTCGGGCACCATGCGTCTTTTGATTGAGCTTTCGGGGCGAGTGATCTATCGCCGCTGTCTTTCCACTATGCCTGTCCGGAGCGCTGAATGGCACGCCAGTTTATCTACCATATGCACGGTCTCACCAAATCCTATGGGGCCAAGAAGATCCTCGATAATGTCCACCTGCAATTCTACCCCGATGCCAAGATCGGCGTCGTCGGCGTGAACGGCGCGGGTAAGTCGACGCTGCTGAGGATCATGGCGGGGGTCGATACCGAATTCACGGGCGAGGCCTATGTCGCGGACGGCGCCAAGGTTGGCTACCTGCCGCAGGAGCCGGCCCTCGATGAGACGAAGACCGTCTTTGAGAACGCCGCCGAAGGCGTCGCCGAGATCAAGGCGAAGGTCCAGGAATTCAACGACGTCTCCATGCAGCTTGCGGAGGATTACACCGACGAGCTGATGGAGAAGATGTCTGCGCTGCAGGAAGAGATCGACGCGCTTGATGCGTGGGACATCGATAGCAAAGTCGAAATGGCGATGGAGGCCCTGCGCTGCCCGCCCGGTGACTGGGCGGTCGACAAGCTCTCCGGCGGGGAGAAGCGCCGCGTCGCGCTCGCGCGGCTGTTGCTGGCGAAACCTGACCTTCTGCTGCTCGACGAACCGACCAACCATCTGGATGCGGAAAGTGTTCACTGGCTTGAGAATTATCTCGTCAATTTTCCGGGCGCCGTCGTCCTCATCACCCACGACCGCTATTTCCTTGATAATGTGACGGGCTGGATCCTCGAACTCGACCGCGCCAAGGGCATCCCTTACGAGGGGAATTATTCCTCCTGGCTCGAACAAAAAGCCAAGCGGCTCGAGCAGGAGCAGCGCGAGGACGACAAGCGCCAGAAGACGCTCGACCGCGAGCTTAAATGGATCAATCAGGGGCAAAAGGCCCGGCAGGCCAAATCAAAGGCGCGGATCCAGTCCTATGAGGAGCTGGCGAACAAGGCCGCCGCAGAACAGGTCTCGACCGCCCAGATCCAGATCCCGCCGGGCCCGCGCCTTGGCGGGATCGCGATTGAGGCGGAGGGCCTGAAGAAAGCCTTTGGCGATAAACTTCTGTATGAAGACGTTTCCTTCAAACTGCCCCCCGGCGGCATTGTCGGCATTATCGGGCCGAACGGCGCGGGTAAGACCACGCTCTTCCGCATGATCACGGGACAGGACCAGCCCGATGAGGGCACCATCAAGATCGGTGAGACGGTCAAGATGGGCTATATCGACCAGACACGCGAAAACCTCACCGATTCAAATACGGTGTGGGAGGAGATTTCGGGCGGCCTCGACATCATCAAGCTGGGGGAGAAGCGCGAGGTGAACTCCCGCGCCTATTGCACCTGGTTCAACTTCAAGGGCGGCGACCAGCAAAAGAAAGTCGGCGATCTCTCCGGGGGCGAACGAAACCGCGTGCAGCTCGCCAAGATGCTCAAAGAGGGGGCGAACATGCTCCTCCTCGACGAACCGACCAACGACCTCGATGTCGATACGCTGCGGGAGCTTGAAGCCGCGATCGACAATTTCCCCGGCTGCGCTGTGGTTATTTCTCACGATCGCTGGTTCCTTGACCGTATCGCAACGCACATCTTGGCCTTTGAAGGCGACAGCCATGTCGAGTGGTTTGAGGGGAACTTCGAGGACTATCTCGAAGACAAGAAACGCCGCCTCGGTCCGGATGCGGACATTCCAAAGCGGGTGAAGTACCGCAAGGTGGAGCGGTAGGGGTGAGATCCCTTAAGTTCGGATTCTACCCGTACTTATTTGAATATAGAACACGTTCTTTGCGTATCAGTACGCTTAGCAATCAACATGAGGTTGTTGAGAGTATATTCAGTAGTGGGCAAGTTTGGGGGGATTGGTTCGAATTCCCCCTCCGTTCAGCTGAGGGAAGAAAAGGGAGGTATTCTTTTAATGAGGAGCCTCCTTTAGTACCTGTTAAGTGGGTGGGTCTTTCTTCCACTCACCAGATTACTCATACTCATTCTAAGAGTATCGACCGCTTGCGGTTCTTGGTATTTGCATTCGGTTTTTTGACTGGAATGTGTCCGCTTCCTGATGGATGGGGGAATATGCATAGGTTCCCTATTGCACCACACCGGCTTTCCAGTTTCATCTGTATGCGCGGTGATCTTGCGGGTCATCTTCAATTGTTTGATGAATGGTATTCACAGGCAAGCCGGACTGAAAGAAGGCTGATGAGAGCGGCAATGATGCAACTACGCATCGCAGGAACCACACAGCACATTTGGCGCAGTTTTATTAGTACGTATCAAGCATTTGAGTCTGTAACGAATCTAGGTCAGTCAGCAGGTTGGCGTCTATTGCAAGGTAGAGTTCCGCATGCGTATAAACCAAGTTATGTATGTCAATCTGTAGGTATCCCGGTGCCGAAACGCGCCCGGCGTCGCCATTATGGCTCAAAGCCTGTGTCTACATTTGCGGAAATTAGAAACGGCATCTCTCATGAAGCTTCGTTCGGCAATTTCGTTGAATTGGAGGGCGGCGACGGAGAGGTACTGGATGCTAGTAGGGATCTTAAGGGCATCGTTTCTAAATCTATACTAAAACTAGTTGGATCCAAGTCAAAAATGGTGACATCGAGCGTGACTAGTAGGCAAAAGCAAGGCCTCGATATGCCAGAAGAGCAAATAAAATATACAAAGGTACAAAGACTGTAAGAGAGCAAGTAGGGTGCATTGAGCCTCGGCGAACTGCACTGCTCTGGTCACGCGAAGGTAAGTTTCACGTATCGCTCTACGCGGTACGCAACCTGTCAAAGCACAGCCAATATCCGATCGTCAGGACACTGTAGAGCCCCGCATTGAACATCTGCGGCGTGAAGAGAATGCCGAGCGCGCTCACCACGACGAGGGCCGTCCCGATGCGTGCTGTCCTGAAAAAGGCTAGGGCGGGCAGCAACAGGCCGGTCATGAAAACCTCATTCGGGCCGATCTTCATGAACACGGTCCAGAGTGAGGGTTCGGCCATCAGGATACCGGCGACTTCGTTTTCGACCTCGCCAGACGGCAGCGCCCAGAACACAAAATCGATCATGCACATGCCAATGACGGCGATAATCCCGGCAATCAGCACCGGGCTTGCGACCAGCTCAATGCCGCGCCGTGGCAGCCGCGCGGCATAGGGGATGAGGAGCGCAACGCCGATGATCAGGAGCCAATGCGCATAGTCAACGGGCCGCTGGTTCTGCATCTCCCAGCCGAGGAGGGTGATGACCAACTGCCCCGCGGTGTAGATCGCGAGCCCTGCGAGAAAGAGTCCTCGGTCGAGACGTGTTGGCATGTGCTTTCCCCTCTATTCTGTCCTGCCATTTTCTCCGATATGGGCCGGAGAAAATCCTCTTCAAGCGGTCAGTTTTAGACGGATCGGCTTTGCGCAGCCTGTCTTCTTTCCCCGTCTTGTTGGTGTCCTGACCATGCCCTAGCTCAGACGTCAAACAAACAGGGAGGCCGCTTCATGTCCAACATTCTTCACCTCGCCATTCCCGCCGGGGATCTGAAAAAGACCATGGCCTTCTACACCGACGTGCTCGGCTGCAAGATCGGCAATGGCGAGGAAGGGCGCTGGCAGGACATCAATTTCTGGGGCAATGAACTGACCTTGCATCAATCTGAAGAAGCGCTGCCGTCCGTCCGGCACGATGTTGACATGGGCGCGGTGCTGGTGCCGCATTTTGGCATTCATCTGGAGCAGGATGATTTCGACGCACTTAAAGACCGCATCGCAGCTGCGGGTCTTGAATATATCGATGAGCCCTATCGCCGCTTCAAAGGCGATAAATATGAGCAGGAAACCTTTTTCATCAGTGATCCGAACAATAATGTTCTTGAGATCAAGACCATGAAAAACCCGGAAGTCCTCTGGCCGGAGGACTGATCGCCCGCATTTTGCTTGCGCCAAAAAATAAGGCCCGCCGGGGGAGGCGGGCCTGAGAGATAATAAGCGGTCAAAATATATCGGGGCGGCGGCCGCGACCCGTTCCCGTTAGGGCGGGAAATGGGTGCGGCCTGCCTTGCCGAAGAGGGCAGTGCCTTAACGCGAAGCGAAACGGGCTTCCGCAGACTCTTCGATTTGATCGTTCACGGCGGTCGTGATTTCTTCCTCGCATTCGCTGGCGTAAAGGCCGCTCGTGCTGGAGGTCAGGTTCTCACAGTAATCGCCGACTTCATCTGCCAGCCGATCCTGCCGTTCCGTGCTCGATTCATCTTTTGCCAGAGCAAAAGAGAATTCATACTCAACTTCGTCGCTCTCCTGCGCTTGTGCCTGGCTCGCCATCAGGGCGAGGCAAATGGTGAAAGCGGCGATAAGGGCGATGATGACAAAATTTGTCCGTGTCATAACATAATTACGCATTGTTTTTTCCTTTCTTTGAAATCGTGCCACCGGCGCGCCCTGTTGGAAGGGGCGGAGCCGCCGCCGGCTTCGAAGTAACGCAATGTATATACATTGCGCACGCCGTGCGCAAGAGGAAAAGCGCATATAGTGCGCCAAAGGGGTGCTAAGGCGCTAGAATCCAACAAGCATCGGGGTTACAGAGGGGCGAGACACCTCTTTCGGGGGGCTAAAAAGGCAGTTTCGGCGAAAAAAATGCAGCCCCAAGGCCCCGAATCTGTCCCTTTGCGGGACCGGGCCGGAATAAGCCTGTGGAATCAAAGAGGGGCCGCGCGGGCGATGGCCGCTTATCTGCGCATCAGATCAGAGGATCAGTATTCGGGGCAGTAGACCGCGCCATTGCGGTCATCGACCTTGTAATAGCCGTCCTGACGCCGGCAGTCGCGCTGCGTCGCGCTTGTTGCCGGGCGCCGATAGCCATCAAGGCATTTGGCTTCCGCATACATCTCGCAAGGGACCAGCGCGCCATCGCGGTTATAGTCGACTGTTGCGACCAGCTCTGTGCTGCCTGCTGGCGTGGCGCCCCCGCGGCGGGCCCTTTTATAGGCGTCGAATTCGAGATCGCTGATCTGCCCGTCCATATTCAGGTCCGCCATGTCAAAGGCGTCCTGACTGGTCCGCAGCTCTCGCAACAGCTGGCCATTGGTCGGCGCATTGCTCACCACAAGCGCATAGGCACTGACTAGTTCCACCAGCATGGCGGTCTCCCTCTCCAACGGGGAAAAGTTAACACGGGAGAGGTCAACCGGCAAACACGCTCGCGTTGCTGTGCCGCCACACCTGCTTGGCGGCTGGGCTGGGGCAGATTAAAGGAATTCGAGGCCAACAGGGCCGGGGAGAGGGAAGACCCATGTCATCGACGCAAGAGGCCTCAACGTCAGATATGCCGACCGCCGGCCCGGTTACGGGGGCGGAGCGCATCGCCTATCTCGACATCCTGCGCGGCTTTGCGGTCATGGCGATTTTTGCCGTGAATATCAAAGCGATGCTGATGCCTTTCCCGTGGTATATGAACCCCACCGCCTGGGGCTCGGAGCTCGATCAGACGATCGCGGTGATCCAGAAATTCATTGTCGATGATAAATGGCGGACCAATTTCTCGGCGCTTTACGGCGCGGGGCTGGTGATGATCTGGGAGCGGATGCGCGCCCGCGGCATCGAAAGCCGCGTCGTCTTATGGAAGCGGAATCTGTGGCTGATCATGTTTGGCGCAATCCATCTCTTCCTGATGTGGATCGGTGACATCCTCTTCACCTACGGCGTGACGGGCCTGCTCGCGGTCTTATTCGTGAAGATGGCGCCGAAAAAGCTCTTCATCTGGGGGGCAGGGCTCCTCCTGCTCGGCGCCGTCTGGATGTCTGGGATCATGGCGCTTTCTTCTCTCGATGCCGAGGCCTCCGCCGAGATGTCTGCCATGATGTGGGATCCGACGGCTGAGGCAAATGCCGAGGCGATCGCCGCCTATTCGGGCAGCATCCTCGATCAGTTGACGGCCCGAGTGCCGGAGGCGGCAATGGTCGGCATAATGGGCCTTCTCTTCTTCGGCCTGTTGCCGATGACCCTTGGCCTGATGGTCATGGGAATGGGGCTCTATCGCGTCGGCTTTTATCAGGGCGCATGGCCGGCCAGCCGTACGCTGTGGCTTGCTGCCGTGGGGCTGGGGCTCGCTTGGGCGCTTGATGCCTATCAGGTGCAGGTGATTGCCAATTCTGGTTACGCGTTTGAAGCCAGTGTCCGCATGACGCCATATTCAATCGTCGATGGCTGGCTCGGGGCCTTTGGGTATGCCGCGCTCATCTCTCTTCTGATCAGTATGGGGCTCAAATTTACGCGAGTCGCGGCAGTCGGGCGCATGGCGTTCACCAATTACATCACCTGCACGCTGATCGGCACGACCATGGCAGGCGGTCATGGTCTTGGGCTCTTTGGCGCGGTGACCCTGACGCAGCTCGTCTATGTGGTGGGCGCGACTTATGTCGCCATGCTGATCTGGTCGCCGCTGTGGCTTCATTATTTCCGCTTCGGTCCACTCGAATGGGTCTGGCGCAGCCTTGTCTACGGCAAGCTCCAGAAGTTCCGGCGTAAACACGAGGTCGCGGCATGACGGATCACCTTGCGGAGCCGAATGAAGGTCTGACGCGCCGCCTCATCCTGACCCTGACGATCATTGTCGTCTTCGTGGTGGCGGATGAGCGGGCCTTCGGGCTTTATCAGGCGCTCGGGATCGAGATCGACTGGACGACGATCAGGGATCGCCTCTTTCTCGTTCACAGCTGGCAGGTGGTCCCGCCACTGATCGTCGCGCTGGTTTTCTTCGGCAGCGGGGCGTTTCGCGCCCTTGGGCTTCAGGCGAATATCCTGACTGGCCTTGCGGTCGGATTTGTCTGCACCCTGCCTATGCTGCTCGGATATGCGCTTTTCGGCACTTTTAATCCAGGCGAGTCGCCGGTCGACCTCTTCTTCAAATATGCCCTGTTCCCGGGCGTGGGGGAGGAGATCATCTATCGCGGCTTCCTTTTTGGCTTGCTGTTCCGCTTTGCGGGATGGGGCTTCATTCCGGCCAGCCTGCTTTGCGCTATCTCCTTTGGGATCGCCCATATGTGGCAGGGGTCGAGCCCCGCCGAAACCGCAGGCATTGTTGCCATCACGGCGGTAGGCGCAGTCTGGTTCTCCTGGCTCTATATCGAATGGGGCAATAATCTCTTCGTGCCGATCACCTTCCATGTGCTGATGAATGAGTGGTGGCAGCTCTTTGAGATCAGTGAGACGGCGCTCGGCGGCGGGGTCGGGAATATCTTCCGCTTCACGACCATTGGCCTCTCGGTGGTGGTCACACTTATGATGGCAAAGCGTCAGGGCGGCTCCCGCCTCAAAGGGCGCTGGCTTTTGTCGCGCTAGTCGAGGCTGTCAAAGAAGCGCGTGATGTCTTCCACCACCGGCAGGCGGCGAGGCCACGCAATGGCGATCACCGTGTCGGCGTGATCGGCCTCCGGATAAATCACTCGCTCAACACGGACACCGGCCTCGTTCAGCGCCCGTTCCATCGAGTCGATATTCCGTTGCAGCACGACATCGTCTTTCTGCCCGTAGAGCAGGATCATGGGCGGGGCGTCTGCTGTCACCCGGTTGACCGGCTGAGTTGCCTCAAGGTCCGGGGCCTTGCCGAAGGTGGCCTTTGAAGAGGCGACATCGAGCGGCAGGAAGTCGTATGGCCCGGAGATCCCGGCGACCCCACGAACGATGTCGGTGCTCTTGCCGTAAGCGCCAAGGAATTCCGGCGCGACTGCGACCATCACGGCATTGTAGCCGCCGGCCGAATGACCGGCCGTGTAAAGACGGTCCGGATCCCCGCCATACTCGGCGGCATGGTCATGGACCCATGCAATAGAAGCGGCGACATCTTCCATAAAGACCGGCCACGCGCCTTCCGGGGTCAGCCGGTAATTGACCATTGCGACAAGGTAGCCCTCTGCCGCGAAGCGCTTGCCGACGAAGGCATATTCCTCCTTGCTGCCCCATTCCCAGCCGCCGCCGTGAAAATAGACCAGCACGGGGTGGGGCCCAGCGCCTTCCGGACGGTAGAGATCGAGCCGCTGGCGCTCTAACTCGCCATAGGCAAGGTTGCGCGTGATGCTGGTTGCGCGGTCTGGGTTCAGGGTGACGCTGTTGAGCAGCCGTGGCCCCGAACAGCCCGTCAGGGTCAGGGCGACAAGGGCGATGGCGGCGGTCAGGACCAGCAGGAGACGTTTCATCCCGCCTGCCTAGCGGTTCCGCCACAGGCTGAGAAGCGCCCGTGCTTGATCTCTTGCCGCAAGCACCGGACTATGAAGCGGGAACACCGCGCCTGAACGGCACATGGATGGACGATCGATGGACAATTTCTCTGCCCGTTTTGCCGAATTTCAGACGCAGGCCCTCGACTGGTTATCAAGTCCGGCCTTCTACACGCAGGCCGCCATCGTGGTCGCCTGTTATCTTACGGCTTTCGTCCTCTCCGCCGTCCTCGGCGCCCGGATGAAACACCTTCTCTCTTTGCCCGTGCCGAAGAGCTTTGGGGATATTTCCGAAGGCGTCACGAAATCGAGAGCGCTGCTCTTCCCGCTGATCAGCATTCTGCTGCTGGCCTTCGGGATGGAGGTGGCGCGCGAGATGGTCGGGCAGGTGACGATGGTGCGGATCGCCCGTGGTCTGACGATTATTTTCTTCCTTTATGGGGTCATCTCGCGCTTCATCAATTCGAAGATGATGATGTTCCTGATGACCTGGGTCGGTGTCCCCCTGGCGCTGCTCTATGTCTTCGGCCTGCTCGATGAGGTGAGGGCCGGTTTTGATACCGTCGCTGTCGATGTCGGCAACATCCATATCACCGCATGGACACTGGTCCGCACGCTGTTTTTCGGTGCGATCCTGTTCTGGCTGGGGCGCGTATCGAACTCGACCGGCAAGAAAGTGATCCGGGGCCGGCAGGATTTCGACAACCGCACAAGGGAGATCGTCACCAAGCTCTTCGAGATCGGCCTGTTCGTGATCATCTTCCTGCTGCTCCTGCAGGTGATGGGGATCAATCTGACGACCCTTGCCGTCTTTGGCGGCGCGGTCGGTGTCGGCCTTGGCTTCGGGCTCCAGCAGATCGCGTCGAACTTCATCTCCGGCATCATCATCCTCCTCGATAAGTCGCTCGACATTGGCGATTATGTCGAGCTGGAGGATGGGCGCGGCGGGATTTTACGTGAACTGACGATGCGCTCGGCGACGCTTGAGACCTTTGACGGCAAGGACATCATGGTCCCGAACGAGACCTTCATCACGACCGCCTTCACCAACTGGACGCATAATAATCCGCAGCAGCGTTATGATCTGACCTTCTCGGTCGCCTATTCGACCGACATCCCGGCCATGCTCGATATCGTGCGCGAGGTGGTGCGCAGCCACCCGCAGGTGCTCTCCGGCGATGCGGCGAGCAAGGCCGAACAGCCCGATGCGGAGATCGAGAGCTTCGGGGATTCAGGAATCAACATCCTTGTCGAGTTCTGGATGAATGGGGTCGATGATGGCGAGAACCGGGTCGGGGCGGATCTCAACCTGATGATCTGGATGGCCCTGAAACAGCACAATATCGAGATCCCGTTCCCGCAGCGTGAAATCCGGGTACTGAAGGAGGAGGGGTGAGCCATGCCTTCGTCCTTCGAGACGCCGCCTCATCCTGAGGACCGGCAGACACGCCTGTCTGCCGGTGGACTCGAAGGACGGCGGCTCCTCAGGATGAGGACGTTAGCTGGCCTCTAAAATGCACGCCACTTCTTCCCCAATCGCAAGTGACGAGGTGAGGCCCGGGCTTTCAATCCCGAAAAGGGTGACAAGGCCCTCGATCCCGTGGGCGTCCGGCCCGTCAATGCGGAAGTCGGGCTGGGGCTCGCCGGGGCCATGCAGCTTGGGTCGGACCCCTGCATAATCCGGCATCAGCGCGCCATCGGGGATGTCCGGCCAGAACCGGCGGATCGTCTCATAGAAACTCCCGACGCGGGTCTCTTCCACAGAATATTCCGGCGCCTCGACAAAGCGGAGGTCCGGGCCGAACCGCGCGACCCCGCCAAGGTCACGCCGGTAATGCGTGCCCAGTGCGCCGGGGATGGGCAGGGGATAGACGAGATGCCGGAAGGGCGCCTTGCCTGAAAGCGCGAAATAAACCCCCTTGCCGTAATGCAGCGCCGGGATATCCGCCTGCGGATAGTCCTCTATCCCTGTTGCTGCTTTTTGCGCACCAAGCCCTGCGGCGATCACCAGTGCACGGGTGGTCAGGGTCATCTCCTCGGGGCCGGTCCGCACCTCAAACCCGCCTTGGGGCAGGGGGCTTGCACCAAGGAACTCCGTGTTGAGAACGACCTGCCCCCCGGCATCGGCAATCCGCCCCTCCAGCGACTGCATATAGGTGTGGCTGTCCATCACCCCGCTTTCAGGGGAGAGGAGTGCGGCGCTTGCCCGCAAATGCGGCTCAAGGCTTCGGGCTTGACGCCCGCCAAGGGCCACCATGCCCTCAACGCCATTCGCTTCGGCCTGCGCCATGATACCGGCCAGCCGCTCCTCTTCATCCGCCTCGGTCGCCACGACCAGCTTGCCGCATTTCTGAAAGGGCACATGATGGGTACGGAGGAAATCATAGAGCATCCGGCGGCCCTCCACACACAGCCGCGCTTTCAGCGAGCCGGTGGGATAATAAAGACCGCCATGAATGACTTCCGAATTACGCGAGCTGATCCCTTCGCCGATCAGCGGGCCTTTCTCGATGACCAGCACTTCGCGGCCCAAGCGAGCCAGCGCATAGCCGCAAGACAGGCCCACGGCCCCGGCGCCGACGATCAGGACATCAGTATCAAAGCTCATGGCGCCCCTATAGCAGGCTTCGCGTCTCACATCCGCCTCAGAAAAGCGTCACCTGACTGCGCTCTGAAAACCATTGCAGGGCTTGCGTCCCGGCCAGCGAATTGCCTGCCTGATTGAGCCGCGGCGACCAGACCGCGACCGAGCCCACTTGCGGGATAATGGCGAGGATGCCGCCGCCCACCCCTGACTTGCCGGGCAGGCCGACGCTGAAGGCAAAATCGCCGGACATGTCGTAATGCCCGCACATCATCATGATCGCGTTCAGCCGGTCGGTCCGCGTCTTGGTCGTCAGCTCCAGCCCCGTTGCAGGGTCGGTCCCGCCATTGGCAAGGAACAGCCCCGCGCGGGCCAGATCCACCGTACTCATCGCAATCGCGCATTGCTGGAAATAGGCTTTGAGGACGATGGGCACGTCCTCTTTCAGGATGCCGAAGCTCTTCATGAAATAGGCGAGCGCCCGGTTACGGTCGCCATAGGCTTCTTCTGACTCGGCAACCTTCATATCGATCCGGGGGCCGAGCGAATTGGCAGCTTTCCGGATAAAGGCGAGGAGGCGCGCAATCGCCGTGCTCTCCCCGCAATGCCCGACAATGGAATCGGTGACGACGATTGCCCCGGCATTGATCAGGGGATTGCGCGGCACGCCGTGGTCTTCCTCCAGCTGGACGATGGAGTTGAACGCGGTGCCAGAGGGCTCCCGCCCAACGCGGTCCCACAGCGCTTCGCCTTCAAGCTCCAGCGCAAGGATCAGGGCAAAGACTTTCGAGATCGACTGGATCGAGAAGGGCGTTGACGCCCGGCCGGTCGTGAAGGTCTCGCCGCGCAGATTGACGAAGGCCATGGCAAAGCTCTCAGGGTCCACCGCGGCCAGCGCGGGGATGTAGTTGGCGACTTCGCCATGTGTCAAAAGCGGCGCGATATCCGCCCCGATGGAATCGAGCAGACCCTGCCAGTCAAAATCGTCATAATGATCGATACGCATTCGGCGCCGCTAGCGCGCCTTGCGCGGGCTGGCCAGTGGTGGCGACAGGGCGGGTGATCCCCGCTAGGCTCTGCGGCAGGAGGAATGCCCATGCTGCGTTTCGTTTGCGCCCTCATCCTGCTCGTCGGCCCGGCCGCCGCTCAGGATTATGTTCCCGGACCTCATCCCAACTGGGAGCGGCGCGACCCCGCTGAAATGGGCCTTGATCCTGAGAAACTTCAGGCGGCAATTGACTTTGCGGTTGCGCATGAGACCCAGCATCCCCCCGAACTTGCCGCCGTCGCCGATGTCCGGGATCTGCGCGTGACCGTGCCGCTGACCTGGGCGCGGGAGGCATTCTCTTCCCCGATTGGTCCGTTAGAGCCGCGCGCCGCGCCCAATGGGATCATCCTCAAAGACGGTTATATCGTGGCTCAATGGGGCGAGGTTGATGAGGTAGATATGACCTTCTCGATCTCCAAGACCTTCCTCAGCCACACGGCAGGGCTCGCCTTTGACCGGGGGTTCCTCGACCCGGAGGAGCCGGTCATCGAGAAAGTTACCCCTACGGAGGATTTTGCGCTCCCCCATAATGAGGCCGTGACATGGGACATGATGCTGCGCCAGACATCGGGCTGGATCGGCACCTTATGGGGCAAGCCGTGGTGGGCCGACCGGCCGGGCGAGACGGCAAGCTCAGACTTGATCGAGGGTCCGCCCGAGCCCGGCAAATATTATGAGTATAATGACGTTCGGGTGAATGCCCTTGCCTTCGCGCTCACTCATTTATGGGAGCAATCCCTGCCTGAAGTGCTGGAGGAGGGGATCATGTCTCCCATCGGCGCCAGCGATAGCTGGCACTGGGAGGGGTATGACAATTCCTGGACGGATGTTTACGGCAACCGGCTGAAGGTCGTCTCCGGCGGCGGGCATTGGGGCGGCGGCATGTTCATCAATGCCTATGATCTCGCCCGGCTCGGCCTTTTGGGCCTGCGCGAAGGTCAGTGGGGGGAGGAGGTCATCCTTTCACCGGAATGGATTGCGCGGGCGCGCACCCCGACCGGGCCGGAGCCCGGCTATGGCTATATGAACTGGTTCCTCAACACAGATCAGAAACGCTTCCCCGCCGCGCGCGAGGATGCGGTCGCCTATCTCGGGGCCGGTGCCAACATGGTCTATATCGATTACGAGCATGACCTCGTCGCCGTCGTCCGCTGGATCGACAGCAAACAACTTGCGAGCTTTGTCGAGCTCCTGCTCGACGCAGCGGAGGAGTAACCCCTCAAAGGCATCCTTCGACATACTGGATCGAGGGGCCGCCGGCGTGGATCGCCATGACTTTTCCGTCGGAGCCAATCTCATAGCGGATACCGCGCGCGGCAGGGTCGTCCGTATAGGCTTCATCGCCAGACGGTCCCCCCTTGCTCCAGGCGGTGATATATTCGGCCGGCGCGTCCTGATATTTATGTGGTGAGATTTCTGCGTCCGGATAGGCGGCCTTCACCTTTGCCGCCTCGGCGCCGATCCCGATATTCCATTCACTGACGACATTGCTGTCCTGCATGACGGAAATCCGTGTCACGACATCATTCTCCAACATGACCAGCATGTCGGCAGGCGCGCCTTCCGGGTGATACTGATCACAAGCCGCTGGATCAGGACCTCCGGCAAGGCCCGGCTCACTGTCAGGGCCCATCGCAGCGGTCACTTCTTCGCGTGTCATGCCGATCTTCAGGGCCCCCCAGCCTTCAGGCGTCAGGGGGATGACCTTGCCATTGGCAGCCAGCCGCTCTGGTGCGGCAGCGCTCGCCTCGTTTGACGGCGTGCCGCTTGGCGCGGCGGGCTTGTCACGTGCCGGCTTTTCGATCGGCGCAGCCGCGGGCTCAGAAACTTCTGCTTCCTCATCCTTCCCGCCACAGGCGGCCAGACCAAGAAGAAGCGCAAAAACAGGCAGTTGAGCGCGGCGCATGGGATATCCTCCGGAAAATCCAGTCTATGACAACGCCGGAGCGGCGGCTTGGTTGCACGGCATTAGCGCCCGTTGGCCTTCATATAGTGGAGGGTCTTGATGCCCTCACGGAAAAAATATTCGAGCTTGTCGGCGGTGCGTAACGGGTTCTCGCCATCTCGGCTGTGATGCACGATCAGCTGGCCGTAGAATTTTCCGTCATAAAAAGGGCAGTATACGGATACATCAATCTGATAGTCCCGCGATGAGCCCGAATTGATATCTTTTCGGACCCCATAGAAAAAGACCGTGCTGCCGCCTTTGCTCTTTTCTGTGTCATCAATGTTCCAGTGCCAGTTGCGAAGCGCCTGACCCATCATGAAATCGGCGGCCTCCATACATTCATCACGGCTGGTGATCTGGCCAAGGTCGCGCACGGCATATTCGCCTGCGCTGGCAATGCCGTAGATCGAAGAGACCGTAATAACTGACGTCAGAACTGATTTAAGAAACATGGGATCCTGTCATTCGGCTGGGCGGGAAGATTTGTTCAGGCTTCCCGCGAGATGTCAAACTCGACCCCTGATTCTGTCCTATCCCTTCTGGAACCCAGATTGCGTCAGTTTTGCGAACAAGCTAACTCAGTCTGACGGAGCGGCGGCCATCTGTTCGGGTTCTTTGGGGTGGGTGCGGAGAGTCTTCTTCAGACTATATAACGCAGAAGGACGGAAGATGAGAAAAATCCTGTGTTCCCTCACAGCTTTAGGCTTTTTGTCCGGCATCGCCGCAGCGCACCCCTCGGATGGGGAACAGACTACAGCGCATTTCCTCGCCAATGAAGGCGTGATGATCGTCGATGGCGAGACCAAGATCCTTTTTGATCCGCTGTTTAGGCATGATTATGCGAATTACCAGAACCTGCCCGATGACATACGCGTGAAGCTCTTTGCCGGCGAGGCGCCCTATGACGGGGTCGACGTCGTCTTCATCAGCCATGCGCATGGGGATCATTTCACTGCTTCCGAAGTGAACGACTATCTCGCGGCCCAGCCGCAAGTGTTGCTCGTCGCGCCGGCGCAGGCTGTAGCTATGCTCCGGCAGGGCGCAGGCTGGGAGGCATCTTTCCAGGACCGCATCACGGTCATGGCGCCCGAATATGAAGGCGAGCCGATCAGCTTCGCGCATGTCGTGGTCACTGAGGACGCGGGCACGAAAGAAGAAAGCATCACGGCATCTGCTGTTCGCATTCCCCATGCTGGTGGCGCGAGAATGAAAGACGTCGAAAACATCGTCTACCGCGTGACCCTGAATGAGGGCGCAACCATCATGCATTTTGGAGATGCCGCACCGGAGCGGGAGGCACATGCGCCGCAGGCGGATTTCTATCAGAAGATCCGCACCCATATGGCTTTCGTGCCCGACTGGTTCTTTGCGACGCTGGGCGGCGAGGCGACGCGCGAGATGCTCAATGCGGACAAAACAGTCGGTATCCATGTGCAGGTTGTCGTCCCGCAGGGCCTAATCGAGTCAGGCGAGGACTATTTCTCAAAGCCCGGGGAGACGCGGGCGATCATATACGGGAACCCCAACTAGGATTTAAGCGGGGTTCCCGATGATCCTGTTCTCCGCCCGCATGGTTCAGGCACCGGCGAGGGGCGCCAGCAGATAAAGCCCGCCTGCGATAAAGGATGACACGGTGCGGATATGGTTCCACCGTGTCCAGACTTTCAGATAATGGTGCCAGTATTCGCACGAATCGAGCGCTTCGGGCACCATCTGGGCCAGTTTCTCATTCATCGGCACATTGCCGAACATGGTCACACCGAACATACCGATGAGGTAGGTCAGCGATCCGGCGATCACCAGTATCCGGGAGGATCCCTCCAGCTGGTTCCATGAGATGAAAGACAGCCCGCCCATCACCGGGACCAGTCCGAGGGCGGAGAAAAGAAAGATCGTCCTGAACACCCGCCGGTTGATGCGCTGCATTCCTTTGATGCCGGAAGGTTCATCAAGACGCCCCAGCGCGTCCATCACCAGCTCGGAGAAGGTGAGGAACACCCCCGCGACGAGGGCTGCGGTCAGGCCGGTCCCCGTCAGCACGATATCGAGATGATCAAAATTCATGCCGCCCTCCCGGTTTCGTACTGCGTGGTGACGGCTTCGGCCTCGCGCCCGCGGGACGCGCCGAGCTTCTCCATCCGGGTCTTCCAGGACAGGATTTTCTCCGTGCCCGCCAGTTTGACGGAACCGAACTGGAGTGCCTTTCTGACCTTGATGCCGCAGAATTCCAGCACCTGCTTTTTAAGCACCCGCAGGCCCGGCTGGCCGTAAAAGACCCGGTCGAGCAGGGGCGGGGTGTCGGACGTAATGACGATATCCGCCGTCCGCCCCTCGAGCAGCTTGTCCCATTTGACGCCGCGTGCATGGTATTTGAACGCAAACCCCGGCGTCAGGCCGCGGTCGAGCACCGCGCGGGCAAGGCCAGGCATCTGCCCCCACCAATAGGGGTGGATAACGACAATGTGATCCGCCCACGCAATATTCTGCTGCCACTGGATCAGGTCCGGTTCCAGCGCGGGCATGTCCTTGCCAAAGCCCTTCATGCGCGGCTCGAACGCCATGTCCCACAGGCCCTGAATGCGCACTTCCGCCCCGGCCCGGCGGGCCCCTGCGGCATAGGCCTCGGCCAGTCCGGTCGAAAGGGACGCCTCACGCGGATGCGCCACCCAGATGAAAATGTGTTTTGTCATATCGCCTCTCCTTCGCTTGACACAGTGTCAAGTTGACAGACTGTCAAGTGGCGCTAGATTGACAGCATGTCAAGTGATGATCTCAACCCGACCCGCAAAAAAATTCTCGACGCCACGTGGAAGCTGCTGGAGGCGAACCCCGCGCGGGTGGTGCCAATGTCAGAAATCGCCAAAACGTCAGGGATCAGCCGGCAGGCGGTCTATCTGCATTTCCCGACGCGGGCGGAGCTGCTAATCGCCGTCACCCGCTACACCGGCGATCAGCTGAAGGTGGATGAGCTGCTCGCCCCCAGCCGCGCGGCAGAGACAGGGGAGGCGCGGCTCGCCGCCTATATCGATTTCTGGGCGACCTTCATTCCGCAGATCTATGGCGTGATGAAAGCGCTCCTCGTCATGCGCGATTCGGATGAGGCGGCGCGCGCGGCGTGGGACGACCGGATGGCGGCCTTCCGCGAAGGGTGCGAGGCGGCGGTGAAAGCGCTCAAGCGGGACGGCCAGTTACGCGCTGGCCTCACCGTGCCGGTGGCGACCGACCTTCTCTGGACCTGGATGTCGGTCCGCAACTGGGAGAATCTGACGATCGATTGCGGCTGGCCGCAGTCGCGCTACCGCAAGCTGATGCAGGAGACGGCGCGCCAGCTCCTGATGGCGTGACGCTCAGTCTTCGTCCTTTTTATTTTCGGCCCGTTGCTGTTCCCATGCCGCATGATCCGCATGCACCCGCTCGGCCTCTTCCACGGCGAGGCGCAGTGCTTTTTCAGCGGCCTGTTCCGCCGTCAGGGTAGGGTCTTGCCGGTGGAGGAGTTTGACGAAGCTGCCGAACATCCTCTGAAATTCCGGATGGGTGTCGTCAATCATTCCGGCTTTCGCCATAGCCACAACAATGCCCGCGGCGCGCTGGTAAAGGGGCTGGGCGAGGCTGGGCTGTCCAATCTTTTCGTACTCAATTGCAAGGTTGTAAACGCGGGTGGCGGTGACAAGATGTCGGGGACCCACGCCCTTTTCAGTGAGCTTCAGGCCTTCATTTTTGTGGTACAGGGCTTTTTCACGCCGCTCTGCGAGGGCTTCGGCATCATTGACCGTCGCATCCGCCCAATCGGAATAGAGCTGGCCGAGGTTGCCGTGAGCTGAGCCGCGCAGTTCCAGCGCTGCGCCATGGCGTTCAACTATATCTTTCGCACGCAAATATTCGATTTCGGCGTCAGTAAAGCGCTTCCTTGCCCAGTAAAATGCAGCCAGATTATTGAGAGTGTAAGCCATTTTCAGCGTCAATGCCGGGCTCTTTTCCCGGATCGCTATAGCGTCCTCGAAATTCAGCTGCGCTTGCTGGTCCAGTTCCGCCTTTTCGTCTTCGTCTTTAGATGCCCGGGACACCCCATCCTGCACCTCCGCCAAATTGCTAAGGGCTGCGGCATGTTCATCTGTGTCTTTACCATAGGCGGCGATCATCACCGCCACATTGGCATCATAAAGACGCATGGCGCGGCGTAAATCGCCTATACCGACGTAATAGAAAAGGGCACTCTCATTGATAAAACCGCCAGCCCGCTTGGCGTCCTCCCCTTTAGCCAGATGGGCTTCATCCAGCAAAATATCCGCATGAGGCGCGAGCCGCCGATAACGTGGCCAGTCCTGGGGGGAGAACTGAACATTCGACGTAAATTGTGCGCGGCCCAACCGCCCGCACAGGCCGATGACAATCGCTTTTTCTTCCTCGCCCATCAACAGGCGGATCGCGCGCTGGGTCAGACGGTGAATGCGGTTCGTGAAGGCGTTTTCAATCACCCCTTCTTCAAGCAGTGAATGCAGGCGTAGCTCATTGATAGCCGGGCCAACCACCGTTTGCTCGGCCAGCCGGTCATAGGGCGCAGGTAGGGCTTCCCATCGGTGGGCCGCTATATAGGCCGCACCCGTCGCGATATAATCGTCTGCGATATCTTCGGGATTAAGATAGGCGGCAATGCGCAACAGTGCTTGCGCATCGTCACTCAATCGATTGTAGGATTCCTCGACAGCAACGTAGACTGATTTATCATATGGGTCATCCGAGTTAGGCGCGGACTTGAGCCGCGCATCCAACTGCTCGGCATATTCCTCGACACTCAGTTTCTCTTCGCTTCCCAGCTTTTTTTCGCTCTTCAGTGTCGCGGCTGCCACCCGGATTGCCAGCGGCAGGCCCTGCAAAACTTCGGTTGCCAGATGGAGCAGGGTCACATCATTGGGTGCGCCTCGCTCCGATAATTCCGACAGCATCATGGTGGCTGACGAATCGTCCAGCGTCTCCAGTTTGATGGGGCCAAAATTCTCCCACCCGGTCAGGCGCGATGTGATCAAATGATGCACGCCCGCGGCATTATAAAGTTCTCCGCGCAGGTCGCGCTTCAGCTGCTCGGTATCCACATTATCGATGATCACCAGCCATGTTTGGCCAGAATCGTTCATTGCCTGATAGGTCGCCTCGACTAGTGCATTGTCTTTGACTGCGGCGTCGATGCCAAACTGCGTGGCGATGCCGCGATACCCCTCGGCGTTCAGCCCTTCTTCTCCAGCAGTGATAAAAACGATGCGGTCATAGGTCTTAGTTTCGGCGGCATCTTTCTGGAATGTTCTGGCCAGCGCCGTCTTCCCGATGCCGCCTGGTCCGATCAGTACGCATTTGGTCGACGTCTTGAATGTTTCGTGGATCTTTGTGAGGTCGTCGACGCGCCCGAACAGCCCATCGACAACTCCCCGTGTGACTACGGTCGGTTTCGGCGTCGGCAGCGCGCTACGAAATACTCTGACTGCGCTCCGCGCCAGCTTTCCACCGAATGTCAGAAGGCCAATTACTGCGCCGAGAATGGCCGCGATAAATGCCCACTCTTCGAGCGTTAGACTGCCGATCAATTCCAACAAAATGCGCCCCGCCTTCCGCGTTCCTCGTGCGACCATAACTCACCGTCCGGGCGGCACAACCTCCGCGTTCTCCATGCCACAGCGGAGAACCCACCCAGCTCTGCCGACAGCATTTGCACCCCCTCTCGCCGTCCGCTATTCCTGCTCCCTGCCGAGGGGCACCCCGCCGGGGTTGAGAAGCACCCTTTGAACCTGATCCGGCTCACACCGGCGGAGGGACGGAAAATGACGACGACGATCGGGGCGCCGCCACCGGAGCCCGTCCGGGAAAAGTTCAGCTCTTACGCGCCCGCTCTGCGGCCGGTCCTGCTCCGGCTGCGCGATCTCATCTTCGCGACCGCTGCCGAAACGAAGGGCGTCGGCCCGCTGACCGAGACCCTCAAATGGGGCGAGCCCTCCTATCTGACCGAAGCGACGGGCGCCGGCACGACCTTGCGCCTTGCGCCGTCAAAGGACGGGGAGGGCGCGAGCCTCTTTGTCAATTGCCGCACCACGCTCGTCGATGAATGGCGCACCCGTTACGGGGACGAGTTGACCCTGATCGGCACCCGCGAGCTTCGGCTCGATCCCGCCTCGCCCTTTCCTGAAGAGATCCTGCGGCAATGCATCGCCATGGCCCTGACCTATCACCTAAGAAAGTCCGCCTCATGAACAAGCACACGCCCCAGTCCGAATTTGTCACCCCCGAAGTCACCACCGGCCCCTTGCCCGCCAGCCGCAAGGTCTATGTGAAGTCCGAGCGGTTCGAGGATGTCGCCGCGCCCGTGCGCTATATCTCCGTGCACGAAACAGCGAATGAGCCGGACCTGCCGGTCTATGACCCGACCGGGCCCTACACGGAGGAAGGCTTTGTTGCCGATGTCGAAAAGGGCCTTGAGCGCAAACGCACGGCGTGGGTGAAAGAGCGCGGCAATGTCGAGGAATATGACGGCCGCGAGGTCAAGCCCGAAGACAATGGCGGCGCGACAGGGAAATATCTCGCGCGCCAATTCCCGACCCATCACAAACCGCTGCGCGGGACGGGCTCCGAACCCATCACCCAGCTTGAATTCGCCCGGGCCGGGATCATCACCAAAGAGATGGAATATATTGCTATCCGCGAAAATATGGGCCGCAAGGCCGCTCTCGAAGAAGCGCGAAAGAACATCGATGAGGGCGAGAGCTTCGGCGCGGAACTGCCCGAATTTGTGACGGCTGAGTTCGTGCGGGACGAGATCGCGCGCGGCCGCGCCGTCATCCCTGCCAATATCAACCACCCCGAGGCCGAGCCGATGATCATCGGCCGGAACTTCCTGGTCAAGATCAATGCCAATATCGGCAATTCGGCGGTGACATCCTCGGTTGAGGAAGAAGTCGACAAGATGGTCTGGGCGACCCGCTGGGGCGCGGACACGGTGATGGACCTGTCGACGGGCCGAAACATCCATAACACCCGCGAATGGATCATCCGCAATTCGCCCGTGCCCATCGGCACAGTGCCGATCTATCAGGCGCTCGAGAAAGTCGGCGGCGTGGCCGAAGACCTGACGTGGGAGGTCTATCGCGACACGCTGATCGAGCAATGCGAGCAGGGGGTCGATTACTTCACCGTGCATGCGGGCGTGCGGCTGCCCTTCATTCATCTGACGGCGGATCGTGTGACGGGAATCGTCAGCCGCGGTGGCTCGATCATGGCGAAATGGTGCCTTGCCCATCACAAGGAGAGCTTCCTCTACACCCGGTTTGAGGAAATCTGCGAGATCATGCGCGCCTATGACGTGACGTTCAGCCTCGGCGATGGCTTGCGCCCGGGGTCCACGGCGGATGCCAATGACCGCGCGCAGTTTGCGGAGCTTGAAACCCTCGGGGAGCTGACGAAAATCGCGTGGAAGCACGGCGTGCAGGTGATGATCGAGGGGCCGGGCCATGTGGCCATGCACAAGATCAAGGCCAATATGGACAAGCAGTTGAAGGTCTGCGGTGAAGCGCCTTTCTATACGCTCGGGCCGCTGACGACTGATATTGCGCCGGGCTATGATCACATCACCTCCGGCATTGGCGCGGCGATGATCGGCTGGTTCGGCACGGCGATGCTGTGTTATGTGACGCCCAAGGAGCATCTAGGGCTCCCCAACCGTGACGACGTCAAGGTCGGGGTCATTACGTACAAGCTCGCGGCCCATGCGGCGGACCTTGCCAAGGGGCACCCCGCCGCGCGCCTGCGCGATGATGCGCTCTCCCGCGCGCGGTTCGAATTCCGGTGGGAGGACCAGTTCAATCTCAGCCTTGACCCCGAAACCGCGCGGGACTTCCATGACGAGACCCTGCCGAAGGAGGCGCACAAGACGGCGCATTTCTGCTCCATGTGCGGGCCGAAATTCTGCTCGATGAAGATCACCCAGGACGTGCGCGACTATGCTGACGGCCTGTCGGACAATGAAAAGGCCGACCTCGAACGAATGTCGGAAGAGGAACGCCAGAAGGGCATGGCCGAGATGTCAGAGAAATATGCCGAGGTGGGGAACAAGCTCTATGTGGAGAAGGGGTGAACAAACCTCTCCACCCGCTCATCCCCGCGAAGGCGGGGATCTGCCTTTGAGGCGCTGCTCTCTCAATTTCTAAGAATGACAGATTTAACCCGTAGCGAATTATCATTAGTCGGGAGCTAGTATGTCCCAATCGGGCGTACGCCCTCGGAGAGACAAAATTCACATCAACTGCATTTTGACAATATGCAGATGCCTATCCTTGGTTGAGTATTGCGGTGAGCAATCTGAGGGAGGATCAGTTGGCCTACATAGCAGATGATATTCGAGAGTTTGCAGGCAAAACTATTCAAAAAGCGCGAGCCGAGGGGCGAGAGCTGGTTCTTGTCAGGGCGCGAGAAGTTCACGACGGGCTGAATCTTAAGTCAGCTTTTCCGAATGTCTGTCAGGCGTTGCAGGGGCAAAAATTCCTCACGCAGTATAATGTTCGTGTGCGTGAAATCTTTCGGCCGTGCCCCAGCTCCACAACGGAATTCGCCTTTCAACTGAACTGATTCATCCTCCCTTGCGTCACCCCGGGTTTACCCCGGGGGCCATCTCTCCACCCGCTCATCCCCGCGACGGCGGGGATCTGCCTCTGGGGCGCTGCTCTCTCCGTTTCTAAGAGTGAAGGGACAGACCTAAACTTCCCATGTAAGACCAGATGCCCGCCTTCGCGGGCATGAGCGGAGAGAATTGAAACTCATCCCCACGGCCTGACGGATGGTAAGCCCTTGAAAATACGCTGGATTGCCGCCCGGCACCGGTTCGCTTGCGAAACGCATACGCGACCAACTGCAAAACCCGCGCATCCGGCGTCCAAATCCATGTAGGGTCCCTCATGATCATTCCAGACACCCGCGCGGAGGATCTGACGCGCGGGGTTTTCTTGTGAAGTAGGACGTGAGGGGAGCAAATATGCATTTGTTGAAGAATACGGGGCGGACACTGGCGGCGTTTATCCTAGTGGGCGGTCTGGCCGCCTGCGGCGGCAATGACGGCGGGGAAGAAGAAACCACTGCCGAGGCCAAAACGGAAAAACCCGCCGAAAAGGCCAGCGCGAAAAAAGCCGAGGCGGAAGTTGACGGACAATTGTTCGCGGCGGTGAATGATGACCGGCGCAGCTGGTATGTCACCCATCTCGAAAGCGACGGCGACTGGCAGAGCGGCAGTTTCTGGCGCGCCATGTCGCTCAAAGACACCTATCAGGTGACACTCTTTGGACTGACGAGCAAAGCCGCAAAGCCTTCCGGCAAGGGCGATGTGATGATGAGCCTCGTCGTGCAGGGCGAGACCAACAATGTACGCGTCGTCAGTGCGGAGCTGACCTTTTTCGCTGATGGCCTCAGCAAGACGTGGACTTCAGAGAATAGCGGCGGCGCGAAGGTGATGCTCAACCGCTTCATCATTGATGGCGACTATATCGATATTGGTGGCGGGTTTTCCGGCGTGGTCGAGCTGCCGGCCGACAGTACGGCGTCGACGGACCAGCCGGAGACATTCGAGATCAAGGATGGCTCCTTTGCCGTCCGGGTGCGTCAGTTCCAGCGCTGAGGCCGGGGCGACGCGGCTCAACAAAAAACCCCCGCCGGTGAGGGCGGGGGTTCGTGATTTTCTTTTTGCGCTACCGCTGCGCTGCTTGAGCGCGAGAAAGACTTAGGCAAGCTCGATCGTCGAGACGGCCATTTTGCCGCTGCGCTGGTCGCGCTCGGTTTCGAACTTGACTTTCTGGCCTTCGTTGAGCGGGGCAAGGCCCGAACGCTCAAGGGCAGAAGCGTGAACGAAAACGTCGGTAGAACCGTCTTCAGGCTGAATAAAGCCGTAGCCTTTTTGGGTGTTGAAGAACTTTACGGTACCAGTGGTCATGGGATTTCCTTTCGTGACCTCTTGAGAAAGCGACCCGGCACTTCATGGCCTTGGCCGCCTGGGCAGTCGATATTCTGGGAAGAGGTCTAAAAGTCGGCGCTTGCTGAGAGTCGCGTAGTAGAAATCGTCCGGCAAACACCGATTCCCACGACATGTGCGGACAACGGGGCAAAGTCAAACGAAAATAATTTCATGAAGGAGTACGCAGGTTGTAAGCCGTTTTCGGGCGTGTTCTCTTGGAAAACTGGCGAGAAACCTTGTTTTTTTGCAGTTAACGCCCATATTCGACCCATACTTTGTTTAGTGCGCCGAGGCGCATTTGTGGCTTTCCCCGCGGGCAAGCGGGGCGGAAGGAACTTCCCATGACCAGTACATCGAATTCGCCCAACGCCCGGCGCCTCGCCCGTGACGAAGCGGAACGGCTGGTCATGGAAGAGGTCAAAGCCGTTTCCGAGGAGCGTCAGGCGCGCTCGGCGGCTTTGCGCAAGGCGCGGCTGGCCCGCGAAGCCCGTAAGGCCAAAAAAGACTGATTTTCAGCCTTCGAATAAAATCTCATCAAGCGGCGCCCATGGCCCGCCCATATAGAACCATAGCGCGATCCCTTCGCCCGTTGCGGTGAACGGGGTGAAGCTGCCCCGAACCGAGCCCAGCGTGCGCTGCGCTCGCCGGCGAGTGACGCGGTTCTGCACAGTCATGTGCGGTGCGAAGGGTTTTTTATCCTCGCGGCGCAGATGGGCGCTATATTCATCAGCAATCCGTGTCCTGAGGGCTATGAGCTCAGGCGCGTGAAGTTCCAGTGCCACGCCGTTGGACATCGACATTGGGGCGGTCACCTCAATCGGGAAGGGCGCGATCCCTTTGGTGATCTCGCGGATCCTCTTTGCCACTTCCTCGGGCTCACGTTCGGGTAGATGGCGAAAGAGTGTCACATGCGCTGGCGTGCGTGCGGCGGGGTAGTAGCGGTCGCGCAGGCGCTGGAATTTCGCCTGGGATTCCTTGTCGACGATCAGCGTCGCGATGATCGGGCGAAGCTCTGCCATGGGGAGGGGCTTGGCATGAAACCCGCCCGCCCGCTAGGTCTGGCGCATGTCAGAGAACGCCCCGATCCTGCTGCTTCGTGTCACGCCCGGCGCCGCGAGCGCAGGGCTGGCTGGCATCTGGGAGAGCCCTGAAGGCGAGCGCCGCCTGATCGTCCGGGTGACTGCGGCGCCCGAGAAAGGCAAGGCGAACAAGGCGGCCGTCGCGCTCATCGCGAAGGCGTTGGGCGTGGCAAAATCCTCCGTCTCGGTCATTTCTGGCTAGACGGACCGGAACAAGGCCTTGCGCATTAATGCAGAGGGCGCCGGTGACGCCATCGCCCGGCTAATGGCTGATGCCGCTGCTGCGCGCTAACTTACGGTCAGCAGCCCGGCGATGATGTATAATCCGCCTGCGATCAATGCGGCGAACAGTGCATAGGGTAGCTGCGTTCTCACATGGGAGAGGTGCTCAGTTCCCGAGGCTACACTGGCGATCAGGGTTGTGTCGGAAATCGGTGAGCAGTGATCGCCGAAAACTCCGCCGCCCAGGACTGCGGCCAGCGCGAGAGAAGGCGGAATTCCGAGTGCCTGAGCCAGCGGCATCGCGATGGGCACGAGGATGCCGTAGGTGCCCCAGCTCGTCCCGGTCATGAAGCTCGTTGCGCCAGCAGCGGCGAACAATATGGCGGGTACGGTAAAACCGGGGAGGGAGCCTGCGGCAATGGAGGACACGTAATCACCCGTCCCGAGTGCACGCAAGGAGGCACCGAGCGCAATGGAGAGGAGCAGGACCGTCACCAGCGGCACCATCTCGCCAATGCCCTTGAAGGCTTTATCCTGCAGCTCGCTGCCTTTCATGGCGCGCTCGGCCAACAGCATCAGGCCCGATACGCTGATCGCGAGGGTGATCGCCCAGAGGATCGATTTGGCGCCATCGCCCTTGGTCATGCAGCGGCCTAGCTCACTGAAGTGACCTGCACTGAACTGCGTCCTCAGCCATTCGGCGGTGCTCGCAACGCCAGCTTCGGCAGCCATACTTCCCGCGCCGGTGATGAACATGAAAAGGAGGGCGCTGCCGACCATGATGAGCAGCGGTAGCCACATATACCGCGCCTTTGTCGGGGCGGGGCCGGCTTCCTCGATACCGCCTTCGACCCGGGCATCGGCTTTCGCCATGGGGCCAAACACCTTGCCGGTGAAGACGGTGAAATAGACGATGGCAATCGTGATGAGGGCGTAGAAATTCCACGGCACGGAGCCGAAGACGATGTTGTTGGGGCTCTCGAATTCATAGACCTCGACAAGGCCCAGCGCATAGGCGCCCCATGCATTCAGGATAAGGATCACACTGATCGGAGCGCTCGTTGAGTCGATGATATAGGCGAGGCGCTCCCGCGAAAGGCCGTGAGCGTCGTAAAGTGGGCGGCCGAGGACCCCGGCGCTGAGCAGGCTGACATTGGTCTCAATGAAAATCGCCGAGCCGGTACCCGCCACGGCCAGCTCCGCTCGCCGCCTTGTCCCGGCAAGCCCGCTTGAGATCAGGGCCTTGGCCATCGCTGCCACGCCGCCGGAATCGCGCATGAAGGCGATGAGGGCGCCGATCAACAGGCAGAAAAGGAGGATCTGCGTATTATATCCGCTCTCGAACACCGCGACTGTCCGGTCGATGGCGCCCAGCGCACCGAGGATGGGGTTGAACCCGTCGATCAGGCTTTCAGACAGGAACAGCGCTGCAATCAGCGCGGCATAAACATTCCGGGCGAATACGGCGATGAGGATGGCCGCCACGGGCGGCACGAGAGTGAGGGCGTCCATCTATTATCCCCGGCAACAGGCTCAAGAGGCGGGAACGTGGCGGAATTTCGTGGCCATGACCAGACCGGCTGTGATGGGGCCTCGGGCCTAGCCGTCATGGGCGGTAAGCAGGCGCTCAAGTGTCTCCCGGTCAATCGGCAGGACGGTGCCGTGGCGGGAGCCTTCAGGGAAGCTGAGCTTGTCCGAGATATCCTCCCAGTGAATGAGGTCGGGTGAGCGGAGGCCCATCATACGATGCTCCATATACGCATCATAATAGACGTAGAACTGCTCGCCGATCTTCACCGAAGTTGGCCCCTCAACCCAGACCTCGTCAGGGGATATGGGCGGTGAGGCGGGGCCCCATGGCCCCTCGGGGTCGGCGGCGATGGCAATGCGGACATTCTTTTCAGGTTCAGGTCGCTTGGTCTCGTCTTTCAGGAACATGATATAGCGTTCCCCGTCGCGCAGGATATTCGCATCGATCGAGACGAACCCGCCATCATAGAAGAGGGCGGTGGGGGAATAGGTCTCGAAATCCTTCTTCTTTGTATAATAGACGCGGTGATTGATCGATTTGCCAGTGGTCGAGCGGATGTCGCCACGGTCATCGGTCTCGGGGAACCGTCCGGGCACGGCGGAGGACCAGAAGATGAGATATTCGCCGTCTTCCTCATCATAGAAGATTTCAGGCGCCCAGCTGTTCATCACCCCGACCGTTCCCCGCATGACAGGCAGCTCGGTCTGTTCGCTCCAGGTGATCAGGTCATCGGAATGGGCAATGGCGATATTGTCCTCCCACCAGCCGGTGGTCCAGACCAAGTGATAGCGGCCATCCCCGCCAAGAATGATGCAAGGGTCGCGCATCAGCCTGCCGCCCACCAGCGGAGGCAGGACCGATGCACCTTCATTGATATCGTGCCAGTCGAGCCCGTCTTCGGACCAGGCAAGATGCAAACCCGTTTCACCATCATTGCGGAAAGAGGAGAAGAGATAGACCGTGTCACTTTCCGGGAGCTCGTCACCGGCAAGCGCACAGCTTACGGAGGAAAAGATAAGGCCAAGACCGAGGGCGAGTTTAGCGAACATGTTTCCTCCCATTCTCTTGTCACGGATTTATCATTCGTGGGCGGGAAGGAAAAGAAGTCGATGCATGGTGGTGGGTCGCAGATTGCGCCCTACGGGCAGATTCCGCTAAGCTGTTAGAGAAGAGATCAGCGACGAGCAGAGACAAAGGGCAACAGATGAGCTGGGATGACTATTTCGCGGATGAACGCGAAGCCGCCGCTGCCGAAGAGCGCGGCAAGAAGCGGACGATCACCGTCGGCTGGACGGTGCGGACGCCAAAAAGCAGCGTGATCTGGAGTCCGCCTCAGCCCTTCAGGCGGCAGGAAAGCAAACCGAGTTCGGCGAAATCTGTGCAGGTTTGTCCGGCTGCGGTCGATTTCGACCACCGTCACTTTGTTATTCCGTGCCCCTTTGACCTGACCCTGCAATTTGCCCGTCGACCCACAGGTGAGCTGACGCTGGTTGATGCGGATGGGGAGGGCTCGGCCCTGCGCCAGACCGTGTTGCGTGAGCTCATGGTGCTGCATCCGCCGAATGAGTGGCGGGATCCTAACAAACCACTCCTGCAGATGATTGCGCCTTACGTCTTCGTCGCTGATGATCCCTGCTATGTTGTTCAGTCTCCGCCTTATCTTCACTATTTTCCAACCCAGCGTCCGGGAGTGCAGATCGGCGGGCGCTATCCGGTTCATGTCTGGCCGCGCCCCTTGAGCTGGGGATTTGAATGGCATGAGGTGAATGCGCCGCTGACCTTTAAGCGGGGAGAGCCCTGGTTCTACGTCCATTTCGAAACGGAGAACCCGTCCGCGCGCGTCCGGTTGGTTGAACAGGAAATGACGCCGGAACTTGATGAGTATCTCACCTCGATCCTCGATGTGTCGAACTATGTGAACAAGACCTATTCGCTGTTCGCTGATGCTAAAAGGATGCGTCCTGAGAAACTCGTAAAGCCCAAGTAAACAATTGGGGAATGCGGTCCCGAAAAGGGACGGATAGTATCATTTCGAGACCACTCCGCGACCTCAAATTACCCCAATATTGGGGTATCGAGTGCCTTCATTTTCCGCATAATGGTCAGCGTTCGATTGAGTAGAGGAGAACGAGACAACCGAGGCAATGTTCTGCGAACCTGGTGTGCCCAACTGTTGATGGTCTGAGCCACATCTTCCCTGCATCATCAGTATCCGGTGTTCGTAGTACATTCCAGCGGTCAGGCGCGGCCACTTGCTTGGCCGCGCCTCACCTCTCCTGTCGAGCTGCCCAATAGTCGGATATATCCGGCAGGAATGGGATTTGTATTTTGCGTACGGACGAAGCGACATTTGCTTCTGGTTTTGTGGAGTTGAGTATCATGGCGATGCCGCTGTCTTTGAACCAGCCCTCCAGTGCGGCTCCTTTTGAGCCCGGCGCACTCCCCGTCACAGATTCACTTGAGATCCTGATGATCGAGGACAGTTCCGCGACGAGCGAGCTCCTCCTTCTCTTCCTGCGCCATCATGGACATCATGTCCTGGCTGCGATGGATGGGGAGGACGGCCTCGGCTTCTTGCTTTCGAAACGATATGATGTCCTCTTGCTGGATTTCCACCTGCCGAAGATGAACGGTGTTGAGGTCTTGCTGGAATACAAACGTCAGCGCGGCACCAATGATATGCCTCTCCTTATCGGCATGACAGGTGATATTGAGGGGCTTATGGCGCATGCTGAGAGTTCCCAGCATTTTGACCGAATTCTCGGCAAGCCATTCTATCCCCAGCAACTGATCTCAATTCTCGGAAGCGCACGGCCGAACAGGAAAATGCAGGGCTTTGCCCAGGTTGAAGCCAATGCACCTTTTACCGTTAATACGATTTCCGATCTGCCGGAGCCGACCAATGATTCAGATCGTCGAAAATCCGACCGAATCCCCGTGACCAACGCGCCTACGAAGATCACCCTGACGACGGGTGAGACGCATCATTGCATGATCAAGGATGTATCGATGGGGGCGGCAGCGCTCGAGGTTTCTGTGAAACCGGAGATCGGGGAGCGCGTGACGGTTGGCAGAACGTCTGCCTGCGTTATCCGGCACACGAATGACGGTATCGTCGTCCAGTGGATCCAGTAAATCCGTACGGATTAAATTGCCTGATAGCTAAATGAAATGTGGAGCCTCTAGCGAGGCTCCACCTGAACTGTGCCGAGCGCAACCATTTGATCGCCCTCTGGATGGCTCACCTTCGCGGGTGTTTCTGCCGCGAGTGTCTGACCGGAGGAATCGTTCTCTTCATCACGGAAATCCCAGAACGCTGAGCGGATCTTGACCTTTTCATAGACGGGGAAGTCCGCAGGCCCATCAAGTTCGATAATCGCAAGCTGGCTGCGCTGCCGCGGCTTGAAGAGATTCTGGAATTCCATCGGCACGGCATCAGAGACAGCGAGGATATCCGCAATTCGGCCCGTGGTGCTTTGCCGATTAGTCGAGATACGGACCTTTTTGCCGGCCTTGATAGAGAAATTATAGCGGTCCGGCAGATAGGCAAGGACATAGGGCTTGCCCGAATAAACTGTCATCAGGGGCTCGCCAACCACAAACACATCGCCTTTGGATGGGATACTTGCCCCGACGACGCCGTCTGTGCCTGCACGGACGACCCCATTGGCATACTGATCTTCAAGCCGCTGGATCGCCTGGCTTGCCAGATTGCGTGCGGTACTGAGGGTTTCGAGCTGATCTTTCAGCTCTTTGTCTTCGATGCTCAGCAGGGCATGATCTTCGCCGGCATCGTAGCGGGCTCGCATGGCAAGCTCCTGCTCATAGGCGGTGACGAGGCCGCTTTCAGCCATTTCCTCGATATTCTGGAGAAATTTCGTGGCGCTCGATTCTCTTTTCTCTGCGAGGGGAAGAAGGCGGCGCGAGGTGTTGTGACGTAACTGCAGGTCAGCGATCTTCTGGGACAGTTCCGCTTCTCGTAAAGAGAGATCCGCAATCCGCTCGAGGATTTCTTCCGACCCCACACGGAGAAGGACATCACCTTCTCGCACTTGTTGACCCTCTTTCACATCGATCGATTCAACACGGGCAACGAAGGTGGAGGCAACCGTATTGGTGTCACGGACGATCAGGCCGTCCCCGCGGAGAATGAAATTATCCCCCCAGAGATAATTGACAACCGCAATGCCGAAGAGAAGCAGCAAGCCGAGATAGACCCGGCGGCTGATCGAAGGTTTGGCGCTGCGCTCTTCATTTTCGAGCGTATCAGCGCGAGGCCGTTTTTTGAGTTGTTTGATCATGTCACACTCGCTCCATATGAACTTTTGTGGGGACGTATGAGTCCTTGTACGATGCATCAAAAAGCCATTCCTGCAGATAGGCAGTCAGGCGGAGGAACCGCATCAAGACACCGTTGAAGAAACTATAGATGAGGACAAAGGGGATAAGCCGTCCTGTTTGCGCTTTTGGGTTTGCTGAAGCCGCCAGCAAGAAGACAATGAAATCGAGCATCGTCAGGGCGATCTGTGTTCCGATCAGGATTGCGAGGGCAAACTCGCCGAAAGAGACGAAAAGCCAGACGATATAAACCGGCAGCGCAATCGCACCGATGACATTGAACAGAAGGAATTCGAATTCGTGAAAGAGCTCCTTTGGGCGGAAAAGAGGGGAGAACGGATTGATAAATCCGACATGCTTACGATAGCGCAGCCGAACCGCATCACGCTCCCACCGGAACCGCTGTTTGGTGAGCGCGGTCAGGCTGTCGGGTGCATCTGTATAGCAGATGGCGTTCGTTGCGAATCTGATCTTCCAGCCGGCGCGGCGCAGGCGGAGCGTGACATCAAGATCCTCACCGCCGCCGGCATCGAGCCCACCGACCCCGACGAGGGCAGTCCGCCGAAATGCACTGAAGGCGCCCGATGCGCATGTGACCTGACCCATAAGGTCCAGCGAGCGTTTGCCGAGCGAAATACTGATAAGATATTCGATGGCCTGAAATGTTGTGACCAGTGATTTGCGGGCATTACGGACGTAAATATTGCCCGAGACGGCCCCGACCTCCTTGTCGAGGAATGGGGCGACAATTTCCTTCAGCGCCTGGCGACCGAAGGAGCAGTCACAATCGACATTGACGATGATATCACCGCTTGAAAGGCGCTCGGCGAGGTTCGTCGCTGCGGACTTGCCTGCCCTCAGTTCGGTTCCATGGACGCGGTGGATAAGTTTCTGCTTGAGCATGCGCGAAAGCGTCTCAAGCATCTTGTCGGTCGAGCCGTCACTGACGACGACGATTTCGTCCGGCTTGAGACTTTGCTCCCAAAGGCTCCGAACGCAGGCCTCAATGCTTTTCTCTTCATTGTGGCCGGCGATGACGACACTGATTTTTCCTGCCTTGTGGGCACTCGATGAGGAAATGTTCCGGACCCGGTAGAGGAGGGCGGCCGGCAGGAAGGACAGCATGTAACGGGGGATCTCAAAGATGATCACGAACCAGAAAAGGGTCAGCAAGCCCAATAGGCTCTGCGCCTGAAGAAAGCTGATCCCCTCGGCAATCGTGTCAAACATTATGAGAGATCCTCCGCGCCAAAGACCCGAATGGTCGCGCCGATATCATGACGTAGCTGCTTGCCGGCTTCCCGGCAGTAATGGTCGATCTGGCCGCGGAGAGCATCCGGCTGTGTGCCGCCAGCGATCGCAAAATCATATGTGTGCCCACGATATGTCTGGCAGCTACTCCCGGAGGCTTCCTCCCGGTTCATGACGGTCCGCAGGTTCTCAACGAATTGCGATCTGATCTGCGCGAATTGCCTAGGGCCATGTTCGCGTTCGATTTCCCGCTGATTCTCATAGGAGATATGAAGGAGCGAGAATGTCGAGCCATTTTCATTGTATCGTTTGGCTTCTTCATTGAGGCCAATGACAAGATCCAGCGGCAGGTCTGCAAAGCGGAGGCTTGTCCGGGTGATACCAAGATAGGCGAACCCGGCTTCGGCGAAGGCGCTGCCGCGGTCTGACAGCTCGTAGCTGAACAGGTCCCGGGTCTGGATGACATCTCCATCCGTGCGTGTGCTGCATTTCAGGCAAACAAAGCCGATATCCGGCTGCGACGTGGTATGAGAGCAGGAATTGCACCTGATCATTGTGCCCGGTTTGTCGTAGTCGCGGCCGAAATGGTTCAGTTCCTGTCGGCATTTGGGGCAAACCAGATGATCGCCCTGGCGGAAATCAGATTCGGCTCCCTGATAGGCGCATTTGAAGTGATGCAGATAGGATTGCTCGGAAAGGTCAGCGGAATGACAATCGGGGCAATCTTCCCGGACATTGAACTGCGAAGAGCCGCAGGAGCCGCAGACATGAACCCGGTCAAAGAAGTTTGCATGGAGAAGGCCGGAATCCTGTAGTTTCCGGGCTTCAATGATCACATTCTCTGCCGGTACCGTCAGATTGAATTTGACCAGCGAAGGGGTACCTGCGTGGTATTTCGGCGTAAGCTTCCGTCCACTGACATGCAGCCGACCAATGATTTTCTCCCCAAGGTCATCAGTCAGGATAAGATCGGGATGAAGCTCGACCCGCTTGGCGTGAAAGTCTTCGATGAGATCCTTCACCTTGTTCAGCTCGTCATGCGCCAGCTTGGAGCAGTCAAGGTCAGCTTCATTCGTCAGGCAGCCGACAAGATCGATGATCGGCAGGAGGTGGAGAGTTTTGGTGCTCCAGATCTGCGCAAAGGCTTCGGGGCCTGTGGCTTGCGTGATCAGGATGGCATCAAACTGCTGTTGGGTCAGGGATGACTGGAGGGCACGTGCGGAAAGATGCTTCGCGTTGAAATCTTCCGGGTAGCAAAGATATTTGTAATCGAGCTCGAAAAGAGGGGAAGTTCTGGGCGCAGGCTGCACAGCCGGAATGCCTTTGCTGCCGTCAGTTTTTGGTGATTCTGACCCTTTGCTCATGCTGCTGGGAGAGGGGTCATTCTCGGATCTGCTCTCTTGTGTCTCGTCAATGACCTTGCAGATCTCACTGATATCGACGGGTTTCGGAACGACCCGGTCGAACCATTCGCAATTTTCTTCATGCGAAAGGAGGCCTTCCACATCCGCAGTCACCGCGACAAAACGAGGGCCCTGTCGATCCTTGAACTGAGTGCGATAGGACGACGCGACTTTGACGCCGTCCATTTCCGGCAAATGGAAGTCCAGTAGAGCGACATCGTAGTCACGTTGCGAAAGGGCTTCAAAAGCCTCTTTGCCGTCATTGACGATGTCTACTTCATGACCGCGTTGGGTGAGGACGAGTTTGAGCAGATCCTGTGTGATCGCACTGTCCTCAGCAACAAGAATTCTTTTCGTTTCTACAGATGAGATTGCGCTCGCTGGTGCCGGCATCTGAACCTGCCTTCTTTCTTCTCGCTAGTGCCGTTCCGGCACGTTCGATAATAAATCGGGGAAAAGAGGGGGGTACGCACAATGCCTTTACCCGCATCAGGCGAGATCAGTCATAAAGTGGCAATATTTAAAAAAGTATAACGCGGTTAATGAACGGTTAAGATCAAAACTAAAATGTATCTAGACTTAGCTTCATTGATACAAAATCACGACGAGATTATGTAAAAAATTTTACATAACATTAAAGGTAATTTAGCGACGCATGCATACAACCACAAAGCGTAGTAATGGGCACTATTATGTATCGTAGGCTATAAAATATCATCATCAACAATTTGGCGGTTACAAAAAAATGGATAAGTATAAATCGAGTCCAGTACGCCTTCTACGAGGCATCGCAAGTAAGTATGCCGCTCTAACGTTCGTCATCGTGATGGCGACCGCTGCTTCCATCCTTTTTCTTCAGTACAGGGAAGCGAGAACCTCTTTGATTGATCGCGAGTTCGAGCGCCTCGATTTCGCGCTCCAGCAAGAGAGTAAGTTTCTCTCCGACGTCATCGACGACGCAACGCGCAAAACGCTGTTTCTCGTCAATGCCCCTTCTGTTCGGAATATCATCAATCATCAGCAGAATGATGAAGCTGGCGAGCTAGAGGAAATAGTTCTCCAGTCTTATAAAGAACAGCTCGCGGGCATTTTCCTTTCGCTCGCTGAAAGCAACCCTGACATCCTCCAAATTCGCTTCATTGAAGCTTCGGAGGTGGGGCGAGAAATCGTTCGTGTAACAAGGGCTTCTGGCCAACCCCGCATCACGTCGAACGATATGCTCCAGCTAAAAGGGGACCAAGAGTATGTCTATAAGACGGCACATGCCGCACCGGGCGAAGTCTTGATCTTCGATATCAATTTGAACAGGGAGTATGGCCGGATCGAACGTCCTTACACACCGGTTCTGAGGACCGCTTCGCCAGTTTTTTCGGATTCGGGCGAAGTTTTTGGGGTTGTCGTCATCAATATCGATATGAACCAGGTCTTCAAAAGAATGACCGAGGGGCTCGTTCATGGTAGCTCATATTATGTCACCAACAGTGACGGCTACTATCTCATCCATCCCGACAGCATGAAAACATTCGGCTTTGAGTTCGGCAAGGAGAACAGAGTCGATCTGGATTATCCGAAATTTAAGAAGCTTCTCGATGATCAAGAAGAGCTTGTCCTGTCAATTACGGCAGGGTCCGGTGAAAATGCACAACTCCTCAGGGCTGAGAAGTTTTTTTATGATCCAACAGATCGTAGTCGTTTTCTGCTCGGTGTTGCGATGTCTCCCAAGCGAGCGTTGCTGGCAGATATCGGAGAAATCCGTGATGGTCTGATCCTTATCTCAATCTTTCTCGCCATTATCAGCGCAGGGATTGCGACACTTGTTTCCCGGCTTGTCATTTATCGTCTCAAGAAACTCAAGACAGCCGTTGAGCATCTTGCGAACGGAACGCCGGTAGAGGAGCTTGAACTTCCGACTGAGCTTAGTGACGAAATTGGTGTCGTGGCGAAAGCGTTCGAGGAAATGGCAACGTCATTGAAGGAACGGCAAGGGCGCCTGGAAGAAAAAGAAGCAACGGTTCGTGCCATTCACGAGGCGGTTTCAAGCCCGATCATTACGATCGATGCTCGCGGGGCCATTCAGGATATCAACGCCGCGACGACCCAGCTTCTTGGCTACAGCAAAGAAGAGCTGCTGGGCAAGAATGTCGCCATGCTGATGACCAGCGAATATAGCCGCAATCATGATCAGTACCTTCGGAACTACCATGAATATGGCGAAGCGCGGATCATCGGGATCGGTCGGGAGGTCGAGGCGCGCAGAAATGATGGTACGGCCATTCCTGTCCACATTGCCGTCAGTGAGTTGCGGATAAAAGACAAGCCACTTTATACGGGTGTGATCACAGACCTCAGCGAGCTCAAAAAAGTAGACAGGCTAAAAAATGAGTTTGTCTCGACCGTCAGTCATGAGCTTCGTACGCCACTGACATCGATCAAGGGGTCGCTTGGCCTCCTCAAGTCTGCAACACTCGGGGATCTGCCGGATGAGGCCATTGCGATGATCACCATCGCTTACAACAACAGTGATCGCCTCATCAGATTGATCAATGACATTCTGGATGTCGAGAAGATCGAAGCCGGCAAGCTCTCCTTCACATTCCAGCATATGGAGCTTGAGCCTTTCCTCGAACGGTCGATTGAGGCCAACAAAGCGTATAGCCAGGAATATGGTGTCGAACTGAATTTGCTGCCAATCGCAGGCGATATCAAAATCGATGCGGATGCGGACAGATTGGCGCAGGTCATGGCGAACCTGATCTCGAACGCTGTAAAGTTCTCTCCCAAGGGTGCGGAAGTCAGTATCAGTGCGGAGGTGCTCGAAGAGGAAGTCCGCATTTCCGTCACCGATCATGGTCCCGGGATACCAGAAGAATTCCAGTCCAAGATCTTTGGGAAATTCGCTCAAGCCGACTCGTCAGATACCAAAGCTCAAGGCGGTACCGGTCTTGGGCTTTCCATCAGCAAGGCAATTGTTGAAGCGCATGGTGGGGACGTTTCATTCCACACGATGCCCGGCAAAGGGACAACATTTTATTTCAACATCCCGCGTGTTGTCAGCGAAGCTAAGAGTATCGAGTCTGCTCAACGGATGAGTGCATCTAGGGTCCTCATATGTGAGGATGATATTGATGTCTCAACCCTCCTGTCACTGATTATATCTGACATGGGATATGAGACGGTGGTGTGCTCAACGGCAGCGGAGGCAAAAGATATGCTTCAGGCCGGAGAATTTTCGGCCATGACTGTTGATCTCGCTCTGCCCGATCAGGATGGTCTAAGGTTTATTCGAGAATTAAGGGAAGCTCCTGAGACGGAAGATTTGCCGATTCTTGTCGTCTCTGCGAAGGCTGATGCCGCGCGGGAGGAACTCAACGGCACGGTTATCAGTGTTATCGATTGGCTGGATAAGCCCATCCATATCGATCAGCTGAAGTCAGGCGTCGAACGTGCCGTGAAGACATCTCATGTCCAAAACGCGAGAATCCTCCACATTGACGATGATGTCGAGCATCTGAAATTCGTGACGGCTCTTGTGGGCGATCAAGGTACAGTTGATCATGCGAAGAATTGCCGGGAGGCAAGGGAACAGCTAGCCCTTGTTGATTATGACATTGTCATCCTGGATCTTCTGCTGCCGGACGGTGCAGGCGAGGAATTGTTGCCCGATATTCGCAGCAATGGGAGTGCGCCACCACAAGTTCTGGTTTTCTCCGTCAAGGAACTGCCGGAGGCTTTTGCGAGTGCAGTAGATAAAGTGCTGATCAAATCACAGATCAGCAATGAAGTACTGAAGCGTCATATTCAGTCATTAATTGGTGCAACGACAAATAAGAGCGACGACGTGTATCGGGATGTTGAATACCGCGTTGCCAGGGAGGCATAAGAATATGTCCAAGACACTGTCTCGTATCACCTATGTTGAAGATGAGCCTGATATTCGTGCGGTTGCTGAATTGGCTCTCACAAGGATAGGCGGCTTTGAGCTTGATGTCTGTACGTCAGGGACGCAGGCAATAGAACGAGCGCCCAAATACAAGCCGGATCTGATCCTGCTTGATGTCATGATGCCGGGATTGGATGGCGTTGATACGCTCCGTGTTCTGCGCGGCATTCGGGAATTGGCGGGAACGCCAGTGATCTTCATGACGGCCAAGGTCCAAAACCATGAGGTCGAGAGATATAAGGAGCTTGGCGCAATCGATGTCATACCCAAGCCGTTCGATCCCATGACACTTGCGGACGAAGTGACAGAGAAGTGGAATCGTCATCAAGAAGAGGGGTTACCATCATGATGGAAGAACTCAGAGCCCTGATCATAAGGCATTGTGAAACCCTCAAACGCGAAATGGCGGACGTTGAAGGGTGCATGAACCGTCTCGTGAATGACGATGAGGCGCATGATTCGGCACTCCATCAGGGAATTGAAATGACGCATAAGATCAAGGGGAGCAGCGGCTCCATTGGCTTTGCGAATATCAGTAGCACGGCAGCAGCGCTGGAGAAGTGCCTCTATGCTGTTCAGGATAATGATGACCAGGCACAGCTTTTTGAGGCATGTCAGCACTTCGACACGCTCAAGGAGCTCGTCGCTCGGGTAAAACCAGAAGAGTCAGCTCTCTATAGCGTGGAGTCCGTTGGCTGACCTTTTGTGAAGTATGAGTGCGCGTGGTTCAGCATTTAGGTGATGACGGAGTGGGCATGAGTGAATTGACGGTTCTGATCGTTGATGACGACAGGCTGATACTTGACCTGCATGAGCTATTCATCAGCAGGCAGATGCCGGAATGGCAAGTCATCGCAATCGATGATCCGCTATTGGCTTTGGAGCGATATTGCGAGGGCGGTATCGATATCGTGGTCTCCGATCTCAGAATGCCGCAACTTGATGGCCTGACGCTGATTGAGCAGATGCAGGCACATGATCCGGAAGCGTCATTTTTGGTCTTGACCGGAAATGCTGATCTATCCACCGCATTAAGAGCAATGAATGAGCTGGGTATAGAGCGTTACCTGCTCAAACCGACCGCGCCCGAGCTTGTCGTTTCTACTATCGTTGAGATGCAGGCGCAAAAGGAAGCCAAAGAAGGGCGCCTCCTTTTTGGGCCAATCTGCCAGATGTTTGATGCCTTGAATATCGGGGCGCTCCGACTGAATGCGGAAGGCCAGAAACTGGCCGCGAATAATGTTGCCGAAGAATTGCTGGCCGGCGGTGAGTTCCTGAGGGTGAACCCGAACGGTGCCGTTCGTGCTGTCTTCAGAGAAAATGTTGGTAAGTTCGGAGAGTTTGTTCGTGGTCCCCAAAATGAAGGCAATGATGCCTTATTGTTGGTGAGTGATGATGAGAGCCGGCAGCTGACGATTTACCGGCACACAGACTATATTGGCTGTGAGAAGGGAGACTGTTTCCTCATTCTCGTTGATCCATCGAAACGGGCGATGCCGAGAGTACACCAGATTGCGGGTCTGTGGGGGATCTCCCTGGCAGAGGCACGGATTGTAGGCCATGTTATCCGAGGACAGAGTGTTGCGGAAGCCGCCGAGAAATGTGGCGTCGCCTTGAACACAGCGCGATCATATATGAAGTCGGCCTACCGGAAGATGGGCATCAGTCATCAGGGTGAGCTGATCAGCCGTGTGCTCGCATCCAGCATGTAAGTGTGAGTGAGGGTGTGTTTGGTAGGCGCGTCAGCCCAGCACGTCCTCATCAACTCGAACCGGTTTGACGCTTTCTAGTTTTGCAGGGATAGTGATCCTGACACTGGCGCCGCCCTTGTCATTATTCTCGATACGAAGATTATAATTCGCGCCATATTGCGATTGCAGGCGTTCCTCGACATTGCGCAGGCCAATGCCTATCGAGCTGCGCGCGGAGCTTTCCTCCATCTCATGAAAGCCGGGCCCTGTGTCGCTGATACTCAAGGTCAGGTCATCGCCGTCGCATTCGGCGCTGAAGGAGATGACTGTTGGCGATAGGCTTTGGCCGACCGCGTATTTCATCGCATTTTCGTAGACCGGCTGGAGCAGGAAGCTTGGGACATTCACATTGAGCGCCTCGTCACTCACATTGAACTCTGTCTGCAGACGGTCGCCAAATCGGGATTTTTCAATCGCCAGATAAAGCTCGATCACTTCGAGCTCATCCCGCAGCGAATGGAGGAGTTCGTCATCATGCTCGAGTGAGGTGCGCAGGAATTCGGCGATCTTCACTAGCATTTCGGTCGCACTTGTCTGGTCACCCTTGCGGACCAGATGGGTGACGGAATTCAGGGCATTGAAAAGAAAATGCGGGTTGAGCTGGTATTTCAGCATACGAAGCTTGGCGTCCTTGTACTGGGACTCCGCCTCTAGCCGCTTGAGGGATTCAAGTTGCGCGAGAGTTTGCGCTTCCAGTGCGGCTTTCTGCGCTTCTGTGGCGAGTTGGCGCTGCTCCAGCCATTGCCGGTAATATTTAAGCGCATGATAGCAGAAGGACCAGGCGCCGAAGATCGTCAGGGAGGCATAAAGCCACCCGCCCCAGTCGGCCGGGTTAATGACTTCGCCCGTCAGCGCCGTGAACGTCGTCACCCTCAAGGCAGTCCAGATGATGGAGGCAAGGATGATCGCGGCGCCGTTCAGGATCACTCTTCGAATGATCGGCGCGTTCCAGAGCGCAGAGCCTGCCCATCTCAAAGGATAGCTGACAAATAGGCCCAGTACGGATTGAAGGACGGTATGCAGCGCCGGGATCAACTGACCGGGATTGTACCAGATCGTCAGGCTCAGATAGCTGACGAGCGCCATCGCCGACCAACCGCCGATATGGAAGACCCAGAATTGCTGGGTCGATATGCGGGAAGATGACAGGCCTGTTTGTTCTGTTTTATTTAGCATATGAGGGTCTCTCTCATCCTATCGACCGCCAGAAGATAGGGTGGGTCAAGAAAAAAAGGGGGTGCCGGACTTCAACGGCCACTCCGGGATGAAACCGCCAGGCAGGGCGAAATGCTAAAGACAGTTACTTGTGATGATGAATTGCCGGCTCTGGAATTGATGGGCCAGATGCTCGCCGAGACAGGCGATGTGGAGATCATGGCGCAATGCCAATCGGTCGAGGAAGCGCTTGATATCATCAATGCTGGCGGGATTGACCTCATCGTCTTTGATATAGAGATGCCGGGCCTCAGCGGGGTTGATGCCTATGACCGCATCACCACGGACAAAAAACCGCTCCTTGTTTTTGCAACGGCGCATCCGGAATATGCGGTCGAAGCCTTTGGGATTGATGCCATCGATTACATCCTGAAACCTTTCGATGCGGAGCGGGTTCGCAAGGCGGTTGAGAAGGCGCTTCGGCTCAGCAAACTGATCGATGCATCTGATGATGCTTCAGAGGTCGAGGTCGCCGAACCGCTGGCCGATGAAATCGCGGGGGTCCTTAAAATCCGGGATGCCGGCCGGGTACACTTCATCGCCTATGGGGATGTCATCTGGATTGAGGCGGCGGGCGACTATTCTCTCGTCCATACCCACGACCGGGAGGCAGCCATACGTGTGCCGATCAAGGCGCTCGAATCAAAACTGCCGACGGACCAGTTCCTTCGGATTCACCGCTCCACGATTGTCTCCAAAGCCCACATTCAGGAGATCCAGAAGCTCCCGAAAGGGGAGGCGCAGATCACCCTGACCAGCGGTGCTGTCGTCAAGGGGAGCCGCAGTTTCCGAGAGGCGATTGAGCGGCTGACAAACGGCGTATAACCGGCCGATTTCGCTGCTCTGCACAATCCATTTCACCGCATGATCCGGACAGCCTGCCGCAAACTCTATTGTTGTGGCGCGAATGTTTCGGTCAGGTGCCTGCCAAAATTATCAAATAATTCTCTGAGCAGAGTATATTGGGAGGCTTGGTCAGCATGGCTGTCTTGCGGTTTTCTATTGCCATTTTCATCTCCGCGCTGGTGTTGCCGGTCACATCGGTCATGGCCCAGACGGCCCCGTCAGATGAGGAACGGGTCGAGGATCTGCTCTCCCAGATGACGCTGAAGGAGAAGGTCGGGCAGGTCAGCCAGTTCACCGGTTTCTGGGATGTGACAGGTCCGGCTCCGACGGATGAGACGCAGGCCCGCAAAGCCGAATTGCTCAAATCGGGGATCATCGGTTCCATGCTGAATGTTGTCGGTGTCGAAGAGGTGCGCCCGATCCAGGAATATGCGCTGAACTCACGCCTTGGCATCCCGGTCATCTTCGGCCTTGATGTCGTGCACGGACATAAAACCATGTTCCCGATCCCGCTTGCGGAAGCGGCGAGCTGGGATCTCGACATGATCGAGCAGAGTGCGCGAGTGAGTGCGATTGAGGCGGCAGCGCAGGGGCAGACCTGGACCTTTGCGCCGATGGTCGACATCTCGCGTGACCCGCGCTGGGGCCGGGTGATGGAAGGAGCGGGTGAGGATCCCTATCTGGGCTCACGGATCGCTGTTGCTAGGATCCGCGGGTTCCAGGGCGATGATCTGTCTGCCCCCGATACAATTGTTGCGACGCTTAAGCACTTCGCTGGCTATGGATTTGCCGAGTCAGGCAAGGATTATAACACTGTCGATGTCGGCACGGTGACGCTTCATAATGTCATCCTGCCCCCCTTCAAGGCCGGGGTTGAAGAGGCCGATGCAAGGACGGTCATGAACGGCTTCAATACGCTCAATGGGCTGCCGGTGACGGGTGATGGCTATTTGCAGCGGGAACTTTTGAAGGGGGAGTGGGGCTTTGACGGCTTTGTCGTCTCAGACTGGGCGTCGGCGCGCGAGATGATCGATCACGGTTACGCCAAAAATTCAGTGGACGCGGCGCTCAAGGCAATGGAAGCCGGATCAGATATGGACATGGAAAGCTATGTCTATCTCGATCATCTTGAGGACCTTGTAGACAGCGGTACCCTTGATGTGGCGCTGCTTGATGATGCGGTGCGCCGCATCCTGCGCGTCAAATTCGAGCTTGGGCTGTTTGATGATCCGTATAAATATCTTGATGCGGATCGTGAGGCTGAACTTCTGCTCACGCCTGCGCACAGGGAGGCCTCCCTTAAAATGGCGGAGCGGTCGATCGTTCTTCTGAAGAATGACGATGACACTCTACCGATCCGCAAGGGCGAGAAAATCGTCCTGATCGGTACGCTGGCCGCCGATAAGGATTCGCCGCTCGGGAACTGGCGCGCCATGGCGGACGATCACTCCGCCGTATCCGTGGTGGAAGCGTTCGAGGCTGCCGGGCTCGATTTTGTCTATGCCGAGGGGGCAGTGCTCGAGATCGGTGATGCGGCCTTCCCGAATGAGGTCGTCGTCAATCTGACGGACCGCAGCGGGTTCCCTGAAGCCGTTGAGGCTGCGCGCAATGCTGACAAGGTAATCATCGTTCTGGGTGAGGATGGCCTGCAGTCAGGGGAGGGCCGCAGCCGATCAGAGCTTGGCTTCCCCGGTGTGCAGCAGGAGCTATTGGAAGCGGTCTATGAAGCCAATCCGGAGACGGCGCTTGTCGTGATGAGTGGCCGGCCGCTGGTTCTGACTTGGGCGGAGGCACATGTCCCCGCCATCGTGCAAGCGTGGCATCTGGGGCAGGAAAGCGGCCATGCCCTGACCAACGTCCTGACCGGCGCCTATAATCCGAGCGGTAAGCTGCCGATGACATTCCCGCGGTCAGTTGGTCAGATTCCGATCTATTACAGTCATCTGAACACGGGCCGCCCAGGGCCGCTTACGGATGTTTTCTGGTCGCATTATATCGACGAGAGCAATGCGCCGCTTTGGCCCTTTGGCTATGGCCTGAGCTACACGACGTTTGAGTATTCCAACTTGCGGGCACTCAAACGCGGAGACGTGGTCGAGGTTTCTGTTCGTGTGAAGAACACAGGATCACGGGCGGGCGAAGAGGTCGTTCAGCTTTACATTAGAGACATCGCGGCCAGCGTGAGCCGGCCAGTGCGCGAGCTCAAGGATTTCTCGAAGATCGAACTTGCACCGGGTAAGCGCATGACGGTGACATTCGAGCTTGGTGCGGAAGATCTAGGTTTTTACAACGCAAACGGCTCTTACGTGGTCGAACCGGGCGACTTTGAAGTCTTCGTCGGCGGCTCTTCGGATGCGACGCTGAGCACGTCTTTCGAGTACTGATATCCTGCCTCAATATTTTGGATGGGCAGCCCTTGTGAGGCTGCCCATTTGCGAATCTGGCACCGAAATGTTGTGCGCTAACATTTTCGCGACTTTCCCATCCACCGCATAATTCGGGCGGCTTATCGCAAAGCGATTGTCCGTTAGCGTTCCCAGGAGAAGGGTATGGCTGAGGAAACATAACCAGAAATCCGGGCGATCAATGAAGTCCAGTCTGAAGAGAACAAGGGTGATCAGCACATTTGCCTGTTGTGCAAGTGTGATGGGGCTGTTCTGTGCAAATCCTTTCGCAGTTGCGAATGCGCCGAAATGGGATGTGGTCTGGTCGGATCAATTCGACGGTACCTCACTCGATCGGACCAAATGGGCACCGGAAGAATCCTGCTGGGGTGGCGGCAACAATGAACGTCAGTGCTACACGGATCGCCCTGAGAATATTCAGGTCAAGGATGGTGTCCTGCGCCTGATCGCGCGGCCGGAACGTTTCACTGGCCCGCTTTATCCGGGAGAACGCAACACCAAAGGTGAGCGAAAATTCCAGTGGTACACGTCGGGTAAAATCCGGACTCAAGGAATTGCTGACTGGACTTATGGCCGGGTTTCAGCGCGGATGAAGCTGCCCGCAGGGCAAGGGACGTGGCCGGCATTCTGGATGATGCCATCGACCAGCGTTTACGGCCGTTGGCCATTGTCAGGCGAAATCGACATCATGGAAGCGGTCAATCTCGAAACGCCTTGCGAGGAATGTGAAGGCGAGATCGAGACACGCACATCTGGCGCCCTCCATTTCGGAGATGTGCCGCCGAACAACACCTATCTGTTCTCGAAGGCTGCCGAAAAGGCGCAAACGCCGCCGTCACAGGAATGGAATACCTACAGTATCGAATGGGCCGAAGGCGTCATCCAGTGGTTCGTCAATGACGACCTCTTTATGCGTCTGGAGAGTGATGATTGGCACACGGCAGCTGCGGAAGCAGAGGGCCGTCCGTATGCGCCTTTCGACCAGCCCTTCTATGTCATGTTGAACCTCGCTGTTGGCGGCAATCTGCCGGAGAAATCCAATGGCGCCGGGTTCGACAAGAAATCCTTTCCGGCTGAGCTGCTGGTCGATTGGGTAAAGGTGGAGCAGTGCACAGGCGACCTTGAGACAGGTCGCGCGTGTCTGACGCAGCAAGAATGGAACGGCACACCACAAGGCCCATGGGAGACAATGGCCAGGTAGGCGTGCGGACTAAAAGCTTCGAAAAACAAATAAGGGAGGCACAAATGAGGCAAGATAATACATTCAGAGGGCTGAAGGCATCTATCGTGTTGCTCGGAAGCGTGTCGGCGCTGGCGATTGCCATGCCGGCTTACGCGCAGGACGATGTGTCAGCGGAAGTGACTGACGACGAGGATGTCGTCGTTGCACGCGGCATTCGCCAAAGCCTTGAAGCATCATCTGACATCAAACGGAACTCGCGCGGTGTCGTCGATGCGATTACGGCAGAAGACATCGGTAAATTCCCGGATACGAACCTTGCAGAATCGCTGCAGCGGATTTCGGGCGTCTCGATCAGCCGTTCACTTGGTGAAGGCAGCCGGGTCACCGTTCGCGGTTTTGGTCCTGACTTCAACCTGGTCCTGCTTAATGGCCGTCAGATGCCGTCCGCTTATCTCGAAGGCGGCGCGCCGTCCTCGCGGAGCTTTGACTTCGGCAATCTGGCATCCGAAGGCATCGCAGGCGTCACGGTTTACAAGACCGGCCGTGCCTCAGTGCCAACTGGCGGTATCGGTTCTACACTGAATATCAAGACGGCTCGCCCGCTCGATGCGCCGGGCATGCGCTACTCGATCGGCGCAAAAGCTGTCTTTGACGATTCTGTCACTTCGATCGGCGACAAGAAAGTGACGCCGGAATATTCGGCCATCTTCTCGAACACCTTTGCTGATGAGCGGGTCGGTGTTGCCCTTGCAGGTAGCTTCCAGGAGCGTGAATCCGGCGTGGCTCAGGTCGGGACGACCTCGGGTTGGCGCGGGGCCTATCTTGGGTCTGAGAACAACTGGGGGACGCTGCCACAACCGCCGGCCGACACCCAGATCACGAACCGTCCGGGGCCGAATGATGTCTATTCGGTGCCGCAGAACGTCAACTATCAGCTTGCAAACTACAATCGCGAGCGGATCAATGGTCAGTTGGCCCTGCAATTCCGTCCCGTTGATACGTTCACGGCAACACTCGACTATTTCTACTCGCAAAACAAAATCCAGGCGGAAAAAGCTGACCTGTCGGTCTGGTATAACCATGGCGACACGACCAGCGCATGGGGCGACGGCCCGATCTCCGACATCATCTTCTACAACGAAGATTTCGGCGATGGCGGCTCTGACCTTTCCATGGGTGGCGGCCGTGACGGTTCAATCAGCGAGAACCGTTCACTTGGCTTCAATGCCATCTGGGAACTGACGGATCGTCTCTCGCTTGAGTTCGATGCACACAGCTCGAGCGCAGAATCCGGGCAAGATAGCCCATATGGGACGAGCGCGAGCGTCGGTACGGCTGACTTCCAGCTTCGGACCCAAGGCGTCAATTTCGAGAATGATATCCCTGTTCTGACAGTCGGATTCCAGGATCCATTCACGGATATCGATCCGGCTCGCATGATCGTGACGGGGAACGTCTTCTCGAACAGCTTCATCCGGACAGAAATTGACCAGTACCAACTGACGGCGAGCTATGATTTTGACTCGTCTGTGGTGAAGAGCGTTGATTTCGGTGTTGCCTCGACCACGAACGAAGTTCGGTCGGCGTTTGCAAATGCCCAGCGGGATACTTGGGGTGGTGTTGCAACAGTTGATGCGCTGCCTGATGATATCTTCCGCCGGGTCGATCTGGCCGGAAACTTCGACCAGTTCAGCGGTCACTCTATGACGCAGCAGGACTTTCTGGTCTATGATTTCGACCGTCTGATCCAGCTCCTTGATACCGATCCCTTCGGCAATGTCTGTGGTGGTGATGGTATTTGCCGCTCGGATAACTTCCTGATTGATCGCCGGATCGATGAAGAAAGCCTCTCCGCTTTCATCGATATTGAAACCGAGTTCTATCTGGGTGAAATGCCGGCGGCTGTTGTTGCAGGTGTCCGGTATGAGCAGACTGATGTGAGCTCACCGGCACAGGTAACGGTGCCGACAGCAACGCAGTGGGTTGCGCCAAATGAATTTGGCCTGATCGGTCTCGACAACCCGAATAATGTTCAGACACAGACATTCTCGGGTGAGTATGATTACTGGCTCCCGGCGATCGACTTCCAGGTCGAGCCTATGGAGAATGTGAAGCTGCGGGCATCCTACAGCCGCACCATGACCCGTCCGGGATATGGTGACATTGCTGGCGGTTTGTCAGTCGAGCAGATCTTCCGTGTGAATGGCGGGACCGGCACGAATGGCAACACGGCCCTCAAGCCATTCCTGTCTGATAACATCGATCTCTCGGCCGAATGGTACTACAAAGAGGGTTCTTATGTTTCGGCCGGTTTCTTCCGGAAGGAAGTTGAGAACTTCATCGGCTCAGGTGTCATGACTCAAACGCCGTTTGATGTTTACACACCTTATCAGGGTCAGCGTTATAACGACGCTGTTGCGGCCCTTGGGACTGATGATGCCGTTCAGGTCCGTCAGTGGATCTTTGAGAATGCTGATCCGTCTACGTTTGAAATCACAGGCACAGATACGAGCGGCAATTTCACCGGCAATATCTTCGGCGTGCCAGGCGAAGATCCGCTTCTGACCTTCGATATTGCGACACCCGTGAACCAGGAGTCAGCGACACTTGATGGTTGGGAATTCGCTGTCCAGCACATCTTTGGTGATACTGGCTTCGGCGCGATTGCGAACTACACAATCGTCAATGGCGATGTCGGCTTTGAGGATGAGCAGGTTCCATCGAGTGGTGATCCGCAGTTCGCGGTCACGGGTCTCAGCGACTCCTACAACCTCATAGGTTTCTACGACAAAAATGGTCTTCAGGCTCGTCTTGCCTATAACTGGCGTGACAAGCACCTGATCTCCACGACGGGTGTAAGCGGTACCGCGAACAACCCGCAATATGTTGAGGACTACGGACAGCTTGACTTCAACGTCAGCTACGAAGTGCGCGACGGCTGGTCTGTCTTTGTCGAGGGCATCAATGTCACCGATGAAACGTCCCGCGTCGTGGGCCGGACGCCGGCTTACCTCAACTTCGCAACACAGACAGGTGCCCGCTACAACTTCGGGGTCCGGTTCACTCACTAAGGATTGAGACGGGCGGGCGAATCCTCCCCCGGTACCGTCCGTCAAAATTCGAGTGAAAAGAAATACCACGCTCGCGATTTTTCGTGGGCGTGGTATTGTCATTCTGAAGAACAATAATAGCCAGGAGGCGCCAAAGTGACGGGCGCAATTCGGGAAATTGTCATTGTAGGTGGCGGGACGGCTGGCTGGTTAACGGCCGGGATACTCGCGGCTGATCACCGCGCAGCATCACCGGATGGACTGCGCGTTACACTGATTGAATCGCCGGATATCCCGACGCTGGGAGTGGGTGAGGGCACTTGGCCGAGCCTGAGAGACACGCTGCGCCGGATCGGGATAAGCGAAACGGACTTCCTTCGTCATTGTGACGCGAGCTTCAAACAGGGCTCCAGATTTGACGGCTGGGTCAACGGTAAGACCGATGATATCTACTACCATCCTTTCGATGCCCCGCCGCCTGCGGATGAAATTGATCCATTGGCATTAGCGTCAGCGGCGCCAGCTGGGACGCCTTTCGCGGAGGCGGTGAGCACGCAAGCAATACTCTGCCAAATGGGACGGGCGCCGAAACAGGCGATGACGCCCGAATACGCAGCTGTTGCGAATTATGCCTATCACCTTGATGCGCCTGCCTTTGCGGCAATGCTACGTGAGCATTGCCAGACCCGGCTCGGCGTTACACTGATCATTGATACGGTCGATGGTATTGAGCGTGATGAGACGGGGAACATCAGCAGTCTTCAGGCCAGAGAGCATGGCAATATTACGGGTGACCTGTTTGTCGATTGTACAGGTGGCCGAGCGCTCCTGATCGGTGAGGCGATGGGGGCAGAGCTGACAGATGTTTCAGATCTTCTCTTCAATGATCGCGCTCTTGCCGTCCAAATTCCCTATGGGGGGAGCAATGCGCAGATTGCGTCGCAGACGACGGCAACCGCCATGCCCGCGGGATGGGTCTGGGATATCGCTTTGCAGTCCCGCCGCGGCATCGGACATGTCTTCTCGTCCTCTCATCAGGATGAGGAAACGGCACGACATCAGCTTTCGGATTATATCGCTAAAACAGCGCCGTGGTCTGACCTGAATGGCGATGATGCCAGACTCATCAAGTTTCGATCCGCCTACCGCACAACACCCTGGGTCGGGAATGTCGTCGCCATTGGCATGTCGCAGGGGTTCGTGGAGCCGCTGGAAGCCTCCGCGATCGTGATGATCGAGCTGTCGGCGACGATGTTAAGCGACACTTTGCCGCCGCGCCGTAAGCTACTGGAAGGCTCCGCCAGGAGGTTCAATGACCGCTTCAGCTATCGTTGGGAGCGGATCGTTGAGTTTCTTAAGCTGCATTATGTGCTCAGTGAGCGTCCTGAACCCTACTGGGCAGCACATCGTGACCCGGCGACCAGCACAGACCGGCTGAATGATTTGCTTGACCGCTGGCGCTTCGAAGTGCCGTCACGCGAAGATTTTCCGGAAGCGCAGGAAATCTTTCCCGCCACGAGTTTCATCTACATCCTTTATGGGATGGGGAAATATCCGGCAGACCGACCCTTGCGGCGACGCAAGGATGATAAGGAGCGGGCAGGGCGGTTCCATGCCGAAATCGTGACGAAGACACGGAAATTTGCCGAAGGTTTGCCTTCCAACCGCGAACTGCTTGATCATCTGAAATCACACGGATTCCCGCGTATCTAGAATGTAACGAGGCCAAGAATGACCCAACACGTACAGCTCAACAATGTTGACCACGCGAAAGTCAAGATACGGACGGAACGCAGCAGCGCCTTGGGCGATGATAGAATGTTCGCGCCTGTCTTCCCGCATGAGTTTCGCCATGCGCAAGCGCATTACCCCATTGTCTTCATGAAGGATGCTTCAATCGGCGGGTTTCGGCCAGTCTCCTTATTCGGACTTGAGGAGGGCCAGAACCTCTTCTTATCGGAAGAGGGTTGGGATGCGGCCTATCTGCCGCTTGCGGTGCGAATGCAACCTTTCGTGATTGGGCTTATCCCGGATGGGGAGGGTGGCAAGCGTCTCGAAGTCCATCTCGATAAGGATCATCCGCGCGTAAATGACGCAGAGGGCGAACCCTTGTTCCTCGACCATGGAGGCCATGCGCCATTCCTTCAGGATGTCACGGCCGTTCTTGAGGAAGTCCATCACGGTGAGCAGAGTGTTGCTGGATTTTGTCGTCTGCTGGATGAGCTGCAATTGATCGAACCCTTTGCGCTCGACGTCACGTTGAATGACGGCACGCAAGGGCGTCTGGCCGGATATTATACTATCCACGAAGAGCGGCTCTATAATCTGAATAAGGATGAGTTGGGACGACTGCAGGAGTCAGGCGCACTCTTGCCAGTCTTCATGGTCGTCGCCTCCCTGACCCAATTTGAAGCATTGGTCCGGCGCCGGAATGATCAGCTGGCGAGCGAGTAGGTAGAGCCGGATGAGGATCACCAGCTGATGGAATTGCCAAAGGCCACACCGGTTCGAGAAGTGGAGGCGGATCAGGGTTTTGACCTTGAGGCCGTGTCGGCTTCGCTCGAACCCGTAATCCTCCGGGGTGCCGTCAGCGACTGGCCGGTGGTCAAGGCCGCAAAGACATCCGATACCGCATTGCACGACTATCTTTCGGTCTTCGATCGTGGCGCAAAAGTCCCGGTTTCAGTTGGGTCCCCAGCCAACAAGGGGCGCGTTTTCTATACTGAGGATTTTGCTGGTTTCAATGTCGAGCGCGGCACATCGAGCATGACCGAGCTTCTTCGCCGGGTGAAGGATCATGGCGGGGCGGAGCATCCCCCATTGATCTATCTTGCTTCCGCCGATGTGGATGAATGCCTGCCCGGTTTCCGTGAGCAGAATGATCTTGATTTCGGCCAGTACCGCCCGGTCATCAGTATATGGATCGGGACCCGAACCCGGATTGCGGCTCATAATGATCTGCCGCTCAACATTGCATGTGTCGCGGCGGGGCGGCGCCGCTTTACGCTTTTTCCGCCCGATCAGATCGAAAACCTTTATGTCGGTCCCTTTGAGACGACACCCGCCGGCCGACCGATCAGTCTTGTTGATTTTGCCAATCCTGATCTTGATCGATATCCGCGATTTACCCAAGCGATGGCGCATGCGCGAATTGCTGAACTCGAGCCAGGGGATGCAATCTTCATCCCGTCCATGTGGTGGCACCATGTGGAAGCGCTCGGGACGTTCAATATCCTGATGAATTACTGGTGGCGGACCGTGCCGGCGTTTCTGGGGACACCGCAGGATGTCCTCAATCACGCCATGATGACATTGCGCGACATGCCGCAGGAAGAAAAAGAAATCTGGCGGCAGCTGTTTGATTATTATGTCTTTGGCGAGAGCAGCGCGCCGCGCGATCATGTGCCGGAGAATATTCGCGGCATTCTTTCTCCGGTAACGGAAAAATCGGCCCGTCAGGTCAGAGCATTCCTTGTGAACCGGCTGAACAGGTAGGGGCAACGAGATGAGTGAAGCGATAAGGAAAATCGTCATCGCCGGCGGCGGGACAGCCGGCTGGATGACGGCGGCGGCGATTGGAAAGGTTCTCGGCGCCAATCTGGATATCACGCTGATCGAATCTGATCAGATCGGCACGGTCGGGGTGGGCGAGGCCACCATCCCGACGCTCCTGACCTATAATCGCCTGCTCGGCATCGACGAAGCCAAGTTCATGAGCGCCGTGGGCGGCACGTTCAAGCTCGGCATCGCTTTTGAGAACTGGACCGATGTGGATCACCGCTACATCCACTCTTTCGGGATCACCGGGAAAGATCACTGGACGGCAGGTTTTCAGCAATTCTGGCGCAAAGGGCGGGAGCTTGGGGTCGCAAAGGAATTCGGCGATTATTGCCTGGAGCTGGTGGCCGCGGAAAAACGCCGTTTTGCGCATTTGCCGAAGCTCGGCCTCAACTACGCCTATCACTTGGATTCATCCGCTTACGCTCAATTCCTGCGTAAGATGGCGGAGGACAATGGTGTTGTCCGCCGGGAAGGGAAGATCGGCGAGGTCCGGAAGAATGAGGCGGGAGATATAAGTTCTCTCATCCTTGATGACGGGACGGTCATTGAGGGGGACTTCTTTGTCGACTGCACGGGGTTCAGGGCCCTGCTCATCGGAGAGGCACTTGGTGTCGGGTATGAGGATTGGACCCACTGGCTGCCCTGCGATCGGGCGATCGCCGTGCAGACGAAATCGGTCGGTCCGCCGCTTCCTTATACGCGCTCAATAGCGCATTCCGCCGGGTGGCGCTGGCAGATCCCGCTGCAACACCGCACCGGGAACGGTATCGTCTTCTGCAGTCAGTATATGGATGAGGAGGAGGGCAAGGCGTTCCTGCTTTCCCAGATTGAAGGGGAAGTGCTGACGGAACCTCGGGTCATTCCCTTCCGCACCGGCACGCGGTCGGCCCATTGGGAGCGCAATTGTGTAGCCATCGGTCTTTCAAGCGGGTTCATTGAGCCGCTTGAGTCAACGAGCATTCACCTCATCCAGCGGTCAGTCATGCGTATGCTGCAGATGTTCCCGCAAGGATCTGTGGCCAGCGTCGATATTGACGAATTCAACAAGCAGACCTTCTTTGAACTCGAACATATTCGCGATTTCATCATCCTCCACTATCACCTGACCAACCGGGAGGACACGCCATTCTGGCGCTATTGCCGGGGGATGGATATTCCCGACACGCTCCGTCATCGCATGGAGCTCTTCCGTGAGACGGGCCGGACCTTCCGGGCGAATGATGAGCTTTTCGCCGAGAACTCCTGGACACAAGTCATGCTGGGGCAGGGGATCATGCCTCAATCACATCATCCGGTTGCGGATGTCATGTCAGAGGAAGAGGTCCGGAATTTCCTCAGCCATATAGACGAGAATGTGCGCCGGACCGTCGAGACACTTCCGTCCCATGAGGATTATCTCAAATCTTATTGCCCTTCATCGCAGAGCATTCCCGAATAAGGGAATGCCTTTGATTGCAAGAAGATTATGCGATTAGGCGCCCCGGAGCTCTGACCAGATTGGGCTATCCGCCAATCAAGAGGTCGTTGCCGTCTCCGCCTTCGATGTAGTCGCTTCCGTCGCCACCCATAATGGTGTCATCACCAGCGCCCCCCAGGAGGAAGTCGTCATCGGCTTCGCCATCGAGGAAGTCATTGCCATTATCCCCCTCCAGACTATCTGCACCAGCTCCCCCAAGTAGGGAATCGTCGCCGCCTCGGCCTTCAAGGATGTCCGCACCTGCATTGCCAATAAAGGTATTATTCGCAGCATTGCCGATCAGGGTATCTTCGAAGAGCGTCCCGCCGATGCCTTCAATGCTGATCAGGACATCATTCGCCGCTTCGCCACTCGTCGTGCCGTCAAGCAATGAGACGAGAATTGCGGCATCAGCAAAAAGATAGTCTGCGATGTCAGAACCACTCCCGCCATCAAGCGTATCGTTCCCAAGCCCCCCATCCAGAACATCATCACCGACATTACCCAGAAGCATGTCAGCGCCGTCTTCACCGAAAAGAAGGTCAGCAGCCCCGTTACCTTCTAGTGTGTCATCTCCAGCACCGCCGTAGAGCTCATCACTCTCGTCCAGCCCATAAAGATAGTTCTGCCCGGCATCACCGATAAGCGTATCCTTGCCGACACCGCCTTCGAGATTTTCGACGGATACAAATTGATCGCCTAATGCCGTGGGACCTAACAACCCGCCTTCGACGAGAGATACATATACGCCTTCAGTCGTACCGATATAGCTGGCCGTATCGATACCGTCCCCGCCATCGATGTAATCGGCATCAAGTCCGCCTCGTAAGGTGTCATCGCCATCTTCACCGAACAGCGTGTCGAGACCTTTGCTGCCGAGCAGCAGGTCATTTCCAAGACCGCCAAGAAGGCTGTCATCACCATTATTACCATCGAGGGTGTCGCTGCCGTCATCGCCATTCAGCAGGTCATTCCCGAACCAGCCGTCAAAATTGTTGGCTTCGGCGTTACCGATCAGCGTGTCGTTGTCATTCCCGCCAATGAGGTTTTCGATGGAGATCAGCGTGTCTTCAGCTGCGTCCCCACCGGTTGAGAAATCTCTCAGGTCGATGGTGATCGGATCGTCCGCATAAAAATAAATGGCAGTGTCCTGGCCATCGCCGCCATTCAGAGTGTCGGCACCTTCTCCGCTCTCTAGAGAGTCGTCACCTTCGCCACCGTCAAGTGAATCGTCGCCGCCTTCACCTATGAGGAGGTCGTTACCGCCGAAGCCCTCAAGCGTGTTGTCGCCGTCATCACCAATAAGTGTGTCGTCACTCGTATTCATTACCAATACCACCCTTGCGGGGAGCATCTTATAAAATAATACTAAAATCAATCAGTTATACACATGATCGGTGTGCGTCAGACTATTTTGTCAAGTTAACCAAAATGCGTTACCTGTTTTCTGGCGCGTCCTGATGAAAGCTTCACTTTATTGATGTGTCCGTACACCTATGGAGGATAAGTCTGCTCGCCTCACAATCAGAGTGAGTGAACTTCAGGCCTGACGACGGAGGGCGGAATGGTCAGCCAATAAGGTGGTGTCTCGGCGACTGTAAGATGCGGATGCCGGAGGAGCTGGAATTTTTTGCCAAATCTAAGCTGTGGTTTCCATGAAATGGGAGGCTCAATTCTATCTAAAAGACGAATGAGGTACATTCATTCACCGCAAGTTTTAGCTTAATCGCGCCATTTCATAACCAAATGTGCCAAGTCATTATCTGGCTGGGCGGAAGGTAAATCTCAGCTGGGAATTTCCAGAATGTCTCGTTTCATTATAGGGAATAGGGCAAACAGGCTCCGCGCTATAAATTTTTGAGGTCGATGGAATGATCGTCTGGCTATCAAGCTACCCCAGATCTGGTAATACGTTCACGAGAACGCTTATCAAGCGATGCTTGGGGTATGATACGTATTCGATTTACAATGATTCAGACATCGGCGGCGATGCAGCGCTGACGGATCTGACAGGGCACAAACAACTGTCGTCGACCTTTGGTCAATCGGACTTTGATCTCTCTGAGATGAGAGCATCTGAAGAGCTCTACTTCTTGAAGACACACGAACCTGATCGTTCGCTGGTTACGCCCGAGGACAAGGTAGTTTACTTGGTGAGGGACCCTAGCAAGACGGCCCTCTCTTTCCAGCAGTACCTGCGTGACTATCACTCTATCGAAGCGACGTTCGGTGAAATTATCATGGGGAAAGTGTTCCCGGATAAGGGGTGGGCGGAGCATGTCAGGAATTGGTGCGCTTCAGGCCATGCAAATACCCTGCAGGTCAAATTTGAGGATCTAACCTCAGAGCCGCTAGCGGCGATCAAGGGCATTGCCAAATTTGCGGATTTGAATGTTGAGAATGAAAATATTCCGTCTTTTGAGGAATTGAATGGCGTTAGTCCGAAATTTTTTGCACGTGGCTCGAGTAGGGGAAAGGATACCAGTATATCTCAGCCAGACATTGCCTTGATGGTCTTGGCTGGATCAGGTGAAATGTCCGAACATGGTTATGCTGAAACCCCAGGTGATTTGCTGGATGGGATTGACGTCAAGAAGATTTCCTCACTGACGAATGCATTCTGGCGTGTTGTTGGTATGGAAAGAAAAGAAGTGGAGAAGCTTCGGTTTGAACTTTCCAAAGCGACAAAAAGGGCTGTGAAGTCTGAAAGTCATATTGAAAAAACGACCGACATTCTCAATTCTATGACCGGGCAGCTGAATGAAGCGCAAACGCAGCAGGCTGCCGTGCTTGAAAAGCTTGAAACGTCAAATCGTGAGCTTAGTTCATCCAGGATGACCGTCGTGGAACAGGCGCGTCAAGTCGCTGATCTGACAAATTCGAATGAAAGTTTGACTGAAAAACTGAGCGAACAAGTAGCAGAAAATAAAGCACTGATCGAGCAAGTCAGAAAGCTAAATGACGAGATGTCATCGCTTCGTATCGATCAGAATGAGGTGCTCGAAAAGCAGAAATATCTGGAACGTACAATTGGCAACAAAGACCGTAAAATAGAGGTGCTGACCTCTGTTATTCGTTCCAGGGCTGAGTGATTTTATCGCTACGGACATACCGCATACGCAAGTTCAGGCGCTAGAGCCTGTGCCACTTCAATTGAAATTCTGGGTTGAGGCTATCTGAAGGCGAGTATCCGGTTACCCAGTGGGGTAACCGGAATTCAGCTTATAGAAGGAAGTTCGAGTCAGAGAAGTCATCAAACTCAGTGTTCGCGACACGGAGTATATCTCCGTTGCCAAAGATGAACACCGAATCGTTGCCGTTCTGGGTATGGAACGCCATGACATCCGTCCAGTCTGCAAAACTGAATGAGCTGACATCAATCTGATCTTCCGCAACCGCAAAATCAAAGATGATGTCGACCGCATCCCCAATCGCATAAACAAAGACATCAGCTTCTGTTCCCCCGAAGAGGAGGTCATTGCCCTGGCCCCCAAGAAGGGTATCCTGGCCAGCATTACCAGCAAGCGTGTCGTTGCCGGTATCTCCCTGCACGAGATCATTGCCAGCGCCGCCTGAGGCGACGTCACTACCGGTTCCGCCGATCAGTGTGTCCTGACCTTCGCCACCGTTCAGCGTGTCTGCTTCAGAGCCGCCATCCATGTAATCATTGCCGATATCACCGACGAGAATATCGCCTTGTGAGCCGCCAAGGATGCTGTCATCGCCAGTACCGCCGAACATGCGGTCAACGCCGCCGCCACCGATCAGCGTGTCGTTCTCGGAAAAGCCGAGGAAGAAGTCATCGCCTTCACCCCCAACGAGGCTGTCAAAGCCGCTACCGCCTGTGAGGTTGTCGTTTCCTTCACCGCCGAAGAGGGTGTCATCACCTGCGCTGCCATCCATGAGGTCATTGCCGTCATTGCCAAGCAGGCTATCGTTTCCGACGTGGGCAACTACGGTGTCATTGCCGTCACCGGTGATGATGATGTCATTGCCGGCAAAGCCAAGAACGAGGTCAGCGCCGAGACCGGAATCGAGAGTGTCGTTGCCCGAGCCGCCATTGACGGTATCGCTGCCACTTCCCCCCGTCATGGAGTCGTCGCCGGCATTGCCTTCCAGCAAGTCATTCCCGAAACCGCCAATAAGGGTGTCGTGAAGGCGCAAGCCGATCAGCGTGTCATTCCCGTCGCCACCATCAAGTGAGACACCGACCGCGCCGGTACCGCGAAGAGAGTCGTCGAAATCACCGCCCAGAACCGCTTCAATGCTGGTAATGCTGTCGCCTTCGGCTTCATCACCCGAAACGGTGCCAGTGCTCAGATCAACTGTAACGCCGCCAGTGGCGTTCCGATAAGAGATAGTATCAAAGCCCTCACCCCCATCGAGAACGTCGGCTCCTGAGCCACCTTCGAGGATGTCATTCCCGGCTTCGCCAAATAGAGAGTCATCGCCGACATCCCCAATCAGGGAGTCGTCTCCGGCACCCGCGACGAGTGAATCGTTACCCTCGCCCCCAAGGATTGTGTCATTGCCAGCGCCACCGATAATTGTATCGTCGTTTTCCATTGCTCTCACGTCCCTTCACGCTGTCACAGCATGCCTATCACTGGACCGAATTTCCGATCAACTAAATCGCGCCCGGTACAGCGGATCATTTCCCGCTTATGCAAAATATCTGCCGAATGAGCGAATTTTAGGGCGCAATCGAGGAGATAGACCCAAAACGAGTGCGCACGAAGAGGTTGGCTTCTGCCTTGTGGAGTCGAGGCAAATTTGGTCATGATGTCAGGCCTAGCTCAAGTAAATGACAAGAATGCGGTAATGTATGGGAGTCGAGGGAAAATCGGCCAGCATAGCGCTGTTTGGCGCAAGTGTGACGGAACAGGGGCGGGAGGATAGTTACTGGGGGGAGCTGAAGCGGATTGAAGCCCGCCGCCGGATAGGTGGGGAGCCGCCCTGGGATTTTTCCCGATTATCATACGCATCCAGCCATTTCGGTGGAGCGGGGGTGATGAATCTGGATCACATCATTGCGGCTCGACCCGATATCGTTGTGCTCGATTGGTTGAGCACTGATGAGACTGATGTCGATAGCTCACTTATAAATATCGTCTTTGAAGAGCTTCGTCGCAAACAGATCAGAGTCATCTGCACGTCGTTTCTTCGGGCTGACACATGGGAAAAGACGACGCCTCTATATGAGAAGATGTGGCTTGCCTGCGAACGCATAAATGCGTCCTTCCTTGATTTCCGCCATGAATGTGACCGACGTGGGCTTGGGTGGTCGGATGTGACCCGGGATGGGGTGCACACGAATAAGGAAGGGGCGGCATTTTATGCGGAGGTGATCTCCGAGGAATTGGCGCGGATTACGTCCGGGCAAGAGCCAACCAGGACGCGCCATCCCAATTTCAATCCAGATGCCACGCAAAGCGCTCTGCTGACTTCAAGCCCCGCCCAATCAAAGCTCTCTGTGCCTGAACCCCGGATAAGTTTTTGCTCTATCGGGGCTGAATTGGCGATCAATGTTCATCAACGACTTCGCCTGACCACCGTTTCCACGGTCAAAATGGCGCCGCACTCACAGTTGCTTGCCAGCATATGGTGTATGCAGACGGTCGGCCCTTTCTCGCCGATGCTGAATATTCGGGTTGAAGGACAAGGCTGGGGAGATGAGCGAAACCTACTCGATCGATGGTGTCACTATGCTCGGTTCGCATACAAGGAAATTGCGTCGGGGCTGGATCTGGCGCCACGCCCAAACATGCAAGAGATCATGATCGAGATTTCTGACGCTGACCCTACATCGCAGATAGAGGATGAGCGTGTGCGTGAAGCTGTCGTTCCGGCAGGTCAGCGGCTCATCAGGCTGCATGATCGGCTGGCATGTCTTAATTGTGCCGTCGTTGATATTGCGGTCGAAGAAAAGCAATGAGTTCACTGATACTGCATGTCGGGCTGGGAAAAACAGGTTCCAGCTCCATTCAGCAAGGCCTCGCCGCGTTGAATAATGAGGGGCAAGCAGCCGACATGCGGATCAATTATCCGCGTGCCGAATTTGGCGCCGGCCTGTTTGGAGCGGAAATGATTTCTGCTTTTGGTCCATTCGGCGGCGTCGACGAGCAAGGCGCCGTCGAAGAGGCACTGGCGCGTTCCGCATCTCAGGCCGAAATTACAATTATCTCTGGGGAGATGATCGCGCATACCCAAAATCTGGCGAAGGTGCGTTTGTTAGACCGGCTGCAAGACCACTTCAATCGTATAGAGATTATTGCTTATGTCCGGCATCCGGGTGACTGGAACGCTGCGACGGCCGCCCAACTCTTCATCGATGGCGTGCCGCTTTCTGATCTTGTTCGCTGGCCATATATCGAGACACAGATCGGCCTTTTGTCTGCTTTCCGGGAATTTGCGCAGCTGAGCAAGAAAGTGAGCCTGACAGTCCAGCGTTTCGAGGATGCAATATCGCACCCCTACGGTCTGACCGGACATTTTGGAGAGCTGGCAGCGCAGAAGTTCAGGCTAACAGACTTCCGGCTAGAAGATGGATTGCACGTCAATCCATCCTTGTGTGCGTTACAATATCTGGCGATTGGCCGCGCTAACGAGCTCTTCGTCCGCACAAGTGCTGAGGGAGCGATCGCGCGTCAGAAGATTTCGGATCTTCGTTTGGGGGAGGAGCAGGCAAAGCGAAGGTTTGCGCAGATTTATGCCGAAGCCGAGGCGCGAAGTGCCATCATGTATGACTACTGCGGTCTAAATTCCTGGTACGGCATAAAGTACAGTGATCTGGAACTATTTGAGAGATTTGACGATCAATATCTTGTCACATTTCAGTCGCAAGTCACTGATTTGAAAACGGTCGATGAAATAATATTGTTGCTTGTCGAAGAAGGGTTTTTCGCACAACAGGTCACTTGAATGATGACAGGATTGGCGCTTCGGGCGAGGCGCAATTGTTGACTGGATTTGATCGGATGGATTTTAGAATGCACATGGACAATCATCCCAAAGTCTCAGTTATCACCGTTGTCTATAACAACGCGGCTATGATCGAGCGATGCATTCGATCAGTAACAGGACAGAGCTACCCGAATATTGAGTATATCGTGATTGATGGAGCGTCGACAGACGGCACTCAGGACATCATTCAAAATCATCTCGAACATATCGATGTTTATATCTCCGAGCCAGATGGCGGCATCTATGATGCCATGAACAAGGGGATTGGGCGCGCGACAGGGGATTATATCTGCTTCCTGAATTCAGATGATTTCTATCTGCGCCATGCGGTTTCAGCTTCTCTCTCTCATGTTCAGGAACATGGTCTCGACCTAGCATATTCCGGGATGGTCTTTTCCGAAGCCGATGGCCGAGCTGTTGTCGCAGATGAGCCGCGCCCATGGGATGAATCGCTGCTGATACAGGGCATGCCAGGCGGGCATGAGACAATACTTGCTCATCGGCGATGCTATGAAAAAATCGGCGTATTCGATTTATCTTATCGTCTCGCCGCTGACTATCACTGGGTTACCCGCGCATTTCTTGCAGGTTTCAAGGCGCGTCCACTTAATCGGAACAACCTCGTGATGACGGTAGGCGGGGAGTCATTTAATGAAGCCCGCGAATTTAGTGAAAACATACGCATAATGATGGGGGTGTTTCCTGATCTCACCGAGGAGCAGGCGGCGCAACTTTATCAACTGAAATATTACAAGCATTGGCAAGGCTGCACGATCAGCGATCGGGACATGATCACGCTGTACGGTGAGTTGCCTGATAATCCCCTTCTGAAAAAAGCGACATACAAGACCATAGAGGAACGTAAACGAACCTTACGTGGCAAGATCCTCCCGCTTGAGCAAAGCGAAGAAGGCAAACTTAAAATTGCGATCTGTCTGACTTTCCTGACGAACATATCAGGCGGAGCGGAAAGGATTGCGATTGAGGCAGCAAATGAGCTGGCGGCTCGAGGCCATGCTGTTACGGTCGTATGTTGCCACGCCGTTGCAGGAGAGCCTTACTTTAATTTGGATTCTGCGATCCCATACATCGATTTGGCGATTCCGCCTTATAAGAAACACTACGAAGCATTAGGGTCGGGTTTCGATATTTCTTTTGAAGATTGGTGTTCAGATCAATTTAATGAGCTGGGTTACTCGCCCACGATAGCTGACTTTGAGAAATGGAAGAATTCTGGCCATTTATGGCGCACACGAATGTTTCATGCCTTTCTCAAGGAGAATGATTTTGATGTAGTCATATCCCATATGCCATCAACATTTCCTTATGTTCTGTTTGGCCGAGATAAGGCTGATACGGCATTCCATCTCGCTATACTGCACAACGCTCCTCGATATAAATTTTTCTCAGAGCTCTATCCTGCTGATAGTCTGATGGATCGGCATATGCGGTTGGCGTCGCTTCAAAATGCGGACTCAATAGGTGTCCTTTTCGAAGAATTTATTGATCAGATGCCGGAGCGCTATAGGGAGAAATGCGTTCTGACGCCGAATTTTACAAGTCAGGCCATTGTTGAAGAGAAGAAGCCCCGCAGCAGAATTCTCCTGTCAGTCGGTCGGCTGGTTCCGCAAAAAGGGCATGAGATTCTCCTGCATGCCTATTCTCAAATTATCGAACAGCAGCCTGACTGGAAGCTCCATATTTATGGCGAGGGGCCGCTCGAGCAGGAATTACGTGAATTATGCCGAGAACTCCATCTGCCTGAGGATGACATCTTCAAGGGAACAACGGCTGATATCGCGGCGGTTTATGCGGAGGCGGATCTATTCGTCTTTCCATCCGTCTTCGAGGGATTTGGTCTGACTGTTATTGAGGCCATGTGCGCAGGTGTGCCTTGCGTTGCTTTCGATGATTGTGATGGTGTCAGATTTCTTGTCGATTCGACAAAGAATGGATTGCTTGTTGCGCGTGATGAGGACGGCAGCAATCTCGCGCGAGCGGTCATATCCCTGATTGAGGATGACGATCTGCGTGCAGATCTATCACGTGGCGCAATCGCTACGGCCAGAAAGTATAGCGTCGAACACAGTGTTGATTCGCTAGAGAGCATTTTCCCGCCGCCTCAGGATCAATCTGACGTCTCGTCCGCTCATGGAGCAGCAATTTCGCCAAAACGAATTGCTGTTGTCACATCTTACACTGATGGCGGGGCCGGTAATGCCGCAATGAGACTGCATGACGGCTTGGTATCGATTGGAGAACAAAGCCGTGTTCTGACGTTCACACCGTCTGAGGAGCAGACGTCATTCGTAACAGGGCTTTCTGCAACAGAGTATGAGGTCCTGAAGTCGTTCAATCCCTTGCAGGCAGATCATAACCGTCTTCCTTCAAGTACGATTTTTACAGTCAATTCCTCAGGTATCGGAAAGAAACAATTGGAGTTTCTTGAAGCATTTGATGTCATCAATCTGCATTGGGTTTCGCAACTTCTGTCTGTTGAAGGGGTGGCTTATCTTGCATCTCTTGGCAAGCCGGTTGTCTGGACATTGCATGATATGAATGCGTTTACCGGCGGCTGTCATTATTCGAATGTATGTGATGGCTACACGGAAGATTGTCGAGATTGTCCGCAATTGCTGGATACCTGGAATGATTACCCGAGCCGCGTTTTGGAGGCAAAGAAACATCATTGGCCTGAGCACATAGTCATTGTTTCGCCAAGCAAGTGGCTTGCAGATGTTGCGGCGAGTAGTGCGGTGTTTTCTAACCACCGTATAGAAGTGATACCAAATAGCCTGAATACAGATATATTCCGTCCTATCGATAAAGGCTTTGCGAGGGAGCAATTAGGACTCCCGGCGGACAGGAAAATTCTGCTATTTACCTGCCATAGCCATCATGAACGGCGCAAAGGGTTTGCGGAATTGCTGCGCACAGCTGAGCTTCTCCGGAAGCAGGATGAAGCATATCATATCGTTACTCTAGGCCATGCGACTGAAGCACTTTTGGGTGTTGGTATTCCATATACGTCGCTTGGGTATATCGCGGACCAGGAGAAGATTGCTCAAGTTTACGCTGCTGCAGATGTGACGGTCTTGCCAACGCTTGAAGATAATCTACCAAATGTGATTCTTGAGTCAGCTTCATGTGGTACACCAACCGTAGCTTTTGCAGCGGGCGGAGTGAAGGATGCAGTGATTGAAGGCATCACCGGGTTTACCGTCCCTGTTGGTGACTGTGAGGGACTGGCGCGTCAGATACAGAATGCGGCACTCCGAGATGACTGGACATCGTGCCGACAGTATGCTGAGGAAAATTTTGCGCTGGAAGTTCAGGCAAAAAGATATGCGGCACTATTTGATGAGCTATCAGAATTACCGCTTACCCGTGAAGAGCACTTGCCTTCGGCCGTATTTGCGGAGCTCGCA
>CAXPOZ010000003.1:0-618090 GCA_964219355.1 Glaciecola sp.
CGTCGATGTCGTCAGCGCCGATGCCGCCCAGGATCGTGTCCTGACCGTCAGAACCCTGAAGGTTGTCTTCGCCAGCTTCACCAAAGATGAGGTCATCGCCGTCATTACCGGTGATGTCGTCACCGCGGCCACGCTCGTCACCACCTACGATGACATCGTCGCCTTCGTCACCTTTGATGGAGTCGATGCCAGCGCCGCCGAAGATAAGGTCTTCGCCTGTACCGCCACGGATGGTGTCACGGCCGTTTTCACCCAGCAGGGTGTCATTGCCATCTTCACCAACGATACGGTCAGCACCGTTGCCACCGAAAACGAGGTCCCAGCCAAGGCCGGCACGGATGATGTCGTCGCCGCCATCGCCGCAGATTTCGTCATCGCCAGCGTTGCCGAAGAGACGGTCACGATCAGCACCACCAGAGATCAGGTCGTCGCCAGCGCCACCACGGATGATGTCTACGCCGTCATTACCTTGCAGCTCGTCGTTGCCGTCGTTGCCTTCGATCGAGTCATCGCCCGACTGACCAGCAACTTTGTCGTCACCTTCGTTACCGCGAAGCGTGTCGTTGCCCCAGTTCGGGTTCGGGTCTTTTTCAACGCCTGCATCACCAATGATGATGTCGTCGCCGTTTTGACCTTTAACTTCGTCATCGCCGGCACCGCCGGAAATGGTGTCGTCCTGAGCGCCGCCTTTGACAGTGTCATCACCGTCTTGAGCGTAGATCAGGTCATTACCGCCACGGCCGTCGATAAAATCGTCGCCAGAGACGTCTTCCCCGAGACCCGGGAAAAGTTCTGACGTGTCATCGCCAAAAATGTTAGCCATCTAACTCTCTCCTAGATTTAGCACTAAAGGGGACCATTGATCCCTACGGCTCAATCCCCCTGCGCCCCCGCACAATATGGAGGCGACTCACATCGGTTAATTCACACGCGTTTGATGTGCCCCCCACGAATGGGGGGGGTGTAAGACGCCGTAATGGGAAACCCCAGCAATTCCGGGGTTTTTGCCAGTTTTCCCCAGTGTAAATTTTTAATAAAAAAGGGCCGCTTTAGGCGGCCCTTCTCTTAAATTCTGCGATTTGTTGCCGAAAGAGAGATTCGGCCTCGCATTCATGCATCCAAAGATCAGTGGATGAAGGCCTCGAAAATATCCATCAGGGCCGTCTTGTCGAAGGAATCTGAAGGGATATCGAACGGTCCGACTTCCATGACAGGGCGTTCCATCCCTGCGACTGTCTTGTCGACGCCCGGCACGAACGGCTCAGCATATTTGTCAAAGCCAAAGGTGATGAGCTGTTCATCGGACTGCCAGAAGCCCTGGAAGGATTTCGGGCTGGACGTGAACGGGTTGAGCGTCTGCACATCACCGATTTCGAAAATCGTGCCCTGGCTGACATCACGGATCCAGACAAAGCTGCCATTCCCGAAGGTCACGAGCAGGTCGTTATCCGTGAAGGTGAAACCGGCTTCCTCATATTCAGGGGCCGGGGTGTCGACTGCAAGGTCCACACTCGAGAGAGTGACGAAGCTGTCGAGAGCTTGGAACAGTTTCAGACTGACATTACCATTCAGCGCCGTGCTGCCCGGTGCGTAATGCACATTGAAGCAGATCTGGTCTTCCTGGTTGCCGTCATAGTCCATGAGGTAGGTGCTGAAGCTGCCCAGCGCATCAAGGCCGGTGACCACAACACTTCCGCCAACCACGGCGGTAGAGACAACGATGTCGATGACGAAGTCATCCGCGCCTTCTTCGCCGAAGAGGGCGTTGGTGCCCTGACGGCCGATCAGCGTGTCGTCATGCTCGCCGCCGAAGAGGAAATCGAGCCCGGCTGTCCCGGTGAAGGCAGTGTCCCCACCGAAGATCAGGTCGTCATCTTCCTGGCCGTCGAGAATGTAGTCGCCAACGCCGCTGGCGAAGATCGTGTCATCGCCGTCACCGCCGAGGACCGTATCGCCACCGATGAACTGGGCAACCGAAATCCCGAAACCAAGGATGGTGCTCGCGCTACCTGCATCAATGAGGTCGTTTCCGGTGCCGCCATCAACATAGTCGTCGCCTGAGCCGCCCTGGATCACATCATTGCCGTCTTCGCCGCCAATCGTGTCACTGCCGGCAGAGCCATCGATCGTGTCGTTCCCGGTATAGCCCCAGAGGAAGTCGTTACCGTCTTCGCCATCAATGCAGTCATCGCCTGTCCAGCCGTCAATGCTGTCATTGCCAGAACCGCCGAGCAGGGTGTCGTCGCCACTGTCACCGAAGAGGGTGTCAGCAGCTGCGCCGCCTGATGCCTGATCCGCGCCCGCACCGGCAAGGATCGTGTCCGCACCGGCCTGGCCGAGCAGGGTGTCATTGCCATTGCCGCCATCGATCAGGTCATTCTCCGTACCGCCATCAATGAAGTCATTGCCATTGACGCCGTAGAGCGTGTCATTGCCTGCATCACCGAAGATCTTGTCATTGCCGTCATCGCCGAAGAAACCCGGCTCAACGTCAAAGGCATCCGAGCCTGAAATGATGTCGTTGCCTGCACCACCGAGCAGGGTGTCGTGACCATGACCCCCGCGGATGTCGTCAATGCCGTCTTCGCCTTCGATATAGTCATTGTCGTCATTGCCGGAGAGGCTGTCATTGCCCGCGCCACCAAAGATCTTGTCATTGCCGGCGCCGCCATCGACGTCGTCATTGCCGTCTTCGCCGAGAAGGACGTCTTCGTCCTTGCCGCCATCGATATCGTCAGAGCCGATACCGCCCAGGATCGTGTCCTGACCATCCGAACCCTGAAGGTTATCTTCACCGCCCATGCCGAAGATGAGGTCGTTGCCTGAGTTGCCGGTGATGTCATCACCGCGGCCGGTTTCATTGCCGCCGACCAGCGTGTCATTGCCTTCGTCGCCCTGCATGGAGTCGATCCCGGCACCGCCAAACATCAGATCGTCGCCAGTGCCGCCCAGCATAGTGTCCTTGCCGTTCTCGCCGAGCAGGGTGTCATTGCCGTCTTCACCGAAGATCCGGTCCGCACCGTCGCCGCCGAAAATCAGGTCCCAGCCAAGACCTGCACGGATGATGTCGTCACCCCCGTCACCGGAGATCTCGTCGTTACCGTCATTGCCGTAGAGCCGGTCGCGGTCTGCGCCACCAGAGATCAGGTCATGACCTGCACCGCCCAGAATGGTGTCGACGCCGTCATTGCCCTGCAGTTGGTCGTTACCGTTATTGCCTTCGATATAGTCGTCGCCAGACTGGCCGGCGACCTTGTCGTCACCGTCATTGCCGTAAAGCGTGTCATTGCCCCAGTTCGGGTTTGTGTCTTTCGGCACACCGGCGTCGCCGATGATGATATCGTTTCCGTTCTGACCTTTGATCTCGTCATTGCCAGCGCCGCCGGAAATGGTGTCATTGCCCGTGCCGCCCTTGACCGTGTCGTTCCCAGTGAGGGCATAGATCAGGTCATTGCCGCCGCGGCCGTCAACGAAGTCATTGCCGGTCAGGTTCTCTCCAAGACCTGGAAATAGCTCCGACGTATCGTCGCCATAAATATTCGCCATTCTCAATTTTCCTAGAAAAGTTGGATGAAACGTCTTTGGGGCCGCGAAATACCGGCCTTGTTCCATTCCCCCAATATGGTTCCCGTCCTGATGGACGGTGCGGCAATTTTACGAGGGGTCATTCGGCGACTTCTCCCCCCATTTGGAGGGGGAGATGATTTATTGTTTCCATGCTGATCGATGGGTCCACGTTTTCAGGATGCGGGAGCGTGTATTTGCCCGTCCCGGTGGCGAGCCAGAGATTCAGGATGGCGTCTTTGCGCCATGCTGGCTGGGAGCAATCAGTCCACCTGTTTATGGGCAGCACAGATTAAATTTCGGATATCAGGTGAAGGAGGTGACAACTTCGCTCAGGAAGCTGCGATTGCCTGATCGCCAATCCGTCCGGCAAGGATCGACTCGATCTTCGGTGGCAGAGGCGCCGCCATGGTGAGGGGGCCTGCAGCCAGAATACGCACAAGATCCGGTTTACGCCGCACATCAAGCTTGGCGAAGACGTCCTTGCAGTAGGATTTGACCGTCGTCTCTGAAAGCCCGAGCTGTTCGGCGACTTCTGACACGTTGAGCCCGCCTGCGAGCAGCGCACTGACTTCAGCCTCACGCTTGGTCATGTTGTAGACCTCCCGCAGCCATTCAGCCGGCGGTGAGGGGTATTCGGGATCATCTACATAGATCGCCAGAACTTTGCGGCCCTTGAGCGAAATCCGTTTAGCAACGATCGGTGAGACAGAGCCGTCATCGGCTTCGATCGCAAGAGCACCCATTTCCGACAGCCCGCTGAGGCAATCACGGAACGGCGCATGTTCACCCGAACAGCGGCCCGTCAGGCGGTTGTCCGAAATCCGGATGCCGCGCCCTGCCTCCATGAAACGTTGGGCGGCGCCATTCGAGAAGAGGACGCGGCCGCTCATGTCGGCGATGAACAAACCCAGGCGCGCATTGTCTGTCGCATAGGACAAGGCCGAATTGACGACGCGCGTATAGGCCGATTCAAGTTCAGCTTCGGCAAGACGAGCGGCGTCCTGTAGGGCCATCGCATCTGCCTTGGAAAATTTCCCACGAGTCGAACGGCGTGAAGCCATCAGATAAATCCCGTGTTCCTTACAGACGGGTACCCGGACAGTTCTGGCCCGAGCCATCCAGCGCGCGAGAACAGACGCTGCGCGATTCTTGCGCTGCTCAGTATCATCCGGGCTGAACAGACGAGAGGCTTCGACCGAGCCAGAGGATGACCGCCGGCGGCTGGCCCAGAGGACGATTGAGTCCCGGGCGGCAAGACACGTCACATCCGCATCGGCGGCCCGAAGCGCAAGACGCAAGGCGCTGTGGAGACGTGAGAGGGCAGGGTCTGTGGTGGGGGTTTCTTGCGTTTTGGTTCGTGCGCGGATATTTTGATCCACGCCGTTACTCGGAACGGTGTCGACGTTCAGACTATCGGCATTGGCCGACAGTACCGTTTCGTCTACGAACTCTGACATCATCCCCCCAGGACCCGCTGCATACACGGCAACGGCAAAACGCCACAAATCTGAGGAGTGATAAGGTTTTCAGGCGTCTGGACCTTGTCGCGGTCATAGTGCCTGAACTGTTCTCTCCCCAGTCCCTGCCGGCAGTACGCCGACAAAACTCACCAACAACAAGTTAACCGGCGCTATCATTGATTGGCAAGACCCAATCGGCACAACTGGCCTGCCAAATCTTTGATTTTTACACATATTCGGGTGACACTGAGTAATCTGCGCAGCCTTGGGGCGAGTAGGTGGGCAGCTTTTCCCCGAAAGCGGACCATCGGTTTGAGCGTTCTGGAAATCGGACACTTATCTGGGGCAATCTCGATCCTGATTTTCCCGTATTTGGTGTGCTTTCGTGCAATCTGGCAAAGCTGATTCTCTTGGCTGATCCGCACGGAGCCAAAACGATTGAGTAAGTCTGTCAGTGGGTATGATTTAGCATCAGGGTGTAACCTTGAGGGCTGCATCTCTATGCAATGAATGCCTCGGATTTCATGAATGCCAGCCCATGGCAGGAAATCTGGAACGCCTTACCCGACTGCTCAAGTTGTTATGAAGCGCAAACCGTGCGCTCAGACGGACATAAATGCGAATACGGAATTATATCTTGTAACATATGAAGATCGCGAAGCTGAAATATTGTGCCGTAGGGGAATTAAATGTGCTCGTCCATACGACAGATCCCATCCGGAGTTCAATTTATACATTATCCAGCAAAAAGCAGGGTTTAGTCCGAATTCTTATCCGTCTTTGTAAAGAATGACCAAAAGACGATGCGAAGGGTAATGGTGAGCTTACGCCAGCAATGTGGTTCAGCCCGCCAGCAGTCACTTTAGAACATATGTTAAGAAAGCATCGTCTGGCGACTGGTGGAGCTAGGCGGAATCGAACCGCCGACCTCTTGCATGCCATGCAAGCGCTCTACCAATTGAGCTATAGCCCCGACTTCAGTCGAGCGGGCGGTCTAATGAGCGTGCCGCCGCTTTGCAAGCCGAAATTTCGGGGCCATGGGAGAACTTTTCCCGCTGGCCTTAGACCGCATATTTCTCGAAGATTTCCGCGGGGATATCGCGCGCAAGGTTGAAGTTGAAGACACAGCGATGCGTACTGTCGACCGGAGCGGAGGAGGCATGTTCCATCATGCCGTCAAATATTAGCCCTCGTCCTCGCTTGGGTTTGATCCGATGGACCACTTCGTCACCGTCAAAGATACAAGTGTCACCATCGGCATCGTTCACATAATAGATGAAGACCCAATGCGGGTTCTCCTCATCAATATGTTTGGGGTGGATGAAGGACGTCTTCTCCCGGCTCATCAAATTGCATTTCGCGCGGATGATCTTGTCATCGGCAATGCCCAGACGGGCTGTGATCGCGCGCGGCACGGTATGCCATTGCGTGATGTTCTTATAATTCTGGATGAAGCCATGCACGAATTGGGGAGACTCGCCGGCCTGCGTGTAGTCATCAGTCGAATTCGTATTGGGGTAATAGAACCAGGGGAATCTCATCCCCATGATGACGCGTTCGAGCTCATCCTGCATTCCTTCGGGCAGGAAGTTCTCGATGATGATCGGCGATGATGTGACAGTCGTGCTCATGCCCTGAAGATTATGCAGCATCGTCCGGGCTGGCAAACAGCAACCGTCACATTTGAGTGGTGCAGGTTACGGCGCGGCGGCGAACATGCCCTCGACCAGCGGCGCGACGCTTTCAGCGTAATAGAGCGCCTCAGGCGTGTCCTTGCGAACGGCCGCACGGTCGCCGGTGAACGCCGTGATGGTTTCCGATTTGGAGGTCGGCTCACCGAATTCTGCGATGAAAGCCTCTTCAAGGCCATCAAGCTCGCTCTCTTCGACAAGGATCCAGACGACGACCAGCGCATCATCCCGGAAAACGAATTCGGCAAGACGCGGCGCGCCGAAATAGTCAAACCCCTGACAATCGATCTGGGAATGCGTGTCGGCGCCGGGGATTTCCGGCGGATTGAATTCGCGCTCATCTATCGAGGTGCAGAGCCCATCAAGGGCCGTGACCATCTCCGCCCGTGACGCTTCGAAGTTGATCACAGCCGGTTTGTCAACGCTCGGCGCATTTGAGCAGGCCCCGAGAAGGGAGATGAGGGAGAGGGCGGCAAGGGTAGTCAGGCGTTTCATCCGGTCGTTCCTATTTGATCTTCAGGAAACTCTACACGATTACATCTGTGATTCACCTGATCATTTCCTATTCGGCGGCGGCTTCCCCGCCTTCGGCGAGGAATCCGCCGGATTGACGCGCCCAGAGCTGGGCATAGAGCCCGCCCGCTTCAACAAGATCGGCATGGCGGCCCTGCTCGATGATCCGGCCCTGATCGAGCACGATCAACCGGTCCATTGCCGCAATGGTCGAAAGCCGGTGCGCGATGGCGAGGACGGTCTTACCGGCCATCAGGTCATCAAGACGCGACTGGATCGCTGCCTCCACCTCTGAATCAAGCGCGGAGGTCGCCTCATCGAGAAGAAGGATTGGCGCGTCCTTGAGGAGCACGCGCGCAATCGCGACCCGCTGGCGCTGGCCGCCCGAGAGCTTGACCCCGCGTTCACCGACATGGGCATCAAGGCCAAACCGGCCCTGCTGGTCCTCCAACTCCTGAATGAAGTCCCAGGCCTCCGCCCGTTTGGCCGCTGCGATGATCTCGTCTTCGCTGGCCGAGGGACGGCCATAGGCGATGTTCTCGCGGATCGAGCGGTGAAGGAGGGAGGTATCCTGGCTGACGATCCCGACATGCTGGCGCAAGCTTTCCTGCGTCACCGCCGAGATATCCTGCCCATCAATCAGGATACGGCCTTTTTCGACATCGTAGAGGCGTAAGAGCAGGTTCACGAGGGTCGACTTGCCCGCACCCGACCGGCCGACAAGCCCGACCCGCTCGCCCGGCGCAATGTCGAGCGTAAGGTCATGGATGACGGCGGTGTCCTTGCCATAGGTAAAGCGCACATCCTCAAAGGCGATCTCGCCTTTACTGACGGTGAGCGTCTTTGCGTCCCCCCGGTCGGTCACATCGATGTCGCGCGACAGGGTCTTCATGCCGTCATCGGCCGCGCCCAGATGCTCGAACAGGAAGGCCGCTTCCCAGAGAAAATAGGTCGCCTGACCCTGAATGCGGAGCGCCATGGTCGAGGCAAAGGCAAAGGCGCCAATGCTCATCTGGCCCTGCGACCAGAACCACGCGCCCATCATGATCGTCGAGGCGATGAAAAAGCCGTTCAGCGTATGCAGGCAGAGCGACATTGAGGTTGAAACCCGCATCGAGCCATAGACCTTATCCAGCATGTTCTGCATGCCGTTGCGGGTATAGTCTTCTTCCGCCTTGACCGAGCCGAAGGTCTTCACGGTCTGGATATTCGTATACGCATCGACCATCCGGCCCGTCAGGTTCGAGCGAGCATCAGCCTGCTGCTCGGCCCATTTCTTCTGGCGAGGCAGGAATATCCGCATGGTCACGGCATAGGCCGCCACCCAGATGACAAGCGGGATTGCCAGCCGCCAGTCATTGCCGGCGAACAGGAACAGCGTCGCAAAGAAATAGACGCCCATATAGACAAAGAGGTTCGTCAGCTTGACGCAGACATCACGCACACCGAGCGCGGACTGCATCAGCTTAGTCGATATCCGCCCGGCAAAATCATCCGCAAAGAAATTGTTCGATTGCCGCAGCAGATAGCGGTGACCGCGCCAGCGGATCTGCATCGCCATATTGCCTAAGATGCCTTGCAGCAGGATCAGCTCATCCAAAAGGCTCGCGATCGGCCAGACAATGGCGATCAGCCCACAGATCAGAAATATCTTCCATCCGTGCTGCGCCCAGAACGTGTCCGTGCCTTGCGTGGTGGCCCAGTCGACAATGTTGCCGACGAGCTCGAACGCAAAAACTTCGATCAGCGCGATCCCGGCGGAGAAGATGATCGAGGCAAGAAAGAGCCATTTGAAGGGCTTCGCGTAATGCCAGATAAATGCCCATAGGGAGCTGGGCGGTTTTGCCAGCGCCTCGTCCGGATAGGGATCGACCATCCGCTCGAAAGTGCGGAACAGCATGGGGCCTCCTTGCTGCACTCTCTCGCGGGCAGCCGGTCAGAATAGGGATGTGGCCACAAATAGCCAGTGACGTTATCATGAAGCCGCAGATGCGACATGCTTTCGCCGGAATGCGTGATATAGTGGCCACAGAGCGGCGGAGAACCCCTATGAAGTGGCAATTATGGGCAGTGAGTGGAGCAGGCGCGATCGTTGCGGCGTGCTCAACACCAACACCAGTGGATATTTCCCGGACCGTCACCGAGGTAGAAACCGAAGCGACGACCGCACCGGTCGACCTGACCGAAAACAGCGGCGTGCGCTCCTGCAGAGGTGAGGAAGTGATCCGTGGACGTCAGCGCCTGGCCGAGCTGTCCGATGGCTCGCTCGTGACCATGGCGCCGATGCAGGTGAATGCCGATGGCGCCCCCAATGCCTATCACCCCGACAATGCCGAGGGCGGGGCGATCCTGCATCTCTGCAATGCGGGGAAAGTCTATCTGCCCGATGGCACGAGCTATCACGGCTCTGAATCCAACGAGACCTGCACGGGCAAGTTCATGGATGATGTCGCAAAGATCAAAGAAGCGGGCTGGGATGACCCGGAAGTTGGGGCCGTCAATTGGTACGGCATTTATGCGACCGGCCGCGTGCGGATCGGCACGCAATTCGTGCAGAACGTCAAACCGCCTTTGACCGAAGAGGGCTTTTATATCTCCCCGACAGCGCTGGAGGATCGCGGCTTCGCGCCCGATGACCAGCGCCGCTACGTCAACGCGATCACTGTGCCCCATGCCGTTGTGCGCCGGGACAGCGGGGTAGAGCTCGGCACCTTCGGGGTCGCATGGCGGACAAAAGACTGCCCCGGCGGCCGGGTCTGCGATCCAGTGCCCTTCATCGTGGCCGATATCGGCCCGAAGATCGGGGAAGGTTCGATTGCCCTGACCCGGCTCGTCAACGGGCTGGAGGTTACCGAGGACATCACCCGGGAGAACCGCTTCCAAGGCGCCGTCAGCGATGAGGATGATGTGATGTGGGTGTTCTTTGGCGGACGGCGTGCGCCAACGCCTTATACGCCGGGCAGTGTTGAGCGTCGCGCGGAAGCCGCCTTTGAAGCGTGGGGCGGTGAGGACCGCCTCGCCCAGTGCCTGCGGGTCGAACTGCCGGTGGCGAACGCACAGTAAGCGGGTGGACGGCCCCCCCGACTGCCGACTATGAGCGGCGCCCTATAAGAAGAGTAGGAGCGCCCATGTCCCCCAGCGATCAGAAACTGAGCCTTATCTTCCCCGGACAGGGGTCACAGGCCGTCGGCATGGGGGTGGCGCTGGCGGAAACCTATCCGGCGGCAAAAGCCGTCTTTGACGAAGTTGACGAGGCGCTCGGCCAGAACCTCTCTGCCCTGATGAAAGACGGGCCGATGGAGGAGCTGACGCTGACCGCCAACACCCAGCCGGCCCTGATGGCGGTATCCGTTGCCGCGTTTCGCGTGCTGCAGGGCGAGGGGCTCTCTCTTTCCGCGGTCAAATCCATGGCGGGGCATTCGCTGGGTGAATATTCCGCCTACTGTGCAGCAGGCGCGATCTCTCTGACCGATACGGCAAAGCTCCTGCGCATCCGCGGCGATGCCATGCAGGCTGCCGTGCCTGTGGGCGAGGGCGCCATGGCCGCGATCATCGGGCTCGATATGGAGAAGCTCGGCGCGATCACTTCCGAAACCGGTGCCGAGATCGCCAATGACAATGCGCCGGGCCAGATCGTTATCTCGGGCGCCAAGGCGGCTGTTGATGCGGCCTGCGTTGCCGCCAAAGAAGCAGGCGCCAAACGCGCGCTGCCGCTGCCGGTCTCCGCGCCCTTCCACTCAACCCTTATGGGCCCTGCCGCCGAGCGCATGGCAGAAGCGCTGGCGGGTGCCGACATCAAGCCGCCCGCCGTGCCGGTCTTCTCCAATGTGCTAGTGGAGCCGGTCACCGAGCCGGATGTGATCCGCCGTACCCTGACAGAACAGGTCACGGGCCGCGTGCGCTGGACCGAAAGCATTGCCGCGATGGAAGCGGACGGCACGACCCTCTTCCTCGAAGTGGGCGCCGGCAAGGTGCTTTCCGGCCTCGTCAAACGCATCGCCAGTGACGCGAAGGCGATCAATTTCGCTGGGCCCGATGACCTCGACGCCGTGCGGGATATGCTGAGTCATTAGGGCTGTCATCCCGGGGCGCTCACAGAGCGGATCCGGGATCCAAAATCGGAATGTATGGATCCCGGATACCGGCTGATGCCGGTTCCGGGATGACAACGACAAAGAGACGTATAGAGATTTAAGGAGACTTCCATGTTCGATCTTACCGGCAAGACAGCCCTCGTCACCGGCGCCACGGGCGGCATTGGCGGCGCCATCGCCAAGGCCCTGCATGCACAGGGCGCAACCGTTGCCATCTCCGGCACGCGCGAGGAGAAACTCAACGAGGTTGCCGCCGAGATGGGCGACCGGGTTCACGTCCTGCCTTGTAATCTGGGTGATGCCGATGCCGTCGATGCGCTGCCCGGTCAGGCGTCCGACGCCATGGGCGGGCTTTCAATCCTTGTCGCCAATGCGGGTATCACGAAAGACAACCTCATGATGCGGATGAAGGCCGAGGATTTCGATAGCGTCATCGCGATCAACCTCAAATCCTACTGGCATCTCTCCAAAGCCTGCCTGCGGGGCATGATGAAAGCCAAATTCGGCCGCATCATCGGCGTGACCTCCGTCGTCGGGGTCACCGGCAATCCGGGCCAGACCAACTACGCCGCCTCGAAAGCGGGCATGATCGGCATGACGAAATCCCTCGCCGCCGAGATCGCCAGCCGCGGCGTTACGGCCAACTGCATCGCGCCGGGCTTTATCGCGACCGCGATGACCGATGTCCTGACCGATGAGCAGAAGGCACAGATCGACGCGACGATCCCGGCGGGCCGTATGGGCAGCCCGGAAGATATCGCGGCCGCAGCCGTCTATCTTGCGTCAGAAGAGGCCGCTTACATGACGGGCCAGACCCTGCATGTAAATGGCGGCATGGCGCGCATCTGATCCCCTTGCGGAAGGAAGAGCGTCATCCCATTTCCTGCCCCACAGCCGGTAAGCGGCTGTTTCGGGGACAGGCATGCTGATCGATTTTCTTCTGGTGGGGGCAGGGCTCATCGGCCTTGTTCTGGGTGGTGACATTCTCGTGCGAGGCAGCCTTGATTTGTCTCGCCGCTTTGGACTTTCGCCTGCAGTAATCGGGATCGTGGTCATTGGCTTTGGCACGTCGATGCCGGAGCTGGTGACCAGCCTGACGGCGGCCTTTCAGGGGGCGGAAGGTGTCGCGATCGGCAATGTCGCAGGTTCGAATATTGCTAATATCCTGCTGATCCTCGGCGTCACAGCGCTCCTGTCCCCCGTCGCTTGCGATGTGAAAACCGTCCGGCGTGATGGCGCGGCGATGATGCTGATGAGCCTGGTGCTCGCCGCTGGCATTCTCTGGTGGGGCTTCCCGCGTCTGTTGTCGTTGGGCCTGCTCGTCGGGATGGCGGGTTATCTTCTCTTTGTCCTGCTCAATGACGGTGGTTCAGTCGAATCTGACGAGGAGGCGGGCTCGCCGCCTCATCTGGGCCGTGCCCTGATCTTTGCGGGTGCTGGCCTCGTTGCTCTCATTCTCGGTGCCAAATCGCTGGTGACAGGCGCTGTAGGGCTCGCGACTGCCTTCGGGATCAGCGAAGCGCTAATTGGCCTCACCATCGTTGCGGTCGGCACCTCCGTGCCGGAGCTTGCCGCCTCGATCTCAGCCGCGCTCAAGAAACAAGGCAGCATGGCCTTCGGCAATGTGATCGGCTCGAACATCTTCAATATTGGCGCGATCATGGGGGTCACGGGGGTGGTGCATCCACTCGCACCTCCGACAAACATTGGCGTGATCGATGTCACCGCATTACTTGGGGCGGCGATCCTCGCCATCCTGTTCGGGGCGACGGGGCTCAAGATCAGTCGCTGGGAAGGCGCCGTCCTGATCGGGGGCTATTTAAGCTATATCACCGTCATCACGGTCATGGCGGTGAGTTGAAAAGGGCGAGGTGAGGGGCAATTTCGCTCAGAATCGAGGCCAGTTCACTGCCGCCCGGCGATCCATGAACACAAATTCAATTCCAGAATTATCGTTCAATAGTACGGAAACTGGCCATTTATCCAGTTGAAAACTGGACAATTTCATCATTTCACCTCTGGAATTGCCCGCCAGTGTAGATCAAGGCTTGCGCCGTCGGCCAACCCCGACTACCGGGCCTTCTTGCGCATATTGCAGGCTTGCCCTATGCGCCTCTCTCAAATCACAGGGCCGCGCAGCTCAGGCGCCGTCCGATAACTCTTAGAATTCAGGAGCTCTTCATGTCCGATATTGCCGAGCGCGTTAAGAAAATCACGGTCGAGCACCTCGATGTGGACGCCGCCAAGGTTGTCCCAGAGGCCAGCTTCATCGACGATCTCGGCGCCGACAGCCTCGATATTGTCGAGCTTGTCATGGCGTTCGAAGAAGAATTCGACATCGAGATCCCCGATGACGCCGCCGAGACGATCCAGTCCGTTGGTGACGCGATCAAATTCATCGAAGAGCGCAGCGCGTAAGCGTTTTTCTTCGGTAGCAAAGTTTTCAAAACCGTCCGGGCCATCGTCCGGGCGGTTTTTGTTTTGTCTGACGGATAATCAGATCGGGCAGCGGATCGTCTCGCGGACCTGATCGAGATAGTAATCGCTCAGCGCACGATGCAGTTCACCAGACAAAGCGGGTAGGGTGGAAGCACGCGCATTGGCGGTCACCTGATCAGGCCGTGAGCAGCCGGCGATCACCGTGCTGACGGCCTCGTGATCGAGGATCCAGCGTAAGGCAAAATCCGCCAGCGTCATGCCGTCCGGCACAAAGGTTTTTAGTTCCTCGACCAGTTCGACACCTATTTTGAGCGGGATGCCATTAAAGGTTTCACCGACTGAGAACGCCGCGCCATCCGCATTATAATTGCGATGATCCGTCTCCGGAAAGCTCTCATTCGCTGAGAATTTACCGGTGAGGAGGCCACTGGCGAGCGGCAGGCGGACGATGATGCCGACGCCGGCCTTTGAGGCCGCTGGCAACAAGTCCCGGACGGCATCCTGCCGGAAGAGATTGAAGATGATCTGGAGTGTCGAGCAGCCCTCATGCGCAAGGCACATATGGGCTTCTTCGATGGTCTCAACGCTGGCGCCCCAGTTCCGGCAGATTCCTTCGGCACAAAGTTCCTGCATGATGTCGAAGACATCCCCGTCTTTCAGGTGAACCGGCGGGATGCAGTGGAGCTGAACGAGATCGAGCTTTTCGACCCCCAGCCGCTCGGCGGAGCGAAGAAGGTGCTCACGGATCGAGGCCTTGTCATAAGTGTCAGGATAGAGCCGGGCCGAGCGTCCGACCTTGGTCGCGATCACGGGCCGCTCCGTCCGATCTTTGGTGTAAGCGCCGATCAGGCTTTCCGAGCGCCCATCGCCGTAAACATCCGCCGTATCGAAGAAATTGACGCCTGCATCCTCTGCTGCTGTCATCGTGTCGGCGGCCCGGTCATCCTCCATAGGGCCGAAATCACCCCCAAATTGCCAGCATCCAAGGCCGATTTCCGAGACATCGAGACCGGTTTTTCCCAATTTTCTGGTTTTCATGCTGATCCTGACTGACTTATTGCTGCCTGAGGCGGCATAACGGCAGTCAGGGTTGAAGGGCAAAGGTGGTTCCCATTCCTTCTGCAACTTTGCTATCGCCTTCTGAACATTGCCAAAGGAGTTTGCCATGATGCGTCGCGTCGTCGTCACCGGGATGGGCCTCGTCACGCCATTGGGCGCCGGGACACGTGAGAAACCGGTCGATGGACCCTGGCAGCGCATCCTCAAAGGGGAGTCGGGCGCCGGCCAGATCACCCGTTTTGATGCAACCGATTATGCCTGCCGGATCGCCGCAGAAGTGCCGCTGACCGGGGCAACCGATGATCCTGATGCTTTCAACGCCGATGACTGGGTTGAGCCCAAGGAACAGCGGCGCATGGAGGCGTTCATCATTTTTGGCATGGCGGCCGCGGAAATGGCGCTGGTTGATGCCGGCTTGCCGCTGGAAACACAGGAGCAGCAAGAGCGCACGGGCGTCCTTATCGGCTCCGGCATTGGCGGGCTCGACGGCATCGCCCGGACGACACGTCTGATGGACGAAAAAGGCATTCGCCGCGTCTCGCCGTTCTTTATCCCGAGCTGCCTGATAAACCTGGTCTCCGGCCAGGTCTCGATCAAACATGGCCTCAAAGGCCCGAACCATTCAGTCGTCACCGCCTGCGCCACGGGCGTTCACGCCATCGGCGATGCCGCGCGTCTCATCATGCTCGGCGATGCGGATGCGATGGTCGCAGGCGGCGCCGAAGCTTCGATCTGCGATATCGGCTTTGCCGGGTTCATCGCCTGCAAGGCGCTGACAACAGGCTTTAACGACAATCCCACCGCAGCCAGCCGCCCTTGGGACAAGGACCGTGACGGCTTCCTGATGGGCGAAGGCTCTGGCGTTGTTGTCCTCGAGGAATATGAGCGAGCGAAAGCACGCGGCGCGACGATCTATGGCGAGATCGTCGGCTATGGCCTTTCGGGTGACGCCTATCACATCACCGCCCCCGCCGAGGATGGCGATGGCGGCTATCGCGCGATGAAAGCCGCCCTTGCTCGGGCGGAGATGAACCCGAGCGATATCGATTACGTCAACGCCCATGGCACCTCGACCCCGCGCGGGGACGAAGTCGAGCTTGGCGCGATTGAGCGGCTGTGGGGCGCGGATGCCAGCGGGCTCGTCATGTCCTCGACCAAATCTGCCGTCGGTCACCTTCTGGGGGCGGCAGGCGCCATTGAGGCGGTCTATTCGCTGCTCGCCATGCGGGACAATGTCTGCCCGCCGACCATCAATCTCGACAATCCTTCGGTCGATACCGCGATCAATCTTGCGGCCAAGGAACCGGTCGAAAAACAGATCAATGCCGTGCTATCTAACAGTTTCGGTTTCGGCGGCACCAATGCGTCGCTGGTGATAAAGCGCGTCTGACGAAACGGGGTAGCGTAGATGAGGAAACACCAGGCCCAGAGGGGAGGCGCGGCAGCGGTCTTCCTGCGCCTCGTCGTTATGGGGCTGTTCATCGCCGTCATTGGCGCTGGCGTCATCACCTTCGAGCTCAACCGACGCTTGGCCGAACCCGGTCCGCTTGAGGAGCCCTCCATCTTGTGGATCGAACGCGGCAATGGCGTGACGACGGTTGCGGGCAAGCTCGAAGAAATGGGCGCGATCGAGGATGACCGGCTGTTCCGGCTGGCGGGGCGACTGAACAAGCTGGCGCCAGATTTGAGAGCCGGGGAGTTTGAAATCCCTGCTGGGGCAAGCGTGCGTGATATCATCCTTCTGCTGAAGGAAGGCGAGCCGCTCTTACGTTTTGTGACCATTCCGGAGGGGCGGACGTCCAGACAGGTTCTCTCGATCATCAATGAGACCGCATTGCTCGAAGGCACGCTCGAAGAACCACCCGCCGAGGGCAGCCTCCTGCCGGAGACCTATTCCTTCCAGCGCGGGGATACCCGCACATCGATCCTGACCCGGATGGAAGCCGCACACAATGAAGTCCTCGAAGAGCTTTGGCCGGGCCGGGCTGAGGGCTTACCATTTGACACGATGGAAGAGGCGGTGATCCTTGCCTCAATCGTCGAGAAGGAAACTGGGATTGCCGCCGAGCGTCCACGCGTGGCCGCCGTTTTTGTCAATCGCATGAAAAAAGGAATGCGGCTGCAATCTGATCCAACGATCATTTACGGGCTGACCGGTGGAGAGCCGCTGGGTCGCGGGATCCGGCAATCGGAGCTGAAACGCGAGACGCCCTATAATACCTATATCATCCGTGGTCTGCCGCCGACGCCGATTGCCAATCCCGGACGGGACGCTATCGCCGCTGTTCTTAACCCAGCGGATACGGATGACCTTTATTTTGTGGCCGACGGAACGGGCGGGCATGTCTTTGCCACAACCCTCCGTGACCATAATGAGAATGTACGCAAATGGCGCCAGGTCGAGGCCGAGCGCAGACGGACGGAGACCCAGTGACCACCAGCATGACCGGATTTGGCGCTGCCGAAGGGGCGGTGCCGTTAAGTGACGGCAAGACGGCTGGCTGGCGCTGGGAGCTGAAAGGCGTCAATGGCAAGAGCCTCGACGTCAAGATGCGCATGCCTTCGGGTCTGGAGACAATTGAGCCGACTTTCCGTGCCATGATCACCACCAGCGTTGGCCGGGGCACGATCCATACATCGCTGCAGCTCGACCGCGCACAGGACGAGGCGCAGCTCGTCGTCGATGAGACGGCGCTCGGCACGGTCCTCAATGCGATCAACCAGATCAGCGACAAAATCCCCTGCGATCCGCCGCGGCCCGATACGATCCTTGGTCTGAAAGGCATCCTGACAGCTGCCGAGAAAACCCAGAGCGATCAAGACAAAGCGGCGCTCGAAGCGGGTCTTCTGGCCGGGCTCAGCGACGCCATCGAGGCATTTAGCCTGTCGAGGAATGCGGAAGGCAGCCAGCTTGCTGCTGTGCTTGACGATCAGCTCGCCAAGATGACGGCCCTGACGGAAAAGGCAAAATCACTCGCCGGGACGGCGCTCACGCATCATCTCGAACAGATCAGAGGGAAGATCCGTGACCTGATCGGGGATGTTATTCCCGACGAGCGGACCGAGCAGGAAGCCGTCATGATGGCCGTCAAATCGGATATCCGCGAGGAACTCGACCGGCTGGACGGGCATCTGGCGCAGGTGCGTGAATATCTTTCCGCAGGCGGCGTGATTGGTCGCCAGCTTGATTTCCTTGCGCAGGAGCTTGGCCGGGAGGTCAATACGCTGACCTCGAAAGCCTGGACGCTGGAAATCAAGCGGATCGGCCTTGACCTCAAACTCCTGGTGGACCAGTTCCGCGAGCAGGTACAGAATATCGAATGACTTCTTCCGTTTCCATCGCCCGCCGGGGCATGCTCTTCGTTGTCTCAAGCCCCTCGGGGGCGGGCAAGACGACCCTCTCGCGACGCCTTCTTGAAGCGGACAAGGATATCGATATCTCGATTTCTTTCACGACCCGCCCGATGCGGCCGGGCGAGAAGGACGGCGTTGATTATTCCTTTGTTGGCGAGAACACATTCCTTCGTATGCAGAAGGATGGCGAATTCCTTGAATCAGCTAAGGTCTTTGACAACTGGTATGGTACGCCCAAGGGCCCGGTCATGACCGCCATTGAGGAGGGCCGCGATGTCCTCTTTGATATTGACTGGCAGGGCGCCCAGCAGCTTGCCGAAGTCGTGCGCGGCGATCTCGTCACTGTCTTCATCCTGCCGCCGTCCCGTCAGGCACTGTTCGAGCGGCTGAAAAACCGGGCGCAGGATTCAGATGAAGTGGTGGCCAAACGCATGTCGCAGGCAGACCATGAAATCTCTCACTATGCGGAATATGGCTATGTGATCGTCAATCACGATCTGGAACTGGCGAGCCGCCAACTGCTCGCCATCCTGCATGCCGAGCGTCTGCGCCGCCGCCGCCAAACGGGATTGCGGGATTTCGTTCAGTCCATGATCGGTGATGACGGCGCCTGATCAGCGCCGTTTCAGCCCGCCAAGCACGCCCCGGATCAGCTCTCTTATCAGCGTACTCGTACCAGTCCTGACGGCCTGATTGACCGCCTTTTCCGTCGAGCTCATGCGGCGGGAGCGGCTGCGGCTGGACGATGTCTTCGTCTTCCTGCTGCGCTCCTTCTCCTTTGCGGCCCGTTTTTCTGCCGCTTCGGCCTCTTCCGCTGCGCGTTCTGCTCGTTCAGCCAAGATCTCAGCGGCGGAATGCCGGTCGATGGCTTCATCATAAATGCGCCCGAGCCCGTCCTCTTTCATGATCGCAGTGCGCTCCGTATCCGTTGCCGGACCGAGCCGGGAGGAGGGAGGCCGGATGAGCGTGCGCTCCACCTCTGCCGGAACACCTTTTTTAAGGAGTGTACTGACGAGTGCTTCACCGATCCCGAGTTCGGTGATGACATCGACACTGTTAAAATCGGGATTGGGGCGGAAAGTCTCCGCCGCGGCCCGGACGGCCCGGCGTTCTTTCGGCGTATAGGCACGCAAGGCATGCTGAACGCGGTTGCCAAGCTGGCGCGAGACGCTATCGGGCACATCCAGCGGGCTCTGGGTTGAGAAAAAGACCCCGACACCTTTTGAACGGATTAGCCGGACCACTTGTTCGATCCGGTCAAGGAGGGCAGGCGGGGCATCGTCAAACAGAAGGTGCGCTTCATCGAAAAAGAAGACGAGGATCGGTTTTTCCGGGTCACCGATCTCGGGCAGCTCCTCGAACAGCTCCGAGAGCAACCATAACAGGAAGGTCGCATAGAGCTTCGGCGTCATCATCAGCCGGTCAGCGGCAAGGATATTCACATGCCCACGGCCATCGCGCGTGGTACGGAAGAAATCGTTGAGATCGAGCCGGGGCTCACCGAAGAAATGTTTTGCACCCTGATCCTCAAGCTGAAGGAGGCGCCGCTGGATGGCGGCGACGGATGCTGCAGATACATTGCCATATCTTGCGGACAGCTCGGCCCGCCGTTCAGCCACATTGGTGAGGAGCGCGCGTAGGTCTTCCAGATCGAGAAGCGGCAGGCCTTCTTCATCGGCAACGCGGAAGGTGACGGCAAGGACACCTTCCTGTGTCGAGTTCAGCTCCAGCATCTGAGAGAGAAGGAGCGGCCCCATCTCGGTGACGGTTGCGCGAACCGGATGGCCTTTTTCGCCGAAGAGATCCCAGAAGACGACCGGCATGGCAGCCGGGCCATAACCGTCGAGGCCGATTTGCTCCGCGCGGGAATAAAGGAAATCCTTCTCAGGCTCGGCGCCTTCGACCGCCAGACCAGAGAGGTCACCTTTCACATCGGCAACGAAGACCGGCACCCCGGCATTCGAAAATCCTTCCGTAATGATCTGTAAGGTGACGGTTTTCCCGGTGCCCGTCGCGCCGGAGATCAGCCCATGCCGGTTGGCATATTTCAGGGCCAGTTCGACATCCTGATCACTGGCGCCGAGAAAGATTTTCCCATCTTCGCTCATCTGTCTGCCTTTTTATGTCCTCTATTGGGACTTTATTCCCGTCGTCAGCCTTGCATGCAACGGCTTCTTAAGACTCCTCGGCGAACATGACGAACAAATGGCAAAGGCAGGAATGGTATGGGCCAGCTCTCGATGATCGATGTTAAACACCTCGACCGTTATGTTGCGGGTGATCGGGCATTGCGCGATGAAATTCTCGCGATCTACGAGGAGCAGGTCGAAACCTGGGTCAGCATGCTGGACCCGACCGCCGGTGATGATGCCTGGCGGGATGCCGCACATGCCCTGAAAGGCGCAAGCCGCGGTGTCGGGGCGTGGGAACTTGGCGATCTTTGCGCCAGTGCCGAAGAAATGATCGGCGGTGCAGCGGATGTCACCAAGCGGACGGAAGTCGTCACACGCCTTCGCGAAATCCTGACCGCCACGATTGACGATGTGCGCCGTCTGCGGACGGTTCAGGTCTGAGCTTCGAGCTTAGCCTGTTTGAGGGCCGCAAGGCCCGATGACCCCGTTACAAAACAGGTCACTTTCAGCGTTTCAATGAGTCGGGTGAAATGCCCGATCACTTGATCCGTGCTGTTGACGGCTGCCCCGAGTGTGGCGGCCGCCTGACCAACAATATCAGCCCCCAGACGGATGGCTTTTGCCGCTTCGACCCCATCACGGATGCCGCCTGAGGCGATCAGCGTCGCCTTGGGCGCCATCAGCCGCGCGTCGTGAATGGCTTTCGCGGTCGGAATGCCCCATTCGGTGAAGGCAGCGGCCAGCGCTTGATCCGCCTTGCCGCGATAACCCTCAACGCGCGCCCAGTTGGTGCCGCCGGCGCCGGCGACATCGATCGTGCAGACGCCCGCCCCGACGAGGCGGTTTACGACCTGTGCGGAGAGACCGAACCCGACTTCCTTGACGGCAATCGGTAGGCCGGCCCGGCAGAGCCGTTCAATCCCTTTGAGAACGCCTTTCCAGTCACGATCGCCGCCAGGCTGGATCGCTTCCTGGAGCGGGTTGAGATGGATGAAGAGCCCGTCCGCCTCAATCATGTCGATCGCGCGGCGGGCAAGATCGACCCCGTCCTCACTTCTGATCTGGGCTGCGCCGAGATTGCCAATCAGCGGCACGGACGGCGCGAGTTTCCGCAGCTCTCGCGTCATGCCGGCCGAACCCTGTTCCTCCAACGCGATCCGCTGGGAGCCGATGGCGAAAGCAAGGCCGAGTTCTTCAGCGGCTTCGGCGAGATGTCGGTTGATACCCTCGGCATGATGCGGCCCGCCGGTCATTGAGCTGATCAGGACGGGCGCTTTCATCGCGCGACCGAACAGCTTTGCTGAGAGATCGATCTCATCGAGCGAGAGTTCGGGCAAGGCATTGTGAATGAAGCGGATGCGCTCAAATTCGGTCGTCAGTTTTGCAAAACCGACATCCTGGCCGAGCACGATGTCGATATGATCCGATTTGCGCTGGGCGATATCCGGGGATTTTTCACTCATGTGCCTGTCTTAGCGCGCAGCGGGGGGCGGCGTTAAGAGGCTGTGCGGCTTTGCCTTTATGTCCGCTTCACGGCATATTGGTCACTGGTGTGGAGAGCCGCCATCTGGCGGGAAAGACCTGATTGATGAGTGTTTCCATCATGGTTGGGAAAAGCGGGGACAATCCGGCGACGCCGGATTTCCAGCAGATGCGCGATGCCGTGGAGGCGCGGCTTGGCGACATGGTGCCGCCCGGCACGGGGCCAGCGGTTGCTGCACGCCACAGCCTGCTCGCGCCCGGCAAGAGGTTGCGCGCGATCCTGACCATGATTGCCGCCGAGGAATGCGGTGGTGACGCCCGATCCGCGCTCGATGCGGCCTGCGCTGTTGAAATGGTGCATACGGCCAGTCTCGTTTTCGATGATCTGCCCGCGATGGATGATGCCGAGCTGCGCCGGGGGGTGAAGACCCCGCATGTACTTTACGGCGTAGACGTTGCAATTCTGGCGGGGATCGGCCTTCTCAATGGCGCTTTCGGTGCGATTGCGGGGTCGGTCAGCCTGAACGATGCCCAGAAGACAAAGATGACGCGGATTCTTTCCGATGCGGTAGGATGGTCGGGTCTTGTTGGTGGGCAGGCACTCGATCTCACCTCGGGGCAGAATGCCGCAAGCCTTGAAGAAATCCATGACGGCAAGACAGGTGTTCTTTTCGAGGCGGCCGTTCTTTGCGGGGCCGTCGTTGGAGATGCATTCGAGAAAATGGAGCCCGGATTCCGGGCTTATGCGACGTCTCTTGGTAGGGCGTATCAGGCCTTTGACGATATTCTCGATCAGGTGGCTGATGACGGGCTGGCTGGCAAAAGCACGGCTCGCGACGACGGCAAGCTGACGGCGCTGACTGGCAAAGAGGGGCTTGATGACGCGCTGGGGAGTGCCGCCCAGCATCTCGACGCGGCCAAGGCGGCCCTGCCGGTGCCTGCAAATCAGGCCTCGCCGTTGCGTCTCTTTGCAGACAGCATCTACGAGCATTTCAAAACGACCTTCGCCAAAGCCGCAGGTTGAACCAATAATACGTCCTTAAGCGGAGCGTTTAGCCGCCCAAGCCTGCCGTGCTTCGGCGCCAGGGAAAGCGAGCACTTCGGCGACATGACCGCTCGACGGACAAAGTGTCATCAGCGGGCAGCGCTGGCAGGCAGGCTTGCCACGCTGACAGACAGTGGCCGCGAGGCGACCCAGCCCATGAGAGAGGCTTGCCATCTGGGCACCGGACCAGTCAGCCGGGGCACCTTCCATGACTTCACGCGGCACCGCTGAAAGCGGGGTGCCCTGCGGGCAGAGGCCGAGCCGCCGCATCGGGCGCACATTCTCGCGGTCAACAGCGAGCGACGGACGCTCCAGGGTTGAGAAAGCAAGAACGGCGGACGCTACCGACAGGCTGACACCGGGCAGGGCGGCGAGCCAGATGCGTGCCGCATCGGTCGACATCTCCGCCAGATGATCGAGATCGAGCTCGCCATGCTCGGCTTCGATCGCTTTAAGAATTTCGGGGATGGCCCGCGCCTTTTTGTCCCGGTCCGGCAGACCGATGAAAAGCGCCTCAAGGTCGCGCGGCTCGGCATCGCGCAAGCGCGCCCAGCTGGGATAGACCGCCTGAAGCCGGTCAAAGACAGCCAAGCCCACCGAGGGAGCTGCGCCCTGCGCCACCACCATGAAGATGAGTTGCCGCATGGCATCGCGTTTGTGCCGGGTCGCCCGCCCATAGGACCGCTCAAGGCGGTCGAGGATGACGGGCAGGTCCGCATTCTGGGTAAATGTGAGCGACGTTTGCATGAGTCAATCATAGTGAACAGAATAAGAACACGCAAGATGTTTCTTTAATGTTCTCCTCTTGCCTTGCGGATGAGGGCTCAGTAGGTCTCGTTCTGATAATAGCTCGCAACAAACCGGACGCCGATGCTCAAGAATTCTCGTGCCGCCTATGGCTGGATCGCTATCGGACTTCACTGGATCTCCGCAGTCGGGGTGATCACGATGTATGTGCTCGGCGAGAAGATCGAGCACGCAAAAGAGGATGGCGCGGCGCGCGAGGTCATTCTCTCTGCGATCCGGCTTCACCAGTCGATCGGCGTCCTGTTCCTGTTCTTCCTCGCCGCCTTCGTCATCCAGTATTTCCTGCAGAAAAGACCGTCCGAATACGAACAGCATCCCTATCTGGTGCTGTTGTCAAAGTGGGTAAAGCGGCTCTGGATCCTGATGATCTGCTGTCAGATCCTGACGGGGCCGTTCCTTGCCTGGACGGGCGGGCGGCCTTTGCGGGTCTTTGACTGGTTCGTGCTTGAAAGTCCGATGGAGCGGATTGGCTGGCTGCATGAAGGGCTAGAGACAATCCATGCCTATGCGCCGAACCTGTTCTGGCCACTGATCGTTCTGCATGTCGTCGGCGCGCTCAAGCACCTCGTCATCGACAAGGACGGCACGATGAAGCGGATGATCTGGCCGCAAAAAGAGGCGTAACGGTCAGGCAGCTTTTGCCTGACCGAGCCATTGGGCAAGGTCGTCGAGCGCCCGCGCGCTCATCAGCCTCTTCTTGGCACGTCCTTTTTCCTTGCCGCGCAGGCGTTTGCCTTCGGCATCGCGGGAAGGTGCAGTCATTTCTGGGAACAGGCCAAAGTTGACATTCATCGGCTGAAAGCTGCCCTTGCCGCCATCGATATGCCCTTCGGTGATATGGAAGTGGAGGGCGCCCAGCGCAGTCGTGCGCGGCGGCAGGGACGGGGTGCCGCCCTTGACTTCGGCAGCCGCAAAGCGGCCCGTCAAAAGCCCGATGGCCGCGCTTTCCAGATAGCCTTCAACGCCCGTGATCTGCCCGGCAAAGCGCAGGCCAGGCCGGGATTTAACGGCAAGGTCATGCCCAAGGATCTTCGGCGAGTTGAGGAAGGTGTTGCGGTGAATGCCGCCGAGCCGCGCGAATTGCGCATTCTCAAGCCCCGGGATCATCCGGAAGACATCCGTCTGCGCCCCATATTTCAGCTTCGTCTGGAAGCCGACCATATTATAAAGTGTGCCGAGCGCATTATCCTGCCGCAGCTGGACGACCGCGTGAGGTTTCACGTCCTTATGCGGATTGGTGAGGCCGACCGGCTTCATCGGGCCAAAGCGCAAGGTTTCGCGGCCCCGTTCGGCCATGACTTCCACAGGCAGGCAGCCCTCGAAATAGGGTGTATCTTTCTCCCAGTCCTTGAATTCGGTTTTCTCGCCCGCGATCAGCGCATCGAGAAAGGCGTTATACTCGCCCTCGTCCATGGCGAGGTTGATATAGTCCTTGCCCGTCCCGCCGGGCCCCGGCTTGTCATAGCGGGACTGGAACCACGCCTTGTCAAAGTCGATGCTCTCTTTGTGGATGATCGGCGCAATGGCATCGAAGAAAGCGAGGTCATCGTTTCCGGCAACTTCCCTGATCGCATCGGCGAGCGCGCCGGAGGTGAGGGGGCCGGTCGCGATGATCGCATTGCTGCCGGGTTCGGGCAGGGCGGTGATCTCTTCACGGAGGATCGTGATATTCGGATGCGCTTCAAGCGCGTCGGTCACGGCCTGGGAGAATCCATCCCGGTCAACGGCGAGCGCCCCGCCGGCGGGCACCTGATGGGCATCCGCGCATTTCAGGATCAGCGAACCGCAACGCCGCATCTCTTCATGCAGAAGGCCGACGGCATTGGTCTCGGCATCATCCGAGCGGAAGGAGTTCGAGCAAACAAGCTCCGCGCATAGCCCGGTCTGGTGCGCATCTGTGCCTTTGACGGGCCGCATTTCGTGAAGGGTAACGGTCGCGCCAGCTTCGGCGGCCTGCCAGGCGGCCTCGGACCCTGCGAGCCCGGCGCCAATGATTGTGATATCTGTCATGGCGCTTCAATAAGGGCGGCAGGCCTTCGGTTTCAATGGGGTCAATCGCGTTACAGTGATTGCAGGCCATTCTTGGCGAATACGCCGAAATGACCGAGAAGGGCGGCACTCAGGATCATCCCGGAGGGGTTCATGCGGATTTCACGATTGTCACGCTTGCTCGTGTTGGCCTTTCTGGCTGTCCTTGCCGCCTGTCAGACAACTGGAGACATGGCGCCACCACCCCCACCGCCGCCTCCACCGATGGCACCGCCGCCGCCTGAACCAGCGCCCGACATGATGCCGGCGCCAGAGGATATCGAGCCGTCTGTTTCGGCCTGCCTTGCGGATGAGAGCTGTCAGGCGGTGAACATCCTTTTCGGCTCAAATCGCCAAATCATTTTCGGCAAGGAACTTGAGAGCTTCAACCGCTTCGGCAGCACACCGGAGACACCCTTCACCATGCTGAATGGCCGCCGCCTGCTGCTTGGCGATATCACAGTCACGGTGCCGAAAAAGCGCGATATCGGCACGATCAGCCGGCCGCCCGAGATCGCCGGCAAGCGGCTTGGCTTTGCGCTCGATCCCAAGAAGCACTTTGTCTTTGTCGACTATGGCTATCTCTCCGAAGAGGCGTTCATGGCGACGCTGGCCGATAAGGATAGCGCCTTCATCTTCGTGCACGGATTTAACGTCAGCTTCAAAAGCGCCGCGATGCGGGCCGCCCAACTCAAGGTCGATGGCGAGTTTGACGGGCAGGCAATGATCTATAGCTGGCCGACCCAGCAGCATAGCGGGGTCAATGCCGCGCCTGCCTATCGCGCCTCCCGCGAGGAGGCCGAGGCCGCAAGGCGATATTTCCGGCAGTTCCTCGACATGGTCCGTCAGGATACGGACAGCCAGAACATCCATATCATCGCGCATTCCATGGGCAATTATATGATGATGGAAGTGCTGGCGGCGCTGGCCGAGGAAACCGAGGAAGAAGGCGAGCAGTTCGGCCAGATCATCTTTGCCGCGCCGGATGTTGACCGCGACCGCTTCATCGAATGGGCCGAAGAGATCGATGGGCTGGGCCGCGGCATGACGCTTTATGCATCAAAGCGCGATGTCTCGATGGATATCTCCCGACAGCTCTGCCGCCTGCAGAGCGGGGAGGCCTGCGGGCCGCGCGCAGGCTTTGTGCCCGAGGACGGGCCGATCACCCTGACCAATGCGACGCTTGATACGCTCGATGTCTCGAACTTGCCGGACCGGAGTTTCACCCCGCTTGATGAGCACGATTATTATGGGGGCGATCTCTATATCCTGAAGGACATCGGCAAGCTGATCCGCACAGGCCTTCGCGCGCCGCGCGAGGATTTCTGGGAAGAGGAAGGTGGCGGGCCGAATGGCCGGTGGTGGCGGGTGCCGGAAATCTTCCGGCAATAGGCAGAAACCTTGGCTCAATAAGCCGTGGACAGCGGGCGAGGCTGCCTATAGCCTCTCTCCGGTGGTATGAGTTCGGGGGCACAGGACGCGATGGGGCGGCCGCATCTCTCAATCATGGGTGTGATCTATGAGGCGCTCGGCTTTGCCGGGGGTCATTTCGGCACCGTTTTGCGCATTGCGTGGTTGCCGCTCGTCCTGATCATGGGGCTCGAATTCTATCTCAGCTATCAGGAGATCCTGCCGCAGGGCGCCGCCATGCAGACAGGCTTCGTGCTGGAAAAAGGCTGGATCACGCGGGTTGCCGATGTCGTCTTCGCGTTGGGGCAGGGCAGTTTTGATGCCTTCCGGGGCGCCGCCTGCAGCTCGATGAACATGAATGGTTTTGGCGGGGGGTCTGCCAATTGCGGCGGGGTCGGCGCGGTCAAAGACCTCTTGGCCTCGATCAATCCTTATGTCTGGCTGATCTTCATTGCCGCCATCCTGCAGGCAAGCGTGCTCGTCTCCCTGACCCGTTATGCCGCCGGGGTCGAACGCCCGCATCACCGCTCCCTGCATCTGAGTTTCGGCATCAAGCATCTCCTCTTCATCGTGACAGCGGCGCTGAGTTTCACCGGAGTCGTTTTTCTCGCGACCCGGCTTTATGGGCTCGCTGCAAAAATTACGACGCCCCGGATCGACAACCTGCTGAGTACCAAGACAGTCGAAATCGCGAGCGGCGGCGGACTTCACCCGGAACTTGGCCCGACGCATGAGCCTTTCGAGGGGCTCAATACGTTAATCGATGCGGCGGATGGCTGGCTCGGCACGCTGGGGCTCGGGATCGGCACGATTGATCTTGTGATCTTCCTGCCGTTTGCGCTGGTGACCCTCTATCTGATCCTGCGCCTGCTCGCCTGGCCCTATCTCGTGGCGGCAGGCAGCGGGGCGCCGCTCCAGCGGTCGCTGGCGCTGTCCAAGGGGCTCAACGTACTGGGTCTGTTCGTCATCGTCGTTTTGTGGATCGTTCTGAGCACTGCCACGCTGTGGGTGACGACATGGAGCCTGCATTTCATTTTCGGCTTCCTCTGGAATGGCGCGGCGAGCCTCCTGTCCGGGCTTGAGGGGTTCAACCCGAACACGGGGCTTGGCTTCTGGGTCGAATGGATCATCCGGATCATGCTTGGCGGCATTCTGATCGCGATTCAGGCATTTCTTGTCGCACTGCAGGCCGGCATGGGTGGCGCGCTCGTTCATCGTGCCTAAATAAACTGGCACCGGACCTCACCAACTCTTCATCACAGAGATGGGCCGGATCGATGGCCCAGACGGCCCGACAGGGCTAGTCTTCCTGCGGAGGAAATGCCGATGTTCAAGAGCCTTTTCATGTCCGTTGCGACGATCTGCGCGATGCCGGTCGACCGGGAGGCGGATGAGGAAAAGATCGCCACGATCAAATCGGAGGTCTGGCCCTCCCTCTACCGCAATCAGGATGTCGAAGGGCTGGGCGAATTTCTTGCCCCATCCTTTGTCAATCTGGGGCCGGACGGTTCTGCCGAATCGCGTGAACAGTCCCTCGCATGGGTTGAAAGCCATGAGTGGAACCCGGATAATTTCACTTACTCCATCAAGCGCTTCGACTGGTTCAGTGATGATCTCGTACTGGTCAGCGGCAAGGGGCGGTCAGACCGGACTGATGAGACGGGCGAGCCCTGCCGGCATGAATATTTCTCGTCCAATCTGTTACGCCGCGCCCCGGAAACCGATCTTGGCTGGCAGGCATTAAACAGCCATGTTTCCGGCATTGGCTGCGAGCCGGAAGATCAGGATCCCTGATAATTCTGTTCACGGATCAGATTTCCGTCATGCTCTCTGGGTCGGGTCAGCTTTAAAGGATCGGCGATAGGGCCGGGCAAGCTGTCCTCGGCTGTGATGATCCGCGCGTTGATCTCAGCGTTGCGCTCACGCCGGCGCCGGATCCATCGGCGGAACTGGCGACTGCCGATGATCAGGAAAGTGACGCCCGGCAGAAGCAGCACAAATCCGAGCGGCACCGGGGAAATCGAGACCACCAGCCCGGGAATGAGGAAAATCAGTCCCAGCAGAATAAATACGGCTTTGCGTGCTTTCAAACGTTTCTGGCCCATAAAGAATGAACCAATAAGACCCGCCGAAGTTCCGTGATCCCTGCCGTCAGGCGGCTTTGCGTTTCTTCGTCGCGCGCTTTTTCGCTGTCTTTTTAGCGGCCGTCTTGCGGGCGGGTTTGGCGACCCGGTCGAGGATCGGCGCGAGGAACTGGCCGGTATAGCTGTCAGGGTTATCCGCGACATCTTCGGGTGTGCCCGTCGCAATGATCTCACCGCCGCCATCACCGCCTTCGGGACCAAGGTCGATAATCCAGTCCGCCTGTTTGATGACGTCGAGATTATGTTCGATGATGACGACCGTGTTGCCGTTATCGGCAAGTTCCTGAATCACTTCCATCAGTCGACGGACGTCTTCGAAGTGAAGGCCTGTGGTCGGCTCATCGAGGATATAGAGGGTGGAGCCGGTCGCGACTTTCGAGAGTTCCTTTGCGAGCTTCACCCGCTGGGCTTCACCGCCCGACAGGGTCGTCGCCTGCTGACCGACCTTGATATAACCGAGGCCCACGCGATTGAGCGTGACGAGCTTGTTGCGGATCGAGGGGACGGCGGAGAAGAATGCGGCGCCTTCCTCGACCGTCATGTCGAGGACGTCGGCAATCGACTTGCCCTTGAACTCGACCTCCAGCGTCTCGCGGTTATAGCGGCGGCCCTTGCAGACATCGCAGGTAACATAGACATCTGGCAGAAAGTGCATCTCAATCTTGATGACACCGTCGCCCTTGCAGGCCTCGCAGCGCCCGCCTTTCACATTGAAGGAGAAGCGTCCGGGTTTGTAGCCGCGCGCCTTTGACTCCGGCAGTTCCGCATACCAGTCGCGGATCGGTCCGAAGGCGCCGGTATAGGTCGCAGGGTTCGAGCGCGGGGTGCGGCCGATAGGCGACTGGTCGATATCGATCACCTTGTCGAGCTGGTCGAGGCCGGTGATATCTTCATATGTTCCGGGGACGGCCTTTGTCCCCATCAGCTTGCGGGCCGCCGCTTTGTAAAGCGTCTCGATCGTCAGGGTCGATTTGCCGCCGCCCGAGACGCCCGTGACGCAAGTGAGGAGCCCGACGGGAAATTCCGCCGTCACGTCTTTGAGGTTGTTCGAAGACGCGCCCTTGATGGTTACGGCATGTTTGGGATCGAAGACCCGGCGTTCCTCGGGCACGGGCACGAGCCTGCGGCCAGCGAGGTAATCGCCGGTAATCGAATTCTTGTCCGCCATGATCTGTTTGGGTGTGCCCGAGGCAACGATCTCGCCGCCATGCACCCCGGCGCCAGGGCCGATATCGATGACATGGTCAGCCGTGCGGATCGCATCCTCATCATGCTCGACAACGACAACGGTGTTGCCGAGATCCCTCAGCTGCCGGAGGGTTTCGAGCAGGCGGTCATTGTCGCGCTGATGCAGGCCGATCGATGGCTCATCGAGAACATAGAGAACGCCCGTCAGACCGGAGCCGATCTGGGAGGCCAGCCGGATGCGCTGGCTTTCCCCGCCCGATAGTGTGCCCGACGCCCGGCCAAGGCCGAGATAGTCGAGCCCGACGGAATTGAGGAAATGCAGTCGGTCGCGGATTTCTTTCAACACCCGGACGGCGATTTCAGCCTGTTTCTTAGAGAAGGTCTTATCGATATCGCGAAACCATTCATCCGCATCCCTAATGGATTTCTGGGAGACGTCCGAAATGGAAAGACCACCGATCTTCACCGCCAGCGCTTCTTCGCGCAGCCGCTGGCCGTCACAGGCATCGCACGGCGTGTTGGACTGGAATTTCTCCATCTCCTCACGCACCCATGAGCTATCAGTCTCGCGCCAGCGCCGCTCAAGGTTCGGGATCACGCCTTCGAAAGTCTTGGTCGTGTCATAGCGGCGCACGCCGTCATCATAGACGAACTGGACCTTCTCGCCGCCCGTGCCGAACAGGATCTTCTTTTTCTGGGCCGCCGTCAGGTCACGCCAGCGATCCTCAACCGTGAAGCCATATTTCTTGCCGAGCGCTTCGAGGGTCTGGGTGTAATAGGGGCTCTGGGTCTTCGACCACGCCGCAATCGCGCCCTCGCGGAGCTTTTTATCCGTATCCGGTATGACAAGATCGGCATCGAACTCCATCCGCGTGCCAAGGCCGTCACAGGTGGGGCAGGCGCCCTGCGGTGAGTTGAAGGAGAAGAGCCGCGGCTCGATTTCTTCAATCGTGAAGCCCGAAACGGGGCAGGCGAATTTCGCCGAGAAAGTGAGCTTCTCCGGCTCGCCTTTCTTGCCGCCATCGGCGCTTTCCGCGACGGCCAGGCCATCGGCAAGGTCGAGCGCGGTCTCGAAACTTTCGGCGAGGCGCTGCTCCAGCCCCGGCTTGACGACCAGCCGGTCGACGACGACGTCGATGTCGTGCTTGAATTTCTTGTCGAGCTTTGGCGCATCGGCGATGTCGTAGAATTCGCCGTCAATGCGGACCCGCTGGAAGCCTTTCTTCATCAGTTCGGCGAGTTCCTTGCGATACTCACCCTTCCGGCCCCGGATCATCGGCGCGAGCAGGTAATAGCGCGCGCCCTCAGGCGCGGCCATCAGCCGGTCGACCATTTCCGAGACCGTCTGCGCCGTGATCGGCTCACCCGTGGCGGGCGAATAGGGCACGCCGACTCGCGCCCAGAGGAGGCGCATATAGTCATAGATCTCGGTCACCGTCGCGACGGTCGAGCGAGGGTTCTTGGATGTCGTCTTCTGCTCGATGGAGATGGCGGGGGAGAGGCCCTCGATCTGGTCGACATCGGGCTTCTGCATCAGCTCAAGGAATTGCCGTGCATATGCCGACAGGCTCTCGACATAACGGCGCTGGCCCTCGGCATAGATCGTGTCGAAGGCGAGAGAGGATTTCCCCGAACCTGAGAGGCCGGTCACCACCGTTAGCGCATCGCGCGGCAGCGAGACGGTCACGTTTTTGAGGTTGTGCTCCCGCGCGCCGGTAACGGTGATCTCTTTGAGCGACAAGGATGGCCTCCGCGATGGGTGATGAGTCGGTCTGTCCGTAGCGCCATTGGCGCTTTGGAACAATAGAAGAACATAATGTTCAGCTCATTAGGAAGTAGCTACCGGCGGCGATGCCTGCAATGGCCAGCGTGAGGCCCGCCAGAACCAGTGCGCCATCCCGCAGGAGGAGCGACAGGCCGAAAAGCGCGATTGCCGCCATTGGGATCGTGCTTGCGAAGGGAATGAATTCGAGCGGCGGGACGGTCAGAGCGAACAGTATACAGATGAGTGCGACCACACGGTCCCATCCGCTCTGCGTGAACCACACCAACCGACCGTGAAACCAATTGTCGAGGCGGCGCGCGACAGGACGCAATGCGCGGCTCGCCTGCATCAGCCGGTCATGACTGATACGGCGGCGCTGAACAAAGCCCGGCAGCCAGAGATGCCGCTGGCCCATCAGGATCTGGACGGAGAAAAGAATAATCAGCCCGGCGAGAAATGTCGGCACGCCGGGAATACCTCCGATCGGGGAGATCTCTATCAGGGCAGGCAGGAGGAGGGCCGGGCCATAGGTCCGGTCCCCCAACTGATCGAACAGCCAGCCAATGCTGACTTTACGTTCATTTTCGCGCCGGCGCTCCAATGCATCGAGAAGAGCGCCGACGCTTTCGATTGTGTCTGCCATGGAAAAGGAACGGACAGCGGCCCGCTCCGGTTCCGGCAGATCAGAACCGGTAAGTCACAGAGAAGCGGACATTCCGCCCTGGCAGCGGCACTTCATCCTTGAGGAAGGAGGTATGCACCCGTGCCTCCTCATCCGTGGCGTTAAGCAATGCTGCACTCAGCGTCACATTCTCGAAATCCCGGAACGGCGTGACGTCCGCATAAAGATTAACGAGCGTGTAGCTGTCAGTCGGCAGTTCATACTCGGTCACCTCGTCCTGTTCCGCTGAATATTCGATCTCGCCGCGGAGGAAGAGGCGCTCGCTTTCGGCATTAACCCCGAGCGTCGCGCTGAAAGGCGGAATACGCGGCAGGATATCGCCGCCATCCACTTCAGCATCGACATAGTCGAGGACGGCATCGCCCGAAATCATGAATGCTCCGGCCTCGGCCAGTTTCGCATCAGCTTCGATTTCAAAGCCGGTGAAGACCGCATCGGCTGCGGTGAACTGGAAGGCGGCAAGCTCGCCGAATTCCTCCAGCTCTTCCTCATCCATCTCGCCTTCGGCCATCAGGATATCCGCCCCGGTCAGGCCGGTATCGGCCTCGTAAACGTAATCCTGATAATCCGTGTAGAACACGTTGAGGGTCAGGCCGGCACGGGCATTATGCATCCGCAGGACGCCCTCGATACCGGTTGCGACCTCCTTGCCGAGATTGACATCACCGATCTCATACTGGCCGGTGGCAAGGTGCGGGCCGTTCGAGAACAGCTCTTCGGTCGTCGGCGCACGTTCCGTCCGGTAGCCGGTCAGGCCCGCCATGACATGATCGCTGAAGTGGTACGCCGCACCGACCGAAGCGCTATAGGCGTCGAAATCCTTGACGAGGCCGAGGGTCGGGTTGCTCTGCTCGGTATTCTCGTAACGTAGTGCGCCCTCTGTGTGCCAGGGACCGGACTCCCATTCCTGGAAGGTGTAGATGCCGTATTGCTCGGTCTCACTCGGCGGCACGAAGGCTTCCTCGCCAATGGCCGAGAAGTCACGTTTGCGGATCTGGATACCGCTGGCGCCGCGCCAGCCATTCCGGGACGTCTGGACGAGTTCCAGCCGGACTTCATGGCCTTCATTTGAGAAAACAGTGCCCGGCTCGCCGGGGCCTTCAAATTCCGTATGCTCATAATCGGCAAAGCCGCCGAAGAGCTGGACCGCTTCGAACGGGCCGGAGAGGAATTCGAACCGGCCGTTAAAGTCGACCCTTGTCTGGTCAAGATCGATGAAGACGCTGCCTTCCTCGTGGCCGTGTTCTTCTTCCTCGTGATCTTCGTCTTCTTCGTGCTCTTCTTCCTCATGGCCGTGACCATGATCATGGCCCGCCGGAATACCGTAGGTCGTGCCCGAGCTCTTGGCCGCAATGGCAAAGAAGCCGCGCTCGCCGATCAGGGAGAGACCACCCGTGAAGCTTTCTGTTTCAGCGAAGGAGTTCTCGAGCGTATCACGGACTTCTTCCTCTTCCTCGTGATCGTGATGTTCCTCCTCTTCTTCTTCGTGCTCGTGTTCCTCTTCTTCCATGGCGCGGAGGAGGGAGGATTCAGCAAAGCCCGGAATATCGTAGTCGCCGGCCTTGCGCAGCGCGAAGCTGGCGTGACCAACCAGAGAGAGATCACCGAAATCACCGAGTAGGAAATTGGCACCGCCGGCAGTTTCCGACCCGTCATCGACTGACGTGACACCGCCGCGAATAGCGCCTTCGAAACCGTTCTCCGGGACTTCGGACGGCAGTCGGCCATCGATCACATTGACGACACCTCCGGCACCGGAGCTGCCATAGCGAAGGACTGAGGTGCCTCGGATGATCTCGATGCGCTCGGCAAGTGCCGGTTCGACAGCCACCGCGTGATCAGGACTGGCCGAAGACGCATCGATTGAGCCGATCCCGTTATCGAGGACCCGGATACGGTCGCCGCCCTGACCGCGGATGATCGGGCGGGAGGCACCAGCCCCGAAGAAGGTTGTCGAGATCCCCGGCTCACGGCGAAGGGTTTCGCCGATTGTCGCTGCCGCTGAGCGGGCCAGCTCTTCACCGCTAAGCACAGACGTACCAGTCAGGATTTCGTCTTCGGTTTCAGTAAAAGGGGCCCCGGTCACGACGATAAGGTCTTCGGGTTCGGCGAGGCTTTCGTCTTCCTGTGCGAAGGCTGGCACCGCGGCAGACAGGACAGACAGGGCGCAGAACATGCGCAATTCAGATTTCTTCATGGATTCGCTCCGTATGATGAGAACCACCGGACGCGAAATGCGGGTCTCCCTCACGGAGCCCACTCGTCAGCGTACCGGCCAGATTAAATTGGTGGGTATGTTCTCAGCTTAACGGAGGTGCTCGGCCCGGCGGTGTCACCGTGACCGTCGGGATCAGCAGGGCTTTCTGGACAAAGCTGTAAGTCGCCGCCTCGAAACGCGGCAGGAAGAGCACGACGACCTCTGGCGGCACGTCCCAGTCATCATCATGACGGTCGCCCGCCTTGGAGATCAGACACTCGGTACCTTGGTGCTCGTGCGGCCCGTCGCCATATTCAGTCGCGTGCGTAGCCATCACCGTTTGCATGGTGAGGATGAAGAACGACAGAAGGATGGCGAGAGCTCTGCTCATGGCCGTTACGTAATCACAGGCTCTCTGGATGTCGAGTGACCGAATAACCACGGTGGGCTGCATCTTGCCCTTGTGAACGGGCAGGGATATCGCTACCTCTGGAACAAATATGAAACATTGGGGAAAAACCACCGCAACGGGCGGGTGGCGGGAGTAGAGGTAAATCCCTTAAGCGGGTTGCCTTGATCGAAGGAGTGAAGAGCCATGGCCGGCAGCGTCAATAAAGTCATTCTCGTGGGCAATCTGGGACAGGATCCGGAAATCCGGTCCTTCTCCAATGGCGGCCAGGTGGCAAACCTGTCGATCGCGACATCCGAAAGCTGGAAGGACAAGAATTCCGGTGAGCGCCGCGAGCGCACCGAATGGCACCGCGTCGCCATCATGTCTGAACCGCTCGTCCGGGTGGCCCAGAACTATCTCAAAAAAGGCTCCAAGGTTTATATCGAAGGCCAGCTTGAGACCCGCAAATGGCAGGACAAGGACGGTAATGACCGGTACACGACCGAAGTCGTGCTGCGCCCGTTCCGCTCTGAGCTGACCATGCTCGACAGCCGTGGCGGCGGCGACAATATGGGCGGCGGCTATGGCCAGCAGATTTCCGGCGGCAGCGGCGGTATGAATGAGGATCGTGGCGGCGGCGGGGGCCGGGACTTCGAACTCGACGACGAAATCCCGTTCTAAGCATCGCCTGAGGCCAGATGGCGAAACCACCGCCTCGACTGTTTCTGTCTTCCGATCTGGAAGCGGGAGCTGGCCTGCCGCTTGATGGCGCGCGCTGGCATTACCTTCACAATGTCCTGCGGCTTGGGGAGGGGGACGAGGTCCTCCTCTTTAATGGCCGTGACGGGGAATGGCGCGCCCATATTCAGGGAGCGGAGAAACGCCGCGGCGCGGTGACGCTCGCAGTCCAGACCCGAGAACAGGTCACGGTCCCAGACCTCACCCTGCTGTTTGCGCCACTCAAGAAAGATCCGACCGAGCTGATCATCCAGAAGGGGACAGAACTCGGTGTCCGGAGCTTCCAGCCTGTCGTGACCCGGCGCACCCAGCTTGCCAAAGGCGGGCTCAAAGCTGACCGGCTTGAGACCATCGCGATGGAAGCCGCCGAGCAATGCGAACGGCTCGACCTGCCGCAGATTGCCGAACCCGTCTCTCTGGAGGCCGCACTTGATGCCCTGCCATCCGGGACCCGGCTCGTCTTTTGCGACGAAGCCGGAGATGCGGCCGATCAGCGCTGGGGCGGTGAACACGGCCGCGCCGCGCCCATGGCCACCCGGCTTGCGGATGCCGAGACTGGCGGCCCCTGGGCGCTCCTTATCGGTCCCGAAGGCGGCTTCAGCCCCGAAGAACGAGCCATGCTGCGGAAGAGAGACGGCGTCCTTGCCGTTTCGCTCGGCCCCCGCATCCTGAAAGCCGAAACCGCCGCGATTGCGGCGATCACCCTATGGCAGGCCCATCAGGGTGACTTCCGCTAAAGCCCCCCTGCCGATTTCTGAGGACCGGAGTGCTTCCTCTTTTCGGCCGAACGGCCTAGAGGCGCGTGATTGAGCCGGAGGAGAGGGTGCATGACCCAACTCGACGCGAGTACAAGAGGCGATCTTCCGCCCGTCGAGAGTGTGAGTGAGCTGTCTGCCTATCTTGCCTCCGGCGCCAAGCCGAAAGCCGATTGGCGCATCGGCACAGAGCACGAGAAATTCGGCTTCCTGACCGATACACTTGCGCCCCTGCCTTTCTCCGGTGAGCGGTCGATCGAGGCCGTCCTCGCGGGGCTTTCCGACCGCTTTGGCTGGGAGCGGCTTTATGAGGGCGACCATCTGGTGGCGCTCAAAAAGGATGGCGCCTCGATCACGCTGGAGCCCGGCGGGCAGTTTGAGCTTTCCGGCGCGCCGCTCGAGACGATCCACCAGACCTGCAACGAGGTGCACACCCATCTTGCTGAGGTGAAGGCTGTCTCTGATCCGATGGGCGTTGGGTTCATCGGGCTTGGTGCTGCACCCGGCTGGTCGCGCGACGACATGCCCAAAGTGCCGAAGGGCCGTTACGGCATCATGCGGGCCTATATGCCCAAACGCGGCGACCTCGGCCTCGACATGATGCACCGGACCGCGACCGTGCAGGTCAATCTCGACTTCGCCGACGAAGCCGACATGGTGGCCAAGTTCCGCACGTCGCTGGCGCTGCAACCACTGGCAACGGCGCTGTTTGCCAATTCTCCCTTCACGGATGGAAAGCCGAATGGCTTCCGGTCGTGGCGGGCGCATATCTGGACTGATACAGACCCCGATCGGACGGGCATGCTCGATTTTGTCTTCGAGGATGGCTTCGGGTTCGAGCGGTACACCGAATATATGCTTGATGTACCGATGTATTTCGTCTGGCGCGACGGTGAATATATCGACGCGACGGGCTATTCCTTCCGTGATTTCCTCAAGGGCGAGCTAGCCGTCGCGCCCGGTGTCCTGCCGACCATCGAGGACTGGAAGGATCATCTCTCAACCGCCTTCCCGGAAGTTCGTCTCAAGACCTTCCTTGAGATGCGCGGCGCGGATTCAGGGAGCTGGGGCCGGATCTGCGCGCTGCCGGCCTTCTGGGTCGGGCTCCTCTATGATGCGGAATCGCTCAGCGGCGCATGGGATCTCGTCAAGGACTGGACGCCAGAGCAGCGCGCCCAGTTCCGCCTCGATGCCGCAGAAAAGGGCATGCATGCCGAGATCGCCGGTCGCCCCTTGCGGGAGCTGGCGCAGGATGTTCTGGCTCTCAGCTCCGCTGGGCTCAAACGCCGAGCCCAGCTTGATACGGGCGGCACGGATGAACGCGGCTTCCTAGAACCTCTGCAGGAGATCGCGCGGACAGGGAACAGCTTTGCCTGTACCCTGATGCGTGATGTCGAGGAGGCCGGGGGCGATATCTCGGTCCTCTTTGAGAAATACGCGTTCTAGCGCCTATTCGTCCCTGTACCGCGCCAGCCGGTCATCATGAAAGGCGCCGACCCAGACGGTGCCGCCGTAGACCAGCCCGATCGAGACTGCGCCATAGCTGTCGCCAGTGTCGATCAGGGTCATCACCTCGCCCGTCTCAGGATTGATGCTCGTCACCCGGCCGGGCAGATCGCAGCGCGGTTCGGCTGAGAGTACACAGGCCCAGATTTCCTCCGGCGTGCCGAACTGGCCCGCAGCCACAATATGACCATCTGCTGTCAGGCTGAGATTGTCCGGGTGGAAATCAAGATCTGTCAGCTTGCGCAGGCTGCCATCACTTCGTGTCAGCACATGGATGCTGCTAGTACCCCAGTCAGCAACATAAAGCTCTGTGCCGTCGGGGCTCGCAATCACGCCATTGGGGCCGGAGAAGCTCGTTCTGTTATGGGTGTGCCAGCCGCCGCTGACCGTCCATTCGACGATGGCACCGGTCGGCTGACCGGACAGGATTTTCTGAACCGACTCCGGATCATCTTTCATGCCGAAAGAGCTGACCGCAAAAGCGCCATCGGGCAGGGCGGTCACGTCATTGGGCGATATCTCCGCTGGCACGATCTCGCACCCCGTCCAGGCAAGGGTTGGCCCATCTCCATTCATGTTGATCTCATAGATCTCGATGGCTTCCCGGCCGCCATGATTGACGACCAGCAGTTCATAATAGCCATCCGACTTCGGATGAATATCGATGCCGTGGGCATGAACCGGCGCTTCGGGCGCACCGCATTCGCCATCCATCACCGTATTATCCGGGTAGGCCGCATGAAGCGGAGTCAGATTGCCGCCCGAAAGATCGAGGAGATAAAGGGGAGCCGCCCCATCCACAGCCGGTGCGAAGGAGGAGACAATTGCCATGCCGGTCTCCCCAATGGGCGCAATGTCTTCGGGGTTCTTGATGTCGAAATAGCTGACCGCAGGGCCCATGGCCGAAGCGGTTCCAAGGATGCTGGCCATACCCAGCGCGAGAGCCGAGCAAAGCGTCCAGTTCAGACGAGACATAGTTCCTCCATGGCGCGGTTCACGCGCTTTCTTTTTGCCGCAGAGCTGCCCCCTGGATGGCGTCTCCAGTCCCTTTGTGAGGGTCATCGGCCATGGCGGCAAGCCAGTGATGCCGGGCGGTTGGGAGCGTATTCTTTTGTCCCACTTGGATTTTTGACAAGAAACTGTCACATAGAATCAGGTATGAGCTTGAAAAGGCCCGGAAAGTGGTTCCGGGCTTTCGCTCGAAGGAGTAGTCGGGTTCACGATTTTGAGCCGACATATCGCCCATGCCCTTGTCCGGCATGACGCCACCAGCCGAATAGGCTGTAGGCGAACGGTGCACCGACCTCTCCAGTTCATGAGGAGGAGGTAACGGTGCAGCAGCTCCGCCATGCCCCTGACGGGTGTCCCGCTCTTGTGTTGAATGCCGATTTTCGGCCCTTGAGCTACTTCCCGTTATCCCTGTGGTCATGGCAGGATACGCTCAAAGCCGTCTTCCTCGATCGCGTTGACGTGATCGCCGAATATGAGACTGAGGTGAAAAGCCCGAGCTTTGCGATGCGGCTCCCTTCGGTCGTGTCACTGAAAACCTACGTCAATCACTCGAGAAAACCTGCGTTCACAAGGTTCAATGTCTTCCTGCGCGACGGGTTCGCCTGCCAGTATTGCGGCACGAAGGATAAGGACAATCTGACCTTTGACCATTTCATTCCGCGCTCGAAGGGCGGCAAGACGACGTGGCAGAATATCGTGACGGCCTGCAGCCCTTGTAACCTCCGTAAGGGGAACAAGATGCCGCATGTCGTCGGCATGCATCCTTTCCAGCCGCCGCATCAGCCGAACATGTTCGAGCTGAATGAAAAGGGCCGTGCGTTCCCCCCGAACTATCTGCACCACAGCTGGCACGATTATCTTTATTGGGATGCCGAACTGGAAGCCTAGGTTTCCTATCTCACCGACTTTCCGCAACCAGCAATTGATGAAGATCAACATGGCGCCCCGCAATGAGCGCAGATTCGCTTCCATAACCGGCATCTGGCCCGGCATTCAGGAAAGCGATCCGCATGGCCGATACGAAAAAGATCTGCATCATCGAGGGTCACCCAGACCCGTCACCTGATCGGTTCAGCAAGGCGCTCTGCCATGCCTATGCCGAAGGCGCGGCGAAAAGCGGGCATGAGCTCAAACATATCCGTATCTGTGATCTCGATTATGGCTTTCTGAGCAGCAAGGAGGATTTTGCGACCGAGCCGCCGGAAGTCATCCGGGTCGAGAGAGAAAAGATTGCATGGGCGGATCACCTCGTCATTGCGTTCCCGCTATGGCTTGGCTCAATGCCGGCAAAGCTGCGCGCCTTTTTCGAACAGGCCGCGCGTGCCGACTTTTTCATCACTTCCAGCGAGGACAACAAAGGCTGGCCGACACAGCTGATGAAAGGAAAATCAGCCCGCATCCTCGTCAGCATGGGGATGCCGGGCCTCGTCTACCGCTTCATGATGGATGAGGGCGCCCTCAAGGCGCTTGAGCGCGCCATGCTGGGCTTGTCAGGATTTCATCCGATCCGGCACGATATCCTGGGAAACATCGACGGCATGAGCGACGAGGACCGCCAGCACTGGCTGGACAAGGTCCGCCACTACGGGGAACTCGCCGAGTAGGTTATTTCCGCACGAGGTTCAGGAATTCCTTCCAGCTCGGCGCGCCGGAGCTGGAGAGGACGCCTTTGCGATAGATCCGCCCCATGGTGAAGACAACGTAGCCGACGACGAAGAGGAGAAGGGCGGTGGCGGCCGCGATCTCCCAGAAGGGTGGCTGGGCCGAAATCCTCAACATCACCGCATAGGGCGTATAAAGAGGAATGAAGGTCAGAACGCGCGCAACAATGCCGTTCGGATCCTGTATGACGAGGCTGAGGAATGGCAGCGGCAGGAGTAGCATGAGCGTGAGAGGCACGACGAAGCTCTGTGCGTCTTGAATTGAATCGCTCATCGCGCCGACCGCCAGATAGATCGACGAATAAAAGAGATAGCCGAGCACGAAATAGAGGAAGAAGAGCGGCACCAGCGGCGAGCCGAAGAGCCCACCCTTGATCGCGCCGATAATCTCCGCCGCCGTGCCGGGCGCCGCATCCGCCCCAAAGAAGGTCAAGAGCAGATAGCCGATACCGAGGAACAGGGCCGGCATGGTGATGCCGACAAGGGCGAGGCCGACAAGCTTGCCGATCATCAGCTGGGTCGCGGACACAGAAGACAGCAGCATCTCGACGATCTTGTTGGATTTCTCCTCAACCGTGTTGGTCAGCAGCATGCCGCCGACCGAGGTGATCATGATGAAGAGCGTATAGGCGAGAACCAGCGGAATGACGGTCCGCACACGGGCCGCCGCGCCGTCTTCGCCGCCCGCCTGATCGGCCTTGATCTCGTTCACTGACACCTGAATCTGGCGGATCCTGTCAACGACCGTGACATCGAGCCCTTCTGCCGTGAAGGCTTCATTGCGCAGGGTTTCACCCAGCGCGCGGCCAATGAAACCTGAGAGATCCGAGGCGATCAGATTGTTCGTCCAGAAGCTGACCTGACGGCCCTCACGGATATCGGCGGGGATGACCACAACGGCAAACAGCGCGCGGTCGTCGTCCAGCATTTTCTTGCCGTTGAGATAGGGCAGAAGCTGCTCGATCTGGCTTTGCTGATCGCCAGCAGCGGGAACATCCATGGGCAGGCCGACCCGGACATAACGGGCCCGGACGGATGGCACTTCTGGCGCACCGTCTTTCAGATAGGGTTTTGCTGCTGCAAGGGCCGCATCGATGCCGCCTGCCTCCTTAAACTGGCTGGCCCGATCCGGGGACGGATCACCGGGCGCAAAAGGCGGCTCGAGCGGGAATGTGCCGTCCTCATTAGGACTGACCCATTGATAGGCATACTGATCCCAAACGCCGAGCGTATCCTCGGCATCCCGGTCGGCGAGCGCCTCATCGATCCGCGGGATGAATTCGCCCGTCTCATCCAGCACAACGAAATGCCGGATCGGCGAGGCCCTGTCGCTGATCTTGTTGGCAAAGGCGCCGAACGCCCCGGCCAGCGGGATGATCATGATGAAGGCGAGGAAGCCGCGCGTGAAAACATATTTGCGGTATTCATGCGTGATGAGCTGGAGAAGCGCGTTCATGCGGACTGGACCTCCTCGGCGCCGGCGAGGCGGAAGAATATATCGTGCAGGGAGCGTTCTTCCTGACCGAAGAACAGGATGCGGATATTGTTGTTAAGGGCAAAAGCAAGGATCGCCTGACGGTCGGCATCGTCCTCGATAACGAGGCGGTAACGGCCCTTGTCCTGCGCGAGAATGTCAACGACTCCTGGCACATCAAGAAGCGGCAGGGGATCGTCCGGCGTCTGGAGGATCAGGGTTGGCTGTTCCATGCCGCGCGCCGCATCCAGCGTGCCTTCGAAGACTTTCTTCCCTTTGCGGATCATCAAGAAGCGGTCACAGAGCCGCTCGGCATGTTCCATCACATGGGTCGAGAAGACGATCGTCCGGCCCTGATCCCGCAGATTGAGGATCATGGTCTCAAGGACTTTCTGGTTCACCGGGTCGAGCCCGGAAAAGGGCTCATCAAGGATGATGAGGTCCGGCTCATGCGCGATGACGGAGAGAAGCTGGACCTTTTGCGCCATGCCTTTGGACAGGGTCTCGATCTTTGATTTCGAGAACTCGCCAAGGCCGAATTCCTCAAGTAGCTGCTCGCCGCGCGCCCGTGCTCTGCCAGCCGGTACGCCTTTCAGGCGCGCAAAATAGGCGATCGTGTCACGCGCCTTCATCTTGCGATACAGCCCGCGTTCTTCGGGAAGGTAGCCTACCTGATGCTTGACCGTGCGAGGGCGCGTTGCGCCGAGGACATTCACCTCGCCGGAAGTCGGCGGGACGATATCCATGATCATGCGCAGGGTCGTCGTCTTCCCCGCGCCGTTCTGGCCGAGAAATCCGTAAATCTCGCCGCGGCGGACAGCGAAGCTGAGATCATTGACGGCAGTGAAAGACCCATATGATTTGGTCACATTCGTGACCTTCAGAGGGAATTCACCCACTTCACGCTTTCCCGCCATCAGTACCCCTTAACAAGCCAGCCCGGCACGTTTCTCAACATGCCGGGCCTCGGTCATAAGAGCAACATTGTAACGAGCAATGAAAATGACCTTTTAATTCACTGCTCTTCGGTGAGGTCTGTGCAGCGCTGCCGCAGTTTTTCAGTCTGTAGGTGAACCCCATGAGTTGTGCCCAAAAAAGCGGGCCCGAAAGCCCGCTTTTGAGATACAGATCGCACGCTCCCCTTAGTTGAGGTGGGAGTATTGCCGCGAATAGCGCACCGGCTTTGAGTAGATGCGGTATTTGTTGTCCGCTGTCCGGACACCGACAATCACCTGATCGCGGCGATAGTCGTCATCCTCAAAGCTGATCTCGTGACGATAGCGGCCGTCCCGGTCGGTCGAGGCGCGGTGATATTCGCGCATATGATCCTGGCTGTCTCCAAAGGAGAGGATGATGTCTGATTCAGGCGGCAGATCCTCAACGATGATTTCGATATCCTCGCCGCGGCGGATCGTATCGTCCGACAGGCGGATCACCGGATCATAGCGGGTATGGTCCTGATACCGGCGGCGGTCATCGTCATAACGGCGATTGTCCGAGCGGCGGTCAGATTGCGTATAGCGCACGACTTCCTCGGGCAGGGCAATGCGGTCGCCTGTATCGACATCGTCATGCAGGAGCTGCGGGTTGAGAGAGATGATTGTCCGCTCACTGATCTCAAAGCGCTCACTGATATCATCGAGGTCTTCGCCCCGGCGGGCCGTGTAATAGGCGACATTGTCACGGCGCGGTTGATAGTGATCGTCCCGCGCAGGCTGATAGTCGCGGCGCGGCGGCTGGTAATCCGGGCGCGTATTCTGCGAATAGCGCGCCGGGAAGAACTGGACGCCTTCATAGACATTGCCCTTCACATAAGGCACGCGCAGTCGCTGGCCGACTTCCAGCTTGTGCGGGCTGTAAAGGCTGTTTGTCTCCATCAGCGCGCGGACCGGCACGTCGCAATATTCTGCGATATCAGACAGAGTGTCGCCACGTCGGACCGTCACGACGTTCTCGCAATTACCGTCAACGCGCTCAGCGTAATATTCGCTGTTGTTGCGATGCGCACGGCGCGCCTCATCAATGCCGCCACGTGTCGAGACGTCTTCTAGATAGACTGTGTCATTGCCGTAATAGCGTCGGTCATTGTCATCATACCGATCATAGCCATAGGCTACATCATCGTCATAACGGTAGTCGTCATAAGGATCGACGGCGCAGGCTGGCATCACAAGGGCTGTTGCGAGCAGACCGGATGTACCAAGTAATCTGGATTTCTTCCGAATATTGAAAGTCATGTCGTCACCATAGTTTAGCTCGTATACGGTTGGTTAACGCGAGCTGTATGCTGATGGTTCCGACAGATATGAAAGAGCCCGGCTCTGCAGGAGGCAGGGCCGGGCTCAATGATTTGTCATCTTAGCCTTGCGTGATCCGGGGAACCACAAGGCTGATGGGAGCGTTCATTTACGCCTGCCGTTACGACATGGCTTTCTGGAAGTTCTCGTCAACTTTATCGAGGAAGCCGGTCGTGGTGAGCCAGCCCTGTTCGGCACCGATAAGGAGCGCAAGGTCCTTCGTCATATTGCCGCCCTCGACCGTCTTGATGACCGTCTGCTCCAGCGTCTCAGCGAATTTTGCGACTTCCGGCGTGTTGTCGAGCTTCGCGCGGTGCAGGAGACCACGCGTCCATGCAAAGATCGAAGCGATCGAGTTGGTCGAGGTTTCCTCCCCACGCTGATGAGCGCGGTAGTGACGGGTCACCGTACCGTGGGCGGCTTCGGCTTCGGCTGTCTTGCCATCCGGGGTCAGGAGAACTGATGTCATCAGGCCAAGTGAGCCAAAGCCCTGCGCGACCGTGTCGGACTGAACGTCCCCGTCATAGTTCTTACAGGCCCAGACATAACCGCCTGACCACTTCATGCAGCTGGCAACCATGTCGTCGATGAGGCGGTGCTCATAGATCGTGCCAAGCTTTTCCATCTCGCCTTTGAATTCGGTCTCATAGATCTCTTGGAAGAGATCCTTGAAGCGGCCATCATATTTTTTGAGGATGGTGTTCTTTGTCGACATGTAGACCGGCATTTTACGCTGCACGCCGTAATTAAAACAGGCCCGGGCAAAATCGCGGATCGAGTCGTCAAGGTTATACATGCCCATGGCGACACCTGAGCTAGGTGCTTCGAACACGTCATATTCGAGGATCTCGCCGGATTCGCCTTCCCACTTCATCGAGATCTTGCCCTTGCCGGGGAAGAGGAAGTCGGTCGCGCGATATTGGTCGCCAAATGCGTGACGGCCGATGATGATCGGCTGGGTCCAGCCGGGGACGAGCCGCGGTACGTTGGAGATGATGATCGGCTCACGGAAAACAACGCCGCCCAGAATGTTGCGGATCGTGCCGTTCGGGCTGCGCCACATTTTCTTGAGGCCGAATTCCTCGACCCGGGCTTCGTCCGGCGTAATGGTCGCACATTTGACGCCCACGCCATATTCCTTGATCGCGTTTGCCGCATCGACCGTGATCTGGTCATCGGTCTCATCGCGCGCTTCGATCCCCAGATCGTAATATTTGAGGTCGATATCGAGATAGGGGTGGATCAGCTTGTCCTTGATGAGCTGCCAGATGATCCGCGTCATCTCGTCGCCGTCGAGCTCGACGACCGGGTTTTCGACCTTGATCTTCGTCATGGGATTTCCTTCTTCTATCGGGGGGCAGGGAGCCGGAGCGCCCCTGCGAACATCTCGCGCGCGGGCTACATTATGCCGAGTGAGCGCGCAACATGGGGAGGGATGTGCAGTTCGTTGCGGAGTTTACGGGAGATTAAGGCTGCTGGGGTCATGTCGGCGCTAAGCTTTTTTCTGCGTCATCTCTATCGGGGCGGGACCGCATGTTCGCACGTCATTTTCGGCAGTTTTTCAGCCTTCTTCTTGTCACCTCTCTTCTCGCAGCCTGCGGGACGACTTCCAAAGTCGATCCCAAGACTGGCACGTCGCCTAGTCCACGCCAGGCCAAGGCGACGCCGCATGAGAAGATTGGAAATCCCTATTATGTCAGTGGCATACGCTACATCCCGAAGGATGAGCCGGGGTATGTGAAGACCGGGCTAGCCTCTTGGTATGGGCCAAAGTTCCATGGCCGGCTGACCGCCAATGGCGAGATTTTCGATCAGGAGCGGCTGACGGCCGCCCACAAAACCCTGCCGCTGCCTTCGCTCGTCCGCGTCACTAATCTGGAAAATGGCCGCACAGCCGTTGTACGGCTCAATGACCGCGGGCCGTTCTCGGGCGAGCGGATCATCGATCTTTCAAAGAAAACCGCTGAAACGCTCGACATGAAGGATAAGGGCCTTGCCAATGTCCGGGTCGAGTATCTTGGCAAGGCGAGCCTTAATGATGCGATCGTAAAGGTTGGTCTGCCGGAGAATTATGCGGCGCTGAAATCGCCTCTGCCGGAAATCATCGATACGCCCAGCGTCGTGATGGCGCATGCGGCGCCGAACCGCAGCGAAGTCCCTGAAACCATTGCTGTCGAGGCTGCGCCCATGGCGGTCCCGGCCAGCTATGAAGACCCGATCGCCATCGTCGTCTCAGGCGAAAGCCTGCCATCCGCTGCAAATGTGCCGATCTCTCCCGTGGTTGAAAGCGATATCGGACCCATTGCCTATTTCGTGCAGGTCGGGGTCTTCTCCGATCCACAGAATGCCGCCTCCGCCGCTGGCAAGTTCGACGATATCGTGCCGATGAGCCTCGAAACGGTGGCTGTTTCTGGCGAAACACGCCAGCGTCTGCGGATCGGGCCTTATGTGCATGAATTTGCCGCCGAGGCAGCCATGCGCGAGGCTATCGCCCAAGGTTTCGAGGACGCGCATATTGTGAGAGGCGGCGTGCTTTTCTAAACCACCACCTCACGAAGGAGTATGGTGCGTGAAGCGTAGTTTGAGTCCCGTCATCCAGATGCTGGCGGTGCTGGCGGCCATTTTTGGTCTGGCCAGCGCCCAGACCGTTACGACGGACGCAACGCACGCCGTCATCATGGATGGCGACACCGGCGACATCCTGTTCTCAAAGGGCGGGAATGAGCCGATCCCGCCGGCCTCCATGTCGAAGCTGATGACGGTCGCGGTCGTCCTCGACATGATCAAGCGAGGCGAGCTGACCCCTGACACAGAATTCGATGTCTCCGCCAAGGCATGGCGGACGGGCGGCTCGAAAATGTTCGTGCTCGTCGATACGAAAATCCGCGTCGAGGATCTCCTCAAAGGGATCATCACGCTGTCTGGTAATGACGCCGCTGTCGTCGTGGCAGAGAATATCGCCGGGGACGAGGCGAGCTTTGCAGCCCTGATGAACCAGAAGGCGAAGGAATGGGGCCTGAAGCAGTCTCATTTCTCGAACCCGCACGGCATGACCGATGAGGGCCAGCGCATGAGCGCGGCGGACATTGCCAAACTCGCCAGACATATGTGGGATGAATATCCGGCCTACCGCTATCTCTACTCCATCCCGGAAATGACGTGGTCGGACATCACACAAGCCAACCGCAACCCCCTGCTGGCCGGTTTTCCCGGCGCAGACGGGATGAAGACCGGGCACACCGAAGAAGCAGGCTACGGCATGGTCGGCAGTGCGTCGAAAGACGGGGTGCGCCGGGTCATCGTTGTCACCGGCCTCCCATCCTTGCAGGCGAGAGCCCGTGAAAGCGTCCGGATGATGGAGATCGCCTTTAATCAGTATCTGACCCAGACCTATTACGGCCCGGACGATATTGTCACGGAACTGACGGTCTTTGGTGGCAAGGAAGAGCTCCTGCCGGTCAAGCTGGGCGCGGCCATGACTTTCACACGGCACCGCAAGATCCTTGAAGGCGCAGAAGCCCGGATCACCTATCGTGATCCCATCATTGCGCCTGTACGAACCGGCGAGCAGGTCGCGGTCATGCGCTTTACGATGCCGGGCGAACCAGTCCGCGAATATCCGCTTTATGCTGCTGCGACGGTCGAGGAAAAAGGCGTCTTCGCCAAGATGGGGATGGGGCTGAAAATCCTCTTCACCCCGCCAGCAGAATCCGAGTGACCGGGCTCTTCATCACATTCGAAGGCCCTGAAGGGGCCGGCAAGACGACACAAGTGACCCGTCTCGCCGAGCGGCTGGCCGCCCTCGGCCATGATGTTGTCGTCACGCGGGAGCCGGGCGGCACCAAGGGCGGGGAGGCGATCAGGACAGCCCTGCTCGATCCGCAGGCGGACTGGTCGCCGCTGGCTGAATTGCTGATGATGAATGCCGCGCGCGATGCGCATCTGCGCGAAGTCGTTCTGCCCGCTCTGGCCGCTGGGAAAACCGTCATCTCTGACCGGTTCTGTGATTCCACCCGAGCCTATCAGGGCGGCGGCGGCGGTATGGATCAGGATTTCCTGATGCAGGTCGAGAAGGCCGTCTGCACACGGATGCCCGACCTGACTTACATTTTCGATCTGCCCGTGGCGGCCGGTCTGTCTCGTGCCGATAGCAGAGGCGCCCGCGACCGGTTCGAGCAGAAGGGCGATGCCTATCACGAGGCGGTGCGTGCCGCGTTCCAGAAGATTGCTGAGCAAGAGGCGCGCGCGGAACTGATTTTCGCAGGCGGCGTCATCGAGGATGTCGAAAAAGCCGTCTGGGCAGTTCTTGAAGAGCGCCTGCCAGATCTGACAAAGGCGGCGCCATGAGCCTTCTGATGTCAAAAGCACTAGCGGCAAAGACCGAAACCGCGCTCAAAAGCGGCGCGCTGTCAGGCGGCTGGCTGATCACCGGACCGCAGCAGATCGGCAAGGGGACATTCGCTCGCCAGCTAGCCGCTGCAATCCTCGCCCATTCAGAATCGCTCGACGGCGCGGATGAAAAGACGCGCACGCAGGTTACGAATGAGGGGCACCCGGATCTTTTTATCTTGAGGCGCACACCCGATGAGAAGACCGGCAAGCTGCCCGCCAATATCAAGGTCGATGAGGTGCGCGAAGTCATTGGACGGTTCCATCAGACCTCGATGACGGGCCGCCGGGTCGTGATCATCGACCCGGCGGATGAGCTGAACACCCAAGCTGCCAACGCGCTTCTCAAGACATTGGAGGAACCGCCTGACGGGGCGACCATGCTGCTCCTTTCCGTGGCGCCGGGTCGCCTCTTGCCGACGATCCGCTCACGCTGCCGCCGCATGGATATGACGCCTCAGCCGGTCGGTGAGATTGCCGGATGGCTTGAACGCGAGCACGACATCGATATGGGCGAGGCGCGTGATGCGGCGGAGGCTGCGCGCGGACGACCGGGCCGGGCGCTCAACCTTGCGACAGGTGAGGGGCGGCTCGCCCGTGAGCTCGCAGACGGTCTGGTGAAGGCCGCAACGGGCCGGGGCGATATCGTCGCCGCTGCGCGCCGGTTCGGCGAGAAAGATTCAGAAGACGCCCGGCGCGATGCGCAGGAGCTGTTCCTGTCGCGGCTCTCCGATGCCGCCCGCCAATATGCGCGCGGGGAGGGGGCAGAACCCGCCTTTTCGGCAGCCCGTTCCGCCCACCAGCTTGTCAGCCTGCATGATGAGATCGCTTCCCTTGTCACGCGGGCCGAGGCACTGAACGCCGACCGGGTGCAGACCGCTATAATGATGGCAATGACCCTGCATGATGGTCTACGAGGGCCGCATGCTGGTCGATAGTCACGTTAATTTACATGGTGAGCGGTATACGGATGACCTCGAAGAGGTCATTGCGCGCGCGAGGGACGCCGGGATCGGCGCCATGCTCGCCATTTCCGACCGTCTCGATTCCGGGCCCGAAATCAAAGAGGTCATTGCGGGCCGTTCCAATATGTGGCGCTCGGTCGGGGTCCATCCGCATCACGCCAAGGATTATACAGATCTTGCCGCTGAAACGTTGATCGCCGAGGCCGCCGATCCGCAAGTTGTCGGCATCGGCGAATGCGGGCTCGATTATCATTACGAATATTCTGACCGCGAACTGCAGGGGCCGGTCTTTGACGCGCATGTCAAAGCCGCCCAGGAAACCGGCCTGCCCCTGATCATCCATACGCGCGAGGCGGATGACGATATGGCCGCCGCACTGGAAGCCGCGCATGCGGAGAAAGCCTTCACGCCGCTGCTCCATTGCTATACGGGCGGGCCAGACCTTGCGAGCCGCGGACTGGCGCTCGGCGCCTATGTCTCTTTCTCCGGTATCCTGACCTTCAAGAAGGCCGAAGAAGTACGTGAGATCGCCCGCATCGTACCGATGGACCGTCTACTGATCGAAACGGATTGTCCCTTCCTTGCGCCCGTGCCGCATCGCGGGCGGCGCAATGAACCGGCCTATCTTACCCATGTCGCAGAGGCCTTGGCTGAACTGCGCGGGGTCAGCGTGGACGAGATCGCAGAGGTCACGACCGACAATTTCTTCCGGCTGTTCGCAAAAGCGGCGCGGCCCGCATGAGCCTGCGCGCGATCATTCTCGGTTGCGGATCGTCCGCTGGTGTCCCGCGGCTAGGCGGCAAGAATGGTGAGGGGGATTGGGGTGCCTGCGATCCTGAGAACCCCAAGAACCGCCGCCGCCGATGCTCGATCCTCATCCAGCGTGCCGATGATGACCTTGGATGGAATGTCCCGGCGTTCACCAGCCTCTTGATTGATACGAGTCCGGATCTTCGCATGCAGTTGCTCGATGCGAAAATCGGGCGGCTTGATGCAGTCGCCTGGACGCATGACCATGCTGATCAGTGCCACGGGATCGATGATCTGCGCGCGCTTGTTCTCAACCAGCGGCGGCGCATGCCGGTCTGGCTCAGTGACGTGACATCTCCCGTCCTGAAAGACCGGTTCAGCTATTGCTTTGAAGATAATCCGAAGACGGGCTATCCCGCGATCCTCGATGACCATCCACTGACACCCGCCGAACCGGTAGAGATCGGCGGACCGACTGGCAATATCGAGCTCCTCCCCATCCTGATGGAGCATGGCCCGGTGCCCTCGCTCGCTTTCCGCATGGGCGGGATGGGCGAGGACTCGATAGTCTATTCGCCAGATATCAGCGGCGTGCCGGAGGCTTCATGGCCGATGGTCACCGGCTGCGGCATCTGGATCTGTGATGCCCTGCGCTACAAGCCGCATCCCAGCCATGTGCACCTTGAAGAGACCTTGTCATGGCTCACCCGTGCCGGGGCCGGGCGCGGGGTGCTGACTAATCTTCATATCGACATGGATTATGAGACGCTGGAACGCGAAACGCCGACGCATGTGGCGCCGGCGTTCGATGGAATGGTAATTGAGACCGGCAGGTGAGGGGGGTTAGCGCCCCTCACCTTTTCATCCGTTCTCAGACTTCGTCGTCAGTGCCTGATTGTTCAACCCGAACACCGAGACCTTCAACAATAGAGTCAGGCGTCGCATCGGGTCCTGAGACGAGCGCTTCGATATCGTCCATCTTGAGCGGCGCTGCCGGCGGCTGGACTGCGACCACAAGAGTGCCGCCTTCTGCGATGAAATCGGCAATCGCGTTGACGTAACCGACAGCAGGCGGGAATTCGCTTGCGACCTGTGTCGCGCCTGCCCGCATCAGACCAGAGATCATCTGGCGCAGCGCCTCAGGCGATTGCGCGGCAATCATGCCCGCTTGCGGATTATCCTCCGCCGGTATGAGGGCCGCGAATTTCGGCACCATAGCGAAGATGTCTTCGAGCAGGCCCATATCTTCTAGCGATAGGTAGAACCCGCCAAAGGCCAAATCCTCTTCGAAGAGACCTTCGACAGCTGACCAGTCCTGGCTGCCATTTTCCTGCATCACAGCGGTCGAAATCCGCTCATAATTTGGCAGGACGACATCAACATCGACGACCTTACGCATGCCTTCACGCAGCGTGGCGTCAACGTCATAGGCCGTAGCCCCATCTTCAGGGTTCCAGCTGAGCGCCAGATCCAGATCCACGACCGGCTTGGTCAGGCCTTGCTCATCGACGATCGCAATGACCTGATCATAGAGCGCCTGTTCTTCCTCATCGAGACCGCCTGTGCCCATGGACATGGTCGATAGGAGGCTATCGAGTAGGACGGGCACGTCATACATCAGGCCATCGACTTCGACACCAACTGCAGTTGGCATCAGCCAATGGAAGCTCGAAAGATCAAGCGTCAGGCTGTCCATCGTGCTGATGATTTCGCCGTTCGACTTGTCGACCTGACCTTCGATATTCAGCACACCGAGGCTGAGAACATCCGTTTCCGTCATCGGCGGGAGTGCTCCGTCGGCAAGATAGCCGAGGAGGGTGGCAAGTTTCATATCACGCCAGCCATTCGCCTTCACGGTCTGAGACGAATTGGTGATGCCATCATCGCCCAGGAACAGAATGTGCTGGGTCATCTCCATGGCAATATCGGTCGCCACAGTGTTCTCTAGATCACCGCGCATCCAGCCGGTGGCACCAGAGAAGCCGGAGCTGAACTCGATATCCATGGCAATTTCTGGCGTCTCAAAGTCGAACTGGCCAACCATGTTCCAGACTGCGGAGCGCTCATATGATGAAGCGCGGTAGATATCGGCGACCTTTGCGACGATTGCCATCGGGCTGCCATCATCTTCAGCCGAACCGCTGAGCGGATAAAGCGTCATGCCGTCGATCACGAGGCGGTCGATCGCGAATTTGTATTCGTTGATCGTGAAGGGCGCGTCAGAAGAAGGCTCATCAGCCATTTCAAGATCTAGATCGCCGTCCGTCAGTTCTTCCATCTCTTCGATGGCTTCGGCCTGGCTTTCAGCCAGTGCATAGCTTTCCTCGGTCTCGGCCGGGCCAAGGCCCATCATCTGCATGGTAAAGAGTTCGACGACTTCGTTGAGGCCGAATAGCTCGATGCCCTTGGCGTCGATCCGGTCGGCAATCCGCAGCTCGGTCCATTCGCCACCGTTCATCACTGATTCGATGGCGTCTGCGTCGGCGCCATAGAGGCTAAGCTCATCGATGCTGAGGCCCGCATCCGGAAAGCCCGCAATGGTGATTTTGACATCAGTGGCGGCGCCTTCGGTAAAGCCGCCAAATGAGGTTGCGAACATGCCGCTGACGGCATCTGCGACACGCCGCAGCTCTGCTTCACCAGCTGCTTCAGCATCGACAGCCTTGGTTGCTGCCTTCTCGATATTGGCCGCCTGCTTGGTCAGTGAGGCTTCGCCGATCGACGGAAGCTCGAATTCACCACCATTTTTCTGCCAGAGCCCGACACCAACCATGGCGATGATCGCAATGGCCAGAAAACCGGAAAATAGATGTCGCATGAAAACCCCACCTGCAAAGATAGATACCCTGTGGCAGAGGTTAACGTATCGCGCGGAAAATTACATCCCCGTTATTGTGATGCTTTGAGGACAGCTGGCAGGCCTCGGAACTGCCAGTCATTCCCGCCGATCGGAGCTGATTGCGGGTAAAACCCATTGAGCGACAAAGTCGTAGAAGTTCAGCTTCCCGTCCCAGTCATGCGCATTGATCATGACGACGGCATCCTCTGTGGGAAAAAGGATGAGAAGCTGGCCGCCTTGGCCCATGGCGAGGCGTGAGGGGATCGTACGTCCGTCGATCTCATAGGGCTCTGAATACCACAGATAACCGTAATCGATGCCGTAGAGCTGGCCACGTGGGGTGAAAGATTGCTCGATCCAGTCCGATGAGACGATCTGCTCGTCCTGCCAGACACCCTGATCGGCGACCATCTGGCCGATGCGAATGACATCGCGCGGGCGCGCTCTGCCATTATAGCCCATGCCGAGTTGGTCCGGATCAGTCTCGTTCCAACCGAAGTTTAAAATACCGAGGGGCGAGAAGAGGGCGCTTTGCGCAAAATCTTGAACGCTCATGCCGGTCGCGCCTTCTAGGACCGGGCGGAGGAGGTCGGTCGCCATGGTGCAATAGGCTGTGTGGGTACCGGGCTCGTGGACCATGGGCAGTGACAGGATGTCGGCCATACGATCAGCAGACCGCAACCATGCGCGAAACCGCTTCATATTGGTATCATCCGCATCGTCACAATCGAGCCCGTGACGCATGGTCAGGACATCTTCGATCGTGATCGCCCTCTTCGCTTCGTCGAAATAGTCACTATAGGGAGTGTCCGTATGGTACGTATATATCGGCGTATCGACGCCCGATATGTGACCCTGATCGATGGCGATGCCTACCAATAAAGATGTGATGCTTTTTGTGATAGATGCCATGTCGTGGCGGCGCCCAACTGCGTAGAAATTATGATAGCTTTCGAAGATGAGCGTGCTGTCCTTCATGATGAGGATGGAATCGATCTTCTGCCAGCTATCAGACTGGCGTGCCGCTGCCATGGCGTTGAGCGCGTCAATCGAGAGACCGTGGTCAGCCGCATTACCGACCGTGAGGCCGTCACTGAGATCACGCGGCATCTGATATGGAGTGTCTGACGCAGGAGCTGGAAGAGCTTCAGTGGCGCTGAAGAACGACAGCGCGAGCAGCCAGACACTCAGAAAGATACCGCGGGCCATGTCTTAATCCCAATCAATCCAAAGGGGAGTCTATGCTGGAGCAGAGAGGGACACAAATGGCTGAGCTGCGTTCAGCGGTGCGCTGAGACGTAAAATCGGAGGTTCATTTTCGTCAGAGGGCCGCAGGGGCTCCGGAGGATCGAGAATCCAGCATATATGCGGATCCTGGGATGCATATCATATTTGCGACAATATAAATTGTGCAATCAATATTCCTTTGCCGTCAGGGGCTGTACCGGTCCATGGGCGCGCCAACTTATTCCGCCGTCCACACCGACAACAGCTCAAGATCATTGCGTGCAAACGCGGTTCTCAGCAGTGTCTGAAACGGAACAAGGGGAACCTCCATGCAACGAACACTTATCCTGACAGTATCGGGCCTGTCGCTCATGCTCGCAGCCTGCAGCGGCGCAGACGAACCAGCGGCCGCGGCACCTGCCGCCGATGAAGCCGCGCTCGAAGAAGAGCTGCTTGCGAACTATGTCACGGCGATCAATTCAAACGATCTCGACACCATCATGGCGATGCTGGCCGACGATGTCGCCTTCCAGGCGCCTCACGGGCCGGAAGTTGTCGGCAAGGACGCTGTGCGCGAATGGGTCGGCGGCTATTACGACGCTTTTGACACCCAATGGAAAAAGACATCGCTGAGCTTTGATGTCAGCGGCGATATCGCCGTTGAGCGCTACGCCTACGAATCGACAGACACGCTGAAAGAGACCGGCGATGTCTTTAGTGACGAAGGCAAAGGCATCAATGTCTATAAAAAGGGCGAAGACGGAAAATGGCTCGTCGTCATCGATGGATGGAGCACTGATGTTCCGTTACCGGAAATAGCAGCCTCTGATGATTCTGCCAAAGAACCTGTCGAGATGATCTATGAAGGTTTTGCCGCAGGCGACATGGACAAGGTGCTGGGCACGATGTCACCGGACATTGTCTGGAACGAGGCTGAAGGAAATCCCTATTCTGATAAAAACCCCTATGAAGGCCCTGACGCCGTCCTGACCGGCCTCTTCGCCCGGCTTGGCGGTGAATGGGATGGTTTCAGCGCCACGCCTGCGGAGTTTGTCGTTGATGGTAATCGTGTCGTGGTCTTCGGCCGGTATGGCGGCACCAACCTTGCGACCGGTAAGCCGCTTGATGTGCCCTTCGTTCATTCGTGGACGGTCGAGGACGGCAAGATCATCGCCTTCCAGCAATATACAGATACGCTGACGCACACGGCGGCGATGACGGAATAATCCGTCTTACGATGATGGGCGCTCTACGCTGTCAGCCGCAGCTTGTAGAGCTCCTTATATGGCGCCATGGAATTTAGCGCGGCAGAAAGCGCATCGCCTGTGAGGGACGGAATATCCGTCACCGGATCACCAAAGCCTGTTGAGCTGTGTACGGCATCATACCAGTGCGGTGCCCAGACACCGTCACTGTCGCGCGGACCCGCCGGCCAGTTCAGCATGCCCGGATCGAATTCAAGATCGAGATTGTCACACAATGCCCGCAGCATGCTTTCGGGATTACGGAGCACGTCCTGCGCATCGATAACCGCCGGGGTTGTGCCGGTTAACTTCTCGGCCATCCGGAATAGGGCGAGTTCACGCGCCAGCCCCAGATCCTCCGCCGTCACCTTATTCAGCTTTTTCGAGAATGACGCCGCCATCAGCCGTGGATCACGGATCAGGAAGAAATGCTGCATTTCACTCATGAAACCGAGATCGATCTCGTCCGTCATATGCTGGGTCATGTGTTTCTGGAACCAGACCGGCGCCGGCGCCTCGGTCGTTAACGCCTGTGCGACAACGCGCCAATCAGTCGGTTGCGATGTTAAGACTTCGTCCCGCATCGGATGGTCGAGCCCGGTGACGGTCAGATAATGCGCATAGAACGGCTCATCCGTGACCGCCGTATCGCTGCGGTTCTCAAAGCTGCGCATCATGGTCGTTGAGATGTTCCGTGGTCCCGACCACATCGCAATCCGGCGGGTCATCAGGCGCATTCCTTATCAATGCGGGCGAGATAGGCCGCAATCAGGCTGTCCATGACGGGACGGGCGCCCTCTCCGATCTGCCGGTCGTCAACCGACTTCACCGGTGTCAGCCCCGCAAAGGTGCCGGTGATGAAGGCTTCCTCCGCGCCATAAACATCGGTGAGCGAGAAGCTCTTTTCACGGACGGTGATCCCCTCCTCTGCTGCCAGCTCCAGGATCACCCCGCGCGTAATCCCGCCAAGGCAGTATTCGCCCGTTGAGGTCCATAGCTCACCCTTCCGCACGATGAAGAAATGCGTGGAGTTGCAGGTCGCAACAAAGCCGTGCGGATCAAGCATCAGCGCCTCATCCGCACCAGCCTTTGCCGCCTGGATACAGGCCATGATGCAATTGATCTTGGAATGCGAGTTCAGCTTCTGGTCCTGCACATCGGGGAAGCCGCGCCGGACATGCACCGTGAAGAGATTGACGCCTTCATGATGCGCCACGGGCGTCTTGTATTCGGGGATGATCACGATGGTCGGCGGCGTGATGGTGACGCGCGGATCCTGATAGGGGGTCGAGCGCTCGCCCCGCGTGACCATCAGGCGGATATGCACCCCCTCCTCCATCCCGTTGGCCTCAAGGCAGGCATGGAGCCGGGTGATGATCTCGTCCCGGGACGGCATATTGGCGAAGTCGAGCGTCTTAGCGCCCTCAAAAAGACGATCCATATGCCGGTCGAGGAACGGGATCTTCCCTTTGTGAACGCGCAGGCCCTCCCACACGCCATCGCCGAGCATGAAGCCAGAATCAAAGACCGAGACTTTCGCCTCGGCCCTTGGGAAAAGCTCACCATTGACGTCGATCAGGATCGTTTCGTTGCGGGGATCGGCCAGATAATCATGTGTCATGCTTGTCGATCTAGCTGGTCCGCCGCATGCGGAAAAGCCGCGAGGTCACTTAGTTTCCGGGTGCAGCCTTGCGGACATCTTCTGCGACATGGGCCTCGAATTTCTCGAAATTCCGGCGGAACATTTCCGCGAGTTTCCGGGCCTGCTGGTCATAGGCAGAAGGCTCTGCCCATGTGCTGCGCGGATTGAGAATATCCGTCTCAATGCCGGGGGCTTCCATCGGCACGAGGAAGCCGAAATTCTCGTCCTCGCGATAGCGCTCCGTATTCAGAGAACCATCAAGCGCCGCATTGAGGAGCGCACGGGTCGCCGCAATCGGCATCCGCTCCCCTGCCCCATAAGCGCCGCCCGTCCAGCCTGTATTTACCAGCCAGCAGGTCGCGCCTGTCTCCTCAAGACGACGGCGCAGGAGTTCGCCATAAACAGACGGATGACGCGGCATAAAGGGCGCCCCGAAACAGGTCGAGAAGGTCGCAGTCGGCTCGGTCACGCCGCGTTCTGTGCCGGCAACTTTCGCGGTATAGCCCGAGAGGAAGTGATACATGGCCTGCGGCGTTGAAAGTTTCGCAATTGGCGGCATGACGCCGAAGGCATCACAGGTCAGCATCACGACATTCCGGGCGGGTCCGCACTGGCCATCCTCCACGATGTTCGGAATATAGTGGATCGGATAGGCGCCGCGGCTATTCTCCGCCAACGTATCATCATCAAGATCCAGTTCCCGCGTCTCCGGGTCCATCACCACATTTTCGAGGACAGTTCCCCATTTCTTCGTGGTGGCATGGATTTCGGGCTCGGCTTTCGCTGACAGGCGGATCATCTTGGCGTAGCAGCCGCCCTCGAAATTGAAGAGGCCGTCTTTCGTCCATCCATGCTCGTCATCACCGACAAGCTGGCGGTTCGGATCCGCCGACAGGGTCGTCTTGCCCGTGCCGGACAGGCCAAAGAACACGGCCGCGTCACCGTCGCTGCCGACATTGACGGAGCAATGCATCGGCATGATGCCGCGTTCCGGCAGGACATAATTGAGCAGGGTAAAGACCGATTTCTTGGTCTCCCCGGCATAGGCGGTCCCGCCGATCAGGATCAGCTTTTTCGTGAAATTGACCGCGATCACCGTGTCACTGCGCACGCCATGACGCGCAGGGTCGGCCTTAAAGCTCGGCAGGTTGATGATCGTATATTCAGGATCAAAGCCTTCGAGCTCCTCATCTGTCGGCCGCCGTAGCAGATGCCTGATGAAGAGATTGTGCCACGCGAGCTCATTGATGACGCGGACAGCAATCCGGTTCTGTGGATCGGCACCGCCAAAAAGATCCTGTACGAACAGCTCGCGACCTTCGAGATGTTCCCTGAAATCGCTCCACAGGGTCTCGAAATTGACCGGCGACATTTCGGCATTATTATCCCACCACAGAGTATCCTCCGTGGTGTCATCGCGCACGGTGAATTTGTCCTTCGCCGACCGGCCCGTATGGACCCCGGTCTTGACGACGAGAGGACCGCCCTCGGCGATCTCGCCCTCACCGCGCTCAATCGCCTGTTGATAGAGCGCTGCTTCCTTCAGATTGTGATGCAATAGTCCTGCGGTCTTGACGCCAAAAGGCGCAAGCATGTGTTCGGAAGTCATCTTCCGCATTCCCCTATTTATGTTTTTATCAGCCCGCCGTTTGCCGACAGTGCCCGTTCTGCCGATTATCTAAACAGAAGCGAATTGAGAGGGCAATCAGTCACTTGGGTTGAGCGCTCGAACGCTCTATTGTCCCGCTCATGTTCACGCGATTTTTCCATGACCTCAAAGATGCTGGCGTACCAGTGTCACTCCGCGAATACCTTACATTGCTCGAGGCGATGAAGGCTGGCCTGCCCGGTATGGAGGTCGAGAATTTCTATTATCTCTCGCGCGCGGCCTTGGTGAAGGATGAGCGCCATCTCGATAAATTCGACCGGATTTTCGGGGAGACCTTCAAGGGGCTCGAAAGCCTCGCCGGGATTGCGCCCGACGCACGCGAATTGCCCGATGAGTGGCTGAGAGCGCTAACAGAGAAATATCTGACGCCGGAGGAAATGGCCGAGATCGAAAAGCTCGGCGGCTGGGACGAGCTGATGAAGACGCTCGGCGAACGCCTGAAGGAACAAAAAGAGCGCCATGAGGGCGGCAATAAATGGATCGGCACGGGCGGAACCTCGCCCTTCGGGCATTCAGGCTATCACCCCGAAGGCGTGCGCATCGGCGGTGAGTCTCGGCACAAGCGCGCGGTCAAAGTCTGGGAAAAGCGTGAGTTCCGCAACCTGCAGGACGATATCGAAATCGGCACAAGGAACATCAAGGTCGCGCTCCGCAAGCTGAGGAAATTTGCGCGCGAGGGCGTGCCCGATGAATTCGACCTTGGCGGCACCATCAATTCGACAGCGCGGTCAGGCTATCTTGACGTCAAGATGCGTCCAGAGCGGCGCAACACGATCAAGGTGTTGCTGTTCTTTGATATTGGCGGATCGATGGACCCCTATATCCGTGTGTGTGAAGAGCTTTTCTCCGCCGCCAAGACCGAGTTCAAGCATCTGGAATATTTCTACTTCCACAATTTCCTCTACGACTTTGTGTGGAAGGACAATTCGCGACGCTGGACGGACAAGCTCTCCACCCATGAGGTGCTGCGGACCTATGGCGATGATTATGTCGTGATCTTTGTCGGCGATGCCTCGATGAGCCCTTACGAGATCACCATGCCAGGCGGCTCAGTCGAATATATGAACCAGGAGCCGGGCGCGATCTGGATGGATCGGCTGACCTCAAAATTCGGGCGCATGGCGTGGCTGAATCCGGTCGCAGAAGCGCGCTGGGGCTATACGCCCTCCATCGCCATGACCAATGAATTGCTGGAGGGACGGATGTATCCGCTGACGCTGTCCGGCCTCGACCGGGCGATTGCGGCCCTGCGGCGATAGGCGCGGGGCGAAAACCCCGTCACCTTAAGGCAAGATAAGAGAAATCCTAAGAAATCACCGTTAATCAGGATCTTAATCCATTCATTCCGGGTTGGCGGGCATTCTATGAGTAACAAACGCAAAGTGGCGCTGATCGGGGCGGGTTTTATCGCACCGGTCCATCTGACGGCGCTTCAGTCCATCAGGAAAGTACGGGTCTCGGCGATCGTCGATCCGAACATGGCGCGCGCCGAAGGCCTTGCGCGGCAGGCAGGCGCCACCGCCTATCCCTCGATCGAGGCAATGCTGGAAGCGGACCGTCCCGATGCCGCGCATGTGGTGACGCCCCCGCCTCTTCATGAAGCAACCACCCTGCCCCTGCTGGCCGCCGGGGTGCCAGTCCTGCTCGAAAAGCCGATGGCGCAGGATGCGGAAGAATGCACAAGGCTGATCGCGGCCGCTGAGGAAGGCGGCACCAGTCTCGCGATCAATCATAATTTCATCCATCACCCTGCCTTTGTTCGGGCAAGGAAGATGCTGGAGAGTGGCCGCTATGGCCGACTGCGCCGGGTGCAGATGCGCTATGCCGCCCCGCTGCGCCAGATGACGGCCCGGGCCTTTGGCCACTGGATGTTCAACTCTCCGCGCAATCTGTTGCTTGAGCAGGCCGTGCACCCCCTGTCACAGCTCGATGTGCTCATCGGTGAGGTCAGCGATGTGCAAGTCCAGCCCGGCCCTGTGCGGCGTCCGGCGGACGGGATTGAGCTTGTTACCGATTACGCGATCAGCCTTCAGGGCGCGCGCGCCGATGCGCAGCTCCAGATCGTGCTGGGCGCGAATTTTCCGTCCTGGACGATGAGCCTTCTGTGTGATGACGGCGTGATCGATGCGGATATTTTCGAGAGCCGCGTGACCGCGCAGCGCCCCCATGCCTCAATTCCGCCGATTGATTTTGCCAAGCGCAGTTTTGGCGTCTCCCGGCGGGCGGCCAGCGCGGGCCTTGGCGGGCTTTCAGGTTTTGCACGGGAGATCCTGCGTCTTGGTCCGCTCTCTGACGGGTTCAATCGGTCGATCCGCAGCTCGATCGAGCATTTCCACGACCGGCTTTTCTTTGATGAGCCATTCATTGACCTTGAGGGCAGCCGCCTTGTCTCCCTGTGTGAGAAAATTGCGCAAGGGATTACTGTCCGTACCCCTCAGGCGCCTGCTGTCCCAGCTGCGGATGCCCGCTATGATGTGGCGGTGCTGGGCGGCACAGGCTTTATCGGATCTCGCCTTGTCGAGGAACTGACCGCGCGCGGGCAAAAAGTGGCCGTGATGGCCCGCTCGCTGGGCAATCTGCCATCCATCTTCCATCAGGAGAATGTCGGGCTCTTTTCCGGCTCGATCAGTGATGAAGCAAAGGTGCGTGAAGTGATCCGCCGCGCGCCGAAAGTTGTGAACCTTGCCCATGGTGGAGGCGGCGCAACTCGTGACGCCATTGCCGAGGCCATGGTCGGCGGGGCACGGACGGTTGCGGCAGCCGCCAGCGCAGAAGGTGCCGAACGGCTGATCTTCATCAGCTCCTCCGCCGCGCTCTATCTCGGCGACCCTGAGACCACAGTGACCATGTCGACGCCTGTCGATCCAGAGCCGGACACGCGCGCCGATTATGCGCGCGCCAAGATCCTCGCCGAACATGCCATGGAAGAAAGCGACGGCGTGCCGATCGCCATCCTGCGACCCGCTATCGTGGTCGGTCCCGGCGCCTCGCCTTTTCACTCCGCCCTCGGCGCTTATGAGAACGAAACCCATTGCCAAGGCTGGAACAAGGGCAAGAACCCCCTGCCTTTCGTTCTTGTTGATGATGTCGTCTCGGCGATCATCGCGACGCTTGATGCGGATATCGAGACGATTGAGGGCAAAGCCTTCAACCTTGTTGGCGGGGTCCGCTGGACGGCGCGACAGTACACAGAAGAACTTGCGAAAGCCACAGGGCGCCCTCTGAAATTCCATTCAAGCCGCCTCTTCATGCTGATGGCATCAGAATGGGCCAAATGGACCGCCAAGAAAGTGGCGGGGCGCAAAGGCCTGCTCACACCGTCCTCGCGGGATTTCAAGTCGCGCGGCATGGTCGCCCCCATTGGGACTGCCGCCGAGCAATCAGCTCTCGGCTGGAGCCCGTGCACGGATGAAGCGCAATTCCGGGCGCAGGCAATCCTGTCCCATGCGGATAATCCGGCATGAGGCTGCACTGGGTTTTCTCGACCTTTGCCATTGGCGGACCGCAGCGCCGCTTTGCCGCGCTCGCCCATGCCATGGGCGATGAAGCAGAGCACATCATTACCGCGATGGATGGGTGTTATGCGGCAGAAAGCCTGCTCGACGGTGTGCCGTCATGGCAGCGCCATGAGGTCGAGGTCCAGAAAACCGGCTTCATCTCACCGGGCAATGTCAAACGGTTCCGCGCCAGCCTGAATGAAGTCGGCGCAGATCTTCTTCTGACCTCAAACTGGGGCACGATCGAATGGACGCTCGCCAATACGCGGCGAAAACCCATGCCGCACCTGCATTTCGAGGACGGGTTCGGTCCCGATGAGGCGCTGGGCAAATGGAACTGGAAACGCGACCTTGCGCGCCGGTTCCTGTTCTCGCGGATTTTCTCCGGACGGGGACGATTGCATTTTGTGTGTCCCTCGCATCTCCTGCTGGACCGGTTCATGTCAGACTGGGAGGTCGGCGAGCACCGGGTCCATCTGATCCCGAACGGGGTTGAGTTTGAGGCGTTCCGCCTGTCACCCGCCCCTTCGCGGCCCTTCACCATCGGCACGGTTGGCGCCATGCGGGCAGAGAAACGCTTTGACCGACTGATCGAGGTATTCGCTCGGCTGCGCGCGCAGATGGACGCAAAACTGCTGATCGTCGGAGATGGCCCCGAGCGCGCAGGCCTCCAAGAACTTGCCGCAAAGCTGGGTGTGACTGACTCGATTGAGTTTCTAGGAATGCGGGAAGACATCCCGGCGCAGCTTGCGAAGATGGATGTCTTTGCCCTCACCTCCGATACCGAACAGATGCCGATCAGCCTTGTCGAGGCGATGGCTGCGTCCCTGCCGGCGGTGACCACCGATGTCGGGGACATCCGCCTGATCCTCCCTTCCGAATGCTATTGGCTTATTCACGGGACGGAAGATATCGACGCGATGACAGGTACGCTGCTCAGGCTGGCAAAGGATGAAAACCTGCGCCAGCAGATGGGCGCAGCCAATCGGCTCAGGGCGGAAGCGTCCTATGGCCTCGACGGCATGGTTGATGCCTACCGTAAGCTCTTCACCTCACTGATAAAAAAATAGAGCTGATCAGGCGAGCCTGCGCTTTTTGACGATGCCGAGAACCTGACGCTCGAACCCGTCCGGGCGACCTTCCAGCAGCCAGAGCGCCAGAAGCGTTGAGCCATAAAGCAGCGCGCCGGTCGCGCAATCCGTCAGCAGGCGAGCGATGAGCGGCAGTTTCTCGATCGCCATGACCTCCGGGCGGATACCCCAGAACCAGATCGACATCGGGATCAGCGCACCGAGCCCTCTGCGGGCAATCCAGAACGGGCGCCACCAGTGGTCATCCACCGTCATCGCATAAAGACGGCTCTGCAGACCGATATAGATGATCCCTGTACATACTGATCCCCAGAGCGCGCCCTCTAGGCCGTAATGCGTCGCGGTATAGATCAGCACCGGCAACTGAATGATCAGGATATAAAGCTCCCGGAAGAAGACCGGCCGGACCTTGCCTGCCGCCATGGCGAGGCTCTGCCCGCCACTCAGCATGCCGGTTAGCCCATAAATCGGGCTGAGAACGGCAAGCACCATGGCGGCCATGTCCCAGCCCTCCCCCAGCACAAGGGTCGTTGCGTCTTTTGAAATAAAGGACAGGCCGAAGGCCGCAGGCGCGACGATCGCGGCCATCGCCTCCACACCGCGCAGGAAAGCATTGCGCATCCGCAAATGCTGGCCCTGAAGGCTCGAGAGCCCCGGATAAAGTGCGCGCACGATGGGCGCGGCGAACTCCCGGCCCACCAGATTGGAGAGCTGCACACCGATATAATAGGAGCCCGTTGGCCCTGCCCCGACGATCCGGCCAAGGACAAGCGGGCCGATCTTGTTATTAAGCGCAATGACAACGCTCGATGCGCTGAGCCAGCCCATGAAGCCGATCAACTGATTGAAGGCTTTGAAAGACAGTCTCGGCCGATAGGCGCGGAACACAAAGGAAAGGATCACCTCCATCGTCGTCCCGGCGGCAATCCCGAGGATGATCGCCCAATAGGTCCGGAAGATCAGTGCGACGATGATCGAGACTGCAACAGAAGCGATCTTGGTCAAGATGCTGACGATGAACTCTCGGGAGAAATCAAGGTCGCGCTCGAATTCAAAAAAGCGGGGGTTCCGGAAGGATTTGACCATCGAAACCAGCCCCAGCGCGAGGAATATGTTCGTGATACGGACATCCTCGTAGAACGCCGCCGCCGGTAGCGCGAGCGCGAACATGATTCCCATCACGATCACTCCGCGGATCAGCGAGATGGTAAAAAGCGTGTCGAAGACTTCGCTGCTGGCGTCGCGGAACTTCACGACCGCGCGGGAGATACTCAGATCCGACATGTTCTCGAGGATCTGGATGATCACGACCCCGATGGCGATGAGGCCGAAATCTTCCGGCGTCAGCAGCCGTGCAAGGAGGATCGTATTGACCAGCCCGATGATGCGCAAAAAGAACCGGCCAGCAACGATGATCGCTGCTCCGCGCATTACTCGCGCCGTCAATCCACCTTGATGGGCCGCATTCATGCGCTTTTGTCCCGGGCTGAATCGGTGCTTTCGAGCCAGTCCGACAGGCGGACTATAAGCCGCTGCTGGGCTGAAAGCGCCGTATAGGTATGATCTGTCTCCCGGTCGACATCTATCGTCAGGAATTTGCCGAACCGGCCCTCCGGGAAGGCCGCATGGAAATGCACCGCCGATGTCAGGGTCTCGCGGACGAAGTCGGTGTAGCGGATAAGGACCCGCCCGCCGCGCTTTGACACCGCATCAAGCTGAGCTGCGAATTCTTCCTTGGCGATCGGCAGGCGCTCTGCTTCTTCAAGCTCGCCGTCCTCATGGCCTGGCCGCATGACGGCATCGACGCCGCCCCCGCCCATCAGACGCGAAGCCGCCCGCCACCAGCGGTCAGGATCAGCGGCCTTCTCGATCAGCCGCGAGGCGCTGGCCCGGGCGCTGCCATACGCATGAGGATCAAGCAGGACGAGGCGGCGGATACGACGATCCCCCAGCGCAGCGCGCATGGCATTATCCGCTCCCGAACAAAGCCCGATGATCGTCACCCTGTCGTTTCGCATGGCATCAATGGCGGCGGAGATGTCGCTGATCGCCTGTTCCTCAAACCCCATGTCGGGCGATGGCGGCCCGCTATCCCCAAGACCGTGAAGGTCAAAGCGAAGGACGGGATAGCCCAACTCAGCCAGCGCCCTTGCAAGCCGGACATGCAGCCGGTGCGGGCCGATCCGGTGAACGATCCCGGCATTCGGGATCAGGATCGGCTCACGGCGTTCCTTATCCGCAGAGAAACTCGCAATGCCGAAGAGGCTGCCGTCTTCACCGAAGGAAATGATGCGTTCCCGGATCACCATGCGGCAATCTCCAGCTGGATCAGGCCCAGCGTCTCGACCGGCATGGTGAAAGAATTAAGCGCATCGTCCGAATTCCATTCCTCCGACCTCGCCGGGGTCAGGGGCCTCTGCCCGAAAAGCATGTCACGCCCGATCAGCTTGACCGGCACGCCGTCGGGGGCCGCTGGCAAGCCTGCCTTCAATCTTTCCGCGAGAGCAACCGGGATCGGAAACCCAAGCGCTTCATCGGCATGGCTCGGCAGGGCTTTAAGTTCTTCAAGATAGGCCGGGCCATCGGCCACCGCCTCCCAGAGGATCACCCCGGCAGGGCGCGCGTCATTTGAGGCGGCAAGGACCGGCCAAGCGCCGAGCCGCAAGCCGACCCAGTAAATCTCGCGCGCCTCACTCAGATCTTGCAGCTCCTCATGCGCGGCAAGAAGGCTTTGCGTCATACCCTCAAGGCTCAGCTCATCATCCGCCCCGGCGGAATCGCCCGTGCCGTGATAATCAAACCGGAAGGACGGGATGCCGTCTGCCGCGAGGCTCTCGGCAAGGCGTTTGAACGGCCGGAAGGCACGGATCGCCTCCTCGCCAAACGGGTTACACAGAAGGACAGCCCGCTTGGCGCGCATCTGCGCCGTCGAAGGATGAAAGACGCCGAACAGAGGCGCATCACTGGGGCCGAACATCAACGCGGTCACAACTCGTCCCTCTATGAGCTTTCGATGACATTGTTTAGGCTTTTGAGGTTACCAAGGCCTCGACAATACGGCCTTTTTTCCGCCTGGAGTGACATGAGCGACGCCTTTCGCCTTCTTTCGCCGCGGCCCATGGCCGAAAAAGCTCTCGTGCTTTTCCCTTTTGCCGGGGCGGGGGCCTATCATTTCCGGAACTGGACCGCCCATCTTCCTAAAGATGTCGAACCATGGGCCTTGCAATTGCCGGGACGCGAAGACCGCTTAAGCGAAACGCCGCTGACCGAATGGGCCGATGTGATGGGCGAGATTGAGGCGGGCCTCGGCGCTCTCTCCTCGGCGCGGCCGATGATTTTTTACGGGCATAGTCTCGGGGGCCTGATGGCGCTGGCGGCAGCGGAGTTGTCGGGCCTCAAGGTCGAGCGTGTGGTGATCGGGGCGCCCCCGGCCCGGCGGGGTGGTGGATCGGCGCGTGGAGATCTGCTTACGCAGCTGGAAGAGAGCTACGGCCCCCTGCCCGCTTCCTTTGCCGATCCTGACATTCGGGAAGTGGCGCTACCGGCGTTGGAAGCGGATCTGGCCTTGCTTCATGGCGCGCCCCAGATTTCCGGCCTGCCCGATCTTCTCCTTCTGGGGACGGAGGATCCGTCATCCGAAGACAGCCGAGCGGCCTTCCCCGGCGTGGAGGTGAAAGAGATTGAGGCCGGGCATTACTTCGCCTCAAGCCATGTCGCGGAAACCGTAAGCGCTATCTTTGGCGATTAGGCGTCTTCGGGGACGGCCCCTGCCGCAAGCTGGGCAAGGGTTTCAAAGATCAGCGCGCGCGGCTGGATACGGGCGCCCGTCCGGGCCCGGAAGATGGCCGCAACCCGGGCCGCCTGCAGCGACTGCCCCCCCAGCTCAAAGAAATTATCAGTAGCCGAGACATTTTCGGTCTTCAGGATCTCTGCCCAGATTTTGGCCAGTTCTTTTTCATATTCACTCTCCGGCGCCACATATTCACGGGGCTGGCTCGTCTGCCCGGCTGGCGCTGGCAGGGATAGCCGGTCGATCTTACCATTAGGGGTCAGTGGCAGGGCGTCGAGTTCGACGAAAAGCTGCGGCACCATATATTGCGGCAGGCGTTGTCGCAGCCAGCGGCGCAGCTCACTGCCTGTCGGGGCGAAGGGGCCGGTGGCCGTGAAATAGGCCACAAGCGCGCCCTCCCCATTGGGCTGTTCACGGATAATGACGACCGCTTCGCCGATATCTTCATGCCCGGTCAGGACAGACTCAATCTCTCCGGCCTCAATACGGAAACCGCGCAATTTGAGCTGGGTATCCATCCGCCCAAGATGGATGATCTCGCCATCGGGGCTAAGGCGCGCGCGGTCTCCTGTGCGGTAGACCCGATTGGCTGGCCGGACCGAGAACGGATCATCAAGAAATCGCTCCGCTGTCAGGTCGCCGCGGCCATGATAACCTTTTGCGACACCCTCCCCGCCGATCCACAGCTCGCCCGGCAGGCCGGGCGGGCAAAGCGTACCATTCGGGTCCACGATATAGATCTGTGTATTGTCGATCGGCGTGCCGACCGGGATATGATCCGGGGAGGTAATCGGGCTGACCGTCGACCATACGGTCGTCTCGGTCGGCCCATACATGTTCCACAGGGCCCTGACCTTTGGCAGCAATGTCTTGACGAGAGAGGCTGGCAGCGCCTCGCCGCCGCAAAGAGCGGTAAGGCCCGTATCCCCCTTCCAACCCGCATCGAGCATCAGCCGCCAGGTGGCGGGTGTTCCTTGCATGATGCTGGCATGATGCTCCGCCGCGAGCCGGACAAGCGCCTCGCCATCTACCGCTTCTTCCGCATCGGGAAGGATGACCGTGCCGCCAAGAATGAGCGGCAGGAAAAGCTCAAGGATCGAAATGTCAAAGCCGAGCGTGGTGACGGCCAGCAGACGGTCATCGGCGGTACAGCCTGGGCGTTTTGCCATGGCGGCAAGGAAATTGGCGACCTGCGCATGACCGTTGACGACGCCCTTGGGTTTGCCGGTCGATCCCGACGTGTACATCACATAGGCAATGTCGGCAGTGACCGGCGTGAAGGAGGCACCCTCCCGCCCTTCGGCCAGTCGGTCCGGTGAAAGCTGTCCTTCCTCCTCGCCGATCACGAGTTCGCAGCCTGAATCCTCGATCATCAGCTGACGGCGCTGTTCGGGATGTTCCGGATCAAGTGGCAGATAGGCCGCCCCCGTCATCCAGACGGCATAGACGCTCGCCACCATGTCGGGTGACCGGTCAAGCGCGATACCGACAGTCCGGCCCGGTCCCACGCCCTCGGCGGCAAGCCCTGTAGCGAGCGACGATGCGCGCGCGGCAAGCGCTCCATAAGATACCGTCTCTCCCCGGAAGATCAGGGCTGGCCGATCAGGCAACGTGCCCGCCTGCTCCAGAAAGCCTTCAAGGACTGTTGGCGCAGGCCCCGCGACATCCGTGTCGTTGAGGCGGTCGTAAGCGGATTGCATGGTTTTCGGGGCAATGGAAAGGCTCGACATCTTGTCTCCGGGCGCTTGCAGCGCGGCGTCAAGGAAGCTGGCAAAGGCATCGGCGAGCGCCGCGGCCTGCGCCTTTGTGAAGAGCGAGACGGCATATTGAAGCTCGGCTGTGACTTCTTCTTCCGCCTCAAGAATATTAAAGGCCAGTTCGGCCGCAGTCGTTCGCGGCGGTAGATCGACTCGGCGCACTTTTGCCTCACCGAGTTGCGGTGCCCAGTTCTCGCTGAACTGGTGGCTGATCATGATCTGCGCGCCGGTGGGACGGCTGGGTTCAGCAAGAAAACCCGTTGCGGCAACGACGTCCCCCACGGGTGCGGGATGCTGGAGGAATTCAGGAATATGTGCCGCCACACGGCGGACGGCGTCACCGAAACTTTCGTCCTTGTGCGTTGAGTCCCGCAAGAGAACCGTGTTGACGAAATTCCCGATGGCATTGTCATAGGCATCGGGCCGCTCATCACTGTCGAGGCCGATGATCCGGTCTGAAGAGCCGTCAATCCGCGCTAGGAAGCCGGAAAAAGCCGTGAGGAAGACCGTGAAACTGGTCGTCCTTGCCGATCTTGCAAACGCCCGCACACGGGACAGCAGCGCAGGCGGAATATCGACCGGCCCTGTCGCCCCCTGATGATCGAATAATGCGGGGCGTGCGCGATCCTGGCTCAGCTCTGGCGGCGCTGGCGGGGCGGCAAGCCGGGCCGTCCACCAGTCGAGGTCCTCGGGCGCGAGCGGCGGGGGCGCGCCGGCAAATGACGCAAAATTCGGTACGGGCGGCAGGACCGCGCCAGGCTCGGCATAGCTCTGCGCCAATGCATCAAGGAAGAGCCGGAAGCTGCGCCCGTCCCATGCAAGATGATGAAGCCCCATCAGGAGCCAGTGATGTGACGGCCACAACCGGACCAACCGGGCACGGACAGGCGGCTCCTTGGCAAGGTCGATCTGGCTCCAACAGATGCGCTGCATCTCTTCTTCAAGTGCAGCGTCCTTATCCGCCGCACCGGAGAGGTCTGTCAGGGTGAGCCCCGATAATTCGCCATCGAAACGTTGGCAGGTTTCCTCCCCCTGATCTTCAATCCGTAAGCGGAAGACATCATAATGGGCAGCAACCCGGTCAAAAGCGGCCATCAGCCGGTCGGCGTCTATTGGCCCGGTGATCTCGAAAGCAGCCGGGATGACATAGAGCGGCAGGCCGGGATGGAGCGCGCCGTGCGACCACATCCGCTCCTGAGAGGCGGTCAGCGGCAGCGCCGTATCGGCAGGCTGAATAACCAGCCGCGCCTTCAGGAAGCTGACGATCGCAAGTTTGTTGTCCCTGATTTCAGCGGCCAGTTCAGGCGTCATGACACCTTGCGGTGCAGACAGGGACAGGCGCTCTCCTTCCGGCACTGAAAAGCTGACGCCAGCACGTTCAAGACGGTGGATCAGCTCGGCAATATTCGTCTTCCCGCCATGCGACATGCCTAGAACTCAAATTCCTCTGTAGGCGTCAGACCATCGATCCGCTCTGCCAGATCGGTAATTGATTCTGCCTCGAAGATGAAGGTCAGCGGCAGCGATGTCCCCGTCTTTGCCCGCAATTGCGCCAATGCGCGCGCCGCCAAAAGGGAATGCCCGCCGAGTTCGAAGAAATGCTTGGAAGTATCCGTCACCTCCTGCTTGAGCAGGCCGGAGAAGACCTCCGCGATGATCGCTTCAGTCGGTGTCATGGGTGATGGAGACGCTGCCTTGTCCGCCGTCATGGTTGAGAGCGCGTTGCGGTCGGTCTTGCCATTGGGCAGACGCGGCAGAGCGTCATGACCGATCATCTGTGAGGGAACCATGATGGCGGGAAGCTGTGCCGCGGTCAGCTCCTTCATGGCATCCATGTCGAGATTTGGTGCAAGATGCGCGATGAGTGCACTCGCAGCGCCTTCCTCCATCGCCACCGTAACGGCCGCATCTTCTACTCCCGGCAGGGATTTAAGGACACGCTCGATTTCTTCGGGTTCAATCCGGTGACCGCGCAATTTAACCTGACGGTCAAGGCGGCCGCGAAAGCGCAAGCAGCCATCCTTGTCGATCAGCCCGGCATCGCCTGTCCGAAAGAAACGGCGGCCCATCTCGTCAGTGAAGAATTTCTCGGCATTCAGCTCGGGGCGTTGCCAATAGCCATCTGTGACGCCAGCGCCGCCAATCACGATTTCACCGACCTCACCTTGCGGCAGGTCCGACCCGTCTTCGTTCAGAATACGGAGGTCCGTTGCGGCAATGGCGCGGCCGAGCGGAATATCCTCGCAGCGGGTTATGTTCGCGCAGGCCGACCAGACCGTCGTTTCCGTCGGGCCATACATGTTCCAGAGCTCGCCGGTGCGAGCCAGCAATTGATCCGCTAACGTCGCTGGCAGCTCCTCACCACCACAAAGGGCCTTGAGGCCCGGTGCACCCTGCCATCCGGCATCGAGCATCAGCCGCCAGGTCGACGGCGTCGCCTGCATGATCGTCACGCCTTGATGGGCGATCAGGGCACTGAGTTGATCGCCATTCCGCACTTCTTCTTCGGTGGCAATCACCAGCCGGGCGCCAGCCGTCAGCGGCCCGAAGATTTCCAGAACGGAGATGTCAAAGCTCGGCGTCGTGACGGTAAGGAGGGTGTCCTTTTCAGTCAGGCCGGGCTCTTCGCTCATGCTGCGGAGGAAATTCTCGACATTGGCGTGAGTGACGGCAACACCTTTTGGCCGTCCCGTCGAACCGGAGGTATAAATAAGATAGGCAAGGCCCTGCGTGCCGGTCTGGCGTCGGCCCGTGACCAACTTCTCAACGCCCTCGGCAGTCACCTCGAACATCGCGCCGCTGTCTTCACGCATATAATCAAGGCGGGCTTGCGGATAATTGGGGTCGAGCGGCAGATAGACCCCGCCCGCCATCAGCACCCCGCAAAGGGCGGCAACGAGCTCCGCGCCGCGTTCCATCCGGACCCCGACAATATCGCCGGGCTCGAGTCCCTTGTCTTTCAGGGCAACGGAGATTTCCGCAATCGCCGCCTGCAATTGCGAGCGCGACCAACGCACCTCTCCGGAGATGACGCAATCCTCCGCCATCTGCGAAATGCCCCTCGCAATCAGCGCATCGAGGCGCGGCCGATCCATCATGTCATGCGGCATCATTCAGCCGGTCGAGCCATGGACTCGCCCGTCCCTCCCTGCGGCAGGAACTGGCCCAGCTTTGCTTCGGGATGGGCGACCAGCTTGCCCATCATGTCCGTCATCCGGGCAAGGAGCGTCTCAACTCGCAGTTTGGTGAGCAATGCTGTGCGGTATTCCGCATCAAACTCCGCGCCATCGGCATGAGCCGTCAGGTTGAGGAACAGTTCCTGGAAGAGATGACGACGCGGATTTTCCATCGCGGAGACAGTCACGCCGTCCATCTCGACGTCGGTGAAGGCCGCGCGGTAGTTGAAGACCGCCTGCACCAGCGGCGGACGGCCAAGTTCCGTCCGGGCATTCAGCTTACGCACAAGCGCGCCATGGGAGATGGCTGGATGTTCGACGGCTTCGGCGACCTGACTTTGCAGTCCCCGGACGAATGTACCGAAACTCGTGTCAGCTTCGATCTCCACCCGGATCGGCAGGAGATGCACGGCGCAGCCCTTGGCCGGAATATCGTAAAGTGCCTGCCCCGCGGCGGGCACACCGATCAGGAAATCGCGCATGCCGGTCATGTCGGCAAGGCCAAGCCCGTATGTCGCCAGCCAGATGGCGGATGGGCTGACCGACAGGCCAGAGGCAAGCGCGCGCGAGACGCGCATCATCCCGGCATCGACCGAGCGGGTCGCCGTCTGGGCGCCCGTTGCCCCCGAAGGATCGGTGATCGCGCCGGGCCATTTGATCAGCGAGGGCACGCCTTCTTTCCATTTCTCCGCCCACCAATCGAGATCGGAGGCATCCGCGACCTTCGCTGCATAGGCGCTGAAAGGCTGGCTACGCTCGGGCGTCTCGCCACGGTAATGGGCCGCTATATCTTCGAGCAATTGCTCGGTGGACCAGCCATCGAAAATGATGTGGTGCGCATAAAGAATAAGGACAGCGCGCTCATCCGTCTCACGGATCAGGGTCGGCCTGATCAGCGGGCCGTCTTCGAGATCGAAGGGGGTATCGGCCTCCGCGGTGAAGATCAGCTCGCGTTTCTCGAGGCATTCCTCTTCGGGCAGATGGCGGTGATCGAGGATCTGAACATCAAGCTGCGCCTCTGCCGTGACATGGGCCAGTGCACCGTCACCGTCAAAAGTCGTGCGGAAGGATTCTGGCTCACTGATCGCGGCCCGGACGGCATCGGCCAGCCGCGAGAAATCCGCGCCATGGAAGATAAACGTGTCGCTTTCATTGAAGGCAAGGTGCGATGCGGGATCGAGCTGGGCGGCAATCCAGATTTCCGTCTGCGCCGGGCTCGGCTCATAAGTCAGATCACGAGGTATCGTCTTGCCCGCGATGACGCCATCACCGATCATATCGGACAGGGCGTCGCGTGCCGCCTCGATGACGAAGTCGACATCTTCCTCCGTATGCGCCGCCGTCATATAGCAGGGGAAACCCTCGAGGAGATGCACGCCCCGGTCCCGCAAATGATAGAAGAAGAGCGAGGCGAGTGGACCGGCATCGCCCGTGCGCAGGAACATCTGGCTGCCAAAGCGAACCAGATGGAATGGGACTTCGAGATCCGCGAAGAGATCGTTGAGGCCGTTCTGGAAGCGTTCTGCGTTCTGATTGATCCCCTGTTGCAGGGCGGAGCCTGCGGATTTGAGATAGTTGAGCGAGGCGTAGGCCGCTGCCATGGCCAGCGGGTGGCGGACGAATGTGCCGGCAAAGAAAGTCACGCCTGCACTTGGCACGCTTTCATCCCCATACTGCCAGAAACCGCCATCGAATGTGTCCATAACGCCTTTGCGGCCCGCAACGGCTCCGATCGGCATCCCGCCGCCCAGCACCTTTCCGAAGGTCGCAAGATCAGCCTCGACGCCATAATATTCCTGTGCCCCGCCCGGCCCCGTGCGGAAGCCGGTGATGACTTCATCAAAGACAAGGACAATCTCTTGCTCGCGGGTCAGGTCGCGAAGCTGGTGCAGGAATTCGCGCGGCTGGAATTCCGGCCGGCGGCTCTGGATCGGCTCGACCAGCACGGCGGCGATGTCGTCCGCTTCCTGACGGATTAGCTCCAGCGTCTCATCCGTGCCGTAAGGCAGGACAATAACATTGCCGACACTTTCAAACGGTATGCCCGGCGCGAGCGGAATCGTGCGCCCCAGCCCCTTGCCGGTGCGGCGGACGAGAACCTCGTCGAAATTGCCGTGATAGGAACCCTCAAAGACGACGATCTTGTTCTTTGCCGTCACGGTCCGCGAAATGCGGATGGCAGCCTGCACAGCCTCCGACCCTGTATTCACCCAGGAGGCACGATCCATGCCCGTCAGCTCACAGAGGAGTTTTGCTGCCTCACCTGCTCGCGGCGTCTGGGGGCCCAGTTCAAAGCCTTCTTCTAGCTTCGCGCGCAGAGCTTCGCGCACGAAGGGCGCATTATGGCCGAAGAAGTTCGGGCCGAAGCCATTGAGCATGTCGATATAGCGGTTGCCATCGACATCCCAGAGATATGCGCCTTCCGACCGGTTGATCACCAGCGGATAGACGAGATCCTTCCAGCGGCGGTCAAAGCCGGCGGCCGTACGCGGATCGGCATGGTACAGACGATCGGCCTGCGTTGCGGATTTGGAGCCTTTGGTCTTTTCATTGTGGCGCGCAATCAGGAGGGCAAGATGATCCTCATGCGCCGGGGACAGCCTGTCCCCTTCAACGAGCGACGGCCCGAAGCCTTTCGGCAGAGATGGTTTCTCATATGGCTCGTCTGCGGCAGCCTCGATCACGGTTGCAGAGGCCGCCACTTCCGAGGCAATCTCGACAATATCGAATGCCGCCTCCTCTCCTGTCAGCAGGCGGAGCTGTTCCTGCATCAGCGCGAGCTGTTGCTGAAAAACGCCGGCCATGCCTTCGGCTGCCGGCAGCGCCGTCATGACAGGCCGCGACTTTGCCACCGCCGTCACGGTTGCGGGTTTCGCAGGTTCCGCCACTGGCACCGGTGCGGGCGCCGCAGGCTTCGGCTCGGGCAAGACTTTGGAAAGCTCCACCATGGTGGGCGCTTGATCGATCAGCTGACGGAAGGTCACCTTGGTACCGAATTCGCGAGTATAGGCCGCGGCGAGCTGCGTCAGAAACAGCGAGTCAAACCCAAGCGACAGGAAGCTTGCCTCCGGCGAAAGGTCGCCGGGCTCCATGCCGGACAGGTCCGCAGCGATCTGGCGGCAGCGCTCAATCGTGATCGCGCTCATATGCTCATCCCTTCTGACCCACATCTATGCTTAAACAATGCCATGGTCACTTGCCCTTCATCGCCTTGAGCTGGGCTTCGACGACCCCCAATTGCTGGCGGATCAGGCCCGCCAGGTCGTCGCGCTCATCAGAGACCGGCTCAGTACTTGCCGCCCCATCTGAAGGCTCTACCCAAAACCGTTTTCTATCAAAAGGATAGGTCGGTAAGTTCACCCGCCGGAACGCCCCCGGCTGGACCGCATCCCAGTTGATGTCGCCGCCCTTTGTCCAATACTTGCCGAGGGCGGAAAGCATGGTCGCGCGCGCATCGCCCGGCTGTTTGGCGGGGCCGAGACTCGTGATGACGCTCACCTCTTCCTCCGCCGACTGCATGGTCAGCGCGGCGAGCGTCGAGCCCGGTCCGACTTCGATAAAACAGTTAAAGCCATCTGCCATGGCGGCGCTGACCGCGTCCAGAAACAGGACAGGCCCGAGCATCTGCTCACGCCAATAGGCGCTCTCACCCCAGCGGGCGGCATCGATCCGTTCGCCGGTGAATGTCGAATAGACCTGCATGTTTTCGCTCGCGCTGAGGACATCCATCGGTGCCCCGAGCATCTCAGCCGCTTCCCGCATGCTCGGCGAGTGGAAACCATGGCTGACGGCAAGGCGCGTGGCCTCGATCTCCGCTTCGCGCAGGGAGGTTTCTGTGGCGATAATCGCATCCGCCGTGCCGCTGACGACGCTGATGGCGGGGCTGTTCACCCCGGCGATCACGGCGCCCTCGCGCAGATGCCGTTCGGTCAGTGCACGCGGCGCCTTCACCCCCAGCATCCCGCCTTTGGGCATGCCGCCCATCAGGCGGCCCCGGCGCGCGGTAAAGCGCGCGGCTTCTTCGAGCGAGAGAATGCCTGCGGTGACGCTGGCCGCCAGTTCGCCTACGGAGTGACCGATCACAGCGTCCGGTGTGACACCCTTTTCGGCGAGCGCCGCTGACATGCCCGCCTCAACCGCGAGAAGGCAGACTTGAGCGAACTCCGTATGCTGTAACTGGCTGGCATCCGCGGAAGGATCGAGCAGCCAGTCGCGGATGTCGTGGCCAAAATCGGGATCGGCTTTCAGGGTCTCAGCAACCCGGTCGATGCAGTCACGATAGGCCGGGCTTGCCTCATAAAGCGCCGCGCCCATGCCGGGATATTGCGCGCCCTGCCCAGTGTAAAGAAAGCACAGTTTCGGGCTGCCCGCAGGCTCAAGCCCCATTTCAGGGCGGTCAAATCCGGCGGCAGCGTCTTCGCGTGTCGAGGCGACAACAAAGCCTCGGCGCTGGAAAGTCTTCCGTCCCCGTTGCAATGTCGCAGCGATATCACTCAGGGGCGCGTCACTCTGCGTAATTGCCGGGCCCAGCCCTGCCGCCATGGCGGTCAGCGCTGTTTCTGTCCGAGCGGAGAATGGCAGGAGGAACGGCCCCTCCGCTTGCGGCAAAGCCGCTGCTTCTGGCGGCTCCTCCAGCACAAGATGCGCGTTGGTGCCGCCCACCCCGAAGGACGAGACAGCGGCGCGGCGCGGGCCTGCCCCTTTCGGGAAAGGCACAAGTTCCGTATTCACATAAAATGGCGAATTCTCGAAATCGATTTTCGGGTTCGGCGCCTCGAAATGCGCCAAAGGCGGGATCACCGCATCGCGTAAGGTCAGCGCTGTCTTGATCGTACCGATGGCGCCGGAAGACACATCAAGATGCCCCAAATTGCCCTTGACCGAGCCCAGCGCGCAATAATGGCGATCATCCGTATAGGCCCTGTGAGCTGCCGTCAGGCCCGCGACCTCAATCGGATCCCCCAGCGGTGTGGCCGTGCCATGCGCCTCCATATAGCCGATGCTGCGCGCATCGATATCGGCCATGCCCATGGCAAGCGAGATGACTTCGGCCTGCCCTTCGGGTGATGGCGCGGTATAGCTGACCTTTCCGTCCCCGTCATTATTGGTGGCATAGCCGCGAATGACGGCATGGATGGTGTCACCATCAGCGATGGCGTCTTCGAGACGCTTGAGAAGTACGACTGCCGCGCCGTTCGAGAAGACTGTCCCTGCCGCGCGCGCATCAAAGGGACGGCAGGTGCCATCCGGCGACAACATACTTCCTTCTTTATACTGATAGCCCTTGAATTGCGGAAGGACGATTGTCACCCCACCCGCCAGCGCCATGTCGCATGCGTAGGCTTCTAGCGACTGACACGCCGTGGCAATCGAGACGAGCGAGGTCGAGCAGGCCGTCTGCATATTGATGGCGGGGCCGCGCAGGCCCAGCTTGAAGGCGACACGGGTCGCCAGATAATCCTTGTCATTGCCAAGTTCCGTCTGGAGCGTGCCGACCTGTATCGACTGGACGAGGTTACGCCGGAAAGCTTCATCAGAGCACAGATTGTGAAGGACATAGGTGTCCATATAGCAGCCGCCAAAACAGCCAATGGCGCCTTCATAGCGGCTGGCGTCATAGCCTGCGCCTTCGATTGCCTCCCAGCAGATTTCAAGGAACACCCTGTGCTGGGGGTCCATGACCTCTGCTTCGCGCGGCAGCATGCCCCAGAAGGCGGCATCGAACTGGTCGATGTCATCGAGCATGCCCTTGGCGCAGACATAGTCGCTGTCCCCGGCCAGCTCTTGCACGACAGGGTCAAGCTCATCCGCGATGAAATGCGTAACCGTGTCGCGGCCTTGCTTGATGTTCTCCCAGAACTCATCGACATTTTTCGCGCCGGGGAACCGGCCCGACATGCCTATAATGGCAATTCCGGGGGCTTGCATATCGCTCGTCATGAAACTCTCCGGGGGCGGCGCATCCGGGCGGCCCGCATTGCCGCTGCCCTGTCAAAACCTGAATTGTCTTCTGCCCCGAGATGCCGGGCCAGCGCCTCAATGGTCGGGAAGCGGAAGAGATCAGCAAGCGCGATCTCAACCTCCATCACCCGCGTCATGCGGGCGTGAATACGCACAAGATGGAGTGACTTACCGCCAAGGGCAGCAAAACTGTCCGTACGCCCGATCTGTTCAATGCCGAGGACATCCTGCCATATCTTGGCGAGCGCCACTTCTGTGTCACCGCGCGGAGACTGGAAGGCGGTTTCGAGCAGCGGGCGAGTCTGTTGCTCGGCTGATAGGGCAGCCACAGGGATTCCCTGATGGGCCGCAAAGGCGATCCGCTGATAGGCCGCGCCGCGTCCTTCCATGCCCGCTTCGGCGGCGGCGATAAGGTCATCGCCCTCGCCCGTCTCTTCGGCCGGATCAAACCGCAATTGCGATATCTCTTCCGCAGAGAGATCAAGCCAGCCATTTTCGGGCAAGTCGCTTTCTTCAAGCCGGTCAAGGAAACGCCGCACCGGCGCATTACGCGGTCCTGTGACATGGCGGATGCGCAATGTCCGGGCGCCAGTGCCCACCATCAATTGACGAAGCAGGTCATGCTCCACGCCTCGGCCCAGCACGCGGCAGCTCAGACAGAAAAGGTCGAGAGACAGCGTGTCCCCGACAAGCTCTCCGATCACAAGGCCAACAAGGCCGTAATCGCCAAACCGGTCAGAGACATTGACTGCCCGCAGGATCGCGCCAGGCTTCTCCAGCCGTGATGCAACTTCACTTTCTGTCAGCCGTAGCAGCGAGGAATTGAACTGGTTCGTCCGCTGGCTGAGCTGTGCCACGCGCGCGACATCGCCCGTGCCGGGCGTGAACATCTCGACCTTGAGGCCGAGCGTTGCATAAAAGCGGTCAAGATCGCCGCTATTTGCTTTTTCGGCCTGCCGTCCGGCTTCTTCGCGCAGGCGACGGACCCGTTTCTCATCGTCAGTCGTTGCCGTGCCCTGATCAAATGGCCAGAGGCCATCGAGATAGGCATGCGAAGGCCCGTCCGGGGGCACCCCTACCGTCAGCACGCCGGGCATGGCCTCGCGCATCCGCGCAAGCTCCACAGGATTGTCGTCAAGGAACAGGATGGATTCCTGCCCCACGCCATGCGTTGCGGCGAGACGCGCGAGATGCGCGGATTTTTCACCCCATCCGGCATTGACCTCAAAGAAATCTTCCTTGCCGAGAGGAAAATCAGATCGCCCGAGCAGGAGCGCCCGGATATCGGTACTCTCATTCTTGGTGAGAAGTGTCAGGATCACGCCGCGCGCAGCCGCGGATTTGAGCCGCTGCTGCAATTCATGATGACCTTCATCGAGCCGAACACCGCCGACCCCATCTTCACCGAGCACGCCGCCCCAGATCGTGTTGTCGCCATCGACAGCGATCAGCTTGACCGGCGGGCGCAGCGCCCCGTCGATGATCCGCGCCATGTAGAGCGCCAGCGCTGCCATGCCGCTTTCAGTATAAGGCAGATGCCCTGTCCGGTTGGTTAGCTCATCGCCCGGATCACCGATCCCGAAGCCATCGAAAACATAACGTGCAGGGACGATATCGATATGGGCTTCGCTGTGGAATTTCTCTTTCAGGCGGGAGACGGCGGCATTCTCCGCTGCCGGATCATCATGCCCGATCACGATGCAAAGAGGGATACCGTCATCGGCCTGCCAGACGGCAGACACTGTGAGAGCTTCGGCGTCTTCAAGGTCCTGCGGCCGCAACAGGATGAAGCGGCGGCTTGCAGGTGCCCAGAATGAGCCCTCCGCATCGCTGAGCTGGGCTGCGAACCTGCCATAAGGCACGGCGCGAATATCCACTGGCCAGCGAAGCTCGCCCGCAAGGTGGCTTAGATGGTCAAGAACCGGCCCAAGGGTGTAGCTGGCTGCAAGCGCAATTGGTGCGCGCGTCGAATCGCCGATGTCCGCCCCCATGCTCTTCATCTCCCCCTTTGGTGAACAAATGAGCCATAACGCGTTCAGATTTCTATTCTATTACGACCTAAGGTCCTGCAGTTTCAGGGTGTTTATCGGTCTGTCGTGAGCAACGCAGCCATATTCGCTGTAATCCCCACGGAACGCTTCGAAATGCCACTGGCGGGGGTCAGTTTCCGGACCGGCAGAATCGAGTTTCGGCGGCGTCTGGCTGAGATCCACCGAGAAGCCAGGCCAGTCGGCAGCCAGCCCTTTCCCAAGCGCCTTGCTGAACGCCTCCTTGGCAGTCCAGAGCCGCAGGAAGACTTTCTCTTTTTCCTCACCTGAGAAACTAGACAGATACTCTTGTTCAGACTTGGAAAAATGGTCTTCAGCTATCGCATCCGCCTCCGGCACCGCGCGCGGCATCTCAATATCAATTCCGAGCCGGCCATCCGGGGCCAACGCCATGGCGCCCGTCTCCTCGCTGCGGGACAAGCTCCAGCTGAGTGGCATGGGGTCTACGCCATTGGAAAGGATGGGGGCCTGCCCCTCCGTTTCTTCAAAGCGCAATGAGGACGCCGGCCGATCAAGCGCCTGACCCAAAAAAAAGCGCATCCACAAACGGCCGTGGATGAAACGGGTACAGTCTTCCTCCCGCATATACGAGGCTGCCCGATCTCTCTCGTAAGTCGTTGAAAGAGAGCCGAAATCGAGGCCTTGAGGGGGCGCATCGAGATCAAACAGGAAGATTTGCATCAAATGTGCGTATCCAGATTAAGAATCGATTCACGTCGTTTTCTAACCATATCGAAATCAGAAATGGCTAGTCCGGTCCCGGGAACGAGTGGGGGCAAAGACTGGGCCATGATTACATATCCGCAGCAGAAGTTTGAATCGATCAAGTCAGAAGTCGAGCAGCGATACCGGATTCTAGATGGATCCTCTGCTTATGACACAAACCATATGGCGAGGACTGTCGCCCTCGCCTTCCGCGTGCCGATGGTGATCGCGGCGCTCAACGAAAGATACCGTGCCTGGTTTTCATCCTCGCACGGGGTTTCCGACGCCCTAGACGACCAGGTCCACGATCTCTGCTCTCTCGCCAATCTCGCTGACCGGTTCTTTCAGGTTGAGGATATGGCGGAGGACCAGTATTTTTCCGGTGAGAAACTGGTCAGTGAAGCCCCGAACATGCGCTTCTTTGCCGGCGTGCCGCTACGCGATCCCGATGGGAAGCGATTCGGCACCCTCTGTATTCTCGATAACAAACCCCGCGTGATGAGCGAGTCGGATAGCCGCCTTCTCAAAAGCTTCGCCGGGCTTCTTTCCAACGACATTTGCGTCCGCAGCGCGGGCCGTTATGCGGTTCAGGACCTGATCCATGCCGAAGAAGACAAGTGCTCGCTTTATGATCTTGCGGTCACTGATTCGCTCACGGGCGCGCTGAACCGCCGGGCCTTTTTCCATTTGACAGAACGCGAAGTCCCGCGCGCAGAGCGTCATCGCGTCCCCCTCACGGCTGTTCTTTTCGACATTGATCACTTCAAGAAGGTCAATGACGTCCATGGCCACGCCGCAGGTGACGATGTGATCGCCAGTCTGTCCCGCATCGTGTCCAAGGAAATCCGAGAAGAAGACTATCTTGGCCGTCTCGGCGGGGAGGAATTCGGCCTCATCCTGCCAGAAACGACACCTTCGCAAGCCGTCTCGCTGACCAACAGGTTACGCCAGAAGATCAAGGGCTTGACCTTCCTAGGCGAAGGCGGATCCTTCTCGATTACCGTCAGCTTTGGCGTCGCTGCCATCGATCCTGGCGAGCGGTCAGTTCATCCCGCACTCGAGCGCGCCGACCGCGCGCTCTATGTTGCAAAGCGAAATGGCCGGGACCGTGTCGAACTGGCAGTCGAGTGTCTGGGCAGGTTGTCCGCCTGACACAGCGCTGGTTTTTCCACACTCAGGCGCCTCACGAATTCACCATAAAGGTCTCTTCGGAGGTTCCGCTCCCCTTTCGATCATGTTAGTTCTCGTTAAGAGGGTGAGGGCATGCGGAAGCGAGAAGTGTTCAAGCAGATTCTGGCGGCGGGGGCCGTGATTTTCAGCCTGGGCACCATGGCATGGGCCCAGCAACATCCAGTACCATTGGACGATGGGGCGATGGCGCAAGGCGTTGCGTCCTGCGCCGGCACGACCTGTCACAGCCGCCAGACCGCGAGCGGCGCGATCGTCCGGCAAAACGAAATTCTCACTTGGCAGGATCCTTCCCGTTCAAGCGGCGCGCATTCACGCGCCTATCAGGTATTGATGACCCCTCAGGGTCAGGCGATTTCACGGCTGGCCGGCTTCGGCCCGGCCGAGAAGGCACCCGAATGCCTCTCGTGCCACGCACATGATGTCCCTGAAACTCAGTGGGGCGATCAGTTCAATATCTCCGAAGGCGTCACCTGCGAGAGCTGTCACGGCAATGCCGAAAAATGGCTGTCGACCCATTATGCTGTCGGCGTCAGCCATGAGGACAATCTTGCGAATGGCCTCTTCCCAACGACCGATGTCGAAAAGACGACCAGCCTTTGTCTCGACTGTCATTTCGGCAGTACACGGGAGAAACAGTTCGTTACGCACCGAATCATGGGTGCGGGTCACCCGCGGATGAGCTTTGAGCTGGAGCTGTTCACTGCCCTGCAACAGCACCACACCGTCGACATGGACTATCTTGAGCGAAAATCCATGGTGCGGACTTCTTCGATGAAGAACTGGGCCGTTGGTCAGGCGATTGCGCTGGAACGTGCGACCGAGCTTTTCACGGATGATGAGCTTGGCCGGGATGGTCTGTTCCCTGAGCTCTATTTCTTTGACTGCCATGCCTGCCATCAACCTTTGTCCAATGACCGGCAGACCTTTGCTGGCTGGCGCCCCAATCCGGGCCGCCCACTCGGACCGGGCGTGCCGGTCTTTACAGATTCAAACCTCATCATGCTGAAAGCCGCCGTCGCTGAAGTCATGCCGGAGCGGTCCGCCGAATTCAGTCAGGTCGGCGCAAGACTGCATGCCGCAACACGTGTCGATCATGACGCGACCAAACTCGCCGCCGCCGCCCTTGCCGATTACAGCCGCGATCTCCGCGAAGCGTTTCTCGACACTGAATTTGATAGCCGTACGACGATGAATATCCTGTCGCGCATTCTCGATGCGACGACCGCCGCGGAGTACACAAATTATGCGGCGGGTGAGCAGGCAGTTATCGCGGTTGATGTCTTCCTCAATGCGATGGTCGATCAGGGCGCGATTGAATTCAGAGTCTTGGATGAACTTGCGCCCGAAATCGATGAGGCCTTCGACGCGGTGCAGAACCCCTCGGATTACGATGCCGCCCGTCTTCGCCGCGCACTTCTCGCTATCGCGGACCGGACCCGGAGGCTCTGATCAGATGAGCAGTTGGGTCAGCAAAGCGCTCGGAGTTTCGCTCCTCGCCTTAACCATATCCTGTTCAGGCGGTGGCGGCGGCACGACTGCCGCCCCTGAACCGACGCCGAACTCTCCTCCTCCTCCGACGCGTCGTTTCGAAGATCCGCTTCCGCGTTCTTTGAGCGTGGCAGATGTCGAATCTCTACTTTCGGCAGCAATTGCCGAAGCGCAGGCGCGCGGGACGCCGGGGACGATCGCTGTGGTTGACCGGGTCGGCAATGTGCTGGCCCTTTATCAAATGACAGGCGCGCCCCCGAACGCGATTGTCGATGGTGCCCCTTCTGGACGCCACGCCGGGCTTCAGACCGTCCGGGCACCGAGCGATCTTGTCGCCATCACCAAGGCGATTACAGGCGCTTATCTGTCGTCAGGCGGCAATGCGTTCTCGACCCGGACAGCGAGCCAGATCGTACAGGAGCATTTCCCGCCTGCCCCAGGCCTGACAAACGGTCTGGAAAGCGGTCCGCTCTTTGGTGTGCAGATCAGCCAGCTTCCCTGTTCGGACCTCAATACCCGTTACGATGAGATACAAGGGCCTTTCATCGGCCCTAACCGCTCTCCGCTAGGGCTATCGGCTGATCCCGGCGGCTTTCCTCTTTACAAGGATGGGGTCGTTGTTGGCGGCATTGGCGTGACGGTCGATGATACCTACACCTTCGATCCCGATATCCGTGATAATGACATGAGCGATGAGGAAATCATCGCTTTTGCGGCCAGCCGTCTTTTCCCGGCACCAGAAGAGATCATTGCACCGAGAATCCTTGTCGATGGCACCGCGCTGCGGTTCTCGGACGCGGATGAGGACGATTTCCTGACCGATCCCATGGCTGCGCCTGCCTTTGGCACGCTGCCCGGCGGCATAGGTGCCTTGCGCCCGGTTCGCGGCTATTTCGGGCAAGGCATGGTCGCGACAATCCAGGCAGGCACGACCTATGGCACGGAGCAATCCGGGATTCGTTTGTCTACGGCCTTTAATACGCCTGACGCTTACGTGCTTACGGACGGTTTGGGCACGAACCGCTATCCTCCTTCTGCAGGCACGGATGGCGGGTCTGTACCGCAACCCCTGACAGCGCTCGAAGTCCAAACCCTGCTCGAGGAAGCCTTCAACATCCTCAGTCAGGCTCGCGCGCAGATCCGTCAGCCGCTCAATTCACGGGCGCAGGTTACGGTCTCTGTCGTCGATACCAATGGGGAGATCCTCGGCATGGTCCGCTCGCCTGACGGGCCGATTTTTGGCACCGATGTCAGCCTGCAAAAGGCGCGGACGGCAGCTTTCTTCTCCGGGCCGAATGCCGCAAATGATCTGAACGCAACACCGCGTCCGCCCGCATTAGAGCCCCCCGCAGTTCCAGCAGGATTGTCGGACCAAATGGCCGGGAACCGTCCGCCTGGCCTTGATACAGTCGTCTCTCGTACACGGACGTTCTTTGACGACCCGAACGCTCTGACCGGCACTCATGCCTTTGCTGACCGCTCGGGCGGTAATATATCACGGCCCTATTTCCCGGATGGGGAGCTGGGCAACGGGCCGGGGCCATTCTCCGTCCCGATTGATGACTTCAATCCTTTCAACACAGGTCTTCAGACTGAGCTCGCTGTGGTGAATATTTCCGAGCATGTCGGCTTTGTCCTAGGGATCTCACCTACAGATACCAATCGTGGTTGCACCTTCCTGCCTTCAACAAGTGCGCCTTTGCCGATGGGCCGGGATGTCAGCAACCGGCTGATGAACGGCATCCAGATTTTCCCCGGCTCCGTGCCGATCTATCGCGGCGATCAGCTGATCGGCGGGATCGGCGTATCTGGCGACGGGATCGACCAGGACGACATGATCTCATTCCTTGGCCTGCATAATGCCGGGCTGAAGCTGGGGACGATCAATAACGCGCCGCCGGAGATCCGCGCCGACCGCATCGTCGTGCAGCTCAATGACCGTCAGGTCCGCCTGCGCTATGTCAATTGTCCGTTCACGCCATTTGTTGACTCCAGTCAGCAGAATGTCTGTCAGGGGAAATGACATGATGGACCGGTTCCGCCTTCTCACCCTTGCCGCCCTCGCCGTGATCCCCTCGGCCTGCGCGACCTATGGGCATGAGCCGAACCCGAAGGTTCCCGATCCCGTAAATGCGCCGCCCGTCGATCCGCGGGCGCTTGAGCAGCAGACGGAGGTGATCGAGGCCGAGCGCCGCCGTCCGGGCCGCCCAGTTCCTGAAGACGAGATCGTTGTTCTCAATCCCGGCGCCGTCCCGCCGCCGCCTGTTGGCGCAGGCGCGATCGTTCCCGTGCCGGACCGCTGGCGCCTTGCCGAGGCGATCGGGGTCAAAGAGAAGTGGTACGATCCCTATAATCAGAACACGCTGAAGGGCGACCGGCCGATCCTCGGCAATGACGAGCTGTTCCTTGTTGCGGCCCTCACCTCTGACACGGTGATCGAGCCGCGGACCTTCCCGACGCCTGTCAGCATCCAGACGACCGAAGAGCCTGACCAACTTGATGTCTTTGGCGAGAGCGACAGTTTCGTCTTTGCTCAGACTTTCATTCCCTCTTTCTCGCTGATCAAGGGGATGACGGCCTATAAGCCGCCAGATCTGGAATTCCGTCTGACACCGGCAATTCAGGTCAACTATGTCGATATTAAGGAGCGCCGGGCGCTGTTTGTTGAACCGTCGCGCGATACGGAGCGCACGGATTTCTACGTCGGCATTCAGGAAGCCTTTGTCGATTACCACATCCGCAACGTCTCGGACCGGTATGATTTTGATTCCGTCCGTGTCGGCGTTCAGCCATTCAATGCTGATTTCCGGGGCTTCCTGTTCCAGGACAGCCAGCTCGGCATCCGTTTCTTCGGCAACCGCGACAATAACCGCTTCCAGTACAATCTCGCGGCCTTCATGCGGCTCGAGAAGGACACGAACTCCGGCCTCAACGCGGTCGATGAGGAAATCCGCGAGGATTATGTCCTTGCCGCGAATATCTACCGCCAGGACCTGCCCTTCCCGGGCATGACTAGCCAGGCGACCTTTATCTGGAACATCAACCGGGAGTCAGATGACGTCGAGATCGACGAGAACGGCTTCCCCGTGCGCCCCGCCCTTCTCGGCAATCTTGAGGGCCGCGAATATGATGTGGGGTATCTTGGCTATTCGGCAGACGGACGAATCGGCCGGATCAACCTCTCCGCCTCAGTCTATCATGCTTTTGGTGAAAATCGGGACGGCGATTTCGTCAGCGAGCCGACCGATATCTCCGCCTGGTTTGCAGCGGTCGAGCCCTCAATCGATGTCGACTGGCTGCGCTTCCGCCTTTCGGCGCTTTATGCCTCGGGCGACAGCGACCCTTATGACGACAAGGAAGAAGGCTTTGATGCCATCTTCGAGAACCCGCAATTTGCCGGCGCGGATACCAGCTACTGGATCCGTCAGACGATCCCTTACGCCGGGGGCGGACGTGTCATCGCGGTCAATGGCCGGAACGGTATTCTCAACTCGCTGCGATCCTCGAAAGAACAGGGCCAGTCGAATTTCACCAATCCGGGCACGCTTCTGCTCGGCGGCGGTGTTGATGCCGACGTCTTGCCTGAGTTGCGGCTGACGCTGAATGCCAATCATCTGTGGTTTGACGATACCTCGATCCTGTCCGCGACCCGCATTCAGGGGCCGATTGCCGAAGACATTGGCTATGACCTCTCGGCTTCCGCGATCTACCGGCCGAATTTCATCCAGAACGTGGTGCTTAGGCTCTCCGGCGCGGCGCTCGTCCCCGGTGACGGCTTCAAGGAACTCTTCGGCAGCGAGGAAGAACTCGACGCCTATTACTCCATCCTCTTCAACGCGGTGCTGTCTTACTGATGTCTTTCCGTCTGCTCATCGCAGCGCTCGGCGCACTCATCTTCCTCCTCACGGGGACGGCTTTCGCTGCGCCTGAATCGGAAAAGCCGGTCAAGCGAACCTATGTGACGGCCCCCGCCGCGCCCTTCGGGCAAACCTGGTTGGAAGCGGATGCGAAGTCCGATGGCTGCGAAAGCTGCCACCTTGAGACCGATCGCAAGACCATGCATGCAAGCCCCGGCGTGGTGCTGGGGTGCACGGACTGTCATGGCGGAGACGCAAGCGTCTTCTGGAATGGCGGCGAGGTGCCGGTTCGCAGCGTCAAAGGTCATGAGACGAGCTACGGCTCTGCCTTCGCCGAGGAAAAAGTCAGCAAGGACGGCCACGACGATTTCGATGAGAAACATCCTGAATTTGCCGAGACGCGGAACCGCGCCCACGTCCTGCCGACCTATCCTGAGACATGGCATTTTCCGCACTCTGCGAACCCTGAACGCAGCTATGCGCTCCTGAACAAGGAAGCGCCCGAATTCGTCCGCTTTGTGAACCCGTCCGACTACCGCGTTGCGCGCGAAGCCTGTGGCGCCTGCCACTTGCCGATCATTGAGGCTGCTGAGCGCTCGCTGATGGCAACCGGCGCGATGCTGTGGGGCGGTGCTGCCTATAATAACGGCATCCTGCCCTATAAGAATTACATTCTCGGCGAGGCTTATACGCGCGAAGGTGAATCCGCCGCGCTGATCGGCCCGGGCAATCCGGCAGGCACGCTGACCGAAGCGCAAGCCGCGCGCGGTATCCGTCCATGGCTGGCCCCGCTGCCGATGTGGACCGTCATTCCGCCCGCAGACGTCTTCCGTGTCTTCGAGCGTGGCGGGCGGAACGTCATCACCCAGTTCGCAGAAGTCGGCCTGCCCAATCCGACAGGCCAAATCCAGCGCCTCGAAGAACCCGGTCGTCCGGACCTGCGCCAGTCGAACCGCGGTCCCGGCACGGGCCTGCGCGTTGCGATCCCTGTCCTCAACATTCACAAGACCCGCCTCAATGATCCTTTCACATGGTTCATGGGGACGAATGATCAGCCCGGGGACTACCGCATGTCGGGCTGTTCGGCCTGCCATACCCCTTACGCCAATGACCGTGAGCCGCGGCACTCGCTGACTTACGCCAAATATGGCCGGGATGGTGAAACCCAGACTAAGGATCCGACGATCCCACATGGTGAAAGCGGCCACCCGATCCGGCACGAATTCACCAGCGCTATTCCGACTGCTCAGTGCATGAACTGTCACATGCACCAGCCGAACATGTTCCTGAATACATATCTCGGCTACACGATGTGGGACTATGAAAGTGATGCGCCGACCATGTGGCCGGAAAAGCAGCACTACCCGACCATTGCCGAGCAGCGCGAGGTGCTCGACCGCAACCCCGAAGGCGCGGCGACAAAAGGCAATTGGCGCAAGCTCGACTTCCTGCGCAATGTCTATGATTTGAACCCTGAGCTCAAAGATACGCAGTTTGCGGATTATCACGGCCATGGCTGGAACTTCCGTGCGATCCTGAAGCGGGACCGCGACGGCAACCTCCTCGATGCCGAGGGCAATATTGTCGATCCCGACGATCCCGAGAAATGGCGTCGCGAAGGCGAGCCGGACTTTGTTGAAGTCGGCACGAACCCCGGCAAATCAGTTCACATGATGTCGATCCATGCCGAAGTCGGCATGCAGTGTGCGGATTGCCACTGGTCAGGCGACAGCCATGGCAATGGTTATATCCATGGCGAAGTTGCAAACGCCGTCGAGATCCGCTGCCGCGACTGTCACGGCACGGCGGATGATTATCCAATGCTGCGCACGTCAAACGTTGCGGCGACTCCGCGCGGCCGGGACATGACGACCTTGCGTAACCCTGATGGCCGTCTGCGATTTGAGTGGGTCACTCGCGATGGCCGCCGCACGCTGATCCAGCGCTCCATCGTCGATCCCGAGCTTGAATGGGAAATGAGCCTCGTCAAGAACAGCCTCGACAAGACGCACCCAGATTATAACGCCAAGGCTGCACGCGCAAAAACCGTTGCCATGGATTATGATAGCAATGGCCTCCTCCCTTGGGGCCCCGGCGTCGGCAAGGAAGCGCGCGCCCATGACGATGACGACATGGCCTGCTTTACCTGCCACCTCTCCTGGACGACGTCTTGCGGCGGCTGCCACCTGCCGATCGAGGCGAACTGGAAGACCAAGACCCACAAATATGAGGAGCAGACGACGCGGAACTATGCGACCTATAACCCGCAGGTTGCCCGCGACCAGATGTTCCAGCTCGGCAAGCACCAGACCACAAAGGGCAATATCGTTGCCCCGGTGCGTTCGACCTCCGCGCTCGTGCTGACTTCGACCAATGTGAACCGTGAACGGATCTATATCCAACAGCCGCCAATCTCCTCGGCCGGTTACTCGTCACAGGCTTTTGCGCCGCACTTCCCGCACACGGTGCGCAAGACTGAGACAAAGACCTGCTCTGACTGTCACGTCTCAGTTGATGAAGACAATAACGCGATCATGGCGCAGCTCATGCTGCTGGGCACGAATTTCGTGAACTTCGTCGGCCTTCATGCCTATGTCGGTGAGGAAGGCGCCCTCGAAGCGATCCGTGTCACCGAATTCGAAGAACCGCAGGCGGTCTTCGGCTCCTATCTTCAGGAATATGCCTATCCCGATTATTACAAGGCGCATGTCGAGAAGAATGACCGTGAACTGATCAACTGGAAGCGCGGCAAGACGTTCGACCTCGACAACAAGGGCTCAGGTGAGACCGGCGCGCTCGAGGAAATCGCGAATGTCCGTCAGGATGCGCGCGGAGCTGTGAACTGCCTGCAACACCGCGGCGAATATCTCTTCGTCGCCGAGGGCAAGGGCGGCTTCATGGTCTATGACATCGCCTCTGTCGGCAATAAGGGCTTCTCCGAGCGCATCGTGACGGCGCCCTTCTCGCCGCTCGGCCATGACCCCCGCGTCAAATCAAAGAATGCGACCTGCATGGCGATGGTGACCAACCAGCCGGTCAACCCGCTGCGCAACACGCCTGAGATCCAGGAGATCAATCAGGAACAACCGATGCACCCGATCTACAGCTATGCTGTTGTGACGGATGCGGAGGAAGGTCTTTATCTCGTCGACATCACGACCTTCGCCGATGGCGAGCCGCGCAATAATTTCCTTGAGCGTGCGGTGACTTGGAACCCGAATGGTGTGCTTGATGGCGCAAGCCATATCACCCTTGCCGGGACGATCGCCTATATCACGACACCTCGCGGCATTGCGGTTGTCGATCTTGATGATCCCCTCAGCCCACGTCTTGCTGCCGACGTCGCCCTGCCCGGCGCGCGCGCAACGGCGGTACAATTCCGCTATCTCTTTGCGAGCTCCGATCGCGGCTTCCATGTCTTTGACATCACCGATCTTTATCAGCCGCAGGCGGTCGAAAGCGGCTTCATTCCGATGTCGGACGCGCACCGTATCTATGTTGCGCGGACCTATGCCTATGTCGCGGGCGGGCGCGAGGGTCTCTATATCGTTGATGTTGAGAAACCCCGTACCCCGACGGTCTACCAGCAGGTGACGAGCTTTGACGGCTCGCCCGTGAGGATCGAGGATGCGCGCGATGTCATCGTGGGCACGACCAATGCGTCGCTATTTGCCTATGTCGCGGATGGGACAGGCGGGTTCAAACTGCTGCAGCTGACCTCGCCGATGGCTGGACGCGGTGCCGACGGCAAGAATGAGCGCCCCTCCATGCAGCCCAATTTCTATGGCTTCTCGCCCGAGCCTCGGCCGGAGTTGATCGCCTGGAAGAAGACCCGCACGCCCGCTATTGCGATCTCCAAGGGCCTCGATCGTGACCGCGCCGTCGATGAGACTGGCCACCAGATGGCGGTCTTCGGACGCTTGGGCTCACGGCCGTTCACGCGAGCGGAGATGGAGCAATTCTTCCTTGAAGAAGATGGCAGTGTACTGCGCGTCTCTGATGAGGTCGACGAAGCGGCATGGGTCGACGGCGAGGACGACTAAGCCAGACTTTCCCGATGACGTGACAGGTAGCGGCGCCCTTTTCTGGGTGTCCTGCTGCTGTGCACGGAGAATGGGCTATGCTCTAAGCAATCCATCCTTACGCCTCGCTGAACACCCATCAGACAAGAAAAAGGCGGAGCTGTACCTTACTTAGGTACAAACTCCGCCCTCAGATTTTCGTATCCCGCTATTTCACTTACTGAAAACAGCGCTGACGGGTGCCGTATTTGGTCTCTTCAACATTATAGCAGCGCATCTCTGTCTGCTTACTGTATGGCGGTTTCCAGTTCAGAAGCTCATCATACGCCGCATTGATCTCTGCACGGCGCGCGGCCTCACGGCGATTGGCTTCATCCCACTCGGCCTGTTGCCGGGCCTTTTCGCGCATCACCTGATTGTACTGACGCTCCCAGGTCTTTCGAGCCAAAGGTAGCACATCCGGCGGGATCGCCGCGCACAAGGCTCTGTCGGGGGCGCCCCATCGCTCAAAGACGCGGGCGAGACCAACGAAGTCCAATTCGGCCTGATTAAAAGAGTTCCAGTCATGGGCAATGTTGCGCGAATACCAGATTGCCGCCTGACAGTTTCCACCCTGAGCATAGCTCTCTGCGAAGGTCTGGTCGCGCCACATCCAGCGTTCGACAAAGGCCTTCCACTCATTTTCGTTCCAGATATTCGGTTTGGTATTCCGGAATTCCTCCTCGGCACCGTATGCTTCAAAGAGTTTCGGATCCTGTTTTGCCATCCAGTCACCCAGCTCTTGAGGCATGGCAGGGCAGTCTTGCGCGGCGGCTTGGGTCTGCTCGAACTTCAGTGCCCAGCCGATTGCGCTGTCTGGAACCGGATCGACGATGAAACTCATCTTATCCCGATTGATACCACCAAAGATGTAGGAATAGGCGATCTGGCAGCCATCAAGCGTCCCGAACCGCTCATAGTCATTCCGGGCCAGAAGTCGCTTGCGTTTGGACTCACGTAGATAAGCATTCTCGCGAGCCTGCTTCTCGGCTGCGGCTTTGGCAGCTGCTTTAGCCTCAGCTTCCTGCGCAGCAATATATTCGGGGCCTTCCAGAAGGGCATAGCCATTGTCGTCATAGAAACTCATGAAGGACGGCATCAGCTCGACCGGCGCGACGCCACACACCTCCGGATTATCAGGTTTGTTCTGAACCTGATTGATCAAATAGTAGGCAAGAGCACCCCATTCTCCATACTTGGTGATCTGCGCATCTGTCATCGCGGGCGCCTCGTCGCGATAACGCTCGCCGCTGAAAAACATTGTCTGCCCGGCGCGATAGCAGATATCTACCGGCAGAGACGCTTCCGTCAGCCCGAGTTCATCAAGATAGACGCCCTCACCAGCAGCGCCAAAACAATCGCCGACAGTCGCCATGGCATAGCGGACGGCGCTTTTAGGCGGTGGATTTTTGAAATAGGCGGTCGATACGCCATTTCCCGGCAGGTCGAGCTGATCCAGCTCCCAGGCAATGTCATTGTTGATGGGGAGTCCGCATTCACGTGCTCCGTTGAAGCAGGCTGCAAAGCGTTCCCGGCGCGTAAAATGCACCTCATTCAGGAACTGGTCGCCGCTGATATGCCATTTGAGAATCGTTGTGGCCGCCGAGTCGTCCGGGATATGCCAAAATGTTGAGCCATCCCTCCGAGTCACTGGATTAAAAAAGTTCTCGGAAATCATGCATTGCTTGGTCTGCTCATATGGCGTCCAATCCCGCTGCACTGTTTGTGCCTGTGCGGTCGTGGCAAATGCCGCCGCCAAAGCAGAATAAGATAGGAATTTCCGTGTCATATACGCCCCTCCTCAAGTGAAGGGTCTGCTTAGACACATCCGTGAAGCGCGCCTAGCGTCGATGCTCAAGCAAGAATATTTGAGACGTTTCGACCCATCTCCGGCCCGCAAAATCAGATGAGCGATGGTCGAAATTCGTCACCATGACCGAACGAAGGTCAGTGCACAGCCTATGCGATTGAAAGAGGAAATTGGTGAGCCCGACAGGATTCGAACCTGTGACCCGCTGATTAAAAGTCAGCTGCTCTACCAACTGAGCTACGGGCCCGACCAGAGCGGAGGCAGATAGAGTTCTGCGCGGGCAAGGTCAACCGAAATCGGGCAAAAACCACCTATCTGCCCTTAAGTGTCGTGAGGAAAAGGGAGAATTGCTGCCGGTAGGCCGGGAGCGCTTTGCCGCCTGCCCGGCGATAATGGAGGCGGGCTGCCCCGGCGATGGGCGCTAGCGTCTCAGGAAGTGGCGTGAGGGCCTGCCACACGGCCTGCCAGTCATCCCGCTCATCCGCCACAAAAGCGCGGCCAAGCGCTGCCAGCGGGGCGTCCTGATCGTCTTTGGCCCCAGCCGTTCTTGCAAGGAGCGGCAGGAGTGCGGCCATCAGGGCGGCAGGGTCTTTTGGCACATCGCCTTCGGCTTCGGGCAGGCTGTCTTCGCCCGCCGTCACCAGTGCCTCAAGCTCGGCCCCAGAGGGCGGTCGATTGAACGCTGAGAGCGCGAGCAAGCCTTCCGCGACCGGATGCGCCCTCGCCCGGCCATCAGCGATCTCGGCCAGCACCTCACGCCAGAACGCATAGCGGATCGCGCCGAGTGTCGGCTCACTGACTTTTTCGGGGATACTGTCGATCTCGGCGGCGAAAGCGAGAAGCACGAGCCCTACGGCGCGAGCCTCATCACGCCACCAGGCAAGCGCGGTCACCTGTTCGGTGAACCGCTCACGCGCTATCGGCAGAAGGAGCCCCGCAAGCCGAGGCTCCAGACCCGGAAATCGGTCAGGGCGCATTGGTGGCGACGGCTTTGCCGCCTGCCCCGTCTTCGGACCAGTCCCGCTTGACCCCGGTCCGCAGAAGGATCGGAGAGGCGATGAACACGGATGAATAGGTCCCGATAATGATGCCCCAGATCAGCGCGAAGGAGAAACCGCGAAGCACGTCCCCGCCGAACAAGAACAGCGCAATCAGCGCAAGCAGCGTCGTCAAGGACGTCATGATCGTCCTCGCCAGTGTCTGGTTGATCGACAGGTCAATCAGCTGGTGCAGCGGCATTTTCTTGAATTTGCGCAAATTCTCACGGATCCGGTCATAGACAACGACAGTGTCGTTCATGGAGTACCCGATGATCGTCAGCAGTGCGGCAATGATCGACAGGGTGAAGTCGAGCTGGGTGATCGAAAAGACTCCGACCGTGATGATGACGTCATGGACCAGCGCGAGGATCGCCCCAAGCGAGAACTGCCACTCGAACCGGAACCAGATATAGATCAGCATCAGGCCGATCGAGATCACCATGGCGGTGACACCCGCCTTGATGAGCTCGCCCGAAACGGCCGGGCCGACGACGTCCGTCTTGCGGACCTGTTCCTGACCGATGCCAAGGGTCTCGAAGAGAATCTCTTTCACCTGATTGGCGATCTGCGTCTGACGGTTCTCGGCCTCTCTATCGACTTCACCGCCCTGCTCTTCGTCCTTGGGCAAAGGCACCGTCACGGAAATACCGCCCGATGGTGACGTCTGGGTGCCGCCGATGGTCTTCACCTTGACCTGACCAAGCCCCAATTCGGCAACGGCATCCCGAACTGCGCCCAGCGAGTCGGTACCAAACTCCTCGCCCGGTTGCGGCTCGACCTCGATTTCGACACCGCCTGTAAAGTCGATCCCGAAATTCAGGCCCAGCACATAGAATGCGCCGATGGAGGCAAGAATTGCAGCTGCAGATATGGCCGCCGCAATATTGCGGAAGCGGGCGAACTTAATTTGCGTATTGGAAGGGATAATCCTCAGTCCCATGATGGTCTCCCTGCCTTAAATCTTCAGTTCTTTGGGACGCTTCGACAGGACGTAATTCCCTGTGAAGATCCGCGTGACAACGAACGCGGTGAAAACGGAAGTCAGCACCCCGATCCCCAGCGTGACAGCAAAGCCCCGCACGGGCCCGGCGCCGAGCTGGAACATGATCAACGCCGCGATCAGCGTTGTCAGGTTGGCGTCGAAAATTGCCGACCACGCGTGGCGATACCCTGCCTCAACGGCCTGTACCGGTTTCTTGCCCGCTTCGAGTTCTTCCCTGATCCGCTCGAAGATGAGGACGTTCGCGTCGACCGCCATCCCGATTGTCAGAACGATGCCGGCAATCCCCGGCAGCGTCAGCGTCGCGCCCAGTAATGAGAGGGCGCCCGCAATCAGAAGGACGTTCGCAAGGAGCGCCAAGTCTGCATAGATCCCGAAACGGCCATAGGTCACGACGATAAAGATGATGACCGCAGTAAATCCGATGATCAGCGCGATTGTCCCTGCCCGGACGGAGTCAGCGCCAAGGTCAGCACCGACAGTCCGCTGCTCGATTGTCGTCAGTGCTGCCGGCAGCGCGCCAGCCTTGATGAGAATCGCAAGCTGGGTGGCATCGTCAGGTGTGAAATTGCCAGTAATCCGGCCCGAGCCGCCCGTGATCGGGTTGATGATCCGCGGGGCGGAGATGATTTCATCATCTAGTACGATAGCGAACTGGCGACCGACATTGTTGCGGGTCACGTCAGAGAAACGCCGTGCACCGCGCGTATCGAAGGCAAAGTTGACCTGAAAGCCGCCGCCATCGGAGTTCGGCGAAGCACTGGCATCGGTGACCATATCCCCTGTGACATCGGGCGTCGCAAAAAGGACAAGCTGCGTCCCCGGTGCAGAGGTCATATTCCCCATCGGTACTTTGATCCGGCGAGGCGGGGTCGGCGCATTCGGATCGGCCGCACTATCCACCATATGGAAGCTGAGCTGGCCTTGCGCATTGATGACGTTCTGGAGGGCTTCGCTATCGGAATTGCCCGGCACCTGGACGACCAACCGGTTCGGCCCTTGCCGTTGGATCTGAGGCTCTGTCGTCCCCATCGCGTCAATCCGGCGGCGGATGACCTCGATCGAACTTGAGACAGCATCGTCAGCGTAGAAAGTCTGCGCCTCGTCCGTCATGGCGATGGTGATATTTTGTCCGTCCTGCGTGATGCGGACATCGCGGCCTGCGCCTGCGAGCCCGCCAATCCCGCCGAGTGGCCTTGCCAGCGGTCGCAGGGAACGCATGGCCCGGTCGACATCATCGGCATTGGTGATCGGAACAGTAAGGCTGTAATTCTCCGTATCAACATGAATGGCGCCGAAGGTGATCCGCCCCTCATCCCCGCGCCGCAGCAGGCGACGGATGTCCGATTGCATCGAAGTGATCCGGTTGACCAGCACTTCGTCGGTGTCGACCTCGAGGAGGAGGTATGAGCCCCCCTGAAGGTCGAGGCCAAGGGTTACGCGCGTATCGGCGAAGCCCGGAACCTGAGCGTATCCGCTCTCTGACGTTGGATCTTTCGGGAAAAAATTCGGAACAGTGAAATAGGCGCCGAGCAGGATGAGAAAGATAACCGTCCCGACCTGCCATTTGTTGAACTGGAGCATTGAGGGAGAGCCTTAAGATTTTTTCTCGGCAGGTTCCGTGCGCGAGCGGACATTGGTGATGGTCGCTTTGACGACGCTGGCCTGAACGCCGTCGGCGATCTCCACCATCACTTCTTCGCCTTCAGAGGCTTTGACGACCTTGGCGACAATACCGCCGGCGGTGACGACCGTGTCGCCGCGCTTGATGTTCGAGATCATTTCCTGATGACGCTTGCGTGCCTGATTCTGCGGCCTGATCAGCAGGAAATAGAAGACCACAAACATGAGGCCCATCATGATGAAGAAATCGAGGCCCATGCCCGGGGGTTGAGCGGCGGCGGTACCCGCGGCTGTGGCGGTGAGTGAGAACATCTAGGCCTCCCTGTCCTGCTTGGTCAGCCATATGGTAACCGGCGGACGGATTGTTAAGTGTGCGAAACCGAGCGCGCGCTATAAAGGCAAGCCGGGGGAACTAGCAACAGGCAGGTTTCGCTCAGAGCTTCGAAATCGACGCGTAAAACTTCCCATTAGGCCCGCGTTCGATCTCTGTTTCAGGCGTAATGGTGATTTGAGGCGTGTAGCCGAACTCTACGGCGAATGCAGCCTCGACACGGGCCAGAAACTCCTGCTGAGGCATGACACCCTCCTCGCGCACTGTGCGCAGCTCAAATCGCTCCATTTCGTGCTGGATGACCTGATATTGCGACATGCCGGGGATGTCCCGCAGCGCCACAGAAAGGTGGGTGAAGGGAATGCGTCGCCCGTCCCGGTGCATGAGCGCGCCTCTGATCTTGCCGATGAGCTGGCTGATTGCCGGCATTTTCACATTGCCGCAGGGACAGGTTGCCGGCGCGGCCATATCCCCAATGTCGTAGCGGATCAGCGGGGAGCGCGTGTTGAAGTAATCGGTGATGACAAGGCGGCCGATCTCACCCTCTTCAGCCGGTTCATCACGGTCGTTGAGTATCTCGACTCCCAGCTTGCGAGCGAGGATATGATGAAAGTCCGGCTCTTTCGGACAGCGTGGCGCGATGATGCCAAACTCCATAGAGCTGTAGACCGACCAGATCTTCGCCTTTGGGAACGCCTGCCGGATGACTTCTTCCTGTGCGGGCTCCAAGAGCTCCGCGTAAAGACCGACACAAGTGATGAAGCTCATGTCGCGCCCGGCCTCCAGTACAGCCTTTGCGAGCGCTTCTGCGGATGTTGGATAAGTCGTCACGCCTTGTGCGCCGACCTCTTTAAACCGCTGCTCGAGGATATGGATCTGCTCATCGAGAGGCGTGCGGATGTCATATTGCGCGGTCCGCGCGTTCGGGGCGGTCTTGTGAAGATGGATAAAGGCGGTCGCGTTCGGCACGGCGCCAACCCAGCGGAGCGAAGCCTGATTGGCTTCAAACTCCAGCTTCATCCGCTCCGGCGACCAGGCGATGCGCACCGGCACCCCCGTTGAGCCTGATGTGCGAGCCGTCTCCTTGTGCCCGTTCAGCAGCAAGTCATTGGCGGCAAGGATATCGCCCCGCGAGAGCAGCGGCGCCTCAACAGGCTCTCCGGCCAACCGCTCCCTATAGAAAGGATGATTTTCACGGCGCACCGCCTCGATCAAGCGCGGATAGCGCTCTTTGGCATGCGGATCGCATCGCAGGGATTGCGGGATGAGGACGGTCACAGCGCTATTATGAACAATCTTGATTACCAGAGCATTTTTACGTTCCGGGGCCGGGCCTATAATGAGGCCATGGCGGCCTTTCCCGATGCACGGGAGAATGAGCGAAGCGCCCTCCTCGAGCTGCTTGAACTTTCCGCCACCGACCATTTCCTCGATACGCCAGCGGGTGGCGGATATTTATCTGAAGGGCTTGCGGCCCGGTTCGGCGATGGTCTCTTCGTGACCTGCGTTGAGCCAGCAAAAGAATTTGGCGCCGTCATCGATCCTTCCTTCGAGGTCATCAACGCGCCGATGATCGATGTGCCGCTTGATGATGGGTCCGTGACCGCGATTGGCAGTCTTGCAGGCCTTCATCATTTCAAGAGCCGTGCGCCGGTCTTTGCCGAATGGGCACGGCTCCTCGCCCCGCAAGGACAGCTTGGCGTTGCGGATGTCGCGGCGGGCACCCCGACCGCCGAATTCCTCAACGGTTTTGTCGACCGGCACACGCCGCAGGGCCATGACGGCGTCTTTATCGAGCCCGGTGAGTTCAGCCGCCTGATGGAAGAGAACGGAATTGAGGTCTATACGGAAGAACTGGTCGATGTGCCGTGGATATTCCCGCGCCGTGAGGATGTCGGCGCCTTCTGCAAGAAGCTCTTCTTCCTCGAAACCGCGAGCGAGGAGCAAGTCACCGACGCCATCGACGAGGCTTTGGGTATTCAGTATCAGGCGGAATTCGATCACTGGCTCATGAATTGGCAGCTCATCTACGCCTCTGGCCGCAAGACCACATGAAAAAGCGGCTCCCGTCGGCCGAGACGGAAGCCGCTCTCTGACTGGACCGGTAGACACAACACCGGCCGATCCAGCTCTCCCCTTACCGCGTAAACTGCCAGCTCGCGGCGATCTTGAAGTTCGTGGCGGGTTCCGAGACACCTTCGAAGACGCGCTCATAATCTTCATCGAAGACGTTATCGATACCGGCATCGATACGGAGCCCCTCCGCAAAGGCAGGCTTCCAGCTCGCATAAAGGTCGACCACGGTATATCCGTCGCGGCTTTCCGCAAGCGTCGTACCGCCCATGCCGTCACTGTCATAGCGGTCAAAGTCTGAGGCGACTTGAATGCGGGTACCGACCAGTGCGTTCCAGTCGCGCAGGTTAAACCCAGTATCAACCGCGAAGCGGTCCGGTGTCAGAATGCCCAGATCCGCGCCTGTGGCCTCGTCTTCGCCGTCAATCTGCGAATAGCTGACGCGGGCAAAGAAGAGATCTGAATCATACCGGCCTTCAAGCTCAATGCCTTCAAGTGTGGCCGCATCGACATTCGCCGAATTGGTCGTGCCTGCGGTACACGGAAAGAAAGGCGGTGAGAAACATGTCGCATCATAGGCAAAATTGACAGACAAGTTGATGAGGTCCTCGACATCGCTTTCGAAAGCCGAGATTTTCGCCTGCAGACGGTCACCATCGCTGGCGATGTCATGGAAATCGACCCCGATGCCGAATTCAGTCGTACTCGCCTTTTCCGGTTTCAAGTCTGCATTCGGGATGAAGTTGTTATTCACCATGGTGAAGCTAGGTGGCATGCCTGCCGGATTGAAAAGAATCGGGTGCGGCACCGGGAAGTGAACCCCGTCAAGGAACAGTTCGTTGACGGATGGTGCACGGAAGCCTTCAGAATAGCTACCGAAGACGCGGAACCAGCTTACCGGGCCGTAGCTTGCAGCAAAGCGCGGGGAGACGGCATCGTCTTCATTCTTGTCCGGCGAAATCGAGGAGTCAGACGAGAACTCGTCATAACGGACACCCGGGATCACCAGTAATTCGCCTGGCAGGCCGAAAGGTTCTTCGAAAGAGGCTTCAAGCTGAGCGAAAACGCCGAGGAATTCCGTGCCGCCATCGGGCACACCGCCGCGTTCGCCATCCATGGTCTGGTCATCAGAGCCATTCTGTTCGTCCTCGAACCAGTCACCGCCGATGGTGAAAGTCAGCTCCTGCCCCGCCATCTCGAACCGAGACGCATTGCGCAGACTGATCCCGTTGGTCTCGATCACCCGATTGACCGTCCGCGGAATGGTTTCATCGAACTCTTCGACTTCCGTTTCCGAGCGGTAGGCCGTGACACTCGCATTGATGAGATCGCTTTGCGGATCAAATTCTAGGCCGAGCCGGTAGGTGTCGGTCGTAATGTCTTTCTCGACATCACCACCGGTCACGGTCCCTTGCCCGTTATTCGGTTCAATCGCCGAATTGGCAAAGCGCTGCCATGAAGCCTCGGCCCGGAAGGCCGGGCTGAACTGGTAACCCGCTTTAAGAAGCGCTGTGTCGATGTCATCATCGGAAGAGAGCTCAGCACCTGAGCCCAATTCGATATCACCGGACTGGCGCAGCGAGAAGCTCGCGAGCCCGTCAAAGCCGCCCTGCCGTGTGAAGGCCGTGATCCCGGCGGATGTCTCTTCATTGACGCTCTGATAGCCGCCTTTGAGCCGGACGCCGAAGCTCTCATCTGCGCCGAGCAGATCATCCGCATCCACCGTTTCGAATGCGAGCACGCCGCCAAGCGCGCCGGAGCCGTAAAGCGAAGAGGCTGGCCCCCGCACGACTTCGGCTTGTGCGACCAGATCAGGATCGAGGAAGAACCGACCATCATGCGCCGAGATAAAGGATTGGCGCGCGCCATCGAGGAGTACGAGGACGTTCTCGCCTGACAGGCCGCGGATCGAGGGAACCTCCCCCGTCCGGCGCGGGCCGCCCGTGAACTCCATCCCCGGCACATCGCGCAGGACATCAGAGATCGCCGACGCGCTGCGCTGCTCAATCGCCTCACGGTCGATGACCGTCACCTGACCGGGATACTCAAAGGCCGGCAGCGGGTTGGTCGTGCCGTAGACGGTAATAACGTCCGACTCTGCTTCTTCTTCGGTTTCTTGCGCTGCGGCCTGCTGCACGGCGAGCGCCGCTGTCATGGCGAGAATGGCCGGCGTTCCCCAGCGTCGACGGTTATTCATTGCCCCGGTCATGATGACCCTTTCTTTAAATGCGAATTACTCGCAATCTCATGACAGAAGAGAAAAGGTCTTGCAACTAAGAATCCATCGCATTAGCAGGTCACCGTTAAGAATTCAGGAGATCGCTGGTGTTGAAGACTCTTATGAATGGCGCTGCCGCCTTTGCTTTCCTCGGGCTGGCTGCCTGCGCAACGACGCCTGCCACGCAAAGCGAAGGCCCCGCCGCAGTAAAAGAAGAAATGTCTGCTGCCGAGACCGAACGTTTCGCCCAGGACCGTGAGGCGATCCTCGCCATGGCCGGCGATTATGATGTCAGCTTCGACTTCATCGAGACAGTCTCACTGGGGCTCGGCTATGAGCTTAAAGACCGCAAGAAGAGCGGCGCCTGGGAAGTTGTCCGCGTCATCGAGGATAGCGGCGATTTCATCAGCCTCCAGCACATTTTGCTGGTCGGCCCCAAGGATGGCAAAATCGCTCTCAAGCATTGGCGTCAGGATTGGCAATATGAGCCTTCCCGTGTGCTAACCTTTATGGGCGGCAACGCATGGCAGTCGAAAGGCGTCCCCGCTGATGTTGCGAAAGGCGCATGGTCACAGGAAGTCTATCAGGTCGATGATTCCCCGCGCTACGGTGCCGTCGGTCACTGGGTCCATGAGAATGGCGTCTCCGCTTGGCAGCCGCCCGCCGAATGGCGTCCCCTGCCCCGCCGCGACATGACAACCCGTGACGATTATCATGCAGTCGATGCCGTCAACCGCCATGCTATTACATGGTTCGGCTGGGTGCATGAGCAGGACAACACCAAGCTCGTTCTCTCCGGGGACGAGCCGTCCGCGCTGGTCCGCGAACAGGGCATCAATACCTACAAGCATTTTGACGGCTATGATGCAGGGATCGCGTTGCGCCAGTGGGAAGCCACCAAAGGCTATTGGGCCGCTGTCCGCGCCGAATGGGAAGCACTTGAGGAAACCGGCGAGCCTTTCGCCCTGACGATCAAGGGCGAGCCTGAAGACCTTTACGGCCCGATCCTCGAACTCGCCTCTGAAGTTGAAGAAGGGTATACGGACGAAGCCGAAGCCATCGAGGAAGCCAAAAAGGTCATCGCGAAATTCACAACGCAGGACCTGCCGCCGCTTCACGAACGCCTACGCGAACCGAAAGCCGAGTAGAACTATCTGTTTCTCTCATTGCGAACCCGATTAGGGTTGCAATGACATATCAGACAAAATAGTGACGGCGGCCCATTTCACTGAGGCCGCCGTTCTTGTTCACTTGCAAAGAAACTGGCGGCCGTCCAAACAGCGTTGCCGCCATGACATTTACCGTCCGCCCCGCCATCGATGATCAGGAAGATCGCAACTTCATCCTTAGCCTGAATTCCAGACTGGCTGAGGTCATCGACGCGCCGACACATTCCACAAGTGAAGTGATCGCGTTTCAGGATCGCTTCACCGCAACGGCATGGGATGAAAGCGTGACTGCAAACACCACTCTCATCGCGATCGCGGAGGATGGGGAGAGACTGGGCTACATCAATCTTCGCGAGACTGATGATGAGATGACGCAAGGAAAATGCGGCTACATCGCCCTGCTCGCCGTGACCAGAGCGGCAGAAGGCACCGGAGTTGGGCAATTCCTCATGCAGCAAGCTGAAGCCTGGGCCAAGCAGATGGGGTTCGAGCGGCTTTGCCTTGATGTCTTTGCCAGCAATCTCCGTGGGCGTCATTTCTATGAGAAAATGGGGTACGCACCGGAAACCATGCGGATCACCAAACGCGTCTGAAGGCTTCCAATTCAGACAGCACAATCCCTGGCGATACTCGGCTCAACCGGCACAAAAAAGCCGCGCCATCAATGCGTGTGGCGCGGCTTTGAATTTCAGTGACTAATCGCGTTCGCTACTTCACCGCGGCGACGATCTTCTGAGCCGCGTCATCAAGGTCATTGGCTGCAATCACGTTGAGGCCGGACTTGTTGATGATGTCCTTGCCCAGCTCGACATTGGTACCTTCGAGACGGACGACCAGCGGTACGGCAAGGCCGGTTTCCTTCACGGCCGCGATCACGCCTTCAGCGATGACGTCACAGCGCATGATGCCGCCAAAGATGTTCACGAGAATGCCCTGCACGCCCGGGTCTGAGGTGATGATCTTGAAGGCTTCAGTGACTTTCTCTTTCGTCGCGCCGCCACCGACATCGAGGAAGTTGGCAGGCTCGGCGCCATAGAGCTTGACGATATCCATCGTCGCCATGGCGAGCCCAGCGCCATTGACCATGCAGCCAATATTGCCGTCGAGCTTGACGTAGGAGAGATCAAATTCCGCGGCGCGAAGCTCCAGCGGGTCTTCTTCGGTTTCGTCGCGGAGCTTCTGGATGTCCGGGTGACGGAACTCCGCATTCGGATCAAAGCCAACCTTAGCGTCGAGCACGCGCACGCGGCCGTTTTCCATGACGATCAGCGGGTTGATCTCCAGCATCGCCATGTCGGTTTCGACAAAAGCCTTATAGAGTATCGGCATCAGCGCCATGCCGTCGGCCCGTGCATCGCCTTCAAGTTTCAGCGCATCGCAAAGGCGGGCTGCGTCCTCATCGGTCATGCCGGAAGGTTCAATCGGCAGGGTGAGGATCTTCTCAGGCGTCTCTTCGGCGACTTCCTCGATATCCATGCCGCCTTCGGTCGAGGCGATAAACGCCACCTTGCCGGAGCTGCGATCAACGAGAAGTGAGAGATAAAGCTCGCGGTCGATATCCGCGCCGTCCTCGATATAGACGCGATTGACAACCTTGCCTTCCGGGCCCGTCTGTTTGGTGACGAGGGTGTGGCCGAGCATCTTCCGTGCTTCCTCGGCCGCCTCAGCAGGCGATTTGGCAAGCCGGACGCCGCCCTTCTCACCCGCATCAGCTTCTTTGAACTTACCCTTGCCCCGGCCGCCGGCGTGGATCTGCGATTTCACCACATAAAGCGGACCCGGCAGCGTGCTGGCGGCAGCTTCCGCATTCCCGGCGTCGAGGACGATCGCCCCTTGCGCCACGGGCGCGCCATAGGATTTGAGCAGTTCTTTGGCCTGATATTCGTGGATGTTCATGGAAGACGAGTCCTGACGGTTGGAAGGTCGGAAAATGAAACGAGTCGGGCGCCTTAGACCAAAGCCCGGCGCCAAGAGCAATCGGCAGATCGCCTCAATTCCAGTCTGATCGGCCAGTCACCGCGATTTTCGCTCGCAACAGCGCATAAAATGCGATATTGCAGCGCACAAGAGAGAGCAATTTCCAGCGCCCGCAGCATGGCCCACAGACAGACTACGCCTTTTACGATCTATGAGGACGGCCTTGTTTTTTGGGGCAGAATCATGGAATCCGGCTGCAAGTGGTCAATGCAGGTGCTTGAAGCCGTGGAGCAACAAAAACCAGACGCTCTTGAGGATGACGAGCCCCCGGCTCTCATCACAGCTTCGATGATCCCGGCGACCAATGACGTCGAGAAAACGATGGCGACCATGGTCGCGGCCATGAACCGGTCCGCCCATGAGAAGCTTGATGCTTTCAACGTATCCGACGAACCGCTTGAGGATGTCAGGGAAGCTGTCGCCCGCGCAAAACGGTCGATCTCTGCGGTCAAACCGAAATCCGATAGCTGATCAGGGCTGCGCCCTGCCTGCCTCTTCCTCCTGCCATTTTCACGAAAAAGTCCTGCATTCCTGCTGTGGACTTTAAAAATGTTAGCGCACACATTCGTGCCCGCGAAGACATCAATGCCGGATCAAAATCTGAATTTGGCAGTAAAAAAGCAGGGAGTTTCAAATGCTTGCAGGGACATCTTTTCACCGGCTCAAGCCCTGGGCCCTTCTGACGACCGCTGTGATAGCGCTTGCTGCCTGTGGCGGCGGCGACAAAGACACAGAGCCGCAGGACGGGGACGCACAAATCAGCGCCGCCAAGCCGATGGAACATGGCAGTGCACCCCCTGCCGAAAACAGCAGCCCCGCCTATCTCGACACCTCCCTCTCCTTTGAGGAACGCGCCGCGGACATCGTCTCGCGCATGACGCTCGAGGAGAAGGCCTGGCAGATGTACGACAAATCGCCCGCCATCGAACGGCTGGGGATCCCTGAATATAACTGGTGGAACGAGGCGCTCCACGGCGTTGCCCGCGCCGGAGAAGCGACTGTCTTCCCGCAGGCAATCGGCCTTGCCGCAACATGGGATGAGGATCTCATGTTCGAAGTCGCCACGACCATCTCCGATGAAGGCCGCGCCAAATATCACTATCTGCTCGCCGAAGATGATCACCCGATGTATGGCGGGCTGACCTTCTGGACACCGAACATCAATATCTTCCGCGACCCGCGCTGGGGCCGCGGGCAGGAAACCTATGGTGAGGATCCGTTCCTGACCGGCCGTATGGCGATCAATTTCGTCAGCGGCATGCAGGGTGATGACGAGAAATACTGGAAGACCGTCACCACGGTGAAGCACTATGCCGTGCATTCGGGCCCCGAGCCATCACGCCACCGCGATGATTACCGTCCGACGACCACGGATCTTTGGGAGACCTATCTCACCGCCTTCAAGATGGCGTTCGATGAGACTGATGTCGCCTCCGTCATGTGTGCCTATAACGCCGTGAACGGACAGCCCGCTTGCGGCAGTGATCTGTTGATGGTCGAGCTATTGCGCGGCGAGCTCGGCTTCGATGGCTATGTCGTCTCCGATTGTGGCGCGATCGGCGATTTCTATTACGATTATGCTCATGACTATGTGGAGACACGCGCCGAAGCTGCTGCCGATTCCGTGAAACATGGCACCGACCTCAATTGCGGTGATGGTCAGGGCAACAAGATGGATGCTCTCCCGGAAGCGGTTGAGAAAGGCCTGATCACCGAAGCGGAGATCGATACTTCCGTCATCCGGCTTTTCACGGCTCGGATGAAGCTTGGCATGTTTGACGATCCGATGAATGTACCGGGCACGGACATCCCCTACTCGGAAGTCGCAAGCGCCGAGAACCTTGCGCTGTCGGCCAAGGCCGCGCGCGCTTCACTGGTCCTCCTCAAAAATGACGGCATCCTGCCGCTGGCGGAAGGCACGAAAGTCGCCGTCATCGGCCCGAATGCCGATAATGAAATGACGATCCTCGCCAATTACCACGGCGTCCCGACGGCGCCTGTCACGTCGCTTGAAGGGATCACGGCGAAGATCGGCGCAGAGAATGTGACCTATTCGCCGGGATCGACCATTGCCGGTGATGTCTACACGAATTACTCGGCTGTCCCGGCCAGCGTCTTCTTCCATGAAGGCGCGGATGGCGAGCTCGAGCCGGGCCTTAAGGCCGCCTACTACACCGATCCCAAACGCTCGGGCGAACCGGTGAAGGAGCAGATCGATCCCAATATCGATTTCTACTGGCATCGCGCACCGACTACTGACGGTCTCAATGACGAATTCGGCGCAAGCTGGGAAGGCGTCCTCGTGCCTGAGGCGGACGGCGCCTACCGGTTTGAAGTCTCTCGCTGGGCCGAAGCCACGATCAATGGCGAGAAGATCAATGACGCCACACTCGACCTCAAGGCTGGCGAGCAATACGCGATCAAATTCGAGCTGACCTTCGAGAGCGGCTGGACCCGCGACGGGCTTGAGAAATTTGCGCATCTCAACTGGGTCGACACCTCCCGCGATCTTGAGGCCGAGGCCATGGCGGCGGCGGACGCAGCCGATGTCATCCTCTTCTTCGGCGGCATTGATGCCAATCTCGAAGGCGAGGAAATGAGCGTCGAGATCGACGGCTTCCTTGGCGGTGACCGGACGCATATGAAAATGCCGGCCCCTCAGGAGGCGCTGATCAAGAAGCTGCACGCCACCGGCAAGCCGGTCGTGCTGGTCAATTTCTCGGGCAGCGCCATGGCGCTCAACTGGGAGAATGAGAACCTGCCCGCGATCGTGCAGGCCTTCTATCCCGGCGAGAAAACGGGCGATGCGATTGCTGAGCTTCTCTGGGGTGAGTTCAGCCCCTCGGGCCGCCTGCCGGTGACGTTCTATACATCGCTCGACGGCATCCCCGCCTTTGACGATTACACCATGCAGAACCGGACGTATAAATATTATACGGGCGAGCCGCTCTATCCGTTCGGCTACGGTCTTTCCTATACGAGCTTTGAATATTCGGAACTTGTCCTGCCCGAAGCTCCGAATGGCTCGGAACCAATGGAGGTGAGCGTCACGGTCACGAATACCGGCGACATGGCCGGCCGCGAGGTCGTCCAGCTCTATCTGCAGCATGCGGAGAAGGCGAATGTGTCGGTGCCTAATGTCGAGCTTGTCTCATTCGACGTGGTCGATCTCGCGCCGGGGGCTAGCGAGACGCTGAGCTTCACCCTGACACCTGAAAGCCTTGGCTATTACAGTGAGGATGGCGAGCTTGTCGCACCGACCGGCACGGCCACCCTCTCTGCAGGCGGCGGCCAGCCGGGCTATTTCGAGGGCGCTGTCTCTGAAACGGTGAGCTTCGGCGGGGAGTGATCCCGGCGCATGACCTCAAAAACAAAGGGGCCCATCAGGGCCCCTTTTTCTTTCAACTCGCTTCGGCAAGCGGTACACGAACCGTCTGACGGATCCAGCCGCCGCCCAGGACGCGGTCATCCGTCTCATCGGTGGCGTAGAAGACGCAAGCCTGACCGGGCGCAACGCCCTCCTGTGGCTCATCGAAGGTGACCGTCGCGCGGCGCCCCTCAATCCGCACAGTCGCAGGCTCAGGCGGCCGGGTTGAGCGGACCTTCACACGGACGGGGATATCAGCTGCGCTGTCATCGCCCAGCCAGTTCACCTCATCGAGCGTGACGCCTGCGACATCGAGCGCCGATTTCGGCCCGACAATCACCTGCGCCCTTTCTGCATCGAGACGAACGACATAGACCGGCTCTGCAAGCCCGCCGATATCAAGACCGCGGCGCTGACCCACCGTATAGTGAATAACGCCCATATGCCTGCCCAGCACCGTACCGTCGATATACACGATCTCGCCGGGACGTGACGCCCCGGGGCGCAGCCGCTCAACGACGGAGGCATATTTGCCTTCCGGCACAAAGCAGATGTCCTGGCTGTCCGGCTTGTCCGCCACAACGAGGCCAAGCTCCGTTGCCAGCTCCCGCGTCACCGATTTCGGCAGATCACCTAGAGGGAAGCGCAGGAAGCCCAGCTGCTCTTTGGTCGTCGAGAACAGAAAATAGCTCTGGTCCTTGCCTGCATCCGCTGCGCGGCGCAGCGCTAGGCCGTCTTCATCATCCGTACGGCGAATATAATGCCCGGTCGCCATCGCGACAGCGCCGAGATCGCGTGCAGTTTCCAAGAGATCCTTGAACTTCACCCGCTCATTACAGCGCACGCAAGGGATCGGCGTCGCGCCCGCAAGATAGGTGTCGGCAAATTCCTCCATCACCTGCTCGCCAAAGCGGTCTTCATAATCGAGGACATAATGCGGGATGCCCAGCGCCTCGGACACGCGCCTTGCGTCATGGATATCCTGACCCGCGCAGCAAGCCCCCTTTTTCTGGATCGCCGCGCCATGATCATAAAGCTGGAGCGTAATGCCAACCGCATCATAGCCCGCACGGTGGACAAGCGCCGCCGTCACAGAGCTGTCGACGCCGCCTGACATCGCGACGACCACACGGGCGCCTTTGGGCACGCCGAGGTCGAGTTCTGCCGCAATCCGGTCGGTAAGGGGTGTGTCAGTCATCGGACGCATATAAGAGATGGACAACAATGAAGAAAGGCTGTGCCTTGAGACCCGAAATCCGCCCCTTTCACGCCATGACCATCGGGGCTGCCGCCTTCCGCATGCAGGAAGCGGGCGAGCCCGTCATTCATATGGAATATGGCCAGCCCTCGGCGCGGCCCCCCGAAGCGGTGATGGATGCCGCGCGGGCGATGCTCGATGACGGGGTGAAGGGCTATTGGGAGAGCGATGAGCTCAAATCCCTGATCGCGGGGAGTTATCGGGAGCTCTATGGCAGTACTGTTGCCCCGGAGAATGTGATCCTGACCTGCGGCGCCTCCCCGGCCCTGTCGCTCGCGCTGATGACGGCGTTCGATCCCGGCGCGCGGATCGCCATGGCCCGGCCCGGCTATGTCGCTCACCGCAATGTCGTTACAGGCCTGCACATGCACCCCGTCGAGCTGCCCTGCGATGCGGCGACCGGGTTCCAGTTGACCGCCGCGATGCTCGCAGGGCTCGACCCCGCACCGGACGGGGTGATCCTTGCCAGCCCCGCCAACCCGACCGGCTCGATCATCCCCCGTATGGAGATGGAGAAGATCGCTGAGGTCTGCCGGGAACGGAATATCCGGATCATCTCGGATGAGATCTATATCCGCCTGACCTATGGCGAGCCGGCGGCGAGCATTTCTGAGTTCACAGGCGACGCCTTCATCGTGAACAGCTTCTCGAAATATTACGTCATGCCGGGCTGGCGGCTCGGCTGGGTTGTTGTACCCGAGGAGCATCGCGAGCGTGCCGTCGCTTATATGAGCAATTTCTTCCTGACGCCGCCATCGCTCTCGCAGGAAGCGGGGATTGCGAGTTTCAGGTGCACGGAAGAATTAGATGCGCTGATCGGGGTCTATCGCCGGAACCGGCAGATGTTGCTCGAGAAACTGCCCGCTTTGGGCATGACGGAAATGGCGCCACCCGATGGCGCCTTCTACATCTATGGCCGTGTCGATCAGTTCACCGATGACAGCCGTGATCTGTGCCTTGAGTTGCTGAAAGACACGGGCGTTGCCACCGCCTCAGGCGTCGATTTCGATCCCGTCGAGGGTCACCGCTTCATGCGGTTCAGCTTTGCCGTGACGGAAGCTGAGGTGCGCGATGCCATTGAGCGCATCACGCCTTGGCTCACTGCGCGCGGATGAGCACCTCCCCCTATATCCCGTTCGAGAATGGCCATCCGGGGTTCAAGATTGCCTTAAAGCCGCTTGACCCTGCGCGATGGATTGAACCCGATGAAGGGCTGGGCGACCGGCTTACGGAGAAAGCGCACCTTGATGAGACAGCAGCGGACGAAGTTTTCCGGGCGAGTCCTGAGGCTGATGCCGCCCAGCGCGAAACTCTCCGTTTGCTGAGCAGATATCTGCTGGAGCATCACCCCTCCTTTTATTGGAAGGATGGCTCGGTCATTCATCTGCCGACGGCGAAACGATGCATCGATCTTTCCTCCGGTGAGCCGCCGCTGAAACTCGCAGGGCAACTCGTCGATGATGATCTCTGCCTGATGATGCGGGACGAGGACGGTCGCTGGCGTCTGATGGCGGCGAGCCTGCACTTTCCCTCGCACTGGTCGCTGGGCGAGAAGTTCGGAAAGAGCATGGCCGAGATCCACACGCCCGTGCCGGCCTTCGTGGAAGAAATGGATAAGCGCGTCGCGCGCATCTTCGACAATCTGAGACGTGAACAGCCGGTCTGGCGGCTCAACTGGTCGCTGCATGACGAGCCGGGCCTACATCTGCCGGGGCCGACCGGCGGCCCGCGTTTCGCTGGGGTCGAGGGCGCGAGCCTTCTTGCCAAGGCCTTCCTGCGGGTCGAGCGCCAGACCCTCACAAAGCTGCCCGAGACGGGCGCGATCCTTTTCACCATCAAGACCTATCAGGATCCCCTGCCCGCGCTTCTCACCCATGGCGGGCCCGACATGGTCCACGACCTTCACGCAGGCCTCAGCGCGATGAATGCGGATCAGCTTTCCTATAAGGGCCTGACCGACGCACGAGACCGGGTGCTGGCAGCGATCGCCGAGACCTAGAGAAACTCTATAGGTCATCAGCTATGCGTGATTGTGGGAGCGGGCCGGACGGGGCTAGATGCCTCCATCATGGAATATAGCGACAACGTTCTTGGCCTCATCGGCAATACCCCGCTCGTCAAACTCCGCCGCGCATCGGAGGAGACAGGCTGCACCATTCTCGGCAAGGCCGAGTTCCTGAACCCCGGCCAGTCGGTGAAGGACCGCGCCGCGCTCGGTATCATCGAGGCGGCCGAAGCCGCAGGCGAGCTGCAGCCCGGCGGGACCATCGTCGAAGGCACGGCCGGCAATACCGGCATCGGGCTCTGCCTTGTCGGAAAGGCTAAGGGGTACACGGTCAAAATCGTCATGCCCAGGACCCAGAGCGAAGAGAAAAAGAACGCGATCCGCCTCCTCGGCGGGGAGCTGATCGAGGTCGATGCGGTCCCTTACTCAAACCCCGACAATTACATCCATGTCTCCGAGCGGCTCGCGAAAGAGACCGAAAATGCGATCTGGGCGAACCAGTTCGACAATGTCGAAAACCGGAACGCCCATTACAAAACGACCGGGCCTGAGATCTGGGAGCAGACCGGCGGCAAGGTCGACGGCTTTATCTGCGCGGTTGGCTCAGGGGGCACGCTGGGTGGCATTTCCCGTGCCCTGAAAGAGCGCGGCGATGTGAAGATCGGTCTCGCCGACCCCTTTGGCGCCAAACTCTATAGCTGGGTGAAGACCGGCGAGCTGGAGGCCGAAGGCGGCTCCGTCATGGAAGGGATCGGTCAGGGCCGGATTACGGCCAATGTCGAGGGGACCGAGATCGATGAGGCTTACCGGATTTCCGATGCGGAGGCGCTCGAAATCCTCTTTGCCCTGACGACCGAGGAAGGCTTGTGCCTTGGCGGCTCCGCAGGGATCAATATTGCCGGGGCCATCGCGCTCGCAAAGGATCTCGGGCCCGGTCACACCATCGTCACCATGCTGTGCGATTACGGCAACCGCTATCAGTCCAAGCTCTATAATCCCACATGGCTGACCGAGAAGGGCCTGCCGACGCCGTCCTGGCTGAGCTGACCTTATGCATCTGATCCATGATCCTGCGGCGCCTCCTCTGCCGATTGTCGAGTTTGACGAGTTCCTCAAGCTCGACATCCGCATCGGCACAATCATCGAGGCAGCGGACTTCCCCGAAGCGCGCAAGCCTGCGCTTAAGCTGCGGATTGATTTTGGCGACGGCGTCGGGGTGAAGAAAAGCTCCGTGCAGATCACCGAGCATTACCAGCCCGATGAGCTGATCGGCCGTCAGGTCATGGCGGTCGTCAATTTCGCGCCGCGCCAGATCGGCCCGGTCCGTTCAGAAGTGCTGACACTGGGTTTTGCAGATCGCGACGGACACATTATCCTCGGGGCAGCCGACAAGCCTGTCCCGAATGGAGCCCGCCTCGCATGAGTGCCAAGCAGATCACACGGTCCGCGCCCGAACGCCACAAGGTGACCATCACCTATCTGGAGCAGACGCACCCGCCCCAGCCCCACGCCGTGGCGCGCCCGGCGGCGAATGTCGCGATCCTGCGCTGTGAGACCCCGCCGGTAGATTTCTACCGTCATCTCTACAACGCGGTCGGCGAGGCCCATAAATGGGTCAGCCGCCGTTACCTTGAGGATGATATCCTCAAATCCCTGATCCATGCCGAGACGGTCAGGATTTACGTTCTTTATACTGATGGATGGCCGGCTGGCTTCGCCGAGATAGATATCGCAAAGCCCGAGACTCCTGTTATCCGCTTTTACGGCATCGTGCCGGAAGCCCAGCGTCAGGGTCTTGGCCGCTGGTTCTTCCATGAAATTCTGGGGCTGATCTGGGCGGAGGGACCGAAATCCGTCCGTATCGATACCTGTTCGATGGACAGCCCTTCCGCCCTCCGGCTCTATCAGCGGGCCGGTTTCGACGTAATTGGCCAGGAAGCTGGCCTGATTGAGTGGTATGGATGAAGGGACCGACAAAAGACGCCCATAAGGGCCGCCCGGCAGAAGGCGTCAGAATGGTCAACCCGGCGGTCGAGTGCGGCTCGACCGTTCTCTTTCCGGATTATGCGAGTTTCCGGGCGCAGAACCGCCCGTGGCATTACGGCCGGATGGGCACGCCTACGCATAAGGCGCTGGAGGAAAGCCTTGGCGAGCTTGAAGGGGCCGAGCATGTCTCGCTGACGGGTTCAGGGCTGGCCGCCTGTACGCTTGCGATCCTCAGTGTCGTGAAGAAAGGCGGTCATCTGCTCGTCACCGACAGCGCCTATGAGCCGACCCGCGCATTTTGCGATATCTATCTTCAATCACTCGGCATCGAGACGACCTATTTCGACCCGCATGCGGATGAAGCCGGGATAAGGGAGCTGGTCAGACCGAATACGCAAGGGATCTTGTGTGAATCGCCGGGCTCGTTGACCTTTGAGGTCCAGGACATCCCCGCCATTGTGCGCGGTGCGGGCGATATCCCGGTGATCGTTGATAATACCTATGGCGCAGGGGTACACTACAAACCGCTGGAACTGGGGGCTGCGATCAGTCTTCAGGCGCTGACCAAATATGTCGGCGGGCATTCGGACCTCCTGATGGGAGCCGTCATTGCCCGGAAGGATCTGGCAACCGCCGTGCAGCGCACCGCGCGGGTGCTCGGCATCTCCGTTTCCGGCAAGGATGCCTCCCTCGCCCATCGCGGTCTGCGCACGCTTCACCGGCGGCTCGATGTCCATGAAGCAAGCGGCCTTGCTGTCGCCCGCTGGCTGGAAGACCGGCCCGAAATTGCCTCAGTCCTTCATCCGGGGCTCGAAAGCCATCCCGATCATGCCCTCTGGATGCGTGATGGGACGGGTACGAATGGTCTATTCTCGGTGATTGCCGACTGGGAGGACGAAGAAACGACCGGCCAGTTCATCGATGCGCTTCATTACTTTGGGCTCGGCTATAGCTGGGGCGGGTATGAGAGCCTGTGCCTGCCCGCCTGGCCCGTCAAAGTCAGAAGCGCTGTGCCGTGGACGGAGACCCGCCAGCTCCTGCGCTTCCATATCGGTCTTGAAGACGTATCGGACTTGACGGCAGACCTCGAAAACGCCTTCGATATGCTCAAACGATAAAAGGGGTGACGGCGATGAAACTGGCCATCGGCATTGCGGCATTGGGACTCCTCGTCTCCGCCTGCGAGACGACGTCGGGTTTTTCGAATGAGCCTTCCTTCGTCATGGTCAAAACCGAGCCGAATGATGCGACCATCACCTTCGTGAACGGCACGAGCTGTGAGACGCCTTGCCGGGTCGGCGTCATTGATGAAGTGCCTCTCACCATCGCGCGGACAGGGTATAAGGCGCACCGCATGGTGCTGACCCGGAAAACGAAGAAATCCATCCTCGTCAAACTCGAACGAACTGTCGTTGAGACGGAACTTGAGGCCGTCGAGCTCCCCGACCTGCAATAGATCAGCCCCGGCTTCTCCCTCGCCAAGCTCGTCTGCACATGGTAACCCTGTCGCGGGGTGTCGCGATGCGAGTGGGTCATGAGCGTAGTTAGAGAGAGCTGGAAGCCGCTGCCTGTCAGCGACGAAGTCGGGAAAGTCATCGACCGCAACGTGACTGGCCCGGAATGGTTCGGCTTTGTGCCCGAAAACGGCTCTGATGATGCCCGGGCCAAGCATCTCGACGAAGCGCTGCCCAGCGACGTCAACCGCCTCGCCGCTATCCTCGTGAATAACCGAGTGGCCGACCCCGCCGGTGTCGTTGCCTATGGCCGGGATGACGGCAAGAATTACGTGCCGCCCCGTGCAGGCGAGCCGCCTTATGACCGCACCCTTATCGCGCGCATGCTCAGTGGCCACAGCTATTGGCCTTATCTGACGACAAGACTCTTTTGGACGCTGCTGCTCACAGGCGGCAGCACGGTCCTGTTTTATGTCCTGAGTTGGTATGGCGCGGAGCGCGGATGGTTCGGCGGGATGCTCGCGCTAGGCACTAGCATGCTCTTCGTTCTTGGCTGGCTCCTTATCCGTCTCGTCCGGGAACAAACGAACAGTCGAGGCGGCGGCTTCTTCCGGCACAAGGGCAGTCTTGCGCCCATTCAGGCGGTCTCGACCGCGACCGCGTTTCTTGAAGAGCATCTTGATGCGTTCAAGGATGAAATCGAAGAATACCAGACCGATTGTATTTCGAAGAGCGACCAGCTCCCCCGGATTGATCCTGACGATAAACGCAAAAAAGCCGATTACTGCGATAACGCCAATGCCATGGCGCGCTCCATGGTGACTTGGGCCGTCGCTCGCCGGGCCGCACAATATCTGTGGTTCCAGCCGATCAATGTTCAGGACAAGTATGAAATGAGCGGCATGACCAAGACCGTCATCGCCGCATGGAACACGACATACTTAACCATCCGCCTGATCGCGATCGCCATATTTATCGGTATCGGCGTTATCCTGCCTCACTATATGATCAAGTCCAATGGCGGCCTTGCCGTGACGTTCTGGGAAGTCGAACAGTATTTCTACATTTGGCCCCTTATTCAGGCTGCCTTTGCAGCGGCAATGACTCTCTGGCTCGGCGGCAATGACAAGCGGACTTATCTAAAAGACCGCAACCGTGTGACGCTGGCGCTTGATGATTTCTGGCGCCGCGGGACTGTCCGTACCCCTGACCAGATCAGCGCTTTGCAGGTGCCTGCTTCTGCGACCTATTCGGACTGGTTCAAGTCCTCCGCCTTCTTGATGCTGGCACAGGAGATCCCGCCGAATGTCGCCGATTTCGAGGCGGCTCTCGAAGACAAGATTTCGAGCTGGGATGTCGAGCGCATCTGGCATGACGATCTCGTCGCCACCGATCCGACGCCGCGGCTGATGCGCCGATACCTGAAATTCCTAGATACGGTAGGTGCTCGCTCTGTCGTGCATAACCGTTCGATGACGAGCCAGTCGCCCGAAACCCCGATCCCCAGCGGCATTGGCTCGGATGCTCGGCCGCGCACCCGCGCGCTCGCCACCCTCACTCGCCGGGAAATCTGGCACCCGTAAGGCTAAAGATTGACCGGCTTCCGGTGATAGCTGCCGCCCGATAGGGGCTGGGGCACGCGCGTCGTTTTCGGGAAACTCAGGGGCAGTTTGCGGAGCGACCTGACCGCAAGATAGGCGAACGCCTCCGCCTCGATCATGTCTCCACGCCAGCCGGCCTCTTCTGCCACCAGCACCTGGCCTTCGAGACGGCGTCCAAGCTCTGCCATCAGGACCGGATTGTGCCGTCCCCCGCCGCAGGCAACCCAATAGGCTGGCGCCTCGGGCAGCAGCGCCACGGAACGGGCCACACACTCGGCCGAGAACGCCGTCAGCGTCGCCGCCCCATCTGGCGGAGAAAGATGGTCCGCCGCTTTGAGCTTGAAATCATAGCGGTCGAGCGATTTGGGCGCTTTTCGCTTGAGATAGGGATTGAGCGCCATCATCCTCAGGACTTCGTCATCAACTGAGCCTGACGCCGCAAGCGCGCCGTCTTCATCCATATGATGTCCGGTGTGCCGGACCATCCATTCATCGATCAGCCCGTTGCCGGGCCCGCAGTCAAAAGCAACGAGGCCCATCGGATCGCGATCCGCCGGGACATAAGTGATATTCGCGACTCCGCCGAGATTGAGCACCGCCACGGCACCATCAAACTCGCATGCCTCAACAAGAGCCGCGTGATAGATCGGCGCGAAAGGCGCGCCCTCGCCGCCTGCGGCCATATCCGCCTGCCGGAACTGGTCGACGACATCGATGCCCAACTCCTCCGCGATGATACCGCCGCCGCCGATCTGCCAGGTACGGCCGATCGAAGACGCATCCAGCGGCGGGCGATGCAGAATCGTCTGGCCGTGAAAGCCGATCACATCGATTTCGTCGCGCCGCAGCCCAGTCTCGGAAAGGAAATTCCGCACTGCCTCGATATGCGCGCTGGTCACCATGTTTCCGGCCACCGCGATGTCATTGGCCTCTTCGCGGCCTTCAAGCGCCGCCTTCGTTGCGGAAATGATCGTCGCGCGTGTTGGCGCATCATAGGGGAAGGACATGGCCGGTCCCCATTTGTGGACGGTTTCGCCATCTGTGCGCAGGACAGCCACGTCCACCCCATCTAGTGACGTGCCTGCCATGAGCCCGATAGCCGTCAGCCTGTGCATCTCTTCACGATCCATGGTGGACGGTCTCCCTTGGCGCCATTAGAAGCCGGAACTCTTGGAGAAACGGTTACCAAATGTCTGAATACAAGTCCGATTTCCTGCGCATCCTCGAAGAGCGCGGATTTATCCACCAGATTACGCACCCCGAGGCGCTGGATGCCGCCGCGCAAAAGGGGCCGCTGACGGCATATATCGGCTTTGATGCGACGGCAGACAGTCTGCATGCGGGCAGCCTCGTCCAGATCATGATGCTCTACTGGTTCCAGCAGACGGGGCATAAACCGATCGCCCTGATGGGTGGGGGCACCACCAAGATCGGCGACCCCTCCGGCAAGGATACTCAGCGCAAGCTGCTCAGCGATGCGGATATCGAGGCGAATATCAATGGCATCAAGCGTGCTTTCGAGCCCTTTCTGACCTTTGGCGACGGGCCAACCGACGCGATCATGGTCAATAATGACGAATGGCTGTCGGAGCTCTCCTACATCCAGTTCCTGCGGGATTTCGGGGTTCACTTCACGATCAACCGTATGCTGACCTTTGATTCGGTGAAGCTGCGGCTAGAGCGTGAGCAGCCGCTCACATTCCTCGAATTCAACTACATGCTGATGCAGGCCTATGACTTCTTCGAGCTGAATGAGCGCTATGGCTGTGCCCTTCAGATGGGCGGCTCTGATCAGTGGGGCAATATCGTCAACGGGGTCGAGCTCTGCCGCCGGATTGCCGCAACGGAAGAGGAAGGCAAGTCTCGCGATGTGATCGGACTGACGACACCGCTTCTGACCACAGCGTCAGGTAAGAAAATGGGCAAAACCGAGAGCGGCGCTGTGTGGCTGAATGCCGACCGGCTCTCGCCATACGATTACTGGCAATATTGGCGGAACACGGAAGATGCCGATGTCGGCACCATGCTGCGCCGCTTCACCGTCCTGCCGATGGATGAGGTCCGCCGCCTCGAAGCGCTTGAAGGCGCCGAGGTCAATGAGGCGAAAAAGATCCTCGCCACCGAAGCAACCGCCATGTTGCATGGCCGCGCGGCGGCAGAAAGCGCAGCTGAAACCGCAAAGGCGACGTTCGAACAGGGCGCGGCTTCTGGTGATCTTCCGACCAAGGATGTTGCGGCAGGCGACCTTGCCGGCGGTGTGCCGCTTCTTGAACCCTATATCGATCTCGGGCTGATCGCCTCAAAAGGCGAAGGCCGCCGGCATATCAAAGGCGGTGCCCTTAAGGTGAATGATGCGCCGCTGTCAGAAGAGCGCACCCTCACCTCCGGCGATGTGATTGACGGGCAGATCAAGCTGTCTGTCGGCAAGAAGAAGCATGGTCTTCTCAAGGTGGTCTCATGAGCGGTGAAACAGAACGCCTCGCCTGGCGCGGGGATCGTGCAAACCTTCAGCAGGCGGAATTGCGGCTGACTGAGGTCATGTTCCCGCCCGCCGATGCGGTCTCTCTGATCAAGGAAGACCCGACCGAAGAGGACGGTGAGTCAGGCTGGGTGCTGCAGGCCTATTTCGAGACCCTGCCCGACATGGCGGTCGTGAATTCAGCGCTTGACGGGCTCGCCCTTGATGCGCCGGAACGTGAAACGCTCGAAGATCGCGACTGGGTGGCCGAGGCGCTTGAGGGCCTCGGTGTTGTCGAGGCCGGTGCCTTCCTTCTTTACGGCTCCCATGATGCGGACAAAGTCGAAGGCCGCGAAGGGCTCCCCCTTCTCGTGGAAGCAAACCGCGCCTTCGGGACCGGCCATCATCCGACGACGTCTGGATGCCTTGTGGCACTGACGGGCCTGCGCGATCTTGCGCCTGAAAAAGTGCTAGATGTCGGCACCGGCTCGGGCGTCCTTGCCATGGCGGCACGGCGCCTCTGGGAAACGGCCGATATTCTGGGAACGGATATTGATGCGCCCTCCGTCGCCATTGCGCTCGAGAATGCGCATGACAATGGCATCGAAGACATCCGCTATTTCGAGGCCGCGGGCATCCCTGAAGAAGTCGCCGAAGACGGCCCCTTCGATCTCATCCTCGCGAATATCCTCGCCGAACCCTTGATGATGCTGGCCCCGGATATCGCCGCCAACCTGTCAGAGAACGGACGGGTCGTCCTCGCCGGCCTCCTTGCCCGGCAGGAAGAAGGCGTGATCGACGCCTATAAGGCGGCAGGGCTCAACGTCATCACCCGCGTCGAGGATGCGACCTGGCCGGTTCTGGTGGTGGGATAGCGCATCATGGACCTACTAAAAACGCTACGCTCTAAGATTGAGGGACTTCCCGAAGGCGACCACCAAGAAGGTCTGATTGCAGTTTTGCTTCACATTGAAACTGCTTTCCAGCACCTAGAACGCGGCGAAAGCTCATTGGAACATTCAGCTTTCACAGATGCTGTCTACAGAACAAATCAGGCATTCGAAGGAACCATCAAGGAAACTTATCGTGTACTGACGGGAAAAGATGCCTCCAGAATTACTCCGTACGAAATTGAACAACATCTAGAAAAAGAGGGCATATTCCGAAATCGCGTGTTGGCTCAATTTAAAAATTACCGTACAGAGTGGAGAAATCCTTCCGCACACAATCACAAACTAGATTTCGAGTCGAGCGAAGCCGTTCTTGCCATTCTTTCAATATCTGCTTTTGCATACCTATGCATCGAAGAGATTTATCAACGACTATCCTACCTTAATGCTGAATCCGATGTATCTTCTTCTAATACTGGCGATGCTTTAGAGATTCATCTAAATCCAATGGAGGCGATATCTGACATAATTATTCAATTTTGGCAGAAAAACATTCTACATTCGTCAAATCATGAACGTGTTCTTGAAAATGAAATTATTGGTGCATTACACGGTTTTATAAGTAAAATTGCGCCTGATATTAAAGTTCAAACAGATACTCGATTAAATAACGACGATCACCTTCGGGCCGACCTGCTTTTGGAAACTCATGGCCAACAAGTTGTAGTGGAAATACGACGTGGTCGCAGTGATACCGACGAAGGCTATGGATTGATTTCTTTGAGACGTTTACTGAACATTGGAGGCATCAATAATGGAATTCTTTTTCACGCGCCTCTTGAGCGGTTAGATCTACAAAAGCGTTCCATAGAATTACCTCCATCTGAAAGTCACAATCACATAATCTTGATTAATTCGTACAAATAACATAACCGCTAATTCTACTTCTCTCAATATTCCTCAACACAGAAACTCCTCTTCCTTGGGCACGCGAGAAAACGCGATCTTGGTCCCCAGATAGTCAAGGTCGATGGCCTGTTGATCCGCCAACATCACGTGGCGGGGCAAGGTCGAGCCCATCCGCCGCTTTGCGCCCTTGCCCGGCGGGGCCGCGAGCCGAGCAAGCCGCCCATCCGCATCGCGATTGAGCTGGTCGATCACTTCCCAGAGCCGCCCCTTTTCCGCCCGCTCCTCCGCCCGGCCAGCGCAGGCGAAAAGATCCCCCTGCACCGCACGCGGATCATCCGGCGTCATCAGGCCGTGGAGGAACACAGAGACATGAGAGAGCTCCATCCCCTGATTTTTTGCGTCCAGGTTCTCAGAGGCATGGCGCCATAATTCATTGAGAGCATCAAGGAAGCGGGTTGAATCCCGGCTCGCCTCAAAGCCGACCTCGACATCCGATACCCCGTCCGGCGCGCGTTTCATATTGAGGCTGAGCCGTGTTGCGAGCAGCCCTGCCATGCGCAGCCGTGCAGCGGCTTTCAGGAGCAGCGCCCGCGCCACCGCCCGCGCCTTGTCCGGTGATCTGTACCCGGAGGTCAGGACGCGGGAATGCCCGAACATCATCGTCTTGGTCGGAGGTTCTGCGACCTCATAGCCATGAAGCGCGTACCAGAAGCGCTCGCCCTGCACCGAATGCCAGATCGCCCGCGCATGTTTGGGGGCCAGATCCCACAGCCCCTGAAAGTCCGTAACGCCATTCTGCGCCAACCGCTTTTCAATCCCGCCGCCGACACCCGGAATTTTCGAGAGCGGCAGGCCGAGGAGCTTGCCCGGCAGATCGGATGCCTCAAGCACGGTGAGCCCGTCAGGCTTGTTCATCCCGGCGGCCAGCTTGCCGAGCAGCCGCGTCTGCGCAAGCCCGATCGAGGACCGGAAGGCCGGCCCCACCCGTTTGGTGATGATCTCCGTGACCTCTTCGGCCACCGCGAGCGCCGCCTCCCGCTCCCGTTCGCGCCGTCCCAGCCGGAAAGCCGCCTCATCAATCGAATAGACCTTGTCGACCGGCAGGACAGTGCCGATCGCGCTCATCAATTGTTTGTGCAGCCCGACATAGCGGTCATGCCGCGCGGGCCGGACGACGAGATCAGGGCAGAGCTCCCGCGCCTCCCTGATCCGTGTCCCCCGCGTAATGCCGAAAGGCCGCGCCTCATAGCTCGCAGCGATCGCGCCCGAATATTCTGACTCATGCGGAGTGATCACCACCGGCCGCCCCATCAGGTCGGGCTCGTCATGCTGTGCGGCGGCGGCGAAAAACGCGTTGAAATCAATGAACAGATAGCGAAGGCCGCTGGCCGGAACGTAGTCCATACCATGCTCCCAGAATAAGAACATTATGAGAACATAAAAATCCCCGCTTCACAAGCGGCCAATCCGGCATTTTCCGCGAAGACAAATCCGGATAAATGTTACCGATAACAATAAAGAGGGAGAGGGCGCATGGGGGCCACCACAAAACCGGACCGGATGGTACTGGTAGATTCACTGCGCGGCTTTGCGCTGCTCGGCCTGTTCCTCGTTCACTGCGTCGAGCGGTTCGAGCTGTTCTGGCTCGACCCGGTCTATGATCGGACGTTTCAGTGGACCTTTGGGCTCTTTGCGGGGAAGGCCTATGCGCTGTTTGCGCTCTGCTTCGGGCTGAGCTTTTACATCATCATGGAACGCGCACGGGAACGTGGTGAAGCCCATGCCGGCACCTTCGCCTGGCGGCTCGTGATCCTGCTTGGGTTCGGGATCCTGCACAGCCTCATCTATCGGGGCGATATCCTGATGCTGCTCGCTCTCTTCGGATTTCTCCTGCTTCTGTTTGACCGCATAAAGAATAACTGGCTGTTGCTGGGGCTCGGTGTGCTGATCTTCGCCCAGCTCCCTCTTCTCTTCCGGGCATGGGCAGCGATGGACGGGCAAGCCTGGGCATTGGCCACTCCCCGCTATTTCGATAATCCGAGCCTTGGGGTCATGGCGACAGGCAGCCTGTGGGACATGATAAAATCCTTCGCGACGGATGGTCAGGGCGCGAAATGGTGGTTCATGCTGGAATCAGGGCGCATCACCCAGATTATCGGCCTCTTCGTGATCGGGCTGCTACTCGGCCGGATCCGGTTTTTCCGCGACCCCGAGCGATATGGCCGGGCACGGATCATCGCACTTGTAGTCAGCCTTGCGGCATGGCTGGGGCTCTGGGCTGTGCAGGTTCAACTCTTCCCCAGCGTCGCTGAGGCCTTGCCGGATGCGCAGCGTGAGCTGGGACAGGCGCTTGAGAACCTCATCCAGCTGGCGCTCCTCAGCGTTCAGATCCTTGTGTTCATCGAACTCTATCAGCGCCTCAAGGGTGCCGTGATAAGCTGGCTGGCACCAATGGGCCGCATGACCCTGACCCTCTATCTTGGCCAGTCGCTCATCTTTGTGCCGATCTTTGCAGGCTTCGGCCTCGGGCTCTATGACGATATGTCGAACGCAACTGCACTCCAGATCGGGATCGTCACCTTCGCCCTCCAGATGGTCATTGCCTCCTGGTGGTTCCGGCATTTCCATTACGGACCGCTCGAATGGGTCTGGCGCGCTGCGACACGGCGGACGTTCCATGTGCCGTTCAGGCGAAGGGACGCATCGGCAGCGACCAATTGATGGCGATGGCCAGAACGCAGCCTATGTTCCCTGATCCGCTCTACGCGAAAGCAAAATCATCTTCGTGAAGATCCGTCACCAAGACGTCCTTCAGGATGATGATATTCCCGTCCCCGAGATCAATCGTTGTGTCAGTGCCATCGTCATTGGAAACGGCAATAATCTCACTGAACTCATCAAGGTCTTCGCCAAAATTCACGATACGGATGACATCTTCTGTACCCTCTCCGGCCACAAAACCCAGAATGAGATTTTCATCGATATCTCCACGGAAATTATAAAGATCATCTCCGGATCCGCCGACGAGAGTGTCGTTTCCTGCCCCACCATTCAGCGTATCATGTGATTGATCTCCGTCCAGATAATCATCACCATCCTCACCGAAGAGCCAGTCCTGTTGCGGGCCGCCATCAAGGGTGTCATCGCCTATGCCACCGAACAGTGTATCCTGGTCCCTGCCCCCATTCAGACGATCGTTCCCCGCACCTCCACGTAATACATCATTATCGCCATCACCATTCAGAACATCGTTTCCTTGCTCACCTAGCAAGGTATCGTTGTTGCGGCCTCCCCAGAGAGTATCATTGTCTTCACCACCAGCGAGATAATCATTACCAGCACGACCAAGGAGCGTATCTTTCCCAGCCCCTCCATAGAGTTCGTCATTCCCGCCATTGCCCTCAAGCAGGTCTTTCCCGTCCCCACCGAGTAGAGTGTCTTTATCCACTCCCCCCCGAAGTGTATCGTCACCAGCATTTCCCTTTAGAAGGTCAGCACCCCGACCGCCGGATAGCTCATCACGTCCATTTCCGCCCAGCAGGGTATCTCGTCCGTCATCCCCCAGAAGCTCATCCTGCCCATCGCCCCCTTCGAGCAAATCGTCCCCAGTATCACCTACTAAAGTATCATCATGCTCATTGCCTCTGAGGGTATCATTTCCGATCCCGCCATCAAGATAATCATTACCAAGACCACCTCTTAATTCATCATCGTCCCGGTTACCGTAGAGTTCATCCTGCCCCTTGCCACCGATCAGAAGGTCGTTACCGAAACCACCATTCAGCGTGTCACGACCATCACCCCCCAAAAGGGTGTCATCATCATCTCCACCATCTGAAGAGTCATTCCCTTCACCACCATCGAGATGATCGTTGCCAGCATCACCGCTCAGCACATCATTGCCGCCATTCCCCAGCAACGTATCTGCGCCAACGCCACCGAGCAGGCTGTCTGCTCCGCCCAGACCACTCAGAGAGTCATCACCGCCCTCACCCGACAGCGTATCTTCTGTTTCGTCACCTGTCAGAGTGTCATTTTCTTCGGATACGGAATGTTTTGTAAGAATGCCCGCAAAATAAAACTGGTTACGCATTTGAACTTCCCCCCAGTACTAAACAGTGATGCATCAATGCAGAATCAGCATGGGTCACAGACGCCAAAAAGCAAGAAAAATGCGCTCTGAAAGACACAGCGTTCCTCAAAAAGCGATTTATAAAACAATCGCTTTGCCGCACTGCACAATATGTGTATGGGCGCGCGCATGTCAGAATTACGCAATATCGCCATCATCGCTCACGTCGACCATGGCAAGACCACCCTTGTGGACGCGCTCCTGCGCCAGTCCGGGGCGGTACGGGACAATGCCGAAATGGCCGAACGGGCCATGGACTCGAATGATATCGAGCGCGAACGCGGCATCACCATTCTCGCCAAGGCGACCTCGGTTGAGTGGTCGAGCCCCAAACATGGCGAGGCGCGGATCAATATCGTTGATACGCCCGGCCACGCCGATTTCGGTGGTGAGGTCGAGCGCATCCTCTCCATGGTTGATGGCTGCGTCCTGCTGGTCGATGCCGATGAAGGCCCGATGCCGCAGACGAAATTCGTGCTGTCAAAGGCGCTGGGCCTTGGCCTCAAGCCGATCGTGGTTCTCAACAAGGTCGACCGGCCGACCGCTGAGCCCGACCGCGTGCTCGATGAGGCCTTTGACCTTTTCTCGGCGCTCGGCGCCAATGAAGACCAACTCGACTTCCCCGCGCTTTATGCCAGCGGCAAGGAAGGCTGGGCCGATGAGAGCCTCGACGGCCCTCAAAAGGACCTCTCAGCCCTCTTCGAGGCGATCCTCGAGCATGTGCCCTCGCCGGAACTGCCGGAGAATGCAGGTGAGCTGCCGTTCGAGATGCTTGCAACGACGCTTGAGGCGGACCCTTTCCTTGGGCGCATCCTGACGGGCCGGATCGTCGCCGGTCACCCGAAGGTCGGCCAGACACTCAAAGCACTGACAGTTGACGGCAAGCTCGTCGAGCAGGCGCGGATCTCCAAGGTTCTCGCCTTCCGTGGCCTGAAACGCCAGCCGGTCGAGACCGCCGAGCCCGGCGACATCGTCGCGATTGCCGGCTTCACCAAAGCCTCCGTGTCAAACACGCTTTGTGATCCTTCAATTGCCGAGCCTCTGCCTGCGCGACCGATCGATCCACCAACACTGTCGGTCACACTGTCGCCGAACGATTCGCCGCTTGCCGGCCGCGAAGGTGACAAGGTGCAGTCGCGGGTCATCCGTGAACGCTTGATGCGTCAAGCCGAAGGTGATGTCGCCATCCGCGTGACCGAGACGGCCGAGAAGGATGCCTTCGAGGTTGCTGGCCGCGGCGAGCTGCAGCTCGGTGTGCTGATCGAAAATATGCGCCGTGAGGGCTTTGAGCTGACCGTCTCCCGCCCGCGCGTCCTCCTTCGCGAAGAAGGTGGCCAGACGCTGGAGCCGATGGAAGAAATCGTCATCGATGTGGACGAGGAATATTCCGGTGCCGTCATCGACAAGCTGACCCAGCGCAAATGCGAGCTGCAGGAAATGAAACCGGCCGGTGGCGGCAAGACCCGCCTTGTGCTGCACGGCCCTGCCCGCGCGCTGATCGGCTATCATGGCGAATTCCTGACCGACACGCGCGGCACGGGCGTCATGAACCGTCTGTATCTGGAGCATGGTCCACATAAGGGCCCTCTCGACAGCCGCCGGACCGGCACGCTGATCTCCAACGTCTCGGGCGAAGCAGTAGCCTATGCGCTGTGGAACCTTGAAGAACGCGGCGTGATGTTCATCGATCCGGGCACGAAGGTTTATGAGGGCATGATCATTGGCGAGAACGCCAAGCCTCAGGACCTTGAGGTGAACCCGCTCAAGGGCAAACAGCTCACCAACATCCGGGCCGCCGGCAAGGACGAGGCCGTCCGTCTCACCCCGCCGCGCCGCCTCTCACTTGAGCAGGCGATCAGCTACATCATGGATGATGAGCTGGTTGAGGTGACACCGCAATCGATCCGCCTGCGGAAACGTTATCTCGATCCCCATGAACGCAAACGGCACGCGAAAGCATCCGCCGCGGCGTAAGCATTTCCGCCTCTCATTGAGGTGACCCCTGCCCCGCAAGCATGCTAGCCTCCTCCCGGTTTTACCGGGAGGGGTCCATGCGGTTGATTTTCCTTGCATCTCTGGTGAGCTTGCTCGCGGCCTGTGCGAGCACAGCGCCTGAAGACGGGCCTGCCGATGAGCGCCCGGATGGCAGCGCCGAGACAATCATCGCGCAAGTCACGAGCCCGACCCTCAGCCGGTTCAGCAGTGAGGAAGAGCTGCGCGCCTATCTCGAGGCTGTCGAGCAGACCGCCGCGCGCTACTACCCAGAACCAGCACCCATGGCAGTTTCAGACGCCGCGTCGAGCGAGATCGTCGTGACCGCCTCAGCTCAGGTACAGGAATCGAGCGCAACCGCAGATGTGTCGATCACGAATAATCAGGTCGAGGGTGTCGATGAGGGCGACATCGTCAAGCGCATCGGCAATTACCTCGTCACGTTGCAGGATGGCCGCGTCTTTACGGTCGCCATCCGCAGTGCCGGCAAGCCGGTGCTCGATCCTCGCGCGCACCTCGATGTCTATGCGAGTGCTGATCAAGACACCTGGTATGATGAGATGCTGGTCAGCGGCAACCGGATCGTCGTCACCGGCTATTCCTATGACGCCGACGCCACCGAGATCGCGCTGTTACGGCTGGCCGATGATGGCAGCCTGACTTTCGAACGGCGTTTCTTTCTGTCCTCGGATGATTATTACGACACAGAGAATTATGCGACCCGCATGATCGGCTCGAAACTTGTCCTGCACACACCGATCTGGCTCGGCAATCTCGACTGGGAAGCGCAAGTGCTTGCCTTCCCGATCATAGTCCCCGACCGGGGCGGTGAAGACCGCTTTGAGATGATTGACGGCCGCCCTCTCTTTGACGTCAACGATATCTACCGGCCCGTCCGCGAACTCGACGATCCGATGCTTCACGCGGTCTCGGTCTGTGATCTCGATACACTCGGCACGGATGATTTCGAGGGTTGCGAAACCACCGCCTTCATCGCCGAAGCCGAACATGAGGTCTTTGTTGCGGGCAAGGACATGTATGTCTGGAGCTGGGAGAATTTCGGCGAGTCTTGCGAGGCCGATACAAGGCCGGATTTTGCGCGGGTGATCGACGGCACCGTCCACCGGGTCTCGCTTTCAGGCGACCCCCTCCTCGTCTCTGCGATGCGCGGTCGGCCCGTCAACCAGTTCAGCATGTCCCTGCACAATGATGATTTCCTCGCGCTGACCCACTGGATGCCGCCCTGCTGGGGCTGGCCGACGCTGCATTTCGCCCTCGCCAATATCCCGGATGAGGGGTTCAGCCGCACGCTGGATGAGAGCACCCCGGACGAATATACGCCCCTGCCCTCGCTTGATGACATGGACGATATCGAAAACCGGTTCACCGACAGCTATCTTCTCTATACCGGCAGTGAACGGAGTTATATTTACGACCTCCTTTATGGGGATGTCGATATCGCGCCCGGCAGCCCGCTGGTCGCCGTCAGTCTGGATGCCCCTGAAGCGCCGAAGATCCTGACCTTGCCCCATAGCGTCATTCGTCTCGACCGGGCTGGCCCCAGCGATGCGATCGCCACCGGCTATCGTGGCGGCGAAGGCCTCTATGTGAGCTATATCGATCTTGATGACCTTGCCTCACTTGCCTCAACTACGCTGATCGAGGACCGCTTTGAAAGCGAGAACCGCTCCCACGCATTCAATGCACTGATTACGGAGGAAGGCGGTATCTTGGGCCTGCCGACGGTGCGTTATGTTCAGGAGGCTGGCCGCTGGGTCAGCCGCAGCGACGCCTCCGATCTCAGCTTCCTTACCGTCAGCGGAGACGGCCAGCTCGATGTCGCAGGCACGCTTGTGGCGAGCGAAGAAGAGACCCACCCGGATTATGATTGCGAAGTCTCCTGCATCGACTGGTATGGCAATTCGCGGCCGATCTTCACCGATGACCGGATCTTCGCTCTGAGCGTCAGCGAAGTAATCGAAGCGCGCCTGACCGGTAACAAGGTCGAGGAGCTGCGCCGGATCAACCTGACCAACCCCAACGGCGTGGCCGGACGGTGAGTCTGACTGCCGATGAGCTGATAGACCGGCTCTGCTTGACGCCTCACCCTGAAGGCGGCTATTTCCGGGAGATGTTCCGCGACAGGCGCGAGCAGGAAGGCCGGGCCGCCTCCACGGCCATCTATTATCTTCTCAAGCCGGGAGAGAGCTCGCACTGGCACCGGATCGATGCGGTCGAGATCTGGCATCATTATGCGGGCGGACCGCTGGAGCTGAAGATTTCTCCGGACGGGAAGTCAGTTGAGACGCTTCTTCTCGGTACGGATTTCAACAAAGGCGAAGAACCGCAACGGATCGTGCCGGCAGGTGTCTGGCAGGCCGCCCGGCCTGTTGAGGGTTGGGTGCTCGTCGGGTGCACCGTCGCGCCGGGATTTCTCTTCGAGACGTTTGAAATGGCGCCGCCGGACTGGACGCCCGGCGGCTAGCCTTTCTTGAGATTACCGGCCCGGTTCACCGATGACGATCCGGTCAACACCGTCACGTTTGCGCGGCGCGGTTTCCTGAACCCGGATATGAACGTCCGCTTCATCATCACTAGGACGGACAGCGTTCCGGCGCGGCGTATTGGGGGCGACATAAGCTGCCTGCTGACGCGTAGCGGTTGCGACTTCTTCCTTCACAGCCTTCGCCGCAGCAATCGCTTCTTCTGCCTCCGCCTGGGATTCCTCGACCTTCTCGATAGCCTCAGCCATCTCGACAGCCTGATCCGACAGTGGTTCGGCTTCCGAAAGGCTTGAATTGAGGCGGCTTGCATAGATCCGCATCATCCGTGTGGCGCGTTCCGCATCGTTCGTGGTCGCGGCAATAGCCTCATAAGAAGTCGGCACGGCCTCATTATCACGTCTCAGGCTGAGCAATTCACGGCTGGCCGCGCGGCTTTCGGCAATCGCCTCATCAAGTCGCGCCGCGACCTGTTCCGCCTGCTGCGCATTCTTCACCGCATCATCGAGAGCATGGGCCAGATCTCTCGCCGCCGCCTCATGCCTTGAAGCAATGCGAACCTCAGGGTCGTCGATCCGAACCGTTTCTTCAGGCGATGTCTTGATCGCTAGATAGGTCACAAAGCCGATCGCCACGATAATCACCAAAATCACAACAGCTCGCATGGGACACCTCATTTGTTGTCGAGGTGTAAACGTCCTGAACCGAAAAAGGTTTCAGTGGGGCACGAGAGAGTTGCAGAGGCCACTGCCGTCAGTCGCGGAAGGCCAGTGTCTTAAGGATCGCCGCTTCGAGGTCACCTTCGGGCACAGACACCTGTGCGGGCTGGCCAGAGCGCCATTCCTCATTGCTCTCGATCTCTTCGGAGAGCTTGGCGCCGAGGATCAGATCCTTCACCGTCACTTCACCCTTGGCGCGTTCATCCTCACCCTGAATGATGACGGCTGCCGCGCCGCGCTGGTCGGCATATTTGAGCTGCTTGCCGAGATTGGCAGCGCCGAAAGCGATATCGACAGCAACATTGTGGCCGCTGAATTTCTCGCGCAGCCTTGCCGCAATCTGGAAATAGTCGGCCATGCGCGAGCGGTCGGGCGTTGCGACAACGATCAGCTTTTGCGCATCGTCCGTCCCCTGCCCTTTGGCTTCAAGCGCGGAGAGCAGCCGTGACACACCGATTGAGCAACCGACCGCCGGGACTTCTACGCCCTTGAAACGCTTGACGAGATCGTCATAGCGGCCGCCCGAGCCGATGGAGCCGAACTGGACTTCCTGCCCCTTGTCATTGGTGACGGCGAAGGTCAGCTCCGCCTCAAAGACAGGGCCGGTATAATAATCGAGACCGCGCACGACCGACGGATCGATCTTCGCCTGATCCGAATAGCCCATAGCCTCAAGCGTTTCGGCAATGCCGCGCAGCTCCTCGATGCCGGCGAGGCCTGTTTCACTGCCGCCGATCAGGCCCGCCATGGCGTCGAGCGTCTTTGCATTGTTCGCCCCCGCCGCCTGCATGAAGGCGAGCACCTTGTCCGCCTGATCGCCGGAGAGCTTGGCGCCTTCAGTGAAGTCGCCGCTCTCATCCTTGCGCCCCTCGCCGAGGAGCAGCTTCACGCCCGCCGCGCCGAGGCGGTCGAATTTGTCCATGGCCCGCAAAACCGTGCCCGACTGGCCACCATCCTCCGTATCAAGACCGATCGACGCCAACAGCCCCGACATGATCTTCCGCGAGGAGATGCGGACGGCAAAATCCTTTTTCTCGACCCCGGCGGCCACCACCGCATCGGTCAGCATCATGATCGCTTCAGCATCCGCATGAGGAGCAGCGGCCCCCACCGAATCCGCATCACACTGGGTGAATTCCCGGAACCGGCCCGGCCCCGGCTTTTCATTCCGCCAGACAGTGCCGACCTGATAGCGCCGGAAGGGTTTCGGTAGCGCCTCATAATGCTCGGCCACATGCCGGGCGAGCGGCGCTGTCAGATCATAGCGCAGGCTCATCCACTGCTCGTCATCATCCTGCAGCGAGAAGACGCCCTGATTGGGCCGGTCCACATCGGGCAGGAATTTGCCGAGCGCATCAGTATATTCAAAGGCAGGGGTCTCCAGCGGCAAAAAGCCGTAGGACGCATAGACAGCGGTAATCCGCCGCAGCATCTCCTGCTCGGCGAGAAGCTCAGCCCCCGAACGGTCGCGGAACCCGCGGGGTTTTCTGGGTTTGGGGCGGAACGTCTTCTGTTTCTTGGCCATCGGTGGGCTCTAAGCGAGGCCACGCATTCGGGCAAGATGGCCGGAGATTAACTGCACAAAGGGGTGGTAGGCTCGAATGACGGGCGCGATATGCCAGACCAGCAAAAAATTCGAGGAGTTCTCTCATGTTCGACGATCTCAAGGGCCGCAGCGCCGTCATCACCGGGTCCACTTCCGGCATCGGCAAGGCATTCGCCGAAGGCCTCGCCAGCCAGGGCGTCGATATCATGCTCAACGGCTTCGGTGATGCGGGCGAAATCGAGGAATTCCGCGCCGGGCTGTCCGAGGCGCATAATGTCGATGTCTTCTACAACGCCGCCGACATGACCAAGCCCGACGAGATCAAGGGCCTGATCGACGAGACCGCCGAACGGTTCGGCGCGGTCGATATCCTGATCAACAATGCCGGTATCCAGAAGGTCGCGCCGATTGACGAATTCCCCGACGACAAATGGGACGCGATCATCGCGATCAACCTGACCTCCTCCTTTCACACGATCAAACACGCCCTGCCCCACATGAAGAAGGCCGGTTTCGGGCGGATCGTGAACCTTGCCTCCGCTCATGGGCTTGTCGCCTCGCCCTTCAAATCGGCTTACGTCGCGGCCAAGCACGGCATCATGGGACTGACCAAGACGGTCGCGCTTGAGGTCGCAGAGAATGGCATCACCTGTAACGCGATCTGCCCCGGCTATGTCGCCACCCCGCTGGTCGAGGGGCAGATTGCCGACACCGCCAAGGCGCGCGGCATGACCGAGGAACAGGTCAAAAAGGAAGTCATCCTCGCGGCGCAGCCGACCAAGGAGTTCATCACCTATGAGAACCTCTGCGGCATCCTCTTCTATCTCTGCTCGAAGGCCGGGTCCGGCGCGACGGGCACCCATTTTGCGATCGAGGGCGGCTGGACGGCGAAGTAATGTCCGCGGTTAAGCCCATCAATCTCGCGCTGCAAGGCGGCGGCTCCCATGGCGCTTATGCCTGGGGGGTCGCCGACCGGCTGCTCGAATCGGGCCGAGTGAAACTCCATGCCATCACCGCGACGTCGGCGGGGGCAATGAATGCGGCTGTCCTCGCCTACGGCATGCATGTCGGCGGAGAGGATGGCGCGCGGTCAAAGCTCAAGGAATTCTGGCGGGCGGTAGCGCGGGAGCGCGAACGGCTCGGCTTCTTTGACAATCCGCTGTCAGACCAGTTCCCGATTTTCGGCGAGATGAGCCGGATGTTTACCCATATGACGATGGAGGCGCTGCATCTGGCGGCATCCCCCTATCAGCTCAATCCGCTGGGGCTTAATCCGCTCAAGGACATTCTCGAGCATATCATCGATTTTGATGAGCTGAGGAAATGCAATCGCATCAAGCTGTTCATCACCGCGACCAATGTCCGCACCGGCAAGGCCAAGGTCTTCCGCAATGAGGACATCACCGTCGATGTCCTGCTGGCGTCGGCCTGCCTGCCCAATCTCTATCAGGCGGTCGAGATCGGCGATGAGGCCTATTGGGATGGCGGCTTCATGGGGAACCCAAGCCTGTGGCCTCTCTTTTATGAGACTGATGTCGAAGACCTGCTGGTCGTTCACATCAACCCGATTGAGCGCAATGACGTGCCGCACACGGCGGCGGAGATATCGAACCGGGTCAACGAGATTTCGTTTAACACCGCGCTGCTCAAAGAAATGCGCGCCATCGCCTTTGTTCAGAAACTGATTGAGCAGGGCTGGATCAAAAAGCAGTATGAGGATCAACTCTCGGACATCAAGTTCCACTCGATCCGCGCGGATGCGGTTTTCGAAGCCTTCGATGTCGCCTCAAAATACGATACGAGCTGGAGCTTCCTTGAGGACCTCCACAAGCTGGGGCGGATTGAGGCCGACCGCTGGCTCGACGAGCATTACCGCCATGTCGGCAAGAAGAGCAGCGTCAATCTGCATGAAGAGTTTTTGGGGGTTTGATCTCAAGGCAGCGCCTTCAGCACTTCCAGCGCGCCCTCTTCGAGCGGTTTTGCCCAGTCGTCATCGACATTCGCCGCGGTTGCATAAAGCGCGAGCGCGAAGGCTTTCGTGTTGTGAAGGACCGCGAGCCCCTCTTCCGAGGTGAAGGCCTCGCCCCAATCCGCCATGGGAGATGGATCGGCAAGGCTTTCCAGCCAGGGCCCCCAGCCGCCCGGTGGTTCCGCGCCGCGCCGCGCGGCATAGACGACTGGCCGGACGAGGCGCGACGGCTCGCCATGAATATAGGCATGGCGCGACGGCGCGATCTGCGGCTTCAGCGAGGACAGCAGGAATGAAACATTCTCATTACTGACATTATCATTGAGAATGAGCTGCAGCATCAGATCGGCCGTATGGGCGACAAAATGGCGCCAGCCTTCCTCATCATCAAAGCCCCGATAATCGGTATTCGTCCGCATCTTGATGGAGGCAAAAAAGACCAGATCCTTGCGCAGGCTGTCCGGCATCCACGGGTCGAGCCGGTCCGTCCGGACAAATTCGGAGATCACCAGAATAGCAAAGGGCTGAGCAACGCCTTCGGGGTCCGGGCCATTTGCGACATTCAGGGTCAGCTCCATCACCTCATCAAGAAGCTCCGGCCATGCCTCGCCCCGCCGCAGCAGTGCCGACATGCCGGTATAGCCGATCTGATCCCGCAGATAGGGGTCGGTTTCGTCAAAGCAGGGCACGAGGCCGCGTAAGGCGATGTCATATTCCTCCCCTGTCGGAAAATCCCGTTCGGCCCATGACCTGAGATTCTCCCCACTCAGGCCCAGCGGCGCGCAGTCCCCCTGCTCAGGCGCCGCGCCAATGCTTGCCAGCATCATCAGGGTAGAAATCAACATGTTCATATCAGGCTGTCCTGTCTTAAATCCCGGCCCGGCTTGATGAGTTCTGCATCATCGGGCTTCCAGCTATTGACCCGCCGGCTGACCGGCCAGAATTCAAATGGCGGTGGCGGCAGGCCGATTATCGCCTCGGCGGGCGCCATCACTGTCTCATCGGGTTCGAGCCAGTCGGCATAGCGCTCAGGCGGCACGTAGATCGGCATCCGGGAGTGAAGCTGCGTGATCGGATAAACCGACTCTCGCGTCAGAAACGCCGCCGTCTCCATCTCGCTGCCATTCTCCCCCAGCCAGTACTCCCACAATCCTGCGACACAGAAGAGCGGCATGTCCTCACCCATCGTGATCAGATAGGGCTGTTTTCCATCCTTCTCCTGCACCCATTCGTAAAAGCCGTTCATCGGGAAAAGGCATCGCCTTCGCCGCCATGCATTACGGAACGATGGTTTCTCCGGCGCGGATTCAGAGCGAATATTGACGATGGATTTCTTGAAGAACTCACCCTTTTTGTCCCAACCGGGCACAAAGCCCCAGCGGACCAGCGCGAATTCGCGTCCATCCTCTCGTGTCTCACGGATGATCGGCACGGGCTGGCTCGGCGCGATATTGTAGCGCGGCGGGAAATTCTCCGATACGTCGACGCCGAGCTGGACCCGAAGGTCGTAAGGGCCCGAGCTGAAGACATAACGGGTATTCATGACGCTAAAGGAGACCTCATTGCCAGACGCGCAGACCGTAACACTCGCCACCGGGGCTGTCATATTCCGCGGCCGCGAAGTTCTCCTGATCCAGCGCGGGCGCGCGCCCTTTCTGGGCCATTGGAGCATTCCCGGCGGCAAGGTCGATTTCGGTGAGAAGATCACCGATGCGCTGCATCGCGAAATCCTTGAGGAAACGGGCATCCGCATGGAGATCCTCGGCCTGATCGACGCATTCGAAGCGCTGCCACAGAAGGACGGCGAGAAGCACTATGTCATGATCGACTATGCCTGCAGATATCTTTCGGGCGATGTCGTGGCCGGCGATGATGCGATGGATGCGGGGTTCTTCTCCATCCCCGAGGCGATGTCGCGGCTGGCCTGGGACAAGACCCGGCTCGCCATCCAGCGCGCCCTGCCCTATGTGAAGGACTGAACGGAGACCGCCCGCCGATGCGCCTGCTATCAGCCCTAATTTTCATGCTCTCAAGCCTTGCGGGGCTGGCCCATGCCGCACCGCCCGGAACGGTCGAGGCGCAGGAGAGCTTTGAGTCGCGCCAGCGGGATCTGGTGGCGCTGGCCGGGCATCTGGGGATGCTCCACCGCCTGCACCAGCTCTGTGGGGACGGATATCGCGAAGGGCTCTACCGGGTCCGGATGCAGCAAATCGTGGAACTCGAAGTGCCCATGGGCTCAACCCGGCTCGACATGGTCGCGGCGTTCAATTCCGCCTATCGCGATGCCTCGCGGGACTATCTCGCCTGCGGCGTCGATGCGCAGACACTTTACGAGAGCGAAGCGAAACAGGCCCTGCTCGTCGTTGAGCGTCTTTACGCGCCGTTTCGTTAAGCGCGTTCGAGCGTTTCCTGGAATTTGATCGGCGCGCCGATCGGCTCACCGATGACTTCATCTTCCCACATGACGCGCTGTCCACGGATGATCGTGCCCTTGGGCCAGCCCGTGACCTCCATCCCGTCAAACGGTGTCCAGCCCGAGACATTGGCCATCGCCGCATCAGAGATCGTGCGTTTCGCCTTGAGGTCGACGACTGTAATATCGGCGTCATAGCCGATGGCAAGGCGGCCTTTGCCGGCGATCCCGAAAACGCGGTTCGCTCCATGCGAGGTCAGATCGACAAAGCGCTGCAGCGTCAGGCGGCCCTCGGCGACGTGGTTGAGCATGATCGGCACGAGGGTCTGTACCCCCGGCATCCCCGATGGCGAGGCCGGATAAGATTTAGCTTTTTCCTCCAGCGTGTGCGGCGCGTGGTCAGAACCAACGACATCGAAGAGGCCAGCCTGCAATCCGCCCCACAGCCCCTCACGGTGCCTTGCATCGCGGACGGGCGGGTTCATCTGCGCCCGTCCCTTCAGCCGCTCATAGGCTTCGGGGCCTTCAAGCGTCAGGTGCTGCGGGGTGACCTCACAGGTTGCGATGTCCTTGTTTGCGGCAAGGATCGGCAGCTCATCGGCGGTCGAGATATGAAGGACATGGATTCGGCGCGCGACTTTGCGGGCAATCCCGATCAGGCGTTCCGTACACCGCAGGGCCGCTGCCGCAGAGCGCACTTCGGGGTGAGAGGTCCAGTCGCCTTCCCGCGCCAGCTCCTTGTTCGCGCGCAAGATCGCTTCATCCTCTGAGTGGATCGCGACACGGCGACGGCCATGAGAAAGGACGTGTTCGACACCCTCATCATCGGGCACCAGAAGATTGCCGGTCGAGGCGCCCATGAAGATCTTCACGCCACAGACGCCGGGCAGCATTTCAAGCTCCGGCAGATGCACCGCATTGTCGTGTGTCGCACCGACATAGAAGGCGTGGTCGCACCACATGCGGCCCTTGGCACGATCCAGCTTGTCATTGATCGCCGGCGCATCGGTCGTCAGCGGATTGGTGTTCGGCATCTCAAAGACACCTGTCACCCCACCAAGGACAGCGCCCTTGGAACCAGCGGCCAGATTTTCCTTATGCTCCGCGCCCGGCTCCCGGAAGTGAACCTGCGTGTCGATCACACCGGGCAGGACGTGAAGGCCGGTACAGTCGATGATCTCGCCCGCATCCTCGTCATGCAGGTCACCGATGGCTGCGATCTTGCCATCCTTCACGGCGACATCGCGAATTCCTTCACCGTCATGATTGACGATCGTGCCGCCCCGAAGAATGAGATCGTAGTTTGCCATTTAGAGTCCCGGCGTGCAGCGGGCACGCTCCTCCACATTGAGTTCAGGATCGAGCAACCGGTCCCGCCATTTCAGCGACCAGTGAAGATGCGGGCCTGTCACCCGGCCTTCCATGCCGACCTTACCTAACAGGTCCCCCTGCTCGACCGTATCGCCGGCTTCCACAAGGACTTCTGACATGTGCATCATGGCTGATTCGAGCAGCTGGCCATGATCGATAAGGACGAGCCCGCCCTCAAAGAACATGTCAGGTTCAGCCAAAGTGACGATCCCGTCTGCGGGGGCATAAATCGGTGTACCGATGTAATCGATCGGGCTCATACCGTCCGGCGCTGCGACATCGACACCGGAATGGTAGTTCCGCGCCTTGCCATTGACGATCCGGCGATAGCCGAAGGGACTGGAGACACAGCCCTCGGCCGGCCAGACAAATCCCGACAGCCAGTAGACAGAGCCAGACATCTGACTACGCGCCTTGTCCTTCAGCTTCTTGTCAGCCGCGATTTTCTTGAGGTCGAAATCCGTGCGCGGATTGGCCTTGTTCTCAGCAACCGTCACGCTGCTTTCGAGCCATTGCTGCGGACGCACCTGAATGGTCTCGCGCTCTTCTTTTCCATCAGGTGAGACGACTTTGAGGACTGCCGTGGCCGGATGATCCCGGTCGAAGCCGATCAGGAAGTGACCGCCTTCATCGACCAAGACCTCTGTATCGTCGAGATAGACCTTGCTGCCCGGCGGGGTCTGCCCGCGCAACAGGCCGCCCTGAAACTGGGTGCCTTCAAGCACGGTCTGGGTGACCTTTGCGGCAGGGCCATCGGTGCGTGGGGCCGTATCATCCTCATCATTGCGGGCCGTGGTCGGCACAGCGCTGACGGAGGAGACATTCTCTTCATGCTTGGGCGACAGCGAAGGGACCGGCGGCGCGGCGGTCGCGGCACAGGCGCAGAGCGCGGCGAGCGGAAATAACACAACCGATTTCATTAAAAGGCTTCTCCCTTTTTGAGCGCCGCCGCATAGGCCTCATGCGATGCGGCCGCATCGGCATAGGCTTCCTGTCGGCTGACGCTCCAATAACGCAGGTCTCCCAATGGGATATGCCGCCCCGTCACGGCGCAGACGACATAGTCGCCCGGCAGGATGATTTCGAAATCACCATCGAGGTAGCTGAGTCTGGCCGGCGTGCCGCCGGTATCATTCATTCTGTTCATCGGCGGGACTATAGCGGCGGATTCGCGAAATGGCAGGGGCTAGGTGTCGCCCCTGCTATCTTGTCATGTGACGGTGATTCCGCTGGTCCCGATTGCCTCGAATGGCAAACGTCGTAGGCGCCCTCCGATCAGAAGCGCGCATCCCCGCCGATGATGAAGGTGTGGCTCTCCACACCGGTGTCGGAGGCTTCCTGAATGCCAACAAAAGGCTGGAAGCCGTTATTGTAGACATATTCCGCCCCCAGATTGAGGAAGGGTAGCACCGACCATTCAAGCGCGGCCGAATGCTGGTCGGCGAGATCGAACTCGGTATCGTCCGGGCCGAAAATGCCGCGGCTGAGCACGGCCGAGAAATTCGCGTCCTTGCCCATCAGGTCGAAATTATAGCGCCCTTGCAGCGTGATCGCCTGAAGAACGGGCGAGTCGTCATAGCTCTCGCCGGTAAGCGCTGACATGGTCGTGGCCGGCCATTTGTCGGTTGAGCGGGTATACTCTGCCTCGACATCGATGTTCTCGAAATTGAGGAGCGCGGCGACATTCATCAGCCCGTTGCGTTCCTGGAAAAAGACCGGCGGGAAGGCCGGCGCATTGGGCGGCCCTGCACGGATGATCGCCTCTTCGGTGTGGGCGGTGAAATTGTTGTTGTAGATCGTGTCATGCAGATAGCTGGCGGACAGTCTTGCTCGCGCGCCGATGCGGTCGAGGGTGAAGACCTTCTCCGCCTTGACCGCGAAATTGCCGAAGACATCGTCATTATCCGAATAGGCTACCCGCATCTGGCGGCTGCCATTTATCAGTGTCCCCGAGATTCGGAACGTATCACCGATATAGCCGACCTCGACGACCGGGTCGTCCGACAGCGTCCAGAAATAATGCTGGTTCACCGAATGTGTGAAAGGCGTGAAAGTATCAAACTGACCGAAATCGACCGTCTTGCGCCCAACCGCTGCATAGAACGGGGATTGCTCCAGATTGCCGAAGATCACATAGGCTTCACGAAGCTGCACATTGTCCTGATCCGGACGATAGAATACTTCGGAGTGTTCGATCTGGGCAAAAGCGGTCACCCATTTGCCGAAATTGCCGGTGAAGGTGACGGCGGCATTCTGGATCAGCGCTTCGGTATTGTCGGTGTCACTGTCATGCTGGAACGGAAAGCGCGACAGGATCGGGAATTTGCCCGCCGTGTTGGTCTGTTCCTTGTAGAGACCGCCACGGATCAGCCCGCCGACATAGATGCTGTTAGTCTTGAGCTCGCCTGCCTCGTAGCGTTTGAGAAGGTAGGGAACATCCGAGGTCAGCCCTTCCTGGAAATCGAGAACCTTTTCAGTCAGCGCCCGGTCGCGTTCGACCGTGACAGGGCCGAGCCGCAGGCCGCGCCCTTCCTCCGCTGTCGCAAAGGACATCCCTGCGATGATACTGGAAATGGCAAAAACAAACGATTTCATGGCCCCGGCCTTCACCTCAAGACAATGAAGCCTGGCTAGCAATGAGGTGTTAACCGAGTGTTCCCTCGCCCTGCGGCGATCAGTTCCAGTCCTTGCGGGACAGCCAGACCGCTATGACGATGAACAGCGCCCCGCCACCGAGCCCGCCAATCAGCAAAGTCTGCGTACCCAATCCGGCTTCCGAGCTGAGCATATTGGCAGGCAGCAGCCACGGCATGAAGTTGTAATTCTCGGTCGCAATGCCGAGGAATTTGAGCTGGTTCAGCGTGCCGACAAGGATCGCGAGGAACACCCCGCCAATACCCGTCAGCAGCGGCAGGATCAGCCCGCCAAACCGCATCGCGACTCCGAACTGGATGGCAATAAGAAGGAAGCTGGCAAGCCATATCTCGAACATCTCCTTGCCCATATGCTTCCACGGCACCATGCCAAAGAACGCATAATCAGGGCGGAGAAGGCCATGTACCTTGCCTGCGCCGATGCTGGCGCCGACAACCAGCGCACTGATCAGTGCCATGACGACAAGCGCGACAATCGCTTTGACGAGAAAGACCTGCCATTTCCGCTGCGGCAGGGTCAGCATGTAGGACCAGGTATTGGGGCGGTATTCGATCTGCCCCATCATTGCGGTGATCACCGTCGCCGTCATCGGCAGCAGGAAATAGGCCCATGCATAGGACGCGCCCGTCTCCAGCATCGTCCAGGCCGGACGCTCATCGACATTGCCGAGCCCGATAAGGAAGATCGAGAAGAGAAAGACCGGCACGGCCAGCGATGTCAGCCAGAGCTTTGAACGGCGGAGTTTAAAGAGTTCAGCGAGGAATAAACGAAACATGGCTCAACCCTCCCCGCCCGGTTTGGTCAGCTCAAGGAAGACATTCTCAAGCTGCGGTTGTTTGAGTTCGAAATAGCTGACTTCTATGCCAGCGCAGACGAGCGCGGCGAGCAGAGCCGCCCGGCCCTTTTTGTCCCAGTCACAGCGCGCCTCAACAAAGGACCCGCGGATATTGGGCTCAAGCCCGCTATTGGTGAAAACCTCTGCAGCGCGGGCCGGATCATCAACTTCCGCGATCAGGAAGGCGCCTGCGCTGGCTTTGAGTTCCTCGAGCGGCCCCTGAAAGAGCAGCTTACCCTTGTTGATGAGAGCGCAAGTGTCCGCCATCTGCTCGACTTCCGAGAGAAGGTGGCTGGAGAGAAGGACGGTCGTGCCGGTCCGTTCGGGCAGCGATTTGATCAGCTCCCGGACTTCGGCAATACCGGATGGGTCGAGCCCGTTGGTCGGCTCATCAAGGATCAGGAGTTGCGGCTTACCCAGAAGCGCGCGGCCAATGGCGAGGCGCTGGCGCATCCCGAGCGAATAGCCCTTCGATTTGCGGTTCGCCGCATGGGTCAGCCCGACCAGCGCGAGAATTTCCTCGACCTCACCCCTGCCGCGCCCGATCAGGGTTGCATGCATGCGCAGGGTCTGGCGGCCGGTCAGGGTCGGATAGAGCGCGGGCTGCTCGACGATCGCACCGACCTTGCCGAGCGCCGCATAACGGTTGCTCCCCAGATCCGCGCCATTGACCCGCACACGCCCGCGATTGGGGCGGATCAGGCCAAGAAGCATGCGAAGGGTTGTCGTCTTGCCCGAACCATTGGGGCCCAGGAAGCCGAAAACACTGCCCTCCGGCACCTGCAGATCAATCCCGTCGACCGCTCGAACGCTGCCGTAACGCTTTGAAAGTCCTGATGTTTCAATAGAAAAATTCATAAGCGCCTAGTCAACTCCACATCATGAAGGTGGGTGACGTCATATCGACTGTCAATAAGTGAATTGCCCCGCAACAATGATAGTGTGAGGCCCAATTCGATTCACCCTGCCCTGTTACCAGCCTATCCCGCAGGAACTGTTCATGTCCAAACCACCCATTGGCGGCGGCACAAAGAAAATCCTCTATGCGCTCGACTCGCTGCGGCAGATCGGGGTGCGACGCTCAGCCAAGGCGCTAACCTCGAAGAATACCTGCAAGGCCTGCGCGCTCGGCATGGGCGGCCAGCATGGCGGCATGACCAACGAAATGGATGAGTTTCCATCCGTCTGTAACAAGAGCATTCAGGCGCAGCTGACAGATATCCAGCCAGCCATCCCTGAAGGGCTGTTCAAGCATGACCTTACCGATTTCCGGGAGCTGTCAGGCCGGGAGCTGGAACGGCTCGGGCGGCTCGATACGCCGCTTTACAAGAAAGCAGGCGAGCTGCGGTTCTCGCCCATCGGCTGGGATGAGGCGATGGAGATCGCTGCCGCGCGTTTCGGAGACACCGATCCCGCACGGACATTCTTTTATTCTTCCGGCCGGTCTTCAAACGAAGCGGGCTTTCTCTTCCAGCTTCTCGCACGGGCCTACGGCACCAACAACGTCAACAATTGCTCCTATTACTGTCATCAGGCGACCAGCGTCGCGCTGGGCACGACCATCGGCACGGGCACTTCGACGGTGGAGCTGGCCGATCTTGGCAGGGCGGATTGTATCTTCGTGATCGGAGCCAATCCGTCCTCGAACCATCCGCGCTTTATTCATCAGCTGAAAGCCTGCCGGGACCGTGGCGGCGAAGTGATCATCATCAACCCGGCAAAGGAGCCGGGTCTCGTCAAATTCGCAGTGCCCAAAAGCCCCAAATCGCTGCTTTCGGGCGGGACGGAAATCGCATCCTTCTATCTGCAGCCGCGCATCGGCGAGGATATGGCCCTCTTCAAGGGGATCGCGAAGGCGCTCCTCGCAATGGGCGCCCTCGATCAGGATTTCATCGTTCACCATACGGATGGGATCGAAGCGTTCCGTGCCGATATCGAGGCAACAGGCTGGGAAGAGATTACTTCCCGCACCGGGATTGAGCGTGAAAAAATCGAAGACGCGGCGCGCCGCTATGCCCGCGCAAAATCTGCCGTCTTCGCCTGGGGCATGGGGATGACCCATCACCTCCATGGCTGCGAGAATATCGAATATATCGCGGGCCTTGCCCTGATGCGCGGCATGATCGGGCGGCCCGGCGCCGGACTCCTGCCGCTGCGCGGGCATTCGAATGTGCAAGGCATCGGCACGATCGGCGTGAAACCCGTCCTGCCGGAAGACGTCCTTACTCGGATGGAAGAAACGCTCGGCGTCACCCTGCCCCGTGGCGGCGGTCTCGATACAATGGCATCGATGCAGGCCGCGAGCGAGGGCCGGATCGATGCCGCGCTCCTGATGGGCGGGAACATCCTTGAGGCCAATCCTGACCGGGACTGGGCGGCAGCAGCGCTCGACCGGATCGGCTTCCGGCTATGCCTGACAACGACGCTCAATCGCAGCCATGTGGCGGGGAATGATGCAAGCGAAATGATCATCCTGCCGGTCACCGCGCGGGATGAAGAGCCCGAGTCCACAACACAAGAATCGATGTTCAACTTCGTGCGCCTCAGCGATGGCGGGATTGAGAGGTTAGAGAATGTCCATTCTGAAGTCCGCATTCTGACCGATCTTGCCACCCGCCTCCTGCCCGATGGCCCCATCGACTGGGCCGGCTTTGCGCGGCACCGGACCATCCGCGAGGCGATTGCAGATATCGTCCCCGGCATGGAGGAGCTGCGCGATATCGATGTTGCGAAGCACGAATTCCATATCCGCAACCGGCTGATCCACACGCCGCAATTCAACACAAATGACAGCAAGGCGCATTTCGTCACGCACCCTTTGCCTACCCATTCGGATGAACGGCCCTTTCGGCTTACCTCCCTGCGCAGTGAAGGCCAGTTCAACTCCATCATTTATGAGGAGAAGGACAGCTATCGCGGCACGGAAACCCGCTGGTCAGTCATGATGCACAAGGATGATATCACGGAACTGGGGCTCGGGGAGTATGCCCATGTCACCTCCGACCATGGCGAGATGCGCAAAGTCCGGGTCTACCCCTTTGACCTGCCGAAGGGCTGCGTCATGGCCTACTATCCCGAAGCCAATGCCCTGACCGGCCGGTCCGTAGATCCGCGCAGCCGCACGCCGTCCTTCAAATCGACGCCGGTCTCGATCAGCCCGGCCTGAGCCTTATTCGAGGCCCAGCGCCGCAAGTGCGCCCGGGATCCAGTCATCCGTGCCGAGATCGTAAAGCGCGAAATCGCTGAGGAAATTCCACATGCACCAGGGAATGGTGTTCGCCTCGGCGGCCATGCGCATATCTTCATACCATTCGAGCCGTTCGGACAGCGGCACACCAATATAGACGCCGCCCTCACCCATGAAGAGCGGCACCTGCCGGTCGGCTGAGAACTGCGCGGCATCTGCAAAGTCACTCGCCATCTGTGCAAGTTCTTGCGCCGTGCCCCATTCGGTGCCGGTCGGCGGCGGATTCTGAAGGAAGGTCGCCCCCTGGTGGGTGAAATTGAACGGGTCATAATAGTGGAATGAGGCGATGATATAGCGGTCATCCGGCCCCTGAAAATTATTGAGGAGCCCGGACAAACCGCCAAATCCATCCCCTGACAGGATCAGCGGCCGGTCGGGATTGGTCTGCCGGATGATCGGCACGACCTCGGCATTCAGCATGCCAAGCACATCCCCGCTCAACGCATCACGCGGCTCATTGATCAGCTCGAAATAGAGCCTGCCCGACTTGTTCTGGAAACGCGGGGCGATCTGCTCCCAGAGCGCTAAGAAAGCCGGGCGTTCCGCTGCGGGGTTTGAATAAAGCGGATCATAATGATGGACATTCATGATCACGGTCAGGTTGCGTGCCAGCGCCTGATCGATCACTTCCTCAACACGGTCCATCCAGACAGGATCGATCGCGTAATCGGGCGCCGGGCCGGTCTTGTTATGCCACCTGATCGGAATGCGGACGATATCGAACCCGGCATCGGCGATGATGTCGAAATAGCGCTCCTCGATCGTCACGCCCCATGAACCTTCCGTCGGATCACCTTCGAGCGCATTGCCCATATTGATGCAGGTCGACCCCTCGACCATCGCCTCACTCGGCGTGCCGCTATCGCCCATATAGGGCGGCGGCGGGGGTGGAGGCGGCGGCGCGGGGGGCGTGACGGTGACCGTGGACGAGCTGCCGCCCCCTCCTCCGCAAGCGGACAGAAAGAGACCCGCGGCAATCATCCCGCAGCGCAGCAAATTCGACCGGATACGCATGACTTCCTCCCGGCATGTTCTTGTTTTGCTGCAGCCTAAGGGATCAGCGCGTTTTTGTTAAGCGCTAACATTGGCGTCATTACTGGACTTCTTGAACCCGCCGCATTCACGCTCTACATTAACCATGGGTCATGGCAGGGAACACATCATGAAACGTACCGCATCCGCACTCGGCAGCCTCATCCTGATCATCGCGATCGGCGCGGCCGCCATGTATATCCTTCCGCAATGGAATGTCTGGCGCGCCGACCTCGCAGGGCAAGCCGCCCTCGCCGAGGCGGAGAACGCCCGCAAGGTCCAGATCGAGGAGGCGAAAGCCCAGCTCGAATCTGCCCGCTATTATGCCGAAGCCGAAATCGAGCGCGCCAAGGGCGTGGCCGAGGCCAATGACATCATCGCCGACGGGCTTGGCGGCCCGGACGGCTATCTGCGCTATCTCTGGATTCAGAAGCTGGGGCAGAACAATCAGGACGTCATCTATATTCCGACCGAGGCAGGCATCCCGATCCTCGAAGCGGGCCGTATCCCGATGGCTACGGAATAACAGACAGAATAACAGCCTGATTTCGGGCGTACAGGATAAGTCCTGTACGCCCTTTTTTATCTATAGTAGCGGAACCACGTGCCCCGGTGGAGCTGGGGCGGCATGGTGCCGATCCCTGCTTCGGCAAAGGTCGCCCGGATCCGGCCGATAATCACCGCGGGGACGGTCTCGTTCTTGATCCCCTCAATATCACCGACCGACCAGCCAGCGCCGGGCAAGCGGACGATCTCGACGGTGGCAACGGGCCGGCTTTTCTCCGAATACCGATAGAAATAGCTCGTCCCGTCGAGGACATCGAGGTGATAGGTCCGCACGCAATTATCGAATTCAAGCGCCAGACGCTTGAGTTCGGCAAAGCTGGTGATCGGCCGCAGATCCTCATTCCCCTGCCATGGCGGCGCCGGGAACGGGGCATGCTGATAGTGATGCTGGACCCAGCGGCGCATGATGTCTTCTTCCTCCTCCGTTTTACATTGGCTGAGGGAGCGGAGGATATCTTCTTCCGTCATGTCGGGACGAATGCGCCGCACGACATCCAACGTGAAGATCAGCTCCTCGACATCCTGTGACCGTTTAAGGCGGGACATCACTTTCTCCGTGCGGAGGATCGGCGGTAGACGGTAGAGCGTCCGGACAGCCCGGCGGGAAACCGCCTTGCGCCGGCGCAGAACCTCAATCGCGTGCTCATCCTCTACCAGGGCGGCAAGCCGCCGATAGGACGCTGCTCGCCACAGCTCGCCCGACAATTTCGGGACGAGTTTCAGCACCGCCGCCGGCACGTCCGGGGCAACATCCGCCAGCACATCTTTCCGCTTACGGCTCAAAAGCCCACGCTCAATGGCGGCAAAATGATCAGCATCCTCCGCCTTCTCGCCCATCAAAGCGACGATCAGGCCGACATAGTGCCAGTCCCGGCGGCGCAGGGCGAGATAATCGGCAAGTCGCGACGGCTCGCGCTCGAAAACGGGCACGAGATACGGCGTCAGCCACCAGAATGGATAGGTACGGATTGTCATGCCCGCCTCCCGTGAGTGGTTCACTCCGGAAGGTCCCGCCTGCCGGAGATTCAGATATCGGTGAATGTCAGGTCGCGGAAATCGCGCATGGGTTACTCCTTCAACCCGGCAGCAAATGGCCGGGAGGCGCCAAATGGCGGAACCCCGCGCACAAGGCAAGGGGGCATGCGGAATGAAATCAGGAGCGTTGCGCCTGCGCAACAGTGAGGCTCTCGTGCCTAATTGGCGGCCAGTGAGCTGACGAATTCGGCGCGGACGCGCTCGGCACCGTCCGTTTTGGCATCGCGCATGGCTGTGAGATACCAGATGAGCGCGATACAGACATCTTCCTCATCGACCTGCATGCCGGAGATGAGCGCGATATAGCGGTCCTTTTCTTCCGTATGCGGAATGGAGTCAGCAACCTGTTGCCAGTCATCACCGCGCAGCGGCTCGCGGCCCACGGGATGGTCACGGCCTTCGGCAATGGCGGTCAGAAGCGCGGTCGACTGCTCGCCCAGCCGGTCGATCATCTCATTCATTAGGGGCGTACCGACGAACCCCATCGGCCCCTCCATCGCGTAGCGCTGGCAGGTCTGATAGCCCCATTTGGTCTGAACGAATTCATGCGCCTCGATCTGCATGTCGAGCACCGCGATCAGGGCATCGTCCGGGGCCTGATAGGCGTGATGCGCGTTCGATTTGCGGATATTCGCGGTGAACTGGGCCGAGGCCTGTTCGATCTCAACCGCGCTCGCCCCGGCTTCGGTTTTCTCCAGCACCATGTCGAGAAGCTGGCCATATTCGTCGGGGAAGTTCTTCTGGATATTGCGGAAGGCCGCAGCATCCGCCGTGTCGGCGCTGGCAAGCTCAGCCTCGAGCTGTTCGCGCGCGGTTTTGGGTTTGTCCGCTTCCTCGCGCGGACTACCTTTGAGGAAGTAGCCCGCCGTAAAGGCAATGACGACGAGGGCTATGACCCCTGCCCCGGCGGTGATTTTCTTGTTCATTTTGCGCCCCTCGCGATCAGCGGCAGATGGTGCGCGTGCCGGTTGATGGGGTCAAGAGAGAGGCGGGCAGGCGAAAAGTGCCGCCATGACTGGACCGTAACGCAACGTCCGGCGCGCCCGGCCATTTTATCCCTGACACATTATTGGAGGATCAAATGAAACCGCTGATGATTTCTGCCATTTCCGCCCTTTCGCTCGGCGCGCTGTCGGTGTCGGCAACCGCCTATGCCGACCCGCCGCATTGCCCGCCGGGTCATGCGAAAAAAGGCTGGTGCGATAATGATCGGTATGATGACAGCCGTGATGAGCGCCGCGCCTATGAGGAAGGCTATCGCGATGGCCAGCGCGACGCGATCCGCTATGGCGATCGTTACTATCGTGATTATCGCGTGATCGAGGATTATGAGCGGTACGGATTGAGAGCCCCGCGCGGCGGCTATTATTACGCCCAGCTCGACACAGGTGAGATAGTGATGGTCGCCATTGCCAGCCAGCTGATTACCGAGTTCCTCGACTAATCCTCCCCTTGCTGGCGAGGCATGAAAGCCGGTCTGTTCCCCCTCGCAGGCCGGCTTTTTCCGTGGGGGGTGCATTATTCTTACGTCACCCCGGCAAGGGCGCGAGCCCGCACGCCGGGGTCCATCAAGAAAACCCTCATTCCGCTCCGGCATACACTTCGCCCGGGGCGACATTAGTTTGAGTTGGAGAAGTCGCACAATGGGTCCCGCGGTCAAGCCGCGGGATGACGGATGGACTGAACTACGCCTCAGAGGCAGATCCCCGCGTTCGCGGGGATGAGCGGGTGGTGGAAATTGGTCAGATGACGGATAGCTACTACCCTTCTACCCGTTCACCTCACCCCACTCCGCCACGCGGAGCCAGCTGCGGATCATCTCCCAGCCGCTGGCGTCAGGACCGAGGAGGTCCGGCGCATACTCCCGCAGATGCCGGTAGAAACCGAGCGGCGCGTCAGACGCCCCGCCCTCTTCCGTCCCCGGAGGGTTAGCGGCCCGCCAGCGCGCAAACTCGTTCATCACGAGCGGGCGGGCATCCCCGGCCATCATCCGCGGCCAGCCTCCATGACGGCTTTCTTCTGTTTCCAATTATCGAACTGGGCCCAGACGCCCTCATCACCGTGCCATTCGCCTTGCGTTGCGCCTTTGGAATATTCCGTAGCCCGCGCTTCGAAGAAGTTCGCGTGCTCGACCCCGTTGAGGATCTCGCGCAGCCAGGGCAGCGGGTGCTTGTCGATGCCGTAAACGGTCGGCAGGCCAAGCTGGCCCAAACGCCAGTCCGCGATATGGCGGATATAGGTCTTGATGTCGTCCGGCGTCATGCCGGGCACTTCGCCCATCTCGAAGGCCAGATCGATGAACTTGTCCTCCATCGACACGACCGTCTTGCAGCAGTCGACGATATCGTCCGCAACGGCAGGTGTCAGGCAGCCGGTTTCTTTGGTGAATTCGTGGAACAGGCGGATCATCCCCTCGCAGTGAAGGCTTTCATCGCGCACCGACCAAGAGACGATCTGGCCCATGCCCTTCATCTTGTTCTGGCGCGGGAAATTCATCAGCATAGCGAAGGAAGCAAAAAGCTGGAGCCCTTCGGTGAAGCCGCCGAACATCGCGACCGTGCGGGCAATATCCGCCTCGGTGTCGACGCCGAATTCCTGCATGTAATTATGTTTGTCTGCCATCGCCTCATATTCCATGAAGGCGGAGAATTCAGATTCCGGCATGCCGATGGTTTCAAGCAGAAGCGCATAGGCCGCGATATGGATCGTCTCCATATTCGAGAAGGCCGACAGCATCATCTTGATCTCGGTCGGTTTGAAGACGCGGGAATAGCGCTCCATGTAATTGTCGTTCACCTCGACATCCGACTGAGTGAAGAAGCGGAAAATCTGTGTCAGGAGGTTCCGCTCATTATCGGTCAGGGTGTTCGCCCAATCCTTGCAGTCCTCGCCGAGGGGCACTTCTTCCGGCATCCAGTGCACCTGCTGCTGCTTTTTCCAGTAATCATACGCCCACGGATAACGAAACGGCTTGTAGCTGTGCGAAGGCGTCAGAAGGCCGGGCAGGTTCATGGCTTTATCGTCGAACATCGGATGATCACTCACTGGTCAGTTGAAAGGCGGATCGGTTGTAGCGTGGCAAACAGGTGACGCGATTCGGCACGCCCCCAACAGGCTCCACTATATCTTGTATGGTTAACGCGCGATATGCCGCAATTTCCACAAAATCTGGGTTAGTCGAATTTATTGCCACCCACACGCTTTGATGGTAATTTTTTGACCACCTGGGAGGGCATGAGATGAATTGGTTTATGATTGAGCGCTGGCTCGGCAGGGGTCTCTGGATCTTCTTGGCTGTCGTGTCGGTGACACTTTTCCTTGTCCCGAAAATCACCGGCGTCAGTCCGGTCGGCGGCTATTCCGATACGCTGCTCTTCTTCTCTTCCATTGCTGTGATCTCCCTCTTCGTCTCGCTCATCACCTTGAGGTGATAAAACTGGCGAGCGGCGCCTCCACGCCGTAACCTCTGGCCGGTCCGCAGCGAAAAGGCCGGTATGACCAGATTTTTTGCCCTCCCGCTCATCCTTCTTTGTGCCCTCGCCGCCTGTGGTGGCAGCAATGGAGGGAGCGCTGCCGAAAAGGCGCCTGATCTCATGGACGTGCCCGAAGACGCGAGCACCCTCGTCGTCGCGGGCGGCTGTTTCTGGTGTGTGGAAAAAGATTTCGAAGCGCGGGCCGATGTCTATGAGGCGGTTTCAGGCTTTGCCGGCGGGGATAAGCGCGACGCGACCTATCGTGACCATGAAGGCCATCGCGAAGCGGTCGAGGTCTATTATGACGCAAGCCAGACGAGCTTTGCGGAGCTGATCTACTTCTTCTTGCGCACCATCGATGTGACCGATGCTGGTGGTCAATTCTGTGACCGCGGCCACGCCTATACGACCGCCATCTATTATAAGAGTGAGGCAGAACGCGCCGCTGCCGAGGCCGCTATTGCCGAAGCCGAAAAGCTCTTGGGCAAGGAAATTGCGACCCGCGTCGAGCCCCTGCCCTTTTTTGTCGCCGCCGAGGACTACCACCAGGATTACTACAAGAGCGACGAGCAGATTCTGACCCGTTATGGCCGCCTGCCGAAATCCGAGGCTTATAAGCGCTATCGCAAAGGTTGTGGCCGGGATGCCCGTGTCCGCGCTGTCTGGGGCGACGAAGCCGCTACACATTAAGGGCTTTTCCCCTTTTGTGGAAAAATAGTTCCCTTTATGTTCTCTTTCGTGCTAAATGAGAACATACCAGAAACATGGGAGCAGTCAGATGGCGGATCTTGCAGAAAACAGGCTGGCGGAATGCCTTGAGCGGGCAGCCCGAGGCGAAGCGCGATTTGTACGCGGCGCCCGGCTGGGGCCACATATGGTGGATTTCTTCTGCATGGAGGCCCGACTCGTCGTCGAGCTGGATTGCGCGCCCCTGCGCACTGAATCTGCGCGGACGGCTCACCGCCTTCGGTTACGCTCTTTGGAGCAGCGCGGTTACCGGGTGCTGCGGTTCTGGGCCGATCATGTCGAAGCCGCGCCAGCCAGTGTGGAACGGCTCGTCCGCCAGGCGCTGGGGCGGGGGCGCCGCCCTCTTCGCCACGCAACACCAGCACCGATGCCTATCGCGGCATAAGCTGCGATACAAAGAAGCAGCGATACCGGAGTATCGCCGCTTCCTATTATTTACATGTTGGATCTTGTGACAGCTGCCCTGTTAGCTTTTTAGCCTTTTGCCGACGTCAATTCCCGATCGAGGAGATCGACGGCTTTGCCCAGATGTTCCGCGATTCCGTCCAGCCCCTTTTGACGGCACCACACTTCCAAGCTGATAAGTCTCGGCGCGAGGCTCATGAGCTCAGTCTCTCTCCCCATCTGACTGGCGCTGTCTTCCACTTCCTCTTTTTCAGGCCCCTCATCAGGGGGTGAAGACATGCCCGCTCCTCCTAGGTTGCGAAGAAGACGCAATACCAGTTATCCGCTAATACAACAACCATAGATACCCATATAATATATCACTCGCGCGAACATAGTTATCCCCCCTTATTGACAGCGCAAAGGGGCTTCACCAGTCTCCGGACACCAGACACCCACCCAAAGGTATTCCCCGTTCATGCAGGTTGTGATCGTCGAATCGCCATCCAAGGCGAAGACCATCAACAAGTATTTAGGTAAGGACTACAAGGTCCTGGCCTCCTATGGTCACATCCGTGACCTGCCGTCCAAGAATGGCTCCGTCGATCCTGACGAAGATTTCTCGATGGTATGGGAGAGCGATTCGAGGTCCAAGCAGCACGTCTCGGACATCCTTGATGCGGTCAAAGCGGCCGACGGCGTCATCCTCGCCACCGACCCCGATCGCGAAGGCGAAGCGATCTCTTGGCACCTTCTTGAAGTCCTGCAAAAGCGCAAGGTTCTCAAAGACAAACCTGTCAAACGAGTTGCATTTAACGCCATCACCAAGCGCGCCGTCGAAGAAGCGATGGCTGAGCCTCGCGATATCGACCAGCATCTGGTTGATGCCTATCTGGCACGCCGCGCGCTCGACTATCTCGTCGGCTTCACGCTCTCACCCGTCCTGTGGCGCAAACTGCCCGGCGCCCGGTCCGCCGGCAGGGTCCAGTCGGTCGCCCTGCGGCTGATTTGCGAGCGCGAGCTCGAAATCGAAAAATTCGTCCCCGAAGAGTTCTGGACCCTCGAGGCGCAAGTCACCTCCGGGGGAAGCGATCCGTTCACGGCGCGCCTGACCCGGCTTGATGGGGAGAAGCTTGAGAAATTCTCGCTGACCTCAGAAGCCGATGGCGCACGCGCGAAAGCCGCCGTCGAAGGCGCAAGCTTCACCATCGGTTCGGTTGAGGCAAAACCGACCAAGCGTAATCCAGCCGCACCCTTCACTACGTCGACCCTGCAGCAGGAAGCCTCGCGCAAGCTTGGCTTCAATGCTCGCCGGACAATGCAGACCGCCCAGCGGCTCTATGAAGGGATCACGATCGGCGGCGAGACAACTGGACTCATCACCTATATGCGGACCGACGGCATCGACATGGCGCCCGAGGCCGTCATGGCCTGCCGCGACGAGATCAAATCCGCCTATGGTGAGAATTATGTTCCGTCCTCGCCGCGCATGTATAAATCAAAACAGAAGAATGCGCAGGAAGCCCACGAATGTATCCGGCCGACCGATTTTCGTCGGCACCCGGACAGCCTCAAGGGCCTCGATCAGGATCAATACCGGCTATACGATCTGATCTGGAAACGCGCCATGGCCTGCCAGATGGAGGCCGCCCGGCTCGAGCAGACAACTATTGATGTCGAAAGTACCGACAAACAGCTCGCCCTTCGCGCGACCGGCTCCGTCATCACCTTTGACGGCTTCCTCAAGCTCTACCAGGAAGGCCGCGACGATGATGATGACGAGAATTCAAGCCGCCTTCCCAAGGTAAGTCAGGGCGCTGGCGCGGATGTTAAAGATCCATCCCCGGATCAACATTTCACGCAACCACCGCCCCGCTTTACTGAAGCAAGTCTTGTGAAACGGCTTGAGGAATTGGGCATTGGCCGACCTTCGACATATGCATCGATCATCTCGACGCTGCAGGACCGGACCTATGTCACGATGGACAAGAACCGGTTCATTCCCGACGATAAAGGCCGGATTGTTACCGCCTTCCTAGAGAATTTCTTCGGCCGATATGTCGAATATGACTTCACGGCAAATCTGGAAGAAACGCTTGACGAGATTTCCAACGGCGATGTTCAGTGGAAGGCATTTCTTCGGGAATTCTGGAATCAGTTCAACGCAAATGTTGAGGAGATGAAGCCCCTCCGCATCACTGAAGTTCTCGATGCCCTTAACGAGGCACTCGGCCCGCACATTTTCCCCGAACGCGAAGATGGCAAGCCGGCGAGAGAATGTCCGCTTTGTGCGGAAGGTGAGCTGTCCCTCAAAGTTGGCCGTCAGGGCGCTTTCGTCGGTTGCTCACGCTATCCAGATTGCAAATATACCCGTTCACTCGGTCAGTCAGGTGACGAGCCCGACGCATTTGAAGACAAGCAGCTTGGCGTTGATCCGGATACGTCTCTTGCCGTATGGCTGAAAACCGGCCGGTTCGGTCCCTATGTTCAGCTGGGCGAAGAAGACCCCGAATCCAAAGAGAAACCAAAACGCGCCTCGATTCCAAAGACATGGGAAGCAGCTAGCCTCGATTTCGACGGAGCGATGAAGCTCCTCAACCTGCCGCGTGACGTCGGTCCGCACCCGGAAGACGGCGAGACCATTACCGCCGCGATCGGCCGCTATGGCCCCTATATCCGGCACGGCAAGACTTCCGCCAGCCTTGAAAGCGTCGAGGATGTCTTTGAGATCGGCATCAACCGCGCCGTTTCGGTGCTGGAGGACAAGAAAAAGAACCCGGGCCGCGGCCGGGGTTCCGCCGCCAAGGCGAAACGAGAGCTTGGTAATCACCCGGTCACAGGCGAGCCCATCGGCGTCTTTGACGGCCGTTTTGGTCCCTATGTGAAGCATGAGAAAACCAATGCGACGATCCCTGCCGGGGTCGATCCTGATGAAATCACACTTGATCACGCCGTCGAGCTGATCACCGCGCGCGAGGCGAAAGTCGCGGCCAAGAAGGGCACCAAGAAAAAGGCGACCAAGAAGAAGGCCACAAAAAAGAAAGCCGCGAAGAAAAAAACGGCCAAGAAGGCGACGAAAAAAGCCGCCAAAAAGGCCACCAAGAAAGCGGAATGATAAGTCGGAGGGCGCAAATGCGCCCTCCTCTTACTTCTTATAGCTTTGGCGCTATCTTGATCGACGCCTGAAACTCACCATGATCAGGATAATGAGCAACTTCCGTCACGACATAGCGGTCCCAGCCTCCCTTATCATTCTTGAAGGCGACCTGTTCTCCCATGCGCGGCAGCGCCTCGAAAGGCAGCGTCTCCTTGTAATCGGGGCCGAAAACTTCGATTTCGATGGTCATTGCCTGCTCGCTCCTGATCGACTGCACCAATCTTGAGCCGATCCCGACTGTTCCGAAAAGTCTTCTCTGCACAAGGAGTTTCGATATGTCCCTCACGCTTTACGGTCTCAAAAACTGTGACACCTGCAAGAAGGCACTCAAAGCCTTAGGCGATCAGGATGTCCGTTTTGTCGACATCAGGGCCGAGGCGGACCTTGAGAAAAAAGTCCCTGCCTGGCTGAAAGCCGTAGGCGTAGAGGCGTTGGTCAACAAACGCTCGACGACATGGCGGCAGCTATCTGATGAGGAGAAGGCCGCGGGCGAAAGCGGAGATGCGGCAGACCTACTGATCGCCCATCCGACGCTGATCAAACGGCCAGTGATCGAAGCAGACAAGGTAGTTCACGTCGGTTGGACACCTGCCACATCAAAAGCATTGTTGGGCGAGTAGCTCTCACTGGCTTAAATGCTTGAAGATAACTGGCCTCACGCTTAGCACCCTTCTTGGGACAACATTCTCTATTCCTGAATGTTGAGAGAGAGGAGCTTTGATCATGGCCTTGAAATGGTTTCTTGCCGGCAGCGCAGGCATTGCCGCTCTGACCGGTGTGACGTTAAATGTCGAATGGCAACCGCAAGACGACGGTGTCTCATTCATTCCGCCGATTGCTTTCAGCTCAGCCCTTTGCGGCGGCAAGGATGGCTTGGCTGCTCGCCGTCAGTTTTTCGTCAGCGCGGCAACTGCCTATGCTGCTACTCTTCCGGAGGTCACGTCGGACGGCTCCATTTCCGATGAAACCCTCGACCGTCTGGGGTTTGAGATAACGACATCGAGCCCGGAAGCGCAGCTCTGGTTTGATCGAGGCATGGCGCTTGTCTACGGGTTCAATCACGAGGCCGCCGCAACGGCATTCCGAAAAGCTCAGACAGCTGATCCTGATTGCGCCATGTGTTTCTGGGCAGAAGGGCTCGCTTATGGCCCCAATATCAATCTGCCTATGGATGAAATAGCCGGCGCGAAGGCGATAAAGGCAACGCAAAAAGCTGCAGAACTCTCCGGCAATGCATCAGAGCGCGAGCGTGCATTAATCGATGCCTTGATGAAGCGCTATTCGGACAATCCCGAGGCGGATCGCGGCGCGCTTGATCTGGCATTTGCCGAAGCCATGGATGAAGTCGCTCTTCTCTACCCAGAGGATAACGTCATTGCCGTTATTGCGGCAGAAGCCAATATGGACACGCAAGCCTGGGATTACTGGGAAGTCGATGGCCTGACGCCAAAGGGACGATCCGCACGCACGCTCTCTCTGCTCGAAGGCATTCTGGCCCGCGAACCTGATTACGCCCCTGCCATCCATTTATATATCCACCTGACAGAGGCATCCAATAACCCTTACAGAGCCGTTCCTTATGCGGATGAGTTGGCTGCCCTTGCGCCAGAACTCGGCCACCTGGTTCATATGCCCGCACATACCTATTACCGTGTGGGTGACTGGAAGAAATCGATTTCACACAATATCGCGGCTGTCGCGGCGGATGAAGCATTTCTCGCCAACAATGAAGCGAGCGTGATTTATGAGTATGGTTACTACACGCACAATCTGCACTTCCTGCTGACTTCTGCCCAGACAGGGGGTGACAGCGAGACGGCGCTTGCGCTCGCGAAGAAGCTCGATGAAAAACTGCCCCTGGAAATGGCAGCGAGTGCGCCATGGATCCAGCCGGTGAAGGCTGCTCCCTATTACACGATGGCGCAGTTTGGCGCACCTGGTGACGTACTCGCGATGGAAGATCCGGGTGATGATCTTCCGTTCCTGAAGGCCGCCTGGCACTATGCAAGAGGTGAAGCGCTGGCCAGCATGGCTCGCACCGACGACGCACGCGCGGAGGCTGCCGCGATTGCGAGTATTGCCGCAAATTCCGATTTCAGTGATCTGATCGGTGGCGGCGTTCCCGCGGATGGCGTCCTTGAAGTCAGCCGCCTGACGATTTTGGCGCGCGCGGCCGCAGCAGAAGGCGATTATGAAACCGCCGTTGAGGCGATGGAGCGCGCCGTCATTCTGCAGGACGGCTTTCCATATATGGAGCCGCCCTTCTGGTATTATCCTTCGAAACAGACGCTTGCGGCAATGGTTCTCCTGACCGGAGATCACGACCGGGCACGCCAGCTCTTCCATGAAACGCTCGTTCAGTCTCCCAATAATGCATGGGCATTGTTCGGCCTTGCTGAGGCCTATCGACGCGAAGGTGAGCGGTCGGGCGCAAAGCTTGCCGACAAGCTCTTCAAAGACGCCTGGCTTGGAAAACGCGGGACCAAACCGAAATTGATGCATCTCTGATCGAGCGCATGATCTCCTTCTTGCGTCGAGGCGCGAACAGCGCTGGCATATGGTCATGCGGTTTTTCGGCCTGATCATCATTGTGTGCCTTGCGGCTGGCTGCACTCTTCTGAAGCCGGTGCCCGGCTGGCAGCCAGAACGCCCCGTTATCATCGGGTCGACCAGCTATGACTGGAGCGTGCCGCTCCTGACTGATGCGGTGGTGGACACGATCGACTTTGAAGGTGGCGCCATCATCCGTGTGGAACCCAAACTGGAGAAAACATCGATCCTGTTTGCAGGACCTCAAGGTCGATATGTCGTCGAGATCGAGACCGTCGCGCCGAACACATCGACCGTCACGCTTGGCTACCCCCAGGATTCAATGGGCGCGACACCGGAAATCGCCGACGGGTTTTTCGCATCGCTCGAGAAACGCCTCGGCATGGTGAACTAATCGAGTAGCAACCGGCGGATCGCCGCCAGCTCCGTCTCGAATGCTTCCGTGTCCGGAGAGACAAGCTCAACATGCCCGCCGGGCACCTCAACGAAATGCGCTTCATCCCCGGAAAGGTCCGCTTTCAGCGTCCATTGCTCACCGAGGATTGGCGGCGCGATGCGGTCCCGGACACCATTGATACTGACCTGAACGGTGCCGATTGGCAGGAGATAGGCCGGTGAGGTCTCGGCAAACCCATTCGGGCCTTCAAGCCGGTCCCTGATATCGGCAAGGCAGGATTTGAGGGTCAGCTGTTCGGACGCTTCAAGATCGGCAAGTCCGCCGGAATTGACGACCCCATAAAGACGCGCGGGATATTCCGTATAAAGCGCGCTGGATGATGAAAGACGATGCCGCCCTGCTGCCCAAAGCGCCAGATGCCCGCCTGCCGAATGACCAAAAGCCACGACTTTTGACGTATCGAGACCGAACTCGCTGCCGCGCGCCATCAGCGCATCGGCGGCGCGTCCGACATCGAGGAAAGTGCCGGGATAACCGCCACCCTCCTCATCGACGCCGCGATATTCGATGTTCCAGACCGCAATCCCTGCCGCGCGCAGGGCTTCGGCAGAATAATTCATCAGGGTACGGTCGGCGATCGCCTTCTGCCAGCAGCCGCCATGGATCATAAGCACGACCGGGTGCGGCCCCTCACCCTCCGGCAGCCAGAGATCGACAATGTCGGTCGCGCCATCGCCAATCCGGATCGATTGCGTCGGTAAGGGCAGCGGGCGGCCCAGAAGGTCCGGCCAGCTCATCAGCGGCGCGTCATCCCGCATATCGGCTTGCGGTGGGCTGATCACTTGCGGCTCGCCTGCATGAGCAGAAACGGCTAGGAAGAGCGGCAGGAGGGTTGAGACAAGGGCGCGCCTCACGCCTTGCGTCGTCCGAATTTGATCAGCAGCCAGAGGACAAGGATCGAGGCCGCCGCAAAACCGATCTGGATCAGAAGACTGCCGCCTGTATCCCCTCTGCCGCCCGCATCGATTGAGGAGGTGCCCACTCGCTCACCGCCAGAAGTGCCAGAATCGGCGCTGGAAAGATTCGCGATCAGCCCGCTCCATTTGTCCGCAAGATCAGCAATCGCGGCGAGCGCCATATTGCCGCCCGAGCGCAGAAGCGCATCGGTATCGACGCCCATATGGTCCTTGAGAATATCGAGCGAGGTCAGCCCCAGCGTGCCGAGCGCAGCCAGCAGCATGAAAAGCCGGACGATGAAAGAAAACATGGGACGCCTCCCGTTGTGACGCCTGAAGAGTCGCATCCGGACGGGCGCGCGTCAATCGTGACCCGGCCCCCGCGACCCTGTAAGGCGGTCTGATGGCGACAAGTTTTCCCTCCTCTTTTGACGATTGTGTGGCACGCGACCGGGACGATCCCCTGGCCGAGCGGCGGCGTCATTTCGCACTGCCCGAAGGGGTGCTTTATCTTGACGGGCATTCGTTGGGCCCGGCGACTTACAAGGCGCTGGCGCGGCTGGAGCAGACCACAAAAGACGAATGGGCCCAGGGGCTTATCCGGTCGTGGAATGATGCGGGCTGGATCGATCTCGCCAAATATACCGGCGGTCGGATCGCAAGGCTGATCGGCGCCGGACCGGACGAAGTGCTGGTCTGCGATTCGGTCTCGACCAATCTCTTCAAGCTCGCCGCTGCTGCGCGGGACCTATCGGCCTCCCCCACTCTGATCATCGAGGAGGACGAGTTCCCGACTGACCAATATATCGCCGAGGGGCTGGCGCAGCTCGCCAAATGTGATTTGCTTCGTGTACGCCCCGGTGAGGGGCTCCAGCGGCTAGCGGAAACCGGCGGCATCCTGATCCGCAGCGCCGTCAATTACCGGACGGCGGCAGTTGCCGATATAGAGGAGGCTGAGAAGGTCGCGGACCTTTCCGGCGGGGTGATCGTCTGGGATCTCAGTCATGCGACGGGGGTTCTGGCGCTAGATATGTCGATTGCGCGACTGGCGGCAGGGTGTACGTATAAATATCTCAATGGCGGCCCCGGCGCGCCCGCCTTTCTTTATGTGCGGCAGGATGTGGCAAACCGGATCACCAGCCCGCTACCCGGCTGGATGGGACATAAAAACCCATTCGATTTTGCCAGCCATTATGAGCCGGCGGACGGCGTCGCCCGCTTTGCAAATGGCACACCGCCCATCCTGTCCCTCTCAGCACTGGCGGCAGCACTTGATGCGTTTGAAGGGATCACACCCGCAGAGCTTGAAGCGAAAGCCAGAGCTTTGGGGGATTTCTGCCTGTCGCTGGCGGAAAAGATCGGCCTACAGAGCAGCTCACCTGCCATAGGTGCGCGCAGGGGCGGTCATGTCACGCTCCATCATGAGAATGGCTATGCCATCATTCAGGCACTGATCGCTCGCGGGATCATCGGGGACTTTCGGGCACCCGATGCCATGCGGTTCGGCTTCTCCCCCCTTTACACAGGCTTTGCGGATGTCTGGCGCGCTATGGAATCGCTCGGAGAAGTGCTGAAGGCTGGCGAATGGGACAGCCCCGCCTTCCGTGCGCGCGCAAAAGTGACGTAATTGCGGCCTACGGAACTGTTAGCATCACCACGCGGAACGGCTGCCGCGATTTAACGTTTCCCTCTTGTTGACAGACATGGAGGCGAACGATGTTCGACCGGAAAATACTGCTTGTGACCGCGGCGGCGCTTTCCCTTGCCGCATGTGGCGATAACGCCTCGACCGAGGCCGATTTTGCCGAGAATGATGTCGAGGACCAGACAACCCCGACCGAAGACATGACGGCGGATGAACCCGCCTTTGCCCGTGCCGACAGCGCCGATATCGAGGATCAACTCGATGGCGCGACCGGTTCTGAAGACCTGTTCGAAGACGATCATCCCGTCATGCTTGCCTATGTGCGGGATACGGATGATGTCGAAGAACTGGTCAATGAGAAATTCGAGGAAGCCGACCGTGACGGCAATGGCGAACTCGATGATCGCGAATATCTGACCGTCGCCGTGGCCCTTGGCCAGTCTTATACGGAGCCAACCGTACCGCTGGAACCGATGGATGAAACGGGTGATGTGACGGATAAAACCGAGACGGCCGAAGCCGATACGGAAGAAGCCGAAGCTGAACCCGTCTCCGTCGAAGGCTGGCGCGTCGCCAGTCACACCGAATTCCGAGATGCCGTTGCCGGTGAAAACGAAGCTGTTGAGCGCAGCGAGCTTCGCGAGGCCCTGATGGCCCGGTTCGAAGCGGCGGATACGGACGACAATGGTGCCCTTGATGAAGAAGAGTTCGAGATGTTCTCCTTCTACGCCCGGGCGGTGCCGAGTTCGGCCTAAGCCCTGAATGCCCCCTTAAAGGCGAGGCCCAGAACCTCGCCTTTTTCATATTGCGAACCCTCTCCGACTGCCGCAAATCCGTGAGATGATCGGCTTCTTCAAGCAGAATTTCCGCTGGATTGCTGGCGGCGCCTTGCTGACCTTCGCATCGAGTTTCGGGCAGACCTTCTTCGTCTCCGGGGCCAGCGCCGAATGGCGGGCGCTCTTTGGGCTGAGTGATGGCCAGTTCGGCACGCTATACATGACCGCGACGCTGTGCAGCGCGCTGTCGCTGCCTTTTATCGGTCGGCTGGTCGATGTCTGGCCCGAGCACAAGGTCATCATGCTGACCATCCCGGTGCTGGCCTTTGCCTGCCTGCTCGCCGCCTATGCGCCCAACGTGCTGGCCTTGGGATTTGCGATTTATCTGTTGCGGCTATTCGGCCAGGGGATGATGAGCCATATCGCGATCACCGCGACGGGACGGTGGTTTGCCGCCCAGCGCGGGCGCGCCATGTCGCTGGTCGTGCTCGGTCATCAGGGCGGTGAAGCGATCCTGCCATCGCTTTACGTGGCGATCTCGCTGGCGGCCGGATGGCAGATCGCGTGGACGCTCGGCGCGGCCGCGCTCCTCCTTGTCGCTCTACCCGTAGCGGTCATCGCTTTCCGGGTGCCTCGAACCCCGCGCGGCCATGCGCCGGAGATTGAGACCGAAGCCCGCAACTGGACGCGCGCGGAAGCCTTACGCGATCCGATCTTCTGGGTGCTGTTGATGGGTGTCCTTGCACCGCCCTTTATCGGCACGACGATTTTCTTCCATCAGGATTACCTGACCGCCTATCGCGGCTGGCCGCCCGCCCTTTTTGCGACGGGCTTTACCGCCATGGCACTAACAACGGTGTGCTTCGCGCTAATTTGCGGAGCGCTGATCGACCGCTTCGGGGCAAGGCGCATCCTGCCGTTCTTCCTGATCCCCCTGTCGAGCGCGTGTTTCGCTGCCTCAGTAATCGAAAGCGGGACCGGGCTTTATGTCTTCATGATCCTGCTGGGGGTCAGTTACGGCTTCTCCTCAACATTGTTCGGTAGTCTGTGGCCGGAGATCTACGGCACGAAACATTTAGGCGCTATCCGCTCGGTGATGATGCCCTTCATGGTCTTTGCGACTGCCGCAGGTCCCGGCATCACCGGCACGCTGATCGATCGCGGCGTCTCGTTGCCAACTCAGTTACTGGCGATGGGCAGTTATTGCCTCATCGCCTGCGTGATCATGGGGTTTGCCTCATGGCGTCTGCGCCACAGGTAAGAACGCTCAGTTATCGTCCTTTTTGACAACCGCTGCCTCAATCTTCGAGACCTTGTTGTATTGTGCAAAGAGTACGATCCACAGCTCGCATGTGACACGCCAAACCAGCACGCCGACAACATAGCCGAAACAGGTCAATAGCAGACCAGAAAACCCTGCCCCGAAACTAAGCCGGAACGCCGCCAGCGCTGCGAACAAAGACCCCAAAGCACCGAGCGTGATGAAGATAAGTCCGATGTAATACAAAAGCTTGATGAGCCCTTCGCCCATCAACTTGTCGAAACTCAGCAGCTTACCGATCATGACAAAAAGCTCCCTCTAAAGCCGTCAGCTCTAGAAGGAGTCGTTTCGATTACAAAAAGAGGAAATCCGTGAAACCGATCAATCGTCGATCTTGCGGAAACTCTTGATCTTTGTCGGATTCTTGGGCGGCTCGCCCTTATGGATCGCGTGAACAGCATTCATGCCTTCGACCACGCGGCCCCAGGCAGTGTACTGATTATCAAGGAAGGTCGCATCATCAATACAGATGAAGAACTGGCTCGACGCCGAGTTCGGATCCTGCGCGCGCGCCATGGAGCAGACGCCCTCGACATGCGGGGTGTCGTTGAATTCAGCCGGAATATTCTCATCCGCGCCGCCCATGCCATTGCCGTCCGGGCAACCACCCTGGGCCATGAAGCCGTCAATGACGCGGTGGAAAGTCAGGCCGTCATAGAAGCCGTCTTCTGCAAGACGTGCGATCTGTTCAACGTGTTTCGGCGCCTTGTCATCGAACGCCTCGATGATCACGTCGCCGGTTTCAAGTTCAAGTTTGAGTTTGGTCATTCTGTGAGTTCGCCATTGATTCGGATGGGCACGTCGATACCGCAAGCCTCTCGGACATAGCCATTCGACGTCACGCGAAGGCTGGTCGTGAGATACTTCTCGAAGGTATCGGACGCAGGGTTTAGATATTCGACTGTCTGCTGTTCCGCCGCTGGCAATTGCCGCATCATCCGCATCCGGACGATTGGCGTCGGACGCACAGGCGGCTCACCACGGGAAATCCGTTTGGCATGCTGGAAGCCGCTGACGACCTTGCCCCAGACCGTGTAGCCCTGATCGAGAGAGCCGCGACGGTCGCCATACATGATAAAGAACTGGCTGTTCGCGCTGTTCGGTGACTGCGCGCGCGCCATAGACATGACGCCCTGACAATGTAGGCCCCAAAGGGCGTAGACGTCATTATTGAGGAATTTCGGCAGAGTCGGCGGCTGGGTGCCAACCGGAACAACGCCGACAAAACCGATCTGTGCGGCGCGGTCATCCCGGCCGATAATCGCGACGTTCGAAACATGCGCCGCATCCTGCGCAAATTCGCCGGCAATGTCCGGCAGCTCAGAGCCGCCTGTGCCGGTGCCCGTCGGATCCCCGCCCTGCGCCATGAAGCCGTCAATCACGCGGTGGAAGATCGTGCCGTTGTAGAAACCCTGGCTGGTCAAAGTGCGAACGCGCTCAATATGGTTCGGCGCCAGCTCCGGCTGCATCGCGATGATCATCGGCCCGGAAGGCAGGTCCATCACGACCAGATTGTCGGGATTGATGGTGATCCAGTCACTCGCTGGCGCCTGTTCGACCATCTCACGCAGGGATTGCTGGGGCGTATTTGATTGCGCTACCGAAACGGCCGGCAAGAAAGCCATAAGGGCGGCAGCGCCAGCCATGGCCATAAGCTTATTTCTCGACAAGGGATGCCCTTTCGTCCTGATCAGGAAGTGGGATAGCGGATTGGACGCGCGGCGCAAAGACGCTGCGTCCTAAATCGTTGGAGAGGCAAAAATACCGATTCTGGCGCGGATCAGATAGCGAGGTCGCCGCAGGGTCCGGTATCCGCCAGCAGAACGCCCGCCGCTTTGTTATTCCGGTCTTCCCGATCAAGGAGGACGATGAATGGGATTGCTGGATGGAAGAACGGTCATCATCACTGGCGCAAGTTCCGGCGTCGGTGAAGCCGGTGCGTATCTTTTCGCAAATGAGGGCGCGAATGTCGTTCTGACGGCACGCCGGGCCAGACGGCTCGAAGAGATCTGCGAGCGGATCGCGGACCGGGGCGGCAAAGCGAGTTTCATTGCCGGAGACCTGACCGATACGGCATTGCATGAGGCGCTGGTCGCGGAAGCTGTTCGCCGGTTCGGCGCGCTTGATGCGGCCTTCAATAATGCAGGCGATCTGGGCGCCCTCGCCTCGACGGCTGAGCTAACCGATCAGGGATGGCGCGAGACGATTGAGCTCAATCTGACAGGGCATTTTCTTGCCGCGCGAACGCAGATCCCGGCCCTGCTTGAAAGCGGGCATGGCTCGCTGATCTTCACGTCGAGCTTTGTCGGCCCGGAGGTCGGCTTCCCCTCCATGGCCGCCTATGCCGCCGCGAAAGCAGGGCTAGTCGGGCTGATGCGCGTGATATCCTCCGAATACGCCCCAATGGGGTTGCGGGCCAATGCGATCCTTTCGGGCGGCATCGATACGCGATGGGCCGGGAGTCTGCAAACAGCCCAGAGGCAATGGATTTTGTGAAGAGCCTGCACGCGCTTAAGCGGATTGCTGCGCCCGAAGAGATCGCAAATGCCGCACTTTATCTGGCCTCGGATCTGTCGAGTTTCGTGACCGGCACGGCCCATGCGGTCGAGGGCGGAGTCACGACCAGCCGGACGTGATCAGCGCCCGACCTTTTTGAGGAGTTTCGGGACCACCGTATCGGGCACGAAGGAAGAGATATCCCCGCCGAGCCGGGCGATTTCCTTGACCAGTTTCGAGGCAATCGCCTGGTAGCGGGCATCAGCCATCAGGAAGACGGTCTCGATTTCCTCATTCAGAAATGAGTTCATGCCGACCATCTGGAATTCATATTCGAAGTCGGAGACCGCCCGTAAGCCTCGGATGATGACATCGGCCTTACAGTCCTCCGCGAAGCTCATCAGCAGATCATCGAAGGGTTTGACGACGATGTTGGCGCGCTGGCCCTCATCCATGCCGTCAAGCGCTTCCTTGATCATCGCGACCCGTTCATCGAGAGCGAAGAGCGGGCCTTTATCCTCATTGATCGCGACCCCGATGATCAACGTATCGACGAGCTTCACCGCCCGGCGGATAATATCCGTATGCCCCAGCGTGATCGGGTCAAACGTGCCAGGATAGAGGCCGGTGAGTGAGGTCATTCTTCGCCGCCCTCCTCAGCCTCGCCAGCTTCACCGCCCTCGCCCTCAGGGACATGTTCGACCGAGACGACATGCTCATCTTCGCGGGTGGTGATGATCTTCACGCCTTGCGTGTTCCTGCCCGCGATGCGGATGTCATGGACGGGTGTACGGATGAGCTGGCCGCCATTGGTGACCAGCATGATCTCATCGGCATTTTCGACCGGAAAGGAGGCAACAACCTTGCCGTTCCGGTCACTGGTGACGATGCCGATAATGCCCTTCCCGCCCCGGCCGGATGTCCGGTATTCAAAGGAGGAAGAGCGCTTACCGTACCCGTTTTCGGTGACCGCGAGGATGAACTGCTCGGCCGCTTCCATTTGGGCGATGCGCTCAGGGCTGAGCGCGGCTTCAGCGCCATCAGTCTCGGCGTCCGAGCCCTCCGTTTCACCCTCGCCTGCCGCGCGCCGCATGGCGGCGGAGTGCTTGAGATAGGCGCGGGCTTCTTCGGGCGTCGTGTCGAGGTGGCGCAGGATTGCCATCGACATCACCCGGTCCATGCCGAATTTCTCACCCTCTGAGAGGCGGATACCGCGCACCCCGGTACTCGTCCGGCCACTGAAGACACGGACCGCATCCACGGGGAAGCGGATCGTATTGCCGTGCTGGGTCGTCAGGAGGAAGTCATCTTCTTCCCGCGCGATCGCCACACCGACCAGCGTGTCGCCTTCGTCTAGCTTCATGGCGATCTTGCCGGCCTTGTTGATCTGCGTGAAGTCCGAGAGCTTGTTGCGCCGGACATTCCCGCTGGCCGTGGCAAAGACAATATCCATCTCCGCCCACTGATCTTCATCAGTCGGCAGCGGCAGAATATTCGTCACACGCTCATCCTGCTCAAGCGGCAGGAGATTGATGAACGCCTTGCCGCGTGAGGTGGGCGCGCCTTCCGGCAGCCGCCAGAGCTTGAGCTTGTAGGCCATGCCTCTGTCGGTGAAGAATAAAAGCGGCGTATGCGTATTGCCGACAAAGAGTTGGGAGACGAAATCCTCGTCCTTCATCGCCATGCCGGAGCGGCCCTTGCCGCCGCGGCGTTGCGCTCGATAGGTGTCGAGCGCGGTCCGCTTGACGTAACCCGCATGGGTGACGGTGACGACCATCTCTTCCTGCGCGATGAGGTCTTCATCTTCCATCTCGATGGCGTCGATGAAGTCTGTCTTGCGCGGGGTCGCGAATTTCTCGCGCACCTCGGAAAGCTCTTCCTTAATGATCGTCAGCACACGGTCACGATTACGCAGGATATCGAGATAATCCGCGATTTTCTCGGCAAGGCCCTGCAATTCGTCGCCGATCTCGTCGCGACCAAGCGCGGTTAGGCGTTGCAGGCGCAGATCGAGGATTGCGCGGGCTTGCGTCTCGGACAGCTTCAGCGTGCCATCTTCCTGCAGGGAGTGGCGCGGGTCGGCGACGAGCGCCACGAGCGGCGCAAGGTCTTTCGCCGGCCAGTTGCGCGCCATCAGCTCTTCGCGCGCGGCATTGGGGTTTGGCGCCTCGCGGATCAGCTTGACGACCTCGTCGATATTGGCGACCGAAATCGCCAGACCGACCAACACATGCGCGCGGTCCCGTGCCTTGTTGAGCAGGAATTTCGTCCGTCTCGTGATGACGTCTTCGCGGAAATAGATGAAGCTCTTGAGGACCGAGCGCAGTGTCATCTGCTCCGGCCGCCCGCGGTTCAGCGCGAGGATGTTATAGGAGAAGGTCGTCTGCAGCGGGGTCTGCTTGTAGAGATTGTTGAGCACGACCTCGGCATTGGCATCGCGCTTCATCTCAACGACGACGCGGATCCCCTGACGGTCGCTTTCGTCGCGCAGATCAGCAATGCCTTCGAGTTTCTTCTCGCGCACCAGCATGGCGATGCGCTCGACCATGGCGGCCTTGTTCACCTGATAGGGAATCTCGGTGATGATAACCGCATAACGGTCCTTGCGGATCTCCTCGATCGTCGCCTTGCCGCGCATGATGACCGAGCCGCGGCCCGTCGTCAGTGCCTGGCGAGCACCGGAATGCCCGAGGATCGATGCGCCGGTCGGGAAGTCCGGGCCGGGCACGATCTCAAGAAGCTCCGTATCCGTAATCTCAGGATTATCGACCATCTGGATCGTCGCATCGACGATCTCGCCAAGGTTATGCGGCGGAATATTGGTTGCCATCCCGACGGCAATGCCGCCCCCGCCATTGACCAGCAGGTTGGGGAATTTGGCCGGCAGGACGATGGGTTCTTTTCGTTCCCCATCATAGGTGTCCTGAAAGTCGATTGTGTCCTTGTCAATATCGTCGAGAAGGTAGTTCGCCACCTCCTCCATCCGGCATTCCGTGTACCGCATGGCGGCGGCCGGATCATTATCGATGGAGCCGAAATTCCCCTGCCCGTCGATTAGCGGCACGCGCATGGAGAAATCCTGCGCAAGGCGCACCAGCGCGTCATAGACCGCCGAATCACCATGCGGGTGATATTTACCGATCACGTCACCAACAACGTTGGCCGATTTCCGGTGCTTCTTGTCAAAGGTGAAGCCGGTCTGCTGCATCGACCAGAGGATGCGGCGGTGAACGGGTTTCAACCCGTCTCGCGCGTCCGGAATGGCCCGCGACACAATGACCGACATGGCATAGTCTAGATAGGACTTTTCCATCTCGTCAGTGATGGAAATCCGCCCGATTCCGGGAGGCAGCTCTCCATATCCCTTGTGGGAATCGTCGTCCTGGTTCTCGTCGGAAGGTGTGTTTTCGTCTTCGGGATCAGCCACGGGAATACTAGCGTTCTTTCGTCAGAATCATTGGAAGGCCGGGTTAGCAAAACCGTCATGGAACTGCCATGACGAAAGCGCCCCAAAGGCCCGAGAGGAGTAATAAATGTTTCGCATGATTTGCCTGTCCGCCGCCAGTTTTCTAGCAGTTTCCGCATGTGGCGGGGGCGATGAGCCCAAGCCTGTGGAAAACGCCGCTGAAGAAGCGCCCCAGCCAGAAATGGCGCCTGAAATGGCAAGCGAAGAAGCTCCTGCCGAAATGGAAATGGCCGAAGAACATCACGAGCATCACGAAATCCCCGCTCCTGCCGCGGGCGAAGACATGCGCGTTGATTTCACCGGCACGGATGGCGAGGCGACCGGCGAAGCAGTCGTGGTCAGCGGCCCGCACGGCATGCTCCTCCGCGTCGACCTGGTGGACCTCGAGCACGGCTTTCACGGCATGCACATGCATCAGGTCGGGGACTGCTCGGATTTCGATGGCGGCTTCAAGCTCTCGGGCAGCCACATCAATCCAACTGGCAAAGAGCACGGCCTGATGAACCCCGCCGGATTCGAACTAGCCGATATCCCGAACATCTATGTCCATCATAATGGCCATGCGCGAGCGGAAATCTTCGTGGCGGGCCTGACGCTGGAAGACGCGATGGACGAGGACGGCTTTGCGATCGTCGTGCATGAGAACCCGGACGATCACATGACCCAGCCGATCGGCGGCGCTGGTGCTCGCGTCGCCTGCGCATCATTCAACGTCTTCTAATCCGATGTCAGGCAACCAGACCGTCCCGACGGATGTCGACCCGAAAGAGTTTCTGAGCGCCGTCGAGCATGACCGGCGGCGCGAAGACGGCTTTGCCCTGCTCGAGATGATGAACCGGGTGACGAAACTGAAGCCGGTGATGTGGGGGCCCTCCATCATCGGATATGGTCAGTATCACTACAAATATGAATCAGGCCGCGAAGGGGATTTCTTTTATTGCGGCTTTTCTCCGCGAAAAGCGAACATGTCGCTCTATTTCATTCCCGGTTATGGGACGTATAGTGAGTTTTTCACACGCCTCGGCAAGCACAAGACAGGCGCATCTTGCGTCTATATCAACAAGCTCGCCGATATCGACATGAGCGTGCTCGAAGAGCTGACTGCGACCTGCGTCAAGCATATGAAGTCTAAATACGGCTAAGGCTGCGGGCTTACGGCCTGACCGCTTTTCCCCTAAGAGCCGCTTTTCCCGGCGCTTGCCGGGTCAGATCCGCAAGGGAAAGCCATCGCCCCCGTGACTTCAAGCGCGCCGAACCATTCGCCTGCCCTGACGGGCGCTTTCTGGATGATCATGGCCGGAGTCGCCTATGCGACCGGCAATATCCTGATCCAGCAAATGACCATGGTGTTGGGCTTTCCGACAGCATCCATCGCCTTCTGGCAATATGGCATCGCGCTTCTCTTCTCCCTGCCATATGTGCTGAAGATCGGTTTACGATCGATGCGGTCGCAGCATCCGATGATGCATCTGGTGCGGATCGTCCTTTCGGCGTGCGGCGTGCAGGCATGGACCTTCGGTCTTGCCTCCGTGCCGATCAGCCAGGCGATCGCGCTGGTCATGACCTCACCCTTCTTCATCATTATCGGCGCGCGACTGTTTCTCGGTGAGCGGGTCGGCGCATCGCGCTGGGCGGCAACTGCGGTCGGCTTCGCTGGCGCGCTCATCATCCTTCAACCCTGGTCTGAAGCCTTCACGCCTGCCGCGCTGTTGCCGGTGCTGGCCGCCCTCCTCTGGGGCGGGGTGTCCCTGATCACCAAGCGCCTCACGGCGGTAGAGCGCCCTGAGGCGATCACCATCTGGCTTCTCTTGCTCCTCACTCCGATCAATTTTGCCGTGGCGCTCGGCGGCGGGTTCGAGATCCCGACAGGTGGCCTGATCCTACTCCTTGGCTCGCTGGGGATTGTCACCGCACTGGCGCAATATTTCCTGACCCTCGCCTATGCGAGCGCAGATGCCGCCTATGTACAGCCCTTTGATGATCTCAAACTGCCGCTCAATGTGATTGGCGGCTGGCTGGTCTTCGGCTTTGCGCCCTCTCCCGTCTTCTGGGTTGGCGGGGTAATGATCCTCGGCGCCTCGCTCTTCATCATGACGCGAGAGCGGCGGCGGGAAGTCAGGCGCGATTAGGCCGGCGTTTCTGCCGCAGACGTGCCCGGCTTCTCATCGTCCTCTTCTGACCTGGGATCCATCTCATAGACAGCAGGCGTCGTCCTCGGCATGGGCACATAGGGCTCTTGCTGCACAGGCGATGCCCGCTGTGTCAGTCGGTAGAAGCTGAACGCGACCAGCACCGCATAGACGATCCCTACCCAGATGAAGATGACATTCGCGCCGAAGGGGCCAATCAGCAGCGGTACCAGCGTCGGACCGAGAACGGCCGCGATCCCGTAGAGCATCAGAAGACCGCCATTGACCTGCACATAGGTGCCGGGCTCGGCATGGTCATTCGCATGTGCCGCGGCGAGCCCGAAATTAGGCAGCGCAAAAACCCCGAATGCCGCGCCCGCAATGATCAATGCGGTCTGCCCGATGCCTGCGACCAGCGGCAACAGAAGCGCCGTCACCATGCCACCGATGGCACATCCGATCAGCACATGGCGGCGGTCGAGCTTGTCCGACAGCATGCCGAACGGCCATTGCGCGACGGCACCACCAAGGATGATCGCCGCCATGAACAGACCAACTGTCCCCTTCTCATAACCTGCCTCGGTGACGAATACCGGGCCGAGCCCCCAGAAGGCCGAAGCACTGAGCCCGACCCCGACAGCCGTCGCGGCGGCGAGTGGCGACAGCTTCCAGAGCTTTTTCAGATCGAGCTTGGCGGTCGCCGGGACATCGGGCTGGGTCACGCGGGTTAGTGCGACGGGCACGAGCGAGACGGAGACCGCAATCGACATGATGATAAAGACCGGAAAGGCCAGCGGGTTGAAGAGCCCGACACTGGCCTGCGCCAGCGTCACGGTCGTGAAATCAGTGATCCGGTAGGCGGAGAGCACCCGCCCCCGCGTTTCATTCGTAGACAGCTCATTCAGCCAAGACTCAAGGATCATATAGAGCGAGGCCATGCAGAAGCCCGACACAATCCGGAGCGGCAACCAGAGTCCAGCATAATCAAACAGCGAATAGGCAAGCGTTGCGGCGGACGCGATCGACGCAAAGGCCGTGAAGGCGCGGACATGGCCGACACGCGCGATAAAACCCGGCGCGAAACGGCACCCGCCAATAAAGCCGAGAAAGTAGAAGGAGTATAAAAGCCCGACGATGAGATCGGAGAAACCTGTCTCAATCGCGCGGAGCGCAAGGATCGTGTTCTGCATCCCATTCGCGCTGAGCAGAAGCGCGGTCGCGAGCAGGAGCGGAATTAGGGAGCGTATTCGGGCCATGCCCTCGCGCTAGCTGTGAATGCGGGTGGTGAAAAGGGGCAGGTTGCGAGCTGTCATTACCTTATCCAACAACACGCCTCGCCCTTCGAGACGCCGCCGCCTCATCCTGAGGACCGGCAGACATGCCTGTCTGCCGGTGGACTCGAAGGACGGCGGCTCCTCAGGGTGAGGTTATCTCGATAACAGGGCCTTACTCGCCGTACCCCTCGGGGAGTTCGAGGCCGGTGTGATAGCCGATGAAGGCCCACATATCGGCGAACTCCTCGATGATCTTGTCGGTCGGCTTGCCTGAGCCGTGACCTGCCCTCGTCTCAATACGGATGAGTTTAGGCGCTGAACCCGTCTCCGCCGCTTGAAGCGCTGCGATATATTTGAAGCTGTGGCCCGGGACGACCCGGTCATCGGTATCCGCCGTTGTCACGAGGACAGCCGGATATTCCACGCCATCACGGATATTGTGATAAGGCGAATAGGCATAGTTCACCTTGAAATCCGACTCGCTTTCGGACGGATTGCCGTAATCGTCGGTCCAGTAGCGGCCGGCGGTGAATTTGTTGAACCGCAGCATGTCCATGACCCCGACCTGCGGCAGCGCCGCCGCAAAAAGGTCAGGACGCTGATTGGTCACCGCCCCAACGAGGAGGCCGCCATTGGAGCGCCCCCGGATCGCGAGCTGGTCGCTTGAGGTCACCCCTTCCGCGATGAGATATTCGCCCGCTGCGATGAAATCATCAAAGACGTTCTGCTTGTTCGCAAGGCGGCCTTCATCATGCCATTCGCGGCCATACTCGCCACCGCCACGGATATTGGCGAGCGCGTGAACACCGCCCATTTCCATCCAGGCGAGGGTCGTCACATCGAAGCTCGGGCGGATCGAGATGTTGAACCCGCCATAGCCGTAAAGATGGGTCGGCGCGCCCTTCGACAAATCGAGGTCTTTCTTGTGTGCGATGAACATCGGGATTTCCCGTCCGTCCTTGGACGGATAGAAAACCTGCTCAACAACATAGTCATCCGGATTGAAGGTCAGCTCCGGTGCCTTGAATTCCTCGGTTTCACCGGTCTCGACATCATAGCGATAGATGGTCGAGGGCCGGTCAAAGCTTGAATAGGAATAGAAGGTCTCGGCATTGTCCTTGGCGCCTTCAAAGCCGCCCGCCGTGCCAAGGCCCGGCAAATCGACCTCGCCGATCTCTTCGCCCTCGGTCGAGAAGAGAAGCACGGTGGTCGCAACATCTTTGAGATATTCCGCGATCAGCTTGCCGCCGACGTAAGAAACATCAACGAGGACCGTGCCGTATTCGGGGATCACTTCGGTCCAGTTTTCTTCCAGCGGATTATCAAGATCGATGGCGACAACCCGGCCCTTTGGTGCGTTCCGGTTAGTCCGGACAAAGAGCGTCCGGCCCTCCGCGCCAATGAAGCTGTAATCATCCTCAAAGCCCTCGATGATCATCGTCGGCTCAGCCTCACCTGCTTCAAGATCCTGTACGGCAATCTCATAAGCGTCATCCGTACCCAGAGAGTTGACGACAATCAAGAAACGCTTGTCGACAACATAGCCAGACACCCCGATTTCGGGATTATCAGCGCGTTCAAAGACCAGTGTGTCCGCAGCCTGATCCGTGCCGAGCTTGTGGAAATAGAGCTTCTGGTCGAAATTGAGCGACTGGAAGGCAGCCCCCTCTTCGGGAGCCGGGAAGCGGGAGTAATAGAACCCCTCACCCGATGGATGCCAAGAGAGCCCGGAGAATTTCACCCATTCAAGGCTGTCATCCATGGTCTCGCCGCTCTCGACATTGAGCACTTTGACAGTGCGCCAGTCAGAACCGCCATCCTGGATCGAATAGGCAACATATTCCCCACCCGGAGAAACAGATGTTGCGGACAATGCGGTCGCGCCATCTGTCGCCCAGCCATTAGGATCGATCAGGACGCGGGGCTCACCGTCGAGCCCTTCCTGCACATAGAAGACATACTGGTTCTGGAGACCATCATTGCGGCGGTAGAAATATTTCCCGCCTTCCTCGGTAGGGATCGAGAATTTCTCGTAATCCCACAGCTCGGTCATCCGTGCCTTGATCGCATCGCGCATCGGCAGCGTATCGAGATAGGCATAGGTCACGGCGTTCTGGGCTTCGACCCATTCGGCGACTTCTTCTGACTCGCGGACATCATCCTCAAGCCAGCGATAAGGGTCTGAGACGGTCGTGCCGTAGAAATCATCGGTCTGCTCGACGGTTTTCGTCTCAGGATAGGTCAGGCCGACGACGACTTCTTCTGATGCTTCAGGCGCAGCAGTTTCGGTCGTGGCTTCTTCTCCACCACCGCAGGCAGCAAGCAGGAACAAGGCAGAGCCTAGAAAAAGAGTGTTCTTGTTGTTCATTGTGTTTCTCCCAGGCCTGACTAGCGGCGGTAATTCGGGTTGTAGTTCTCGGCTTTCGACATGGCGTCGATATAGCGGACGGTACCGGATTTACTCCGCATGACGACAGTATGGGTCTGGACCTGATCGCCAACCCATTTGACACCTTTAAGCATTGAGCCATCAGTGACGCCGGTGGCGGCGAACATGACATCGCCGGAGGCAAGGTCATAGAGCCCGTATTTCTTGTCGAGATCGGTGATCCCGGCCTTCGCAGCGCGAGCACGTTCCTCATCGTTACGGAAAAGGAGCCGGCCCTGCATCTGCCCACCGACACAGCGTAGTGCGGCAGCAGCCAACACGCCTTCGGGAGCGCCGCCCGAACCCATATAAAGGTCGATGCCAGTTGCAGGATCGGTTGTGTGGAAGACCCCGGCGACATCGCCGTCAGAGATGAGGAAAACCCGCGCATCGACCTGACGCGCTGCTTCAATGATATGCTCATGACGAGGACGGTCGAGGACGCAGAGCGTAATCTCGGACGGCTTCACGCCTTTGGCTTTCGCGAGGTTCTCGATATTCTCAACGACCGGGGCATCAAGATCGATGACCCCTTCGGGATAGCCCGGCCCGCAGGCGATCTTCTGCATGTAAACGTCCGGGCTGTGGAGCAGCGTGCCGCCGGTCGCCATGGCGACGACAGCCAGAGCGTTCTGCATCGCTTTTGCGGTCAGCGTCGTCCCTTCCAGCGGGTCGAGTGCGATATCGACCTTGGGCCCGCCCTTGCCGACCTTCTCGCCGATATAGAGCATCGGGGCTTCGTCTCGCTCGCCCTCGCCAATGACGATCGTACCGTCAATGTCGAGCTTGTTGAGCGCATTGCGCAGCGCCGTGACGGCTTCCTGATCGGCGCCCTCCTTGTCGCCGCGCCCGATCATGGTCGAGGCGGCAACAGCGGCGGCTTCGGTGCAGCGGCCCAGTTCAATCGTCAGGATGCGGTCAAGATATTCTGTCTGGCTGGCTTCCATTACTCGTGCCTTTTGTCTCGTTAGAGTGTCAGTATGGGGAACGTATTTTCGGTACGGGCGAGCCCGCGGGTGAAGAGAAGTGTGCGCGCCGATGACAGCGTCTTTTGATCGATAGGTGAGGTCGTGATCATCAGGTCATCGCCAATATGCTCACAACGGCTGGTAAAGCATCCCGCTTCGGCTAGCGCCGCCGTCACGGCCTCTTCGTCAAGCTCACCTTCTTCGGCGCGTAGACGAAGGGCGTAGAGCCTCAATTCCTCGCCGCCCTCACGGACGGGCAATGGACGAAGCCGGTCAATCGGCGCGGTGAATACCGGCCCGCCATCTTTTCTGGCGAGCGAGACGATATCAGATGCTACTGCGGAAGCTGTGGCCCCGGCCCCGGCACCGGGACCGGTGAAAAGAAGCTCGCCAAGCGGGTCAGCGATAACCGCGACCGCGTTGCCGGCGCCTTCCATCTTAGAGAAGGCATGCCCCGTGGCCACAAAAGTCGGGCTGACCGCCATCGTGATGTCATCGCCCGCGCGTTTAGCTTCGCCCACCAGTTTGATAACAAAGCCGAAGCGGCGCGCGAAACGGATATCATCCAGCGTGATCTGAGATATGCCGTGCACGGCGAATATGTTGTTCTGCTCAGTGATGAGCTCCGGATTTACGGTCCCATCGAAGGCGAGCATGGCAAGGATAGCCAGCTTCTGGGCCGCATCGATCCCGTCGACATCGAGCGAAGGATCGGCCTCGGCAAAGCCTGCCTCCTGTGCCTGCACCACCGCATCATCATAGGCGACGCCGTGATTGGCCATCTGGTCGAGAACGAAATTGCAGGTGCCGTTCAGGATGCCGGAGACCGCCTCTACGCGGCAGGGCGCAAGGTTATCGCGCAGTGCCCGGACGATCGGCGTGCCGCCCGCGACCGCCGCCTCGAATTTGAGGGCACCGCCATTTTCTTCGGCCAACCGCGCCAGCTCCTCGCCATGCGCGGCGATAAGCGCCTTGTTCGCAGTGGCAACCGATTTGCCGGCTTTGAGTGCCGCCGTCACCGCCTCGCGGGCCGGACCTTCCGCGCCGCCCATCAGCTCGACAAAGACATCTGTCCCCGGTGCTTCGGCCAGCGCCACGGGATCGTCATACCAGTCATATGCGTCAATCGAGACAGCCCGCGCCTTGTTCCTGGTGCGCGCGGAGACGCCTGTGACCGCGATATCAGAGCCGATCATCCGGGCACGTCCATCTTCCGTCAGAAGCGATAAGAGCCCGCCGCCTACTGTGCCGAGCCCTGCGATCCCAATTCGTAAAGTCAATCTGTCTTCCTCTTCCTCGCCAGTTTGGCGTCCCTGTCCCCTCGGGCTTTACTGAGTTTCATCCTGCGGCGGTTTACTTGGGCTGACTGATGGCAGCACCGGCCGGTTCTGCGAGAGAAGCCCTTCTGCCTTCATCTGCGCGCGGTCGCGCTCGATCTGTTCCAGCAGTCGCTCGGCCCGGCGCAGGAGTTCCTCTTCCTCGGGCGTCAGCCGGTCATCATCGATCTTGGCCCGCAACGCTGCCTGCTGGGCGAGGATCTGCGCCCGTTCTTCCTGCATCTCCGCCTTTGTCGGCAAAGCCGGCCCCTGCGAGGGGATATCGTGAAGGTCCGGCGTCGCCCCCTCCCTTGCCTCGGCAAGGCGGGCCTCGATACGCTCCCCGATGAGCGGATTGGGCGGCTCGGTCAGAGCTGCCTCCTCCTCAGGCGAGGAAGCGCAGGCGACAAGAAGGAGCCCGAGGGGCAATATGGACAACAACCGCATGAAAACCTCGCCTCGCTCCGCGGAGAGCGATATGAGAGCCGAAAATCGCGCACAAGCTCTACGCCAGTGCGGTGCAACAAGGCAAGGAAACCCCCATGCCCGATGATCAACGTCCATTGCCTGACGAAAAGCAGGCAAAACCGAAGAAAAAAGCCTCCGCCAAGAAGAGTGCGGCACCGAAAAAGCCTGCGGCGAAAAAACCCGCCAAGACAAGCACGGCGAACAAGCTGGCTGAGGCGGCAAAGAAAGCGGCCTCGAAACCCGCCGCCGCCCGCCCGAGCGAGCCTGCGCCATCGGGCAAAAAGGCAAAAGCCGGCGACAATGGTCCCGCCTATTCCGACATGAAGCGCTTCGCCGAATATATGGCGGAGATTAACGTCCGCACGCAGGAAATGCTGGAAGACGCGGTCGAGCGCCATGCAGATCTTGGCCGCAAGGGCACGAGCCAGCCGGTCGATCCGCTCAACGTCTCAGAGGCAGGTCAGGAAGTCGCGACCGCCCTCTCCCAGAACCCGCTGCGCATGATGCAGCTGCAGCTTAATCTGTGGGAGAATTACACAAAGCTCTTCACCTCGACCTGCGAGAAAATGGCGGGGATGGATACCAAACCCATCGCCCAGCCGCGCCCCGGCGACCGGCGATTCAATCACGCCGCGTGGGAAGAAAACCCGATGCTTGATTTCATCAAGCAGTCCTATCTTCTCTTCGGGGAGTGGGTGAATTACGCGATCCAGAATGCCGAAGGGGTCGATGATTCAACAAAGCGCCGCGCCTATTTCCATGCCGACCAGTTCCTTGCCGCGATGTCGCCGACCAATGTGCCCGCGCTGAACCCGGACGTCATCGATGAGACCCTCAACACGCAAGGCAATAACTGGCTGGCAGGGTTCAAGAACTTCATGGAAGACCTTGAGCGCGGCCATGGTGAGCTGGCGATCACGCAGGCCGATCTCGATTTCTTCAAGGTCGGCCAGAACCTCGCCACGACACCCGGCAAGGTCGTCTATCAGAACGACCTGATGCAGCTGATCCAGTATTCACCGACTACGGAAGAAGTCGCCGAACGGCCAATCGTCATCTTCCCGCCCTGGATCAACAAATTCTATATCCTCGACCTGCAGCCGGAGAACTCCTTCATCAAATGGCTGGTCGATCAGGGCCGGACAGTGTTCCTCGTCTCCTGGGTGAACCCCGATACGCGGCTGAAGGACAAATCTTTCCCCGATTATATGCGCGAAGGGATCTTTGAGTCGCTCGAAGCCATTGAGAGGGCAACAGGCCTGCGCGAGGTCGACACGATCGGCTATTGCATCGGCGGCACGCTGCTCGCCGTGACCCTTGCCTATATGGCGGAAGTCGGCGACGACCGGATCAAGTCAGCGACATTCTTTACATCGCAGACGGACTTTACCGAGGCGGGTGACCTGCTCCTGTTCGTGGATGACAAGCAGCTTGATAACCTTGAGAAGCAGATGGATGCCTCAGGCGGCGTTCTTGAAGGGTCGGCCATGGCGCGGACCTTCAACATGCTGCGGCCCAATGATCTGATCTGGTCGGCCTTTGTCGACAATTATTATCTGGGCAAGGAGGCGAAGAAATTCGACCTTCTCTTCTGGAACGCCGATGCGACGCGCATGACGCGGGCCTGTCACCTGTTCTATCTCAAAAATTTCTACAGGGACAATCTGCTGTCCAAAGGCGAGCTGGAAATCGAGGGCGTGCCGATCAAGCTCGATGCGGTCGACATCCCGATCTTCATGCAGGCCGGTGAGAAAGACCACATCGCGCCGCCCAACTCCGTCTACCGGTCAGCGCGGCTGTTCGATGGAGATGTGCGCTACATGCTGGCGGGTTCGGGCCATATTGCAGGCGTCGTCAATCCGCCGGCCAAGAAGAAATATCACTACAAGACCAATTCGGCCCTGCCCGAGACGCTTGAGGAATGGGTGAAGGGCGCCGAGCATCATGAGCATTCATGGTGGCCCTACTGGATGGAATGGCTGTCCTCACTGTCGGACGGCACGGTACCGGCGCGCATTCCGGGTGAAGGCGGATTGCCGGTCATCGAGGATGCGCCGGGCTCCTACGTGCTGGTAAAGAGCGATGATGCCTGAATGACACACTCTCGTTAACCTCTCATTAACCAGCCGGGATCAGATTGGTTAACGGCTGGTAAAACCAACGAGAGTCAGGGCGGCGTCATGCAGGTCTCACAACAGGCAACAACAAGAGAATTGCTCGAACGGCTTGCAGCAACGGAGCTGCGCCGCCGGTTGACAGCGGAACGGATTTTCCGCGAGCTGCGCAAGACTGGCGATGAGCGCGACGGGCCGACATCGGACCTCTCCCGGCTCTCACCGAGCCTGCGCTAAGATTAATCGATCGGAATGAATTCCTGATCGTCCTCTGGCGGCAGGTGAAAGCGGCCCTCGCCCCAGTCGGCGCGCCGCCATTCTTCTTTGGCCGCCTCGATCCTCTCTTTTGAGGTCGCAACGAAATTCCACCAGATATGGCGCGGACCATCGGCGACCGCGCCGCCGAAGATCAGCACCCGCGCCGGGGTCTCATTGGTCTTGAGAGTGGCGGCACGGTTATGCCCGAGAATGGCGCATGTACCCTCCTCATAGGTCTGGCCACCGATCTCAACCCTTCCTTCAACGACATAGACCGCGCGGTCCTCATGATCGTCCGGCATCGGAAGAGTGGTGCCCGACGCAATCTGGGCATCGACATAGAGCGTGTCGGTATAGGTCGTTGCGGGCGCTGCCTCGCCATAGGCTGTGCCGAGGATCACGCGCAAGCTCGCGCCGCCATCCTCGATCAAAGGCTGGGCGTCACTGGCGTGATGTTCAAAGGCGGGCGCGATGTCTTCCTTGCCTGCAGGCAGCGCCATCCAGGTCTGTATCCCGGCAAGGCGGCGGTCGGTCTGCCGCGCTTCTTCCGGCGAGCGTTCAGAATGAGTGATGCCGATCCCGGCCGTCATCAGGTTGACCGCACCCGGACGAATATCCTGCGTGTAGCCGAGGCTGTCACGGTGGCGCAGCGTGCCCTCATAAAGATAGGTGACCGTCGCAAGGCCAATATGCGGATGGGGGCGGACATCGATCGCCTCACCCGGCGCAAAACCGGCGGGACCAATCTGGTCAAAGAAGATGAAGGGACCGACCATCTGGCGTTCTTTTGCAGGCAGCGCTCGGCGCACCTCGAACCCGCCAAGATCCCGCGCGCGAGGGATCAGGACCGTCTCGACGGGTCCGTCGTGATCGACATCCGCAGGCGGCAGGTCATCATGGCGGCTCATGGCGGGCTCCTTCGTTTTCTTGACGAAAACCTAGAGACCGCCTTGCCGCGCAACAATTGCGCTGGTCAGTAAAAGACTGTTGCGGCTGAGCTTATGCCCGCTTGCCCGCAAAGCGCGCCCGCGCCTTCTCCGCCCCGATCAGCGCGAAGATCGGGCCCATTTCCGGGCCATGCTCGGCGCCGGTCAGGGCCTTGCGCAGCGGCATGAAGAGCTTCTTGCCCTTGGCGCCGGTCTCGGTCTTCACCTTCTCGATCAGCGCCTGCCAGTCGGCTTCCGTGATCTCGCCTTCAGGCACAGCCGCTGCGGCGGCATCGGTGACAGGCTTGTCCTCATCATCGATGACAGGATCGATTTCACCCATCACGACATCGCGCCATTGTCCGATATCGGAGAATAGCTCGATATTGCCCTTGGCCATCTCCCAGAGTTCGCGGGAGACACCGGCCGCTTCGAGCCGGTCTTCCATCCGCTCATAGGGCATCATGTGCAGGATCTTCGCATTGAGCTGGTGCAGCTCATCCATGTCGAAACGCGCAGGCGCCCGGCCCATACGGCCGAAATCAAACCCTTCGGCCATCTCCTCCATAGAGAGGCGCGGCTCGATGGGATCGGATGTCCCAAGCCGCGAAAGAAGCGAGGTGATCGCTTCAGGCTCAAGCCCGGCCTCACGCATCGCGGAGATCGAGAGCGAACCAAGACGCTTGGAGAGCCCCTCCCCGTCCTTGCCGACCAGCAATGAGTGGTGCGCAAAGCTCGGCATGATGCCGTCACCGCGATATTCGATCAGGGCCCGGAAGACCTCGACCTGCGCGGCGGTATTGGTGACGTGATCCTCACCCCGGATGACATGGGTGATGCCGAAATCGATATCATCGACGCAAGACGGCAGGGTGTAGAGGAACTGGCCGTCCTCACGGATCAGGACAGGGTCGGAAATCGTCGATGTGTCGAGTTTCGTCTCGCCCCGGATGAGATCGTCCCATGAGACCTCAGAGCGCGACAGTTTGAAACGATAATGCGGCTTACGGCCCTCTTCTTCGAGGGCGGCGCGTTCATTCTCAGTCAGCTCAAGGGCGGCACGGTCATAGACTGGCGGCAGACCACGGGCACGCTGCAGCTTGCGCTTACGGTCAAGTTCCTCGGCCGTCTCGTAGCATGGATAGAGCAGCCCCTCGCTCATCAGATGGTCGGCGACATCTTCATAGACGCCAAAGCGTTCTGACTGGCGCGCGAATTCATCATGGACAAGACCAAGCCAGGCGAGGTCCTTCTGGATGAGTTCCTCATACTCGACGGTCGAACGCTCCTTGTCCGTATCATCGGAACGCAGGAGGAAACTGCCGCCCTCTTTCTTCGCAAAGAGCCAGTTGAAAAGCGCTGCGCGGATATTCCCTACATGCAGCTTGCCCGTCGGGGACGGGGCGAAGCGGACCTTGACCGTCATTTATGTTCTCTTGAATTTTTCAGCCGAAGCGGGGGTCTACTCCCCACCGCACAGGAAGGCAAACACTGGCAACTATTCCGCCAGCTCATCAAGGATGAGGCGACGCAGCTCACGGATCCGATCAGCATTGGCGCCGATATCGGAACGCCCGATGCGGGATTTCGAGCGGATGTCGATGACCGACCCCTCGTCTGTCGGGCGAACGCGGATGACGACATCATCCTTGAAGCCGAACCAGCGCGTCGTTGCAGTCCCCTCGATCAGGCCACGGCTCTTGTCCTTGGTCAGAAGCTCAAGCCCAATGGCGCGCGCCGCCTTCAGTGAAGCGTCAAAGGCGACATCGGCATCAACCGCGACCTCAATCGGCACGATGTCAGGATAGGCTTCGAGCTGTTGGGCGGTCTGTTCGGTGTCGTATTCTGCCGGGTTCATGCCCTCTTTGCGCATCGGTGCGGTCGAAACGAAAACCGGCGGATCGCTGACATCTGTCGTGATGTCATGAATTGGGGGGACGTCCTGGGCTGTCTTGAACATCTGGATCGGCCCTAGCGCCATGGTGAGCGAAATGATGCCGAAGGCGATGGCCGGGCCCATCAGGCCACGGCGGCCCTTTATGAGGATGAAGACGGCGAGCAGGAGCTCAGCAGCGGCGGCGACGAGCAGCGCGATCAGGAGCCACCCAAGTGAGCGGTTAGCACCGACAAGCGTGCCGAACAGCGTTCCAAGGTCAATGGCGCCGGCCCGGAAACCGAGCGTCAGACCGCCATAGATCAGTGCGGGCAAGGCACCGGCAAACACCAGCGCAGGCAGCAGAAAACGCGGCATGGAAACTCCCTCATGAAACCCGTGCGCGCTTTCACGCGTCTGGTCAGGGCGATTTAGCCGGAAAATCCTTTAAGGGGAATGTGCGGTTATCCCGCGAGGGATCAGTCGAAGCTGATCTTCACGCCGATATAGTCGGCATTGTCGACAACCTTGTCGTCCCAGGTCGAAAATTTCGACCGGCGGTGGACATAGTTGAGCGACAGATCAGCAGTGCCGCGAGAGAGCAGAATCCCGGCCTCAAGATCACCCATGGTCAGGCTGTCAGAGACATCGACGGAATTCTGAAGGTCAAGAATGCCAGAGGGACGCTCATCCCAGACAACGCGGGTGCCATCCGCGGCAGCGTACATGTACCAGCTGTTCTTGCCATCTTCGGATTCTTTAAGCTCACCGACCCGGATCTCACCCTTCACCCCGCGAAGGGTACAAGCGCCATCAAGGCATTCAGCCAGCGCCGGGGATAGATAAACCCCGATATCTGACTCATCGTTCTGGCCTTCGGAAGAGAATGCGAAGCCGCCGGTATCGCAGTCGCTGGGCACGCCGCGCAATGCAAAGCTGGCACCGTCCCCGGCATAGGCTGCTGCACGGTTCTGGAGCTGGTCTGAAGACGGACGCGCGTCAGAACAGGTCTTGTTGTTAGCAGAGAGAATGAAGTCGAATTCGTCCTTGCGAGGCAACAGCAAAAGGCCACCCTTGCCGTCTTCATCCGGCAGGAACAGCGCTGTTTGCGAAGCATGAGTGTCTTCGGAGGCGAGCCGACTCTGGGCTGGCGTCTCGACGGTCTCGTCATCTTCGAGGAGCATGACCTCGAAAAGCGGCCGCCATTGTTCTTCCTGCTGGCGCTTATGGTCTTCGAGAAGCTGGCTATAGTCGATATCGCTCTCGACAAGCTGCGCAGAGGCAATACTCCCCGCCGTAAGGCAGGAAAGTCCAGCAATTACAGAGATGTATTTTCGCATGGCGAACATCTCAACGTCCAGCTTTCACGCTGGTTCCCTATAACACTGCCCCCGCAGCACCCCGGTTCTAGCAGACTCGGCACAAAAGTGCATGAGAAATCCACCAGAGACTTAATCCGGCATCTCAGGCGCAAGGATCGCGCCAGACGATGACGTGAATGTGACCATATCAGGGCAGGGTTAATTTTCTGTGGGAATTAAGGCCAAACTTGACGCAAATGAGGCTAAAATGTGGCAATCAGCCCGTATGCGTCGCCCGGAACATCATTAAGGCGGCAAAAGCCGAATATAGAAGCATCAGCGATACGATACGTATTGCGGCGCTGACGATGAAAGGACGGATGTCCTGCCAGCTTGTCTCGCGCGCAGTCTGCGCGACTGCTGCCGCTATCTCCCGCGACATCGCCGACATGTCCCGCCCCGCAAGGCCGAGGAGGAGTTTCTCGTGCCAGCCCGCCTCTTCCCTATTGTCGATCTCTTTGAGAACTTCCTCGAAGACCTGCGCGGCGACGAGTTCTGTCACTGCCCGTTTGGGGCGCGGCCCGTGCTTTTTGATCTCCATCGCGACCAGCCGCAGCGTGGGCCAGCTGGTGATCAGGTCATAGATGATGAAGCTGAGGATCGCCGCTGTCATGATCACGCGGAACCCCGCCCCCGGCAGATAGCCGCCCCAATGAACGAACCAGATCACCGACAGGATCAGCGCTTTGATGAGGACGCGGCGCATGAAGGCACGCGTGCCCGAGGTGACGACATGCCGTGCCTGCTCGCGTATCCGCTCGCGGGCTTCGGCGGATGCGGTCTCGATGATGTTAGTCTTGCGCTTGTCGATCTCGCGCGCGACCGCCTTGCGGCCCACAGACACACCGGTGGACAAAGCAGACAGGACAAGAAGCGCTGCACGGAACAATTGAGGGTCCTCCAAGAGGCGACCTGGAGAGAGGTAGGACCGCCTGCGCCCGAGGTCAAAGCAAGAGCTGGTAACCATTTGGGCGGGAATGTGGAGACGCACCGCCATCGACTGGCCGCAAAAAGGTTTTAGCCAATGGGCACGGTTAACCCTGTCGGGTGAAAAAATGAGGCCGCTGATGAATGTCCTGATTGCCCAGACCGATCCTGATCTTGCGCTCTCGCTTGCTGAACAGGTCGCCCGCGCCGGCGGCCGGGTCACAGGCATCGTCACGGGTGCTGATGCGGCCTTTGCCGTCATGGGGCGGGACCGGACAGCGGACATCATCTTTCTCGATGCTGCCCTCTCTGAAGAAGCCGATCATGCCGATCCGACCTTCCGTCAGCGGACGAAAGGGAAGGTCTGGCTATGCGGGGCTTTTGATCGGGCCCAGCCCGGCCAGTGGCCGGTCCTCAAAGACCAGGGCGGGGTTGATGAAATTCGGCTGGTCCTGATGGCAGCCCGGCATTTCGGCCGCAAACCGGCCGCGCTTCACTGATCAGCCGACAGCGGCGGCGAGCGCCCCATCAAGATCCGCCCAAAGATCGCCCTCATCTTCGAGCCCGATCGAGAAACGTGCCAGCGTCGGGGTGATGCCCGCCTCGAGCCGCGCTTCTGGCGCCATGCCCGCATGGGTCATGCTGTCCGGCAGGCAGACAAGGCTTTCAAATCCGCCAAGCGACTCCGCCAGCGTGATGACATTAAGGGCAGCGAGGAATTTATCCGTATCCGCACCAGAGACCAGCTCGGCACTCAACATGGCGCCAAAGCCGTTCTGCTGGCGAGCGGCAATCTCATGGCCCGGATGGGATTTGAGCCCCGGATAATAGACCCGCGCAACACGGGGGTCGGCATCGAGCTGTTCGGCAAGGGCCCCTGCCGTTGTCTGCTGGCGCTCCATCCGCACGGACAAGGTCCGTACCCCCCGCAAAGTCATGAAGCTGTCAAAGGGCGCACCGATGACGCCGGTACAGTTCGCCCACCAGGCGAGTTCCTCGCCCAATGCGGCATCTTTTGCCACGACCGCGCCGCCGACAATGTCGCTATGACCGTTGATATATTTCGTGGTCGAATGAATGACGATATCGCAGCCCAGCGCCAATGGCTGTTGCAGGACCGGCGACATGAAGGTGTTGTCGATGGCCGTAAGCGCTCCGGCTTTCTTTGCCCGCGCCACGACATCGGCAATGTCCGTGATCCGCAGGAGCGGGTTTGACGGCGTCTCGATCAGCACCATTTTCGGTGACTTCATAAAGGCCGCATCAAGGGCTGCCCTGTCCGTCTGGTCGATGAACAGAACCTCAAAATGGTTCTTCTTCGTCAGCGCCGTCAGCAGGCGGTGTGTCCCGCCATAACAGTCATGCGGCGCAATCAGGACATCGCCCGGCGACAGAAGCGTGAGCGGCAGACCGATGGCCGCCATGCCGGTTGCGCAGACAATCCCCCTCGCCCCGCCTTCAAGCTCGGCCAGCGTCTCTTCCAGCAAAGCCCGTGTCGGGTTACCCGAACGCGCATAGTCAAAAGGCGGGCGGGTCGCCGCATCATCCCAGCCGAATGTCGTTGAGAGATAAAGCGGCGGCGAGACAGCCTTATAGGCCGGGTCTTTGACGACCCCTGCGCGGCACAGCTCCGTTGACGGATTTTTCGGCTCTTTCGGAGAGGACATGTCCCATCATCCCTGTCGTCGCTGGCGCATATTGCGCCCGATCAAGGGGAAATGGCGTGTCGGGAATGGCTCTGAAAGTCAACTGAAGCGCGCGGCAGTTCTGCTGATGCGCCTTTGACTATTTCAGCGCGCGGGACATGTCCTTCAGATTGCCGTCATTGGCCACGGGCTCGACCCCGATGAGATGAGCGAGCAGTGGATAGACAGACGTATTATCGAAGAGCTTGAGCGTCACCCCTTCGCGGAAGGCCGGCCCATGCGCGATGAAGATCGCATGCATCAGCGGGTCGGCTGGATCGTAGCCGTGGTCGCCGCCCGAATTGCGCCAGACCGTCATGCCGGAGGACTCATAACGCCAGCCCGTATCGGCAAGGCAGATGATCGCCGGGACGCGGGGGTGCGTGCCGTAACCGAACCGCGCGGGCAGCTCGCTTTTACGCCAGCATTCGGCATGGTCCTGACGCCCAAGCAGCGCCGCCTCAACCTCGTCCTTATGGGCCGGTTCCGGCATGACGCCGATGAAGGCACCGTTGAAGACGACATGGACTTTCTCCGGCGCGATGAGGTCATCAAGCGATGCGATCCTGTCATCGGCGATGGGCGCCATGCCGTGATCGGAAACAATGACGATATTGGTCGTCTCGGCCAGCCCGCGCGCCTCAAGACCATCCATCAGCCGGCCGATGGAGGCATCGACCTGAGCCGTCGCAGAAGTCGTCTTGGAGCTCTCCGGCCCGTAAAGATGCCCTGCCGTATCGACGATGTCGAAATAGAGCGTCATGAAGCCGGGTTGTTCCGCAGGCGGCTGATCAAGCCATGAGAGCACAAGGTCGACCCGCGCGAAATCCGGCAGCTTCTGGTCGAAATTCTCATAAATCCCCGGCCGCGTGCCGTGGATGACATAGTCCGAGCCCGGCCAGAACATGGTAGCGGACTTCACCCCCTGTTGTTCGGCGGTGACCCAGAGGGGCGAACCGCCCTCCCACCAGTCAGGGTCCTCAGCAACTTTCCGGTCCCAGATCTGGAAGGTCTGGCCCGGCTTTAAGGGGTCTTCCATCGTGTTGTTGATGACGCCGTGATGATCCGGGGTCATACCGGTGATCAGCGTATAGTGATTGGGGAAGGTCTTTGACGGGAAAGATGGCTGCATGACACCGCGCGCGCCCTCTTTGGCCATGGCGGACATCACCGGCGTGACACCGCGATCCAAATAATCGGGCCGGAAACCGTCAATCGAAATCAGGATCGTGCGGGTGCCGCTTTTGGCCTCCCCGGTAGGATCGTCGGCGGGCTCAGGCGTCGAGGCACATGCCGCAACCGCCAGCATAAGCCCGATGAGGCAGAGATTTTTCAGATCGCGCATGGGGCTCACTAACTCAGTTTTGTGACGATGACATCACGGGCGCTCAGCGGCCCGGTCCGGGCACAGCGGCGCAAGGATCGCCGTACATGGCGCCTTGGTCGATGCAGAAGAATTCCCACTCGCCGGGGGGCGCGGGCTTGTCGCCCTTATTGTCCCCCAGATAGGCGATGATCTCGACATCGGGGTAGCCCTGCACCGCAAGCAACGCAGGCACGAGGTCATAGCGGGCATCCTTGGCGCTCACCCCATCGGGACGCGCACGGGTCATCAGAACACGGAAATCTTCACCGCGTTTGAGGCCGAGCGCCGCAAGATTATTCTCGGTCGCCAACTGCTCTTTGTCAGAGCGGTTGGTGACAAAGGCGACATGGCCGCCCGCGTCATTCACCGCATCGAGAAAGCTCGTGACACCGGGAACGAGCGTCGCCGCCTCGGCTTGCGTCCATTCATACCAGCTCTCAGGCGTGTAGCCCTCGCCCAGTTCCTCGCGGGCAATCTGATAGGCGACATTGTTGATCACGGTCTCATCGAGATCGAGCACCACGGCCCAGCCTTTGGGCGGCAGGCCCGCTGCCGCCTCAAGCACATAGGTCGTGGCTTCCGCATAGACGGCCTCGGCCTCTTCGGCCCAGCCCTCATTCGCCGCGACCCAGGCCGTGCCCGGTTTCAGCTCGACAGACGGCCCCGGCGCTTCAGTTGTGGCGCAGGCCGCAAGAACACCCGTCAGGGCAAGGATCAACATCCGCATCGTCTTCATCTCCCAGAATTGCTCCCCCGCCTATTCCCACTCGATCGTGCCGGGGGGTTTCGAGGTCACGTCGTAAGTCACGCGATTGATGCCGCGCACCTCATTGATGATCCGCGTTGCCGTCCGCGACAGGAAGTCATGACTGAAAGCATAGCTGTCCGCCGTCATGCCGTCGGTGGAGGTCACCGCGCGCAGGGCCAGCACCCAGTCATAGGTGCGCTCATCGCCCATCACGCCGACCGTCCGCACAGGGAGGAGAACGGCGAAAGCCTGCCAGATCTCGTCATAGAGACCCTCTTTGCGGATCTGATCGAGATAGATCGCATCCGCTTTACGCAGGATATCCGCCTTTTCCTTGCTGACCGCGCCAGGAATGCGGATCGCAAGCCCCGGCCCGGGGAAAGGATGCCGACCGACAAAAGCCTCGGGCAGGCCAAGCTCGCGGCCCAATGCCCTCACCTCGTCCTTGAAGAGTTCGCGCAGCGGCTCAACGAGCTTCATGTTCATGCGTTCGGGCAGCCCACCGACATTATGGTGCGACTTGATCGTGACCGAGGGGCCGCCATCGAAGCTGACGCTTTCGATAACATCCGGGTACAGCGTGCCCTGCGCGAGAAAATCGGCGCCGCCGATTTTCCTAGCCTCTTCCTCGAAGACATCGATGAAGGTGCCGCCGATAATCTTGCGCTTGCGCTCGGGGTCATCAACGCCGTCGAGTTTGCCGAGGAACAGATCCTCCGCCTCCACATGAACCAGCGGGATGTTGTAATGCCCGCGGAAGAGCGAGACGACTTCTTCGGCTTCGCCTGCCCGCATCAGGCCGGTATCGACGAAAACGCAGGTGAGCTGGCTGCCGATCGCCTCATGGATCAGGACCGCGGCGACGGCGGAATCAACACCGCCGGAGAGCCCGCAGATCACCCGTCCATCGCCAACCTGATCGCGGATCTTCGCGGTCATCTCTTCACGGAATGCCGCCATGGTCCAGTCGCCGTGACAGCCGCAGATATTCCTTGTGAAGTTCGAGAGAAGCCGCGCGCCGTCGAGTGTGTGCACGACCTCCGGGTGGAACTGGACGCCGTAGACGCTGCGCGCCTCGTCAGCAATCGCCGCATACGGAGCAGATGGCGTGATCGCGATCGGATGAAAGCCGTCGGGCAATTCGACAACGCGGTCGCCATGGCTCATCCAGACCGGATATTTACCGCCCTTCGCCCAAAGCCCCTGGAACAGCGGGCTTGATTCAACGACCTCCACTTCAGCCCGGCCGAATTCGCGATGGTCAGCTGTTTCAACCTCCCCGCCAAGCTGGGCAACGATGGTCTGCTCGCCATAGCAGATGCCAAGCACCGGCACGCCGAGGGTGAAGACTTCCTCCGTCGCGCGGGGGCTTGTTTCAATCCGTGTACTGGCAGGCCCGCCAGAGAGGATGATCCCCTTGGGGCCGTAATCGGCAAGGAAGGCCGCATCGACCAGATTAAAGGGGTGGATTTCGCAATAGATCCCGTCTTCGCGCAGGCGCCGGGCGATCAACTGGGTGACCTGGCTGCCGAAGTCGATGACCAGAATGCGTTCGTGATGGCGGGAGGGGTCAGGCGTCGTATGTTCCATGTCGCGGTCTAGTCCCGTCCGCGAAAGGGCTCAAGTCCCGGCAGGCAATGAAGACTAACTAGAGGCGAGCGTCGATTTTCGGCAGCTCTGAGATCTTGCCGGAGCGGAGCAAGGAGCTCACCGCCTGCGCCGCCTTTTGGATCGACTCCCGGATACGGCCCTCGATGACGGCGGGATCTTCGCCTTCATCGTCGTCTTCTGCGCCCTCCGCGACTGAGGCAATGCGGGTCACGAGCTGGCGTAGGCTCTCAAGAAACTCATCATGCGATTTGGATTTGGAATCGCTGACCGCCACCTCCTCGATATCGAGCTTGAGGGCGTCGAGGGTCTCCTCGCGTTCAACCTTTATCTGATCGATCTGCGCAAGGAGGTCCGATTTGAGCTGCGCCCGGACCGCCTCGGGATCAGGAACATCCCGCGGTGCCTCCGGCGTCGGTTGCTGGCTCAGGACCTTCTGGGCGGCGGCTTTGAGGGCGTTGGCCGTGCTCTCAGGCGAATAGGATGAGGAAATCGCATTGCTGCTCAAGGATTTGACGCTCGCCGAATAGGCCGAGACCGCGCGGTCGAGCCGCGCAAGGATATCTTCTGCCGCGCGGGCGGCGGCCTCCGGGTCAATCACTTTGAGGAATTTAAGGGCTTCAAGCTCGGTTTCCGCGCGGGTCATCTCACGCTGGAGGGTCGCCTGCGCCCGGGAGAGCTTGGCGGCGGGATCGGTCATCCGGTCGAGGGTCTCGGCGATGGAGGCCATCGCCTTGGTTTTCTCCTCGATCGCCTCGCTTTCGCGGGTGCTGGCCGTCAGGAGTTCCGTCAGGCCGCCCGGCTTGGAGGTAGCCGAGAACAGGCTGAGAGTCGCCGAATTGCCGAAACCGTTGATCATGCGGGTTATCCTGCCAGATGGCTGGCAGGATTTTCCCGCGTTAATCTGAAGGAAGGCTTACCGCCCGCCTCAGCCGCAATAGACGCGGGTGACATTGCCGTCTTCATCGACGTCAATATTGAGCCGGTCGAGGCGGTAATCCTTGGTCACCATGTCGCCGGGATGGATGATCCGGGCATTGAGGTCGGCGGGCAGCGTCACGGCCGCAATCGGGCTGCCGACAAGGCTCTTATAATCCGCAGCGCCGCATTCATCAGCGGGCTCATCCTTCGGCGTGTAATCATGGTCATCATCATTATCGACGATGATGACGCAGGCCGAGAGAGCCATGGCGGCGACGGGCAGAAGGGCGAAATTGAAAAGGCGCATCGGTCGTTCCCCGGATGGTTGCTCCCTTTCTATATGCGCATCCGCCACACGACCCCAAGGGGGACGGAGGACAGAATCTCCGCTAGCGTGGCTTTCGTCCTGAATTCGGAGATCCAGATGCGCGCCTTTTTCCTGCTGATCCTTGCCGTCGCCGGCATGACCGCCCCCGCCGCTGCCGAGACGGTCTATCTGACTGCCGAGCGGATGCTGGATGTCAAAACCGGCCGCTATTTCGATAACCCCGCGATCCTGATCACCGATGGGACGATCATGGAGATCGGCACGCAAGGCGCTCTTACCGCCCCGGCGAATGCAGAAGTAATCGACCTGCCCGGCCACACGCTGCTGCCGGGGTTCATCGACATGCACACCCACCTGACCGGCAAAGCGACTCTTCATGGCTATCGCCGTCTTGGGGTCAGCTCTGGCGACAAGGCGGTGACCGCCATCGTCAATGGCGAGAAGACGCTCGCCGCTGGGTTCACCACGGTACGGAACCTTGGCAGCGGCGGCTATGAAATTACCTCCGTACGCGACGCGATCAATCGGGGCGAGATTGATGGCCCACGGATCTTCGCGGCCACGGTCTCGCTAGGCGGCACGGGCGGACATTGCTCTGACAATAACCTCCTGCCGCCCGAGGCCGAAGCCGTTGGCGAAGGCGTTGCCGACGGCCCATGGGCGTTGCGCGCGAAAGTCCGCCAGAACATCAAATATGGCGCCGACCTGATCAAGATCTGCTCGACGGGCGGCGTTCTCTCGAAAGGCACGATCCCCGGCGTTCAGCAGATGACGGAGGAAGAAATCCGCGCCGTCGTTGAGGAAGCCCATATGCGGGGGCTGAAAGTCGCCTCGCACTCGCACGGCACCGAAGGCATCAAGGCCGCGATCCGTGGCGGCGTCGACACGATCGAGCATTCAAGCTTCCTTGACGACGAGGCGATCCGGCTGGCGAAACGCCACGGCACGGCCCTCTCGATGGATATCTACAACACGAAATATATCTTAGGCGAAGGCGAGAAGGCCGGGATGCTCGAGGAATCGCTTGCCAAGGAACGCGTTGTCGGCGGCCGCCAGCGCGAGAGCTTCACCCGCGCAGTCGAGGCCGGGGTCACGGTCGTCTTCGGCTCTGATTCTGCCGTTTATCCGCATGGCGATAATCCCAAGCAGTTCTCCCGCATGGTCCGCTTCGGCATGACCGAGCTGCAGGCGATCCGCGCCGCAACGATCACAGCCGCAGAAGTCCTCGGCCAGGGCGAATGGCTGGGCCAGATCACGCCGGGCTATGCCGCCGATATCGTCGCGGTGACTGGCGATCCGCTGGAGGACATCACGGTCCTTGAGGGTGTTGATTTCGTGATGAGGGACGGGAAGGTCTACAAAGACGCCCGCTAACGTAACGGCGCCATTTGCCCGGCGCGGCAGGACCGGCTAGTCCTGCCGCTTCGATTCCCTTGGCAGGATTTCAGGGCGGCAAATGGGGCATCCCAAGTCAAAAAGACTGGATATTCAGGGCCTTCGCGCGATTGCGGTGCTGGCCGTCGTCCTCTTTCACGGACTGGGTAGCGCCCTGCCCGGCGGGTTTGCCGGCGTCGATGTCTTCTTTGTAGTCTCGGGCTATCTGATCACCGGGATCCTTCTGCGCCCGATGGAAGAAGGCCGGTTCTCGATCCTCGATTTCTACCGGCGGCGGGTGCGACGGCTGTTCCCCGCCCTCTATACGGTGATGGCCTTCACGCTTCTTGGCGGGCTGATCCTGTTCCCGCCGACGCTGCTAATTGAGCTCGTCGAGTCGCAATTCTTCACGACGCTGTTCGTCTCGAATTTCTATTTCCTCGACCAGACAGATTATTTCGATCTGCAGGCGGAGCTGATGCCACTTCTGCATACCTGGTCGCTGGGGGTGGAGGAGCAGTTCTATCTTCTCTTCCCGCCGTTACTCTGGGCGCTGCACCGTTTTGCAAAACCGGTCATGTGGCACGTGCTTGTGGGTCTCGCAGTTCTTTCGCTCGTTGCGTCCCAACGCTGGGTGATGACCGATGGCGATGTCGCGTTTTATCACCCCGCCTCCCGCGCGTTCGAGCTGCTCATCGGATCGCTCTGTGTGTTGATCGACCGTAAGGGATGGGTCAGCGGGCTTAGCCAACGCATTCTCGGCGCAGTGGCGCTGCCCGGCATGGCCGTGAGCTTCATTTTCATTTCAGCGGGTTCGCCCTTTCCGGGGTTGCTCGCCCTCCTGCCCTGCCTGTCGACGGCAGCACTGCTTGTCTCCAAAGATGCCTTCGCAAACAGGCTGATCTCGAACGGCCCGATGGTGTGGATCGGCGATATCTCCTACTCCCTTTATCTCTGGCACTGGCCGTTGCTGGTCTTTGCCAAATTCATGTTCCCCGGCTCGACGCTGGCGATCCTCATCGCGATCATCCTCGCCTTTGGCGCGGCGGGCGCCTCCTACCGGTTCATCGAGCAGCCATTCCTGCGCTCGAAACAGCGCTTCATCCTGCCTAAGGGCCTCATCGCCATGGCCGGCTCGGTCGCCATTGCCCTGCCAATCTATCTCAATGATGGTGTACCCGGACGGTTCTCGTCGCAGCTGCAGGCCTATCTTTCTGCCTCGCAGGATTACAATCCCGACCGGCCGCGGTGTCACATGCGGTCGGACCGGCCGATCCCTTACGAAGATACGTGCGTTTATGGCGCAGAAGACACCCCCGCTTCAGTCGCGGTCTGGGGCGACAGTCACGGCACGGAGCTCGCCATGATGCTGGGCGAGGAGCTTGCCGATAATGGCCGCGCTGTCCGCTCGATCACCATGTCGGGATGCCCCGCCAGCATGAGCCGCTATGAGCTCTGCAACGCCCAGATCGCCTCGACCCTCGTCGCGATGAAAGCGGATCCGGCGATGAAAACGATCCTGCTCGTCTCAAACCTTCATGGATCGGACGATTTTGCCATGGACACGATTGCCGGGCTGAAGCGCACGGCGCTCGACCTCAAATCCGCAGGCAAGCAAGTCGTCTTTGTCTATCCGATCCCGACCATGGATTTCGACCCGCCCTCCAAGCTCGCCCTCGATGTCAGAGCGGGCGGTTCACCTGAAAATTCCGGCATCTCGCGGCAGCGTTATGAGCAGAAAAGCGGCCATCTGGCCCGTGACCTTGCGCAGTTTGTTGCGGAGAATGACCTAATCGGGGTCAGCCCGGCGGACCTCTTCTGTGATGAGGAGAAATGCCGGGTCTATCGCGACGGCGTCGGAGTTCTTTATTACAATCAAGGACATCTGAGCCTCAATGGCGCAAGGCTGCTCGCGGCGGAAGTCGAACGCGCGCTCGAAGACGCAAGCCGGGGCGCTACTTCTCCCGCCAGTGCCGCCACCCGCTAATTTCCATAATTGGCAAATCCCGGTGTCTCGGGTTACGCTTGGCCCCGAACGAACGGGGGATCCCATGACGAAAGCACTCTTCACCGGGCTTGCGGCCCTGATCGCCATTGGCGGCGCAGCCTCTGCGCAGGACGTCTTCCCGAAGGTCAATCCTGGGGAATGGGAATATGTCGCAAAGACAAAAGTGAATGTCGTCAGCAATGGCGTACCCATCGCCATCCCGGAACAAGTCAGTACCGAAGTCAAATGTGTGACGGCGGAAGAAGCCGATCTGAAACCCGATGAAGATGATCTCGAGGAAGGCTGCACCATTCTGGGGGTTCAGTCAGATGCGACCTTTGTGAACATGCAGGTGTCCTGCATCGCGAACGGCCAGAAGATCGACGGCTCTGTTGAGACAAAGGTGCATGACGCAGGCAACCGGATCCACACTGTCTTCAGTGCCAAGGGCGGCGATGCCGCAACGCAGCTCGACATCAATGCCGTGGTCACCGGCGAACGTAAAGGCGCGTGCACAGAGTAAAGAACCGCTCACATTCGAATATGAAAACGCCCACGTGACCGGATCGTCGCGTGGGCGTTTCTAATAGATTGGCTGCACGGACGCCGGATCAGAGATCCAGCAGCAGGCGTTGCGGATCTTCGAGGTTCTCTTTGACGCGAACAAGGAAGGTCACCGCGCCTTTGCCGTCGACTATGCGGTGATCATAGCTCATCGCCAGATACATCATGGGACGGACGACCACCTGATCATTGATGACCACGGGGCGTTTCTCGATGCGGTGCATCCCCAGAATGCCCGATTGCGGCATGTTGAGGATCGGCGTTGAGAGAAGCGAGCCGTAAATGCCACCATTGGTGATGGTAAAGGTGCCGCCCTGCATCTCTTCCATGGTCAGCGTGCCGTCACGGCCACGGCGGCCGAAATCGGCAATGTCCTTCTCGATCTGGGCGAGGGACTTTTGATCCGCATCGCGCAGGACGGGCACAACGAGACCTTTCTCCGTCCCGACCGCGATACCGACATCGTAATGGTCTTTATAGATGATGTCCGTGCCATCGATCTCGGCATTGACGTCAGGAATTTCGCGCAGCGCGTGGCAGCAGGCTTTGACGAAGAAGGACATGAAGCCGAGTTTGACGCCATGCTTTTTCTCAAAAAGCTCTTTATACTGAGAGCGTGTTTCCATCACCGCTGTCATATCGACATCGTTGAAGGTGGTGAGCATTGCCGCCGTGTTCTGGCTTTCTTTCAGGCGGCGCGCGATGGTCTGGCGCAGGCGGGACATCTTCACCCGCTCTTCGCGCGGGCCAAGGTCGCGCGGGGCCGCCGGTTTGGCTTGCGCAGGCGCCGGGGTGGTATCGCCGCCACTCTTCACATAAGCGAGGGCATCGCCCTTGGTGATGCGGCCATCTTTGCCCGTGCCGGTGATGCCGGACGGATCAACGCCATGTTCCTTGACCACCCGCTCTGATGCCGGGGTGAGTTTTGCCGCACTGGCGGATGAGCTGCTCTGCGCCGGTGCTGCCGGTTTGGCAGGCGCCGAGGCTGGCACATCGTCCGAGGTCGAAATAATGGCGAGCACCGTGCCCGGGGTCACAGTTGCGCCTTCGTCAAAGCGGATTTCCTTGACGATGCCGCTGACCGGAGACGGCACATCGACGGCCGCCTTGTCGGTCTCAAGGCTGAGCAGCGTGTCGTCCTGCGAAACCTGATCACCGACCTTCACCAGCCATTCGCCGATATCAGCTTCGGTTACGCTCTCGCCCGATGACGGGGCGACGACTTCAATCTCTTCGCCTGCGGAAGAACCAGCAGCGCCCGAGGCAGCTACAGCCTTGCCGTTGCCATTGGCCGAGCCATTGGATTTTGCCGCGCCTGCGCCCTCTTCGAGCTGTGCGAGCAGTGCGTCGAGTTCGACCGTGTCGCCCTCCTGTGCCGCAATCTTGATGATCGTTCCGGCGGACGGCGCCGGCACATTCACCGAAACCTTGTCCGTCTCAAGTTCAACGACCGGGTCGTCGGCGTTGACGGTATCGCCTTCCTTGACCAGCCACTGGCCGACGGTCGCTTCGGTCACGCTTTCGCCGAGGGTGGGGACGCGGATGTCAGTCATTTCTGTCTCTTAGCTTTCTGTGCTGAGCGCTTCTTCAAGGAAGGCAGCGAGTTCCTGTTTATGCTGTTTGGCGTGGCCGGTGGCCGTCGCGGCGGCGGGCGGGCGACCGGCATAGCGCGGCCTGGTATGCTTGGCGTCGATCTGCTGCAGCGTCCATTCAAGATAGCTCTCGATGAAGCTCCAGCCGCCCATATTGCGCGGCTCTTCCTGGCACCAGAACATCTCCGCCTGCGTGAAGCGTTTGAGTTCAGTCATCAGAGATGCACGCGGGAAGGGATAGAACTGCTCCACACGGAGCAGATAGACATCCTCAATGCCGCGAGCTTCGCGCTCTTCGAGAAGGTCATAATAGACCTTGCCCGAGCAAAGAACGACGCGCCGGATTTTCTCATCCGGCACGAGCATTACGGTCGAGCCGGGCCGGTATTCTGCATCATCCCACAGCACTCGGTGGAAGCTTGAGCCCGGGCCCATCTCGGCTAGCGTCGAAGTCGCTCGCTTATGGCGGAGCAGCGATTTCGGCGTCATCAGGACGAGGGGCTTGCGGAAATCCCGCTTCATCTGACGACGGAGGATATGGAAATAGTTCGCCGGTGTCGTGCAGTTTGCGACCTGGATATTGTCCTGCGCACAAGCCTGCAGATAACGCTCAAGCCGTGCGGAAGAGTGCTCCGGCCCCTGCCCCTCATAGCCATGCGGGAGAAGCTGCACGAGACCGGACATGCGCAACCATTTGCGTTCACCCGATGAGATGAACTGATCGAAGATCACCTGCGCACCGTTGGCGAAGTCACCGAACTGCGCTTCCCAGAGGACGAGCGTTGTCGGGTCGGCCAGCGAATAGCCATATTCAAAGCCGAGCACAGCGAATTCGGAGAGGTTTGAGTCGATAACCTCAAAGCTCGCCTGATCCTCGGAGAGGTGCCGCAGCGGCGTATAGCGTTTCTCCGTCTCCTGATCGACGAATTGCGCATGACGCTGGGAGAAGGTGCCGCGCGCCGAATCCTGACCAGAGAGGCGCACCCGGTAGCCTTCCATGAGCAGCGAGCCGAAAGCCAAAGCCTCGCCAGTTGCCCAGTCAATTCCCTCGCCGGACTCAATCGTCGCCGCTTTGGCTTTGAGGATCCGGTCGAGCGTCTTATGCGTCTTGAAGTCTTTCGGCTTTTTCGTCAGCTTACTGCCGATCAGCTTCAGCCGGTCGATATCGACTGCCGTATCACCGCGCCGGTCATCTTCGAGCGGCGGCTTGAAGCCGGACCATTTGCCGTCGAGCCAGTCAGCCTTTTTCGGCTCATATGGCTCGCCCTTCTCAAATTCCTCATCAAGGAAGGCTTTGAAGTTGTCGCGCTCGGTCTCGATCCATTCTCGGGTGACAACCCCCTCTTCGACCAGGCGGTCGGCATAGACCTCCCGGGTCGTCGCGTGGTTGCGGATCTTTTTATACATGAGCGGCTGAGTGAAGCTCGGCTCATCGCCTTCATTGTGGCCAAAGCGGCGATAGCACCACATGTCGATAACGACATCATGGCCGAATTCCTGACGGAACTCGGTGGCGACTTTGGCGGCGAAAACCACCGCCTCCGGATCATCACCATTGACGTGGAAGATCGGCGCTTCGACCATCTTCGCCACATCCGACGGATAAGGAGAACTGCGGGAGAACTTCGGCGCGGTCGTAAAGCCGATCTGGTTATTGACGATAAAGTGGATCGTCCCGCCGGTGCGGTAACCGCGAAGGCCCGTGAAGCCGAAACATTCGGCCACGATCCCCTGCCCGGCAAAGGCGGCATCGCCATGCAGCAGCAGCGGCAAAACTTGCGTGCGCGGCTGGGTGACCCGTTCGGACGGATGCATGTCCTGCTTGGCGCGTGACTTACCGAGGACGACCGGGTCGACCGCCTCAAGGTGAGAGGGGTTTGCCGCCAGCGACAGGTGAACGTCATTGCCGTCAAAGGAACGGTCTGAAGACGCACCCAGATGGTATTTCACATCACCCGAGCCGCCGACATCATCGGGGATCGCCGCGCCGCCCTGAAATTCATGGAAAATCTGGTGATAGGGCTTGCCCATCACAGCGGCGAGAACATTAAGCCGCCCGCGGTGCGGCATACCGATCGAGATTTCCTCAACCCCGAGTGCGCCGCCGCGCTTGATGATCTGCTCGAGTGCCGGAACCATGGCTTCGCCGCCATCAATACCGAAACGCTTCGTGCCCGTATATTTCGTGTGCAGAAAGTTCTCGAAGCCTTCCGTTTCCAGAAGCTTCAGGAGGATGGCTTTCTTGCCGTCCTCGGTGAACTTGATTTCCTTGTCCATGCCCTCAATGCGGCGCTGGATCCAGTCCTTCTGCGCCGGGCTCGTGATATGCATGAACTCGACAGCGAAAGTACCGCAATAGGTCCGCTGGAGGATCTCAAGGATGGTCCGCAGATTGGCCGTCTCAAGTCCGAGCACATGGTCGATGAAGATCTCGCGATCGAGATCGTCCTCGGTGAAGCCGTAATGCTCCGGGGTCAGCTCGGGATGCCATTCAGGCTCCTCGATCTTCAAGGGATCAAGATCGGCAATCAGGTGCCCGCGGATGCGGTAGGCGCGGATCAGCATCAGGGCACGGATGGAATCGCGGACCGCGGCGGCCACATCGGTTGCCGAGATTTCCGGCGAGCGCTGCTCGATCTTCTTCTCGAAATTACCCTCAACGCCGGACCAGTCCCCGCCAAGCGCGGCGGTCGTCTCATCGGAGGGACGCGGCGGCCAGTCGGCGCGCGCCCAGCTCGGACCGCTATCGTTTTGTACGGCGAGGTCTGAATCTTCCAGATCGTCGAAAAAGGCGCGAAGTTCAGGATCAACCGAAGCAGGGTTCTCGGTGTACTTCCTGTATTGTTCGTTCAGATATTGGCGATTGCCGCCGGACAAGAAGCTCGTTGCCTGGAGCAAATCCCGTAAGGCGAACACTTCGCCTTGTGAGCCATCGTGGGCCATGGACTGTACAGTCCCTCTCTCTGCTGCCGAAAGAGGGCCGTATTCCCATGAGGGCCCTTTACGGCGATTTAAAATGGCGCAGTTTTTGCGCCCGTTAAACAACCTATACCTGAACTGCCCCGTTAGCCTTCGCAAGCTAATGCGGCGCTTGGACGCTGCCTTAGCCGTTCAGGAGTTCAACCATTGCGGTGCCGAGCGCAGCCGGTGACGGTGCCACCTTGATCCCGGCCTTGTTCATGGCTTCGATCTTGGCTTCTGCGGTATCCGCGCCGCCCGACACGATAGCCCCTGCATGGCCCATGCGGCGACCCGGAGGCGCGGTAACGCCAGCGATGAAGCCGACGGTCGGTTTCTTGACGGAGTTGCTGGCGAGGAACTCGGCTGCTTCTGCTTCAGCAGAGCCGCCAATTTCGCCGATCATGATGATCTGCTGGGTTTCGTCATCCGCAAGGAACATCTCAAGCACGTCGATAAAGTCGGTGCCCTTCACCGGGTCACCCCCGATGCCCACACAGGTCGACTGGCCAAGGCCGGCCATCGTCGTCTGGTGAACAGCTTCATAGGTAAGCGTGCCCGAGCGGGAGACAATGCCCACCGTGCCGCGCTTGTGGATGTGGCCGGGCATGATACCGATCTTGCACTCATCCGGCGTGATGACGCCGGGGCAGTTCGGGCCGATCAGGCGGGTGCTTGAGCCCTCAAGCGCGGCTTTCACACGAACCATGTCGAGGACCGGGATGCCTTCGGTAATTGCGATGACCAGCGGGAGTTCGGCTTCGATGGCTTCGATGATGGAGGCAGCAGCGAATTTCGGCGGCACATAGACGACCGAGGCATTGGCGCCGGTCTTCTCAACCGCATCCTTCATCGTGTCGAAGACAGGAAGGGTTGCGCCTTTTGCCGGCTCGCCCGCTTCCCATGTCTGCCCGCCTTTGCCGGGCACGACCCCACCGACCATCTTTGTACCGTAAGCGATGGCCTGTTCCGTATGGAACGTACCGGTCTTCCCGGTGAGACCCTGGCAGAGGACTTTGGTGGACTTATCGACGAGGATGGACATGAAGACTCCCTTCGGATGGCAGGCGCGAGGGTATGGACAAATTTCGACGGGCCCTAGACCTGCTCTTCATGGGGGGCAAGGGAGACTGACCCCAGATTCGGCGATTTATCAGCCTGTTTTGAGCTAACCGAACCTGCCCACGCCGATCTGATACCTCGAGGCGGGCTGTATCGATACCAGACGGGACAGAGTCACTGCTCAATAGCAGGAGCAACCATCATTTTGCCGTCTCGTCGATAGGTCAGCTGGCCTGTTACCGGATAGGTCGCTGGATCAATCGCCAGCTCTACACAATCGGGGACGGATCGCGGCTTTTCGGCTTCACACATCATGGTCCGCTCGACCCGAACAGGCGCGTCAGCAGGCACATAATAGTCGTTGGATTCTTCGGTAAAGCCGCTCGTTTCGAGTGCCCTCTTCACATAACCAAACTCCACCCGCTCGAACTCGATCGTGCAGTCGCGCACACCCGGTTCCGGCAGGATGATCCTCGTGTCCGTTGTCACCCGACCCGCGGAGGTCGGACGGCGGCGTGTGAAGGTGTAGATCTTGGCATCCGAGGACGGCACGCGGGTTAGCCCTGACTGGATCGTCGACGGCGCAGCCGGAATCCAGGTCCGCTCTAGCGCGAGATCCTCGATCGCTTCCGGCGTGCCGCCGGTGCGGATGCAGATCCCGATAAAGTCGCTGACGACAAGGCGAGCGCCGACCGTGCGGTCGAGCGTGCTCTGCTCCTGCGCGTGGGCGTTCAGCGGCAAAGCGAGCAGCAGGGCGGGCATAAGGGATAAAATTCTCATCACGCGAAAATGGCGATTCCCCTCCGCCACGTCGAGCCATATTCGTGCGCCCGAACGGCTAAGACCCTTTTCTAGCCATGAAAATCGGGTAACGAAGAGCCAAATAGCGTCGAGGGCTGCCGCATGTTGAGTTTATTTGGCAAAAGTCGGGCAAAGGATGAGGGAATGCCAGGCGGCCGGATTGAGCTGCCCTTCCCTGTCTGGTTCTCCCGCCATGGCCAGACCGACTGGAACAAGGCCGGCCGCTTTCAGGGCCATTCGGACATTCCGCTGAACGAAACGGGCCGTCAACAGGCCGCAAGGAATGGCCGCGCCCTCCGCGAACGGATCAAAAACCTTGACGAGCTTGTCTTTGTCACGAGCCCCCTCGTGCGCGCTGCAGAGACCCTCGAGATCATCCGCGACAAACTTGGCCTGCCGCGGCGGCGCTATGGGGTCGATGACCGGCTGATCGAAATCGATCTTGGCGACTGGAACGGCAAGACCGTCGATGAGATCAATGCAGAAGACCCCGGCGTCTGGGAGCGTCGGCAGAAAGACAAATGGGCCTATAAGGTGCCCGGTGGGGAGAGCTATGCTGATGCAGCAGCGCGGACCCGCGAATTCCTCCTTGAACTGAAAGGCCCTGCCCTGATCGTCGGGCATGGCGCCTCGGGCCGTATCCTGCGCGGCTATCTCTGCGGGCTCGACCGGCAGGGGCTGACCCATCTCAAATCGCCGCAGGATCTCGTTTTCGAGCTCAAGGGCGGCAAGGAAAAAACCGTTTAACTAGAACGGGTTCCGCAAATAGTTTGCATCGTTCTGCAAATGGAACGAAAGTTCTCCCTATTCCATGGGGGGAATGAGATGAATGTCGACAAAATCAATCGATGGCTGACGCTCGGCGCCAATGTCGGCGTCGTCATCGGACTGATCGTCCTGATCGTCGAGCTGCGGCAGAATTCGAGCCTGACGCGTGCGGCAATGGAGATCGAGCTCACCGCCGTTCAGTCCGACCTCGAATTGCGCATGTCGGCGCCGGACATTTCCGCAGTCTGGATGAAGTCGGTCTACCACCCCGAAGAACTGACACTGGTCGAGATCAAGATGATGGAAGGCCCGCTGGTCGCCGTGACCCAGCAGATCGATCACTTGATGAACATGCAGGAGGCCGGGCTGGTTTCACGTAGCCGGGTCGAAAGTCACGTGCGTAACATCGCTCCGTTCTATTTCGGCAGCCGCTTTGCCCAGAACTGGTGGCAGGCAAATGAAGTGGGATGGCAGGGAACCGGCCTTTATGAGATTGCCGGCCCGATCATCGACGGCGTCGATGAAAATTTCATGCGAGACTATTTCGACAGCCTGACCATTACGCCTGAAACACCGCCCACTGAGGATACCGGCGAATGATCCTCCGCCGCCTGACCAATGCTCTTCGCAGGCAGGACTGGGTCACGGTCGTGATCGAAACACTGATCGTGGTGTTCGGTGTTTATCTCGGTCTGCAGGTCAATAACTGGAACGAGGCGCTGTCGAATACCCGTCTTGGTGAGGACTATGTGCGGCAGCTGCGTCGCGAAACGGAGGTTAATCTCGTCGCGGCACAGTCGCAGACTGCGTATTACAATGCCGTCCTCGAAAGCGTGGTGCGCACAGGCGAGTTGCTGCGCGAGACAGACCCCGATCCGCATACGTTGATCATCGAAGCCTACCGCGCGACAGAAGTTGCGTATCTCACGCCGGCGCGGGCGACGTGGGATCAGATCATCTCATCCGGCCATCTCGACCTGTTGCCAAAAGAGGCCGCCGAATCCGGCCTGTCTCAGTTTTACGCCTTCGACACCGCGCAGGACATATATCGACTTGGTCTTGAGTCCGACTATCGCGTCACCGTACGGCAGATCATTCCCATGCACATGCAGATTGCCATGCGGGAGACGTGTAGTGACGCTCGCGACGCGGAGGGCAATGTCGTTGGCTTCATGGATGGCTGCGATTTTGATGCTGACGCCACCGAGCTCGAAGCGGTCGCGCTCGCCCTGCGGAGCGATCCGACCGTGCCGACGACACTCAGCTACCACTATTCAATCGCTGTATCGGCAGTGCTGAACTTCCGCGGGATTGAGCAATTGCTGGAGAATGCACTCGCGGGCCTCGGTTCGCCGTCAGCCGGGACAAAGCCATGATCCTCCGCCGCATCACCGAACATGTGAAAGCCCAGAACTGGACCGCCGTCGCGCTCGATTTCGTCATCGTCGTGGTCGGTGTCTTCATCGGTATTCAGGTGGCCAACTGGAATGATGCGCAGGCCAATGGCCGACTTGGAAGAGATTATAAGGAAAGGCTGATCACCGAAATTCAGAATGATCTTGCGGCCACACAGGTGCTCTCCGGCTATTATGAGGATGTTCTCGACAGCGTCACGCAGACTAACCGGTTATTATCCGCACCCGAAGCGGATGCAAATGCGCTGGTCATCGCGGCCTATCGCGCCAGCGAATACTCAAGCATCCCTTCCAACCGGGCAACCTGGGACCAGATCGTTTCGTCGGGTCATCTCGGCCTCTTGCCGGAATCCGCCATCGAAAGCGGTCTTCCTGATTACTACAAGTTCCAGGAGTCAAACGAGGCGGTCATCGACCGGCTTCAGGATTCACCTTACAGAATCGCCGTCCGGTCGCTCATCCCCTTGCCCGTTCAGCTGTCCATCAGAGAAGGCTGCAGCGACTCCTTTGACGAGCTGAGTATCAGCCAGGGGTTCATGACGGAATGTCATCTGGAGGTGGAGCCGTCCCTGCTCGAAGAGGCCGCCGAAGCGCTGCGGACGTCTCCTGCCATTCGCGATACCCTGCGCTATCAATATTCCATGGTCGGCCTGGTACAGATCAATAACGCCGGAAATATCGCCCTTCAGGAGCGGGTGCTGGCGGGCCTGACAACGGAGGAACGAGACCAATGATACTCCGGAGTCTTATGAAGCACGTTCGTGACCAGAACTGGACCGCCGTCGCACTCGATTTCGTCATTGTCGTCGTCGGGGTGTTCGTCGGTATTCAGGTGTCGAACTGGAATGACCAGCATTTTACAGCTCGCGAAGCGATCGATGCCCGCGCCCGATTGATCTCTGACCTGCAAAACGACCGGGACGTCCTGGCGGTCCGGCGGAAATTTTACATGGAGGTCAAGGACGCCGCAAAGCGGATAGAGCATATTCTTGAGGCAGACTTTCCAGAAACGACCGAAGCCCAATGGCAACTCATCCGCGACACAGAAAATGCTGGTCTGATCTGGGCGTTCAAGCCGTCGGCACAGGTTTACGATGAGCTCCTGAATTCAGGAAAGCTCCGTCTCGTGAGTGATACGGAAATCCTGCGTCAGATGCGGGACTATTATCAGGATGCCGCACTGGAAGCAGCAATGTCGTTCCAGATCGACGCCCCCTATCGGAACAAGTCGCGCAGGCTGATTAGCGGCCCACTGATCGAATACCAACATCACGCCTGTAATATCGTTGTCGGCGCTGATCCCAGCAATGTGAAAGTCGAGGAACAGCTGTACTTTCCGCCCTGCCCGGCCCCAGCACTCGAGACAGAAATTCTGGAAACCGCCCAACGCATTCACGCAGAGGAAGAATTGCTGGGTGATCTCCGATTAGTGCTCAGACATACCGAAGGCGTTCTTTCATTTATTGAGTATCTGGATGATGAGGCAGAGGCCCTGATCACCAAACTGGAGGCAGACTGATGCTCCTCCGTCGCGTCAGCGCACCGTCACCATGCGTTCATGTCCAGCAAGGTCGTTGTGGACGGACACTTCACGCTCCGGCATGGCGGCTTTCATCAGAGAGCTGACGGCCTCGCCCTGCCCCGTGCCGATTTCAAGGAAAGCGTGCCCGCCCGGTGCCAGCCTTTCGGCAATGACCGGCGCGAGAACGCGATAAGCATCAAGCCCGTCTGCACCCGCGCGCAAGGCGAGTTCCGGCTCATACCCCGCCACTGAAACTGGCAATGCGGCATCGTCCTCGATGTAGGGCGGGTTCGACAGGATGATGTCAAAGGGGCCGTCCGGCGCATATCTGAAATCGAGCATGCGGAACTCCGCCCAGCGATCGAGCTTGAGGAGATGCGCGTTCTTCTCCGCGACCTGCAGGGCGCCGGGTGATTTATCGATACCAACACCGTGCGCACTCGTCAGCTCACCGAGCACTGACAATAGGAGGCAGCCGGTGCCGGTGCCAAGATCCAAGACGCGGGGGTTAGGCCCCGCCGCAGCCACCGCCGCCTCAACCAGCATTTCGGTCTCTGGCCGCGGGATCAGCGTGTCCCGGGTGACCTTGAATGTCCGTCCAAAGAATTCCTGTTCACCGGTGATATAGGCGACCGGCTCTCCGCCCGCCCGGCGGGACAGCATGCGCGCATATTTGCCTGCGGCTTCCATTGGTACTTCATCCTTGGCAGCAGCAATCAGCCCTGCATGATCAAGACCCGAGGCAGCACAGAGCAGAACCCGCGCATCCAGCACAGGGGTCGGGGATGTGCCCAGACGCATCGTCCCCTCTGCGAGATGCTGGCTATAGGTCAACGGCATAGATCGCCAGATCCCTTACTCAGCTTCCATGCTGGCGAGGCGTTCGGTCTGATCCGCGAGCACAAGGGCGTCGATCATTTCATCGACGGCTTCACCCGCCATCATCTTGTCGAGCTTATAAAGCGTCAGGTTGATCCGGTGATCGGTCACCCGGCTCTGCGGGAAATTATAGGTGCGGATACGCTCCGAGCGGTCGCCGGAGCCAACTTGTCCCTTGCGTTCGGCGGCGCGTTCGGCATCGACCCGCGCGCGTTCGGCATCATAAAGACGGGCACGGAGCACTTTCATCGCCTTGGCGCGGTTCTTGTGTTGGGATTTCTCATCCTGCTGGATGACGACAACGCCGGTCGGCAAGTGCGTGATGCGGACGGCAGAGTCTGTCGTGTTCACCGACTGACCGCCCGGCCCACTGGCGCGGAAGACATCGATCCGAAGGTCTGCCTCGCTGATCTCGATATCGACATCCTCGGGCTCAGGCAGCACGGCAACGGTTGCGGCAGAGGTATGGATGCGCCCTTGCGTTTCGGTCTCGGGCACGCGTTGCACACGGTGCACGCCGCTCTCGAATTTGAGCCGGCCGAAGACATTGTCACCCGTGACGCTCGCCTGGACTTCCTTGTACCCGCCGACCCCGCTTTCGGTCGCGGAGAGGACCTCGACCTTCCAGCCCTGAGTGACCGCATAGCGCTGATACATGCGGAAGAGATCGCCCGCGAAAAGCGCGGCCTCATCCCCGCCCGTCCCTGCGCGGACCTCAAGGATGACCGGCGCGGAGTCCGCCTTGTCTTTCGGCAGGAGCATGATCTGGAGCTGTTCCTCAAGTGCCGGGATCTCTTCCTTCAGGCGCTGGATCTCTTCTTTCGCCATGCCCGCCATCTCGGCATCGTCGCCTGCGAGCATCTCCTCGGCGTCGCCAAGATCCTGCCGCGCCGTCGTCAGGGCGCTAGCCGCCTCGACCACGGGTTTGAGTTCGGCATGTTCTTTGGACAGCCGGACGATGCGTTCCGCCTCGGTCGCCGAAGACATCTCCTCTTCGACCTCGGCGAGGCGCGCAATCAGTGCATCAAGTTTTTCCTGCGGAATCACGTGGCTGGAGGACTTTCTGAGAGTATTCGTTTCGGCGGCATGTGCCATGACCTGCCAATCTCCGGCAAGAGGGGGTAACTCTTGCTTGCGCGGAGCGGTTCAAGCCCTGAAGATCACCTCATGTCTGTCCGGCCTGAAACCCGTGATTACATCCTCGACCAGCTCTCTGCGGCGGGGGACGTTTCAGCCCGCCGCATGTTTGGTGAGATGGGCCTATACTGTGACGGCAAATTTGTCGGCGTCATCTGTAATGATGAGCTGTTTTTCAAGCAGACCGAACAAGGCCGCGCCTTCCTGCCCCGACTTGGGCTGAGGCCGCCCTATCCCGGCGCGCATCCCTATCTGCATGTGACGGGTGATGTGCTCGAAGATGCGGATCGTGCTGCTGAGCTTCTGAAAATCACGACGGCCGCCCTTCCCATGCCGCCGCCGAGACGCCCCTCCAGACGCAAGCGGGCCATTCGGAATGAGGGGGAGCCATCCGCGTGAAACGCCTGATTGCCTGCGGGCTCGCGGCCAGTTTTGCCGTCACCGCTGCGTGCGGTGAAGAGCTTGCCGCCACACTGCCGACAGAAATCTGCCGGGGCTATCTCTTCCTGCCGCTGACGCTGGAAGAAAAAGAAGACGCGCCCGCCGATCGGACGCTCCATTTCCTCTATGATACCGGCGCCAGCTATTCGATCGTTGATCCAGCCTCGATCTTACGTGTCAGTGGCAAGACGATCGAGCCCGGCAAGAATGCCGTTTTCTCCGATGCGACCATGGGGCCGCTCAACGTCAACAAGCTGCGCGCAAGGGTGCAGGACCTCTCGCATCTCTCCATGGCGCTGGGGCGGCCGATTGACGGCATCCTCGCCTATGATGCGTTCGGGGAATATCTCGTCCAGATCCACTACCCAGAAGGCGAGATCCGCCTTTATGAAGGGGACCTGCCGCGTGCCGATGGCAAGACCATCTTTTCCGCCAAGGGCAAGGACAAGCGCCCATGGGTGAAACTCGATATTGATGGCCGGAAACGGCGGGTGCTGATTGATTCAGGCTCTGCCTCGACGCTCGTTCTCAATGACCTTGATCGCTATGAGGTTAAGGAACCGCCCGTCGAGATCCGCTCCGCCGTGCGCCTCAAACGGCTGGAGAAACGACGTGGCGCCCGGCTGACCGGAGATGTGACACTAGGGGAGCATCTTTTCACAACACCCGTTGTTACCGAAACACCGGACACGGAACTCTTTGGCAGCGGGATGCTGAAGGATTTCGTTCTCACCTTCGATGTCGATGACAAGCGAGTGCGGTTTATCAGCGAAAGCGAGGGGCCGGTCACCGTACCGCCGGAACGCTCAACCGGTCTCTCCCTGCGCCCCGTGGATGACGGGATGAGGATTGAGAAAGTGCTGCCAGACAGTCCGGCCGCGTCGCTGGATCTTAAGCCCGGGGATATTCTGACCCATATCGACGGCATGCCGATCGCAGAACGCGGCTGCCGTGAAATGTCTGACTTTGAAGAAGTCACTTATCGCCGGCGCCGTGGCGAGGACATTGCCGAGATCACCGTGCCGATCTTTGTCATAGTCGATTAGCTGGCACGGCCCAAACTGCTTGCCGCCTTCCCCCTGAAAGGCGTAGCCCTGTTGCCGGGTGAGAGGGGTTTTAAATGACAGATGACGTCCGGCCGCTGACGGCACCGACCACGTCCTCCGAGCGCTATGCGATCATGGATATCCTGCGCGGCTTTGCGCTGTTCGGAGTGTTGACGGCCAATCTCGTGGGTCTCGGCGAAGCGCCCTTCATGGCGACGGATGCCCAGATCGAAGCGCTGCCCACCGCCCCGATAGACAGTTTTTTCTATTTCCTCGTGGACCTGTTCATTGCAGACAAGGCGAACACGCTTTTTGCATTCCTCTTCGGGGCCGGGTTCTGGGTGATGATGGAACGTCTGGAGAGCCGTAGCGCACCCTTCATGTCGATCTATCTGCGGCGCACGACTATTCTGTTCCTCTTCGGCCTTATCCATCTCTTCGGGCTTTTTGCCTTCGACATCCTGCATCTTTACGGCGCGGCCGGGTTCGTTCTCCTCTTCAGCCGGAAGCTCCCTGCCCGGATGATGCTTTATATCGGGCTGGCGCTGCTCGTCTTTGGCCGCCCTGTCGGCGAATGGATCAGCGAAGCGCTCGGCTTCACCGAGGCCTACGGCATTGTCTATAATGATGACGCGGTGCTGGCCCGGCAGGCCGCCGCCTGGGCCGGGAATTACCGCGAATGGATTGCCGGTATGGATCACATGGTCCGCTATGACTGGTTCGCCAGCGGATTACTGGCCTCATGGGTTCTCTATGTCATTGGTCGGTTTTACATCGGTGCGTGGGTCGCGCGTCAGGGATGGCTACAGCATTCGGGCGATCATCTGCCGATGTTCCGCAAATACCTCCCCCTCCTCCTGATCTCAGGGCTGGTCCTGCAACTCCTCAGCCAGCTTATCTCGGAGAACACCGGCGAGGAGGCGCCCGCCGTCCTTGGTGTACTGACGACGCTCATGCATGCCTTCGCGACCCCGCTGATCGCGGCAGGCTATGTCTGCGGGCTTGTCCTGATCTTCAATGGCAAGAGCCTGACCTGGCTGATCCGGCCCTTTGCGCCGGTCGGCCAGATGGCGCTGACCAATTACCTGACCCAGAGCGTGCTGATCATGCTGGTCCTCACCAATATCGGGCCGGGGCTGGGGCTTGCCGGACGGGTCGGCACGGCCAGCTATATTCCCATCGCCATCGGCATTTACGCCGCCCAGGCCATCTTCAGTCATTTCTGGATGAAGGCCTTTGCCTATGGCCCGGCGGAATGGCTGTGGCGCACGCTGACCTATGGCAAGGCGCCCGCAATCCGGCGACGCCCTGAGGCAATGGCCGCCGCCGGGTAAGCCGTTTTTCAGATTATCGCGCTAGCCTTCCTCTCATGACGGACCGCACAGCCTGGCTCGAGCTGATCAAGGAAACCCTGCTGACGCCGGGCCGCGTAGTCTATGAAACGGCCGGGCTTGAGCGCTCCGACGTCCATGTCATGATCCTTTATATCGGGATTGTCTTCGCGCTGATCACCGCGAACAGCCTGCGGCGAAATGCGATCCTGAAGGAGCGCGGTGTCCCGGCGACGGGCCGTGTCATCGGCCTGCAGCGTGACCCTGATGGCCCGGACCGCCCGCGCATCGCCTATAAGGATAAATATGGCGGCGAGTGGACATTTACCTCTGACGTGCCGTGCAAGGATGAAACGAAGTTTATCGGCAGCGAAGTTGATGTCCTCTACGATCCTGACCATCCCTCTCGTGCGCAGGAAGCGGGACGGCAGATCATGCGACGCTGGCAGAATGTGATGGCGGTGACAGTCAGTACGATCACGCTGGTGATCGCCTTCATGCCGCTGCCCTTCACCGAGCTCTTCACTCAGATGGGCTGACCGCCCGCTGCGGCGAGTTCCGCCTTCATCATCTCGGTGACGCGCTCCGCCATCCGGTTCATGGAGAGATGCGCATCGAAAATCTCGCCTGCCCGGCCCGCCAGCGCATCCCGCGCAGCGTCATCCTTCATCAGCCGGTCAATCGCGCCCGCCAGCGCTGCCGGATCATTCGGCGGCACAAGGACGAGACTGTCATCAGAGAAGATATAATCCCTGATGCTCGGAATATTAGTGACGATCAGCGGTTTACGGTAGGCCATAGCCTGCTGCATCACCATATGACCGGCGCTGGCCGAGGTATCGCTGAGTGGCACGACAACAAGCTCTGCTGATTGCAGCATGTCGATGAAGTCGCGGCCATGCACTTTGCGGTGAATACGGACCTTTTCAGAGGCCAGCCGGTCGGGACAGGCATCAAGATTGTCGCAAACGATATCGACCGCATACTCCGTCTCTGAGATCGCCTCTGCAAGGCAGCCATAATCCCGCTGCGACCGCCCGGCCGAAAGGATGGTCCCGGCGCGCGCCTGCTCGCTGTAAGGCTTGGGCGTGAACCCCAGACCAACGCCATAAAGCGTGGTTGAGAATTTCTCCGCCTGCGACGGAAAAACCCGGCGGCAGGCTTCCTCATCGGAGCCTGCATAGGTGATGACCCGCGCACAAAACCCGATGACGATCCGGTGGAAGAGCCGGTTGAGGCGCCCCACAAGCCCGGTCCCTTTTTCCGAATAGATATAGCCGAGCCAGACAAGGCGCGGCTTTGCTGAAAAGCTGAGCAGCTTGAGAAGCCCGTAGCAGAAGAGGATAATATCCGTATGCGCCAGAACGACTTCGGGTTTCGGACGCGCAAAAAGGCTCTGCCAGCTCTTCTTCAGCGCAAACCAGATCATTTTGGGATATTCACGAAAGAGGAGCGCCGCCTTCGTCCGGTAGCGGGGCGAGGCATCACCGCAAAAGATCCGGTAATCGGGGATCTCTGATTCCAGCTTTCGGCTGAGCGGCCAGTCATCCGCCTCCGCCGAGGCCCCGGTGATATAATGCAGCGTCATGAAGGAATGCCGGATTACTCCGCCGCCTGAGCTTCGGCAGCCCGGGCGGCCTCGATCTCGGCAGCCTTTTCCTCGACCAGCTCGACGAGTTTGTCGACCATGTCTTCATTCTTGAGCTTGAAAGCCGGTACACCACCCAGATAGGCCATGCCCGCTTCCGCGCCGCCGCCGGTGAAACCGATATCGGTCTCACGCGCTTCGCCGGGGCCATTCACGACACATCCGATCACGGAGAGTGACATCGGCGTTGAGATATGCGCGAGCCGCGCCTCGAGCTTCTCGACCGTGCGGATGACATCGAACCCCTGCCGTGCACAGGACGGGCAGGAAATCACATTCACCCCGCGATGGCGCAGGCCCAGCGATTTGAGGATATCAAAGCCGACCTTGATCTCTTCTTCGGGCTCGGCCGAGAGGGACACGCGGATCGTATCGCCGATCCCGGCCCAGAGGAGCCCGCCAAGGCCGATGGACGATTTGACCGTCCCGATACGGAAGCCGCCCGCCTCGGTGACCCCCAGATGCAGCGGCTTGTCGGTTGCCTCGGCGAGGCCATGATAGGCGGCAACGGTGAGGAACACGTCGGATGCCTTCACCGAAATCTTGAATTCGTGGAAATCCTCGTCCTCAAGGATGCGCGCATGATCGAGCGCGCTTTCAACCATCGCCTCGGGACAGGGCTCGCCATATTTTTCCAGCAGGTGCTTCTCCAGCGAGCCGCCATTGACGCCGATGCGCATGGAGCAGCCATTATTACGGGCAGCACTGATGACTTCGAGGACGCGCTCTCGCTTGCCGATATTGCCAGGGTTGATCCTGAGGCAAGCCGCCCCCGCTTCTGCCGCCTCGATGCCGCGCTGATAATGGAAATGGATGTCTGCCACGATCGGCACTGGCGAGTGCTTGCAGATTTCCTTCATGGCCTCGGTTGAGGCCTTGTCGGGGCAGCTCACCCGCACGATGTCAGCGCCTGCTTCCGCAATCCGCTCGATCTGTTCGAGCGTCGCTTTTGCGTCCGCCGTATTGGTGTTGGTCATGGACTGAACAGCGATCGGCGCGCCATCGCCGATGGGCACATTGCCGACCATGATGCGGCGGCTTTCCCGGCGCTCAATATCCCGCCACGGACGAATGCTCATGAGCCGTCTCCTGCCGTTACAACGGCATTTGTCTCTGGTGATGCAGTTAAGCCGAAAGCCGCGTGATCACAATGCGTTCGCACGCCTTTTACGGGCGCTGGAAGACCACGCGGCTGGTCCGGCCAGCATCGGTCACGGAGGCGCCGCCCTCCTCAGCCGGGAAGAAATCCCAGCGCGAGACGGCCGCCATCGCAGCGCGGTTGAAACAGGGGTTCGTGGTCGAGGCGACTTCCGGCCCGACAACCTTGCCGTAGCGCGACACGCTGTAGCGGATCGTGACGGTCTCGGTCTCTGCCGCCGAGCTTTCGCAGCGGGACGGATAGACCGGCTCGATAGCCGTGCGGATGGTCGCCGGCACGCGGCTCGCGACCACAGTCTCTTCAACGACCGTTTCAGCGGGCGCATTCTCATCGGCGGTGACAATAGCGATGCCGTCATCCGTCATGACCGGTTCATCAGCTGTGTCATCTTCGGCGAGCGTTTCCTCTTGCGCAGCCGGCGCCTCTTCTGTCGCCGCACCCCGGTTCTGGAGCGCCAGTCGGTTCAGCGCCTCAGCATTCAGCTCATCGGCTGACTGAACACCAGTATTGGCCTCAGTAGCGGTTTCAGCTTCTTCGCTGGCTGTCTCCGCGGCGGTGCTGTCGATGTCACCCTCGCCTTCCTCAGCTTCAGTGAGAGGCGACGGGATCTCAACGGCAGCCACTTGCATGGCGCCGTCATTCTCGGCGGCGCGGGCATTGGCGAGCGACGCGGAACGCGCCTCTTCTTCGCCTGCGGCCAGCGCGCGCTCGAGTTCTTCTGCCGTAATCTCAAGAACGCTGTCATCCTCACCGGCATCCGCGACACGGGCGGGCGCGGCATCGGAGGGCAGCGACAGCCCGCCGCCCAGCGCATTCTCGTCGGTCAGCGAGGTCGTCATCTGATAGTCCGGCACACCGGTCGAAGACAGCGTACGCTCAACGAGCGGAATGCCCTCGCCGCCTTCGGCTGTCAGGACCGCCTTGTCCGGAGCAGACGCCTGAAGGATCTGCCAGACGATCCAGAGGACCCCGCCGGTGATCAGGAGGATCGTGAACAGGCTCATCTGCGGCGCAGGGCCCAGATCCTTTTGCAGCTTGGGCTCAAGCACAGGCGTCTGGCGCGGCGCGGGATAACCTGCATCGCGGCGGAAACGCTCGACCAGCGCATCCTCGGGCAGGCCAAGGGTGCGCGCATAAGAGCGTACGAAACCAAGCGTGAAGGTCGGGGCCGGCAGGGCCGATTTGTCGAGCGCCTCAATGGCGGTGAGCCGCTCGGCCTTCACATTGATGCGTTTTGAGATTTCCTCGACATCAAGGTCCATCGCCTCGCGGGCGGCGGCGAGCATCTCTCCAGCATGGGAGAAGTCATCCGCTGACGGAATTTTCCCGTCATTGGTGTGCGGCGCGTCGGCATCCGCTTCAGATGTGGCCGCCGAAGGTGATTCGGACGCAGCCGTCTCATTCCCGTCCGAGGTCCCGTCATGGGACACATCTCGGTCGCGATGAAGAAGGGTATCGGTCACATCCATGCGAATCACTGTCTCCGGTGAAACAAATTAACCTGTTCGTTATGGTCCTGAAAGGGCAACCATCGTGCCGACAAATAATTAATGCGAGAAAAATTCGAGGGTTTGTCATCGAATCAATCTCACCAGACCGGAGAAATATTGACTTCGTTAGGATTTCGGTAAGGTGTCTTCCATGGCGACTCACTCTCCCCGCGGGGGGCCGCATTTCACGGCTTCCGTTCACGACCGTCTGGCGAAAGTCAGCGATAAACGGTTAGCGGCCGTCTCGCTGGTCCTCTCAAAATTGTTCAGCGGGCGAATGGCTCTTTCGACGCTGTTTGACGGGCCGCGCCAGGATGTCCTGAGCCCGGAAGAAGAAGCCGACCTCAAGGACCTTGAAGCCGCCCTGCCCGAAGGCGCGATGAGCCGCGATCCGCTCACGCGGGACCGTTTCGGGGCCGAGCCGCGCATGCTCGCCTTCCTGCGCCAGCTCGAAGGGCATCGCCCGCAGGCCATGGTCGTGCTCTCTCCTGAAGGAGATGACGCCGCCGATGAGGCCGTCGCGGAAGCCCGCGCCATGGGATATCTGCTTGTCCCAGGGGAGCGGATGGCAGCCCTCAAACCCCCTTCGGATGTCGAAATCTTCGACAAGACGACGGGCCAGATCCGATTCGGTGCCGGGACGGACTGGGAGAAGCTCGACGAAGCGGCCGTAACGGCGGGGCTCTGCGCTTTTCCGAGACTGGCGGGACTTTTCGATAATCCGCTGGCCGCGGCGCGGGCCGGTCTCTTTGGTCCTGTGCGGGAGCGTCGCCGGTCAGGACATTCCTGGCGCGTTGAGGCGACTTTGCCGCCCCTGACAACCATGCCCGAGGAACTCGTGTTCCTTTTTGAGGCACGCGAGCCCGCCGAGCGCGTCCTCGCCCGTCTCGCCCGGGAAATGGCGCCTCTATATGCTGAGACCTTCCCGGCAAGTGACGGCTATATCCTCGCGACCGCCCGGCTGGTCGTCCATCATGGCTGGCTCGACAAGCCCGACGCTATGGGCCTGCGCCTCTTTATCGGCGGGCCGGAGCCCGTGCGCCGCGCAGCGCTCAAATTCGCTGAAGGCCATGCAAGACGGGCGGGCGGGCGTAAAGTCTGGCCGCAAGGTTTGCCGCCAAGAGCCGATCTTGAAGCCATTCTGGCCTCTTGCGGGGCGGCGCGCCTCGAACGGGCCACAGATCTGGCGCTCCCCACGCCCGAAGGCGCGCGCGTGACCCCGACTTTGCGCGCTATCCGTGGCGAAATCGAACAGATCGACGTCATTACCTATTTGCGGGATCTCTCCCGGTCGCTGCCAGAAGCCCAGCAGACGCTCGGCCTGATCGAGGATCCGATGCGCGCCCAAAGCCCCGATCTGACCGAGGAAAGCCCCGATTCCGTGCGCGCGCATGGCTAAGCAGCCGGCCCCGGAGCGCCTTGATTTAAGAGGACTTCGCTGCCCCCTGCCGGTCCTCCGGCTGGAGGCTCGCGCCCGCGCCTTGCCAGCGGGCAGCCGCCTCGAAGTGCTCGCCGATGACCCCATCGCAAGGGTCGATATCCACCATGCGATGCGCGAGGCGGGGCACGCCTGTGAAGAGGTATCCGCCCCCGAAAATACGCGCGATTATTGCGTCTTCGAGGTCACATTGGGCGGAAAGGGGTGAAAAGCGTCACAAGGGGGATGCCAAGGAAGTTAGGAGGTGTTAACAATGGCAGAGACGGAATCCGCCGATGCGCCACGTCGGTGGCTCGGCTGCAGGGGAGTATGGGAATGGGCTCTAAGCGATTTGCACCGCGTAACGCGCTGTTGGCGGGGGTGAGCCTCGCTGTTGCGGGCATCTTCACACCGGCATTTGCTGACTTCGATGACGCACTACGCGCCTACTCTTATCACCCGAATGGCCAGATCGATCAGGCCAAGGTGCTCGAAGCACTCGACCTGTGGCGCAAATATGCGATCGCCGGCGATGTGCAGTCGCGTCAGGTGTTGGGCGATGTCTATTCGAACCAGTCCGTGAATGGCTGCTCGAGTGATTCGCGCGATCTTGCCGGACCGAAGCCGGTCGACACCGGCGTCATCCAGGAAGACAAGGTCCGCGCTCTCGCTTGGTATACGATCGCCGCCACACATGATTTTGAAGATTACAGCCAGAAGCCTGATTTCTGCGAAATCAATGCCCGCGCTCGTGCCCAAACACGCGTGCCGCAGCTTAAATCCGTCATGACCACCGAGCAGGTCGAGAAGGCAGAAGACCTCGTTGTCACGCTCCTCTCCTCTGAATCAGAATTCGACCTCTACCGTCTTGGCGTGATGTACCAGACCGGCAACGGCATGCCGAAGAATAACGTCGAAGCACTTACCTATTACAATCTCGCCTCCAGCCGGGCGCTGAACGCCAACCCGAATGCGGTGAAGGCAGCCAGCTTCCTGAAGACCATCATGACGCGGGAAGAGATTGAGGAAGCCGACAAGAAAGCTCGCGAGTGGCAACCGCCGCTTCACGATGCTTTCCAGGGCCCGAGCCCGATTGCGGTCGATATCGAGAACCAGACCAAGGTTCTTCAGGCCCGCCGTACGGCCCTTGCCATCGCAGAAATCGAAGCGAATTTCGCCGAAGGCAATGAGCATCTTGTTCAGGGCGCCCTCGCCGCGCTCGGCCTTTATCTCGATGATATTGACGGCACACGTGGTCCCAAGACTATCGCAGCCATCAAGCGCTTCCAGTACAATCTCGTCGAGGATGACGAGAACCTGTCAGAAGAGCAAAAGCGTGACAGCATGACGGGTGTCCTCACCCCGCCGCAGAAAGTGAAGCTCATTGAGCGCGCGGCGTCGGTGAACCATCCGCAATCGCAATACATCTACGGTGTGATGTATGCTGAAGGTATCGGCGTGCCGGTGAATGGCGAACAATCCGTCCGCTGGCTGAAGAAGTCGGCTTCGTTCGGATATCCGCTCGCCCACTTCGCCCTCGGCAAGTATTACCGCCAGGGCATTTACGGCGACGATCCTATCGAGCCGAGCCGGTCCGAAGCGGCCCACCATCTCGGACAGGCAGTCGCTCTTGGCTACAAGCCCGCCGAGAAGGCGCTCGAAGAGCTCTACACCTATGATTACGCGCAGTGACCTGTCGGGAGAGGGGTGAGAAAATGAAACTGACTCGGAAAAAGGCAATCGCGGCGCTGATGTCCATGGCGGCAGCCGGCGCCCTTGGCTCCTCGGGCTTTGCTCAGGACAGCACTTTTGGCGGTATGCCGACAGTGACGCCGCAAACGGCCAAGAAAATCGAGGACGCCCGTCGTCGTGACGCAGCGACCACGAGCACGAAAAAGCGCAAGCTGCCAGCCTATGTCGTTGTCGACCAGGGCGGGCCGAACATCAATATGGATCGCGCTGCTGATCCTTCACGGGCTCGCTACACCTCGATCAATGAAGCGATCGAGAATGTGGCATGGGGCGGTGTCGTGGTCGTCATGCCCGGCATCTATGAAGAGAATATCGAGCTGAAGCGCTCGGTCAGCCTGCAAGGCGACCGCGGTGCCGGCAGCGGTGTCCGCATCCGTCAGGTTGCTGAAACCAATGCAGCCGGTGAGCAGAAGCCGTGCCTGAAATTCACGCCACAAAGCTTCAACGAGCATGCACAGATCTCGAATATCGATTTCGAGCCGATGGCAAATGCTGGTGTCCCTTGCGTCGATGTCAAAGACGGCATCTTCACCATGATCCAGTCCTCCGTCAAAGGCGGCGGCGGTGAGCTTGTCTCGATCGAGGGCGGTACGGCCTTCCTTGAGAAGAACACGATCTCGGGCGGCAGCACGGGGATCAGCATCACCCAGACGCATCCGCTCTGGGATCGTGCGACCCTCGTCGATAATATCGTGACCGAGAACTACCATCAGGGCATCAACCTCTCTGGCGAAGCCTCCATGCTGGTGACCGGCAACCTTGTGAACACCAACGGTGTCGGCATCTCCTATAATGGTGGTGGCGCGGCGACGCTGGTCGGCAACAAGATCCTCAACAACTCCAAGCACGGCATCGAGTTGGGCGAGGATGGTAAGGAAGTGCTGATCCGCCTCAACCAGATCTGGTCGAATGATCAGGACGGCATCAAGGTCACCAACTCGACCGGCCTGATTGAGGACAATGACATTGACGGCAATGGCGGCTTTGAGGTCTCGACCATCGGTCACCTCAACACGGTCCCGACCATCATCAATGATGTTGCCCAGAACGTGTCGTCTCCGGCCTATAACCGGAACAGCCGCCGCAGCCGCGACCAGTCGCAGTGGCGCGTCGGGAACGGCCCGTCAGGGTCGAGCCGCTAACCGGCGGACACGGACGATCAACGAATTGGAAAGCCCGGCCGCCGCGCCGGGCTTTTTCTTTTGGTTAAGCATGAGGCTTCCCAGCTTCACCCTATCCTAGTCCTCTGGGCTTATTCTCCCCGCCGGTGGTGTGTGTGGAGAGTATGATGACCGAACCCGTAAGTGACAGCCGGCTTGCCCTTTATGAAGGACTGATTTCCCTTGCCTGGGTGGATGAGCGGCTTGATCCGGCCGAGAAGATCGTCCTTGAGGACATCTTTGCCCAGCATCACGGCCTGACGGATGAGCAGCGCGCCGCCCTCACCCGTGAGATCACAACCCCGGTGCGGCTCGCGGATGTCTGGCCGCGCCTGACCGACCCGCAGGACCGCGCGCGCTTTCTCGACATGGCAGATGTGATCTTCAAATCTGATGGGGAAGTCGATGACAGCGAGGCGGACATCTATGCCGTCAAACTCGCCAAGCATTTAGGCACATTCGACGTCGATGGCATCAAGCGGGAGCTTGATGATCTGCGGACGGAATTAACGGATGCAGACAAAAAAGAGGCCGAAGCCTGCCGCGAATACGCGAAGAACTTCGGCCTGTTTGCTTTTGCCAAAAAGCTGATCGGGCGCGGTACGGATCGCAAAGACCGTACCGGCACCGAGCTTTAGACTGGATTATTCAGCGACAAGAGCGCTTTGCGGGTCGACCTTGATGCCTGGACCCATGGTCGAGGTCAGGGCGATCCGCTTGATGTAGGTGCCTTTGGCGCCTGACGGCTTCGCCTTGTTCACGGCATCGACGAAAGCGCGGACGTTTTCTTCGAGCTTCGTCGCATCAAAGCTGGCTTTGCCAACACCGGCGTGAACGATACCGTTTTTCTCAACGCGGAACTGAACCGCCCCGCCCTTGGCATCTTCGACGGCCTTCTTGATGTTCGGGGTCACCGTGCCGACCTTCGGGTTCGGCATCAGGCCGCGGGGGCCGAGTTGCTTCCCCAGACGACCGACGAGCGGCATCATGTCCGGCGTTGCGATCACGCGATCAAAATCCATTTCGCCATTCTGGATCTGCTCGACGAGGTCTTCGGCCCCGACAATTTCAGCCCCAGCGGCGCGAGCTTCTTCCGCCTTGTCGTCTTTTGCGAAGACAGCAACGCGAACAGAACGGCCCGTGCCATTCGGTAGCGAGACGACACCGCGAACCATCTGGTCCGCATGCCGAGGATCAACACCAAGGTTCATCGAAATCTCGACAGTTTCGTCAAATTTCGCCGTGGCGTTCTTTTTCACGGTTTCGACCGCTTCGGTCAGGCCGTGCAGAGTTTTGAAATCGATGCCTTCACGCGCATTGCGCAGACGTTTTCCGACTTTCGCCATGACTTAGCCCTCCACTTTCAGGCCCATGGCCCGTGCGGACCCGGCAATGATGTTGGCGGCCGCATCAATGTCATTGGCATTTAGGTCAGCCATTTTGGCTTCGGCGATTTCACGAACCTGCGCCATGGTGACGGAGCCAGCGACTTCTTTGCCCGGCAGCGAACCGCCCTTGGGCAGTTTGGCGGCTTTTTTCAGGTAATAGGACGCAGGCGGTGTTTTGGTTTCGAACGTGAACGACTTGTCCGTGTAGATGGTAATGATCGTGGGGATCGGCATCCCCTTTTCCATCTCTTGGGTCGCAGCGTTGAACGCCTTGCAGAATTCCATGATGTTGAGGCCGCGCTGACCGAGAGCGGGACCGATGGGCGGCGACGGGTTAGCCGCGCCGGCGGGCACCTGAAGCTTCAGGTAGCCTTGGAGTTTCTTTGCCATGTTACACCTTCCGATTATTGGCGAAGGGGACGCGGTCGGGCTGGATCATGGACTTGCTAAGACCCATAGCCTCCCGCGAAGCGCCGGGCTCTAGCGGCAAAAGCCTGTAAACGCAATCCCTTGGAGGGCTTAGTCCACGGCGATGGCACCATAGGCGGCGCGGGCCGCAGCGCGGAAGATATCGGCGTCGCCATCGCGTCCACCGGCCCCTTCGCTGAGGCCTACCAGCAGCAGCCCCTGCCCCTGATCTATCAGCAGGAAAGCGCCTTGACCGGCAGAGAAATAGCTGCCCGCCGTCGCGCCGGGGCCTGTGACCCCGGCAGAGCGCAAAACCGCAACGCCGAGACCGCGGCCAATAACTCCCGGGGTCATGTCCTCACCCAGCCCTGAATTGAGCGCCCAACGGTCATCCGGCAGGTGATCCCGCGACATCAGGCTGACCGTCGCGCCATCAAGAATGCGCGCGCCGCCGACCCCGCCGCCCGAGGCGAGGAGCTGGCCGAACCGGGCCATATCCCGCAGGCTCGCCTCTAGAACGAACGTCCCGCCCGCCCCTTCGGTCAGCCGCATGCTGGTCATGCCCAGCTGGTTGAAAATCCGCTCATCAAGATAGACCGCAACCGGCGTGTCAGAGACATTCTGGATGATCTCCGCCTGCAATTTGAGGTCCGGGCCGGTGGTGCCGTCCCCTGTCATGATCTGCGCAATGGTCGGGCTGTCTTCCTCAGACCCGACCGGGCCCAGCCGCCCTTCGGGCAGGTAATAGGCCGCTGGTTCATCGAGCGTGAATTGCCCCTCATCATAGAGCATCAGCATGCCGGCGGTAATGACAGGCGCGGCCAGCACCCGGCTCCGCCAGACCGTATCGGCCCCGGCGAGCGCTTCTCCGCCGGGTGCATTGCCAGCCGTCACGAAGGCGGCGACATGCCCGTCCCGGACCAGCAATGCTGTCATGCCCTCGGCACCACGTGCCTCGACGGCGCTGGCGATCGCCATACGAAAATCGGCAAGCCCCCCCGCCGTCATGCCGAGCTGTTCAGGCAGGATCGGGGTTTCAAGATCAGGCCAGCCTGTAGAGATCAGTGCCGGGGGCAAACGCCCGGCCGTGCTCGTCTCCTCGACAATTACGGGTTCTTCTTCAGCATCCGCAGGCTCATCGGTGGGAGCGTTCGATCCCCCGCATGCCGCCAACACCAAGCATAGGGCCCCTGCGGGACCATACCGCCAAGACATCGTCATCTCCCCCTTCGCATCAACCGATGCGCGAGCTTCCGCAGAAGCCACCCTTAACTTTACCAAAAAGTCAGGAAGAATGGCAGCCCCGCAGACAGGAATTCCACAACTTCAATCAGGCTGAATTGAGGCTACTCAGCTGGGCCGGATACCCGTTCATAAACAATGGTTTCCGTCCAGCGTTCGCCTTCCTTGTTGGTCAGGACGAGCTCGATTGTCTGGCGGCCATCTTCCTCGAGGCGCAGGGTCAGACCGGAAAAAACACCCACGCCAGGCTCTGTCCGTTGCAATTTGAAAGCGTGAAAGCCGTCTTTCTCTTCCCAGCCCGTCATGTCGGCATTGAAGTGTTTGACCCGCAGTGACGGGCCTTCCTCAAAGTCAGCAAGATGAAAGATCTCCGTAAAGACGATCTTGCCTTCTTCCTCAAGTTGGAGAAGGCCGGTCATGTGCCCGTCTGGTCCGGTGACCCAGCATTCCTTGGCAAAACCGTCAAAGGCCGGGCCTTCCCAACACCCTTCAAGCCAAGCGAGGTCGTCGAGCGACCATTCGGTGCTCTCATCCTGCGCAAGAGCCGATGACATCAGCATGGCGCCCGCACCCATCAGGGACAGCAATAAATTTGGCATCCTGAACCTCCCGGTTGAATTTGAAGATACCTCAGGAATGTGCATGATAATAGCCGATTTCATAGGCGCCGGACATAGCGCCAAAGCAGGTAGCTCACCGCCCCGCCCAAGAGGACCGGCGCCCAAACCATGGGGAAGCCTAAGAGCGAGACGAGGATCGTCGACAGATCGAAGGTCTCGCCCGCCCCTTCCCCACCGAACAGCGGCCGCAGAATCAGCTTCCAGATCCCAAGTGCGGTCAGCAGTACACTGAGGACGAGGAAATAGGCCGCAAAGACCTTCCTTGCCTTCCGGTACTCTTCTGGATTGCGCTCAGGATTCATGACCGGCGGATGGGTTAGAGCGCCTGCAGACGCTCCCGCACTTTTGCGATGGCATCATTCGCGGCATCCGGGTTCGGCCCACCGCCATGGGCGAGATCCGGCTTGCCACCGCCGCCCTTGCCGCCAAGAGCTTCAACCGCGAGTTTGACCAGTTCGGGCGCGCCGATACGATCCGTCAGGCCGTCCGAGACGCCGATCGACACACTCGCCTTGCCTTCATCCGTCGAGATGAACGCGGCAATTGCATTGTCGCTGGCTTTCTTTGCGTCAGCGATCAGTCCCCGGAGTTCCTTTGCCGGAATGCCTTCGAGGACCTGACCGGTGAAGACGATATCGCCGATCGTCTCGGTTGCGGGCTTGCCGCCACCGCCGCCCATGGCCGCCTTTTTCTTGGCCGCGACGAGTTCCTTCTCGAGGCGCTTCTTGTCCTCAAGCAGCGCCGTCACGCGGTCGGCCACATCGCCGATCTTGACCTTGAGCGTGCCGGCCAGCCCGGTTGCGATCCCGGCCTGCTCCTTAAGATAATCGCGTGCCGCCTCCCCGGTCACGGCCTCGATCCGGCGAATGCCGCTGGCGACCGCCGTTTCGGTCGTGATGACGAAAAGCGCGATATCGCCTGTGCGGGTCACATGGGTGCCGCCGCAAAGCTCCATCGAGTATGGGCGCTCAGGGTTCTCGAAGTCATCGCCAAGCCTCAGCACACGGACTTCGTCTTCATATTTCTCACCGAAGAGAGCCATGGCGCCGGCTTCAATCGCGTCATCATAGGGCATGACGGAGACAACGCCTTCATCATTCTGACGAATGACGCGGTTGACCTCGGCTTCGATAAGATCGAGTGCTTCGCGACTGACGCCGGAATTATGCGAGAAGTCAAAGCGGAAATTGTCCGGGCCCACAAAGGAGCCTTTCTGGACGACATGGTCGCCCAGATGCCGCCGCAGGGCCGCGTGAACAAGGTGGGTGGCGGAGTGGTTCCGCTTGATCCGTGCCCGGCGCTCATGATCGATTTCGAGTGTGACGACATCGCCCACTTTCAGCGTGCCCTTTTTGACGACAGCGTGATGGACGTGAAGCGCGCCTGCGCCTTTCTTGGTGTCACGGATGATCAGCTCCGCACCGCCCGCGCTGACAGCTCGTCCCGCATCGCCTGCCTGCCCGCCCGATTCAGCATAGAATGGCGTCTGATTGGCAACGAGGCTCACCTCATCGCCTTCAGAGACGCTTTCGACGCGCGCGCCATCTTTCACGAGTGCAGTGACAGCGCCTTCGGCTCTTTCATGGACATAGCCGATAAATTCCGTGGGCGCTGTATCTGAGAGAATATCGAACCAGACCTTGTCGCTGGCGGCATCGCCTGAGCCTGCCCAATTGGCGCGCGCCATTTCTTTCTGGCGGGTCATGGCGGCATCAAAGCCAGCCTGATCAAGGCCATAGCCCTGCCGCCGTAACGCATCTTCGGTCAGATCGAGCGGGAAGCCGAATGTGTCATAGAGCTTGAAGGCCGCCTCGCCGGGCAATGTGCCGCCATCAGCCAGTTTGCTGGTTTCCTCAGCGAGGAGTTTCAGCCCGCGGTCGAGCAGATCGGCGAATTTCTCTTCTTCCACGCGCAGCGTGTCACGCACGAGGCTCTCGGCGCGCGGCAGCTCCGGGAAGGCGCCGCCCATTTCATCAACGAGGGTTGGCACCAGACGCGTCAGCAACGGATCCTTCGCCCCTAGCGCATGGGCATAGCGCATGGCCCGGCGCATGATCCGTCTCAAGACATACCCCCGGCCCTCATTGGACGGTGTGACGCCATCAGCAATCAGGAAGGACGAGGCGCGCAGATGATCTGCGACGACCCGGTGCGAGACGAGATCATCGCCTTCGGGTTTGCGGCCCGTCAGCTCAACCGACGCATTGATCAGTGTCTGGAAGAGATCAGTCTCGTAATTGTTGTGAATGCCCTGCAGCACCGTTGCGACTCGCTCGAGCCCCATGCCGGTGTCGATCGAGGGTTTGGGCAAATCCGTCTGCTCGCCGCCTGCATGTTTCTCGAACTGCATGAAAACGAGGTTCCAGATCTCGATGAACCGGTCGCCATCCTCATCCGGGCTGCCCGGCGGGCCGCCCGGAATGTGGGGCCCATGATCGTAGAAAATCTCGGAGCACGGACCGCAAGGGCCAGTATCGCCCATTGACCAGAAATTGTCAGAGGTCGGAATGCGGATGATTTTTTCATCTGCAAATCCCGTGACCTTCTTCCAAAGATCAAATGCCTCATCATCGGTGTGATAGACAGTGACCAGCAGCTTTTCCGGCGGCAGGCCGAAAGTACCAGTCAGCAGCTCCCAGGCATTGAGGATCGCCTGTTCCTTGAAATAGTCGCCGAAGCTGAAATTCCCCAGCATCTCGAAAAAGGTGTGGTGGCGCGCCGTATAGCCGACATTGTCGAGGTCGTTATGCTTGCCGCCGGCCCGGACGCATTTCTGCGAGGACGTCGCGCGGACATAGCTGCGCGTTTCCGTTCCCGTGAACAGGTTCTTGAACGGCACCATGCCCGCATTGACGAACAGCAGCGTCGGGTCATTCTGCGGCACGAGCGGCGCAGACGGCACGATTTCGTGATCGCGGTTCGCGAAAAAGTCGAGAAAGGACTGGCGGATATCATTGACGGATGTGACCATCCGCGCGGCTTAATCGGCCCCGCGCCCTTGTGCAATCGGGCTTGCGACGATGGGCGGCTTCGCCATATTCGATAGATATGCGCGCACCCATCTTCTTCCTCGCCCTAATGCTCACCGCCTGCAGCGGCCAGCCCGATTACCGGGCTGAAAAACAGCCGCCGGAAACGGTCCCCCATGTCGATATCGAGCGCTATCAGGGCCTCTGGTATGAGATCGCGCGCTATCCCAACCGTTTTGAAGACACCCCCGATTACATCTGCACGGCGGTAACAGCCGAATATGCCATTCGCGAGGACGGCAGGATCGATGTCATCAATACCTGCCGGAAGGACACGCCCGAAGGCGAGGTCGACGTCGCAAACGGCGTTGCCCGGGTCGTCGGCGGGAATGGCGCGAAGCTGAAGGTCAAATTCGCGCCCGGCTGGGTGCCGTTTGCGAGCGGCGATTACTGGGTGCTCGATCTGACAGAGGATTACTCCGCCGCCCTCGTCGGCAGCCCGGACGGCAAATATCTCTGGCTGCTCTCCCGTACCCCGATCATCCCGGCCGAGACGGGCCGGCGCCTGATGGAGGCCGCCCGCGCGCGCGGCTATGAGACGGATCCCCTGCAATTCACGTTGCAACCGCTCGGCGGTTAGCCGGCGAACCTCTGCCCTCCTCATGCGTTATATCTGTTGAGGAGACACGCGAATGACAAACCCGCACGAAAAGACCCCTGCAGAAGATACGATCAAGGGCGGCCACCAACCCTATGATGGGGAAGAGGCCGAAGGCGGCGCGCCGCGCGGCTATGATTCGAACCATGAGCGCTATGACGAGAATGGCGAGCGCATCTATCGGGACAATGAAAATGCGCCCGCAGGCGACGACAAGAAGGACTAGTCCTTATCCGTCACAAGCTTGATGAGCGCCTCGTCCCAGACGAAATCGACGGCGGGCGCGAGCTCGGTGAGACCAGAACCCTCCGCGCCATTGGCAACGAAATCCATTTTCAGGATCGATCCGCCGCCCTCTTTCTCCCCGACACTGAGCGTGAGGGATGTCGCGAGCCCCATTTCCTGCATCGGCCCGAATGGCGCATGAAGGCGCAGCATCTCACCATGCATGACGGCCATGACCTGTCCATGGGTGACAGAGCCACCTTCCCAGTCCTCGCGCCAGACGCCGCCGGCTTCGAGTTCAAGCGTCATATGCCCCGGATCGCCGGAAAAGGAATGGAGCCACCATTCCTTCGGCTCGATCAGTTTTGCCCACAGATCCGCCTTGCTCAGCGTGCTTTCATGCTTCTGCGACAAGACCATGCGGGCGGATGATGAGGAGACGACTTCTGCCTGCGCCGTGGCTGTCATCAGAGCAGCGGCGCAAAGCGCAGGAATGAGACGGGTCATGGCAATTCCTCCTGCCGGACACTCTGCCATAAAGACACCATGGCGCGCCATGCCCTCAATGGAAGGCATTAGCGTAGCCTCGGGCGTAAGAGCCATGTGCCTGATTGCGAAATGAGCCGTCCGCCAGTGCCGAGCTTGAACCGCGCGACGCCCGGCGCGTGGTCCGTATCGACTCCGCCTAAGTCGAGCATTGTCACGCCTTTTTTCTTCAGTTGCCGGATCGATTGCCAGAGGAGGAGGTTCATCGCATTCGCGTCGCGCCCGGACTTTGAGGCCCAGCCGATGTGATAGGTCGCCGTTGCCCCGTGTCGAAAGAGCAGCATGCCCGCCACCCGTTCCGCCCCGAGTTTCGCTTCGAAACCGATCACGGAATCTTTGCCCGCTTTCTCCTGCCAGGCAGGCACCATGAGGGGCGATAACGCTCTGTAGCCTAATCTTTTCTGCTGACGACGTTCGGCCTCAAGCAACCATTTATACTGCTCCGCCCGACGCCCCAGCGGATTGACGGTAAGCCCTGCTTTTTCAGCGGCCCGGAGCCGGTTGCGCCATTTGCCGTCCGCCTCCGCCAACAGCGCCTCTTCATCCTGCGTCAGGTCAAGAAGCACGGTGTGGTAGGGTGAGACAACGCGCCGGAGACGGAGCTTTTCCTCCGCCCCGCTCCCCTCCCCCTGCGGCATCAGCAGAAAAGCATGAAACCCCTTGATCGGCAGGGTCCGGCCCAGTTCATCGATCATCGCGGCGCGGGCGCCTTCGGGCAGACCTTCATTGAGCCAGACCGGCCCCATCATGGCGGTCGCAAGCCGGAAGCCAGGGAATTTGCGGACCGCGACTTGGCAGAGCCCAGCCGTCTCGCCTTCGGTGACCAATTCGGCCCGCAGAACCTCGCCGCCATGGGCCGCAATCACCTCGCCAAAGGCATGAGCCTGCTGGCAGGGCGCAAAAGCGGCGCGCACGAGTTGCTTATCCCAGGCTTTCGCTGAAAGACCGTTCCAGCGAATCATAGTTGTCTGCGGCGCATCGAATGGCATGGCCGGAGGCTGAATTGATCCGCAAGAAAGCTCAAGAAGTCATGGGGCACCGGCTGGCCTCCCCGGCCCTCACGAAAACGGGCCTGCGGCTTATCCTGCAATATGTGGCGGCGCCAATTCTCGCGCTGCTGGCGCTGATCGATCTCGGCCTGTTTCTCGTTTTCAAATATGCCTTCGGCCAGTGCTATGGCGTATGGTGCTGGTTTTAAGCGTCAGCTTTCGCCGGGACGATCGTCACGCTCTCCCCACAGCCGCAGGCATCGGTCTGGTTCGGATTATTGAAGACAAACCGGCTGGAGAGTTTCTCCGTCACGAAGTCGATTTCCGTCCCCAGTAGGAAGAGGATTGCCTTGGGGTCAATCAGGATGGTGATGCCGTTCTCCTCGACAACCTCGTCGAGCGGCCCCTTCTCGGTGGCGTAATCCATCGTGTATTCCATGCCGGCACAGCCGCCATTTTTCACGCCGATCTTAACCCCGATGAAATTCTCATCAGCGGATGACATGATCTCCGTCATGCGATCGGCGGCGCGGTCGGTCAGTGTCAGGACTTTAGGTCTCGGTCGCGCCATTACAGCCACCCCAGTTCCAGTTTTGCTTCATCCGACATGCGGTCCGGCGTCCAGGGCGGGTCAAAAGTCATCTCGACCTCGCACCGCTCAATGCCGTCAACGCGCGTGACCGCCTGCTCGACCCAGCCTGGCATTTCGCCCGCGACGGGACAGCCGGGCGCAGTCAGCGTCATCTCGATCTTCACATCGCCGGGCTCGTCATAATCGACCTTGTAGATCAGCCCCAGCTCGTAAATATCGACCGGGATCTCCGGGTCATAGACGGTCTTCAGAGCCTCAACGATCTTGGCCGTCATGTTTGACAGGCGAATCTCGTCCGGGCTCAGCGCTTCTGGCGAGGCCGGCGGCGAAGGCGCGTCTGTCCGGCCACCCGACAGATCGATCATGTCGCGGCCGCCTGTTTCAGGGTCATATGTCTGTTCGTTGTCGGTCATACTCATCCCAACATGTCGTGTGCCTTGGCGCAGGCGTCAACCAGCGCCTCAATATCGGCATGGGTGTTATAGGCGGTGAAGCTGGCCCGCGCGGTCGCGGTGACGCCGAGCTTCTTCATCAAGGGTTGACAGCAATGGTGCCCGGCACGCACGGCCACCCCCTGCCGGTCGAGAATGGTCGAGATATCATGCGGGTGTGCCTGCCCGAGATTAAAGGCAATGACCGGCCCCTTATCGGGTGCCGCACCATAGACGGTTGCGATATTCGAGCGCCCCAGCGCCTCCATCGCGTGATCAGTCAGCTCTCGCTCATAGGCTTTGAGGCCCGAAATATCCTGTTCCATCAGCCAACGGAGCGATGCGCCTAGCCCAATCGCCTCCATGATGGGCGGCGTGCCTGCCTCAAACCGGTGTGGCGGCTCATTATAGGTAATGCGCTCCTGCTCGACGATGTCAATCATCTCGCCCCCGCCGCGATAGGGCGGCAACCGGTCAAGGAGTACTTTACGGCCATAAAGGACGCCAATGCCGGTCGGACCATAGGCCTTGTGCCCGGTCATGACATAGAAATCGACGCCGAGATCCTGCACATCGACCGGTCCGTGCACGGCATGCTGGCAGCCATCGGCAAGGAACAGCGCGCCATGCTCATGGGCAATTGCCGCCATCTCTTTGATCGGCGGAAAGGCTCCCAGCACATTTGACTGTGCCGACATGGCCACCAGTTTCGTGCGAGAGCTGAACATCTCGCGATAGGCGTCAAGATCGACATTACCGTCGGCATCGATATCGAGCCATTTGAGGACCGCGCCTTTTCGCTCGCGCAGGAAATGCCACGGCACGATATTGGAGTGATGCTCCATGACCGAGAGGATGATTTCATCGCCCTCGCCGATCTCCGCCTGCCCCAGCACGTTCGAGACAAGGTTCATCGCATCCGTACCGCCCATGGTGAAGATGACTTCATCCGCACTCGCCGCGTTCAGATAGGTCTGCGCCGTCTGGCGAGCCTCTTCAAAGGCGGTAGTCGTCTCATTGGAAAGAGCATGGAGGCCGCGATGCACATTGGCATAGCTGTGCGTCATCAGCCGCGTCATCTCATCGATCAGCACACGCGGTTTCTGGACGCTCGCCGCATTGTCGAGATAGACCAGCGGCTTGCCGTAAACCTCACGGGAGAGGATCGGGAATTCGGCCCGGAATCTGGCGGGATCAAAACTCATTCGAGGTCCATCAGCTCCCTGACCACACTTTCGCGGCTTTTCATGCCAGCGGCGCGGCCTTCCTCAATCGCGATAATGGCGGGCACGCCCCGCTCAGCGCGGTAAAGCGCCCAGGCGGCCCCGGCCCTGTTGCCCGATGCGCAATGGAGCAGGATCGGATAATCGCCTGCCGTTTCCAGCCGCTTGATCAGTTTGGGGAGGATGTCGGGTATATCCTCGGCATCGCGCGGCATGGGGATGCTGACATAGAGCAGGCCCAGCGCCTCAGCGGCAGCTTTCTCTTCAGCGACACCTGATTCATTGGGCTGACGCAAATCGATCAGGGTCTTGAACCCGGCCGATTTCGCGCGCGCCACACCATCATCGGAGAGCCGCCCGCCAATTCCGATATTGGGCGCAATACGGACGTAATTGACCACAAAGGACATATCCTGATCGCCGGTCGGTGCGGAAACACCATCCTCTGTGACCTGATAAGGCGTCGAGACCATTTGCGCCGCCGCAGGCGTCGCCATCATGCAGGCCGCAATTGCCAGCCATCTGATCATGACATGCCTCCTTCGCTGAAAAAACCGGTGAACGCGTCGCGCAACTGGGTGTTTTCAAGTTCGTCCAGCACTTCGGCACTGAAGGCGTCGATCAACAGCCGTTGCGCTGCCGCCTCATCTAGTCCCCGCTGGCGCAGATAGAACAGGGCCTCCGCATCGAGGGCGCCGACCGTGTTGCCATGCGCGCATTCGACATCGTCCGCATAGATCTCAAGCTCAGGCTTCGCATAGACAGTCGATGCACCTGAGAGCACCAGCGCGTGATGCGCCATCTGCGCATCGGTCTGCTGGCCATCGCGTTCGACAAGAAACTTGCCCTGAAAGACACCGCGAGCGCGGTCTTCGGTGATACCCTTGACGAGCTGACGCGTCACCGCACCCGGCACGCCATGTGTGACATGGCTGGTCAGATCATTGTGACGTGCACCGCTTAAACGATAAAGTCCGTCAAGGCGTGCCCGCCCTGTACCCGCATAATCTACGTGTGTTTCATGCCGGGAGAACGCTGCCCCGCCTGCAAGGGTGAGTTGATGCAGCTCTGCATCCTCTCCGATAGAGATCATGCTTGTCCCGACACTGACGGCCTCGTCAGCAGCAGGCTGGAGGATCACGCGCGTGACCTTCGCACCCTTGCCGATGACAAGATCGGTCAGGCTGTTCACGAATGGAGCACCCGTTAGCCGGTGGGTTTCAATCAGCGTGACCTTAACGCCCGGCGCAACATGGATTTTCACACGATCCGCGTGAGCACCCTGCCCCTGGCTGAGATGCCGGATGAAGAGCGGCGCCTCGAGGCTTTCCTCTATACCGATATCAAGCGTGCGCGCCGATGTGGCAAGCGAAGCCAAAGGCGCATCGGGGATCAACCGCGGTGCTGGATCTTTCATCTGCACCCGGATCGAGACCGGCAGGCCCGCCGGCCCTCGCACCGCGCCATTGGCGATGACAATCTCATATCCGCCGAGCGCCGCCAGCAACGGCTCATCATCTGCAGCGGTATAATCATAGGCTGCGGAGGGCTGACGCGCCTCCTTCAACGCAGCGCGCAAATCGGACCATTTCCATTCCTCGACCCGGCGGTTCGGCAGGCCGCGCGACCGCAAAGCCTCAAGCAGCGCACCGTCGGGCAGTTGCGCAGCGAGACGTTCCTCCGCCGTGGTGAGTTGAAGTTGCGTGCTCACTTATGCTGCCTCGGTGAATTGTTCGTACCCGCCCTCTTCGAGTGCGCGCGCCAGTTCGGGCCCGCCGGATTTAACGATCCGCCCCCCGGCGAGAACATGCACCGCATCGGGTTTGATATAATCGAGCAGGCGCTGGTAATGCGTGATGACGAGAAAGCCGCGCTTCTGCGACCGCAGCGAGTTGACGACCTCACCAACCATTTTCAGTGCGTCGATATCGAGCCCTGAATCGGTTTCGTCCATGATCGCAAAGCGCGGTTCGAAGAGAGCCATCTGCAGCATTTCCATGCGCTTTTTTTCACCACCAGAATATCCGTCATTGAACGGACGTTTGAGTTTCTCAGGGGTGAGCCCTACCACTTGCGCCTTTTCGCGGAAGAGTTTGAGAAATTCAGCTGCTGACATCTCCTCTTCGCCGCGTGCGCTGCGCTGAGCATTCAGCGCCGTGCGTAGGAAATTCATTGTCGCCACACCGGGTATTGCGACCGGCGACTGGAACGACAAAAAGACGCCCTTGGCGGCCCGCTCATTCGGATCGAGGTCCAGAAGGTTTTCACCATTGAGGGTGACGCTTCCCTCCTGCGGCGCGTATCCTGGTCGGCCCGCAATCGAGTAAGACAGCGTCGACTTGCCCGACCCATTTGGCCCCATGATCGCGTGAACCTCGCCTGCCGGCACGTCGAGCGACAGGCCGTTGAGGATCGGATTCCCCTCAATCGTGAGGTGGAGGTTATTAATGTTCAGCATTAGTCAGTATCTTTCATTTTTGGCTCGACGATCAGATATTCGGTCGTCGTTTCGCCAGTATTCATGACCTCATGAACGGTGCCGTCGCTCCACCATTCTGCGCCCGCTTTGGTCTCGATCTCTCTCGTGCCATTTGCATCTGTGATGCGCTGTATACCGCCCTTCAGGATATAACCCCAATGCGGTGCGTGGCGGTGTTTCTCGTGCCCAACACCGGGCGGGAACGTACAGCGCAGAACCCGAACCCGTTCATTTTCACGCACCAGTTCACAGACATTCTCACCGTCCCACCCCGCAGCAAGCGGATCGGGCAGTTCGGGTTGAGTACCGATCAACACAAGTGAAATGAGGGCGCTGGTGATCATTCGGCCACCTCTTCCGGGTAGAGCGTATTCTGGTCATGGACCAGCCGCCAAGCGCCGTCCTCCAGCCGGAAGACCAGAAGCAACCAACGCTCGCGCGGTGCGCCATCTGGGGTGTCGCGATATTGATAGCGGGTCAGCGCCATGGAGAGGTCTTCGCCTTCGACAATGCGGATAATCTGCGGCGTCCAGACCCATTGATCGTCTGCGAACCATTCCTTGTGGAAAGCCACGACATTCGAAACGCCCGTCACCTCTTCTCCACCCGGGAAGATGACCTGCAGGTCGCCATCCGTCAGTGTCAGGGTCGATTTGAGGGTTTCAAGATCGCGGCCCGCGACCGCGCCCAGATGAGTCTCGACTGCCGTTCTGAAATCAGGGCGTGCTGTTTCAGCCTCACCGGAGCAGGCGGCGAGGATCGGCAGGAGCAGGAGGAATGTAAGCTGTCTGAGCATTATTCGTCTCCCTCACCGGGCAGGCCGGCGCCCTTGATATATTTTGCCGGGGCGAGATTGAGCAGCAGCGCTGTCACGAGCAGAGACACCCCGCCGCAGACGGCATCGACCGGAATACCGGCAAAACCCGCGCGCAGGGCTGTGATCCGCAGATTGACGAAAACCACAGCCAGCAGGACAGCGAAGATCGCATGACCAACCGGCGAGGCCGGCAGCACGAAAGCCCGCTCCCAGCCGGCAGTGCCTTTTTTGAAGAGGTGGTTGTTCATCAGAGACCCCGCCCATACCCACGCAGGAAGGCATCGGCCCTCATGCCAGCATCGGATGCCAAAATGGACGACTGCATACTGACTAAATCTGGAAGAAAGATATCAGACATCTTAAACCTATTCCTTCCCGATCAGGTCTATAGACACATTTTCAAACCCGGCGGATTGAATTTCAGCCATAAGTTTGACGAGAGTGGATGTTGAGGCCCCACTCTCCGCAGCAATACGAATTAGATCTGATGCGCCGATCTTCCTCTCAAATAACAGCTCGCGAGCATCACCGGGCTGAACAACGTCACCATCGACCTCAATTTGGTCCGATGCGGTTATGGAGAAAACAATAGCCGCCTCAATCTGCTGAAGCGTCACCGTAGGCTGCGTAGGCTGCGTAGGCTGCGTAGGTTGCACTTCAGACTCATTCGTATAGGCATCAACTGCACCCACTAGAAATCCTGCGCCAAATGAGCCTGCATCACACCCATTCAGTGCGAACCCAAGAACGGGCAATAGCCATCCAATTCTCTTCATCACCCCACACTCCCCTCTAGGCTCACAGCGACGAGCTTCTGCGCCTCGACAGCGAATTCCATGGGCAGTTCCTGCAGAACTTCCTTACAGAAACCATTGACGAGGAGCGCGACGGCCTGTTCCTCATCAAGCCCACGCTGTTGCGCATAGAAAAGCTGATCTTCTGAGAGCCGCGATGTCGTTGCTTCATGCTCCAGGATTGCAGAGGACGTCTTGTTCTCGACATAAGGAACGGTATGCGCGCCGCAGTTTGAACCGATGAGAAGGCTGTCACATTGCGTGAAGTTCCGCGCATTCTCCGCCTTGCGGCCAATCGAGACGAGCCCTCGATAGGTCTGATCGGACTGGCCCGCCGAAATCCCCTTGGAGATGATCCGTGAGCGGGTGTTCTTTCCCAGATGCAGCATCTTGGTACCAGTATCCGCCTGCTGATGATTATTGGTGATGGCGATTGAGTAGAACTCGCCCTGACTGTCATCACCGCGCAGGATGCAGGAAGGATATTTCCACGTCACCGCAGAACCGGTCTCGACTTGTGTCCATGACACCTTCGAGCGGTCACCCCGGCAATCGGCGCGCTTAGTCACAAAATTATAGATGCCGCCTTTGCCGTCCTTGTCGCCCGGATACCAGTTCTGGACGGTCGAGTATTTGATTTCGGCATCTTCCAGCGCGACAAGCTCAACGACCGCCGCATGAAGCTGGTTCTCGTCCCGCATGGGCGCGGTACACCCCTCCAGATAGGAGACATAGGCGCCTTTATCGGCAATGATCAGGGTACGCTCGAACTGGCCGGTATTGGCCTCATTGATGCGGAAATAGGTCGACAGCTCCATCGGGCAACGCACACCTGGCGGCACATAGACGAAAGTGCCGTCCGAGAAGACGGCGGTGTTGAGGGTCGCAAAGAAATTATCCGAGGCCGGTACGACCGAGCCGATATATTCGCGCACAAGATCGGGATGCTCACGAATGGCTTCCGAGATCGACATGAAGATGACCCCGGCCTTCTCCAGCTCCTTCTTGAAGGTCGTTGCGACCGAGACGCTATCAAAGACCGCATCAACGGCGACGCCCGGTTTCGCGCGCGCATCGCCCGGCGTCTCGCCAGCGCCTTCGACGCCGAGCAGGACTTCGGCTTCTTTCAGCGGGATACCGAGCTTTTCGAAATCGGCGAGGATTTCGGGCGGCACGTCATCAATCGACTCATATTTCGCGCCCGATTTGGGTTCGGCGTAATAGTAGTGGTCCTGATAATTGATGGGCGGATATTTCACCTTCTGCCAGTCCGGCTCTTCCATCTCCAGCCAGCGGCGATAGGCCTTCAGCCGCCAGTCGAGCATCCATTCGGGCTCTTCCTTCTTGGCCGAGATGAACCGGACCGTGTCCTCAGAAAGCCCCTTGGGGGCCTTCACGGACTCGATATTGGTCGAAAAGCCGTATTTATAGGTTTCGAGATGGCGGACCGTGTCGACGGTTTCCTTCTCGATGCCTTCCTTGACGGCGAGTTCCGGTTCAGTCGTATTCGTCATAAAGACCGACAATCTTTCCTTATTTCACAGCGCTGATGGCCTGCATCACCTTGGCCGCGCAATCTCGGCGGGTTGCGATTTTCTCATCGCGATTCTCTGGATGGTCGATCTCTGCCGCCCATGCCTCGATATCCGCCTTGAGAGCCGAGATCTTTTCATCCGCTCCCGTCTCTTCGGCGGCAGGTTTCAGTTTTTCCTCGAGCGCCTGTTCCCAGATCGCCGTCACTTCTTTCGCCGTGTCGCGGGCCTTGCGGATTGTTGGCGGCGCCTCACCGCCCCGCTCTTCAGCACGGGCTTCGAGTTCCGCCAGATCGATCTGCGCCAGCGCGACACAGCGGCTCAGCGTCTCGACCTTCTCTTCGGACAGCTCTCCTGCAGCAAGGGAGATCAGTTCTTCAGGGGCCGGCTGCGCCATAGCTGTGAAGGGAATACTCGCCGTCAGGCAGGCAGCAGCACACATGATCAATTTCATCCTCATGCGACATTCCTCTCCGCAATTCGCTGAAACTCATTCTTCCACAAACGCAGGAACATATCGGCATCGGCCATCGTGCTGGTCCAGCCGAGCGAGACGCGGATCGCCGAATTCGCCTCCTCCTCGCTGGCGCCCATGGCACCCAGCACGCCGGACTGGCGCACCTTGCCGGAGGAGCAGGCAGAGCCTGCCGAGATCGCGATCCCGCCCAGATCCATCACCATGACTTGCGTTTCCGATCGGAACCCCGGCGCGGAGAAACAGCTCGTATTGGGCAAGCGCGGGGCATTCTGCCCCCAGATGATCACGCCATCCGGTAGTCCAGATTCGATCCGGTCACGGATCATGGCAAGCTCGGCATATTCTTCAGGCCGGGCCAGTTTCGCGGCATGTGAAAATCCGGCGATGGCGATCAGGTTCTCGGTCCCTGCCCGGCGGGACAGCTCCTGCCCGCCGCCGCGCAAATATGGTGCGAGTGCAAGCCCCGGCTTGATGACCAATGCCCCGACGCCTGCCGGCCCGCCAACCTTATGGGCACCAAGGCTCATCATGTCGACGCCCATCTGGCCGAAATCGAGCGGCAGCTTACCAAAGCCCTGCACCGCATCGACAAAAACATGCCCGCCCTTGGGCCATGCCAGAGGCCCGAGCTTGCCAACCGGCTGGATCACGCCTGTCTCATTATTCGCAAGCATGACAGCGAGCAGGAAGGCGCCTTCCGTCACCTGATCATATCCGGCAAGCCGGTCCGCCAGCCATTCAAGATCGATCACGCCATCACGGGTGACGGGCACGGTTTCAACCGTGACGCCTGCTGTATCGGCAAGCCCCTCGGCAGCCGCTTTCACCGCATCATGTTCGATGGCGGAGACCATCAGTCGCCGCACCTTCATCGGGCCATGAACCGCGCCGTGAAGCGCCATGTTGATGGCTTCGGTGCCGCCGCCGGTGAAGATGACACCTTCCTTGGGTGCGCGGACGGTCTCGGCAATCACGCCGCGCGCGTCCTCCAGGATTTTCTTGGCCGCCCGTCCCTCTGAATGGGTCGAGGACGGATTATGCGCGCCCTTCATGACAGCGATCAGCGCGTCCCGTACGCCGGGGCGCAGCGGGCTCGTCGCATTATGATCAAGATAAAGGCGGTCAGGCATGCGCGGCCCTCTCTTTGAGAGGAGCATTTGCGCCCGCCGCGATATCAGCGAGGGTGATCCCGCCGAGATAGGTTTCGATCTCGCGGTCGAGGCCGTGCCACAGCTTGTGGGTGAGGCAGCGTGTTGAGCTGCCCGTGCACCCCGTCGCCGCCCCCGGCACACAGGCCGTCGAGCGGATCTCTTCATCGACCGCATCGACGATGGCGCCGACGGAAATCTCCGCTGAGGACTGCGCGAGCAGATAACCACCGCCTGCGCCACGCCGGCTGGTCACCAGCCCCGCTTTGCGCAACTGGCCGAAAATCTGCTCAAGGAAGGCCAGCGACAGCCCCTGGCGCACAGCAATATCGCTGAGCGGGACAGGCACGTCCCCGCCGAAAGCTGCCATATCAGCCATGGCCGCCACGGCGTTGCGGGCGCGGGATGTCAGTTTCATCGGGGCCTCTGAACTTCTGGTCGAGCATTTCTGGCCACGGCGCGAGAATGTGGTATAGGCCGCGGTCTTTGATAGGTCGGACATAAGAAATCCGACCATAATGGTCAACTTTCTGCGGTGAAGTTTTTCGCCGCCTCTAACAGTCTGGACGGCGAATGCCCGAGATTATTTTCAACGGTCCCGAGGGCCGGCTTGAAGGCCGCTATCAGCGCGCCAAAGAAGACAATGCGCCGATCGCGCTGATCCTTCATCCCCACCCCCAGTTCGGCGGGACGATGAACGACAAGATCACCTATGAAATGTACCACATGTTCGCGCGGCGCGGCTTTGCGGTGATGCGGTTCAATTTCCGCGGCGTCGGCAAGTCCGAGGGCGAATATGATCAGGGTCAAGGCGAGCTTTCCGATGCCGCCACGGCGCTCGACTATCTGCAATCGCTGAACCCTGCGGCGCCATTCGCCTGGGTCGGGGGTTTTAGCTTTGGTGCCTATGTCGGCATGCAGCTCCTGATGCGGCGGCCGGAGATTGTCGGCTTCATTTCCGTGTCGGCAGCGGCGAATCTCTTTGACTTCTCCTTCCTTGCGCCCTGCCCGTCGTCGGGCGTGGTCCTGCACGGCACGGGCGACAAGATCTGCCCGCCCGAGCTGACCCGTGATGTCATGGCAAAGACCCGGACCCAGAAGGGCCGCCGGATCGAGTTCCAGACCATTGAAGGCGCCGATCACTTCTTCTCACAGCATGAAGAAGAGCTGATGAAGGCGGCCGCAGCCTATCTCGACCGCCGCCTTGAAGAGCCGCCCGAAGGCCATCTGTTCACGGATTGATCAGATCAGCGGGCAGGCTCTGCCTCAATATGAAGGGTGACGGTGACCTGGGGAGTGACCCCTGCGCCGTCCCCGCCAAGTCCGAAAGCTGTTCGGTCAACCACGACTTCCGCTGAGGCAATCGCCGTGACGCCTTCCATCGTAACTGTGAAGGGCAGATCAATCGGCTGACTTACTTCTCTGATGGTGAGCATACCTTTCGCCACAAAACCCTGCGCGGTGGCGATGATCTCATCTGAAACGAACATTGCCGCAGGATATTCAGCAACACTGAACCAGCCCGCCCCTTTGAGTTCATCATTCGTGATGGCTTCGCCGGAATCGAGACTTGTAAGACCGATCTGTGCACGGATTGCGCCTGCTTCTTCAGGATGCTCAAGATCGAGAACGATCTCCGCTGCAACATCGTCGATATGAACGGTCTTCTCCGCGCCAAAAGCACTGCCCGTTAGCTGGACATAACTCTCCTCTGGCAGCAGCGACCATTCATGGGGACCTCCGCTCGTCCGGCCGATCTGTTCTATGGCCGTCATCTCATCTGTCGGAGTTGAGCCATGATGGTCATCCTCTCCCCAGACCAGCATCACGACGAGATATAGCGCCGCAACCGCGACCAACGCGCCTGTGATCGCAGGCACGGCGATGCGGCCTGTCGCGGCTTCTTTGGCCGGCAGCATACGGAGGAAGGTTTCATCGCGGCTCATATAATGATGCTTCAAGGCTGCTGCGACATGCAGGACCAGAAGTCCGATCATTGCGGTGGCGAGCGCTGAGTGCGCATTATCAAACGCACCGCGCCAGAAATCGCTTTCCGGTACCGGGAAATGAAAGACCGGGATCAGGAAGAAGATCTTCGTATCGACCCCGCTCTGCGCCGAGACATAAAGCCAGCCCGTCAGCGGCACGGCGATCATGAAGCCATAAAAAAGCCAGTGCGTGATCGGCGCGATGACCTGCTCCGCTTTGCTCATGCCCGTCGGCAAGGCCGGGACGGGATGGGTCAGCCGCCAGTAAAGCCGGTAAAGTGATAGGCCCAGAATGATGAACCCGAAGCTTTTGTGCATCTGGTAGACGAAGAATTTCTCATCCGTCCCGAGCCCCAGATGGGTCATGAATTTCCCGCCCACGAACTGGGCGATAATGAGGACCGCAATCAGCCAATGCAGGGCTTTGGCAACACGATGATAGGAAGTGGGGCGCATTTGATCCGTCATGCGCATAAAATGTCATTGGCCAGGGAAACTGACAAGGTCAGCCCGCAGCCAGCACCCTTGCGCGGCACGCAAAAGACGGCAGGCGAAAATATTTACGTGCGTTAACCACTTACGAAGGACGAATCGCCGTAACTGATTCCCATCAGTTGATATGCGTAAGTCTTCTTTCGCATAGGGGCAGAGAGTGAACGGTCAGGCATTCCATTGCCATCCCCTCCTCCGCCGGCCAAGGCCGGAAGCTCCAGACGACTCCCTCTTCTTTACAGCCGTTGATGGTCCCCCCGGCAGGGCGCCGGACAATCCTTTGGCTGTGCTTCTTCCCGATGTCATAGAAAAGGAGTGATCCCATGACACGTCGTACAGCCAAAAGAGCCATTAAACGTAGCGGCAAACAGGTGAGCGATGATCGTCATGCCATTCCCGACAATGTCAGAGTCCTCTTTGAGGATGGATGGTCACCCATGGAACAGATGGAGGGACCACAGGATCGCGAGCGCGATCAGCGCTTCCGTAAAAATGTCCGTCCACAGAATGAAACACAGCAACAATTCTTTGATCTGGTTCAGGATCATTCAGTCGTCTTCGCCGTCGGCCCTGCGGGCACCGGTAAAACCTATGTCGCGGTCGCCAAGGCCGTTGAGGCACTGGAGTCCGGTAAAGTCGGCCGGATCGTTCTCTCCCGCCCTGCTGTCGAGGCCGGAGAAAATCTCGGCTATCTGCCGGGCGACATGGAAGACAAGCTCTCGCCTTATCTGCGGCCTCTCTATGATGCGCTGACCGACCGGCTCAGCGCCAAGAAAGTCCGCTCCCTGATGGCTGAAGGCGTGATTGAGGTTGCACCCATCGCCTTCATGCGGGGCCGGACACTCAATAATGCGTTCGTGGTGCTCGATGAGGCCCAGAACTGCACCTATGCGCAGCTCAAAATGCTCCTCACCCGGCTGGGTTGGCACTCGACCATGGTCGTCACCGGCGATCCGGAGCAGTCAGACCTTTTACCGGGCGTCTCGGGCCTCGGTGAGATCACCGACAAGCTGGATGATGTCGAAGGCATCGGCATCTGCCGCTTTGCCAAGGGCGATGTCGTCCGCCACCCGCTGGTCGCGAAGATGATCGAATATATCTGAGGCGGACGAAAAGGCCGCCTTAGCTGGCGGCCTTTTCCCTGATCCCCGCATCGCCCAACACCAGACGGCGCAGGCACTGGCAGTGGCCAAGCTCTTCACCGATGACCTTGGTCAGGTGCTGGTCGATCGCCATGGACAGAATTTCCTGCTGTGAGCGGTCGGTTGCCGCCGCCACCAATCGCAAAAGGCGCTGCTGGCGCGTCGTCATCCTGACGGTCATACGCGGTTTGTCCGGCGCGGCATGCGCCTTGTGGAGCTTGTCCGAACAGGAGGATGCGGGGACAGGCGTCACGACGACCGGCTCGCCATCCCGATCCCCCCGCCTCGAACGACGTTGAAGATCTAGATCAGCAATAGCGGGCTGCGCATTGCCTTTGCGTGCGAGAAGGCCGCCATGCAGGCTGGCGAAACCGTCCCTATGCGATGTTTTCATCTGTTTTTGCATGACGTTGATCCCACACTTTTCCAGTTTCATTTCAGCGGACGCCGCCCGAAGATCGGCGCTCGCCTCCGGTCGGGCAGACCCAGCGGGGGGCCGGCATCCTGACTGCGGCGGTCAATCCCGTCCCAGATCGCGGCCCGGGGCATTTCCTCCTCTAGAAGCAACGGCTCCTCCCCTGCGCTGGCCGGTTCACGGCGCATGGCGGCGGTTTCGAGCGGGAAGAGCTCATGCAGCGGGATCGGCCCCTGCCGCGGTGTCGGGCGCTGCGGCGCGACGGCTTGAGGGGCAGGCGCAGGTGGAGGTGTCGGTCTGGGGCGGCGCGATGGCGGGATCGGTGCCGGGCGGCTGGCAAGGCTCTCCGCTCGCTGAGGCGCCGGCGGAGCAGATGGTGCCGCAGTAATCGGGGTCAGCAATTCGACCGAAAAGCGTTCGCCCTGGGCCTCACGAGCGCCAGCAGTATCCCCTTTGATCCGACGCAGGCGCTCTTCGAGATAGGACCAGAGCGTTGCGACCTCTTTGGCCGAGCGCGCATTCGGATTGACCTCACCGACTGTGCGGCCGTCGATCATGCTGGCGGCGAAATCGACGCGGTTATGGATCGTCACCGGTGCGACCGTGCCGTGCTGGCTCAGGCTGACGGCCGTCTCGCTGGTGATCCGGGCGCGGGCGGTGGCGCAGTTCACGGCAAAGACGAGCGGCTTGCCGGCCTCCTCGACGATATCGACCGTGGCGCCAACGGCGCGCAAATCGTGCGGGCTCGGACGGGTCGGCACGACGATCAGGTCACCCTGCTCGACAACTTCAGAAATCGCCGCCGTTGCAGCAGGCGGCGTGTCGATGACGATGAGCCTCAGCCCCGTCTCGCGCAGCTTGGCGATGTCCCGGCTCAGACGCGCAACGGTGGTCTCAACGAAGACCGGCATTTCGGCCTCCCTCGCATTCCACCATTTCGCAAGCGAGCCTTGCGGATCCGTATCGATAAGGGCGACTGGCCCTGCGCCCGCAGCCTGTGCGGCAACGGCGATATGCCCGGAGAGCGTGGTCTTGCCCGAGCCGCCCTTCTGGGAGGCGAAGACCAGAACGGAACACTCATTCTGCATGAGAGCTTTCCTCAGATGACTGACCGAATAGAGGCTATCTTCCCGATGGCCCGTAACCCGTTCAGTGCAACACAGAGGTATTGCCGGCTCGTCGATACGCGCACGGATATTTGAGCCGAGTTTATCGAAAACTCACGCTCGGTGATTCATCATGAACCGACCAGAAAGGCTGCTGCGAGGCCCAGAAAGGCAAAGAATCCCACGACATCCGTCACCGTGGTAACGAAAACAGCCGAGGAGACAGCTGGGTCCGCGCCGACACGCTGGAGCCCGAGCGGAATCAAAATTCCGGAAAGTCCCGCCGACAGCATGGTGATAATCATCGCCGCGGCAAGGACAAGGCCGAGGGTCATGCCCTCGCCTTCCGCGCCGCCGCCGATCGCCTGATACCAGATACCCGCGGCTACCCCGAGCAGGATGGCAAAGGCGACCCCATTGATCAGCGAGACTGTTGTCTCGCGGAAGACGACCCGCAAAGCGTTCGCGGCCGTCAGATCACGGGTGGCAAGGTTCCTGACCGCGACGGTCAGTGTCTGCGTGCCCGCATTACCGCCCATCGAGGCAACAATCGGCATCAGGACGGCGAGCGCCACGACCTGCTGGATCGTCGCGTCAAACAGGCTGATGACGAAACTTGCTAAAATGGCTGTGCCCAGATTGACGGCCAGCCAGGTGAAGCGCGAGCGCGCAATCTTTGGCACCGGCAGCGCAAGGACATTGTTCTCAGAACTCACGCCACCCAGGGCGAGCATGTCTTCGTCAGCCTCGGTGTGCAGAACCTCAACGATGTCATCCACCGTGACCATGCCGACCAGCCGGTCGCCTGAATCAACGACGGGCGCCGAGATGAGGTTATATTTCTCGAAGAGATAGGCGACCTCTTCCTGGTCCATGTCGACCGGCACCTGCACGAGATCTCGTTCGACAAGGTCGATCAGTTTCGTCTCACGCGGAGCTTTGAGAAAGCGAGAGAGCGCAACGCCGCCGATGACCTTGAACGCCGGATCGACGACATAGACATCATAGAAAAGATCGGGGAGCTTCTCTGCTGAGCGCAGCCGGTCGATGATCTGCCCCACCGTTGAGAAGGACGGCGCAGCGAACACCTCGCGCTGCATGAGACGGCCGGCAGTCTCTTCTTCGTATTCAAGCGCTGCTTCAATCGCGAGACGATCGGCGATGGGGACTTCGGCAAGAAGCTCAGCCCGCCCCTCCTCGTCCATGTCCTGGACAACGAAGGCTGCCTCGTCGGTATCAAGCTCAGCGATGTGCCCGGCGAGCTGTTCGGTCGGGATGGCCTCGAGCACGCTCTCGCGAACGTCCTCATCGAGCTCGGCCAGAATGTCGGCGTCGAAATCCGTACCGAGAAGCGTGACGAGTTTCGGCCGGGCCGCTTCTGACAATTGCTCGATCAGGTCGGCAACGTCGGCAGCCTTGAGGTCGACGCAGGCAGCGAGCACATCCTCGCGGTCGCCATGCTCAACCGCTTCGCCCACTGACCGAATGAAGTCGGATGTCAGCGATCCGCGCGCATCCAGCGGCGCATCGGGGGCACGCTCCTCCTCTTCCAGCTCGTCATCCCGTTCAGGCTCCGCCCCCTCAGGCGGGGTCTTCTCATTCTGAACAGGGTCGAGCAGGGAGGATTGCGCCATACACATCTCCGGTTGGGCTTGTAGTGAAAGGAATAGGCAGGGTTTAACTCATTTTGAGAAAAAACTCAATTGGACAGAGCAGAATATTATAATCCGTAAGGTGAGCGTTTTACCTCCAGTCGTAACTGATCACACCCGATGAGACGAAAGCGAAGACAAAGACCCAGATGATGGCCGCGATCCAGCTCGTGCGTTTGACCTTGAACCAGATCTCCGGCTGGACCGGCGCGCCGCGGTCAATCCCGTCGGGCTGGTTCTGCTCATCCTCCCACACGCCTTTCACCCGCATGGGCAGGATCGCGAAAAGAACGACCCACCAGATGATGAGATAGGAAATAATACTGCCGACAATGCCCATCTTCTCTAGCCCCTGATGATGGCGACGACGATATCGCCCCTCTTGCCCCAGCGCGGGAACAGCTCGGCGCGGATGGCCCGACGCATTGCCGCTTCGATGACCTTGTCATCTCCCAGTTTCGGGCGCGGCAGGGATCTCATGACATCGCTCGCGGATTCCTCGATCAGAGGAAGCAGTTCTTCTCCATCATTGTCCTCACGCGGAAGACCTTTGACGGTCACGATGGGCTGACCGAGTGGCTTACCGGATTTGTCGATCGCGACAGAGACGACAATGAGCCCCTCTTCACCCAGCCGCAGCCGCGCGCGGATGACACCCTCGCCCTGCGGCAGCAGGATGCGGCCATCGAGATAAAGCCGCCCGGAAGGGACTTCATCGATCACCTTGATCCGCCCCGGGGCCAACCGGATCATGTCGCCATTCCGCGGGGTCACTGCATGAGGCACGCCGAGGCTCATGGCGAGTTTGGCGTGTTCTTCGATATGGCGCGCCTCGCCATGCACCGGGATCGAAGTCTGGGGTTTGACCATCTGATACATGTCTTTGAGTTCTTCCCGGCACGGATGGCCAGAGACATGCACAAATGCGTCATCAGATGAGATAACTGTGACATCCATATCGGTCAGGGCGTTCATCATCTCATAGATCGGCTTTTCATTGCCCGGAATCACCTTGGAGGAGAAGATCACCGTGTCGCCTTCACCGAGTGACAGTTCGGGGTGGTCTTCGCGTGCGATACGGGCGAGCGCTGCCCGCGATTCACCCTGACTTCCCGTACACAGATAAAGCACCTTGTCATGCGGTAGATATCCGGCCTCTGACGGCTCAACGAAGGAAATCCCCGGCGGCAGCAGGTCAACATGCCGGGCAACATCGATCATGCGGAGCATGGATCGCCCGAGCAAACAGACGGACCTGTCCGTTGCAGTCGCGGCCCGGCAAACCGACACAAGGCGGGAGACGTTCGAGGCAAAAGTCGTCACGACCACCCTGCCCGTCTGCTCCGAGATGATCTGGCTCAGCGCGTCCGCCACATCGCTTTCTGAGCCCGAATGACCTTCGGAGAAGACATTCGTGCTGTCACAGATCATGGCGAGAACGCCTGCCTCACCAAGATCGGTCAGGCTTGTCCGGTCGGTCGCCTCCCCCAGCACCGGCATGGGATCGATCTTCCAATCGCCCGTATGTAGCACCGTGCCAAATTCCGTCCGTATGGCAATCGCATTCGGCTCCGGAATAGAATGGGTCAGCGTGATATATTCAAGGTCAAACGGCCCCAGCTTGAAGCGCGCAGAAAGATCGAGCACCTTGATCGGCGCATCGGTGATGCCGACCTCATCGAATTTCCGCCGAACCAGCTCCGCCGTGAAGGGCGTTGCGTATATATCGCATTCAAAATCAGGCCACAGATGAGCGACGGCACCGATATGGTCCTCATGCCCATGAGTCAGCACCATGCCGAGGAACTCGCCGCCTTCGTCGAGATCATCGAGCAGATAGCCGTGATCGGGTGTAATCAGATCAATGCCGGGCAATTCCGGCCCGGCAAAGGTGACACCGCAATCGATCATGATCCATTGCCGCGCTTCGGGAGGCCCGAGCGCAAACAGGTTCATATTCATGCCGATCTCGCCAGACCCACCGAGAGGCAGGAAGATGAACTCGTTACTCATGTTTTCTCCTTGCCATCGAACACGCGTCGGGCAATTTCTGTCAGTCCTCGGATAGTCAGATCCGGGTCAAAATAATCAATGCTGGTCGCCGCGTCGCTGTAGAGCGAGGAAATCCCGCCCGTTGCGACTACTTTCATCGGCTCGCCAAATTCATTCTTGATGCGGGCAATCAGCCCTTCGATCAGATCGACATAACCCCAGAAGACCCCTGACTGCATGGCGCCGACCGTCGTTGTGCCGATAATCTTGTCAGGCCGTTCAATCGCAATGCGCGGCAGGCGTGCGGCCGCTTGATGAAGCGCCTGCATTGAGAGGTTGATCCCCGGTGCGATGATGCCGCCGACAAAGGCGCCATCCTTGGCGACGATATCGAAATTGGTGGCCGTGCCGGAATCGACAACAATCAGTGGACCGCCATATTTGACGAACGCGCCGACCGTATTGACAAGCCGGTCCGCACCAACCTCGCTTGGCCGGTCGATCCGTACGTCAACGCCGGGTATTGATTTCTCATCTACGATCAGCGGCTCACCGCCACAATAACGTCGAGCAAAGTTCCGTACATTGAACAATGATTGCGGCACAACGGTCGAAATCACACAGCGATCAAGGTCACTGAGCCTGAAGCGGCCATCGAGCTCCAGCATCTGTGAGAGCCAGACCGCATATTCATCCGCGGTCCATACGCTGGAAGTCGATGCCCGCCATTGCGCAACCGGCTCATCCCCCTCGATCAGGGCAAAGACGGTATTGGTGTTCCCGATATCGAGCGCTAGCAGCATGGACTGCCTTTCATTGGTCCTGGCCCCTCAATGAGGGGGAAGCCATTTCCCTTAGCCGTGTTTGGCGCCGAGAAATATATCCGCGGCCCTGATCCGCACAGTGGTTCCATCCGTGCCGAGCAGCAATGAGCCGTCCTCGTCAATCCCCTCGAACAGGCCATCGGTCGTGCTGTCATGCTGGCGGACGATGATCGGCGCGCCAAGCCCCGCCGCGCGTTCAAGCCAGGCCTGCCGCACGGACGCGAACCCCTCTTCGCGGGCTCGTTTCTCCCAGACCTGCACCCGCTCATCCAGCATCTCACGGAATTCCGCCGGCATGGGCGGTGTCTCAAGATATCCAGCAAGCGTTGCCGCATTCTCCCCTTCCGGGGCGACCAGCAGGTTGACGCCGATGCCGATGACGATGGCTCGGCCCTTGGGGCCGGTCAGCAATTCACAAAGGATGCCTGCGACTTTCTGGCCATCAAGCAGAACATCATTGGGCCATTTGACTTGCGTCTTGCTGGCAGGAACGCCCGCCTGATCGATCGCTTCTGCGACGCAAAGAGCCGCGATGAAGGCAAAGAGCGGCGCGGTACGAAGCTGCTCTTCTTCAATCGGCAGGAGCAGCGAGCCCGCAAAATTGCCGGGATGGTGACGCCATGCGCGTCCGCGACGACCAACCCCAGCGGATTGCCGGGCGGCCGTAAACCAGAGGGGTCCGGTCTCGCCGTCTTCCTCGAACGCGGACTTGGCATCGAGGCTGGTTGATGCCGTCTCGATCGCGTGGCGGACGGGCGTCGACAACCTGCGCTGCCTCAGAACAGGGACGCAGCCGCAAGCGCGGCCCAGTCATAAAGCGGCCGGATCAGGAAAAGGAGCCCGACGGTGATCAGGAGCGCAGCGCCTGACGCCGTCATCGTGACAGCCATGCCCCGATTACTGACAAATTGTGGCGCCGGATCGTTGAACCAGATCGTCCGGATGACCGAGAGATAGTAGAAGGTCGAGATCACACTCGTCACGACACCGACGATGGTCAGGATATAAAGCCCGGCATCAACACCTGCGGAAAAGACCGCGAACTTGGCAAAGAAGCCTAGGAAGGGCGGGATCCCGGCCAGCGACAGGAAGAGCGCGGTAAAGGCAAGACCAAGGCCCGGACGGGTCTGCATCAGGCCGGAAAGATCGGAGATATTCTCCGCCATGCCCTCGGGCCGACGCATCGACAGGATACAGGCAAAAGTCCCGAGCGTCATGACAAGATAGATGCCGAGATAGACAACGACCCCTTGCGCCCCGGCCTGCGTTCCCGCCGCAAGCCCGATCAGCGCATAGCCGACATGACCAATCGAGGAGTAGGCCATCAGGCGTTTGATATTGGTCTGCATAAGTGCCGAGAGCGAGCCGACGATCATCGACAGCGCTGCGATCAGCCAGACAACCGGCTGCCATTGATCAAGAATGGTCGGGAACGCCTCCAGCATCACGCGGACAAAAAGGAACATGCCTGCGACTTTCGGGGCGGCCGCGAAATAGGCCGTCACCGGCGTCGGAGCACCCTCATAAACGTCCGGGGTCCACATATGGAACGGCGCCCCCGATACCTTGAAGGCGAGCCCAGCCAACATGAAGACAAGGCCGAAGGAGATCGCAACCTGATGATCTGAATCGAGCGCGTGACGCGCGATCTCACCGAATTGCAGCGCACCCGTGAAGCCATAGATGAGAGACATGCCGTAGAGCAGCAGGCCCGACGACAATGCACCGAGCACGAAATATTTAAGGCCCGCTTCAGTCGAGCGACGTGAGCCACGGTTGAACGCAGCGAGGATATAAAGCGACAGCGACTGCAGCTCGATCCCCATATAAACAGCGATCAGGTGTTGCGCGGAGACCATCAGCCCCATGCCAATGGTCGCAAGCAGCACAAGGATCGGATATTCGAACCGGCCGAGCTTTTCCTTGTCGAGGAAGAGGACGGACATCAGCAGGGAGACGATCCCTGCTGAATAGATGAAGATCCGGCCGACGACGCTGAAAGCATCAGTGACGAAGGAGCCGCCAAACGCTACGCCTTCCGGCGGCATGCCGTTGAGCGCAATCAGAAGTGCGCCAGCAAGCGCGGCACAGGCCGCCAGTGTCATCTCCCGCAGGCGGCTGCCTTTGAACGAGACGCCAACGATCAGCAGCACCATGGAGACGATGGCGAGGAACAGCTCCGGTCCGAGCGCGAGAAGATCCTGACGGTCCATTAGTGCGTATCTCCGTGAGACTCTTCTTCATGCATATCATCACTCATCCCGGCGGGAATAAGTGTCGAGGTATAGTTCTCGCCGCCTGCCTCGATGACCCGTGCCTGCACGAAATCCGTAGCCGGACGGAAGACGGCAAGCGTCGGTGACGGGTGGAAGCCAAGATAGACGGACATCGCGCCGAGAATGGTGAGGAGCGCGAGTTCCCGCCGGTCAAGGTCCGGCATCTCGGCGACTTTCTCATTCACGATCGTGCCGAAGACGACTTCGCGATAAAGCCGAAGGCCATAACCCGCCGACAGGATCATGCCGAGCGCAGCAAGAGCGGCCACCCAGGTGTTGATCTGGAACGCGCCGACCATAGTGAGGATCTCGCCCACAAACCCGGAAATCCCCGGCAGGCCGACATTCCCCATGGTAAAGAGCAGGAAGAAGAAGGCGAACCATTTCATCTTCTGGACCAGACCGCCATAGGCCGCGATCTCCCGCGTGTGCAGGCGGTCATAGACAATCCCGACACAGAGGAAGAGCGCACCGGAGATAAAGCCGTGGCTGAGCATCTGGAACATGGCGCCTTCCAGCCCCTGCTGGGTACCGGTGAAAAGGCCCATGGTCACAAAGCCCATATGCGCAACAGAGGAATAAGCGATCAGCTTTTTCATGTCTTCCTGCGCGAAGGCGACGAGCGACGTGTAGACGATGGCGATGACGCTCAGCGTAAAGACGAGCGGCTGGAAATAGACAGATGCATCGGGGAACATGGGCAGTGAGAACCGCGCAAAGCCGTAGCCGCCCATTTTCAGCAGGATCGCCGCCAGCACGATCGAGCCGCCGGTCGGCGCCTGAACGTGCGCATCGGGCAACCAGGTATGGACCGGCCACATCGGCATCTTGACGGCAAAGCTTGCAAAGAAGGCCAGCCACAGCCAGCGCTGTGCACCTTCCGGGAACGCATATTCCTGCAACGCCACGATGTCTGTCGTGCCCGTCGCCTGATACATCCAGATCAGAGCGATCAGGAGCAAGAGCGAGCCGAGCAGCGTGTAGAGGAAGAATTTGAAAGCCGCATAGATCCGGTTCGGGATCACCCGGCCGAACAGCACCCTCTCCCCCTTCGATCCCCAGACGCCGATGATCAGGAACATCGGGATCAGCGAGGCTTCGAAGAAGACATAGAAAAGCATCAGGTCGAGCGCGCTGAAGACGCCGATGATCAGTGTCTCGAGCACGAGGAAGGCGATCATATATTCCGCGATCCGTGTCTTGATCGATTTCCACCCGGCGAGAATGCAGACCGGCATGATGAAGGTGGTCAGCAGAATGAAGAGGATCGAGAGCCCGTCGACGCCCATCTTGTATTTGATGCCTAAGGCCGCGCAGGCTTCATCAACGACGCCAGTCGCGCAACCGCCGAACCATGGAGATTCCTCAACGAACTGGAAGCCGCTCGCCGTCTGGTCATACTGGAAATAGATGTAGACGGAGAAAACGAAGGTGAAGAGCGTGGTCGCCAGCGCCACCCATTTGGAGGCCCTCGCTGCGCCTTCGCGCTCGTCTTCCCGCCCGCTCCACTGACGCAGCAGGATGAAGACCACGCCGACAAGCGGCAGGAAGGTCAGAATGGAGAGAAGCGGAAGCTCGGTGAATTGCTGCTCGATCATGACGCACCCCGCAGCAGGACAAAGAACAGAATAAGGGTGAGACCGGCCAGCATGACGAAGGCGTAGGTGTAGACGTATCCCGTCTGCACGCCGACGAGGCGCTTGGCCCCCGCGGAGAGAAGCCCGGAAATCCCGTTCGGCCCTGCCCCATCAATCGTACGCTCATCGCCACCTTTCCAGAGCAGGCGGGCGAGTTTCTCCGCCGGTCGCAGAAAGACGAGACGATAAAGATCGTCAATATACCAACGGTTCTTGAGGAACTCATAGAGAAGCCCGCCCGGCCGCAGGAGGCCCGGCCGCAACGGATCATCCGTCAGGCGGTAGTGGAAGAGAGCGCCCAAGAAACCGATCAGCATGGCAACAAAAGGCGCAAGGAAGACCCAGGTCGGATAATCATGCCCGCCGCCATGACCACCCTCTTCAGCCATCTCATCAGCCGGATGATCGAGCGTTGCATGGGCGTCTTGGGCAGCATCATGCGCATCGGCGGCGCTAATGGTTGCTGCGATTTCGTCAGCTGAGCCCTCGTGTTCGCCGGCATGCGCCGTATCGGCGTGCATAGCTTCTTCGGCCCCGTGACCTGCCTCCGCATCGCCATGATGCGCCTCGGCGATGACCACACTGCCCTGCCAGAAATCGGCCTGACCGCCCCCGACAAAGGGTTTGTAGAAGACCATACCGGCAATCACGGCGCCGAGCGCCAGCGGCATCAGTGGCAGGAGCATGGTGTTGGGCACATCATGCGGGTGCTTGCGCACTTCTTCTGGTGCCCGCCATTTGCCATCGAAGGTCAGGAAGACGAGACGCCAGGAATAGAACGCCGTCATGACGGCTGCGAGCAGACCGCAGATGAAGGCGTAGGTCGCAAATGCTTTGCCTTCCGTACTCGCCCCATAGGCAGCTTCGATGATGTAGTCCTTGGAAACAAAGCCCGCAAAACCGAAGGGGGCCCCAAAGGCATAGAACATCGGTATGCCGACGCCCGTAATGGCCAACGTGCCCGCCAGCATCATCACGAAGGTGACCGGCATCTGCGATCTGAGGCCGCCCATTTTGGGCATTTCCTGTTCGTGATGGGAGAAGTGGATGACCGCGCCGGCGCCAAGGAACAAAAGCGCCTTGAAGAAAGCGTGGGTCGTCAGGTGGAACATCGCTTGCGCATATCCGCCGACGCCAGCGGCAAAGAACATGTAGCCGAGCTGGGACGCCGTCGAATAGGCGATGACCCGCTTGATGTCGGTCTGAACAAGACCGACCGTGGCGGCAAAAACGGCTGTCGTAGCGCCGATGAAGGTGACGACACCGGAGGCGAACGGCGCCTCGGCAAATAGCGGTGACATCCGGCAGACGAGGAAGACCCCTGCCGTCACCATGGTTGCTGCGTGGATCAGCGCGGAAACAGGCGTCGGGCCCTCCATCGCATCCGGCAGCCAGGTGTGCAGGATAAACTGCGCCGATTTGCCCATCGCGCCGATGAAGAGAAGGACGCCGAGGAGTTCAAGCACCGGGAATGTGCCATTGAGGAAATGAAGCGATGCGCCATTGATGGCGACCGGGCCATCCGTCCACATCGGATTGGCGACCCCGGCCTCGATGGCGGCGAAGATGCCATCAAAGCTGACCGTCCCGAAGGTCACAAAACAGCCCATCAGGCCGAGCGCGAGGCCGACATCGCCGACCCGGTTCATCACGAACGCCTTGATCGCCGCATCATTGGCAGACTTTTTGTGGTGCCAGAAACCGATGAGAAGATAAGAGGCCAGCCCCACCCCTTCCCAGCCAAAGAAAAGCTGGACGAGGTCATTGGCCGTCACCAGCACCAGCATGGCGAAGGTGAAGAGCGAGAGATAGGCAAAGAAGCGCGGCCGCGAGGGATCCTCATGCATATAGCCGATCGAATAGGTGTGCACGAGCGCCGAGACGCTGGTGACGACGATCAGCATGACAGAAGTCAGCGTATCGAGGCGCATCGACCAGACCGAGCTGAATGAGCCGGATTCGATCCATGTAAAGAGGATCACCGGATCCTTCGCCCCGCCGAACCCGACAGAGATGAAGGTGATCCAGGCCAGAACGCAGGCGACCCAGAGCAGAAGCGTGGTGAGGATTTCCGCAGCGCGCGGCCCCGCCAGCATGGCTGCCGGCTTGGCCAGGATGGCGCCGATCAGCGGCAGAAGGACAATCAGGGCTTCCATCAGCGTCAGTTCTTCATCGTGTTGGCGGTTTCAACGGAGATGTCGCCACGCTTGCGGAAGAAGGCGACGAGGATGGCAAGACCGATCGCCGCTTCGGCAGCGGCAACCGTCAGGATCATGAAGGCAAAGACCTGCCCTCTGATGTCATCGAGATACATCGAGAAGGCGACGAAATTGATGTTCACGGCAAGGAGCATGAGCTCAATCGACATCAGGATGATGATGACGTTTTTCCGGTTGAGAAAAATGCCTGCCACACCGATGGCGAACAGCATGCCGCCGACGAGAAGGTAATGTTCAAGTGCGATCATGACTGTCTCAGATCCCCTTTCCGGTCGGCACCGAGACGACTTCCACACCCTCTTCGCGCTTGCGCCCGACCTGCGCGCCAACATCCTGCGTCTTGATCCCGCGGCGTTCGCGGAATGTGAGGAGAATGGCGCCGATCATGGCGACGAGAAGGACGAGCCCCGCGATCTGGAAGAAGTGGACATATTCCGTATAGAGCACCATGCCGAGCTGCTCGGCATTGTTCGGGCCGCCATCACTTGCCGCCCGGGCAATGCCATCCTCAGCCGAGCCGCCCCATGAGAGGACGATGAAGCCGATCTCAACGATCAGGGCGACGGCTACCACGATCCCGATGGGCAGATATTTCGCGTATCCTGCGCGCAGCTCGGCGAAATCGACATCGAGCATCATCACGACAAAGAGGAAGAGGACCGCGACGGCGCCGACATAGACGACGACCAGAAGGAAGGCGAGATATTCAGCCCCGATCAGGACGAACAGGCCGGCCGTCGAGATGAAGGCCATGATGAGGCAGAGCACGGAGTGCACAGGGTTTCGGGCGAAGATCACGCCCAAGCCCCAAATGACCGTAGCCACCGCGAACACCGTGAAGGCGAATTGCGCAAAACCCATGGGAACGACACGTAAGATTGGGGCGCGACCCAGAGACCTCAATCGCGCCGTGAAAGTTGGATTCGCGGCGCGTTAGCGGAATTGGCCATAGGGTGGAAGGCCCCGAGGCATCATTCCTTGGGGCCAAATGTCACGAGGGATGATCAGCCTTCGGCTGCCTCGTCTTCCTGCTCGCCCGGACCGACCAGCAGATCATCCGCAATCAGGCCCGCATTCTTGCGCACTTGATGCTCTATTTCCGCGGCAATATCGGGATTGTCCTTGAGGAAGGTCTTGGCGTTGTCGCGGCCCTGACCGATCCGTTCGGAGTTGTAGCTATACCAGCTGCCCGATTTTTCCACCACGTTGGCAAGGACGCCGAGATCGAGGAGTTCCCCCATCTTGGAGATGCCTTCGCCATACATGATATCGAATTCGACCTGCTTGAAGGGGGGCGCCACCTTGTTCTTGACCACCTTCACGCGGGTCTGGTTCCCGACCACCTCATCGCGCGCCTTGATGGCGCCGATGCGGCGAATGTCGAGCCGGACGCTGGAGTAGAATTTGAGGGCGTTGCCGCCGGTCGTCGTCTCCGGCGAGCCGAACATCACCCCGATCTTCATACGGATCTGGTTGATGAAGATGACCAGCGTGTTCGACCGCGAGATCGAGCCGGTCAGCTTGCGGAGCGCCTGGCTCATCAGTCGGGCCTGAAGGCCCGGCAGGCTGTCGCCCATCTCGCCTTCAAGTTCGGCCTTGGGCGTCAGCGCCGCCACCGAATCAATCACGAGAACATCGATGGCGCCCGAGCGCACCAGCGTATCGGCGATTTCAAGCGCCTGCTCGCCGGTATCGGGCTGGGAGATCAGGAGGTCTTCAAGATCGACCCCGAGTTTTGACGCATAGATCGGATCGAGCGCGTGCTCGGCGTCAATAAAGGCTGCCGTACCGCCCGCTTTTTGCGACTCGGCCACCGTGTGCAGCGCCAGGGTCGTCTTCCCTGAGCTTTCCGGCCCGTAGATTTCCACAATCCGCCCCTTGGGCAGACCGCCAATGCCGAGCGCAATGTCGAGCCCGAGTGAGCCCGTCGAGATCCCCTCGATCTGCACCACGTTTTCTTTCGCGCCGAGCTTCATCACGGAGCCCTTGCCGAAAGCCTTGTCGATTTGTGAGAGCGCTGCCTCGAGCGCTTTTTGCTTGTCCATACCGCCGTCTATGACCTTGAGATTAGATGCCATGTCTTCCTACCGTCCTTCAGATTCGAGTGTGGGCCAACCTTTATATTGAAGGGTACACTTTTTGTTCTCATTCACAAGAAAAAAGAACATCGGAAGAACATTTTTTGGTTAAGCGCTTGGCGGCACTGTCAGAACCCGCGCAATTGCTGCGTCCCAGCGGCGCCGCCGACGCTGCCTTTCGCCTGTGTCCATCGCCGGCGAGAAGACCCGATCGCGGGTCCGGAAGCCTTCGGCCTCTTCAAGGCTGGAGAACCAGCCCGCGGTCAGCCCGGCAAGAATCGCTGCGCCTAAAGCCGTTGTCTCAGTGACGACCGGTCGGTCGACCTCAAGCCCAGTGAGGTCGGCGAGCTGCTGGCAGAAAAGGTCATTCGCGACCATCCCGCCATCGACGCGCAAGGAGCTGAGCCCCGGCGCATCGGCCGCCATGGCTTCGAGCAGTTCGGCCGTCTGGAAAGCCACGGCCTCGAGGGCAGCGGCGACAATATCGGCGGGGCCGGTATCGCGGGTCAGCCCGAAGATCGCGCCGCGCGCCTCGGCATCCCAATGCGGCGCACCGAGCCCGGTAAAGGCCGGCACGAAGGTCACCTCGCCCTTGCCCATGGCTTTTTTAGCAAGCGCCTCGCTCTCGGCGGCGTGGGAGATGAATTTCATCCCGTCGCGCAGCCACTGAATTGCCGCGCCCGCAACGAAGATCGAGCCTTCGAGCGCGTAAGTGACCTCACCGCCGAGGCGAAAGCCGACGGTGGAAAGGAGCTTGTGGCCGGAACGCACCGGCGTTGAGCCGGTATTGAGAACCGCAAAACAGCCCGTGCCATAAGTGCTTTTGACGAGGCCCGGCCGGAACGCCCCCTGCCCGATAAGGGCGGCCTGCTGATCGCCTGCCATGCCGCCGATGGGAAGGGCGGTTCCAAACAGTGCCGGATCCGTCGCCCCGAAATCATGCGCGCAATCGGTCACGGTGGGCAAAAGGCTCATCGGCACGCGGAAGATATCGCACAGCTCCTCGTCCCATTGCTGGCGGTGAATGTCGAAAAGGCTCGTGCGGCTCGCATTGGTCGCATCGCTCGCATGGACCTGCCCGCCAGTCAGCCGCCAAAGGAGAAAGCTCTCAACCGTGCCTGCGGCCAGCTCTCCCTTTTCGGCCCGCTCCCGCGCACCCGGCACATGATCGAGCAGCCAGGCGATCTTGGTCGCCGAGAAATAAGGATCGATGACGAGGCCGGTCTTGGCTGCGATCAACTCTTCATGCCCCGCTTCGCGGAGCCTGCGGCAGACATCCGCCGTGCGCCGGTCCTGCCAGACAATCGCGCGATGGATCGGCTCGCCGGTCACGCGGTCCCAGACGATCACCGTCTCGCGCTGATTTGTGATACCTATCCCGACCGGCGCCGCTTCGGCCCGCGCGATCACATCGCGGCAGGCTTTCAAGGTCAGTGACCAAATATCTTCTGCATCATGCTCGACCCAACCATCATCGGGGAAATGCTGAGGCAGCTCATATTGCGCAGCGTCGAGCGGCTGACCGTTGCGGCTGAAGAGAATGGCACGGGCGCTGGTCGTGCCTTGATCGATGGCGAGGATGGTGGGGTCTTTACTCATGACCGGCATGTTTAAGCCGGTTTCGCGAGGACGGCGAGACAGCGGCGCAGATCACTTTTCACAAGATGAGTGCTTGCGCGCATCGGCATGACCTTGCGAGGGAGCTTCATGTTCGAAGAACTCGATTACGCCCCCACCCCTATTGGCCCGGTCAGCTTGCGGCGGCGCATGGACCCGGTGCTGAAAAGGGAAGTCTTCGAGGTCAAGCTCGGCGAGGAATTCCTGATGTCGAGCGCCTATACGGCGTCCGAAGAAGCCCTCTCGTCGCTAGGCTTGGGCGCAGCGAAAGGAGAAGGTCTCGACGTGCTCGTCGGCGGACTCGGGCTTGGCTATACGGCGAAGGCCGCGCTCGACTGCCCGAAGACAGCGAGGCTTTATATCGCCGAATATCTCTCCCCCGTGATCGACTGGCACCGCCGCGGTCTCCTGCCCATGGGGACTGCGCTCACCGATGATCCGCGCACGCAGATCATCGAGGGAGACTTTTTCGCGATGGCGGCGGCACAGTCTTTCGGTCCGGTGAGCGGCGCAGCCTGTCTTGATGCGATCCTCGTCGATATTGACCATTCGCCCGAGGCGCTTCTCTCGCCGCACAGCCGGCCCTTTTATGATGAGGAGAGCCTTGCCCGGCTCTCCACCATGCTTCGGCCCGGCGGGGTCTTTGGTCTGTGGTCGGATGACCCGCCTGATGCGCGGTTCACGGCTCGGCTGGAAGCGGCCTTCGGCAAGGGCTGGGCAGAGCCGGTGACAATCGAGCGCCCGCTTACCGGGACGCCGATCATCCAGACCGTCTATTTCGGGCAGGTCGCCTAAGCTGTCTCACGCAACGAGACCAAAGCTCTCCGCCCGCGCCCTTCCCCAGCGTGCGCGATAGTCAGGATAGTCCTCCCCCGACTCGAGAAGGAAGCCCGACGGCAAATAAGGATAGGCCTCATCGCCGGAAATCATCTGGCCCTGATGATCGCGCTGCATGAAATGATGCGGCAGGAAGGCACGCGGATCAGTGAGCCCTGCGGCGGCGGCCATCTCGACCAGCGCTTCGACCGTATTGTGATGGAAGTTCGCGACCCGCTGCGCCTTGTCATCCGTATCAAGAGCACGCGCGAGCGATTTGTCCTGCGTGGCGATGCCGACCGGGCATTTATTGGTGTGGCAGGCCTGTGCCTGAATACAGCCGAGGGAGAACATGAAACCGCGGGCGGAGTTCACCCAATCCGCGCCCATGGCAAGGATGCGCGCGATCTCAAACCCCGTCACCAGCTTGCCGCTCGCGGCAATGCGGATGCGGTCGCGCAGGCCTGCGCCGAGCAATGTGTTGTGCACGAAGTATAGCCCCTGCTCGAGCGGCATGCCGATATGGTTGGCAAATTCGAGCGGGGCCGCGCCTGTGCCGCCTTCCTTGCCGTCAACCGTGATGAAGTCAGGCGTGATGCCTGTCTCCAGCATGGCCTTGGCGATGCACATGAATTCGCGACGGTGTCCGATACAGAGCTTGAAGCCGACCGGCTTGCCGCCTGATTCCTCGCGAAGCTGGGCGATGAATTCCATCATCTCGATTGGCGTTGAAAAGGCGCTATGCGCAGCCGGTGAGACGCAATCCGCACCCATCGCAATGCCGCGCGCCTCAGCGATTTCAGGCGATATTTTTGCGGCGGGCAGCACCCCGCCATGGCCGGGCTTTGCCCCTTGGCTGAGCTTCAGCTCGATCATCTTGACCTGCGGGTCGGCAGCGGTCACGGCAAAACGTCCCGCATCAAATGTTCCGTCTGCGGCACGGCACCCGAAATAGCCCGAACCGATCTGGTAGATGAGATCCCCACCCTGCCGGTGATAGCGGCTGATCCCGCCCTCGCCTGTATTATGCGCAAAGCCGCCGCGCTTTGCGCCTTCATTGAGCGCCTTGATCGCATTAGGTGAGAGCGCACCGAAACTCATCGCGGAGATATTATAGATCGACGCCTCATAGGGCTGGCGGCAATCAGGTCCGCCAATCATGACACGTGCATTGGTCGTCACATGCGCGACCGGCACTATCGAATGGGTCATCCACGCAAAGTCGGTACCGTAGACATCGAGCTTGGTGCCAAAGGGGCGCTTGTCCTCAACATCCTTCGCACGCTGATAGACGAGAGACCGCTCATCGCGCGAGAAAGGCTCTTCGTCACTGTCGCTCTCGATGAGATACTGGCGGATCTCCGGCCTTATCCCCTCGAAGACGAAGCGCATATGTCCGAGAACGGGGTAATTGCGAAGGATCGAATGGCGGCGCTGGAAGACGTCCCAGACGCCCATCGCAGCGATTGCGCCGAAGACAAGAACAGCGGGCAGGAACCAGAGGCTGAATGCCATGCCGAGCAGGCTCAAAGCTGTCAGCACCACTGCCAGACCAAAAGTCGCGTATCGCTTGATCATCTTCACTGCCCCCGAATCAGAATGGCTCCGAGGTGATCTAGATTGAGTCTGTCAGGACCAGCAGGCGACTTTTGATGACCCTAGCCGGACAGAGATGCGTATCTGGAAGAGACCAACACGATGCCGGCAATCTGGACGAAGATCGCTGCGATAGCATTGAACAGCAGAATAACCCCAGCCAGCAGCGCGGACCGCCAAAGCTTCCCACCGGTAGATTTGCCGTCGAAGGCACCCCGGAACGAGGTCGTAAAATCTGTGAGAAATGCAATGACTGCGATCACGAAACCAAATTTGGCCACGAGCTCGATGCTCATCTGACCCATGGAGGGCAGAATAAACAGCATTAGCGTCGCACTCGGCACGACAGTGGCAAAGACATATCGCTGCCGCAGGGCAAAGCTCGTCTTCTGCCCCCAGAATGGATAAATCAGGGCAAGGAACACCAGGCCAATGGCCTGAAAAATCGGCGTGATCCCATAGATCCACAAGGCCGCCTGTTCACCCATATCCTGATGGGTCATGCCTTCGACAGGAACCGCACCGCCGTCCTTGAAGCCCTGCACGTAGGCCTGGACTAACGGCGTATCGCTCCCGATCCAGAGGAATTGGAGAAAAGACATCAGAGCAACGAGAGACAGCCAGAGCCGGATTGAGGGCGTGAAATGCTTTTGCCACTCCGGCTCCTGTGCTGCGGCAAAATAACGTCGCGGATGCGCCCATAGCGCCCAGATGGATACAAGCCCTCTGATATTCAGGCCGAAAAGGTCCTGCGCCGCATCGTCAAATGAGATGCGTGGCAGCTCCGACTGCTCTTTCTTTGCCATGTTCCGCCTCATTCAGAGCGCATCCCGTGCACCCAGTCCCTGCCTCCGGTTAGCAGTATTCTTCGATCTGCCAAAACACCGCCATTATCCCCGCCGCGATTCTGCGCTAGGGGGCCTTCATGAGTGAGACAGAGTCCCCCCTCGAACGGTTCAAACGGCTGCTCGGCCAGACGGCGAAAGCGATTGCCGCCGACCCAGAGGCAGAAATCAAATTCGGTGGTGAGCAACCCAAGGTCACTGGCAATGAAGCGCGCATTCCCGTGCCGCCGCGCAGGCTTGATGTCGCCAAGCGCGCCATTGCCCGCGGCCATTCGGATGCTGCCGCGCTGAAGCTCGCCCATCATGATGAGCTCCTGCACACCAAACTCACCCCGCAGAATGCGCAAGGGGCAGCCGTCTATTCGGCGCTTGAGGAGATGCGGATCGAGGCCATCGGCACGCGGCATCTGAACGGCGTCGGTGACAATCTCGAGGCGGCGCTGACCAAACGGCTCGAGGACAAGGGCTATCAACGCATGGAGGACCGTCAGGATATTCCGCTGACGGAGATCATGGCGCTGCTCGCCCGCGAGAGGATGACCGGCCGTGAAGTGCCCGAGCCTGCCCGCAAGCTTGTCGATCTGTGGCGCAAGGAAATCGAGGACAAGGCCGGCGATGCGCTCGATCAACTGGCAAAGCTGGGTGACCTTGCCGATCAGGCCGCCTTCTCTGACCTCGTGCTGGACCTCCTCGCCGATCTCGATATCGCCGATGAGAAAGGCAATGAGGAAGCCGAGGACGAGAACGCCGACAACGAATCGCAAGCCGAGGAAGACGACGCGCCTGACGATCCGGGCGAAGACGAAAATGACGGCAAGGACGACGCGCCCGAGGACGATCAGGAAGAGGACTCCGTCCCTGAGCTCGGCGAGGCCCGCGAAGGCGAAGCAGAGATCCGCGACGAACCCGCCGAATGGGACGAAAGCGATGAAGAGGCTGATGCCCGCGCCCGGGCGGAGATGGCCCAGCGCCAGAACCTGCCCGACGATATGGGGCTCAACTATCATCCCTATACAACCCAGTTCGATGAGACCGTGCATCCGGATGAGCTTTGCGATCCGGAGGAACTGACCCGCCTGCGCCAGCAGCTCGATAACCAGTTAGAGGGCCTTCACGCGGTCGTCGCGCGGCTTGCCAACCGGCTGCAGCGCCGCCTCCTCGCCCAGCAGAACCGGGCATGGCAGTTCGACCTTGATGAAGGCATTCTCGATGCGGCCCGGCTCGCCCGTGTCGTTGTCGATCCGACCCAGCCGCTCTCCTACAAGCAGGAGAAGGATCAGCCCTTCAAGGACACATCCGTCACCCTGCTGATCGATAATTCAGGTTCCATGCGCGGTCGGCCGATCACTGTGGCGGCGCTCTGCGGAGACATTCTTGCCCGTACGCTGGAGCGCTGCGGGGTCTCGGTCGAGATCCTTGGGTTTACGACTCGTGCCTGGAAGGGCGGACAGTCCCGCGAGAAATGGGTGATGGATGGACGTCCGAAAAATCCGGGCCGCCTCAACGATCTCCGGCACATCATTTACAAGCCGGCCAGCGTGCCGTGGCGGCGAGCAAAGGACAATCTTGCGCTGATGCTCAAAGAGGGCCTGCTTAAGGAGAATATCGACGGTGAGGCGCTCAAATGGGCGCATGATCGGCTGCTCTCCCGGCCCGAAGCGCGCCGTATCCTGATGGTTATTTCCGATGGCGCGCCGGTCGATGACACGACATCGTCCGCCAATGGCGCGGGCTATCTCGACCGGCATTTGCGCGACGTCATCTCCTATATCGAGAACATGTCGCCGGTGGAGTTGCTGGCCATCGGGATCGGCCATGACGTCACCCGCTTTTATCGCCGGGCCCTGACGATTGCCGATGTCGAACAGCTCGGCGGCGCGATGACAGACCAGCTCGCCGCCCTCTTCGATGATGATGTCCCGCCCGCCGTGATGCGGCGGCGAGCGTAGGAATGTTCAGATGAGCCCGCTTCTTGCCCTCCTCCTCGCCGCCCAGCCGACAGTCATCGATGTCGTTGCGAACCCGTTTCCCAATGACCTTTCGGGCAGGCTCGGCTGCACGCATTTCGAAAGCGGCATCACCATTGAGGGCGTGCCGGTCATTGGCGGGCTTTCCGCTATGCGCATTGACGGCGACCAGATCACGCTGATCGGCGATGACGCCCTTGCCTATTCAGGGAAGGTGATCCGAAATGAAGACGGCTTCATCCGGGGGCTGAAAGACCTCAGCCGCCTCCCCCTCACCAACAAAAAGGGCGAGCATCTCGCCAAGAGCCGAGGCGACAGCGAAGGGCTAGCCCTTTACGGCAGCGGCGCGATTGTCAGCCTTGAACGTAAACACCGTATCTCCCGCTTCCGTATCACTGACAAAGGGTGGACGGAGGATTTACCGCTCTATGAGGAAACAAGCAAACGACTCAAACCCAATCAGGGGTTCGAGGCGCTGACTGAGCTGAAAGACGGCAGACTACTGGCAATCAGTGAAGGCAAGGATGAGGACGGTCTCGCCCTTGTCGTCCTCCTCATGCGGGAGGGTGACCGCTGGGAAGCGGTTGAAACTTCCTACCGTCCCGGCGCGGATTTCAATGTCACGGACGTCAGTGTCGATCCCAAGACCGGCGATCTTTTCGTCCTAGAGCGGGCCTTCTCCAAAATACGGGGGCCGCGCGCCCGGCTGGCCCGCGTGGCCGCCCCCGACCTTTTCGAAGGCGCGGTCATGGAAGGCGATGAGATGGTCCGGCTCTCCGCCCTTAATGGCGTCGACAATATGGAGGGGCTGCAGATGGAGCGCCGCGCGGATGGCGCCCTCCTCGCCCACATGATCTCGGACGACAATTACAACCGGCTGCAGCAAACTGTGGTGATGGGTTTCCGGATCGATGAGGCGAGATGCTCAGCGTCCGCCATACCCCGAAACGCGGCCCGAGCGCGGCCGGAAGCTGTGCCGCAAGGTGCGGTAGAGGCCGACAAAGACCACTGACATCACAAGCTGGAGCATGAAGTTTGTGCCCATCCAGTAGACCCACGGTGCGCCTGTCGCGGCATAGACCACGAAGAAATAGATCATTGACTGAACGCCCAGCCCGCCTGCCAGTGCAAGGAAGGGCGGGCGCCACCAGCGGCTGCCGCGCGTCAGGTCATAGATCGCCACGGCCACATGCGCCCCGGCATACCAGCCCGAAACCAGCCCCAGCATGTAACGGCCATTGGGGAAGTCAGATTGCTGGAGGGTCGGCGCCAGATAAATCAGCATCAGGAGTGTCAGGATGATCGCCGCCGTCCAGGCGAGCGCCAATGCCTGATGCGCAACGCGGCCCCCATGCCGGCGGGTCAGAAGAACCAGCAGGAAGATCCCGGCAGTAAAGAAGAGGTCGCCGCGTGAAAGCCACTGGCTCGGCTTGAGGCTCTCAACGCTCGTCCAGCCATCAAAGAGCTTTGCGGGAATGTCAGCGAGAAGGAGCCCGCCAATCAGGAAGGGCAGAAAGAGGAGCGCCACGCCAGCGGCAGAGACGACGCGGTCGGCAACTCGGCCAAACAGCATCTGCAACCGGTAGCCGGTGGTCAGCTCCTGGGCACGATAACGTTCAACGACACGCGGGGAGCTTTTGGCTCCCTCGCTATCGGACGTATCATCAATGGTGAAATCCGTGGCGGTCATACCCGCCTATCTTGCAATTGCCGCGCCGGAACGGGCAAGCCGGTTCAGGCAGTCGCGGCGACAATCTCACGCTTCAGCTTGCGTGCCTTGTCAGACAGGACGTCTTCCTTGGCTTTCAGCAGGAAAGCGTCGAGCCCGCCGACATGGTCGACAGAGCGCAGCGCATGGGCCGAAATGCGGAACTTGAAGCGGCGCTCGAGCTTTTCGCTCTCAAGCGTGACGTTGCACAGGTTCGGTTCGAACCGGCGCTTGGTCTTGTTGTTCGCGTGCGACACGTTATGGCCTGACATCGGCCGTTTGCCGGTGAACTCGCAGACACGAGACATGGGGCGTACCTCTTAACGGGCGGGCGCAAAGGCCCGTGGGTTGTCGGAATTCGGAATGGCGGGGGCTACCCGAGAGAAACCTCGCCGTCAAGAAAGACTTATCATTTCTCCATCAGTCCCAAAATGATAAGGCCGCGCGCTGAACCTGCCGAACCGTAAGGTGCCTGTCTCAAATGAAGATGTTAGGCCCGGGGCAAGATTTGAAGTTAAAGGGAGACGGTCGTGAAAAATACTTACAGTATTCACGCACTGTTATGTTTTATTACAGCAGCATCGCCTGCATTCGCGGAAGACTATCCTGATCAGGGGACTCGCGAATGGCGCGAATTGTTTGCCGTTGATCCATCACCTACTGCCCTGCCCTATATGCCGGTTCCCGAGCCGTCAGGCGGGCTGACCTATAGTGCGCGGTTCAAGGGTGAGATTGCGGGATTCGATGTCGGCCGGGTCTTCCTCGATGTCTCCGCATCGGACGAAAACTACTCTGTCTTCTATAAAATGGAGCAGAAAGGGGTCGCCCGCTGGTTCTCCGACGCCGAGGCGACCTCGAAAGCGCGCGGCAGTTTCGGCGAGAACGGCCGAATCGCCGAGCACTATTATTTCAACCACGATTATGAAGCCGAAGACGACCAGCAATATGTTGAGATCTTCCGCCGTAACGGCGACCGGCGCATGCATCTGTGGACGAGCCCGGTCTATACCTTCCACCAGCCGGTGGGTGAGCAGATCGCGCTGAACGCCGTGGATCCCATGGCGGGCCTGCTCGCGCTCGGCTTTCTGGATAATAATAAAGGCAAGAACCCCTGTGACCGGACTGTGGAGGTCTTCGATGGCCGCCGCCTCTTCCGCCTCGTCCTGAAAAGCGAGGGCACAGAGAAGCTCAAGCGGCGCGGCAACAATGTTTATCGGGGTACGGCCTATAAGTGCCGACTGTACCAGGAGAAGATCGCCGGTTATCGCGAGGACAAGCGCGGCGATGTCGATGGCGATGTCTGGGTTTATCTCGTTGATGTGCCGCAGGCCTTCCGTAGCGATGAAATGGCCTATGTGCCGGTGATGATCCGCGCCAAGCAGGGCCTCTTCACCGCCTGGCTCGAGGGCGAGAACCCGACGATCACCGCCGCCGATGGCCGGTCGGTCAATCTAGGGGATATGTAAGTGCGACGCATGAAGAAGCCTGAAACAGTAGATTCTCTGACCAAATTTGGACGGATCCGGCTGTCGGAGCATTTCTTCATGCGCGACTTTCTTTTCTCCGACATCGCAGCCATCCATGGCTTCTCAAACATCCCCGATGATCCTGATCTTGCTGTAGAAGCCGGAACAAGACTGTGTGAAGATCTTCTTGAACCTTTGCAGCGGGTATTCGGCCGAATTGTCATTCGTTCCGCATACAGGTCATGTGAAGTGAATGACTTCGGGAGCAAGAATAAGTACAACTGCGCCGCAAACGAAAGAAACTATGCCGCACATATCTGGGATCGACGTGATGCAAACGGGCATATGGGCGCAACTGCATGCATCGTGATTCCAGAATTCGTTGATGCTTTTCCAAACGAAGGAGCTTGGACGAAGCTCGCCTGGTGGATTCACGATAATCTTCCGTACTCGAGCCTCTATTTCTTTCCGATCAATTTTGCCTTCAATATTACATGGCACGAAAAGCCCGTTCGACGAATCGATAGCTATACACGCTGGATCACTGACGCTGGCGAAAGCAAGACAGGCACACTAACAAAACCCGGCTTTGACAATCACGACGGTGATCATCGCACCGAATGGGAAGATCTCTCTAAAGTTTTCGATTTATCCAAAGCGCATCGAGATACACCTCAATAGCTGAAACCGCATAAAGCCGTAACTTATTAGCCGCCTAACATTTGCCCTTCTGCGTCCCTGCTTTTTTCCCGATGTGGAGAAGACCGCTGGGGATGGGGCATGTCGTCTCCTGATATCTGAGGGGCGGAGTACCCGCTCCGTCAGCCTACGGCTGACACCTCCCCCACGGGGGAAGACATTCTCTCATTGGAGAAACCTCACTCCCAACCGCCGCTCATGCCCGCGCAGGCGGGCATCCGGTCCTAAGTCACGAAGGTTGGATTCATCCTTGTGCCCTTCAGAAATGAGAGAATAGCGCCTCAGAGGCAGATCCCCGCCTGCGCGGGGATGAGCGGGGGAGCATTCGACACTGCGCCCACCAAAAAAAGCGGGTCCCGAAGGACCCGCAGTCGTCTGTTGATTTGGAAACTTAACTCTACTCGCTACGCACACTCATGGAGTTTGTGCAGGCTTACTGAGTATAAGAGGCCGCCATGATGTCCCGGCCCTCAAGCGCGGCCAGCGGGTCGCGGGGCTGGAGCTCGTGACGAAGCTCGAAGTGAAGCTGGGGCGCCTCGACGGAGCCTGTGCGGCCGACTTTTGCAACGACCTGACCCTGACGGACCATGTCGCCTTTTTTGACCATGATCGAGTCGGTGTGCGCGTAAGCCGAAACCCAGCCATCAATGTGACGGACAAGGAGGAGATTGCCGTAACCGTCAAGCTCTGCACCGGTATAGATCACTTCGCCATCGGCAGCGGCCCGGATCGGGGCACCGATGGGGGCGGCAATGTTGATACCGTCATTGCGCAGACCTTCCTTGGTCGTGCCATAGCCTTCGATGATCGCGCCCCGGATCGGCCAGGAGAAACGGCTGTCGCCGGTCTTGGAGATCAGGATCGCATTGTCTTCGGCATCCGAGCTATCAGCGACAGCCGGAACAACACCGAGTTCGCGAGCCGCCATCTGAGCCTCTTCGGAGGTCTCAAGCGACGCAAGCTGCTCGGCCGGGGCCGGAGCGGCTTCGGTCTGGATCGTTTCAGGCGCGGTCATTGCACCGGGAATGATCAGACGCTGGCTGACGGACAATGTGTAAGGTGCCGGCACATCATTGGCGGCGGCGAGTTCTTCGAGACCGATCTCAAAACGACGCGACAGCGAATACATCGTGTCGCCCGGACGCACCGTGTAGATCGCATCGAGGCGCTCGACAGCAGGCGGCAGTTTTTCAGGCACCGCCGCAACCGTTGAATACTCAAGTTGGGTCGGCGCAGATGTGGCGGAAGCCTGGATCATCTGCACATCCTTTTTGAGGGGTGCCGGAGAAGCAGGCAGCGCGGACTGACCCGAGATCGGGCCGGTGCTGACTGGCTGCGGGAGCGGCGCTGCCATTTCCTGGAGCTTCTGCGGCAGGATGATCTCTTCGCCGACGGCGAGATGATACGGTGCCGGAATATCGTTGAGCGCGATGATGTCGGTCGGCTTCACACCGTAACGGCGGCCAAGCGCGTAAACCGTATCACCCGGCTGAACCATGATGACCGTTTTCTCAATAACGGGGGAGGATGCCGTCGTGCGGTAGGCGGCAGGGATTTCTTCAGCGACCGCAGCGCTCGCCACGGCTGCCCCTGCGAGTGCGACAAGAGTAATACTTGCCAGGGCGAGGGTAGATGAACGCATGGGTGTCACTCCAGAGTCTTGGTGAATCGAAAGTGAACAGACCATGGCGGTGGGCCTGTTAACATTCTCCTAATGTTAGGGTTATGGGCCCGAAACCTTATCCCCCACCCGCTTCTCCATGTGACAATCCGGCCGGAGCATGGTCAGAGATAGATAATGACAAACCTGCCCGATCCTTCAGACATCCTCACCTTTATCAGGGAGACCGCCGAGCGGAGCAGCGGCTCTGTGACCCGCAAGGACATTGCCGACGCCTTTACGATCAAGGGTGCGGACAGGCGGGATTTGCGCACACTCCTCAAGGAGATGGAAGATAAAGGTGAGATCGCGCTTGAAGGGCGCAGGATCCGGGTGAAATCATCCGGCGGCCTGCCCCCTGTTGTCGTTCTCGACATTACGGGGAGTGATTCGGAAGGTGATCTCGTTTGCGTCCCCGTCACGGGCGACGCGCCAGAAGGCACGCATATCCGCCTGCCCGTAGGCGAAGCGACCAAGGAAAAGCCGCCACTAGGCGTCGGGGACCGCTTTTTGGGGCGACTAAAGGAAGACGGCGATGGCGGCTTTCTTACCAAACCTATCAAGCGAATCGGGCGCGGCGCCAGCCGGATGCTCGGCATCTACCGGCGCGGGCGTCGGCATGGCTATGTCGATCCCGTCAGCCGCAAGGCCGGCTCGAGCCTCGATATTCACGATGCTGATAAAGGCAAGGCGCAGGATGGCGATCTTGTCTGGACCGAGCCCCTGAACAAACGCGGCTATGGACCCAAACGCGGGCGCATCGTTTCCGTTGTCGGCGGCATGGATGAGCAGAAGAACTGGTCACTGATCGCACTCGCCGAGAACGACATCCCTATCGAGTTTCCCGACCGGGTCGTCGCCGAAGCGGAAAGCCAGACCCTGCCTGATGACAAACATTATGAGGATCTGTCCGCCCTTCCCTTCATCACGATCGATCCGAAGGAAGCCAAAGACCATGACGATGCGGTCTTTGTCGAGAAGACCGAGAAAGGCTGGCGACTGATCGTTGCCATCGCCGATGTCAGCTGGTTCGTCCGGCCGGGCACGGCGCTCGACAAGGAGGCCGAGAAACGCGGCAATTCGGTCTATTTGATCGACCGGGTCGTGCCGATGCTGCCCGAGGCGCTCTCGAACGGGCTCTGCTCTCTCAAAGCCGGCGAGGACCGGACCTCCATGTGCTGCGAGATGCTGATCGCGCAGTCAGGGCGGAAGCATTCTCACCGCTTCTTCCGGGCCAAGATCAACTGCCGGGCAGGACTTGCCTATGAGGAGGCACAGGCCGCCGCCGATGGTGATGTCACCGACCGGACAGCGGGCCTCAAGGAGAATGTGATCGATCCTTTATGGGATGTCTGGCGGGCGATGACGAAAGCGCGCGAGGCCAAGCCCTCCCTCGATCTTGATATGCCCGAGCGGCAGATCGTTCTGGGGGCTGATGGCCGGGTGACGGGCGTGCGGGTCAAGGACCGGCTAGAAGCGCACCGGCTGATCGAAACGATGATGGTCGCGGCCAATGTGTGCGCCGCCGAGACGCTGGAGAAGGCGCGCCAACCGCTGATCTACCGGGTGCATCAGGAGCCGGACCCCGAACGGCTGGAAGGTCTCAAGACCTATCTTGAGAGCATGGGCTATTCCCTGCCCGACGGTCAGGTGCTGACCCCGCAAGCCTTCAACCGAATTCTCGCCAAAGCGCGCGAGAAGGACGAGATAGAGCTTGTCTCGATGGCGATCCTCCGCACCCAGATGCAGGCGATCTATTCGACGGAGAATCAGGGGCATTTCGGGCTCAACCTTGCGCGCTATGCGCATTTCACTTCGCCGATCCGGCGCTATGCGGACCTTGTCGTCCACCGGGCGCTGGTAACAGGGCTGGGGCTTGGCCCCGGCGGCGCACGCTCTGAGGACGAAGCGCGGCTCGACAGCGTTGCCGAGCATATCTCCGGCACCGAACGCCGAGCGATCAATGCCGAGCGCACAACGCAGGACCGGTATCTTGCGTCCTATCTTGAAGAAGAGATCGGCAGCGAATTCCCCGGCCGCATCTCAGGCGTCACCCGCGCGGGGCTGTTCGTAGCGCTCGATGAGACGGGGGCGGATGGTTTCGTACCGATGCGGACCCTGCGCTCAGATTACTTTATCCATGACGAGGATGCCCGCGCCCTGATCGGTCAGCAGACCGGCGCGCGATACCATATCGGCCAACGCGTGCATGTGCGGCTGGAAGAAGTGACCCCCGTTCAGGGCGGGCTTCGTTTCCTGATGCTCACTGAGCCTGATGACAGCACCGCACCACCCCATAAGAGAAAGAAATCCGGCAAACCTGGCGGCAAGCCGAAACCTCATTCGAAGACACATCCTTCCAAGGCCCGCAAATCGACCAAGCCAGCGCGCCGCAAGGACGCGAGCGATCCGACCTCGCATCCCAAGAAGAAGGCCAGCGCGCCGCAGCTTGAGGAAAGCCTCTCCGGCGCGACGATAAAGAGACGGCCCAAGAAGAAAAAGACAACCAAGTCCCGCAAAGCCTCCCCGCCCCGGCCACGCGGTAAAAACTGACGCCGCCTGCCCGCTGGACGCCGCGCGGCGATTGCCCCAATGTCTGCGCCACTAAAGCGGCCGAAAGCGCCGCTCTGACGGAGGGGCAAGGCATGTTTTCACGCCGCAAGTTTCTGACAACAGGCGCATTGGGGTCGACCGCGATGCTCGCGGGCTGCGACTGCGCGGATCGCTGCGGCGGTCCGGCGACGGGCACAGCCTCTGGCGGCGGGGTCCGCGCGCGCGAGCTCAAGATGGTCACGACCTGGCCAAAGGATTTCCCCGGCCTTGGTGATGCGGCGGAGACCACGGCGCAGATGATCGAGCAGATGTCGGGCGGCGCTCTAACCGTCAAACTCTATGCCGCGGGCGAACTGGTCGGCGCCTTTGACAGTTTCGATGCCGTCTCGGGCGGCAGCGCGGATATGTATCACGGGGCGGATTATTACTGGACCGGCAAGTCCCGCGCCTATCCTTATTTCACCGCTGTCCCCTTTGGCATGACCGCCGTCGAGCAGATCGCCTGGTTCGAGGCGGCAGGCGGTCAGGAGTTGTGGGATGAGCTGGCCGCAGGCTTCAACATCAAACCCTTCGCGGCTGGCAATACCGGTCACCAGATGGGCGGCTGGTTCAAACGCGAGATCAACACGCTCGATGACCTCAGGGGGCTGAAAATCCGCATGCCGGGGATCGGCGGAGAAGTCATGCGCCGCGCAGGTGCCGCCGCCGTCACCATTCCGGGCGGTGAGCTTTATCAGTCGCTGCAGTCGGGCGCGATCGACGCGACCGAATGGGTCGGCCCGTGGAATGACCTTGCCTTCGGCTTTTACCGCGAGGCGCCCTATTATTACTGGCCCGGCTTCCATGAGCCCGGCGCCCAGCTTTCCTTAGGCATGAATTTGGATGTCTGGAACGATATGACGGCGCAGGAAAAGGCGATCATCCGCAATGCCTGCCGCGCCGCCAACCACCTCTCCATCGGCCAGTTCCAAGCCCAGAATGGCAAGGCGCTCGATATTCTGGTCAAAGAGCATAATGTCCAGCTGCGGCGGATGCCGCCCGACATTCTAGCGGCCCTCGCCGCCGCCACCCGCGAAGTGCTCGAAGAAATTGCGGCGTCCTCTGACATTGCCGGGCGCATCCATGCGAGCTTTGCCGAGAGCTTGCGCCAGTCGCTCAAATGGAATGCCATTTCTGACGAAGCCTATATGGCCGCCCGCCGGGAGTTGATCGGAGAATGATCGGCGCTCTTATACGTACCGTTCGCCGCGCGGAGCCGAGTGTCGCAGCGTATGTGTTGCGCGTCTTACCGATTATCATCATCCCGGCCCTGATCATATCCGGGCTTCTCGCCTACATCGTCAGCGCGCTCGGCGTGGATGCAGGTTATGATGATATCCTATCAGAGGAAATTCCGGGCCTCTCTCCTTTAATGATGACGATCTTCACAGCGGTTTCCGTCGTCATCCTCGCGCCGGTTATTGAAACGCTGATGATGGCGGCTGTGTTCTGGGGCCTTCGCAAGATGAAGCTTCCCTATTGGGGGCTCGTCGTCGGACAAGTCGCGTTCTGGATTGCGCTCCATTCTCTTCAAGTACCCATCTGGGGCATTGGCATCGCCTGGGCGTTCTTCATCTTCTCAATTGCCTATCTGGCATGGGATGAAAAAGGCGGCATGGGGCAAGCGTTTGGTGTTGTTACTCTCCTTCATGCGCTCAATAATCTCTTCTTCTTTGGACTGACCCTGTTGCCGGAGATGGCAACATGAACCTGATGATTTTGCTGATTGTGATGGGGCTGATCTCCCTGCTGCCGCTTGTAGGCGCGACAGGTGTATTGCGCAGACCCATCCATAATTTTGTCAAAATCCTTGAATGGATCGTCAAGGCGGCCTTCTTCATCTCTGCCGTATGCGGCGCATGTGTCGCGCTGGCCCAGCTTTCTGCCGTGATTACCCGCAACCTTTTCGGGGTGAACTTTATCTGGCTGCAGGAGAGCGCAATCTACTTCTTCGGCCTGATGTTCCTCCTCGCCGGCGGGGCGATCCTCCTGATGGATGCGCATGTCAGGGTCGATGTCTTTTATGCCAAATGGTCCGAACGCAGACAGCGCCTCGTCAATATTCTCGGGCTCTATCTCTTTGTCATCCCAGTCGGCTTTCTGATCCTCTGGGCTTCCGGCCCTTACGTCGCCGCAAGCTGGGCGACCTATGAAGGTTCAAATGATCCGAGCGGCATTCAGGGTGTCTTCCTCCTGAAATCACTCGTGCCCGCCTTCGGCAGCCTGCTGATCATGGCCGCGACCGTGGCGATCGAACGCCACCTCAACCCCGCCTTCCATGGCGAATATCATCCGGGTGAGGTGTGAGATGGTGGACAATCTGATCCTCTGTTTCTGCGCCTGCGCGAACTGGCTCGATATCGCCATGGTGATCACGCTCTGCGTGCTCCTGCTCGCAGGATTTCCGGCCGCTTTTACTCTCGCTGGGGTCGCGCTCCTTTATGGCTTGCTCGGCCTGGCGGTCGGCGCCTTCGATCCGGCCTTCATCGCCGAGCCCTTCCCGATCCGCATCTTCGGTATCGTGAATAATCAGGTGCTGCTGGCGCTGCCGATGTTCATCCTGATGGGCGTCATACTTGAGCGCTCGAAAATCGCCGAAGAATTGCTCGACACAATGGCAAAGCTCTTCGGCGCGATGCGCGGCGGGCTCGGAATTTCCGTCATGCTGGTCGGCGCGCTGCTCGCCGCCTCCACCGGCATTGTCGGCGCGACCGTCGTCACCATGGGGCTTCTCTCTCTGCCAACCATGCTCAAGCGAGGATATGATCCGGGTCTCGCCAGCGGTACGATTGCCGCTGCCGGAACGTTGGGCCAGATCATTCCGCCCTCGATCGTTCTCATCCTGCTTGGTGATGTCATCTCCAACGCCTATCAGGAAAGCCAGCTCGCGCAGGGGATTTTCGCGCCGCGCGCCGTGTCGGTCGGGGATTTGTTCGCGGGCGCACTGATCCCCGGCCTGCTGCTGGTCGTCATCTATCTACTTTATATCGGCGGTGTGGCGCTCTTCCGCGGCAGCAAAGCCCCGGCCGTCCCCGCAAATGAGCATATCGTCTTGAGCGAGATCGGCCCGAAACTGCTCGGTACGCTGATCCCGCCGCTGCTCCTGATCATCGCCGTTCTCGGCTCGATCCTTGCCGGTAAGGCAACCGCCACCGAAGCCGCTTCCATCGGCGCCATCGGCGCGCTCCTGATTGCGGGCAGCCGCCGGGACATGGCGCAGGGGTTCGCGCGTTTGTTATCCATGGCGGGCATCCTCGCCATCGTCGTGCTGGTCATCCTCAATGAGACAATCGACCTCCGGCTTGGTCGTGAGGTGATCAGCGGGATCGAGCAGACCGGCATCGTGCTCGCCTTCATCGCCTGCGGCGTACTGGCGGCAGGCATCCTTTGCGCCGGGCTGTCTCTCCTCAAACGCTCCGTCCTCTGGCCGGTCCTGACCAAGACGGCGGAAGTCAACGGCATGGTCTTCACCATCCTGATCGGGGCCGCGCTTTTCAGCCTCGTCTTCCGGGGCCTTGGCGGCGATGACACGATTGCCGCCGCACTCAGCCAGACCCCTGGCGGGGTCGTCGGCGCGATGATCGTCGTTATGCTGGTCCTGTTCGTACTCGGATTTTTCCTCGACTTCATCGAGATCACGCTAGTCGCGATCCCGCTGGTCGCGCCTGCGCTTCTGACGATGGGGCTCGATCCGATCTGGCTCGGCGTCATGCTGGCGGTGAATCTGCAGACTAGCTTCCTGACCCCGCCCTTCGGCTTTGCGCTGTTCTATTTACGCGGGGTCGCACCGCCGGAAGTCCGTACGATGCAGATCTACAAGGGCGCCCTGCCCTTTGTTCTCATCCAGATCCTGATGCTGGGTATTCTGGCACTGTTCCCGCAGCTCGCGACCGCTTTGCCGCATGCGATCTACGGCAATTGAGGATACAAAAAAGGCGGCGCCGGAAGGCACCGCCTTTTGATCCTTATGAGGAGCAGATCAGTGTTTTTTGATCGACCCGCCGGAGCTTTCGCTGACATTCACGCTGTCGGGATTGCCATTATAGTGGATCCGCGCACCGCTCGACGCACTGGCCGAGAGATGGTCAGAGGCGGAAAGCTGGATCGAGGCCCCGCTCGACGCGCTGGCACTGGCCGAATTTGCCGCCAGCATGGAGGCATCAAGACGTGCCCCGCTGGAGGCGCTGAGGTTCAACCGCGACTCTTCAAAGCCTTCGCTGACTTCAAGATGCGCACCGGAGCTGACTTCGATCGCCGAAAGCGACGGCGCCATGACCTCGACCGAACCGCGTGAGCCGTTCCCGCACGGACGGTCGCAGGAGATCTTCAGCGTATTGCCGCGCACCTCGTAAGAGGTCCGGCCAATCGCCCGGTCATCAAGACGGATCTCAAAGCGGTCGCCATGGATCACCGTGACGTCCGTGCCAGCAGAGGCGTCGATCTTCTCGAAGGAAGACAGCTCATGCGTCTGTGCAGCCTTGAACGGACCCGAATAATCCGCGACGAGATTCATCCGGAATGAGTCGCGTTTGCCGTCGTCCCAGTCATCGTCGTCGCCATCGACCACGATGACGCAACCGGTAGTCATAGCCGCGGCGGCGGCCAGTGCGATAAGGGTGCGCATAGTCGTTCTCCTCTGCCGTCCCGTTTTATCGATAAAAGATAAGAACATTTTCCGGGCTTGCAAGGAGATTGCGCGTGATGGAGAGAAAAGACCATGAAATTATACGGCTACTGGCGCTCCGGCACTTCCTATCGCACCCGTCTGGGCCTCGCGCTCAAGGGGATCGAGGTCGAGCATGTCCCTGTCGATCTGACCGCTGGCGCGCAGAAATCGCCGGAATATATGGCGGACAACCCGCAAGGGCTGGTCCCCACGCTGGTGCTCGATGACGGCACGGCCATCGCCCAGTCAGGTGCCATCCTCGAATATCTCGATGAGAAATTCCCGGCGCGTCCGTTGTTGCCCGCCGGGGTGAAGGCCCGCGCCCATGTCCGCCAGCTCTGCCAGATCGTCGGCTGCGACATCCATCCGCTCAACAATCTGCGGATCCTCAAGCATCTGAAGAATGAGTTCGATCAGCCGCAATCCGGCGTCGATGAATGGGCGGGCAAATGGATCGCCGAAGGGTTTGATGCCTATGAGGCGCTACTGGGCGCCGATCAGGGGCGTGGCGCGTTCTCATTCGGCGGGCGGCCCGGCATGGCCGAATGCTATCTGATCCCGCAAATCTATTCGGCGCGGCGGTTCAATGTGGATTTAACGCGCTGGCCGCTGATCCTCGGGGTCGAGGCAGCAACGCTCGCTTTGCCGGAAGTCGCTGCCGCCCTGCCTGAGAACCAGGCGGACGCAAAGCCATCGTAATGCTTGACCGGCACCGCCACGACGACTAGCAGGTCTCGCTCAGCCCCTATAGCTCAGCTGGTAGAGCAACTGATTTGTAATCAGTAGGTCCGCGGTTCGAGTCCGTGTGGGGGCACCATTCCTGAATGACCTACCGCTTCGGTGCTTGAGGCCACCCTCATCGCACTACCTCATTCGGCTACTTGAGCGCGGAATGCGCTGCCCTCCGAGAAGCAAACGCACGGAATGTCCGGCCCAGGATCGAAGGGTCCCCCAGCCCTTCTCTCCCAGTCAATTGCCGATGGACGCAGCCGCCCGTTCAAGCAATTTTTTGGCCGATTGCGGATGCATGGAGATCAGCTCGGTCAGGAACGATTCAGACGCATCCCGAAGTGTTGCCCGCGTATCTTCGAGCCCAAGTGCCATTGCCTCTCGCTCGGCAAATGACAGGAGACGGATGATCACGCACACTGATTTATCCGCATCATCAAGATCATTGATATCGATATGATGAATGGGGAGCGTCACCAAACCCTCAAGCCGCTGGCTTAAAGCGGCTTCTCTCTGCATCTTGTTACTCATAGCACTCTTTCTGCTGTTCGTTTTCGAGCCACATGCTCTGATGGTACTGATCCGCGCACCGCGCTTCTTTCCAGAATTCCCGTCATGTCCCATTGGCCTTCAGGTGCCATGAGCACGAACGGATCGCTCTCAAGTTTGAGAGGTTCCTCATGAGGCGGCACTTCAATCAGGATCTCGCTGTAGCTCCGCTCGGAGAACTTCAGATTGTCCGAACGATTGAGTGCCCTGCCCCCAAAATATTCCCAGAACTTCTCCAGCCCTTCCTGGATGGTTCCATAGATTTTTGTGTATGATTTCTTCCGCACAAATTCGATCGCGGCCTTGACCATGATGAAGGCGGCCCGCGAGTTCCGGTGTCTCTTGAGAACCGCGACCCGCTCGAACTTCACGAAATCCGCAAAATAACGTATCCGCACGGTCGCAACCGGCTCTCCCTGTTTGTAATAGACAAGGTGAGTGGCGGTAAAATCGTTTCCGTCAAATTCTTCATTATAGGGACAGTCCTGTCCTTCCATATAGACAGCTGTCCGCACCGCAAAGGCGGCCTGGAGGTCGTTAAGTGTCCTGGCGACCCGTACGCCATCGTATAAAATCGGTTTGGTACGGCTCGAATCATATGCAGGCAGGCTCATATCACGCTCGTTGTCGTTCGGGAGTTGCAAAAAAATTGCTGACGAAACGGGTGCCCGCCTGCGGCTCCCCCTCGTCAAGCATGGGCTCAAATCCAAGGTGTGTGAGTATTTTCATTCCCGCATCGCTGCCCGCCACGGCGTAGGTGACTTTGCCGTCAAATGGCGGTTGCGAGAGGGCAAAACGTAAGAGGGGGAGCGCGCGCAATGCAGACCCCGGCGCGACACTCACCCACCAATATAGCGCATGAGCAGTGGCAAACGAATCAGCGAGATATTCTTGCGAGATATCCCGACCATCAAAATCGTTATTCCAGAATGCTCTCACGCCCTTCGCGCTCATCGGCAGCACGATCGTAATGCCGCGGACCCGGCTTTCACCGGTATGATGAGCCCGTACTATTTTCATCGCGCCATCCCGATAGCGATGAACGATCGGCAGCCCTTTTGTCAGGGCTTTCTGGTCTCCGAACCAGTTTAGGTAGAGTTCTTCAAGCTTGCTATCATCTGAATGCCGTAAAGGCATCAGTGTCCAACCAAACCACCCGCCAAATGCCGCTGACTTACTGGGTCTTGGTACTACTGATGCGAAATCCGACGGCATTTCTGCTATCCCATTGTAAAAACTTGCGATGGCTGGTCTGATAGAACTAGGAACAAGTGGGGAGGATAGTGCTGAATAACTGTGGCCGGGGGTAGACATGCCAAGTGATCACGGGGTGGGAGAAAAAGCATCACCCCCCACTGAGCTCAAGATTGAGCCAGAACCCCTCTCATGGGAGTGGGTCGAGACATTCCTAAAAGTTGCAAAAGCCGGCAGCATCAAATCTGCCGCCGAGCGCGAGGGCGTCACGACCGCGACCATACGAAAGCGCATCGACGCGCTTGAAGCCTATCTGGGCATGCAACTCTTCCTTCGGGGATCGAGTGGTGTCCGGCTGACGGCCTATGGTCAGGAGACGCTGGAAAGCGCCGAACAGGCTGCAAACGCAATTGGCGCCATCACGCGCGATTTCCGGCGGACCAATGTCGCTACCTCCGGCATGGTCTCGGCAAGCTTTCCTGAGGGCCTTGGCGCTTTCTGGATCTCCCCGCGGCTGCGAAGCTTTCATGATCAGTACCCGAATATCGTTCTCGATTATCGCTGCGTCTTCAATGACCACGAACGCGATCAGGACGATGCGGACATCATTGTTCAGTATAATGAACCAGACCGACCGGACTTTAAAGTCCGTAAACTCGGCTCTATCCACCTCCTGCTTTATGGCAGTGAGGAATATGCCCAACGATATGGGCTACCCCGCTCTCCCGCAGAGCTCGTCAATCACAAGCTTTCCTATCAGAGTGCCGCGCATTCGGATGGCGAGATTTTCCTCGATTTCCTTAAAGCAAATGGCGTAACTGATCCGTCCGGCATCATCTCGATGCGGACGAACTCCTCGATCGCGCTTTACCAGCTTGCACGGACGGGCGCGATGCTGTCTGTGCTGCCGACCTACGCAACAGCTTTCCGGACTGGCCTTGTCGCAGCACCCACTGGCAATATCCGGCACCAACGCCCGATCTGGCTCTGCTACCGGAACGAAGTCAGCAATTACCCGCCGGCACGCGCTTTCATCGACTGGCTGATCGCGTCATTCGATTCCAAGAAATACCCTTGGTTTTCTGACGAATTTATCTCACCAGAAAAGCTTACGACTTATGATACTCGCCCGTGGACGGACAATCTGATGGTCGAGACTTGGCCGTAAGAAAACTTTGATTTCAACCGGTTTCTGAAGCCCTGCTGCACTATGGGATGACACGGTCATCATGGATGAAATCGACATCCGGATTTTCGCCGATCATCATCATGGCCGCCGCTTCGAAAGGTTCTCCCCACGGCGGTGCGGCGTAGGGCATCTTATTGCCTGACAGCAGCGCCGTCTGCCACGCTGCCACATCTTCAAACCAGAGCTCTGCGACGCGGCGATCCGGTGACCGGGCGCTGGCCGATGTATAAAAAGCTAGCCGCTTTAGACCAGGCAGTTTTGCAAGTGCGGGTTCACGCACCTCTGCCCACCAGTGGTCCCCCTCCTCCGGCGTGACACCATCGGGATAGTCAAAGACGATGATCCAGCGCAGATAGGGCGTTTCCTTCGGCGGGGTCGGGAGAGTTACCGGCATCCGCGTCGGATTGACCGGGATCGTTGCCGTTTCAGTCGTATAAAGCGTATTCCCTCGCCAGCCGCCCGGCGGCGGCGTATAGGATGAAAGCTCCCCGTAAAGATTACGCACCCGCGTCTGCTGGAATGATTCATAGGAATCAAAATGGATCTCAGTCATGCGCCCGAATTGCAGCGGGTATCGCTCCAACGCCATCTGTGGCGGCAGATAGCTGCGAAAGGAGACATAATTGCGCTGCCACGCTTTCATCGCCCGCCTAACCTGCGGTGCGTGATAGGTCATGTACCATCGGTCGAGCGCCAGCTGATCTGCACCGGGTTTGAGATTGATCAGGATATAATGCTTGATCGCCTCTTCCGCCCGGGCAGAAAGCAGCATTCCCGATGTGATCATGGCTGTCATCAGGACAAGGAGTTCACGTAAGCCAGCCTTTCTTGTCATTTATTCCTCCTCCTCAGAGGGTCAGCGCGACGAGGCGATGCGGCATCTTCCGGAATCCCATGCCGCAGACAATAAATTGCCGCCCATCAATGGCATACGTCATTGGTGGGCCATGGGTGTTGTCGGGCAGGCTGACCTCTCCCATCACTTCGCCGGAAGCTTTGTCATAGGCACGAAGGACTTTACTCGCGAATGGATGATGCGGCCCCTCTCCCATGATCAGTGCCGTCCGTGTCAGGAGCGGTCCTGTTCGCGCCGTCGTCCCCAGCCAGCCTGTCTTGAACGCCCTGTATTTAGGATGATCCATCCCTCCTGGTCCGTTGGGCCGCGACCAGTCGATCTCTCCGCGATTGAGGTCAATGGCGGTGATCTTGCCGTAAGGAGGTTTCAGAATGGGATAGCCGCGTGGTCCGTGGACGACCGTTGTCCGCCCCGCAATCTCATGATTGCCTTCCTCTACGTCGATACGCTCCCCTGACTGATCAATCGCCATGGCAACGGGGACGGAAATGGAAGGCACAAAGAGCCTTCCCGCTTCAGGATCGACAGCAGCGCCCCACCAATTTGCGCCGCCGACCCAGCTTGGGAACACTGTCGTCAGCTTCTCCCCAAGCGGCGTGTAGAGCGGGCCGATATGATAATTGTCCAGCAGCGCCTCGGCTTTGGCCCGCAATTCGGGCGTGAAATCTATCAGCTCATCACGAAAGTCGCCCTGCCGCTCAAAAGCTGGTGGCTTGGTCGGATAGGGCTGAGTGGGTGAAGCTCGCTCTGCACGGATCGTCGAGGCTGGCACCTCTCGTTCTTCGATTGGCCAGACCGGTTCACCTGTCCGGCGATCAAAGGTAAAGCAGTAGCCTTGTTTAGTGACTTGCGCGATGGCTGGAATCTTCCGTCCCTCGACGCTGATATCAATCAAGTTCGGCGCACACGGAAGGTCATAATCCCAGAGGTCGTGATGGACGATCTGGAAATGCCAGATCCTATTCCCTGTCTCGGCATCAAGCGCAACCAACGAATTGCCGTAAAGATTGTCTCCGGGCCGCTCCCCGCCAAAGAAATTATTCGTGGGACAGCTTGTTGGAATATAGACTATGCCGCGCACATCATCGGCACTCATCGGAGCCCAGACATTCGCATTGCCAGCACGCAAAGCCGAGCCATCCTCCCAGCTTTCAAAGCCGGGATCTCCTCTTCGCGGGATGACATGGAACACCCATTTAAGCTCGCCGGTGCGCACATCAAAGGCGCGAACGTCGCCAGCCGGCATCGGCGTCTGGACAACCTGATCATTGATATACTGACCAACGACGACCGTCTCGCCGCAAATCAGCGGCGGTGAGGTTGTTCCAAACAGCGTCGAGGGGGCCTCCCCCAGTGGCTCGCGCAGGCCCACCGTGCCAAGATCAATCTCGCCGCCTTCTCCAAAGGGGTTGACCGGCTGACCCGTTACAGCATCAAGAGCGATCAGGCGGTTATCGCCGGTGGCAATAAAAACCCTCCCCTGCTCACCATCAGACCAATAGGCGACCCCGCGGTGCTGAAAGCCCTTACTGGTCGATAATCCCTTTTTCCACGTGCCCGGATCATAAACCCAAAGGGTCTGGCCTGTCTCGGGGTCGATGGCGCAGACCTGCGACATGGCGGTCGACGTAAAAAGCCGTCCATCCACCATGATCGGCGTCGCCTGAAATTCGCCAGGCCGGAGTTCGGGATTTTCTGCAAGGATCGCTTCATCAGGAGAGCGCCACTCCCAGGCGATTTTCAGCTCGCTGAAATTGCCACCATCGATCTGGTCGAGCGCCGAATATTTCGTGGCTGCATTACTGGCGCCATAGACCGGCCATTCATCCGCCGACTTATTTGGAGAGGAGAAGATCCCTATTCGGCCCGACCGCCACGCACATCCCGAGACGAGCAGGCCAGAGACACCGCCCATCAACGTCCGGCGGCATAGTTGCCAGTTTCTTGGTCTCATCCTGAATGGTTCAGACCCGGACATATCTCCCTCCGGCTAAGAGAAGAATTCATCGAACTGACTGTTCGCAGAACCCCGCAATTCGTTTTTCAGCAATTTCCCCGCAGCATTGCGTGGTAGCGGCTTACCTGTGAACTCGATGACGCTCGGGATCTTGAAATGGGAAAGCGCGCCACCGACCCATTCCTGAAGGACTGTTTCGTTGACCGTACCTTCCCGTTTCAAGCGGACAATGGCTCGCACTTCCTCACCGTAGAGATCACTCGACATGGCGACGACAGCGACTTCATTCACCTCCGGGTGGCTTTCGATGCAATGCTCGACCTCCTCTGCAGAAATGTTCTCCCCGCCCCGGATGATGATGTCTTTCTTGCGACCCAAAAGGTAGAGAAACCCTTCCGTATCGAGACGGCCAACATCCCCTGTGCGAAGCCAGCCCTCTGGAGATATCATCTTTGCTGTCTCTTCGGGATCGTTCCAGTAACCGGACATGACGAAAGGCCCGCGCACCTGCACCTCCCCCTTTTCCCCAACCGGTAGCTCATCCTCGTATTCATCGACGATCCGGATGTCCGCTGTGGCGAAGGCGCGGCCAACCGACCCCGGATGATTTTCAAGATCGATGCCCGTATTCATCGCGATGATGCCGCTAGTCTCAGTCAAGCCGTAAGCATTACTGACGGCACCGAGAGAGGGAAAAAGCGCTTGCGCACGCTCACGCAAATTGGGATGCGAGGGCGCAGCTCCATAGCCGAGGGTTGTCAGGGTTGAGAGGTCGAGCCCCTGTCGATTACCCAACAAGCAGACCTTATGAACCATCGCCGGTACAGCAGACCATCTGGTTATCTTTTCACCTGCAATCACCCGCAGCGTCTCGGAGGCATCAAATCGGCCGTGCGGGATGACAATCGTTTGTCCCCCAATCAATCCGCCAAGAACCGCGCCTTGCCCGCCGCCGACATGGAAGAAAGGCAGGCTTGCCAACAGTTTTACCTTACTTGTCGCCGTATTCAGATGTGGCGCGCGCGCAAGCTCGACCGCCGTTGTCAGGGCAATATTCATGCTCGCAGCTATCCAGGCCCCGTGACTGATGACCGCCGCTTTGGCCCTGCCCGTCGTCCCGCTAGTGAACATCATGGATGCAGGATGATGCTCATCGAGCTCGGGCAGAGTGGTGAGCGGTTCAGCAAGGAGCGCTGAAAGCGGCCGCGCCATACCACCGAATTCGTCTCCTTCCTCATCCCACATGAAAAGCCGTCCCCGGATTTCCTGCACAATTTCTGCTGGCATTTTGCCGATGCGCTTTTGATCGCCGATCAGGATGCTGGCACCGGTGAGTTGAAGGCCATGTGAAAGTTCCGCCCCGCGCCACCAGCCATTGAGGGCAACTGGCGTCATCCCGGCGAGCAACGCCGCCCAGAAACTTGCGATCCAGTCTGGGTGATTGGCACCAAGGATTGCAACGCGATCACCGATTTCTCCGATAGCTGACAAACCGCTCGCCAATCGCCTGATACGATCTGCAAATTCTACATAGCTGATACGCTCATCACCAAAGATGATGCATTCCTGATCGCCATATGCCTCAATGCGCGGGAAGAGCTGGCCAAGATTTTGCGGCCGCTGCGCAAACCGACGGACCTGACCCGGTACTGCTTCCTCCAGCTCAAACGGGCTGCCCGGAGCTGTCATCTGCGCGATGAGATCCGAATAGCTGGCGGTGCCGGAGGTCATTTTTTGCGCGGTCATATCCTGCATGAATTCGTCCGATATTTGAATAGTCAGGTGAAACTATGCTTCTCACCAGACTGGCCCGCGGTCGGGAAAAAAGATGACCAGTGAGGAGAGAAATTCCTTCGCCTGGAGGAAATAAGCGCTCAGATTTCCGCAACTGGTCATCGAGTTTTGAGCATCAAAGGGCAGGCTTCTGACCCGGAGGGGCAACTTCCCGGTCATGCCTGCCCCCAAGATTACCAGTCTACCGTCAGCGTAACGCCATAGAGACTGGGAGTATTGTGATACTCATTATTGTTGACATTGACGAGGAGATATTCCTCATCCGTGACATTCTTTCCGTAGACGGTCAGACGCCAGTCATCCGCATCGACACCAAGAGAGAAATCCAGGATTTCAAAGCTCTCCGAACGCCGCGTGTGGCTGGCATTGTCAAAGCCGCCGCCTTCGGCCTGCAGACCGACAGAGATCAGCCCGTCAATGTTCTCGCTGATCGGATGACGATAAACCGTATTGAAATTGACGATGTAATTGCGCGACCGCGGCACCCTCGTGCCGGAAAGGTCGATCGTTGCTCCTTGGAAAAGGATACTGGTATCATCCCCAAACTGACCATTAGCACCTGAGACGCCGAGCGTGTTCCGCCAGAGTCCGTCACCCAACCGGGTGATGGTCACCAGTTCGAACTCACCGCCGTAGAGCGTGCTAGAGCCGACATTCTGAAGCGCAAAAGACGGGTTTGTGACATCAATGCTGGTCGTCTGCTGAACATCTTCTGTTTCGGTGTAGAAGAGCGCCAATTGCGGCCGCACGACCGTGCGTCCTAACCGGTAATCCCCTTTGACCCCGATCTCACCGCTGATCACGTCTTCAGGATCATAGGCCGTTCGGTCGAAGAAACCGACTGCAGGAGACGGATTGAAACCGCCCGGCCGGTAACCTGTTGCTACCCGCGCATAAAGCGTCGTGTCTGGACGAACACGGTAGGACAGCGAGGCCGTCGGCAAAAATCTTGTCCAACTTTCTGAGAACATAGTCAGCGGGATTGATTCATCCGTCAGGGCATCCATGTCGATACGTTCGAAGGAGAAATCCTTCTCATCAACCTGCACCCGGGCTTCGACCGTCAAATTCACTTTGTCACTCACGTCATAGGAGTAGAGGCCAAAGATGGAATATGATGACAGCTCATCGGTGGGATCATCATCTCTGAACTGACGGCGAAGCGCCGCCGAATTGGCAAATGGTCCGGCGAGGGTGCCGAAGCGAGAAGAGAAGATATCCGATTCAAGCGTCAGATAGTCGACACCGATCATCCATGAGGCTGGACCGCTATTCTTTGACGCGAGCCGCGCCTCCAGTCCGAACCGCCAGAAATCCTCATACTGCGTATCAATGAGGGAAAGAAGCGGTGAGCTGAGCCCCAGGAAGTGGTCGAAATCGGCAAATTCCCGTGCGGCATCCCTGCTTTCGTAATTGGTCAGGAAGGTGAAATCCATGTTGTCAAATTCATGGGAATATTCACCAAAGGCCGTGACCGTATCGATCATCACCCGGTCATCCGTATCAGTCCCAACACGGATATATGGATCATAGTCGAGTACGAGGTTCTGGCCCGTGGAGCTGAATCCGCCCGAATCTGAATGCGCCGCTTCAATCGTCAGGACCGCCTTTGACCGATCACTGAGTTCAAGCCCAAGAGCGACACGGCCGCCATATTTCATCTCGGTATCAGCGTAATCGCCTGTTCCTTCGATGGAGTGATGGCCTTCCTGCTGGTCCTGATAATAGCCGCCCAGGCGAAGTGCTGCACTTTCGCCCATAGGAATATTCGCGATGGCCTCGGCCTCATAGCGTTCTGTCGAGGCATAGCCGACCTTGGTGCGAAGCGAGGTCTCGCCGAGGACCGGCTGCTTTGTACGGATGTTTACTGCGCCGCCTACAGCGTTACGCCCATAAAGGGCCCCTTGCGGTCCGCGATAGACCTCCATCGCCTGCATGTCGAAGAAGTCGAGCTTATCGTAGCTGCGCCCACCAAATCCGCCGCCGGCAACATAGATCCCGTTACGGTAGATCCCGGTCGTAGATTCAGAAAAACCAAGGCGCCCACCGCCCTGTCCGCGCAGCGTGATGTCACTGAGATAATCAGGACCCGATGCAACGAGGATCGCCCCCGGCGTCTGACGGATATAGTCAGCGACATCCTGCAGCGCGAGACGCTCGGCATCCTCATCCGATATCGCAGTGATCGAAGCCGGCACATCCTCGATGGCCTCATCACGCTTACGCGCCTGAACGGTGATGACATCCCCTTCGATCTGGGTTTCGTCATCCTGCGCCCACGCCGCCCCGGAAAATGCCGTCACGAGGGCGGCCGTTGCGGCAGCCCCGCACAGAACGGCACGATATTGACTCTTCAGTCTCGACATAACTCTGCTCCCTATGCCCGGCCTGCCCACTTTCGAGTGCGTTTTGAAAAGGCCGTCCTTGTTACTGGAGAGTAACGGGGTGTTTCGATCGTGTAAACAGACTAAAAGCGGGTTGTTACAGGCCGTTGCGTAAAGGCCGCAGTCCCTTCATGACGAAGTGGCAGGTTGTGACGAAAGCGATCGAGGAAAGAATGAGCGAATCATACGCGGATTATCTGGATCGGCATCGTTCCGAACGGCGCGAGAAATTCATCCGTAATGCCGCGGATGTGCTGGCGGAACGCGGCATTCGCAATACGACCATGGACCATGTCGCCGAAAAGGCCGGGGTCTCTAAAATCGTGCTCTATCGTTATTTCGGCGCGAAGGACAAAATGGTCCACGCTGTTCTGGAAGATATCTCGCAAGCCCTGCTCGATGCCGACGAAGAACCTGCCGAATGGTGGACTGAACGGGTACGGCGCAGTCTGCCAGTCGCACGTGAACATGCCTCCGCCATGAAATTGCTGGTTCGGCATTCGGCGCATGACCCTGAATATGGCACTCATCTTGATCGGCTGACGGATGAGTTGATCCGCCGGACGCAGGAACGCGACCGCGAGATCCTTGGCGATGGTACAGAAGGGCCGACCGATGCGCGGCTGCTGGCCGAGACGATCACGGCCGTCCTGCTCAATGCCTATGTGCGCTGGGTCGATATGGGCTCGCCCGAGAATGACGATCAGTTCCTCGAATGGATCAACAAATCCGTGCGCGCTATGTCTTATTACTGGCGTGGCCTGGAGCCTGACTGACCCTCACTACGCTATTCGGCGGTATCTTTTTTGAGGAAAGTGAGCACTTCGCTGGCGATCCGATCGGGTTGTTCGGGCAGGAGCGCATGACCGGCATTCTCGATCAGGACGATCGAGACAAGATCGGGCTTGGCATCCTTAATCACGGCAGAGGTTTTCGCCGCAGGTGCAATCCGGTCGCTGTCCGCCTGAAGAATCAGGATCGGCCGATCACCGCCAGTGCGCCATTCCCCTTCCGGTGTGCGGCGCACGGCCGTTGCCTGATGGCGCGCGCCATCCGCATACCATCCATTCATCCAGTCGCGCGGGACATTGTTTGCGTCGGCAAAGAAAGCATATTTCACGTCAGCTTTTCGCATGGGCGGCGGCATCCACCACGCAAAACTGTCCGTGAGCGCAGACTGGACCTTCGGCATTTTATTGAGGTCCTGAGCGCCACCAGCAGCGATAAGGATGATCCGGTCGATGCGCTCTGCACGCTCGGATGCATAAGCGCGCGCGAGCCTGTTGCCGAAAGCATGACCGATGACGATCAGGCTTTCCGTGTCGGGAATGCCTGCATCCGTGACCGCAGCGTCAATCAGGGCGGCGAGTGAATAAAGCGTTGGTGCGGCCTCGACCGGTGTCCCGGATTTACCGATCCCCGGCATATCAACCGCAATAGTGCGATAGCCTGCGCGGACAAGATGCGGCTGAAGCGCATTGAAGTCCCCGACCGACCGCCCAAGGCTTGCCAGCATGATGACTGGCTGGCCGTCTTCGGGGCCATCAAGATAACAGGCGACGCGCTCTCCTTCCGGAGACTGAACGAAATGCAGCTCCCCCAGCGGACGGGCGGCATCCTTCGGCCACACAATGACAAGATAGAGGAGTGCGAGAGAAAGGAGCGCTCCAACACCCATCAGGATAAAGCGTAACGGGCGGCTTATATCTGCCATACTCATGAGCCCTGCCCCTTCTCGATGCGCTCGATTGTGAAGAGCGGCGCGGTTTCGAGATTATCGACCAACTCGGGCGACGGGTTATAAACCCGCATGGAAAGGGACATTTTCTGGCCCGTCCCCATATCGATCCAGTTCCCCTCCTTCGGATCAGAAGACAGGCTGATGCGGATCGATCCGTCCTCCTCTCTTTCCAGCGTCGTGCTTTTGACCGAATAGGGGCCCGTTGCCTCCTGGTTGAGGTAATGATCGCTGTCATAAAGCGTGATGCTCCACCAGCGCGCTGGAAGATCAGCACCTTTGAGGACATAATCATAATCAGAGGATAGTGGCCGCCCCTCACTATCCTCATGCAGACGGAAATAGACGGTTTCCTCGCGCGACAATGCCAGTAGACCGGTTACTGCAACCAACGCCCTTGTTCGTGCATCGGCATCCGAAGCCCCCGCATAGCGGCTCGTGAACCACGGGCCGTTATAAATGAAAGCGTCGGCCGTCTCGCTTTTATAGAGCGAGGAATGGATGCGTGAGCCCCCGAAAAAGAAGCCCGCCGTGAAGACGGCCAGCAGGATGGCCGCCTTGATCAGGTGCTGCCGGCCGATCTGCATCAGGCCGACATCGGATGGCAGTTGGTTGAGCGCCGTGTCTCATCAAGCGGACCTGCCTGGTCTTCAGTTGCGATGAAAATCCGTTGAAGGACGATCCCGGTTTGTGAAGGAGATCTGACGATCTGGCTTTCAGGCACACCGTCAGGCATTTTATCGCCCTGCCCGATCAGCACGAAACGGAAGGCTTTCTCCTCCAGCTCGCTATCATTGACGACAAAGAAATTGTCGCTGTTATGCGCGAAAAATGAGAGCGACCAATAGGAATCATCAGGCGCTGTCCCTTCGAAGACGACCGGACCTGCTTTGAGGTCATAGACGCAGGCCGAGTAAAGCTGGTCCGGAGACGGACGAACAACCGTGCGCGAGGCCGCGCTGGGCCGAGGCGCATGCACCATGGCATTGAGCCCTTTGGCACGCGAGGCGATACCAGCCTCGGCCTCTTCCATCTCCTGAATGGGGATCTGCCGAAGCTCATACTGATACCCGATCAGAGCACCAAGAATGGCGACAACGCCGGTGGCAATCCAGAAGCTGTATTTCATGATGCTTTCCTCACACGGCGGATTTCAGGCATGTCGATATCCTGCAGACGGTCAAGCACGCCGTCATTGGGATTATACATTCGCAACAGGAGGGAGACTTCCTCGCCCTCTTCTCCGGCCATCGGAATCCAGTTGCCGGGCTGAGGCTCGCGGGAGATGACGACACGGAATGTGCCGTCCTCCTCGCGCTCAAGGTCGGTCGCCTTGACGGAAAATTTCTCATATTCATTATCCATTAGGAAGTGATCATCCCCATAAAGAGTGATGCTCCACCAGCGCGAGGGAAGATCGCCGCCGGTGATTTCATAGACATAATCGGCGGTCATGGCTTCGCCGTCCGAATCCTCGCGCGCCATATAATAAAGCGTCTCCTGACGAGACAAAGCGAGCAAGCCAACCACCGCCGTATAGGCACGGGTCATTGGTGTGGCTTCTTTCGCACCAAAGTCATCTGTGTACCAAGGCCCGTTGAAAACGAATGTCTCAACATCCGCCTTGGTCTTCATCGCCGAATGCGCCTGATGGGTGCCGATCCAGAACCCGCACAGCGCGATCACGACTGCGAGCCCCCATCTGGCATATTTCCAATGCGGTATCGTCATTCGTCAGTTCCCCTCTTTCGTCTCTGCCCGCCCCTGAACCATAGCCGCGAGCCGGTCCTGAAGGTCGAGTGTGGCTTTCTGGAAGTCGGTTTCGAGATGCGCGCCGGTGCCATTGATCACGAGCGCCGGATTGGCCTCTGCGTCGATTGCAGGCCAGTCGACCTCACCCTCGATTGAAGGCGCGCCGTGGATTGCGAAATTCGCCCACATCTCATTCATCATGCGGCTGTGCTCACGGTCTTCGTCCGTTGCCAGACGACCGATCAGCGGGACAGTGCTGATTGTCCCGAACACCATGGGGATCTCTGCACCATGATTGGCCCCCAGAGAATTCTCCCGCCGCCGGGTCATCACATAGTCATAATAATAGCGCCAAACGGGCAAGCCTTTTGCCTGCATCGCCACCGCCGCACGTCGGGCCGGGGCCCCGAAAATGGCATCGCGCATGATTTCCGAGGACAGCTCCTCATCGGTCAGTTCACGGTCTTGCGTATAGACACCGCGGATCATCTCCAGACCTGCGCCCAGCACTTCGGCGGCACGTTCAGGTGACTGGCCGAAGGCGGCAAGAACGGATGATTCATTACTGTTCGAGCCGATGATGACGGAGATATCAGAGACGACGCCCTCGCCGATCCGATCAAGAACATTCCCGGTAATGACCTCACCATCGATCATCGGGCCGAACCCCATGCCGCTGGAGAGTGGCGCAAAGGACAGGATCGCCTCTGCGGGAAGGGCGCGCAGCTCCTCCGCTGTCGGATCTTCAAGCCCTTGGTCAGCGGCCCAAACAACCCCTTGAGATGAGGCGGACGATTTGCCCCCACATTCAGCCCATGCGCAGGCCGCCTGCTGACTACCGCCGCCACTCTGCACGATAGCCTTGCTGAAGAGCCCTTTTGTCAGAGGCGAGGTCAGAAGATAGAGAACGCTCGCGCCGCCGGCGGATTCCCCGAAAACCGTGACATTATTAGGGTTTCCGCCAAAGGCCCCGATATTGGCGTGCACCCATTCCAACGCTTCGATCTGGTCGAGAAGGCCGAAATTCGTGGCCCCACCGCCATTCTCATCAACCAGTGCGGGATGGGCGAAAAAGCCGTAACCACCCATGCGATAATTGATCGTCACAAGGACAATGCCGCGTTCCGCAAAGGCCGTGCCGTCATAATAAGGAAGGCTGCCAGAGCCGATCCGGAAGGCGCCGCCATGGATCCAGACCATGACGGGCGCGTCCTCGGCCCCCTCTGGCGCCCAGATATTCAGTGTCAGGCAATCCTCGCTCTGCGCTGTCGTCACGCGGGACGGCCGCCCGGCTACCTCCGGCTGAAGACAGGCTGCGCCGTAGGCGGAGGCATCAAGCACCCCGCCCCATGAGGCCGCAGGCTCTGTCGGTGCCCAGCGCAACTCTCCCACGGGGGGCGCTGCAAACGGAACGCCCTTGAAAGAGCGGATCCCGCCGCTTTGCGTGCCCGCCATCTCGCCCTGCTCGACGGTGACGACCGGGGCGTCAGCAGCTTGCGCTGCACCGCCCGCAATCAGTCCCGCCAGGCCAAGGGCAAGAATGAAAGAGCGACTCTTTCGTGATGTGAGTGAGAGGAAAAGCCATCCCCTGCCCTGCAGGCGGCCCTGCCGGTGTGACCTGACGGAATTCATGATTCCAACCTCCTGCCGCGTTTCCCCGGGAGCCAGCATGGGACTCCGCTTGTCTTGTTGCGGTGAGGTTAGCTCATCATTTGCTGTTACTCAAGCGTAACATGCCTCTATCGGGTCACAAATCGCAGGGGACATCCGGGACCCGCAGGCCCCGGCACTGTCAGACGATTTCGAAGAGGCCGGCAGCCCCCTGCCCGCCACCGACACACATGGTGACGACGGCATATTTGGCGCCGACACGTTTGCCCGCAAGCAGCGCGTGGCCAACCATCCGTGCACCCGACATGCCGTAAGGGTGGCCGACAGAGATCGCGCCGCCATCGATATTCAGGCGCTCATCGGGAATGCCGAGCTTGTCGCGGCAATAAAGCACCTGACAGGCAAAAGCCTCGTTCAGCTCCCACAGGCCGATATCGTCGATCGTCAGACCGTGCCGTTCCAGCAGTTTGGGGATGGCAAAGACCGGACCGATGCCCATTTCGTCCGGGTCCGTCCCGGCAACCGCCACGCCCTTATAAATACCAAGTGGGGTCAGTCCGGCATCGCTGGCTGCTTTCTGATCCATGACAACGAGAGCTGCTGCCCCATCGCTCAGCTGACTCGCATTGCCTGCGGTGATGAACTGGCCCTCCTTGACGCGCTGGCCCCCCTTGAAGACAGGCTTGAGCGAGTTCAGCCCTTCAAGCGTCGTGTCAGGACGATTTCCTTCATCCTTATCGAGCACGACATCATGCTTGCTGATCTCTTTTGTTTCCTTGTCCTGACGCAGCATGGTCGAGGGCATCGGCACGATCTCATCGTCGAAATAGCCCTTTGACTGAGCTTCTGCCGTGCGCATCTGGGAGCTAAGCGCATATTCGTCCTGCGCCTCGCGGGAGACATCATAGCGTTCAGAGACGATCTCGGCCGTCTCGATCATGGTCATATATGTCTGAGGCAGGTGCTCAACGAGCCACGGGTTCGGGGAGACCATGGCAAGATCAGGACGCTGATTGGTGGAGATCGACTCCGCCCCACCCGCAACACAGGCCTGCATACCGTCGATCATCACCTGCTTGGCGGCGATGGCGACGGCCATCAGACCAGAGGCGCATTGCCGATCGACCGTCATGCCGCCGACCTCGAAAGGAAGTTCTGCACGCAAGGCAGCCTGACGGCCAAGGTTCATGCCTGCCGTGTTGAACGGCAGGGCCGAGCCGAAAATGCAGTCCTCAATCTGGCTGGGATCGATGCCCGCCCGCTCGACCGCGTGCCGAGTTGCGTGTCCAGCGAGCTCCACCGCGCCTGTATCATTGAAGGCCCCGCGATAGGCTTTGCCGATTGGAGTCCGGGCAACCGAGACGATGACTGCTTCTTTCATGACTTATGCCTTCTATAAGTTTGCTGACTGGCGCGACGGTGACGGGAGGTCATCCGTGCCAGTCATGTTTCAGACGCGGGGCGGTGAGGAACAACAGCCCCCCTGCGACCAGATAAAGAGTGGAGCCCGTCAGCATCGCATAGCGCAGCGACTCCTCGCCGAAGCGTGCGCCAAATCCGTCGGACAGCGCACCGAGGACATAAGTCCCAAGGCCGATGCCGATCAGATTGTTGACGAAGAGGAAGATCGCTGAAGCCGTTGCCCGCATATGGGGCGGAACGAGATGCTGGAACGCTGATGTCACCGGCCCCAACCAGGCGAGGCTAAGCGCGGTCGGAATCATCAGGGCCAGGAAGATGACGATAAGAGACGGTGTCATCAGGGACAGGATAAAGAATGGCGTCGTCAGCGCAAAGCCGATGGCCGGGATCAGCGCATAGGTCGACTTCTTCGCCTGGCCATATTTGTCGGCCAGAACACCGCCCGCCCAGATACCGACAAGCCCGCCGATGAGGACGATGCCGCTATAGAAAAATGAAGCATAAAGCGTCGTGCTCGGCTCAGGCGGCAACAGACCGCGAGGGATCCAGTCGAAGAACTCGCGGAGTTCCGGCGCGAAACTGCGCACGAGGAAGGACGGTATCCAGAAGAAGAGACCATAACCCATCATTGAGCCGCAGGCGGCACCGAGCGACAGCCCCCAGAAGCTGGGTTTTTTCGTGATAGTTGTCAGGACCTCCTTGACGGTTGCGGTCTTTGTCGGATCAGCGCCCTTGTCATACCGGCCGCGCGGCGGTTCTTTCAGCGTCAAAGCAAGGATCGGCGCCACAACGACCCCGAGCAATCCGACAATGATGAAGGCACTTCGCCAGCTGATGAAATTGGTCAGAATCCCCCCGAGCAGGATACCCAGCGCGCTGCCGATGGGGATACCGAAGGCATAGATGCTGAGTGCTCGCGCGCGTTTCTCCGCCGGGAAGAAATCAGACAACAGAGAATAGGCCGGTGCGACACCGCCCGCCTCTCCGACCCCAACACCGAGCCGGGCGAGGAAAAGCTGGATGAAATTCCCGGCCATGCCGCAAACCGCCGTCATGATCGACCAAACGGTCAGCGCGGCGGTGATGATATAGACCCTGTTCCTCCGATCCGCGAGCATCGCAATCGGGATGCCGAGAATGGTGTAGAAGAGTGCAAAGGCCAGCCCGCCCATCAGGCCTAGCTGGGAGTCCGTGAGACCAAGGTCCGCCTTGATCGGTATAGCGAGGATACCAACGATCTGACGGTCAATGAAGTTGAGCGTGTAGACCACTACCAGGATAAAGAGCGCATAGGCCCTCGTCTTCCGGACCTTCTTTTCTTCTTCGGTCAGAACGGGCTCGACCGGTGCTGCGCCCTTAGGGGTCTCTGACATGCTCAATATCCCTTCAGGCGGGCATATTGCTCCGCGTGGTAATTGCTGTCGCCCCAGAGTTCCTCAAGGACACGCTGGCGTTTCATGAAGAGCCCGATATCGTGCTCATCTGTCATGCCGATGCCGCCATGCATCTGAACGGCTTCCTGAACGGCAAGCCGCGAGGTCCAGCCAGCGGTTGCTTTTGCGACATGCACGGCCTCTTCCGCCTCAGGGCTTTCGCTGTCAGCAAGGCGTTCGGCCCGCAGAGTCGCAGCGCTTGCGACTTCCAGCTCACAATAAAGGTGAGCCGCACGATGCTGGAGTGCCTGAAAGCTGCCGATCGGCACGCCGAACTGTTTGCGGTCGGACAGATAGGCGGTGGTCATGGCGGCCGCGCCTTCGGCAAGGCCCGTCATCTCTGCTGCCGCACCGACGCGCAGCCCGGCCATCATCTGTCTGACGGTGTCTTCACCGCCCACAGGATGTTCGGTCGTCACATCGGAGAATGTCACGTGGCTCGAATAACCGGCATCGACCTGCGGGGTCGTCTGCCGCTCGATCCCGTCCGCCTTGGCATCGACGAGGAAAAGGCGCTCGCCTTCATCGGTCCTTGCAAGGACGAGATAGGCATCAGCTGACTGCGCGTGGAGGACGAAATCCTTTTGCCCTGAGAGTTTCCAGCCATTGCCTGATTGCTCTGCGCGGAGTTTCGTTGGCGTCGCGCCATGTTTTGCGCCTTCATCAAGCGCAAGAGCGAGGACAGCCTTGCCTTCAGCGATCTTGGGTAGCCATTGCTCGGCGGCCTCGCCCTTGTCAGTGCGGAGCGCCATGACACCGCCAAGCGCCGTCGTCATGAATGGCGAAGGGGTGAGGTTCCGGCCGATCTCGCGCAGGATAATCCCTGCTTCGGCAAGACCGAGACCGAGCCCACCATGATCTTCGGGGACCAGCATCGCGGTAAAACCCATTTCGGCAAAACCCGCCCAAAGCTCACGGGAGAAGCCGTCGGGATTCTGATCATCCCGCAGCGCGCGCAGATGCGACACGGGCGCCGCCTCCGCCATGAACCGGGCCGCATTGTCCCGCAGCATTTCCTGATCGTCGTTCAGAAGCATTGTCATCTATCTTGTTCCTTATGCCGACGGCAGGCCGAGAATGCGTTTTGCAATAATATTGAGCTGGATTTCACTGGTCCCACCCTCGATGGAATTGGCCTTGGTGCGCAGCCAGCTTGTTGCCGGCAGCGCGCCTTCGGACGCGTCAAAATCCCAGGAGAGGTGATCGGTCCCACCTGCGGACATGATCAACTCATGGCGCTGTTTGTTCAGCTCTGTCCCATAATATTTGAGCATGGAGGGCTGGGCCGGATGTGCAGTCCGCGCCGCATATTGCTCAACGAACAGCTCGGCGCAGGCCCGGAAGGCTGCCGTCTTCACATCATAGCGGATCATGTCAGCCCGTAAGAGCGGATCGGATGCCAGCATTTCAGCATTCTCCGCACCGAGTGATCCCGCTGAACTGAGACCCATTTCGGAGATCATCTCGCGTTCATGGCCGAGGAGGTATTTGGCGACATCCCAACCCTTGTTCAGTTCACCAACAAGATTTTCCTTCGGTACGGCGACATCATCAAAGAAAGTCTCACAGAAAGGCGAGTAACCGGAGATCAGGCGAATCGGACGCGTTGAGACGCCGGGTGTCTCCATATCGAACAGGACGAAACTGATCCCGAGATGTTTCGGCGCCGCCGGATCCGTCCGCACAAGGCAGAAAATCCAGTCCGCCTTGTCGGCATAGCTGGTCCAGACCTTCTGCCCATTGACGATCCAGTGATCACCCTTGTCTTCGGCCTTCGTGCCGAGCGCGGCCAGGTCAGAACCCGCACCGGGTTCGGAATAGCCCTGGCACCATCTGATCTCCCCCCTGACGATTTCAGGGAGATATTTCTTCTTCTGTTCTTCGGAGCCGAATTTGAGCAGCGCCGGCCCAAGCATGGAAATGCCGAAAGAGTAGAGCGGCGAGCGGGCCCCTGCCCGCTCAAGCTCTTCTTTCAGGATCTTCGCTTCCTCGGCGCTGAGCCCGCCGCCGCCATATTCCTTGGGCCAGCGTGGCGCCGTCCAACCTTTCGAGGCCATGGCGTCGAGCCATTCTTTCTGTTCAGGGCAGCTCCATTTGGCATTGCGCCCGCCCCAGCAGGCATCGGCATCGGATTTCATTGGGGTCCGCATGGCGGGGGGACAATTGTCCTCGATCCATTCCCGGACCGTCTCTCGAAAATTCGTCACGCGTGAAATTCCTCCTGCCAATTCTGTTGGATTGGTTTGTCACAGAGTCTGTCCTCATTCCAACTGCTCAGCACTGTATGCGCCTTATTCGCCGCAGCACGGGCAAGGCTCACGATTTGAGCATGGAATTGATGGGACATGGATCTGCGAATGCCTCCCGGATGGGCCTCGCAGATGTCTGTCGATCGCGATGGCCGGACTGTTACTCTGGCGTAACAGTCCGATCATCTGCCATGGATGTAAGGAAAGTCAAGCGCATCCCGCTGGGCAGGCCCGGCGGACACTAGGATCAGCCGGTATATTTCTCGACTGTCTGGTCGATGCGGCCAAAAATCGACTGACCACCGGAGTCTTGCATCTCGATGCCGACGCGGTCGCCGAATTTCATAAAGGAGGTTTTCGCCTCGCCCTTCTCAATCGTCTCGATCATGCGGATTTCGGCGATGCAGGAATAGCCGACCCCGCCTTCTGCGACCGGCTTGCCCGGGCCCCCGTCGAGCTTGTTCGAGACCGTGCCTGAACCGATGATGGTCCCTGCGCCAAGCGGCCGGGATTTGGCGGCATGGGCGATGAGCTGGCCGAAATGGAAGGTCATGTCGGTGCCGGCATCGGCCCGACCGAAAGCCTCGCCATTATAGTCGACACGTAGCGCAGCTTTGATCTTTCCGTCTGCCCACAGATCGCCGAGTTCATCGGGCGTCACAGCGCAAGGCGAGAAGGCGCTGGAGGGTTTGGATTGGAAAAAGCCAAAGCCCTTGGCGAGTTCGCCCGGGATCAGGCCGCGCAAAGACACGTCATTCACCAGCATGATAAGGCGGACATAGGAGAGCGCGTCCTCTGCCGTGACGCCCATCGGCACATCGCCTGTGATGACCGCGACTTCGCCTTCCATGTCGATGCCCCAGCCCTCATCGGTTGGCATGACAATAGGATCGCGAGGCGCAAGGAAACTGTCTGAGCCGCCTTGATACATCAGCGGATCGGTCCAGAAGGTCTCGGGCATTTCAGCACCCCGCGCCTTGCGGACGAGTTCCACGTGATTGACGTATGCCGATCCGTCTGCCCACTGATAGGCGCGCGGCAGCGGGGAATGGCATTCGCTTTCATCAAAGGGATGGGTCGGGACTGAGCCGTCCTCGAGCTTACGGGCTAGCTCTTCGAGCTGATGGCCATTGGCCTCCCAGTCATCAAGCGCGGCCTGCAGCGTCGGCGCAATGTCGCTCGCAGCCGCATAGCGGCTGAGGTCACGGGAGACGACGACGAGGCGGCCGTCCCGCCCTCCTTTAAGGCTGGCAAGTTTCACAACGGGTCCTCCATTAGCTGTCCGACAAAGAAATTAGGCTCTAAACGGACAAATGTCATTCTATCGGTCGAATCACAAATCTTCAGCACAGAACTCATATCAGTAATCTCAACTGTAAGAACAGCATTGTACCGACTTTCAAGCATGCAAAGGTCTTTACCATGAAGCTTCGCAAGAAGTCTGAACTCTCCAGCAGCCGGTAAAAGTTTTAGTTCAACCGATACATCACCAAACTGTCTACTATATGTTGACCATGACGAAGACCAGCGGTCATCAGGGTTTTTGCGATCCGGCTCGCAAGCAAAAAGCTCCTTGAGGTCAGCTTCAAGATCACTCACGGATTCAGTCAGTCAGCTCATGCAGCCAGGCGGCGTGGCGCGGTGCTTTTTTCGTCCGTGCCCATTCATCGAGCATGTCAGGCGCAACGCGGTGAAGCTCCGCCATCTGCTCGGGCGTGCCGATATCGCAAGCGAGCTCCAGCCGGTGGCCATTGGGATCGAAGAAATAGATCGACTTGAACACGCCGTGATGGGTCGGCCCCACCACATCGAGCCCTTCGGCTTCGGCGCGTTCTTTCGCGGCGAGCAGCTCTTCCATGCTCCCCACACGGAAGGCAATATGCTGTACCCATCTCGGGGTTTTCTCATCGCGGCCCATTTCATCGCGTGTCGGCAGCTCGAAAAAGGCGAGCACATTGTTGTTCCCGGCATCGAGGAAGACATGCATGTAAGGGTCCGGCTCACCGGTCGAGGGCACCTTGTCCTCGGCGATGGCGAGCTGAAAATCCATGCCCATCACGCGTTGGTAGAACTCAACCGTTTCTTTCGCATCACGGCAGCGATAGGCGACGTGGTGGACGCCCTGAAGGTTGAAAGGATGGGTCATTCCGCCGGCTCCTCGACTTTAAGGACACCCCGATTGATCTGATCACGTTCGATCGATTCAAAGAGCGCCTTGAAATTGCCCTCGCCGAAGCCTTCCTTGTAATCGCCTTTGCGTTCGATGAACTCAAAGAAAACCGGTCCGATCTGGGGTTCAGCAAAGATTTGAAGAAGGAGGCGCGGCTCGCCGCCCTCGGTCGTCCCATCAAGCAGCAGCCCCCGGGATTTGAGGCCCGCGACATCCTCGCCATGACCCGGCAGGCGGCCGTCGAGCATCTGGTAGTAGGTTTCGGGCGGCGCGGTCATGAACGGCACACCCTTTTCTTTGAGCCTGTCCCAGCAGGCATAAAGATCATCACAAATCAGCGCGATGTGCTGAATACCTTCACCATTATATTCGCGCAGGAATTCTTCGATCTGGCCCTTGCCGCCCTCACCTTCTTCATTGAGGGGGATACGGATCTTGCCGTCAGGCGCTGTCAGCGCCTTGGAGGTCAGGCCAGTATATTCGCCCTTGATGTCGAAATACCGGATCTCCTGGAAATTGAAGAGCTTCTCATAGAAATCCGCCCAGTATTTCATCCGCCCCGTATAAACATTGTGCGTCAGGTGATCGATCAGCTGGAAGCCGCAGCCTTCCGGGTGCCGATCAACGCCAGACAGATAGTCAAAGTCGATGTCATAGATCGACAGATCGTCTTCGCCCTCGCCATACCGGTCGATGAGATAGATGATGGAATTGCCGATGCCGCGAATGCCGGGAATACGCAGCTCCATCGGCCCGGTATTGACCTGTACCGGCTCCGCGCCCTGCTTGAGGAGATGGTCATAGGCTTTACGCGCATCCCGTACACGGAACGCCATGCCGCAGGCCGAGGGCCCATGCTCGCGCGAGAAGTACCAGGCGGCAGAGTTCGGCTCGTAATTGGTGACGAGATTGATCCCGCCCTGACGCCACAGCTCGACATCTTTTGAGCGATGCCGTGCGACCTTCACAAAGCCCATGGTCTCAAAGACGGGCTCCAGCACGCCCTTTTCCTGTGCGGAGAATTCGATGAACTCGAAGCCGTCGAGGCCGGCGGGATTGTCGAAGAGGTCTGCCATCAGGGAATCTCGTCAGTTTTGTTGCAATTGAAACTATTTTCGTGTGTAATCATATCTCACGCCGCATTGCAAGCGCCGCTCGCAGGAAAGACCGTCCCCCGTGACCACCAGAACGCTGCTCAATCTGACCGAGTTCCTGCCCTTCCGGCTCTCTGTCCTGTCGAACACAATTTCAGAGCGGATCGCTGCGGCCTATCGGCGGGATTTCGGGCTCTCCGTCCCGCAATGGCGGGTCATGGCGGTGATCGGCCAGAACCCCGGCCTGACAGCGACGCAGCTGGCCGAGACGACGCGAATGGACAAGGTCGCGGTCTCTCGCGCCATTGCCGGGCTGATTGATGATGGCCGGCTGGAACGCCGCGCGACGCCGCATGATGGCCGATCAAGCACGCTTTATCTGACACGCCGGGGGGAGGAGATTTATGACGAGGTCGCGCCCCTCGCCCGCCAGTTCGAAGATGAGCTGCTCTCACAGCTTTCAGCGAGTGACCAGAAGGCCCTGAAGCGGCTGCTCGACCTGATGGCAAAGGCGGCCAGTCCCGACCAACCGCTCTGGTAAGGATCAGCTCTGGTAAAGGCTGAAGCCGAGCCCGAGCAGAATGATGATGAGCATCGCGATCCAATAAACGGCATTCACGAAGACCCATTTGATCACGGCCGAGAACCAGTTCGAGCCGTAAGCCTGCCGCTGGACCAGAAGCGGCTGAAGCGCGCCCCAGACAAGCGGCACCCACCAAAGGAAACCAACTATCGGAATCTTGCTCCAGACGATCGCGATCAGGAGATAAGCATAAAGCGCCGCATGCATATAAAGGCTGACGACGAAGTGGTCGTAGATGAAGAATTTGCGCCGGTAGATATAGAGCAGCATCAGCGTCAGCGCGTAGACCAAAGGCGCAAGAAGCAAGAAGCGCGGCAGGTTCTCGCGTGTCTGCGCCATGAAGAGCCGCGGATCCTCCGTCGCCCGTTTCAGGGCGTCCCCCATCCGATCCTCAAGCTCGATCATCCATTCGTGCTTGTCTTCGTCCTCATCTCCAAAGAGTGAGAAGTTCATGTCATCCGACTCTGAAGCCTCACCTTCTTCCGGCGGCACTTCGGATAATTCTTCCTCCGTCAGCGGAGGGGTTTCCGCCGTCTCTTCACTGTTCTCAGTGGACACTTCCTTATTCGGCTTCTCGAGATTGGCGCCCTCAACGAGGTGACCAAGATCCCAGAACGCGGCGAGGAAGAAGAAAACCGAGGCGAAAAGATAAAGTCGGAAAGGCGGTGAGTACCGCACCCGCTGTCCGTCGAGGAATTTGCGCGCAAGCTTGCCCGGCGCGCGCATGAGCAGTGCGATCGTCCGGAACAGCTTGCCGTCAATGGCGAGCGTTTCGACGAAGACATCCTGTACAAGGCCGATGACCGCGCGGCGCGGCTCTCTCGCCGCCTGCCCGCAGACAAAACAATAAGCGCCCTGAAGCTTGGTCTCGCAGTTCTGGCAGTGGCTGCGATTGGGCGATTTTGCCTCGCGGCGTAGTTTGCGCATCTCCATGCCGCGCTGTCGCCAAGTCTTGAGTGTGTCCCGCATGGATGCCCCGGTCCCGTCTCTGTGCTTCTCTACATTACACCCCAGTTATTTATTATGGCAAATTGCCGCCCCTCTACTGTTCCAGTCAGTTGATCGGGCAGTATTTCTCAAGAAAGGCCTGATGGGTGGGCATCCGCTCAACCGCATTTCGGATATTCGCGTCCAGCCCCGTCATGACCTGGCGGATCTGATCTTTGTCCATGACCCGGCCCATGAGGTGATGCGCCTTTGGCCGAAGGCGCTGGCCGAACATGACCTGCACCCATGAATCGACCCGGAAGAGATCATCCGGTGCCTGATAGGCATGGCCATATTCACAGAAGAGCTCGATGCGTTCTTTGAGCGTATCGGGAATGTCCATGTTGCGGCATTGCCGCCAGAACGCAGAATCCTCCCGTTCCGTCGCGTGATAGTGAAGGATGATGAAGTCGCGCACCCGCTCAAGTTCATTGACGGCCATGTCATTATACCGCTTGCGGACGGCTTCTGAGGTCTCCCCAAAAGGGAAGAGCTGGATGAGGCGCGTGATGCCGATCATGAAGAGATGGATGCTGGTCGATTCCAGCGGCTCGACGAAGCCTGTCGAGAGCCCCAGTGCGATACAGTTCTTCTCCCAGACGCGTTCCCGCATCCCGGTCGTATAGCGGATCGGTAAGGGATCAGTCAGCGGCTTGCCCTCAATGCTCTGCATCAGGAGGTCTTGGGCCTCCTCGTCACTGAGGTGATGATTGTCATAGACAAGGCCATTGCCAACCCGGTGCTGGAGAGGGATTTGCCAGCGCCAGCCCGCCTCATGCGCGACCGCCCGCGTATAGGGCCGCGCATCGCGCACGGCTTCTGTCTGGATCGCTAGTGCCGAATTGGTCGGCAGCCATTCGCTCCAGTCCTGATAGCCGACCCCGAGCGTCTTCTCGATCAAGAGCCCACGAAAGCCCGTACAGTCGACAAAGAGATCGCCTTCTACTTGCTGTCCGTCTTCCAGCAGGAGCGCCGCGATATTGCCCGTTTCACTGTTCTGGCTGACCTCGGCAATCTTGCCTTCGATGCGCGTAACGCCATGCTTTTCGCTCAGTTCCCGGAGGAATGAAGCATAGGCCTTGGCATCGAGGTGATAGGCATAATTGAGCCGCAGCTTTTCGGAGATGGCGAATTTCTCCGCTTTCGCTGCCTGCAACTCGAAACAGTAATTCTCGAGTGGCCCGCCGAGCCCCTCTTTCTGCGCTTCAAGCCAGATATTGTGGAACTCACCCATCCAGGTGGGTTTGCCGATCTGGCCAAAGGAGTGGATGTAGCTATCACCTACCGCGCCCCAATTCTCGAACGAGATACCGAGCTTAAACGTCGCGCGCGTCGCCTTCATGAAGGCCTGCTCATCAATGCCAAGAAGGTGGTGGAAGGTCGTGATCGTCGGGATGGTCGCCTCACCTACCCCGACAGTGCCGATATCGGACGATTCAACGAGTGTAATCTTCGCGAGCTTGCCGAGCTGAGTCGAGAGAGCCGCCGCCGCAACCCAGCCGGCCGTGCCGCCGCCCGCAATGACAATCCGTTTTGGTACTGATGTGTTCACTTCAGCCTTCCCTACCGATTGAGCCGCCGGAGCAGCATCGCCCGCAATCGCCGCGCTGTCATCTCATCCATGGGCCCAAGCGGACCTTTGGCATGATCCGGCAGATGGGCACCCGCCTCTTCCGCCTCGCCGAAGATGTAGTAATCGAACAGCCCCTTCCACGCGGCCTTTTCTGATGCCGGGCGATCCCGCAGGCTCAATAATCCGTGCAGTAACGTATTTTGTGGTGTGTCAAGATGGCTGGCCACATCATTCCACCAGTAATTCATCATCACGTTGAAATCAGACAATGCTTCGACATGGTGCCACCAGAGTGCTGGATAAAAGAGAACATCTCCGGGCGACATCTCTGCCACCTGCCCTGCGGCCAGCGCCTCCCGGAAGCGTGGGAACCGCTCGAAATCTGGCGAACGAAAATCAACCATGCTGACGACCTGCCCGCCGGGGGTTGGCTCAAGCGGACCGGGATAGAGATTGGCGACCTGATCGGGCGGAAACAGGGTGAAGCGACGATCCCCGACAAGGCAGCAGGCCATATTGTTCGAGATATCGTAATGCGCCGTCGCAGTCGTCCGTGTGCCGATCCAGATGCTGACCAGCAATTGCTTCGCAAAGTCCTGTTCCGCCAGCGGCAGGTCATTCTCCGCCCGAAAGCCCGGCAGATAACCGTCTACATCGGTAGAACCGACATAATAGGATGAGGCCTGATCATCTCCCAGATGCGCTGCCATCTCATCAAGATACCCATCAAGCCGGACGCGGGCCGCTGTGAAATTGAGCCCCGTCATCTCGTCATTATAAAAGAACCGCCCGCCGATTTCGGGCGGGCCAGTAAATCCGGTGACAGGCGCACCACCGTAAAACCGTTTCAGATAGTCGATCGCCGCACTCGGCGACTCCGCTCCTGCCGCAACGGCAGGCCAGTCCCGCACAACGGCTTTCATCAGGACCGGGCGCCCCTCCGCGATCAGCTCACCGAAGGGGATCCTATCCGGCGTCACCCCTTCAATGATCCTGACATGCGGCAGCGCAGACATCTGACTACCCGGCCTGTTTCATCTTCTTAAGATCGATCAGATGGCTGACATTACCCGTGGAGGTCAGAACCATATAGGCCAGATGAAGAAAGCCCTGATCGTGAAGTGACTTGAGCTGCTCCGCAGAAAGAGCCGACATTGCTTCGGCGGAAATTGTGTGCATGTCAGGCACAACATATTTATTCGTGTCGGATGTATTGATCTCAACCGTCACGGGTTCGATCAGGCCCGCCTCTTCAAAAGCGGCAAACATCGGCGCCATGAGCTGGTGGCCGGCATGGATAAGCTGGAGGACGCCTGTGATCTGATTGAGAAACGGCGCATTCCCCCCATGCGGCAAAAAAAGAGGCACACCTTCTGTTCTCGAGATTCGTGGATCATTCAGGTCAACCTGGATCATCGCGCCCTGCCCTTGCGCCTGCGGATCATCAGGAGACGGCAGACCGATCAGGAACGGCCCGCGCGTCAGAATTGCGGGTATATAACGGGTCCGCCAGCCCTTCGGCCCGAGGAAAAGATTTTCGTCCTTATCGAGACCAAGAAGCGCCACCGGCTGGAAAGCGCCATCCTGTCCTTTGCGGAAAAAGATCGGGAATTCTCGCTGAACTTCGGGAAATTCAGTCGGGAAGACGAGAACCTGATTGACCTTGTCCGCTTCCGTCGGTGCGGATGGCGGGATGAATTTCAGATCATGGTGATCGACATTATTCAGAACGGCTGTGTTGGTCATGGCACACGATAATCCAGATCGCCCTACATGGCGAGCCTCCCTCATAGTAGGGCTTTATTACTCTGTCTCAAGATGAAAAAGGCCGCTCCACCGGAACGGCCTTTCCCTACTCATTTAAGCCTTGGGAGGTTAAGGCTTAGAACTTATAGCGCGCGCCCACGAGATAGCGCGGCTCCAACTCCTGGATGAACCAGAAGTTGCTGTAGTCACGGGAATAAGTCCGCAGATTCTCACCCGTGAGGTTTATCCCCTCGAACGAGACGGCCAGATTGTCCGTGATGTCGTAAGTGATGTTGAGGTCGAGCTGCTCGAACTCATCGACGAAGACCGGGTTCCGGTTACCGCCGGAGCGGTTCGTCGAAGCCAGGAAGTCGCCGCGCCAGTTATAGGCAAGCCGTGCCGAGAGGCCGTACTTTTCATAGATCAGCGTGGCGTTGGCACTGTCGGAGAGACCTTCGAGGGCGAATTGATCCACATTCGGATCAGCGCCGACATCGATACCGACATCCCCTTCAACCATGGTGTAGTTTGCTGCCACGCCAAAGCCCGTGTCACCGAAGAAGTGCTGAACGGCCGCTTCGATCCCGTGAATATTGCCTTCACGGTTGTTGATCGGACCGGTCACCTCAAAGGCAAAGAGCGGGTCATTGGCATCAGGCACGACATCATAGGCGCCGAAGGTGGCGTCGACGAAAGCCTGATCAAGCGAGCCGCCCGAGAAGTTGGCGCTGAACATGGTGACAGCATCTGTCAGACCGAATTGGTCAATCAGGGCTGTCATCGTGAACAGGTTCACATCGGTTGGATCCGCGCCGAGACCCGAAAGGGCATCAAGCGCATCACCCGAACGTGAGCCAGCCGCACCGGAGCTTGGATCACGCAGGCCGAAGAGGTTCTGCGTGGTCTGACCGACACCGATGAAGTTCCGTACACGCTTGTCGAAATAACCGATCGAGACATAACTCGCATCATCGAAATACCATTCGAGCGAAACGTCGAAGTTTTTCGAGACAAGCGGCAGGAGCCCGGCATTCCCGGAAGAGCCTGTCGCGATACCGCCAAGGGCCGTTGGCCGTGGCGGAGTATTGGCGTCATCGGCGACAAAGAGGTCACCGAAGTTCGGCCGCGCAAGTGTTTCACTGAACGATACACGGCCGATGACGTCGGGCCGGAACTCTAGTGAAAAGTCCATGGACGGCAGCAGATTGTCATAAGACCCGCTGTCAGACACAGGCTGGACATCCGACGTTAGCGCAATGGTGAAGTCGTTATCTGCCTGCCAGATGATGTTCTGCGGAATGGCGACTTCAGCCAGTGCAGAGACATCGGTTTCCTCATAGCGGACACCCGCGACAAGGTTCGCCGGCATACCGCCAATATCACCTTCCCAGGTGATTTGACCGTACACGGCGAAGATGTCTTCTTCGACCACGTTGAAGTCACGGCCGGTGTCGTTGACCGGATTGCCCATGCCAGCATAGGCCGCAGAGAGAAGCGAATAGAGCTCAACGGCATTCGCCTTGAACGCAATACGGGCATCACCCGCCTCAAAGTCGTCATAGAGACAGGAGAGGCAATATTCGCTGACCACTCCTGGCGCGAATTGCTGGACGTCACCGGGATTGTTGATCCCCCAGTCACCAAGCGTTTGCTGCGTCTGGGTACGGCGCATGGTCATTTCAGACGCACGCCAGTTCACCCCAAAATCGAGCTTGCTGCCGATCTCATCAAGATCCCAGCTGGCATCGAGACGAAGCTCATCGACATCCTGCCCCTGGAAGGACGTGTTCGTCCGGGCAATCTGCGAGCCAAGGTCACCGACATCGAGAACGCCGTTGCCATTGCCGCGCAGCATGTCATCCAGCGTATAGCGCTGGACCGGGAAACCGGACCGGATGTCGAGCGAGTGTGCAGCAACAACAGGCGCGCCCATCGACACGAGAGTCGAGCTTGTGCCATTCGGCGCATCCGGGCCTGATTCGGCTTTCGATGTATGCGCATCAAGTGACAGGGTCAGACGGTCGCTTACCTCCCATTCGGCATTGAGACCGAGGGATTCAAGCGTGTCCTTGCTGCCGCGGAATTGCTGCTCAAAGCCGATATCCTTCACCCCGTTCAAGGTTTCCTGAAGGTAGACGGTGGTACCCACGACCGGGTTATCGTCAAAGATCACTTCGCCGAAAGGACGGTTGAACCAGTTGGTCTGGTCAGTACGCTGCTCTTCTAGCTTGTTCTCCGCATAGGTATAATCAACCGTCGCAGTGAAGTTTTCCTGCGGACGGAATTGCAGCACAGCCTGGCCATTGAGACGCTCGCGCGTTGCCTCAGCAAGGTGATAACGGCTGTCATTTGGATAGGAGACAAGCTGATCACCTGCTGGCGGATTGGTCACCACAGTCGAGCCATTGATCCGGCCATTGGCCGTATCGAGGAAGAAGTCACCCGTATTGATGTTCCAGTTGTTGCTGGTCGCGCTGACCGAAGCGCTGTCCCGACGCTGCCAGCTGCCGAAGACGGCGGCCCCGAGCGTGTCATTGTCATTGGTCCAGCTGTAAAGGCCGGCAATTTCCGGGGTCAGCTCATCGCCGTCCTCGACGCTGGTATCAAACACACCCTTAACCGAAAGCGTCCCGCGGACACCCGGATTATCAAGCGGACGGGCCGTTGAAATATTGACGGTTGCCCCGATGCCGCCGGACGGAATCGCCGCACGCCCGGTCTTGTAGACTTCAAGGCCGCTCACCCCTTCCGAGGCTAGGTTCGAGAAGTCGAACGCCCGCGAAGAGCCGGTGGCAAAATCCGCCTGCTGATCACCACCGACTGTGGCGACGTTCGCTGTCGGCATGGTCCGACCATTGAGGGTCACAAGGTTGAAGCTGGCGCCGAAACCACGAGCCGTGACGAGCGAGCCTTCACCGTTCACCCGGTCAATCGAGACACCGGTGATTCGCTGTAGCGATTCCGCAAGGTTCGTATCCGGAAACTTACCGATATCTTCTGCGGAAATCGCATCGACGATACCGTTTGATTCACGCTTGACATCCATCGACTGCATCAAGGATCCGCGGATCCCTGTGACGACGACGACATCATCATCCGCATCATCCTGTGCGAATGCTGGCGCATAAGCGCCCATGATGAGGGTCGAGGCTGTGGCAAGCAGCGCAGTACGGCGCAGACCTCTTCCCGGTTGACGGTTACTCATGAAAGTTCCTCCCAATTTTATGCGTTTACTGACTTTTCAGAACGCAAAGACCCCTCGTCACGACAAGCAGGCCTGCCGCGCCTTATGATCCAGCAAGCAGCCTGGACGGCTGAGACCGCTCAGAACCGCTCAAAAACAGACAACATCCGGGGAAAGACCCGTCGAACGTTCTCCTCCAACCTGGGACGAAGTGAGACGTTGAAATGGCAGCATTGCGCCTGCCCCCCTCTCCGCAGAATGTTAGCGCTAGCAGGATATAAATGTTAGCGCTACCCTTTTTGCAGCAATCGGCCATGATATCCGTATAGAGTGCGGCATTTTCGTCACGAGCAGGATCACGGAAGCACTGTGTTTTATTGCATCTGCGAAATTCCGCAGACGGTCTTTTGGCTGGAAAAAGAAGACCTTGGCCCAGAATTTCAGCGCCTTTCGGGAGCTAAATACCAAAGGTCATTGGAATGAGGAGAAATTCGCGGAGGAAGTGCTTTTGGCCTCAATCATCGAAGAGATCGGCCAAACAAAGATGGTGCGGGCGGCGGGACTCGAACCCGCACGGCCAAAGGCCTCGAGATTTTAAGTCTCGTGTGTCTACCAATTCCACCACGCCCGCGTGGATAGCGCTTCTGCGCAGTTCTGCGCGGCGGCGCAAGCTATCAGCGACCTTCACCGATTCGTTCGAGTTCAAACGGCGTCGTCTGATAGGTCTGGTTGATCCAGTTACCGATAAAGAGATGCGCATGCGCGCGCCACCGATTAGGCGGCATCAACCCTGGATCATCAAAGGGAAAGTAATTCTTCGGCAACGGCGTGTCGGGATTTTCACGCCGGTCGCGCAAATATTCGTCCCGCAGGGTCGTTGCATCATATTCGAGATGATTGATCATATAGAGCCGCCCGCCATGCGGCTCATGGATCAGGCACGGCCCCGTCTCCGGCGAATCAAGCAGCATCCGCAGAGACGGCACGTCCTCGACATCATGACGCTGCATCGTCGTCCATCGCGACACCGGCACCTGGATCGAATCAGAAAAGCCGACAAGAAATGGCGAGCCCGGTCGACAGTTCGAATGCGGGAAAACGCCAAAAGCTTTTTCGGCCAGCCGCACTTTTGAGAGGCCGTGGAAATGATAGAGCGCCGCCATCGCGCCCCAGCAGACAAACAGGCTCGAATGTACATTGCTGGTCGTCCAGTCGAAGATGCGCTTGAGCTCATCCCAATAGGTGATCTCTTCATAGGGGACCATGCCAACCGGCGCGCCAGTGACGACGAAGGCATCAAATTTCTCCGCTTCCACCTCATCCCATGTCCGGTAGAAGGCCGCGAGATGCTCCGCTGACGTCGTTTTTGATTCATGGCTTGCCGCCCGGACAAGCGTCAGCTCGACCTGCAGCGCCGTCGCCGCGATCAGCCGCGCGATCTGCGTTTCGGTTTGGATCTTATTCGGCATCAGGTTGAGGAGCCCGATTTTCATCGGCCGGATGTCCTGCCGGACCGCCTCGGCCTCCGCCATGACCATGATGCCCTCATTGATGAGGGTGTCACGTGCAGGCAGCTGGTCGGGGATCTTGATGGGCATCGGTTCTCTATCGGTCCTGTCCAGTGGGTGTCAGACCCAGCCTACATGGCCGTTTCCGCCCTTTTCGTGAAGGTCCCCCCGCAATTGCATGCTCTGGCCATTCGACGCAGAGGTTGCACCCTGCCCTGATTGCTTTAGGCTCCTTGGCGGGGACATTTGGGGTGCAAAATGAAACATCGTCTAGCTGCCTTGGCGGCCATGCTGGCCTTGCCAACCACGGCTCTTGCCCAGAATTACACGCCACCGCCGCTTGAAGCCTTTGGCAGCATGCCGCTTTTCAGCAATGTCAGGATCTCACCGGGCGGCGGCCGCGTTTTCGCCCTGGCCCGGCCGGCGGATGCCAAAGACTATCGCTTCGTTGTCTTTGAGAATACGCCGCAAGGGCTCTCCCCCATCTTCTCTGTTGAGCAATCGGATGAGGTCCGCTTCCGACGCCCCTTCTGGAAGCGCGACGACAAGATCATTTTCTCGATTGCCTCAAGCGGCAAACGCTATGGCACCGAAACGGTCGAGACGCGTCTTTTCTCGCTGACACCGAAATCGGGCAAATCGACACCGCTCTTCACCCTGAACACACGCAGTGCCCGGCTCGACCAGCAGACTGACGTGCCGATCCAGATTCAGGATGATTTCGTCAGCATTCTGCCGAATGATCCCAAAAACGTCCTTCTTGAATATTATGATGAAGGCCTGAACAGCGTTTACCGGGTCTATATCGATGACGACCGCAGCCATACGCGAATGCTGCGCGGCAAGGAAGGCATCGATGACTGGTCAGCAGATGGTCTTGGGAATATCCGCTCAGGGCGCGGCGTCCTTTACAACAAGAGCATCAAGCTGATCGTCCGTATGCCGGATGATAGCTGGAAGGACATCTCCTACCGCGTCGAAGAAGGCGCACCTAGCTTTTACTTCCTCGGTTTCCCGCATGACCGGACCACGGCTTATGTTGCCTCCTCACATGAGACCGAGACAGAAGCGCTCTATCTCTATGACATCCCGAGCGACAGTTTCGTTGAGCGGATTTTCCACACGCCAACCTCGGATGTGTATAACATCATCCAGCAGCGCTCGGACGGCGAAGTGCTCGGTGTCACTTTCGCTGAGGATGACGGAGAAGTTCACTGGCTGGGGGAGAGTTTCGTCCGTGACGTGATCGAAAAGGTCAAGGGCGCGCTGCCCGGCATGGATGTCACGCTGGTCAATCTCAATCTCACGGATACCGCTTCGACCTTCTTTATCGAGCAGGGGAATATTCCGGGCCAGTATATTCTTTTCGATCATACTGCCAATCGGCTGACCGCGTTACCATCGCAGTATCAGGCGCTCGAAGGCGTGCCTATGGGCCAGACCTTCAGTACAATGTACACGGCGCGGGACGGGCTTGAGATTCCAGCCTATGTGACCCTACCGCCCTGGCTGTCTTCACTGGAAGAAGCCCAAGGCCTGCCCTTTATCGTCCTGCCGCATGGCGGGCCGAACGCGCGGACCTTCACTGGATTTGACTGGGAAGTGCAGTATCTCGTCTCGCGCGGCTATGGCGTTCTGGAGATGAACTTCCGGGGATCATCCGGGTTCGGACAGGAATTCCAGCGCGCCGGTGACCGGCAATGGGGTCAAGCGATGCAGGATGACATCACCGATGGCGCCAAATGGCTGATTGACCAAGGCTATACGAGCGCCAGCAATATTGCGATCATGGGGCATTCCTATGGCGGCTATGCTGCCTTGATGGGCGCTGTGAAGACCCCCGAGCTTTATCAATGTGCTGTCGCCCATGCGCCGGTGACCGACCTTCCCCGTCTCATCCGTTATGAAAGCCAGTTCATCGGCGGCAAATACTGGACGCGCCGCATCGGCCGGCTCTGGGGCGATCGGAATATGCTGCAGGAAATCAGCCCCGCCTTACGGGCCGAAGATTTCGGGATTCCCGTCCTTATTCTGCATGGGGACAATGACCGGGTCGTCAATATCGAACAATCCGAGACGATGGCCGCCCGGCTGAAACGGGCGAACAAGGATCATAAATATGTCGTCCTGCCGAATGGTAGCCATTACCTCGATGTCGGCGACAACAGGATGACATTCCTGCGAGAGGCGGATGCCTTCCTGAAAGACTGTCTGGGTCACTGAGGAAATGTCAGGGCGGTATATCACTAGCTGGCCCGCCCTGACGCAAAGGTTGCATCTCCGCCCGGCCGCACTAAAGTCGCGAACAGGGTTCATTTGGGGGTCTACATGAAATCGCAGCTATCACGCGGCATTGCCGGCATATTGGGTCTCATCCTTTCCACCGGCGCGGCCATGGCGCAGGATCAAGCGCCGCTTGAAGCCTATGCCCGTATGCCGCTGTTCCGCGACATCGAACTCTCGCCTTCTGGCCACAGATTCTTTGCGCTCGTCCGCCCCGAAGGCGCAGAAGAGTATCGCTTCATCGTTTATGACAATGGCGCAGAGGGCATCAAACCGGTTTACGGGACGACCCAGACTGACGAGATCCGCTTCCGCAATGTCACCTGGAAGCGCGATGATCGGATCATCTTCTCCCTGCGGACCAATGGCAGCCGATATGGTACAGAGACGGTCGAGACCCGACTCTTCGGCCTGAACCCCGACGACAGCAAGATCACGCCGCTATTCCGAAAGCCTGACGAAGGCGACCTGCCAGTTCAGATCCAGGACCGCATTGTCAGTATGCTGGAGGATGATGCCGATCACATCCTTGTACAGTATTGGGATGAAGGAAGGATGGCCGTCCGTAGCGTCTTTACGGAGAAAGACAGCCGTCACAAGACGGTCATGAGCGGCAGAAACGGCATTGATTTCTGGAGTGCAGACAAAAAGGGCCGCATCCGGTCCGGTTGGGGTATCGTCAATGATAAGCGCGAAAAACTGATCGTCCGCATGCCGGATGACAAGTGGAAAGATATCTCCCACCGCGTTGCAGAAGGCGCACCCTATTTCAATTTCCTCGGCTTCCCGGATCATCCCGAAAAAGCCTTCGTCGCCTCAAACCATGAGGGCGGATTAGCGGCGCTCTATATATATGACATCGTCAATGATCAGTTCGAAGAGAAACTCTTCGAGTCAGATGTCTCTGATGTTTACAGCGTTGTCCAACGAGATGAGGATGGCGCCGCGGTCGGCGTGACCTTCGCTGATGAAACCGGCGACATTCACTGGTTCGGCGCGAACCTTGCCCAGGACATTATCGATCGGGTGAGAGGCGCTTTCCCCGGTCATTCCGTCACCCTGACATCGATCAATGGCAGTGATAGCCATGCTGTTGTCTATGTCGAAGAAGGCAATAATCCGGGCCGGTATTATATCTTTGATCGGGCGGGCCCCTCGCTGACCTCCCTGCCCCCGCAATATCCCGAGCTGGCCGATGTGCCGATGGGGCAGACCTTCGTCTCCAGCTATCAGGCGCGGGACGGGCTCGACATTCCTGCCTTCGTGACCCTGCCGCCGCAATATGAGAGTCTTGAGGATGCCAAGGATCTTCCCTTCATCGTCCTCCCCCATGGCGGCCCGAATGCGCGGACCTTTGCCGGCTTTGACTGGGAAGTGCAGTATCTCGTCTCACGCGGCTATGGCGTTCTTGAGATGAATTTCCGCGGGTCTTCCGGTTACGGAGAAGAGTTCATGCGTGCTGGTGACCGGCAATGGGGTCAGGCGATGCAGGATGACATCACCGATGGCACCAACTGGCTGATCGAAGCAGGCCTGGCCGCGCCCCAGCGGATCGCGATCATGGGGCACTCCTATGGCGGCTATGCCGCGCTGATGGGCGCTGTGAAAACGCCTGACATGTATCAATGCGCCATCGCCCACGCGCCGGTTACGGATCTTCCCATGCTGATCCGGCATGAGAACCAGTATGAAGGCGGCAGCTACTGGACACGGCGGATTGGTCGACTCTGGGGAGACCGCGAGATGCTGCGGGACAACAGCCCGACCCTTCAGGCAGACAAGATTCAGGTGCCGATCCTACTTGTCCATGGTGAGGATGACCGGCGAGTCACGATTGACCAGTCAGAGCGCATGGTCTCTAGCCTGAAACGTCAGGATAAGGAATTCCGCTATGTCGAACTTGAGAAGGGCAGCCACTTCCTTGATGTCGGCGACAATCGGATAAAGTTCCTCAAGGAAACTGATACTTTCCTTAAAAGTTGCCTCGGTCAGTAACTGGCCGGGTCAGCACTCAACGACATTGACGGCCAGTCCGCCCTCTGACGTTTCCTTGTACTTCTTGTTCATGTCGAGGCCGGTCTGGCGCATTGTCTCAATCACCTGGTCGAGACTGACGCGCGAGGGATCTTCGGATTGCAGCGCCAGGCGCGCCGCATTGACGGCCTTCACCGCGCCGATGGCGTTGCGCTCGATGCAGGGGATCTGAACGAGGCCGCCTACCGGATCGCAGGTCAGCCCGAGATTGTGCTCCATGCCGATCTCGGCGGCCCTTTCCACCTGACGCGGCATCCCGCCCCAGACGGCCGCCAGCCCTGCCGCCGCCATCGAACAGGCAACCCCGACCTCCCCCTGACAACCCATTTCCGCGCCGGAGATCGAAGCCCGCGCCTTATAGAGCATGCCAATCCCGGCGGCGGTCAGAAGGAAAGTGTCGATCTTCGCTGTCTCGCTGACGCCGTCCATCGCGCAGTAGAATTTGATCACCGCCGGGATGATTCCCGCCGCGCCGTTGGTCGGGCTGGTGACAACCTGTCCGCCTGCGGCATTTTCTTCATTCACCGCCATGGCAAAGGCGTTGAGCCAGTCAAAGAGCGACTCCCGCTCATTCGGGATCGAGCGGGTCAGCTTGGCGTAAAGCGACGGCGCACGGCGGGTCACTTTCAGGCCACCGGGCAGTGTTCCGCGAGTTGACAGGCCCCGCTCAATGCAGCGCGCCATCGCGTCCCAGATGGATTTGAGGATGGCTTCGGTCTCCGCTCTCGGGCGAAGCACATCTTCATTGGCGAGTACGATGTCGGCAATCGACTGGTTTGTTGTCTCACAGATTTTAAGAAGCTCGGTTGCGGAGCCGAAGCGGTATGCCGGGTCCGGACCATCCGTTTCGGGTACCCCCATTTCATCTTCGCGGCGAATAAAGCCGCCACCGACCGAGTAATAGACCTGCGCAAAGATAGGTTCCCCGGCAGCATCGCAAAGCGTGAGGCGCATACCGTTGGGGTGCGCATCAGGCACATCACCCGGCGGCAAGAACCGCACATGAGTATCCCAAGCGAACGGCACATCCTTTACGCCCAGCAGTTTGAGTTGCTCAGAGCCGCGCACGTGATCGAGCATCCCGTCAACCATGCTGGTACGGATCGTCTCGGCCTCTTCGCCGAGCAGACCAAGGATGATCGCCCGGTCGGTGCAGTGCCCGACCCCAGTCAGCGCCAGGGAGCCATAAAGATCCGCATAAACAGATGCCGCTCGATCAAACGCGCCTTCTGCTTTTGCTTCATCAAGAAAGCGCCGCGCAATCTTCATCGGCCCCAGCGTGTGGGAGCTCGAAGGGCCAATCCCGATCTTGAAGATATCCGCAACACTCAGCATGGGTCTTAATCCCTGTTCGCGCCAAAGCCTTCGACGAGTTCCGGCTCGACACCGATCGCCCGGAAGAGCCCGCAGACAGCTTCTGCCGCCTGTTTGGCAATGGAGGGCTCGAGCGACTTGCAGACGATAGCCAGCGGCCCGCCGCTGCCAGCCTTGCCCGGATAGCTGCCGATCTTCACGCCCTTGAGCGCGGCTTCTAGCGACAGGAGGCCGTCGGCGATCAGGCTCTCCTTACTGGTGCCGATGACAGTATAGATCGTATAGGTTGGCCCCCGGACGATTTCTTCATCCAGTGCGTCGAGCATGGCCTGAAAAATCGCTGGCACCCCGGCGAGCACATGCACATTGCCGATGGCAAAACCCGGCGCGCCCGAGACAGAGTTCGGGATCAGCCTTGCGCCTTCGGGCACCCGCGCCATACGGCGGCGGCGGTCGGTGACTTCCTCACCTTTCGCGGCATACCATTCGCGCAAGACCTCAAGCGCGTCATCGCGCTCAGTCGTCTCAACTCCGAAGGCAACGCCGATCGCATCCGCTGTGATGTCGTCATGCGTCGGCCCGATCCCGCCGGTCGTGAAGACCGTGTCAGCCCGGTCGCGCAACGCATTCACAGCATCGACGATGCGGTCTTCGACGTCGGGCACAATCCGCACCTCGACAAGGTCGATGCCGCGCTTGTCGAGCCAGCCGCCGAGATGATGGATATTGGCATCGCGCGTGCGGCCATTGAGGAGTTCGTCGCCGATCGCCACCATCGCGGCTGTCGGTCGTTGGGGAGGGTTTTCCGTGATCATGCCCGCGCCATAGCCTGAGTGACGGGTAAGGAAAATCCCTGTTTCCCCACGGGCGGCGCGAGGACGCATGGTGTTACCGGTAAAACACCGTCAGAAAGTCAGAATGACCGATCCCGTTCTCCTCTGGCTCCGCGAAGACCTGCGATTTGACGACAATCCCGCCATGCGCGCCGCCGCCGCGACGGGCCAGCCAGTCGCTTGCGTCTTTGTCCTTGATGACGACACGCCCGGTGAGATGAAGATGGGCGGCGCCCAGCGCTGGTGGCTGCATCATTCCCTTACGGCCTTTTCAGAAGATCTGAAGACCCGTGAAGGCGCGCTCATTTTGCGGCGCGGCGATGCGCGCCATATTATCCCTCAGCTAACGGAAGAATTAGGTGCTTCTGATGTCTTCTGGAACCGGCGCTATATGCGTTGGCAGACTGAAGCCGACAGCGACATCAAGAAAGAACTGAAAGATGCAGGCCGGGGCGCCGAGAGCTTTAATGGACGGCTGCTTTATGAGCCGTGGGAGATCGAGACTAAATCTGGCGATCCCTATCGGGTCTTCACTCCCTTCTGGAAAAACCTGCAGGCCAAGGGCGAGGTCCGGGAGGCTCTGCCGCGCGTGGACAAGCTCACCGCGCCCTCCTCGCTGCCCGCCTCCGACAAGCTTGAGGATTGGGATCTGCTGCCGACCAGGCCGGACTGGGCGACAGGCTTTGGCCCTGTCTGGTCACCGGGAGAGAAAGGTGCCCGCGCACGGCTGCGTGAATGGCTGAAGGACGAGGCCGCAAGATACAAGGACACGCGCAACCGGCCGGACCTTGATGAGACCTCTCGCCTCTCGCCGCATCTTCATTTCGGAGAGATCAGTCCCGTGACGATCTGGCATGACGTTCAGGCCGGGATCAAAGCTGGCGATATCCCGGAGGAGCAAGGCCACACTTTCCTGTCGGAAGTGGCTTGGCGGGAATTCTCCTATCACCTCCTCTACTACCAGCCGCAGATGACCGAAGAGCCGCTGCAGGAGAAGTTCGCCGATTTTGAGTGGGTCACGGACAAGATGGCCCTGACCGCATGGCAAAAGGGGCAGACCGGGTATCCCATTGTCGATGCCGGGATGCGTCAGCTATGGCAAACGGGGTGGATGCATAACCGTGTACGCATGATCGTTGCCAGCTTCCTGATCAAGGATCTCCTCATCCACTGGCGCGAGGGCATGGCCTGGTTCTGGGACACGCTGGTCGATGCCGACCAAGCGAACAACACCGCCAGCTGGCAATGGGTAGCCGGTTGCGGCGCGGATGCCGCTCCCTATTTCCGGATTTTCAATCCGACAACCCAGGGCGAGAAATTCGATCCGGTTGGGGACTATATTCGAAAATTCGTACCAGAGCTCTCAGGCCTTCCGGCCAAATACATTCACGACCCGTCTAACGCACCCAAAGATGTACTGAAAGAAGCCGGTATTCGCCTCGGTGAAACTTATCCCGCGCCAATCGTCGATCACAAAAAAGCCCGTGAAGACGCGCTATCGCGCTATCAGTCCATTAAATAGCAGCTTGAGCGCCATTTAGCGTTCGCGGCGGCAGCGCCCGGCAGACAGGTTAGGTTCGGCCTGAACGCCCTCTTTCGCGTTCCATGATGCATGACGACGCAACAGTTCGTGCAGGACGTGCAGTTTTCTCTTGCCGAATTGCCCTTATGGCGGAACGGGCATAAACCGCTGCCTCTGGAAGGAAATTCGGCACCAATGGAAGAAGCGGAACGCTCACGCCTGATGGCATGGACCGAAGCACTCGAAGAATATGCCCGCGATTGGGACGAAACCTTTGGGGGGCGTCCTGACTATTTCACGCAGGAATTCTGGTACATGCTGGTTGGCTGCCTGCGCGCGCACTGGGCGGGACAGCCGCTGACGGTCGGGCAACTCGCCCAAACGATGAAATCCGGCTCTAATCGCACGCGCGAAGAACGCATCAAGCGCGCTGTCGATGATGGCTATCTGATCAAGATGCGTGACGAAGGAGATGGCCGTTCGGCCATCGTCCGCCCAACCGAAGATCTCGAAGCGCTTATCGTCGGGCATCTGACCCGCACCATGGCAACAACCCGGCAGGCGCTCTCCATTCCGGACTGAGCATAAAATGCTCGCAATATTTGCGGAAACCTCTTCCATTTTCCGCAAGCGCAGACCGCGCCACTTTCCTCCCCAAAGAAAGAGAACATCCAGGAGGAACCATCATGCGCTCTAAAGCGGTGAAAACTCTGCTCATGCTCAGTGCGGCAAGCTGCCTTTCCGGCCTCACTCCCCTGTCTGCCCAGGAGAGCAACATGCCGCAGGCTGAAAATGACGAACCGGGCGACGTCATCGTCGTCACGGCCCGTCGGCGTGAGGAGAGCCTTCAGGATGTTCCGGGGTCAGTGACGGCCATTGGGGGGGACGATCTCGCCACCTTCGCGGCGGATGAGATCGGCGATATACAGACCAGTGTGCCGAACCTGACCCTTCTATGAGGGCGATGCGCAGAACACCGTCGCCTATATCCGCGGGGTCGGCCAGCTCGACAGCCTTGCCTTCGCGGATCCCGGCGTCGGGATCTATCTCGACGACGTCTATCTCGGCCGTGCGCAGGGCTCATTCCTCGATGTCTTCGACCTCGAGCGGATCGAAGTCCTGCGCGGGCCGCAAGGGACACTATACGGACGAAATACGATTGGCGGGGCGATCAAATTCGTCTCCCGCAAGCCGACCGAGACGCCGGAATTCACCGCCTCCGCGACCTATGGCAGCTATGACCGGCTGGATCTGAAAGCCGGGATCAGTGGCCCGATCTCGGGCGACACGCTGCTGGGCAAGGCCTCGATCGGCTATTTCCGCCGTGACGGGTTCGCCGATAACAGCGTCGACGGGCAGGATGACGGGGATAAGGACACGCTCGCATGGCGCGGCACGCTGCTCGCGCGGCCTGCAGAGAACTGGGAATTCGAGCTGACCACGGATGGCTCGAAAGATACGCCTGACACTTCCCGGACCCCGGCGCGCGAAACCAGCGTTTTTGGCCTCTTCGATCCGAATGAAGACCCCTTTGAGGTTGATGCCGATTTCAATGACCTCAGCGACCTTTCCGTATGGGGCGTATCCGCCCGGGCAACTTGGGAAGCCTCCCCGTCGGTGACGATCAGCTCGATGACTGCCTATCGCGAGATGGAATATGATGCGCATCTCGATCTTGATGCGACGGCGAGCCCGATCTTCGGTGTCTTTGTCTTTGAGGACCAAAACCAGTTCAGCCAGGAATTCCAGCTGACCTATGAAGGCGACCGACTCGCTGTCGTCGGCGGGCTCTATGCCTTTGTTGAGGAAGACGTCACTGAATCCGGCATTTTCGGACCGGATATCGCATTCGTCTCGAATTCCATCAATGACCAGAAAACCACCGCCTACGCCATTTATGCGGACGGCACTTATGATCTCACCGAGCGCTTGAGCGTCAGTGCGGGCCTGCGCCTGACACAGGAAGAGAAAGAGTTCGCGCGCGTTCAGGAGTTCTTCGATGCGGCAACCCCGCTGGTTCCGCAGATCGGACAGGGGGCCCGCGCAACCGATATCGATACGGACACGGATTTTGACAATGTCTCGCCCCGTGTCTCGGTCAGCTATGAGTTCAATGCGGATCTGACGGCATATGGTTCGATCAGTCGCGGCTTCAAAAGCGGCGGATTTGACGGCCGGTCCAATACCGATCTTGAAGCCCTGCCCTTCGACGCGGAAACGCTGACGGCCTATGAAGCGGGCCTCAAGGGCCGGTTCTGGGACGGTCGCGGCAATGGTAGCATTGCGGTCTTCTATAATGACTATCAGGATTTGCAGGTCTCAAGCTTTACCGCCGACGATATGGGCGGGTTCGCGGCCCTCTTCACTAATGCCGCCGAGGCCGAAATCTTCGGTGTCGAGCTCGAAAGCTCGGTCCGCGCGACCGACAATCTGCGGCTCGATCTGGCGCTCGGCTATCTTGATGCATCCTATGCTGAGTTTATCGGCGAGAACGGGCAGGATGTCTCGGGCGATCTGACCCCGGCGAACAGCCCTGACTGGACCGGCCGTCTGGGAGCTGAATACCGCCGTGATCTGTCCACCGACACGGAGTTGGTCGTGGCCGCTGCGGCAGCCTATCGCGGAGATGTCTATCCGACCGTCAGCTCCAGCGAGATCCTCAAACAGGATAGCTACACACTGGTCGATGCCTCGATCGGTCTTGAATTCCAGGACGGCAAATATTCGCTACGGCTCGCCGGGCGGAATCTGACTGATGAGAGATACCGCACTCAAGGCTTCGATCTCTCCGACAGTCTCGGCTATCAGCTTGGCTATTACGGTGCGCCGCGCACCTATAGCATCACCGCCGGCGTCCGCTACTAGAGTGGGGATCGACAAAGAGACGCGCGATGTCGTCCGCGACATCGCCGCCTACCCCGCGCTGGCGAAAGGCGACCCGGATATAAACAAGATCCGGGCCGCCTATAATGAGGTTTTCGCCGCATGGACGGCGCCCTCACTCGTACCGACTGAGGAGCACTGGATCGAGGAAGACGGGATCACGAGCCTCGTCATCCGTCCTCTGAACAAAACCGCCGGTGCCGGGACGATCATCTTCATCCATGGTGGCGGTTGGTCACTCGGCACGGCGCTCTGCTATGCGCCGTTGGGACGGCATCTTGCCGGTATCTCCGGCATGACGGTGATCCTGCCTGATTTCCCGCAAAGCCCGGAGGCTCCCTTCCCGGCCGCCTTCGATGCGCTGCGCTATTGGCTGGCCGCGAAATTAAATGATGCTGATGAGCCCTACTTCCTCTCAGGGGACAGTGCAGGCGCGACGCTCTCTGCTGTGCTCAGCCAGGAAGATGGCATCGCTGGCTATCTGGCCGGACAGGGGCTTCTTTATCCGGTGACAGATCTTCGGCTGGATGCGCGGTATCGTTCACGGCGGCGGTTCGGCTCGGGCAAATATTTCCTGACGACGGACGGGATCATCGGCGCAGCCATGATGTATCTGGGCACTAGCGGTGATGCGAATGATCCGCGCATTTCGCCCATCCTGCAGGAGGACGTCTCGGCGAGCCCGCCGACCTTCTTCCTGTTCCCTGAATATGACCCCTTGCGCGATGAGGGCGAAGCCTATGCCCAGAAGCTCAAAAAGGCCGGGGTGCAAACTGAGATCAGAATTGCGCGCCAGACTATCCATGGCTGCGCCTCCTTCAGCGGGCGCATTCCTGCCGGACGGGTCGGCATGGAGCAGATGGCAAAAATTTTTCAGGAATGGGCCACAGTCTGACGCTGTCGGTCAGTAAGCTATTGAGCCGCAAGCCCAACGCCGTATAAGGGCTCTCTTTCTGCCGGAGGAGTGGCAGAGTGGTCGAATGCGGCGGTCTTGAAAACCGTTGGGCTTCACGGTCCCGGGGGTTCGAATCCCTCCTCCTCCGCCATATTTTTTTAGAGAGATATGAGTTTCAGCGCTCGGTGAGGCATTACTGCCCCCCACACACCGTTGCATGATCATACTCCTGCCGCTTTTCCTCGAGACATTTTAGGCTAATTTGACCACCCCAAAGGAGATGACTGGCGTTCAGGCCCGAACTCTCCCTAAATTACCGCTTCACCCTTCAAACTCTCAGAGCAAACTAAAGATGCACGACTTTCACGCCCTTCGCCGCCTGCCCCCTTACGTCTTTTCCGAAGTGAACAAGATGAAAGCGGCGGCGCGTAAAGCGGGCCGTGACGTCATCGATCTCGGCATGGGCAATCCGGACCTGCCGACCCCGGACTTTATCGTCGACAAGCTCTGCGATGTGGTGCGCGATCCCAAGACCCACCGCTATTCGGCCTCGAAGGGTATCCCGGGGCTGCGGGCCGCGCAGGCGCGCTATTACCAGCGGCGCTTTGACGTGAGGCTCGATCCCGAAACGCAGGTCGTCGCGACGCTCGGCTCGAAAGAAGGTTTTGCCAATATGGCCTCGGCGATCACGGCGCCGGGCGATGTCATCCTTGCGCCAAACCCGTCCTATCCGATCCATGCCTTCGGTTTCATCATGGCCGGCGGGGTGATGCGCGCTTTGCCCGCTGCCCCGACGGAAGAGGTCTTCCGCGAGGCAGAGAAGGCGGTCAAATATTCCGTTCCCAAACCGATTGCCATGGTGCTGAATTATCCGGCAAACCCGACCGCCTATGTCGCAAGCCGGGACTTCTACCGTGAGGCCGTGCGGTTCGCGAAAAAGCATGAGCTCTTCATCCTCTCGGACCTTGCCTATGCGGAGATCTATTTCGGCGAGCCGCCCTGCTCCATCCTTGAGATTGACGGCGCGATGGATGTCGCAGTCGAGTTCACGTCTGTCTCCAAAACCTTCTCGATGCCGGGCTGGCGGATCGGTTTTGCCGTCGGCAATGAGACGCTGATCGCCGCCCTGACGCGGATCAAATCCTATCTCGATTATGGTGCCTTCACCCCGATTCAGGTGGCGGCCATCGCCGCGCTCGACCATTCGGAGGAATGCGGCCAGCAAGTGCGGGAGGTCTACCGCAAACGGCTCGATGTCCTGATCGACACGTTTGGCAGAGCCGGCTGGACCATTCCGCGGCCCGACGCCAGCATGTTTGCCTGGGCCCCGATCCCGGAAGTCTTCGGCTCGGACAGTCTGGAATTCTCAAAGCACCTGCTCGAGGCTGGCGACGTTGCCGTCAGCCCCGGTGTGGGCTTTGGTGAACGCGGCGAAGGTTTCGTCCGTGTGGCACTCGTTGAGAATGAACAGCGCATCCGTCAGGCCGCGAAGGGCGTGGCAAAAGCACTGTCCCAATAACCCCTAGTCTTCCGAGGTCAGACGGTCATAGGCCGCCGCGATCCAGAAGAAGGGCGCGTTCCAGTTGATCGCGACCTCGTTCAGCGAATAGGCGCGATAATCATCGGCATAGCAAGTCTGCATCACGCAGCCCTGCTCTTTGAGTTCCTGAATGACCTCATCGGGAGCATTGGCGCCATTGGGGCCACCGGCCAGCGCACCGGGCGGCGGGGGCGGCAGATCCTCATTAAGGACGCGCAGCCAGAAGCGGTGATGCGGCGCCTTCATCGGGTTCTCGCCATAGCCCGCAACATAGGACTGTTTCAGCGGGTTCCGCCCCAGAAGGTAATCGAGAACGCCTGTCAGAGCTTTGAAATATTCATCCTTGCCCGTTAGGTTATAGGCATAGGCGAGGATGATGCCGCGGTTCGACATGTCGCCATTCGAGCCCCAATTATAGGAGCGGGAGAACGGTACCCCATAACCTTCCGCCTCGGCCTCAGCCGCAAAACGATCCGCGGTCTCGAACAACCGGGACTCCGCCAGCTCGATTTCCTCCGCTGACAGATCGCTATCCGCGACCAGCAGCGAGAGCGTGCCGAGCACATCGACCGAGCCCCAGCTGATATCCCGGCCATTCGCCACGCCCGGCATGGAAAGAAAATATTTCGAGCCGCGCATATCCTCCTCATAAGAAGGCTTTCCCGTCGCAAGATAAAGCTCGGTGGCCGCCCAGTAGAATTCGTCCTCTAACTGACCATCTCCATAGCCGCCACTGCCCCCATCGGTGACCGTAATCGGAAAGATGTCCGGCAGGCGCTTGGCCGCCGCATAGGCGCGCTCTGCCGCATCAAGGCATCTGGCCGCAAAGGCGCCGTCGAGCCCCCGCCAGATCCGCGCGCATTGCGCGGCCGTTGCCGCGAGATTAAGCGACGCAGCAGTCGACGGATAATGAAGATAACGCGTTGCGGGATCCTCATGCGGCGGGGTCGGCAGCGCCGTCCAGTACTCATCCGCCATCTTGTGATGCGCCATGCCGGAGGCATCGACTTCATCAAAGACCAGCGCATCAAGGTTCCGGTACTGATTACCCCGCGGCAGTCTGAGCGTCGTCCCTTCCGGCACCTGCATGGCCAGCATGAACTCCATCTCCCAGCGGGCCTCATCGAGCAGATCGCTAACGCCATTGCCAGCTTCGGGGATACGGACGTCGCCGTCCATGAAGCTCGGTGCGCCCTTCGCCCATTCATAGTAATTCAGCAGGGTCCAGACTGAGATGCCGCCATTGACGACATATTTCCCCTGATCCCCTGCATCGTACCAGCCGCGTGAGACATCGAGCGTATAAGGACAACCGCCCCAGTCATTGCCGCGCACATCCTCCGGCCCGTAACAGGTCGCCTCATCCGGATCATGCGCGGTCGGGCGGGCCCAGACTTCGCCGACATATTCAGCCTCAATCGGCGCGCTCGCCCGCTGGTGATAGAAGAAGGCCAGCGCATCATATTTCAGGTTGTCATAAACCTCCGTACCGATATCAAACGGCACGCTGGTCTCTCCACCAGCCTGAAGGACATAGCCCTCACCCGCCATCTTCAGGGAGGAGAAATCGATCCGGTGGACATGCTGACCCGAGGCCGCGTCATCGCCGAAGACCTCGCTCTCGCCTTCGGCCAGCACCTCGCCCGACGCATCTACAACCTGCCAGACTAGCGGCGCCGTCGCCTCGGTGATGACAGTCGCCCCCTTGGGCGCTTTGGGCAGGAAGCCATGCTGGTTGAGATCCACCGAAGTCGCGCCCACAGGTTCGGCGCAAACCGCACTCATCAGACCGCACGTTAGCGCTATCATTTCTGGTCCCATTTCCTCGCCTCCTGAGCGGCCTGCAAACGGCCATCGCCATGTTTTATTGTCCGGGTTAGGGAAAGGTCGTCGGTGCGCGGAGCCGCGTCAACCCTGCAAAATCGTCCTTTTCGGCTCACGAGGCAGGGTTTTCAACGAATTCCGATTGCCTCTGCGGCAGAACCGGCTAGGGTTATGTTAGCCCTAACATTCAAGAACCGGGGCACATTTTCGAATGCGGCAACCCGGCGCAGAAATGCCCGGCGGCACCGCGATAGGGAGGCATTGTGAGTACCACCACCGCATCGGCCGAGGATACGGCCAATCAGACGAATATGCCATTCGTCATCCTGATCAGTGTCGTCGCCACGATTGGCGGCTTCCTCTTTGGCTTTGACAGCGGCGTCATCAACGGCACCGTCGATGGCCTGCAGATCGCATTCAATTCCGACAGCGTCGGCACCGGCTTCAACGTCGCCTCGATGCTGCTCGGCTGTGCCGCAGGCGCCCTTCTCGCCGGGACACTCTCCGACCTTTTCGGACGCCGGACCATGATGATCGTCGCAGCGATCTTCTTCATTGTCTCAGCATGGGGCTCCGGCATCGCAAACAGCTCTGGCGAGTTCATTATCTACAGGGTGATCGGCGGCTTCGCTGTCGGCGCGGCCAGCGTCATGGCCCCAGCCTATATTTCGGAAGTCGCCCCGGCAAAATATCGCGGCCGGCTCTCCTCGATCCAGCAGGTCGCCATCATTTTCGGCCTCTTCCTCGCCTTCCTGTCCAACTTCCTGATTGCCGGTGCCGCAGGCGCATCGACCAATGAATGGCTCGGTGGCTACGAAGCATGGCGCTGGATGTTCTGGGTAGAACTTATTCCGGCGGGCGTCTTCCTCGTCGCCCTCCTCTTTATCCCGGAAAGCCCGCGCTTCCTCGTCGCCCGCGATAAGGAAGACAAGGCGCTCGGCATCCTGCAGAAAGTCTCGGGCCTTGTCCGCGGCCAGCAGAAGGTCGATGAGATCAAGGACTCGCTGGCCAACGACCACAAGCCGCGCATCACGGACATTTTCGGCGGCGCGGCAGTTCTCAAACCCATCGTCTGGGTCGGGATCGGCCTTGCTGTCTTCCAACAGCTCGTCGGCATCAACGTCATCTTCTATTATGGCGCCGTGCTTTGGCAGGCCGCAGGCTTCAGCGAAAGCGATGCCCTAATGCAGAACGTCCTGTCGGGTGGTCTGTCGATCGGTGCCGTGATTGTCGGCCTCTTGGTCATTGACCGGATCGGCCGTAAGCCGATGCTGGCTATCGGCTCCCTCGGCATGGCGGTCACGCTCGGTCTGGTTGCTTACGCCTTCTCGACGGGCACGGCCTATTTCGATGGTGATGTCATCGCTGCGGGCACACAGCTCGCCAATGGCACCGTCTATGAGGTGGAAACCGTCCTTGAAGGGAACATCGTCGATCTGACCCCGGAAATGGGTCAGCTCGCCCTTTATGCCGCGCTTGCCTATGTGATGTTCTTCAACTTCTCATGGGGCCCGGTCATGTGGGTGATGCTGGGCGAGATGTTCCCGAACCAGCTTCGGGGCTCCGGCCTCGCCGTCGCAGGTCTCTTCCAGTGGCTTGCGAACTTCCTGATCACCATGACCTTCCCGATCATGCTGGCCGCCAAAGGCTTCGGCCTGGTCGGCGCCTATGGCGTCTACTGTGTCGGCGCGATCGTCTCATTCCTCTTCGTCATCTGGGCCGTCAAGGAAACCAAAGGCAAAGAGCTAGAGGACATGACGGATCACTGAGTCGTCCCTCGACTGAGCGGGCTCTTCGGGGCCCGCTCTTTTTTCATTCAATTACTCACCTGATAACTCATCTGAGTACGGAGATGATGATGGCTATGCTTAACACCTCAATGACCAAAAATTTTCTTGCTGTAACAGTCAGCATTGCTGCGCTTACAGGCCTCGCCTTGCCTGCCGCTTCCGCCGCAATCGCGGAAAGCACGGTCACGGCGCAGGACACCCCGCTTTATAAACAGGCCGATGCCGACACTGATGCGCGGATCGAGGACCTCCTCTCCCGCATGACGCTCGAAGAGAAGATCGTTCAGATCACGACGATCTGGACCAACAAGACCGATGTCTTCGACGATGACGGCAATTTTGATCCGGAAAAAGCCAAAGAGAAATTCCCCAACGGCATCGGCCATTTTGCTCGCCCGAATGACCTTAGCGGCCCGTCGAGCCCGCTTGAACGTCCGTTCCGGGATGAACGCAACACGGTCGCCCTCACCAACGCCATCCAGAAATACGCCGCCGAGGAAACCCGGCTGGGCATCCCGGTCCTGTTCCACGAAGAGGGCTTGCACGGCTATGCGGCGCGCGGGGCAACATCCTTCCCGCAGGCCATCGCGCTTGCCTCCAGCTGGGATCCTGAGCTGCTCAGACAAGTCTACACCATCGCCGGCCGAGAGATCCGGGCGCGCGGCGCCCACCTCGTTCTATCTCCTGTCGTCGATGTCTCGCGCGATCCGCGCTGGGGCCGTATCGAAGAGACCTATGGCGAAGACCCCTATCTCGTCGGGGAGCTGGGTGTTGCCGCCGTGCGCGGCTTCCAGGGGGATGAGCTTCCTCTCGCTGACGGCAAAGTGCTCGCCACCCTCAAACACATGACCGGGCACGGACAGCCCGAAAGCGGCACCAATGTCGGCCCGTCGAATATTTCTGAGCGCATTCTTCGCGAAGCGTTCTTCCCCCCCTTCGAACAGGTCGTGCAGCGCACGAATATCCTCAGCCTGATGGCCTCCTATAACGAGATCGACGGCGTTCCGTCGCACGCCAATGGCTGGCTTCTCAATGATATCCTGCGCGGCGAATGGGGCTTCGAAGGTGGGGTCGTCAGTGACTATTGGGGCATCGACGATCTCGTCCGCCTGCACCATGTCGAACCCGACCTTGAAGGTGCTGCCGTCCGTTCACTCAAAGCCGGGGTCGACTTCGATCTGCCTGACGGTCAGGCGTTCGTCTTCCTGCCCAAAGCGCTGGAGGAAGGCAAAGTCTCAATGGACGAGATCGACACGGCCGTCCGCCGGATGCTGCGCATCAAATTCGAGGCGGGCCTATTTGAGAACCCGTATTCAGATGCGGACTATGCCGAAGAGATCACCGACAATGACGAGGCTCGGGCGCTGGCTGAAGAAGCTGCCCGCAAATCTGTCGTGCTCCTCAAGAATGACGGCCTCCTTCCGCTGACCGCAAGCGATTACAAGCGTATTGCCGTCATAGGCCCGAATGCGGATGCAACCCGCCTCGGCGGCTATTCCGACGTCCCGACCCGCGTGATCAACGTGCTTGATGGCATCAAGGCCGAAGTCGGTGACGATGCGGAGATCGTCCATCATCAGGGTGTGAAGATCGTCGAGGAAGGCGACTGGTGGCGCGATGAGATTGTGCCTGCCGACCGCGACGAAAACCTCGCCATGATCAAGCAGGCGGTCCGTACCGCCCGCAAGGCTGACCTCATCATCCTTGTTATTGGCGGCACCGAAGCCACCTCGCGTGAGGGCTGGGCCGATAACCACCTTGGCGACCGCACCGATATCGAACTCGTCGGTGAGCAGAAGGAACTGGCTGAAGCCATGTTCAAGCTCGGCAAGCCGGTGGTCACGGTGCTGATCAATGGTAAACCACTCGGTGTCGATGATGTGGCCGAGAAAACCGACGCGCTCGTCGAGGGCTGGTATCTCGGTCAGGAAGGCGGCACCGCCATGGCCGAGATCCTTTTTGGCAAGGCAAATCCGGGCGGCAAGCTGCCAGTCACGATTGCCCGCAGCGTCGGGCAGTTGCCGCTTCTCTATAACCGCAAGCCGAGCGCCCTTCGCGGCTATCTTTTTGATACGACCGAACCGCTTTATCCCTTCGGCTACGGGCTGAGCTACACGACTTTCGAGATTTCCGAGCCCACTTTATCGGCGAGTACGATTGGCACGGACGGAACCGTCACGGTCTCGGCCAGCGTCACCAACACAGGTGACATGGAAGGCGATGAAGTCGTCCAGCTTTATATCCGCGACGAGGTCAGCTCGGTCACACGGCCGGTCAAGGAGCTTCGCGGTTTTGAGCGCATTACGCTCGCACCGGGTGAGAGCAAGACGGTTGAGTTCGAGCTAGGCGAAGAGGATTTCCGGATGTGGGACGCGCAGATGAAGCGCGTTGTTGAACCGGGCACCTTCCAGATTATGGTGGGCCCGAATTCGGTCGATCTGAAATCCGTCGCACTCGAGATCACGGGCTGAACGGCCGGACAAGGGAGAGATTATCATGACCCGTCAAAACTGGCTTCTGACAACCGCCGCAGCCGCCCTGCTCCTCACCGCCTGTGGCGGTAAGGAAGATGCAGCGGATACGGATAAAAAAGCCGCTGCTTACACCAAAGCTGACGACCCGAATGTCCACCCTGAAATCTGGCCCAAGGGCCAGAGCCCAGTCGAGCGCGATGAAGCCATCGAAGAACGCGTCGCTGAAATCCTCGCTGGCATGACGCTGGAACAAAAAGTCGGTCAGGTCATTCAGGGCGACATTGGGGCGACGACCCCCGATGATGTCGCCAAATACCATCTTGGCTCGGTGCTGAATGGCGGGAACTCCGCGCCCAAAGGCGACCTGCGCATCTCTCCGACGGAATGGCTGGCCCTTGCCGATGAGTTCTGGGACGCCTCTGTCGGCCCGGACGGCGACGGCATCCCGGCGATCTGGGGCACTGACGCCGTGCACGGACATTCAAACATTATTGGCGCCACGATCTTCCCGCATAATATCGGGCTCGGCGCCGCCAATGACCCCGAGCTGATCCGCCGGATCGGCGAGGTGACCGCGCTCGAAATCGCTGTGACCGGGCTCGACTGGACCTTTGCCCCGACCGTTGCGACCCCGCGCGATGACCGCTGGGGCCGGACCTATGAAGGTTATTCCGAAGGCCCGGAGATTGTCGGCGCCTATGCGGCCGAAATGGTCAAGGGCCTTCAGGGTGAGGCGGGGACGGATGAATTCCTCGGCCCCGATAAGGTGATCTCCACCGTCAAGCACTTCCTCGGCGATGGCGGCACGAAAGACGGTATCGACCAGGGCGAGACCATCGCCACCGAGGAAGAGCTCCGCGATATCCACGCCGCGGGCTATATCCCCGCCATCAATGCCGGGGTGCAGTCAGCCATGGCCAGCTATTCGAGCTGGAACGGCCGCAAGATGCACGGCAACAAATCGCTGTTGTCGGATGTACTTGTCGATCAGCTCGGCTTTGACGGTTTCGTCGTCGGCGACTGGAACGGACACGGACAGATCAAGGATTGCGTGCCGACCGACTGCCTGCAATCGATCATGGCCGGGCTCGACATGTATATGGCACCCGACAGCTGGAAGGGTCTCTATGAGAGCACCCTTGGTTACGCTCAATCAGGCGATCTGCCGATGGAGCGGCTTGATGAAGCCGTCTCGCGGATCCTGCGGGTGAAACTCACCGCAGGTGTCTGGGAGAAGGGCCGCCCCTCGACCCGGCCACTTGCCGGACAATGGGAGCTGCTCGGCGCGCCTGAGCACCGCGCTGTCGCGCGCGAGGCTGTCCGCAAATCACTTGTCCTTCTCAAGAATGACGGCACGCTGCCGATTTCTCCGGGCGCGAATGTTCTGGTCACGGGCGCCGGCGCTAATGACATGAACATGCAGACCGGCGGCTGGACGATCTCATGGCAGGGCACAGGCAATTCTCGCGAGGACTTCCCGAATGCCGACACGATTTGGGAAGGCATCGAGGCAACTGTCAACGCTGCGGGCGGCACGGCGACTTTGAGCGAGGACGGCTCTTACGAGACCGCGCCTGATGTTGCCATCGTCGTTTTCGGTGAAACACCCTATGCGGAGTTTCAGGGTGACCGGCCACACGTCGATTTCATGGACAATGCTGGCCTGAACGCCCTCACTTCCTATCAGGAAGCGGGTATCCCGGCTGTGGCTGTCTTCATTTCGGGCCGGCCTCTCTATGTGAACCCGGAACTGAATGCATCGAATGCTTTCCTTGCAGCCTGGCTGCCGGGCAGTGAAGGCGGCGGCGTGGCTGATGTTCTCTTCACAGATGCAGCAGGAAACACCCGTTACGACTTTACAGGCAGGCTCTCCTACTCTTGGCCGAAACGGCCGGATCAGGCGGTGCTGAATGTCGGGGATGCGGATTACGATCCGCTCTTTGCTTACGGCACGGGCCTTTCCTATGGCGATGACGGCAATCTCGAAGAGCTGCCTACGGACTATGTCGTCGCGGGTGGCGGCTCTGACATCGTCTTTGACGAAGGCTCATCAGGTGACTGGCGCATGTCGGTCGTCACGGCCTACTCTCCTCCAGTGCAGGTCGAGGATGTGACAGCCGAGACGCAGGATGGCGCCCTCCGCCTCTCGCGGATCGACCGCGAAGCGCAGGAAGACTCGCTCGTCCTTGATTGGTCGGGAGCTGCGGAAGCTTCGTTCATCGTCAGTGGCGGCCCCGTCGACTGGTCTCGTCAGGCCAATGGCGAGCTTGCGCTGCAAGTCGATTATCGCCTTGATGAACCGCTGAGCGGGCCGATCTCCCTTGGCATGGGCTGTGGTGAAGATTGCGGCGCAGACTTCACTCTTCCGGGAACGGATAGTGTCGGCGAGTGGCAATCCGCCACGATCCGGCTCAGCTGTTTCGGCGATGCCGGACTTGACCTGACCGCCATTGACCGGCCGCTGGTTCTCACCTCGGCAGCGGACAACAAGCTGTCCATGTCCTTTGCGGGACTTGCGACGTCACCGGGCGGCACTGCCTGCCCCGAATAACCACAAAATCGGCTTACGGACGATATTTCAGAAAAGTATTGACCGTAAGCCGCCCTTCCCTCGGATCCGGATTAAACGAAAATCCCGGCGGGATCATGCCGCAGTGAAGTGTGTGGCCCTGATAAACGAGAATACGGTTATATCGCCCCGCGAAAAAGGCGGTCTGTTCATACCGCTGGGTTGACCCCTGAATGTACCCTTCCGGCGGCTCCCCATCTTCGGCAAGATCCTGTTCGGTGGCAGCCCGATAGGCTTCATGCCGTTCGGCATTGACGGATTCAAATCCCGTCCGCCCATGACGGAAAAAGGACGTACCAGTCTCTTCATCGTCCTGTCGTCCGATGAAATGCAGCACAGCCAGTGTGCAAATATCCGTTCCGTCAATATGCGGCACCCGCTGATAGGGCACGAGCTGTTCAGGCGGCGTTGTCACCAGCGAAAAAGATGTCTCCTCCGCCGTGAGGCTGCCCCCATTCCAACCGAAGGCCTCAAAGATAGGCTTCTCCAATGCCCGGGAAAGCGCGGTGGCATAATCCATGGGCGCCGCCGCGCGAATGCCTGGATAATATTGCGATCTGACCGACCAGTCCGATTGCGCCGCCAGATCAATCAGCCGTTCCGCCCCGCTCAACGCGTTATCAATGATCAGAACGGGGAGCCGTTCATCCCCGATCAGCTCATGATTGATCTCGGCCCGCGGCGCTCCCTGCGACATGCCTATTCACCCTCCGTTGACTGAAGATGAGTGGCAATCGCCCGAACGGTGTCGACCCAGATCTCATCCTGATGCGCGGAAAGCCAGTCGAGTAGTTCCTCATGCGCCTCGACTGAGACAGAGAGATAATCGCCGCCAATACCGTGGAATGTCAGCGTCCCGACACCGCCTGAGACGAGCACTTCCTCCGCATAGGCGATCAGCTCCTTGCCGGTCACCTCCGTCGGTCCCCATGTGGCCAGCCGCGCGAAGTCGATCTCACCACGGTCGATCCAGTCAGTGGCTGTTGAGACGCCACGGGACGCAACGAACATCGGCGCTAGAGCATCAACATATGACTCACCGCCCGCCAGTACATCGCCGCAGGGATAAGCATAGGTCCGGCCCTCCTCCCCATCGACAAGCTGGAGGACGAAATTTGTCATCTCCGCTTCCATCCGGATGCGTTCGACCGTGTAAAGATCGAGGTCAGCTTCAGGCGTCACCCAGTCACGGCCCGACCGAGATCCCTGACAAGGATGATGGAGCGTATGATTGCCGAGCTCATGCCCATTCGCCGCTGCCGCCCGCCAGTCCTCCAACCGTGCAGGGAAACCCTCACGCCCGATCGTCACATAGAATGTCGCCTTGAACCCATGGCGGTCGAGCGCTGGCAGAGCATTGTCGAGCTGGCTTTCGAGCGAGTCGTCATAGGTCAGCGCCAGTGCCGCTTTGCGGCCATCGGGGAACCGCTCGGCAGCCCCCGCCAAGCTGCTGAAACCGATACAGATTGCCAGCATCGCTGCTACAGCTCGCCCTGCTGTCATGCTCTCTTCCCCCGATCCTTTGGACCTTTTCATGTCCCGGCTCTGTCCTGTCCGGTCCGCTAATGTTAGCGTTACCACATTAAAGGGCCACGCCCAAACGAGCCTATCCAGCAATCTTGCGCCGACGCCGCGCAGGATAAACAAAAAATCCTCCGGGAGGGACGACATGCTACACCAAAGTGGCGTGAAGCTATTTCACCTTATCCTTATTTCCTTCCTTGTGCAGATTTCCGTGGCTCACAGCGAGACCTGCGAAGCGCCTCTTTCTATCTGCGCGACGGATCCGGGGAACGGCTTTCCGTTGATCGCAGACGGCACACCGGTGCCACTTCTGATCTCCGATCAGGACCACAAGCCGGTCTTGCGCGCGTCAGAAGATCTCGTCGCGGACATGGAGCGCGTCGGCGGCCAGCCCATGGCGCGACTGTCGTCTGGTGAAAAAGCTGAATTCGCCATCATGGTCGGCTCGCTTCAGTCACCGCTGATCCGTCAGCTACTCGACAGTGGCAAGCTCGACACGGCAGATATTGAAGGAAAATGGGAGGCCTACCTCCAGACCGTAATCGATGATCCCCTGCCCGGCATTGACCGCGCGCTGGTGATAGCGGGATCGGATGGCCGCGGCACCGTTTACGGCATCTATGACTTGCTGGAACGTAGCGGCGTCTCCCCTTGGGAATGGTGGGCTGATGTTCCTATCCGTCAGCAGTCGTTTCTTTTCGTGACCGCTGGCCGGAAAACGGATGCGCCGGTCGTCAAATATCGGGGCATTTTCCTCAATGATGAGAACCCCGCCCTTTATGGCTGGGTGAACGAGACCTATGGCGGTTTCAACGCCGATTTCTACGAACGCGTTTTCCAGCTGATTCTTCGTCAGAAGGGGAATTATCTCTGGCCCGCCATGTGGGGCAAGGCGTTCTATGATGATGATCCGATGAACCAGGCCGCCGCCGAAGAATATGGCATCGTCATCGGCACCTCGCATCACGAACCGCTTCTCCGCGCGCATGTCGAATGGGAACGCCATGGTGAGGGCGCGTGGGACTATACAAAGAATGCGGAGAAACTGCGCGATTTCTGGCGCGGCGGCATGGAACGGAAGGGCGACGAAGAGACGATTGTCACCGTCGGCATGCGCGGCGATGGCGATGAGGCGATGACCGAAGGCACGGCCATCGACCTGCTCGAAACAATCGTCCGTGATCAGCGCAAGATCATTTCGGATGTTACCGGCAAGCCTGCTTCCGAGCAGCCTCAAATCTGGGCGCTCTATAAGGAAGTGCAGGATTATTACGACAAGGGCATGGAGGTACCGGACGATGTCACCCTGCTCTTTGCGGATGACAATTGGGGCCAGATCCGGCGCCTGCCCGACCCTGCGGCCAAACGGCCCGGTGGGTACGGGGTCTATTATCATTTCGACTATGTCGGCGGTCCACGGAATTATAAATGGATCAATGTCACCCAGAATGAACGGGTCTGGGAACAGATGCATCTTGCGTGGAAGCATGACGCAACAAGGATCTGGATCGTCAATGTCGGTGACCTGAAACCGATGGAATTCCCGATCAATTTCTTCCTCGATTATGCCTGGGATCCAGCGGACATCCCACTTGAGGGGCTCGATACCTATTCCACCCTCTGGGCCGAACAGCAATTCGGCGGCAGCCATGCAGAAGAGATTGCCCGGCTTCTCGATCTTTATACGAAATATAATTCCCGCCGAACGCCAGAGCTATTGAATGCCGAGACCTATAGCCTCACGCGTTTTGATGAATGGGCACGTGTCGTTGCGGATTATCAGCAACTGGCCGCCAAAGCCGACACCATCCGGCGTGAATTGCCGCCTGAATATGAGGACGCCTTCCTCCAACTTGTCTGGTATCCCGTTCAGGCAAGCGCCAATCTCTATGAGCTTTATTATACGGTCGCGCTCAACCATCTTTATGCTGATCAGGGCCGTAGCCAGACCAATGACATGGCGACCCGCGCTCGCGCGCTATATGCGCGGGATGCCGAGCTAACACGGATTTATCATGAGGAGATCGCTGGCGGGAAATGGAACCACATGATGTCCCAGACCCATATCGGCTATACCTATTGGCAGCAGCCGGACGAACAGGTGATGCCGGAGGTCAGAGAGATCGACCTGCCCCGTCGCGGCGCGCTTGGTGTTTCGATCGAGGGCGATAACCGAACCTGGCCGGGGGTGGAGGGAAAACCCTCGCTGCCCGTCATGGACAATATTCATCAGCAGACACGCCGAATTGAGCTTTTCAATAAAGGCCAGCAGCCTGTCCGTTTCAGTGCAGAAGCCGATCAGCCATGGTTTGAATTATCCCAATCTCGTGGCCGTATCCGCGAAGCGACGGCGCTCACCATCTCTATCGACTGGGAGGCAGTGCCCGCTGGCTGGCATGAAGGCCGGGTGACTGTGCACGGTGCAGATGGCGAGGCCATCACCACAATCCGCGTGCCTGTTATCAATACTTCCGGGATCGCGCTTTCTGGTGCCCTGCCAGATGGCGGCATTGTTTCGATTGACGCATCGGCACCGGCCTGCCGCATCGCCGAGGCGCCGCATCGGTGGGAGACCGTCCCCAATCTGGGCCGTGAGAGTTCGGCCATCATGCCGATGCCGGTCACAGCCGAGCCGCAGAAAGCGGGAGACGGCCCAGAACTTATCTATCCGTTTACGGTCTATGAGGCAGGCACCTATCAGGCGGAGATCTTCCTCTCGCCTGCGCTCGATGTGGCGGGCGGAGACGGGCTCGATTTTGCGCTCTCCGTCAATGACGAGACACCCATTCCGGTTAATATGTACATGGTGCCTGATGATCCGGTCTGGAACCGTGCCGTCTCGGACAATGCGCTCCGCAAGACGGTCGAATTCGAGATCGATGCCGCCGGACCGCAGGCCTTGCATCTCTGGATGATCGATCCCGGCGTCGTCTTTCAGAAAATTGTGATCAGCAAAGGGCCAGCGCCCGAAAGCTATCTGGGCGCGCCCTTCAGCATGGTCGTCGCAAGCGAAACCTCCTGCGCGCAATAAGGAAGTCAGTGATCAGCGCCGCTTCGGCCCGCCGCCATTGAGCAGCGCGGCCGTGCGGCCTATCGCCTGCGCGATCGTCACCCACAGTCGACGCTTCATATCCGGTGTATGCGGACCGAGTGCACCCTGCGCATGTTCGGGTAGATGCGCCACCGCTGAACCATTATGTTCGAACACATATTGATTGAACATGGCCTCCCAGGCCGAGCGTTCATGCGGTGGCAAATCCCTGATGGCGAGGATCGAGTGCAGAAGTGCATCAAAGGGAGAGCCTAACTCCTCGCCGCTTTCACTCCACCAAAAGTTCAGGAGGATATTGAAATTGGTCAGTGACTCAACATGGTGCCACCAAAAGTAAGGAATGTAGATCGCATCACCCGGCTCCAGCACGGCAGAGCGCGCATGTTTGAGTGCCTCGCGGAAACGCGGATATTTATCATAGTCCGGATCATCTAGCCGCACCATGCTGATCGGCGGGCCTGCGAGTGTCAGCTCGAACGGGCCGACATAGAGATTAGAAAGCTGCTCCGGCGGGAACAGGGTGAAACGCCGGCGCCCGGCAATCACGCCCGCAATATTCTGTGACAGGTCAAAATGCGTCTGAACAGTGAGCTGATTGCCGATCCAGATCCGCGGCGCAATGCCATCCGGGACGTGCGGGATCGGGTGCTCAGCTGCAAAGCCAGGCAGGAATTTTTCAGTTTCAACCGACTGGATATAAATCGTGCCGTCATCGGGGCGCTCCACGCGCTGAAGGATCGCATCAAGTGAGAGCCCGAGAGGCACGGCTCGCTTCGAGAAATTCACTTTCTGCATGTCTTCGTCGTAGAAGAATTTTCCCTTGATGCGGGGATCACCAAAAATGGTTTCAACAGGCTGACCGCGATCGAACCGCATCAGATAGCTTGCCGCCGCTTCAGGGCCATCAGCAGCGGCATCAACTGCGGGCCAGTCTCGAACCAACCCACGCATCACCACAGGCTGGCCTGCAGGCAGGATCTCCCTACTGAAGATTTCCGGAGTGACGTCAGAGCGTTCGGGCAATTCTGCGGTGACAATATCGGTCATGTGAGGATGCTAACAGCTTCGTGCCCAATAAAAAACGCGCTGCCCGAGGGCAGCGCGTAAAGTTAGGGGAAGTGATGTCCCGTTGCGCTTCTTAGAAGTTGAAGCGCGCGGAGACAGTGAACCGGCGATCATTCTGGAAGAATGAGCGCGGTGCGCGAAGGTCACCTGACGGTACATACTGATCAGTGACCGTGATTTCATTCAGGAGGTTTGCCCCCTGAACACCGATTTTGAAGTTCTCGTTCACGGAGTAGAAGAACGAGCCATCAAGCTGCCCAGTCGAGTCCTGGAAGATCGGATAGAACGGCGTGATCACGTCACGCAGCGTGACGAGGTAGTCACTCCGCCAGTTATAGACGAGGCGGGTCGAAATCGGCCCTTTCTCGTAAATAGCCGCGACGTTCCAGTTATGCTCCGAAAGTCCTTCGAGCGGGAACTGAGAGCCATCAACAAGTGGCTGGCTCTGGGCCTCACCTGTATCAGGGTTGATATTCCCTGCAGGCGTTGCACCTGTCGAGTTCACCCCAGAAGACGCAACACCTTCACTGTCGATGAATGTGTAGGTGATCTGCGATCCGAGACCATCGAACGGCTCTGGCAGCCCGTCATAGAACTGCTGATAAGCAACTTCGAAGCCTTTAACCTTACCCGTCTCATCCGAGTTCGTCGGCTGACGTGTAAAGACATTACTGACAGTAACGCCATTGTTGGCAAAGGGGATATCACCCTGCCCACCAACGATGATGTCTTCGATTTCTTTGTAGAACGCCGACACAGTCAGAGAGCCGACATCTGCAAAGTACCATTCAAAGGAGACGTCATAGTTGTCCGCTTTGACTGGTTCGAGGAACGGGTTACCGCCAGCTGCCCCGAAGCCGAAGAAGCCTGAACCGCCCGGCGTTGGATCCGGACCATCTGTCCGCGGATCATCCTGACCAAGAACAGAAAGCGTGAAGTTGTTCCGAAGCGACCCCACATCTGGACGTGAGATTGATTTCGAGTAAGCGAAACGGAGCAGCATGTCATCATTCAGACCAAGCTTCGCATTGAAGCTGGGCAGAAGGATATCATACTCGTTTTCAGAAGCGACTTCCTGTGAGCCATTGTTGGCAAACTGACGAAGTTGAGCCTCAGTCGCATCATCAAGCGCACAGAACCCAGGTGCCTCAAAGTCTGGTTGAGGAGTACCCGTGCCCGGACCCATGTCATCCTGAATTGGCGTCACACAACGGTTGTCACCCCCAGGGAAGTCCGGGTTGTCGGGGTCGGCAACGTCCCCAAGACCGGTCGTCACAGGGAAGACGGCGTCACCATCCGGGAACTGATAGCTACCAGTGGATGTGAGCGTCGTCTCGACATACCGAAGGCCAAAGTTGCCATCGAGAGTCATATTTGAATCGAAGACATTGTCGAAGCTGTAATCGAAGCGAACATATGCTGCGAAGTTTTCTTCAGTAACGTCAGCGATCTCACCCGGCAGATATGGCGTACCGGGAACAACACCGGGACGCTCCGCCAGACGACGCCAGCCGCCGCCGCCGCCTTGCGCACCACCAGTATTGCCACCATTGGCAAGCCACTGGGCCACAACACTGTCAGCGAAGTCAGCTGCTGCACCGTAGTTCTGAGCAGGGTTTAGAGAGAAATACGGAAGCGATGGCGGTTGAGTGACATCCCCACGCTGGAAGTTGTCAAATGTATACACATCGACAAGACCTTCCGGCACACCAACTTCATCAAACCAGACCGGACCGTCATTGCCCCAAATCTCGGACAGCGCACCCCAGTTATAGGTAGAGAAGCGGGTCGTTTGATCCCGTTCTGCCCAGCGCACACCGACGCGAGCAGACTGAAGCCAGCCAGCATCTTCGAAATTGTACTGCGCATCGCCGCGGAACGCATTCTCAGTGCCTTCACTGTCTTCGAAGTGATCCATCGCCGCACGCCAGAACGAGTTATACGGATCTGCATAACTGTCATGAGGTGCATCAAAATAGCTTGGACAGCTACCGCTTACTCCACCAGAGCAATCGACAGCAGCATAGCCGAAGTCAGGATTACCGGTTTCATTCGGCGGCAGGAATCGGACTTCAGGAATGTCCCCTGCCTGGGTGTCAATGAAGACATCCTGGTAAGTCGACCCCCAGAGGGTGAAGTCAATGTTCTCAACCGTTGAGTCAATGAACTGATAATCGAGATTAAAGGACCAGCGATCGTTCGGCGTGATCTTCACGTTGAACGAATAATCCGCCGTCACATATTCCTGCTCAACGCCGCGGAAAACGTTGTTCGACTGATAGCCATAGATCGGTGTCCGAGGATCGGAGCCGTTCTGGTCACTGCGCCAGCCGACAACTGATGAAATTGTGCCGCTGGTAAAGCGGTTCATATCATCAAATGCGAAGGTCGTGCCCGGCAGCGGGTAGACTTCAGAGAAGTTGTCCGTCGCAATTTCTGAAACGTGTTCATTCCACGACGTCGTCGCTTCTGAGCGAAGGAACTCAGCAGTCGCTTGGACCGTGCGATCAGGATTTTCCCATTGAGCTGAAGCACCATAGCCAGTCCGCTCACGGTCATAATCTTGCGTACGGAAGACAGCACCCTCAGGAATATAAGCTTCCGTTCCACCAGTGAACCCGGATGTAAAGGGCTGGAAACTCGAGATTTGAGTGCCGTCAGAACGTGTTTTCAGTTCAGAATTCACAGCATTAACAAGCAGACCAAAGCGACCGAAGTCACCTTCCCAGTTATTGCTGTAAAGACCTGAGAAGGTCGGCGCCCATTCCTCACGGAAATCGGCATAGTTATATTCGAGTGAACCGGCGATAACCTGGCCGGCCGAATCGAATGGCTTACGGGTAACGAGGTTCACAGAACCTGCGATGCCGCCTTCGATGAGGTCAGCGGTCTGGTTCTTGTAAACCTGGACGGAGCCGACGAGTTCGGATGGCACGTCTGCAAAGCTCAGTGCCCGGCCGTTGTTCGCCGAGAATGTGTCACGGCCATTAAGTTCAGACCGAACGAAAGTCAGACCACGAACGAGAACGCCCTGGCCTTCAATCGAGAAGTGATCGGGGTCGTCGGCAGCGGCAAAGCGACTGATCTGAACGCCCGGCACCCGCGAAAGGGCTTCGGTGATCGACCGGTCCGGCAGCGCGCCGATATCTTCGGCTGTAACCGCATCAACGAATGTGTCGGAGTCACGTTTGATATCCTGTGCACTCTGCAGCGAGCGACGGATACCCCGTGCGACGACGACGTCGTCATCTTCTTCGACAACCGGGTCACTACCCGTGTCATCTTGGGCGTAAGCCGGCATCGCGCACATAAGCGAGACAGCGGACGCACCCCCCATTAAAGCTAACATTTTACGGCGCAGCGCCGCAGAATCGTGTGCTTGCACGATAGACATAAATTCCTCCCTGTCAGCGGCCTAGTTCACTCGGATTCTGGATCACAAGACGTGATCCCGCCCTATCGACCGGTCTGCCTTGACGAGCGGACCACAAAATGTTTGCGCTATCAAGGCTGTTTTGATGCCTGACCTTTGCTTCTCAGCGAGTATGGCAAATCTGTGACAGCTGGGATGTGGTTGAGCCGGGCAGCAAAGCCCCGATAAATTAAGCCACACCTTGGGAGGAGGAGTGCCGATGGATCAGGCGGCCACGGCGATAAAGCAGATCACCATTGTCGGTGGCGGGACCGCCGGCTGGATGACGGCTGCGGCGCTCAGCCGGTTGATTCGGCCCTTGGGGGTTCGAATCACCCTGATTGAATCGGATGCCATCGGGACCGTCGGGGTCGGCGAAGCGACCCTCCCCCATATCCGTTTCTTCAATGAACGGCTCGGCATCGACGAAGCCGAATTCATGAAAGCCACCCAGGCGACGATCAAGCTCGGTATCGAGTTCCGCAATTGGGGCCGGATAGGCGACTCTTATATCCACCCTTTTGGAGATTTCGGCCGGAATGTCGGCGGGGTCGATTTCCACCAGTTCTGGCTACGCGCACATCAGGCCGGGAAAGCAGGCCGGATCGACGACTATTCTTTGCCTATCGTGATGAGTGAGGCCGCCCGCTTCGGCCCGCCCTCACACGATCCACGATCGGTGATGTCGGCATTCTCTTATGCCTATCAGATGGATGCGACGCTTTACGCGAAATATCTGCGCGGCTTCTCAGAAGCCAATGGTGTCGTCCGGCAAGAAGGCCGCATTGTTGATGTCCATCGTGATGGTGAGAGCGGCGACATCAGCGAGGTTGAGCTTGAGAGCGGTGACCGCATCGGCGGCGATCTCTTCTTTGACTGCTCAGGGTTCCGAGGACTCCTTATCGAAGGCGCGCTGGAGGCGGGATATGATGACTGGTCGGACATCCTGCCCTGCAACCGCGCTGTTGCCCTGCCTTGCGAGACGATCGAGCCGCCCATTCCCTATACCCGCGCAACGGCGCATCAGGCCGGTTGGCAATGGCGCATCCCGCTCCAGCACCGTGTCGGCAACGGCCATGTCTATTGCTCAGACTATATTTCGGATGATGAGGCCGCCTCGGTCCTTCTTGAGAACATCGACGGGCCAGCCTGCGGGGATCCTCGGTTCCTCAAATTCCTGACCGGGAAACGCCGCAAGCAATGGGACCGGAACGTCGTCGCGGTCGGGCTCTCGGCCGGTTTCCTCGAGCCTTTGGAATCGACCAGTATTTATCTGATCCAGGCAGCGATCACCAACCTTGTCGAGCTGTTCCCAAATTCGGGCATTCGCGATGCTGACAGGGACGAGTTCAACACCGTCATGGATCTCGAATATGAGCGGGTGCGCGATTTTCTTGTGCTGCACTATCATGCGACCGAGCGGGACGACTCACCCTTCTGGAACTATGTCCGCACCATGCCGATCCCGGACTCCCTCAAATACAAGATGGACCTCTTCCGCGACCGCGGGGTCGTCGTGAAATATAAAGACGGCCTCTTCCTCGATGCGAGCTGGATTGCCGTCTATCTCGGCCAGCGAGTGGTCCCTCAGAATTTTGCGCCGCTGGCTGGCGCCATCCCCGAGGACCGGCTCGGCCCCTTCATGGACGACTTACGCGGGTTGATCCGTCGGACCGTGGACGCCCTGCCGAGCCATGACGCTTATCTCAGACAGCATTGTCCGGCCGGCCCGGATCTGATGGCGTGATCATGTCCAGCACCCCTCACCTCATCATCACCGGTGCAACGCTCGAAGGCTGGTTCGCTGCCGCCCTCCTCGTCAATCGCCTACGCCCGCTCGGCATCGGCGTGACGGTCGTGCCGACGACCGAAGATGTGCCCCCACCCATGGCGCTTTGCACGGCGCCTGCGCTCGGCCATCTCCACCGTGAACTGAAACTCGATGAGCGGGACATCGTCCGTTTTTGCGGCGGCAGTTTCAGGCTCGCAACACAGTATAAGGACGAAAATGACGAAACGGGCTTCCTGATCGGCTTTGCGTCCGCCGGAGAACCTCGCGATGGCGCCGGCTTCCATCATTACTGGCATCGCGCGAAAGAATGGGACGGCGCGCGCGCTTTCTCATCCTATAATCTGGCCGCCGCCGCGGCAGCGAAAGGCAAGTTCGCGCCGCCCATCCCAGAAGCCGCCGACATTCGCGGTCGGTTTGAATTCGGGCTTCATCTTTCGGGTCCTCTTTATCAGGACTATCTGCAAAAGTGCGCACTACATTATGGGGCCGTACTCGCACCTTCTTCCTTTGCCACCGCGGTGCGCGATGAGAACGGCAATGTCAGCGGATTGGTGTTGGAGAATGGTGAGACCCTTTCGGGAAGCTTCTTCATCGATGCGACTGGCCTAGCGGCATCCATTGCAGGCTCGGGCGAGACGCAAACCGCCCTTCAGGGGCCGGGCCAGATCGACTGGCTGGAAAGCACCCCGCGCGCCAATCTCAGCCTGACGGTCACGAGCGGCCGACAAGGCGGTTATGACATCTCGGTCCCGCTCTATGAGAAGACGGTGACAGGCAGATACCGGGCGAGCGCAGGGAACATCTCGAATGACTGGCGGCTTCATCCCTGGTCGGAGAATGTTCTCACGATAGGACGGACAGCGGCCGACCTCGAACCGCTCGGCGCGCCGCTGATGACATTGGTTGGCACCGCGATCAATACCTTCACGGAGCTTCTCCCCTTTGGCAATGACGCGCCTTTCGCGCGAGAAGAATATAACCGCCGCATGCGCGAGACCTGTGAGCGTTTCTCGGAGTTCCAGTTGCTCCACCATGTCCTCTCCTCCGGCGGGACGTCAGAAGATGACCTCCCCTCCACTCTCAAACGCAAGTTGACCCAGTTCAAAAGCCGGGGGCGGATCGTCACCTATGATCATGAGAGCTTCGATGAGGACACCCATCTGGCGCTTTATCTTGGCGCGGGCCTGATGCCTGAGCGCCATGACGCACTCGCCAACCGAGCCGAGGACGGACAGGTGAAAGACTTCCTCTCCGCCACGCTCAAATCCGTCCGTGCTGCACGCGACGCCATGCCGGACCAGCGGCAATGGCTGGAGAGATCAGGCATTGCCCGCAAAACAGAGGGAGGCAGCTCATGACCACCGCCCCCTCCTCTCTCGATAAGATCGTCATTGTCGGCGGCGGCACGGCAGGCTGGATGACAGCGGCTGCGCTCTCGAAATTCCTCTGTGCCGGGAAGACGAAAATTGAGCTGGTCGAATCAGAGGAGATTGGCACGGTTGGTGTTGGTGAAGCGACCATCCCGCCGATCAACACCTTTAACGGCCTGCTTGGCATTGACGAGAATGACTTCATCTCGAAGACGCAAGCCACCTTCAAACTCGGCATCGAATTCACGAACTGGGCAAAGAAAAGCCACACCTATATCCATCCCTTCGGCGATTACGGGCAGGATGTGGAGGCCATCAAATTCTACCAGCTCTGGCTGAAACTTCGTCTGATATCACAGAATGTTCCCTATATTGATGAATTCTGCGTCTCGGCCATGGCGGCACGGCACGGCAGATATCTCGCACCTGCCCGTGACCCGCGGCAGGTGCTCTCAGCGCTTGCCTATGCCTTCCATTTCGATGCGACGCTCTATGCGCGCTATCTGCGCCAATTCGCTGAAGACCGGGGCGTTATCCGCACCGAAGGAAAAGTCACGAACGTCAACCTTCGCAGCGAAAACGGCTTCATCTCCTCACTCAATCTTGAGGGCGACAGGACAGTCAAAGGTGACCTCTTCATCGACTGCACAGGGTTCAGGGGTCGCCTCATCGAAGGTGCGCTTGAAACGGGGTATGAGGACTGGACGCACTGGCTGCCTTGCGACCGCGCTGTCGCAGTTCCTTGCGAGAATGCCGGGCCACCCGATCCCTTCACCCGATCAACTGCGCATGAGGCCGGCTGGCAATGGCGCATCCCGCTCCAGCACCGCATGGGCAATGGCCATGTCTGGTCGAGCGGGTTCACCGATGAAGAGACAGCGACCACGCGGCTGATGCAAAACCTTGAAGGCAAGCCGCTCGCCGATCCGCGACATTTGCGGTTTACGACAGGCCGCAGACGGAAGTTCTGGAACAAGAACTGTGTCGCCATCGGCCTTTCCGCCGGGTTCCTAGAGCCGCTTGAATCAACCTCTATCCATCTGATCCAGGCCGGTATTTCAAAACTCATCGCCCTCTTCCCGGACAAGGACTTCGCGCCGATTGAGGCCGAGGAATATAACCGTCTGACCGCGATGCAGTTCGAGCAGATCCGGGATTTCATCATCCTCCACTATCACGCAACCGATCGCGATGATTCCGAATTCTGGAATTATGTCCGGACCATGAGCATCCCGGAGAGTCTGACCCGCAAGATGGAGCTATTCCGTTCCAAAGGACGCATCTTTCGCTTCGAGGATGAGCTTTTCGGCGAAGCCAACTGGCTCTCTGTCTTCCTTGGGCAGAATGTCTGGCCGCGCGCCTATGACCCCATGGTCGACACTTTATCTGATGAGCAGATCACGCAGATCGCCGGGCAGATCCATCACGCCATCCGCACGACCATCGAGAAAATGCCGAGCCATCAGGACTATATCACCCGCTTTTGCGCGGCCCCCGCTTCAGGAGTCTATTCGTCATGAGTGTATCCCGTATCAAGAAGATCCTGATCGTCGGTGGCGGCTCTGCCGGCTGGATGACGGCCGCGACGCTCTCGAAAATTCTCAAGAATGATTATTGCGACATTACGCTGGTCGAGTCCGAAGAGATCGGCACGGTCGGTGTCGGCGAAGCGACGATCCCCCAGATCGGCACTTTCAACCGCACGCTCGGCATCGATGAGAATGAGTTTGTCCGCGAAACTAAGGGCACTTTCAAGCTCGGTATCGAATTTGTCGACTGGGGCAAGCAGGGCGACCGCTATCTTCACCCCTTTGGTCCGTATGGGCTCGATATGGAAGGGCTGTCCTTTCACGCCTTCTATATGAAGCAGCATAAGGATCAGTCACCACAGGCGCTGTCTGATTATTCGCTGCAGGCCGTTGCCTGCCGGGACAACCGCTTCATGCGTCCGGTCAATGCCGGTAATTCGCCGCTGTCAAAGATCGCTTATGCTTTTCATTTTGATGCGGGGCTTTATGCGCGTTACTTGCGCAAAGCGTCCGAAGGCCGCGGCGTGACTCGCATCGAGGGGAAGATCGCCGATGTGACCCTCAACAGCGATGACGGCTTTGTGAAATCCGTGACGCTGGAGGATGGCCGCGAGATCGAGGCGGACCTCTTCATTGACTGCTCAGGCTTCCGGGGACTGATCATCGAAGGCGCGCTCAAAGCGGGCTATAATGACTGGACCCACTGGCTGCCTGCGGACCGGGCGATTGCCGTACCGTGCGAGACCTCCCGCCCCCTTCTACCCTATACCCGTTCAACGGCGAGGGATTCAGGCTGGCAATGGCGCATCCCGCTCCAGCACCGGATGGGGAATGGCTATGTCTATTCCTCCGCCTACGCCTCGGATGATGAGGCCGTCGATACGCTGATGGGCAATCTCGAAGGAAAGCCGCTCGGTGATCCGCGCTTCCTGCGGTTCACGACCGGGCACCGCAAAAAATTCTGGGACAAGAACTGCGTCGCCATTGGCCTTTCAGCGGGGTTCCTGGAACCGCTTGAATCGACCTCGCTTCATCTCATCCAGAGCGGGATCGCCAAACTTCTCCAGATGTTCCCGGACAAGGAATTTAACCAGGCCGATATCGACCGCTATAACCGGGTGACGACCTTCGAGTTCGAGCGAATCCGGGACTTCATCATCCTGCATTATAATGCGACGACCCGCGACGACACCCCATTCTGGGATTATGTCCGTACCATGTCGATCCCGGATTATCTTGAAGACAAGATCAATCTCTACAAAAGCTATGGGCGGATCTTCCGGGAGAACGAAGAGCTGTTCAACGACACAAGCTGGTTTGCGGTCATGAACGGTCAAAACATCAAGGCCGAAAAATATGACCCCGTCGCGGATGTCATCTCAGATGCCGAGACCGCGCATCGCCTCACTCATATTCGCGAGACGATTGCGACCTCTGCCAATTACATGCCGTCCCATGAGAAGTTCATTCTGGAGAACTGCTCGTCAGGCGATCTGGAAAACGGCTGATCAGCCCCCTTCCGCATACATGCCGAAGGTCGCCCCCACAAAGCCGCCTGCGGTACGGGTACTGAGCAGCTTGCCATCCTGATCCCCGCCGATGGCGATGAACTCGCGATCGCCAACGGCATAGGCAAAGCGGTAGATGTCGCGGTCCGCCTCGATGCGGAAACGGACCGCTTCCCCTGAAGACATCTCGACCGGCACTTCAGCGACCACTTCACCACGCGGCGGCTGGTCCGCTCCGGCCCGGCGGCGCAGACGGATGACGGGCGCGCCTTCTTCATCCGCTCCCAGACCAAGCGCGAAATAATATTCATCACTCTGCATGGCGAGAAGCCCGGCCTCGCTGTCAGGGGCTGGGGTGAACTCGATTTGCGTCATCGCCGTCGCCGTCAGATGCTGCTGGCGGCGCGCAACGACCGAAGGCTGCTTCCTGTCGCCTAAACGTTCTGCGCGCGGCGTGAGGACCAATGCCCCTTCTTCAACCTGCCACCATTCTTCCTGCGGTACCCGGACGAACAGCCAGTAAGGATCGAGCGGCCGATCGAATTCTCCCTTTAGGGAGAAATTCCCGGTCGTCGGAATGCCCGGCGCCTCCGCGGCTGGCAAAGCGGGCCTCGCCGCCTGATAGGGCACCAGTTCATCGCCTTCGGTGATGATGGGCCAGCCATCTTTCCACTCGACCGGCATCAGGAAGGTCTCGCGGCCGGTATTGTAGAAATCTCCTTCATAGGGCCGGACGCCAAGAAAGCTGACCCACCAATTCCCCTCCGCATCGGTCACGAAATCGGCATGGCCGACAGAGGTGATCGGATGCTCCCGGTCCGGATCAAGATGTCGCTGGGTCAGGACGGGATTGCCCTCAAATGGCGTATAGGGGCCAAGCACGTTATCCGCTCGCGCCAGCACCTGGCTGTGATTGACCGCCGTGCCGCCCTCAGCGGAGGAAAGATAATAATACTCGCCCACATGATAGATATGCGGGCCTTCGATCCAGATCGGGTTCTCCTCGGGCCGCACCCCGCCATCAATGATGACGATGGGCTCGGAGATTGACTGGAACGTGTCAGGATCAATTTCCCTGATCCAGATCGCGCGGTGCCCGTCATAGCGGGGCTCTCCCACCGGTGCGTCATTGTTCATGAGGTAGACCTTGCCGTCCTCGTCAAAGAACAGCGACGGATCGATCCCGCCGACTTCCGGCAGCCAGACCGGATCCGACCAAGGGCCCGAGGGGTCCTCCGCTGTCACGATGAAATTGCCGCCGCAATCCACGCAGGTATTGGCGACATAAAAGAGCCCGTCATGATGCTCGATGGTCGGCGCGAAAACGCCGCGCGACAGGCCGAGGTCCTTGAAATCGAGCATACCGGGCCGGTCGATGACATTACCGATCTGCATCCAGTTGACGAGATCCGTGCTGTGGAACACCGGAATGCCGGGGAAATAGGCAAAGGTCGAATTGACGAGATAATAGTCGCCGCCGACCTGGGTGATGCTGGGATCGGGATAAAACCCGGCGAGGATCGGGTTCTGATAGTCCCCCTCACCCGGCGCCACTGCGAAGACCTCATCGCGCCCCTCATAGGAAAACCAGTCAAAACGGGCTTCAGCGTCCGCTGGGGCTGCCGCCGGCTCTTCCCCGCCGCCACAGGCGCATAATAGGCCGGCAAGGGCGGGCAGAATGAGGCGTCGGATCATGATTTTCCTCCTAACGGACTTTTATCGCGTTGTTTTTTTGTCATGGCGGTCGTGAGGCTGGACCCTGTCACCGCGCTTGTGATAGCGATAACATAACTGCCAGCCCTTGCGCAGGGCAGATCCCAGAAAACCAACAAATACCCCTCGGGACAGGGAATTGGGAGGATCATCATGACAGACATCTCGCGGCGTGAAGCCTTGGGAATGGGCGCTGCCGCTCTGGCAGCAGGCACTGCCGCCAGCGGCACAGTGCTGGCTGAAAAGGGTCCATCCCTTTCAGCACTAGCCAAAGCTAAAGGCCTGCGATTCGGCACCGCGATTGCCGCGTATCAGCTTGATGATCCGAAATATCTCGATCTTGTCCGCCGTGAATGTGGTGCGCTCGTCGCCGAAAATGAGCACAAGATGTATGTCATCGAGCGGGAGAAAGGCGCCTATAATTTCGCGCCCGCCGATGCGCTGGTGGCTTTCGCCAAGACCAATGATCTGATGATGCGCGGCCACACGCTGGTCTGGCATCACCCGAACTGGCTGCCCCAATGGGTCAATGAGACGCAATTCGCCTCGGCCGCTGACGCCGAAGCCGTCCTTGGCGGCTATATTGGTAAGGTCGCAGGCCGTTACGATCCGTTCCTCTACTCGTGGGATGTGGTCAACGAGACTATTGATCCCGCGACGGGTGGTCTTCGTGAGACCTCGTTCTCCCGCGCCATGGGGCCGGAAGTGATTGATTTCTGTTTCCATCAGGCGCGCGAGCACGCACCAGACGCCAAGCTCGCCTATAACGACTATATGAGCTGGGAAGACGGGCATGAGCTGCACAGGACGGGGGTGCTCAAGCTCCTCGAGGATCTGCTCTCACGCGGCGCACCGATCGATGCGCTCGGCATCCAGAGCCATTCCAATGACGACATGCCGACCGAATTCACGCCTGCCAAACAAAAGGCGTGGCGAGAATTCTGTGACGAAGTCACCGCCATGGGCCTCGACATCTACATGACCGAGTTCGATGTGAACGACACCGAGATGGGACCGGATATCGAAACCCGCGATCGCGAGATGGCGAGTTTCACCAAGGACTATCTCGACATCATGTTCTCCTATCCGGAGACCAAGGAGCTGCTCGTCTGGGGGCTCGTTGACAAATATAGCTGGCTGCAGAATTTCAAGCCGCGCACGGATGATGTCGAAAAGCGCCCGACGCCTTTCGACTCGAATTACCAGCCCAAACCGATGCGGGATGCCATCGGTGAGGCATTGAAGGCGGCCCCAGGCCGCACATTGGGTTAATCAGTACGGGGCTGAAGGCGGAAACATAATCGTCACAGTCCGTTTGGAGGAAACAGGGAACGTGTTTCTAGGAATTGATATCGGCACGTCGAGCGTCAAGGCCGTCATCACCAATGAGGATGGTGACGTCATTGATCAGGCGACCGCGCCGCTGATGGTCTCCCGGCCAAAAGATCTCTGGTCGGAGCAGAACCCGGACGACTGGTGGAAGGCGACCAACAAGGCCGTCCTTGATATTTCGCCGGACCGCCGGGCCAAGGTCGAGGGCATCGGGCTTTCGGGCCAGATGCATGGCGCCACGCTGATCGGCGATGATGACCGCCCACTTCGTCCCGCCATTCTGTGGAATGATGGCCGCAGTTTCGCGCAATGCGCCGAACTGGAAGAAATCGAGCCGCGCTCGCGTGAGATCACCGGCAACCTTGCCATGCCCGGCTTTACCGCGCCCAAGATCCTCTGGGTGCGTGAGCATGAGCCGGAGATCGCCGCAAAGATCCGCAAGGTTCTTCTGCCCAAGGATTATATCAGGCTTCTTCTGACCGGCACTTATGCGGGCGAGATGTCAGATGCCGCAGGCACGCTCTGGCTCGATGTCGCGAACCGCAAATGGTCGAATGAAATGCTGACCGCAACGGGGCTCGATGAAGACGCAATGCCGGAGCTCTTCGAAGGCTCCGAAGTCACCGGTATGCTCAAGCCAGAGATTGCAAGCAGCTGGGGGATGCCTTCCGTGCCCGTTGCGGGCGGCGGCGGCGACAATGCTGCAGGCGCCGTTGGCGTTGGCGTCATCTCCCCCGGAGATGCCTTCCTGTCGCTTGGCACATCCGGCGTCCTTTTCGTCGCGGGCAAGGAATTTGTACCGAACCCGGAGAAAGGCGTTCACGCCTTCTGTCACGCCCTGCCCGAAAAATGGCATGAGATGACGGTGATGCTGTCGGCGGCAAGCTGTGTCGATTGGGCCGCTCGCCTGACTGGAACAAATGGCGCTGGCGAGCTGATTGCCGCAGCCGAGAAGGCCGGACGGCTCGATCATCCGTCGATCTTCCTACCTTATCTTTCAGGCGAGCGGACCCCGCATAATGATCCTTATGCGCGCGGTGTCCTTTTTGGCCTCGACCATGATTCAGGCGCCGCCGAGATTGGACAGGCCGTCCTCGAAGGCGTCGCCATGGCATTCGCCGAGGGCCTCAGCGTTCTGGGTGAAGCGGACCACGTCCGCGAGATCACGGTGATCGGCGGCGGCTCGCGCTCGAATTACTGGGGCCGCATCCTCGCCGCTGCGCTCAACCGCCCCCTCGTCTATCGCCGCGATTCAGAAGTCGGCCCCGCCTATGGCGCGGCCAAGCTGGCCCAGATCGCCGTGACCGGCGGTGATCCTTCACAGATCGCCGCACCGCCGCCTGTCCTCGATATTGTCGAACCGCAAGCATCCGATGTAGCTCTCATGGCCGAGAAGCAGGAACGGTTCGCCGCTATTTACAAAAATCTCAAAGAATTGTTCCCCAAGGAGACTGACTGATGACCGCTGTCCGCGAATATTTTGCTCACATAGAGCCGATCGCATTTGAAGGTAAGGACACGGACAATCCGCTCGCCTACCGTTACTATGACAAGGACCGCGTCATCATGGGCAAGCGGATGGAGGATCATCTCCGCCCGGCTGTCTGCTACTGGCATACCTTCTGCTGGGACGGGTTTGACGTTTTCGGCGCTGGCACATTCGGCCGCCCCTGGCATGAGCTTGAAGGCCAGGAAATGGCCGAGGCCAAACTCGACGTCGCGTTCGAGTTCTTCACCAAGCTGGGCGTCCCCTTCTTCACCTTCCACGACGTCGATGTCATGGCGCCTGCTGCCAACATGAAGGAGCATACGGAGAATTTCGCGCGTATCCTCGACCCCATCGAAGCCAAGATGGGTGAGACCGGCCTCAAGCTTCTCTGGGGCACGGCGAATGTCTTCAGCCACCCGCGCTATATGAGTGGCGCGTCGACTAATCCGGATCCGGAAGTTTTTGCCTGCACCGCCATGCAGATCCGTCAGGCGCTGGACGCCACGCATCGCCTCGGCGGCTCGAACTATGTGCTCTGGGGCGGCCGCGAAGGCTACGAAACCCTGCTCAACACCAATCTCAATCGTGAGCTTGACCAGCTCGGCCGTATGCTGACGCTTGCCGTCGAGCACAAGCACAAGATCGGCTTTAAAGGCCCGCTCCTCATCGAGCCGAAACCGCATGAGCCGACCAAGCACCAATATGACCGCGACGTCTCGACGATCTATGGCTTCCTGTCGAAATATGACCTGCTCGACGATGTGAAGATGAATATCGAGACCAATCACGCAACCCTCGCTGGCCTGCCGATGGATCACGAAATGGCGACCGCCTATGCGCTAGGCATTTTCGGCTCGATCGATGCCAACCGGGGTGACGCGCAAAATGGATGGGACACCGACCAGTTCTGGAACGATCCGCTCGATATCACCCGCTCGATGATCCACTTCGTCAAGAATGGCGGCTTCACGACCGGCGGCTTCAACTTCGACGCCAAGGTCCGCCGCCAGAGCATCGATGCTGAGGATCTCTTCCACGGGCATATCGGTGGTCTCGACGCCCTCGCCCGGGGTCTGATTTCTGCGGCTGCCATGGTCGAGGACGGCACTTGGACGAACTTCATCGATGACCGTTACGCGGGCTGGGATGGTGAGCTTGGCCGCTGGATGATGACCGAGGCTTCGCTTGAGGACATCGCGAACAAGGTTTCAGGCGGCGGCATTGACCCGCAACCGAAATCTGGCCGTCAGGAATATCTTGAGAATTTGGTAAACGCCTATCTCTAGACCTCAACGCGCCTGATTGCTCTGGCGCGGCACTCTCCCTTGCCGATAAGGACGATCGGGCTACTATAACAGCAGCCCGGTCCAATTGGGCGATGAGGAGAGAAACGCGGCGCATGAGCGAGCAAATCGACGTTCCCCAAAGGCGGGGTGCGGTAACAATCCGCGAAGTCGCTGAAAAAGCTGGGGTTTCCCAGATGACGGTGTCGCGTGTCCTGAACCAGCCGAGCCTTGTGAAAAAGGAAACGACGCGGCGTGTGCAGGAGGCAATTAAGGCGCTCAATTACCGCCCCAACCTCATGGCGCGCGGACTTGCCGGCGGCAAATCGCTGCTGATCGGGCTCATCTACAACAACCCGAGTACCAACTATCTGGGCGAAGTCCTGTTCGGCGCGATCAATGCCTGTGGCGAACAGGGGCATCACTTGCTGGTCGAGGATTACCTCGTCGATTACGAATCACTCTCCGTCAGCGCACTTGCCAATCGCTTCCGCGAAAGCGGTGTGGACGGACTGATCGTCGTGCCGCCCTGCGGCGAAGTGCCCAAAATCGCCCGCGCCCTGAAAGAAAGCGGCGTTCACTGCGTCAACATTTCTGGCAGCTCGAGTGATTCGGACACACAGTTCGTGGCCATCAATGAAGCAGGCGCAGCTGGCCTGATGACCAGCTACCTGCTGGAAAAAGGCCACCGCAAGATTGGTTTCATCACCGGTGACATGACCCATGTTTCGAGTGGGGAACGCCAGCGCGGCTTCATTGAGACCCTTAAGGCAAACGGCATTAAGCCGAACCCGGATTATATCGTCGAAGGCGCCTTTACCTACCGATCAGGCATGGAAGGCGCCCAGCAATTGCTAGGACTCAAAGATCCACCAACCGCGATCTTCGCCAGTAACGACGACATGGCCGCTGGCGTGATTTCCGCTGTTCAGCAGCTCGGACTTCAGGTGCCGTCCGATATTTCCGTTGCCGGCTTTGACGATACCGCCATCGCCAGGACGATATGGCCGGGTCTGACAACCGTGCGTCAGCCGATTTCGGAAATGGCGAGCCAGGCGGTCACGCTGTTCAGCAATCGCGAGGCCGCAGGTGATGCGAATGGCAGCGTGCTCGATGTCACGCTGACCATCCGTGATTCGGTCGTCGCCCCGAAAAAGATGTAGCGATCAGGGATCGACGCTGCCGCTCGGCAGATCGGCGGGATCCACATCGGGTCCCATATCCATCACATAGAACTGGCCAAGCTCGACCGTTTGGGCGTGATGGCCGACATTGAAGGACGCGCTGACGCCGCCTGCGGGATAGGATTCCGACGCAACCCCGCTGAGATAATGGATCTGCCACTCCTCGCGAAGCAGCACATTGCCTTCGACAATGCCGGTATAAGGTGCCTCGCGTTTTTGCAGCCGGAACTGCATATGGCCGCTGCCGGTTGTCTTGCTTGGTGACTGAGCCCGCGCCCAGAACGCCACCAGCACAACGTCACCTTCTTCGATCGCGTCCCTTACGTTCCCCTGAACGGCAATGTCATAGGGGTTCGATTTGGCCTTCTTCACTTTGACCCGAAACGCCTTCTGGCCGGGGATTTCGGCATCTACGACGCGTTTTTGCGCATCTTCGCCATAGACCTGCCATCGCGGATCGAGCGGGTTGTTCATCAGCTTACCGGGGAGCGCTTCTTCGAGAGCTGCGAGATACTCCTCCTCGGTCATTTCCTGAGCTGAGGCGAAATTTCCGCATAAAACGGCGATTGCGCCCATAATGATGAGATTTTTCATCCAATCCTCCCTTCTGTTACCGCTAACTTTTCTGTATCTGTCTTGTTCTATGATGGATGGCAGATGCCGTGTGTCAGTCGGTAAAAGCAGAACGAGAAGATGCACGAACCCAGCATCCAGGAAAAGAGAGAAGGTGAAGCCTTTGGCAGGCTAAAGGATGGCCGGCCCGCAAGGCTCTACACGCTTACCTCCGACGCCCTCTCGCTCTCGATCACCGATTACGGCGCCCGCATGGTTTCACTGTTAGCGAAAGATGCGCCCGGCCACTCGATTATCCTCGGCTATGACAATGTCGCGGCCTATGAGGCAGATCCTGCCTTTCTCGGCGCCTGCTGCGGGCGATATGCCAACCGCATTTATGGCGCCCGTTACGAGATCGATGGCAAGGTCTACAATCTGCCTGCTAATGATGCCCCCCATACGCTGCATGGCGGCCCCAAGGGTTTCTTCGCCCGCCTATGGGAGATGGTGTCGGTCTCGGACGACAGCCTAACCTTGCGACTGATCAGCCCCGATGGCGATCAGGGCTTTGGTGGCCAGCTTGAGGTCGAGGCACAATTCGTCCTCTCCGGCGATGGCCTGACCGTCACCTATGTGGCGAGCACGACAAAGCCGACGCCGATCAGCCTGACCCATCACCCTTATTTCAACCTCAGGGGCGCAGGCGACATCCACGACCATGTGCTGCATGTCCCGGCGACGGGGATCATGAACGGCTTTCAGGATGCCGCCCGTCCGCACGACATCCACGACCTCGAAGGCCATCCCGAGCTCGATTTCCGGGCGCCGATCCGGATCGGCGATAAGCTGTCAGCCCTGCCCGTCGGGATCGACCACACCTATGCGGTCGAGAAGGATGCTGTCTTCACCCTCTCCCATCCGGAGGTGGCGCGGAGCCTCACCGTCAGTGCCGATATGCCGTCGGTGCAGGTTTATGCAGGTGCCAATCTCAAAGGCGGGCGGAACCGGCCAGGCGGGCTCCCCTACAAGCCCTTTGAGGGTCTTTGCCTTGAGCCGCAGGCCTTCCCCGACGCGCCCAACGCGCCATCCCTGCCGCCAGCCACCCTAAGGCCCGGCGAGACCTATCAACGGCAGATCCGCTATACTTATCGCTAGGCGTCAGAACGGATTGTCGAAATCCCGCCAGAGGATCGCCGTCTTGTCTTTGTCCGAAAGAACGGGCGCCAGATCCGCAATGCCCCAGTCGATCCCGAGATCAGGATCGTCCCAACGAACCGACCCATCGCTGCCCTGATCATAGGGCGCATCCACCTTGTAGGCGACTTCAGTCCCCGGCTCGAGCGTAAGGAAGCCATGCAGGAACCCGCGAGGCACATACATCTGCTCTCCGCCTTTGGCAGTCAGTTCGGCCTTCACCCATTTACCGCAGGTCGGCGAGCCCTTGCGGGCATCCACCGCGACATCGATCACGCGACCCGCAACGACGCGGACGAGCTTGGCTTGGGCGAAGGGCGGGCGTTGGAAATGGAGGCCCCGCAGCGTGTGGACGCCCTCCGACCGGGACTGGTTATCCTGCATAAAGACTGCATCAATCCCCGCCTCGGCGAAGTCCTGTACATTATAAGTCACCGAGAACCAGCCGCGGTCATCCCCGAACCGGGCAGGCCGAATGAACTTCACTTCGGGGATTTCGAGAGGAGAGACGTCAAGCGCCATGATAATTAATCCTGTTATTAGCCAGCTTATTGGCAGATAATTGCTGGAAACTTACCCCTTGAACACCATTGCAGCTCTCGGCTACGCGGGTGCGCTCATCAGCCCCTGAGATTTGACCATGACTGATATGTTGAAATTCGTGACCGTTTCGCGCCAGCCCCCGCATCGCCGGGCGGCTGAAACGCGCCGTCAGGATTTCGACGAAATCTATGATCCCTTTCAGGATGCCGAAGCTGGCTCGCAAGCCTCGCGCTGTTCGCAATGTGGAGTCCCCTTTTGTCAGTCAGGCTGTCCCATCGACAATAACATCCCCGACTGGCTTAGGCTCGCTGCCGAGGGACGCCTGAAGGATGCCTATGAGGTTTCGGCGGCAACCTCCACCATGCCGGAGATCTGCGGCCGCATCTGCCCGCAAGACCGTCTCTGCGAAGGCTCTTGCGTCATTGAACAGTCAGGGCACGGCACGGTCACTATCGGAGCCGTCGAACAGTACATCACCGAGACCGCTTTCAAGGAGGGCTGGGTCCGGGAAGTGCGCCATGCCCGCGAGCGCGAAGAATCCGTCGGCATCATCGGCTCTGGCCCCGCGGGGCTGACAGCCGCCGAAAAGCTCCGTGAACGGGGCTATAAGGTCACTGTCTATGACCGCGCCGATCGGCCGGGCGGCCTCCTCACTTACGGCATCCCCGGCTTCAAGCTGGAGAAGCCCATCGTCATGCGCCGCGTCGAGCGGCTGGAGCGCGGCGGGGTCAAATTCGAAACCGGTTGCGATGTCGGCGGCAGTGTCAAATTCTCAGACATCCGTGCGCGTCATGATGCCATCCTGATTGCGACCGGCGTCTATCAGGCGCGCGACCTTTCCGTCCCTGGCGTCGGCAGTGACGGCGTCGTCCCCGCGCTCGACTATCTCACCGCGTCGAACCGCATTGGGTTTGGCGACAAGGTCGCTGACTTTGACAGCGGCAAGCTTAATGCGGCAGGCAAGCATGTCGTCGTCATCGGCGGCGGCGATACGGCGATGGACTGCGTCCGCACCGCGATCCGTCAGGATGCTCTCTCTGTCTCTTGCGTCTATCGCCGCGACAGGACGAACATGCCCGGCTCCGCCCGTGAGGTCGCCAATGCCGAAGAAGAAGGCATCACCTTTGAATGGCTCTCCTCTCCTCTCGCCGTTCTCTCCGAAGGCAATGACGTCAGTGGCCTGAAGGTCCAGCGGATGCGTCTTGGCGCGCCGGGCCCGGATGGCCGTCAGGGCATCGAAGCCATCGACGGCGCGACCGGCACGCTCAAAGCCGGCCTTGTCATCAAGGCGCTCGGCTTTGAGCCAGAAGACCTGCCCACCCTGTTCGGTCTGCCCGAATTGAAAGTCAGCCGCTGGGGTACGATCCGGGTCAATCCGTCCACTTATGAAACCAACGAGCCGGGGGTATATGCCGCCGGTGACATCATGCGCGGCGCCAGCCTTGTGGTCTGGGGCATCCATGACGGCCTCAAAGCCGCCGAGGGAATCCATGCCCAGCTTTCCGCCCGCGCCACCCCCGCCCAAAAGACGAGGTCTCATGAAGAAGCTGTCGCCTGAGGAACTGGCCCGCACCGGCCTTTACGACCCTGCCGAAGAACATGACGCCTGCGGCGTCGGCATGATCGTCTCGATTGACGGCACGCCCCGCCGGGAAGTCGTCACGCGCGCCGTCGATGCACTCAAAGCCGTCTGGCACCGCGGCGCGGTCGCCTCTGACGGCAAGACAGGCGACGGGGCCGGTGTGCGCGTCGGGCTCGCACAGGATTTCTTCCGCGAAAAAGCCGCGCGCAGTGGCCATGAAGTCGGCAATGCAGAAATCTGTGTCGGCATGGTGTTCCTGCCCCGGACGGATTTCAGCGCGCAGGACCGTGCCCGCGCGATTGTCGAGACCGAGATTCTCCGTTTCGGATTCAAGCTGTTCGGCTGGCGTCAGGCCCCGACCGATGCCTCGGTCATCGGCCGCAAGGCAAATGATGTCCGCCCCGAAATCGAGCAGATCCTCTTCCATGACCCGGCCGGCCGGCCGCAGGAAGAGCTCGACCGCCTTCTCTATATCATCCGTAGGCGCATCGAAAAGCGTGCCAAGGAAGGCAATCTCGCAGACCTTTATATCTGCTCTCTGTCCTCGCGTGACATCATCTATAAGGGGATGTTCAAGGCGCAGGACATCGACGCCTTCTTCCTCGACCTCAAAGACGAGCGTTTCGTCTCAAGCGTCGCCATCTTCCATCAGCGCTATTCGACCAACACCTTCCCCGAATGGCGGCTGGCCCAGCCCTTCCGGATGCTCGCCCACAATGGCGAGATCAACACGATCCGCGGCAATATCAACTGGATGCGCTCCCATGAGCGCAAGATGGCCTCCGAGACATTCGGCGAATATGGTGCCGACATCAAACCGGTGATCAATCCGGGGGCGTCGGATTCCGCCGCGCTTGATGCGGTTTATGAGCTGCTCGTCCGCTCAGGCCGCAATGCGCCGATGGCAAAGGCCCTCCTGATCCCGGAAGCATGGTCGAAACGTTCCAGCGTCATGCGCAAGGATGTCCGCGCGCTTTATGAATATTGCAACGCCGTGATGGAGCCGTGGGATGGGCCCGCCGCGATCTGCGCCTTTGATGGGCGCTGGGCGCTGGCCGGGCTCGACCGCAATGGCCTGCGGCCCCTGCGTTATGCGATCACCGAGGACGGCCTGCTCGCAGTCGGCTCGGAAAGCGGCATGTGCCCGCTTGGCGACAAGCATGTCATCCGCCGGGGCGCGGTCCCCGCCGGGGGCATGATCGCCGTCGATCTGAAAGAGAAGCAATTCTTCACCCATGGCGAAGTGATGGACCGGCTGGTTGCCGCCCATCCTTATGCGGAATGGCTCGGCAATATCACGGAGCTCGATCCGCTGATCCGTCCGGGCAAGGAAGAACGCCTGTTCGAGGCGCCTGAACTGGCCCAGCGCCAGTTGATGTCGGGCTATACCGAGGAGGACATCGACCTCATCCTCAAACCCATGGCCGAGACCGGCAAGGAAGCCATCGGCTCCATGGGCGATGACACGCCGCTTGCTTTTATGTCGCCGAATTACCGGCCGATGTCGCATTTCTTCCGCCAGCGCTTCAGCCAAGTGACGAACCCGCCGATCGACCCCTTGCGCGAAGGCCGGGTGATGAGCCTCAAGACCCGGTTCAAGAACCTTGGCAACATCCTTGCCCAGAACGAAACGCAGACGGATGTTTACGTACTTGAGGGACCGATCCTCTCGAACGGCATGTATGAGCGGATGCGCGCACGTCTCGGCGAAACCGTCACCGTGCTCGACTGCACTTTTGAGGTGCGCGAAGACCCCGGCGCATTGCAGGAAGCCCTGACCCGCATTCAGGAAGAGGTCTGCACGGCCGTTGCTGGCGGCTCGGCCCATATCGTCCTGACCGACCGGCATGTCTCTGGCACCCGCGCGCCGATCCCGATGATCCTTGCCACCAGCGCCTGTCACAAGGCGCTGATCGAAAAAGGCCTGCGGTCATTCTGTTCCCTGACGGTCCGCAGCGCGGAATGCCTCGACAGCCATTATTGCGCGGTGCTGATCGGCGTCGGCGCAACCTGCGTCAGCCCCTATCTTGCTTTTGAAACCATCGCCGAGCGCATTGAGCGCGGCAAATATGACGGGCTCGATCTGTCGAGTGCCATCGGCAATTACAAAAAAGCGCTGGAAAATGGTCTTCTGAAGATCCTCTCCAAGATGGGCGTCTCGGTCCTCTCGGCCTATCGCGGCGGCTGTAATTTCGAGACGCTCGGCCTCTCCCGCTCGCTGATTGATGCCTATCTGCCCGGCGCGACCAGTCGCATCTCTGGCCTCGGCCTGCCAGGCCTTGAGAAAATGATCCGTGAGCTGCACGACAAGGCTGTTGGTGAACAGGAAGACCTCGCCCGTCTTCCGCTCGGCAGCTTCTACCGCGTCCGCGCGGGCGGCGAGCCCCACGCCTATCAGGCAAAGGCGATCAGCGATCTGCAACAGGCCGTGCGCCAGAATGATTATGCCGCCTATAAAAGGTGGTCCTCGGCGATTGCCGAAAACTCCCAGATCCAGATCCGCGACCTTCTCGCTTTCCGGCCACAACGTGCGGTCCCGCTTGAAAAGGTCGAAAGCGTCAATGCCATCCGCAAGCGCTTTGTCACCCCCGGCATGTCGCTCGGCGCGCTCTCTCAGGAAGCGCATGGCACACTGAATGTTGCGATGAACAGGATCGGCGCCAAATCCGTCTCCGGCGAAGGCGGTGAGGATCCAGCCCGTTACAAGCCCCTGCCCAATGGCGACAATATGAATTCGGCGATCAAGCAGATCGCCTCGGGCCGCTTTGGGGTGACAGCGGAATATCTCAATCACTGCCGCGAGATCGAGATCAAGGTCGCACAGGGTGCAAAACCCGGCGAAGGCGGACAATTGCCCGGCTTCAAGGTGACCGAATTCATTGCCAAGATGCGCCACGCCACACCCGGCGTCACACTCATCTCGCCGCCGCCGCATCACGACATCTATTCAATCGAAGACCTCGCGCAGCTCATCTTCGACCTCAAGCAGATCAGCCCGAATGCGCGTGTCTGCGTGAAACTCGTCGCCTCGGCGGGTGTGGGCACGATTGCCGCAGGCGTCGCCAAGGCCAAGGCGGACATCATCCTGATTTCCGGCCATGTCGGCGGCACGGGCGCCAGCCCGCAGACCTCGATCAAATTTGCCGGCTCGCCATGGGAGCTGGGTCTTGCCGAAGCCAATCAGGTGCTCACCCTCAACGAGCTGCGTGAGCAGGTCACCCTTCGCACCGATGGCGGCCTCAGAACTGGCCGCGACATCGTCATCGCCGCTATGTTGGGGGCGGAGGAATACGGCATCGGCACGCTCAGCCTTGTGGCCATGGGCTGCCTGATGGTGCGCCAGTGCCATTCGAACACCTGCCCGGTCGGTGTCTGCACGCAAGACGCCTCCTTGCGCGAGCGCTTTACGGGCAATGCGGACCATGTCGTGAACCTGATGACCTTCATCGCCGAAGAGGTTCGCGAAATCCTCGCCGAGCTTGGCGTGAAGAGCCTTGATGATGTGATCGGCCGCTCTGATCTTCTTTATCAGGTCAGCCGCGGTGCAGAGCATCTCGACGATCTCGATCTCAACCCGATCCTGATCCGGGCGAGCGAAGGGCCGACCCCGCCGCGTAGCACGCGCGAGCTTCGCAATGATGTCGGCGAAACCCTCGACGCCCTGATCGTGGCTGATGCCGATCCCGTCTGGAGCCACAGAGAGAAGATGCAGCTCACCTATCCTGTGCGCAATATCGACCGGGCGGTCGGCACACGGACCAGCTCGCATATCGTCCGGCAATTCGGCCCCGAGGGCCTGCCCGATGGTCACCTGACCGTGAACCTACGCGGTTCGGCGGGCCAGTCGCTTGCTGCCTTTGGCATGCGCGGCCTCAGGATCGAAGTCGAAGGCGATGCCAATGACTATGTTGGCAAAGGGCTTTGCGGTGCGCAGGTCATCATCACGCCAGCCCGGAATGAACCGAAGACGGATGATGTCATCATCGGCAATACCTGCCTTTATGGCGCTACCTCAGGCGAGCTTTACGCTGCCGGCCATGCGGGCGAGCGTTTCGCCGTGCGCAATTCAGGTGCCCGCGCGGTCGTTGAGGGCTGCGGCGCAAATGGCTGCGAATATATGACCGGCGGTGAAGTGTTGATCCTTGGCCGTGTCGGCGACAATTTCGGCGCCGGGATGACCGGCGGCCGTGTCTTTGTCTATGATCCGGCAACCCGGCTCGGTGATTATCTGAACACAGATGATGTCTGCGCCATGCCGCTCGGCGATACCGAGGAAGATTGCCGCGCTTTGCTCAGCAGCCATTTTGCGAATACCGGCTCGGAGCTGGCTCGCCAGCTCATCGACAATTGGGATGAAGCACGCGCCGCGTTCCGCCTCGTCCTGCCGGCGCTTGCCGAACCTGTGGTCCAGCCGGTCCGCGCAGCCTCCTGATAAAAAAGGGGCGCTGCAATGAGCGCCCCTTTTGAATTCAAAGATGAATGGTCTGCTTATGCAGACTTCATCGATTTGAGGACGTCCACACCTTGAAGATCGTGGCGACGTGCACGGCGTTCCATCAGCGCGCGCCAGTTCCCCATCGACATCAGCTGCGAGTAGAGAATCGGCAGGATGTTTGACTTGCGAAGCTCAAGGAATTTGTCGTCCGGCAGTTCGTTGAGTTTGTTCTCTTCGAGGCCGACATATTTCGCGAAAGGCTGCGGCTGATCAGTGCCGTCCGGCGTGAACTGAGCGACCTGCTCGGCGAGGAAATCGTATTTTGCGAGTTCCTGGCTGAAACGCAGCGTGTTCTGACGGTCCTGCTCATAGGTCTGGCAGTATTCCATCGCTTGCTTCATCGCGTCGCTCGGCTCGCCATTATTAAAGAACGGCAGCTCACCATTCTCGGTGATACCGGCATAGCCCTCGTCGACGATCATCGCCATGCGCGGGTTTTGCGGATCGGCCCCACGGTCGGTGGCCAGCGCAAACGGATAGCGGCGCAGATAGCCCGGCACGTAGACATTCTGTTCCCACTCACCGGTTTCCTTGTCGATGAAGAGGTTCTCATCATCGATGATGCCGACGACGGCGAGCGGCAGCGCGGTTGCCTTCTCGGAGAAGATCACCGGGTAATCGCGAGACGCCGAAGGAATTTCCGAGACGGTCAGCGGGATCGCACGAATTTTCTCAGCGAAAGCGAACGGACGATCCGGACGCGAGACGCCAAGCTTGCCGTGCTGTTCCTTGTTGAGGAGAGCCGGTTTCGAGAACAGGAACATGGACCCTTCAAGGCCCGGAGGTGTGGCGGTTGGCGTAGTGCTCATGAAATTCGTCTTTTCTTCTGTGAGACTGTCAATTCGGCGCGCAATAGCAAAACGCCATGCTCTGCGGAACCCTCAAGGCGAGGGAAATCAACTGTTGGTGGGCGAAATCCTGTTCAGAGAGAGGCCATTTCCGATTTCGAGCGGTCCTGCGCATCACAAGCGATGCGATACATCTCCTGAAGATGCTTGGCATCCTGGGCTGCCCTGTGGACATGCGGCGCCCCGCGGCTGGCAAGTTCAACCAGCTCTTTGGGCTCGCGCGTCCAAATCGGCCGGAGAAGATCGCCAAGGTCGTTGAGCCGGTAATTGGGGCGGACCCCGGCCGCATCATAAAGCCGGAACAGCCAGAAACTGTCATAGTCGGGCGCGTCAGAATAAACCTGCGCATCGCCGAGCGCGGCATTCAGGATCAGCGCGGATTCAATCGGATCCCGGCCATCCGTGACCAGATTGCTCGGGCTGATACCGTGCAGCTTCTCAGCCGGCTTCTCCCATGCCGTCATGCTCCAGCTATCCGCTGGCTTGATCAGCATGGAACGCGGATCACCCGTTTCGAATACCCAGCCCACTTCGATGGGCCAGGAATGTGGTCCCAGACCGGACGCCTCGACGTCGATGAACGCGATTCTCGCGTTCCTTTGATCGGCTTCCATTCAACCTCCCCGGACGGCGCTATTGTTACGCGCTTCTTGTGGCCGGCATAATATTTTTGGTCAGTTCCCGGCGGGGTTTTTATCCGCCGGTCAGCAGCAAATGTCGAGAAAAATGGGAAAAAACGCGCGCTTAGACGCGCTGTCCGCCCGAGACGCGCCAGACCCCGGATGCTTCGTCTACCTCAAGATCGAGAATCGGCTCGTCGCCATTCGCCTTATTGGCGAATTTGCGGGCCGCCTCGATCCGGCGTTTGACCTTCCGGGCGAGGGTCACCGCCCCGGCGGTTGCCGCAGCGGTGAGGATAAGGGTGCCGATCGCGCTCATGAGACAGAGCCTATCACAGATTCTCGGAATTGGCGCATGACAGCTCGGTTAGCGCCCAAAGCGCGACCACAGGCTCTTGCGCTCAATCGCGCCTAAGATCGCATCGGGGCCGATGACCCGCTCAAGCGACGCGCCCATGAGTTTTGCGAGCATGCCTTTCTTGTCAGCCGGGATCGGCCGGATTTTCACCCGGTCGCCAAAGCGGCGCTTGAGCATGGCGCGCATGTCCTCGACCCCGTCGATCAGGCCCAGCTCTTTTGCGTCTTCGGCCAGCCAGAAATCGCCATTGAAGAGGGTGTCGTCGCTGCCCTTGAGGCGCTCACCGCGGCGGTCTTTGACGACGCCGACAAAGCCCTTGTGGGATTTCTCCAGCAGGTCTTCGAGACGGCGGACATCGCGCGGGCTTTCGGGCCGGAAGGGATCAAGCTGCCCCTTGTGATCACCAGCAGTATAGACCCGCCGCTCAATGCCGAGCTTTTCCAGCGCATCGGGGAAGCCGAACCCGCCGGCAATCACGCCAATCGAGCCGACAATCGCGAAGGGATCGGCATAGATCTCGTCCCCTGCCAGCGCGAGCATATAGCCGCCCGAGGCGCCGACATCCTCGATATGTGTGATCAGCGGCAGCTTGTGCTTCTCGGCCAGCTCCCGGGCGCGGGCGAGGATCATCCGCGACTGAACCGGCGAGCCGCCCGGCGAGTTGATCGACAGAATGACGGCCCTTGGGCTGCCCACCGTGAACGCCTTGCGGAGCGAATCTTCGAGACCGGAAAGATTGAGGGACTTCCCCGTCCGCGTATCGGGCGCAATCGTACCATTCATCGGCAGCAGATTGACGATCGGGGCCGGGTCACCGGTAAAGGGCAGTTTATGCCACAGGAATTTGAACACATTTCTCTCCGGGGATGGAAACTCGAGTATACGGGCTGTAAGCGCAGCGGCTTGCAAGGTTCAACCGTCTCAAAGACTGTGCCATGAGCACTTTGTCACATAAGACGTTGCGCCAATTGTCCCCATATCTCGTCTGGGCATAGTCTCGCCTGGAAAGGAACTGCTTCATGGCTCTCGCCGCCGAACTCACTGCCCCGGTCCGGTTCACCGATGTGGCGGCTCGTCTCAAAGAGATGCAAGCGGACGACCTGGCCGCAACCAATGACGTGATCATCGATCACCTCTCCTCCGATATTGAGCTGATCCCGGAAGTCGCGCGGCACCTGATCGTGGCTGGCGGCAAGCGCCTGCGCCCGCTGATTTGCCTTGCCGCCGCCGATATCTGCGGCGCGAGCGGCCCCCGCCCCCTCTTCCTTGCCGGTGCGGTTGAGCTGATCCATGCGGCCACCCTCCTCCATGACGATGTCGTCGATGACTCCGCGCTGCGACGCGGGCTGAAGACCGCCAACATCGTTTTCGGCAACAAGGAGTCTGTGCTGGTTGGCGATTTCCTCTTTGCACGGGCTTTTGCGCTGATGGTGAAGACCGGCTCGCTCGATGTGCTCGATATTCTCAGCCGCGCCTCCTGCACGATTGCCGAAGGCGAAGTGCTGCAGCTGACGACCGAAGCCGATCTCGATACGTCGCGCTCGACCTATATCAATGTCGTGACCGCCAAGACCGCCGCCCTCTTCGAAGCTGCGGCGCGCGCTGGCGCCATGGTGGCTGGGGCCAGCGACGAGGATGCCGACGCGCTGGGCCGTTACGGGCTTAATTTCGGCATTGCCTATCAGATGGTCGACGACACACTCGATTATGAGGGGCAGGCGGACAATATCGGCAAGTCGGCCGGCGATGATTTCCGCGAAGGCAAGATGACCCTGCCCGTGATCCACGCCATCGCCCGCGCCCGTGACGATGAGGAGCGCGCCTTCTGGGCCCGCACGATAGGCGAACGCGAACAGACCGCAGGCGACTTTGAGCGCGCACAAGGGCTGATTGCCCGCGACAATCTGATCGAGGTCTGCCTTGGTGAAGCCCGCGATTATGCAGCGCGCGCCGCAGAGGCACTTGAGGGCTTGCGCGATACGCCACTCAAGCGGACGCTTGAGGATCTTGCGCTGAGCTCGGCTGCCCGTCAGGCCTAGCCCGCAACCCGAACATCCCCCGCCAGACAAAGACGCAGAGCGCTGTGGTCAGGACGCCTGCTGTCCACAGACCAAACGCGCCATAGCGCGCTGGCAGCGTGATTGCGGCAATCCCGCCATTCAGGATCAGGAGTGCATAGGCCGCCGAGACAGCCTGATGTGACCAGCCCTCGGCCCGCAGGCGCTGATAGATATGCTCCTTATGCGCATCGAAGACCCGCGCGCCGCGCATGGCCCGGCGGCAGAACGTGTAGACGACATCAAGCAGGAAGGGGATGAAGGCGATCGCAAAGACATAGACCGCCTCGGGCCGCGCCTGCCCCGCGTGAAGTGCCCCGGCCCCGAGCAGCATTGCGACGCCAAGACTGCCCGCATCGCCAAGGAAGATCCCGCCCTTGAGAAGATTGCGGACGGCAAAGCCGTAAAGCGCGGCGGCGGTGATGACATAGAGAATGACGATCCCGCCATTGCTCGGCGCAAAGAGGACCAGCAGGACGGAGAGGCCGATCATCCCGCCGCCTGCGGCCATGCCGTTGAGCCCGTCCATGAAATTGAACGCATTGAGAAAGCCGAAAAGAAAGAGTGCAGCGAGCACATATCCGACTGGCTCCGGCAAGCTGATCCCCGGCCCGAACGGCAAGGGGATGTGTCCCAAAGGGCCTGTGTAGATCGACGCAAAACCGCATAGAACGACAAAGGCCGCCATTTTCATCCGTGCGGGGATGTCTGAGATATCATCAAGAAGGCCAATCCCGGCAGCGACCAGCGCAATCACCGCAAGCGTTGGCGGCAATGGCCAGCCGAGCAGGCTCGCCACGCCTGTTGCAACGAGGATGACCAGCGTGATGACGAGCCCCCCGGCGCGCGACGCAGGCTGCCGGTGGTTTGAGCGAGCCTTGACCTTGTCGGTCAGCCACAGCTTCGCGGCCGCCCGGCCCGATAATCCGTAAACGGCGATCCCGGAAACTACGGCGAGAAGCACCAGAATGATGAGATCCGCCTGCCCCATCATGAAGCCCCCTTGACGAAGAGCGGCGATGAGACCGCCCAATGGCCCTCCGCAACGAACCGCCTAGCGGCACGTGTCGCCGCACTTACCGATGAATATAAACCGAAGACGGTCGCGCCACTGCCGGACATGCGCGCGCCAAGACAGCCCGGCTGGATCGACATCTCCTCCTCAAGCGCAGCAATGGCTGAGCAGATCACGCGTGCGGACGGCGCAAGATCGTTCCGTGTACCCGAAAGAAAGCTGGCAACATCACCTGATGATGCGAGCCTTGCCATCTCCGGCAGATCAAAGGGCGATGGCGCGGCGGCCTTATCAAAGGCGCGGAAGACGGCGCCTGTCGGCACAGCCTGTCGCGGATTGGCGAGTACGATGTGAAGTGGCGGCAGGGTCGGGCCTTTGGTCACTTCAAAGCCGATCCCGCGCGCGCGGAAGCTGTCCGCTGACATGATATAGGGTGCAAGGCAGACCGGCCCGTCCGCGCCAAGCCCCTGCGAGAGCGCCATCAGGCCCGCCACGCTGAGCGGCACCGATGCTCGCTGATTGAGCAATGCGAGCGCTGCCGCACCGTTCGACGTGCCCCCGCCAATGCCGGAGGCCACGGGGACGTTTTTGGTCAGCCGGAAGCGGACCGGGCGAATTTCTGCGGCCAATGCAAAAGCGCGGGCTGCGCGCAAGACGAGGTTATCCGTAGACGGCGAAAGGCCAGCCCCCTCCTCACCGTCAATGACAAGCGCGAATTCGTCCGTCTCTTCTTCAATCGAAAGGACATCGCCCGCCGCCGCAAAGACACAGAGCGTATCGACCGGATGATAGCCGTCCGGCCTCACCCCGCCGACATGCAGCGCCAGATTGATCTTCGCGAGGCTCTGGATTTCCGCAAGGGGCATTGCCTGCCCCTACTCGCTGTCCGCCATGTCTGCCAGCGAACCCGGCGCAGGCGGCTCGCCATTGAGTTTGGCTTCGACGCGCTGTTTCAGCTCTTCGCCCAGCCCTTCGATTTCCAGCACGCGGCGCCATTCATAGCGGGCTTCTGATTTGCGCCCGGCCTGCCAATAGGCATCGCCAAGATGGTCCGTGATGACATCATCGCCGGGCTCAAGCTGGACGGCCCGCTCGAGATATTCGACCGCCATCTTGTAGTCCCCACGCTGATAATAGGCCCAGCCAAGGCTGTCCGTGATCGCGCCCGAAGTCGGGCGGGCTTCCAGCGCCCGCTCGATCATGCCGAAGGCTTCGTCGATATTCTCGCCACGTTCGACATAGGAATAGCCAAGATAATTAAGGAGGCCGGGCTCGTCAGGCGACAGCTCCAGCGACTGGCGCAGATCAGGCTCTGCCCTTGCCCAATCCCCGGCCTCTGCCGTAATGGCGCCGCGGGCGAAGTAATAGCGCCACAGATTGCTGCCGCGGTTTTCTTCCGAGGAAAGCTGCTCGGCAATGGCGATCGCCTCGCTTCCCGCTTTGTAAGCCTCATCTATGCGGCCTTCCTGCGCGAGCAGGTTTGCCAGCTCCAGCGTGACATCGGGCGCCAGCGCATCCTGCTTGAGATAATCCTTGATCAGATTGATCCCTTCATTGCGGCGGTCCATCGCCACATAGGCTTCGGCCTGCGCAATAGCGGCATAGTTATAGAGCCATGAGACAGGCTTTACCCGGCCTTGCGCGCGGGCAGCATCGTCGTAGCGCTCGTAATAGGTCGCAATCGAACCGATGATGTAGTGGCCGCCATCAAGGTCGGGATCGATCGCCACGGCAAGCTGCGCCAGTGTCAACGGCACTTCGAGGTTGAGCGGGATTTCACCGAACCCGGCCTCCAGCGCGGCATCACGCTGGGTCATCGCGCGTTCATAGGCCGTCCATGCAAAATTGAGGAACACGAGTGCGGCGCCCTCTTCTGCCGACGATACCATGCGCAAGGGCGCCTTTGCGGCAACGCGCCTGAACTCGGCTGTTTCACCAGCAAGAGGCTCACCAAGGCGCGACAGCCCCAACCTTCCGACCCGGCGCAGATATCCTCTGTCCTCGGAAAGTCTCTGGAAGAGATCGATCGCTTCTTCTTTTGACTTGTTGCGCTCCACAAATCCGGCATAGGCGCGCACGGCCATGTCCGCCCCCGGCGCCCGCAGCGCCTGAGCGTAGGCAACCTCTGCGCCTTCGGTGCGATCTTCGAGATCGAACATCAGTGCAAGGTGGAAGGGCGTGAAGCCCGCAAAATTGCTTTCCTGCGTCTCGGCAAGTTTCTCGGTTGCGGCTTCAAGCCCTGTGTCGGGATAGATCGCCCAGGCTTCGAGCAGATCGCCCATCGCTGTGCCCAGCCCGCTGGCGAAGGGGTCTTTGAGGGCCGCCTGAGCGGCAATGTAATTCTGCCCACGGAAGGCATCCGCGATCAGGGTCAGGCGCGGCAGATCATCATCAAGAAAGCCCGCAAGCTGGACCTGATCATGGCCACCTTCTTCGATGACCGGCGGCGCACTCAAAATCTCTTCGGCATAGGCTCGCGCGCGGGTGAAATCGCCTGCGACCAGCGCATAGCGAAAGGCGCTCTGCTTCACCCCGGCATCGCCCGTCTCAGCAATCGCCCGGCTGAAAGCGTCGGAGGCGTCCCCGAAACGCTGCTGGCTCGCTGCGAACCGGCCCTGAAGGTAGTCGCCCGCGACCGTCTCCGGATCAGCGGACCCCGTTTTGCCGGAGATCATGGTGCTGGAGGTGGCCGCACAGCCGGCAAGACTCATCAGGGCGAGAGCAAGAAGAGGAAGTCGTGATCGCATGAGGATATCCGGGGTCACTCTTATTTGGGACGGAAGTGAGTCATCCCACCCGTCATCCGCTTAGGCAAGCATTGTGGCCCAAATCAGTTCCCGCCCGAAGCTCCGGCGGTGAGACCGGCCCGCCGTCCATTGGCGAAATAGTCATCGATCCCGTCCGCAATCGCGGCGGCGGCATTGTTCCGCCAGGTGCGCGAGCCGAGATTAGCCTCATCATCCTCGTTCGACATGAAGGCCAGCTCGACAAGGACCGCCGGGACATCAGGAGAAAGAAGAACGACCAGCCCGCCATGGCGGTGCGTGTTGTTCACCATCTTCACCCGGCCCTTCATGTTCTGGACGAGATGAGCAGCAAGGCGTTCTGACTGGTTCTTGGTGTCGGTATTGGCAAGGTCGAAGAGGATGCTCGAGACATCCTTGTCCTCGCTCGACAATTCACGGTCGAAGAGACGGAAGTCCCCTTGCGAGGTCGCTTCAGCCGCCATTTTCTCGGAGCGGTCCTCAGACAGGGTATAAACGGACGCGCCGCGAACCGAGAGCACTGGGTTCGCATCGGCATGGATCGACACGAACATATCGGCCTGCCGGGCGCGGGCAAATTTGATCCGCTCCTCCAGGTCGATGAACTCATCACCATTGCGGGTGAAGGCAACTTCATAGCCGCGCTTGGTCAGCTCCTTGCCGAGCGCCTGGGCGGCGGACCAGGTGACGCGCTTTTCCTCAAGCCCAGTGGTCCGGCCGATAGAGCCCGGATCCTTTCCGCCATGACCGGGGTCAATGACGATAACGAGCTTGTCGGAGGGCGTCGCTGGTGTCTCAGTATATACGCGGCCCGGACGCAGGCTCGGAATGCGGGTCATACGGGACGGCGCGCTACTGGTCGCTGATTCGGCAGCAGCGGCCTGCACGACGGACGGAATATCCATCGGCGGCGCTGTTTTGAGCTCTTCAACCTTTGCGGTCTCGACCTTTTTCGAGGGCTTTTTCTTCGTTGGTTCTGGCTTGGGCTTCGCCTCAGCGGCCGCAAGGATCGACGCAGCGTCGGCTGCAGCGGTCAGGAAAGCGGCCCCATTGACCGGTTCCAGATCAATGACGAGGCGATAGCTCTCATTGTTGCCGCTCGGCTCGATCACGAAATCCCGCGCCGGCAGCGCTGTTTCGGCAAGATCAATGGTCACCCGGCCCTCGCCGGTCGTCACCTTATTCACAACGCCCTTCGATGCGGGCAGACCGTCACTGCCGAGCGAAAAGCTCACATTCTCGATGAGGATGACGATCTCGCCGCCATTCGACTGGCGAGGCACAAGCTCATAGCCGGGCGCCGCGTCCATATCGAGGACGACGCGCGTATGCCCGCTTTTGTGCACACCGAGGCGAACGTTTTCCACAATGGGCGCAGTCGCGCGCTCACCCGCAAGGGCGAGGATCCCGCAAAAAGTCAGGATCGCGACAGACCACAGGGACAGCGCTCGCTTCATCAACTTCGTCATTCACTACTTCGCCGTCCGACTCACTACGGGTTTACCATGTTGAGCCTGACGACACACCCGTCTTTCCGGTTAGGTCGGTGGACCTTAACGGCCCTTTAAGCCTGAGCGCGCAATGCTCATTTACCGTCAAACGCCAACCAGCGGAGACGCGGCTTGTGCAGGGGCGAAAAGTCCGGCACATAAGCCCATCTGAGGCTAAGACGCTCAACGTCTTATGCGCTCGACCAGATTCCGGTTTCTCCTGCAAGTCAGGTGAACCTTGGATTTCCCCCCGGACGCTTCTCCGGGAGGACCGGATCCCCCGCCGACCCGCTATTTCGTCGGGTGCGCATGGACCGGAAAGCGGAAGCACTTGGCGGAAAGGCCCTCCCCATTCGGGGGAAGCGCTCCGAACTCCGCCCGTAAGTCACCCCGCCCCCTTTTCGAGGGGCGACCTTGGAAACCTTGTCATGGCCCTGGCCACAATCATTTTGCTGACCGTCTGGCTGACCGCCCTGAAAGGGCGATCGCTGCGGCTGCTTCGCCCTGTCATGGCATCTTCGTGCGGCGAGAGCTTGCTCCGCCGTGGAGCCCTTTTACATGTCAAAGAAAATGCTGATCGATGCGCGCCACCCGGAAGAGACCCGGGTCGCGCTCCTTTCCGGCGGCAAAGTCGAGGACTTCGACTTCGAATCCCTCTCGCGCAAACCGCTCAGGGGTAACATCTATCTCGCCCGGATCACCCGGGTCGAACCGTCACTTCAGGCCGCTTTCGTTGAATATGGCGGCAACCGGCACGGCTTCCTCGCCTTTGGCGAGATCCACCCCGATTACTATCAGATCCCCGTCGCGGACCGCGAAGTCCTGCGTCAGGCCGAAGCGCTGGAAGCAGAACTTGCCGCCAAGCTCGCCGCCCTCGATGCGGATGCCGACGAGGTCGAAGACGACAGCATCGAGGATGATGAGGACGGTGCCAGCGTTGCATCCTCTTCTGATGATGACGAATCAGCGAGCGAAGCCCGCGCTGATTCGGAAGACGACGACGCCCGCCCCCGCCGTGGACGGGGCCGTCGCCGCCGAGGTGGCCGGGGCCGTCGGGGCCGTGGACGCTCTTCTGACGATAACGAAAACAACAGCGATGAGGCCGAAGCCCGCTCACCGTCAGATGACGATGACGACAACGCTGACAACAGCTCTGAGAATGACGCCGTTGATGCAGCCGAGGCAGTCACCGATGAATCGCCAGCCGAAGACGCTTCAAAAGATGACGTTCAGCCCGATGAGGATCTGGGTTGGCACGGCACGGATGAGGACGTCATCGAAGCCCTCACCCATGAGGAAGACGCGCCAGATGCGGACGCCTCCTCCGATGACGACACTGATGATGAGGATGGCCCCAAATCCATCGCGCTCTCGGCTCGCACCGAACCCCAGCTGACCGAAGAGCTGCCCGCAGAAGATGCGGATGATGCCTCGGACGAAGATGACGACGCGCCCGCCGCTGAACTCGATGAGGAGCAAGCGGACGACGACGATACAGCAGAAGCAGAAGACGACACCGCCTCCGCAGATGACAGCGATGTTGAAGCTGCTGATGAGGATACGGACGAAAGCGGCGACGATGCAGAATCTCGCGCAGAGCCGGAAGAAGAAAAAGCGCCGCGCGAGCCGACGGAAGAAGAGCTCGCTGCCCGTCAGCGCGCCGAAGAAATCGCCGACCTTCAGCGGCGTTATGACGAGGCCCGCCGCGAACGCGACCGCCTTCTGAAAAACTACCGCATTCAGGAAGTCATCAAGCGCCGCCAGATCATGCTGGTGCAGGTCGTCAAGGAAGAGCGCGGCAATAAGGGCGCAGCCCTGACGACTTACCTCTCACTAGCCGGCCGTTACGGCGTTCTGATGCCGAATAATTCGCGTGGTGGCGGCGTCAGCCGCAAGATCTCGAACCAGTCCGACCGCCGCCGTCTGAGAAAAGCAATTGCCAGCCTCGACGTGCCGCACGGCCAGGGGCTGATCATCCGCACGGCGGGTGCCAAGCGCACCAAGGCGGAGATCAAACGCGACTATGACTACCTCGCCCGTCTGTGGGATACGATCCGTGAGCAGACATTAAAGTCTGTCGCGCCATGCTGCATCTATGAGGAAGCCAGCCTGATCAAACGGGCGATCCGCGACCTTTATGACAAGGACACATCCGAGATCCTGGTCGAAGGTGAAGAAGGCTATCGTGAAGCCAAAGACTTCATGAAAATGCTGATGCCGAGCCACGCCAAGAACGTGCAGCCCTATCGCGAGAAAGAGCCCCTCTTCCTGCGTCATGGCGTCGAGCGTCAGCTCGATGAAATGTACCAGCCAGTGGTGAACCTCAAATCGGGCGGTTACCTCGTTATTCAGCAGACGGAAGCTCTGATCTCCGTCGATGTGAACTCCGGCAAGGCGACCAAGGAACGCAATGTCGAGGCCACCGCGCTGAAGACCAACTCTGAAGCTGCCGTGGAACTTGCCCGGCAATGCCGCCTGCGTGACCTTGCGGGCCTCATCGTCGTCGACTTCATCGACATGGATGAGAACCGCAATAACCGCAGTGTCGAGAAGAAATTCAAGGACGCGCTCAAACATGACCGCGCCCGTATCCAGGTTGGCTCGATTTCGAATTTCGGCCTTCTTGAAATGTCACGCCAGCGCCGCCGCTCCGGCATTGTCGACGGCACGACCCGGCTCTGCCCGGTCTGTGACGGCTCGGGCTTTGTCCGCTCGGTTGAAATGGCCGCGCTGCGCATCCTGCGCTCGATTGAGGAAAAAGCCGTCTCCGACCGTGCCGCACAAGTCACGGCGACGACCGCGCTCGATGTTGCTCTCTATATCCTCAACCAGAAACGTGGCTGGCTGAACCGGATCGAGGACAGCTACGGCGTCACTATCGAGATCAATGGCGATCACGAGAAGACCGGTGATCAGTATGAGGTGCAAACCTCCGGCAAGGCGCGCGATGTTGATACGCTCCGCCAGTCTGCCGCTGTTGAGATCGGTGATGTCACCGTCGAGCACGAGAGTGACGAGGATGACACCGCTGAAGCCGACAACAATGTCGAAGCGGATGATGATCGTCAGGATAATGACGAAAGCCGTGCCGACAGCGATGACGACAAGCCGAAGAAGAAACGCCGCCGGCGGCGCCGCCGGAAATCCGATTCAGATGATGACGACTCGGCCCGCGCCGATGGCGAGGACGAAACCTCTTCATCAGATGAGGATGGCGAATCTGAAGCCCGTTCTGATGACGCGGACGACGACACCGACAGCGATGGCGAGCCCAAGCGCAAACGCCGCCGCGGACGCCGCGGTGGCCGGGGCCGCAAGAGTGAACAGGCCGATGCATCCGATGAGACGTCGTCAGATGAGGACGGCAAGGCTGAGAAGGCTGACGCCGACACCGCCAAGGCAGATGACGCAAACGCCGTGACTGAAGAGGTCACCGAGAGCGCCGAACCCGTGACCGCTCAGGAAGAAGCAGAGCCCGAGCCGACGCCGGAACCGGCCCCGCCGCGTGCGGCTGCCAGCATCCATGAGCCCCTCCCGGAGGATGATAAAAAGGATGATAAGGCGCCCAAGCGTGGCGGTTGGTGGCAGCGTGCCTTCGGGAATGGCGACTGACCCCGCGCGCTTAACCGCATTTCATGGCAAAAGGGGTGGAGCGCGCGCGTTCCCCCGCTAGACTGGGCGCTTGCCGGGCGGCGAGCGCCCTTTTGAGGTCTTATATGTCAGTGATGAGCTTCCGGCCCATCTTCTTGCGCCTGTCCGTCTGCCTTGCCGCCCTCTTCGGGTGGATGGGCATTGCATCGGCGCAGACCCTCCTGCGGGATGCCGAGATCGAGCAATTCCTCGAGGACTATACCCGACCGCTCATGGAAGTCGCTGGCATCAACCCCGAGGGCATTGAGATCCTGATTGTCGGGGATCCCAATTTCAACGCTTTCGCGGGGCCCGGCGTGATGGGCATGAATACCGGCACGATCCTCATGGCTGAGACGCCCAATGAAATTGAAGGCGTCCTTGCGCACGAGGTCGGCCACCTTGCCGGCGCGCACTCGGTTCGCGGTCCTGAGGCCTATGCCAAGGCCTCCCGCCCCGCCATGCTCAGCCTTGTGCTTGGCGCGGCAGCTATTGCCGCTGGCGCGCCGCCCGAAGCCGGTTTCGGCATTCTCGGCCTGGGCCAGAACGCGGCGCTAGGGACGGCCTTGACCTACAGCCGAGGTCAGGAATCGGCCGCTGATCAGGCCGCCATCTCTTATCTTGAAGCGATCGGTCATTCCGGCCGGGGGCTGATGACCTCGTTTGAACGGCTGTCGAACCAGCTCCTCCTCTCGGGCCGGGATGTGAAGCCCTACCTTCAGACCCACCCGATCGGCCTCAAACGGGTTGCCGCGCTCAATGACCGCGCGTCCCAGATGCAGCATTTCGGCGACACTGACAGCGAAGAGGAAATCTTCCGGCTGCACATGATCCAGGCGAAGATCACAGGCTTCATGAGCGAGCCCTTCACGACTTTACGCAAATATCCGCTCTCCGATCAGACTCAGCCCGCCCGCTATGCCCGTGCCGTCGCTTATTATCGGGACAGCCGTCTTGAGAAGGCGCTGACGGAGATCGACCGACTGATTGTGGACGACCCGGACAACCCCTTCTTTGAAGAACTCAAAGGCCAGATGCTGTTCGAGCACGGCAAAGTCCGTGAGGCAGTCGAGCCGCACCGCAAATCGGTCGAGCTCGCCCCGCAATATGCGCTTCTCAAGATCAACCTCGCCCGCGCCCTCGTCGCATTAGAGGGCGATGAGGAAGTGACCGAAGGCATCACCCTCCTGCAAACAGCCCTCGTTCAGGAGCCCGACAACAGCTTTGCCTGGAGCGAACTTGCCCGCGCCTATGCAGTCAAACGCAATGAGCCGATGGCTGCGCTCTCACATGCCGAGGCGCTCTTCTCTGTCGGCAACACGCCGGAAGCCCACCGGTTTGCGAGCCTTGCGCGCGACAAGCTGACCCCCGGCACACCGGAGCACCTGCGGGCGCTTGACATTATCCGTGCCTCCGAAGACGACGCTCGCCGCGCTCGGGCGCGGGGCGGAAACCGCCGCTGACCCTTATTCTTACGGAGTAGATGCCATGTCAGGCCGTACCCTGCCCCTCGCTGTAGCCGCTCTCATGGGGATTGCCGCCCTTGGCGATATCGCGACCAGCCCCTCGCTTGCTGCCACGCAAAAAAGCGAGGCGGAGATCGAGGAAATCGTCCGCAATTATCTGCTCGAGAATCCCGAAGTCATCTTTGAGTCCGTTCAGCGCTACCGCGAAAAGCAGGAAGCCCTCGAGGCCGCCGCAGCAGCTGAAACCGCACGCGGCTACCTGCCGGAGCTTCGCTCAAACCCGGCCGGACAGGTTGTGCCCGCCCCAAGTGGGGATGCAGAAATAGTGGTTGTCGAGTTCTTTGACTACAATTGCTCAGCCTGCCGCTTCGCTGCCGATTTTGTCTTTGAACTTCAAGAAGATGACCCCAATATCGAACTCGTCTTCCAGGAACTCCCGGTCACAAATCGTCTATCGCGCGGACCTTCTCTCCTGGCGCTCTCCGTCGCGGATACTGACGGCTATGTTGGTTTTCACCGTGCGATGATGAAGCATGACAGCCTGATTGATCAGGACGTTGCGGCCTCCATCGCCAAAGACCTCGGCCTTCCCCAAGCGGCGATTAGATCCGCCATGCAAGAAGGTGATTTCCAGGCAAGCCTGCATGAGCGCCTCGATGCGTCGATGGATCTCGCGGATGAGCTTGGCATCGGTGCAACCCCTGCGTTCATCGTCGCGTCCGCAGATGGTGAATATGTTCGCGTCTTCGAAGGTTTTTACGGTCCGAACGTCATGGAAATGATAGCGGAAGCAAAGAATGCGTCGCGTAAATAGGTGAGCATTTTCTGCCACGCTCTGTCATGAAACTGTGGCAAATTTGCAATCTTGGGGAAGAAGTTAACCGCCCTTCCCCGCCCCAAGCCTGAACGGGCCCGGCTTCAATTGACACTTTTGTGAAACGCCCGTTAGCTTTTAAACAAGGTGTCGAGCATAGGCACCAGACAACTCGGCCGTGATTCCAGCACAGGGATGAGCGGTACGTGACCAGTCGTCCTATCCGGGGCGATGAACCAGAATGGGGTTAAGATGACCAATACCTTTGATAAAAAGTCTGCGTTCCGCGCAGCGCTTATCGGCGGTGCGTCTGTCCTCGCAATGTCGGCTGCGCCGGCATTTGCACAGGATGATGACGATGCTGCCAGTGACGATAAAGTTATCGTCACCGGTTCGCGGATTGCGAACCCATCGCTGACGGGCTCCAGCCCGATCACCACTGTTGGCGCCGTCGACCTGTCGCTCTCCAACACGGTGAACTCCGAGCAGTTCCTCAACGCGCTGCCGCAAACCGTTCCGGGCTTCGACTCTTCGTCGAACAACCCAGGTATCGGTGAAGCCACCGTCAACCTGCGTGGCCTTGGTGCAGTCCGGACGCTCGTTCTCGTCAACGGCCGTCGTTATGTGTCTTCGAACCAGAACGCTGGTGTCGTCGACCTCAACACCATCCCGACCGCTCTCGTTGAGCGCGTCGACATCCTGACCGGTGGCGCCTCGGCGACCTACGGTTCGGAAGCTATGGCCGGTGTTGTGAACTTCATCCTGAAGGACGACTTCGAAGGCATTCAACTCGACACCTCTTACGAGATGACCGAAGAGAATGACGGCGAGATCTTCAACACCTCTCTCACCGTGGGCGGCAACTTCGACAATGGTCGTGGTAACGCTGTTCTGAACGTTGGTTACACCGATCGTCAGTCTGTCTTCCAGGGCGACCGCGCAGAAGCCGGCGTGACCCTGAACGATGTAGGAACCGGTTTCTCCGAATCCGGCTCGGTCAACATTCCGTCGACCCTCGTTCTGGACCCGAGCTTCTTCGGTGGCGACGAGTTCAACTTCACCCAAGCTCTGGGCATCACGCCGCCTTGTACGCAAGAAGGCACGACGCTCGACAGCTCGATGACGTACTGTACTTCGGACAGCTTCGGCTTCCTGTTCGACCCGGATGGGTCGGGCGCGCTGCCGTTCATCAATGGTGGTCCGAACAACACGCGTTATAACTACGCGCCGGCAAACTACCTGCAGATCCCGCAAGAGCGTTACAACGTTTATGCTTCTGCAACGTACGACATCACCCCGACAGTCGAAGCATTCGCTCAGGCGATCTTCGTGTCGAGCCAAACCGAGCAGCTGCTTGCACCGACTCCGGTTGGTTCGCTGACGGTTACTGTCAACTTCGACAACCCGTTCATCGCGGGCGAAACCGACGTTCTCGACCTGCTGCAACAGCTGCAGGACCAGAACATCGCTTCCGGTTTCTCGTCGAGCACGGACAGTGACGGCAACGGTACGCCGGACGCTCAGCTCTTCACCTATCGCCGGACGCTTGAGCTCGGTGGCCGTGTTTCGGACATCCGCAACGACAGCTTCCAGCTTCAAGGCGGCCTTCGCGGTACGCTTTGGGATAGCTGGGACTGGAACCTCTTTGGTTCGTTCGGTCAGGCTGAAACCTCGATTACGCAGACCGGTAACGTCGACATCCTGCTTTACCAAGCTGCTGTTGCGAACAACTCCGCCAACATCTTCGAACCGAATGGTGTTGATCCGGCTGTTGCTGCCGGCTTCGGTGTCACGGGTGCTATCGACGGTGTTACCGAGAAAACTGAGATCTCGGCTGACATCTCCGGTGAGCTTCCGCAACTCTCCTCGCCTTGGGCAACGAACCCGACTTCGGTCGCTTTCGGTGTCGAATATCGTGAAGAGTCGCTGTCGACCGCTGGTACGGGCCTTGGCCCGACGATCGTCGGCTTCAACCAGGCTCCGGCAACTTCTGGTTCGTTCACTGTCAACGATGTCTTCGTTGAAGCAAACGTTCCGCTGATCGAAGATGTCGACCTGATTGACGAGCTCGTCTTCACTGGCGCCTTCCGTCGGTCGGACTACTCGACTGTTGGTGACGTCAACTCCTACGCTGCCGGCCTGAGCTGGACCCCGACTTCGGGTCTCCGCTTCCGTGGTCAGTATCAGCGCGCTGTGCGTGCACCGAACATCGGTGAACTGTTCCAGCCGCAGGTCAATGGCTTCCCGGGCGTTTCCGACCCTTGCTCGGGCGGTGCGAACGGTGCGTATGACGGTTACGATGCTTCCACGCAGGCGACTGTCATGGCCAACTGTATTGCTGACGGTGTTCCGTCCGCTCAGGTTGGTGCCAACCTTCAGGTCAACGCGCAGATCCAGGGCCTCTTCGGTGGTAACCCGGCTCTGGAAGAAGAAGTTGCTGACACCTACACCTACGGTGTGGTCTGGGAGCCTAACTTCGTTGATAACCTCGCGATCACGCTCGACTACTACGACATCGAGATCGAGAACGTTATCACCACGGTTCCGTCTCAGACGGTCTTCGACCTTTGTTACGTTTCGGGCATCTCGTCCTTCTGTAACAACATCACGCGTGGCCCGGGTGGTCAGGTCTCTATCTTCAACTCCTCGCTCCAGAACGTTGCTGCTCTGGTCGCGAAGGGCGTCGATATGTCGATCGACTACTCCTACGACACGGCTGAGTGGGGTACCTTCGGTATCTACTCACTCATCACGTATCAGGAAGAAAACTCGCTGCAATCGCTGCCGACCGAATCTCCGGTTGACTGCGTAGGCTACTACGGTGCCACGTGTGGCGAGCCGACTCCGGAGTGGAAGTACAACACGCGCTTCGACTGGTCGATGGGCCCGTACGGCGCTCGCCTTCGCTGGCAGCGTCTTGGTGAAGTTCAGGACGACCTGTTCCAGGACGGCGGTACGCCGAACCTGTTCGTCGAAGGTGTTGATGCCTACGACCAGTACGACCTGACCCTGTTCTACACGATGAACGACAACGTCTACTGGCAGTTCGGTATCGAAAACCTGACTGACGAAGACTTCGTCATCATCGGTGACGCTTCGGCAGAACAGTCGAACACCTACCCGGCGTCTTACGACACGCTTGGCCGGACCTACTTCGGTCGTGTCGTTCTGTCCTGGTAAGGATTACGACATAGAATACGGGAAAGGCGGGCCTTCGGGCCCGCCTTTTTCTTTGTGCCAGTCATGTGCACCGACGCTGAGGCAGGTCGACTGAACTTCCAGATTTATCCTGAAATCAGGTCTAGCTCTGAAGCGCTGCGGCAACTGCGGCATCCAGCTCGCTGGCATAGCCTTCCATCAGAGGCCGTAATAGCGATCCGCCATCTGAGGATTTAGGCGAGATCTCGCCCCTCACCTGCACGCTAGAGAACGTCGCGATGCGATTGCCGCTTGAGGATGCATCCGCGCAGGCCTCATCCCAGTCGAGCCCTACTTTCGCGATCAGCTCTGGGATCTGCCCCGCGGGATCCGCCGCCAGCCCGTCATAATCAAAGATTGCCGTCGCATCCGGCCGTGCCCGGACAAAGCGGGCACTCGCACCCATATAGACAGGGTAGTAATGCGCGATATCCTCAAACCGGTGTGACCAGCTATAGGGAAATGGAAACTGGTGGCGAAATACACTGACCGCCACATCGAACGGTACGCGCGTCGTTAGCAGGAACCGCGCTTTAGGAAAGAGCGCCGCAAATAGCGGGATCGCGAGTGCATTTCCTGGCATCTTGTCCGTGAAATAATCCGTGCCGATATCACCTGTTCCGGTGAGATATTCCCGGCGCAGATCATCGGCATTTTCCTTGAGCCAGCCGACAGAAGCTTCAGCCCCAGACTCGCGGATTTTATAGAGATATTTCTCAAGTAGTTTAGGCCCGACGACCCGTTCACCAAGCGGAGCCACCTTGCCATGCGAGGCAATAATCCGCTCGATGAGCGTCGTGCCAGAGCGCGGCATGCCGGTGATGAATATCGGAACTGGGCCGTCAGCCTCGCCAAGATCGACGCCCTCAAGCAAGGCACCAGCTTCTTCAAGCAAGGTGACGTCCTTTTCCATCACCTTTGAATCATAAGGATAACCGCGTGCGGCGCCCTCGGCAGCTCGCCGTTCATTGCCCTGACGATAAAAATCAAGGGCGTCTTCAGCTTCGCGTTCCCGGAACGCCACATCGCCGAGCGCGAAAGCAAGCCCTGCCTCAAGCCCTTGATCGGCGACACCAGCCTTTAGCAGAGTCGTCATTTTTTCTTTATACGGCAGATCGATCTGTCCGCGAGTGACGATCACCAATTGCAGATAAGATCTGACGCTTTCGGGATCAGCTGAAATCGCCGCCTCGCAAAGCCTTTGAGCTTCATCCAGTTCGCCTTCGAAGGTTTTGAGCCGCGCAAGCGAGGTCAATGCATCTGCACTTCTTGGCAATTGGCGGGCCGCTTCGGTGAGATATTTGCCGGCCTCGTCGAACCGCTGGGCATTAAGGCAAATCCGCCCATACATTAGTTTATCGTCCGCATCCGGGCTCGCCTGCTCTTCGATCAGGGGGCGGAAGAGATCGGCCGCCTCTTCAATGTTGCCTAGCTCCAGCTCGGCCCGGGACGCGTAGCGACGCGCCTTGGTGTTTTGCGGCTCGGCTTGGTGCCACGCCGTTGCCACCTTTTGCAGATCATCCCATTTGCCTGCCGCAATCGCCAGCTCTGCTGCTATCGGATGAAGGCTTTGAAGAGGTGCGCCTTTGCCTCGCGCGCGGTCGAGCGCCTGCCGCGCGCCATCGAACTCTTTTGCCATAATGCCGTGAAGGGCGGCGCGCATCTCGATCGTGACATCTGCCGCACCCATCGCCGAAAGGCGCTCAAGAGCCTGAAATCCTTCACCGAACTGCTTTGTGCGTTCCGCCGCATCGGCAAGATGCCGGAGCGCGAGAGGCTGATCCGGCGCGAGCCTTACCGCAATCCGCGCCTCCTCCAGCGCTGGCGCTGCCGCCCCTGCTTTCAGGTATAGCCCGGCCAGATTGATCCGTGCGGGCCAGAAATTCGTATCCAGCGCGATAGCGGATTTTAGGTATTTCTCCGCCTCCTGAGGGTTGCCGCGCTCCTGCGCGAGCAGGCCCATCAGTTGAAGCCCGTCAATATGGCGCGGATCTGCAGCGAGCAGCGCCCGCAGGGTCTCGTCGGCTTCAGCCAGCCTGCCGGCGCGCAAGGCTTTCGCTGCGCGTTCGGCCATCTCATCCAATTTGGCAGTCATGGCGAGACGCCCTAGCATCGCTCCCTTCAATGCGCGATGAAGAATTGGAAGCGATGGATAACGCGACGATTTCGGGCCTGCTCAATCAGGCGGCAGCTTCCCTCAAGGGGGCCAACCCTGCGCTCGCGCTCCAGCTGACGGACCAGATTATCGCGAGCCGCACCGATGTCGGCCCGGCGCATTATTTACGCGGTGCGGCGAAAACCATGCTCGGGGACGGGGCCGCCGCAGAGGCCGCCTTCCGGCAGGCACTCAAGCTCGCGCCCGACATCATTCCGGCCCGCATTGCCCTTGCAAAACTGCTCGATCAGTCCGGGCGGTCGCATGACGCGGTGCGGCTTGTTGGAGAGCATCCAGATGCGCCCATGCCTGACCTGCTTTTTCTTTCGGCAGAAATCCGCCTCAGGCTCGGGGAATTCGAAGCCGCCGAAGCCGATTGCGAGCGGCTGATTTCCATTGCTCCGGCCGATGCAAGAGCAAGGGTGCTCCGGGGCCGGGTCTATATAGACGCACACAAATATGCGCAGGCGGAGGAAATCCTCAGCGATGCGGCAGAGAAGGCGCCGAATTCGCCCACGGCTTTTTTCTATCTTGCCCGCGCAAGAACGCAGCAAGGCAAGACCCGAGCTGCGCGGGAAGCCCTCAAAAAGGCCGCGGCCTTGCGTCCCAACGCGCCATCGATCCTGCAGGAACAGGCCCGCGCCGCCTATAGCGATGGCGACACGGAGGCCGCGCTCGGCTTTCTCGAACACGCCATCAAGTTTGAACCGCGCAATCCGAATCTGCACCGTGACCTCTCCCAGATCCGTTTCATGAAAGGTGATGACGATCACCTGCGCAGCTTCCGGGAAGTCCTTGCGAATGCCCCATATGATATCGGCATCCTGTCCGTTTATGCGGGCGCCGCGCGTGCCGGAAAAGATCCGCAGACGGCCCTTCCCCAGCTTGACGCGGCCATCAATGCGGGCGTCGATCATGCTTATCTCTGGGACGCCCGCGCACAAATCCACATCATGCTCGATAATATCAGCCAAGGCGTGGCGGACACGGATCGTGCAGGCACCGCGCCGGGCATTGACCACTCCACCCACCTTAATCGCTGCTCGGCCTATCTTTCGGCGAACCTGCCGGAGAAGGCGCTGCCCCTCGCCGAAGATCTGGTCCGGGCCGCGCCGCTCGATCAGCTGGCACTTGCCTACCGGCTGACCGCCATGTGTGCCCTCGATGATCCGGCAGCGGAGGAGTTCATCAATCCCGATATCCTGACCAACCAGCAGGCGATTGATTGCCCTGACGGCTTTGACAGTCTTGAGGATTTCAATACCGCCCTGAAAGCGCGCCTACTGGAGCTTCACGGTGCCGAGCGCGAGCCGATCGACCAGAGCCTGCGTGGCGGCACGCAGACCGAGCTCTTCCCGCTCCTCGAAGACGACCCGCTGATCGGGCAACTCGCCGACATGCTACTGGCTAATGTCCGTCGCTTTGCCGATGGCCTGCCGCGTCAGGACGGCCACCCTTTCCTTGGCGCAATCCCGGAGAAATTTGAATTTTCCGGCATCTGGACCGTCTGCCTGCGCGATGGCGGGCATCATGCGAGCCATGTCCACCCCGAGGGCTGGCTCAGCTCAGCCTATTATGTCTCCCTGCCCGCCTCAGCCCGGAACAGTAACTCAGGCGAAGGCGCATTGAATATCGGTCGGCCGCCCATGAAGGCGCTGCATGAGAAACTGCCCGGCCGTCTGGTGCCGCCACGCGAGGGCTATCTCACCCTCTTCCCGTCCTATCTCTGGCACGGCACTGAACCATTCCATTCAGAAGAACCGCGCATCACCGTTGCATTCGATATCGCGCCTCGGCGTTAGCTTCGAGAGCCTTCGAGAACCCAGGCGATGGCATCACCGTCTGAGATGATCTGCTCTGTCTGCGCCATATCGAGGCCAGCTTCCGTCATCTTTGCAGACAGATTGGCAACCGCCGCCTCATCCAACGCAGCATCGAGCATTGCCGTCATCCGGGAGCGGTAGGCTTCGATCTCGCCTTTCATCGCCGCGCTCCAGTTAAGAATGTCCTGCGGTTCATAGGCGGTGATGCGCCCAAAAATACGAGAAAAATCAGTGTATAAGCGCTCACCTAAGGCACGCGCCGATGATCCGGCAGGTGCAACTGCGATAGCCGCCTGAAGCGCTGGAACGGTCTTCTTCACCTCGACCAAGGGGACGGAAAGGCTGTCCGGCTGAACCTCGCCGCGGCGGATCTGTGCCATGACCCGAAATGTCTCATCCGATGCTCCAAAGACACCGCTTTCGAGGATGCCCGAAGCTGTGCGGCGATTGGCCTCACAGTCGCGCCAGATGGCGCCTTCTCTTAGATGTGTGACAAGCCTGACGCGACCACCCGGCGCGGTGACTCGCGCCGCCTCAATGAATGCATTTTCTCCTGCATATTCAATACCATACAAGGAAAAAATAAGGTTGAATTCAGCATCTTGAAACGGCAAGTCAGCGGCGTCTGCGACCAGGGCATGATCGACCTTTGCATCGGCTGGAATGGCCTCGATGGCTGAAAGGGCATAGTCGACACATGTGATCGTCGGGGCTGGCCCCAACACCGCCCGTGCAATCGCGGCAACTTCACCTTTTCCGCAAGCGATATCAAGCAAACTGCAACCTGTCTCATCAATTGCTATTGCTTTGAAATACCTGCGCCATTCCTCCTTAAGGATGGGTGCCGTGACGTCAGCCTCGGCAAGCGATGCGCCTTCATCATGGCTCGCCCAGAAGCTGATCCAGTCCCGTTGCATCGATGCACTCCCTAAAATTCATGATGAGGAAGAGTCGTCGCGGATGAGTTCCATGAACGCCGGTTCTGCTGCCTCAACGCCACCTCTTGAAGCTATCTGCCAATGAGCGTCCAGCCACCTGTTGCAAAAATGTCGAGGTAACCAACAACGCGGTCCGCAGCATGATTTCCGGGGGCCTAACTAACGTGACCGAATTGACAGTTTTGTGAAGATGAAATTACGTAGGGGCCATGGGCAATCCCGTATGGGACGGCCGGGCAATGCACAGTGCCCGCTCGTCTCGCGGCGTCATGCGTTCGCCAATGCGGAAAGCCATGGGAAGAAATGGGGTTAAAATGACCAATACCTATGAAAACGACGATCTTCGTCGCTTTGCGCCCGGTTTCCGCGCGCTTCTGATCGGTGGCGCTTCCGCGCTCGCGATCGCAATGACGCCTGCATATGCGCAGGACACATCCTCTGACGATGTCGACACGATCGACGAAGCTGACGAAGACGATTCTGGCGACGACAAGGTTGTCGTTACCGGTTCGCGTCTGCGGAGCGACACGTTCACCTCGATCTCGCCGCTGCAGGTCATCACGACAGATGACTCGCTCGACGTTGGCCTGATCGATCCGGCTGCCATTCTGCAGCAATCTGAAGCTGCTGCTGGTCAGCAGATCGACTCGACCTTCCAGGGCTTCGTTCTCGACAACGGCCCGGGCTCTGAAACCATCAACCTTCGTGGTCTTGGTGCGTCGCGGACCCTGATCCTCATCAACGGCCGCCGCATGGCACCGGCTGGTGTGGAAGGTGCTCCTGGCCAACCGTCCATCAACCTTCTTCCTGGCTCACTGATCGAACGCTACGACCTGCTCCTTGACGGCGCATCGTCGGTCTACGGTTCGGACGCTGTTGCCGGTGTCGGTAACGTCATCCTGAAACGTGACTTCGAAGGCCTCGAGCTCTTCGCTTCTGGCGACTACAACGTCGAAGGCGCCGGTCACGACTACACCCTCAGCGCTGCTTGGGGTAAGAACACTGACCGCGGTTTCTTCGGTATCGGTGCTGAATATGAGTACACCGACGAAGTCACCTTCGCCGACCGTGACTTCCTCGCTGGTTGCGACACGCACTACGAGATCACGGAATCCGGCCAGATCCGGACGATCGACGTTGCAACTGCACTCGATTACGAAGATCGTACGGGTGGTCTTGTCACTTCGAAAACTGGTCCGTGTAAAGCTTCTGGCCTTGCTGGCCGGACGTTTGAAGCTGGCTCGCCGGCCTTCGGCTCTGCCTACTTCATTGACGGCTTCTCGAACCTGAATGTCGGCAACTTCAACGAATCGAGCCTCTACTCCGTGCCGGTTGACGGCGACGGCGACGGCATCGCGGACGTTTACTTCCCAGACTTCGCTCTGAACGGTAACGACCTCGAGACCAGCCTTTATCCGGAGCAGAAACAGTACTCTGTCATGGCTTATGGCGAGTACACGCTCGAAGGCGAGATGAACCTCACGCCGTTCTTCGAAGCTCTGTGGGTCCGCCGCGAAGTTGAGTCCGACTCGGGCGCTCCGCAGCTCTTCCCGTATGTGCCGGCGAACAGCCCGTTCAACATCTGTAACCCGGCAGCAACCGCTGTTGGCGGCACGGATTGTGGCCTCGGCGAAGACTCACTCCTGACCAACCCGAACTACATTGCAGCCTTCCAGGCTTACTATAATGGTGGTCCGGGTAGCGCGAACTGCTTCGGCCTGCCAGCTGCAGCCTGTCTTCCGGCCAACTTCGGCCTGCTGAACGGTCCGGTTGGTGCGATCGTCACTGAGCCGATCGTTGGTGTGAACGGCGACCGGGACAATGTTGAAGTCTCGATCGAACAGCTTCGCCTCGTTGGCGGTGTCCGTGGCGACCTGCCCTTCCTGAACTTCGGTTCGCTGAATGACTGGGGCTTCGAAACCAGCCTCGTTTACTCGCGCTCGGATGGTAAGTCCTCGCGTATGGGGATCCGTGACGACCGTCTCGCCTTCGCTCTTGGCTGGGACCCGACGGTTGACTTCAACGGCAATGGCGGCACCGATGACGTGGCGACCAACAACATCTCGACGCTCGTCGAACTGCCTGGCGGCGCCTGCGACCCGACCGGCGCAGCAAACCCGTCGGCTCTGACGGCTGAAATCACTGCAGGCTGTGTGCCGGTGAACCTCTATGCACCGTCGCTCTATGGCCAGATCCAGGGTGATTTCGCGACTCAGGCCGAGCGCGACTACATCTTTGACAGCCGTGACTTTGACACGGTCGTCGAGCAGACCCTGTTCAACGCCTTCATCACCGGTAACGTTTTCGAACTGCCTGCTGGTGACGTCGGGGTTGTGGCCGGTGTCGAATACCGGATCGACGAGATCGACTCGCAGCCGGACAACATTGCGGCTCAAGGCCTCTTCTTCGGCTTCTTCTCTGACCTCGGTGCGGTTGGTGAGAAGTGGACGCGGGAAGCGTTCTTCGAGGTTGCTGTTCCGGTTCTGGCCAACAAGCCGCTGGTCCAGTCTCTCGACCTGACGGGTTCTGCCCGCTGGACGGAAGACGAGTTCTACGGCTCTGCCTGGACCTACTCGGTTAAAGGTGGCTGGCGTCCGTTCGACTCCCTGCTCGTCAAGGGCTCTATCGGTACTTCCTTCCGTGCGCCGAACCTGCGGGAAAACTTCCTGCTCGGCTCCACGGGCTTCAATGGCGTCACCGACCCCTGCGCCGTGCCTGACGCTGCCTATAACGGCATCACCGGCATGTACGATGCGGGTCTTGATGATCGTGACCAGTCGATCCTCGACAACTGTATCCGCGAAGGTCGTGACCCGACCCGCGTTGGTACGCTTCCGGGTGACCCCAACGTCATCCGTACGCCGAGCGTCGAGATCAGCAATGGTGGTGTGACCGACATCTCTGAAGAGACGTCCAACTCCTACACGGCTGGTTTCTCCTTCGAGCAACCGTGGTTCGAAAGCTTCGACCTCAACGTCGGTGTCAGCTACTACGACATCGAGATCGAAGACTCGATCATCGAGCCGGGTAACCAGTTCATCGTCAACGACTGCTTCACGCGTCAAGACGGTACCCGGAGCCCGTTCTGTGACCGGATCACCTACGACCCGCTCAGCTCGATGCAGCGTGGCCTGATCGCAACCCTTGATGCTGGTTTCATCAACCAGGACAAGGAAACGGTTACCGGCCTCGACTACAACCTGCGCTTCAGCAAAGAGTTCACTGCTTGGGACCAGCCGATGGACTTCGGCTTCAACCTTCGTGCGAACCAGCTGAAAGAGCGTGAGACCATCTTCGTTGGTGACGACCTCACCGTTGCGAAATCCGAGTTCGACGGCGAATTCGGCTTCCCGGAATGGACCGCAACGGGGACCTTCACCCTCGACGTCAGTGACTACCGCTTCACTTGGCAGACCCGCTACATCGGCGACGTCTCTCAGGATGTGGATGGCATCGACGAGTTCTCTGATGGTCTCGACAGCCAAGGCACCGGCTTCTTCGGTGACACTTGTGCGGGTCCGGACTTCGGCGACGAACTCTGCCGTGACGTTGGCTTCGCTGACGCTTGGTACGAGCACGCTGCTTCGATCCGTTACCGCGGTGATACCTGGACGGTTCGTGCCGGTGTCTCCAACGTCTTCGACAAGGCTCCGCCGCTCGTCGACTCGAACGAAGTGTTCGCTATCTCGAACACCCCGATCGGGAACGGCTACGCTCTCGATGGTCGTGAGTTCTTCCTCACGGTCTCTAAGGACTTCAACTAAGTCCTGAAGGCGAGAAGCCACTAAAAATAAGAACCCGCGAGCATTTGCTCGCGGGTTTTTTCTTGTTAAGTCACTTTCAAATCATCTGAGAGGACGCCTGAATGCGACGCCTTGCTATTGCTGTATTCACCTTCTTGAGCATGCTTGCCGGCACGACGCATGCGAACGAAGTCTATCCACTTGAATATTGGGCAGCACAAACTGCTGTTTCGAATGTCCGTCTTTCACCTGACGGCTCCAAGCTCGCCATGCTGGTCACGCCCGGTCTCGGCGTCGATCCGGTGATCCAGATCTATAACACAAACAGCCTTGCAGAAGGTCCGCGTAGATATAATGCGGCCTCTCTCAAGATTGAGAACTTTACCTGGATTTCGAATGACACAATCGTTGTGACGTTCAGTGGCCAGGTTCGCGAACGTATCCGCGGATTTAATCAGGGTACATTCCGTTACACAGCCGCGACGCTTGATGTTGAGGAAGGCAAGTTCGACCGGATCGGCGACAATGAAGGCCGTATCGCCTCCAGCCTGCCGACCGAAGCCAACAAGGTCATTCTTTCCGTGCCCGACCGCCGGGTGACGGACTATTACCTCGCTGACATCGACCGCGGCACCGAACGCCTGATCCTCAAAGGTAACGAAGACGTCTTCAGCATCAACTTCGATGATCTTGGCAATCCGCGGACCGCAAACAGTGTCACGCTTGGTGGCGGCCCGGCTATCTTCCAGACGCTTTATCGTAAGCCTGGCGAACGTAGCTGGACCGTCATTCACGAACTCTCTGAGGAAAGCTTCGAGCAATTCGACGTCGTCGGATTTTATGATGATCCTCGTTATGTCTATGTTCTTGCCCATAATGGCGCGGACAAAGTCAGCCTGTGGAAGTTCGATACTGAACAGAAACAGTTCATGGACCGCGTCTATTCCCGTACTGATGGCGACGTTATCGGCATTCGGGTCCACTCTAACCGTGCGGCCAACCCGGATGAGCTTGTCGCTGCATCCTATCTGACGGCCGACGGCAGACGTGACTTTGAATTCTTCGACACAGAGTCCGCAGCGAGTGAAGGCGCGTTGCTCGACCAGCTCGAAGCGGTCATTCCGAACGCCTATTACCTGAGAATTATCAGCCGTTCCTCAGATGGTAATACGCTTCTGGCCTATAATATCGGGCCGAAAGATACGGGCAGCTATTACCTCGTTAAAAATGGCCAGCTTCAGTATATCAGTTCTGGCAACCCCTTCGTGAAAAGCAACAATCTGTCTGAGCTGGAGTATGTCAAATACCCGTCACGGCACGGTGACTTGACGGTCCCAGCCTGGGTGACAATCCCGAGCGTGGGCAAAGCCCCCTATCCTACGATTGTCCTACCGCATGGCGGTCCATTTGTTCAGGAAGTCATCGACTATGACAAATGGAGCCAGATGCTCGCAAATCAGGGCTATCTCGTCATCCAGCCACAATATCGTGGGTCCAGAGGATACGGCCTGTCACATTACACAGCGGCCTTCCTGCCGCGTGGCGAAGGCGGCGGCAAAATGCAGGACGACAAGGATGATGGCGCCCTTTATCTCGCCAGCCAGGGCCTTTCCGATCCTAATCGCCTTGCCATGTTCGGCTGGTCTTATGGCGGCTATGCCGCTGTGACTGCTGCATCCCGTCCAGCGGACCAGATTTACCAGTGTGCGATTGCCGGGGCGTCCGTCCCGGACACCCGTCAGCAGGTGAATTACTATCGTGACCGCCTGCGGGGTTCGAGCCGCGTTGAGCAGCTGCGCTTCTGGGATGACAGCTATAACCCGATCGAGAACCCGAGCGGCGTCAACATTCCACTCCTCCTGATCCACGGTACATCTGATCAGCGGACACCGTTGCGCGGCGTTCGTGACTACATGAAAGCTCTCGATCAGGCCGGCTCAACATACAAATATGTCGAACTCCCCAAAGCCGACCACTTCTTTGGCACTATCGGGTACGACAATGAGCTGAAGGCTTACAGTGCTATGCTGGACTTCCTCGCGAATGATTGCGGAATTCCGACAGAGCAGAACCCGGCAAATTAATCATCTGCCGGATACAAATCAAAACGCCGCCCTTCGGGGCGGCGTTTTTCGTTTCAGCGTCTGCGGAATATCAGATCCGAACCGCGTCAGCTTAGCTCAGATCAGGCCCGCCAGCGGGCTTGAAGGATCAGCGTAGCGACGCTTTTGCATCCGGCCAGCAAGATAGGCTTCCCGCCCGGCAATCACCGCATGTTTCATCGCCCGCGCCATGCGGATCGGATCGCCCGCCTCCGCGATAGCGGTATTGAGAAGCACCGCATCACATCCGAGTTCCATGGCAATCGCCGCATCTGATGCCGTGCCCACCCCGGCATCAATCAGCACGGGGACTTTTGCCTGCTCGATGATCAGGCGAATATTGACTGGGTTCTGGATCCCAAGCCCTGAACCGATCGGCGCGCCGAGCGGCATGATTGCCGCTGCCCCCGCCTCCTCGGCCCGGCGGGCCATGACAGGATCGTCAGAGCAGTAGACCATCACCTCGAACCCGTCCGCGATCAGCATATCGAGCGCGCGAAGGGTTTCTATCATGTCGGGATAAAGCGTCTTGGGGTCTGAGAGGACCTCCAGCTTGACGAGGTTCCACCCCCCCGCCTCGCGTGCAAGGCGCAAGGTGCGGACGGCATCCTCACCGGTATAGCACCCGGCCGTGTTAGGCAGGAATGTGAAGCGTTCTGGCGACAGATAATCGACCAGCATCGGCTGGCTCTTATCCGTCAGGTTCACCCGGCGCACGGCGACGGTCACGATCTCGGCGCCTGCGGCCTCAGCGGCGGCGGCGTTCTGCGCATAGCTGTCATATTTGCCGGTGCCGACGATCAGCCGCGAAGTAAAGCTGCGGCCCGCAATCACTAACGGTTCGGGCAGTTCACCGTCCATCAGCCGCCTCCCACAAAATTCACGATTTCGATCTCGTCTCCATCGGCCAGAGGCGCCTCGGGAAATGTCGATTTCGGCACGATCTCGCGGTTTCGCTCAACCGCCACCTTACCCAGCGGGATATCAAGCGATTCCAGTAGCCCTAGGACTGTTCGGGCAGCCGTTTCATGGGCTTGCCCATTGACCTTGAGCGTGATCAGAGCACTGTTAAGCGGATCGGACATGGGACGGATTTATGGGTCGGCGGGGCATCTAACAAGCCTCTCTCTCCCCCCATTGCCCGTTATGTCGCAACGGGCTAGAGCCGGGCGCCAGTACCGGGAACGCTCCCGAAAAGACCAAGAATACAAGGCGGAAGTAGATGCCAGACACCAATTCACTCGATGACGATCTCGAGGCCATCAAGGCCATGGCCGAGGTGCTCGAAGAAACCGGGCTCACGGAAATCGAACTCGACAGGGGCGGTGTACGCCTGAGGATTGCCAAAACCGGCACGACGGTCGCGATGCAGGCGGCAGCGCCCATGGTCGCGGCCCCCCAACCTGCTCTGGCGCAGGGTCAGGAAAGCGCCGGCGGCGCAGCGGACCTTTCGGGCCATCCGGGCGCCGTCACGTCCCCCATGGTCGGCACGGCCTATCTTGCCCCGGCCCCGACTTCGCCACCCTTTGTCAGCGTCGGCGATCAGGTCTCCGAAGGCCAGACCGTCCTCATCGTCGAAGCGATGAAGACCATGAACGAGATCAAGGCCACGAAAGCGGGCAAGATCACCCAAATCCTCGCCAAAGATGCCGAGCCGGTTGAATTCGGCGAAGTGCTGCTGATCATCGAATAGTGTTCGGAAAAGTCCTCATCGCCAATCGGGGCGAAATCGCCCTTCGCGTCCATCGGGCCTGCAAGGAGCTCGGGATCCAGACGGTTGCCGTCCATTCGACGGCGGACGCGAATGCCATGCATGTCCGGCTCGCCGATGAAAGTGTCTGCATCGGCCCGCCCGCCGCAAAAGACAGCTATCTGAATATTGCCTCGATCATCGCTGCGGCGGAGATCACGGGCGCGGACGCCATCCATCCAGGCTATGGCTTCCTTTCTGAAAATGCGCGTTTTGCGGAAATCGTCGCCGCGCATGATTTGACCTTTATCGGTCCGTCAGCGGAGCATATCCGCGTGATGGGCGACAAGATCACGGCCAAGGAAACGATCGGTAAGGCGGGCATCCCGCTGGTCCCCGGCTCCGATGGAGCAGTCCGTACCGTCGATGAAGGCCGCAAGGTCGCAAAAGAGATCGGCTATCCGGTTCTCGTCAAGGCAGCTTCGGGCGGCGGTGGACGCGGCATGAAGCTGGCGCGTACCGAGGACGATATCGAATCAGCAATCCTCAATGCGCAGTCCGAAGCCAAAGCCGCTTTCGGTGATGACTCGGTCTATCTTGAGAAATATCTCGAACTGCCGCGCCACATCGAAATCCAGATCGCCGCTGACAGCCACGGCAATGTCATCCATCTGGGTGAACGCGACTGCTCGCTTCAGCGCCGTCACCAGAAAGTGCTCGAAGAAGCGCTTTCCCCGGTCCTGACCGATAAGCAACGCGCAGAGATCGGCGAGATCACCCGCAGCGCTATCGAAAAGCTCGGCTATCTCGGTGTCGGCACGGTCGAATATCTCTATGAGAACGGCAAATTCTACTTCATCGAGATGAACACCCGGCTTCAGGTCGAACATCCGATCACGGAGCAGGTGACCGATCTTGACCTCGTGCGTGAGCAGATCAGCATTGCCGCCGGCAACAAGCTGACCCTCCGCCAGGAAGACGTCAAATTCAACGGCCATGCCATTGAATGCCGGATCAATGCTGAGGATCCGCGAACCTTCGCGCCCTCGCCCGGCCGGATCACAGATTTCCACGCGCCCGGCGGCCCCGGCGTGCGGTTCGATTCAGCGGTCTATGACGGCTATATGATCCCGCCGCATTATGATTCGATGATCGGCAAGCTGATCGTCTATGGCGACAGCCGTGAGCTTTGCCTCGCACGCCTGCGCCGGGCCCTGTCCGAAACGGTCCTGACCGGGGTGAAAAGCACGATCCCGCTGTTTGAGGAGCTGCTCGACAATCCGGAATTCCAGCGCGGCGAGTACAATATCCATTGGCTCGAAAACTGGCTTGCAGAGGACGATGCCTGAGAAGGCAGCGTCCACGCCCCGGCTGACGCTTGCCACAAGGGTCACGATCTTCCGCATCCTGCTGGCCATCGCGCTCGGCCCACTCCTGCTCGCTTTGCCTGCGCTGGCAGGCGCCGCCCTCATCGCGGTGCTGGGGCTGACAGATTATCTCGATGGGTATCTGGCGCGTGCGCGCAATGAGGTGACGAAACTCGGCGCCGCACTCGACCCCATCGCTGACAAGCTGGTGACCGCCTCCGCGCTGATCGCCTTTGCAGCGAACGGCACGCTCAGCGGCATTCATCTTTATGCGGTTTTTGCCATCCTCTTACGCGAAGTGCTGATCTCAGGGCTTCGCGAAACAGCCGCTGGCAGCGGCTCGATGGCGGTCAGCCAGCTCGCCAAATGGAAGACAACCTTCCAGTTCATCGCGCTGATCTCGCTATGCTTCGGCCCGACACCTCTGGCGCTCGGCTTTTTGTGGATGGCAGCGGTCCTGACCGTCTGGACAGGCGCCGGTTACGTCATCCGTTGGTGGGCCAGCGTGTCGTGATCGCCGCCACGTCGGGGCGCGCGCGCTCCTTTGGCGGCTCGGTCGCTGTCCCGACATAAAGAATGCCAGCGACCCGTTCATGTGGCCCCATATCGAGCCGTTGACGGACATTCTCGTCATAGGCGACCCATTCGGAAATCCACTGCGCGGCATAGCCCATGGCCGAGGCGGCAATCAGGAAGTTCTGGCAGACCGCACCTGCGGTCAGGATCTGCTCCCATTCGGGCGTCTTGTGCTCGCGATTGACCGACGAGATCACAAAGACAATCGACGGCGCCCGGAAGGCAAGGCTGCGGGCAAGCTCCGGTGAAGGCGCGTCGCGATCGGAGGATGCTTCTGCGGCGGCGGCAAAGATATCGCCAAGGGCGTCTCTCGCCTCACCTTCGAACAAGATGAATCGGTAAGGTACGACCCGGCGATGGTCTGGCGCCCGTGCGGCAATCGTCAGCAAGCGATCCATTTCCTCTTGCGAGGGGCCGGGGCCGGAGATCAGTTTCGCGGCGGTCGAACGACGGTTCCAGAGAAGTGCAAGTGTGTCGTCGCTGGGATGGGCGGCAGGCAGATCCTGCCCGAACTCAGGGGGTACAAATTGGGACTCGGTCATCCGGGTCACTTAGTCAGTAATGTGCCGTCCCGCAAAGCGCTCTTCACACATGGCGCCGGACCCAGCGCAGAAGCGCATTGCCGCTGCCCGGCAGGAAGCCTCCCGGCAGGCTGATGCGCCTTGGTGCCTGCCATGCTTCCTGAGCGCCCTGCCCTAGCGGGCGCAGATGCTCATCGGCGATCAACGTCACCTCATGGTCAAGCACGCGGGTGAAAATCTCGGCGGCGCGTTTGGCCTTGTGCCCGAGCCCCGTCAGCTCGACGGGCCAGCTCGCCTTGCCCTGCGCCGCGCTGCGCACATGATGGGCAAAGCCCGCCATTTCCTCGAGCCGCGCATCAAGAACGCGCAGGACGGCTTTCTCCGCCGTATGGGGACGGCTGAGGGCGGCACGCATCAGCGGGCCCGCCTCCTCTTCGCTGACAAGCCCCGCCAGAACGAGATCAGTTTCCAGATGCCGGACCCCGGCAGCCATGGAACCGGCGCCGGAAAATCCCGTCTCGGTCGCGGCGACCGCTAACATATCTTCCCGGTTCAGATGAATGAGCAGCGCTTCTTCGCTCTCATCCTCCGTCGTCCGGCGATAGGCGAGCGCCTCATGCGGGGTGATGATGTCGCGCAGCTCATGGCCGTGCCGTGTCACGATCTCTTCAAGCTCTGATGCCTGCCGTAACGGCATGGATAGGTCGAGGAATTCCGTCGTCAGCTTGGCAGCCGACTCCCCGATTGGCGGCAGATGCGAAATCGCATGATCATATATGAAGGCCGCAGGCTGACGGTAGAGAACCGCCAGTCCCTCTTCCTCACCGGGCAAATCAGCAGCCGCCTCGTTCAGCTCATCAAGATCGGCATAGGCGACGGGGCGCGACAGCTCCATCGACAGGGCAAAACGCCGTGTCCGGATCAGGCTAGCCGGGATCAGCAGGATGATTTCGCTGCCTTGCGGCAGATGACGCAGCTTGGCGTCGAGTGCTGCCTCCAGCTCATGGCCGGCACGGCTCAGATCAATGAGTTGCGGCTCGGCCGTCAGCTCGATTTGGGCTTGAGATACGCCCATTCGGGATCCCTCAGATCAATATAATCCAGTGTTTCAGACAGTTTACCCGTGCCCGCGCCCAGACCTTCAAGACGGTCCAGAGCCGGGCCTGCCGGCCCTTCGGGCAGGCGGGCGGTAAAATCATTACGGAAACGAAGATCGAAACGGCGGTCACCGACACTCATCACGACAGCGACGCGGCTCATCAGTGCAGGACGCTCATAAAGCGCGGTCAGAAGCGGAATGGCGGTCTCGGGCGAGGAAGACCCGGCGACGACCGGCAGGTCGGTATGCTCAACGGGCGGCACTTCGGCGATCAGCGCACCACTCAGATCAATGAGGTGATAGCGCCCTGCGCCATCCTGCCAGAGCGCGGCGGGGCGGCGTTCACGGACGGAAATATGCACCGTGTTCGGCCACAGCCGCTCGACGGCGGCGGACTGGACCCAGCCAAGCCGTTCGATCTTCTGGCGGGCGTCTTCCGCATCAACATGCAGGAGCGAACGCCCCAGCACACTGCCTGCTTCGTCGTCCTCGAGCGCCAGCATGATTTCACGGTTAGAGAGCTGGTCACTGCCGTAAAGCGAAACGCGCGTGACGGAAAAGCCCATGGCCTTTGCGGCACGACCGGTCAGCGTATCGATCCTTGTGCCAATATTCGAGAAATAGCCCCCCGCCATCAGCATGACGACGGCGAGGACGGCAATGGCCGCAAGCCCGACAGCGACAACCGACAGAACGCCCGCGCCAAGTTCAGCAAGGCCCGTCTTCAGGCGCTCGAACATGGTCAGCTGTTTCTTCCGGCCCCGGCCTTTTTTGTTGGCCGTTTTGCCTCTGGTTTTAGATCGACCCTTTACCGGGGGCATGTCGCGTCCTCTATCATCCACCGGGTCAGCGACCCGAAATCGATGCCTGCCGCAGCCGCCTGTTCCGGCGCGAGAGAAGTCGGGGTCAGGCCCGGTTGGGTATTCACCTCCAGGATGAACAGGCCGTTAACGCCGGCCCTGTCGTCCCAGCGAAAGTCAGCGCGGGCAAGGCCTTTGCAGCCCAGCGCCTCGATCGCCGCGACGGAAATTTCCATCGCGGCTTTCGCCACTTCTTCCGGGATATCGGCGGGCAGGACATGGGTGGAGCCCCCCGCCGCATATTTCGATTCATAATCGTAAAAGCTGTTTTTCGGGATGATCTCGGTGACGCCGAGCGCCCGGTCGCCCATCACCGCCACCGTGATCTCGCGGCCCGGAATGAAGGGTTCGACCATGGCGATACCGCCGAACAGTTCCTCATCGATATCGGCCTCGACGGGCGGCCCCTGATTGGGGCTGGTGATGATGAAAACGCCAAAAGACGAGCCGTCACCAACGGGCTTGAGCACATAAGGCAGCGATAGCGGGTGATCACCCTTCAGCGTCGAAGTCTTGATGACGCTGCCGCCCGGCACCCGGATGCCGCGCGCGGACAGAACCGCCTTGGTGCGCGGCTTGTCCATGCAGAGGGCTGAGGACAGAACCCCAGAATGGGTGTACGGAATGTCGAGGATTTCGAGCAGCGCTTGTATGCGGCCATCCTCGCCGAACGGTCCGTGCAGGGCATTAAAAACCGCATCGGGGCCATTACCGCCAAAACTCTGATAGAGATCGCGTGCGACATCCCGGCTCATGTCGATTTCTTCGACATTGAAGCCTTCCTCACGCAGGGCCTTGGCCGCGGCCGCGCCACTGACGAGGCTCACTTCGCGTTCAGAGCACCAGCCGCCCTTGATCAATGCGATATTGCGGTATTCCGTCATGCCGGATCTCCCAGCCGTTTGATTTCCCATTGAAGATCAACACCGAATTCCCGCGCGACATCGGCCCGCAGGCCCTCGCCGAGATTTTCAAGATCGGCGGCGCTCGCCTCTCCCCGATTGATCATGAAATTGCAGTGCAGCTCAGACATTTGCGCGTCCCCGACGATGCGCCCGCGCCCGCCGACCGCATCGATCAACTGCCAGGAGGAGCGCCCGCCGCTTCGTTCCGGGTCCGGATTCTTGAAGGTCGAGCCGCCGGTCTTTTCTTTCACCGGTTGCGTCGCCTCGCGCTTTTCCATGATCACATTCATCCGGGCGGTGACCGCGTCTGCGTCATCTTCCACCCCGCGATAGACCGCGCGCGTGAAGATATAGTCACCGGAAAGCCCGCAATGCCGATAGGTATAGCCAAGCTCTTCGACGGGAAAGACATGCGCGCGGCCCTGCCGGTCAAGCGCATGGGCTTCGATGAGAACGTCCTTTGTCTCGGTGCCGTAGGCGCCGGCATTCATGCGCAATGCTCCGCCGATCGTGCCCGGAATACCGCGATAAAATTCAAGGCCGCCAATGCCTGCGCGCGCGGCCTGTTTGGCAACATTGGCATCAAGCGCCGCCGCCCCGGCCGTCACCGTCACGCCGTCTACGGAGATTTTCCCGAAAGCGGGCCCAAGCCGGATGACTGTCCCCCTGATCCCGCCATCGCGGACAAGAAGGTTCGAGCCAACCCCGACAATGGTCAGGGGCTCATCCGCAGGCAAATCTGCAAGGAACTCTGCAAGGTCCGCCTCATCGGCCGGAATGAAGAGCCGGTCCGCCGGTCCACCGACGCGCAGCCACGTATAGGGCGCGAGTGCCTCGCCCTCCATGAGCCTGCCGCGAAGCGCCATCTTATGCGCCTCCCTTGCCGAGCTGGCCCGGCAGCGCGGCGGCGTATTTGGTGATGTCCCCTGCCCCGAGGAAGACGACCATGTCGCCAGCTTCCGTCAGTTCTTTTATCCGTGCCGGGAGCGCATCCCATCCAGAAAGAGTCTCGGCGCCTCTGTGGCCATGGCGGGAGACACCGGCAGCAAGCCCGTCCTTGTCACGGCCCTCAATTGGGGTCTCGCCCGCCGCATAGACATCAGCGATCAGCACGTGGTCGGCATTATTGAAACAGGCGCAGAATTCATCGAACAACCGGTCGAGCCGGGAGTATCGGTGCGGCTGCATCACGGCAATGACCTTGCCTTCGGTCACGCTGCGCGCGGCACCGAGGGTTGCGGCAATCTCCACCGGGTGATGGCCGTAATCATCGATGATCCGTACGCCATCGACCACGCCCGTCTCGGTAAAGCGGCGATTGACGCCATTGAACCGCGCAAAGCCCTCGCGGATCGCCTCATCTGAAATCTCAAGCTCTTTGGCGATGATCGTTGCGGCAAGGGCGTTCAGCACGTTGTGGTCCCCCGGCATCGGCAGGCGCAGGCCCTCGATCCGGTGGGGGGCGTCCTTCTGGCGGAAGACGACATCGAAACTGACCCCGCCGCCGCCATAGGTGACATTCTCGGCCCTCACATCCGCCTGCGGATTAAGCCCGTAGGAGACAAGCCGCCGGTCGGTCACCCGCCCGACCAGTGCCTGCACTTCAGGATGATCAAGGCAGACAGCCGCAAAGCCGTAGAAAGGAATCGTTTCGACAAACTGATCAAAGGCGCGCCGCAGCGAGGCAAAATCGCCATAATGATCGAGATGCTCGGGGTCGATATTCGTCACGACACCAACGGTTGCCGGCAGGCGGTTGAAGGTGCCGTCGCTCTCATCGGCTTCGACGACCATCCAGTCGCCCTCGCCCGGCCGCGCATTCGAGCCGTAAGCGTTGATGACGCCGCCATTAATCACTGTCGGATCGAGCCCGCCCGCATCAAGCAGGCTGCCGATCATCGAGGTCGTCGTCGTCTTCCCATGCGTTCCCGCGACACAGATATTCCATTTGAGGCGCATGAGTTCGGCCAGCATATCCGCGCGCCGGACGACCGGGATATGCCTTGCCCGTGCGGCGGCCAGCTCGGGGTTCCCCGGACGGATCGCCGAGGAGACGATGACGGCGGTTGCGCCTTCGACATTGGCCGGGTCATGCCCGATAATGACGGGGATGTTCTGTGCCCGGAGCCTCTGGACCTGCGCATTCTCGGCGATATCCGAGCCCTGCACCTCATAGCCGAGATTGTGCATGATTTCGGCAATGCCGCTCATGCCGATGCCGCCGATCCCGACAAAATGAATGCGCCCCACCGGAAAGGGGACGTTGATCTTGATCTGGCGGGACTCGCTCATGGACACCTCGGTTTACTCGACTTCATTAAGGACCGCAGCTTGGCGGGCTCAGTCCTCTAGCAGGGCCGCAACCAGATCGGCCAGCTTCTCGGCGGCCCGTTCCGGCGCAACGGATCTGGCGGCCTTTGCGGCGCCTGCCAGCCAATCAGGATCATTCAATCGCGGCAACAGCATGGCAGCGGCTTTTTCAGGTGTTGCCTCTGCTTCCAGCAGCAGATCCGCCGAGCCCGCTGCGACGAGCGTTTCGGCATTGATTCGCTGATGGTCATCCATGGCGATGCCGAGGGGGACGAGCAGCGCCGGGCGGCCGATGACCGCAATCTCGGTCACCGACGACGCGCCTGACCGGGAGATCACATAATGGCTCCGCGCCGTTCGCTCCGGCAGGTCGGTAAAGAAGGGCGCGAGCTCCGCTTTGATGCCCGCCGCCTCATAGACACCGGCGACCGTTTCGCGATCCGCCTCCGGCACCTGATGGGTGACCTCGAGCCGCGTGCGCAGCTCTTGCGGCAGGCTGGCGAGCGCCGGGGCGAAGACCCGCCCGAAAAGGGCTGCACCCTGACTGCCGCCAAAGATCAGCACCCGCAGCGGGCCGCCGGGCTGGGGCGCATCGTATGGGAGTTCCGCTGCCTTGCGCACCGCATCGCGGACCGGATTGCCGGTCTCGACAAGCTGGCCCTTCATCTCGGGCAAACGGTCAAGCCGGGGAAAACCATGCGCGACGATATCGGCGCCTGGCGCCGCGCGGCGATTGACCCGGCCGAGAACCGCATTCTGTTCGTGTACCGCAAAAGGGAGGCGCAGTGTCCTTGCCGCGAACAGGCCCGGCGCGGAAGGATAGCCGCCAAAGCCGACAACGGCATTGACTTTTTCCTGCTTTAACGCCCGCCTTGCGGTGCGCAGGCCCCGGAACATCGCCCAGGCCATCTGCGCCTTGGCGACGGGACCTTTGACATTGGGATTGGCCGCTTCAAGCAGGACGATCCGGTCGGCAGGAAAGCCGTCCGTATAGCGAAGGCCCCGCTCATCGGTCAGGAGGATCACGCGCCAGCCGCGCGTCTTTGCTTCTTCGGCAAGCGACTGGGCCGGGAACATGTGCCCGCCCGTTCCCCCTGCGGCGAGGGCCAGTATGTGTGTCACGAAAGCGGCTCCTGCCGCCTCGTCAGGGCAAGGAGGAGGCCAGCGGTCAGGGCCGCTGCGATCAACGACGAGCCGCCATAGGAAATGAACGGCAAGGTCATGCCTTTGGCCGGCAGGACGCCCAGCGTGACGCCGATATTCACCAGCGCCTGAAACGTCAGCTGGGCAGCAAGCCCGACAATGGCGCAGCGCACGAAAAGGCTCTGCGCCCGCGCGGCATGATAAAGGCAGCGCATCGCAATCGCGCAGAAAATCCCCAAGACGATCAGGCAGAGAAGGAAGCCGAATTCCTCACCCGCGACAGCAAAGATGAAATCCGTATGCGCATCGGGCAGATGCGTCTTGACGCTCGGATTGTTGGCAAAGTCATGGCCGATGAGCCCGCCGCCTGAAATCGCGCCCAGCGCCGTATCCACCTGATAGGTGTCGCCCGTATCAGGCGACAGGAAGCGGTCGATGCGGCTTTTGAAATGCGGCGCGAAGCGATAGCCGAACAGAAGGATGCCGCCAACAAATCCGCCGAGCCCGGCAATCCATGCCCAGCTCCACCCGGCCACGAAAAAGATCGTGCCCCACATCGCGGTCAGCAGGAGGAGTTGACCGTAGTCAGGTTGGAAGATCAGCACGACAACGGCAATCAGATAAAGCCCTAGCGAGATCCCGCCCCCGGGGAAGCGCTGGTCACGATATTGCTCGGCCAGCAGCCATGCGGTGACGACCGCAAAACCCGGCTTGAAGAATTCAGAGGGCTGAAGGCTCACCCCGCCAAAGGTCAGCCACCGCGTCGAGCCCTTGATCTCCGGCCCGATAATCAGGGTCGCAAAAAGAAGGAGCAGCGCGCCCGCGCCGATCAGGATGCCCGCCCGCCGGACCTGATCGAGCGACAACAAAGACGCACCGAACATGACCAGCATGGCCGGAATGACAAAGACGAGCTGGCGCTCTACGAAGTGGAACGGATTGTCGATCCCCTTGCGCATCGCGGCGACGGGACCGGCTGCCGTACACAGAACGATCCCGATCAGGACCAGCGCTCCGAACAAAGCGAGCAGTGTCCGGTCGGTCCGCTCCCACCAGTCTTTGAGAACAGCGAGGCGCGCTGATGGCGCCCCCATCAGAAGATCATGCATGGAGGGCCTGCCTTTCCATCCGGTCGGAAACGAGTTTCCTGAACTCGTCGCGGCGATATTTCCCCGCTAGTGGCGCGACCCCCGGCGCAAAAAGAACAACTGGAGCGGCATCTTCCGCCCCTACATCACGGCTCGCGGCGGCATCATCGCACGCCGCTTTGAAAGCCAGCGCCAGCGGGCTCACGCCCTCGCCGTCTTTCGTCTGCTCGCCCAGCAGGTAGCTGCCGACCGCGCCGTCGCCGATCTGCTCGCGCGTGCCGGCATCGCCGCCGATCCAGAAAACATTCGGGCACGCATTGATGGCCCGTTCGGCAGCCGCCGGATTGCTGGCATAGCTGTCATCGATGAAGACGATGCCGTCGGCTGCGCCCAGGCACTCGAACCGCCCGGCCAGTCCCTCATAGGAATGAAGCGACTTGATGATCATCGCGGGAGGAATGCCGATCGACAGGCAGGCGGCGATGGCGGCCGCAGCATCCTGATTGAAATGCGCGCCAAGGAAGCCTTTCGCACGGGAGAAATCACCAAGGCTTTGGGTCTTGCCGCGCTGGATCGAATAGGCAGCGCCCTCCAGCACGAACACCCCGTGCCCGATGGTTGCCTCGCCCGAGACAGGGATGATCTGGCCCTTGCCGTCGGCATCGCCCTTGCCGGACCGCAGGATGGTGCAGACCTCCTGCCCGATCGGATCATCGACCCCGATAATAGCCGTGCCGCCTGTGGCCCGCGCGCGGCAGATGCGGATCAGCGCCCGCATGGCCAGTGCAATCTCCGTACTCTGACGGGGACCGGCGGCATTAAGAAGGATGGGGATGTCGACGGTCAAAGAGCGCATCCCAGCAAGGCGTCGCACCGGCACTTCTAGAAGATAGACCCGGCCCGGCGAAGGTGCATCGAGCGCAAGCGGCGGCTGGCCGAGATCGCCGCCGATTGAGACATCCCAGCCCTGCTCATCAAGGATATGCGAGATGATCGAGATCGTGACGGATTTACCGGCGGCGCCGGTCACCGCGATGACCTTGATGTCGTCGCGCAGCCCGCTTTCGGCGAGCGCCTCGCCGAAGAGATCAAGCTCTGTATAGACGGGGATCTTCAGCTCCCCGGCCCGCTCGGCCACGCCGCGCGACAGCCCGCCCCGGCCGCCATCGGCGAGGATCACGGCCGTCATCTCTTCCATCGGCCAGACCCGCGGCGGCACGCAATCGCCGGGCGTTTCCTTGCGCCGCAGCGTATGGGCGTCCCAGGCATAGACTTCCGATGCCCCGCTCGCGTGCAAACTTGCCACCGCCGCGCGGCCTCCGGGCCCAAGACCCAGAACACCCACCTTCTGGCCGGCAAATTTTTCGAGCGGGATCATTTTCGTCGCCTTCTACCTGATTTTCAGTGTGCTGAGCCCGATCAGCGCGAGGATCACCGCGATGATCCAGAAACGGATCACGATGGTCGATTCGCGCCAGCCGAGCTGTTCGTAATGGTGGTGGATGGGGGCCATGCGGAAGACCCGCTTGCCGGTCAGTTTGAAGGACGCGATCTGGATCATCACCGACAGCGCCTCGAAGACAAAGAGCCCGCCGATGATCGCGAGAACCACTTCGTGCTTGGTCGCGACCGCAATCGCACCCAGCGCCCCGCCGAGCGAGAGAGAGCCCGTATCGCCCATGAAGATCATGGCAGGCGGTGCGTTGAACCACAGGAAGCCGAGCCCTGCGCCGACAATCGCGCCGCAGATAATGGCCAGCTCCCCAACTCCCGGCACGTAAGTCAGGCCGAGATAGTCGGTATAGTCGATCCGCCCGACGAGATAGGCGATGAGCATGAAGCTCGCCGCGGCGATCATCACCGGCACGATAGCGAGCCCGTCGAGCCCGTCCGTCATGTTGACCGCATTGGATGACCCGACGATCACGAAACCGGTAAAGGGAATGATGAAAAGCCCGAGCGGGATCATCGCATCTTTCAGGAACGGCAGCGGCACGCGGGTCGCAATCGCATTGTCGATGCTCGGCTCATTCGAGAGCACCCAAAAGCAGAACCACGCCGCCCCAAAGGCAATCAGGAACTGGAAGATCAGCTTGAAGGAGCCGACGACGCCCTTGGTGTTCTGCTTGGCGACTTTGAGATAATCGTCGAGGAAGCCGAGCAGGCCAAAGCCCATGGTGACGGCCAGAACCATCCACACATAGGGATTGTTGAGCGGCGCCCAGAGCAGGACGGCAATCAGCATGCTGAGCAGGATCAGCACACCGCCCATTGTGGGTGTGCCGGCCTTTTCGATGATGTGGCTCTGCGGGCCGTCCTGACGGATCGGCTGGCCCTTGCCCTGCTTGACCCGCATCCAGCGGATCAGCGGCGGGCCGATAATGAAAGAGATCAGCAGCGCGGTCATGATCGCGCCGCCGGTGCGGAAGGTGATGTAGCGGAAGACGTTGAACAACGCGACGTCGTCTGCAAGCGGGGTGAAGAGATGATAGAGCATGGCCGCCCGCTACTCCGGTCGCACGTGCTTGGCTAGGAAACTTGCCAAAACTGCCCCGATTCCCGACGCATTGGAGCCCTTGAAGAGAACGATATCTCCGGCGCGGAGGTCTTTTGCGATTTCGTCCTCAAGACCGGCAGCATCTTCGGACCAGCCGGCGAGCATATTGGTTGCGAGCCCGTCCTTGAGAGAAGTCATATCCTTGCCCGCCAGCCACACCTGATCGACGCGGGCCTGCGCGATCGGCACGGCCAGTTCGGCATGAAGCGCAGCCGCGCTTTCGCCCAGCTCTTTCATCTCGCCGAGGACCGCGATCCGGCGCCCGCCCGGCCCCGGCTGCATCCCGGCCAAGACGGACAGCGCTGCCGCCATGGAGGCAGGGTTCGCATTATAGGCTTCATCGAGGATGGTCAGTGTGCCGCCCTCGACCTCAATCTTGTGCTGGGCGCCCCGCCCCTCACCGGCTCGGAATTTCTCAAGCCCCTGAATCACCTGTTTGATCGGCAGGCCGATGGCGTGGCCCGCTGCGATCACGGCCAGCGCATTCATCGCCAGATGCTTGCCCGGCGAGGACAGCATCAGATCATGCGTCTCGCCATCGAGCTGGAAAATGACGGTGCTGCCCCCGGCATAGCCCTGATATTCGGTCAGCATGACACCGGCTTCCGCCGCACCAGTCTCACCGAAGGGGATGATATGCCGGACACCATGGCTGCGCGCTTCTTCTGTGAGGAAACCGGCATAGTGGCTGTCAGAGGGCAGGATCGCCGTGCCGCCGGGCCGCAGACCCGAGAGGATTTCGGCCTTAGCCGCGGCGATCTCATCGACGGAGGCAAAATGCGCCAGATGCGCCGGGGCAATCGCGGTGATGATCGCGGCATGCGGACGAACCAGCCCGACCAGCGGCGTGATCTCGCCTGAATGGTTCATGCCGATCTCGAAAACGCCGAAATCCGAATCAGACGGCATGGAGGCCAGCGACGCAGGCAAGCCTAAGTGATTGTTGAAGCTCTTCTCAGCGGCATGGACTTGCCCGAAGGGCGAGAGTGCCGCGCGCAGCATTTCCTTGGTCGTCGTCTTGCCGACAGAGCCCGTGACCGCGACCAGCTTGCCGAAATGGCGATCCCGCGCCGCAGCCCCGAGCGCGCCCAAACCATCGAGTGTATCCGTGACCTGAAGCAGTGGCAGGCCCGCCGGGGCATCGCCCGGCACTTTGGAGACAAGCGCGGCGCCCGCGCCTTTTTCTGCCGCTACCCCGAGGAAATCATGCCCGTCCCGTGCGCCTTCAAGCGCGACGAACAGATCGCCGGGCTTCAGCGTGCGGGTGTCAAAGCTGATCCCGCGCACCTGCCAGTCCGCCTCGCCGACCAGCTTGCCGCCCGTGGCGGCGGCCGCCTCGTGCGACGACCAGAGCGGACTTGTGGATAGCGGATAGGACATCAGGCATTCACCTCGCCAAGAAGCTTTGCGGTGACGTCGACATCATCAAAGGGATAGGTCACCGTGCCAATCGTCTGGCCCTGTTCGTGACCCTTGCCCGCCACCAGCAGGACATCGCCGGGCGCAAGGCCCTTGATCCCTTCTTCTATTGCTTCGCGGCGCCCCGCAATGACTATCGCATCGGGTGCGCCCCTGGCGACTTCGTCACGGATCGAGGCAGGGTCTTCCGTTCGCGGATTGTCATCGGTGATGATCACCCGCTCGGCGCCTTTCGCCGCGGCCGCCGCCATCAGCGGACGTTTTGCTCGGTCACGGTCCCCGCCTGCGCCAAAGACGACATGGAGCCGCCCTTCCGTATGCGGGCGGATCGCGGCCAGCGCCGTCTCGATCGCATCCGGCGTATGCGCAAAATCGATATAGGCCGCCGCTTCCCCCCCGCCGGTGAAGACCCGCGTGCCTGCGCGCTGCATCCGGCCCGGTGCCGCAGAGAGATCGGCGAGATGCTCAATGACCTCCTCGCCGTCAAAGCCCGTGACGATAGCGAGCCCCGCCGCGACCAGCGCGTTGTCCGCCTGGAACGCGCCAATCAATGGCAGCTCCAATGTCCGTCGTACCGCCTTCCAGCTCAGCGTCACCCGCAATCCGTCCGTTGTCGGCACAAGGTCATGCAGGATGATGTCCTCGCCCTTGCGTCCGACGCTGAAGACCTGCCGCCCGGCAGCACGGGTCTCTTCTGCAGCTCTTTGTGAGCCCGGCCCGTCCATATTGATGACCGCGACCCCGTCCTTGGGCATCAGCTCCGTCAGCAGACGGAGCTTGGCCTGAAAATAATCTTCGAAATCCGGGTGATAATCGAGATGGTCCTGCGTGATATTTGTGAAGGCGGCATGGGAGAAATGAATGCCGTCCGCCCGGAATTGGCTGAGCCCGTGGGAGGAAACCTCCATCGCCAGATGCGTCGTTCCCATGGTCGTCATGGTAGAGAGGATCTGGTGGATCTCGACCGGATCGGGCGTTGTGTGCCGCAGGGCATATTCATAGCCCGGCGCGAAGGCCCCGAGCGTGCCGAGCGTGCCCGCCTTCACCCCGAAGGCAGACCAGAGCTGCTGGGTAAATCTGGCAACGGAGGTTTTCCCGTTGGTGCCGGTGATCCCGACGACCGTGCGCGGCTGGCCTTCGTGAAAGCTCATCGCGATCTGGGCGAGGGTCAGGCGCGGCTCTTCGCTTTCGATAACCGGCACGTCTGCTTCGGTCCCCGGTACGGCTAGAACCGCAACGGCACCTGCCGCCACCGCATCAGGGATGAACCTCCGGCCATCAACCTGCGTGCCGGGAAGCGCCGCAAATAGATAGCCGGGCTTCACCGCCCGCGAGTCCGCCGTAATGCCTGTAATTTTCACATCCGGCAGCCGCCGGGCCAATGTCGTCAACTCTTGTAGCGGCTTCACCGCAACGCCTCCTCCAGCAAACCAGTTAGCGGGTCCGCCTGATGGTCCAGCTCCGCTATCTCGGCACGCCGCAATCCCAGGAACCCATCAAATGCCACATCGTCCCCCACCGGCATCACCCCTAACGCCGGTGCGGCCCGTTCGACCACCCGCCGGAAGACGGGTGCGGCCACATATCCCGCCGTCGCATAGCCATAAGTGGCTTTCGTTCCAGCAGGTTCGTCGATCGAAACCAGCAGCACATATTTCGGATCGTAACCCGGAAACGCGCCAATAAAGCTCGAAACGAGCTCCCCATTCTCTTCATCATAGCCGCCCGCCTGCGGTTTGTCGGCGGTCGCGGTTTTCCCGATGACGTAATATCCGTCGAGATCCGCATTGCGGCCCGTCCCGTCGGTCACCGCGCGGCGCAGGATGATGCGCATCTGGTCGCTGGTGTCCTTCGAGAAGACCTGCGTGCCCTTCTGCTCATGCCCGGCGATGAACGTCGGCACACGGTATTCACCGCCATTGACGACAGCGGCAAAGGCGGCGGCAAGCTGGATCGGTGTCACCGCAATGCCGTGGCCGTAGGACGTCGATGCCAATTCCGCCGGACGCCATGCGCTCGAATAGGCAGGCGCCTGCATCTCCGGCAGCTCAGTCTGTAGTGCCGTTGTCAGGTGCAGTTGGGACAGGCTGTCTTCAAAGGCTTCCGCGCCAAGGCGCTGGACGATCTGCACTGTCCCGATATTGGAGGAGTGCTGAATGATCTCCGACACGCTCATCACCGGCTTCTTGCGGCTGTAATCCTTGATCTCCCAGCCGCCGACCTTGATGGGGCGTGAGACATCGAAACTGTCGCTCATACGGATGACGCCGCGATCAAGTGCGGCCGCCACCGTGATCGGCTTGAAGGCAGAGCCCAGCTCATAGCGGTCAGCCATGGCGCGGTTGCGCCAATGCGCTGCCGGGACATCGCCCGGCGCATTCGGATTGAAATCAGGCAGGCTCGCAAGGGCGGCAACTTCGCCCGTATGCACATCAATCATGACGCCCCAGCCGGCCTTGGCCGAGAAGGTCTCAATGGCGCCTGCCAGTTCCTCCTCAAGGATCTGCTGGGCGACAAGGTCGATGGAAAGCCGCAAGGGCTCTTTCGCTGTTGCCCCGAAGGTATCGCTTTCAAGTGCCGCTTCGACACCGATCGCGCCGCCCCGGCCCGGAATCGTATAGCCCGTCACATGCGCGGCGAGCCCCTTTTGCGGATAGACCCGGCCCATGGTTTCAGGAAAGCGCATCCCCGGCAGACCGAGCGCAATGATCGCAGCGCGCTGCTCCTCGCTGATCGTGTCGGTCACATGCGCGTATTTATGCGCCGCAAGCCGGTCCCGCAGGCGGTATTCATCTGCTTGCGGAAAAATCCGGGCGACACCGCGTAAGGTCTCCTCGACATCCCAGACCTCCCGGCCATCAATTGCAAAGCCGGTCAGTTTCGCATTCATGATCAGAGGACGGCCATCACGGTCTGTAACCTCACGGCGCGGCCCTTCTGCCTCAACGACCCGGCGAAGGGTGGGATCTTCGCCGACAAAGAACGAGACCTGCACCAGCCGGGCGGCAAGCAGCGCAAAGGCACAAGCAAACAGGCCCGCCGACAAACCAATGCGGCGCCCGCCCTCGGCCGGCACCACACGCGATTGCGGCGGTTTGCAGGGCCGCCGGTCATCATAGACGCAGCGGACCGAAATCTGTCGCTTGAGCCCGTCTGCCCTCATTCGTTCACGGCCTTTTCAGTCAGAGTGGGATCCGCCATGCCGATGGCGTTACCGATGACATCGGCATTCTTCGCAACCGGGCTTTCGATTTCTTCCGTCGGCATACCGATCACCTGCGCAAAGCGGCGATCATCAAGCAATTGCTCGGCGCGTACTGTGCCCAGCGCCAGCTTGGAGGAATTGAGCTTTGACAGCCGGCTTGCCGATTCAAGCACTTCGACATCAAGCCGCGCCTTCTCGACCTCCGCACCCAGCCTCTCAGCCTCGCGGTCCAGTCGGTCGATTTCATCCTGAGATTTGCGCACCTGCGCCTCTGCATGAAAACGTCCCGCGGCAGCAAGGGCGAGGATGAGGGTGAGAAAGATCGCGATATATTTCATCTGTACTATGCCCAATCAGACTGGAGGGGAGAAAAAACCATTGGCGGGATACCAAGCCCGGAGAGACGCGCATGATCCCACGCACGCGCTGGCTCACCGGTACGGATGGCCGCCCGCAGCCGCGCTGAACGCGCCCGCGGATTGGCAGCCATTTCGTCGGCAGACGGCTCAACCGCCTTGCCAGCAAGAGTGAATGTCGGTGCTTCGGGCACAGCCATCGGCGCATGGCGCGAGCCGCCGCCTGAGCGTCCCGCCACATCAGCAAGGAAGCGCTTGACGATCCGGTCTTCGAGCGAATGAAAGGAGACAGCGATCAGCCGCCCGCCTTCTTTCAGAACCTTTTCAGCAGCAATCAGCGCCCGCACGATCTGGCCCAGCTCGTCATTGATGAAGATGCGAAGGCCCTGAAACATCCGGGTCGCGGGATGGATCTTCTCGCGCGTGCCCAGCACCTTCTCAGCAATCGCGGCAAGCTGCGCCGTCGTCTCGATCGGCGCCTCTTCGCGGGCTTTCATGATAGCACGGGCAAGATGACGCGACTTGCGCTCCTCCCCATACTGATAGATCACATCGGCGATGTCTGCCTCATCAGCCTGATTGACGAAATCAGAGACCGGCCGCCCCTCGCCCATACGCATGTCGAGCGGGCCATCAAAGCGGAAGGAGAACCCGCGCTCTGGCTGGTCGAGCTGCATTGAGGAAACACCGAAATCGAACACCGCCGCGTCGACGGGGCCAAGTCCGCGCGCGTTCAGCTCTTCTTCGAGCTGATCAAACGGGGCTTCGATCAGGGTCAGGCGCCCCGGAAACTCAGCCAGCAATTTTTGCCCGCCTGCAATCGCAGTCGGATCACGATCAAAGCCGATGACGTCCGCGCCCGCCTCCAGAAAGGCGCGCGAATAGCCGCCCGCGCCGAAAGTGCCGTCAACGATCCGTTCGCCATGCGAGATTTTCGCCGCAGCCAGCACGGGATCGAGAAGGACGGGAATATGCGCGCTCATTCCTTGCCCCTCCCTGCAATGGTCGAGGGCATGGACCGGGCGCGGATGATGTCGCGCTCGTCCTCAGTGAGAGAGGTGACGAGATCCCAGAGGTCATCAAGACACTCGCCCGGGCTCATCGTGAAGAATGGCCCCGCCCCCGCAAAGGCGACCTGCCCCTCAAGCCCCGCATGATCTCGCAGCTTTTTGGGCAGCACGATCCGGCCATTGTCATCGAAATAGAGCCGCTCGGTGAAAGCGGTGACAGCGCGCTCCATCGCGGCGCGCTTCTTCTCGAAAATGTCCTGCGTTGCGACGATCTCAAGATGGACAGTGACGAGGTCCGCCCCGCCGCAGATCAGCTCGGCATCGGAAAAGCTGGGACAGCAATACATGGACGGCGCGGGGTCTTCGCTGCCGGGCGCCAGATGGCGGCGGAAATCGGCCGGGACCGAGATCCGGCCCTTGGTGTCGATCTTGTTCTGCCAGCGCCCGACGAAGCGGGACGCATCGCGCAGGGACGTTGCCGCTGCTGTCGCCTCCACTTCGCTCATCTGCTGCCCTCGCCTGCCTTCGAATGCCCAGGATTGCCATCAGACGCCTTCTGGCGCCTTGAGATAGTCTTGGATGGGATATCATGGGCTGTCATGGGGCGCAATCAGGCGCTGCATTTGTGGAAAAATCCTTAACAGCCCCATGAATGCGGCCTCAGCAAGGCGCATCAATGCTAGGGAATGAAGGTTAAAAGGTCAGACGGCCGTGTAAGCCGGGTTCTGTCCCGCCGAGGCGGTGACGGCCATTCATCTGGGACACACGCTTGCGCGCGGCCTCAAGCAACCAACCCGGACAAGTAGCGCTGGCGGCGGCGCCGGCCGAAAAGGCCACCCTGTCCCTATTCGGTTTTGCTCCGGGCGGGGCTTGCCATGCCCGTCCCGTTGCCGGGACGGCGGTGGGCTCTTACTCCACCTTTTCACCCTTACCGTCGCCGACTGGCGAAGGCGGTTCATTCTCTGTGGCGCTATCCCTTGGATCGCTCCAGCCGGGCGTTACCCGGCACCCTGCCGCCATGGAGCCCGGACTTTCCTCGAACCCGAAGGCCCGCGGCCGTCCGGCCATCTGACCCCCGACATGTCGAGCGGAGACGGCTTAAGGTCAAGTCCGTCATGACTTGACCTTAAGGGCGGCACAGCTTCCAACCTTGCGGATGACCTGGCGAGACCTCTTTCAGCGGCAGACGCTCAAGCGCCATCCGACAAAGCGCGACGCATTCCGCGTGCTCAAGGAAAAAGGCGTGCCGGTGAAATCCGTCATCGATGTCGGCGTCCTGCACGGCACGCCAGACCTGATGTGGGGATATCCGGATGTCCCCCACCTTCTGATCGAGCCAGTGGCCGATTTCGCGTCGACCATCACTTCCCGTTACGAGGCGGCAGGCGTGCCGCACCAGCTGATCCTTGCTGCCGCCTCCGACAAGAAGGGCGAGCTGACCCTTCACCTCAAAAAGGATGAGGCTGCGGATATCACCCATGCGCGCGAGACCGCGCCCGCAGATGCGAGTGCCGATGCCGGCACGGTTAAAGTGACGGCCCGCCCGCTCGATGACATGCTCGCCGATCTCACTTTGCCGACGCCGCATCTTCTCAAGATCGATGTCGACGGCGCCGAGCTTCAGGTTCTCAAGGGCGCGGAGAAGGCTCTCGAATCCTGCTCCATCGTCTGTATAGAGACAGGCGTTTCAAACCTTTTCAAACGCTCCGTCCCGCTCGTCAGTGCAGGCTTTGGCCTCTTTGATATCGTCGATCTTTGCTATTATGACGACCGGCTGGCACAGGTGGATCTCATTTTCATCCGCAAACAGCTTATCGCCGATCTCGGCATCGAGCTCTTCAAGGACGGATTTGACGACACGCTCTGGCAGTCGCTTTAGATATCAGAAGGCGGCGGGCTTGCCGGAAACACCTTTGACCCGGGAAGGACAAGTCGCCAGCTGAACCCCTCCGGATCATAGCTGACCTCAACCTTGCCCTCGAGGGTGTGCTCCGCCATCTGACGAATAACGAATTCACCAAAACCGCCTTCATCGGGCGCGACAACAGGCGGCCCGCCGAACTCACGCCAAGTGATCTCCAGCGACGGCTTTTCGTCCTTGCCGAGCCGCCAATCGAGTTTCACCATCCCGGTTTCATTCGAGAGCGCGCCATGGGTGACAGCATTCAGCCCTAGCTCATGAAGCGCCATCCCTAGAGCAGACGCCGCCTTGTCTTCGATCAACACATGTGGACCGGTACAGAAAATCCGCTCATCGGCGCCTCCCTCCATATAAGGGTGCAGATGCGTCGCAAGCAGCGCCGTCATCGGCGCACAGCGCCATTCATGCTGCATCAGCAGGTCCTGATTGCGCGCCAGCGATCCGATCCTGTCGGCGAATTTGTCGACGAACTGCCTATCCGTCGAAGATTTACGGCCCGACACGCGTGCCATGCTCTGCACCAGGGCCAACATGCTTTTGGTGCGTTGATGGGTCTCTCCCAATAAATGGCGCACCCGTTCTTCGGCCTGCTTGTGCTCGGTGATGTCGAGCAGGGCTAGCATCGCCGTTTTCGGAATGCGCTTGCCGGACCCCTTTTCTTCCGCGAATTCAACTTGCTTGCGAACATTCACCCAACGGATGATTTCGCCCTTTTTGTCGATGATCCGGTGCGTGATATCCATGACGTGGCCGGAGGTGGGATCGAACAGCCTGTTGAGCTGCGCCGTCACGGCAGCCCTATCCCCCGGATAGATGCGGTTATGCAGATCGGAGCGGCTGATTTTTTCATCCGGGAGGAAACCGAACAGCTCCGCCGCGCGCGGATCAAGAACAACCTCATCCCGCAAGTAATCAATCGTGCCAGTACCGAGACGCGCGACATCCACCGCAAGCGCCATAGTTTCGGGCGAAATTGTGGCGAATCGTGACTGAGGTTTGACGGTGGAGTTCATATAAACTTCCTGAACGGATCGTCATGATCATAACGAACCTTCGCAAACCCTGCGAGAGTGCGGGTTATAACATAGATCAATCTTGTGTGAGTTTTTCAAAATAGGGTCTCCCCGGAACTTGCCGGTGCTGGTCTATGTTTCAACTGCATGAGCCTGAACTTTGAAAATATCGACGCCCCCTGTGAGGATGTGAAAAGCTGTATTGCGGAGAAATTCCGCAGGATCGGCCTGATCTCCAATGAGCACCTTCGCCTGCTGGCGAAGTTTGAGGACAATCCGGCGGAGATCCGTGCCGGGACAGAAATTCTGTCACAGGATAATCCGACCAATGAGTTCTTTGTGATCAACAAGGGCTGGGTTGTCAGCTCCATGAAGAACATCACCGGTGTAAACACCGTGATCGATATCCATCACCCCGGTGATATCGTCGGCGTCTCACAACTGCCTTATGAAAGCTCGCCTTACAGTTCGGTGACGGCGACCAATTGCGTCATCTGCCCGTTTCCGCGGGACAGCCTTGATGACCTGCTCAAAATATCGCCGCGCCTTTCTGGCATGTTCCAGACCGTGTGCATGATCGAGCAGGCGATCCTGCATGACCGGATCGCGATGATGTCGGCGAGCGAAGCGCACGTGCGTCTGTGCCACTTCCTGCTGCAGACCTTCAGTCGCCTCAAATTCATGAACAGCGACCTGACGGACCGATTCTACTGCCCGCTGAACCAGCGGACGATCGGCGAAGCCATCGGCGTCACCAGCGTTCATGTCAGCCGGACCTTTGCCAAGCTGGCCGAAATGGGGCTGATCGAGCGGAACCGGAATTTCGTGCGCTTTGTCGACTGGCAGCGGGCAGTTAAATTCACGGGCTTCACCGACCGCTATGAGAATGTCGATGTTGCCTGGCTGCCAGACGCGTAAGCGCGTCTGGCTGGCCTCCCCTTCCCCAGACCCTCGACTAGCGCTACTCCCGCGCGATGACGAAAAATGCGCATCTGATCGGAATCTGCGGGGCCGGCATGTCGGCGGTCGCCCATCTTCTCCAGGAACAGGGCTGGGCCGTTAGCGGCAGTGACGAAGGCGCCTATCCGCCTGTCTCGACCTATCTTGAGAAGATCGGGTTGGAGCCGATGATCGGGCACCGGGCAGAGAATATCCCCGACCCGGTTGACCTCATCGTCATCGGCAAACACGCAAAGTTGATCCCCGAAAGCAATGACGAAGTCCGTGCCGCGCTTGAACAGCACAAGGACAAGGTCAAAAGCTTTCCGGAAGTCCTCGCCGACCTCACTGCAACGCGCGAGCGCATGGTGGTCGCCGGCTCTTACGGCAAATCGACCCTCACCACACTGATCACCCATTGCCTTGCCCATGCCGGCAAGGCGCCGGGCTGGTTCATCGGCGCCATTCCAAAAGGCTTTGAGCATTCGGCCAGCATGGGCGGGGACGGCCCTTTTATCTTCGAGGGCGATGAATATCCAAGCGCCAATTGGGACGACCGGTCGAAATTCCTGCATTATCTTCCGCAGACGGTGCTCCTCAGCTCCGCGACGCATGACCACGTCAATATCTATCCGACGCTTGCGAACTACCACGCCCCCTTCCAGCAATTGCTGACCGGCCTAGCCGAGCGGCAGGGCCAGTTGATTGCCTGCATGGATGAGCAGTATGCGGCGAATTTCCTTCATGCCTATCCCGGCCCGAAACTCAGCTATGGGCTTTGTAAGGGCTGCAATTACAGCGCAGCCAATATCGTGCTGGGCGATCCAGCAGCGGGTGAGCCGACGCGCTTTGAGCTGCTGGTCGGCTATGAAGTCTATCCAGGGTTCACGACGACGGAGCTGGGGCGCCACGCCGTCCAGAATATCTGCGGGGCTGCCGCCTATCTTCTGGGTCAAGAGCTTCTGACCCCGGATGAGCTGCGCGCCGCCATTGCCGATTTCCGGGGGCTGAACCGCCGTCTTGACCGCAAGGCACCCTCAAGCCGCCTCGTCATCTATGAGGGTTTTGGCTCATCTTACGAGAAAGCCCGTGCGGCGATCGGCGCTATCCGCGAGCATTACCCCTCCCGACGCCTGACCGTGATGTTCGAGCCGCACACCTTCACCTGGCGCAATCGCGCCGCGCTCGGCCAATACGACACCGCCTTTGACGATACCGGCACTGTCTGGCTTTTTGCGCCCCCCACCCATGGCGAAGGCAGCCACGATCAGGCGAGCCTTGAGGAGATCGAAACCCGCGTCAGAGCCCGGCATTCGGATGTGCGCAGCTTCACTGGTGACGCCATGGGGGAAATCCTGGCCGATGCAGACCCGCAAGAGGACGTGATTCTGGTATTATCATCAGGGAGTTTTGGCGGAAATCTCAGCCAGTTTCTGAGCGATGCGGAGACACACTTCCCCACCGATTGAAGCATTGCTTCCCCCCTTGGGGACCGTTAACCTCTTCCCCGGTGAAGAGGGGGCCAACATGAAATCTTTTGCCATTCTGGTGAGTGCCGCGGCGGGCCTTTTGGGCGCTGCTTTTGCCCAGCCTGTGACCGACCCGACAGGCGTCGTCCCCAATCTCTCTTTTGAGAATATCGAGCCGGTGATCCGCAGCTTCGATGAATCAATCACCATGGTGAACCAGAACGGCGTCCGCCTGATCCGGATCGAAAGTCGCGGCCGCGTCGTTCTCCTCCAGGAAAATGGCTGCACGCGCGGCGGCTGTGCGGGCCTGATGATCTTTGCCGGTTTCGATGAGACGACCGATCTTGAGACCATCAACCAGTATAATGCGACAACGCCCTCCCAGCGCGCCCTCCTCGATCAGGACGGCCGGGTCGTGCTCCTGCATTATGTGATCGGTGATTTCGGCGTCACCCGCGGCTCGCTGATCGTCAATATCGGCGCCTTTTTTGCCGGGATCGACAAATGGCAAGAGGAATTCTCGCGCGGCGTCCTCGTCAAATCGGTGAAATTCGATCCCCTGCTCGATGAAAACGCCGTCGCAGAAAGCCATATTTCGCGCGAAGTGCTTGATTTGCTCTGGGAAGATCCCTCGCTCTATAATCAGGCCAAGACGCAGGAGGCTCGCTGATCATGCCCCGTTCCCTGACCGCCCTATTCGCTGGCGTGATGGTCCTGATGCTCTCAGGCCCGGCTGCTGCGCAACTCGTCAGTGAACCGAGAAAATTGATCGGCATCAACTTCAACGATCTCGAAGCCCTCGCGGTTGAAAGTGGCTGGGGTACCGAGCGCATCACACAGGACGGCGACAGCGTACTCGTCGTCAATATCAAGGGCCGCCGGGTCGTGATGTGGCCGCGCGCCTGCGACAGCGAAGGCCGCTGCGGCGGGCTTTATCTCTTCTCGCTGATCCCGTCACAGGCATCCTCGGCGCTAACCAATGGGTTTAATGTTCAGTACAACCCCGCCCGCGCCACTTTGCGCGATGGGCAGGTCGTGCTCGACCGCTATATCATCGGCGATTTCGGTGTGACCCGTGGCGGGCTGTCGATCGAGCTGCAGGTACAGGCCCAGCTGATTGATGACTGGTGGGACTATGCCAAGGCGCACAAGATCCGCGGCACCGCCGTCTCTTTCAACCCGCTGCTTGAGGAGCTGCCGCCCGTGACGGCCGTGACCTCACATTTCGAAGATCTCAAATTTGCCGCCCCGCTGCTCGACCAGATCGCCAGCGGCAACGGCCCGCGTGACTAGGAGTCCCGAGTGATGAAAAAATTGCTGCTCGCCGTTCTGGCCCTGAGCCTCTTCACCCCGGCCTATGCCAAATCCGACCTGCCCGGCGCCGATGAGGTGATGAGCTTTTCACTCGATGAACTCGTCACCCTGATCAAGGATGCCGGCTGGCAGGCAGAGCCCTTCAATGAGGACAGCCTGACGGGCGTGACCCTGACCATCGGCACGCGCCAGCTTGCGCTGGTCCCGACGGCCTGCGTCTCCAGTGGCAATTGCAAGGGGCTTTATACCTATGCCCTGATCCCGGATAATCCGGGTGCGGCGGATCTCAACAAGTTCAACCTCAGCCACAACCCGGCCCGCGCCATTACCCAGAACGGCACGCTGGTCCTCGATAATTACATTGTCGGTGATTACGGCGTCGTGCGCGGCAGTCTTGCTGTGCACCTGCTGGTGCAGGCCAGCCTGATCGATGCGTGGTGGCAGTTCCGTCAGGGTGACAAGAACGAAATCGACCTGTCAAAAAGCGTCGCCTTCTCGCCACTTGGCGAGCCTGCACTGCCGCTCGGCATGGCCGGGATCGACATCAAGCCGCTCGACATGCCGGAGACGCACCGCTTCCATATGCTCCAAGTGAATGCGAGCCGGATCAACTCTCTGGACTGATCATCTATCTGCAGTCCTCATGCTGAGGAGCGACCTTCAGGGAGCGTCTCGAAGCACGAGGACATGAGAGCAAGGCCATTGCCTCGCCCTTCGAGTCCACCGGTCAATGGCCATTGACCGGTCCTCAGGGTGAGGCAAATGACTTGAAGCACTTAGTTCCCGACGCGGTCGAGCCAGCCCCATTTGTCTTCCGTCGTGCCGTCAAAGAGGCCGAAGAAGGCTTTCTGCAGGGCTGAGGTGATCGGGCGTTCGCCCTTGCCAACGGCGATGCCGTCAACCTGACGGATCGGCGTGATCTCCGCAGCCGTCCCGGTAAAGAACATTTCGTCCGCACCATATAGCATCTCGCGCGGCATTTCCTGCTCGACGACTTCGATGCCCAGATCCTTGGCGAGCGTGATGATGCTGGCCCGCGTAATACCGTGCAAGATCGAAGACGAGAATGGCGGGGTCATCAGCTTACCGCCCTTGACGAGGAACAGGTTCGCCGAGCCCGCTTCGGAAAGAAGCCCTTCATGGGAAAGCCCGATCCCTTCGGTGACACCGGCGCGGCGCGCTTCCATCGCGATCAGGCGCGAGGAGAGATAATTCCCGGCAAGCTTCGCGCCTGCAGGAATGGTCGACCCCGCCAGACGCCGCCAGCTTGAGACAGCGACATCGACGCCCTTCTCAATCGCATCGGCGCCCATGTAACGGCCCCAGGGGAAGGCGGCGATCACGAAATCGTCCGGCGCGTTAGCTGCCGCCGGGGACATCTCGCCATAGCCGAGATAGGCATTGGTACGGATGTAAGCGGATTTGAGACCATTCTCACGCACCGTGCGGCGCGTCGCTTCGATGATCTCATCCTCCGTGTACTTAATACCGATGCCATACATGCGGGCCGAATAGAAAAGCCGCTCGACATGTGCATCATTGCGGAAGACCACCGTGCCGTCATTGGTCTCATAGGCGCGGGAGCCCTCAAAGGCGCAGGTGCCATAAAGGAGCGCATGGGTGAGAACGTGGGTCGTCGCCTCCGCCCACGGAATCATCTCCCCATTCTTCCAGATATAGTCGGCTTCCTGTATGGGCATCGCTAGCGTCTCCTCTTTCGGGACAGAATTGAGACGCGCTTTCTAACACTGGTCCCCGCCCCTGCAAGTGAGCATCTGAGGCGGACTGACAAGGAGCCGATCATGGCGTTTGACCCCCCTTCCGATAGACGGTCCATCGAAGGATTACGGGCAATCATGGCCAATTTGCGCGCGCCCGAGGGCGGCTGCCCATGGGATCTGGAACAGGATCACCGCTCGATTGCGTCCTATTGCCTTGAGGAGGCCTATGAAGTCGTTGACGCGATCGAGAACGGCACGGACCGCGATCTCTGCGAAGAACTGGGCGACCTCCTGCTTCAGGTCGTCTTTCACGCCCAGATGGCATCCGAGCGCGGCGCCTTCGACTTTGACGATGTCGTCGAGGCGATCAGTGAGAAGATGGTCCGCAGGCACCCGCATGTCTTCGACAGTGATGACGGGCGCGATGCGGATGGCCAGACCGCTGCATGGGAAGAGATCAAGGCGCAGGAGAAAGCCGAACGCGGCAAGACCGAGGACGGCGTCCTTGACGGCATTCCGGTCGGCCTGCCAGCCCTCACCCGTGCGGAAAAGATCGCCAAGCGCGCGATGAAGGTCGGCTTTGACTGGCCCGACTGGCGCGGCGTGACGGCCAAGCTCCGCGAGGAACTGGCCGAAGTCGAGGAAGCGATCATAGAGGAAGACGAGGCCCATATCCGTGAGGAAGTCGGCGATTTCCTCTTCACCGCAGCCTGCCTCACCCGCGCGACCAGACTCGATGGCGAGACCGTGTTGCGTGAGGCCAATGAGAAATTCCGTCGCCGCTTTGCCTCTGTCGAAGCTGGGGTCAGAGACAGCGGCCGGTCATGGGAAGAGCACACGCTCGACCAGCTCGAAGCCTATTGGGCTGCGGGCAAAGCAAAAGAGTAAGATAAGGCTTCATCCTGAGGACCAGCAGGCAGACCTGCCTGACGGTGGACTCGAAGGACGAGGCCGCTTCCCGGCAAAGCCCCCACCTCCCATTTTCCAATTGACCGCCCCGCCCCGCCCGGTACTCTAGGCGGCATGGGGAATGGGCGGATGGACTCAAGGACAAAGCAGAGCCTGAAAGACCGGGATCGGGTGAACCCCTATTACATCCCGGAGCTTGAAGGGCATCAGAACCCGTTTCTTGCGGCGACCCTGCCGCATATCGAGGTCGTCCTGATCCTCAGTCTCGTCTTTGCCGGCGGCATTCTCGTTGCGCTGGCAGGCAAGCTGCTCCTCGGCATCGGCGCGAGCATCATTTCTGGGGGCCTTCTCACCCTTGCCGCCTTCGTTCGGCTCAACGATCCGGCAAAGAGAAAACGGCGCTAGCCGCCCAGCATTTCAGCGCAAAAATTTGATGACCTTGGCTTTCAACAAAATGATGAGGGCCTCATCCATGAATTCATACTCATCGGGTATATCAAGGACGATCACCCGCTTACCATTCAGGACACGTTTGAATTTTTTCGAGAGCTTGTTGCGGTGCCGCTTTTCCATGACGAAGATGATGTCCGCCCATTCGATCTGCTCAGTTGAAAGCTCAACCGTTGCTCCCGAATCAAGGCCTGCTGAGTCGCACTCCATGTTTTCATACGTTGAAAAAATCTGTTCCGCCGTTGGACTGCGCAATTTATTCTGAGAACAGACAAACAGGAAGCGTTGGGTCATTTCACCCTACTCCCCGTCCCGCCGAGCTTCATCTTCCAGCTCATGCATGTCGTCGTCCGACAGGCCGAAATGATGGCCGATCTCATGGACAAGGACGTGCTGGATGATTTTCTCAAGGCTGTCCGGCCCCTCCTGCCAGAAGCGCAGGATCGGCTCGCGGTAGAGCCAGACCATGTCCTGATGCGGAATAGTATCAAAGCCTGATTTCTGGGTGACATCGATCCCGTGATAGAGACCCAATAATCCGTACCGGCTCGAAATGCCGAGCCCGCGCAACACCTCGTCGCTGGCAAAATCGGCAATGCGGATGACAATGTCAGCGCTGAGCTGCCGGAAGGCTTCCGGCAGGGCCGCATAGGCTGCGCGGGCAACAGCGGCAAAACCGTCCGGGCTCGTATCGGTCACGTCACCGCCTCCCGATAGGTCTGCCACATCGCGGCATCACCGCAGGCAAGGGCCGCGCGCGGGGCACGCGGCACGGGGTGATAGGCCGCGCCATCATCAAGGAAGCGCAAGGCGCCGCCTGCCTCTTCGACCATCAGCCCGCCAGCGGCATGGTCCCACGGGCTCATCAGGAATTGCAGCACATAATCGATCTCTCCCCGCGCGCAATCAAGATAGGCGTAGGCGGAGCAATGCTTCTGGCTCGTCCCGGCTGAGGTGAGGACTGCCGCAGAGAGATGATCCCGCAAAGGCGGCTTTACATATTTCGAGGAATAATCGCCAAACGCATCACTGAACGGCACGCTTTTGCGGCCATGGATCGCCTCGCCATCAAGTGTTGCGCCTTCGCCCCTCACCGCGATCGCCATCACGTCCTCGACCGGCGCAAAGATGAAGCCTGCGCGCGTCAGCCCACCCTCGACCAGCGCGACCATGACGCCGAATTCGCGCTTGCCCTCGACGAAATTCGCGGTGCCATCGACGGGGTCGACCAGCCAGACCGGTGGCTCGCCGCTCAATCGGTCGAGCACGGACGGATCGGCGGAGGCTGCCTCCTCTCCCACGACGACAGAGCCCGGCAGGGCCTCCATCAGACGCGGGGTCAGCCATTCCTCGGCCTCGCGGTCGGCAATGGTAACAAGGTCCGTCGGGCTCGTCTTGGTGTCGATCTCATGGGTCTCAAGCTGCAGATAGCGCGGCAGGATCAGCTCTGCCGCTGCCTGCCGCATCAGCCCGGTGACCTCGTCGATCAGTCCGTCATTCATCATTCTTCACTCAAATGCCGGAGCGCCCCGGCATTCTCTTCCCAGTTCTGCCCGTCAAAAGGCTCGATCGTGATCTCATCGAACTGGCTTTTGTCCATACAGCGCAGGTTCAACGACACGCCATCCGGGTTCGAGCGCGGCGTGTAGAAGGATTTTACACCGCAGACGGAGCAGAAAGTGTGCTTGGCGATCTTCGTATTGAACTCATAGGTCGTGATCGCCGCCGGATCGGTCAAGAGACGGAAGCGCGATCGCGGCACGATCACATGGATGAACCCCACCTTTTCGCACATCGTGCAATTGCACGATTGTGCAGTGATCTTCGCGGGCAGATCGGCCTCCCACGCAACGGCGCCGCAATGGCAGCCGCCGGTCTTGGCCGAAGGGCCTGTCACCAGAGGACGCCGACGACCGCGCCGGAGGTAAGGGTCGCCAGCGTGCCCGAGATCAGCGCTTTGGGCGCGAGCTGAAGCACTTCCTTGCGGCGCGTCGGCTCGAGCGCCGTGAAGCCGCCGATGACGATGCCGAGCGAGCCGATATTGGCAAAGCCGCACATCGCATAGACCATGATCAGGGTGGAGCGCTGGTCGAGCGCGCCTTCTGGCAGCTTGGCCAACATTTCATAGGCGACGACCTCGTTGATGGCGGTCTTCACCCCCATCAGCTCCGCGCCCGTCATGACCTGATCAGCAGGCAGACCCGCAAGCCAGATGAAGGGCGCAAAGGCCCAGGCAAAGATCCGCTCAATCGTCAGCGGCGCGCCTGCGATATCCGGCAAGGCTGAGTCAAAGATGATGTTGATGAGGGCTGCGAGCGCGATGAAGGCGAGGATCGCGATGACAATGTTCACCCACAGCTTGCCGCCCTGCACGGCGCCTTCAGTGAAGGCATCCATCGTGCTGTCATATCCAAAGTCGTCTTTCACGGCGTCGGAATCGGTCTGCACCTCGCCCTTTTCGGGCGGCACCATGATCTGCGCGAGGATAAGCGCGGCGGGCACGGAAATAATCGAGGCAACGAGAATCTGCCCCAGCATGCCGGGGCTGAGTTGCGACAGGATGATCCCGTAAAGCACCATGACGGTGCCCGCGACGGTGGCATACCCGCAGGCGATAACGGCAAAAAGCTCGGACCGCGTAATGCGCGAAAGATACGGCCGGATCAGGAGCGGCGCTTCGGTCTGCCCCAGAAGGACATTGGCCGAAGCGGCGAGAGACACTGCCCCGCCTGTGCCGAGCACGCGGGACAACAGGATCGCAAAACCGCGAATGATGATCTTGAGGACGCCCCAATGCCACAAGACGGCCGCGAGCGCGGAGATAAAGACCAGCAGTGGCAGCGCCTGGAACGCAAAGATAAAGGCGCTTCCGCCGGTCACCTCAAACGGCACCTGCTCGGGATTGCCGACATAACCGAACAGGAAGCTGGTGCCCGCGCGCGTCGACTGCTCCAGCGCATAAACAATGCCGTTGAGCCCATCGAGCGAGGCCCGCGCCGCCGGCCAGTTCAGAAACAGCGCCGCAATGCCGAGCTGCAACCCGACGGCCAGCGGGAACTGGATGATCGGAAACCGCCCTTTGCGTTCGGACAGGAGCCAGGCGATGGCCGCGAATGCGAGAATGCCGATCGCGCTTTGCACGCGCGGCGTCAGAAGATTTTCGATTGTCAGGCCCACCCGGTTGCCGAATTCAGTGCGCTCCCTGCCTAGCGCCTGCAACCGGTTGCCGCAATTCGCGTTTATGTGTGATAAACGGGGAGCCTGAGGGGGGCGGTGATCCGGCTAAAAGGAGCGCCGATAGACTATGGATAATGTCCTCCCCGCTGTTGGGCAGAGCAGCCTTTTATTGAGTTTCGATCTGATCGCCACCGTACCATCAAGCTCGGGGGCGATGCCTTTTGCGCGCGTCCAGGAAGTGCTGAGCGTCCCTGACCTGCCAGACACCTATGCGGCGCTCGATACGCGCGGGGTCATCTGGTTGATCGAAGATGGTGAGGCCCTCGAAACCCCGCTGCTTGATCTTCGCACCGCCGGGATCGGGTTTACCGATGCTGGCGCCGAGGCCGGACTTCGCAGCTTTGCCTTCCACCCCGATTTTGCGAACGAGGGCACGGATGGATACGGCAAGATCTATGTTGCCTATAGCGCAAGTGTCGCGAGCCATCCCGATGGCGTGCCGCTTTTTGAGGCGGATGGCGCCTCGAATATCGTCTTCCATGATGTGATCTCGGAATTCACAGTCAGCGATCCCGCAAATCCGGTTATTGATTCGTCTACGGAGCGGGAACTCTTCCGTGTCGAGCAGCCCTTCGGCAACCACAATTTCGGTCAGATGCGCTTCCGCCCGGATGCAGAACCCGGCGATGATGATTACGGGCTCCTTTATCTCGGCATAGGCGATGGCGGCTCCGGCAATGACCCCCTGAATGCCGGTGAGGATCTCAACCAGATCCTTGGCAAGATTCTGCGCATTGATCCGCTCGACCCCGGTGGGGATGAAACCTATTCCATTCCGACAGATAATCCGTTTACGGATACGACCGGCGCCCTGCCTGAAATCTACGCTTATGGCTTCCGCAATCCGCAAAGCCTGAGCTGGCTGGGCGATATCATGTTCGCAGGCGACATCGGCCAAAATGCGGTAGAGGAACTCGATATCGTCTTTGCCGGCGGCAATTATGGCTGGGATGACCGCGAAGGCAGCTTCCTTGCGGGCGGCGGCGCTCTACCCGCCAATGACGCCGACCTTGGCTATCAATACCCCTTCACCCAATATGATCACGAGGAAATCCCGACGGGTGGCGAAGGTATTTTTAGCGGCTTTGCTTATCAGGGGTCGGACATTCCGGGTCTGGAAGGTCAGCTTCTCTTTGCCAATTTCCCGACCGGCGAAGTCTTCGTCGTCTCGCTTGATGACCTCTCCTCGATCATCGCTGACGGCCTTGTCGCCTCGGATGAATATGTCGCGCCTTTGCGGGTGACGATCATCGGAGAGGATGGCGAGGAGACGACCTTTCTTGATTTTGAGGGGACAGGAAATCCCGGTAACGGACGGGTCGATTTACGCTTTGCCCTGACGGATGACGGAGAGATCCTCGTCTTCTCCAAACAGACCGGCAATATCTACCAGCTGACCTCCGCCGCCGATGACGAATTGAGCGGCACGGCGCAGGGTGAGATCATCCGCGCTGGCGCCGGAGACGATCTCGTTGATGCAGGCGCCGGGAATGACACGATCTATGGCGGGATCGGCAGTGACACGCTGATCGGTGGTGATGGCAATGACCTCATCATCGGTGATGATGGCGGCAATCTGATCTATGGGGATAGCGCACCGGCCGCCGCCGCAAGCGCGGCTGCGCAAATTCCGGCAACATCGCCGCCCCTGCCTTCGCTGCCTGAAACCCTCCCCGAGGCGCCTAACGGAGAAGAAAGCCCTCTGCCTTTCGAGCCGCTGACCCTCGAAATCCCGCTATTCTGAGGCCTCTCGGCGGAGAGGTTAAGTTCGGTGTAAACAATTTCCCGGAATAAGTACCAAAAGAGTACAACCGGACACATCGAACGGACAAACGGGACATGACAGACCTTCCGCCGCAAAACTGGCGACTTTCAAAGAATGTCGCCCAACTCCTTGCCGGAGCGGTTCTCGTCATCTCGGTCCTCGTCCTCTTCGCTGGTTGGGGCGCGGGGGTCGAAGCGCTGACCCGTCTGCATCCGGACTTTGCCGCCATGGTGCCATCAACGGCACTTTGCTTTCTGCTTGCCAGTCTTGCCATCGTCATCCAGTTCAGATTACCACCTGCCCTGAAAAGCCTCACGCTTTTCATCTGTAGCGGGATTATTTTTGCCATCGCCTTTACGGATCTGATGGTCATAAGGCTGACGGATGCCAACGGGATTGATGCCTGGCTCTGGCCAGAGGCCGACACGTTCAACTCAGCCAATATGGCGATCGCCACGGCCAGCCTGTTTATCTTTGTTGCAATGTGTCTGCTCTTCCTCGGTCTCTCGCGAGTAAAGATGCGTTATGCCGTCGTCGCGACAGCAACGATCGGCCTGATCGTGGCGGTGACAGCACTTGTCGGCTATTATTATGATGCGTCGGCGCTCGAGGAAGTCCCCCTCTTCAGGGGGATGGCACTGCACACTGCCCTCGCCTTTACCGCACTATTTCTTGCGGTCCTCATGCTTCGTCCGGATACGGGCTGGATTGCCATTCTTCAGGGCCAAGGCGGCGGCAGCCGGAGCGCGCGCAACCTCTTCCCGATTGTCGTCATCCTGCCGCTCCTGCTCTGTCAGTTTGCGCTGTTCGCGGCCCAGACCGATACATTCAGCGAGAATTTCCGTCTCAACATCATCGCCATTGTCTTCGTCGTCATCCTGTCGATTGCTGTTCTACGTCACGCCCATATTCAGAACACGATCGAAGGGGACCTGCGCACCGCCCTTGCCGACAGGGAATTACTCCTTCGCGAAGTATATCACCGTGTGAAGAACAATCTGCAGATGACCATTTCGCTTCTGCGGATGGGCATGCGCGACATCAACGATAAACAGGCCGAAACCCTGTTGAACAGTACAATCAATCGCGTGGAATCGCTTGGCTTTGTACACCGCATGCTGCTCTCCGCGCATGTCCCTTCAGAGGTCAAGTTAGACGACTTCCTCAAAGATCTGGGCGCCCATATCGTCACCGCGAATTCGGGCGCACATGCCGTTCCGGTCGATCTAAAGGTCACCGCCTCCACCCGTGTCCTTCATATCGAGACGGCAATCACCATCGGACTTCTCGTCAATGAGCTGGTGACCAACAGCATCAAACACGCTTTCGAGGGCCGGACCACCGGTACGATCTGGATAGGATTTGAGGGCGGCGCCGATGGCGCTGCCACCCTATCCGTCAGGGATGATGGCACCGGCATGCCGCAGGATGAAGACAGTTTGACATTGGGAACCGGCACACTGATCATCAGGGGCCTGGTGGCACAACTCGACGCCAAGCTCGATTATCAGGTACAGAACGGCACGGCGGTGACGATCCGCATTCCCGCCGCAACGATGCAGAGGATGTATGACGGATAACCCCATAAAGGTCGCCATCGTCGAGGATGAGTTCCTGATCGCGCAGGACCTTTCCTATCTGTGTGAAAAGCTGGGGATGACAGTCGTCGGGCAAGCCGCCAATTTCGACACAGCGGTTAAACTCATCGAAGAGACGGTACCGGATTACGTGCTCATGGATGTCCGGCTGCAGGGCAAGCGCGATGGCGTGAATGTCGCGCTCAAAGCCTTTGAAACTATGCCCAGCATCAAGATCATTTATGTTACGGGCTCGAACGAACCGCCGACCCTCGCCCGAATTGACGAGGATCATCCTTATGCGGTCTTGATCAAGCCTGTCGGCGAACGTGATCTCGCCAGGGTCTTCGGTTTTGGGAATTAATCTGCCTACAGCGCGTCAGCCAGTTTGTTCCTGCGCGCAGGCCGCGGGTGTGTTCACAAGGAACATGCTGGTTGCCATCAGCTCTTCTGGCTTCATCTTCTCGCGCAGCTCTGTGGCGCGCGCCTGATCCTCTTCCAACCCGGCAATCAGGAAGGCGCGACCATCTTCCGACAGCTCTGACATTGCCTTGTCTGCGACGCAGGCGCAGATTTCCGCCGGCATGTTCGAATTGGTCTCACAGGTGGCTGCGAAGGTCTTTTCATTGACCTTGCCGCCAGATGCGCCATCCCCGCCGCCGCAAGCGGCCAGCAGCATCGCAGCCCCTATTCCGGCACTTATTTTAAAGTGGAATGCCATGGGTTCTCCCCTCTCGAATCATCCTCGAGGGGGAACGTAATCCCAAATGCGCGAAGCCCGCAACTAGCGGTCGAGGTCGCTACAGGATAGGCTCCATACGGGAGGCACAGACATGAAACAGCTAGTGATTGCGGCGAGTATCCTGATGTTGGGAGGTGCCGCAGAGGCTGCGCCTGACATGTCGACCGTGGCAAACTGCCAGACGGTAGAGAGCTGTATCGCGTTGATCGATTCAGCCCTCGTCCTCGGTGACACAGGCATCAGCTATCCGGATACAGAAGAGGTTGCAGAGTTGCTGAAAGATCGGTTCGGAGAACCGATGCGGCAAGCCCTCATCGAAAGAGCAGTAAATGGCAGTGAAGAATGGTTGAACTATGCTGGCGACATTCTCTCCCACTGGGGTGATTGGGATGCCTCCTATCTGGCCGTGCTGAAACCGGCATTCGACAGAAATCCAGAAGGCTGGATGGCGCGTATCATCGGCGAAATCGGAACGGATGAAGCGCTCGACATGCTGATGGCAGCTGTCGCGGCACATGGGGGTGGCAATCAGGCAATCACTGCCCTCAGGAAATTCCCCGACAAAAAAATACTAGACCGTGTGCTTCCTTATTTTGAACCTGAAGGGCCGCTTGCCCCAGATGTTTCCTCACTGGAGAACTGGCCGTGGGGACAGGCTGACACCTTGCTTGCCGGACGCAGGGAGCGCGCTGCTGAAGAATATGCTTCACAGTGGAAAGCTCTGGCCCTGACGTTACGGGCCCCCCTGGAGCAACGTATCGCAGCGTTGCGCGCGGTCGCGGCCATCGGCCCTTTGGCTTTCGAGGAAGGGCCGGAATTGCGTATTCTTGCGTCTGATCCTGAACCCATGTCGTCGGAAGCCAAACGTGCCCTTTTGATTTTGACCGACCCTTCCGTCGCACGGCTAGCTTTTTTCACGTGCAAGGATGAATTTGCCAAACAGTTCGTTTCATCCGATGAAGATTACCTCGATCCCGAAGGCGTTTTTGTTTTGGAATGGTGCCTTCGGGAAATCGCAACATTCGGGCCACGCGCCGGAGACGCCTTTGACGATATAGCTCCTTATACGGCTCACCCAAAAAGTGAAGTCCGGTCCGCCGCAATCGAAGCCCTGGCCGGCACAGATCTGCCGAAAGCGATTCCCTTGATCGAACCTGCTCTCAAATCACCCGATTGGAGAGAAGTTCTGTCGGCTCTTTATGGCCTGGTAAGACTTGAAGCTGCGGGAAGCATCGAGAAGATCAATGACGTTGTCAGTACGCACTGGTGGAGTGAGATTCGGTATTTCGCCGGTCAGGCCGTTGAACTTATCGCAGGCACGAGAACCGAATGGTCCAAATCTCCAACCTCAGATTGGGAAGGCCTCTTCATCAGCCTGGAATACTTCGTCGGAATCGGCCCCGCAGATCAGGCAATGGCCTGCAAATGGGGGAACCAGATGTTCAAATGGCCAGATATGCGCCCTTTCTCGCACCAGCATGAACTCGCCGTACCCGGCGGCACCCTGATCGGCATAGATGGCGGAGAATTCGGCGGTGAACTGATTTTCCGGCCAAATGAGGGTGAGGAAGTGGTGCTCTGGCAAGATAATATCATCGCCCTGTTTAATGATGGAGACGACATTATAGCCCTTTCGGGGCTTTCGCATCTGTCATTAACGCGCGGCTATGCCGTCCGTGTTGAGAAAGAAGACGGGAAGTGGCAGGCGCACTTTATCGGCCAGTTTCCTGCTAAACCCGAACGCAACAAATATCTCGGTAATAATCAGTATGCGATACTGGCTGACGGATGGCCGGTCATCTTTGACGCCGAGGAAATCCTCGGCGTCGCTGATTGCGAGACGGTGAAGACCGCTAACTAGCGGTCGATTTCGCCGAACACCACGTCGAGCGTGCCGATGATGGCCGAGACATCGGCCAGCATGTGCCCGCGGTTCATCCAGTCCATGGCCTGCAGATGGGCATAGCCCGGCGCGCGGATCTTGCAGCGATAGGGTTTGTTTGATCCGTCAGAGACCAGATAGACTCCGAATTCGCCTTTGGGCGCTTCGACCGCGGCATAGACTTCCCCGGCGGGCACTTTGGGGCCTTCCGTATAAAGCTTGAAGTGGTTGATGAGCGCTTCCATCGAATGCTTCATCTCCCCGCGTTTGGGCGGGCCGACTTTCGGATCGGTCGACATGACAGGGCCCGGCTCGAGCAGCGCGATGCACTGCTTCATCAGGCTCAGGGACTGCTTCATCTCCTCAATGCGGCAGAGATAGCGGTCATAGCAGTCGCCATTCTTGCCAAGGACGATGTCGAATTCGAGCTCGTCATAGATCTCATAGGGCTGCGATTTGCGCAAATCCCACGGCACGCCAGAACCGCGCAGCATGACGCCGGTAAAGCCCCATTCAAACGCCTGCTCTTTGGTCACAACCCCAATATCGGCGTTGCGCTGCTTGAAGATCCGGTTGTCCGTGATCAGCGATTCAATATCGTCGAGCGCCTTGGGGAATTCGTCACACCACGCATCAATATCGTCGATCAGCGCCTGCGGGATATCCTGATGCACGCCGCCGACGCGGAAATAGGCCGCGTGCATGCGCGAGCCGGAAGCGCGCTCATAGAAGATCATCAGCTTCTCGCGCTCTTCAAAACCCCAGAGCGGCGGGGTCAGCGCGCCGACATCCATGGCCTGCGTCGTGACGTTAAGAAGATGGTTCAAAATCCGGCCGATCTCACAGAACAGCACACGAATGATCTGCCCGCGCCGCGGCACTTCGATGCCGAGCAGTTTCTCTGCCGCAAGACAGAAAGCGTGCTCCTGATTCATCGGGGCGACATAGTCGAGCCGGTCGAAATACGGGATCGCCTGAAGATAGGTCTTCTGCTCGATCAGCTTTTCGGTGCCGCGATGGAGCAGCCCGATATGCGGGTCGACCCGTTCAACGACTTCGCCATCCAGCTCCAGCACAAGGCGCAACACGCCGTGGGCCGCCGGGTGCTGTGGCCCGAAATTGATCGTGAACGGACGGTCCTCGGACGCATCGGAGGGGGAATCCTCAACGACAACGGTGCGCGTGGCATTGGCCATTATGAACTCTTTCCTTCTGCGAAAGCCGCAAGGACCTCCGCCTCGGTCATCTGATGGGTTTTTTGCGCGAAAGAATAATAGTCAGGTTTGTGATCGATAAAGACTTCGTGATCGAAAGTCAGCGTACCCGGATCATCCAGCGAATTGACTGAGAGCTGCATCATCGACCCGTCCCGCAACCGCCAGAACAGCGGGGAACCGCACCCCTTACAAAAACCGCGTTCTGCCCATTCAGAGGAAACAAAGACGCCGAGCATGTCTTCACCTGTCGTCACTCTGAAATCGCTGTCGCACCCAATGGTCATGAAAGGACCTGCTGCAACTTTCCGGCACATTTTACAGTGACAGGCGCCGACCTTGTCGGAACCCGGTGTCACCGTGAATTCAATACCGCCGCAGAGGCAGGATCCGGTCCGCTCCCCCATGGATCAGCTCGCCTTCTCGTCGCCGGGCAGGACGTATTCGCCGCCTTCCCATGGGCTTAGGTAATCGAAATTACGGTATTCCTGCTGCAGCTCGACGGGCTGATAGACGACCCGGCGCTGCTCATCATCCCATTTGACCTCGACAAAGCCGGTCACGGGGAAGTCCTTGCGTAAGGGATAGCCCTCAAACCCGTAATCGGTGAGGATCCGGCGCATATCGGGATGGCCGTCAAAGACGATGCCATACATGTCGAACGCTTCACGCTCGAACCAGTCGGCACACGGATAGACGCTGACTGTCGTCGGGCAGGTATCATTCTCGCCGACCGCGACCTTCACCCGGATACGGGTGTTATTGTGCATGGAGAGAAGGTGATAGACGACATCAAAGCGCTTTTTGCGGCCCGGATAATCAACCCCGCAAAGATCGATCAGCTGGATGAACCGGCACAACGGATCGTCGCGCAGGAATTTGAGCACTTCGACGATTTTGGTCGCCGGCACCGTGACATTGAGCTCACCATGCGCGATTTCGCTCGCGACCAGGGCTTCGCTCAGCACTCTGTCGATATGCTCTTTCAGCTCGGAAAGTTCGTTCAGTTCGTCACTCATCGCCGAATGGTCCCTTCCCGGCGGATCTTCTTCTGAAGCTGCAGCAGCCCATAAACGAGGGCCTCAGCCGTCGGGGGGCAGCCCGGCACATAGACATCGACCGGCACGATGCGGTCACAGCCGCGCACGACCGAATAGCTGTAATGATAATACCCGCCGCCATTCGCGCAGGAGCCCATCGAGACCACGTAACGCGGCTCTGGCATCTGGTCGTAAACCTTGCGCAGAGCCGGGGCCATCTTGTTGGTGAGCGTGCCGGCGACGATCATCAGGTCGGACTGGCGCGGAGAGGCACGCGGCGCCATGCCGAACCGCTCCATGTCATAGCGCGGCATCGAGGCCTGCATCATCTCGACCGCACAGCAGGCGAGCCCGAAGGTCATCCACATCAGAGAGCCCGTCCGGGCCCAGTTGATGACCGCATCAGCGGGGGCTGTGAAAAAGCCCTGATCGGCCAGCTCCGCATTCAGCGACTTGAAGAATGGGTCTTCATTGGTGGGATCATAGGCCGCCTTGGCCCGCGCCGCCGTGCCGTAGGCAAGGTCGGACGGACGAATGATCGACGGCGTTTTGCCCTCCGGTGCGACACCGGCGATCGGCGTTTCGGTCGCCGTCTTGGTCTTGTCGTCTACCGCCATTCGAGGGCTCCTTTCTTCCATTCGTAAAGGAAGCCGATGAAGAAGACCGCGAGGAAGACGAACATCGACCAGAAGGAGAAGATCTGGAAGCTCCGGTCGAGCCCCAGCTCCGGGTTGAACAGGGTCACCGCCCAGGGAAACAGGAAGGCGACGTCGAGATCGACGATGATGAACAGGATCGCGACGATGTAGAACTGCACGTCGAACTTCATGCGCGAATCCTCGAACGCCTCGAACCCGCATTCATAGGTCGAGGTCTTCTCGGAATCAGGATCGCTCGGCGCCAGGATCACCGGCAGCACGAGGAACAGGACGCCGAAAATGGCCGCAAGGCCAGTAAAGATCAGGATCGGCAGGTAATTTTGCAGAAACTCTGCGTCGGCCATGGATGCCCTCTCATCGGAAAAGCTAGGGAGCGGCGAACGGGTCCGCCACGGGTCACGACGCCGCAAGGGCGCCACTTTGCCGGGGGCTATAAGCCTTTTTGCCGTGCCATGAAAAGGGTTCACCTGTAGGCCAGAGCAAATGAATGCGTCCCCCCTTCCCGATCCTGAAAATCTCGATGTCGTGATCGTCGGCGGCGGGCTATCCGGTGGGCTTTTAGCCCTCAGATTCAAAGCCTTAAGGCCGGAACTGAAGGTCCTGCTGATTGAAGCCTCAGACCGCCTTGGCGGGGATCACACCTGGTCATTTCACGACTCAGACATATCGCCGCGTGCGCTCGAATGGATTGCCCCCTTTATCTCGTCGCACTGGGCGGGTCAGACGGTGCGCTTTCCCGCTTATGCCCGCGAGATCGCAACGGGGTATAACTCAGTCGCCTCTGCCCATTTCGATGCCGTCCTGCGCGAGGCGCTCGGCGATGGAGTGCTGATGGGCTCGCCGGTTGAGGCCCTGACGCAGAATCAAGTCACGCTAGTCGATGGCCGGACCCTCCCGGCCCGCGCCGTGATCGATGCGCGGGGGCAGCGCGACTATGCGCATCTGGCGCTCGGGTTCCAGAAATTCGCCGGGCTCGAAATCGAGTTCGCCGAGCCGCACGGGCTCACCCGCCCTATCATCATGGATGCAACCGTCCCCCAGCTCGATGGCTACCGCTTTGTCTACACCCTGCCCTTCGCCCAGCAGACCGCGCTGGTCGAGGACACATATTACGCCGATGGCGACGCCCTCGATGAGGACGCGGTTGAGACGCGCATTAAAGAATACTGTGAAGAGCAGGGTTGGAAGGTCGCACGGATCCTCCGGCGAGAGGCGGGTATCCTGCCGATTGCCATGGCGGGGGATATCGACGCCCATCTTGATGAGGGCGTGCCGGGGGTCGCCAGCATTGGGCTTGCCGCCGGGCTCTTTCATCCGCTGACGGGCTATTCCCTGCCCGATGCGGTCGCGATGGCGGACCGGCTGGCGGGCGCAGATGATGTCACAGGTCCGGCACTCGCCGCGCTGGCTCGGACCCACGCGAAAGAGACATGGGAGGCGCGCGGCTTCTACCGGCTTCTCTCCCGGCTTCTCTTTGATGCCGCTGATCCCGCAAAGCGCTATATCGTGATGCAGCGCTTTTATCAGTTCTCTGAAGGATTGATCGAAAGGTTTTATGCGGGGCAGTCTTCAGCCGGAGACAAGATGCGCATCCTAGCCGGCAAACCGCCTGTCCCGGTGACAAAGGCGATGAAATGCCTTGGTGAAAAACAGTGGCTGGCGCGAAGAGGTATGCGCTGACCTCTCTGCCCGCTCATCCCCGCGGAGGCGGGGATCTGTCTCTGGAGCGCCGCTCTCTCTTTTTCAAAGCGCACAAAGATGAATCCAAACACCCGGACACAGAAACCAGATACCCGCCTTCGCGGGCATGAGCGGAAGGATGAAGATGTTTTGGATGAACACACGACCAGCGACGACACCATAGCAGCGTGAAGGTGCAAGCTAGCTTGCCTCGTGATCCTCACGGATAATCACTCTGTCTCCCCAATGTGTGACCATCGGCACAGGACCCGTTTCCCACTCGAACCAAGAGACATCGTCAATGACCTCGGGAACAATATTCACAATACCACACAGCCGGACATGCCCATCCTTGGTAAATTTCATTGGTACACTAACATATTCGTGCACATTCTCGGCTATCACCAGGACATCATCGGGCCGGTCCGGCGAATATACTAATTCGTAGACGATATTTCCGTTCTGGAATTTCTGGGAGACGGTGTCTGACGTCGCAGGGGCGCCATCACTGATCCGGTCTCCAAGCTCAGCCATTCTTGCTGGTGGCTTTTTTCTCCCTTTGAAGAAACGGGAGAACATGCCGTCCTCAGAGGCCCTTGCGACCGATGTCGAGGAATTTCTGGCGGCGGGCCATACGGCGCTCATGCGCATCCATCTCACCGAGTTCCTCAATCGCGCCCTCAATGGCATCGCCGAGGGCTTCGATCGCGGCACGCGGCGCGCGATGCGCTCCACCGACCGGCTCCTCGACAATCGTGTCGATGACGCCGAGTTCCTTGAGATCCTGCGCGGAAATCTTCATCGCTTCGGCCGCTTCCGCCGCCTTGCCGCCGCCTGCATCATCCTTCCACAGAATGGAGGCGCAGCCTTCAGGCGAGATCACCGAATAGACCGAGTGCTCAAACATCAGCACACGGTCGGCCGCCGCAAGTGCCACCGCGCCGCCAGAGCCGCCCTCGCCCACAATGGCGGCGACGACCGGCACGCCCGCATCAAGGAAGCTCGCCGTCGAGGAAGCAATCGCCTCAGCCTGCCCGCGCTCTTCTGCGCCAAGGCCGGGATAGGCACCGGCGGTATCGACCAGCGTGACAATCGGCAGGCCGAATTTGTCGGCCATCTCAACCAGACGGATCGCCTTGCGGTAGCCTTCTGGCCGGGCCATGCCGAAATTATGCGCCACACGGCTTTGCGTGTCCGAGCCCTTCTCATGACCCATCACCATCACCGAGCGCCCGCGGAAACTGGCCGGACCGCCGATGATCGCTGAATCCTCGCCAAAAGAACGGTCACCCGCGAGCGGCGTGAAATCCGTCATCAGCTGGTCAACGAGATCGGAGAAATGCGGCCGCGCGGCATGACGCGCGACAAGCGTCTTCTGCCAGCGCGAAAGGTTCGCATAGGTCTCGGCCAAGAGCTTTTCGGTCTTGCTCTCCAGCCGGTTCAGCTCCTCGCCGACATTAATCTGCTCATCGCCCGACAGCGCCCGCAGATCGTCAATCTTGCCTTCAAGCTCTGCAATCGGCTTTTCGAATTCGAGATAGCTGCGCATCGTTAACTCCGGTCGTGAACAGTGAAGCGGGCTTTTAGCCTAACCATGGTCATGTTGACAAACGCTTCAATTCTCATGGCTTTTTCTTAAGGGAAAGCGGATGTTTTGCTTCGATCAGGCGTGTCAGCCGCTCACCCGCCACATGCGTGTAAATCTGCGTCGTTGAGATATCCGCGTGCCCCAGAAGCTGCTGGACAACACGAAGGTCCGCGCCGCCTTCCAGCAGATGGGAGGCAAAAGCATGGCGCAGCACGTGGGGCGAGATGCGTGCAGGATCGATCCCGGCCTCAGGTGCAATGTCTTTGAGAAGCTGCGCGAAGCGCGCCGGGGTCAGATGCCCCATCTTCCCGCGCGAAGGGAAAAGAAAGACGGAGGCGCGTTCGGCTTCGGCCTGGGCGGCAAGCCAAGCTTCGGTCGCGGTGATCGCCGCATCGGTCAGCGGCACGAGGCGTTCCTTGTCGCCCTTACCACGCACTTGAACATAGGGCCGGTCGGCTGAGAAACTGCCGCGTGGGAGGGAGCAAAGCTCTGAGACCCTGAGGCCTGTCGCATAGAGGATCTCAAGCAGGGCATGGAGCCGCAAGGCTCTCGGCGATCCGCTCTCGGCCTTTTGCGCGGCCCGGTCGAGCAATGCGGCGGCATCCTCCGCTGACAGAATTTTCGGCAAGGGGCGGCGGGTCTTGGGACGTTCGACCCCTTCGGCGGGATTATCGCTGCGCAAGTCTTCTTCGAAAGCGAAGAGATAGAACTGGCGAATGGCGGACAGACAGAGCGCAGCCGTCGCGGCACTCCGCCCCGTCGCATGAAGGTGATCAAGATAGGCGGTGATATCTGCGCGTGCAGCTGTCAGGAGGCGTTTCTTCTTCCGGGAAAGGAAGGTTTCAAAGCGCGCAAGGTCACGGCCATAATTGCGGACCGTCCGGGGGCTGACGCCCCGCTCGACCTCCATCATGTCGAGAAACAGGCTGAGCGGCCCGCCGCCGGGCTGGCTGGCCGGACTGGCGCTCAATTGCCCGTCGGCTGGGGCGCGGCGGCCACCTGCGGCGCTGGCTCATCAAGTACCGCCCGCAGCTCAACGTCGAATGTCGCCTTATGGTCCATCCAGCCCAAATCCGCCTTGTCGCGGGCCCAAGTGATCACCGCATTGCGGATCCCGCCCTCACCGTCCTCGGTGGTCGAAAGCCCGGTCAGATAGACCAGAGCTGCGGGACCTTCGCTGCCCGCTTCGGCTGCCGGCAGGGCAGCCGCCACGAGAGATGCAACGGGGACGGAAGGGTTGGCGTTATAGGCGGTCACGCTTGGCACGCTCCTTGGCTCCTCGACCATGCCGATGAAGGAGCCGATGCGGCTGGCCGCTTCGGAATCGATGATGGCGTAGATATCGACAAGACGGCGGGCGCGGTCGAGCCCGGTCGGGCGCGATTGGTCAGAGGCCAGCGCCGTGATCCAGGCTTCGGCGACGCGCGGCTGGTCCGTGATCATCGCGGCCAGCGCGATCTCCGTCGCATTGGGGGCAAAATTGGTGATCGGCGTGGCCCGGCGCAGATCGCCGGCAAGAAGCCGTGCCCGCGCTTCGAAGCCTGCCGCATCTGCCCCGCCCCGGCGCAGCGCGGTGCCGAGTGCTTCGGCATATTCAAGCGAGCCCGGCGGCACAGCGGACAGCGTCAGCACGTCACCTGCCAGTTCGGTCGTGCCCATGCCGTCGAGCAACTCGATGGCTTCCTCGGCACCAATCGTCCGGGCACTGAGCGAGCGCAAGAGCGCCACTTCGCGCAAATTCGGATCGAGCCCGCGCATCCGGGCAATCGCGGCAGTATAGCCCGGGCCAACCCGGTCGAGCAGCGCACGGTCAATCGTGATGCCGCGCTCATGCATCATCACCCAGTCAAAAAGCGAAATATCGCCTTTGGGCGCCGCAAATTCTCCGCCATCGGCAAAGGCGGTAAAGCGTGCGCTTTCTTCCGCCGTCAGCGCATCCTGCCGTTTAAGGAGGTTGAGCGTAAGGTCAGCCGCCGCGCCCTCACCGGCACGGACGTAACAGACGAAACGCAGCTTGATCCAGAACGGCGCGGCGCGGCCATCGCGCAGGCCTTCCCCGCGAGCGCAAGCGACATCGGTCTTGCCGTCCATCAGCTCCTGATAGGCAATGACGCGAGCCAGCGCCGGCTCGGAATTGGTACTGGGCGCCAGATTGGCGAGCTGAGCGGCATCGGAATAAAAGCCTGCTTCTGCGGCTTTGAGGAGTTTCTGCCCGGCTAGCGCATTATCGGCATCCTTTGGCCCCTCGCCCGGCGAGAGCAGGACGCGGCGCAGCAGCTCCAGATTGAGCGGATTGTCATAGGCCGCAGGCACGGTGACCAGCAGATCGCTGACCGAATTGCGCTCGGTATCGGTCCACAGAGAGCGCGGCAGCGCGCCATCTTCCGGGCGCAGCGTGCCGAGCGAAAACGCACTCTTATCAATGGCTACACGGTCGATCTGGGCCCAGGCGGGCGTGATCGTCATCAGGGCGGCGGCGGCAAGGGCGGTAAGGCGCATAAACTCTATCGAGCTGGCAGCTCGATCTCCTTTTCGGTCAGCGTCTGGGCCGGCTGTCGGCGGTCCCCCACGGCAAAGAGAAGAACCAGGGTGAAAATGATCAGAAAGATAATGAACAGAGTGAAGCGCATCGGGTTCCTATCCTTCTGTCAAAAGCTACGATGCTTGGGCTTTCGCTGCAATGCACCTTGCGTGACGAAGCGGTTACGCTTCGGCGCTGGCAAGCTCGGCGCGCAAGCCCTCTCCGATGCGTTTCATGACTTCTTCAGGCGGTGAGCCGTGCCGGTCGACATAAGCGTCGCGGATATGGCGCATGAAATCGGCGAGGAAGATGCCCCAGGCGGCGGGGTCATCCCACAGTGTCTCGTCAAAGACGACGGCAAGTTGCTGGTTAGCGACCCAGACACGGGCTAGCTCGCGGGCATCCTCCGCCTCACGAATGGATTTATCGACATCGAGTTCAGGCGAGTTATCATTCATCTGGGTCGGTCCTTTCGCCGTGCGGCATACCATTCGAGCCGTTCGCGGATGGTTTTCTCTGCGCCGCGCCCACGCGGCTGGTAGAAGTCCTGCCGTTCCATCTCGGGCGGGAAATAGTCAAGCCCGGCAAATCCGTCGGGCGTGTCATGATCATAGACATAACCGTCCGAATACCCCTCGGCTTTCATCAGCTTGGTCGGCGCATTCATGGCGTGTTTCGGGGGCATCAGGGAGCCGGTCTGGCGTGCCGCCGCCTTGGCCTGTTTCAGTGCCGAATAGGCGGCGTTCGATTTGGGCGCGGAGCCCAGATAGGCGACAAGCTGGCCGATGGCGTGATGGCCTTCGGGATCACCGAGGAAGAGATAGGCCTCGCGCGCGGCATGGGCGAGACGGAGTGCCTGCGGATCGGCATTGCCGACATCTTCGCTCGCAATCACCGTCAGCCTCCGGAGGATAAAGAGCGGATCTTCCCCGGCATTGAGCATTCGCGCGGTCCAGTAAAGCGCGGCATCCGTATCCGAACCACGGATTGATTTTTGGAGCGCACTGGCAAGATTGTAATGCCCTTCCTGCGCCTTGTCATAGACGGGCATCCGGCGCTGGACGGCTTCGGCCAGCCCTGCCTCATCGAGCGGCTCGTCCCCGGCTCTTGCGGCAAGGTCTTCGATCAGCCCAAGAAGGAACCGTCCGTCCCCGTCCGAAATATCGGCAAGGGCGGCGCGCGCGCCGGCGGTCAGCGGCAGGGTCAGGCCAAGCTCCTCTTCAGCGCGGTCAACGAGATGGCTGAGCGCGTCTTCATCAAGGCGCCGGAGCGTGAAGACCTGCGCCCGGGACAGGAGCGCTGCGTTGAGCTCGAAAGACGGGTTCTCCGTCGTCGCCCCGATCAGGGTGATCGTGCCGTCTTCCATGACGGGCAGGAAGCTGTCCTGCTGAGTGCGGTTAAAACGGTGGATCTCATCGACAAAAAGGAGCGTGCCGCGCCCGGCCTGCCGCCGCGCCCGCGCCGCCTCGAACACTTTGCGCAACTCTCCGACCCCGGAGAAAATCGCCGAGATCTGCACAAAATCAAGATCGACATGATCTGCTAGCAGCCGGGCCAGCGTCGTCTTGCCCGTGCCCGGCGGCCCCCAGAAAATGATCGAGGGCAGCCGGCCTTTCTCGATCAGGGTGCGCAAAGGCGCGCCCTGCCCGATCAGATGGTCCTGCCCGACGACCTCTTCGAGGGTATTGGGACGCAAGCGGTCAGCCAGTGGCCGCGGTGCCCCGTACTCAAGGCCCGCCGTGCCGAAAAGATCACTACTCCCCATTTGCATCCGCACACGGAGAATTCGAAGATCCCCTACTCAATTTAAATAATTTTCCCGATTTGGATCTACTATGCTCCACAAAGATATAAAATCGCCTATGCGTGTCAGATTTATTTTTTGTAGTGCGATCAACCGCGGCCTGTATGAAATCTTCATAGATAGAAAATTGACATTGCTCACCGCCTTCTAAAGTTATTGGAAATTCTGCACTTTTACGTGGAATTGCTAGACCCTGATCAAACTTCTTGGGGCCCAAGAGCCACTTCTTAGTAACAGTACAAACCAAGCAATTGCTAACCACTATTTTCCGATCAGAATTATTCCGTATACGTATTTTATTAAATGGACGACCACTCCTGTCACGCCAAAGCACCTCAGCAATCAATCCTCTTCGTGATTCATAGAATTCGAATGCCTTAAGGAGTGCAAGCACCGTCGAAATAGTGGCTGCATATAAAGCTACATTGAACGTTATCATTTTCCAGTCCCGCTATCGGCCGACTCTCATAGTGGAGACACGGCCATTCCGGTCCGCGACCTGCAGGATGAAATAGCGCTGCTCGGCGTTAAGTGCCTTTGTGACATCCTCAACGGTCTCGGTCTTCTCTCCGTTGACGGAGAGAATGGAGAGCCCCCGGCCCAGCCGGTAACGCGAGGCATAACTGCCCCGCTCGGCCTCAAGGATCACAACGCCTGATGCCATCGGATTGAACCCGATCTCTTCAGCAAGCGCAGGCGAGAGATTGGCGATCACGGCGCCCGACAACGGATTGCTGCCTTCGATCCGCGTGTCATTGCGGGCCGGACGCTCTGGCGGGAAAGCCAGCTTCACCTTCGCCGTCTTCTCCTTGCCGTCGCGCAGATACCGGACCTCGAGAACATCGCCTTCGGAGCGGGTCGCCGGGCGGTAGCGCAGCGCCTCGGCATCATAAATTTCCGCCCCCGCAATATCGAGGATGACATCGCCTTCTTTGAGACCAGCCTTATCAGCCGGGCCTTTGGGGAAGACCTCGCCGACGATCGCGCCCATCGGCCGATCGAGCCCGACGACCCTTGCAATGTCAGAAGTGACCGGCGTGCCCTGCACCCCCAGCCAAGGGCGGCGCACCATCATCTGTCCGCCTGCGGCCGAATTGACGACTTGCCGGACAAGATTGCCGGGGATCGCAAAGCCGATCCCGTTCGAACCGCCAGAGCGGGAATAGATTGCGGTGTTCACGCCGAGCAGATTGCCATCGACATCGATCAGCGCACCGCCTGAATTGCCCGGATTGATCGCCGCATCGGTCTGGATGAAGAACTGATAGTCCGACACCGACGCAGACGTCCGCGACAGGGCCGAGACGATGCCGCTGGTCACCGTCTGGCCGACGCCGAACGGGTTGCCGATGGCAAGAACGATATCGCCGACGGCTGCTGTGTCACTGTCCGCGAACGGCAGGAAGGGCAGCGGGCCATCGGCCACGACCTTGAGGATCGCAAGGTCCGTCTGCGGATCAGTCAACAGGACTTCCGCTTCGAACTCCCGCCGGTCGGCGAGGACAACCTTGATCTCACCGGCATTCTCAACGACGTGGTTATTGGTGACGATGATCCCGCCCTCATCAACGATGACGCCAGAGCCGAGCGAGGATTGCAGCCGCTGACGCGACCGACCTGGCACCCCGCCGAATTCCCGGAAGAACGGATCATCGAACACCGAGCGCATCCGCTGGGTGACGACCTTCTTGGTGTAGATATTCACGACGGCCGGAGCTGCCCGCTCGACCACCGGCGCATAGGTCGCGCGCAGCTCAAGATCGGTCGCAGGCTGGGTGGTCTGCTGTGCTGTTGCCGCACCGCTCATCATCACGACCAGCAGGGCACAGCCAAATATTCGAAAAAGCATGCGCCAATCCTCTTTGTCTCAGACAGGCAGCTATTTACGAGCCTGTGAGCCGAGCCTGCAAGTCCGCACATCTTACGGATTTTTTGGATTAGATGCCTATTCCTGTGCGCAAAATGGTTGGGTCGGCACGACGATGGAGTAGCTGAAATGCGCTTCGTCCCGAATCTGACCAGTCACATCCAGTTCACCGGCAATCGATTCGTACAAATACCAACTATCGACTACGCCCGGAGCGTTCTCTGCACAAAAGGCGACGACGAGCGTAGAATTCGCGCGTTCTGGATCACCCGCAACAACCTGATACTTATCTGCCCTGCCAGTCAGATAGCTGCGGACATCTTCCGAGATTCCAGTACCGCCCCAGGCGCTGAAGCTTACTGTACAACCGGCCTCGTTCTCCATGACCGCGGTTTCTCCCCGCGCCCCAATAGTCCAGGCATTAACTTGAGTGGTATTTGAAAGACGCTGACGGACAAGGATGAGTTTCCGGCGATTGTCCTTCTCGAAGTCGGTCGTCGACATACGTGCCCGTTGTGCCGGGATACAGACACGCGTCAGACCATAATCGAGGTCACGCATCCATTTGTGCTTATTCGGCAGGTCGAGGTTTCCCTGCTGTGCCGCAGCCGTGCCCTGCACACAAATAATCAGAGCGGAAAATCCCGCAACTATTCGTCCCCACATATCGCCCCCGATATATACTACCGGTTGAGACTAGATATTCGGGAGATGAATGCAACCCGTCGATCAAGAATGCCTCACGCAGGCGGGCGGTGCTCGGCGCCATGCGCCCGCAGATATTCCGCGACGCCCTCGTGCCCATAGCGTTCCGCTTCACTGATCGGCGAGCGGAACCCCTGACGCGACGGATCGGTCAGGACCGGCACGGGAACGGTCAGCGAGACATCCGCGCCATATTCGATGAGCAACTTGGTGATATCGAGATCCCCGCGCTGCGCCGCGGCGATCAGAGGGGTTTCATCCGCGATGACAAAAGCGTCGACATTGGCGCCTTTCTCCAAAAGCGCGTGCACCATATTGATCTTGCCGGCCTGCACCGCCGCAATCAGCGCATTGCCGTCACCGATCTGCGCCGCTTCGATATTGGCGTCATATTCAAGGAGGATATCGACCATTTTGAGGTCGCCCCGATGGGCTGCGACAATCAACGCATTGCCGTCACCCCGGACGCCCATGTCAGGCTTTGCCCCGGCGTCGAGCAAGGCAATTGCCATCGCATACCGGCCATTTTTTGCTGCAGAGATCAGCGGGCTGCCATCGCCGCGTGCGGCCCGGTTAGGATCAGCGCCAGCAGCCAGAAGGCGCGTCAGGATCCCATGATCCCCGCTCCTCACGGCCCCGATTAGCGGCGTGCCGTCGCCATAAGAGGCAGCATTCGGATCGGCGCCCATTGCGAGCAGACGCTCAACTTCTTCTGTCCGTCCACGGCGGGCCGCAAAATAGAGCTCGGCCGGATCGATTGCAGATGCCGAGAATGTCATCTCTTCTGTGGGCTTTTCGTCTTCTGCCATGTCGGCTGCGGGCCCTAGCTTCGGTCCTGCGGCTGCGCAGGCAAAGAAGACCACCGGGACAAGCGCAGTACCCAGAAGAAGACGCGGACGTCCCGAGACATTCTCGCGGGTCAATAGTCGCAAGCGGTCGGCCAGCATCTCCTTGCGCCGGATAGCTGGCAGCGCGAGCGCCGGGCTGCGCCCAAGAATTTGTCTACTAGCGACTTTGAGCAGTGCGTCGGCCATGGCCTCCCCGCCCCCTGCCCGCTCTGCCGCATAGGCATCACAAAGCTTCTCGCGTTCTCGCGCGATCAGCGGCCGCAGCGCATGGATCGGCAGGTTCCACCAGAACAGCGCGGAAATGGTCCGTATCGTGACTTCCAGTAGATTGTCCTGACGGGCCAGATGCGCGATTTCATGTTCAAGCACGGGCCGCAGGCTTTCATCCGCGACCATGTCTTCGGGCAGGATGATGACGGGCCGGAAGAACCCGGCGAGCATCGGCCCTTCGACCTCGCCCGAGACCATGACACGCGCCGGGCGGGAGAGGCTTGCGGCAACGGGCTGGCTGAGCGGCCGAGCTCTCCTGATCAGCGCGCTGACGCTGATCATTTCACTGATCAGCCGGAAGAGTAGCGCCGCCGCCCCGAGCCCCCAGAGAAGCATCATTCCCGGCAGGACAAAGCCAGACAAGTCAGGTCCGCTTGAGGTGACGGGCATCGCCTCGGTGATGACCGGAGTCACTTCCGTCCGAGGAACGGCCGCCACTGTTTCCATGACTGGCTGCGGCAGCGCGCCCTCAATCACGGGCAGCACATTCGCTTCACCAGGCAAGAAGAAGGGCAGCACAAAGAGGATTGGTACGATCAGGATTGCCACGAGCGCCATGTCGTGACGCTCCCGCACCATGCGGTGCGGCAGGATCCGGTCGAGCAGGAGGATGACACCGGCCAGAATGGCTGTCTCGGCAAGGACGGCCCCAGTGACAGGAAGAAGGGCTTCAGCGGTCACGACTTTTCTCCTTTTCCGGAGGATTTACGGGACAGGAATTCCTCACGAAGCGCCTCGATATCCTCAAGGGTCAGCTCTTCGTCTTCGATCAGATGCTGGGCGAGGCGCCGAGGCGAGCCGTCGAATAGCGATCCCAGCATAGAACCAAGCGCCTTTTTCCGGGCGCCCGTCTGCGTCAGGACGGCCCGATAGATATGCGCACGGCCTTCTTTTCGGAAATCTACATAGCCCTTATCCGTCATGATACGGATGGTGGTCAGGACGGTCGTATAGGCAAGGTCATATTCGGCGCTGAGTGCGTCGGTGACATCACGCACCGTCGCCTCCCCCTTCTCCCACAGGATCGCCATGATCCGGCTTTCCGCTTCGGTCAGCGATGGAGATGTGGGGCGCGCCATAGACGAATTCCTTAGTTGCAGCCATTGCCTGTCACGGCAATGGCATATTGTCAACTAAGGAATTAGGAGATGAGCCTTACTGCTCGCTGGCGCAGAACCCGGCCTGCGGCACGACGAGAGAGATGTAGAGAATATCGCGCGGCTGGCGACGGCCCGCTTCCATCTCTGGCTCGACCCATTCGTAGAGCATGAGGCTGTCCGTCCCGCCCGACGCATTGGCAAGGCAGAAGGCAACCGAAAGACGCTCGCGGTAGCTGTCAGGATCGCCCGAGACGACCTGATAGCCATTGGCTCTCTCGGTGAGCCCTCCCCGAAGGTCCGGGATCAGCCGGTCAGCATGGTCGGCGCGGAAGCTGGTTGAAACCGTGCAGCCATTCTCCGTGTCAGAGACAACGACATCGCTGGTCACCGCCCCGATCGTCCAGGTCGCGTTGCGAACATTGCTGTTGTTCCGGCGGCGTTGAAGTGTCAGCGACTGGCGATTGGCCTGCTCAAACTGGCTGGCCGTCTGCCCTGCGCGCTGCGCCGGCAGGCAGACCTCATTGATCCCGTATTGCAGATCCGCCAGCCGTTCGACTGGATCATCGAGCTCCCAGCCCTTGGCGAACCCGGTCGCCGGAAACATCATCGTGGCTGCCGCGGCAAATCCCCAAATTCTTTGCATTGTATTTTCTCCAATTCGAGCCGCGGTCTGTGCATCCGCTTGACAACACATGTAGTCATTATCGTTATTCAATCAATCCTTATTGGATGACAATGTTGTGATTATTCACAGGGCGCGCTTCTCCCCCCACTGCACGCAAGAAAAAACCCGGCTCAAAGGCCGGGTTTTTCCAGAAACTTATGCGAGACGAGCTTACGACTCGATGAGGTCGCCGCCATCGGAAGACGAGGCTTCCATGGTCGGACCGGAGTCTTTGCCCTTGGCCGTTTCGTCGCGATCAACGAATTCAATGACGGCGCGCGGCGCGTTGTCACCAAAGCGGAAGCCCGCTTTCATGACGCGGGTATAGCCGCCGTGGCGCTCGGCATAGCGAGGGCCGAGAACTTCGAAGAGTTTGCCAACCATCTCGACGTCGCGGATCTGGCTGATCGCCTGACGGCGAGCCGCAAGGTCACCCTTTTTCGCGAGCGTGATGAGCTTGTCCGCAATGGGTTTGAGCTCTTTGGCTTTCGGCAGGGTCGTCGTGATCTGCTCATGCTTGATGAGCGAGGCCGCCATATTGGCGAACATGGCTTTCCGGTGACTTGCCGTCCGGTTCAGTTTGCGATGTGCAACGCCGTGGCGCATGGGTCTTCTCCACTACTCCGCCTGCCTTATAGCAATCTTTAGACGGATGGTTTGGGTCTCATAATGGTGATGCCGGGCAGAGCCCGGCACCGGTTAATTCTGGTCTTCGAACTTGCGGGCAAGCTCTTCGATATTGTCTGGCGGCCAGTCCGGCACATCCATACCAAGATGGAGGCCAAGCGACGCCAGGACTTCTTTGATCTCGTTCAGCGACTTGCGGCCGAAGTTCGGCGTACGAAGCATTTCGGCTTCGGTCTTCTGAATGAGGTCGCCGATATAGACGATGTTGTCGTTCTTCAGGCAGTTGGCCGAACGCACGCTAAGCTCCAGCTCGTCGACTTTGCGCAGAAGCGCTGCGTTGAAGAGAAGCTCTTCTTCCGCGCCGCCGGCTTCGTCCTTCTTCGGCTCGTCGAAATTGACGAAAACCTGAAGCTGGTCCTGAAGGATACGGGCCGCATAAGCAGCTGCATCCTCGGGGTTCACCGCGCCATTGGTTTCGATCTCGAGGATCAGGCGGTCATAATCGAGCACCTGGCCTTCGCGAGTGTTCTCAACCTTGTAGGACACACGGCGAACCGGCGAGTAGAGGCTGTCGACCGGGATCAGGCCGATCGGCGCATCTTCCGGACGGTTGCGGTCAGCCGGGACATAGCCCTTGCCGGTCTGCACGGTGATTTCCATGCGCAGATCCGCGCCTTCGTCGAGCGTACAGATGACGTGATCCTTGTCGAGGATCTCGATGTCAGCCGTTTCCTGAATGTCAGCAGCCGTGACGACGCCCGGGCCCTTCTTGTGAAGGACAAGGCGTTTCGGGCCATCGACATGCATGCGGATGGCGAGCTGCTTGATGTTCAGGACGATGATCGTCACGTCTTCGCGGACGCCCGGGATGGACGAGAATTCGTGCACCACGCCATCGATCTGGATCGCGGTCACGGCTGCGCCCTGAAGGGACGACATCAGGATACGGCGCAGGGAGTTGCCGAGCGTCAGGCCAAAGCCCCGCTCCAGCGGTTGCGCAATGATCGTGGCCTTCCGCTCCGGGTCGTAGCTGGGCTCGACCTCGAGTTTCTGCGGCTTGATCAGTTCCTGCCAATTCTTTTCGAGCATTTGGTCTCCTTGGTGGCCGAGCGTCCCCGACCGACAGAGTGTGAATAGCGCGTCGCTTGGGGGTTAGACCCGGCGGCGCTTACGCGGACGGACGCCATTGTGCGGAATTGGCGTGACGTCACGAATGTTGGTGACGGTCAGACCCGCCGCCTGCAGGGCACGAAGCGCGCTTTCACGGCCAGAGCCCGGCCCGCGGACCAGAACGTCAACCGATTTGAGGCCATGTTCCATAGCCTTTTTCGCAGCATCTTCAGCGGCCATCTGCGCAGCGAACGGAGTCGATTTGCGCGAGCCTTTGAAGCCCATATGGCCGGCTGACGACCAGGAAATCGCATTGCCCTGCTCGTCCGCGATGGTGACCATCGTGTTGTTGAACGACGCGTTCACGTGAACGACGCCATTGGTAATATTCTTGCGTTCGCGGCGCCGAACGCCGCCCCGTTGCGGTTGACGAGCCATTATTTCTTCTTCCCGGCGATCGGTTTGGCGGGCCCTTTACGGGTCCGGGCATTAGTATGAGTGCGCTGGCCACGAACCGGCAGGCCACGACGGTGACGCAGGCCGCGATAGCAGCCAAGGTCCATCAGGCGCTTCACGTTCATCGACGTTTCGCGGCGCAGATCGCCCTCGACGGTGTAATCTTCGTCGATCGTCTCACGAATCCGGAGGATTTCCGCATCCGACAGGTCCTGCACCCGACGCTCTTCTTCGATCCCGACCTTCTCGACAATCTGTTGAGCGGTCGACGGGCCGATGCCGTGAATATAGGTCAGCGCAATATGAACACGCTTGTTATTGGGGATATTGACCCCTGCGATCCGAGCCACGTTGTGGTCCTCTCAAAAACCTTCTGACCTCCCCCACCATGGAGAAGGCCGGTTGAACGATTGCAGTGGCGCCCAGATGGGCAAAGCCGACCGCGCGAAACGGGTGAAATTCGAGCGAAGCCCGCGCTTATAGCTGCGCTTTGGCTCGCGTCAAGACAGGCTATCCAGCTCCTTGTCGATTTGTGCTGATACCTCTTGAATTGTGGCCATTCCGTCGACTGCCTTGAGCAGGCCCTTGCCCTCATAATAGGGAATCAGCGGCGCGGTCTGCTCGCGATAGACCTCAAGGCGCTTGCGGAACGTCTCTTCATTGTCGTCCGCCCGAACCTCGCCGCCCGCAGCCTTGGTCTCGGCAATCCGGGAGTTCAGCCGGTCCACAAGAGCTTCCTCATCGACCTGCAGTTCAAGCACGATCTCGAGCTTGCGCCCGGCCCGCTCCAGAAGCTCATCGAGCATTTCAGCCTGCGGCAGCGTCCGCGGGAAGCCATCGAGCAGGAAACCTGGCTCGCAGTCAGGCTCCTCGATACGTTCAGCAACGATGCCCGCGACGATATCGTCAGAAACAAGGTCACCGCGGTCCATCACAGCCTTGGCTTTCAGGCCGATCGGCGTTTCCGCAGCGACAGCGCCGCGAAGCATATCGCCCGTCGAGAGCTGCGGGATGCCGCGAGTTGAAGCGATGTGCTGGGCTTGTGTGCCCTTCCCCGCGCCCGGCGGTCCCAGAAAGATCAGGATCATTAGCGTGCCCCCCTCAATTTCGATTTCTTGATCAGCGACTCATATTGCTGCGCGAGCAAATGCCCCTGAACCTGCTGAACGGTGTCGAGTGTCACCGTCACGACGATGAGGAGTGACGTCCCCCCAAGATAAACCGGGATAGCGCTGTACTGTGATCGCAGGATTTCCGGCATCAGACAGACAAGGCAGAGATAGGCCGCACCGATGACCGTGATCCGGGTCAAAACGAAGTCGATATATTCTGCCGTCCGGGCACCGGGGCGATAGCCCTGGATATAGCCGCCATATTTCTTGAGGTTATCGGCCGTGTCCTGCGGATTGAAGACGATCGAGGTGTAGAGGAAGCAGAAGAAGATGATCCCCGCCGCATAGATCGCCATGTAGAGCGGCTGGCCCGGCGAAATATAAAGTAGCAGCGTCTGCAACCATTGCGGGGAGTTATCCCCGATGGCCCCTTGAGCCGTCGCCGGAATGAAGAGGAGCGAAGACGCAAAGATCGGCGGGATCACGCCAGCTGTGTTGAGCTTCAGCGGCAGGTGGGATTTCTCCCCCTGCACCATGCGGTTGCCCTGCTGGCGGCGCGGATACTGAACAATCAGACGCCGCTGTGACCGCTCCATGAAGACAACGAAGGCAATGAGCGCGACGGCCCCTATCAGGACGAAGAGGATGATCGGCGCGGACAGCGCGCCCGACCGGCCAGAGGCGAAAAGCCCGGCTGCCGCACGCGGCAGCTCTGCGATAATGCCAGCGAAGATGATGAGGGAGATCCCGTTGCCAATCCCGCGCGAGGTGATCTGTTCACCCAGCCAGACGAGGAACATGACCCCGCCGACCAGCGTAACGACGGTAGTCACATAGAAGAACGCATTGGGGTTGGCGACGACAGGCACGGAGACGCCATTGATCGTCCCGGTCGAGCTGGCGATGGTCGCGGCAATGAAATAGCCCTGCACGGTCGCAAGCAGCACGGTCAGATAACGCGTATATTGGTTGATCTGCCGACGGCCGCTCTCGCCTTCTTTCTTGACCGCCTCAAGCGAGGGGATCACGGCGGACATCATCTGCATGATAATCGACGCCGAAATATAGGGCATGATGTTGAGCGCGAAGATCGCCATCCGTTCGGTGGCGCCGCCCGAAAACAGGTTGAACGTGCCAAGAAGGCCGCCTGTCTGCGTCGCGAACAGCTCACGGAAGGCATCAGCGTTGACGCCCGGCAGCGGAATGAACGTGCCGATGCGATATACGATCAGCGCCCCAAGCGCGAAAAGCAGGCGTTTCTTGAGCTCATCCGCCTTGGCAAAGGAGGAAAGGCTGACATTGGACGCAAATTGTTCGGCAGCTGATACCATGGTCTGTCCCTATCAAAGTCCCGGGACAGATGGCGTCTCTCGGGACGAGCCGCAACCAGTAGACCGGTTGCCCTCACCCGGCCATCCCCATCCGGGACGACCGCTTCCCCCAAAAGGGAGAAAAGCTGCCCGGAAGATCCGGGCAGCCTAGACTTATTTTTTCTTTTTGCCTTTGGCGGCTTCGCGTTCCGGACCGCGCAGGCGTTTGCGTTTTTCAACGCGCGTCATGGTCACAGACCCGCCAGCCTTCTCGACCGCTTCACGGGCCGATTTGGTTGCATAGGTCACCGTGACATTGACCTTGGCAGAAAGCTCACCGGTGCCGAGAAGACGGATACCGTCAAATTTCGTCCGGTTGGTTTCAGCTGCCTCGAAGATCGTCTCTTCGGTGATGTCGGAAACACCAGCTTCGGAGAGAACCTGCAGGTCGCTGAGATTTGCTTCTGCGTAGTTCTTGGCGTTCGGCATGTTAAAGCCGCGCTTGGGCAGGCGCATGTGAAGCGGCATCTGACCGCCTTCAAAGCCTTTGATCGCGACACCCGAACGGGATTTCTGACCTTTGACACCGCGTCCGCCGGTTTTGCCTTTGCCGGAGCCGATACCACGGCCGACACGGGTTTTGGTTTTGCGGGCACCCGGGTTGTCCCGGAGATCACTCAGTTTCATTTCTCTTGCCTTTCGACTCTGCGGCACCCGGACCATTCCGGAGCCTCGCCTGGTGCTGCCCCGAAGGGCAGGCACGGAAGTTATTCGCCGACAACCTCGACCATATGCTTGACCTTGGTGATCATGCCGCGAACGGCAGGAGTATCTTCAAGCTCACGCGTACGGCCGATCTTGCCCAGGCCGAGGCCTTTGAGCGTTGCCAGCTGGTCTTTCGGCCGGCGGATCGGGCTGCCGGTCTGTTTGACGGTAAGTGTTTTCTTGGTCGCCATGTTGGCTTCTCCTTACGCGACGTCGACGACAGCCGCATCGGGCTGCACGGCGGCACGGCGGGAAATCAGCTCGCTGACTTTCAGGCCACGCTTGTTCGCAATCGACCGCGGGTTGGACTGGTTCTTCAGCGCATCAACCGTTGCCCGAACCATGTTGTAGGGGTTCGAGGTGCCGATCGATTTGGCAACGACATCCTGGACACCGAGCATCTCGAAGACAGCCCGCATCGGACCGCCGGCGATGACGCCGGTCCCCGGAGGGGCCGTGCGCAGAACGACTTTGCCGGCACCGTGACGCCCGTGAGCATCGTGGTGCAGCGTGCGGCCGTCACGAAGCGGCACACGGATGAGATTGCGCTTGGCTTCCTGGGTTGCCTTGCGAATGGCCTCAGGCACTTCGCGGGCCTTGCCCTTGCCAAAGCCAACGCGGCCTTTCTGGTCACCGACAACGACGAGTGCAGCAAAACCGAAATTCTTGCCGCCTTTCACCGTTTTCGAGACACGGTTGATCGCTACAAGGCGATCTGTGAACTCATCGCGTTCTTCTTCGCGATCGCGTCCCCGGCCCCGGCCGCGGCCCCGGCCGCCATCTCTCTGTTGAGTATCAGACATCTCAAGGCCCCTTAGAATTTGAGACCGCCCTCACGGGCGGCATCGGCGAGGGCTTTCACCCGGCCATGGAAGATATAACCACCGCGGTCGAAGACGACTTCCTCGACACCGGCTTTCTTGGCCCGCTCGGCCAGAAGCGCGCCGACTTTAGCGGCGGCATCGACATTCGAGCCGGACGAGTTCGCATCGCGGAAGTCCTTCTCGATCGACGAGGCAGCAGCAAGGGTCTTGCCGGCGCGATCGTCGATGATCTGGGCTGCGATGTTTTTCGAAGAACGGAACACCGACAGGCGGAGCTTGCCATTCGATTTGCGCGCAAGCTGGGCACGGGTACGACCGGCACGGCGCTGACGTTTTTGTACAGGATTGACTGCCATAAGCTTTTCCAAGATCCGTAAGCTGAATTTCGCTTACTTCTTCTTGCCCTCCTTCCGGAAGATATACTCGCCTTCATATTTGACGCCTTTGCCCTTGTAGGGCTCTGGCGGACGGAAGCTGCGGATCTTCGCGGCGACTTCACCGACGACCTGCTTGTCACGACCACTGATCTCGATCTCAGTCGGCTTGCCAACTTTGATTTCGATACCTTCGGGTGGATTGAACTCGACATCGTGAGAGTAACCGAGCGCTAGAACCAGGGTCTGGCCCTTCATCTGTGCACGGTAACCAACGCCGACGAGCTCGAGCTTGCGGACGAAACCGGTGGACACGCCTTCAAAGATGTTCGCGACCATGGTGCGGGACATGCCCCACATGGAACGAGCTTCCTTGGATTTGTTGATCGGGGTCACTTCGACGCCGTCATCGCCCATCTTGACGAGGCAAAGCTCGTTGACGACGAATTCCATCTGGCCTTTCGGGCCTTTTGCGGAAACCGTCTGGCCATCAACCTTGGCATCGACGCCACTGGGGACAGGAACTGGTTTTTTGCCAATACGCGACATTGCTCTTCCCTCCCTTAGTAGACCTGGCAGAGCACTTCGCCGCCAACATTATGTTCGCGAGCCAGTGCGTCTGACATGACGCCTTTGGGCGTGGACAGGATGGAGATGCCAAGACCGTTTTGCACGGGCTCGATATCTTTCACCGACGAGTAAACCCGGCGGCCAGGTTTGGAGACCCGCTTGATCTTGGAGATCACCGGCTCACCATCGAAATATTTCAGCTCGATTTCGAGATCTGTTTTGTTGTCAGCATGTTCAACGCGGGTATAGCCGCGAATGTAGCCTTCAGCCTGCAGAACATCGAGAACGCGCTGGCGGAGCTTTGACGCCGGGGTCGAGGTTTTCGACATGCCGCGCATCTGAGCGTTCCGGATACGGGTCAGCATATCGCCGACTGGATCATTGATCGTCATGGTCTATGCCTCCCTTACCAGCTTGACTTCACGAGACCCGGCACCTTGCCTTGCGAGCCAAGCTCACGAAGCGCGATACGGGACATTTTCAGTTTACGGTAGAAGCCGCGCGGACGACCGGTCACCGCGCACCGGTTCCGGATGCGGGTTTTCGACGCGTTACGCGGAATTTCGGCGAGCTGCAGCGCTGCCTTGAACTTGTCTTCCGGGGATGCCTCTTCACTGCGCATGATCGCCTTGAGAGCCTGCCGCTTGTTTTCAAACTTAGCGGCGAGCCGGCGACGCTTGAGGTCCCGTTCTACCATGGATTTTTTTGCCATTTGCTTTTCAGCCTCCTCGAGGGCCGGTTTCCGTCAGCTTGCGGACCTAGCCTCCTAACCCGTCCGTTATTTACGGAAGGGGAAATTGAACTCTTTCAGAAGTGCCCGTGCTTCATCATCATTGCTCGCATTGGTGCAAACAACGATGTCCATGCCGCGCTGGCCTTCCACTTTGTCGTAATCGATCTCCGGGAACACGATGTGCTCTTTTAGACCCATGGCGTAGTTGCCGCGGCCGTCAAAGCTTTTCGGGTTCAGCCCCCGGAAGTCCCGAACGCGCGGCAGCGCGATGGTCACGAGACGATCGAGGAATTCATACATGCGGTCTTTACGCAGTGTGACCTTCACACCCAGCGCCATTTCCTCACGCACCTTGAAGCCGGCGATCGACTTCTTGGCTTTTGTGACGACCGGACGCTGACCAGCGATACGGGTCAGCTCTTCGAGTGCCGAATCGACGACCTTACGATCATTGACGGCGTCGCCGAGGCCCATATTGATGACGACCTTTTCAAGTTTCGGCACCATCATCGGGTTTGCGTAGTTGAACTGCTCCTGCATCGCAGCACGGATTTTCTCCTTGTACTGCGTTTTCAGGCGCGGTTCGTAATTTTCAAGAGTGGCGGCCTCAGACATCGATAGCCTCCCCGGAACGCTTGGCGACACGGACTTTCTTGCCGTCCCGGACTTCAAAACCGACACGGGTCGGCTTGCCGTCTTTGGGGTCCGCAATCGCGACATTGGACACATGAATCGGCGCTTCGCGAGTGACGATCCCGCCAGCCGAGCTTTGCGACGGCTTGGTGTGACGCTTGATCACGTTCACGCCCTGGACCGTCACGCGGTTTTCTTTCGGGTCGACTTTCAGGACTTCGCCTTCGGCGCCTTTATCGCGGCCGGTCAGGACGATGACCTTGTCACCCTTTTTGATTCTGGCTGCCATGGTCAGAGCACCTCCGGTGCGAGCGACACGATCTTCATGTGGTTGGCGCGGCGAAGTTCGCGCGTCACCGGGCCGAAGATACGAGTGCCAATCGGCTCTTTGTTGTTGTTGATGAGCACAGCGGCATTGTTGTCAAAGCGGATGACCGAGCCGTCACGGCGCTTGATGTCCTTGGCGGTACGAACCACCACGGCTTTCATCACCTGGCCTTTTTTCACCCGGCCGCGCGGCATGGCCTCTTTCACAGACACCACAATGATGTCACCGACGCCTGCATATTTGCGTTTGGCGCCGCCGAGCACCTTGATGCACTGGACCCGCTTTGCGCCGGAATTATCGGCGACATCCAGGTTAGTTTGCATCTGGATCATATCGATCCCTCCATCAAAAGGGGCCGGGGGAAACCCGGAACCCCATTAAAATTTACTCGTTTGCGTCTGCCTTGTCGGCTTCAGCCTGCTGACGATCAGCTGCCGCTGCGGCGAGTTCTTCCGCCGTGACAACTTCCCATCTTTTGAGTTTCGATTTCGGCGGGCATTCACGGATCTGAACCATGTCGCCAACCTTGTACTGATTGTTCTCATCATGAGCGTGATAGCGCTTGGAGCGCCGCACGACCTTGGCGAGAAGCGGGTGTTTGAAGGCACGGTCAATTCGCACAACGACAGTCTTGTCGCCTTTGTCCGAGACAACCGGTCCCTGCAATACGCGTTTGGGCATGCCTTAGCCCTCCGATTTAGCCGCGTCAGCGGCAGTGTGACGTTCAGCCTGGACCGTTTTGATCCGGGCAATATCGCGGCGTACTTCTTTCACACGCGCGGTTTTCTCGAGCTGGCCCGAGACGCGCTGGAAGCGAAGATTGAACTGCTCGCGTTTCAGCTCGAGCAGTTTGGACGACAGCTCGTCGTCGGAAAGATCGCGAACTTCTACAGGTTTCATGATCATTCCCCGATCCGTTTCACGATGCGCGTCTTGATCGGCAGTTTCGCAGCGCCAAGCAGAAGAGCTTCGCGAGCGGTCTGCTCGGGCACACCGTCAATTTCGAACATGATGCGGCCAGGTTTGACCTTGGCGACCCAGCGGTCGACAGAGCCTTTACCTTTACCCATCCGGACTTCCGTCGGTTTTGCCGTGACAGGCACATCCGGGAAGATGCGGATCCAGACGCGGCCGGCCCGTTTCATGTGGCGAGTGATCGCCCGACGAGTGGCTTCGATCTGGCGCGCGGTGACACGCTCGGGCTCGACGGCTTTGAGACCGAAGGACCCGAAGTTGAGATCCGTGCCGCCTTTGGCTGTACCTTTGATACGGCCTTTGTGCTGCTTACGGAATTTTGTGCGTTTCGGCTGAAGCATTTCTCAAATTCCCTCAGGCGTTTTCGCGGCGCGGACGGCGATCGCCACGGCGTTCCGGGCTCGGCCCACCGGTCTGGCTGTCCACGAGACGTTTTTCCGATGCCATCGGATCGTGATCCATGATCTCACCTTTGAAGATCCAGACCTTGATGCCGATCGCGCCATAAGTGGTGCGGGCGGTTGCGACGCCGTAATCGATATCCGCACGGAGCGTGTGCAGCGGCACCCGGCCCTCACGGTACCATTCGGTCCGGGCGATTTCCGCCCCGCCGAGACGGCCGGCACAGTTCACGCGGATACCAAGCGCACCCATGCGCATGGCGGTCTGCATGGCCCGCTTCATCGCGCGGCGGAACGAAGCCCGGCGCTCGAGCTGCTGGGCGATGTTCTCGGCAACGAGGGTCGCATCGACTTCCGGCTTGCGGATCTCAACAATGTTGAGGACCGTTTCCGAAGACGACATTTCCTGCAGCTTCTGGCGAAGCTTCTCGATGTCAGAGCCCTTCTTGCCAATCACCACACCCGGACGGGCCGTGTAGATCGTAACCCGGCACTTTTTGTGCGGACGTTCGATGACGATCCGGCTGACGCCGGCATTTTTCAGACGATCGAGCAGATAGTTACGGATCTTGAGATCCTCATGGAGAAGATCCCCATAGGATTTCTTGTCCGCATACCAACGGCTGTCCCAGGTCCGGTTGATGCCGAGCCGGAGGCCGATCGGAGACACTTTCTGACCCATCAGGCCACCTCCTCAACTTCGCGGACAACGATTGTGATTTCCGAGAACGGCTTTTTGATCCGACCGACCCGGCCACGAGCGCGGGCTTTCCAGCGCTTCATCACAAGGTTCTTCCCGACAAACGCCCTGTCCACAATGAGGCTGTCGATATCGAGATCATGATTGTTCTCAGCATTCGCGATCGCGCTCTCAAGCACGCGTTTGACTTCATGCGCAACACGTTTGCGCGAGAATTCAAGCTCGTTCAGGGCGCGCTCGACCTTCTTGCCGCGGATCATCTCCGCAACAAGGTTGAGCTTTTGCGGGCTGGTCTTGATCATCCGGCCTTTGGCCATCGCCTGATCTTCACCAACGCGGCGGGGATTTTTAATCTGTCCCATGACTACTTCCGCTTCGCCTTCTTGTCCGCGCCGTGACCGTAATAGGTCCGGCTCGGAGAGAATTCGCCCAGCTTATGGCCGACCATGTCTTCAGTGACGTGGACCGGAATAAACTTCTGGCCGTTGTAAACGTTGAACGTAAGCCCGACGAATTGCGGCAGGATGGTCGACCGGCGTGACCAGGTCTTGATCCCGCCCTTGTGACCGCCATCGCCAGCTTCCGCAGCCTTCTTGAGAAGGTAACGGTCGACAAACGGGCCTTTCCAAACAGCTCTTGGCATCCCTTAGCGCCCTTTCTTCCGTGCATGACGCGAACGGATGATCAGATGATCCGTCTTCTTGTTCTTGCGCGTCCGTTTACCTTTGGTCGGTTGGCCCCACGGGGTCACCGGATGGCGACCACCGCTCGTCCGGCCCTCACCACCACCATGCGGGTGATCGATCGGGTTCATGGCGACACCGCGCACTGCCGGGCGTTTGCCCAGGTGGCGCTTGCGGCCGGCCGTACCGAGATTGATGTTTGCGTGATCGGGGTTCGAGACCGCGCCGATGGTGCCAAGGCAGTTGCCGTGGACCTTGCGGACTTCACCCGATTTCAGCCGAAGCTGGACATAGTCACCGTCACGGCCAACCACCTGGACATAAGCCCCGGCGGAGCGTGCGATCTGCCCGCCCTTGCCTGGCTTCATCTCCACATTGTGGACGATGGTGCCCGGCGGCACGTTTTTCAGCGGCATGGCATTGCCCGGCTTCACGTCAACGCGCTCGCCCGAGACAACCTTGTCGCCAACGCCAAGGCGCTGCGGTGCCAGAATGTAGGCTTTCACGCCGTCGCCATATTCGATCAGGGCAATGAACGCGGTCCGGTTCGGATCGTATTCGATGCGCTTGACTTCAGCGATGGCGTCATAGCGGTTCCGCTTGAAATCGACGATCCGGTAAAGACGCTTGGCGCCCCCACCGATCCGGCGAGCGGTAATGCGGCCAGTATTGTTCCGGCCACCTTTCTTGGTGAGGCCTTGAGTCAGGCTCTTCTCTGGCTTGCCCTTGTGGAGCTCGCCGCGATCCACCGTGACCAGCGTACGCCGGCCAGGAGAAGTGGGATTGTATGTCTTCAGTGCCATGATGACCTACCCTTACAGCCCTGTCGTCACGTCGATCGAATGCCCGTCTTCGAGGGTTACGATCGCTTTTTTGACGTCCGAACGCTTATAGGGGCGCCCGCGGAACCGTTTGTTCTTGCCTTTGGTGACGAGCGTATTCACCGCCCGCACTTTCACGTTGAAGAGCGCCTCAACCGCTTCTTTGATCTGCGGTTTGGTCGCGTCATTGGCGACCTTGAAGACGATCTGGTTATGCTCGGCAGCGATGGTCGATTTCTCGGTGATCACCGGCGAGACGATTGCGTCGTAATGCTGTTCTTTCGCGGAGCTCATGACGCCACCTCTTCATTCGTGTGCGTGCCGTCGAGCCGTGCATAAAGACCATCAACCGCAGCGCGGGTCAGGATCAGCTTGTCGTGGTTGAGAATGTCATAAACATTCGCCCCGATGACCGGCAGGACATCGATGCCGCCAAGGTTGCGGGCTGCTTTCGCAAAACCCTCATCGACCTTGGCGTCGATGATCAGCGCACTTTTCGCCCCGAGCTTGCCGAACTTTTCGGCCAGGACCTTGGTCTTGGCTTCAGAAATGCTCGCCTCGTCGATGACGATCAGTTCGCTTGCGGACAGTTTTGCCGACAGCGCGTGTTTGAGAGCCAGACGACGAACCTTTTTGGGAAGGTTCGTTGCGTGGCTGCGGACGCGGGGGCCGTGGGCCTTGCCGCCACCAACGAATTGCGGGGCTTTGCGGTTGCCGTGACGGGCACCGCCGGAGCCTTTCTGACGGACGAATTTCTTCGTCGTGCCAGAAACTTCACCGCGTTCTTTGGCTTTGTGCGTGCCTGCCTGACGGTTGTTCATCTGCCACACGACATAGCGGTGGAGGATGTCACGCCGCGGCTCGAGACCGAAAATGTCATCACGAAGATCGACATCGCCGGATTTCGCCGCATCAAGTGTAATGACGTCGACTTGCATTATTCTTTTCCTTCCGCGTCGTCGGCCGCAGCCTCAGCTTCGGTCTCAGTCGGCGCACCACCGGCTTCGTCTGCAGGCACATCAACACCATGCGCGCCAACCGGGGTTTTCTCACCGACTTCGGCGATCGTGCTTTCAGGCTCTTCGGCCTCGACCTCTTCGCCGCGAACAACGAAGGCGCCCGGCAGCGGGGCCTCTTCAGGACGGGCCTTTTTGACGGCGTCCTTGATGAGGATCCATGAGCCTTTCGAGCCCGGCACCGCGCCTTTGACGAGGATCAGGCCGCGAGCAACATCCGTACGGATGATTTCGAGGTTCTGGGTGGTCACGCGAACATCGCCCATGTGACCGGCCATTTTCTTGCCTTTAAAGACCTTGCCCGGATCCTGACACTGACCGGTCGAACCGTGCGAACGGTGGCTGATCGAGACACCGTGCGAAGCGCGAAGACCACCGAAATTGTGGCGCTTCATGCCGCCGGCAAAGCCTTTACCGATCGAGGTGCCGATGACGTCGACTTTCTGGCCCGGCACATAGTGCTCAGCCGTGATCGTCGCACCGATCTCGATGACATTGTCAGGCTCAACGCGGAACTCTGCGAGTTTGCGCTTCGGCGTGACATTGGCTTTTGCGAAATGACCGCGGGCAGCGTTCGTCACCCGGCCAAGTTTCGCTTCGCCCTTGCGGTTCAGATATTCACCTGCACCAAGCTGAAGCGCGACATAGCCGTCACGTTCCGCGGTGCGGTGGCTGACCACCTGGCAGTTTTCAAGGCTCACGACCGTGCACGGAATATGCGTGCCTTCAGCCGTGTACACACGGGTCATGCCGAGCTTCTTGCCGATGACACCCGTACGGGCGCCGGCGAGCTGGGCAGGAAGGGGTTGGGGAGCGTGCGCCATCGTCTTACGCTCCCAGCTTGATCTCGACATCGACGCCGGCCGACAGGTCGAGCTTCATCAGCGCGTCGATCGTCTGCGGGGTCGGGTCAACAATATCGAGGACACGCTTGTGCGTGCGCATCTCGAACTGTTCACGGGATTTCTTATTGACGTGCGGCGAGCGAAGCACCGTATACCGGTCAATGTGGGTCGGCAGCGGGATCGGCCCGCGAACCTGTGCGCCTGTGCGCTTGGCCGTGTTGACGATCTCAACCGCGGAGCTGTCCAGCACGCGGTGATCGAACGCCTTCAGCCGTATCCGAATATTCTGTTGCATCAGCCAGTCCTTTCAAACTGGGGCTCTTGTTCCGCGGGACCCATTTCCCGTCTTTGACAGAGGAGCCAAAAAAGATGACGGGCCGCTCGAGATGCGGCCCGCCGAATGGTTAGTCAGTCCTCACTACTCGAGAATTTTCGAGACGATGCCGGCGCCAACGGTACGGCCACCTTCACGGATAGCGAAGCGGAGCTTTTCTTCCATGGCGATCGGCACGATCAGCTCGACATTGAGGTTCACATTATCGCCCGGCATGACCATCTCGGTGCCTTCCGGCAGCGTGCAGATGCCGGTCACGTCGGTTGTCCGGAAGTAGAACTGCGGACGGTAGTTGTTGAAGAACGGCGTGTGACGGCCACCCTCTTCTTTCGTGAGGATGTAGGCCTCAGCGACGAATTTCGTGTGCGGATTGACCGAGCCCGGCTTACAAAGAACCTGACCACGCTCAACGCCTTCACGGTCGATACCGCGGAGGAGAACACCAACGTTGTCACCAGCTTCACCGCGATCAAGCAGCTTGCGGAACATTTCAACGCCCGTACAGGTCGTCGTTTGCGTGTCGCGGATACCAACGATCTCGATGGTGTCACCAACATTGATGACGCCACGCTCGACACGGCCGGTCACAACCGTACCACGGCCAGAGATCGAGAAGACGTCTTCGATCGGCATCAGGAAGGACTGATCGACCGGACGCTCCGGGGTCGGAATGTAGGTGTCGACTTGAGCCATGAGTTCTTTGATGGCGTTCTCGCCGATTTCCGGGTCGCGGCCTTCCATAGCAGCAAGAGCAGAGCCCTTGATGATCGGAATATCGTCGCCCGGGAATTCGTAAGAGCTGAGAAGCTCGCGAACTTCCATCTCGACGAGCTCGAGGAGCTCTTCGTCGTCGACCTGGTCAACTTTGTTCATGAACACGACGAGAGCCGGCACGCCAACCTGACGAGCAAGCAGGATGTGCTCGCGGGTCTGGGGCATCGGGCCGTCGGCTGCGTTCACAACCAGAATCGCGCCGTCCATCTGGGCAGCACCCGTGATCATGTTTTTGACGTAGTCAGCGTGGCCCGGGCAGTCGACGTGGGCGTAGTGACGAGCGTCGGTTTCATATTCGACGTGTGCTGTCGAAATCGTGATGCCGCGGGCTTTTTCTTCCGGGGCGCCGTCGATTTCATCATAAGCCTTGAAGTCACCAAAATATTTGGTGATCGCGGCAGTCAGTGTTGTCTTGCCATGGTCAACGTGGCCGATGGTGCCAATGTTGGCATGCGGCTTTGTACGTTCAAACTTTTCCTTGGCCATGCTCGTCTCTCCGTATTCTGACGATAAGGTTTACCTAAGAAACTGGCGGCTTAGCCCGCCAGCTTCGCTTTGACTTCCTCTGCGACCGCGTTGGGCACGCGCTCATAGTGGTCGAACTGCATCGTGTACTGCGCCCGGCCCTGCGTCGCGGACCGGAGGTTGTTCACATATCCGAACATGTTTGCAAGCGGCACCATGGCATTCACCACAGTCGCATTGCCCCGGATCTCCTGGCCCTGGATCTGGCCACGACGGGAGTTGAGGTCACCGATGACGGTCCCGGTATATTCATCCGGCGTCACCACTTCGACCTTCATCACCGGCTCGAGCAATGCCATGCCCAGATCGCTCTTGTGCTCACGCATTGCGCCGCGAGCAGCAATCTCGAAGGCGAGAACCGACGAGTCGACGTCGTGGAAGGCCCCATCATAGAGGTCGACCTCGAAGTCGAGGATCGGGAAGCCAACCAGAAGGCCCGCTTCCTGAATGGATTTGAGGCCTTTTTCGACGCCCGGAATGAATTCCTTCGGAATAGCGCCGCCGACGATCGAGTTGTTGAACACGAAGCCCGTGCCCGGCTCGCCCGGTTTGACCTTGAACTTGACGCGCGCGAACTGACCCGAACCACCCGACTGTTTCTTGTGGGTGTAATCGATATCCGCATCGCGGGTGATGGTTTCGCGGTAGGCGACCTGCGGGGCGCCGACATTCGCTTCGACCTTGAACTCGCGCTTCATGCGATCAACGAGGATGTCGAGGTGAAGCTCGCCCATGCCTGCAATGATCGTCTGGCCGCTTTCCTCATCCGTACGGACGCGGAAAGACGGATCCTCAGCCGCAAGACGGTTGAGGGCGATGCCCATTTTCTCCTGGTCGGCCTTGGTTTTCGGCTCGACTGCCAGCGAGATAACCGGCTCAGGGAATTCCATGCGCTCAAGAATGACCGGCTTGGTCGAAACGCAGAGCGTGTCACCCGTCGTCGTGTCTTTCAGGCCCGCGATAGCGACGATGTCACCAGCGTAAGCGTTCTTGATCTCTTCCTGCTGGTTCGAGTGCATCAGCAGCATCCGGCCAACACGCTCTTTCTTGCCTTTCACGGTGTTGAGGAGCGAATCGCCCTGCTCAACGTGACCAGAGTAGATCCGGCAGAAGGTCAGCGTACCAACGAACGGGTCGTTCATGATCTTGAAGGCGAGCATGGAAAGCGGCTCACCATCGTCTGCCTTGCGGCGGACTTCTTCTTCACTGTCAGGAACGATGCCCTTAATCGCCGGCACATCGAGCGGGCTCGGCAGGAAGTCGACGATCGCATCGAGCAGCGGCTGAACACCCTTGTTCTTGAACGCGGTGCCAAGAAGGACGGGGTGGAAATCAACATTGATCGTGCCGATGCGGATGAGTTCACGGATCTTGTCATTATCCGGCATCTCACCTTCGAGATAGGCCTCCATGGCCGCCTCGTCGAGCTCGACAACCGTCTCGATCATCTTCTCGCGGTACTCTTCGGCTTTCTCTTTCAGGTCGGCCGGAATTTCGACACGATCGAAAGAAGCGCCCAGCGATTCGTCATTCCAGATAATCGCGTCCATCTCGATGAGATCGACGACACCTGCGAAATCCGACTCTTCGCCGATCGGCAGCTGAAGAACGACCGTCTTACAGCCGAGACGATCATGGATCGAATCAACAGACGTGTAGAAGTTCGCACCCAGCTTATCCATCTTGTTGATGAAGAACATGCGGGGCACGTTGTACTTGTCGCCCTGGCGCCAGACCGTTTCGGTCTGCGGCTCGACACCGGCGTTGCCATCGAGAAGCGCAACAGCGCCATCAAGCACACGAAGCGAACGCTCAACTTCAATTGTGAAATCAACGTGGCCTGGCGTGTCGATGATGTTCAGGCGGCGCTTCTTGCCATCGCGGCCCGACCAGAAAGTCGTGGTCGCAGCTGAGGTGATCGTGATCCCCCGCTCCTGCTCCTGCTCCATCCAGTCCATGGTTGCGGCGCCGTCATGGACTTCGCCGATTTTGTAGGACTTGCCGGTGTAATAGAGGATGCGCTCAGTGGTCGTCGTTTTCCCGGCATCAATGTGGGCCATGATGCCGAAGTTACGATAATCCTCGATAGCGTATTCGCGAGACATTTTACGTACTTTCCGAGGCTTCCGCCCCTAAAATTCAAACTACCAGCGGTAATGCGAGAACGCCCGGTTGGCATCAGCCATCTTGTGCGTGTCTTCACGTTTCTTGACGGCCGAACCGCGGTTCTGGCTTGCATCCATCAGCTCACCGGAGAGACGGTCGACCATGGTCGGCTCGTTGCGGTTCCGGGCGGCCGTGATCAGCCAGCGCATGGCAAGAGCCAGTTTGCGGTCAGGACGAACTTCAACCGGCACCTGATAGGTCGCACCACCAACACGGCGGGAGCGGACCTCAACGGACGGCGTCACATTGTCGAGGGCTTCGCGGAAGAGCTCGAGCGGTGGGCGCTTCAGCTTCTCTTCGACGCGATCGAAAGCGCCATAAACAATTTTCTCGGCGGCAGATTTCTTGCCGTCGAGCATGACGTAGTTCATGAATTTGGAAACAGTCTGGTCGTGAAACTTGGGGTCGGGGTTGACCGGACGTTTCTCTGCTTTTCTCCGACGGGACATCTATTCGATCCTTACTTGGGCCGCTTGGCGCCGTATTTCGAGCGACGTTGCTTACGGTCCTTGACCCCTTGGGTATCGAGAACACCGCGAAGCACGTGGTAACGGACACCCGGAAGGTCTTTGACCCGGCCACCACGAATGAGGACCACGGAGTGTTCCTGCAGGTTATGGCCTTCACCCGGGATGTAGCTGATGACTTCAAAGCCATTGGTCAGCCGGACCTTGGCGACTTTCCGAAGAGCCGAGTTCGGCTTTTTCGGGGTCGTCGTATAGACGCGTGTGCACACCCCGCGTTTTTGCGGGTTGCCCTGCAGATGAGGGACCTTGTTGATCTTCCGCTTCGGCTTGCGCGGCTTGCGGATCAGCTGTTGAATCGTCGGCATCTGGTTTCCGTCGTTCGTAAATTTCCGATAGCCAGTACGACTTTAAATCGACGAAACGGCGCCTCCGAACGGGAAACGCCGGCAAAACACCACTCGATTTTCTGTCGTGCCGGGGTTGTTTCGGGCAAAAAATCCCTCAGGGAGAGACCCTTGCCGACAGCGCCCCATCTGGCGTGAAGCGGGCTGGTACTAGGTTGGCCCCGTCTGGTCAATAACCCTTATCGGCGAAAGCAGTGATTTTTCACCCAAGGGCATTTTCACCGCCGCGGACGCCCCCTCATCCGGCCTTCGGCATCCATGACGATGGCCCCATCAATGGGCTCACCGATGAAGCAGCGGGGGATGTAGGGGAAGGTGTCGGTGAGGAAATAGGCCCACTCCTCCATGCCCGCACCAAGGTCTTCATATGCGGCGTTGCACTCGTTGAGGCGCGTGCCGCCCGCGAATCTGTAGTCCGCTAAGAACGTCCCATCGTAATAACCGCCCGGTTCACCATCACCACTTGGCCGCTCGCCGTTTCTGAGTACCCATGCAGAGGCATATCTGTCGCCATATCCAAGCGCGATGTAGATGGGATAGCCATCGAGCGCCCAGCCCACATGCTTCAGCTGCGGCAGGTCTGTCATGACAAACTCACCTTCACCCAGAGGCTTATCCCAAGTCGCATCGACGTCGGTCGGAAGCACCTCCGGCAAACCATGATAGTGATAGAGCCCCTGCGGCTGGACATGGGCCTTATGCGCATCAAGCCCGAGGGGGACCGCCGCGCCGAGGGGATCATACTGCCATTCAGAACCCGCCTGCCCCAGATACCATTCAGCAGCCTGCGGCTCGAGGACGACGCCGTTGAGGGCCACACCGAAGGTGCCGAGCTGGTAGTAGACCGGCGCCTCGGCAAGCACAGGCTCTAACGGCACGCGGTATTCGACATTCTGCTCGGTGATTCGATTCGGATTGCCCGGATTCGGAAACTTGCCCGTCTTATGGCGGGAGATCGAATTCGACCGGATGACCCTTTCATCATCCACTTCGGTGATCTCGACCCAGCTCGGGGCGATGGGGTCTTCGGTCGCCGGGACCAGCTCCAGCTCGCCTCGCTGGACCGCCGTATGCTCTCTCAAACGTGGCGGGCGTCCTCCGCCGGGCTGAGTCACTGCTGCTTCAGTCAGCTCTGCCGAGATCGGATGGCTCGCCATTAGAGCGCCGATGAGAATATCGAGGATTGGCATCCTGGCCCCCTTCTCTCTTCTCCCATCCTAACCAGCCCGGCGCGGCGAGCTCAAAACAAAAACGCCGCCCGGTTTCCCGGACGGCGCTTTGATATTCGCAAGAGAGCGGCAGCTTATTCGGCGGCCACTTCCTCTGAAGAATCGGCATCGCCCTCGCCGCCCGACATGTCGGGGGCAGGCAGGGCCGCCGCTTCGCGCTTCTCGCGCTCTGCAATGAGCATGGCATCGCGCTTGTCGGCTTCGAGCTGGTGCTTGGCCATCTGGCCACCCGTCCCAGCCGGGATAAGCCGGCCCACGATGACGTTCTCTTTGAGGCCTTCGAGCGTATCGACCTTGCCGTTGACGGCCGCCTCGGTGAGGACGCGGGTCGTCTCCTGGAAGGACGCCGCCGAGATGAAGGAGCGGGTCTGCAGCGAGGCTTTGGTGATCCCGAGCAGGATCGGATGACCTTCGGCTGGTTTCAGGCCCTGCTCTTCGAGACGGACATTCGCCTCGTCGAACTCGACCTTGTCGACCTGCTCGTCTTTCAGGAAGCCCGAATCGCCCGGATCGGACACTTCGATCTTCTGCAGCATCTGACGGACAATCACTTCGATGTGCTTGTCGTTGATCGGCACGCCCTGCAGTCGATAGACTTCCTGGATCTCATTGATGAGATAGTCGGCCAGCGCCTCGATGCCCATGACGTCGAGAATATCGTGCGGGGCCGGATTACCGTCGAGGAGGTATTCTCCTTTGGCAATGAAGTCCCCTTCCTGAACGGCAATGTGCTTGCCTTTCGGGACGAGATATTCGCGCGGCTCCTGGTTCTCATCGACCGGGACGATCGAGATACGGCGCTTGTTCTTGTAGTCGCGGCCGAATTCGACCCGGCCGTCGATCTCCGCGATGATCGCGTGATCTTTCGGCCGGCGGGCTTCGAAGAGTTCCGCAACGCGCGGCAGACCACCGGTAATGTCGCGGGTCTTGGCGCCCTCTGTCGGGATACGAGCAAGCACGTCGCCCGGCTGGATCTCGGTGCCATTGTCCACGGACAGAATGGCCGAGACCGGCAGCAGATAGCGGGCATCGCCGCCCGTCGACTGCAGCTTCATCACATCGCCGTCACCGGCACGAATGGAGATAGCCGGCCGCAGATCAGCGCCCCGCGGGTTCGACCGCCAGTCAGAGACAACCTTCGAGGACAGGCCCGTCGCTTCGTCCGCCACGTTCTGGAACGAGACGTTCTCAACGAGATCCTCATAGGAGACCTTACCGGCAACCTCGGTGATGATCGGCTGGGTATAGGGGTCCCAGTCGGCAAGACGCTGGCCGCGCTCGACCTTGTCGCCTTCATCAACCCGCAGCTTGGTGCCGTAGGTGACCTTGAAGGACGCCAGATCATTGTCGTTCTGGTCGACGATCTTGATCAGCGTGTTCCGGCCCATGACGACGTGGTCGCCGGAGGAGTCTTTAACGACATTCCGGTTCTCAAGCTTGACCGTACCTTCATGGCTCGCCTCGATGAAGGAGACGTCGCCAACCTGCGCGGTCCCGCCAACGTGGAAGGTCCGCATGGTCAGCTGCGTGCCCGGCTCACCGATCGACTGGGCCGCGATGACCCCGACGGCTTCACCGACGTTGACCGGCTCACCGCGCGCAAGGTCACGGCCATAGCAGGTGGCGCAGACGCCAACCGGCGTCTCACAAGTCAGCGGCGAGCGGACTTTGACCTTCTGGATGCCGGCCTGCTCGATCGTGTCAGCAGTCACCTCGTCGATCTGCTCACCAGCAGCGATGAGCACCTCACCCGTATCCGGATGAGTGATGTCGAGGAGCGCCGTACGGCCAAGAATCCGCTGGCTGAGCGGCAGGACGATCTCACCTGAGTCAACGACCGCCTCATGCGTGATGCCGCGCTCGGTGCCGCAATCGACCTCACGGACGATGCAGTCCTGCGCAACGTCAACGAGACGACGGGTCAGATAACCCGAGTTCGCCGTTTTCAGCGCGGTATCGGCCAGACCCTTCCGGGCACCGTGGGTCGAGTTGAAGTACTCGAGCACGGTCAGGCCTTCTTTAAAGTTCGAGATGATCGGCGTTTCGATGATCTCGCCCGACGGTTTGGCCATCAGGCCGCGCATGGCGGCGAGCTGACGCATCTGGGTGGGTGAACCACGGGCCCCAGAGTGGGACATCATGTAGACCGAGTTCGGCTCCAGCGTGCGGCCCGATTCAGGATCGACCTTGGTGGTCGAGATTTCCTTCATCATCTCTTCGGCAATACGGTCCGTACACTTCGCCCAGGCGTCGACAACCTTGTTGTACTTCTCGCCGCGGGTGATGAGGCCGTCCGCATATTGCTGTTCATATTCAGACGCCTGCGAGCGCGTCTCTTCGACGATGGCTTTCTTGGTGTCCGGGATGACCATGTCGTCCTTGCCGAACGAGATGCCCGCCTTGCACGCTTCCTTGAAGCCCAGCTCCATGATGTGGTCAGCGAAGATGACAGTCTGTTTCTGGCCGGTGTGACGGTAGACCGTATCGATCAGCCCACCGATGGCTTTCTTGGTCAGCAGTTTGTTGATGACCGAGAACGGTACATTGGCGTTACGCGGCAGGACAGCGGCAACCTTCATGCGGCCCGGTGTCGTCTCGACGATTTCCACGACTTCATTGCCGTCAGCATCAAGACCTTCCCAGCGCGCCTTGATCTTGGCGTGCAGAGAGACGACGCCTGCCTCAAGCGCATGCTCGATCTCGGCCATGTCACCGAAGACCATGCCCTCGCCCGGCTCGTTCTCTTTCTCGATCGTGATGTAGTAGAGGCCGAGGACGATGTCCTGGGACGGCACGATGATCGGTTTCCCGTTGGCCGGTGAGAGGATGTTGTTCGACGACATCATCAGCACACGGGCTTCGAGCTGCGCTTCGAGCGACAGCGGCACGTGAACAGCCATCTGGTCGCCGTCGAAGTCAGCGTTGAAGGCCGTACAGACGAGCGGGTGCAGGTTGATGGCCTTGCCTTCGATCAGCTTGGGCTCGAACGCCTGAATGCCGAGACGGTGAAGCGTCGGCGCGCGGTTGAGCATGACCGGGTGCTCCCGGATCACCTCATCGAGGATGTCCCAGACTTCAGGGCGTTCTTTCTCGACCAGTTTCTTGGCCTGTTTCACCGTGGCCGAAAGGCCCTTCGCATCGAGGCGCGAATAGATGAACGGCTTGAAGAGCTCGAGCGCCATTTTCTTCGGCAGGCCGCATTCATGCAGTTTGAGGTCCGGGCCGACCACGATGACCGAACGGCCAGAATAGTCGACGCGCTTGCCGAGCAGGTTCTGACGGAACCGGCCCTGCTTGCCTTTGAGCATGTCAGAAAGCGATTTGAGCGGACGTTTGTTGGTGCCCGTGATGACCCGGCCGCGACGGCCATTGTCAAACAGCGCATCAACAGCTTCCTGCAGCATCCGCTTTTCGTTCCGCACAATGATGTCCGGCGCACGAAGTTCCATCAGGCGCTTCAGGCGGTTGTTCCGGTTGATCACGCGGCGATAGAGGTCGTTGAGGTCGGAGGTCGCAAAGCGGCCACCATCGAGCGGCACGAGCGGGCGCAGTTCCGGCGGAATGACAGGCACGACCGTCATGATCATCCATTCGGGCTTGTTGCCCGATTGCATGAAGGCTTCGATCAGCTTGAGGCGTTTTGCGAGTTTCTTCGGCTTCAGCTCGGAAGTTGATTCCTTGATCTCGACACGGAGCTGTTCGGTGACAGCCTCGAGGTCCATATTCCCAAGGATCTCACGGATCGCTTCGGCGCCGATACCGGCGGTGAAGCTGTCCTCACCATATTGCTCCTGCGCTTCCATATACTCCTCTTCGGTGAGGAGCTGGTGCTGCTCGAGCGGGGTGAGGCCCGGTTCGATGACGATGTAATGCTCGAAATAGAGCACGCGCTCGACATCCTTGAGCGTCATGTCGAGGAAGGTCGAAATCCGGGACGGAAGCGATTTGAGGAACCAGATATGCGCAACCGGTGACGCAAGCTCAATATGGCCCATGCGCTCGCGGCGGACTTTGGAAAGCGTGACTTCGACGCCGCATTTCTCGCAGACGACGCCTTTGTACTTCATGCGCTTGTACTTGCCGCACAGGCACTCATAGTCCTTTACCGGCCCGAAGATCCGGGCACAGAACAGGCCGTCACGTTCCGGCTTGAATGTCCGGTAGTTGATGGTCTCGGGTTTCTTGATCTCACCGAACGACCAGGAGAGGATTTTCTCCGGTGACGCGAGCGAGATGCGGATCTGGTTGAACGTCTGCGGGGCCGCAAGCGGGTTGAAGACGTTAGCGAGTTCCTGAGACATATATCAGTGTCCTTTCGGGCGGGTGCGGAGAAATCTCCCCGCGTAAATTTCAAAATCGGTGAGGGGCGGCTTGAAGCCGCCCTTCCCCGTTACTTGTTCTGCAGCTCGACGTTCAGGCCGAGTGACCGCATCTCTTTGACGAGCACGTTGAAGCTCTCCGGAATACCGGCTTCGAAGCTGTCATCGCCGCGGACGATGGCCTCATAGACCTTGGTCCGGCCGGCCACGTCGTCCGACTTCACAGTCAGCATTTCCTGCAGCGTGTAGGCAGCGCCGTAGGCTTCGAGCGCCCAGACCTCCATCTCGCCGAAGCGCTGGCCACCGAACTGTGCCTTGCCGCCCAGCGGCTGCTGGGTAACGAGCGAGTACGGACCAATCGAGCGAGCGTGGATCTTGTCGTCGACAAGGTGGTGCAGCTTGAGCAGGTATTTGTACCCAACCGTAACTGGCCGCGCGAATTTATCGCCCGTCCGGCCATCATGCAGCGTCACCTGACCCGTCTCCGAAAGACCGGCCTTTTTCAGCATCTCGACAATTTCAGCTTCCCGCGCGCCGTCAAAGACCGGCGTTGCGATCGGCACACCGCGGACGAGGTTCTGACCCAGTTCTTTCAGGTCATACTCATCATCGGGAAGTTCCTGATCCGCGCCGTATACGGCTTTGAGCTTCTCAAGATATTCCGTCTTCTTGGAATCATCCCGGTTCCACTCAGCCAACGCATCGCCAATGTCGCGGCCAAGGCCGCGGCAGGCAAAGCCAAGGTGCGTTTCAAGGATCTGCCCGACATTCATCCGCGAGGGCACGCCCAGCGGGTTGAGCACGATGTCGACAGGCGTGCCGTCTTCGAGGAACGGCATGTCTTCCATCGGGGCAATCTTCGAGATGACACCCTTGTTGCCGTGACGGCCGGCCATCTTGTCGCCCGGCTGAAGCTTCCGCTTCACGGCCACGAAGACCTTGACCATCTTCATCACGCCCGGGGGCAGTTCGTCCCCACGCTGAAGTTTCTCGACCTTGTCATCGAAGCGGGCCTCAAGGCGGGCGCGGCTTTCGTCATATTGCTGACGAAGACCTTCAATCTCACCCATCGCCGCTTCATTGGCGAGGCCGATCTTCCACCACAGGGTACGGCCCAGATCGTTGAGGATGTCTTTGGTGACCTTGCCGCCCTTCTCAAAGCCTTTCGGTCCTGAGGCAGCTTCTGCACCAACCAGCATGTCTTCGAGACGGCCATAGATGTTCCGCTCAAGGATCGCGAGTTCGTCGTCGCGGTCTTTGGCAAGACGGTCGATCTCTTCACGCTCGATAGCAATCGCGCGCTCGTCCTTTTCAACGCCGTGGCGGTTGAAGACGCGGACCTCAACGACCGTCCCGGCAACACCGGGGGGCAGTTTGAGCGAGGTGTCACGAACGTCGGCAGCTTTCTCACCGAAGATGGCGCGCAGGAGTTTTTCCTCCGGTGTCATCGGGCTTTCGCCCTTCGGCGTGATCTTGCCGACAAGGATGTCGCCCGGATGCACTTCGGCACCGATGGCAACGATGCCCGCTTCGTCAAGATTGCGCAGGGCCTCTTCAGAGACGTTCGGGATATCCCGCGTGATCTCTTCCGGCCCCAGCTTCGTGTCACGAGCCGCGATCTCGAATTCTTCGAGGTGGATCGAGGTAAAGACGTCGTCGCGCACGATGCGCTCGGAGATCAGGATCGAGTCCTCGAAGTTATAGCCGTTCCACGGCATGAACGCGACGAGCACGTTCTTGCCGAGCGCCAGCTCACCAAGATCCGTTGACGGACCATCGGCGATGATGTCGCCGGCGGTGACCACATCACCGATCTTCACCAGCGGACGCTGGTTGATGCAGGTGTTCTGGTTCGAGCGCTGGAATTTGCGCAGGTTGTAGATATCAACGCCCGGCTTGGTGGAGTCTGTCTCTTCCGTCGCGCGGATAACGATCCGCTGGGCATCGACCTGTTCGACAAAGCCCGGACGACGGGCCGCGATCGCAGCGCCCGAATCCCGCGCCACGATGTTTTCCATCCCTGTACCGACATAAGGCGCTTCGGCCTGCAGGAGCGGCACGGCCTGGCGTTGCATGTTCGAGCCCATGAGCGCGCGGTTAGCGTCGTCATTCTCAAGGAACGGGATCAGCGCGGCCGCGACCGAGACAAGCTGTTTCGGCGAGACGTCGATATAGTTGACCTCTTCACGCGGCACGAGCATCGCATCCCGCAGAGCGCCGGCACGGCAGTTCACGAATTCATTGGCCAGCATGCCGTTCTCATCAACGCCGGCATTCGCCTGGGCGACATTGTAGCGGGCCTCTTCAACGGCAGAGAGATAGACGACTTCGTCCGTCAGCTTGCCATTTTCGACTTTCCGGTACGGGCTTTCGATGAAGCCGTATTTGTTGACCTGAGCGTGGGTCGCCAGCGAGTTGATCAGACCGATATTCGGGCCTTCCGGCGTCTCAATCGGGCAGATCCGGCCATAATGCGTCGGGTGAACGTCGCGAACTTCAAAACCTGCACGCTCGCGGGTCAGACCGCCCGGCCCAAGGGCCGACATGCGGCGCTTGTGGGTGATTTCCGACAGCGGGTTGGTCTGGTCCATGAACTGCGAAAGCTGCGAGGAGCCAAAGAATTCCCGCACCGCTGCGGCAGCCGGCTTCGCGTTGATCAGGTCATTCGGCATGATGTTGTCGATTTCGACAGAGCTCATGCGCTCCTTGATCGCGCGTTCCATGCGCAGCAGGCCGATGCGGTACTGGTTTTCCATCAGCTCGCCGACAGAGCGGACCCGGCGGTTGCCGAGATTGTCGATGTCGTCGATCTCACCCTTGCCGTCCCGCAGGTCAGCCAGCGTGCGCAGGACTTCGATAATGTCCTCACGGCGGAGCGTGCGCTCCTCGTCAGAGACATTCTCGAAGCCGAGGCGCATGTTCATTTTCACCCGGCCGACAGCCGAGAGATCATAGCGCTCTTCATCGAAGAAGAGGCCCGCAAAGAGTGCCTCTGCCGTCTCCAGCGTTGGCGGCTCACCGGGGCGCATGACGCGGTAGATGTCGATCAGCGCGGTCTCGCGATTGCGGTTCTTGTCCGCCGCCAGCGTGTTACGCAGATAGGCGCCGGTATTGATGTGGTCGATGTCGAGCGTCTCGAAGGTCGTGATGCCGAGCTCTGCGAGCTGCTCGAGCAGGTCTTCATCAAGCTCGTCACCAGCTTCGGCATAGATCTCGCCGGTCTCGGTATTGACGAGGTCACGCGCCATGTACCGGCCGATCATCGCATCCGCATCGAGAAGGAATTTCTCAACGCCGGCTTCTTCAAGCTGCTTGATCGTGCGGGCGGTAATCTTCTTGCCAGCCTCGATCGCAACTTCGCCGGTCTTGGCGTCGATCAGGTCACGGGTCGCCTTGGTGCCTTTGAGCTGCTCAGGGTCGAGCGAGGTCGCAAAGCCGCCTTCCATCGCCTCATGGGTGACGGTCTTGTAGAAGAGGCTGAGAATGTCTTCCTGATCGTAGCCGAGCGCATAGAGCAGCGTCGTCGCCGGCAGTTTGCGGCGGCGGTCGATACGGACATTGATGATGTCTTTCGGATCGAATTCGAAATCGAGCCAGGAGCCCCGATAAGGAATGATCCGCGCGGCAAAGAGCAGCTTGCCCGACGAGTGGGTCTTGCCCTTGTCATGATCGAAGAAGACGCCCGGTGAACGGTGCATCTGGGAGACGATCACCCGCTCGGTGCCGTTGATGATGAAAGTGCCGTTGTCCGTCATGAGCGGGAGTTCGCCCATATAGACTTCCTGCTCTTTGATATCTTTGAGGGATTTGGACTCGGTGTCCTCATCGACCTCAAAGACGGCGAGCTGGAGTTTGACCTTGAGCGGCGCGGAATAGGTCATATCCCGCTGCATGCACTCTTCAGTGTCGAATTTCGGATGCTCGAACTCGTAGGAGACGTATTGCAGGCGGGCCGTGTCGGTGAAGTCGGCAATCGGGAAAACCGATTTGAAGACCGCCTCAAGTCCGTCGCGGCGGCGCTCCTCGGGTTTCACGTAACGCTGCAGGAAAGCTTCGTAGCTTTCGCGCTGCACCTGGATCAGGTTGGGCATTTCGACGGCATCGACAATCCGTCCGAAGTGCTTGCGAATCCGCTTCTTTTCGACAAAGCTCTGCGCCATAGAATACCCTTTCGCGGGAGGCGGCTCGACCTTCTGAGCTTTTCACTCGCGCGCGTGCGGTCGCGCGAAATAAAGCCCAAAAACGCCAAAAACACGTCTTCGCAAACGGGTTATCCCGAGCGAAGACGCGCTGCCGCGTCGCCCTAATTCAATTGTTGACTACGAATGTCCGTCGCACGTGCCAAAGCCTGTCCCTCGGGGGCCTCTCCCGGGGGAAGCGCGCAATAGCGGTAACCATTGCTCAACGCAAGGGCTTAATGTGCAGCAATTTTCGCCGCACTTCCGGCCCTGCAAATTGTCCATTTTTCGAGGACTGCGAGGAGGTCGGCCTTGACCAGTGGCTTTGAGAGATAATCATCCATCCCCGCCGATAAAAGCCTCTCCCTGTCGCCCGCCAGCGCGTGCGCCGTCAGGGCGATAATAGGTGTTGGATCAAGGGCCTTGGCCGACTGATAGGCCCTGATCTCCTGCATCGCCTCCATCCCGTCGAGGACAGGCATGGAAATATCCATAAGGACCGCGGTGAAATCACCGGCCTTGAAGAGATCGACCGCTTCCTGGCCATTATGCGCGAAAGTCACGTCGAACCGGTTTTTATCCACAAGCGTATCGAGGACCAGCCGGTTCACTTCGTTATCTTCGGCAACAAGAACAGCGCAGCGCGACTGGCCAGGACAGCACGCGGCCACAGTCTCTTCAGCCGGAACTTCGACCTCCTGCGAGATTTCAGGCGTTTCAGCGCTAACTATCGGCAGCGAGATGTCGAGCGTGAAGCAAGTCCCTTTGCCAAGCACTGAGCTGACCGACAACGTCCCGCCCATCGCCGTCACCAGCTCTTTTGTGATCGCAAGCCCGAGCCCCGTGCCCCCATACCGCCTCGTGGTCGATGTTTCAGCCTGCGCGAAGGGCGAGAAAATGGCATTGAGCTTATCTTCTGGGATCCCGACGCCCGTGTCGCGTATGACGATCGACAGATCGGTCGTCCGTCCCTTTGGCGTTTCGATGAGAGAGACGGTCACTCCGCCCTCTTCTGTGAATTTCACAGCATTGCCGATCAGATTGATGAGCACCTGACGAAGCCGGGTCGGATCCCCACTGACAGTCCCGATCTCGCCCTGACGTTGTACGGTCAGGGAGATATTTTTCTGATTTGCTGCCAGCCCCAGAAGATCGCCGACTTCTTCGGTGATCTCGGCCGGGTTCATCGGCACGCTTTCGAGCGTCAACTTGCCCGCCTCGATCTTCGAGAAATCGAGGATGTCGTTGATAATCTCAAGAAGAGCCTGCCCTGATCGGCAGATCGTCTCGGCCTGGCGCTTTTGCGCGGGCGCCATGTCGGAATGCACAAGCAGGTCCGCCATACTGATCACGCCGTTCATCGGCGTTCGGATTTCATGGCTCATATTGGCCAAAAACTCGGACTTAGCTCGGTTTGCGGCATCAGCTTCGACACGCGCGTCCTTCAGGTGCATCGCCGCCTGGATCAGCACGCTGCGGTAAGAGCCGGACACAAAATAGACCAGCAACGCCACACAGGAGAGCGCAACGCTCCGAAGCCAGATGACGTCCATCGTTTCGATTTCCGCTGGATGAACAGCCGCTCGAGCGATGTAAACAGCGATCGCCCCTACGACGAAAATGAGAGCAAGCCTGCGCCCGATCATCAGAGTCACAGACATCACAAAGGGGATGTAGAAGAGGCTCGCAACTGAATTGGGACCGATCGACGTCCAGTAGACAAAACTGACCATCAGGAAGATCGCACAGAACAGCGCGACAGCCCCACGCTGGAATGCCTTTTCGGACCTTCGCGGTACGAACGCAGGCGCGAACAGACAGAAAAAGGATGTGAAAAAGCCGAAGCTGATTGAGGCCGGGTAATCGGCAAAATACGGAATATTGAGGATGGAAAGAAGAAGCCCGGCAAGTCCTGCCGGCACACAAAAGGCCGAAAATGCGCGGCGCCCCGCAACGAACAACGCATCGTCACGCCGGGAACACGGCCAATAAATATCGCGAAGTTTACGCCCCACGTCCCCAATCCAACTCCTTACTAAGATGCAGAGTTAACGTGGACCGATTGAAATTACGTTACAGGAAGGCTGCAGAGCCAAGACGATCCTTGCATACTTCGTTAATAGCCCTCGCCTGTTCATCCAAAAACAAACGAAAAAACCCCGCCGGGCGGTGCCGCGGCGGGGTTCCATCCAAAAACTGCCGTGAGGCAGAAATGGTTACTTGAGCTCGACGGTTGCGCCGGCTTCTTCGAGCTTTTTCTTGAGCTCTTCAGCTTCGTCCTTGGAAACGCCTTCCTTGACGGGCTTCGGTGCGCCTTCGACAAGCTCTTTGGCTTCTTTGAGGCCCAGGCCAGTGATGCCGCGGACTTCTTTGATGACGTTGATTTTCTTGTCGCCAGCAGAAGCGAGGATGACGTCGAATTCGTCTTTCTCTTCTGCAGCTGCGCCACCTTCGCCGCCGCCGGCCGGGCCAGCCATCATCACCGCGCCGCCAGCGGCCGGTTCGATGCCATACTCGTCCTTGAGCAGGTCCTGCAGCTCTTTCGCTTCGAGAAGCGTCAGGCCAACGATTTGTTCAGCAAGGGCTTTGATATCTGCCATGATATTAGTTCCGTTCTTTTAGTCAGTAGGTTGAAGGTCAGGCGTCTTCTTTTTCCGCCATGGATTTGAGGCAGCCAGCAATGTTGGCGGCCGGGGCACCGATGGCACCCGCAACGTTTTGCGCCGGCGCGGTAAGCGAGCCCACGATCTGGGCAATGACTTCCTCGCGGGACGGCATTTTCGACAGGCTGGTGACGCCAGCGGCATTCATGGCGGTCCCCGCCATAAGACCGCCGAGAATCTCGACCTTGTCATTGGTTTTCGCGTATTCCACCACGACTTTCGGCGCGGTGACGGGGTCTTCGGAATAGGCGATAAAGGTCGGGCCCTTGAAGAGCTCAGCCGTCTGATCACCACCGTCAACGTCCTTGAGAGCGATTTTGGCGAGGCGGTTCTTGACCACCTTCACCCCGCCCCCGGCTTCGCGCATTTTCACGCGAAGGTCGGACACTTCGGCGACCGTCAGGCCCTTGTTCTCCATGACCACCAGGACCTCGTTGTCATTCAAGACATTCGAGATCCATTCGACCTGTGCCGATTTATTCTGCCTAGTCAGCGGCATATCCGGTCCAGTTCAGTCTGTGCCGGGCGGGTGGCCCGGCGAGGTCAAACAGAATGTCCGCAGGCGTTGAGGTCTTCGTTGCGGGCGTCGCACCCAACAAAAAAGGCCCCTGCCGCGGACGGCGAAGGACCCTGATCCATCAACAAACATATCCGGGCGGGCATCTTTTGATGCCGCATCAAAGCTCGGATACCCTTATCTATCGCGGGACTTATCGGGCCGGATGGCCGTTGCCGTGCGGTCTTGGACAGGGCGGCAGGATCTCTCCTGCCAGTAGAGCCCGGGCCTATGGGGAAAAAACCGCGATTTGTAAAGGGCCTCGCGGCGGCGTGATTAAAGGGTGGTCCCTTCCTCCTGCCGTCTGGTCGTGTGGTCACCCAAGTTCTTTATCTCGCCGCTCATCCCCGCGTAGGCGGGGATCTGCCTCTGATGTCCTGCTCTCTCATTTTCAGAGTTCACAAAGATGAACTCTGACTATGCCAACTAAGACCAGATCCCCGCCTTCGCGGAGATGAGCGTGTCGAGGTGACGAACAGAAAGTGGTGAACACTCTCGCGCGGCTATTCCGAGAGAAGACACATCCGCTCCCCCTCGCGAGCGACGGCGAAGCCAGCTTCCCTCACCTCGTCCGACTGCGGCGAGTCCTCAAAGCGGACGGGGTTGGTGTGGTTGTAATGAATGAAGCGGATCTTGGCTCGCACCTCGGCAGGCGCATCCGCAAAGCGTGCCATGCTGGCCGCGACGCGCGGGTGCGGGATCTTCGACATATCGCGGCCGGGCAGCTCATTGTCGTCAAAGAAGGTCGCATCGACATATGCAATGTCGACGGCATCGACCATGTCCTCGATCCGCCGGTCATATTCGACCGCCCAGCGATCCCATGAATCAATATCCGGCAGGAAGAGGAAATCCCTGCCCGGTGTGTCGATGACATAGCCCACAGTCTCTGAATATTCGTCCCTGTGCGGTACAAGATGGGGCGTGACCGTGATCCCCTCCCCAACCCGGACCGGTTGGTTGTCCACGAGCGGCTCAAGAAGGATATTCCGATAACTGACAAGCTGTGACCAGGGGCCGTTATCGGTGAGGAACGCCCGCATGCGCGGCATGGCATGGACCCTGAGCCCCGATGTCCCCGCCGATTCATGGCCAAAGAACATGAGCCCGGCATAATGGCCGATATGCGCATGGGTGAGGAAGACACCAGAAAGCCCCAAGGAACCATTGCCGCCCGGCGATGCCTCATCAAGCGCATGAAGCTGCGCCCTGATATCCGGTGTGGCTTCAAAGAGATAGCGGTCATCCGTGCGGTGATCGATGAGGGCAATTGAGGTCGCGCTGCGCCGGGCCGCATCGTCCTGCCAGCCCGGATCGTCATTATTGCCGATCTGGGGGATACCGGCATCCTGCCCGGTGCCGAGCACGATGGTCTCAACAAGGCAATCCGCAGGCGGAGGGGACGGCGCCATGCCGAGCAGCGCGGCGGCGGTCAGAAGAAAGCTCATCGGCATCCTCTATTCCATCGTCAACGAGATGTCGCGCCGCTCAATCACTGCGCCCTCGCGTAAGAGAGAGACCGTCGCGCGATACTCACCCTTAGGCCAGCCGCCTGCAGGGCGCTTGCGCCCGGCAAAGCCCATGCGCTGGGCCTGATGGTTCGGCGCGGGATCAGCAAGGCTTGAGACTTCAAAGCCTTGCGGCCCTTCGATACGCAGGGCCAGCCGGTCGCCTTCTTTCGCGTTAATCATCCGGGCAAAGACGACCAGCGCCGGGGTTTCATCATTGAGGGTGAAGCCATCGCCTACGCCGCCCTCGACCTGTCGGTTATCGACAGCGCCTGAGGCAAAGCCGAGATTGAGGATCAATGCATCTTCATAGCGCAAGGCTGCGGTGGCCTTATCACTCCACATGCTCACCGTGTCTTCACCGCAGGTGCCAAGCCCGGCCTCGACCGCGAAAGGATCGACGACCTGCCCCTCGTAACGCACGGAGAGATGAAGGTGGGGGAATTCCGCCCGGCCCGAATAGCCCACAAGACCAAGCGTATCCCCGCTGGTCACAATGTCACCGGGACGCACACGGACAGAGCCTTCCTTCATGTGGCAATATTGCGTCTCCCAGCCCTGCCCGTGATCGATGACAACGCCATTGCCGCATTCGCGCCCGTCAATATCCGACTGCGGACGTTCATTCGAGAAGATATCAGGCTCGCCATCGCGCACGCCCTTCACCCGCCCGGGGGCCGCCGCATAGACCGCAACGCCGGTGGCAACGCCGCGCGTATCGGGCAGGCGGAAATCCGTGCCCTTATGGCCATTATAGGTCTGATGGCCGCAGCGGTAATCAACGACGTCCGGCCCGGGGTCGCGATCGACATATTGCTGGAGGAAGCAGGTCTGCCCCGGCACGCAATCAATCGGCAGAGAGAGCACGGGCGCGCGCTCACCCGGCGGAGCGGTAAACACAAGGAATAAGGTAAGCGCGAGAAGAAAAGCAAGCGCAAGAAGAATGATCAAACGAAGCATGGTCATGACCCAAACGTGTCAGCCGGATGCTGCCATCGCAAGGGGGATCAGCTTGTCTCGCCGCAGCTTGCGGGCGCGCCTTCGCGAAGGGTCATCATCTTCTCATAAGGCCGCGGGACCGGGGTGACATTGACGCTGCCCTCTCCGCCTTCGATCCAGACCCAGTTCTCATTCGGGAAATAGTCGATCCGGGTGAGGAGCGGTGCCGTCGCCTCGCCATTGCCGAGGATATAGCCGAGCTCCTCCTCGACAAGCGCTTGCGTGATCGTCTCGCCGGGCGCCGCATCAAGGCCGATGACCGTCAGGGCACGGTCCTTGAAATTATCGCGCTCGGCCGTCGACTGGCCGATCGAGAGGGCAAAGATCTGCGGCGCAGCTTCGCATGAGGCGCGCATGTGATCGGCAAGCCCGACAGCACGGCGGCGGGCGCGATCAAGGTTGCGCGGCAGCGGGCCGTCACTAGAGGACGAGCCGATGACAAGGATCGCATCGCGGTCGCAGGGCGCGGTACCGTTCACAGTCACATCCGCGACGGGCAGCATGTCAGCACCAGTGCCAAGCCGGACGTGGCGGGCATCGGCATAATCCCATGACGCTTCCAGCGTCGCCGGGATGAAACTGATCTTCGCACTGACGGGCACGCTGGTTGCGACCTCACAGGTCGAGCAGCCCTCACCATTCCAGAAATTCCCCGCCGGGCAGGACAGGGCCGGATCTGGCAGCGGCTCAGGCTCGGGCACCAGTTCCGCAACGGGGCCGATAGGCTCGACCGAGCCGATCACGATCGTGTCGGTTTCACGCGGCTTCGGCGCCGTATCAAGCGTGGTTGCAACATCGGGGATGTCTTCGGGCTCATCGGACACGGCATCCTTGCGCTCCACCCCGGCCATCGACGCGCCCAAGAGCGCGAGCGCGAGAATGAGGATCGCCGCGAGGAAATGCTGACGGCTGCCCAGCGCAATCCAGAGAAGGAATGCGCAGGCAATCGCGAGCCCCATGCACCAGGTCAGGGTGTCCCCGAGGACGGGGAAAGGCTGGCGCAGGAATTCGGCAATCGCGCTCAGCGGTTCGCAGGCGCCGCCGCAGACATTCTCCGCGCCGATCCGGGCCCCCGCGACCACGACAACAGCAAGAATGACGGCGAGGAAGATGCCGACCAGCCAGCGGATGGGCGATCCTCCCTCATGACCATAATTGATGCGCGCCATAGCGTCCCCCGTTCGTGCGTATCCTGGTTAGTTAAGCACTCAACGGGGCGATATTAACCCTTTTTCACACTCCCGCGAAAGGGGCGGCAGGACACACCAGCCCGATTTCACTGCGATTTGTGGACGACCCCGTCTTTCATAACGAAATCAATATCTTCCAGCTCACGAATGTCAGCCAGCGGGTCACCGGAAACAGCCACGATATCGGCCCGTTTGCCGGTTTCGATGGTACCGATCATGTCGGATTTGCCAAGGTTTGCGGCACCCACCACGGTCGCGGAGCGGATCGCCTCCATCGGCGTCATGCCGGCTTCAACATAAAGTGCGAATTCTTCCGCATTGATGCCGTGAGCAGAAACGCCGCTGTCGGTACCGAAGGCGATTTTCACCCCGCCCTCATGCGCGCGACGCACCATGTCTTTCATCTGCGGGCCAACCTGAAGCGCCTTTGCCTTTTGCGGCGGTGTCAGGAAACTGTCTGGCGCCGCTGCCCAGCCGGAGACCGTTTTGCCGGCAAGCGCGGTTGGCACAAGGAAGACATCATTGGACTTCATCAGGCGGATGGTCCTGTCATCGAGATAGGTGCCGTGCTCGATTGAATCGACACCAGCCTTGATGGCTGATTCGATGCCCTGCTTGCCGTGCGCGTGCGCCGTCACCTTCCGCCCCATCGCATGCGCGGAGGACATGATGGCGTCGAGTTCTTCTTCGGTGAATTGCTGTTCCGTGCCCGTCGCAGTGTTAGAAAGCACCCCGCCCGTCGCCGTCAGCTTGATGTGATCCGCGCCGCGGCGGATCTGCTCGCGCACGGCGTGTCGGCATTCATCCGCGCCATCACAGACCGCCGATGAGGTCATCAGATGCGCAATGTCATCGCGATAGCCTTGCGTGCCGTCGCCATGCCCGCCGGTGACCGAGACCGTCGCGCCGGAGGCAAAGATCCGTGGGCCGTCTATCCACCCCTTTTCGATCCCGTCGCGCAAAGCGAAGATTGCATCCCCGCTGCCCGCGCCGACATCGCGCACCGTCGTAAAGCCTGCCATGAGCGTCGATTTTGCGTGCTTGGCGCCCCGGATCGCGGCATCCGCATCAGAGAGCTGGACCGCTTCGAGCCGCAGCTGGCTGTTGAACTCAAAGGTCAGGTGAACATGCCCGTCAATGAAGCCCGGCATGACCGTATAGCCCGAGAGGTCATGGAGGGTGACTTTATCCTCCGCCCCCGCCTCAACTGCGTCCTCACCTTGATAGCCGGGCAGGACGGAGACGATCTGGCGGCCCTTCACAATGATGGTCTGCTCGGTCAGCGGCGTCTCTCCCGGCACCGCGAGCAGCGTGCCCGCATGAATGATTTCAATATCTTCCGCCGATGCGGTCCCAATCAGGGCGAGTGCCGCTACGGATAGTCCCCATATTTTTTTCATGTTCCGCCTCCCGAAATCTGCGGCAGAGTTTCATGAGCCCCTCTTTGGCGCAAGGGGATCGGCGGGCGCGGGTGCAGGGTTACATTTACGCAACCTCGAAAATACCGATTGCAGGAACTTTGTTTCCGTACCAACTTTATGGTGTTCGGCGATGTCGTCGGACGCCCGCGTGCCGGTTAAGGCGCGCATTTTAAAGGTCCTGGTCAGATGAAATCTGGCAAATCAAAACCTGCAAAACCAAACCTCGCCAGCGTCAAACCGCAAAGCGGCTCCAACACGACCACGGCGAAACCGGCGTCCAAACCCCGTAGCAAGTAACCGGCAGCCCACTGTCGGTTGATGGCTGTTCCAGTTCCCCAAGAGCCTCAGCCATCAGCGCTCTGGACCTCCGCCGGTTTTACGATGATCTCGTGAAGCCGGCGGAAGGGAATACCGAGCACCCTTACTGTCCCCTCATTGATCAGTGTGCGCCCGTCTGGCTGGAGATAGAGAAACTGCTCCATACGGGCCATTGGCGTATCCGGCAGGCCGTGACGCAAATGCCCGACGCTCCCCTCTGAAGTCAGGGTGACGCGCCCGCGCTCCCCTTCGAAATATCCCTCAAGTCCGCCTTTACCGTCCGGGGTGAGAATAAAGGCTCGCTCCTCCTCCCTGCCGTCAGACCAGGCGATGGTCTGACGCAAGATGAAGCGGCCATCTTCCTCGCGGTGGCCATGGCTCTTGACCGTGAAGCGCGCATCGAGCCCGCCCGAGGCAAAGGCGAGAACGCCCTCCCCTTGCGTGTCGCCGGAGAAGAACTCCACGGGGTCAAAGGCCGGGCCCGTATCTGTCGCCTGCGGTGCGCTTGCGCAGCCTGCAATGAGCAGGATGAGCCCCGCCACCCCCCAGATTTTCGCCATGCGCATTGCCGTCCCCCGAAAGCCGTGCCGGTCTTCTTGCATGTTTGGCGCGGCCTGTCTGCCTGCGCGCCGCCCGGCATTTGGGGCACATCCCTGCCCGCGCAGCCCCCTCAGATCATGTCTTTATACGGATAAGTTATCCTGATTGATGCGCCGCAACAGGCGCACCTTTTGCGCCTTTTTCCTTGCATCTTCGCGCGCACCCTTCGTAGGACGCAAGAACAAGTTCGTAAACGTCTTTTCCAGTAAGGTCGAATTATGGAACTCTTCCTGCCCGCGCTCGCCGCGATTTTGCTCTTTGCACTTACCTTCGCGAATGGCGCGAATGATGTCTCAAAGGCGATTGCGACACTAGCCGGCGCAGGCGTCACCACCGTACAAAGAGCGGTTCTGTGGGGGACGATCTGGACCGTGGCGGGCAGCCTCTTTGGCCTCGTCTGGGGCCATGCGCTGATCAAGAACATCTCGAGCAGCATCTATGTCGAAAGCCATGATTTCGTCCTTGCGGTCGCGGTCTCGGTGATCCTCGCACCCGCTTTGTGGGTGGCGCTGGCGACCTGGCGCAAATGGCCGGTTTCAACGACCCATGCGGTTGTCGGCGGTCTCGTCGGGGTCGGGCTGATCGCTTACGGCGCAAATGCCATCGACTGGGAGACCTTGGGCAAAAAGATCGCCCTACCGCTGCTTGCCAGTCCCCTGATGGCTATCGTCCTTGCCTATTTCCTGACCCCGCTGCTTGAGCGGGTCGCCCATCGCTTCCATGCGGATGGTGATGATGATCCGTTAACGGAAGGCGCCCGCAAGCCGCGCCTGACGGTCGACCATCTGCACTGGCTGACCAGCGGGCTTCTCTCCTTCTCGCGAGGACTCAATGACACCCCCAAGCTGATCGCCATCACCCTGCCGGTCCTGATGCTCTCACCCGGCGAAGTGCCGGTCTGGACCTATCTGTGGGCTGCCACCGCGATGGGTGCCGGCAGCTATCTTGCCGGGCGGCGGATCACCAAAGTGCTCGGCTTTGACGTCACAAAGCTCAGCCATGCGCAGGGTTTTGCGGCAAACCTGATCTCGACCGTCCTCGTTCTCGGCGCGAGCCGTCTCGGCCTGCCGGTCTCGACAACCCATGTGTCCTCATCCTCGATTATTGGACTCGGCCTTGTGAACAAGCGCGGGGTGAACATGAAAACCGTGCGCGCCATGGTGCTCGCCTGGATCATCACCCTGCCCGCCGCAGCGCTCTTTGCGATCCTCAGCTATTCCGCCCTTGCCGCCCTGACGGGCAGCGCCTGACGCGGCAAAGAGGCCGGGCAGGCCGCTTCACACTTGCCGTGCCGACTGGCGACCGGCAAAGGCTGGGCATGACCGACGCAAGCCGCATCGAGGGCAAGAGCCCCACAAATATCCGGGGACTGATCGCTGCCATCACGGCGATCGGCGTCGCCGCGGTCGGCTTTGGTCATACGCTGCCTCTCTTCTCGATCCTGCTTGAGCGCTATGACGCCTCCGACCGGCTGATCGGGCTCAACACGGCGACCATGGCACTGGCGGCGATTCTCGCCACGCCCTTCTTTCCCAAGATCATCGGACGGGTGGGCATCAAGCCCTTCATCCTGGCCTGCCTTGCGATCATGGTCGCGATCTACGGCCTGATCGGCCTTGCAGGCGAGCGCGTCTGGCTGTGGTTCCCCTTGCGATTCGTCTTCGGTTTTGCCGGCGCCGGGCTCTTTGTCGGCTCGGAGATCTGGATCAATGCGCTGGCGCCCGAAGGGGCGCGTGGGCGGATCATCGGGATCTATTCGACCTGCCTTGCGCTTGGCTTTGCGATGGGCCCGTTCATGGTCGAGATTTTTGGCACGACAGGCTTCACGCCCTTTCTTGTCGGGATGCTGATCTTTGCCAGTGCCGTCCTGCCGATCGCTATCGCCAGCCCGCCGCCCGCAAGCCCCAAGGGACACGTCACCGGCTTTTTCAGTCTGATTGCCAAGGCCCCGGCGACCTTTGCGTCGTCCTCGGTCTTTGCCGGGGCGGAAGCGGCGATCCTCACCTTCCTGCCGATCTATGCGCTCGAATCAGGCTGGGCGGAGGAGACGGGTACCCGCGCCATCACGGTCTACGGGCTCGGCCTTGTAGCCCTCCAATATCTGATCGGGCGGGAAGCCGACCGGTTCGGCTATGGCCGCAGCCTCTTTGCCTGTGCATTCGTCTCGCTGGTCGGCGCGGGCCTCTTTGCCGTGATCGATGAGAGCCTGATCCTTCTCTACGTCGTCCTCTTCTTCTGGGGCGGGGCGATTGCCGGGCTCTATACGATCGGGCTGACTCTGCTTGCCGACCGCTTTCCCAAAACAGAGGTCGAGGCGGCCAATACCGGCTTTGTCTTCATGTATGGGCTGGGCGCGATCATCGGCCCCGCAGGTGCCGGCTTTGCCCGTGATCTGGGCGGGCAGTTCGGGCTGGAACTCTTCCTGATCGCAGTCATGATTCTCTATGTCCTGCTGGTCGCGAGAAGATGGCGGCAGGAACTGCCCTGACCAGCCGGGAATTGGCTTGACTTCGCACTGCTTTGTCGCCATCACCCGCGGCTCGCGCCCTATGGCGCCAATGAATTTCTATTTTTCGAGAGTGACCCATGGCCAAGCCGACCACGATCAAGATTCGTCTCAACTCGACCGCAAATACCGGGTATTTCTACGTGACCAAGAAAAACACCCGCAACATGACCGAGAAAATGGTCGTGCGGAAATATGATCCGATTGCGCGCAAGCATGTCGAATTCAAAGAAGGCAAGATCAAGTAAGCTTGATCCTACCCTCTGACGAAAAGAGCGCCCTCTTGTAGGGCGCTTTTTTGTTGTTCGTTTTTAGCCCTGATCAGAGCGGGCCGGTGCCCCAGCGGATCGCCGCCTTTGCTACCCGCTCGCCATAGGCTTGCGCGGTGCGGATATCGCCTTCGGGCGGATTGCCCTTCTCGGCGGGCGCATTGTCCGACTGCGTCCCCGGCCCGAAATAATGGCCCGTCCGGTTAAGCCCTTTGGGATCGCCCGCCGGCATGTCCGGGCCATTGGTCTCGTTCTTCATGGCGAGCGGCACCCAGATCATGCCCTGCTGTGCGGCAAGCACGGCGAATTGCTGGAGCGTGACGAATTTGTCCCCGGCCATGGAGCCTGAATTGGTAAAGCCGCCAGCGACCTTGTCCTTCCAGCGATCCTCAGCCCAGACTTTGGAGGTTGCATCCATGAAAGTCGTCATCGGGCCAGAGGCCGAGCCCATATAGGTCGGCGAGCCAAAGATGATCGCATCGGCATCGTCAAAGCGGTCAAGATCGTCCGTTGCGTCTTCGGCGGTCACGAGATCGACGCTGACGCCGTCAACGCCTGCGGCGCCTTCCGCCACGGCCTCGGCCACGAGTTTTGTATGTCCGTAGCCTGAATGATAGATGATCGCGACTTTGGTCATGGAGTGCTCCTTTCGCGGGGAAATACATGTTCGGCCAATGACGTAGAAACTTTGCCGCCGCCCAGATACGGGGCTTTCAGGGAAAGGCTTTTGCGCGAAACGGAAAGATTGGCATTCCTGCCAGACGCGTCTAGGAACCGGCCATGCAAACAGCCGTCATCGTCTCCCCCGCCTCCAATTGCGATCGCGACGCCCAAGTCGCCTTAAAACAGGTCACGGGCAACGACCCGCATATGGTGTGGCATGCCGATACCGAGCTGCCGCCTGTCGATCTCGTCGTCATTCCCGGCGGCTTTTCCTATGGCGATTATCTGCGGGCCGGTGCGATGGCCGCCCGCTCCCCGATCATCCGCGAAGTGATCGCCCGCGCCGAGGCCGGCACGCCAGTTCTTGGCATCTGCAACGGATTTCAGATCCTGACCGAAGCGGGGCTGCTCCCGGGCGCGCTCCTGCGCAATGCAGGGATCGAGTTTGTCTGCGGGATGCGGACATTGCGGGTCGAGAACACAGACAGCCCCTTCACCAAAGGGCTGAAACACGGCCAGTACCTCAAATTCCCGGTCGCCCATCATGACGGCAATTACGAAGCCGATGACGAGACGCTCGACCGGCTCGAAGGCGAAGGCCGCGTGGCCTTCCGTTATGTCGAACAGGTCAATGGTTCCGCCCGGAACATTGCCGGTGTGCTGAATGAAAAAGGCAATGTGCTGGGAATGATGCCGCATCCTGAGCGGGTGATCTCACCGCTGCTTGGCGGGGAAGATGGCGCGACCTTCTTCCGTGGGCTGATAGAGGCGATTGCGTGAAACGTGCCCTCGCCTTCGCCGCCGCCCTCTTCAGCGCGGCAGGGATGGCGAAAGCCCAGCCCGGCCCTTTCGGCCTCGACTGGTCAATGACCCCCAGCGAGGTACGGCATCTGGAGAATTTCAAACTCTACGACGCCGAAGATGATAAAATCATCATGACCCGGACGGCTCCCGCGGATGTAGATCAGGATCTGCATCTGACGATGTCCGACGAAGGCATTGAGACTCTTGAGAGCTATATAGATTGCTCCGGCGACATTGAGAAATGCCTGCGCTTCTACACCGATGCCGACACGCGCATTCGCGAAACTCATGGCGGCCATATTGCCTCTCCGAGTTTGGCCGTCGGTATGGCGCTTGGAGCCCGAATAGCGGGTGTAGATACACCCGGCGGAAAGGCGCCGCCCCGTATGTGGCAGCGAAATGGGCATATGGTTATGCTCATGATGCTGACGACAGATGGCGAGAATGATGCCATTGTCATTGAGACATGGGAACGCACTGGCCCCACCGGTTGGGAGATGCTCGGAACAGCCGTCGATTTCTGGAAGGAAAACGCACCGACCGTTGAAGGCGCGCCCACGAACGAGACCGCGCCTGAATGAGGTCTCTTTTCTCCGCTCTCGTCCTTTTTCTGCGCTGGTCGATGAGCAAAGACGACGTGCTGCTACGTAAGATGTGACAAAAGGCGTCGTGCAAAGGATGACTGGCAAGAGCAACTAGCCCCAATCAGCCCCGAAAAGCGGCACCTTTTCAAAGCGCGCCGCATTCGCTACCGATATCGAATAACGATTAAGATCGCCACACAGGAATATGGCCATGAAATCCAACTTCTTGAAATCACTGCTTCTTTTGGGCGCGGCAGGCAGCCTCGCCCTCGCCTCGGCCTCGGCTCAGGATGAACGCGTGATCGAAACCGCCTCACCGGATTACTGGGGTGACTGGGGCATCGACCTCACCGCCATGGATAAAACTGTCGATCCGGGCGACGATTTCTTCCTCTACGCTAATGGCACCTGGTTCAAGGAATTCGAGATTCCGTCCGACCGGTCGAGCTATGGCGCGTTCCACCTGCTCGGCGAGAAATCCCAGCAGCAGACGAAATTCATCATCGAAGATCTCGCCGCCGAGATGCCCGACGCCAAAACGCCGTCCGGCAAGGTCGCTTCTTTCTACAACGCCTTCATGGATGTTGATGCGATCAATGAGAAGGGCATGGCCCCGGCCGAGCCTTACCTCAAGAAAATCGATTCCATCCGCAACCTGAAGAGCCTCGCGAAAGTCTTCGGCCAGCCGGGTTATTCGAGCCCGTTCACGGCCTTTGTCTTCACCGACGACAAAGATCCCGACACTTATATTCTTCAGATGTTCATTGGCGGGCTCGGCCTGCCGGATCGCGAATACTACACAAAAGACGATGAGACTTCCGTCGAGTTGCGCGAGAAATATGTCAGCCTGCTGACCTTTATGCTTGAGCAGGCCGGTGAAGAAGACGCAGCCGCCAAGGCCGCTGACGTCATGGCGCTTGAAACCGAGATCGCCAAGGCCGACTGGGACCGCGCCGTCTCTCGCAATGCGGAAATCACATATAACAAACTCGAGGTCAAAGACTTCGAGGATATGGCGGATGACTTCCCGGTAAAAACATTCCTCAAGGAAATCGGCGCAGGCAAGGTTAAAAACTTGCTCGTTACGGAAATTCCGCCAACGGATGAAGAACTGGACGCCGCAGGCCTTACCGCCGAAGATGCCGCTAAACTCGGCGGCGGCTATCCGGAAGTCTTCCAGATCACAGCGGACACCGATCTCGACACATGGAAAGCCTATCTGAAGGCGCATTTCCTGATCGATCATGCGTCGGTCCTGCCTTCCGAGATCGATGAGGCCGTGTTTGAGTTCTTCGGCACCGCCCTTCGCGGTACGCCGGAGCAGCGCCCGCGCTGGAAGCGTGCGGTTTCCGCGACGGAGAACGCACTGGGTGAAGCCATCGGCGCGGCCTATGTCGAGCGGTATTTCCCGCCCGAGAACAAAGCCGCCATGGACGAGCTCGTTGCCAATCTGCGCACGGCAATGCACGCCAATCTCGAAGACCTCGAATGGATGGGCGAAGAAACCCGAGTTCTCGCAAAGGACAAGCTCGACAAGTTTAATCCGAAAGTCGGCTACCCTGACGAATTCGAGACCTATGCCTCGATGAAGGTGACCGATGACGCGCTGAGCAATGCGATTTCCGCCTCCGCCTTTGGCTGGAAGGAAAATATCGAGCGCCTAGGCAAGGATGTCGACAAGAACGAATGGTTCATGACGCCCCAGACGGTAAATGCCTATTACAATCCGGCCTTCAACGAAATCGTCTTCCCGGCTGCGATCCTGCAGCCGCCCTTCTTCAACATCTCCGCCGACCCGGCGGTGAACTATGGCGCCATTGGCGGGGTCATCGGCCACGAAATGGGCCATGGCTTTGATGATCAGGGGTCGAAATATGATGGCGACGGTGTCCTGCGCAACTGGTGGTCAGAGGAAGACCTTGCGGCATTCCGTGACCTGACAAGTGCTCTTGCCGCCCAGTATGATGAGTTCTGCCCGCTTGGCGAAGGTGAGCCTTGCGTCAACGGCAAGCTCAGCCTTGGCGAGAACATTGGTGACCTTGGCGGGCTTTCACTTGCCTATCGCGCCTATAAGCTCAGCCTTGATGGCGAGGAAGCGCCGGTGATTGACGGCTTTACCGGCGATCAGCGTTTCTTCATGGCCTGGGGTCAGGTCTGGCGGACCAAAGTCCGTGATGAAGCCATGCGGACCCATCTTCTGACAGGCCCGCATTCGCCTGGCTATTTCCGGGCAAACGGGCCGGTACGGAATATGGACGCCTGGTATAACGCCTTTGGCGTGACAGAGGATGATGACCTCTATCTGCCGCCAGAAGAGCGCGTCAGCATCTGGTAAGCTGACCACAACTTACGTTAGGGAAACCCCGGCTGATCGCAGCCGGGGTTTTTTCTTGCCATGACCACACCGCCCTTTGCCGCCGTCATCACGCCCTATTACAAGGAACCGCGCGAGGTGCTGGAGCGGTGCATGGCATCGGTCCGGGCACAGACGGTCCCAACGCTCCATTTCCTGATCTCTGATGGCCACCCACAGGAAATCGAGACCGGCCCCCTCCTCCGCCATGTCGTGCTCGACCGGGCCGAGGAGGATATGGGCAACACGCCGCGCGCCATTGGCGCGGCACTCGCGATCAATTCGGGCGTCAAGATGATTGCCATGCTCGATGCCGATAACTGGTACGACCCGCACCACCTCGAGACGGCGATTGCGGCAGCAGCGGGCGCAGGTCGGCCAGTCGACATGGTCTTTGGCCGCCGGAAATTCTGGCGCCCTGACGGCATTCAAATGCCGATCAGTGACGAAGTCTCGGACCGTTTCGTCGATACCAATTGCTATGTGATGCTGGAAGGCGCGTTCCACTATCTGGCTTGGTGGGGCACCCTGCCGAAACATATCTCGCAGGGCGCAGACCGCGCCTTTCGGCAATATCTGGGCGCGCAGAAGGGGCTGGTCGTTGCAAAGCTCCCTTTGCCCACGGTCAATTATGAGTGCCTGTGGGCGCCGGCTTATGAGGCCATCGGCGAGATCCCCCCGCCGGGCGCGAAAGGGTTTCAGCCGGACGACTGGAAGAACTGGGTTGCCGGGATGTCCCCACGTGAACGTGAAATTACTGAGCGGCGCATTGGCTTTCCGCTCGATCGACTTGAGCAAGGCGATTGACGAAGCCACTTGCGCGCGGCGCTGATCCGGGGCACCTAGCGGGCCATGAGCCATTCCCCCGAAATCGTGGCCGAACACGGCCTTTCCGCGCAAGAATATGACGACATCAAGCAGCATCTCGGCCGCGAGCCGAACCTGCTGGAACTCGGCATTTTTTCGGTCATGTGGTCGGAGCACTGCTCCTACAAGTCCTCGCGGCGGCACCTGAAGAATCTGCCGACGACCGGCCCGCAGGTGATCCTGGGGCCCGGCGAGAATGCGGGCGTTGTCGATATCGGCGATGGGCAGGCATGCGTCTTCAAGATGGAGAGCCACAACCACCCAAGCTTCATCGAGCCCTATCAGGGCGCGGCGACCGGCGTTGGCGGCATCATGCGCGATGTCTTCACCATGGGCGCCCGGCCCGTGGCGATGATGAACGCGCTGCGCTTTGGCGAGATCGATCATCCGAAGACGAAGCATCTGCTTTCGGGCGTCGTTGCCGGGATCGGCGGCTACGGCAATTGCATGGGCGTGCCAACGATTGGTGGCGAGACCAATTTCGATGCCGGTTATAATGGCAATATCCTCGTCAATGCGATGTGCGTCGGAGTGGCCGAGACCGAGAAAATCTTCCTTTCAACCGCCAAGGGCGCAGGAAATCCGGTTGTCTATGTCGGCGCCAAGACGGGCCGCGACGGTATTCATGGCGCGACCATGGCCTCGGCGGAGTTCGACGACCAGTCAGAGGAGAAACGTCCCACCGTACAGGTCGGCGATCCGTTCACGGAGAAACTTCTTCTCGAAGCCTGCCTTGAGCTGATGGCGACCGATGCGGTGATCGCGATCCAGGACATGGGCGCAGCGGGCCTGACCTCTTCTTCGGTTGAAATGGCGGCCAAGGGCACTGCGGCCGGTGAAGGCGGCTTTGACCTTGACCTCGACCATGTGCCCCAGCGCGAAGAGAACATGACGGCATATGAAATGATGCTGTCCGAGAGCCAGGAGCGTATGCTGATGGTTCTCAAGCCCGGCAAGGAAGACGACGCACGGGCAATTTTTGAGAAATGGGGCGTTGATTTCGCCGTCATTGGCACAACGACCGACACCGGCAAACTGGTCATCCGCCATAAGGGAGAGATTGTGGCGGACCTTGATGTCGGCCCGCTCGCTGATGCCGCCCCGAATTATGACCGCGAGCATCATGCGATTGCCGATGTGGCGCCGCTTGCCGATCCCAAAGTCACGGTGCGCGAGCTGCGGCTGGAGCTGCATCGCGGGTCGGCGGAGCTGCCCGAAACGGTCGAAGCGCTGACCAGCGAAGTGATCGCGGGCAAGGACGCATTTGATGCATTCGGCGCGACCTTCGCGGGCAATGTTGCGGTTCTCTATATCCGCTCTGCTGCTGATGCACCTGCGGATGTTTTCGCCTCCGTTGAGGCGGCAGCCCAGAACCTTGCCGAAGCGGGCATCGTTTCCAGCGCAACTGTCGAAGATCACAGCGAGACCGTCTCGCTTGCCGACCAGCCGGGCGGCGCGACGATGCTCTCGACCCTTGCGCGGTTGATGGCGACGCCGGACCTTTGCTCGCGCGAATGGATCTGGACGCAGTATGATCACACGGTGATGGGCGATACCGCCATCGCGCCGGGGTCCGATGCCGGGGTCGTCCGTGTACATGGTACCGGAAAAGGGCTGGCCATCACGACCGATGTGACGCCGCGCTATTGCTTTGCGCATCCGGTCACGGGCGGCAAACAGGCCGTCGCAGAATGCTACCGTAATCTGACGGCGACCGGCGCCAAGCCGCTGGCCATCACCAATTGTCTGAATTTCGGCAATCCCGAAAAGCCCGAAATCATGAGCCAGTTCGTTGGCTGCCTTGAGGGCATGGCCGAGGCCTGTGTCGCGCTCGACATGCCGGTCATCTCCGGCAATGTGTCGCTTTATAACGAGACCAATGGCATCGCCATTCCGCCGACCCCGGCGATCGGCGCGGTTGGGCTTCTCGACAATGTTGCGGGCGCCGTGCGCATGACAACCGCGCAGGAAGGCGATGCGCTCGTCGCGCTCGGGATCACCAAGGGCTGGCTCGGCCAGTCGCTTTACCTCCGCGAGCTTTACGGCATGAGCGAAGGCGCCCCGCCCCCGGTTGATCTCGATGCGGAGAAAACCGCAGGCGATCTCGTCCGCAAGCTGATCAGTGAAGCCCCCGTAACGGCGGTTCATGATATCTCAGACGGCGGGCTCCTGACCGCAATTGGTGAGCTTTGCCTTGCCTCGGGTCAGGGCGTCGCGCTCACAACTCCGGTCAAGGATCGCCGTGCCGCCTACTGGTTCGGGGAAGACCAGGGCCGTTATCTCTTCACCATGCCCGCCGCGGAGGCCGACCGCATCGTCCTCAAATGCGCGATGGCAGGGGTGCAGGCGACCCGCCTTGGTATCTTGGGCGGTGAAGAGCTGATCCTCGATGGCCGCGACCGGCTGTCACTTTACGACCTCGCGCAGTTCCACGCACGGACCCTGCCCGACCTATTCGAAACGGGAGAAGACCCCATGCCCATGGCCAAGGAAGAACTAGGCAGCCTCATCAAGGAAGCCCTCCCCGACGCAGAAGTCGAGCTGACCGCCCTCGCCGATGACAATGATCACTGGCAGGCGCGCATCACCTCCGCGGCCTTTAACGGGCTCAACCGGGTGCAGCAGCACCAGCTCGTCTACCGGGCGCTCAAGGGCAAGATGGGTGGCGTGTTGCACGCGCTCGCGCTTGAGACCGTGCCGACGGAGAGCTGAGCCCGGGGATGGAACTCGGCTTCGGCGCGACCGGCGCTTGGGCAGCGGGATGGTTCGATGAGAGCCGCGCCGAAGAAGTGCTCCGCACTGCGCTCACCCGCGGGATCACGCACTTTGACACGGCCGGCTTTTACGCCGACGGCCGCGCGGATGAGCGGCTGGCGCGTGCCCTACAGCGCCTCGCACCCGGTGGTGCCGTATATGGCCGTCAGCTGACGGTCTCGACCAAGATCGGCAAGCGGATCGGCCCAGATGGCCGCCTGATCCGGGATTTCTCCGAGCACGCCATCCGCGATGCGGTCGAGCGGCACACGACGCTCTTTGGCGGGCATCGCCCGGACATCGTCTACCTGCATGGACCCGATGAAAAGGAGCGGCATGGCAGTCTTCCCTTACTGCAGCGCCTCAAAGCGGACGGGCTGATCGGCGCAATTGGCGAATGCCAGGACGGACCGGGGCTCGCCGAGGCGGTGTGTACGGACGGAATTGACGTAGTCATGGCCCGTTACCATTTCCTGAACACCTCCCATCGGGAGGCTTTCCGCACAGCAAAGCGCAATGGCAAAAAGGTCATCTCTATCGCACCCTTGGCGCAAGGGATGTGGCGCCGGGGCATATTTATCCCCAAGAGGCTAAGTGATGTCTGGGGGCTGGCCCGCGCGCTGATCCGAGATCCCAAAACCCTGCTCGCCGCACAGAAATCTGGCTGGATCAGGCACGTCGATGGATGGCCGCCTGCGCATCTTGCCGTGGGATTTGTCAGGATGAATGAGGCGATCGATGTCGTGCTGACGACCTCGACCCGGCCCTATCACTTGGAAGAAGTCGCGGACGGGTTCGCGCGGGATCTGCCAAGAGAGATCGCCGCGCTTTTATCCGCACACGGTGCGCAATAGGCGCTGAGCCGTCTTTCGAAACAGACGGTTAGTTGAGACCCAGCCCCAGCGGGTTGATCGTCGCATTGAAGAGACGGTCGCCGCGGCGGACGAGCACTTTGACCGGGCCGGAATTGGCGGCCTGATAACGGCTCATATAGGTCTCGAAAGCGCCCGGGCTGTTGACCGTGTTCCAGCCAATTTCAGAGATCACGTCCCCGGCTTTGAGATAGCCGGCGAGCGGGCTTGAGGGGTCGACATGGGTCACAACAACCCCTTCGACATCATCAGCCAGGCCATAAAGCGCCTTGGTCTGAAGATTGGCCGACTGCAGGGTCAGACCCGACATGCGCAATGTGCCGTCGGTCTGGGCGGTCAGGGTTTCGCGGCGGGCGATCACGACCGCAAGGCGGACCTGCTCACCATTGCGAATAACTATGACGGGGACTTCCTGCCCGATCGGTGCATCTGCAACCGCGCGGGTCAGATCGCGCTGGTCATCAACATCGCGATTGTTGAAGCGGACGATGACATCGTCCTGCATGATCCCGGCCTGCGCTGCGGGGCCGCCGCTCGACGGCACGCCGGTCACCAGCGCGCCTTTGGTATTGGCAAGGCCAAGTCGCAGGCGGGTGTCTTCATTCACGTCATCTAGAAGGACGCCAAGATAGCCGCGCTGGGTCTCGCCGAATTCGATGAGCTGCTGGACGACACGGGCGGCAAGATTGCTGGGGATGGCAAAGCCGATCCCGACAGAGCCGCCTGACTGCGAATAGATGATCGTGTTCACGCCGACGACACGGCCCGACATATCAAAGAGCGGGCCGCCAGAGTTGCCGCGGTTGATCGCGGCATCGGTCTGGATGAAGTCGTCATAGAGACCAGAATCGATATCGCGGCTTTTCGCTGAGACGATCCCGGCTGAGACCGAGCCACCAAGCCCGAAAGGCTGGCCGATGGCGACCACCCAGTCGCCGACATCGATCCGGTCAGAATTGCCGAATTTGACCGCCGGAAAGCGACCGCCACCTTCCATCTGAAGGACGGCAAGGTCCGTCAGCGGGTCGGTGCCGCGCAAGGTGGCCTTGAATTCGCGCCCGTCTTCGAGCGTCACGGTGATGATGTCGGAGCGATCAATGACGTGATTATTGGTGACGACGATGCCTGAGCTGTCGATGATGAAGCCTGAGCCGAGCGACTCACCGCCGCCCATCGGCGCCCCGCCAATGCCTGCCTGACGGCCGGAAATATTGACCACCGCCGGCATCACATTTTTCACAAGTGAGGAGAAAGTCTCAGGCGTTGCGGACGCCGTGACTGCTGGTGCCTGCACCGCCATCATGGCTGCTGCCAGCCCGAGTGCCAAACAAATACGCCGCATGTCGCCTCCTGCCCCACAAAATAAGCCATTTCACGCTAGCCGATGAGCGCCGATCTGGAAAGGCAGGAGATTAACCCTGTTCGATTTGGGTTTGGCCCACAAAAAAGGGGGCCGCAGCCCCCTTTTCCATTCGTATATCGGTCAGATCAATTGCCAGCCTGACCGTTGAAATACTGGAAGAACTCACTGTCCGGCGAAAGGATGATGGTCGTGCCGTCATCCTGACCGAGCGCCTGCTCGTAAGCGGTCAGCGAGCGGTAGAAGGAGAAGAACTCCCGCCGACGCGGGTCCCCTTCATTGGCCGCACCCGTGATCCGGCAGGTCACGCCGAGCATTTCCTCGACAGCCGCCTCAAAATCGACCGGTTCTTCGACAGCGGCCTCAGCCTCTGCTTCCTCATCAGCGAGTACCTGTGAGATCGCGTCCGTGCTTTCCGTATCGCGCATCTCATCGGGGTCGGTCGAGGCCGTCACGGTGATATCCGCCGCTACGCCCTGATAGGCATTGGCAAGGATACAGTTCTTCACCGCATCTGCCCGGCCCCGGATGATCTGTGCCTGCTGCTCGGCAGTCGCCCGGATCCGGATGACTTCCTTATCGGCTTCGGCCCGGATTTCCTGTGCCCGTTCACGACCCTGTGCGCGGATCAGCTCGGCCTGCTGGTTATAATCCGTGCTCATCCGGTCGTGGACCCGGCCGGCGTTCGCATCGGGGAAGTCAGCCTGACGGATGCGCACATCGATCGTGCGAATACCGAGCTTTCTGGCTTCCGCTGTCACATCCTGTGCAATCAGGCGCATGATTTCCGCCCGCTGCTCGTCGATGATCTGCCGGATGCTGCGCGACCCCAGACGCTCACGCATTGCCTCGGAGAGGATCTGCGTCAGACGGCTGTTCAGATTGCTGCGCATCAGCTCAGGGCTGCCGCCCCCTGCACCCAGCGTCTGATAGTAGAGCAGAGGATCAGAGATCTGGTAGCGCACAAAGGCATCGACCAAGAGCCGTTCTTCATTCCGCACAATGATTTCCAGCGGCCGCGTCAAATCGAACTCGAGGTTCTTGCGGTCGAAGTAAACGACATTCTGCCAGGGAAGTTTCACCTTCAGCCCGGCTTCGTCCGCTCCCGGCTCATTGATCGAGCCGCCGACCGGCGCACCGAATTGAAGGACAAGTGCCTGCTTGTCTTCACGCACTGTGAAAAAGACAAATCCGGCAAGGATCAGCAGTGAGCCCGCAATGATGAGGGCCAGAACACGTGTAGGTCCGTTCATGACTTAGAGCCCCCCCGTCGTATTGTTGCTGGAAGGTGCGCGGCGGTTCTGCTGCCCATCGCGTACGATTTCATTGAGGTTGAGATAGGGAATGGCGCCGCCGGCCTCTTCATCGATGACAACCTTGTTCATCCGGCCGAGCACGCCTTCCATGGTTTCAAGATACATCCGCTTGCGCGTGACTTCTGGCGCCAAGATGTATTCAGCATAGATATCATTGAACCGGCTCGCCGCACCTTGAGCTTCGCGCACGACACGCTGGCCATAGGCTTCCGCACCCAGAATAATCTGGCGTGCTTCACCACGGGCCGCAGGCACAACAGTGTTGGCGTGCTTGGTTGCTTCGTTGATCAGCTGCTCGCGCTGGGAGCGAGCATCGACCACGTCGCGCTGGGCGGGCAGCACCTCGGCGGGCGGGTCGGCCTTACCGAAGTTCACCCGGATGATTTCGATGCCGCTGTCGTAATCGTTGAGAATGCCCTGCAGGATTTCCTGCGTCTGGCTGTTCACGAACACCCGGTTCTCGGCGATGACCTGGCTGAACTGGCTCTCGCCGACGACTTGCCGCAGCGCGGATTCGGTCGTCGCCTCGACCAGCTCTTCGGGGTCTTCGATATTGTAGATGAACTTGGCCACATTCGGCAGCTCGCCCGGCGCAATCGCGCCGTCGCCCGCGACCTTGTAGTCGACCGTCATTTCGACATCGACGATGTTGAGGTCAGAGGTGAGCATCGAGATCTGCTGGCCACGACCAATGCTGACCGAGCGGTTTTGTGCCACTTCGACGACATCGACCGACTGGGCCGGCCAGGGCATGTGCCAGTTGAGGCCCGGCCCCGTGATCGAGGAATAGCTGCCGAACGTCGTGACGACGCCGCGCGCACCGGCCGAGACCGAGTAAAAGCCGCTAGCAAGCCACAGAAGGACGATGACAATCGCCCCGATATAGAAGATCCGCGCAGGCGGCATCTGGAAGTCCCCTGCACCGGGGCCTCCCGCACCACCGCCCTGCCCGCCGCCACGGCGCCGGAAGCGCTCCCGGCCGGAGCGGAGAAGTTCTTCGAGGTCAGGCGCCTGGCGCTCTCCCGGTCGGCGGCCGCCTTGCTGGCCTCCATTATTACCTTCCGGGCGGCCCCACGGGCCGTCACCGCCATTACTGCCCGAGCCCCCGGGCTTATCCGTCCATGGCATATGTTTTTGCGTATCCTCTCAATATCTGGGGAGCGCTGGCAGGCGAGCCCGCCGCCCAGGCAGAACGACCAGGGCATGGCGCAAATGTCGAAGTCATATATGTGCATGTGCACACCGGACGCAAACGCCTTAGCCTGCACGGTGTTGAAAGGAAGTAAGCCATGTTCGGCAAAATGAAGGATGCTGCCCGTTGGGGGGCGCTGGAACAGAAGCTGCGCCGGGTACTGGCGGCAAAATCCGTCCATAAAGGCGCATCGGTGCGGCTATCCGAAATCGGTGGTGAGGAGCGAATCTCGGTCGTCCTTGCAGAAAGCCCTGACCTTGATGGCGCTGGCGCGAAGGCCCTTGAGGCCGAGCTGAATAAGGCGGCAGGCGGCATTCCGGTCACGCTCGTCGTCACGCTGCACAAAGCGGCAGGCACGGCATCCGAAGCCCCAGCGCCTGAGCGCGTCGCGCGCGGCCATGACAATCCCCTTGCCCTGCCCCAACAGGGCGGTCCCGCCAATGCGAATGAAAATGTCCGGGCACGGCCGGCCAAGCAACGGCCGATCGGCGCCAAACGCGTTATCGCGGTCGCCAGCGGCAAGGGCGGGGTCGGCAAGAGCACAGTCGCAGCCCGGCTCGCCATTGCGCTCGCCAGCCACTCAAAAGGCCGGGTCGGCCTCCTCGATCTGGATATTTACGGACCTTCCCTGCCCGTCATGTTCGATCTCGAAGGGGTCAATCCGAAGGTCGATGAAGGACAGGTGATCCCGCTTGAGGCCGCCGGGCTCTCTCTCATGTCGATCGGTTTTCTGGTGTCGGAGGAAAAGGCGCTGGCCTGGCGCGGGCCGATGGTCATGGGCGCGTCAAAGCAGCTCCTTGATGAGGTGCGATGGGGGCCACTCGACTGGCTGATCATCGACACCCCGCCCGGCACCGGTGACGCCCACCTCACCCTGCTCCAGCGCACACGGATCGATGGCGCGATCATCGTGACGACGCCGAGCCCGCTGGCGTTGGCCGACATGAAGCGCGGCGCGACCCTCTTCCGCCAGATGGAAGTGCCGATCCTCGGGCTGGTTGAGAACATGGCCTGCCTGCCGGATGGCTCGCCCTCGCCTTTCGGCGACACGCTGAGCGATGAGGATCTCGCAGGTGCCGGGATGGAGCGTTTGGCTCAGATCCCACTTGATGGCGGGGTGGCTGCGCCCATCGGCCGGGCACGTCCCGAAGCGGGTCAGGCGCCCTTCGAAACCCTCGCAAGGACACTTTCGGAACTGGACCGGTTCGCCGAGCGCCGATAGGAGACGGAAATGTCAGGTGATGAAGTTGAATTCGATTACGCCTATCTCGCTCAGCATGCGCTGCGCGGGGTGGTCCGGGATGTTCTCTCTGCGACGGCCGAGCTCGGCCATCCGCCGGGGGAGCATCATTTCTATATTGAATTCGCGACCACCGCGCCCGGCGTGCAGATCGACAGCTCTCTGCTCGCGCAATATCCCGAGCGCATGACCATCGTCCTGCAGCACCAGTTCGAAAAGCTCGAAGTCTTTCAGGACCGCTTTGCCGTCACGCTGCATTTCAACAATGTGCCCGACCGGCTGGTCATTCCCTTTGACGCGGTCACGCAGTTCGCCGACCCCAGCGTCAATTTCGCGCTGCAATTCCCTGTCGATGACAGCGTCCACCAGACGCCGCCCTTCCCGACCTCAGCCGGCGATGTCGAGACGCTCGATGCGCACCGCCACAAGCCTGCCGCCCAAACGGATGATGATGACGGCCCGGATGATGATGGCCCCGCCCCCGGCGGATCGGCCGATGTCGTCTCAATCGACCGTTTCCGGAAGAAATAAGCGCGGAGCTCAGTCCCGGAAGTTTTTATACTGAAGGGGCTGCTCGAGCCCCATGCCCTTCACATGGGCGATGGCGTCCTGAAGGTCGTCGCGTTTCTTGCCGGTGACACGCAATTCGTCGCCCTGGATCGCGACCTGGATCTTCAGCTTTGAGCCTTTCAGTGATTTGACGATCTTGCCCGCAAGCTCCCGGTCGATCCCCTCGATCACCGTCACCCGCTGGCGCACGGACTGGCCGGCTGCCTGCTCGACCTTGGCATAATCAAGCTGGCCCGGCTCGATCCCCCGACGCTGTAAATGCCCCTGCAGCACTTCATGCATCTGTTTGAGCTTCAGATCATCGTCCGCAGCGATCTTGATGATGTTCCCATCCGCCTCGACCGATGAGTTCGAACCCTTGAAATCATACCGCGTGCCGATCTCGCGCATCACATTGGCACAGGCGTTCTCGATCTCCGATTGTTCAACTTCGGACACGATATCGAATGAAGGCATTTATCTCTCCTGACCATTTCCTACTTTTTTTTCGGCCCCGGCGTTTACCACAATCCCTGCGTAAAAAGTAAATTTCCGTCCCCGGACTCTTGATTGTATCAGGAAATCGCCGTTAACCATTGTAAAGGCAGGGGCGAATTGGCGAGTCCACGATTCGGCTTTGTTACCAATGTTAAGGTTTAGGAAAGTAAATTCCCGTTATTGTTGGGTGACGATAGGGATTGGGCCGGAGCTTCCACTGTGCCCAGATTAATTCGAGGAGGGCACCCGCCTTGCGTGTACTGCTGATCGAAGACGATGGGGCTACGGCACAGAGCATCGAACTGATGCTTAAGTCTGACGGCTTCAATTGTTACACCACAGATCTGGGCGAGGAAGGCATCGACCTCGGCAAGCTGTATGACTACGACATCATCCTTCTGGACCTGAACCTGCCGGACATGACGGGCTTTGACGTCCTCAAGTCCCTGCGTGTCTCGAAGGTCAATACGCCGATCCTGATCCTGACCGGCCTTGGCGACACTGAGAACAAAGTGCGCGGCCTCGGTTTCGGTGCTGACGATTACATGACCAAGCCGTTCCACAAGGACGAACTGGTCGCCCGTATCCACGCCATTGTGCGCCGCTCCAAAGGTCACAGCCAGTCGGTTATCACGACTGGTTCCCTGACGGTCAATCTCGACGCCAAGACGGTCGAGGTCGAAGGCCAGCGCGTTCATCTGACGGGCAAGGAATACCAGATGCTGGAGCTTCTCTCGCTCCGCAAAGGCACGACGCTCACCAAGGAAATGTTCCTCAACCACCTTTATGGCGGCATGGACGAGCCCGAGCTGAAGATCATCGACGTCTTCATCTGTAAGCTGAGAAAGAAACTGGCTGCTGCTACCAGCGGTGAGCATTATATCGAAACGGTCTGGGGCCGCGGCTATGTCCTGCGCGATCCGGCCGAGGAAGCGGCTGCGTAAGCGCCCTCCTTCGATCAACGATCAATAAAAAAGCCCGCTCAGAACTGAGCGGGCTTTTTTGATGCGTAGGCGATTGGCTGATCGGGATCGATCAGCCCTCTTTGTCGACCTGATTATATTCAAGCTCGACCGGCGTTGCCCGGCCGAAGATCGAGACCGAGACTTTCAGGCGGGCGTTCTCTTCGTCGATATCCTCGACCACACCCGAGAAGGACGCGAACGGCCCGTCGATGACTTTCACCGTCTCGCCGATATCATAAAGGATCGCCGGTTTCGCCGGTGCCTGCTCTTTCTCGTCGATCGTGCCGAGGATGCGGTCGACTTCCTTCTGGCTGACCGGAATAGGTTTCTTGCCCGAGCCCAGAAACCCTGTGACCTTCGGCGTCGAATTGACGACGTGGAAGGTGTTGTCGTTCATCACCATCTTCACCAGCACATAGCCCGGAAAGAAGCGGCGCTCGGTATTGATCTTCCGGCCACGGCGCACTTCGACGACTTCTTCAGTCGGCACCATGATTTCCTCGAACAAAGCCTCAAGGCCCTTTTCTTCAGCAGCCTGGCGAATGGCGTCCGCAACTTTTTTCTCGAAGTTGGAATAGGCGTGTACGATGTACCACTTGGCTTCCATCTCGTCTTATCCTTTGTCTTCCCGGCGCGCGGGAGGGTATTCGTTGTGAACTCAGAAACTGAACGACAGCAGCATCGGCATCAGCCAGCGCAGGATCTGGTCGACGGTGAAGAAGAAGATGCTGGCGATGGTCACCATGATCAGCACCATGATCGTCGAGATCATGGTCTCATTGCGTGACGTCCAGGTGATCTTCTGCATCTCGTCGCGGACCTGGCGGAAGAACTGAACCGGGCCGACCTTGCGCTGCTTTGCTTTAGGCTCGGCGGCGCCGCCTTCAATCATCGCAGCCCCGTCACCGGCAGCCATCTTGGCTGTTTCCGACCGACTTGAGCCCTGCGGGGAGCTGCCCTTGGATTTACGGCGGTGTTTCGACTTCGGCATCGTTCGGGTCCTTGTCCAAAGGCGTATTTTTCAGTGAGAGCCGTCGGACCTGCCTTCTGGCGGGGACTTTCGGATCTCAATGTCGGGAAAGACATGTGCCTTAAAGTCGGTGGCGTCAAAGTCAAGTTCAACCCGCTGTCCGGGACTAATTTCCCCCGGAAAATCTGGAGAAAAACCCGCCCGGTTCAGTGCAGCACCACCTTGGCGACCCCATCGATGGTCTTGAGCGCCCCGCGAGTCGACGGCGTGGCCGCGATCTTGATGTCGGCGGCGAGTTCCACCTCGCAGCCGGTTTCAGCCGCCGGGAGGATCAGGATCAGATCACCCTTGGGGCCATCGACCGAGGAGAGCCCTTCGAGTTGGCGACGGATTTCAGGCAGGGCCTCAGGTTTCTGGACCGTGACCCGTAAGCATTCCCCGCCCTGCTGGCGTGAGAGGTCATCGAGATTTTTGATCTTCTCAGCCGTCATCCGAAGCGAGCCTTCATTCTCTTCCGCCGTGACAGAGAGGAAAATCCGCGTGCCGGGCTGGAGGAGATCTTCGGAAGCTTCGAGGACTTCCGAGAAGGCGGTGACTTCATAATCCCCGCTGCGATCGGAGATGCCGATCCAGCCAAAGGGCTTGCCGGATTTTGACCGGCGGCGGGTCACCTCGCGGACGACGCCCGCCATGCAGATGATTTTGCGCTCGCCTTCGGAGACTTCTCCCCCCACCCGGTCAGCGGAGATGACGTTGGCGGTTTTGAGCGCCTCCTCATAATCATCGAGCGGGTGGCCGGAGAGATAAAAGCCGAGCGCGGTGCGCTCCTCTTCCAGCCGTTGCGGGCCGGACCAAGGGGCTGCGGGCCGCATTTCGGGGCGCGCAAGCGTCGTCTCGGCGGGACCGCCAAAGAGCCCACCTTGTGCACTTGTTCGCTCATCAGCCACCGCCGCCGAATAGCGCAGCAGGAATTCGGCATTGGCGAGCACACTTGCCCGGTCGGGATGAATGTCATCGAACGCCCCTGCCCGCGCGAGCTGCTCAATCGCGCGCTTGCCAAGCTGGCGCGCATCAATGCGTTCGAAGAAATCGTGGATGTCTTTGAACGGCCCGTTGCGGCCACGCTCCGCTGCGATCAGCTCCATCGCCTCACCGCCGACATTTTTGATGGCGGCCAGCGCATAGCGGATGGTCTGGCCCGAGGTCGCAAAATCGGCCGCAGACTGATTGACACAAGGCGGCGCGGCCTCAACGCCAAACCGGCGCGCATCGGAGACAAAGACGGAGAGCTTGTCGGTCAGCGCCTTATCGAGCGACATCGAGCCGGCGAAGAATTCAGCCGGATGGTTCGCCTTGAGATAGGCTGTCTGATAGCTGACCCAGGCATAGGCGGCGGCGTGCGATTTGTTGAAGCCGTAGCCTGCGAATTTCGCGACCAGCTCGAAAATCCCGTCGGCCTTTTTCAGATCGACATTCTTTTCCTTGGCGCCGTCGAGGAAACGGATCTTCTGCTTGTCCATTTCCTCCTTTTTCTTCTTGCCCATGGCGCGGCGCAGGAGGTCGGCTTCGCCGAGCGAGTAGCCCGCAAGGATCTGGGCGATCTGCATCACCTGTTCCTGATAGATGATGACGCCGTAGGTTTCTTTGAGCACACCCTCGAGCAGCGGGTGCAGATAATCCGGTTTCTCCCGCCCCGCCTTCCGGTCAATATAGGTCGGGATGTTGTCCATCGGACCCGGCCGGTAGAGCGAAACAAGCGCGATAATGTCCTCCAGACAGTCCGCCTGCAGACCTTTGAGGGTCGCACGCATACCCGCGGATTCAAGCTGGAACACGCCGATCGCATCGCCACGCTCGAGCATCTTGTAGGTGCGCTCGTCTTTGAGCGAGACCCGGTTGATGTCGAGATCGGTGCCCGCGACTTTGAGATAATCAAGCGCGCGCTGGATCACGGTCAGGGTCTTGAGGCCAAGGAAGTCGAATTTGACGAGGCCCGCGGGCTCCACCCATTTCATGTTGAACTGGGTGGCGGGCATGGGCGAACGCGGATCGCGGTAAAGCGCGACAATCTCATGGAGCGGCCGGTCGCCGATCACGACGCCTGCGGCGTGGGTCGAGGCGTGCCGGTAGAGCCCTTCGAGTTTCAGCGCCGTATTGAGCAGCGTGTCGACCATGGAGTCGTTCTCGCGCTCCTCGCGAAAGCGCGGCTCCCCCCGGATCGCTTCTTCGAGCGTACACGGATTGGCGGGGTTGTTCGGCACCATTTTGCAGAGCCGGTCGACCTGCCCGAAAGGCATCTGAAGGACGCGGCCGACATCGCGCAGGACAGCCCGCGCCTGCAGCTTACCGAAGGTGATGATCTGGGCCACGCGGTCATGACCATAACGGTCCTGCACATACGCGATCACCTCATCCCGCCGGTCCTGACAGAAGTCGATATCGAAGTCGGGCATCGAGACCCGTTCGGGGTTCAGGAACCGTTCGAAGAGCAGGTTGAAGCGAAGCGGATCGAGATCGGTGATCGTCAGGGCGTAAGCCACCAGCGAACCTGCCCCTGAGCCCCGGCCCGGGCCGACCGGAATGCCGTGCGATTTCGACCACTGGATGAAGTCGGCCACGATCAGGAAGTAGCCGGGGAAGCCCATCTTGTTGATGATCCCCAGCTCGATTTCGAGACGCTCCCAATATTCGCTTTCGGGCTTTGCGAGCTCAATCTCTGAGAGCCGTTCACGCAAGCCATCCTCCGCCATCTGACGAAGGGCTGCCTTCTCGCCCTCGAGATCGCCGGCAAAGCTTGGCAGAATCGGCGGGTGCATGGTCGGACGGAAGGCGCAGCGCTGGGCAATCTCGATGGTCGCCTCGATCGCCTCGGGCAGATCAGGGAAGAGCGCCGCCATCTCGTCGCCCGACTTGAAATAATGATCCTCCGAAACCTGTCGGCGGTCGGTCTCGGAAATATAGCGCCCGCCCGCGATACAGAGGAGCGCGTCATGCGCATCATGATCGCCGCGCGCGGGGAAATAGGGATTATTGGTTGCGACCAGCGGCAAGCCGAGACGGTAGGCCTCCGCCGCGAGCCAGGCCTCAGATGGATAGCGCCCGCCCCGGTCCGTCACGTCCGATGAAGGGTGGCGTTGCAGCTCCACATAAAGCCGTGAGGGGAAGGCGCCTGCCAGCCGGGCGAGAAGGCTGGCGGCCTCGCCAGCGTGATCTTCCGCATGAAGACGGTCAATCGGCCCCTCCGGCCCGCCGGTCAGGCAGATCAGCCCTTCGGTATTCTCAACCAGCGCCTCGACCGAGATCGAGACCTCATCCTGCGCCGCCGGATTGAGGAAGGCCCGGGACCCCAGATCCATCAGGCGTTTATAGCCCGCCTCGTTCTGGGCGAGCAGCACGACAGAGGCGAGCTGGCCGAAGCGGGTCCGCGCCGGGCTCTCCAGATCGGTGACGATTTTCAGCTCGATCCCGGTGATCGGCTGGACCCCGCCACCGCGGAAGACCTCCGCCGCTTCGAGCGCGCCATAGAGATTATTGGTGTCGGTGACGGCCAGCGCCGGCATCTGATGCGCCTGACAGAGCTTTGCCATGGCGGAGAGGTGGATCGCCCCCTCGGCCAGTGAATAGGCGGAATGGGCGTGCAGATGGACGAAGGGCGCAGTCATAAGCATTACCTTAGGTCAGCTTGGCCCCCGTCCGGGCCTAAGAATTATCCCCAAACGGGGACGGATCAGCCGCCGAGCTGGCTGGCGGCCAGGATGAGGCCGAGCAGCACGGCGAGGCCGGAAATGTCCTGAAGAAGTGTCTGTTTTGCGGTTTGCATGACGAGCGACCCTCTATATGTTCGATAAATGTTCTTACCCTATTTCTCGAACAAGGTCAATAGATGTTCCAAATTTGTTCTCACCTCCTCACCCCACCCGCCTCACCCACTCGTCACTGGCGGGCGGCCCCGACGCAGCGCTAAGAGAAGGTCATGACACCCCCCTCGCTTTCCGAGCGGGCCCGCGCCGGGCTCGCCGCCACCGACATGGATGACCCGCCCTATCTGGCGCCGCTGAACCCGCCGCAGCGCGAGGCCGTGCTGACGACCGAAGGGCCGGTCCTGATGCTGGCCGGCGCCGGCACGGGCAAGACCCGCGCGCTGACCACCCGCCTCGCCCATCTGATCGCGACCGGGCGCGCTGGCCCCGGCGACATCCTCGCCGTGACCTTCACCAACAAGGCGGCGCGCGAGATGAAGGAGCGCATCGGCGAGCTGATCGGCGAAGCGGTCGAGGGGATGCGCTGGCTCGGCACGTTCCACTCGATCGGCGCGCAGATCCTCCGTATCCATGCAGAAATCGTCGGGCTGAAATCCTCCTTCACCATCATCGACACGGATGACCAGATCAGGCTGTGCAAGCAGGTGATCGCCGCCGAGGGGCTCGATGAGAAGCGCTGGACCGGCAGAGGGTTTGCGGGGCTGCTCGATGACTGGAAGAACCGCGGGCTGACCCCCGGCGAGGTGCCCGCCGATGAGGCGCATAAATTCGGCGACGGGCGGGCGATCAAGCTCTACCGCGCCTATCAGGAGCGGCTGATTTCTCTCAATGCCGCCGATTTCGGTGACCTCCTCGTCCATAACCTGACGATCTTCCGCAAGGCGCCGGATGTGCTGGCGCGCTATCACCGGCGGTTCCGCTATATTCTGGTTGACGAATATCAGGACACGAACATTGCGCAATATCTGTGGCTGCGGCTGCTGGCGCGCGATGCGGAGGGCAAGAGCGGCGGGAATATCTGTGTCGTCGGCGATGACGACCAGTCGATCTATGGCTGGCGCGGCGCGGAGGTCGCGAACATCCTGCGCTTTGAGAAGGATTTCCCCGGCGCCAAGGTGATCCGGCTGGAGCAGAATTACCGCTCGACGCCGTCGATCCTTGCCGCCGCTTCGGCGATCATCGATCATAATTCGAACCGGCTGGGCAAAACCTTGTGGACGGATGTGCCCGACGGCCCAAAGGTCAAGCTGCGCGGGGTCTGGGACGCCGATGAGGAAGCCCGTCAGGTGACGGACGATATCGAGGCGGAGCAGACCAAGGGACGCAGGCTTTCCGACATGGCGGTGCTGGTCCGCGCGTCCTTCCAGATGCGGTCCTTTGAGGAGCGATTCAACACGGCGGGCATCCCCTACCGCGTCGTTGGCGGTCCACGATTCTATGAGCGGGAGGAGACGCGCGACGCGCTCGCTTACCTGCGGCTGGTCAGGAACCCGGATGATGATCTCAGCTTTACACGGATCATCAACAAGCCGCGCCGGGGCTTCGGGGACAAGGCGGTCCAGACGCTCAATATCGCCGCGCGGGAAATGCGGGTCAGCCTGACCGAAGCGGGCCGGCGCCTGCTTGAGACCGATGAAATGCGCGGCAAGGCGAGAACCAGTCTTGCGCGCTTCCTTGAACAGCTTCGCCAGTGGCAGGCCATGGCCGAGACGACCCCACCGAGTGAGCTGTCAGAGACCGTGCTCGAAGAGTCGGGGTATACGGATTTCTGGCGCAACCAGAAAACGATCCAGAGCGCAGGCAAGCTTGAGAACCTCAAGGAACTGACCCGCGCGGCGGGTGAGTTCGATACGCTTGAGGGTTATCTCGATCATGTCAGCCTAGTTGCCGAACGCCCTGCGGAAAGCAGCGACGGCGAGGTCTGGTTGATGACCCTTCATGCGGCGAAGGGGCTTGAATATCCGGTCGTCTTCCTGCCCGGCTGGGAGGAGGAAATCTTCCCCTCCGGTCGCTCGGTGAATGAGAACGGGCAGGACGGGCTCGAGGAGGAACGGCGGCTTGCTTATGTCGGAATCACCCGCGCGCGAGAGGATTGCCGGATCAGCTTTGCGGCCAACCGGCAGGTTTACGGCCGCTGGCAATCTGCCCTGCCCTCGCGTTTTATCGATGAGCTGCCCGAGGAGCATGTCGAGGTGATGTCCGAACCCGGACTATATGGCGTGAAGGCAAAGGAAATGCCGGCCTATTCGCGCTTTGATCAGGTGGCCGCGAGCGATGGCGGCTATGACACGCCGGGCTGGAAACGCGCGCGCAGCTCCCGCCCGCGCAATCCGGCACCCGCGATAGAAGGCTCTTCCCGGCTGATTGCGAGTTCCGTTGGAGGAACCAGCCCCTTCAAGACGGGCGAGCGCGTCTTTCACCAGAAATTCGGCTATGGCGAGGTCAAGGGCGCGGACGGCAACAAACTCGATGTCGCCTTTGAGAAAGCCGGGCAAAAGAAAGTGATCGCCAGCTTCCTCATCGCCGCGGACGAAGTTTAGGGGCGGCGCCCCTTACATCGGCGTGGCGCAGGTGCCCTGCTCGGCGCGGCGAAGCGCAACATAAGCGCCGCGCAGCGCGGCATCGCCCGCAATGATCAGATGGACCGGAATGCGGCGGAGGTAATCCGCCATCGGACTTTCGCCGATGAAGCGCTCGGTGAAGCCGCTCTTGACGAGGATCTCGCGGACGCGCGGCAAAATACCGCCGGCAAGAAGGACGCCGCGGCGCGCGCCTGTCGAGAGCGCGGCATTACTGGCCAGCGTGCCGAGGAACAAAAGGAACTGGTTGACGGTGGCGAGCGCCATCGGATCACCGGCAAGGGCGCCTTGGGTGATATCGGGCGCAGAGAACTTGCCGATCTCCTGCCCCTTCGCCGTCAGCATGGCGCGGTGGAGGCGTTCGAGACCGGAGCCGGAGACGACATCCTCGCCTGTGACGGCGCGGCCCAACTCATCTTCCATTAGCTCGATCAGCTGGTCTTCCTCATCGGTCGAAGCGGCAAGCACGACATGCCCGCCTTCGGTCGGCACCGTGACGATATTGTCGACATCAGGGACAGCAAGGCTCTGACCAAGCCCCGTTCCGGGGCCAATGACAAGAACCGGCGCATCGGCAATCGGTTGGCCCGGTTTGATCTGCAAAAGATCACCCAGCGGCGGCGAGAGCGCATAAGCGCTCAGCGCACGGAAATCATTGATGACAAGGCACTCATCGAACCCCTTGCGATCCCGCAGCTGCGCCCGGTCGATCGTCCAGGGGGAATTCGTAAAAGCGGCATGGCCATCGGTGACCGGGCCAGCGACAGCAAAGCTCGCCCGTGTCGGGTGCTCGCCGCCATGCTCCAAGAAAGCATCAAGCGCATCCAGGAATGTTGGATATTCCGCGACCTGACGTGTTTCTGTGCGGACGACATCGCCTCGCTCATCCATGAGGGCGAACCGGGCATTGGTGCCGCCAATATCAGCGACAAGGACCAGCGGGTCCTGCTTTTTGGCCGGTTCCATCCACTCACTCCATGATCAGTTGCCCTGTGACCGTGATCTGAACATCGCGTCCGATAAGGCCGGGCATTCGCGTCATGCCAAATTCCGTGCGGTCAAGGACCATATGGCCCTCAAAACCGACGGCGCGTTCTGGACAGGTTTCGACCCTCTCGCAAGTGAGAATGAGACGAAATGCCTGCTCTCGTGCGATATTCCGGATTGTCATCGTGCCTTTGACGATCCCTGAGCCGTCTTCAGCCCATCCGGCGAGCCGGCCCTCAAAGCGCGCTTCGGGCCAGACATCGGCCTCGAACCAGCCGGGCCCGAGCAGCAGATCGCGAAAGATCTCGTTCTGCATCTCGGCGCTCTTCACATCGAGAACGGTGCCAAGAACAGCGTCTCCGGTCAGTGCATCATTGACGGTAAGCTCCCCGTCAAAAGCGGCAAAGCGGCCATGGACGAGCCCCGCAGGGCTCGGCCCCGCCACAAAGGAGACCTCCGTCGTCTCCGGATTGATGGCATAGGCGCGCGAAGCAACGACTTCACGCAAGGTGAGATCAAGCTCCCCTGCCGGGGTTGCCTCCGGCAGGCTGGCGCAGGCCGCAACAAGGCTCAGAGAGAGCAGCGCTGCGCCGAGTGACTTCACCCTTCGTAGCCGTCACGCACGAACTGATCGAGCAGGCGTACACCGTAACCGGTTGCGCCTTTCGGCCAGACATCCGCATCCTTGGTCGCCCATGCGGTGCCCGCGATATCAAGGTGCGCCCACGGAATATCGTCCTCGACAAACCGCGCAAGGAAAGCAGCCGCAGAAGACGAGCCCCCTTCCCGGCCGCCGATATTCTTCATGTCGGCAATGTCGGATTTGATCATCTCGTCATGCGCCTTGCCGAGCGGCATCCGCCACAGCTCTTCGCCCGCCGTCTTCGCGGAGGAAAGAAGGCTTTCCGCAAACGCATCATCCTTGGTGAAGAGCCCGCCATATTCATGCGCAAGGCTGATGATGATGGCGCCGGTCAGGGTCGCAAGATCGACCATGGCGCGCGGCTTGTGGAATTTCTGCGCATAGGTCAGCACATCGGCGAGAACCAGGCGGCCTTCCGCATCGGTGTTGAGCACCTCAACCGTCTGACCGGACATGGAGGTCACGACATCCGCCGGACGCTGAGCATCGCCATCAGGCATGTTCTCAACAAGACCGACAAGCCCGACGACATTGGCCTTCGCTTTGCGGCCGGCCAGCGCCTTCATCGCGCCGACGACTGCGGCCGAGCCGCCCATGTCGAATTTCATGTCCCACATGCCGTCGCCGGGTTTGAGGGAAATCCCGCCCGTATCGAAGGTAACGCCCTTACCGATAAAGGCGAGCGGGGCTTCATCACCGCCGCCCTTCCACTCCATGACGGCAAGGCGTGAGCCTTTGGTCGAGCCTTGCCCAACGCCGAGCAGAGTGTTCATGCCGAGCTTGGCCATGTCAGCTTCATCAAGGATCGTGACCTTCACGCCGAGCTTTTCAAGTTCGCGGCAACGCTCGGCATAACTTTCCGGGTGCAGCACATTTGGCGGCTCGGTGACGAGGTCGCGGGCAAAGAAGACGCCTTCAACGACGGCCTTCTCGGCGTCCATCTTCTCAGATGCCTTCTCAAGGCCCGAACCGATGATCGCAAAAGACGAAAGAACCTTCTTGTCCTTCTTCGCGGTCTTCTTGCGATAGAGATCGAAATCGTAATTGCGCAGGAGCGCGCCGGTGCCCGCGGCAATGGCGAGGGCCTCACCCTTCAGCCCGCCAATTTCGAGCCCATCGATCAGGAGTGCGGCGGTTGTCGTTTTGCCGATCACCTGGGCGGCGGCTTTCCCGCCCAGCCCATGCGCGTCTTTTGCGGTGAGATCACTCGCATCGCCGAGGCCGAGAAGGACGATGATCGCATCGGCAAGGCCTTGCGGCGCCGGGACTGTCAGTGCCTCGCCGGGCTTGCCCGTGAACTCAGCGACGCGCGCGGCCCGCATGACCGCCCCGTCGGTTCGCGCATCCACATCCTTCAGGATTTTGCTGTCGAGTTGGTCTTTAAGGACCGGAATGAGGATAAATCCGGTATCGGGCAGGTCCGCGGAGAAGCTGATATTCATAAAAACGTGCTTTGCCTTTCCAAAGTGAATACTTCCATGCGCTAGGCGTGGTTGACACCATTTGCTAGTCGCCGGGGGCGCTCACGTGAAGAGCGTCATCGTTTCAAAGTCAGTTGCCACCGAATTGAACCGTCTCGACCGATATATCTTCAAGCAGGGCGCACAGCCATTCCTGCTTATTCTCCTGTGCACCACAGCTGTCATCTGGCTCACGCAGATCCTTCAGCGCGTGGACCTGATGGTCGATGATGGCGGCTCGCTGACCTCCTTTCTGAAAGTCACGGTGCTACTGTTGCCGAGCCTTGTCGGGGTGATCCTGCCTTTCGCGCTGCTGGCGGCGGTGCTTTATGCACTCAACCAGTTCTCGTCTGACAATGAGTTGCCAGTGATGAAGGCTGCCGGGGCCAGCCGGTTGCGCCTTGCCCGCCCGATGATCTTTCTTTCCATGTTAGCCGGGCTTGCTGTCCTCTGGATCAATCTTGATCTGCAGCCGCGCAGTTACCGGGTGATGAAAGACACGATTGAGCTGGTGCGCTCAGATATTGCGCGCAGCTTCATCCGCGCCGGGGTCTTTGCCGAAGTGACGGACGGCATCACCGTTTATGCCGAAGAAGTCCGCCCGGGCGATCAATATATCGGCCTCTTCATCCATGATGAGACCGACCCCAACGAGATCAAGACCTATACGGCCGAGCGCGGCGTCTTCCAGATGACAACCTCAGGCCCGAAGCTCCTCCTCGTGCGCAGTACGGCACAATATTACATTCCGACGACCGGCCAGATCGACATGGTTCGCTTCTCCGAAACGGCTGTCGATCTCGCCTCTTTCCGTACTGAAGGCGAAGAGCGTCATCTCGACGGCACAGAACGATATGTCGGAGAGCTGCTGAACCCGGACATGTCGAGCGAATATGACGCCACTCGCGCCGGACGGTTTATTGCCGAAGGGCATTCGCGGTTGGCAACGCCTCTTTATGCGCCTGCTTTTGCCTTTATAGCGCTTTCGTTTTTGCTGACAGCGCCTGTCTCGCGACGAGGCCATGGCCGGCAGCTGATCTATGCGATTGCGATTGCCGTTGCGTTGCGGACCGGCGGGTACATCCTGCAAAGCGCAGGCGATACGCGGCCTTTAATCAACATGCTGCAATATCTCCTGCCTTTGAGTGCGATCCTCGCAAGCCTTGTCCATCTTTCGGGCAAGTTCTGGATGATCAAACGCCGCCCTGCCCCTGATCTCAGCGCCGTGCTTGAGCACCCCGAAGAGCTGTCGGGTGACCTCAAAGAGGCGACGGCATGAGAAATCCGATCCGCCTTTATTTCACCTATCTTGTTCAGCGTACGTTGTTCGGTGTCATCGGCCTCTTTGCGGTGATCTGGCTGCTCGTCGTCTCGGTCGACCTCGTCGAAGCGATGCGTGAGGTTGGCAAGGTCGAGGATGCAGGCTTTTCCGAAGCCATCCGCATGACATTGTTCAGGACGCCGCAGCTGATCCTGACACTGTCGCCCTTCGTCTTCCTGTTTGGCACACTCTGGGCGTTCGGGCAGATGGCCAAATCCTCCGAGGTCGCCGTGATGCGCGCCGCAGGGCTTTCGGTCTGGCGGTTGGTTGCCGCGCCCGTCGCCCTATCGATTGTTGCCGGGATTACGACGATCCTCGTCTTTGATCCTGTGGCTGCGGACCTCGCCGGGCGCGCACAGACCATCAAGAATGAGATCCGCGGCAAGAAGGCCAATATGGTCGAGCCGCTACGTGACGGCATATGGCTGCGTCAGGACAATGGCCGCTACGCCGCGATCGTTCACGCAAGCGGATACGATACCGACACTCAGATGCTGTCGAATGTCACCGTCTGGCGTCACACCGAAGATGGGGTCTTCATTGACCGATGGGATGCGCCGACGGGCGAGGTTCAGGCCACGAATTTCGTCTTGCGGAATGTCCGACGCACGACCCAGCATCAGGAAAAAGAGCCGATCCGCCCGGTCGAGACCCTGCCGATCTCCATCGACCTTCGGACCTTGAGAGAAGACGTCGCCAAGGAAGAGGCCCTGTCGATCTGGGCTTTGCCCGAATTTATCCGGGTCATGTCGAATGCCGGCATGTCCACGATCGAATATAAATTGCGATATCAGGACCTTTGGTCCCTGCCGATACGGCTTGCCGCCATGGCGCTGATCGCTTGCGCCTTTGCGTTAGGGATGAATGCCCGTGCCGGGGGGACAGCCGCCCTTATGGGGGTGGGCATTGCCACCGGATTTGCCCTCTTTATCCTCTCCGAGTTATCCACTGCGATCGCCCGCGCGAATATTGTGCCCATAATTATCGCCTCTTGGGCCCCAAGTCTTCTTGCGGTTGTCTTCGCAGTAACCCTTCTGTTGTATCGCGAAGACGGTTAGTAATTTTGTTCCTGGGAGACAGTTCTATGGTCTTTCGCCCTGCTGGGGAGTGGCGGAAGGAGCCGAATCGGGGCGCCAATGCGTGCCGGTGGGGCAAGGGGCGTGTCCTGATGGCCGCATCGCGCGGAGTAATTGCATTCTGTCTGCTCGGTGCGGGAAGTGCCGCGGCCGCGACGGTTGCTGTTCAGGATATTGTCGTCACCGACCGCGAAGACAAGGACAGCGTCCTCTTCACCGCCGATACGATCAGCCGTCTGGATGAGACTTCACCCGTCGAAGCCAAAGGAAATGTTCGCGCCTTTTTCGGCGAACAATCCCTGATGGCCGATCAGGTCACCTATAATCCGGTTACCGATATCGTCACTGCCACCGGCAATGTCGTTATCTATGACGCGGATGGTCAGATCTATTTTGCCGAAGCCGTCGAGCTAACTGGGGATCTACGCGACGGGATCGCCACCAATTTCGGTGCCCTCATTGCTGAAGAAAACCGTCTTGTCGGCTCTTCCGTCGTGCGCCGCTCAACCGGTGTGAACACGATCGAGGATGGCGCCTTCACCGCCTGTAAGGTCTGCCGCGAAGACGGCTCTGACAAGATCCCGACCTGGGAGGTCAAAGCTGTCCGCGTCACGCAGGACAAAAATGAGCAGATGATCCGGTTCCACCACGCCACCATCAAGGCGTTCGGGGTGCCGGTCTTCTATACCCCCTATTTCGAATTCCCAGACCCCAGCGTGAAACGCAAATCGGGTTTCCTTGCGCCAAGCATCGGGAACTCATCCCGCGCCGGTTTCGAGATCGAGCTGCCCTATTACTGGGCGATCTCTGACTATCAGGATGTCACCTTCTCGCCGCGCTACACCGAAGAACTCGGCACGCTGTGGAAGGGCGAGTACCGGATAAACACGCATGATGGCGGGCTGATTGTTCAGGCCGGGATCATCGACCCTGAAGGCGTGGTACGGAACAATTCCGGCCAGATCGTTGTCGTCTCCGAGCAGAGCCAGTCCCAGCTCAATAGCTACATGAATAACGCTTACGGCGATGTCGGCCCGCGCTTTCATGTCTTTGCCAAGGGGTATCGGGAATTTGATGGCGGCTGGACGGCCCGCTTCGACATCGATCATGTCTCTGACAAGACGTATCTGCGGACCTATGACATTGAGCCCGAGGATGAGCTGCGCGAAGCCATCGACATCCTCCAGCCTGACCGCCTTGAGAACGTTGTCAGCTTCACGAAGCTGACCGATGATACCTATACGGATATCTCAACCATCATGTTCCAGTCGCTGCGCGGCGCGGACGATAATGACTTCAACGCCCATGCCTTGCCCCGCATCCGCCATGAGCGCCGTTACGAGATGCCGGTGCTTGGTGGTGATGTGACCTTTGGCGGCAATTTCCTGATGCTGAACCGGGAAGAAGGCCTCGACAGTATGCGGGCCATCGCCAAGGCGACCTATGACAAGGTGCACACGACAAAACACGGCCACCGCCTTCGCGGCTTTGCCGAACTTCGTGGTGACGCCTATCGCTACCGGGATTCAGATCTTGGCGTTCAGGCCTGCCGCAATGATGGCCGGACATCGAACGTCAATGGCATGATCGTTGACAATTATGATCTGTGTCGGGAATTCCTGCCGCGGGACGGCACGGATGATGGCTACAGCGTCACCCGCTTCTTGCCGACCGCCGGTCTTGAATGGTCTTTCCCGCTTGCCAAATTCACCGGCAATGCGAGCTATATCATCGAGCCGCGCATCCAGCTGGTCGCAAGCCCGCAGGAAGACTTCACTGACGACATCTTCAATGAGGACTCGGCCTTCTTCGAGTTCGATGCGATCACCCTCTTTGACTGGAACAAGTCCACCGGTTTCGATCAGTGGGAAGATGGCCAGCGCATGAATATGGGCATCGCCGCGAGTGCCAATTACACGAACGGCCTGAACATCTCCGGCGCCTTCGGCCAGCAGCTTCGCACCGAGGACAGCCTGCAGTTTGATGAGGACACAGGCCTCGGTGATACCAATTCGGATTATGTCGGTGAGATCAATGCCGGTTACGGCCGGGTCTTCTCGATGACGAACCGGTTCCGCATTGATGATGAGGATGGCACGCTGCGGCGTCTCGAAACCGCGCTGCGTGGTCGGGCCGGCCCCTTCTCAACCGGCGTGCGTTATGTGCGCACCGAGGCTTTCGAGGAAATCAACGACCAGCGGGACGAAAATCTGACCGTCAGCGCCTTCTACAAGATCACCGACCGGTGGACGACTGGCGGCATCTGGCGTGAGGATCTCGACGAGGGCCGGACCACGACCCAGCAATGGACAATCCAATATTCGGACGACTGTACCATTTTCAGTCTCGATTATCGCCGGGATAACCGTCTCGCGGATGGTCTTGAGGACAATGAAAGCCTCACTTTCAATGTCGACGTGATCGGCTTCTAGCCCAAGTCCTACCTGCCTTTGACGGGAATCGCGGTCGGGAAAATCGCGCACAACCGCACAACCGGCACGTATCTTGAATTTCTCCTTCCGAGCGAAATCACACGTAACACGGAAGGAGTGTCGCTATGGTACATCCGATTGATCTTCATGTGGGCCAGCGTCTGCGCCAGCGCCGCTGCCTTTTGGGCATGACCCAGCAGAAACTGGCCGAAAGCGTCGGCATCAAGTTCCAGCAGATCCAGAAATACGAAAGCGGTGCCAACCGGGTTTCCGCCTCCCGTCTCTGGGCTCTTGCCGAAGCGCTTGAAGTGCCGGTGAGCCATTTCTTCGAAGGGCTGTCAAAAGACGACAAGGCGGATCATTTCCAGGGCGAATATGAAGTGCCTGAGGGCGATCGTCCGTCGATTGCGCCGGAAGTCTTCTCTTCGAAAGAGACCATCGATCTCGTCCGCGCCTACTACAACCTCAAAGAAGGTCCGCGCCGTCGTCTCCTCGACCTCGCAAAGACCCTCGCCGGCGCCGCCTAAGGCGCTGATCAACTCTTAGTCTCCTGTTCCCAACTCAATTGCGGCGCTTCGGATCACCCCGGGCGCCGCTTTTTTTTGTCTTCCGCGCCGTCTTGGGGCAGAGGGAGGGCATGACTGGACCCCTGCCCGAGCTTGGCCCGCTCTTTGACCGGCTGATCACGATTGCCGCTGGCGAAACCCTGCCCCGTTTTCGGATGGGGACAGCGATCACCGACAAGGGCGGCGCGAAGGGGCTCGCTTATGATCCCGTGACCGAAGCCGACCAAGAGGCAGAACGGATGCTCCGTATCGCCATTGAGGAGGCCTATCCGGGGCACGGTATTCTCGGCGAAGAGCATGGCGAAAAGCCGGGCACGGAGGACTGGCGCTGGGTCATCGATCCGGTCGACGGTACCCGCGCCTTTGTCTGCGGCGTGCCTTTCTGGACGACTCTGATCGGGCTTGAGGATGACGCGATGCCCGTCGGCGGGATCATCTCCCAGCCTTTCCTAGATGAGCATTGGCTGCGCCTGCCGGGCGAAGCCACACTCTACCGTCAGGGGACGAACCTCACCCCTGCCCGCGTCTCAGGCGAAACGGATCTTGGCGATGCGACGATCATGGTGACCGACCTGCGGGTTGGCGAGTATTTCACCGAAGACGAGGCCCGCGCCGTCACGTCCTTGACCAAAGCCTGCCGCCTTTGTCGGACAGGACTTGATTCATATGGCTTCGGGCTTGTGGCCTCGGGGCATATGGATATCGTCGTTGAGGCCGCGCTCAACTGGCACGACATCGCCGCCGTGCTTCCCGTCATCGAAGGCGCAGGCGGCGTTGCCTGTAGCTGGGACGGTGCGCCGATCACGCAAGATTTTGTCCGTGGGCGGGTGATTCTTGCCGCCTCTCAGGAACTCGCCGATGCAGCGGTCTCGCAGCTTCGAGATGTGCCTCTACCCTGATCGGTTTTTTGAAAATTCCCATAGCGAAAAAGCCCCGGGACGCTGCCCGGGGCTTTCTTTGTTGGGATCAGTTGATCCGGTCGACCGGAACTTCTGCCGGATGCTCTTCGCCACTGCCGACGAGCGGTTCGTCGTCCTTCAGCGTCTTGGTGTGCATCAGGTAGTTGATCAGCGGTGAGATCAGGACAAGGCCGAAACCGACCGCAACCGCGATCCACCCGATCCTGGAGTAGACCTCCATGACGAGTTCGACATTGTACTCTTCTTCAAGAGCATCGGACCCCGTGGCCTGCGCGATCTGCGAGGCCACCATGTTCCCTGCGCCAGAGGCGAGGAACCATGCGCCCATGATCAGGCCGACCATGTTTGCCGGCGAAAGCCGCGTCATCGCAGAGAGACCGACCGGCGAGAGGAAAAGCTCCCCTGTCGTGTGCAGCAGATAGATCAGGAAGATGAAGATGACCGGGGTCATATCCACGCCCGATCCTGCACCCCAGACGAGAACGAGGAAGCCGAGACCCAGCTGGACGATCCCGAGACCGAATTTCTGCGGCGCCGTCGGCTCCATGTTCCGCTTGGCGAGGAAAATCCAAAGACCCGCAAAGAGCGGTCCCAGATAGATGATGTAGAACGCGTTGAGCGACTGGAAGACCGATGCCGGCACTTCCCAACCGAACATCGTCCGATCGACGGCTTCATCCGTGTAGATATTCAGCGACGAGCCTGCCTGTTCAAACAGCGCCCAGAAGAGGACCTGTGTCGAAATCAGGATCAGCGCTGCAAAGATACGGTCACGTTCATGCGGGGTGAGTTTCACGACCGCCCGGAAGACGATGTAAGCGTAGACGATAAACATCACCGGCCAGAGGATCGCAGCAACCTTGCCCTGATCCCGGACAAGCCACCAGACGAGCCCCAGCATCCCGGCCGTGCCAATATAGATCAGCATGTCAGGCGAAAGGCCCATGAACCGTTTGGCTTGAACCTCGGCTGCATTTTTGAGCTCACCGGCGCCTTTCAGGAGCGGCTTGCCCAGTAGGAAAACGATCAGACCGAGCAACATGCCGACACCGGCAAGACCGAAGCCGTATTTCCAGCCATAGGTCTCACCGAGGTAGCCAGCCCATAGAGCACCAAGGAACGAGCCCGAGTTGATGCCGACATAGAAGAGCGTGAACGCCCCGTCCCGGCGAAGGTCTGTCTTGGGATAAAGCTGGCCGACCATGGCCGAGATGTTGGCTTTCAGGAAGCCGACCCCGAGGATGATGAAGGCGAGAGCCAGATAGAAGATATTGAGAACGGCCATGTCCGGAGATTCCCCGAACTGAACCGCCTCGCCTTCGACTGCCATCAGGCCGTGACCGACCACCAGCAGCGCGGCACCAATCGCAACGGCCTTGCGCTGACCCATATATTTGTCAGCCAGATAGCCGCCGATCACCGGCAGGATGTAAACAAGGGTCGTATAGGCGCCATAGAGCCCATAGGCGGCGTCCTGTGTGAACAGGAAATGCTTAGTCAGATATAGGACCAGCAGCGCCCGCATCCCGTAATAGGAAAAGCGCTCCCACATTTCGGCGAAGAAGAGGATGTAAAGGCCCTTGGGGTGGTTACGTATCTGGAACAGCGCAATCGCCATCCCTACGCCACCCGCAAGCGTGACCAGCAGCATTATCGTTAGAGGAGACATGGAAAGCTGACGTCCTTCGTAAAAAGGGACCGCTAAAGTTCAAATCGGGATAGCAGAATGCATCCCGATCCTCGTGCCCGCGGCCCTGTTTGCCCAGTTTCAGCCATCGACCTTAGCCCGTGTGACAGAAAAATGAACCGAGAAATGACTGACTTAAGTGATTGGCAGCTAGATGCGCGCCTTGCTGCGGAAGCGAAGTGCGCAGCGGAACTCGGGCTTTGCAGGATTCTGCTCCGGAATGAGCATCGTTTCCCATGGGTCGTGCTGGTGCCCCGGCGGGCAAATGTGTCGGAGAGTTTTGATCTGAATGGCCCGGACTGCGCCCTCCTCTGGGGCGAAGTCGATGCGGTCGCCGCAGCACTGAAAGCTGTCACCGGCGCGGCCAAGATCAATATCGCCGCGTTCGGCAATATGGTCCCGCAGCTTCACATCCATATCGTGGCGCGGTCGCCGGAAGACCCTGCCTGGCCCGGCAGCGCAGTCGGCTGGGCTACGCCCGAGCCCTATTCCTCCGCGCCGTCCTTCTGGGCGGATTTATTGGCGCGCCTCAATTTGAGTGAACGGTAGAGCCCGATCAGGCTGATCGCGAACCAGAAGACCTCGATCACCATGCTCGCCGCATTGAAAGTGAAGAGAAGCGAGAACGCGATCAGGACAGCGGCCAGCGCATTGGCCGCCGAATAGGCTGGCGCGTCAGACGAGAGCTTGCCCGTCTGAAGTGCCGCATAAGCCCCGATGAGGAGCGCGACGCCGACAAAACCGACGGCGTCGGGCCATGTTGGAGTCCAGCCGGTCATCTGGCCGTCAGGCCTGCATCGTCCAGCCTTCAACGCCCATCGCCGCCTGGCGCAGCGCCTCGGTGCGGGTCGGGTGCGGGTGACAGGTGCGGGCAATGTCTTCAGACGAGCCGCCAAATTCCATGACGAGGCAGGCTTCGGCGATCATCTCACCCACGCCGGTGCCGATCATGTGAACCCCGAGCACTTCGTCGGTCACCGCATCGGCGAGGACTTTGACGAAACCGTCCGTCTGGTGGTTTGTTTTTGCCCGGCTGTTGGCCATGAAGGGGAATTTGCCGACCTTGTATTTGCGGCCTTCCTCTTTGAGCTCTTCTTCGGTCTTGCCGACGGTTGCAACTTCCGGATCGGTGTAAACGACGCCCGGAATGACGTTGTAGTTCACATGGCCCGGCTTGCCGGCAATGATCTCAGCAACCGCAACGGCCTCATCCTCTGCTTTGTGCGCGAGCATCGGGCCCGGCGTCACATCGCCAATGGCGTAGATGCCTTTGACGCCGGTTTCATAGTGGTCGTTGACCTCAATGAAACCGCGATTATTGGTCTTGATACCCACTTTTTCGAGGCCAAGGTTCTCAGTGAAAGGACGACGGCCAATGGCGACCAGTACGGCATCGGCATCGAGCACAGTCGCTTCGCCGCCTTTGGCGGGCTCGACCGTGACCTTCGCGCCCTTGCCGGATTTCTCAACGCCCGTGACCTTGGTCGAGAGCATGAAGTCCATGCCCTGCTTCTTCAGGATACGCATGAACTGTTTGGAAAGCTCACCATCCATACCCGGGGTGATGCGGTCGAGGAATTCGACCACGGTGACTTTCGCGCCGAGGCGGCGCCAGACCGAGCCAAGCTCGAGCCCGATGATCCCGCCACCGACAACGACCATGTGCTCTGGCACTTTGGGCAGGGACAGCGCGCCGGTCGAGGAGACAACGAGCTTCTCGTCAATCTCGACACCGGGCAGCGGCATGACTTCCGAACCGGTTGCTATGATGATGTTCTTCGCCGAGATTTCCTCCGTTGAGCCATCATCCTTCTTCACACTGACCTTGCCGGGAGCGGAGATCTGGCCCCAGCCATTGATCGGGGTGATCTTGTTCTTCTTGAAGAGGAACTGGATACCGTCCGTCAGGCCTGTGACTGCGTCGTCCTTTTGCTTCAGCATGGCATCAAGATCGAGCTCGAGGCCTTTGATCTTCACTCCAAGGTCCGCGAAATGCTTGTCCGCGCCTTCATAGGCTTCGGAAGCGTGCAGCAGCGCCTTTGACGGGATGCAGCCAACATTCAGGCACGTGCCGCCGAACCGGCCGGTCTCGCGTTTCTCGATACAGGCGGTGGAAAGGCCAAGCTGGGCTGCACGGATCGCGGCATTATAGCCGCCGGGGCCGCCGCCAATGACGACGACATCGAAGGATTGGGACATGGAAGAGCTCGCGAAAAACTAGCGTTGGATATTCGCGAGGGAGGTAGGCCCGGTCCCCTACAGGGTCAAGCGGAGGGGGTGTCCTCGGCCATGCGCTCGATCCCCGCATGGGCAAAAAGCGGATGCCGCGCCAGATAGCCCGCGATCCGGGCACTCATGGCCTCAAAGCTGCTCCCATAGAAAAAGAGGACCGTATCAGTGCTGAGCCGCCGATAGCTGCGATAGGCCCCTGCCTCCCCCAGCAACCCACCGATTTCGGCGATGACCTCTTCAAGGATGTCACTCTCGGTGATCCCCTTCGGCAGCTCATCCCGGCAAAGCCGGATCGCCATGCCTTCTTGCGTGCCGAACGGGATACGACGGTCCTCCGCCTCACTCTCCCCCTCGATAATCAGCATGGAGCCTTTGGGCGCGCCGATATCCTCCAATGCAGCAATGACGCGCGCGACGGTCGCGTCATCGGCTTGCCGGACTTCGAGTTCGAGATCACAGGCTGCGATGCTGCCATCTCTTGCGAGAAGTGAGCTGCCGCCGATGAATTCCCCCAATCCATCGGCCTTCATCAAGATCTCAAGCGGATCCTCGAACTGCTCCCCCAGATTGATCGGCTGGATCGGCGCGTTGAGGCGCGCGACGAGATAAACGCGCTCGCCGTCCTCATCATCAATGAAATGCGTGCTTTCCTGACCCGAAAACATGCCACTCTCCCAGGGTCTCCCCCTCGGAGAATGGCAGGTTTACGTTAAATCCCGCCCAGCCAATCGTGATAAATTGAACGGCCAGCGTTAAGGTTTTGGCCAGAGGACCATCTGGGTACAGCGGAACAGCGCAATGGTCTTGCCGTCTTCGGCGCGGGTGACTTCCGCATCCCAGAGCTGGGTGTTGCGGCCCAGATGCACCGCCTTTGCTTCGGCGCGGACAACCCCGTCACGGGCTGTGCCAAGGAAATTCGATTTGAGCTCAATCGTCGTGAAACCGACCGCCCCTTCAGGTAGGCTCGCCATGCAGCCAAAGCCGCAGGTACTGTCCGCCAGCGTCACCACAGAACCTGCATGAAGATAGCCATTATGGGCCAGTACATCCTGTCGGACCGGCAATTCAGCCAGCGCTCGGCCATGCTCGACAGAGAGGAATTTGAGGCCCAGCAGGCCCGGCAGATGTGACTGGCCGGCGGCTTCTAGATCCTTGGGGTCAAATGATGCGGACATGGTGGCTACCTCCTGAATAAGTCAGGCTCGAGACTAGCGCCGGCAGTCGCGGCAAAGCTCGGCCATCGGATCAATTTCGAGCCGGGCTTCGGCGATCTCTTCGCCGCATTCAAGGCATTCGCCATATGCACCCGCCTCAACGCGTCCGAGCGCGAGTTCGATTCGCCCAAGGTCACGGCGCCGAAGCTGTTCCTGCGCATTGGCCATCGCCTGCTGTTGCAAGGCATCCTGACGGGAAAGCCGCCCGACCGATTGCTGATCGAGCTGGGGCGCCTTGCGCGCATCGGCCGCGGCCTCTGATTGAGAAAAAAGGCGCGCCCTCTCTTCCAGAAGACGCGCCTCGAATTTTTTCAGATCGATCGGCATGAGCCGCCGGGCTTATTCGACGAGATCGTCTTCGCCCGGATCTTTCATCAGCTCTTCCTTGGAGACCGTCTTGTCGGTCACTTCGGCCTTTTCGATGATGTGATCGATGACGCGATCTTCGAACAGCGGCGCACGAAGCTGGGCATAGGCGCCCGGATTCTGCTGCAGGTACTGAACAACCTGCTCGACCGGCACGCCGGCCTGCATCGCCTGGATCTGGATCTGGCGCTGCATGTCCTGATCGGGAACGGTGACTTTCGCCGCCTTGCCCATTTCGGCAAGGACGAGCCCGAGGCGCACGCGGCGCTCGGCAATCTTGCGGTAGTCCTCTTTGAGTTCGTCCTCGGACTTGTCCTTGTCTTCCTCGTCACGCTCGGCGCCTTCGACCTGTGCCCAGATCTGGCGGAACTCGGCATCGACCATGCCTGGCGGCAGGTCGAAATCGTGCTTCTCGTCGAGAAGGTCGAGGATGTCGCGCTTAAGGTGCAGGCGCGACTGGCCGTCATAGCGGCGCTGGATCTGCTCTTTCACGCGCTCTTTAAGCTGAGCGAGATCCTCAAGGCCCATGGCTTTGGCGAATTCGTCATCGATGGTCGTCTCTTTAGGCGCTTTGACCGCCTGAACGGTGACATCGAAGGTCGCTTCCTTGCCGGCGAGCTGGTCGGCGCCATACTCTTCGGGGAAAGTCACGGTGATGAGTTTCTCGTCACCGGCTTTGACGCCCATGAGCTGCTCTTCAAAGCCCGGAATGAACGAGCCGGAACCGAGAACGAGCGGCACGCCCTCGCCCTTGCCGCCCTGGAATTCCTCGCCGTCGATCTTGCCGACGAAATCGATGCTCAGCTGGTCGCCGTCTTCGGCTGCCGCATCGACATCACGATCCGCATACTGGACATTCTCTTCAGCGATCTTGGCGACTTCTTCGTCGACTTCTTCATCAGAGATGTCAGCCGTCAGGCGCGTCAACGCGAGGCCTTCGACCTCAGCCGGTTCGAAGTCCGGCAGGACCTCGACATGGATGTCATACTCAAGGTCGGCATCGCCATCGATGACCTTTTCAATCAGGCCCTCGTCGAGATGCGGGTGCGGCGGCATGGCTGGCTGGACCTTGGCATCGTTCAGCGCCTTTTGCTGGGCAGCGGCCATCTCTTCCTGGATCAGCTCGGACATCATGCCCTTACCGTACATTTTCTTGAGGAAGGAGAGCGGCGCCTTGCCCGGCCGGAAGCCTTTGAGATGCACCTGACCCTTCACTTCTTCCAGCTTCGCATCGAGGCGAGTGGAGAGATGCGATTGCGGGATCACGACGCGGAATTCGCGGCTAAGGCCTTCGGCAGATTTTTCTGTGACTTGCATGTCGGTCTTTCGGTGCCGGGCCGGTCGAGGGCCCGGAAGAGTCTAGAGTTTCCGGAAAAACGAAGGACGCCCGATAGCGCTGTGGGCGCGCGGGCGCAAGGGGCAGCAATGCCTTGCCTTCAAAGCACCTTCTTTGCCCCCCTATCCGGCCGGTGCTGGCGGGGGGCCGTCGCTGGCATCCTTCATCGGCTCCATGCCCTGATCGGCGATGCCATGCGGCTGGCGGGTGCCCGGCACGCGGATGTCCTCGACCAGCTCGACAATGTCCTGCGGCGGCGGCGAAGTCAGGAGCGCGGTGACGATCCCCACGCCTAGCGCCAGGAACATGAAGACAAAGCCGATCCCCTCTGGCGAGACGCCAAAGAGATATTGCTCGGGCGTGCCGCCCCCGAATTTGAACCAGAAGATATAGGCGAAGGTGGTGATCAGCCCCGTCAGCATGGCCGCAATCGCCCCTTCCTTGTTCATGCGGGTCCAGAAGATGCCAAGGAAGATGATCGGGAAGAGTGAGGCGGCGGCGAGCCCGAAGGCAAAGGCAACAACCTGCGCCACGAATCCAAGCTGCGAGGCAAAAAGGCCAAGGAGGCCTGCGGCCACCACCGCGCCTGCGGCAGAGGCCCGTGCGACCCGAAGCTCGGTTTTGTCATTCATCTGCGGGAACAGGGTCCGTCGGCAGATATCATGGCTGACCGCCGATGAGATCACCATTAAAAGCCCGGCAGCTGTCGATAGTGCAGCCGCCAGCCCGCCCGCCACAACGAGCCCGATGACCCAGGCCGGCAGGCCCGCAATCTGCGGATTGGCGAGAACGAAAATATCGCGATTGGGGTCGACCTCATTCGCCAGTCCGTCCGGCGCATTGGGTCCGCGATACTGCATCACCCCGTCGCCATTCTTGTCCTCATAGGAAAGAAGCCCCGTCTTCTCCCAGTCCTTGTACCAGTGGGGCACGGGCGTCCCGCCCGCTTCGCGGATCTTCGCAGCCTCCGCCTCGTAATCGATCTCGTCGATATTGCCCTCGATATAGGTCGCCTCATTCACCGTGCTGATGAAATTGAGCCGGGCAAAGGCGCCGATAGCGGGTGCGGTCGTATAAAGAAGCGCAATAAAGAGCAGCGCCCAGCCAGCCGAGACGCGCGCCGCCCGCGCATTCCTGACCGTGAAGAAACGGATGATGACATGCGGAAGGCCCGCCGTCCCGAACATCAGGGCGCCAGTGATCGCAAAGACATCGAACATGGATTTGTTCGTGCTCGTATATTCGGCAAAACCGAGATCGGTGAGCGTGGTGTTGAGCTTCTCGAGCATCGCCACATCCTCACCCCGCACATTCGAGATGAAGCCGAGCTGCGGGAAGACATTCCCGGTGATGATGAAGGAGATGAAGATCGCCGGGACCGTATAGGCAAAGATCATCACGCAATACTGGACAACCTGCGTATAGGTGACGCCCTTCATGCCGCCGAGTGTCGCGTAGAAGAAAACGATCACCATGCCGATGATGATGCCCCACTCGAACGGGATACCGAGGAAACCGGAGAAGGCAACGCCCACCCCTTTCATCTGGCCGGCGATATAGGTGAAGGAGACGAACAGCGCACAGATGACCGCGACGATCCGCGCGAAGGTCGAATAATATCTGTCCCCCACAAAGTCCGGCACGGTGAATTTGCCGAACTCCCGCAAATATGGCGCAAGCAGCAGCGCCAGCAGCACATAGCCGCCGGTCCAGCCCATCAGATAGACCGACCCGCCATAGCCGAGGAACGCAATCAGCCCCGCCATGGAGAGGAAGGATGCCGCACTCATCCAGTCGGCAGCGGTCGCCATGCCATTGACGGCCGGATGGACGTCATGGCCTGCGACATAGAATTCATCCGTACTGCCCGCCCGCGACCAGAGGGCAATGCCGATATAGGCCGAAAACGACAGCCCGACGAAGAGATAGCTCCAGAATGCCTGATCCATGATCTATTCTCCGAGCCCGAAACGCTTTTCGAGCCGGGTCATGGCAAAGCAGTAATAGGCAATGAGGATGAGGAAGACATAGATCGCCCCCTGCTGGGCGAACCAGAACCCCAGCGGCGCGCCGCCAATCGAGACCTTGTCGAGGATATCCCTGAAGAGGACGCCGGCGCCGTATGAAACGGCAAACCAGATCACGAGCAGCGTGATGGTGAGCCGGATCGTCGCGCGCCAATAGGCTTTCGCCTGATCCTTTGTCAGCTGCGGCTTATTCCCTGCCATGGGAGCCTCCCTCATTATCGTTCATTTTAGCCGAGGCTTTTGACACGATCCTGCACGCTCGAACACCCGGCAGGGTGAGGAAAGGAATGGACCGAGGAACGGGGGCTGGGCGGCTGGTTTGAGAAAGAAATCTGTCCGCGAGTAGCAAGCGCCTGACCCGGCGCCAGGCGGATGGCTTGCAAATCCGTCGCTGCAGAAGGTCCGCCTACGTGCTGCTGGAAATCCGGCGTGACAGCCTTACTTCCACTCTCGCTACGCTCGATCGGCAGCGAAGGCTGGTACCGGTGGTCGGACTCGAACCGACACTCCTTGCGGAACCGGATTTTGAATCCGGCGCGTCAAATATCATCATATTGTTTTTATTAGGCATTTCTCTGCCTGCAAAATTTTCTGTGTATCGATTTGTGTAAATTTCACTCCTCACGCACCGCTCGTTGTGAGCAACTCAGATCGAGTGATGGGTTTCCTGGTTGGCATGACCCGTTCCTACCTAGCCTCGGTCTTCCCGGTGTTGGCCGTTAGGCGGGGATGATACGTCAGCAAAGCGCTGCGCAAGCGGTAGCTCCTCCACTCACGTTCCGGCCCTGACGGGTGCGTAGGCACTTCTGAGACTGCCGTTCTCGATTCCCCGAACAACCAACAAGGGGAAGAACCATGACACATCTACTCTCACTCATCCGTGAACTGTTAAATATACTCTCACAGATCAGCTCACTGAAACTGAGCCTGCAATTCAGTAATTATCTGCTACTCAAACTCGTTGTGAACTTGCACAAAAATTAGGATGAATATAATCCCACTGAGTGGGAGTGGCTCAGTAAGAGTGGAGGTTCGTATACCACCATACGCCACAGCCCAATTTACGTCGCGCTGAGATGCAATGGTATATATTGAGCAAGACATTCCAAGACTATTGCTCTATGTATAGATTATTCCAAAACATAAGAATTGCTCTTAAAACGAGCATAATAACCCGCAGAAAGACTATCGAACTTTGGCAGCACCCAACCATATCGTATGGCTCGAGGTTACCGGCGAGATAATCCAGACGGCAGATGGCAAGGAGACTGAAGTCTGGGTTCTACAGCACGCTGATGATGCCGCGATCCTCTCTGCCTGGGCGACCCATTTCCGACAGCATTATTGCCGCGATGAAGACCTGCCGGATCTGGTTGCGGATACGGGGCTATCGAATGCCGAATTTCTGACCAAAATCAAATTCCCAGATGCCGTAGCTGCTCCTGGCCCTAGTACACGTGCGGGCGACTTTGGAGAAATCCTCGTGGCAGACTTCATCGAATATGTGCTGGGGTATTGGTGTCCGCGGCATGGACGATTTGAGGATCGCGAAAACCGTAATGTGCCATCTAACGGCACAGACGTGATCGGGTTCAGCTTTGCGGGTGAAGAACCAAGCCCCGATGATGAGTTGCTGGTAATAGAGTCGAAAGCTGGATTCACCCCAACAACAAAAAACCGGTTGCAAAAGGCAATCGACGATTCCTGCAAGGACCTTGTTCGTGAAGCGATGTCTTTGAGCGCCATCAAGCAACGACTTCTCAAGGTCAACCGTGACGACGCATTGAAGGTTGGACGATTTCAGAACCAAGGCGATAAACCGTTCAGGAGGACCAACGCTGCAGTTGCTGTACTGGACGACAATGTATTCGCCGAGATGGCTCTCGATGGGTCGGATGCATCTGAACATCCGAACAAAGACAATCTTCGCTTGTTTGTCATCCGAGGGATTTCGATGATGAATCTCGTTCACGCGCTTTACGAGAGAGCTGCAAATGAAGCCTGAGCGGGATTCGCAACTTATCCTCGCCGCCGTTCGGGCGCGCGCTAAGATGCAAGAATTTCGCGCAGCCGAGGAAGACTACGTCCCATTCAGACGGGCGCCCGAGACGCTCTTCCCCTTGGCCGTTGGAATTCTGCATGACGCAGCGGCTGCCATCGCCGATCGATTCATCGATCAAGCGAAAGGTCCCGTCGTTCCCTCTGCTTGGGAAGAGGATGACGACTCAATTGGCCAGATGGTACGTTTCTCAGCATCGTTTTTCGACGCCTTCCTAGAGGCGCAACTCAAGGCTGAACTCACAACGGAGTTCTCATTACTTTGTGCGGCGTCCTACTACTTGGCAGACAGCGTAGGCAGTGCCGCCGTCGTCGCCCGTAGATCGGAGCCACCGGCGCTTGAACTAGGACATGGCCTTGCACGTGTGGCCTGGCACATCCTACGGGGTGATGCTGGCCCCATAGATGGCGCATCTCAGCATACGGAGTTCGGTAATCGCCTACTAGGTGCTTTGACACGGCATTTCGGCCTTCAGGCAGATGCCGAAGAGGAAATTCGCGCCATTTGCGCTGAGCTGCGAGCCAACACCTACGACAACGGATCGGCTCGTGAGGTTGTCTACGCGGATGCCGTTACGGCACTCTGTACTCGGAAACTCGAGTATGCGGCGCGCACGATCCTGCCGCCATCATCAGACCTGCCACTTGCCTCTTGGACCTCGGCTCTGCGCAAGCCACGCTTTCCGAGGGAGCTGTGGCCAGCGCAGCGAAGGATAGCTGAGGCGGGCCTTTTAAGAGGGCATTCCGGCGTCGTACAGATGCCCACCAGTGCAGGCAAAACCCGCGCAACCGAGTTGATCATAAGATCAGTGTTCTTATCGGAGCGCTCCAGCCTATCTGTGATCGTCGCGCCGTTCCGCTCGCTATGTCACGATATTCGCTCCGACCTAGCTGGCGCCTTTGCGGGTGAGGATGTTGCGCTCGATGAAGTCTCCGACTCGTTCTTACTTGATGTCGATATCGCAGGGGTGTTGGCGCAGCGATCCGTTCTGATCGTGACGCCTGAGAAGATGCTTTACATGCTAAGGCGTGCGCCCGAGCTTGCTGAACGGATTGGCCTCGTTATCTACGATGAAGGTCACCAGTTTGAAGGGTTTGCACGCGGCCCGACCTACGAACTGTTACTGTCATCCTTGCGAATGACCTTGCCACCGGAAGCACAAGTGGTCCTGATCTCTGCCGTTATTGGTAATGCACCGGTGATCGCCGAATGGCTCATTGGAGATGCAAACGCGGTGATCGGTGGCGAAGGGCTGCTGCCAACCACCAAAAGCATTGCCTTTGCCAGCTGGCAATTCGAGCGCGGACTTTTACAGTATGTAAGCCCGGACGATCCCGAGCAGCAGGAATTCTTTGTTCCTCGCATTGTCACACAAACCGATCTCGCCCTAAAGCCGCGCGAGCGTAAGGCACGCATCTTCCCTGAACGGGGTGGCACCGGCGAGAGCGCGGAAGTCGGTTTGTATCTCGGGCTTCACTTGGTCGAGCGTGGTAGCGTCGCGCTGTTTAGAGGAACCAAAGAAGGTGTTATTTCACTATGTAGACGGGCTGCTGAAATCTTCGATCGCGCGGTAGCTCTGCCGCGTCCGCTGGATGTCTCCAACGTGGCGGAGATCGCACGCCTTACCTATCTGGCGACGCTGAACCTCGGCGCGGATCAGGATGTAACCCAAGCTTCGGCATTGGGGATACTTGCTCATCACGGCAATACCCCCCACGGGCTTCGCCTCGCCGTCGAACATGCCATGAAGGAAGGGCATGCAAAGTTTGTCATCTGCACCTCGACTCTAGCGCAAGGTGTCAATTTTCCGATACGCTACCTCATCGTAACTGCAACCCAGCAGGGTAAAGAGAAGATCAAAGTACGTGACTTCCACAACCTTATGGGCAGGGCTGGACGCGCAGGTATGCATACGGAAGGAAGTGTCATCTTCTCGGCTCCATCGATCTACGACCAGCGAGGGAACGGGCGTCAACGTTGGCGTTGGGACGCGACCAAGAACCTTCTCGATCCAACCCGCGCCGAGCCATCGCGCAGCAGCATCCTGGATTTGTTCAACGAGTACGAACAGACCCCTGAACTCAAGCTCAAGCTGCAAATTGGTTGGCTCAACCTAGCCTTTGCGACGCATACGGACATAAATGCGATAGTGGCCTCGATCAAACAGCAGTTTGACTGGGTCGATGTCGATACTTTCAAGACCTTTGTGGCTGATCGCGCGCGCGCAATTCAGAGCATCGCTGCCTATCTCGCGTCGTATGTGGATTTCACGAGCGACCTCGCAGGCGAACGTATCGACGAACTGACCCGCAACACTTTGGCTTGGCACTTGGCTGACGACGCCACGCGTGGCAACCTTTTGGAAGTGTTCCGGATGACAGCGAGGGCTATCGAGGCGGCTGGGGATGATGCACTTCGCGCCTTGATCAGAAAATCACCTTTGCCACCGGCGGATGTTTTCGCGTTACGCGATTGGATCAATGCCAACATTCAGGTGCTTGTAGATGCGGCGGGACGAGGAGAGCTGATCGATGCGGTCTATGCTGAGGTCCGCCCATATGTGACCTCCAAGGCACTATCTAAGCTCACTGATCAAAACAGAGTCCTTCCAACTTTGAAGGCATGGCTGGCAGGTCAGACATTCGACGAGATTGGGCAGGCACTTCGTGCTGCCAATGTGCGGATCAGCAACCGCCACATCACAGCGAACCATGTAGTAGCCATCTGCGAGGGCGGGTTCGGGTTCGATCTTGCCATGGTCGTGGCATCCATGGCCGATCTGGTAGAACCCCTTAATGAGGACCTCTATAGAGAGCTGGTGCTGCTTCAAAGGCAGATCAAGAATGGCCTGAGCAACCCGGCCGCGCTTGCCTTCTACGACGCCGGCTTCAAGGACCGTGTGGTTGCCCAGGCTCTTGCAGCAGCATTCAGCGGCGTTGCTGATCGCACGGAAGTTCGACGAGTCTGTCGCTCGCAACGCGACGAGTTGAATGTAGTTTTGGATGCCTTTCCAGCATACTTCCAAAGTGTTGCTGAAGAACTGCGACATTGACAATCGAATCGCTGGTCACCGCCTCCCCGAAATAGATGTGATTGGTTTGGATGATTTATCTCCTTTGGGCTTGGGGTGCTGCTGCAACCCTGCCCATTGGCGAAATCGGGGTGTGCAAACGGAGACGCTTTTCGACGGCGGGCGCAGTCGCTGGAGCGCCTTGCGGAAGCGGCGAGCCTCGGGAGACCGTTTAAAAGGGGCGAAGTGCGCTGAGGGGCTGGCCCCTAAGCACGCAGCACAACGCATACGCATGATTCTATTGGTTGTTGGAGCGATCAATCAATACGCTGACCAAGAAGACGCCAAACCAAACGATTGTAGCGCCAAACATAGAAATCACGCCATTCAAATCTGACTGGATCATTACCCCTGCTGTTGTCGTGTCGTTGACTGTGGCATTGAATTCCACAGAAGGAATTCCGATGAGCGTGATCATCAAATTCGCAACCGCTGTCGCCGCCATTCTTCTATAGAAATATACCGGATTAAGAAGTACAACTAATAAAAAACCAACAAGGCCGACGATTGTACTTAATACTATACGAGCAATTCCAATCACATGCAGAGAAGGCAACGTCGCGAATGCGACAAGTCCAATAACCAACGCAATCCCGAATGATAGTAGGGTCCAAAACCATTGAGATTTTTTGGGCTTCGGCCTGTGGCCATCCAAATAAGGCCGCATACGCTGCTCGATCACATCGTTCGCACGCCGACAAAAACCCTCATCTGATGATGCTAATCTAGCGACATCGTCGCCGCTAATGAGCAGCGCTATCAGTTCATCGGACTTTGCCCGAACCGTAGCCGAACGCTGCCGTTGCGCTCTCAGAGCAGCCATCTCGCCCACAGAATCTGGGGCTGAGCGCTGGCCGATACAATCATCATTTACGAATATGTCGACCTCGCCGACGAGCAGAAATAGAACGGAATTTTCATTCCCGCCCTGAACGATTAGATTTTGGCCCTTTTTGTAGCTGACGAGTTGCGAGCTCTCGAAGATTTGGGCAGCGATCGCCTGATCATTTCCAATTATCGGATTCGACAGTAGTACAGCTCGCGCCCGATCAGCGCTAAAAGAACCCCCTGTAGATGTGGGTTCAGCTAATTTTGGCTTGCGCCCTAGCGCCTTTCCAAACATTTCTCGACCTCATCCAAGTTTATAATGCGTAGGCAGAAACTACTTCTGTTCTCCATTTTCCCGTTCTTCACCGCCCACGGATTAAATCCATAGTTCCGCAAGTAGTAAAACAGCATGGCTTGACGAATCTTGATGGTAAAACATCCATCCTTCATCTGATATTCGTGCTCTAGGCTAGCGCGCTGGCGATCATTCAGGTCAGGGTCTGTCGTAAACGTTACCTCGACTTGCTTACGCCAGGCTTCATCCTTTGGAATAAGGCCAAAATCATTCTCTATGAGTGAAACAGACTCCAAACGGGATATGACGAAATCGGAGTAGCGCTCTTTATCGCAATCAAAGCCTCTGACATGCCATCGATGGCCGTCACTCGCGAGCGCAGTAGGATACAATCGCCTCTCATGTGCGGTTTCTGAAGAGAGCGAGACATACTTTGTTCTCAAGAACTGCTGGGTACGGATAGCCAATAGCACGGTGGAGAGGATTCTGACGTCAATAGATCTCGTTCTCGCCGAGACAACGTCGTGTTGTGGCAAATCGTGTAGCCACACCTCATCAAGTGAGCGAAAGCCTCGGGCGACAGCTTCCAGGCGTCTCAAATACTCTTGGGCATTGCCCATTCCGAGCTGAGCCTTGAACTTTTTGGTGGGAATGTAAGATCGCTGCCTCGGATCGTAGATCATGTTTTCGGGAAATAGGTCGATGTAAGTGGTCAAATCGACTGTCGCCTGTTGGGGAGAGATGTCGAATTGCTGCTGCAATTGCTTGCGGCCGATCCGGCGCTCCCACTGCAAGCTAAATTCAATAAACTCCAGCCTGCGGCGCACCGCCACTTTCAGATCATCAAATTCCGCCATTCTTCCTCTTCCGCCCTCTTGCCAAGGGGATTCTTATTTCTTGGGTGTTGACAGTTTCAATTGTGCTCCTATTTTATGGGATGTGCAAGAAATTTGTGGCCTCGCAAGGGGCGTAGAGATTATTTGAGGAAACGATACTCATGAGTTGGTCAGACCAAGGCGCGCGGCAGCGTATAATTGCATCAATGAGCAATATCCCCAGCATTTCGGTGAGACGGTATGCCGAGGATTATCTCCCGGAATTTATGCAGAAGCGGCAATTGCTGCTCGATGCCAAACAGGAGCCATCGCCCCCCTTATTTAAACTTCCGGTCGATCAGGCAGTGCTCGTGGAAACCGTTCAGATTTACCTCACGATGGTGAACTACGACGAGTATCGCCTCGAAGAGGGTTCCGAGTCGGAACGGAGCCAAGAAAAGGCGCTGCGCTTCCTTCATCTCTACTATTCAGCGTGCGACCGGGTGGCCGAAAAGACCAGCGCACAGCGAGTGGACTTTCATGGCGCACGTATGCACGCAGCGATTCTGAGTGATGATCCGTCCACGCCGCCTCATCAGAGTGTCGCCGAAGCGCTTGATTTCATCAAAGAATTTCAGGCTGTGGCGGAAGAGGCCAACCGCCTTCTTGCCAATAGCGACTTCTCCGCAGAATTCCGCATTGGCATTGACGTGGGAACCTGCGTGGCGATCAACAACGGAACCGGTAGTGAGCAAGAGCCGATGTTCCTTGGTAGTGCGGCTAATCACGCTGCCAAGCTGGCGGAGGGTGACGAAGCGGGCATTTATATTTCTGATCGTGTGCGCACGATACTTGATATGACGCCTGTGGGGCAGCGTGAATTCCACGACAGTGTTGGTGATAATCTTATTGAGGGCATCGTAGCAGGGGCTATCGGCAAGCGTTCCGGCGTGAAGCTGGCCACGAATGTGATCGATGAATGGCGCTCCGATATTCAAAAGAACGCGCAGTTCGACCCGACCTCACCGCACTTCGTTTTCTCACATAAAGCATCGCCGTTTAGCGACATCGATTTTGAGGATGTGTCGCCGAGCAAATCAATCCGCATGCCCTTGCTTTCCACCTATGCGGATATTGATGGGTATACTGCTTATATCGATCAATGTATCGCGGACAGCGAAGTCGCGAATGCCGTTAAAGCTCTTTATGTTCTGAGGAGAGAGTTCCAGGCGGTTGTCGAGGATGATTTTGGCGGTAAGAAAATTCGCTTCATCGGTGACTGTATCCATGCAGTGAATGCCGAGGCAACGAATTTCGATACGGACAGTCGTGCTACACTCGACATTGGCGCTAAATGCGCCGGGGCGTTGCATTCATCGTTTAAGATATGCCAGGAAGAACTTCAGTACATTGATGAACTTGGACTGGCAATCGGACTTGAATATGGGGTTACTCCGATTTCCAAGATCGGCATTCGCGGTGAACGTGCTGTACGGGTGGCTTCCAGTGTAGCCACGACTGAATCTGAACGTTTGCAGCGAGATTGTGAGCGAGGCGAGACGCGGTTTGGGGTGAAGGCCATTGCCCAGATGGGCGGAGATCTCCGTCACATTGTGTCAACGGATGGCCTCGTGCCGGAACTCACCTATGCGGACGTTTGTACCGCTCTGTCCGAACAGGAAGATTCCACCTCGACATTCGTATACGCTCAGCCACGATCACCCCAGCCTGCTCGCGCACATCTCACGAATGAATGACGAGTCTCGGTCACATACAGGCGACCGCTCCGAGTTGGATAGGGAAGGTTCGCGGGACCTCTTCAAGGATGGAGTTCTCGGCTCAGCCGCGTAACCCAGGCGGCGGTTTGGGGCGCACCTATGAGCTTGAGATATTCACAAATGCGCAGGCCGGAGTGTCCGTTCGAGAATACCCGGTGAGTATACTACCGGCGTGCTGTGTGGAGCGCCACATCAATCCGAATGCGACATTTTGCTTGTCCTATGATTCCCAGAAACCGATTGAGGATATTGAGCAAGCGCATAGCTGGTGGCATTCTTTGGAGACCTACTTGCGAAATCAGGATTTTGCATCTCGGCGGCGCGTTTGGCCCTTGTCCGCCGGACTCAGCCACGGTGAGCATGCCGCAGAGATCCAACTAAAAATGGAAGAGATCGCCGAGCCGCTAGCATGGAAAGATGAGGTTCTACGATCCATTTTCGCCGGTGAGGGATGGCTCTCAGGTAAACTGCCACGCCGATCCCAAGACCGCTCTACACTCGTGAATGTACGTACCGCCTGTCCGAGAGGATGCCGTCGACTGCATGGTGTTCCGAGGAAAGAGTTTTGCCATCTCTCCGAATGTCATTCGGCGTGCAAAAAAATGCACAAGCCTATCTTGCGCGCTGATTGTCCCCAGAGAGCGCAGGTTGAAACACTTGTTTTATTAGAACATCAGCGGAGGCAGCGGGAAGAGGAAATGCTGCGCTCGCTCATCAAGAGTGGCGTGACTTGCTGCGAGACGATGGATCGGTGCCCGATTAGAGACTTGCAAGCTTAGAACTAAGATTTACGCCACATCTGTAGGAATACTCGAAGCACTTGCACCAACAACATCAGTGGCGAGATCAATATGCTGAGTAATCCGATCAGCATCACTTAAGTCACCCAACACATGCGGTCGGCGAGCACATCCTCTTCTTCGCCAAACGCTTGTCTGTAAACGGACGTGCTCCGTAGGCTGCTATGCCCCATCCAACGCTGTAAGATGGGCTCGGGGATACCGACCGCATCAGCCTGTACCCCAAAGTAGTGACGCATCCCCTTGGGGCTGGCATGGATGCCTTCAATTCCAGCCTGTTCCATCAGCTTGCTGATATGCCGCCACGCGGTAGTGCGATGGTACGGGAACAGCCGGTCATGCTCCTCACCGGGCAGATAATGGAGCAGTTCAATGAGGCGGGTGGGGACGGGGATGGTGCGCCAGCAGTGTGTGCTGCGGCGTTTGAGGGTGCGAAAGCGCAACGTCCCCTCCTCGCGGTCCACATGAGCCTTGGTCAGGGCCAACGCCTCGCTGATCCGGCATCCGGTCAGTGCCAACACCAGACACAAAGCCAGGAGTGGTAGAGACGCCAGCGACGCCTGATAGATGAACCGGCTTCGTTCCGAGGCCGTCAGGTATTTCCGCTCTCCGCGATCCGAGTAGATCGATCCATGGTCTTCCTCAAATTTCATCGACGCAACTCCGCTACAAAATGGGGTACACGGTTGCAAGCCTGCAACCGCATATGCGGATTACGCTTTGCTAAGCCGCTCTTTCGACTCCCCTCGCCCTCTCCACAGGCATATTGAAACCCTTGGGCGTTCATCGTGCAGTAAATTCTGTGCATTACGGCAACACTATACCCCATTCGGTAGCAAGACTGAGCATTTTGCCTCATCTATCCACAACAGGATCGCTGCCTTATGTATCTCCACGAAGTGCATCTGCGAGACGGCCGAAAATTCTCCGTTCGGCATCCCAGCCCCAACCCCTCCCAAAAGGACATTGCAGAGTCGCTCATCGCCATCGGTGAGGCGGTGGTTGCCGGGGTGATCGTCAAGATCATTACCAAAGGCCGGACAAGGTAAGCACATGACCTTTCCCAATCGATGGACTGCCGGCATCATGACAGCTTTAGCCCTGTGTGCGTCCTCTGCTTTGGCTGGGGATACGCGCTATGCTGATCTGTACCCGTCCGAACAGCAGCAAATAGACACGCTGATTCTGCGCAGTCTCAGTGTGCGGGCAGCACAGGCTGCCAATGGGTATTGCTCCGATCAAGAAGCCAGGGATCAGGCACAGCGGGTTATCGACGCCGTGATCCTCCAGCTAGACGCGTTACGCGAGCGGTTTGTCGAGCGTTACTGGAACGATGAGACTAAACGCGTCGAACCAGCCTATGGCATCAATGAAAAAGTGCTCGATGGGCTGCAGGCTGAGGATTTTGAGATTGATGATATCGTTGCCAACCGGATTGCTGGTGCTGACTGCGCCGAATGACTATCGGCCAAGCTGTTCAGTCTGGGTGGCTGTGGGTGTAACGCTGGCGTCAAATTCCATCAGCGCGTCGATACTGATTGAATCGTCGGCTGAAACTTCCGAGCTGCTCATTGTGAGCTGTTGGTCGTCTGCCTGCATGCGCGACAATTCCTCGGCCGCGCCGGGCACGCCGCGTTCGGCGGCGATGCGCAGATATTTCTCATCCAGCTTCCGGCGCTCGGCACCCAGGGCGAGATACTCATCCTGCTCTTCTTGCGTGAGATTGTCGAAGCCACGCTCCTGTAGCGCCTCGAAGCGTTTGCGGTCATCCGGGTCGATCTCAGCATCGCGCGCTCCGCGTAAACCGGCACTCTCCAGCACCGCATCGATCTCATCCTGCCGGTCGAGGTAGCGGGCGAGGATCTCCGCCTGACGCTCTCGTTCGGCTTCGGCGGCGAGTTCACTCTCACGGGCGTTACTGCCTTGTCCGGTGTGAGTACGGGCCAGCAGCGCACTCGCCTGGGAGACCGCCTGCGCCATGGCTGAAGGGCTGGTCGCGCCACTCAGGTTCCGCACAGCGCTTTCCAACTCGCCGATAAGCTGATCGTCTCCACTGCCCCGCAGTCGCTCGATTTCAGCTTGAAGGGTGGCCGCCAGTGCCTCGGCATCCTGTTTCGGAGATTCCGGGTAGAGCGAGGCCGTCGCCGCACGGATGGCATCCTCCATCGCAGCGAAACGGCTACCGTCTGTTGTTGTCATGGTCATGCATTTGTAAGTATACAGATTATTTATTAACTTTTCATAAACCTCTCTCCTGACTGAACCGATAAGAAGAACTTGCCTCTTGCATCGGATTGGTGCATAATCGCACCATGCGTAACCACACGACAGAGCGCCATATGACTGTTCGGAAGAGCATTTCCTTCACCGATACGCACGACGCCTGGATCAAGGCACAGCTGGCAAGTGGCCAGTATGCGTCTGAAAGCGAGCTGATCCGGGAGCTGATCCGCGAACGACAGCAACGTGAACAGGAGCTAGAAGCTATCCGTGCAGAACTCATCGCCGCTGAAGCGAGCGGGCTGAGTGATCGCACGCCAGCTCAGATCCTCGCCGATTTCAAAGCCAAGCGTAAGAATGACGACGCCCTATAAGCTCGCCCTCACCAAGCGGGCGGAACACCAGCTCGAAGCTATTCTAGCGGATGGCGCGGAGCGCTGGGGTATCGATCAGGCCATCGCCTACTACGATGATCTGTTGGAGCACTTTGATCAGCTCTGCGACAATCCGCTGCTTTATATGGAAGTAGCACACATAAAGCCGGGCTATCGCCGCAGCGTATGCGGCGCGCATTCTATATACTACCGTATCGAGCAGGATATGGTGATGATCGTCGCCATCCTCAAGCGGCAACAACCCGAAACCCATCTGTAGACGAACCTGCTATGCTGTATCGCCCCTCCCGGCGGATGAGAGGGAGTGGCCCAAGCGGCCAGAGAGCGACCACCGATCCAGGGGATCGGTTTAGGGTGAGCCAGCGCGAGGGATGTCCCCTAAAGCGCCAACACCGCCCGGCATGGCGGGTGAGAATGCCTAGCCCCAGTGGCAATGAACGTCCGCCGACGCCGTGACCGGCAAGAGCACACGTGCTGAGTCGAAGCGGGCCATCCAAAGCCGCGCACAATCCCTAATTGCATTAACTAAGGTTAACACAACCTTAACGGATGGTGCGTATGCTGATCTGTAGCGTGACGCATGTGCCCCCAAGAAGGGCGAGTCGCTTGCGACTCAAAACTGCACTCTTGGGGAGTTATATGAGGAAGGCGGAAGGAAGGAGGCTTTCTGGCCCTTTACAGACTCGAAGTGAAAGTGATCGGCCGTTCGGACGGCAAGTCGGCCTGCGCCGCCGCCGCGTATCGCTCCGGCATGAGCCTCTATGATGCGCGTCAGGATCGTGTCCATGACTATTCCCAGCGGGGTGGGGTCGTCCATTCGGAGCTGATGCTACCCGGGGAAGCCCCCTCCTCCCTGCTGATGGACGATCCGCGTGCGCAGCGTGAGGCGTTCTTCAACATGCTGGAGGCGTCCAACAAACGCAAAGATGCCCAGCTCGCCTTCGAGCTACTCCTGACCTTACCGCGTGAGTGCACGGTGCAGGAGAACATCAATCTGGTACGGAGCTTCGTGCGTGAGCATTTTCTGTCGCGCCAGATTCCCTGCGATATTGCCCTGCATTCTCACCGGGCGAGTGACGGCGATGCGCATATTCATGCGCATGTGTTGATGTGCCGGCGACCGCTCACAGCGGACGGGTTCGGCAAAATCGACCTTGAGCATGAAGATAATCCGCGCGTGTTCAAGCGGGCTTGGGCGCTGGAAAAGGAAGGCCGCATCGAGGAGGCGCTGGTCGCGCTCAAGGGCACCAATTTGCTGAAATGGCGCAAGAGCTGGGAGGTGTTGCAAAATGCGGCCCTGGAAGCCGTCGGCAGCACCAAGACGGTCGATTGCCGGACCCTAAAGGCACAGGGCATTGAAAGAGAGCCGGAACCGGTGCTCGGGGTCTTTAAATATCTGGATCGCGGCCTTACTTATGTAGCAGACAGATTCCGGCGACTGATCGGCGTACGGCATCGGAATGCGCTGCGTGCGCAACTGGATTCAATTCTTCAAGATCGACCTGATTGGTGTGCGGAATTTATTTCGAAAGCGAGGCAATTCGGCCGACGTCTCTTCCCCGAACTCGCCCGGGACGGGCCAGAAGAGCACGGACGAGACCGTGAGCGAGGGGTTGGCCATGAGCGCTGATCCCTGGAGCATGCGGATAGGTGGCACGCCTGCACCGGAATCGGCCCCTCCTGTCGAAATACCTGTTGAAGAGGCGGAGAGCGGGTATCGCGCGGTCAAGCACGGTCGTCCGGGGGAGTATACGTCGTTTCAGGTGGTGCCCGCTGATCCCGCTGCCGCCTCGCATTTCGTCAGCTACTTCCAGCCGATGGCGATGCAGCTCAATACGGCCTACGGACTGCTCTCCTTCGGCACCGCCCAGCCCAAACTCGCCATTCACCTCGAAGGCGACGGGATCGCGGAGATTGCTAATCAGATCAATCAGCGACGGGTCGTGGCGCTTTATGAGTTTTCGCCGGGGCGCTATGGGAAGCTCCCCGCCGATACCGAACTCGTGATCCGCCGTATGTGGATCGAGCCGATGGGCGAGGATGGCGGTTTGCGTCATCCTCACGGGCCGAGCACGCTTCAGAGCTGAGGCTTCGCATCGGAGCGGGCCAGGAGCGCCTGAAGCCCCGAAGGGAGCGTCTGGCGGGCCCGTGCGTCGCTGATACGCGGCTAGAAGACGAAATCGGACTCTGAAAGCTCCGATGCTGCAACGCCCTGCAGCAGCAAGCTACTGGCTCCAAAGGCAACAAGCGCGCCTTGCTCCGTATTTGAAATCATCAGTGCAGCGAAATTCTCAATGCTCGTTAGGGCAAATGAAATGGAATCTATCCCGACCTCGAAGTCCTGAATGATGTCGTGATTTGCACCTTCGAACATGGAGAATGTGTCTGATCCGGCGCCGCCGATCAGTAGATCATCATCCGTATCCGCGACAAAGCCGGTATAGGCTCCCCCGCCATAGAGCGTGTCATTGCCTGCACCGCCGATCAGTGTGTCATTTCCAGCGTCACCGTAAAGAATATCGTTGCCGTCACCGCCATCGACGAGATCCTGTCCGGCTCCTCCGGAAAGCACATCACCACCGCCTAGGCCCTCAATCGTGTCATCACCGCCAATCCCGAAGATAGCATCAATAAATTCCGTACCCATTAGACTATCAGGATAGACCGTACCAAAGCGGAAAATACCTTCTCCCTGCGGCGCGTCATCCTCCCCTGTGATAGTGATGATGACACTGGCTGTCGCCGTACCGCCATTGCCGTCGCTGATCGTGTAGGTGAAGCTGTCTGTAGCTGTTTGCCCGACCCCAAGGGCTTCAAATTGTCCGTTAGGGTCATAGGCGAACGTGCCGTCACCATTGTCAGTGACCACGCCAAGCGTGCCACTGGTATCGAGATCCGTCACATTGAGCGTGTCGCCTTCAACATCAGAGTCATTCTCCAGCACGGCGATCGTTGAGAGAGTGGCACCGGTACTGGTGGTCCGTTCATCATCGACAGCAATGGGCGCGTCATTGATCCCCGCGATGGTCACCGTCACTGTGGCATCGTCAGTTACCCCACTGGATTGCGATGAACCCAAGATAATTTCAACTGTACCCGCACTATTCAATCCGTTGGGAGATGCAAACTGATCGCTGGATATTATATCATCAAGCCCATCACCGTTCAGATCGCCTGTGGCAACTCTGACGAAGTGCGCAAGCTGAAGACTCACAAATTCGTCTTCACCGAGTTCGTCTAGCTGGATGTCGGAAGTAAAACGTTCCGGACTACCGAGCAAAACTGAATATGAATCCTGATCTCTGTTGTAGAAAAGAAGATCAACTAGCTCATCGCCGTTAAAGTCACCCGAATTAATTATCTGTGTAGATCTAATATTCTCAGATGTAATTAGAATTATTCTCGATGGGTCGAGAGCTTCCAATTCCACAATTGCCGTGGTTCCCACCTCTGTCCCGAATACGATATAAATTTCACCGTCACTGGAATTAGGAATGGCATTGGCAGATGCTTTAAACACCATATCTTCGATGCCATCCGCATTCAGATCACCGAGCACCATTACATCTTGACCAATCCCAAAATTCGATGGTCCTCTCAGTATAAATCCATTTTCTCCATCAAGATCATCTAAATCGAGCTCAGAAGATATGTCACCGTCACTTCCGTATACGACATAAACGGCTCCATCATAGGCATATTGCTCACCTGGAAATCTAGACTGTGGCTGTCCGATAAGTAGATCGTCGATTCCGTCACCGTTAATATCACCGGTCGAGAAATATCTTCCAATTTCATCGGAGTACCGCGTCGCATTGACGGCGAACCCGTTATCTCCATCAAGATCATTTAGATTGAGATTTTCCGTGTCGGTACCCGCTTGCCCAAATATTGTAAAAATACGACCTGAAAATCCATCACCTCCATAGGCATAATCTGATGTTACGATGATATCCCCTATGCCGTCTCCGTTCAGGTCGCCTCCTGCTCGAAGGTTTCGGCCGAATGCAGAAAAATTCCCACCCACCACATCGCGATTATCCGGGCCGTCTATGAAGTAACCTTCTCCGACGCTGATATCCTCGACATTCACCGTCTCATCATAACCTTCCATCGTACCGTAAATTACGTATACGCGTCCGGCGAAGATCGAAGCGCCTTCAGGCCTCACGCCCGGATCACCAAGAATGATGTCTCCAATGCCGTCACCATTGACGTCAGCAATGTCCGCGCCCTGCAAGAATGATCCTTCCAAGCCGACAAATACGGTCGCCGCTACATCCCGCAATGAATCGGAGTTCGATGGTAAAGTGACGCCTGTTTCGCTTCCGAGGACGAGGTAGACGTCACCATTAGAGGCCGCGCCAATCAAAATATCATCGTAACCGTCTCCGTTGACGTCGCCGCCAGATGCAACGCGCCAACCCGCATTAAATCCTTCCTCGTCTCCGTTGATCGAAATGACATCACCCAGGCCACCCGCCGAGACGCGGTACGTGAATTGCTCAACCGCCATCTCTCCATCCGCGAGATGCTCGAATTGTCCGTTCGGATTGTAGGTGAACGTACCATCGCCGTTATCGGTGAGTTCCCCTAGCAAGCCGGAAGTGTCGATCAATTCCAGTGTGGCATTTTGCAGGCTATCGACCAGATCATTCGCAAGCAGATCGATGGAATTGAGCGGCGTGTCCTCATCGGTTGTCAACGCATCATCAACGGCGAAATCCGGATCGAAGGCGTCATCATTGGCGATGACACCTTGTACGGCACTATTGGCCAGAACATAGCCGGAGCTTCCTTCGCTCAGCGACAGGGAGACCTCAAACCGTTCATCGGCTTCGATACTGTTATCACCGACGATCTCAAGCAGGAGGCGATATTCCGTCTCACCCACCGCGAATTGTAAGGTGCCCTGCTCAAACCCCGCCACAAGATCGTCCTCGGTTAGGGGATTCGTGGAAATTCCTGACACGGTGTACTGCAATGTGAGGGCGTCATCGGCCGGGCCAGCACGCTCGACGATGAGTTCGATCACGCCGTTATTGCTATTACCCTCGGCGATGACACGCTCAGCAAATCGCGCAGCGACAACGCGGCTCGATGCGGGTGTGTTTTCCGGCTCCAATGTGTAGATGGGATCGGACGCGGTCGCCGCGATATTGATAAAACCTGCATCCTGCGTCAGGGCGTAATCCAATATCGCCGCTTCGCGTAACGCGGGATCGGTAATGCCCGCCTGATCGACTAAGGCTGTCGCCTCGGCCAACAAGGTCGCTGGCAGGTCCTCGATAGAGATATTCACGGAAGGGAAGGAGCGATCCGTATAATACTCCGTTGTCTTTCCATCGAAATAGGTAAACAGGCTCGATTGGTCGCTCACGCGCCAAGCGTCCGCAAAATCGCCGTATAGTAGATCGAAGTCCAGCGGGATGGATAGCGTGGTGCCATCCGCCAGCTTGAGGTCATCGCCAATATTGCCGTCCCGGTCGCCTAGCAGACCTTCAAAGCTGCCAGCAGCACGATCACCGGACAAATCAAACCCGACGGCCAGCGCCGTCTCGCCAAGCTGAAGCCGTATAGTCTCCCCCGCAGCCGTGACGAAAGACATTTCATCCCCGTCACGCTGAATGAGACCAGCACCGACGGCGATATCTTCTCCGTCCTCAGGAAGATCAACCTGCACTCCATTGATCGTCAGTATCGGTTGCTCCGGGTCTTCATAATCGAGCATGACGGCTACGCCGTCGATCACACTGGCAATGGCCGAGATGATGGAAACCGCGCTCCCAACCGGGCTAGTTCGGATTTGCACCTCAAATTCCGAGCCGGAGGTCGCACGTGTGAGAACAAATTCCCCCACCGCCTGGAATGCGTAGTTGAGCCCATCGAGTGTGACGAGGTGAGGATCGCCCCAGCCATTCCATTCTTCAGGCGAGTTAGACCCATCATCATCAATGATGGTGCCGCCAAGAACCTTAGGAATCACTAGAGACTGCGCGAGCAGTCCACCATTTGCGCCATACTCTTCAGCCAATCTCTCCGCATCTATGCTAAGCTTCACAAGAATGAGGTCATTGGCTTCTTCATCCGTATCCCCAACAAACTCGTAGGTGAGAGTAATATTCTGGTTCGCAGCACCGCTGGTGTAGTACTTTTGATCCACCAAATTTCCAGCCCGGTTATAAAATTCTGCTGAAAGCCCGATCGCAGAACTGTCATCCCCCAACCGAAGCAATGTCCACGTAAGCGCTCGTTCGTCTCCGTCGCCCTCTTGAACGAAAGTCTGACCAGCGCCCAGAACAAAACCTGGCGAACCATCATCATCCAGAATGACACCGCTAAGCGTTGGCGTGTCCAACATGATATGCTCGACGGCATAACTGCCCAAAGAACCATACTCAGACTCAAGACGTTCTGAATCTATCGTTAGATGAACCGTTATATTTTGGTGCGCCTCTGCGACTGAATTTCCCTCAAACTCAAATCGCAGCCTTTGGATCACCGAGCCATGTTCAAAGGCAATACTCTGCTCAGCAATTATATTACCTTCTAAATCTACAAAACTCGCTTTCAGAAAAATTGGGACATAGAGATCTCCAGTCCGCACCAGATCCCAAACTAGAGCGTTAAGCACCCCACTTTCACCCTCAAGAACTTGCGTTCGATCCGGAAACCCCGCTTCCAAACGCGTTTCTTCACTCATCAAGCCAACGGAGGCAAAACCGTTGGCATCGATATACTCTTCTTGATACAGATTTATTATCTCATTATCGAACTCTACAAACTCCACATAGGGAACACTAACTTGAAACCCACCAGGACTAGAAATGAATGGTTCAAAATGTAGCCCCACTCCACCGACAAATAGGAATACATCTGCCTGCCTCACATCATAGTCGCTGGAGTCTCCATGAATACGTATTGTATCTGCACCAGCCCCACCCGAGAACGTGCCAGATCGTAGGCCAGGCACTATCAGAACATCATTACCTTGACCGGTCTCGACATTAAATCCCCATTGATCTGGTGTATACGTCTCATCATCTATTGTGAATTCAGGACCATTATAGAGTTTTAGTGTCAGACCTTCTGCGCCAAGAAAATACCGATCCTCGGCCCTGACCGACTGCAATCCGAAAGCCAATTCAAAGACTTCGATATCCGAGATAAAATCAACAAAAAGGGGCTCATTCGATGGTAAACCAGAGGGCACACTATATATGAACTCAATACTTGGTTTGGTGTAATAGCTAGAATAGTATTCACTCGGCGCAGATAATATGAAAAACTCCCCCTGCAAATTTACAAATTCTGTATGAGGAAGCTCGTTGTAGGATAATGTATCTACGCCGCTACCGCCCAGAATTTGATCCGACCCTAAGCTGCCTACTATACGGTCATTTCCCTTGCCGGCGGAGAGGCCATTGTTCAGCGCATTGCCGATTAGTGTGTCATTACCCGACCCGCCAATGGCGTTCTCAATTTCGACTACTCCGGTAGGACTGTTTGGATCCAATGCGATTGCGACGTATTCTCTTTCGTAGGGCTCCCCCAAGTAAGACCATCGGGGATTCCCAGAATCATCTAGCCCTCCTCGCAAGTCTAAGAATGCACCCCTAGTCTCCCCATCCACCAATCTCAGCGCATCTCCATCCCCACCGCCATCCCATATAGTCCGTACTTTTTTCCCATCCCCTCGAATAACGTGAAAATCGGCATCACCACCAAATCCAGACGCTACACTCCTATTCGCACCGTATAGAGATTGAATTGCAAGAATATCAAAAATCATGGGACTAGCAGGATAGCCAAGAAAGTTATCGCTCACAAAAGTACGATCATTGTACGACATTAAAGTGGTATAGTGATTATAGTCTTGGTTTTCCCCATCCCCAGAAGGATGGCGAAGTCCAATCGCATGCCCAAGCTCATGCAAGTATGTCCAGTACTTTACTTCTGGCAAAACCCCTGAACCACTAATAAATACTTCGATATCCGAATATCTAATCCCAGTGATTTCATCTATACCTAATGTTTTGCCAAGCAATGTAGCAACAGTACCATCATAGATAGTGTCCGCCTCATATATTCCTATTTCTGGCGAATCATTATCAATACTAAAGGTAATGTTTGTCACTGAACTCCAAGCGGCAATGGCAGCTTTGGCCAGCAGTACATTACCATTTTTCGGATTGTCGATAAATGGGTGTATCAGGTGGTAAAATGCGGTCTCTACATCGAGTGAGTACGTGAAGTTTAAATCCCAGCCCTTATAAAGTACCAGGTCATCGATAGGATCCATCCCCCCCCCCTATAAAACGATGCTATTTCAGAGCGTCCAAAATCTCTCGTTCTTGTGACTTAGGAAGCAAGTAGGCGTGGACGCAATTGAATTTTTCTGTCGCACTAAGGTCGTAGATAGCCGGATGTTTTTGAAAGAGAAAATAATTCCCACTCGTGTAGCATGGCTCCAGGGGAGTTATTTCCGAATAAACGGTGTAGTCACGAGCTGGATAGTCCGCACCTAGAACATCTCGCAAATGCGCTAAATGATAACGACACGACGTGTTCTTGATGACATCAGCCTCCAGGTAGACTTCCCGTATGGAGTGCGCGGCAATCACCTGACGTTCAATCGCAGACCTGCAAGTCGGTCGCGTATACCCACCAAAAACTATGGTCGCCCACCACAAGCATAAAGCAATAAAAGCAGGAGCAATCACAAATATTATGCAATATTTAATATACTTCACTTGCATACCATACAATATATTATTGCTAATACTATTTTTAATTAGGTTCTGTATTCAACATTATGCCAGGCTATCTAAATTTGTTTGCAACCCCTGCGGCAATGTCTGCCTTGCCCGCGCATCGCTGATACGCGGCGCTTTTCGGTTAGCGGTGAGAATTTGCACCTTTCCAAAGGCCGCATAGGGATTTTTGAAGCATGGTGACAACAGCCTGGGTGGTGGGAGCCATCTCAGAACAGGCATGAGCATCATTCCCCAGCCAAAGGCCATAAAGAGCAGAAAGCCGAACGGTAAGATCAGGTCCGGGTCTCGCGAGGGCAAGGCCAGAATGAGGCTATAGACGACCAACAGGACAGGTATCATCATGATGGCATAAACAATCAAAAACAGAGCCAGCCGCATAATCCTCGATAGAATAATCAGCAACGCCACCGGCACACGCCAGGCATTGGCAAGTCCATCCGCAAAAAGGATGCGCAATCGGGTCATGAGAGCACCTTCCGTTGGTCCATCGTGAACAAGGTGAAGTTCGCCCCGGTTTCCCGGAAGCGGTACGAGGGTCGGAAGAGAAGCCCATCGACCTTGAAGTTATTGTCAGGGCCACCGGTGCGGAAGTTACGTCCGAACGTTCCTGGTCGGATAATATCCTCCACCACTTGGGACCAGCCCGCATTGCCGCCGGCTGAGGTGCTGAAGCCCCGGTTGCTCGACCAGGAATGGCCCGTGGTATAGGAAGACCCGCTGCTGCTGTGGGTGACGCTGCCGCTGACCCCCGAAGAATTGCCCTGGTTGGTAACGAACCCCCAATTGCGCCCACCGCTGCGTCTGGTCTGCAGGGACTTTCCGACCATCCGCCCGATATAGTCTGCCGTGTCGGGGCAAGAGCTGGATAGAATAAAGCGGTTCTTGAGGTTGCCCAGCCAGTTGAAAGCCGCTTCACGTGCATTTGCTCCGTCTATGGATGATATGATTGCATTGATATTTTGCGTTGCCATGCAGCTTACACACCGGGCTGAGCGGGCCGTGGACTGGAAGTCATTTTCGATGCCCTGGCCCAGCATCGTAAGGTGGCACTCATCATTCAGTAATAGGACGGTATTGGGATAGGTGCGGGTGCATCTCGCTTCCACAGCCCTCATGAAGAGTAGCTTCCAAATGGCGGATGCCAAAGCGCCCGTTGCGCCATATGTCTTGATGGGCCAATCGATGAGGAGAATGCGGTTAGCGGTCCAGGCGAGGTCCGGGACGATTTCTGTCGTGCTAGAGAAGGCTTTGTGAAGCGGCCCGGAAAGCAGCTCGAACAAGGGAAGCATGGCGGAGGCCAGCACGCCTGAGCGCGTCCGATGATCCATCTTACCCAGTGTCGTCTGAAAATAGCTGCGAATTCTCAGTAGGTCATATTCCGGGAGCGGAATGGCGGGATCGGTGACCGCCTTGTAGAGGTGCTTTGACACGACGCTATCGGCCAACTGTTCGGCTGTCGTATCCGGCCCGGGCGCCTCGCGTATGATCTGGGCAAGTAACGGGATTGACCAGCGGCCTGTGGCTGCCTGCATGAGCTCCAGCGCATGGCGGTGGACTTCGCCGCCCTGGACGGACCAGAAAATATCTCCCTGAGAATGCGCGCCCCGGAAGCGCTGTGCGACTTGCGCGAGCTGCTCTAGCGTCACAAGCATATCGCGGATACCGCCGCCCTCCGGCCGATGCAGGATGTAGTCTGCGAGGTTGATGCCAGGACCGTCCGGGCCAACCACTATGACGTCGTGTTCGCGTCCGATTTTCTTGAGGATGGAGAGGTACGCATCCTTGTCGCCTGGCTTGGTGGCAATAAAGCACCCGCCACCAAAATGCGGCGCACCGCACACGACGCGAATGGCGAGCGCTATGGCTGTCGAGGTTTTGCCGCTCCCCGTATCCCCAAGAATTATCATCCCTTCCTCCAGCATCCGGAGGCTGAGCGTGTTGGCACCGACTCGGAAGAGTGGGCGATGCGGATTGGCTCTTCGCTGAGCTAAACGCCTGACCCGCAGACGTGCTTTCGGCATCTTCTCGCTCATCGCTCTATTCCCTCTGTTTCTTTGATGTGATCCGGGTACACATCCTCCCGCCCGATGGCGCGGCGTTCCTCGTCGCGTTCAGGCTGGTGGAGGCGCTCTTTGGCGTTCGGCGCGGTGTGATCAGGAGGATCAATCCCCCAGGCTTGGTTCACTTGCTCCGACGTGAGGGTGATATTCGTATCCCACTTGCCATCAAGCGGCTGCGGCAAGTCACTCGTGACCGTCCGTCCGTATAGGAATACTTCCCATTCTCTTCGTATGGAGCTGGTGATGTCCGACGTCGCTCTGCTCAGCGCGTCGGCGAAACGATCGAGCCGGTTGGGCATGGCGATGCCTCCTTTCTCTGCTGAAAACAAAAACGGGCCGCTGTCGCGGCCCGTCCTCGTGTTAGTTTTTGTCGTGTGCGTAATATCGTCGAATAGCATCGACCACGATGGAAGCCGCTAGACGGGAGAGACCCGCAACGCCTCCCGCGCGCATCACATCGCCACCGGCTTTGTGGGTACGCACCATCGCTTGAATGGCGGCGAGGCTGGCTCGTACGCCATGGCGTGAACACTCAGAGAGTATCCAGTCCGTGAGGTTGCCTCTCTGAGGCACAAGGGCATGGCTCATTTGCGGCCTCCTTTGCGACTGCGTCGCTCCGGCGAGCCGTAGGTGCGATGCTTCAAGCGCCACCTCATCTGACGCCAGCGTTGCTTCACTTTGTGGAGGATTCGCTGCCGCCAATTGGACGGACGCGGCTCCTTTGGGTTCGTCGTGAGGTATTGTGTCATGACACTTCCTTTCACGTCTGATTTTGGCCAAGCAGGAGCGTTCATAGCCGAAGCTATGTGCGTGAACGGATCGATGCTCGCCAAATGAAAACGGGCGCTGTTTCCAGCGCCCGTTCCCGATCAGACTTCTTCCTCTCCACCTAACAACAGGTCTTCCGCACCCGGCAGGGAATTGGCCACCACACCGGCGCCTATCCCCTCCAAGACTCTGAGGCCATGTTTCACGATGGATTTGGGAAGATCCTCGCGTCGTTCGGAGCTGTTTTCTCCAGATGTGCGAGGTTGGTTGCCCGCCGCACTTTGCGACGGGTGGTCATTTGAACGGGTCATTGCCGTTCACTCCTTTGAATGGAGCCGGTTGACGCCCTTTAGAATGTCACTAGAGTCACTTCCGGCAATTACAGCTACCCCATCCAAATGGCTTGCCCTCTCTTCTAACCAGGCCAGCCATAGGTTGGGCAACATTGACACCGCGCCAACGTCCCCAAAATTTTATCACAAAATTTTGGGGACATCAATCTTTGTAGTTGCTCAACCGCGTTCCAATTCGCGCAAGCGCTTCTCGTGGTAATCCTGTTAGTTCACCCAGATGATACATTAGAAGATCAACTTCTCTGGCCTTTCCGCTCGAGAAGTGTCGCGACATCAGTTGGTCAAACCCAATACCTTCTTTCCTGGCAACCTCGTTCAGTGCACTGTACAATTTGGAGTCAGCGTGACGAATCTCAGAGAATGCCATTTCCTTACTGTTGAGCTTGTCTTTATACCACCTGATCGCAAATTCTATTGGGTCCGTCACCCGATCCGACTCAGGTATTGCTGACTGATCACGGAATTGAATTTTAGCGCCCGCATCAGATTGCGGCGGATCAGTTTTCTTTTTCTCCGCAATCCGGCTAACCACCGAAGATGCATCAATAAAACTATTTGGCTGATTATTCAAAATTTTATAATGAATGTCGATTTCGTTTGAGTGAAATATAATAATTGGCAATACTGATTTATATACATCCAATTTTCTAGATTTATCCACAGTTAATTGGCTAAGCATATCAGCTGCCCACAATGCAGATTTCATGTAATAAGGACTGCAAAGTGTGGATTTCGGAGGACGTTCAATCATAGGAACAATAAAATATTTAGGTTGACGTGTATAAAAAAAGTGGCGAATTTGCAAGCTATCTAATTCATTAGAAATTTCTCTCAAAATTCCCCATGCGTCCATTTCTTCACGAAACAAATAAGGACAGTACTCCAATTCAGAAAGGGCTGATCGAGGCAAGCGTCGGCGAGGTCTATCAGGAAGAGTAACATTATAAAATTTTCGTGCATCTACCTCTATAGAACTCAGTGCACGAAATAGAGCTTTACGAGCTCTAATTCCTACAATAGACAACCCCCCCAACAGAGGAGTATCTTGGTCGTTTTCACGTTCATCTAGGCTATTTGAGCTAGCATCTTTTGTAAGTTTTTTTTTAACCATAATATAAAAGCCATCTCAGCAGATACTATCAGTTTACAAATCACTCATACCGATTGAGCAATTCGTAAGACTAAAGAATAGCTTACTTCGCAAACAAAATGCGTATCCAATCATCAATCGACTCTGCTTGTTTATCACGGCCCAAAGACGGTTTCTTCATTTACTTTACCTGACTATCGCTCGGCAAAAACCCCGCAAGGAGTTGTGGCATTTTCAATTCTCTACTTCCCGAAGCTTATAGCTCTGTTCGGATAAGCTAGCCACCCAGGAGATAGAACCATGGATGGCCGGGGGAATAAGCGCGGTAGTCCATGGCGCTCACCCGCACCGGTAGGCGAAACGGCGGTTGCCGGCCTCGGCCATGCCGTAATCCGCACTGAGGTCGCGGGCGATGGCGTCATAATCGATGTAGAAGCGGAAGTTCTCGGGCACATCGCCGAACAGGCCCTCCTCGACGAATTGTTCCGCTAGCTCGCGCAGCGTCTCGACCTCGTAGAGATCCAGCTCGATCTCTTCGGGGTCATCCCGGTCGGGATCGAACAGGCAGCCGCACTCGCCAGTGGCGATGATGAGCCTGATCTTGGTATCGGTATCCCATGCGTCGAGCCGCTCGATGAAGATGGCGATGGTGGCCTGGTTGACGCTGAGTGCGTCGAAGAGCTGTGCATCAAGCGTGTCGCCGTCGATGAACTGGATCTCGAATTCTTCGACCGGGTCACCGGCGCTGTTGCGGCACGTGGTGACGCGGGCCTCGTAGGTCGTGATGTCATCGAAGTAAAAGCCGGTGGCGCTGATGTCGTAGGGCTGGGCGTAGAATTGGGTACACATGGTCGTCTCCTTTCGTCTGTAGGGGGAGATTCGCGTCGCCCTGGCTCGCCACAGAATGGTGTGACGAGCGTGGGCGGGCGGAAGCTCAGGCTTTGTCAGCCTTGCTCGTGATCTCCGAGAGAAAGAGGACGCCCTGGTGTCGGGTGAGTTCGAGCGGGATATGATCCAGCCGGAGGATGGCGCTCTTGCCTTCGCGTGGCCAGACGGTGCCGATCTCGCGGGCATTGCCGAGGGTTTCATTGCCTTCTCCGTCGATTATAGTGCGTGAGAAGAGAATTCTGTGTGTAGGCTTATTGCTCATTGTACTGTTCCTTTCTTAGTTTCGGCCGGAACCGTTCCGGCTGATGATCCCGGAACAACCCGCCTCGGGCGCGGCGTGCATGGGCCACACGGTTCGGTGCGGGCCGCCCATTGCGCGCCCGGAGGGCAGGTCTCAGACCTGCCGTGACCATGGCGGGTTAGGGATTATTCAGAAGCCGGATGGATGCCGGACGGGCAGGTGAAAGGACGCGGGTGAGCTGGCCTCACTGCCAGTTTTTTCGATGCAGAAGTGATTGGAGTGGTGGCAACCGCATACATAAACAATGCGAGATAATGTGTGCTGGGATGAGCTGTGCTAGGGCGATGAACCTTAGGTTTTCTCTCAAGCTATATCAGCTACATCATAGGCACTGCTACATGAGCAAATCATCGACAACGCGATTATCACTGCCGCCTCATCCTGCGCGTCTGATCATGCAAGATGGGCGATTCATGATCGCAAAGCTTCTGACAACGAAGAAGTTTGTCGAATATGCGAAGGAGAGAAACCTCACCGTCGATGAGGAGCGGCTGGCCCGTCTCGAACGACTTGGGGTCTTCAGACCTATTGTGCGGTTTATTGATACGGCAAGCCGGACTGAAAAATTCCGAGTCCCAGACAGCAACGCATCTAAATGGTTTCAGGACGGATTGCTTATCGATACTTATGATCTCACTGCCGTATACGACACATCTCTGATTGGTAGCGAGCAGAGTGAAGCGTACTACTCCATATTTCAGCTCGATACGCTGAGTATGGTCTTGAGTGATTTCACTCTCCACGTTCAGATGGATGGATTTGTGCGTGATGACGGCGATGTGGTGGATTGGAAGAAGCACGGAAATGAGTGGCAGGATTTCGCAGAAACCCACGAAAAATTCTGGCGCGAACATTCTTTTCGTCCAGCTATTGCCCTCCTTTGCCAATATATCTCCGACCGATATTACCCACACACGCAGGGAAATCGTCGGGTTATTTCTGTTGCCGGACGTAGTTGGGCGGAAGATCCATGGATGTTCATAGATGGGCATGACTGGGATTGGTACGAGCATGCACGGATTTTTGATCCGAAAGACGTCGAGAAGAAATTTTCACTAACATCAGTATCGCTTAAACAGGCCTATGAAGCCCTAGGGGCCAGCGCGTGTTTTTGCGATCCTCTCGACAACTGGTCCGAGCTTGTCGAATTTGTCTCTTTACAGAAGAAAAAACGACTGAAGGGCGACGCACTTCGTGCCTTAGCGCTGCGTGATGCAGCGAATATACTTCGGACGTTATATCGTGATCTGTATGAGAACGAACTAAAGCCTACGCATGAAATCTTTGGGATGGTGGTTAATCGATTTCCTGAACTGGAAGTTCGAGCCGACATTCGCAAACACCTTGAGTATCTCACTAATCAATTCGATCTCAACCCTCAACCGAAGCTGGTACTGTTTGTCGAGGGCGAAAGCGAAGTGGTACTCATCGAGGCCATTTTCGAACGAATTTTTGCGGCTCATCCAGGCGTGTACGGCATTGAGATAGTCAATCTACAAGGAGTGAATAATGCGACTGGCAGCCGAAAGACAGATCGTTTCCGCGCGATATTCCGGCTCGTGGATTATCTGCATCACCATCAGACGATGACCTTTCTCATACTCGACAGGGAGAACCAGGCCGAGCGGTTGTTGGCAGCAGCAAAGCAGACGAAGTCTTTACACGGACAGGGGCGTTTGGCCGTTCCCCAAGAGCATATCGCGCTATGGAAAGTTAGCCTGGAGTTTGATAATTTCTCGGACACCGAATTAGCTCAAGCATTCAATACATTATCAGAGCCAACCACAACGTTCCACCGTACAGATATCAAGGCGGCTCGGGAAGTTAAGAACCCCGGAAAAGCGATCAGTGAACTCTATAAAGCTCAAACCGGGTATGGGCTCGACAAACCAAAATTAGCCAGAGTGCTAGCCGAAATTATGATGGAGCCAAAATCGCGACGTAAGCCGCTTAATCGGCCCCTCGTAAAGTTGCTAGACAAGGTTTGCACGCGAGCGGCCAGAAATCCTTTGCCGATTTTGGAGAAGACCTGGCGGGAAAACCAAGAGTCGATTTTTCTGGGCGGGAAGGTGCGCCCAAAATCTCGTTAATATGAATAAGTTACATAGCGAGCTTCTAATACAGAAGCGCAATATCTTTTATATCTTGAGGTTGCATAAAACGAATCCGCGTAAAGGGATGTATGCGCTCCACTTCCACCACTTCCCTACGTGAAGTGCTGGCAAAAGATGCCAGTCAGCTCGCTCATTTGCGGGACGTACTTGCGATCCTACCCGAATTAGGACCCAATTTTGGAGATTTCCTCACACTCACTTTTGTGATTGATGCCAACATAATCTTTGATGATATACGCTACAAGCATCTCAATCCCGATTGCGCGCAAACACGCTTAGAGGAATTAATTGCTTCGGGTGTCGTCGTACTGCACGCACCTGAATGGCTCATCGTCGAAATGGAGAGCAGCGTTCTTCCACAACTTTCTGACCGCTACGGATACCCTTTCGATGCTGTACTGAATACCTGGAACGCTTACCGGGAAAAGATCTGCTTCCATGAAGGCTACGAGGTACCCGATCTGCCAAATGGTCACCTTGACCTAAAAGATGTTCCGTATGTCCGGCTCGCGGAAGATATCCAAGCATCAGGTATTCTTAGTAAGGATAAAGATATAGACACACTCGGGGGGGAGCGTTTTTGTAGAGATGCAATTGCCACCACTTGTTTTTATGCCAGGGCAACGACTGGGACGATTACATTACGGCTATGCGGCTTGACGGTAACTGCTGTACCAATCCTCTCGCTTATTGCATTGATCAAGGGCCTCATAGCCTTATGGAAAAAATCGCCACCAGCCCTGCAATTAATCTACCTCGTGGCACTAGGTTTAGCTGCAGCATCTCCTAAGGTGCGGGCACGCATTAAAAAATCGCTAGAGCAAATGCCCGGCCATATCGAACGAGTTCTCCCCATCGTAGAAGAGTGTCTACAGCTACATTCCGAGCTAGTGCACGAAGCCGAGTTGAACCGGGAAAAAATCGTGTCTGTTAACGGCAAGACTGCCTAAAAATTTTTATCAGAGAAAATACAGCCTACTTCCGAAAGCGGCCAATTTTCTTTCTCCTTACACAGATGAAATTGCCCAAACTTCTACAAAACTGACATGGTACCGGTGGTCGGACTCGAACCGACACTTCCGAGGAAATTGGATTTTGAATCCAACGCGTCTACCAATTCCGCCACACCGGCATACCAAGGCGCCTTGATGCAAAAAAACGTGGTATTAGGCAAGCGAATTCGAATCGTCGTCCCCACCGAGCTTCAGCGGGCGTGTTCGCGTTAGCGGCTTGATACGGCGCACGTTTACGGCAGAGGCATCAATGCGGTTCTTGATGTGATCGGCATAGTATTTCTCGATCATCTCTACCGAAGTGCGGCAATTCTTGGCGATCTGGTAGATGTCCGCTCCCTCCATGAGGCGCAGGCAGATATAGGTATGTCGAAGGCTGTAGGCCGTTCGGCTTTGGCCTTCTCGGTCTGTCTTCAAGCCTTCTTCGTTCAGTATCCGGTTGAATAGCTCACGGTGAAGGCTAGAGAAGACGCGGTCGGTCAGCTGGGGTTTGTTTCGTTCGATCAAACGCTCCAGCGGATGCACGGCGTTCGCCGTGCTCTTGCAATAACCGACCCCGCGTTTGCCGCGCACCTCAATCTCCAGGATCGTCTCGCCACTGTTCAGGTCTTCGGCGATGGTGATGTCGCGGTATTCGAGATTGAGGATTTCGTCGGGCCGTAGACCCGTATTGGCCATAAAGAGCACGAGATCGTGGAGCTGAGCGGTTTCCCACTCCCAGCGCTTGCCGACGGACTCGCGGGCGCGATTGCGTGTCGCGGTGTAGAGCTGCTTGTACTCTTCCGGTGAAAACCAAGCACGGCGTACGATTTTGGTTTTTCGTGTGTAGCGGTTTGAAAGGTCGGGCACAAAGGCGAGCCATCCGTTGTACACAGCATGTTTGAGCACCTGACGGATGGCGATAATCTCTTTATCAAGTGTACTGATAGAAGGCGGTTTATGGGTCGGTGGTGAGACTTGATTGTATCGTCGTACCGAATGGGTCTGACGATGGATGCGGTAGTTCTGCACTTCTCCGGCCGTTATCTCTGACAGACCCTGCTTGCCGAAATAGGGAATGAGATAATTCTCGATCGTGCGGGTTAGCCGTTCGACATATTTGGGATTTCGGCGGCCACGTGTTTCAGCCTCGAAATATGTGATGAAGCTTTTTGCCGCGTACGCGAAGGACTTCTCGGCCCGGAGTTCTCCGTGCCGGGATTTGTCGCGGAGGGTGAGGTACCACCCCTCCGCGAAGTCTTTTGCTTTGGAAAGGTCGCGCTCCTTCGTCGAAGTGCGCCAGTTTTTTCCGTTCATGAACGTCGCGCATTGCCAGAACTTGGCTGTCGGGCTGCGCTTATAGAGGTGCAACGATCCACCCATCATCGTGTGCTTGGCCGGAGAATGCTCAGAGGGCGTGTGATTACCGGCCATCGACCCCACGCATTCTGAGGGGATCTCGGCGCCTGATTTGCAGCGCACTTAGTGCGCCAAAAACTGTGTAACTGTGTATCGAATGTGTAACACCATACCCCATAGCGTTAACTATATATGATTATGATTTAATTAGCAATTTTTGATTTCGTTTTTAAAAATTAACGATTTTGAATCCGGCGCGTCTACCAATTCCGCCACACCGGCAAAGGTGAAGGCATGGGTTTACCCGGTTGCGCGGTTCTGTCCATAGCTCTAGCGGAGAGTTTCCCACCGCCGCCCCGAAAGGACCCCCATGCAGGACGAGACCGCCGGACAGCCCCATTATGGCTCGGTGACGAGCCTCCTGATGAAAACCCTCGACCGGCTTGCCCATGGAGAGCAGCCGCATACCGAGAAAGAGGTTCTGGGCGAAGCAGCAAGCGGTGAGAAAACCGACCCGGAGACGGCCACCAAATCGACACTCGGCGCGTTGATCGATGCCATGGATGAGCGTGCTTACGGCCTCCTTCTCCTAATCCTTGCCCTGCCCTGCTGCCTGCCTTTTCTTTACGGCATTCCGCAGATCGTCGCCGTCCCGATGATTGCTATCGCTGCCCAGCTGGCCTTTGGTCGCGAAGCGCCGTGGCTGCCGAAAGGTCTACGCTCTCGCTCTTTCGAGATTGAGGGTATGCGCAATATCGTCAGGCGGGCCTCTCGGTATCTCGGCTGGGTCGAAAAACTTGCCCATCCGCGCCTGTCCGTTCTGACCGATAAACGCGGTGCCCAAATCGTCGGGCTCCTGCTTCTCATTCCGTGTGCGTCGATCCTCGTTCCCTTGCCCAGTACCAACACAGCTCCCGGTATCGGGGTTGCGATCGCCAGTGTCGGGCTTCTCGAACGCGATGGTCTACTTGTAATTGCCGGGCTTCTCTTTGGGCTTGCCTGGGTGGCACTGCTCGTCATCGGCTTCATTTTCCTCGGCAACGAGGCCCTCGACATTATCAAAGACTTCATCCTCGGACGCGGCGAGGCCGGTTAAGACGGGCGCGAGAGGCAGAACGAGGGTCACATGCTTTCAAAGCTAGAAAGTTATTTCACGCCGCGCTGGGCGTTCATGATCGCGGGCGGGGTGAGCGCCGCCCTGCTCGGCGGTGCGCATGCCTTTGAGAATTTCGGCGGGCTTGAACCCTGTCTTCTTTGCCTTGAGCAACGTGAGATCCACTGGACCGCGCTCACGATTGCCTTTCTTGGCACCGGCGCGAGCTTTTTCGTATCCGACAAGCGGATCATTGCTGCGGTACTCGCGGTGCTCACCGCGGTCTTCCTCTGGTCGACAATCCGGGCTGGCTTTCATGCCGGGGTCGAATGGGATTTCTGGGACGGGCCGATGGCCTGTGCGGGCGGCACACCAACCGTCGATCCGGGCAATATCTCGCTCGACTCGCTTCAATCCTCTGGGCTCGCTGGCCCCCCTTGCGAAGTTGCCGCTTGGCGGATGCTGGGGATTTCCATGGCCGGCTATAACGCCCTCATCTCGCTCGCCCTTGCCGCCTTTACGGGTGCGGCGGCGTGGCGCCTTGTGAAAGATGTCTTGCCTGCCAAGGTAGAAGAAGAAGGAGCCGTCAGTTGAGCGATACCGCCAGATCATTCCCCGATGCCCCCGGCCCGCGCGTCAGCCGCCTCGAAGAGATGCTGCGCGTTGATCATGCGGGCGAATATGGCGCGGTGAATATCTATCGCGGCCAGCGGGCGGTGTTTGAGAAACTGCGCGGCAAGGAACGGCTCTCTGCTCTTCTTGAAGAGATGGAGGATGGTGAGCAGCACCATCTTGAGACCTTCGACAAACTGCTCACCGAACGGAATATCCGTCCGACACTTTTCTCGCCGATCTGGAATGCGGCGGGCTTTGCGCTCGGCGCCGGCACAGCCCTCCTCGGCGAGAAGGCCGCCATGGCCTGCACCAGCGCTGTCGAGGACGTGATCGAAAAGCACTATGCGGAGCAGATCGAGGAACTCGGCGATGAGGAGCCTGAGATCAAGGCGACGATCACCCAGTTCCGCGCCGAAGAGATCGAGCATCACGATACCGCGATCGAGGAAGGCGCCGAAGAGGCCTTCGGCTATTCGGTGCTCAAAGGCCTGATCGGCACGGGCTGCCGCATCGCCATCCGCCTGTCAGAAAAAATCTGAGGATTCGTCCGGGTAAGGCTTCCTCCTCGGAAAGTTCGCCCCCCTCTATCCGCTCATGCCCGCGCAGGCGGGCATCTGGTCTTGGGAGACGAGAGTTGGGCCTGTCTCCAAACTCCGACGAGTATGAGAGTACAGCACCTTCAAGGCAGATCCCCGCCTGCGCGGGGATGAGCGGGTGGAAGGAACTGAGTTCAATGCCACCCAGCGCGTGGCCCTATTCCTTCGGATAAACGGTCATCGGTGCCGAGGCGAGTATTTTCACCCCGCCATGCAGGTAGCGCAGCTCATACTCGCCGGGATCTTTCGGCATACGGATATTCGTGGGACTGCCACTCGTGATATTGCCATAAGCGACATATTTTTTGACAGGCGAACCGGGTTCCGCAACGACAACATAGCTGCCGGGGCTTGGCTGCGGGCCGGTAAACACCACTGATGAGACTTCACCCGCGACGGCCCTTTCCGGTGGCGTGACTGTCGCACTTGCCGCCAAAACCTTCATCGGCTGGCTTGTCAGGACTTTCTTGTTCCCCTGCAGATAGCGCAGCTCATAATCGCCCTCTTCGAACGGCATACGGAGCAAAAGCGGACTGCCTTTGCTGACATAGGCATAGCCGACATAATCTCGAGCGGGCGAACCTGGTTCTGCAATCGTGATGTAATCGCCAGACCCCGCCTTGGGGCCAGTGAACGTGATCGACACATTTTCACCAGCGATTGCCTCTTCGACGGCAGTCAGCGTTGCTGTCGCAGCAACGACTGTGATCGGCTGGCTCGCAATCACTTTCTTACCGCCCTGAACATAGCGCAGCTCATACTCGCCTGCATCTAGCGGCATACGGAGCAACACCGGGCTGCCTTTGCTGACATAAGCATAGCCGAGATATTTCCCGGCCGGTGAGCCAGGTTCCGCAACGGTGATGTAATCACCGGATCCCGCTTCGGGGCCGGTGAAGGTGACGGAGACATCCTCACCCGATATCGCCTCACTTGCCGCAACGAGTGTGGCATCCGCGAGCCCGACCGTGATCGGCTGACGCGCCAGAACCTTTTTACCGCCCTGAATATAGCGCAGCTCATACTCGCCAGCTTCCAGCGGCATACGGAGCAGCACCGGGCTGCCTTTGCTGACATACGCATAGCCGAGATATTTCCCGGCGGGCGCATCAGGTTCTGCCACCGTGATATAATCGCCGGATCCCGCCTCGGGGCCGGTAAAGGCGACAGATACGTCTTCACCGGCGATTGCCTCGCTTACGGCTTCGATCGTCGCTTCAGCGACCACGACCGTGATCGGCTGGCGCGCCAAAACCTTTTTACCGCCCTGAATATAGCGCAGCTCATACTCGCCTGCTTCCAGCGGCATACGGAGCAAAACCGGGCTGCCTTTGCTGACATAGGCGTAGCCGAGATATTTCCCGGCTGGTGCGTCAGGTTTGGCGATGGTGATCCAGTCGCCGGACCCTGCCTCTGGGCCCGTAAAGGCGACGGAGACGTCTTCGCCTGCGATCGCTTCGCTCACCGCTTCGATCGTCGCCTCTGCAGGCAGAACCTTGTAATCGATACTGGCCAGCGTCCGGATCGGACGACCGAGCGTATAGCGGATTTCGTAATCGCCCGGTTCGACCGGCAGGCGAAGCTCTGACGGATTGCCTTGCGACGCGTACCGATAAGAAAGGTAGCGGCCATTATCCGCCCCTTTCTGTGAAATGTTGATGTAATCGCCGCGACGATCAGGTCCGGTCCAGTGAACCAGAACATTGGTCCCCGCCATGCCTTCACCTTCGGGCTCGGCACGGACACTCGCCGTGACCTCGAAATTCAGCGCAATCGTCACGGTCTTGCCGGTATTCTGGGCGATCTTGACGCCATTCTGTTCGCCCTTCAGGCCATCAGAGGGACGCTCAACAACAACATCATAGGTACCCGGATCGATTTCGATATCGACGACGCCCTCGCCTTCGGACGAATAGACCTCATTGCCGTCGGCGTCGGTCACGGACCAGTTGAGCCCCTCCTCGATCACAAGCCCGCCTTCGAGCTCCGTTGCGCGCAGGCGTACCTTGGTGACGGTGACCACTTCGGGCTCCGTGACAACCGCCTCTTCAAGCGCCTCCCCCAGCTCGCCTGCATCGGCGGCGCTATAGAAAGTGCCGCCCGTATTCTCAGCCAGACATTTAAGCTGGGCCTGATCATTCTCTTCCGTGACGTCAAAGCCGATGACATTGACGGTGAAATCATAGCCGTTCTGCTCGAGTTCAGCCGCAGCGCCGCATGGGTCCGGATCGCAGGTTTCGATCCCGTCACTGACGAGAATGACCGTCGCCTTGCGCTCTTGATATTCGAGGATATCTGCGGCCTGACGGATGGACTCAGCCATCGGCGTTTTGCCCTTTGGGCTGAGCTTCTGGACTTGCGCAGCGATTGCCTCATGCGCGCTGCCGATCTCGGCGAGCTGTTCGATATCCGTGCAGTCGCCTTCGCGGCGGTGGCCATAGGCCATCAGCCCAAGCTGGCGTTCTTCTGGCAGCTCGGCAAGGAGTTCTGCGAGCACGCTCTTGGCGATAGTGATCTTCGCCTCGCCTTCGATCTGGCCCCACATTGAGCCCGAGCCATCAAGAATGAGGATTGTCCGATCCTCGCTCGTATCCTGCGCAGCGGCAGGCATGGCAATGGCCAGAACGGCCGACAGAATGACGGAAATAAAGGCGATGAAAACTCGCATTGGGCTCTCCCTTCCCATTTTGACGGCCTTATTAACCATAACCGGGCGGAAGTGCGAGTCCTGCACGTTTTGGCGGTGAGAGCCTTGCTCAGCCCCCGATAAGAAGGTCGCCGCCATCCCCGCCGACAATCAAGTCATTGCCGATCCCGCCAATGAGAGTGTCAGCACCATTGCCGCCATAAAGCGAGTCATCACCTTCGCGTCCGTGAATGACGTCTGCAGCGTCATGACCAGATAACTCTTCATGTTCAGCAGAGCCGATCATCGGGTCCTCAATAATCCGGGAATTGTCGAGCATCGCCCCTTCCGCAATTGTAATCAGGAGCCGATCGATTGGATCGAACGGAGACGAGCTGTCCTTCAGTCGAAAATTAAAGTCGGTGTACCCACCTGCGATATCAACATGGATCTGTTCATATGCGGATTGGCTCTGCAGCGTGACCGTTATCCGGATCACCCCGTTTCCAAGATCGATTTCATCAATGGAATGTGTGCCCTGTTGATTGGTAAAATAGAGTTCTATTGTCTCGCCAGGCTCGAAATCCGTCACAAGAGGAATGACGCCTGCAGAGTGGCGTATTTCAAATCGATCCGTACCCTCACCGCCGACGAGATAATCAGCAGAATCATCCCCTCTCCGATACGTCCTGCTGACAGGATCAAAACCGAATTGCCCCACAGCCCGCAACGTATCATTGCCGTCACCACCGAACAGGATATCAATTCCGGCATCCGTTATGAGAAAATCGTCACCGGCCCCTCCCCACAGGACATCGTCTTCTTCTGCTCTGCAGGTAGGCGGATAATTATAGAACACTTCCCCACCATAAAGAGTGTCATTCCCGGTACTGCCGAACAGGAGGTCACTCCCCTCTTCTCCAGACATTTCAGTCGCAACCAGCGCATAAAGCGCGTCATCCCCTAGACCACTGAACAGTCTTGACCCTTCGCCACTTTCATTCGTCAGCGTGTCGTCACCTTCTCCGCCCTCGACGTAATCAGCACCGTCACCTGCGAAGATCATGTCATTGCCATACCCTCCGTATATGGTGTCATCGCCCAAGCCTCCTGAGAGCATGTCGTCATTTGAGCCGCCATTGATGACATCATTGCCCAACCCGCCATTGACGGTGTCTCGCCCTTCATTACCGTTGAGCGTGTCGGCGCCAAGATCGCCGACGACAAGATCATCACCAGCCATCGCGTAGACAATGTCATCCCCTAAACCGGCAAAGATCTCATTATCGACATCCATACCGAATATGGTGTCATCAGCATCCGTTGCTTCAGTGATTTCGGTCACGACAAGGAACTTGGTTTCCGCGATGCTGGTTCTTCTGACGTCAATCGCAGCGACATCGCCCAGCGCATCAGAAAAAGTGATCCGTCTCGTGACTGTATAGTAGACAAGAACCTCATTGACGTATGTCGACATGCGCTCCGAGTATTCGAAGACTTTGTCGCCCTCATCAGTGAAGTAGACATTCCATTCTAGAGGCGACCTGAATCCATCTCCGAAAAAGTATGAATCCTGATCATCGTAGCCGGAAATCGTCAGAGCAAAAATCGAATCGACGCCAACCTCTGGTGTGACGAATGTCCATTCGATCTGATCTGCACCAGCGCCTGGGCTGACAAATTCATCCCCCCCAAAGAGGACAAGGGTATCATCGCCATCGCCGCCGTAGAGATCATCGTTCCCCGCTTCAGCATATAGGATGTCGTCTCCATCGCCTCCCTCAAGCTGGTCATCTCCATCACCGCCAGCCAGGATGTCATTGCCACCGCCGCCTAAAAGCGTGTCATCACCTTCGTCACCATAGAGCCGATCGTTGTCACTCCCGCCATTTAGCGAGTCCTTGCCACCGAGACCTCGCAGGGCATCATCCCCCCCGTGACCGAAGATAGTATCGTCATCATTGGTGCCATCGAAGAAATCGTTATTCTCGTCACCCTCGAAGAAGATGCCTTCCATGATGCCCGCCTCGCTTGTCTGATCCTGTCTTGGCACAACCACCCAAAGGACCCAATAGAATTTCTTGCAACTATAGTGACACACTTCTCGTTCCACGAAGCTAAGTGAAGCTTTCCTGAAAACGAGAATTCCCTTGCTCTTCCCCGCTTTTTCCCTTATCCGCCGCGCCTTCAGGAAACCCGGTGTGACCAGCCTTACGCTCTTTGGCCCGTCACGCCTTCTTCCGAGGACCCCCATCCCATGCCGGGAGACAGGGTTTGCGGGATGAATGAAAGGAGAAGAGCGATGTCAGACGCTTTTAAATTCGATTGTGAACTGCGCAAACGGGCAGGCACCGGCGGTAGCCGTGCTGTGCGCCGTGATGGCTGGGTCCCTGCTGTCCTTTATGGCGGCGACAAAGAGCCGGTGAACATCAAGCTGCGTTACAATCAGGTCCTCAAGGCCTATCAGACCAACCGCCTGATCGACGTTCTGTCCATCATCAATGTGAAAGACACCAACGAAGAGCAGCAGGTGATCGGCCGCGACATTCAGGTCGATCCGGTCAAAGACCTGCCGATGCATGTCGATCTGATGCGTGTCGATGCGAAAACCCGCGTGACCGTTAACGTGCCGATGCACTTCCTCAACCAGGAAACCTGCCCGGGCCTCAAGGCTGGCGGCGTGCTCAACATTGTCCGTCACGAAGTCGAGGTCATTGCCTCCGCCACCGCCATCCCCGAAGCGCTTGAAGCAGACCTCAGCAGCTCGGAAGTTGGCGACACGATCCACATTTCGGCCGTCACCCTGCCCAAGGGCGTTGAGCTGACCATCACCGACCGTGACTTCACTGTTGCGACCATCGCCGCCCCGTCGGCCATGCGCTCCAGCGAATCCGAAGAGGGTGAAGAAGAAACCCCCGAAACCGAGGTCATCAACGAGAAAAGTGATGACGGCGAAGGCGACGAATAAGCCTCTGTTTTCGGTAAAAATCCTAAGAAAAGCGGCCCTTCCGGCCGCTTTTTTTGTGCCCGACTGTCCCCTGAAAACCCCGCTTAGGCGGTCGTCACGGGAATTGCAGTGTGCTAGGCATTGAACTCGTGGGGAACGTGGGGTTCCTGTCGAAAGACGGGCATAAATGAACGAGATTTGGGCCATAGTCTTTGGGCTGTCCGTGCTTCTCGCACTGGCAGTTCTCCTGCAACCCGTCGCCAAGACGCTGCGGCTGCCGCATACGGTGCTGCTCGCGCTGGTCGGGGTCGGGATCGCCTGGATCATTTCCTCTCTAGGTTTGGAGGCCGGTCACGGCAGCGCCGTGGAACCCGGCGCGCTCGATCCCAATCTGGTGGGAGACGGGCATGAGCCTGTGCCCGCAGCTGGCCACGAGGAAAGCGGCGGCCATCATGGCGGGCCGATCTGGCAACAGGCCCTGCTCTCTCTGACCAGCCTGAATGTCACGGCGGACGTTATTCTCTTCATCTTCCTGCCCGCACTTGTTTTCGAGAGCTCGCTCAGCCTCGATCTGCGCAAGCTGCGCAAGGAACTGGGCGCAATCCTCTTCCTCGCTGTTTTCGGCGTCCTGATCTCGGCGACGATTGCAGGCTTCTCGCTCCAGCAATTCTCCGGCGCGGCGATTGTCACCTGTCTTCTGGTCGGGGCCATCGTCTCGGCAACGGACCCTGTCGCGGTCATCGCGCTTTTCAAGGATCTGGGGGCGCCCAAAAGGCTGACCATCCTTGTTGAAGGCGAGAGCCTCTTTAATGACGCGACCGCCATCGTGGTTGCGACCATCTTCCTTGGCCTTCTGACCGCCAGCGCCGAGCCCAGCCTCACCGCCGCGACCATGGATTTCTTCATCGTCTTTGGGGGCGGCATTCTGGTCGGCATGATCATCGCGCGGCTTATGATCGCCATCATGGAGCCGTTCCGGAACCATGCGATCTCGGTCGTCTCGCTGTCGCTGGTTCTGCCCTTCGTGGCTTTCGTCATTGCCGAGCATTTCCTGCATGTCTCTGGCGTCATGGCCGCTGTCGTCGGCGGGCTTGCAATGGGCAGCCATGGACGCAAGATCATCCCGCCGCAGATCTTTGCCGAGATCGAGCATAGCTGGCACCAGATCGCCTTCTGGGCGACGGCGCTGATCTTCATCCTCGTCGGCATCGGCGTGCCCAGCATGCTGGGCGAGAGCTTCGGTGAGTATTTTGATGACGCCGTCCTGCTCTTTGTCGTCGCGACCATTGCCCGGGCAATCATCATCTTTGGTTTCATACCGCTGCTCGTGCGGTTCAAGCTGGTGGCACCGGTCAGCCGTGCCTTTCAGGCGATCATGGTCTGGGGGGGGCTTCGCGGCGCGGTCTCACTGGCTCTTGCTCTCGTCGTCCTCGACTATCCGGGCATTGATTATGACACGGCGCATTTCGTCGCCGTTCTCGTCACGGTCTTCGTCTTCGCGACCCTCATTCTTCAGGCGACCACCATCTCGACCCTGATGAAGATCCTCGGGCTCGGCAAGCTGTCCGCTTTCGATGAAACCTTGCGCGATCGCTCGCTCGTCTGGGCCAAGGCCAGTGTGCGTGATGAGCTGGAACATGTCGTTGCAGCGCAAGGCTCAGAGCCTGCGACGTTCGAAGACATCCTCGCGCAATATGAGCCCGCCGACGGGAGCAGCAGTAGCGCCGGCATCGGGGCCCAGACCTCGACCGCCGAGTGGGTGCAGGCTGGCCTCAACCTCGCCCTCGGGCAGGAACGGCAATTCTATCTTGAAGCCTATGGCGATGGCGCGGTCTCCGGCGCGCGGCTTCGCGAGCTGCTCGCCCGGATCGAGGAGTCGATCGAAGCCGTCCGTAGTGCGACGATCAATGATGACAATGATGTTGAGGGCCTGCGCGAGGCTCTGGGGCGGTTCTCGCAGCATTCTTCAAACCTCAAACGCGCAATTGCGGTGCAGCGCCGTACCGGGCTTGTCAGCCCGCTCGCCGATGCCATTTCCTTGCGTTTCGGCGTGATGTCGGCGGCCCGCTCCGCCCTCAGCCGGCAGGCCGATGAGGGTCTTGGTGAGATCGCCGCCCTCCTGCCGCCCAGTGCCAGTGAGAAGTTCCGTGAGCTGTATGATTACCGCGTCGAGCTGATCGAACGCGCACATAAGGCGCTGTGGCTGCAATATCCTGAATTCGCTGCCGCCATTGACCGCCGCAATGTCGCGCGAACCGGCCAGCGCCTTGAGGTGCAGGCCTATGACCGCCTGAAAGATAACGGCATGATCGGTCAGGAAGTCCATGGCGCTCTCCTTGCCTCGCTGGGTGACCGGGCGGGCCTGACCAAGCTGCCGCGCCTCGTCATCAAATATGATCCGCTAGAGCTCATCGGCAATGTGCCGCTGTTCGAGGGCATCACCGCCTCCGGCCGCCGCAAGATCGCCAAACAGCTCACGACCGTCTTTGTCCTGCCCGGTGAACAGATCATGGCTGCGGGCGATCCCGGCGATGCGATGTATTTCATCGCTGATGGCGTCGTCGAAATCGACCTGCCCGACGGCAATATCGTCGAGCTTGGCACGGGCAAGTTCTTTGGCGAGCTGGCGCTGATCAATGACGCGCCGCGCGTCGCGGATGTCTATTCAGAAGGCTTCTCGACCCTGCTGAAGCTGTCAAAGAAGGACTTCCAGCGCCTGATCGAGCGCAATCCGTCCCTCGGCGAAGCGATCCGCGAGGAAGCCCGCCGGCGGCAGGCCCAGAACGCCTGAGCGACGACAGGCGCAACAGGGCTTTCAAGCCCCGGACGATTTGGCTATCCCCCGCCCATGATTCTTCTTGTCGGCCTTGGCAATCCGGGCAGCAAATATGCCCGCAACCGTCACAATGCGGGGTTTCACGCGGTGGAGGCGATTGCCGACGCGCATGGCTTCACCCCTGAGCGCAAGAAATTCCGGGGTCTCCTCCGTGAAGGGACGATCAAGGGGCAGAAGGTCATCACCCTGCGCCCCGGTACCTTCTATAACGAGGCAGGCAACGCCGTCGGCGCGGCGGCCAAATTCTACAAGATCCCGGTCGATGACATTGTCGTCTTCCATGACGAGATCGACCTCGCGCCGGGCAAGGTGCGGGTCAAAAAAGGCGGCGGGCTCGCCGGGAATAACGGCCTCAAATCAATCAACGCTCATATGGGCCCTGATTTCTGGCGGGTACGGATCGGTATTGGCCATCCGGGCCGCAAGGAAGCAGTGACCAACTGGGTGCTGGGGGATTTCTCCAAGGCCGAGCACGAAGCCTATTATGACGAGGTGATCGACCGGATGGGCAGCGCCATCCCCGCGCTCTTGTCCCTTGATGACACCGGCGCAGGGCGGTTCATGTCCGGCATCGCCCAACCGGGTGCGGCCGCAACTGAGAAGAAGCCTGCCGATAAAAAGGACGCCCCCGCCCCTTCTTCTGCCCCGGCCACCAAAGAGCCGGCTCAGAAGAAAAGCTCTCCATTCGACATCCTCAAGGCTCTGAAAAAGGACTGAGTGTCGCCACCTTACTCCCCGGCAGGCAGGCCGTATGGCAGCTTGCCCTTGTCAGGTTCAGGTCCGGGTTTCGTCAGGATACAGCGGGCCTGCCAGAAGTCAGGGTCCGCATTGACTTTAGCAAAGCTCACCTCTTCGGCATGTTCAGCATCGCAAGGCACATCAAGTGAGGCCCGCGCCTCCGCCGTCATCTCCGGCACCACACCATCCTTATAAAGCGCAGGCAGGGGTGAGCCTGTCCGCCCCGGCACGGTGAAGAAGGCGCGGAGCGCATCGAGCGCTGCCGGATGATAGATCGAGCCGTGATGCTCCGTATTCCGCCGATCCGTATAGGACCAGTGGAGCCCCGCCGGTGCCTCGGCCTCCAGCGCTGAGATCACCATGTCGAGGCCCTCCTGCATTAGATAGCCTTCATTGCCCATGGTGAGATATAGCCGCCGTTCCCCTGCTGGGTAATCGGCGAATACCGCCCTCGCCTCATGACCAAGCCGCGCCTCATCCCACCACAGGGAGGGCGAAATCGCCGCATAATCATCGAAGAGATCCGGCGTCTTCATCACCGTCTCGACGATGAAAAGCGCCGCAAGCGACTCGCCGATCAGAACATCATGACCGGAGGTGCGGTAGGTCTCCTCGACCCACGGCTTGATCCGCTCTTCGAGCTCCCGGCGAAACTCCGCCGAGCCGCCCGGACGGGCGCCAAAATATTCCTCATACGTATCAGGATCAGAGGCGACAGGCGACAGCTCATGCCGCCGGTTGATGCTTTGCACCCCGACCAGGATGAAAGGCGACATCGTGTAATTGATGTCGTTGGACTGCGCGATCCCGGCAATATGCGGGAAATCCTGCGCCGGCCCGCCATCGAGCATATAGACGACCGGATAGGCCTCCTCGCCCTCGGCATAGCTCGGCGGCAGATGCACAGAGATCACCCGTGCGGGATAGCCGTCCGCCTCTGGCAGGGTCATGCTCTCCCCGATCACGACAGGCGTCATCGCCGCGGGCTTCGCCATCGCGCTCACGCCGGCCAGCATCGCCGCGCCCGCCAGCAGCGCAGCGGCCCCGCGCCTTATATTCATCCCCTGAAACTCTCTCATGTCGGCTTCTCCTTTTGTCCGAACTTACCCCTTTGATCCCGTCCTCGTGCCCGCTAAAGCCCCCCGAATTCGATTCATCTCAAGATATACGGCGAGCCCCGCCTGACGCTCGCCAGGAAAGACCGATTATGGGTTTCAAATGCGGCATTGTCGGCCTGCCCAATGTTGGCAAGTCAACTCTTTTCAACGCGCTGACCAAGACGGCGGCGGCGCAGGCCGAGAACTATCCCTTCTGCACGATCGAGCCGAATGTCGGCGATGTCGCGATCCCCGAGCCGCGGCTGAAAAAGCTGGCCGAGATCGCAGGCTCTGCCGAGATCATCCCCTCGCGCATCCAGTTCGTCGACATTGCGGGCCTCGTTAAAGGCGCCTCCAAGGGCGAGGGCCTCGGCAACCAGTTCCTCGCCAATATCCGCGAGGTCGATGTCGTCGTTTACGTGCTGCGCTGTTTTGAGGATGGCGACATCACTCATGTCGAGGGCCGGGTCGATCCGGTGGCGGATTTCGAAACGGTCGAGACCGAGCTGATGCTCGCCGACCTCGAAAGCCTTGAGAAGCGCCGCGACAATCTCGCCAAGAAAGCGACCGGTCAGGACAAGGCGGCAAAGGAACTCCTGCCGCTGGTGGATCTGGCGCTGGCCGAGCTGCGCGAGGGGCGCCCTGCCCGCGCTGCCGATGTGCCGCAGGGCCATGAGAAAGCGTGGAAGGGCCTCCAGCTCCTCACGCAAAAGCCAGTCCTGTTCGTGGCCAATGTCGATGAAGGCTCCGCCGCGACGGGGAACGACTTCTCCGAGCGGGTGAAGGCCTGCGCCGAGAAAGAACATGCCGCCTTTGTCGTCATCAGTGCGCGTATCGAATCGGAGGTCGCAACCCTCGACGATGACGAGGCTGCCGAGTTCCTCGCCGAGCTGGGCCTTGAGGAGCCGGGGCTGAACCGCCTCATCCGCACTGGCCACGAGCTGCTCGGGCTTCAGACCTATTTCACCGCCGGTCCGAAAGAGGCCCGCGCCTGGACCATCCACAAGGGCGACAAGGCGCCCGAGGCCGCAGGTGTCATCCACACCGATTTTGAGAAGAAATTCATCCGAGCCGAGACCATCTCCTTTGACGACTATGTCACCTTCAATGGCGAGGTCGGCGCAAAAGAAGCCGGTAAGCAGCGCGTCGAAGGCAAGGAATATGTCGTCCAGGACGGCGATGTGATGCACTTCCGCACCGGGGGATAATCGCCTGATGGGGATCGAATTCGCCGACGCACCGCTCGCCTATGCGTTGCTGGTCATGATGCTGGGGGCCAGCCTTTACGGGCTGATGGCCGACCAGAGCTTTGTGATGACGGGCCTTTTCGATATGGGCGCGATCCGCAAGGGCGGGCAGTGGTGGCGGTTCGTGACCTCGGCCTTCCTTCATGCCGATCTTGGCCATCTGATCATCAATGGGCTGACCTTTTATTTCTTTGCCCCGGCGGTCGAATATCTTTTTGGCACGGAACGGTTCTTCATCATCGCGATGGGCTCACAGCTCGGGGCGATGGCTTTCACCTATTACCGTAAGCGGACGGATATGAGCTATCGCGCGCTCGGCATGTCGGGGGCGCTGTCAGGGATCGTCCTTGCCTTCTGCGTCGTCCGCCCGATGACGGATATCTATCTCTTTTTCGTCGTCCCCATGCCCGCGCTGGTCGTCGGGATCGGCTACGTCGCCTATTCGGCGCTTGCCATGGGCGGCCCCGGCCGCATCGGCCATGAAGCTCATCTGGGCGGCGCGGTCACAGGCGCCGTCATCGCCCTCCTAATGGCGCTGGGGTAAGGCCTGTCATTTAAGGCGCGTGTCCGCTTCAAGTTTCCCGCAGATATCCCCAGGTGTGCAGGCGATCTGAATCATCTGCCCAGCGATCACCGATATCGTCCCTGAAATACATGTTCGGAATCAGGATATTCTGTATCCGCCCATAAGCCTGCTTCTGCGCATCTTTCATGGTGGGTCCCATGCCGGAAACCACGAGCGCAAGCCCAGCACCGCCGGTCACGATCCATTCATCATTCACCCGTTTGACGTCATGAATATGAACGCCGTCTTTCACCGAACGCTTGAAGACGATCGCCGCTCCTTTGGAGTAGCTCTCAAAGGTCTCCTTGTCCTTGAACGGATATGGCGGTACGACCAGACGCACACCGACCTGAAATCCCTTCTTCGCACGGAATTTCGCCGGTCCGCCGGTAGCCATCTGATAGAAGAAGTCAGCCAACGGCATATTGATGCCATCTGATTGAATCTGGATGGTCGGATATCCAAAACGTGCCGTGAATTCGAGGGGATAGATACCCGTTCCGTTCACGATACAATTGATATCCATATAGCCGACAAACCCCTCTTCTGCGAGGCGCGGCGCCATCTTGGCGAGGGTCTCGCGGAAAAGACGGTTGGGTCCCGTCCAGAACATGGAGGTGCCCATCTCGCCTGTCGCAGGTCCGACATTACCAGGCAGCAATTTCTTGTGCTCGAAATTGATATTGATCGGGTCCATGAATTCCCGACCATTGAAGAACCCGCCCACTGCCACTTCAACCCCGGTCACCTGGTTCTGTAGCTGGAAGACTTTGATGGTCTCGGACCAGACCCGTTTATAGGCTTCGAGAACGCGCACGACATCAGAGCCGTCTTCTTCCATGCCGACAAACAGCAGGCGCTTGATATTCTGCGCTTCACCGGATGGCTTGATGACATAGCGGCGGGGGTTGGCTTTCACATATTCGATTGCGGAGTCGAATTCAGTGAATTCGCGATAGCTCAAAATGTTGACGCCGGCCTTTTTCAGCTCGTCCTGCCCAAAGGACCGGTCATCTTCCAGACGATCCGTATAAGGTGTACCGCCGATGACGGCCTTGCCCTGCTGGCGCAGCGCCTGCGCCTTCTCGCCCTGCCCAAGCACGTCATCGAAGACGATGACATCTGCCCAGTCGACAAATTCTCGCCAGTCCGACACTTTCGGGACAAAGCCATCTCCGATATCGGCCTCTGCAGGATTTTCGATGCAATATCGAACCTCATGGCCTTCCCGAAGAATGCGCCAAGCCGAATCCGCATGCAGCCCGTCAGTGGAGATGAAAAGATAATTTCGTTTGGGTGAGTCTGTCATGTGGGTGGCGTACAATGTTCGGCGTTAGCTGTCATGCGGTTTGGGGAGTCCGCGTGCGCCGGTGAGATGAGCACTCTCGCGGTCACAACACCGTCAGAATGTCGCTCAGCGGTTTCTTCTTCAGCGCATGGGCGGGGATGGTCGCGCCTTCCGCCGGATAGCCGGTGACGAGAAGGAGGAAAGGTTTCTCCGTCTTCGGACGGCCGCAGATCTCGGTCAGGAACCCCATCGGCGCCGGGGTGTGGGTCAGGGTCGCAAGCCCCGCATCATGGAGAGCCGCAATCAGGAACCCCGTCGCAATCCCGACGCTTTCGGTGACATAGTAGTTCTTGCGGTCCTCGCCCGCTTCCACCCCGCCCCGCTTTTGCGCGAAGATCGCGATCAGCCAGGGTGCTGTCTCAAGAAAGGGTTTGTGCGCATCGGTGCCGAGCGGCTCGAGCGCATCGAGCCATTCCTCGCCCGCGCGGCCCGCATAGAATTCGCGTTCCTCGGCTTCTGCCGCCTCACGGATTTTCATTTTCGTCTCGGCACTGCCGATAGCGACGAAATGCCAGGGCTGGTGGTTGGCGCCCGAGGGCGCCGTCGCGGCCGCTGCAATCGCCGTTTCGATTAGGGAGCGGTCAACGTGCCGGTCTGAGAAATCGCGGATCGTGTGCCGCCGCTTCATCCGGGCAAGGAAGTCCCCTGCCCGCGAGGCCATCTCCTCGGGCGGATACTCTGTATAATCCGTCAGCGGAAAATGCTGCTCTTCCGTCATGATCCACTCCCAAGAACTGTTGGCGCAATGAAGTAGACGGCAAGCGTGATCAGCACAATGCCGAGCAGGTTTAGCCGAAAACCCGCCGCCGCCATGGTCGGGATGGTGAGCTGCCCCGTTGCGTAAGCCACCGCATTGGGGCCCGTCGCGAGCGGCAGCATGAAGGCGCAAGATGCCGCCATGGCGAGGGGCGCAGCGAGCAGCTCAATCTCCAGCCCCGTTGTCAGCGCAATCGCGCCGATCACCGGCATCAGCGCCGAGGCGGTCGCGACATTGCTGGTCACCTCAGTCGCGAAAATCACGAAGGCGGTGAGGATCGCCATGACGAGCAGGATGTGAAGGCTGGCGAGCCCCGACATGGCAGAGCCAATCCACAGGCCCAGCCCCGTTGCGGAAATCGCTGAAGCGAGCGACAGCCCGCCCCCGAAAAGGAGGATCACACCCCAGGGGATCCGCTCCGCCGTTGGCCAATCGAGCAGCGCCCGGCCCTTATTCCCCTCACCCCCGGCCGGAATGAGAAAGGCGAGGATGACCCCGAAAATGGCAATCCCGGCATCGGACAAACCTGAGAGCGACACGCTGCCAATCGTCAGCTCACTGAGCGGGCGGCGGAAAATCCACAAGCTGGCAATGACCGCGAACATACCGAGGACGCGCTTCTCCGGCGTCGTCATCTTGCCCAGCGCCGCAAGATGCTCCTCGATCACTTCCCGCGCGGCCGCCCCCTCGCCCGAGCGAAGCCGGAATGCCCAGCGGGTCAGGACGAACCACGCCGCCGGCACCATCAGCAGGACGACTGGAATGCCGACCATCATCCATTGCAGGAAACCGATTGAGAAACCGGCATTCTGGTTGAGATAGGAAATCACGATCAGATTGGTCGGCGTCCCGATCGGCGTGCCCAAGCCCCCGATGGAGCAGGACCAGGCGATGCCGAGAAGGAGCGCCCATGTCAGCGGCGCATTTTCTCGCCCCTCACCTAGCATCTCCCTCGCGACCGAGAGCGCAATCGGCATCATCATGATCGAGGTCGCGGTGTTCGAGATCCACATCGACAATACCGCGGCGGCCAGCATGAACCCGGCGACGAGCCGGTTCGGGTGGTCCCCTGCGCGTAGAACGATATTGAGTGCGATCCGCTCATGCAGGCGCCATTTCTCAATCGCCTTGGCGACGATGAAACCGCCCATCAGAAGGACGACGACCGGGTGCATATATTGCACAGCGGCATCTCGGATCGACAGGACGCCCGCGACCGGCAGCACCACCATGGGCAGGAGCGAGGTGACGGGAATCGGGATGGCCTCGGTCACCCACCAGACGGCCATGAGGCTGAGGAGCGACAGCACCGTCCACGCCGCCCAGGCACTGCCCACGCCTTCTATCGAAGCGAGCCCGTCCGGCGGGCCGATGATCAGGATCGCCAGCGCCAGCACCGGCCCCAAGACGATGCCGATCCGCTGCCGCACTGTGCGCACATCAATCTGCGTTTCCGACATGCCTCATGCGCCTCACCCGTAGACGGCCCCTCTTACGGAAGCCCGCCTGGAGCGTAATGAGCTTCCCGCAGCAAGGCAAAAAACCGCCTCATTTGAACAGCAAGGGCCCCTTTCGGGGTGGCATTTCCCGCAAGGCGCGCTAGCAGCAGGGGGAATGCACGTTCGCGGGAGCAGATTGATATGTCGGATAAAGTTGCGCTTCTCACCGGGGTCACAGGTCAGGATGGCGCCTATCTCAGCCGCCTCCTTCTGGAGAAGGGCTATACGGTTCACGGGATCAAGCGCCGGTCGTCTTCGTTCAACACGGAGCGGATCGACCCGATCTATCAGGACCCGCATCTGCCGGGGACGAAGTTCTTCCTGCATTATGGCGACCTCACCGATTCGACGAACCTCATCCGCTTGATCCAGTCGACCCAGCCGACCGAGATCTACAATCTGGGCGCCCAGAGCCACGTGCAGGTCTCGTTTGAGACGCCAGAATATACCGCGAACTCAGATGCCATCGGCACGCTTCGTCTGCTTGAGGCCATCCGCATCCTCGGCATGGAGAAGAAGACCAAATTCTATCAGGCCTCGACTTCCGAGCTTTACGGCAAGGTGCAGGAAGTCCCGCAAAAAGAGACGACGCCTTTTTATCCGCGCTCACCCTATGGCGCAGCCAAGCTCTATGGCTACTGGATCACGGTGAACTACCGCGAGAGCTATGGCATGCATGCCTCGAACGGCATCCTCTTCAACCATGAGAGCCCCCTGCGGGGTGAAACCTTCGTCACACGGAAGATCACCCGCGCCGTTGCCGCGATCAAGCTGGGGCGGCAGGACTGCCTCTATCTCGGCAATCTCGATGCGCTACGCGACTGGGGTCATGCAAAAGACTATGTCGAAGGCATGTGGCGGATGCTGCAACAGGACGAGCCTGACGATTACGTGCTGGCCACCGGCGAGATGCACAAGGTCCGCGAGTTCGTCGAGCTGGCTTTCCACCATGTCGGCACGACGATTGCCTGGGAAGGCACCGGTACGGACGAAGTCGGCAAGGACGCAGAGACCGGCAACATCATCGTGCGCATCGATCCGAAATATTTCCGGCCCGCGGAAGTCGACCAGCTCCTTGGCGACCCGTCCAAGGCAAAAGCCAAGCTCGGTTGGGAGCACAAGGTCTCCTTCTCCGAACTGGTCGAAGAAATGGTGCGCGAAGACCTCAAGGTCGTCGCCCGCGAGCATGAGACCCGCGTTTACGGCGAGGACTGATGACCGAGCAGCTCTACGATCTGACCGGCAAAAAGGTTTATGTCGCGGGGCATCGCGGCATGGTCGGCAGCGCCCTTGTGCGGCGGCTGGAGCGAGAAGGCTGCGCCGAGATCATCACCGCGACGCGCGCTGAGGTGAACCTGATTGATCAGGCGGCGACCCGTGCCTTTCTCGAAGAGAAAAAGCCCGACGCCATGTTCGTCGCGGCGGCGAAGGTCGGCGGCATACATGCCAATGATATTTACCCGGCGGATTTTCTCTACGACAATCTGATGATCGAGGCGAACCTGATCCATGGCGCGCATGAGGTGGGCGTCAGCAAGCTGATGTTCCTCGGCTCGTCTTGCATTTATCCGAAATTCGCCGACCAGCCGATCCGCGAGGACTCGCTCCTCACAGGCGCGCTGGAGCCGACCAATGAATGGTACGCGATTGCCAAGATTGCCGGGATCAAGCTCTGCCAGGCCTATCATCGTCAGCATGGGGATGATTTCATCTCCGCCATGCCGACTAATCTTTATGGCCCCGGCGATAATTACAATCTCGAGACCAGCCATGTGATCCCTGCCCTATTGCGCAAGGCGCATCGCGCCAAAGCCGATGGCGCGGCGGGGATGGAAATCTGGGGCACGGGTACGCCGCGCCGGGAGTTCCTCCATGCCGATGACTGCGCCGATGCCTGCGTCTTCCTGATGAAGCACTATTCCGATTTCGAGCATGTCAATGTCGGCTCAGGCGAAGATCTGCCGATCAAAGAGCTTGCCGAGATGGTCATGGGCGTCGTCGGCTTCGAGGGCGAGCTGACCCATGACCGGACAAAACCGGACGGCACACCGCGCAAGCTGATGAGTGCCGACAAGCTCCGTAGCATGGGCTGGTCACCGTCTATCTCCCTGCGTGATGGCCTCGCACAGGCCTATGAGGCGTTCCGCGCCGAACACCCGGAGGGGTAGTTACTCCACCCCCATCGCCACTGGGATAAAGGCCGCCTGAACATCCGTCAGCACACTGGAGAAGGCGCCGAATTCATGCGTGATCGTATTGGTCGTGAAGGCAATCGCCATATCGTGCTCTGGCAGGACCATCAGCCAGGCCTGTGAGCCTTTCGACACCCCGCCATGATTGAGGTTCAGAACCTCTCCCACGCCCGGCACGTCCCAGACCCGACGGCGCCACCCGACCGCATAGTCCTGCTCATTCACCTCGCCCGAAGCGATCCGCACTGGCGTGAAGAAATCCTCGCGAACCGCCGCCGGCAGGTAGCCTTCATCGAGCCATGCACTGCCGATCAGCACCAGATCGGACGGCGTTGCGACCCAGCCGCCCCCGGGGAGTTTCTGGCTGAGATCCACCCGACGCCACGGTTTGACCTGCTCAATCACAGGCTCGTCGCGCACTTCCGTCGGGAGCCCGCGTCGTGCCTGATAGGCAACCGCCTTGGTCTCGCTTTTGACGTCATCCGCGATGAGGGATTTGAGGCCCAGCTCGTCGATCAGCTCACGTTTGATCAGCTCGCGATAGGGCACGCCCGTCACTTGCGTGAGGACATAGGCCGCAAGAAGGACATCGAAGCTCGAATAGGAAAAATCCGTCCCCGGCTCAAAGAGAAGATCCGAGCTATCAAAAATCGTGATTGCTTTGTCGAGCGTCGGCACACCACGACCAAGACGGGCCGAGCGATAGGCGCCAATCGCATCCGTGTTCTCGGCATAACCCGGCAGACCCGACGTGTGAGAAGAAAGCTGGCGCAGGGTCATCGCCTCCCATGCCGGATTGGGAAGCTCAGCATAGCTGCCAATTGGCGTGTCGAGATTGACCGTCCCATCCGCGACCAGTCGTGCCAGCAAAGTTGCGGAGACAGGCTTTGAGGTTGAGCCGATCCGGTATTGGGTATCGGGCGTTACGGCTTTGTCTTTGCGGATATCGCTCCAGCCGGTTCCGCCCAGCCAGACGATCTCTCCGTGCACGGCAACGGCTGCCGAATAGCCCGGCAGGTTCAGTGTGTCCCGGCGCGCCACAAACGCGGCCAGTGCCGCCTCTCCGGCTTCCTCGTAACGAGGGTCGAGCGCAGTTGAGAACTCCGGTGCCTCATCAGGCACCTCCATCCAGCCAAAGGGCAGACGCCATGCCTCGTTGCCGATCGAAAAGAACCCGTAGATGGGCCAGGCAATCCAGAGGACGAGTGCGAGCACGGCCACAAGGCCGCCCAGCAAAAGACGTTTCACAGACATAAAGCCCCCTGCTCTGCTCACTTACCGGGCAGGGCTCATGTAAACTAATGAATTAGTATTTACAAGAGGGGCGTGAAAATGCCTTACGTCGCGTTGAACAGCTCCCTGCCGATCAGCATACGGCGGATCTCGGATGTGCCCGCGCCAATCTCATAGAGCTTGGCATCGCGCAGCAGCCGGCCGGTCGGATATTCATTGATATAGCCATTGCCGCCAAGAAGCTGGATCGCATCGAGCGCGACCTGCGTTGCCTTTTCCGCCGCATAAAGAATACAGCCCGCTGCATCCTGCCGGGTCGTCTCGCCCCGGTCACAGGCCGCCGCCACCGCATACACATAGGCCTTGCAGGCATTCATCGTCGAATACATGTCCGCGATCTTGCCTTGCACCAGCTGGAACTGACCGATCGGCGTGCCGAATTGCTGACGCTCATGGACGTAAGGCATGACGACATCCATCGCGGCCTGCATCAGGCCGAGCGGCCCACCGGCGAGCACCGTGCGCTCGTAATCGAGCCCTGACATCAGGACACGGGCGCCCTGCCCTTCACCGCCAAGGATCTGGCTCTCATGCACTTCGCATTCCTCGAACACGAGCTCACAGGTGTCAGAGCCACGCATGCCGAGCTTGTCGAGTTTCTGGGCAGTCGAGAAGCCCTTCATCCCCTTTTCGATGATAAAGGCGGTGATGCCCTTGGATTTCGCCTCTGGTTCGGTCTTGGCATAGACGACGAGAGTGTCTGCCCCCGGACCATTGGTGATCCACATCTTGTTGCCGGTGAGGACATAATACTCGCCGCGCTTCTCCGCGCGCAGGCGCATCGAGACGACATCGGAGCCCGCACCGGGTTCGGACATGGCGAGCGCACCTAAGTGCTCGCCAGAGCAGAGCTTGGGCAGATATTTCTTCTTCTGCTCTTCGCTGCCATTGAGATTGATCTGGTTCACACAGAGGTTTGAATGCGCGCCGTATGAAAGGCCGACCGAGCCCGAGCCGCGTGAGATTTCCTCCATGGCGACGACATGGGCGACATAGCCGAGCCCCGTGCCGCCATATTCCTCTGATGCGGTAATGCCGAGCAGGCCCAGCTCGCCCAGCTCCGGCCACAGCTCGCGCGGAAATTCATTCTTCGCGTCGATTTCTTCGGCGCGGGGGCTGAGCCGGTCGGCTGTCCAGCGGCGCACCATCTCGCGCATTTCCTCGACCGTCTCGTCGAGACCGAAATTCAGAAAAGGCCCGTGTCCCATGGCGCTAAACCTCCTGTTTTTTGAGGGAGGCTTTGGAACGGGGCGGCCCGCGATGCAAGGGGACGGGCTGCCGCGCAGCCTATCCCAACAGCCCCTTCATCGGGCCGATCGCGTCACTGTCCGGCAGGACGACCATATCGAGATAGGTCATAGGCAGGCCCATATGCGGGCCAATCGCCGCTTTCAGCAGGCTTTCAAGCGAATTGACCGGCGCGACATCACGGTCCTCGTAAAGCGCGCCTTCGCCAAGACCCGTCCAGCCGCCATGGATCTTCCCGCCCTCGACCGCACCACCTGCGACAAAGCTGACGCCGCCCGTGCCGTGATCGGTGCCAGCGGAGCCATTCTCCCGCGCCGTGCGGCCAAATTCCGACATGGTGATGATCAGCGTGTCGTCCCAGACATCCGCCATGCCGGTACGCAGGATACCCATGGCCTGATCGAGATCGGCAAAGAGCCGATTGAGACGGCCCGTGATTGCATTATGGGTGTCCCAGCCATTCGATTCGATGAGCGCGATGCGCGGGCCATCGGCGGTGGACAGGGCATCGGCAGCGGCTTGCGCGGCGGGCGCCATCGTCTGTGCCCGGACAGCCTGTCGTTTCTCGCGCTGGGAGAGATCGGCCATCCCCTCCATCGGCGCAATGCCTTCCTCAATCGCCTGCGCGAACACCGGATCGTCGCGGTAGCTGTCCGCAAGGCGCATCAGGAAATCGCCATCAGCTTCGGGGAAGGTGCTGGGTGACCAACTCCGCACCCCGGCCTCACCACGCAGAGCCAGCGGAACCGTGTAGCCAAACGCCATGCCGAGCCGAGCGTCGGCATCATCAAAACCCTGCAGCGCGCGATTGAGGAAACCGTCATTGGCGCCGAAAGGCGTGCCCGAGCCATTCTCGATCAGGTTCTGGCCGTCAAAATGCGAACGCTCGCGATAGCGGCTGGCAATCGCCGGGATCGGCGCAAGATCACCCGCCTGCCACAGCTTATGAAATTCTGTCAGCGCCGGGTGGAGGCCGAACCGGCCATCCAGATCGAGCGCACCATTCGCTGTGCCCGGTTTCGGGATCGCGATGCCCGGCCGGTAGCGGTAATAAAAAGGATCGCTATAGGGGACGAGCGCCTGGAGCCCGTCCTGCGCCCCGCGCTGGAAGATGATGATCAGCCTGCGGTCGGTTGGTGCCCGGCCCAGCGCCAGTGACGCCCCCGGCAGAAAGCTCGCGGCCCCTGCCGCCCCCATCAGTCTCAGAAGATCGCGTCTGTCATAGCTCATCGCTTATCTCCTCTGGAATTCACGTGACGCAAGGATGAAGGCGATCGCCTCCTCGCCGGAAGGCGCCCCGCGGACGAGGCCCCTTGTCTCATCAGATGCCACATCGCCGAGCGTCCAGTTAAGGAAAACATCCGGGGCCAGACGGTTGCCGACCTTGGTTGCCAGCTCCCGCGCAAATTCGATCCGCCGCATCAGCGAGCCCGGCGCGACCCAGGCTTCCGCCGTATCGGGCCAGCCCTGCGGTGACGGCGCAGCCAGTGGCTGTTGGCCCATCTGCATCAGGACACCGTTCAGCGCCAAAGTGGCGATGTCTTCCCGCCCCAGCGCCCGTAAGCAGGCAACCACGAAATCTTGCGGGGATTTCGCCTTGGGCAGCGGGTCGGCCCAGACATTATCGAGGCCGACGACAGCTTGGGTGACTTCCGCAAGATCGCCTTCGGTATCTCGGAAGACTTTTGCAATACGGGCGACATCATCCTCAGGCGGATTGTCCGCAACGAAATGTCGGACGAGCTTTGTTGCAATGAAATGCGCGGTCGAGGGATGCCGCGTGAGGTCTTCCGTGACCTGCCGGAACTCGGCCGATCCGCCCTCCTGATAGATCTTGCCGAGCAAGGTCTTCGCCCCCGGCTCATGCAGCAGGAAGAAGAAGGAGCCCGGCCCGAAACGCTCCTCGACCTCACGGTTGAGGTTCTTCTCCAGCCGCGCGGATTGCCGCGCATAGCGCTGGTTCGGGATCGCCCAGCCGGTCAGGATCGCGGCCAGCGCCTCGACATCTTTTTGCGTATACCCCCCATCGACCCCGAGCGTATGCAGCTCAAGGATCTCACGGGCGAGGTTCTCGTTGATGTCCCGTTTCCGTCTTTTCCCAAAGGGGGAATTCGGCCCCACTGAGAGGATATTGTCGAGATAGATCAGCATCGCGGGATGCGTCTCGGCAGCAAATAGAAGATCCGAGAAGTTCCCGAAAATATGGGGACGGATTGCTTCGGTCGCATAGGCCGAGGCAATCGAGCGGTTATAGCCCTTTTGGCGGCCTACGGAGAAATGATTGCCCCAGAAGGCAACCATGCGTTCGGTAAAGGGCTGCTCGCTGCGGATGCGTTCGGAGAACTGCTCGGTCAGCTCCGGCACAGCCACCTCGCGCGCAATGCGCCCGCTCATCTTCTGGGCGCCCTTCTCGGCATCGGCGGCGCCGGTAATGGCCTCGAGCCGCTCACGGCTGCCGGTAAATTGCCGAAGCGCGGTGGGAATTTCCTGCTCGCGGCGGATCTGGGCCGTCACCCAGGCCCTGGGGTCGCGCTGCAGCCGCGCCAGATCGCCCGGCCGGGGGCCAAGCCCGAAGCGGTGCGCGGCAATGAATGCGTCTTTTGAGGTCACGTGATCCTCCCCACTCCCTTGTCCCGGGTTACCGAAGTGTCCTCCGCCCACGCAGCCAGAGCAAGTCTGAAAGCGTTCCGTTCTGTCCCGAAACGTATCAGTCGCCGCTCGCCCCCCTCGTTGCCGCCCCCGCCTGCCGGTGATAGGGGCGCTGGAAAAGATCAGAACAAGGGGAAGCCTATGCCGGTCCTGACCAGCGGCATCGACACCAGAAGCGAAAGTTATGCCCGGAACAGTGCCGCCATGAAGGCGCTGGTCGAGGAGCTGAAGGCCCGGGCGCAAGAGGTCGCAGGCGGCGGCGGGGAGCGCTATTCCGAGCGCCACAAATCGCGCGGCAAGCTGCTGGCCCGCGAGCGGATCACGCGGCTGCTCGACCCCGGCGCGCCCTTCCTTGAGATCGGCCAGTTCGCCGCCTGGGAGATGTACTCAAAGGACGTGATGAGTGCCGGTGTCGTCGCCGGGATCGGGCGCATCGAAGGCACCGAATGCATGATCGTCGCCAATGACCCGACGGTGAAGGGCGGCACCTATCATCCGATGACGGTCAAAAAGCACCTGCGCGCGCAGGAGATCGCTGCCGAGAACCGCCTGCCCTGCATCTATCTGGTCGAATCAGGCGGCGCCTTCCTGCCGATGCAGGATGAAGTCTTTCCCGATAAGGACGATTTCGGCCGTATCTTCTTCAATCAGGCGAATATGTCGGCGCAAGGCATTCCGCAGATCGCCATCGTGCATGGCTCCTGCACCGCCGGCGGCGCTTATGTCCCTGCCATGGCGGACGAAGCCGTCATCGTCAAAAAACAGGGCACGATCTTTCTGGGCGGCCCGCCGCTGGTCAAGGCCGCAACCGGTGAGGACGTCACCGCCGAAGACCTTGGCGGCGGCGATACGCATACGCGGATTTCCGGTGTCGCCGACTATCTTGCCGAGGATGATGATCACGCGCTGGGCCTCGCCCGCCAGATCGTCTCGCGCCTCAACTGGGTGAAACAGGGCGAGGTCGTGATGGCGGAGCCCGCCCCGCCTCTTTATCCGGCTGAGGAGCTTTACGGCGTTGTCGAGACCGATGCGCGCAAGCCCTATGACGCACGTGAGATCATCGCGCGGCTGGTCGATGGCTCCGTCTTTGATGAGTTCAAGCCGCTTTACGGCTCCACGCTGGTGACGGGTTTTGCCCATCTCTGGGGCTATCCGGTCGGCATCATCGCCAATAACGGCATCCTGTTTTCCGAAAGCGCCAAGAAAGGCGCGCATTTCATCGAGCTGTGCTGTCAGCGGAAAATCCCGCTCCTCTTTCTACAGAACATTACCGGCTTCATGGTCGGCAAGGGCGCCGAGCATGGCGGGATCGCCAAAGATGGCGCGAAGCTCGTCACCGCCGTCTCGACAGCGCGGGTGCCGAAATTCACCGTCGTTGTCGGCGGCTCTTATGGCGCGGGCAATTACGGCATGTGCGGGCGTGCCTATGGCCCCCGCTTCATGTTCATGTGGCCGAATGCCCGCATCTCCGTCATGGGCGGCGAGCAGGCAGCCTCCGTCCTCGCACAGGTCCGCCGCGGCGGCCTGAAGGAAGGCGAGGAATGGAGTGCCGAGGACGAAGAGAACTTCAAGGATGAAATCCGCGAAGGTTATGACCGTCAGGGCTCGCCCTATTATTCATCGGCCCGGCTCTGGGATGACGGGATCATCGATCCTGCCCAGACGCGCGATGTGCTGGGCCTTTGCCTTTCGGCCTCAATGAGCGCCCCGGTCGAAGAGACCAAATTCGGCCTGTTCAGGATGTGAGGATAACTAGAAAATGGAAAATCCGGTTCACCTAGTTGCCATACATACACTGGACAAACTTGGAACTGTATTTACAGTTCACGGATGGTACGGCCAAGTTTCGCCTGGCGACCTGATTGAGATCAATAGCCAAACTTTCAAGGTGAAGGGCGAAGCTCGTCTAAGGCTCACAGAGAAGCCTCGAGAAAGCCTGAGAGATATAGTTCTCGACTTTAGTTACAGTACTGATTTATCCAAGTTGATAGGGCATGAAGTTAACTTCCATGCACAAGTAAAATCATGATCACCAAACTCCTCATTGCCAACAGAGGCGAGATTGCCTGCCGTATCGCCCGCACCGCCCACCGCATGGGGGTACGGACAGTTGCCGTCTTCTCCGATGCCGACCGCAACGCACCGCATGTGCGGCTGTGTGACGAGGCGATCCACCTCGGGCCCGCCCCCGCTGCCGAGAGCTATCTCATCGCCGAGAAAATCATCGCGGCCGCCAAGCGGACCGGCGCCGATGCCATTCATCCGGGCTATGGCTTTCTTTCAGAGAACGCCGATTTCGCCGAAGCTGTGGAAGACGCAGGGATCATCTTTGTCGGCCCCACCGCCGAGACGATCCGCGCCATGGGTTCAAAATCCGCCGCGAAAGACCTGATGGAAGAAGCCGGCGTGCCTGTCACACCCGGCTATCAGGGTGAGGATCAATCCCTGCGTACCTTCCGCGATGCCGCAGAGCGCATCGGCTATCCCGTCCTTCTCAAAGCGACCGCTGGCGGCGGCGGCAAGGGCATGCGGATGGTGGAGAAGGAAGCAGACCTTGCAGACACGCTCGATTCTGCGCGGCGCGAGGCGAAATCCGCCTTTGGTGATGAGCGCTTCCTGATCGAGAAATATGTCCCCCATGCCCGCCACCTCGAAGTCCAGATCTTTGGCGACGGCAAGGGCAATGTCGTTCACATGTTCGAACGTGACTGCTCCGTGCAGAGACGGCACCAGAAGATCATCGAGGAGGCCCCTGCCCCCGATCTGCCGCCGGGTGTGCGCGCAAAGCTGCTCGAAGCGGGCGTCAATGCGGGCAAGGCCGTCAATTATCGCGGCGCTGGCACGGTCGAGTTTCTCTATGACACGGGCGGCCAGGATGGCGGTCAGGTCTATTTCATGGAGATGAATACGCGCCTGCAGGTCGAGCACCCGGTCTCGGAAATGATCACGGGCCTAGATTTCGTCGAATGGCAGCTTCGCATTGCGAGCGGAGATGGCCTACCCTACCGGCAGGAAGATATTGTCGAGCTGGGCCATGCTTTCGAAGCCCGTCTTTATGCGGAAGATGCAAGCCAGAATTTTGCGCCCTCCATCGGCACGCTCACGACCCTGCATTTGCCGGGCGGCCGCGCGCGTATCGATTCAGGCGTTGAGGAAGGCCAGACAATCACGCCGCATTACGATCCGATGATCGCCAAGATCATCACCCATGGCGCGCGGCGCAGCATTGCCCTCAACCGCCTTGTCATGGCGCTGGAGGAGACCCGCGTCGCGGGGCTTGAGACCAATGCCCCCTTCCTGCACCGGCTGGCCCAGCATCCGAAATTCGTGCGCGGTGAGGTCAGCACACGGTTCATTGAGCATCACGGTAGTGAGCTGTTTGACGAGCCCGCGCCCGATGCGCCGGTCTGGGCGGCGGCCGCCCTCTTCCTGCGCGATGTGCCCGACGCCCCGGCAGCGCCTGCCTTCCGGCTCAACCGTGCGGCCCATGAGGTTCTCTGGCTGGAGCATGACGGAGAGCCCGCGCTGTTTCATCTCTACCATGAGGAAGATGGCTATCACGCGGTCCTGGAGCCTGATGCGTCCGCCGCCGCACGGCGCGAAGGCCGCGAGGCCAAGCCGGCGCAGAGCTTTACTTTCACCGGCACCCGCGCCGCGAATGGCGAGATCAGCCTGACCGTGAATGGCCGCCGCCTGACGGCAAAGGCCGCCCGGCACGGCAAGGGCGTGCGGATCTGGCTGGGGGCGGAGCAGTTTGACATCCGCCTTGTTGATCCCCTGACGGGCGCACAGAGCGAAGGCTCTACCGAAGGCTCCCTCACCGCGCCCATGCCTGGCATCGTCACCCTGCTAAACGCCAAACCGGGCGATGAGATCGCCGCAGGCGCCTCCCTCCTCGTCATGGAAGCGATGAAGATGGAGCACTCGATCAAGGCGCCCTCCGCCGGGGTCCTCAAAGCCTACCGGTTCTCACCGGGCGATCAGGTGAAGGAAGGCGACCTGCTGGTCGAGTTTGAGGCGGCGGAGTAAATCCCGCCGCAGGCGGATAAAAGGAATGCTACTCCCCTCAAAAGGGGACGCGTCATTTCACGCCGGGGAAGCTGTCGACGACCTGAACCTTGACGTCCGGAAACGAGGTCACAATCTGCACCTTGAAATCCGGGAAGGATTCAACGACCTGCCACTCTCCGCAGTCGTCAGGGAATGACTCAACGAACTTCACTTTGATGTCTGGGAACGAGTCGACATACTGGATTTTGATGTCAGGGAAGGACTCAACAAACTGGACCTTCCCCTTCAGCTCGATCCCTTTGAAGGAACAATCCGCCGCGGAAACGGTGCTCAAACCAGCCAAAATGCTGAGAATCGGGTGTGCAAGCGCGATCATCAACGACCTCCGGTCTTCTGATCGCGCAACGCTATCCGATCGACGCTGTCAGGTACAGCGTCAGATCTCGACCTGCCGGGACATCCGCTCAGGCTTGGTGCCTGATTTCATTTCCTTCCGTACCCGCACTTCGCGGTTTGCCGGCATGATCATGATCGCAAGACACACCGCCGCAAAGCAGGCAATGGCCGGCGTGCGTAAAGGGTAATCAACGAAACTGTGCAGGAAGGGTAGCCAGAAGGCGATCGACGCGGCCCGCTTGATCCGGACCTCATGCCCGCCCTGAAGGCGCCAAACCCGCACTGTCTCGCGCGCAGCAAAAAGGAAGAAGATCACAAGCAGCGCCCCGCCCATGACGCCGAACTCGATCAGCCATTCCAGATAATCATTGTGCACATGATTGGCATAGACTTCCGTGATCTCCGTCGTCCGGTCATAGATCGGGAACACCTCCGGGAAGGCGCCAAGCCCCGTACCAACAAGCCAGTAATCCCCCAGAAGATGGGTTGAATTGGCCCAAATCGTCGCGCGCGACAGGCCGCTATCAGCCTCCCCCAATCCCGTACTGAGCCCGAAGGCATCAAGCAGCGGCTGGGCCCCCAAAAGCGTTCCGATGAAGCCAAGAAGGAAGACTGCCGGCACCGTAATCCGCCAGCGCAGGCCCGCAAAACGCCGGCGCCCGATAATCAGTGTCAGGGTCAGCAATAGTGTCGGTAATAAAAGCGCATAGCTTGCCAGCGAGCCAACCAGCACCACTCCGACAACGATGACAACGCCGAGCGTGCCGAGAAGGAATAGAGGTCCGACATCACGGTCGCCCGAATTCCAAGTTGACCGCGCGCGCCCCAGCACAGCACCGACAAAGGGCAGCGTCATCAGAAGGAACATACCCTGATGATTGATGTTGGAGAAAACTCCGACCGGCGAGCCTGAATTGGTGATCGAATAGAAATAGGCCGAACTCTGCGGGCCCTCCGCAAGCTGAAGAATGCCGAGTGCGATCGTCAGAATCCCAAGCCCGCAGATAGCCAATGGCAATTTATCGGTCAGCCCGCGCCACGACATCCGCAGAGAGAGGAGGAAGATGGCAAGCGGCGGGATCACCATGAAGAGACCGGCGAGTGTCTGCCCCGGCGTCAGGCTGATCGGCAATGCCGGGGTTTTCTCCCCAAGGATTGAAAAGCCCCGGGCAATATCATGCCCGCCCGGCAGAAATTGTCGCATGCCGCCGGGAAGCGGCACAAGCTGGAGGCCGACAAGGCAGATCCATGCCCCCGCAAGCGTAAGAAACGGCCGCGCAGCACCCGGAATACCAAAACTGCCCCCCGTCCAGAGGCTCGCCAGCAGGATGATGAGCCCGACAACCTGTAGTAGGAGGTGTACGGAAAGCCCCGGCGCACTCGCCCCGCCTGCCACAACGAAAAAGGCAAGGATCAGCGGCATTCCCCAGACGAGATACGGCTTGATGGAGCGGAAAAGACGCTGCGTTTTTGCCATCTCAGCCTTCTCCCTCAGTGCTGCCAATGGGCTCGATGGAGACCGATTTGACTTCAACTCGTGAAACGCGCGGGAACTGGCCAATCTCACCAACAAATTCGAGCTGCTGGAATTCACAACCGCGCGGCGGGATCGTCAGGGTGACTGGATCGGGCCGAGGTGCGCCTGACATCTGCCCAAGCGGCAGAGAGGCAACATAATCCTCCGCTCCCGCACATCTAAGCTTTAGTGAAATACCGCCATCACCGGAGGCGCGCTGGCCGGTCGCGTCAGCATTCATCACATAGGTGCCGGGACCAAGCGCCATGACCTGGCGGCTGAAAAGAGTGCGTGCCCGCGCCAGATGGACAAGATAGAGCCCTCCGCCCCGCATGAATTCCGCGCGGTCATTCTCGACCGTCCAGTTAAAGGGCGGTAGCGCATTCCGCTCGGCAAAGCGCTCATTATACGGCCAGTTGATATCTTCGGCGGCAACACCGCTGAATTCAAGCCAAGCCAGAAGCGCAAGACCATACTGCCCTTCCCCGACAAGGCGCCGCAGGAATGCCTCCCGGTTCTGAGGGACGAGTTTGTTGACCTCATAGAGGAACGCAAAGTCTGTAGACCCCTCATTCAGCCGTAAGGCCAGATCCGCCGTCCACCATCTTGAAGGTTCAAGCTGTTTGAGGATTGCCTTCTGTCCGGCTTCGGTCGCGGAAATTTCGGTCAGCGCTGCGAAGTAATCCCGTGCCCGGTCACGGTCGACCCCGATCAGGGTGACAACCTCGCGCACCGCTTCGTCATAGCGGTCTTCCTCAACCAGCTTTTGCGCAATGAGGAGACGGGCGGAAAGAACTCGCGGATTCCGGCGAAGGGCCTCTTTCAGGGCAGCTTCCTGATTGGCGCCCCCGAAAAGCGCATAGGCAAAGAGCGGCTCACTGGCGAGGGGCGCAATCTCAAGCGCCTTGGTCAACCGATCCGTCAAGGCAGGTCCGACTTGAGGGAATTCCTCCGCTCCCAGAATGAGGGCATCGACACGTGATTTTGCATCCCCACCATATGGCAGGATCCCCTCACCGCCGCTGGGCAGCGCGCGAAGGCCAACAGCCGCCATGGCAGCAAGACAAATGGCTGACAGGGCAAGTTTGAGACGAAAATTTTTCATGCGCCGGGCGGTCTATGCTTCCTCGCTCAGATCTTCCATCGGGCCATCATCATCGTCATGGAATAGATTGATCTTGCGTTTCTCGCGGCTGGAATCGGTCATCCGCTCATTGCCATATGCATAAGCCGATTTTCCGTAGGCATAGTGATAATAACCGTAATCATATCCGGCTTTACGTACATCGAATTTGGTCAGGATGCCGCCGATGACATTTGAACGGCTCTCCAGCAGACGGCTGACCGTCCGCTGAGCGGCCGGGCGGCGGATCTGGCCTGCTTGAATGACGACGACGGCGGCCTCGCAGGCCGCCCCGAGCGTCGGCGCGTCCGTGAAGCTGAGGATGGGCGGGGAGTCGACGACAACGACATCGAACATTTCTTCTGCCTGCCGAATGACATCGGCCAGTCGAGGGCTCGACAGGATCTCTGCCGGGTTGGGCGGGATCATGCCCGACGGCAGGAGCGCAAGGTTCGGCTTGGCAAAGACCACATGGTCACGCAGCATCTCATCGCGTGTGAGCAATCCTGAAAGCCCGATGGATTCAGTGCCGTCCGTCTGGAAAGACGGCTTGCGCATATCGGCATCGATGATCAGCACGCGCTTGCCGGTTTTGGCGATGACGGTCGCGAGTGAGACAGAGGTACTCGACTTGCCTTCCCCCGGCCGTGTTGAGGTCACCAGCAGACTGCGCGGCGTGCCGGCGGGGGATGCAAATTGCAGCGCCGTTCGCGCGGAGAAGAAGCCCTCTGATATGCCTGATCTTGGATCATCAAGCGCCTTGATGATATTGCCTGCCCCTTCTTCCGCCTTCGGAATGACGCCGATGGGCGGCAGGCCCAGCTTGTTGCGCAGGTCTTCGGGTGTCTTGATGGTGTCATCAATGTAAGCGAGCGCATAAGATAGCCCGACCCCAAAGAAGAGGCTGAGGGCAAAGGCTGACGCAAGGCTGCGCGAGAGGTTCGGTTTGAACGGCACGGACGGCGCCTGCGCCATATCGACGATCGAGACCTGGCTCGAGCCTACGCTGCCAGCGATCCCGACTTCTTTCAGGCGCTGCAGCAGCGCTTCATATTGAGAGCGGTTGGTGTCTACTTCACGGCGGATAATGTCATACTGGATGCGGCGGTTGCGCGCGTCCTGCAGGATAGCCTTGAGCTCATCGACACGTACACGGAGAGAGACTTCGGTTGCGCGTGCCGCGCGGAACTCGCCCTGCAGGCCAACAAGGATGGTCTGGCGCTCAGCTGCGATCTCTTCTTCGACGGAATCGATCCGCGCCTTGAGCTGGACCATCGACGGATAGTCCGGTTTGAATTCGCCGAGACGCTCCTGATACTCCGCAACCAGCTCAGAGCGGGTCGCTTTCAGGCGTTGCAGATCAACGCTTTCGAGCAATTGACGGGAATTGGGGTTGTCGCGGGCCTCGATATATTTCTGCTCGGCATCAATCCGCTCACTCTGCGCCATGGCGAGTTCCTGATTGAGGGCGATCAAGGAATTGGCATCGAGCGAGGAAGAGCTGTTCTCCTGATTGAGCTCTAGGATGCCCTGCTCTTCAGCATATTCGACCAGCCGGCGCTCTGAATCCTCAAGTGCCTGTTTGGTCGTCACCAGCCGTTCATTGAGGAAGCGACGGGCATATTCGGTATTGTTGTACTTCCGCTCGAGCGTGGTCTCGATGAAGTTCTCGGCAATTGCATTGGCGATACGGGCCGCTTCCTGCGGATTGTCACTAACGAACTGGACCCGGCCGATCCGGCTCTTGCCCTCCGGTGAGATCGAGAGGTTCTCGAGGATTTTTCCCGTTGCTTGAGTCAAACGCTGGCGGCGCGGCAAGTCCTGATCCGCATAACGAGGATCACCGGGCAGGCCGAGAACTTCTGCCACACGCTCGGCAAGCGACCGGCTGCGCAGGAGCGCAAACTGGGTCGCCATATATTCCGCGTCCGCCACAACGATCGGCTCGACGCTTGCGCCTTCCAGTATCTGGCTCTCCGTCTTCTGGAACTCGACGGTTGCCTGTGCCCGATAAAGTGGCGTGGAGCGCAAGGTGATGACGGTCGCCGCGAGCATACCGAGCAGCACAATGGCTGCGATCAAGAACTTCCGGCCGACAATGACCTGCAGCGTCTCCCAGAAATTGAAGTTGCCTGCCCGGTCTTCCTCCATGCCGTAATCTTCGTAGCCACCCGTGCCGTAAGGTGCAGCTACAGGGCGCGGAAACATCGCCACGTTGGAGGGCTGTCGGGGGTGCGGCTCAGGCGTCTGGTCTTCGCGGTGTGACATGTAGTTGGTTATTCCAAAGGCCGACTATGGCCGAGTTTCATCATTTCAGGAGATTGAGCAGGCCGAGAAACGGTGCAGCACGGACGAGGTCGCCATAACGTGATTTGGCGCCGGACCCATCCACCACAACAATGTCATTGCCGTAGACTCGTGGGTCGACCGCCTCGCCCTCTCTGATCTCATTGAGGTTGAAAGCCGCGGCCATACGCTGGCCTTCGACCTGCCGGAACAGGATAACTTTCTTCTTGTTTGCCCCTTCGCTGGGACCACCAGCAAGTGCGATTGCCTGGAGTAGCGTTATGTTGCCTTCGAGCTCATAAATACCAGGTTTGGTGACAGAACCGTCGACGGTGATCCGTTCACCGACGCTTTCAATGCGTTTGACCTGAACCTCAGGATCCTGAAGGTAATCCTCCCCCAGCTTAACCTCGAGGATGGCGGCAAGTTGAACGGGGGTGAATCCTTCGGCCTCGACCTGCCCGATCAGCGGGAAGCGTAGCTTGCCGTCAAAATCGATCTGGTACTCGCCGCCCAGATCCTCGACGCCAAATACAGTGACGCGCACGACATCCGCAGATTTGAGGACCTGTGAAGAGCTATCATAGAGCGCCGTGACATCCGGCGGGGTGGCCGGGTCGAACTGACTATCGAAATCATCCGCAGTCGAAGAACACGCCGCCAGCCCCAATATCGCCAGCAGGAACGCGGCGATGCGGCGGCGAAATACGAGAAGACACATGGCGGTCGGCTCCGGCATCACTAATGGTTAACCTACGGTTCACATACTCTTGTTGCAACGCCGAAAGCCATTGATCGAACAGCGTTTTCAGCCGAATCAGCGCCTCACAACCTCAGCGGGCAATAGAGAGACTCTCACCTGAGTCTGCCAGCCAGCCGAGAACCTGCTGCGATTCGCTCAATCCCTTTATTTGTCAACAAATCCCTGTGCATCCCTTGTCGCCGATTCGCAAACGCCCGCACAGCGGCGACATAAAAGTTTCATGCACTGCACAACTTGAATGGCGTTGCATTCACCGTGTCGCCGATGCGTAATTACCCTGTTGGGAGACTACTGACCGTGTCTACTTCGAGCTGCCTTCAGTTATCGCTGGGGTGTTCGATGTTGTGCAAAATCGCAGGAATGAGGCCTTCAAATAAAAGTCGGCCATTTCTTTCGATTGATGCTGGTAAGCGGCCGCGAACCCCGACATGTAATTCTTTGGATTCAATCCCGCCGGGGGCCGCATGATTGCGCAGAACCTGACATTGCTAGCGGAACGCTCCCAAGCGCCAGGCAATTGGCGCGTGCGTGTACTGCGCAGTTTCGGGCGGATGCGTTATCAGTTGCTCGGCGGCCTGCTGTTTGGGGTGATCTGCCCTATCCTATTGCGCAATCAGGGGCTTTTGGGCGTCCTCGCGCCCAATGACGTCAATTATCAGAACTCATTGCTCGGCACTTTCGTGGCGCTGATCCTTGGCTTCGTCATTCTGCGGAAGACCACAGCCCTGCCCGGCTCGACCGCCTTTATGAATGTCCTGCCGGCTTTCGTGATCTCTTTCGGCATCGTGATCGCCATCTTTTATGGCTTCCGCCTCAATTATTCGCGCTACCAGTTCCTCGCCAGTTTCCTCTTCATGGTGAGCTGGTTCTATTTCGTGATGATGATGATCGCGCGCATTCAGCGCCCTGCTTTCGGCATGGTCGCCGGTGGTCAGTCAAACCAGCTGCCGGGTATCTCAAGCATTGATGTGGTCGAGCTGAAATCAGTTGCGGATGCAGACCGGCTCGCCGGCTTGCCGATTGTTGCCGATTTCCGCAGTGGGCTTTCGGGAGACTGGGAGCGCTATCTGGCCGAACAGGCCGTGCGCGGACGGCTCGTTTTCAATGCGCGTCATCTCATTGAATCGCTCGAAGGTAAAGTTGAGCTGGAACATCTCTCCGAGAACAGCCTTGGCCAGCTCTCGCTCGACCAGATCTATCGTCCGGCCAAGCGCTATGTCGATGCGCTAGCCGCTGCGATCGTCCTGCTAGTCGCAAGCCCCTTCCTGTTCGCGATCGGCGTTGCGATTCGGCTTGATTCTACCGGGCCCGCCCTTTTCCGACAGACGCGTATCGGTTTTCGCGGCGAGCCTTTCACGGTCTACAAATTTCGTTCGATGAAAGTCGTCGCGCCAGAGGAAGAAAACCTGACGGGTGACATGACACAGTCCGGTGATGACCGGATCACCCGGCTTGGTCATATCCTCCGCAAGCTGCGCATCGATGAGTTGCCGCAACTGATCAATGTCGTCCGCGGAGAGATGAGCTGGATCGGCCCGCGCCCTGAGACTCTTCGCCTGTCACGCTGGTATGAACAGGAAATCCCCTTCTACCGCATCCGTCATGCCGTCCGTCCGGGCATTACCGGCTGGGCTCAGGTTTGCCAGGGGCATGTGACGAGTGTCGATGATGTCCGCGAAAAGCTGCAATACGACCTATTCTACGTGAAAAATTTCTCGGTCTGGTTTGATGTGCTCATCGTGATCCACACGATCCGCGTCATGCTGACCGGCAAGGGCGCAAAATAAGACCTGCCCAAGCAGGCTTTTCATTTTCAGCTCCCGCAAATCGCACGATAATCGGGAACAGTTCGGAAGTTGCGCGCGTATTATCCGGGCGCTGTTGAAATCTGGTAGTTGTGCTCAGAAACCTGTTCAAAAAGGCGGAAGCCGTCACGCCCGCAGGCCCGATGGGGCCGCCGGGAAAACGGTGCTATGCCATTGGCGATGTACATGGCTGCGCCCGGCAACTCGAAGACCTTCTTACGCAAATTCGCAATGACATTGCCCGACGTCCGCGAAAGAAAACGGCGATCGTCTCACTTGGCGACCTGATCGATCGGGGCCCTGATTCCCGCGGCGTTATCGAGCAATTCATGACTTTTGCGATGCCGGACATCTCAACCCATGTGATTGCCGGTAATCACGAAGAAATGTTGATCACGGGCCTGACCGATGACCCTTCCGTGCTGCCGAACTGGCTGCGTCATGGCGGTTATGCCTTCTGCGAGAGTTATGGTTTGTCCGCGGAAGACCTGATGGGAGTGGATGGTGACACGGCCCGCACCCGGATTCTGGGGGTCGTGCCCGAAGCGCATCTCAACTTTCTTGCCGATACAGTCGAACGTGTGCGGTTCGGTGATTATCTGCTGGTTCATGCTGGTGTGAACCCGGCCCGACCGCTTAATGACCAGAAAAGTGCGGACCTGCGATGGATTCGTGATGACTTCCTCAACAGTGACAAGGATTTTGGCGCCGTCATCGTACACGGACACACCGTATTCGAAGATGTTGAGCACAAGCACAACCGGATCAGCCTTGATACAGGCGCCTATCGAACTGGCAAACTGACCGCGATCCGACTCGAAGATGACGAGCAGGAATTGTTTGCCGCGTGCTGATTGTGCCCCTCAAGACTCACACGTAAAAAATGCACGTTTACGGCATATTCCGGCACCGAAATTCCCGTGTTCCGGTTTACAAAAACGTCATTGCACGTTAGGTGAATCAAAGGTTCAACGGGGTTTTCAGAACTATGAATGCGATCAAGATTCTTGCGCCAGCTTTTGGCGCAGCTTTTCTGATCGGCGCGGCGCATGCCGAACCGGTCGGGACCATGACTTCTGTCGAGGGTGAAGTGTTTGCACTCCGCGGCAATGAGACCATCACGCTCAGCGCTGGTGACGAGCTTCTCGCAAACGACCGCGTGGTCGCCCGCGAAGCTGCCAATGCCACGATCGACGCCTATGGTTGTGCGTCGACACTGAATTCTGGCGCGATGATCAGCGTCAATGACTCGATGTGCGGTGCGGAGCCGATTAGCTTCGGTTACGCGCAAGCAGAAGGCTTTGCCTTCTCCAACTTCTTCATCACCGCAGCTCTTATCGCGACGCCAGCCATTATCGGCATCGCGATTTCCGAGAGCGACGACGACGATCCAGTTAGCCCGTAAGTATTACGGCTTCTCCTAGAGTACCAAAAGCCACTCCTCTCGTAGGGGTGGCTTTTTTATGTGACCGTTTCCGCCTTATTTTCTAAGGGGATGCGGACTCGCTGTCGCAGACTCACTCTAGGCTTGTGGCGAGTAAAGGAGACCCCGTGACCAAGAGCGCTTTCATCACCGGTATTACCGGGCAGGACGGCTCCTATCTGACAGAGCTGCTCCTTGAGAAAGGCTACACCGTTCACGGTACAGTCCGCCGGTCGAGCTCGATTGCTCGCCCCCGCCTCGAACACCTCGTCTCCAATGATGAGATCTATAACAAGCGCCTGTTCCTTCATTATGCCGACCTTCTCGACATGACGGCGATGAAGCGATTGCTGGAAAAGCTGAGCCCGGACGAATTCTACCATTTTGCTGGACAGTCTCATGTTGGTCTCAGCTTCGAGATCCCTGTAGCGACAGCCGACCTTTCAGCTATCGGTGCCCTCAAATTGCTGGAACTGTTCCGCGAGCTCGAGAAGCCGCCACGCCTGATGCATATCGCCAGCAGCGAGCTTTTCGGTGCACCTGACATCACGCCGCAAAATGAACAAACGGCCGTGCGGCCGACATCTCCCTATGGTGCCGCGAAAGCTTTTGCATTCGACTGTGTACGTATTTACCGGAACACTTACGGGCTCTTTGCGACCAATGCGATCGCCTATAATCATGAAAGCCCTCGCCGCGGCGAAGCCTTTGTCACGCGCAAAATCGTCAAGGGCGTCGCTGATATCGTCCGGGGACGTCAATCCGTCCTCAAACTGGGAAATCTCGATGTCGAACGAGATTGGGGCTATGCGCCTGAATATGTTGAGGCAATGTGGCGGATCCTCCAGCAGGAGACGCCGGATGATTTCGTGATCGCCAGCGGAAAGCTCACAACGCTTCGGGATTTCCTTCGCTATGCTTTCGAGGCCGCGGACCTTGACTGGGAGAAGCATGTCGAGATCGACCCGCGCTTCTTCCGCCCCAGCGAACCCAAGGCTTTATGCGGCGATCCGGCAAAGGCTGAACGAGTGCTGGGCTGGCGTGCGCAGACAGGGCCAGAGGCGTTGGCAGAGCTGATGGTCAAAGCCGAGCTGGATGGGAATACGCCGTGACCGGAACAATGACTGCAAAATTACCTGCCAGTCTCATGCCTTATCAGACGGACAATCTCATCCGCATGGGTCGGGACCATGATGGCGGGTATGTCCTTGATGAACGCAGCATTATGAACGCCGAGGCGCTGATCAGTTTCGGCATCAATGATGACTGGAGCTTCGAGGAAGATTTCCGTGCCCGGTACGAAGCGCCTGTCTATGCCTATGATGGCAAGGTTTCGACGGGCTATTTTGGCGCCATGCTGGTCAAATGTTTCTCAAGCCCTTCTAAGCTCCGCAACATTCCGCACTGGCTGCGCACCATCAGGGAGTATCGCCAGTTCTTCCGTGGTGACGTGCGACACATCCAGAAATATGTCGGCGAGACGGATACGGATCATTTCGTCTCCCTGCCTTGTATTCTCGCGTCTCACCTTCCGCAATCTGACAGCAAATTCTTCCTGAAGATCGATATCGAGGGCTGGGAGTACCGGATCCTTGAGGATATTCTGAGCATCGCACACCGGCTCACCGGTCTTGCGATGGAGTTCCACGATGTCGACCTTCATCTCGATAAGATCACATCATTTGTCGAGCGGCTTCCGCTATCCGTGTGTCATATCCATGCGAACAATTACAGCCCGATCAGCCGGACGGGGTGCCCCTACGTCATAGAGATGTCTTTTACCTCACAGCCCATCAGCGATGTTCCGGCTAGCCTGCCGTCTGTCCTTGATATGGTGAATAATCGTCATGCTGACGAAATTGCCTTCGAATTTGCATGAGCGACAATAAAGGCAGTTACCGGCACGAAAAGAATGAGCGGGCCATCTCGACCCACCATCTGGAAGGTCGGCATGGGACACTCGCCGCCCGTGGCGGGGCAATTGCGACCGCAAGCCACCTGACGTTCACCCTGATCCAGATTGCCCAGCTCGCGCTATTCTCGCGCCTGCTGACCCCGGCTGATTTCGGCATTGTCGCCATGGCGATGACGCTGACCGGCTTCATCCGCCTGTTCGCCGATATGGGCTTACCCAATGCGACGGTGCAGCGGGACGATCTCGACCAGAATATGGTCAGTGGGCTGTTCTACATCAATGCCGGTGTGGGCCTTGGATTGATGCTGTTCTGCTGCGCGCTGGCGCCACTCGCTGCCATGATCTTCGATGAGCCGCGCGTGCTGGCCGTCATCATCGCGCTTTCCGTTATCTTGCCGCTGAATGCCCTCCGCAATCAGCATCAGGCACTGTTACGCCGACAACTGAGATTCCTCCCCCTGACGGTGATTCAGGTTTCGACTGCCCTTCTCGGGCTTGGCATTGGCGCAGGCGTCGCCCTCCTCACAGATTGGGGATATTGGGCCATTGTCTGGAGCCTTGTCGGCGCAGCGGTCTGGGAGCTCGTCCTCTTCTGGCTCCTCTGTCACTGGCGGCCAGGAAAGGTCCATTCATGGACGCCGATCCGCCCCGCCATCAGTTTCGGCCTGCACGTCGTCTTCTCGAACCTGTTCGGCTGGATCTGGAAACAGTCGGATAACGGACTTATCGGCTGGCGATGGGGCGCAGTAGAGCTGGGTCTCTATGCCCGTGCCTACTCCCTCCTCCTCTTGCCCCTGATGATCATTGGCGGGCCGCTCGCCTCCGCTTTCATCCCGGCGCTCAGCCGGTTGCAGGGGAAAGCTGCCGAATGGGATCACCTCTTCCACCGTATCGCCAGAGCGACATTCATCTTCGCCGGGCTGATGGGCGTCATTCTTTATGCGAATGCGGAATATCTGACTGTCCTCGCTCTCGGCGAAGGTTTTGTGCGCAGCGGCGACATCTTCAAGGTACTCGCCTTGTCGATTTTCCCCGCAGCGGCATGGGAGATCAGCCGCTTCGTCTTCCTGTCGCTCGGGCGCGGCGATGTCATGCTGAAATACACGATGGCAGCCGGCCCCCTTCACCTGATCGCCTTCCTGATCGGCCTGCCGCATGGCGCCATCGGGGTTGCGTGGGGGCTGACCATCGTCTCATGGGTATTGCTGGTGCCGATCCTATACGTCGCCGCCCATGCAGGCGGGAGATCGGTGAAACCTTTCATTTCCTCCGCCCTGCCTGCGATCCTTGCATATGGCGTCACCAGTACGGTCGGGCTTTTCGTCATTGGAGCGATGACGGATCTTTTGCCGCCCTTTGCGGGGCTCATCTTGAGCGGGCTGGGACTGACCGCCACCTATTTCGGTACGCTGGGCGCCTGCGCATTCGTTCATGAGGGATTGCGCAGCGATATTCGCCTTGCTTGGCGAGTAACGCTCCGTCTTCTGCCTTTCGGCAAGTCAGACCACGCTTAATCCACAGTGCCATGTGTACGATGAAAATAGGCCGCGTCTTCGGGCATTTTGCGGATGAACTCCGCCGGCACGCCGCTGTAGAGCGCATGGGTTTCGGTCGGCGCACCGCGGAAAACCGATCCAGCGCCAAGAACGGTCCCATCCGGCACGACCGCCCCCTTCAAGATCACCGAGCCGGTGCCGAGTAAACAGTACCGCCCGATCTCGACCGGCTTTGAAGTCTGGCGACAGTCCACCGGATCGATGCCGTGGGTGAGGATCTGGCTGTAAAATCCCGCCACTGTCGAAAAGGCGCCGATCCGTACACGGTTCGTACAATCGACAATATGCCGCGAGGTCAGCGAGCTTTGCTCTTCCATGATGAAGTCCGGCGCGCGGTCCGGCTCGTCCAGGAAATGCCTGTCCGACGGTCCGATCATGCCGTAAATCCAGTTGAAGGTGCCGATCCGCGATTCCTCCCCGATACACACCTCCCGCACATTGCGGATAAAGGTGAAAGCGCCGATCTTCGCGCCGGGGCCAAGTGTCAGTTTCTGCACCCGGAGGAAACAGGGGCCGAGCACGGCCGTCCGATCAATTTCATACCCCAGAAGTGCCCGGTAGAGCCCACGCCGGAGACGACCCGGCAGGATCATCCCCAAGAGAAAAGCGAGCGCCGAGCGCCATGTGCCTGGCAGGCGCGGATAGGCTGTCTCAGCTTCGCTCATGACGCGCTCTTCTCTCTTGTTGCAGCAAGGGCGGCATCGGCCTCGGGGCTCGGGATTAGCACTTTGCGGACCCGAGCAGGCGCACCTGCTATCAGGACACCCGGAGGAAATGTGCCGTGCACGACGCTGTTTGCGCCCACCACACAGTCATTGCCGATCTGCGTGCCCGCACCGATATAGGCGCCGCGCCCGATCCAGACATTCTCTCCCACTTCGATGGGTCCTGATTTATAGCCCTGCCCGCGCACGCCTTGGCCTTCGGCCATCTCATGAGCCTGATCCCGGAAGCTGACATATTCGGCAATCGCCGTGTTCTTCCCGATGCGGATCGAGTCGATGGCCACAAATACACACCCCATATTGACCGTGACGTCATCCCCCCACTCGATCGTCGAGGTCAGCGAGGTCGCAAAATAGGTATCATCGCCAATCCGGCAGTTCCGCCCGATCTTCAGCCGGCAGGGCCGGTGCAGCAGGCGAATGCGTCCATAGATCGTCGTTGAAAAAGGCAGGGGACGGAAGAACACAAAACAGGTGAAATTGTACCAGACGAGCCGGAGCGTCACCGCGATCCGGTGCAGAATGTGTGAGACGGCCCTGACGGGGACGGCAAGAGACATCGTGTTTTCAATCCCCTGCACCGGTTAGGGTGCAATCTGTACGGCGCGCAAGAAATCTAGCTGATTCTGGCATCCCGATCCTTCACCCGAGCACGGCCCGGATCAGCCGATCTTCATATAAATCCCAGGCAAATTGCCGGGCGAAGTCTTTCGCGGCGGTTCCCATCCGGTCGCGCGCCGCCCGGTCCTCAACCAGGGCTTCGATGGCATTGGCCAGCGCCTCTGGGTCGCGTTCAGGCACGATGCTCGTCTCGATGCCGTCCCGTGCTGGCGAGCCGACCGCTTTGGTAACGACGGAAGGCAGGCCTGCTGCCATCGCCTCATAGGCGACACCTGCCGAACCTTCCGCAACAGAGGGCAGGACGAAGAGATCCGCCTTCTTATATTCAGTCAGCATCTGCTCGCGCGGCACGCGGCCGACGAAATCGAGCGGCTTGCAGAGCGGCTGGTCCATGATGTGCGCGGTCGTGTTCCCGACAATGCGGAACCGATATTTCCGCCCCCGCGCGCGCAGAATCTCCGCCGCCATGGCAAGATACTGGATGCCTTTTCGTAAATCCGCAGAGCCCGCGAAAAGGATAGTCCCCGGCTCAGGCTCGTTCTCGATCCCGAAGAAAAGATCATTGACCGCATAGGGTTCGATCCGCACGCGGTCCTTATCGATGCCCCAGTTCTCGATGATGTCGTCCGCCACGAAATCGGAGGGACAGACAAAGCGGGTCACGACCTCTTTCATCCGTGTAAAGTGCGGATTGTCCTCATTATAGACGCTGCGATAGGTGACCGGGCCATCCCAGCCGGGAAAGAGCCGGCATTCCTCTTCCATGATCCGTTCAACCGACGGCGCTATCGTCATATCGGCGGCGACTTCAAGCCCGCGATGGCGCGCCTCCTCAAGAAAGCGTCCGCCTTCAAGCGTCTGGCCACTCATCATGGTGTAGATATGGGTCGCGTCACCATAGCCCGCGGCGATCATCGCCTCGCCCCAGTCACGGTCGAAATCCTGCCGCGCTTTTGCCGACACCCCCGGGGATGTGGCCCGCGCCATGCGCATCTCATAGGCCAGCGCGGGACGGTCAAAACTTTTTGTCTTCTCCCGGATCAATTCAGGTGGCAGGCGCCCGGCGAAATTCGAGAGCTTTTTCCTGATCCCACCGGGCAGCGGTAGTTTCGATAAGGTACCCGCAGCCTTGCCCGAACCTGACGTGCCGCAAAGATCCGTATAGAAGGCTTCAAGCAGCCCAGCCTTCTGGAAAATCAAGGGAACAGCATAGCGATGCCGGGCACCCATCTGCACGACGATGACCCGCGCATCGAGGAGTTCCGGCGGCAGGCTCATGCTGCGTCCTCATGAGGCTGGCCTGCGGTCGGTGCCCAGTCATCAACTTTACCGGTCGTCAGATACGTCTCCCAGCGATCAACCAGCGTTCGATAGCTGAAATGCGTCGTATAATGCTGTTGCAGGCGAACGGGATCCGCCTCGCCCTGAATGATCCGTGTGGCAAGTTTCTTATAAAGCGGCAGGAACTGGTCGAGATCGCCATCCGTAATCTCACAATCCTGATTGGCGTAATCGGGGATCCCGCCCACCCCGTTGGCCGTAAACGGCACCCCGCAAGCCATGCTTTCAAGCAAGACCAGCGGCGCGCCCTCCTTGCCCCATGTCGGCAGGAGGGTCATGTCATAGCTGCGCAAGAGGTCGACATAGGCCTGCCCGCTCGGATAGCGGCCCTTCAGCGCGATCTGCGCGGACAGCCCTTTATCTTCGATCATCGCAGCCAATCGGTCATGTTCTTCACCGGTGCCGTAGATATCGAGGCACTCCGCATAGACGGCCAGCCGATCCCAATTCTCGATCAGATGATCGACACCCTTGTGCCGTGCCAATCGTCCAAAATAGGCAAGCTTCAACCGACGCCCTGGGTCAGGAGAGATTTTCTCCGCTTGCGGAATGTCTGCAACCACTTCCAGCGGTTCGGGGAGCGCCGGGATGACTTCGCCCGACTTTTTCCAGCCAAATGTCTTTCGGAAGGTCTCGCGGACCGGGCGCCCTTGCCCGACAATATCGTCAAACCCGAAATGCACGAGCGAACGCGGATCCAGCCGCCCTTCGCGCTCACCGCTCATCACTTCGAAAAAGATACGGCGCTTCACCCGGCGAAGCGCGAGTGTCAGCCCCATCGCTTTCCAGCCCGTGCCGGTAATGACGACCGCTTCGATCTCCTCGCCTTTCATCTTGTTGATGAGCGAGAGAACATGTCCGGCATCGCCATATTCAATGATGTTGTAATGGGGATTTTCCGGCAGACCGCCCAATCGATCATGGACGGGCCGAGGGGTCAGCACATCAATGGTATGCCCTTTGGCTGTCAGGCCCTCTGCCAGCCAGTGGGTATGATTCTGGATACCGCCATTGCCGTAGAGCAATCCGATCAGAACAAAGCGCATTTTATATCCCCGAAACCGCCTTTCCCCTATCGATGGCCGGAACAACTGTCCAGATTGCTGGTTTTGTAAAGCAACCACATCTAAGAGTTCTGGCAGACATAGTCTGTGTATTGATTAATAAGGGAGAGTCGAGATGAATTCCGCAGCATTGTCTCTGGGAATCGTCACGGGGTCGATCTCCCGCAAAGCAGGTGGCCTTTTCACGTCAGTCCGGGAATCCGCGCAATCCTTGGCCGGCAATGGTGTCGGGGTCAGCATTTATGGCCTCGAAGACGAATTTAGCGCTGAAGATGCTCAAGCATGGGCGCCCCTGATACCGCAGCATTTCGCCTCCAGAGGCCCGGCAGCACTCGGGCTCTCACCAGCCCTGATGCGCACAATCACGAATGCACCGCATGATGTGATGCACCAGCATGGGATCTGGCAGATGCCGTCCCGCTCGGTCACGCAATGGCACCGCCGTACGGGCAAGCCTTACATGATCTCCCCACGAGGCATGCTGGATCCGTGGGCACTCAATAATTCCAGCTGGAAGAAGAGACTTGTCGGTGCGCTCTTCGAGAAAGAAAATCTGCGTCGGGCAAGCTGTCTACACGCGCTGAACGCCTCTGAAGCCCAGTCGATGCGTGATTTCGGGCTCGAAAATCCGATCGCCATCATCCCCAATGGAACACACATGCCGGATACGGGGCAGAAACTTCCCCGCCCGGACTGGTTGCCGAATGACGGGCGTAAGACACTCCTCTTCCTTGGCCGGATGCACCAGAAAAAGGGCATCACTGAGCTGATAGAAGCCTGGTCCCTGCTCAAGAAACTCGCGCCGGATGTTCAACAGCAATGGCGGCTTGCCATTGCCGGCTGGGATGATGGCGGCCATCTCGCCACCATTCTCGACACGATTTCCGCTGGCGGTTTTGGCCTTGATGACATTGTCATGCCGGGCCCACTGCACGGCAGAGAAAAGGACGCCGCTTTTGTCCATTCGGATGCGTTCATCCTGCCTTCTTATTCAGAAGGGCTCCCAATCGCCGTTCTAGAAGCCTGGTCATGGCAACTGCCCGTTCTGATGACCGCCGCCTGCAATCTGCCCGAAGGTTTTGAAGCGGGCGCCGCCTCTGAGCTCTCAACAGAGCCTGAGGACATGGCGGAAATCCTTCGTGATGATCTGGGGGCAGACCTTGCCCGGATGGGACTCGCCGGGCGCAAGCTCGTTGAGGACCGTTTTGCCTGGCCCTCGATCGCTGCGCAGCATGAGGCTGTTTACCGCTGGATGCTTGATGGCGGCACGCCGCCAGATGTTGTCAGGCTCGACTAGAACGTGCTTCTCTGAAACCGCACACGCATCCGGCGTATAGCGGGATGTGCGGCATCATACCTGCACAGCATGGCTCCGAATGAGCCAAATCAGTTCCTTATCCACAGCAAGGCACGAAATTCGTTGGATTTTACGCCCTGCATGGACTTCGCAAGCTGAACAGCATATCGAAGTCCCGGTGAGGATCAGGGAGTCGGGGCGGAGAGCCTGACTCGTGTCAAATCGGGACCGGCAAAGCAGCCGGACGGGTGAGAATATGCGTGTAATTGTGACGGGCGGTGCCGGTTATATTGGATCGCATGCCTGCAAGGCCCTGGCGGAAGCCGGGCATGAGCCCGTCGCCCTCGACAATTTCACGACCGGACATCGCTGGGCTGTCAAATGGGGCCCCCTTGCCGAAGTTGACCTGAATGACCGCCGCGGCGTGCTCGCCGCCTTCCGTGAATATCAGCCCGATGCTGTCATGCACTTTGCGGCACTCTCGATTGTCGGCGACTCGGTCAATCAGCCGGATCTTTATTACCGCACCAATGTATCGGGCACGCTCAACCTCTTCGAAGCGATGACCCAGACAGGTGTCGAGCGCTTCGTCTTTTCCAGCTCCTGCGCGACCTATGGCGAGACCAATGAGATGCCGCTGACCGAGGCGTCACCGCAGATGCCGCTCAATCCCTATGGCCAGTCGAAAATGATGGTCGAGCAGATGCTGAAGGATCTGAGCGCTGCCGGCGATTGCGGCGCGACCGCGCTTCGCTATTTCAATGCAGCAGGCGCCGATCCCGATGGCGAAACGGGCGAAGATCACGATCCTGAGACACATCTCATCCCGATCATCCTGCAGGCAGCCTCCGGGCGCCGCTCTCATATCTCGGTCTTCGGCAGCGACTACGACACGCCCGATGGCACATGCGTGCGCGACTATGTTCATGTCTCCGATCTTGCCCGCGCCCATGTTGCCGCGCTTGAGACGACGACCCGCGGCGAGTTTCGCGCCTTTAATCTTGGCACCGGTCATGGCCACAGCGTGCGCGAAGTGATTGAAAGCGCGCGCCGAGTGACCGGCCGCAGCTTTGACGTTCGCGAGGCCGAACGCCGTGCGGGCGATGCGCCGCTTCTCGTTGCGGATGCCTCGAAAGCCAAGGCAGAGCTTGGCTGGTCTCCTCAGTTCACGGAGCTTGACGATATTGTCCGCACCGCCTGGCACTGGATGGAGCGCGACACCAAGGCAGGAAGCGCCGCGTGAGTGACAGCTCACGAGACGAGTTATCCCCACCCCTTCAGGATATTGCGGCCAACCGGCGCGCCCAAAAATGGTCTCGTCAGGAACTGATCGGACGGATTTTGTGGGCATTTATTCGGCCCGTTTTCGCGCTGAGCCCGCGTCCACTCTGGGGCCTGCGCAATAGCATCCTCCGGCTTTTCGGCGCGAAGATCGCCGCCAACGTCCATGTCTATCCAAGCGTGAAGATCACCATTCCGTGGAATCTCGACATCGGCGCAGAGACCGCGATCGGGGATGGCGCCATTCTCTACGCCCTCGGGCCGATTACAATCGGACGGCAGGCGACGATCTCACAAGGCGCGCATCTTTGCGCCGGGACACATGATTATCGCGAGGCGGACATGCCGCTGATCAAGGCGCCAATCACCATCGGCGATGAGGCCTGGATCTGCGCAGACGCCTTTATTGGACCGGGACGGAAGATCGGGAACCGCGCCATTGTCGCCGCAAGGGGAGTTGTGGTTAAGGATATTCCGGACAGCGTGATCGTTGGTGGCAATCCGGCCACCTTCATTGCGCCGAGACAGGAACCATGACCGGCGACATTCCGATTACCGTCATCATTCCGGCAAAGAATGAAGAGGCCAATCTGCCGCGCTGCCTGTCGCGCCTCAAACGCTTCGCTGAAGTCGTGATTGTCGATTCTGGCAGTGAAGACCGGACGGGCGAGATCGCCCGGGAGTTTGGCGCCGAGATCATCCAGTTTGACTGGAATGGCCGCTATCCCAAAAAGCGCAACTGGTACCTTCTCAATCACAAACCGAAATGTGACTGGGTACTTTTTCTGGATGCGGATGAAATCATTGATGATGCCTTCTGCGAGGAAGCAGCGCGTGCCGTCGCATCCGGCACCCATGACGGCTACTGGCTGAACTACACCAATTTCTTCCTCGGCAAGCCACTCAAATATGGCGATCCGCAACGCAAGCTCGCCCTCTTCCGCTTTGGCGCCGGCCTCTATGAGCGCATCGACGAAATGGGCTGGAGCCGGCTCGACATGGAAGTCCATGAACACCCGGTGATCGACGGGCCGATTGGCGAGATCACCGCCCGGATCGAGCACAATGATTATCGCGGGATTGCCAAATTCATCGACCGGCACCGCGATTATGCGCTGTGGGAAGCCAAACGCGTCGAGGTCTTACGCGCGCGAGGGCTTGAGAATGCAGAGCACCTCACCGACCGTCAGCGCACGAAATACAAGAATATCGACAAATGGTGGTTCCCGTGGAGCTACTTCGCCTTCACTTATTTTGCAAAGCGCGGTTTCCTTGATGGCGGGCCCGGTTTTGCCATCGCCTTCTACAAGCTGTGGTATTTCTTCTCGATCCGGCTTTTGATCCGGGAGAATATGCGCGATCAGCAGAATGAGGCGCAGGCATCTTCCGGTGCCATAACCGAGACCGCAGCAGGCCCGCAGGCCAACTGACGGCCGAAAATCTGAACGAGGCAGCGGAGATCAGCATGCGTAATGTTTATGGCCGGAAACGGGTGCTAGTGACGGGCGGCGCGGGCTTCCTCGGCTCTCACCTGATCGACCGCCTCCTCGACCGCGGCGATGAAGTCCTCTGCGTCGATAATCTCTTCACAGGCGACAAGAGCAATCTCGATCACCTCGCCGGCCATCCGCGCTTTGAATTCATGCGCCACGATGTCTGCTTTCCGCTCTATGTAGAGGTCGACGAGATCTACAATCTCGCCTGCCCCGCCTCGCCGATCCACTACCAGCACGATCCCGTGCAAACGACCAAGACGTCCGTTCATGGCGCGATCAACATGCTGGGCCTTGCCAAGCGGTTGAGATGCAAGATTTTCCAGGCGTCGACATCGGAAGTTTATGGAGATCCGAATATTCATCCGCAGCCGGAAGAATATTGGGGAAATGTCAATCCGATTGGCCCCCGCTCCTGCTATGACGAGGGTAAGAGATGCGCAGAGACCCTGTTCTTCGACTACCACCGCCAACATGGGCTGCAGGTCAAAGTCGCAAGGATTTTCAATACTTACGGCCCCCGAATGCATGCCTCTGACGGCCGCGTCGTCTCCAACTTCATCGTTCAGGCGCTCAAAGGCGAAGACATCACCATTTTCGGTGATGGCTCGCAGACACGCTCCTTCTGTTACGTCGATGACCTCATCGAGGGGTTCATGCGGCTGATGGAGACTGACGACGACGTGATCGGGCCGATCAATCTGGGCAATCCCGGTGAATTCACGATTCGCCAGCTGGCCGAGTTGGTCATCGAGATGACAGATTCGAAATCCGGCCTCGTCGAGCATCCCCTGCCACAGGATGACCCCATGCAGCGCCGTCCGGACATCACAAAGGCGCAATCCATTCTTAACTGGGAGCCTTCAGTCCCGTTGAAACAAGGACTTGAACGGACGATAGCCTACTTCCGCGGCAAACTCGCCGAATAGGGGTAGAGCCGACCCGGCATGATTGAACATGCGGCGAATCACACGCGCATCACACGAAGCCCAGCAAACTGTTGCTTTTCCAGCTAAATAATGGTGTCATCAGGGCGTTTCGCGGGGGTGTGAGTAATGGCGTCGGTCTTCCCAGGCGTGGATGAAGTTCCTGCGGATGCGGCTGACCGCATCCGCTTTTTGCATATGGCGACCTTCGGGGCGAGCCGTGAGAGTGCCATCGATATTTTTGGCATCAAGGCGAAGTCCTGGCGGCACCAGTGGATCAATCGCCAATTCAATACGCCGAACACGACTGATCACGCCGAAAATGTTGCGGACATTGAGGTCTATTTCAAACCGGGCTTGCAATGGCCCTCCTCGCTTGCTGGCGGGCTTTACCACCCCGCAGGCTCGAAAATACACACTGTACGGAGCCTCTGGAAAAGCTTCATTGAAGCCGAAGACCAGCTGCGCAAGCGTGTCACGGCATCGCTCCTGAGCATCTTTTCCCTGAACCAGCAGTTCGATTCGATCGGCTCACGGAAGAATTCTTTCTTCTCTGCTGGCTTTGCCAATATGATCGAGGCGAATGCTTTTGGGAATTATCGCGACATCCTCCTGGGCGTTTCCAAAAGCCCGGCCATGGGCGGCTATCTGACCTTCGCGGGTAACCAGAAGGCAGCTTATGATAGTGAGGGCAATCCAACCCAGCTGCCCGATGAGAACTATGCGCGCGAAGTGCTGCAGCTTTTCTCAATCGGGCTTTTCGAGCTGAAAACGAACGGCCAGCCGAAGACTGACGCTGAGGGCAATCCCATCGAGACATACTCGCAGGAGGACATCCTCAATCTGGCGCGGGTCTTTACCGGGTGGAACTACCCCGATGGACGTATCGACGTCATCGCCAATGAACCCCTGGTTCTTGACGAAAGCCAGCACTCCCCGGAAGAAAAACGCTTCCTCGGCGGGGTTATCCCGGAGAACACGCCGGGCGCGCAGACGCTCGAGATGGCGATCGACATCATCTTCAATCACCCGAATGTCGGTCCATTCGTCAGCAAACAGCTGATCCAGCGTTTGGTGATGAGTAACCCGTCTCCTGATTACATTGAGGCGGTCGCGGCGAAGTTCAATAATAATGGTTCTGGTGTCCGCGGGGATATGAAAGCTGTGATCCGCCGGATCCTGACCCACCCCGAAGCGCAAGATTCAACCAACCTCCCTGGCAATCAGGTTTTCTCTGGCGGCAAGCTGAGGGAGCCGATGATGCGCCTGACCGCGATTGCGCGCGCCATGGGGACGAAGTCGACCGAGGCATTCTTCCCCATCGGCAAGCATCCGGCGTCTCTACAGGGGCTTGGGCAAGCCCCGATGATGCCGCCGTCGATCTTCCACTTCTTCCGGCCGGGCTACGCCCCTGCAGGCTCTGCGATCAGTGACCTTGGGGAGGTCGCACCGGAATTCCAGATCTCATCCGGCGCGGCGATCCCCTCCGGCATCAATTTCATCAATGACGCGATCTATGATCTTGAACTGCTGCTCGACACAGAGTTGCAGCCGATGATCGATCTTGCGCCGAATGCGGTGGATCTTGTCGATTATCTCTGTCTGCTGCTGACCGGCGATGCGATCAGCGCAAGCGATCGTGCGGCAATTGCAGAGGTTGTCGGCAATATCAGCATCAATCCGAATGATGAGGAACAGGACCTCAAGCGCCGTATGCGCGGGGCCCTTCGGCTAATCGCTGCCCATCCGAATTTTTTGGTTCAGTATTAAGACGCGAGGAAACAGGACATGACAAAGAACATATCCCCTTCCCGCCGTCGCTTCCTGCAGATGATGGGCCGTACCGGGAGCTTTGGCGCAGCGGCGCCGATGCTCACCTCGCTTGTTGCTGGCTCGGCCGCTTCGGCACAATCAGGCCACGATGATTATCGGGCAATCGTATGCATCTTCCTGTTTGGCGGGAATGACTGCCACAACACTGTCATTCCGCTCGATGAGCATCATTATAATCTCTACAATTCGGCCCGTGCGGCCGTCGCCGTAGACCGCAACGACCTCTTCGATAAAGAGATTGTCGTCTCTGGCAGTTGGGGTGGCGGGCGTCGCTTTGCCTTCAACCCCCAGCTTGGAGGCCTTCATACGCTCTTTAATCGCGGCCAGCTTGGCCTTGTGATGAATGTGGGGTCATTGATTGCGCCGGTGACGGCACAGGATGTCCAGAACGAGCACAACCTGCCGCCAAAGCTCTTCTCGCATAATGACCAGTTCACTTTCTGGCAGTCGATGGCGGTCGAGGGTGCCAAATCTGGTTGGGGCGGACGTCTCGGTGAACTGCTCGGCGGCTCGAACACCAATGCGCCGCTAATGACCATGGTTTCAACGGCCGGTCAGTCGACCTTTACGCAAGGCCGCGATCTTTCAGCATCGCTCGTCAACTCGACCGGCCCTGTCGCCGTCGACACGTTCAACGGCAGCGACGGCTTTGCTTCGCTGACACTCGAAAACCTGCTGCAGGTTACCCCAATGCGTCTTGGCGCGGAACTAACCCGCCAGACCCAGCTGGCCCTCGCCAGCGAGGAACTCGTGACATCCACGCTGAATGGTGTGCCGGCGAAACTTGTTCAGGGCGCTTCCAATAATGGTAATGGCAATGGCGCGGTTTCCGACCTGCATGAACAGCTCAACATGGTCGCACGAATCATTGCGGGCCGTCACAATACTGGCGTCGGCCGGCAGATCTTCTTCTGCTCGCTGGGCGGTTTTGATGCCCACGGTAATCTGACCACAGTGCATCCGGGTCTCCTGCATGATCTTGGCGATGCGATGCTGAGTTTCCAGAATGCACTTGATGCGATGGGCGCGACGCAGAATGTCACAACCTTTACCGCATCAGATTTCGGCCGGGCACTGACCACCAATGGCCGTGGCTCTGACCATGGCTGGGGCGGTCACCATTTCGTGATGGGCGGCTGCGTCAAATCCTTCAGCTGGGCGGGCGCGGCGCCGACATTCGAGCCGGGCGGCCCGGACGATGCCGGCCAGGGACGTCTCATTCCGAATATCAGTGTTGATCAGTATGCGGCAGCCATCTCTCGCTGGATGGGTGCATCGCCGAGTGATCTTGCTGATGTCGCCCCGCGGATCGGCAATTTCGACGACATCACGCTCGATCTATTCACGCCCGACGCCATCATCGCATAAAAAAAGCGAGCCTAACGGCTCGCTTGTCGGACCTCTCTGTCCGGGGAATTGGGTGCGGGAGTAGGATTTGAACCTACGACCTTCAGGTTATGAGCCTGACGAGCTACCGGGCTGCTCCATCCCGCAACACCTCCCCGTAGGGAACGGCGTATATGCAATTTCGCGGGCGGCGATGCAACCAGTTTGTCGTCATTCAGCTGAAAAAAACCGTGCAAAGATCCGGCGCTTTGCGCGATTTTCAGTCGTAGGCCGCCGCATCCCACCAATAAGGATCCTGGCGCATCATTTGCGCGTCTTCTTCAGACAAACGCTCGAGGAGCTTCTCATTGCCCGGCCGGCTCGCCTCGATGATCTCAGCAACAAGTTCGGCCTCAATCGGTGCTTTGGGCTTTTGACCGAATGGCCAGAGTTTCGCGAGGACCGCATCAAGCGTGCCGCCATTATCGCGCCGCAGCCAGGGCATCGCACGATAGAGCACAAGATGATGGGTGGTCAGTGACGCATTGCGCCGAAAGCGCGAGGTCTGAATACCCTTCGGCGCCTCAAGAGCTACAGCCTCCAGAAAAGCCGCAACGACATCCGTGTCAGGACGAAAGAGCCGTATCCGGACATCTCTTACTGAAGGGCACGCAGAAAATTTCTCGGAGAGGTGATGCCAGTCGAGTGCGCGTTCTTGTTGAAGCACGCGCCAAGCATGGATGGGATTGCCGTCCTGATTGGTCCATGCAAACCATTGCCACCAGGCTGACGCCAGCCATTGCGCCTGCGGCCGAACAAACATCACAACTTCAACGTCTATATCGGATGGGAGTGACGAGAGTGCTTCCACCTGCCGTGACCAGCTTTCCTGTGACAAGAGCAGATCGGATGGTGGCCGTTCCCATGAGAGAAGTGTCATCAGGACTTCCCCGAGATCTTCAGCAGAAGGAATGTATCCAAGCGGGTGCCGGATCGAGCGCCGTTTAAGCTCATCACCTGCGAGCCAACCATCTTTCTTGCTGACGACCGCATAGCGAAGCTCTTCGCCATTCTTCTTAGACCGGAGCATCTGATGCCGGCACAAAAAGGACTGGATCGCGGACGATCCGGTCTTGGGTACGCCGACATGTAGGATGAGACGGGTCATGACACAGCTATAGCCTGTGTGGCTTGTGTCGTCGCAAAGAATGGGAAGAAAATAAACATGAAGTGGGAGTGTCGAGAGCTATAACGAACAAACCATCTCAGCAGGCCTGGCGACGACCTACTCTCCCACGTCTTGAGACGAAGTACCATCGGCGCTGCGGGATTTAACGACTGAGTTCGAGATGGGATCAGGTGGGGGCCCCGCGCCATAATCACCAGGCCGGCAGAAACGGTTTGTTCCGTTCACGAGAGTTTTAATATCCGTACAATTCAGCGTCAGGACCATCTCTTTGAGAAGACGGGCCGTTCGCCACGCATGAGTTAAGTGCGATCAAGCCTATCGAGCAATTAGTATCCGTCAGCTTCACGCATTGCTGCGCTTCCACACCGGACCTATCAACGTGGTGGTCTTCCACGGCTCTCAAGGGAAATCTGGTATTGAGGGCGGCTTCCCGCTTAGATGCTTTCAGCGGTTATCCGTTCCATACATAGCTACCCAGCTATGCCGCTGGCGCGACAACTGGTCCACCAGAGGTATGTCCACCCCGGTCCTCTCGTACTAAGGGCAGCTCCTCTCAAATTTCCTACTCCCACGGCAGATAGGGACCGAACTGTCTCACGACGTTCTAAACCCAGCTCACGTACCGCTTTAATTGGCGAACAGCCAAACCCTTGGGACCTGCTCCAGCCCCAGGATGCGATGAGCCGACATCGAGGTGCCAAACAATGCCGTCGATATGGACTCTTGGGCATCATCAGCCTGTTATCCCCGGCGTACCTTTTATCCGTTGAGCGATGGCCCTTCCACGCGGGACCACCGGATCACTATGGCCGTCTTTCGACTCTGCTCGACTTGTCAGTCTCGCAGTCAGGCTGGCTTATGCCATTGCACTCAACGAGCGATTTCCGACCGCTCTGAGCCAACCTTCGCGCGCCTCCGTTACCATTTAGGAGGCGACCGCCCCAGTCAAACTACCCACCATGCAGGGTCCCGGAACCGGATAACGGTCCGCGGTTAGATATCAATGACAACAAGGGCAGTATTTCACCAACGGCTCCCCTAAAACTGGCGCTCTAGGTTCAAAGCCTCCTGCCTATCCTACACATGGTGTCACTAATACCACTGCAAAGCTGTAGTAAAGGTGCACGGGGTCTTTCCGTCTGACCGCGGGTACTCCGCATCTTCACGGAGAATTCAGTTTCGCTGAGTCTGCGTTGGAGACAGTGGGGAAGTCGTTACGCCATTCGTGCAGGTCGGAACTTACCCGACAAGGAATTTCGCTACCTTAGGACCGTTATAGTTACGGCCGCCGTTTACCGGGGCTTCAATTCGGTGCTTGCACACCTCCTCTTAACCTTCCGGCACCGGGCAGGCGTCAGACCCTATACGTCGTCTTGCGACTTCGCAGAGCCCTATGTTTTTAGTAAACAGTCGCCACCCCTATTTCTGTGCCCCTCATCTTCATGATGAGGCTCCCTTCTCGCGAACTTACGGGAGTATTTTGCCGAGTTCCTTCAACGCAGTTCTCTCAAGCGCCTTGGTATACTCTACCAGTCCACCTGTGTCGGTTTAGGGTACGGTCTAATGAAGAGGCTATTTCCAGGGACCCTTACCAATGCCACCCAATCCAATAAGGATGACAAGCTCTCGGATCCGTCACACATCTTCTGGCCACTGAATATTAACAGTGTTCCCATCGACTACTCCTTTCGGACTCGCCTTAGGGGCCGGCTAACCCTGCGCAGATTAGCTTTACGCAGGAACCCTTGGACTTTCGGCGGGAGTGTCTCTCACACTCCTTATCGCTACTCGTGTCAGCATTCTCACTTCCGTTCTCTCCACCGGATCCCTCACGGGCCGGCTTCACAGAAAGATTACCCTATATGCTGAACATAATTCCCGACGTATCCTGACTGGTTCACCAGGAATAATGTCGAGAATATAGGGTAGTCTTGTTCCCGGAACGCTCCGCTACCGCGCGTGCGCCCGAAGCTTCGGTGCATGGCTTGAGCCCCGTTACATTTTCGCCGCGGGAACCCTTAATTAGACCAGTGAGCTGTTACGCTTTCTTTAAAGGATGGCTGCTTCTAAGCCAACCTCCTGGTTGTTTTGGGATTCCTACATGCTTTCCCACTTAGCCATGACTTGGGGACCTTAGCTGTCGGTCAGGGTTGTTTCCCTCTCCACTACGGACGTTAGCATCCGCAGTGTGTCTGCCATCTAGTACTCCTCGGTATTCGGAGTTTGGTTAGGATCAGTAAGGCGGTGAGCCCCCATAGCCCATCCAGTGCTCTACCCCCGAGGGTATTCAGATGACGCTCTACCTAAATAGATTTCGCGGAGAACCAGCTATCTCCCGGTTTGATTGGCCTTTCACCCCTAGACACAAGTCATCCCGATCCTTTTCAACGGATGTGGGTTCGGCCCTTCAGTGAGTGTTACCTCACCTTCAGCCTGCTCATATCTAGATCACCGGGTTTCGGGTCTAATCCCTCTAACTATCGCCCTATTAAGACTCGCTTTCGCTGTGCCTACACCTATCGGCTTAAGCTGCTAGAGAGACTAAGTCGCTGACCCATTATACAAAAGGTACGCCGTCAGCGCATATGCGCCTCCGACTGCTTGTAGGCATCCGGTTTCAGGTTCTGTTTCACTCCCCTATTAGGGGTGCTTTTCACCTTTCCCTCACGGTACTTGTTCACTATCGGTCGATTGCGAGTACTTAGGCTTGGAGGGTGGTCCCCCCACGTTCAGACAGGGTTTCACGTGCCCCGCCCTACTCTAACGACTCTTCATACTACCTATACGGGGCTATCACCCTCTATGGCGCCTTTTCCAATGGCTTCTAGTTTTTTCAGAGTACGGCCTGGTCCGGTTTCGCTCGCCACTACTACCGGAGTCTCGTTTGATTTCCTTTCCTTCGGGTACTGAGATGTTTCAGTTCTCCGAGTTCGCTTCTTAAACCCTATATATTCAGGTAAAAGATACCTTGTACTGAACCATCTTATTGCAACCCAGTCCCAGAAAACTGGGCTGGAATAAAGATGGCTCAAAGGTGGGTTTCCCCATTCGGACATCACCGGATCAAAGGGTGCTTGCGCCTCCCCGGTGCTTTTCGCAGCATGCCACGTCCTTCATCGCCTGCAATCGCCAAGGCATCCCCCGGACGCCCTTTTGACACTTGATCGTCAGCAAAACTCATGCGCGTCGAACGGCCCGCCACCCTCGGCAGAGCGACATGGCCTAAACGCATGAATAGTCAGACATTAAAACTCTCGTGGTGCCCGCCAGACGCTGCAAAACAGCGACCGAAACCGACACTCCCATTCTTCACGATATCAGAAAACTGGTATCTTTCTCATGACATAAGACGAAACATGGTGGAGCCAGACGGAATCGAACCGACGACATTCTGCTTGCAAAGCAGACGCTCTACCAACTGAGCTATGGCCCCGATAAGTGGTGCGCCGAGGAGGATTTGAACCTCCGACCTCACGATTATCAGTCGTGCGCTCTAACCAACTGAGCTACCAGCGCGAACTCGTGTGCGCCTTATCTGGCGACAACGCGTTCACGTGATGCTTCATCTTATGGATCGGCTGCCAGTCTATTCGACCGTACAGCGATCATCTGAGAAAGAGAAACGAGGACGGCTCCGCCCCGCATTGTTTGCCAACTTAAAGCCAGCTGTTCATTAGACTGTCCGTTAGCGGATGAGCGGAATGCTCACCATAAGGGACTTGTCCATAGAAAGGAGGTGATCCAGCCGCAGGTTCCCCTACGGCTACCTTGTTACGACTTCACCCCAGTCGCTGATCTTACCGTGGCCGCCTGCCTCCGAAGTTAGCACAGCGTCGTCGGGTAAAACCAACTCCCATGGTGTGACGGGCGGTGTGTACAAGGCCCGGGAACGTATTCACCGCGGCATGCTGATCCGCGATTACTAGCGATTCCGACTTCATGCCTTCGAGTTGCAGAAGACAATCCGAACTGAGACATCTTTTAGGGATTATCCCACTATAGATGCCATTGTAGCACGTGTGTAGCCCAACCCGTAAGGGCCATGATGACTTGACGTCGTCCCCACCTTCCTCCGGCTTATCACCGGCGGTCCCGTTAGAGTGCCCAACTAAATGATGGCAACTAACAGCGAGGGTTGCGCTCGTTGCGGGACTTAACCCAACATCTCACGACACGAGCTGACGACAGCCATGCAACACCTGTCACCGATCCAACTAAATGAAGGAATCCATCTCTGGAAACCGCGATCGGGATGTCAAGGGTTGGTAAGGTTCTTCGCGTTGCTTCGAATTAAAC
>CAXPOZ010000004.1:0-480910 GCA_964219355.1 Glaciecola sp.
TTCCGTACCTTAGGGTAGGTTCCCACGTGTTACGCACCCGTCTGCCACTAACTCCGAAGAGTTCGTTCGACTTGCATGTGTTAAGCCTGCCGCCAGCGTTCGTCCTGAGCCAGGATCAAACTCTCAAATTGAGGTTTGATGCTCGACCCAATTACTGACATTACGTTCGCAAAATCAAAACCTCGTAAAGTACGAGGTATATGATTTCGTCACTAAGAAACGTCAGCAAGTCGAGCTCAAAGGTTGAACCTTTAAAGGTTCCGCCAGGGCCGAGCCGCCCACGTTTCTCTTCCTCAAACCAAATTTTCAAAGAGCCGCCAGAAGAGCGAAGCGCCGCCTCTAACGATTGGCCAACCTGCGGTCAACCACTTTTTTTGGCCCGGTTTCCAAAAAGCTCCGTATAGAGCCGATCAGACCTGAACCAGACAAGAGCGCGAGCCACTAAAGAAGCAATCCGTCTCTGTCAAACCCGACTTTTCCACCGGAACTTTATTAATCAGTGTTACCACTAATTCTTAACAAAGTCCGGCGAGGAGCCGCCGAGGGAGCGCGGAGATAACGACCTCCAAGACCCCGGTCAACACAAAAATGCCTGCCCTCGTTTCCATCCATCCGCCCGCTAGTTTGGGCTGATTTCAGTCAACGAGGCCTGCCTTCCGGAAACTCACCGGCTGGACAACGACGCCTTCGTGCTGAGGAAGCCGTAGATACTCATCGGGTTCGGGTGGCGCAAGCAAAAAAATGGGGTCGAATGCATTTTCTGCGCTGACATGGGCCTGAATCACCATACTGTCAGAATTCGCGCCCGATTTGGCCGAAACGGCCAGCTAGAATGTGATTCTCAGGCGCTTTCTTGCACCCTGCCCTTTAGTCCCCCAGGCCATCCGGCCCGATCCGGTAATGCCCGGTCATCGGCCAGGCAAAGAGCACGTCCTCTGCCATGACGCCCGCACCGATATTATGGACGATCAATGGTCGGCCTGACGGCGCCTTTTCAGCCGAGACAATTCCAATATGAGGCAACCAGCCGCCGCTTGCCCCGCGCAGGTTCCAGGCAACGATATCGCCGGGCTCAAAGTCACCCGCTTCACGGCTCTGGGGCCGCTTGACCCCTGCCCTCGTGAAATAGCGCTCAAGATTAGGCACCCGGCGGTGATCGATATTGGGGTCCGGCCGGCTCAGACCCCAATGGTCAGGATAGGCCGAGAAATCCGACCTCATATCTTCATGAACAAGCTTCTGGAGGTCGATGTCAACTTTCCTCAGGGAGCGGATGATTACATCCGCACAGACACCCTGATCGGCCGGCACATCTCCCCCCGGATAATCGATCCGGACATAGGAAGGATCATAGCGGATACTGAGTGCGGTGCGTGCCAGTGCCGCCTCCGCAATCCTGTCGCCAAACTCGGAATTTGCACTTATGGCTGCTGTCGGCAGGATAAGGCCGACAGAAACCAGTATCATCCGTATCAGGAATTTATCCATACGCCCTTTTACAGAAAATAACTTGGTGCGCCGCATTCAGCCTGTTGAAATATAGCTCTTGAGAGCCTCAGCCTCTCCAACCGCTTCCTTGATCCGGTGTTTGACGACATCTCCGATCGAAAGCAGCCCCACCAGACGTCCCCCATCAACTATCGGCATGTGGCGGACGCGACGCTCCGTCATCTGATCAAGAAGCTCGTCAATTGTCGCATCAGGTCCGCAGGTAATCACTTTCTGGGTCATGACTTCAGAGACCTTGGTCTCTCGATGGCCCGTCGGCGCACCATTGAGTACGCGCACAACGTCTCGCTCGGACAGGATACCGTCGATCGCCCCGCCTCCAGCAGAGACAAGGACGGCCCCGATATTCTTTTCCGCAAGAAGAGAGATCGCCTCGCCCAGCGTTGCGTCGGGCGAAATGGTGATCACATCATGGCCTTTACCCTGGAGAACATCTTTTGCCCGCATGGCAACTCCTCCCATTTTCAGCCCGGAGCCTTCTCCGGGCCCCAGGAGTGGAGTTTGACCCGTTTCTGCGCGCCCATCAATGGCTTGGGTCAGCCAAGGTAACCAGAACGTGCCTTCCGAATCGCCACGTCAAAAAGCGGGAAGAGAAGGAGCCCGGTGAAATATCCGCCCAGATGGGCTTCCCAGGCAATATTATAGCCGCCCGCCCCCAGCCCGATGGCGGTAGCAAGGTTCATCAGAACGAATGCAAGCGTCACGACAATGATCGGCCGCGAGAAGATGGGCGCGAGTCTCGTGGGATCACGCTGCAGCTCGCGTGTCGGCACAACGAATCGCATGGCCGCCCCCATCATGCCGGAGATCGCGCCTGACGCGCCGATCACTGGATAAGGCGAGTCAGGCTGCACGAGATAATAGGCCAACACCCCACCCAGACCGCAGATCAGATAAAAGGTCAGGAAAAGCCCTGTGCGGAACGCCCTTTCACTCGGCGGCCCCCAATCCGTTCCCATCCGACGCGCCACACCGGTGCCGAACACAATCAGCCACATCATGTTGAAGACAATGTGGATGATGTCGGCATGCAGAAAGATATGCCCGAAGATCGGCAGGGCGAGCCCGAAGGGATCAGCGCCTGACTTCATTCCTGCGGTAAAAAGGGCCGGAAAGAATGCCAGCTGATCGAGAATAGGCATGATCCACCCAGCCGGCAGGAAGTTTTGCGCGAGGAAAATCAGCGAATTCATGAGAACAAGCGCTGTGATCACCCCGGGAGCGGAAATGATCGGCTCGCGGGCTGGCGGACGCCCAAGCTGTGATTCGCGGCCAGTAGTTTGGCCATGCCAGCGGATCTGATCGTTCATCTGTCTCACTTAGGGACAGCTCTGCCCCTTGCGAAGCCGCATCCCCGGTTCATTTGCCCCGACGATAGGAATTTTTTCACAGCCATACGCTACCACAACTTTCGAATGGGCGCTTGGAGAGGCGACACGATGACCGAAAACGGGAAAATTGGCGCGGTTGCACAGGCGCCCCAAACCCGCGAGCAACGCCGGCATGTCCGGCGTGAGGTACCGCTTGATGCCCAGTTTGTCCTGCCGGACGGCACTGAGGTTCAGGGCGAGATCGAGAATATCTCCGCTGGTGGCGCCCTCATCAAAGCCAAAGCGAATATCAAAGTCGGTGACCGGCTGATCGTGCGGATCCGCCAGATCGGTCATTTCCCGGCTGTCGTGGCGCGCCGCGCTGATAATGATGTCGCTGTTGAGTTCAAGATTCGCCGCGAACGCGCGGCCCGAATCGCGGACAAGCTGATCTGCCTCGTCAATGGCACGGAAAAAGATGCTGAGGATCGGGTCGAGCTGCGCGCAGCCGGCCAGTTCATCTCACACCTCCATTTTAAAGATGGCCGCTCAATGCAGTGCGAGGTCATCGATTTCTCGACATCGGGAGCCGCGGTGGCCGTCTCCCCGATGCCGGCTGTCGGGACGGAACTGCGTCTCGGCAAAACTCCCGCTCGAGTCGTGCGCGCGGATGACGGGGTCGTTGGCCTCTCTTTTGCACGTATAGAAGAGAACACGAACGCAGAGGACACGAATGGCGCTCGCCCCGAGTAACTGGTGCATCAAAGTCGCTGAGAAGATTTACGGGCCGTATTCTGATCAGCAAATGGAAGCCTTCGCACAGGAAGGGCGGTTGTCGCCGCGTTCCAGCGTGTCGCCGGCTGGGGCTCAGACATGGCGTGAAGCTCATCAATATGAGGTGCTCGCCAGACTGTTCGACGGACAGCCCAAACAGGCACGCGCCTTTGGCAAGGCTGGCAATGATGACCAGCAAGGCACGCCTGAAGGCTCACCTGCCATGATGCTCCTCGTCTTTGATACCGTGGCCAGCACAGCAGGCCGGATCGAGAATCAGATTCGCGCGCTTGGAGATGCCTTCCGTCTGACAAGTAATGTCTGGTGCGTGACGACCGGCCAGTCGGCCGTCGGCGTCAAGAATGCCCTCGTGCCGCATATGTCGAGCCGGGAATTCGTCTTTGTCGTCGATACCCATCGCGGCAAGACGACATGGCACAACATGACGCCGTCACTGCATTCGCACCTGACCCGCGCTTACGTGAAATCCTCCGCCGCCTAAGGTGAGTTGGCGGGGCTGACCGCCCCATGGTAACCGGGCCTCATGCCAAGTGATTCTGCGCGCACCGCTCCGGCGGTCAATGACGCCACTCCCCATATCTTGGTCGTCGATGATGATGACGGCATCCGCACCCTGCTCGCGCGCTATCTGCGCGAGAACGGCTTTCTCGCCTCAACGGCGGAGAATGCAGCCGCCGCCGACAAGGTCATGGAGGGGCTAATCTTTGATGCCCTCGTCGTTGATGTGATGATGCCCGGCGAGAACGGGCTCGACATGACGCGCCGCCTGCGTCGCCGGTCGAACATTCCGATCCTTGTGCTGACGGCAAGGGGCCAGCCCGAAGACCGTATCGAAGGGCTAGAAGCCGGGGCCGATGATTATCTCCCCAAACCATTCGAGCCTCGCGAGCTTGTCTTGCGCCTCGAGCGGCTCCTGCAGCGCCGTGAACACACGACGCGCGACGAGGCGTTGAGCTTTGGCGCAAATGTATTCCACCCCCGGCGCGGCGAGCTCAAACGAAACGGTGAGACGGTGAAACTCACTGGCGCCGAACTCTCCCTCCTCCGCACATTGTCAGCCAAACCCGGCGCGCCATTTGACCGGGCGACACTGGCAGAAGAGACCGGCAGCGGCTTTGACCGCTCAATCGACGTGCAGGTCACAAGACTGCGCCGCAAGATCGAGGATGATCCGCGTACCCCCATCTACCTGCAGACCGTCCGCGGGGTCGGTTACATGCTGGTTGTCGACTAGCGGCTGGCCATGCTCAAGCGCTTCGCCCCCAAAAGCCTTTTTGGCCGCACGATCCTGATCGTCGTTCTGCCTATCTTCCTGATGCAGTCGATCGTCACATGGGTCTTCTTTAACCGGCACTGGGAAGAAGTGACTGCAACGCTTGCCAAGTCGACGGCCAGCGATGTCGGCTTCCTGACAGAGCAATGGCTGGAAAGAGGCTCACAGGACGAACAGGTCTCGCTCCTGACAAAGGCGCGTGAAGATCTTGAGATCACCATGACCTATGTGCCCACCGCATCGATCCCGGAGGAAGACCAACGCTCCTTTTTCAACGCGCTCAACCGGGTGCTTGACCGTGAGCTCGACTGGTCGCTGGATCGTCCGTACTGGTATAATACGACCGGCTTCGACAATGAGGTCGAAATCCGCGTCCAGCTCGATGACGGCTATTTGCGCTATCGGGTCGACCGCTCGCGCGTCGTTGCCCGAAACGGGCATTTCTTCGTCATGTGGCTGATCGGCGCAACCGGGCTTTTGGGCTATATCGCCCTTATCTTCCTGCGAAATCAGGTCCGCTCGATCACAAGGCTTGCGGCGGCGGCGGACGCATTTGGGCGCGGTGAAGATGTCTCGGATTTCAAGCCGTCGGGCGCGCGCGAAGTTCGTCAGGCAGGCCATGCCTTCATTGCCATGCGGGCACGGATCAAACGCTTTCTTGAACAGCGCACCGAAATGCTTGCCGGGGTCAGTCATGATCTCAAAACCCCCCTCACCCGGCTGAAACTCCATCTTGCCCTCGACCCCGACATGCCGGGTGCGGACAAGATGAAATCGGACTTAGGCGAAATGGAACGCCTGCTCGAAGACTATCTGACCTTTGCCCGCGGTGAGGCAGAGGATCTTCGCGAGAAAGTCGACCTCGAAGAACTGGCCGATGAACTGGGACAGAATGCAGCCCGTCTGGGACGTACCCTGAAGGCTGAAGTCGAGCCCGGTCTCAGCCTGATCGCGCAGAAGAGCCAGCTGAGCCGCGCGGTCTCGAACCTCGTCACCAATGGCTTTAAATTCGCTGATGAAGTGCACTTCACGGCTGCCCGCAAGGGCGAGACGATTGAGATCGCTGTCGATGATGATGGTCCGGGCATTCCCGAGGAAGAACGCGACGCGGCGGTCAAAGCCTTTAGCCGCCTCGACATCGCCCGCAATTCTAATATTTCAGGCTCTGGCCTTGGCCTTGCCATTGTGCGGGACATTGCCCGCGCCCACGGCGGCGCCTTACGGCTGGAGTCATCCGACCTAGGCGGATTGCGGGCAGTGATCGCCCTGCCCGCCCCAACAAAGTCCTGAGAAGCTGAAGCTTAGTTCCAGGCTTCGAGCTGTCCCTCATCAGTCAGCACATAGACCGTGCCGCCCGCGATGACCGGCGGAATGATCGTCCCACCACTGAGCTTATAGGTGTTCGTCGTGTTCCCCGACTGAGGATTGACTTGAATCATCCGCCCCGAAGAAGACGTCAGGATCAGGTGACCACCCGCAAGGATCGGTCCCGACCAGCTGATCGCGCCTTTGCGCTTCTTGGCATTCTCATAGGCCGGAAGCTGCTCACGCCAGATCACCGCACCGTCATTGCGTGACAGGGCAAGAAGATCGCCTTCAACCGAAATCAGATAAATGGCATCGCCAGCGACCCAGGGCGTGTTCCGTGAGGAGACATTGACCTCCCACGCAACGCCGCCAGTCCGCGCATCAATGGCGGCAAGCTGGCCAGCATGGCTGACGGCAAAAACGCCGCCACGGTCAATCACCGGGCTGCCGGCAATATCATTCAGTGTCGAGAGCGCATTGAGACGCGAAGAGCTTGAAATCGTCGCGGACCACAGAAGACGCCCCGTACCGTTATCAAGCGCGACAACCTCACCCGAGGAGAACGGCGCGATCACGATGTCAGCCTGAACGGCTGGTGACCCTGATGACAGAACCCGCGCGGATTCCTCAAAGCTCTCATATTTCCAGATGGTTTTGCCCGTTGTCTGATCAAGCGCGACGATCTGGTTGTTCATCGTCACGATGTAGACTTTGCCGCCAACAGCCGTCGGTGGGTTCCGGACGGGGGCGGACAATTGGACTTCCCAGCGAACCTCGCCGGTGGTTGCATTCAGTGACGCTGCTTTGCCGAAGCCGTTGGCCATGTAGAGCCAGCCGGCATCATAGGCGACACCGCCGCCGAAGCCCATGCTGGCGGGATCAACGCGGCCGAATTGCCAGAATTTCTTGGCCTCTTCGCGCGTGTCAGGCGTCAGCACTGTCTGCCAGACACGAGAGCCGGACTGAACATCAAACGCCGTCACGCGGGCTTCCGGGTCGATCGTGAAAACCTTGTTCTCGGCAATGACCGGCGGGGTCGTCACCGGCGCGCGTTTGGCTGCGCGGCGGCTGGCATTGACCTTCCAGCTCCGGTCCAGCGTGTCGGGACCAGAGAGATGGTGCATCACATGGTCGGCCTCACCGCCCGGCTGGGTCCAGTTCGCATTGGCAAAAGCCGGCGGCACTTCGACCGAAGACAGCATGCCGATGAAACGGGGATCTGGTTGAAGCTCGTCTTCAATCGCGAGGACCGGTTTGCGGCCATCCTTGTTCTCGCCTTCCTCACCAGAGGCGACTTCGCCGTCATTACCCCGACCGACGAAGGGGATTGAGCTGCATCCGGCAGCTGTGAGGCCAAGCAACGCTACAAGTGAGAGAAAACGGATTTTACGATCTGCCATTAGATACTGCCCCGGCTGGTCTGGTTCCTGACGGCGGACGATAGGTGCTCCCGCCCCGCCGCGCGACTTATAGTGCGGTAATCAGAGATTGTCGTCTCCGGCGGGCGTTTCTTCTTCCGCCCCCTCTTCTTCTGCCGGTGCGCTTAGCTCCTCGGACAGTCTGTCAGAGAAGGACTGGATGAATTCGGACGCTTCATCCGTCGGCAATTCCATAGAGACGCCGCGACGCGCTGCATCTGCGACCGGCGCCAGAAAGCGTGCGCGCTGGATCGTTGCCGGCGAGGTTGTTGAAGGATCAGCGGTGCTGAGCCGAGAAAGCCCCTGATATGCAGCCTCGTAATCACCGGCTGAAAAATCAGCGAGTGCGATCACTTCGTCTGCAAGTGGCATCATCGGCTCGCTCGAGACCTCACCAGCCACAGACTTGGCGCGAGCTGGATCTGTATCGACGAGGAGCTGGGCCATTTTTAGCCGCGCAAGATCGCGCATCCGTGTTGGCAGGCTGCCATCTTTGGCAACTTCATCGAGCGCCGCGATGGCGTCATCGACGTTTCCTTCGCCTGCAAGGAACGCGGCGGCTCGCAAGCGGGCAAGCCCGGCATATCCGCCTGTACTTTCCCCAGCGACGGCCAGCATCGTTTGCGGAGCTGCTGTCTGATCGTCGAGCGATGCATCCACAGCGGTCTGATAGGCTTCAGAACGTGCAGCTTCTGCCCTCGCATCCGCGCCTTTTTTGAACTGGAGCCCGGCGACAGCGGCCACGACAAGCGCGGCGGCGCCGACCAGAACCGGCCCGTTTTTCTTGAAAAAGGCGACGGTCTGATCCTGTTTCAGCTCTTCGTCGACTTCGCGGAGGAGGATATCTTCTTCGTCGGCCATGTTGCCCTTTTACGGTCAATCGTTCGCTACTGACGGGGCCGAATGGCAGGGGCAGCAGGATTCGAACCCGCGACCCTCGGTTTTGGAGACCGATGCTCTACCAGCTGAGCTATACCCCTGGGTCAGTTCAGCCCCTCTAGGCGAACACATCGCCCGGATCAACGCGGAAAATCGACGATAGTATGGGGGTCAGCTGGCCTTACGGATACTGCTGATCGGCTTCTTGCTGGCGGAGACAAGCGCCGCGACAAGATCAGCCTGCTTGATGGGCTTGGATAGATAGCCCGTCATCCCCGCTTCAAAGAAGCGCTCTCGGTCGCCCGGCATGGCATGCGCCGTCAGAGCAATGACCGGTGTCTGCGGCCGCACCAGCGTCGTCTCATGGGTCCGGATCGCCTTGGTTGCGGCAACCCCGTCCATGATCGGCATCGAGACATCCATCAGGACGACATCAAAATCGCCAGCGGTATAGAGATCGACCGCCTCCTGGCCATTCTCGGCAAAGGTCAGATCGCAATGGCTGTCCTTCAGCATGGTCTCGATGACCATGCGGTTCACCTGATTGTCCTCGGCCACGAGGACTTGGAGGCGCTCACCGGTCAGGATCGCCGGACCTTTGAGTTCTGTTGGCTCCGTCGGCATTGGAAGCTGGCTGACTTCACCTTCACGCACAGGCAGGCTGCTTGAGACAGCGCGCAAAAGCGTTGCCGAGCGGGCCGGTTTCGTAAGGAATGTTTTCACCCCGAGCGTGCGGGCCCGGCGCGCCAGATCATCGCGGTCGACAGAGGATAGAATGATGATCGGTGTATGTTTGAGGGCTTCGGAGGCGCGGTTCCGCGCCACGACATCAAGCCCATCCATTTCAGGCATCTGGAAGTCGAGAACTACGGCATCGAAGGGCCGCCCTTCCTCAGCTGCCTGCTCAAGATTTTTAAGAGCGCTCTCGCCACACTCGGCGATGACGTAATCCGCGCCCCAATGGCTGAACTGCTCGGCCATGATCGCCCGGTTCACTTCGAGATCATCAACCCCGAGAATGCGGCGCTGGCTGATCGACGCCTCAAGAACTTGCGTCACCGGCAGCGGTGTGACCGAGACCATGAGCGGCAGGCTGACATTGAACGTCGAGCCCTCACCCACTTTGGACGTGACGCTGATATCCCCGCCCATAGCGCAAGCCAGGCGCTTGGAGATGGCAAGGCCAAGCCCCGTTCCGCCGAAACGGCGAGTGGTCGAGGATTCGGCTTGCGTGAATTCTTCGAAGATGCGGTCGAGATGCTTCTCAGGGATTCCGATTCCGGTATCGGTGACCGAAATCTCAGCAAAGAAGACACCATCTTTCCGGACGCCCGACACATCGATCAGGACATGACCGCTTTCAGTGAATTTGATCGCATTGCCGCACAGATTAGTGATGATCTGGCGTACACGGCCCATATCGCCGCTGACCATAGACGGGTGCGACGGCGGATAAGAGACGATCAGCTCAAGCCCCTTCTCGCGAGCCCGAGGGGCAAGGAGAGAAGCTACGTCGTCAATCATCGTCCGTAGATCAAACGGCTGGTTGTCGAACTCCATCTTCCCGGCTTCGAATTTCGAGAAATCGAGAATGTCGTTGATCAGCGCAAGAAGCGCTGTCCCTGAACGTTCGATGGTGCTGACATATTCTGTCTGCCGTTCATCAAGCTGGGTCTGACCGAGAATCTCCGCCATGCCGAGCACACCATTCATCGGCGTCCGGATTTCATGGCTCATATTGGCCAGGAATTCTGACTTCGCGACACTTGCGGATTCGGCGTCACGGCGGGCACGGCCCAGAGGCTTGGCCAGTACACGGTCGACAACGAGGCCGAGTACACAAACCATGAAGACGATCGCAAACAGGGTCGCGATCATCGCATACAAACGGAATTCGTGAACGTGTGCATAAGCGGCTGCCGGATCAATCGAGATCCCGACATACCAGTCAGCACCGGGCAGACCTTCGATCGGGCGGAAAGACAGGAAACGCTGCTTGCCCTCATACTGGACGGTTTGCAGATCACGGCTCACTTGCGCGTCATCACCGAATAGCTCGGTGACATTCTTGAAGATCTGCGCGTCCTCTGGGTGGGCAATAATCTTGCCGCTAGAATCAATGACAAAGAGGAAGCCCAGTCCGCCTAGCTCCTGGCTGGCGAGAAGCTTTTTCAGCTCACCGACAAGATAGTCTGTCCCAACAACAGCTGCGAGTTCGCCTTCTTTGTAGATCGGCACGGCGACGGAATAATTCAGCTCACCGACAACCGGCGTATAAGGAGCGGTCAGAACCACCCCGCCCTCTTGGACTGCCGCCTTGTACCAGGGGCGCGTGCGAGGGTCGAAATTTTCAAGCTCTACATGCGGCCAAACGCGGAACGCGCCTGTCGCGGCGTCAGCGACGTAACGATATGTCACAAGCTCGGCGAGCGCATCACTTTCAAAAACGGCGAACGGATCATCCGTCTCCATTTCATGTTCGAAAACTTCAGCAGCGGTGATTGTTGCGGCGATCCGTTCCTGCAGCCAGTTGCCGACGCCCCAGGCGGTCAGCTCGCCGAAACCGTTGACGGATTCATCGATCCGGTCTTCAGCGGCAATGTGCTGCTTGCGATCAATTGTAAGGACAAAGACAGAGAATACGAGGACGACGACAAAGGCAGCGGCAGCAACCGTCTGACCCAAGAGTAAGCCCGTATTCGGCGCCTGTTTATTAGCGTGCCGATCAGTATTCATCGAGGCGGCACCCCTTCCCAAGCCTGTCCGCAACCGCTCCTTTAGGCGAGCCTCGTTAACATCCGGAAAATTCTCACCCTTAAATTGTGTGAATCACAGTAAACCAGCCGCCGTCTTGCAGCGCTTCCCGCGCGGGAGTAGCCCCGGAAGAAAAAGCCCGGGAGACTTCATGTCAGACGCATTCTACGCCCGCATTGATGAGACGATCGAAGAGATCAAAGCCGATGGCCTCTATAAGAAAGAGCGCCTGATCGAAGGCGCGCAGGCCGGCGAGATCACGGTCGGCGGCCGCAAAGTGCTGAATTTCTGTGCCAATAACTATCTCGGCCTCGCCGATCACCCCGAACTCGCCAAAGCTGCCGCCGCAACGATGCAGAGCCATGGCTTTGGCATGGCGTCGGTCCGCTTTATCTGCGGCACGCAAGATATTCACCGCGCGCTTGAGCATGAGATCGCCGAATGGCTCGGATATGATGACGCGATCACCTTTGCCGCCTGTTTCGATGCCAATGGCGGTGTTTTCGAGCCGCTGCTCGGCGCTGAGGATGCAATCATCTCCGATGCCCTCAATCACGCCTCGATCATTGACGGGGTCCGGCTCTGCAAGGCGCAGCGCTATCGCTACGCCAATAATGACATGGACGACCTTGAGACCCAGCTCAAAGCCGCCGATGCGGCGGGCGCCCGGACAAAGCTCGTCGTCACCGACGGCGTCTTCTCGATGGATGGCTATATCTGCGACCTCGACAAGCTTTGTGAGGTGGCCAAGCGTTATGATGCCCTCGTCATGGTCGATGACTGTCACTCGACGGGCTTTCTCGGCAAGGGCGGGCGAGGCACGCCTTCGCATAAAGGCGTCGAGGAAAAGGTCGACATCCTGACTGGCACGCTGGGCAAGGCGCTCGGTGGCGGCATGGGCGGCTATATCTGCGCAAAACAGAACGTCATTGATCTCCTGCGCCAGCGCGCCCGGCCCTATCTTTTCTCAAACGCCCTCACCCCGGCGCTGGTTGGCGCATCGCGCCGCGCGCTCAAACTCGTTCAGGATGGGGACGACCGGCGCGAACGTCTCTTTGCCAATGCCGCGCTCTTCCGCTCACGAATGGCCGATGCCGGTTTTGATCTCCTCCCCGGTGAGCACCCGATCATCCCGGTCATGCTCTATGATGCGCCAAAAGCGCAGGACATGGCCGCAAAGCTGATGGAGGAAGGGGTCTATGTCACCGGGTTCTTCTATCCAGTGGTGCCCAAGGGCAAAGCGCGCATCCGCACCCAGATGTCAGCGGCGCATACTGAAGATCAGGTCAACAAATGCGTCGATGCGTTTATCAAGGTCGGCCGTGACCTCGGCGTCATTTAGGGAGCACCGCCCATGTCATTCAGCATCTATCTTCACTTCCCCGGCACCTGTGAGGAAGCGCTCACCTATTATGCAAAGCTGATGGATGGCGAACCGGGCGAGGTTTTCCGTTATCGCGGCTCCCCGGCAGAAGATATGGCACCGGGCGGCAATCTCGACCTTGTCATGCATATGCGCATCACGGTCGGCGGCACGATCCTGATGGGATCGGATGTTTCGCCGGAGCGTTATGAGAAGCCCGCTGGCGTGAATGTCTCTTATGCCAGCGCGGATCCCGAACAGGCGAAGCGCGTCTTTGACGCCCTAAGCGAAGGCGGCGAGGTCAACATGCCCTTCGAGCCGACATTCTGGGCCAAGGGGTTCGGCATGGTCACCGACCGGTTTGGCGTTCCCTGGATGGTCAATTGCGACTAGAATTCACCGCATACGAAAGAAAGCCCTCACCATGAAAGCGCTCGTCAAGGCAAAGTCCGAAGAAGGCATCTGGATGGAAGACGTCGAGACCCCTTCGATCGGTCCCAATGATGTCCTCGTGAAGGTCCGGCGCACCGCCATCTGCGGCACGGATATCCATATCTATAACTGGGACGACTGGGCCCAGTCGACGATCCCCGTCCCGATGACGGTCGGCCATGAATTCATGGGCGAGATTGTCGAGCTGGGTTCCGAGGTAAAGGGCCTTTCCATTGGCGACCGCGTGTCTGCCGAGGGGCATGTGACCTGCGGGCATTGCCGGAACTGCCGCGCGGGCAAGCGGCATCTCTGCCGCAACACGGTCGGCATCGGGGTCAATCGCCCCGGCGCCTTTGCCGAGTTCATCTCCGTCCCCGCCCTGAACATCTATAAGCTGCCCGAGGCCGTGACCGATGATCTGGGCGCCGTCCTCGACCCCTTCGGCAATGCAGTGCACACCGCCCTTGCATATGACCTTGTCGGCGAAGATGTCCTGATCACGGGCGCAGGCCCAATTGGCGCCATGGCGGCGGCGGTCGCCAAATTCGTTGGGGCCCGGAATGTCGTCATCACCGACATCAATGATTTCCGGCTTGAGCTGGCCCAGACCATGGGCGCGACCCGCACAGTCAATGTCACGAAAGAAAAGCTCCGTGATGTGATGGAAGAGATCGGCATGACCGAGGGCTTTGATGTGGGCCTCGAGATGTCCGGCGTGAAGGCGGGCTTTGCCGACATGCTCGACTGCATGAACCATGGCGGCAAGATCGCCCTTCTCGGCATTCTGCCGGACGGTGCCGGGATCGACTGGTCGAAAGTCATCTTCAAGGGGCTCGACCTGAAAGGCATTTACGGCCGCCGAATGTTCGAGACCTGGTACAAGATGGGCGCCCTTCTTCAGTCCGGGCTCAATCTCGACCCGATCATCACCCATCGCCTGCCGGTCTCGGAGTTCCAGAAGGGTTTTGACACGATGCGGTCAGGCCAATCAGGCAAGGTCGTTCTCGACTGGGCCGCATAGGCCAGGGGAACGACATGGCAGAGAAGAATTCAGCCCACGGCCTTTTTTCCTCAATGGGCATGGGACTCGCGATCATGCTTGGCGGGCTCACGAGCAGCGCCGCCGCGCAAGACCTCTTCATTGAGAATGCGCTGCTCGTCAAAGCGCCGGGCGAGACGCCCGAGCTGACCACCATTCTCATACGAGACGGCCAGATCGCCGATCTTGGCGGCGAGCCGCCCCGCAATCGCATCGACTATATTGATGCCGAAGGACGGCTGGTCACTGCTGGCCTCTGGAATTCGCACGTCCATTTCACCGCCCCTGCCCTTGCTGAGACACCACAGTCGGTGATGACGGACATGCTCCTGCGCTACGGTTTTACCTCCGTCGTCGATACGGGTTCTGATCTCAGCCAGACCCTTTCCCTCCGGGAGCGGATCGAAAATGGTGAGCTTGTAGGCCCGCGCATCCTCACCGCGAGTGGCAGTTTTGTCGCGCCTGACGGCTCGCCCGCCTATCTCGAATTCAACCTGCCAGAGCTTGCCACCCCTGAAGCCGCCCGCGCCGCCATCAATGCCGTTCTTGATACGGGAGCGGATCATATCAAGATCATGTCGGGCTCGTTCCTCTCCCCGACCGAAACGGCGCATATGGACGAGAATGTCATCTGCGCTGCCGCCGAGACGACACATGAGCGCGAGCGGCTGATCTTCTCTCACCCCCAAAGCAGGCTGGGCCTGACCCGCGCGGTCGATTGCGAGGTCGATGTCATCGTGCACACCGTTCCCTCAGATGGCCCGCTCGGTGAAGATCTCATCGCGCAGATGCTGGCACAGGACACGGTCCTGATCCCGACCCTGAAGCTCTGGCGGTTCGAGCTAGGCCGTGCGCAGGTGCCGGAATTCGTGATCAAGCAGTATGAGACGACCAGCATCGGTCAGCTCAGAGAATATCACGAGTCAGGCGGCAAAATCGCCTTCGGCACAGATACGGGCTATATGAGTGATTATTATCCGCAAGCTGAATATGAGCTGATGGCAAAGGGCGGGCTCGAATTCGATGACCTCCTCGTCACCCTGACCACCATGCCGGCGGAGAAATTCGGCGGGCAGAGCGGCATTGTCGAGATCGGCGGCCCGGCGGACCTTGTCATCTATGACGGCAATCCGGTCGAGACGCCAGGCGATTTCGCCCATGTCGCATACACGATCCAGCAGGGCGCCATCGTCTTTGACGCAGAGAATTCTGCTCCCTGAAGAATAGCCGCCATCCTTCGAGTCCACTGGCAGGCAGGCTTGCCTGCCAGTCCTCAGGATGAGGCCGTCTCGAAGGGCGATGACGAACTCGCCCTACATCCCGTAGAAGAACTCTTCTTTGACGATCTTGCCGTTCTCGACCGTGTAGATACCAAGCTCGCGCGCCTGCATCCGCTCGCCGGATTCCTTGTTCGTCACATCCATGCCGAAGATCACGCCAAACTGATCCTCGCCATAAAAGAACGGCCCTTCGGCCGTGGACGAATGGATGTCATGCGCGCCGTACCACCATTCATGCTTGCCCTTGATGCCGTCGATCCCTTTCGTCTCCCGGCCCATGCCGCCCATATCGGCCGCTTCGACCGACACCGCATTGGGATCATAGAGCTCATCGAGCCCCTTCTGCTCCTGTCCGGTCTTGCAATACTCAACGAGCTTGCCCGCAACTGATGTCAGTTGATCTGGAAACATGTTTCTCTCCTTTGCCTCTGGAAAAGCTTCCGCAGAGGAGAACATAACGTGAAAATTTATCGCTATCCAGTAAAAAGATCAGCTGAGCAGCACATCGCGCGCTTCATTGACCTTGGCCGCCAGATAGGTCGAACCGCCGCCATCGGGATGGGCTTTGGCGATCAGCCGGCGATGCGCGCCGCGGATCTGTTCTTCATCAGCGTCCGCTGAGAGCCCGAGCACTTTGAGCGCCTCATCCCGGCTCATCCCGCCGGTTGGCGCAGGGGATGTACGGCGGCGCCCTTCGGCCTTGTAGTAAGGCTCATCCTCGATGTCCTGGAACCCCTCGCCGGTCATCTTCGCCTTCAGCCAGCCAATACCGTAGAGCGTCGCGCCGATCAGGAGCACGCCGCCGCCGACCGGTTTGAGGCCAAAGGCAGCTATCGCGATAGCGAGCGCCACAAAAGCGACGATCTGCGCCAGCCGACGATCCGCAGGCGAGCGCGTACCGCCCGGCAGGGCAAAGGCCGCCGCAGCGACGGCAACGATAAGGAACAGCCATCCCATGAGGGGCGCTTTACGCGGCTTCGGCCTCGCGCGCCATGGCCGGCAGGTTCATCGCGGCAAGGAAGCCGCGCAGCTCGTTGCGAGCGGCAAGGTGGCTCATCGAGCCAAATTTCCGCGGTGCCCCGCGCGTGCCAAGATCGAGCAGCGTCATGCCGCTGGTGAAAAGCTCACGATAGATCACACGTTCGCCGAACCCTTTCGAGGTACGGAACTGGATGCGTTTGGAGAGCTCGGTAATCCGCTCACCGACCGCCGCCTTGTTCAGAGAGCGCGTTGCAGACATCCGGTTACGGACAACCAGCCAGTCAATGCCGCCATGAAGACCGGCCGACGCTCGGTGCTGGCGCGCTGACCAGACGACTTCGGCGTAAAGGCTAGGCCCCTTGATCTTGCCCGTTTCGGGATCGATCTGGGCCAGCATGTCGTAATCAATGAAGCTGTCGTTCAACGGGGTCACAATCGTGTCGGCATGCATATGCGCAAGGCGCGACAAATGTGTGTCCGCACCGGGCGTATCGATCACGAGGAAGTCGCAGTTGGCGAATTCCAGCAGGGTCCGGCCAAACTCCTCCGTCTCCTGCTTTTTCGCCGTATAGCGGCTGTCATGCTGGTTGCCCTGGATGGGCAGGAAGACCGGCATTGGCAGCTCAGCGGTGGACAGCTCGTTCAGCACGCCCCATTTCGCGCGGTTCTCAAGATAGCGCCACAGGCTCTTCTGCCGCAGATCGAGATCAAGGCAGCCGACTTTCTTGCCGGATTTCAGCAACGCCACAATAAGATGCATGGCCACGGTTGTCTTACCGGAGCCACCCTTCTCATTACCAACAACGATGACATGGGTCATGGGAGCAATCCCTGGCTGGGGGTCATAAAAGCGGTGCGCCCTCATATGGCATGACGCGGCAATACTGGTCCTGATAGGAAAGTTCGTCGCACACGGATTGGGCAGCATCTGAATTCGGGAACGGCCCGGCCAGCAGGCGGACAAATTCGCCCTGCTCGGGGATCGACACATGCGCGCCCCGCGGGGTCAGCGATGAGAGCATGTCGCCATAACGTGCCGCATAAATATCCCAGCCAACCCGCGCCTTATCTTCTTCGCGATAGGAGGCAAGGTGGACGGCATAGGCGCCCGTTGAGGCAGCTGGCACAGCCCGGCGTTCGGGCATCGGCTCGGGTTTGCTGGACGAGGTGACCGACGCAGTCGTGCCGCGCATCTGGGCGGCATCGGCAGCAGCAAGGACGGCCGGCACGGCCTTCGCCTCTTGACGGGCAGGTGAAGCCATGAATTTCTCATCCGGCGTGCCGCGCGGCGCACGGTTCTCTGTGATCACGATCGGATCGAGGGACGAGATACCTGCTTGCGTATCGTAATAATTGCTCTGCATCTGCGGCGCGGCGGGGACAATCGGATTGCCCTCCGCATCAAGATCAGCAGGCACGGGCGGCGGCGCGAGCGCGGCCTGGCGCAGCTCGGGCGGCAGGCGGGACGGCGCGACGACCTCCATCTGGCGGGGTTTTTCTCCCCCAACGCCGGAGACACATGCCGAGAGCAAGCCTGCACAAATCAAAAATACGAATCGCTGTTTCATCGCCGCCGACCGTTAACCTTTTTCGTTAAGACTTCTTTACGCGAGCCCATGGGCCTAGGGGGGAGTTATGAACACCCACACCCAACCACCAATCGCCCGCCACACCCGCTCCCTTGCCGCGATTCTGGGGGAGTTTCGCAAGCATAAAGAGCGAATCGCCTTTGTGCCCACCATGGGGGCGTTACATCGCGGCCACCTCTCCCTTGTCGAGGTCGCCAAGACCCATGCGGAGCGCGTGGTGGTGAGCATTTTCGTGAACCCCAAGCAGTTCGCTCCGACCGAGGATCTGGACACCTATCCCCGCACAGAGCTTGCCGATGTCGAAGCACTGTCAAAGGCCGGGGTCGATGCGATCTACATGCCCGATGCGGGCGATATGTATCCCGATGGCTATCAGACCACGGTGACGGTGCCGGAAGTCGCAAAGCCGCTCGATGGCGCCTCGCGGGGGCCCGGTTATTTTGCCGGCATCGCGACCGTCGTTCTCAAACTCTTCAATCAGGTCCGGCCCGATGCGGCGGTCTTCGGCGAGAAGGACTACCAGCAGCTCCTGGTCATCCGGCGGATGGTGCGGGATCTCAATCTCGATATCGACATCATCGGCGCGCCGATCATCCGCGAATCGGACGGCCTCGCCATGTCCTCGCGCAATCAGTATCTCTCCGATGAAGAGCGCAACATTGCGGGCTGGCTCTCAAACGTTATGCGCGACACGACCGCTCTCCTGCGCACAGGCGCCGATCCTGAAGCTGCCCTTGCCAAGGGGATTGAGGGGCTGAAGTCAGTCGGGCTCGCCCCGGTCGATTATTACGAGCTGCGCCGCGATCCGACGCTGGAGCTGGTCACCTCGCCCGTTGCGCCAGAGGACTGGGCAACAGTCCGGCTTTTTGCCGCCGTGATGCTGGGACGCACACGGCTGATCGACAATATGGCGGTCTCAGAGTGAACCTCCGCTCTCGGCGGGTGGATCAGGGTCACCAACACCCAGCTTAAGATCATCAGTAAGAGCCATGAGCCGAATTTGCCGACCGGCACGGGCTCCCAGCCATCCTGCTGGTTGGGATAAAGCCAGCTCCCGGTCAGCGTGCCGATATTCTCGGCAAGGAAGATGAATCCCGCGACCAGCACGAAACCGAGCAGCAGCGGCATCCGGTGGCGCCACCGCCAGACCCGGTAATGAACGACCGTGGGCGCGAACATCACCGCCGCGCCGAGGAACAGCAGGTTTCTGATATCCGGGCCGAAATGATGCCCGAAGAAATTCAGATAGATGAGAACAGCGAGCCCCACCGTCCATCGCCGCCGCGGATAGTTCGTGAACCGCATGTCAAAGACCCGGAAGACCCGCGCGAGATACGATCCCACCGCCGCATACATGAAGCCCGAGAACAGCGGCACCCCGCCAATCCGCAGCAAATTCGCTTCAGGATAAACCCAGGAGCCATGCGCGGTCTTGAAGACCTCCATCCCGGTGCCGACGAGATGGAAGACTAGAATAACCATCGCCTCCCTTGGCCGCTCAAACCGCGTGATGAGAAAAATGATCTGAAGGCTGAGCGCATAGAGGAACAGGAAGTCATACCGCGCCACCGGCATGGTCTCGGGCCAGGCGATACCGGTGAGAAGGAGGGCCATGACCATGAGGCCGCCGAAAAGGCACGCCCAGGCCTGCTTGATCCCGAAGACGAGAAACTCCGCTCCGGCGGTCACGACAGGCTGGGGGGCAAACCGCGCCGCCCACCTCTCTCCTGAAGGCAGCAGCGTGGACAGGACCTGATCGACACGGCTCACTTGGATGATCCTCCCTCTCGCCCCACATCTTTTCAATGAGGGTGACGGCATTGTGGCCACGCGAAGGCGCCGTTAAGATAATTGCGGCAGGGAGAGTATCGATGCACGGGATGACGAAACCTTACCGCAGGTCTCCATTTTGGGCCGCGCTGGCACTTCTCGGGCTTATCCTCTTCACCTTGCAGGGTATTTTCGGCGCGATCGCGCAGAATGACGCCCAGTCGCGCGGCACGATCCTGACCCTCGACGGCCCGGTCACGCCGGCTTCCGCCGACTATCTCGTACGCGAGATTGGCGCGGCCTCCTCGCGCGGCGAGGAACTGGTGATCATGGAGATCGACACGCCAGGCGGGCTTGTCACCTCGATGAAGGACATCATTCAGGCGATCCTCGCCTCAGAGACCCCCGTCGTCACCTATGTCAGCCCGCAGGGCGCGCAATCGGCCAGCGCCGGGCTCTACATCATGTATTCAGCGCATGTCTCGGCCATGGCGCCCGCGACCAATACGGGCTCCGCCACCCCGATCGAGATTGGCGGCACGGGCGGCGGCGAAAGCCCGTTCGAAGAACCGGCGGTCCCCTCCTCTGATCCGGATGAGGACGAGGCGAACGGTTTTGGCGAGGAGAGCGAACCCTCAAGCCAGCCAGTCGATATCTCCAATGAAGCCTCCATGCGCGGCAAGATCATCGAGGATTCGGTGGCCTATATCCGCTCGCTCGCGGAACTGCGCGGCCGCAACGCCGACTGGGCCGAAAAGGCCGTGCGCCCCCCTTCGGCGAGCGTCACCGCCAATGAAGCGCTGGAGCTGGGCGTCATCGACATTGTCGCAGAGGATCTGGAAGACCTGCTCGCCCAGCTTGATGGCCGGACCGTCACGGTCGCCTCCGGCGAGACGACGATCTCAACTGGCGATGTGGTCCTGACCCGTGTCGAGCCGACCCTGTTCGAGCGTATCCTCGGCTTTCTTGCCGATCCCAATGTCGCGGCGATCCTCCTCACCCTTGGGACCACCGGCATCATTGCCGAGCTGTGGAACCCGGGCTCAATTCTGCCTGGCACGGTTGGGATCGTCTGCCTTCTCCTCGCCCTCGCGGCTTTCCGGGTGCTGCCTTATGACGGGCTGTTCCTCGCACTGATGGGGGTTGGGGCCTTCCTCGTCTTCATCGAGTTCTTCACCCCGACCTTCGGGCTCGCCGGTGCCACCGGGATAGGGCTTTTCACGGTCGGGCTGTGGTTCCTCTTCCCCGGTGAGTTCCGAGTCGCCCCCGCCGTTTTGATCGGCACGGTCGGCTCTGCCGCCGTGGTCCTCGGCCTCTCAATCTTCGCGCTGGCAGGCTCGCGCAGCCATGGCCCTCTGATCGGGCAGGAAGCGATCCGTAAACGCACAGGCCGCGTTGACGAATGGGATCCAAAAACCGGCGAAGGTCATGTTATCGTCGATGGCGAACGCTGGCGCGCCCGGTCGAAAGACCCCCTCAAGGAAGGCGATGCCATCAAGGTGCAGGACGTCGACGGCATCGTCCTTGTCGTGAAGAAAAACAGCGCCAGCCAGAATGGCGTCTCCAGATTCATGCCCCGTCGCGGGCAACCAGAAACCAATTGACCTTAGAGGTATCCCATGATCCCTGTTGATCTCATCTCCATCACTATCCCGCTTCTGATATTCGCGTTCTTTGTTCTGACGAATATCTTCAAGATCCTGAAGGAATATGAGCGGGGCGTCGTCTTCACCCTCGGCCGCGTCGGCCGCAAAGCCTCAGGCCCGGGCCTCATCATCCTGATCCCGATGCTCCAGCAGCTTCGCAAGGTTGATATGCGGACCCTTGTGGCGGATGTGCCGCCGCAGGATGTCATCTCGCGCGACAACGTCTCGGTGAACGTCAATGCTGTCATCTATTACCGCGTGATTGATGCGGTTCGCGCCGTCGTCCAAGTCGAGAACTATCAGGAAGCAACCAGCCAACTTGCACAGACAACACTTCGCTCCGTGCTCGGCAAGCATGATCTTGATGAGATGCTGCAGGAACGCGACCAGCTGAACAAGGACATCCAGCATATCCTCGATGAGCAGACCGAAGCCTGGGGCATCAAAGTCGCCAATGTCGAAATCAAGCGCGTCGATGTCGACTCAAGCATGATCCGCGCGATTGCCCGTCAGGCCGAGGCCGAGCGTGAACGTCGTGCCAAGGTCATTCTTGCAGAAGGTGAACTGCAGGCGGCGGACAAACTCCGCGAAGCCGCCGATGTGCTGGCGAGCTCCCCTTCTTCCATGCAGCTGCGTTACCTCAACACGCTGCAGGAAATCGCATCAGACAAGACGAACACCATCGTCTTCCCCTTCTCACCAGAAGATATCGCGAAGATGCTGGGCCGCTGATCGCGGCCCTCGCCGCCTAGCGCGGCATTTCCACTTCATGAGATGCGGCCCATTCTGTAAGGGCGGGCCGCAGGCTCGGCAGGTCGAGCGACATCAGCCGCGCCATCTCATCGCGCAGCTCGCCGAATGTCACGGAACGGATCATCGCTTTGAGCGGTCCGATCGCGCTTGCCGGTACGGACAGGGTCTCAACCCCGATCGCCAGCAGCGCCAGCGCCATCAGCGAATCTCCCGCCTGCTCTCCGCAATAGCCGATCGGCTTGCCTGCGGCTTTCGCTTCCTTGACCGTCCGGCCAAGGAAGGAAACAAATGACGGCGAGAGCGGGTCATAGCGGCGGCTGACCGCATCGGTCTCGCGGTCGGCAGCAAAGAAGAACTGCGCCAGATCATTCCCGCCAATCGAGAGGAAGTCACATTCGCGCGCGATCTCCCGCAACTGCCACGCAGCCGCCGGAATTTCGATCATCGAGCCGATGCGGATTTTCGGCGGCTCGCCATGAAGCTTACGATAGCGGTCGAGCTCCTTGTCGACCATCTTCTTGGCTGTGATCAGCTCCTCGCGGGTTGTCACCAGTGGGAACATGAAATTGAGGCTGCGACCACGCGCAGCAGAAATCAGGGCACGGATCTGTGTCCGCATCAGGCCTTCGCGATCGAGTGACATCCGAAGGCCGCGCCAGCCCATGGCCGGGTTCGCTTCACGCGGGCCGGTCATATAGCCTGCGCGCTTGTCGGACCCGATATCGGCGGTCCGGAAGATGACTGGCTTGTCGCCCGCCGCATCCATGATCTGCCGGTAAAGCGTCTCCTGCGCGGACGCCGTCGGCAGGCTCTGACCGAGGAGGAATTGCAGCTCTGTCCGGAACAGCCCGACCGCCTTGGCGCCGGTTTCCTCCAGATGCGGCATGTCGATGAGAAGGCCCGCATTCATCTGCAATTCGATCCGCACACCATCTTTCGTAACGGCGGGCTCATGGCGCAGGCTCGCATAATGGGCCAGTGCCTCACTGCGGAGGCGGGATTTGTCGGCAAAGGCGACCCTTGTCGTCTCCGGCGGGCGCAGATGCACCTCACCGGTCGAGCCATCAATGATGACCTCATCCCCGGCTATGGCCAGATCGACAATCTCGGGCAGGCCCGAAACCATCGGTATACCGAGCGAGCGGGCAATGATCGCCGCATGGCTCGTCCCCGCCGCCTCGCCGACGACAACGCCGTTGAGCTGCGGCGAGTGATATTCGAGGAGTTCGGCCGGCCCCAGGGATTCGGCGAGAAGAACGGCGTTCTCCGGCAGCTCGCCCGGACCCGTCGATGTATCACCGGACAGAACACGGAGCAGACGCCGCGTCAGGTCCTCAAGATCATGGAACCGTTCACGCAGATACGGGTCAGAGACTTCCCGCATCTTCTTGCGGTTCTCGGCCTGCACCTGCTCGACAGCCGATTCAGCACTCAGGCCCGCAAGGACCTTCTCCGTCATCTTCCGTGCCCAGCCTTTGTCATAGGCGAACAGGCGGAAGACTTCGAGCACTTCGCGCGTGCTGCCCGACAGATTCGGGTCGCGCGCGATCATGTCATCGACGGATTTCTGGACCTCGGCGATCGCGTCTTCGAGCTTCTGCTTCTCAAGCGCCACATCGCTGGCAAAGGTCGGGTGCGCGCGAATACGCGGATCACGTCGGAAGACGATGCCATGCGCAATCCCGGCAACGATCGGGCTGCCTTTCGCGGTCTCCGGCTTGTGCAGGAGGGCTGCGACATCTTCGGTGTCGCGCGCTTCGAGCAGCTCACCTGTCGCGACAATCTCGGCCAGAATGGTCGCAACGGTCTGCGCGACTTCCAGCTCATCATCCGTATAGACCCGTTCGGTCCGGTTCTGGATGACAAGAACACCAAGCACCTGCCCCGACCGGATGATCGGCACACCAAGGAAACCGTTCAGATCGTCCTCGCCGGTTTCTTCCCGATAAGAGAAAGCCTCATGCGATTTGGCGTCCTTGACCTGCAGCGGCTGTTTGCGCCGGGCGACCCAGCCGACAAGCCCCTCATCCATCCCCATCCGCGTGACGTGGATGGCCGACTGCTTCAGGCCCTCAGAGGCAAAGAGTTCGAGCACATCGTCCGGACGCCGCACATAGATCGAGCAGACGTCACCGACGAGGCTGGCCGCAATAGTTTTTGCGAACTGGTCGAGCCGGTCCTGCGCCGTGCCGCCGGTCTCCGCCATGATCTGGCGCAGGCGCTGAAGCAGCGCGCGCGGGGCTGGCCGGAGCCGCGGGCCGAAGCCCGTCTCTGTCACGTCGCTGCTCATGCGCCTCCTTCGGACACCTCACCGAGCCCGAAGGCATCATGCAGGGTACGGACGGCAAGTTCGGTATAATCCGCCGGGATCAAGGCGCTGATCTTGATCTCGGAAGTCGAGATGTTGTGGATGTTGATGCCCTTTTTGCCGAAGGCCGCGAACATGGTTGCGGCGACACCGGAATGGTCATTCATCCCCACCCCGATGATCGAGACCTTGGAGACATCCTGATCCGCCATCAGATCGGTGAAGCCGATCTCATCCTTCAGCCCCGCAAGGATCGACTGCGCCAGCGAGAGGTCCGCTTCCTTCAGGGTGAAGGACATGTTGGCCGACTCCCCGGCCCGCGCCTGCGACTGGACGATCATGTCGATATTGACCTTCGCATCGGCCAGCGCCGTGAAGATGATGCCGGATTTGCCCGGCACGTTGGGAACCCCGAGGAGCGAGATACGCGCTTCCGCCCGGCTCGGCACAACGGCGGAGACAGTGCGGCGTTCGATGATATCGTTTTCATCCATGATCAGTGTACATGCTCCATTTTCACCCGGTTCGGTCAGGCTCGACAGCACCCGGATGGGCACGCCATGCGCCATGGCGATCCCCACGCTGCGCGTATGCAGAACCTTTGCCCCCACCGAGGCCATTTCCAGCATCTCCTCAAAGGTCAGCCGGTCGAGACGCCGGGCCGAGGCAACGATCCTCGGATCGGAAGTATAGACGCCGTCGACATCCGTGTAGATGTCACATCGGCAAGCTTTGAGCGCCGCGGCCAGCGCCACGGCGGTCGTGTCCGAGCCGCCTCGGCCGATCGTCGTGATCCGGCCATCGGGACTGACCCCCTGGAAACCCGCGACAACGGCGACTTCGCCCTGCTTGAACGTGTTTGCCAGCGTTGTGGTATCAATATGGTGTATTGTGGCGGCGCTGGGGGTGTCATCGGTGCGCATCGCCACCTGCCAGCCAAGGAAAGACCGCGCGGCGATCCCCTCCCGCTGCAGCACGAGCGCCAGAAGCCCCGCCGTCACCTGCTCGCCAGAGGACACCACCGTGTCGACATCGGCATTACGGTGAAGCCCTTCGCCGGCCGCCGCCGCCGCGAGCCCGACCAGCCGGTCGGTCTCCCCGGCCATGGCCGAAACCACGACACAGACTTCCTTGCCAGACGCCACTTCCGCCGCGACATGGCGGGCGACCCGCTCAATCCGGGAGAGATCGGCGACAGATGTGCCGCCGAATTTCATCACCAGACGATTGTCGAGCCGGTCCTTTGGCCGAACTGCGGCACTTGCGGTACTTGCTGGCAAACCGGAAACCCTCCACCCAGATAAGAATTTGCACTGCTAGGGCAGTCTGCGGCATCTCGCAATCGCACCAAAACTGAGCACAGGATAAGCAAATGGCTCACGGAACGACCACAATCGACGCTTCAGAGGTTGAGAAATTCTCAGCCATCGCTGCCGAATGGTGGGATCCTTTTGGCAAATTCAAGCCGCTGCACAAGTTCAATCCGACCCGGCTGGCCCTGATCAAGGACCGGATCTGCGCCCATTTCGGCCGCAACCGGGAGGATATCCGCCCGCTCGAAGGGCTCCGCCTGCTCGATATTGGCTGCGGCGGCGGGCTGGTTTCAGAACCGATGACCCGGCTCGGCGCGACGGTCACCGGGCTCGATGCGGCGGAGAAGAATGTGAAGACGGCGCTGGCCCATGCGCAGGAAACGGGGCTCGAAATCGACTATCGCTGCACCACGGTCGAGGAACTGGCCGCGTCGGACGAGCCGCAATTCGATGCGGTCCTCAATCTCGAAGTCGTCGAGCATGTCGCCGATATCGACCTCTTCCTCGGCAAGTCAGCAGACCTTGTCCGCCCCGGCGGGATGATGGCCGTCGCGACGATCAACCGCACGCTCAAAGCCCTCGCGACCGCCAAGATCGGCGCGGAATATATCCTGCGATGGCTGCCCGCCGGCACGCATGACCCTCGGAAATTCGTGAAACCCGCCGAGATCCGCAAAGCGCTTGAGAAATCCGGCTTGCGGATCGAGTCCGTCTCCGGTGTCTCCTACCGCCCGCTTCAGGACAAATGGGCAGTCAGCGAAGACCTCTCGGTCAATTACATGATGTTCGCGTCAAAACCGGACGTGAGCTGATCATCAGGGCACCCAGGGGCGGTCCCCGCGCAGCGGCGCCCCCTCCTTCAGCCGGTAGCCCTCGCGGGTGAGGTAAAAAGAGATAGGCCCGCGCGCGGCGGATGTCTCCTTGGTGATCAGTAGGGCCGCGCAAGAGGTTTTGAGGTCTTCCGCCGTCCACAAGGGCGCAATGACGATCTCCGCCTCACGGCAGGCCCGCGCCGTCGCCTCTATCGTCTCCGTATAGGTCACATCGAGCCCATAGGCGGGTACCTGACAGACTCCCTCCTCGCAGGCGAATTTCTCAAGCTCGCGTTTCTCTTTGGTGACGGCGAGGCTTTCGCGCCACTGATCGACGGTGAAACGCGCACGCTGGGGCGACAGGATCGACAGCTCACCTGCCTGATCGACTGCGCCGATATTTCGCAGATCCTCCGAGATCAGAAGAACCGGCTGGGGCGAGAGCGGCGCCAGGCCCATGCCGAGCAGGATCACCCCAACCCCAGCCCATCGCCATGCCGCCCGGAAGAGACATAAGATGAGCATCCCGCCCATCACCAGCCCCCAGGCAAGGCCCGACCATTGCGCAATTGGCATGACCGCGCCGGGGCGGGCGGCAATCATGTCCGTGACCTGAATGATGGTGCTGAGTGCCCAGCCGACAACCGGCCAGACAAATTGGTCGAGCCCTAGCGGCATCAAGACCAGCCCCAAGACAGCCCCCGGCATGACGATCAGGGTAAAGAGCGGCATCACCGCCATGTTCGCGCCAAGGCCATAAACGGCGATGCGGTTGAAGTGGAACATCGACATCGGTGACGTCGCCATCCCCGCAATCAGACTGGTCAGGAACAGGGCGCCGATGAAGCGCAGGAAACGCGTCGGCAAGCGACGGTCGCGCGGTGTCCATTGCTGTTCGTGCACGAATTCATAGGCCGCAACCAGCGCCGTCACGGCGGCAAAGGACATCTGGAACCCCGCACCCATCACAGCTTCGGGTGAAAGGATGATGATCACAACCGCGGCGATGGCGACATTGCGCAGGGAAATCGCCCGCCGTTCGGCAAGGATCGCAAGGAACCCGATTACCGCCATGATGAAGGCCCGCTGGGCTGAGACCGGCGCGCCGGAGATTGCAAGATAAACAATGCCGCCAAGGATCGCGCCGACCGCGGCCCATTTCTTGATTGGATAGCGCGCTGTCCAGCCAGGATGACAAGCAAAGATGAACCGTAGGCTGAAGAACAGGAGCCCGCAGACGAGCCCCATATGGAGCCCTGAAATCGCGAGCAGATGCGCAAGGCCCGTATCCCGCAGGATATTGGTGATCTCTGGCGGGATGCCGTCGCGCTGCCCTGTGACCAGTGTTGCGGCTATCGGGGCGCCTGCCCCCGGGGTCAGCCGCTCAATTCGTGCGGCGATCCGGTCTCGCAGTCGCTCGATCCGTATATGGAGGGAGTTGCGGCTTGCCGCCGCTTTGATCTCTGGCTGGGCATAAAGAAAGCCGACCGCGCCGATCCGGTCATAATATAGCTGGCGGCCATAATCGAACCCGCCGGGTAAGGCTGGACCCGGCGGCGGCATCAACTGGCCAAAGACCCGCACCCGGTCACCGGGATGAACATCCATCCGGTCGCCGCGCCAAGTCACACGGATTTTCTCCGGGATCTGATCTTCGGTGAGGGCGCCGATCGTATCCGGCGCGATCGTGAAACGCTGATCGCCCGGCCGATCCTCCCGCAATAAAAGCGTGCCTTCTATGCCTGTCGGCCCCACCGCACGCGGCAGAATCGGCGCCGATACGCTCGCCGTACGGATCGTTGCGAGGAGCAGACCGAGGAGGAAAAAGAAAATCAGCCTTGATCCGAAGGAAGAGTATGCCGCCCCGCGGCGGGAGGCCCATATCCACCCCGCCGCAGGCAGGAGCGTTGCGAGCAAGACGAGCGGCAAAGAGGGCTCGGTCGGCAATGCGAAGTAGACCGTAACGCCGGCGATCATCAGGACCGGTGCCCACAGGATGAACCGCCCGGTCTCGACAGCTGCCCAGTCCCTCGCGAGACGGCCAGCAGCCAGAAGCCGCTCCTTTGCGCCTTCCTTCGGCCTGGGCCGACCCCTCGCCCCTATTGAAATGTCACCTGCCCCTGTCACGCCAAGTATATTGCGGCGCCCGGCGCGCAACCGCCAGTCATCATGTCATAAGTCTTACTCGCATCAGCGACGCCTTCTCCCGATGGCGAGGCGTCAATTCTTTGTTTGCGAGGCCATCTTGGCGGATCGCGCGCAGGGCCCTATCAGTCGCCCCAATGACCAAACCGATCATCACCCGCTTTGCCCCCTCGCCAACCGGCTATCTGCATATTGGCGGGGCCCGCACCGCCCTTTTCTCCTGGCTTTATGCGCGCGGCGCCCATGCGGGCCCGGGCTCTAAATTCCTGCTGCGCATAGAGGATACCGACCGCGCGCGCCATAATGAGGACGCGGTCACCGCGATTACCGAGGGCCTTCAATGGCTCGGTCTCGACTGGGATGGCGAGCCGATCAGCCAGTTTGCCCGTGCTGACCGACATGCCGAGGCCGCCCACCAGCTTCTCAAAGTTGGCAAGGCCTATAAATGCTGGCTTGCCGGTGATGAGCTTGATGCGGCGCGCGAGAAGTCTCGCGAGGCTGGCACTCGGTTCACGTCGAAATGGCGCGACCCGAAGGAGCCCACCCCCGATGGGCCCTATTCGATTCGGCTGATGGCCCCGACCGAGGGCGCGACCGTCATTGAGGACGAGGTGCAGGGCGAGGTCAGCTTCCCCAATCACGCCCTCGATGACATGGTTCTGCTACGCTCTGACGGCACCCCGACATATATGCTCGCGGTCGTCGTCGATGATCACGATATGGAAGTCACGCATGTGATTCGGGGTGATGATCACCTGATCAATGCCGCCCGCCAGCAGCAATTATATGAGGCGCTGGGCTGGGACGTACCCGTCTGGGCGCATATCCCGCTGATCCACGGTGCGGATGGTAAAAAGCTCTCCAAACGCCATGGCGCGCTTGGCGTCGAGGCCTATCGCGATGAAGGCTATCTGCCCGAAGGGCTGATGAATGGCCTCCTCCGGCTCGGCTGGGCGCATGGCGATGACGAGATTATCCCGCGCGAGAAGGCGCTCGAGTGGTTCGACCTCTCCGGCATCGGCAAGGCGCCTGCCCGGCTCGACCCGGACAAGCTCGCCGCGACAAACCAGCACTATATCCAGGAAATGACAGGCGAAGCCTTCCTCGAATCGGCCCTGCCCTTCCTCGAGAATTCACCCAGCGATGCCCAGATGGAGCGGCTTGCCCGCGCGGCGGACGACATCAAGGCGCGCTGCCGCCTTCTCAGCGATATCGGCTCAGCTGCGGCATATTTGCTCAACGAACGCCCCCTTGAGATCACCGGCAAGGCCGCCAAACCCCTCAAACAGGACGGCGCGCAGGAGATCCTCGCCGGGGTCATTGCCAAGCTCGAGAAATTGGACGATTGGTCCGCAGAAGCTATTGATTCTACTTTGAAATCTTTTGCCGAATCGCGCGAATTATCCTTTGGGCGCGTCGGTCCCCCGGTCCGGGCGGCAGTCACTGCAGGACTTCCTTCACCGGACCTTGGGATAACCCTTCACGCCTTTGGTAAGATTGAGACACTGTCCAGACTTGCCGATCAGCGATGAATGAGTATTGTCGCGCCGCACAATAGCGGCGTTGTTCCGGGCGCAGGCCAAGTCTTCTGCGCATCCTTCTCGCCGAAGGAGCCGGATTTCCGCTAATTCCGAACAACCTTCACGGATGGAGTGACGATCATGGAAAGCAATCTGAACCAGACGGGCACGTCGCGAATCGACGAGGGCGAATTCCCTGTCTATTCGGCGACCCTGGGGCCCGATGTCATCGACATCCGCTCGCTTGCCAAGCAGACCGGCAAATTCACCTTCGACCCCGGCTTCACCTCGACAGCATCCTGCGAAAGCAAGATCACCTATATCGACGGTGAAGAAGGCACGCTGCTTTATCGCGGCTATCCGATTGACGAGCTGGCGGAGAATTCGGACTTCATCGAGACCGCCTATCTGCTGCTGCATGGCGATCTGCCCTCAGGCGAGCAGCTCGATGTCTTCCGCGGCAACATCACCTACCACACCATGGTGCATGAGCACTTCAAGAACTTCCTGAACGGCTTCCGCCGGGATGCGCACCCGATGGCCGTGATGTGCGGCGCGGTCGGCGCCCTCTCCGCTTTTTATCACGACTCAACGGACATCCATAACCCGGAGCACCGGATCATCTCGACCCACCGGATGATCGCCAAGATGCCGACGATTGCGGCGATGGCCTATAAATACATTATGGGTCAGCCATTCATCCATCCGCGTAATGACCTGCATTACACGGAAAACTTCCTGCGGATGTGCTTTGCGGTGCCGGCCGAAGAATATGAGATCAACAAGGTTGCGGCCTCCGCGCTCGACAAGATCTTCATCCTGCACATGGATCACGAACAGAACGCCTCGACCTCGACCGTGCGGCTTGCCGGCTCGTCGGGCGCAAACCCGTTCGCCTGTATCGCCGCTGGCATTGCCTGCCTTTGGGGCCCGGCCCATGGCGGCGCCAATGAGGCTGCCCTCCGCATGCTGATGGAGATCGGGACGGTCGACAAGATTCCCGAATATATCCGTCGCGCGAAAGACAAGGATGATCCCTTCCGCCTGATGGGCTTTGGCCACCGGGTCTACAAGAATTTCGACCCGCGCGCGAAGGTGATGAAGAAGGCGACCCACGAAGTCCTCGAAGCCCTCGACATCAAGGATCCGATGTTCGCGGTGGCCAAGGAACTCGAACGCATCGCACTCGAAGACGAATATTTTGTCGAGAAGAAGCTCTATCCGAATATCGACTTCTATTCGGGCATCACGCTGCGCGCGCTTGGCTTCCCGACCGACATGTTCACCGCTCTCTTCGCGCTGGCCCGCACCGTCGGCTGGATCGCGCAGTGGCAGGAAATGCTGGAAGACCCGAACCAGAAAATCGGCCGCCCACGCCAGATCTATACCGGCGCCGACCGCCGCGATTACGTGCCGATCAACGCGCGGTAACTATCCGGATGGGAGGTTGGGTTGCCAGCCTCCCTCAAACATTACTCCGGAAAACCGCTAAATCTCCTCAGTCCTCGCCATATTTGCGCTTGAACTCCTCAGCCTTGCGCTTTTCTTCTTCTACACGGCGGGAATCAGCTTCGGCTTCCTCGATACATTCATCGCGGTCCCCTGCGCATGTCGTGGTCGCGCAGGCGGTGAGCGTGAGCCCCGCCCCAAACAGCATAAGCATTTTCAACATTTTCTTCCTCCCTTTGGGGAGGCATTCTCCGCCTGTCAGGCAGGGGTTGAAAATGAGCAATCAGTCAGGTTGCAGCCAGACGGCTAAGCCCCTCAAGGCTCTACGATGTGATATAGCTCATCCGTATGCAGTGCGCCGTCCTTCCAATAGACGGCAACAAGCTGTTTCTCGATCCGCTCAAGGAGGAGAACCGCGCCATCCGACTCGGGCAGTGACACCTCTCCAAGCCCCATAGGCAGGCCTTCGCCCGGCGCGATCAAGTGCCACGCCTCAGTCTGATCGACATAACCAGAGGGCATATCGCCCTCCACTTTATCAATGCCGATCAGGCTCATCCATGTTCCCGCCCGGCAGAGCGCCAGCGCCCGCTTGCCGTCCGATTTGCGTTTGACCTGTGCAACCTCATCAAGCGCGTCATCGCCATCGATATCCCCGCCGAGCTTCCTCGGCAGATAGCGCGCTTCCAGATCAAACGCCCCCAGATCAAGCCCGCAGCCCCCGAACGCCTCACGGTCCTCATCGAGAAACTCGAAGGACGCCTCATCAAGCAGCTTGTCACGCTCGTCATTTCCGCGCGGCCAGGACAGGCAGGCCTCGAACTTCACGTAATTCATCCGGGCCCGCTGGCCCTTGGCAAGCGAGTGACCAGATAATCCGTAGTCGATGATTTTGAGCCAGCCGATCCCATCATCGGGTCCGGGCTCCATCAGCCGAGGACCCGACGGATCGGGCGATGGCTTATAGCCGCCCGTCCCGACCAACGTCGGGGAGATCACAAAGGCGCGCATTTCCTGCGGCGCATTGACCGAACCATCATTTGGCCCGGTATTGTCCGCATTGCGGAAATGCCAGCCGAACAGGTCACGCGGATTGGGCACGCCAGAATGCGGCGGAGTCAACGAGGTCAGATCCGTCGCCATGCCGATCTGGGCATTCTCAAACAGCCGGATCACATAGCCTTCCTCGACCGGCATCACGGCAAAGACCCAGCCATTATCGAGCTGCTGGAACAGGGCTTCGTCACCGGCGACATAGGGCAGATAAGCAGGCGAGAGCTTGCCTTCGCTGTCGCGGCCCTCAATGCGCACCGCATGGCGCTCAGGCGTCGGATCACAGCTCTGCGCCCATGCACTGCCGAGGCTCCCCATACTGATCGTCAGGACAAGTAATAACAGTCTGCACATCCTACACCCCCTGGTCGGCCAGCCATAGCTCGACGATATGGGCCGTTTGGCCCATCCATCCGGCTGCCTCATTGAATTCCTCCGGCGTCGTCTCGTCATCGCTCATCACGGCAACAAACTCGCGCACCCTGCTTTGTGTCAGTTCAATATATTCAGGCCACGGCCTGCCGCCTTCCGGGACGACACCCACCGCTTCCAGTGCGGCAAGCTTCTCACGGATGGCCTCGACCGCCGGGCCATAGCGCAGCCGCGTCGTCGTTGCGGTAAACACATGCGGCGGATCTTCATATCCGACGAATGTCAAGTAAGCGATGAGATAGGGCGGCAGCATCTCGCGGTCGAAACCGTCCCGTGCGCCCTCGACCCAGACCGTCATCGCTTCATCCCTACAGGTCATGCCAGCAAGCCGCGTGTTGGTTTCGGCGATGACGGCTTCGCGCTCCTCAGCGCTGAACCGTTCCATGTCAGTCAAATTGAGCGCCCGCAGCGCCGCCGACTGCCAAGGGCGCAAGGCCTCGCAGGCTTCTGCCTTCGTTGCGACCGCTTCTAAGAAGGCGGCCGTTTTCACCCGTGGCGACGGCGCCTCGTCGGCCAGCGCCGCGCTTGAAAAAAAGGCGATCATGACCGCCGCAAGGCCAGTCTTCATGGTGTTTCTCCCCCCGCCCCGCAAAGGGGCGTTTTCTCTCCTTCCTACACTTTGAATTGAAAAGCTCACAAACCACAATAGATTGCTCAATATGGAGAAGAGATGACGTGGCGTGGCTCCACGTGAAGATGAAGGGGAACAACATGAATCCGATCAAAATGGCCCTCATGATGTCAGCGGCGACCTTGCTTGTCGCTTGCGGTGGCGGCAGCAACGAAAGCCGCGAAGCCCAGATTGAAAAGACGGCCCAAAAGCATGGCGTCGATGCGGATGTCGAACTCGACAGCTCCGGCGAAATTGCAAAGGTGGAGATCAAGCGCGGCGATCAGCGTATCGGACAGGGCCTCAAACTGCCCTCCGGCTTTCCCGATGATGTCTCGATCCCGGATGGCTGGAATGTGATCCACACAACGCCCGCTGCGCAGGACGGTTTCATGGTTCAGGCCATGACCGGCGCTTCCGTCGATGACGTTCTCTCCAGCATACGGACGAATTTGCAATCCGCCGGTTGGAACGAAGTCGCCTTTGCCGAACCCGCCCCGACGATGAAGCAGCTTGGCTTTGAGAAGGACGGCCGGATGACCAATGTGAACCTGATTATTCCCGGTGACGGAAATGTCAGTGTCCAGCTTATCACCATGCCAAAGCCCTGAAATACAGGCATAAAAAAAGCCCCGCCATACTCGGGCGGGGCTTGTGCATAGTCGAGAGCAATCCCGTTAGCGCTTCGAGAACTGGAAGCTGCGGCGGGCTTTCGCTTTACCATACTTCTTACGTTCGACGGCACGGCTATCGCGCGTGAGGAACCCGCCTTTTTTCAACACGGACCGGAGACCCGGTTCGTAGTAGGTCAGCGCCTTGGCAAGACCGTGGCGCACAGCACCTGCCTGGCCAGACGGGCCAGAGCCCTTGACCGTGCAGAACACATCGAACTGGTCCATGCGCTCAGCTGCTTCGAGCGGCTGCTTGAGGACCATCTGCAGAACCGGACGACCGAAATACTCGGCGATGTCCTTGTTGTTGACCGTGATCTTGCCGTTGCCCGGCTTGATCCAGACGCGGGCGACAGCCGTTTTCCGGCGGCCGGTCGCGTAAGAGCGGCCATGCTCGTCGATCTTCGGCTCAGCGGGAACAAATTCCTCGCCAGCGCTCGCCGGGGTGTCGCTCACAGCAACACCGGCGTCAGAAGCAATATCCTTGAGGGCGTCGAGGCCTTGGTTTGTTTCACTCATGTCTCGTCAAAATCCTCAGCCGCGGATGGTGTTTTTGGGGTTCATGGACGCAACGTCGATGGTCTCGGGCTGTTGCGCTTCGTGCTTGTGCTCAGGGCCGGCATAGATGTGCAGGTGCTTCATCTGGCGACGAGAGAGCGGGCTATCTTTCGGCATCATGCGCTCAACAGCCTTGTGCAGGACGCGCTCCGGGAAGCGGCCTTCGAGCACCTTGTCGGCCGTGCGCGACTTGATGCCGCCCGGGTAGCCGGTGTGCCAGTAATAGGTCTGCTGCTCGCGCTTGCGGCCGGTGAAATGGACCTTCTCAGCATTGATCACGATGACGTGGTCGCCATCGTCAACATTCGGCGTGAATGTCGGCAGGTGCTTGCCGCGCAGGCGCATGGCGATGAAGGAAGCCAGACGGCCGACCACGAGGTCTTGCGCGTCGATGAGGATCCACTTCTTCTCCACATCCGCCGGCTTGGTGTTGTAGGTTTTCGAAGCCTCGGTTTGCATCGGATTCTTCTTTTCGGATGGTCAGGTACAAAATCGAAGCGCGGCCTATGCCGCTCCTGCTCACTTGTGTCAATTCCGCCCTGAGAAAAACAGTAAAAACAGGGCATTGGAAATGTGGTTATATGTTACCACATTTTTGCACCCTGCCATCTAGCCCTCTGATTTTGTTATGCTAGGGGGCGGGGGAAACCAGATTTCAGGGCCTCTACATGACCAGAAAATTTTTCGGCGCCAGCCTCCTCTGCCTCACCCTCATCGCCTGCGGCGGCAAGGATGAAGAGCCGCCGGTCGAGGACACCCCTGCGGCCGAAGAGGCGCCGGGTCAGGAAATCGACGTTGTCGATCCCGCGCCCGAAGGCCCCCTGATGATCGATGTCACGCGCGTGCTCGGCACATTCGAGGGTGAGGTCACAGGGCTCGCCTTCTCGCGCAACCAGCAGGATGTGCAGGGCTCAACCCTCCTCGCCGCGAACGGAACGGCGGGCGTGGCGATCATTCCTACCGAAGATGGCGGCGCGCCATCTGTCTATAATCTCGTCGACCGCCGGGTCGTCGCGGTTGCCGCGACCAAGGTTGGCGAGAACCCGCTGATCGCGATCGAGTCGACTCAAGACGGGCTCTCCCAGCTTGATATAGCAACCTTCACCGCCGACCGCTCAGAGCTCGTCGTGATCGGCAGCATCGCCTCGGGCCTTGTCGGTACCGCAGCGGAGTTCTGCTTTGCTGGGGAGGCGCTCTTCCGGGTCAACACAGACAACGGCCTTAGCCGTCATACGGTGACGACCGCAGAAGGCGTCGTCGGGGTCACCAGCGAGCCGGTCTCTGCCATGGCAGCTGTCACTCACTGTGCCAGCGCAGGCGGCACGCTCCACATCACCGGCCCCGAAGGCAAGCAGCAGGTGCTCACTTCCAAAGGGACCGCGATCCTGACCGAAATGCCCTTCGTTGATGCCCCGGCGGGTATTGCCGATATGGCGGTCATGCCGCTCGAAGGCGGGAACGAGATCTTCTTTGCTCTCGCGAATGGCAGTGTAGAGATCGATGATGAGATCTTCACCTTCACGATTGACGGCGCGCCTGTCGCTGTCTCTCGCATCGCCATGGCCCCAGGCAATTTCGGCGGCGTCTATCGCAAGGGCGCGGTCGCGATCCTGACGACCGACAACCAGCTTGGGCTTGTCTCCTGGCTCAGCATTGCTAACGCGCTCGACCTCAGCGCTGACAGCGTCGAATGGAATGGTGAGGAAGAAGAAGTCGTCGAGGACTTCGTCCCGCAGATCGAGCTGCCCGCCCCGCCGGTGGAGCAGTAAGCCTCCCTTAAGCCCCTCGTCCTTCGAGACGCCGCCGCCTCATCCTGAGGACCGTCAGGCATGCGTGCCTGACGGTGGACTCGAAGGACGGCGTTGATTGGAGCCCCAACCCCAATCAACCCTCAGGATGAGGGCGTTCTCTTTCCACTCAAATCATACGCCGCGACAATCGTCAGGGCAAGGAGCATCAGCGCGCCAAGCTGGTGAAGGAGCCCAAGGCTCATCGGCACGACGGCGACCAGCGTCCAGATCCCGAGCAGCATCTGCGCGAACACCCCGCAAAAGATCGCCGCGCCATATCCCCTCGCTTTGCCTCCATTCCACGTCTGCAGCATCAGGAAGGCCGCAAAGGCAAAAATGAGATAAGCGCCGGTCCGGTGGTTGAACTGCACCGCCTCGATCGTCTCGAACATGTGAGAGAGCCCCGCCGCGCCGTTGAAATACCCTTCCGGCACGAATTGCCCATCCATCAGCGGCCAGGTGTTATAGGTCTTGCCCGCGCGCAGACCTGCTACAAATGCGCCAAGGATAATCTGGCAAAAGAGCGCGGCGCCGAAGGCAAACGTGAGTCGCCCCAGCCCCGCCTTTGTAGCCGCCCGCCCGGGGGGACGCAGCAATGCAATCCACTGCCAAACGACAAGGCCGAAAAGGATAAACGCCGTGCCCAGATGAAGCGCCAGCCGGTACTGGCTGACATCGACGCGCTCAGACAATCCGCTTGCCACCATGAACCAGCCTATCGCCCCTTGCAGGCCGACCAACAAGAAGATCCCCCAGAGCCGCAGGCGGAGCCCGCCTTTGACGACACCGCGCACCGACCAGAACAGCAGCGGGAAGAAGACGAAAAGCCCGATGAACCGGCCAAGGTTCCGGTGGCTCCACTCCCACCAGAAGATCTCCTTGAACTCGGCGAGGGACATGCCGAAATTCACTTCCTCATATTCGGGAATGGTCTTGTATTTCTCGAAGACCTCCGCCCAAGCGGCATCGCTCATCGGCGGCAGGGAGCCCATGACGAGGTCCCATTCGGTGATCGACAGCCCTGAATCGGTCAGGCGCGTGGCCCCTCCGACCGTCACCATGAGGGCGATCAGCCCGGCGAGAATAAAGAGCCAGGCGGCAATCAGCCCCGGGCGGGAAGTATTGGTCATCTGCATGACGGCGGCTTATATGCCCTTCTCACCCGAACGCCAGCGCGGCGTTAGGACGCGATAGAAGACAGGAGCCGCCAGATGCATCCACGGCAGAAAAAGCTGATCCTCGTGCTCGCCGCGCCCGTCTTCCTGCTGCTCTATGTGATGTTCGCTCTAGCACTCAGCGAATACGTGCCGAAGCACTGGCTGGTCCAGCTTGTCTTCTACATTCTTGCCGGCACGCTCTGGGCATTCCCGTTAAAGCCCGTCTTCATCTGGGCGAATACCCCGCCGAAAGAGTAATCAGGCCGCGACAGGCTTCTTTGTGACCTCTTCGATGCAGGAAATCAGCCTGCTGAACAGGATCGGCTTCTCCAGGGTGTAATCGGCCCCGATATCGCGAAAGCTGTCAGGCCCTTCGCGCCCGGCATGGGCTGTCACGACGATGATCGGGATGTCCCGGTACGGTGCCTGCATCATCCGGATCCGGCGGATCGCCTCATCACCGGTCATGACCGGCATCTGGATATCCATCAGGACAAGGTCGAATTCATCCTCATCAAGACGTTCAAGGGCTTCTGCGCCGTTCACCGCCTCGATGCATGACATGTTAGCAGAGGTCACCGCGTGATGCGCCATCATCCGGTTGATCTTGTTGTCATCGACAAGCAGCACCCGCATTGGACGATTGCAGCTAGCGGCAGTTCCTTTGGGCACTTCATGCGCGAGTGCACAGAATTCGACCGGTAGTACGACCGTAAAACAGGTCCCGCCCAGAAGGGATTCGGAGGCAAATATCTCGCCGCCAAGAAGCGCGACTGTCTCGCGCAAGATCGGCAGGGTCACTTCGGCATCATCATAGGGGGTGTGCCCCGCATAACGGTCTGGCGCCGGTCGCCCGAATGATTTCGTCTTCTGTTCAGCTACGGCGCCGCTGCTCGAGACAAGGACGGAAATCCCCTCCTCCGATCGGCGGGCCGCGATGCCGACAATGCCGCTAGGCGTGGTTTTCACGGCATTGCTGACCAGCGCCGTGAGGATCTGGCGCAGGCGCTTTCTGTCAGACAGAACCGGTCGCTGGAGTTCCTTGTCACAGGTGATCCGCAGGGTGATGTCCTTGACAAGCGCCATGGGGCGTAGCGCTTCTCCAACCTGCTCGAGCAGTTCGGGCACCAGGACCGGTTCATTCTCTATGCTGATATCGCCGGCGTAGAGCTCAGCGAGGGTCAGCAGTGAATCTATCTGCGCGTTGAGCGATGTGCTCGATTGCAGGATCGTATCGACATGGGCATGGGCCAGTCCCGCGATCAGTCCGTCGAGGATCTGCGCCGCACCGACAACGCCATTAAGCGGTGTCTTCAGCTCATGGGAGAGCATGGCGAGGAAACTCGAACGCTGCTTTTCCGCTTCGATCAGCTGGCGCGATTTTTCTTCCAGTAAGCGCTCCGCATCCTGACGGGCCTTGCGCTCGCGTTCATAGCGCGCGCGCGTGACAAGCAGGTGCTGATCCTCAAGATCATGCATCGTAGAAGCGCTCTTTTTTGACGATCTCGAAATCGTGAAAGACGCCCTTCTCGTCATGGCCCATCTGCATCGTGACCTCGGCACGCTCCCTGAAATATGCAAAGCAGGCTTCGATCAGGCCATGGCAGAAGGATTCAAGCCGGCGCTCGGAACGATAGCGGAGCGTCATCCGCTTTCCTTCGCAGAAGATCGTCTCAACTGCCGGCAGTCGTGCCTCGGTGCAGAGCTTGCTGACCTCGGCATGGACCTCACTGCCGATTGCCTTGAGCATATCGGTGGCATTGTCATAGCGGGTGAAGAAGACCGGATAGAGTTCCGCGAACCGGCCGAAAAGATGCAGGCCGAAAAGCCGCTGCAATTCATCCTGGGGATAGAGACATCCGCGCTGAGCACCTCGACGAGAGTGTGTAGCTCGCTTGGGTCATATCGCCCGATGGACGTGTATCCGCCACCGGAACTCAAGGAACACTTGCCGATCACCCTGTCGGTAACCTGCTCGCCGAAATACTGGTCGATTGAGTCCAGGACTTCAGTAAATATAATACCCTTCATAACGGCGCCCTTTCCTTCAACCGGCCTGGTCAGCCGGCACGCCTCTGTCGGATTTGATTAAAATCCAATCGATTTTACATTCCCTCAAAAATCCTGGTTGCTCGCTGTTTACCAAACGCGCCCGGCGGAACCCCTTTTCCCCTTGCCTTTGCTGGGGTTTTCCCCTAGCCACCGCGCCTTCGCATGAGCGGTGGTCGATGAGACCGGGGATGGTCCCCAATGTCATCGAGCCAAAGGCGTCCTCCGGCCCTCCAGCCGGCCGTCTCCGCCGCCAGGTAAAATGGAGTGACCATGCCGCTTTACGAGCATGTCTATGTTGCGCGTCAGGATATTTCCCCCGCGCAGGTTGAAGCCCTCACCGACGAACTTCAGTCGATCATCCGCGAACATGGCGGTGACATCAAAAAGGCTGAGTATTGGGGTCTTCGGAACCTTCAGTACAAGATCAACAAGAACCGCAAGGGCCATTACTCCCTCATGAATATCGAGGCACCGTCCGCCGCGATCGAGGAAATGGAACGTCAGATGAAGATCAAGGAAGACATCCTTCGCTTCATGACCCTGCGTGTCGACGAGCATGACAATGAACCTTCGCCGGTCATGTCCCGCCGTGACCGTGATCGCGACTAAGGCCCGATAAGGAGACGATTGATATGGCTAAGACCTTTTTCCGGCGCCGCAAAACCTGCCCGTTCTCGGGCGAAAAAGCGCCGAAGATCGATTACAAAGATCCCAAACTGCTCGGCCGCTATATTTCCGAAAAGGGCAAGATTGTCCCTGCGCGGATTTCAGCGGTGAGTGCCAAGAAACAGCGTGAACTTGCCCGTGCTATCAAACGCGCTCGCTATCTCGCCCTTCTTCCCTACACGACGGAGTAAGCCCGATGCAGGTCATTCTTCTCGAACGTGTCGAAAAGCTCGGCAGCATCGGTGACGAAGTTTCCGTGAAAGACGGCTTCGCCCGCAACTTCCTCCTTCCGAACAAGAAGGCCCTTCGCGCCACGGCTGCTAACCGCGCCGTGTTCGAAGCTCGCCGCGCAACGATTGAATCGGAAAACGCTGAAAGCCGTCAGAAGGCGGAGAACCTCTCCTCTTCTATCGCGGACAAGACCTTCGTCGTCATCCGCTCGGCATCTGACATGGGCCAGCTTTACGGCTCGGTCAGCTCGCGTGATATTGCCGAGATCGCTTCGACCAAGAAGCTCAAGCTCGACAAATCGATGGTGCTTCTCAATGCACCGATCAAAGAGCTTGGCATTGTCCCTGTGAAGGTCCGCCTTCACCCGGAAGTCTTTGTCGACATCAAGATCAACGTGGCTCGCTCCGAAGAGGAAGCCGACGCCCAGGAACGCGGTGAAAACGTCCTCGCCAAAAAAGAGGAAGAGATCGAATCCGTGGTCGGCACTGGTGACTTCGACGAATTCGGCGACGCCTCTGCAGACGCCCCGGCTGATGCTGGCGCTGAAGAAGAAACCCCGGCCAGCTGATAAGCTCCCGGCAGTTTCTGACAGGAACACGAAAAGGGCGTCCCTCGGGGCGCCCTTTTTGCGTGGAGTTCAATTCAAGCACAGGTTGACGCTCACGCGCCCTTCCCGCACAGTTTGTCCCGGGAATTTAGTGGGGCACAGGGTTTAATGACATTTTCAATCGGCCTGCTGGGGCTTGCCCTCAGCATCGGACTGCAGCCGGATGTCCCGGCACATTTTGAGATCGAGGGCACAACGCTTCGCACCGAATGGGTCGAGGTAAGCCTGCCGGCAACGGCGCCAACCCCTTCCCCAACGAGCACGTCTCACGAAAGTGCCCATGGTTCACATGATGGGACGACGGATGACCCTGCCTTCCCTGCTCTACATGATGTGCTCGCTGCTTCGGCACCGGCACTCACGCTAAGCGCAGCGGTGCAGGAAGGCGGCTGGACAGAGCTGCCCGACAGGCTGGTTCATGGGCCAAGCGGGATGCAGTGCCCGAAGCGCGGCATTCCCCAGCCACAGGGTGAAGGCCAGGATCCTATTCCTGTCTATCTTGCCGGCATCACAATCCATGACAAAAAAGGCCTCGATACCAGCTGTAATTATCTGTCAGCTGACAAATCCTATCTGCTGACGATCTATGCCTCGAACTGGCCGGATGTAGATATAGAAACCCATTTCCTCAGCGCGCTTTACAGCATCGACCAGTCCCTTCCGATCAAGGAACGTGTGCCCGTCCTCATCGCCGAGCTAGAGCGCACCGACGGGAAAAAAACGGCGGTCGAGACAGATACAATTGGCATCGGCTTCAACACCGAGCCGATCAAGGGCAAGGCATTCCAGACCATCCTGTGGCTGAACAAGGTGGGCGATTGGCACGTGAAGGCACGCGCAACTTACACGCCGCCTGAAGTCACACGGCAGATTCCGGCCATGCTGATGCACACGCTGGCGATCATCCAAATTGATGACAAGGTGATCGGCGCCGCCCCCATGGAGGCCGTCTCCTTCACCACCGGCTCAGCCCTTCCCGTGACGCAGCCCTGAGCTCGCCCCCACAAAAAGGGCGCCCCGCCGGCGGGACGCCCTTATTCGATCAGCCCCCTGACACCACTTGGGGGCCTTCTCGAAATTCTGATTTCTTAGAGGCCGGTCTTCACCGTCGTGGCCTCAGCTAGCATCGTCCGCTCGATCGAACTCGTCTTCCAGCTCACGGCATCATCTCCGCTCACGGCTTCGTCAGCGGATCCCATCATGGCTTTTCCAAAAATCGCGACGAGGACCGCGAATAGGACAATGGCGACTGTGGCAGCGAGGGTGTTGGCGATCTTGTACATGGCTCCTTCGGTCACTCCTTGGGGTCTGGTGCCTGCCGGCTCTCTCCATCCGGCAAGAAGACATTAGCGGGAAGAAGACCCGTGCGGGTGTGACGGCAGTCACAGATGATTAAGGATAATCAGAAGTGAATGCAGGGGGTGGTCCTCCGTCCGCCCCTTACCCCTTGAGCAAAATCTGCTAGTTCTGTCCGGTCAGAGAGAGAAAGACCGATCCATGTCCGAAGCCCCGCCGCAGCTTGAATTGACCCCATCGCGGACCTTCCCCTCCTGGCTTGCCAATTCGGGCTCAAGTCTCGCCTTCACGACATATCAGGCGGGCAAGGTCTTCTTCATCGGCACCAACAGGGAAGAGGGAAAGCTCTCCATCTTCGAGCGGACCTTTAACCGCTGCATGGGGCTGGGCGTGCATGAGCGTCGGCTGTGGCTCTCCTCTCTTTACCAATTGTTCCGTTTCGAGAACTTCCTCGATGAGGGCCAGCAGCAGGGCGATTATGACGCTGTCTATGTGCCGGTTGAGGCGCGGACGACCGGCGATGTCGATATTCATGACGTCCATCCCTATCGCGACGGGCGCCAGCCGATTTTCGTCGTGACACGGTTCAATTGCATTGCGACCTTTGACGAGCGCAACAGCTTCGCGCCCGTCTGGATCCCGCCCTTTATCGACCGGCTAGCCGCGGAAGACCGCTGCCATCTGAACGGCCTTGCCATGAAGGATGGCGAGCCCGCTTATGTCACCTGCGTTTCCAAAACCAACGTATCGGGGGGATGGCGCGAGCACCGGATGGGCGGCGGCGTCATCGTGAGCGTGCCGGACGGAAAGATCATTGCCGAGGGGCTCTCCATGCCGCATTCGCCTCGGCTTTATGATGGCCAGCTCTATGTCCTCCAGTCCGGAGTTGGCGAGTTTGGCCGCATCAATCTTGAGACAGGCGCCTTTGAAAAGCTCTGTTTCCTTCCGGGATTTGCGCGCGGTCTGACATTTCTGGGACGCCATGCGATCATCGGGGTGTCCCGGCCGCGGGCAGAAAAGACCTTTGAAGGGCTCGCCCTCGATGACCGGCTGAAAGAGCAAGGCATCTCGTCCCGCTGCCAGCTTGCCGTGGTTAATCTGGACACGGGCGATATCGAACACACGCTCGAGATCGATGGTGTCGTGCAGGAGCTATATGATGTCGGTGCCCTGCCCGGAATCGTCCGGCCTCAGGCCATTGGCTTCAAGACGGATGACATCCGTTTCGTGATCCGGCCGGCGAAAACTCTTCGGTCTTAACCATAAATCCCGAAATTTATCGGGGCGCTTTGCCCCTCTGGCACGAACTTCGCTTCATCCTTTCCCAAATGCTAATGCGAGGGTTGGAAGCGGGCGATTGATCCGCCTCCCCCCTCGCCTCAGTCAAGGGGTGAAGCCATGCGGATATGTGCCATTACAGCTGCGATGTTGTTAACGACATCGGCGGCAAACGCGCAGGACCTGGTCTACGAACCGATCAACCCGTCCTTCGGCGGGAATTCTTTCAACTCCGCGCATCTGTTGGCGATTGCCAATGCGCAAAACTCCTATGATCCGCCCTCGAACGAGACATCGGACCTCGACCGGTTCATCCGCTCGCTGGAAAGCCGGCTGATGTCCTCGCTGGCCTCGGAAGTCACGCAAGCCATCTTCGGTGAAGGCGGAGATGATCAGGGCACGATCGTCTTCGGTGATCAGACCATCGAATACTCCCGCGGTCTCGACGGCATCCAGCTGACCGTCATCGAAGGGGATGGCTCGCGCACGGTGATCACCGTGCCGACGCTGATGACCTCCGGCGGGATCAACTAAGGTGGAAAAGAACATGATGCGCAAGATTTTTGGGAGCTTCGGCAGCAAGGCCCTGCTCGGCGGTATCGGCGCCCTGCTCGTCACCGGCTGCACGACCGTTCCGGCAGAGCACCCGCTGGTCTCAACTCAGCCGGTCATGGCCAAGCAGACCCAGACCCAGGAAGCCCTCCGGGCGCTGGGCTCGCCTGCTGCCAAGGTACCAATTGCCGTCTACGGATTTGAAGACAAAACGGGCCAGTTCCGTCCCTCCGAGACCGGACAGACCCTCTCCCGCGCCGTCACGCAAGGTGCCGATGCGGTGCTGATCAAGGCGTTGCAGGATACGGGCAATCGCAAATGGTTCACCGTCATCGAACGGGGCGGGCTGAACAATCTCCTTAAAGAACGTCAGATCATTTCCGAGATGCGCCAGCGCTATTTGGGCGAGACCTCGGTCAATGCCCAAGCCTTGCCGCCGCTGCTGTTTGCCGGCGTGATCCTCGAAGGCGGGATCATCGGCTATGATTCAAACACGATGACCGGCGGGGCCGCCGCCCGTTATCTCGGCATTGGTGGGCAGACGGAATACCGCCAGAACGTCGTCTCGGTTTACCTACGGGCCGTCAGCGTCAAGACCGGTGAGGTCCTCGTGTCGGTCACGACCGAGAAAACCATCGCGTCTGTCGGCGTGGGTGGCAACGCGTTCCGCTTTGTCTCCTTTGATGAGCTGCTCGAAGCCGATTTCGGTTTCACCTCGAACGAGCCGGGTCTCTATGCCCTTCGTCAGGCGATCGAAAAAGCCGTCTACGCCATGGTAATGGAAGGCGCGGATGTCGGGCTCTGGGCGTTTGATGACAATGCCCGCGGCGCTCAACTCATCAGCGAATATATCTCGGAGCGTGACGCCATCTACGTCACCGCCGAACCCCAAGCGACCCCAAGCCGCACGGCCAGCGACAGCTCGGCTTCGCAGGTCCGCTACGCAGACAGCTCGGCCGCCCGGATGAACGGCCTCGGCAAATCTGGCGCCCTCAACCGCGCCATCGTCAATGTGGGGACGAAATGAAGAAATTCGGATCTTCCGTCAGGAATATTCCGATGACGGAGACCACCCTTCGCGAAAGCAAAGGGTGCTCACCAACAGGAAAAACTAAAACTGCCAAAAGTGCGACATCAGGAGAGAAGGTGCACATCATGATGAAAAAACTGATCGCGGGGGTTTCTGCCGCCGCCCTCACTGCTGGTCTGTCTGCAGGCTATGCAGCCCAACCGGCGCCCGGCTCTGTCATTGAACAGAACGGTGAAGAGAACACGGCCAATGTGGCCCAGACGAGCAGCTCGAACGCGTCGTTGATTGATCAGGATGCGGTTAATGCCAAGGCTGACGTCCTGCAGGACGGTGCTGACAACTCGTCCAGCATCATCCAGTTCGACGAATTCGGTGAATTCCCCGGTAACCCCGGCGCTTTTGACGATGACCCCTTTGCTTCTGTTGAGCAGCGCGGCAATTCGAACAGCGCCGTGATCTTCCAGGATGCAACTGGTGAGACGCGCAGCCTCGATGTCATCATCGATCAGTCCGGGGACGGAAACGCCTCTGACGTCATGCAGACCGGCACCGGCCAGGGCCCGACCAACGGCATGCGTACTGACATCACTCAAGGTGGTGGTGACAGCGCGACCGTGACCCAGTTCCTCGGCGATGCAGCGCGTGATCTCGACGCGACCATCTCGCAAAGCGGCGGCGGCACAGCCACTGTCACGCAGAGCGCGAATGGCGCCGGCTCGGGCTTTGTCTCGACCGACATCATCCAGAACGGTGTCGGCACGGTCGATGTCATGCAGTCGATTGATGCGGCGGACAGCACGGATCTGACGGCAACCGTCGATCAGACTGATGGCGGCGCGGCCCGGATCAACCAGACCCTGACGGGCGATTCGAACTCGTTCCTTGATGCCTCGATCACCCAGAACGGGACAGATGACGCAACGATCAATCAGCGTGCTGATTTTGCTGACGGCACGTCCCTCAATGCAACGATTGACCAGACCAATACGGGCGGTCCGTCGAACATGGCAGTGATGACCCAGACCGACGCCACCAACCTTGCCGACGGTAATCTTGACGGCACGATCACCCAGAACGGCTCGGGCAACGATGCCGAGCTGACCCAGGTGAATCGCGGCCACCTCGCCAACATCACGCAGATCGGTGCCGACAACCTGGTCGATGTCGACCAGAACTTCGTCAACAACACCGTCACGATCGATCAGCTCAGCACCGGGATCGCTTTTGCATCCGCCAACAGTGCACTGGTCATTCAGGACAGTGAAGACAACGTTGCCACCATCGCGCAGGAGAACGACCTCAACCGGTCGACCATCCGTCAGGGCGATGCCGGCTCAAACACTGGCAACTGGGCGATGACGACCCAGACCGGCCAGGACAACACTTCACATATCGATCAGCGTTTCTCGATGAACGGGACGGTCACCTTGACCGCTTCGGGCGACGATAACCTGTCGAATGTGAACCATCTCGGCCTCTCCGACACGGCAACAGTCGATCAGTCGGGGAACGATAATGAATCGACTATCACCCAGACCGGCTCGGTCATGGGGGCAGGCAACACCGCAACCGTGAATCAGATGGGTGACGGCTACACCTCCACCCTGACGCAGATCGGCTCCGGGAATGATGCCGTCATCTCGCAGCATTAAGCCATGAGTGGCCAGAACAAGATATTCCGGAGAGAGAAAATGCGTAATATGAGCAAATTCATTGCAGGCGCCTCGGCACTTGCTCTCATCGCCGGGGCCGCTTCGGCCCAGACGATCGAGGATGTCCAGGAGGGGGCGGAAGTCACCCAGGACGGCAATCTTAACAGCATTCTTGTTGATCAGACCGGCAGCACCAACGGTGTGATGGTCGAACAGAGTGCTCTTCGTGGCTTCATCGATATCGATCAGGACGGCGCAGACAACCGCGCCCTCGTGATGCAGGAAGATGATTTCGACACGACACCGGGTCAGGCACCGTTCTTCGATGAAGATCCCGATGCCACCGTTTCGCAAAGCGGGACGGCGAACGACGCCATGATCGATCAGAGCTTCTCCAACAATGCGCGGAACCACGATGCGACCATCACGCAATCGGGCGAGCGTCTTGAAGGGGTGATCACCCAGGCCGCTTCTGGCGGGACGGCGCGCGGTAACTCCGCCAATATCGATCAGACGGGTGCAGACGGTACGTCCTCGATCCTCCAGTCCACCGCGACCGGAGCTGAGAACATCGTTGCCAACATCACCCAGACCGATGCAGTTGTCGGCTCGAATGCCGCCATCCTGCAGGAAGCCGAAGGCACACAAACGGGCGATATCAATGCTGATATCAACCAGACCGGCTCAGGCGTTTCCTATATCGATCAAAGCATCATGACCATCAAATCGAAGGGTGTTGATGCCACGATCAACCAGACCGATGGCGGCTACGCTTCGATCAACCAGCGCATGGAAAACCAACAGCAGTCTGACTTTTCTGCGCTCATCAACCAGACGGGCGACAGCTCGGCCCTGATTGACCAGCGCGGTACGGTTGAAGGCACGACCACCATGTCCGCAACTATCGACCAGATGGGCATGGGCAATGATGCGCTGATCACGCAGATCGACCTGACAGATACGGACGCGATCGGCGATGGCCGCATCACTTCCAGCATCATGCAGGTAGGGTCTTTCAACTCAGCCGACATTTTCGTCCGTAACCGTGACAATACGGCGACCGTCATCCAGTCCGGGAACTACTCCTCGGCAGATGTCGACCAGCTGTCGCGGGAGAACAGCATCACTGTCCTGCAAAACGGGACGGGTGCGTCTGCGGCTGAAATGAACACGGCTGATATTGACCAGAATGCAGTTGGCGCCACGGCGACGATTATTCAGGACGGTCATTCGAACACGGCCCTGACATCGCAAACTTCGGCGACGGGCGGCTTCAATGAGCACAATGCCTCCGTCACCCAGCTGGGCTCGGACAACCTCAGTGACATTGATCAGTTCGGCCACGGCCCTGTCGGCAATACCGCCTCCGTCACGCAAGGCGGCGATGGCTTTGCCTCGACCGTCTCGCAGAACGGCTCGGGCAATGTAGCCAATGTCACCCAAGGGCTGATCGTCCCAGCGAACTAACGCACACGAACTCTCTTCACCGGCCCTGCGCCGGTGAAGAGATCCCTCGGGGCCAGGCCCATCTCCTGGCGAAATGAAAAAGAGGATTGCGCTATGGATACCATTCATCGTCGATGCCGGCCCACGCATCTGGGCAAGTTGCTTCCCGCCGCTCTCTTCTTTCTTTGCGGTCAGGCGATGGCGCAGGACGGAACTGTCTTTATCGACCAGATCGGCACACAGAATATTTCGGATGTCCGCCAGTATGGCGCCTTGAGCACGGCGGAAATCCGCCAGAATGGCGACGAGAACAGCGTTGATGTCCTTCAGGAAGGCAACACTAACAGTGTTGAGCTTTCTCAGACAGCCGCAAGCGACGCGGCAAATATCGCCCTGATCGAACAGCAGGGCTCGGCGAATACGGCAAAAGTCACGCAAACCGTGACCGGCGCGATTGCCAGCGGCAATGCCAATATTGCCGAGCAATATCAGTACGGAAACAACAACTCCGCCGAGATCATTCAGGAAGGTCGCGGCAATTCGGCCCTGCAGCTGCAGGACGGAAATGACAACACCTCCCTGATCGAGCAATATGGAAACAACAATACCGCGATCAACCTTCAGTATGGGGATGGCAATGCCCTCCCCTTCGGCGTCGGCATCGTGCAGGATGGCGACAGCGCGTCTGTGACGGTTGAACAATACGCGCCGGGATATGGGCCGAACTGATGATCAAAGCATTCTCCTCCGCCCTCCTGCCAGCGCTCATCCTTGCGGCCTGCGCTGCGCCCAAAGTGCATGAATCACCGGGCGCCAGCGTTCTTGACCCCGCCTCGCGTGATGTGCTGACAGGCCAGATCCCCGTGACCGATACCGGCATGGACCAGATCGGCTCTGGCAATGCGGCGAATACGGCAGAACAGATCACCTCACTAGAAGCAGGCGATGCCATCACGGCCGAGCAGCTCCGCACCTATGCCGACCGCTGCGCACCGGATACAGCGGACCCGGCGCCGGCCGTGATCTGCGATGAACTGCGCCTGATGATCAAGCGCCGCTATAAGAGTGATGATGAACTCAACCGTGCCCTGAATGTTCTAGAGAACCTCGGGCGCGGCGGTGAGGCAGATGCGCTACTGCTCCGCTCGGGCCTCAGTGACGGGATGTTGCCGCCGGAAGTGCTGCAGAAACCTGCCGCCGATCCGGCCCCTCGCCCGCTGGTCAAAGACGCCCTCCCTGAGGAAGTGATCACAGAAGTGGTGAACGGCCCCGTCCCCGCAACGAAATAAGCCCGAGCTGGCGCGCGTGTGCTCGCAGCTTGTAAACTACTGATTTCGGGGGCGAAAAATGGCAGTCCCTAGGGGAATCGAACCCCTCTTTCCAGGTTGAAAACCTGGCGTCCTAACCGATAGACGAAGGGACCGCGGGTTCAGCCTGCGGCCGGAAACGGGTGTATAATCATCTGAATCCGGCGGCGCAAGAAGATTTTGGACGCTATTTTCAACTGTCCGCAAACGCGCCGTCTTCGACCTGAAACTGGGCTGCATCCCCGCCTCGCCAATCATCCGGTTTGACTCGGCCCGCAAGGTGAATGAGCGCCCCGCCCTTTTGCGCGACCTCGAAGAAATCGCCCAACGGCTCACCGACACAACCAAAGGCAATGCACCGCGCGCGCCGCCCGCTGCCATCCTCAACCGTCACCGCCATGTGCTTTTCCTTGAGCACGCGGATATCCCGCACGCGGACCCTCGGCATGGCAAAGCGCGGCTCGGGATTGCCATTGCCGAAGGGCGCTGCAAGCTGAAGGCTGTCATGGAACCGGCGGGAGAGCCCGGCGGGACTGAGCGCGCCATCAAGGTGCAAGGCCTGCTGGCTTTGCGCGGTCTTTATCCCCGCCCCTAGCTCTTCGCTTAAAAAACGCTCGAAAGCGTCGAGCTGATCGCGCATCAAGGAGAGCCCCGCCGCCATAGGGTGACCGCCGCCGCCCTTGATGATGCCCTCTTCGACCGCACGGGAGATGGCCGCGCCCAGATCAACGCCAGAAAGGGACCGTCCCGAGCCTTTTCCTTCATCCCCTTCGAACGAAATGACGATGGCGGGCCGGCTGAACTTCTCTTTCAGGCGCCCAGCGACAATGCCGATGACGCCCGGATGCCAGCCATCATCCGCAACGATCAGCGGGGTGGAAGCCTCCCGGCCGCCTTTGGCTTCGGCCTGTTCGCTGGCCGCGCTCAGAACTTCGGCCTCGACCCCCTGACGAACACCGTTGAGGCCAGAGAGGCGGGCCGCGAGCCGCGCCGCTTCATCCGGGTCATCCGTCATCAGAAGGTCAAAAGCGGTTTTGGCGTGGCCGATACGGCCCGCCGCATTGATCCGGGGACCGATTGAATAGCCAAAATGGGAGGCTTGCGCTGCACCCTTTGCACCTGCCTCAATGGCCAGTGCCCTGATGCCGGGATTGCCGGAGGTGGCAGCAGTGAAATCCTGAATCAGGGCCAGCCCCTGCCGCGTCAGCACCCTGGTCAGCCCCTTTAGCGGCATGACATCGCAGACAAGGCTAAGCGCCACGAGATCGAGCAGCGAAAGGAGTTTCGGCTCAGCCCGGTCGTCAAAAAACCCGCGTGCGCGTAGGGCCCGATTGACGGCAATCAGTGTCATGAAGGTGACCCCGCCTGCCGACAGCATGGTGAGGCCGGACGTATCATCGGGCCGGTTCGGATTAACGACGGCCCGTGCCGCAGGGGCCGGTAGCTCCATCAGGTGGTGATCAAGCACGATCACATCGAGCCCAAGCCCTGCCGCGCCTGCCATAACGTCATGCGCGGTGGCCCCGCAATCAACGGTGACGATGAGCGAAGCACCCTTTTCTTTCAGCGCCTCAAAGGCCGGCAGGTTCGGCCCATAACCCTCAAGCTGCCGGTCCGGCAGATGGACCTCGAACGGCGCGCCCAGCATCCGCAGATAGCGCGCGAAAATCGCCGAAGAGGTTGTGCCGTCCACGTCATAATCACCGAAGATCCCGATCGTCTCCCCTTCGGTGATCGCCTCGGCTATCCGGTCGGCAGCAGCGTCCATATCACGGAGCACTGACGGGTCCGGCAGGTTCGCTTTCAGTGTCGGGTTGAGCCAGCCTTCTGCTTCCTCAACAGGAATACCTCGGGCACAGATCATCTCGGCCAGTAGCGGGTCGAGCCCCAGCCGCTGGACCAGCATCTCCGCCTCACGCGGTTCGAATGCCCGGCGTTGCCATGTCTTGCCGCAGGCAGAATTATCCACACCCAGAAAGGCGCCAGCAGGATCAGTGTCAGTCTTGGAATTGGTGAGGCTCATTATGATTCAGACTGCCATGTGTGCCCGCGCGGGGCCAGCCTTTCATCCTCTAGCCCGGCGCCCCGTCCCCATAGAGAACGTTGCCGCCATCCCCGCCCATGATGAGGTCATTGCCCGCGCCACCAATGATGACGTCGTCACCCTCTCCCCCGACCAGCGTGTCATCTCCCGCCCCGCCATTGAGCGTGTCGTCACCGCTGAGGCCATAAACCTCGTCATCGCCATCAAGGGAGGAAATAACATCATCACCAAAGAGGAAGGAAAGCTCGGTGCCGCCAACGGCGGTCACAAGGCCGGGGTCGATCTCCTCATAGCCATAAAGGATATCGGCGCCACTCGTCGGCGCCCGTATGGGCACGAGGCTGTCGGACAGGATCGCCGTCGTCAGCGGATTGATGTCGTAGCGCACGCCCCGATAAAAAACGACGCCATTCATCAGGAGGGGGATGAGGTCATCCCCAAGCTCACCCACAGGGTTGCCCAGATGGGCGGCATTATTCGTATCCGCTGTCGTCAGCGGCACAGCCCCACCATATACCGCAACCGCCTTCGGTCCGTTGAATAGCGCGGCATCATCCTCAATGACGATATGTTCTTCATAAGGAGAAATCGTGTCTGCTTCCGGCAAGGAGAAGATATCATTGGCATTAAAGCCATTAAAGCCGAGACCGTGACCGATCTCGTGCAACAGAACTGATTGCAGATCGACCAGCAGGGGATCGACATCCTCCGTCCGGGCCAGCGGGTCTGGATCAATGAAAATATCATTCCGGAAGAAATCCGGGTCGAAGATGATCCTTATATCGGGAGAGGACCCATTCGGGTCATTCCCTGTGCGGATCTCATATCCGGCACCATCCTGAAAGACGAAGACACCATCTTCGAAACTGACGAAACCGCTCGACTCGCTCGCGGCGGCGGCCCGGCCATCGGGGTCGTCGCGCAATTCAATCACGATCGAGATGACAACATCCTCACCGCCCAGATAGCGGCCCCATATCTCCGCTGCGGCGAGCGTCCCCTGACGCAATTGCTCGCGTTCGCTCTCCGTCAGGAGCTCGAGCGTGTCGGGGTCGAAGGTGACAGTCCAGCTAACCATGCAAAAACCCTGATTTTCCTCGGTTTAACATGCAATGCCGGGGCTCACATCCATTGCAGAAGAGAAATTTTGCGATGCGCGCCGTTCACTCCCATATTATGGTTAAGCAGAGCGGGGTGGCCCAGGACTTATGCGCAAGATCGATTTCTCCCTTATCCTGAAACTGGGCGTGCTCAGTCTCATTGTCGGGACTGTTCTGGCCGTCATGAATTTCGATCCCCTGCGGTTCTGGGAAGGCATCTGGGACGCGCTGATCGATGGCGTGGAGTTCATCTTCGGCCGCGGTCTCGACGGGCTGATGGCGGCGGGCCGCTACACACTCCTCGGCGCGATGGTGGTCATTCCGATCTGGCTGATCTCGACCATTTTCAGCCGCCGGAAAAAATCCATCACGAAGGCGGAAAAGACTGACGCCTAAGCGTCAGTCCACGCAGAGATCGCAATTGCCGCAGGCATCCTGCGGCTCTTCGCCGAAATAGCGCAGAAGTTCCGCGCGGCGGCAAAGATCAGTCTCACAAAAGGCGACCAGCGCATCGAGGCGGCGGCGCTCCACCCGTTTGACCTTATCGAGCGCGTCTGACCCATCGATCAGACGACGCCGTGCGATCAGGTCACCAATGCCGAAAATCAGATGGGCCTCGGCCTCGCGGCCGTCCCTGCCCGACCGACCGATCTCCTGATAATAGGCCTCAAGGCTGGCGGGAAGGTCACGGTGAATGACGAAGTCGATATCCGGCTTGTCGATCCCCATGCCAAAGGCGACGGTCGCAACGACCGTCATATTCTCTGCACTGATGAACCGCTCAAGAATGGAGAGCCGCTCTTCTTCGGGAAGGCCCGCATGATAAGCCGCGACATTGAACCGAGCACCGGCGAGACGCTGGGTGACCAGCTCAACACTTTTCCGCGTGCGGCAGTATACGATGCCGCATTTGCGCCGGTATCGCCGCATGAGGGTCATCAGCACACGGTCATCCCGCTCGCGCTCCGCGACATTGAGCGAGATATTGGGCCGGTCAAACCCCTGCCGGATCAGATCCGCATTTCCTTCGAACAACGCCTGCAGGATATCTTCCCGCGTCTCAGGGTCAGCGGTCGCGGTGAAGGCCGCCACCGGCACGTCCGGCCAGACTTCCTTGAGGCGGCCAAGCTGGCGGTATTCGGGACGGAACTGATGCCCCCATTGCGAAACACAATGCGCCTCATCGATCGCAATCAGGCTGAGATCCTGCCGCCGCAAAGCGCCGAGCATCCGCCCCGTCATAAGTCGTTCGGGCGACATATAAAGAAGCTTGAGCTCCCCTGCCGCTGCCGCTTTCCAGTCGGCGACATTCGCCTCGCGGTCCCGGCCCGAATGGATCATGCCCGCCGGAATGCCCTTTGCCCGCAAGGCCGCAATCTGGTTCTCCATCAGCGCGATCAGCGGCGAGATGACGACCGTCAGGCCCGGCAGAAGAAGCGCCGGCAATTGATAGCAAAGCGACTTGCCCGCCCCTGTCGGCATCAGGGCCAGCACGTTCCGCCCGGCCAGAATGGCGTTGATCACCTCTTCCTGCCCCTCGCGGAATCCCGCATGGCCGAGGGCTGCGAGCGCTTGGTCAGGGCCGGTCTGGGTCTCGGAGAGAGAGGCGGTGGCGGACAAGGGCCCTGACTTTCGGTTGGGACTGAGAACTTCGTCTTCCAGCGTTGGGATGATTCGCCCCTACCGGGGGAGATTGACGCGCGAGGACTCGCCCCTGAAAAGAACAGCCGAATCAAAAAGACCAAGCCCGCAGGAGCTGCCATGATTGCCCCCTCTCCGATCCAGATCGACCCGGCCCTTTTCGACGAGGATGCCATCGCGCCGCAAACCGCCGCTCTCAATGATGCCGTAGAGAAGATGCTGTCGGAGCTGCCGACCATCATGGAAGTTGGACCGGAGAAAGTACGCGCCCGGCGGCGCGAAGGAACTGGCGGGCCGCTCGATGTGCAGCCCGCGCATGAAATCGCCAGATGGGAGACGGCAAGTGACGACGAGCGGGAGGTCCCGGTACGGATCTTCCATCCCGGTGGTGAGCTCAATGGGTTCTATCTGCATATTCATGGCGGCGGCTGGACGCTTGGGTCCGCGGACGCACAGGACCAGACACTCGCGGCGCTCGCCCAGAAACTCTCCATCGGGATTGCCAGCGTAGAATACCGTCTGGCCCCGGAGCATCCCTGGCCTACGCCTGCGGATGACTGCGAGACGGCAGCCTTGTGGCTGATGCGTGAGGCAGAAAATCTCTTCGGGACAAAGAAAGTTGTGATTGGCGGGGAAAGCGCCGGCGGGCATCTATCTGCCGTCACCATCCTGCGCCTGCGGGACCGGCATGGCATGATGCCCTTTGCAGGCGCCAATCTGATCTATGGCAATTATGACCTCAGCGCCCTGCCCTCCATGCGAAATTGGGGCGAGCGCAATCTGATCCTCAATACACCGATCGTCTATTATTTCCGGGACCAGTTCCTGCCGCCGGACCGCTTCAGCGAAGCTGATTATCGCGACCCGGAGATCTCTCCCTTGTTTAAGGATCTGAGTGGTCTGTGCCCGGCGCTTTTCACGATTGGCACGATGGATCCCCTGCTCGATGACAGCCTGATCATGTCCGCAAAATGGCTGGCGGCGGGCAACCCATCCGAGCTGGCGATCTATCCCGGCGGCATCCATGTCTTTGACATGTTCCCCGATCTTGGCATCGCGAAAGAGGCCAATGCGCGCATGGCCGAGTTTATCTCGGACGCCCTCGCCGCCGCTTAATCGGGCGCGTCAGTTTCCTCTGCCAGCTGACGAATGGCGGCGAGGAGATCTGCCTTGGGCAGCGCACCTTCGAACCCGGCGGCCTCATTGATGATGAAGCCGGGCACACCCGCAAGCCCGCCCCCTCGCAGCTCTGCTGCCTCCTGCCGGACGGCATCGCGATCCTCTGACGTCGCGAGCCGCTGGCGGATTTCGTCCTCATCAAGCCCGGCGGTGCTGGCGATCTGGGCCAGCACATCGGGCCGGCTGACATCCTCGCCATGCTGCCAATAGGCCTCGAACAGCCCGGCCACCACCTCATGTGCGAGCCCTTCCTCGGCTGCCCACCGAATCAGCCGGTGCGAATCAGTCGTGTCAGGCAGCCGCGAAGGGGTTTCGGGGTCAAAGGACAGGCCGACATCCTGCATTGCATCAACCAGCGCCTTTTTCGACGCGAGACGCACTGCTGGATCGGGAAATTTGCGCGCTAAAGTTGATTCGCGGTCCCTTCCCTCCGGCGGGCACTCGGGATCGAGGCGATATGGACGAAAACGCACGTCTAACGTGTAATCTAATGAAAGGGCCATTCGGGCCCAGTCCAAACCCCGAAAACCTACGTAGCACCAAGGACATACTACGTCCAAGACGATGTCTAGAGTGAGCTTTTTCCGGGAAGTGGTCATGCGCTATCCCTTTTCTTTCTTGTCATTTTCGGTGATGATTACCCCATAATAGTGAGTGACTTCGATGGGGTAGACACGTTCTGCCTGTATTGCCTGCGATGAGGGAGGCGTGAATGTCGCAACAAGCGGAACAGGTGAAGACCAGCATGGGCGGCTGTGATCATAACGACGAGTCCCTTACGCGGAACGAAAAGCTGGTCGTCGATGTCCTCAGCCGTGAGGATGGACCGATGAAAGCCTATGAACTGCTCGCCGCCCTCAAGGACAAAGGGGTGAAAGCTCCAATGACGGTCTATCGCGCGCTCGACCGGCTCGAAGCCAAGGGTCTCGTCCACAAGCTCGACGGCATCAACGCCTTCGTCATCTGCAATCATGATGAGCCCCACCGCGTCCAGATTTTCCTGATCTGCACCAATTGTTCTCATGTCGAAGAGGTTCGCGAGCATGATGTCGCCAACCTCGACTGGAACACGATCAGCAAGCTCGGCGATCCCATCGGCTTCAAGGCGGAAGCGACGCGGATCGAAGTTCGCGGCACCTGCGCCAAATGCCAGGAAACCTGACGGCTCCTCCTGCCGCTTAGCTGTACCAGCCAGCCTCGTATTCTGCCTGCGCGCCCTCTTCCCATTCCTTCATGGCGGGATGATCGAGCATGGCTTTGTAGTAGGCCTCTGACGGTTTGGGCATTTTCAGCGGCCCAAAGGGGCGTATACGGTACATGACAGGCGCATAGAACGCATCGGCGATCGTGAACTGCCCGAAAAGATATGGCCCCTCCCCGCCGAATTTGTCGATCGTCTCATCCCAGAGCTCGAAGATACGATTGAGATCATTCTGAACGGCCTGCGGGACAAGGACGCCCGCATCTTTCGTGACGGCATCCATTGGCCAGATCGTGCGCAGGTTTGAAAAGCCTGCATGCATTTCTGCGGTGATCGTTCTTGCATGCGCCCGCGCCACGCGGTCTTCAGGCCAGAGCGCCTTTTCGGGATGCTGCTCAGCAAGATACTCAGCGATGGCGAGACTGTCCCAGATGGTGAGGTCGTCATCCTTCAGCACAGGAACCAGACCGGCCGGCGAATGTGCGAGGATCTGCTCGCGCGTATCCTTTTGCCGAAACCTGACATTTGCTTCCGCAAACGGAATATCGAATGCCTTCATCAGAAGCCATGGCCGGAGCGACCAGGAAGACAGCGCCTTGTTGCCGATAACGAGCGTGTAACTCATTCTACCTCTCCCTTGAGAAAAGCTGCGATCCATTTGCCCATCAGTGCACGATCGGTGTGATGGCTGAAGCCTGCCCGCGCAAGCGCAACCCGCTCCGCCGGGATGATATTTTCTCTTATCGCCAACAGTGCTTCTGCAAACTCATGATCAAACTCAGGATGCATCTGGAAAGACAGCATGCGTCCTTGCCCATACCGGATGATCCCGTTCGGACAGAAGGCGGAGCCGCCTATCCGCTCGGCCCCTTCCGGGAGGGAGACCACCTGATCCTGATGTGAGACGACGCATGCGATTCGTGCAGGATCACCGGACGCACGCGCCGCGTCGGTCAGCTCATATGTGTGCACCCCGACGCCCCAGCCGAAAGCCGATTTCTCAACCCGCCCGCCCATGGCATGCGCCATCAACTGATGCCCAAAGCAGATCCCGATGACAGGCTTACCCGAAGACGCCCAGTCGCGGACGGCTGCTGCGAGCGGCGCGATCCAGGGCAGATCCTCATAAACTCCCGCTGGGGAGCCCGTGATCAGAAGGGCATCCCCCTCATCCGGGGCCGGCGCCTGATCTCCGCTGAAAACACGAGCGACGCCCGCGTCGACATCGAGACCAGCCTTCGACAACATCGCCACCATCATGTCGGGATAGTGGTTATGCGTTGCGGACAGGTCCATCGGCGGAATGCCGGTTTCGGCAATGACGAGCTTCATGATAGGTATTTCTCCCGGCGGCGTGGAACGCCGTCCCTGCCGCAAACTGAGGAGCCCGTCGATGGCTGAACACATTCTGGAAACGCTGGAAAGCGGTGTCCTTCATCTGCGCTTCAACAGGGAAGACAAAAAGAACGCCATCACGAATGAGATGTATGCGGCGCTTGCCGCAGGCTTCGCGCGGGCTGCCGAAGATGACGACGTCCGCGCTGTCATGCTTGAGGGTGGAGACGAGATCTTCACGGCCGGCAATGACCTCTCCGCCTTCGCGGGAGCTCCGAACCTGACAGGCGGTGAAAAACCGCCCGTCTGGCAATTCATCGAGAATGTCGCCAACTGCCCTGTCCCGGTCGTGGCTGCCGTCAGCGGGCTGGCCATCGGCATTGGCTCAACGATCCTGCTTCACTGCGATCTTGTCTATGCGGATGATTCAGCCGTCTTCCACATGCCCTTCACGGATCTCGCGACCGTGCCGGAAGCGGGCGCAAGCTATATCCTGCCGCGCCGGTTCGGACGGCAGATTGCCGGTGAATTCCTGCTTCTTTCAGAGAAAGTCAGTGCCCGGCGGGCCTATGACATGGGGCTCGTCAATGAAGTCATACAGGGCGATGTGCGCCTGCACGCAAAGCTCGTTGCGGAGCGGCTAGCCGAGAAGCCGCCGAAAGCCCTGCAAAAAGCCAAGGCGCTTATGTTCGGCAAACAGAAGGCCCTGCACGAGCATATCCCTGTGGAGATGGAGGCCTTCGCCAAATGTCTTCAGTCGGAGGAAATGCAGGCCGTCATCATGAAGATGATGATGAAGAAATGACGGCCTGCTAATTTGCGATCTATTTGATCTCGAAAGTCACGCTGACATTGGCGGAAAGAGAGCTTTCCCCTGCCTCAATTGGCGTGACAGAATCAGCCGCTTCCATCCGGGCCATGGCCACAGGCCGCGGCCGCGAATAGCCTGACACTGACAGGGTCATGACCCGGCCAAGTGTGACACCTGCTTCGTCCGCGACGATCTCTGCTGTTTTGCGGGCTTCACGAACGGCGGCGCGTTTGGCTTCTTCTTCCAGCTCAGTCTGGTCCTGGAAACCAAATTGCAGGCCGCCCAGATTATTGGCCCCAGCCGAAACGGCGGCGTCAATCGTCGCGCCGACCTTGTCGATATCCCGCAGGCGGACGGACAGTGAATTGTTCACAGAATAGCCGACGATCTTGCGCTCATCGGACGTGCTCGAATTCCGGTTATAGGGCGCATAGACCGGATTGAGGGAAAAGTTCGAGGTCTGCATATCCCGGGCGGCAATGCCCAATTCCCGCAGCCTGTTGCGCACGGCCGTCATGGCCTCGGCATTGGCTTCCATCGCCTCGCCAGCCGTCTTGCCCTCGGCGACCACGCCGAACTGCATCATCGCAAGGTCAGGGGTTCCATAAGCCTGCCCTTCACCGCTGACGGACAGCGTGCGGGGGGCGTCGGCGGATTGATCCTGCGCGTCGGCGTCAGAACAGGCCATCACCATCACCGGCAACAGCAGGAAAGCAAGCATACGCATAAAGTGGTTCTCCCATGGTCATGCCCTGCTCCTATCATGCAGCCTTGTGACGGCAATTGGGCAGGATCATATCTTTTGGTCCATGTCGGCGGCGGCATTCCCGCAGCAGGCACCGACAGGTTTCGCCGGCACCCCAGCAACCGTGCAATAGGGTTTGACGCTTTCAAGGACGACCGAGCCAGCAGCGATCTTCGCGCCGTCACCGATCTGGATGTTCCCCAGCACCTTGGCCCCGGCAGAGATCAGAACGCCATTGCCAACCTTCGGGTGGCGGTCATCGAGATCCTTGCCCGTCCCGCCGAGCGTGACATCATGCAGCATACTGACATTATCGCCGACCCGCGCGGTCTCGCCGATTACGATGCCATGCGCATGGTCGAGGAAAAGCCCCTGCCCCAGATGGGCGGCGGGGTGGATATCAATCGTCCACAGCTCCGACATTCGTGACTGAAGATAAAGGGCGAGCGAATTGCGCCCCTCCCGCCACAGCGTGTTCGCGATGCGCTGCGACTGGATGGCGTGAAAACCTTTGAAATAAAGGAAAGGCTGGACGTATTCCCGGCAGGCCGGATCGCGCTCGAAATAGGCATTGATGTCGGCGACCGCGGCATCAACCAGCTCGCCATGCTCTTCATAGGCATTGGTCGCGACCTCCCGCCACTGCATCGCGCTCATCTGCGCGTCAGCCAGCTTCTCGGCGAGCCGGTAGCTGAGCGCAGCGGAGAAACTGCCATGGTGCAGGATCGTTGCGTTCAGGAAGGACGCCAGCACGGGCTCGGACGCCGCAGCCGTTGCCGCCTCCAGCCGCATCCGCGACCAGATCGAGTCAATCGCCACGGGGAAAATCACCGGCGCTTCGCTTTTGGTCTGAGCTGACATCAGAGCCCTCTCCATATCATGTCGAAACGCCGGGAAGGCCCTTCAGTGCTGACAAGATGAGGTCTCTTGGCCGCTCGGGCAAGAGGGCCAATTGTGCTTTAAGAACAGCTCGTTCGACCATCAGAATTGTTAAGGCGTCGGTGACCTCTCCGGCCAGGATCTCCGCGATGAGGACGCTGAGCGGAATACGGCGCTGCTCAAGGATTTCGTCAGCATCGGGGGCGGCCTCGCCTGCCTCTAACCCCCAAGCGAGATAGTAATAGGCATATTCATCGGTCACGGAATTGGAGAGCTGCGCTTCGCCCAGTGGCAGAATATGCTCGGCCGTCAGTCCCGTTTCTTCGCGGAGCTCGCGCAGCGCCGCCGTCTCAGGGGCCTCTCCTTTCGGGCAACCGCCTTCGGGCAGCTCCCATGAATAGGCATCGAACGCGAAGCGGTGCTGGCCGACGAGCATGGTCGTGCCGTCCTCAAAAAGCGGCAGAACGCCCGTCGCCAGATTGGCAAAACGGACGATCCCGTAAATGCCGTCACTACCGTCCGGCCGCGTCACCTCATTGTGCTCAACCCGGATCCACGGATTTTCGTAGCCCGTGGTAACGTCATTGATCTGCCATGGACCGTTTTGACGGCTCATTCGGCATCTTCCGGGGTGAGGCGAACGGGCAGCGGCATCTGGCAGAGGTCGATATAGCCTGGGCGGTAGTAGAAAAACTCCGACGCCCTCGCAGACCGCGCCGTGATCAGTTGACGGAATGTTTCGGACGACGTGTCCATATATTCAAGGTCGATCCGGTCTTCTTCGGGGATTTCGCTTTCGAGCCGGATGGATTTGATTTCCGTCCAGGTCGCTTCGTCAGCATTAACCCCGCCATCGCCGAAATTCCCGCGCGGCAATGCCTGGATCGCATCCATGCCATAAATCACCCGACCAAAGACGGTGAGGTTCCGATCAAGATATCGTTGCGGCTGGATCGTGATGTAGAATTCCGTTGATGCGGTATCCCGCCCGACATCCCGCCCGAACGCGAAGGCGCCCGTGCAATGCGCCAGCCAGACAGTTTCGGTTTCAGGATCACGCCCCGCCGGCATGCCGTCCGTATACCCGGCTTCTGCCGCATAACCATCAGCAAAGCCTAGCGGCGTGAAAGCGAATCCTTCGGGCGCTGTCTCTTCGAATTCGGCTGGCAAGCTGTCCTTGGCTGACCCTTTGTCTTTTTCACCCGAAGCGTCACCGCCTTGCGCGACAAAGCCGTGCACGACCCGATAGAAATGAAGGCCATCATAGTAATGCTCTCGCGCCAGTGTCTTGACCTGCTCGACATGGCCTTGCGCAAGATTTGAGGATAGCCGGACGACGGCTGTGCCTTTTTCCGTCTCGATATAGATAACCTGATCAGGATCCGGATCGAGCCAAACCTCCTCAGGCGCCGCCTCCATTATTTCCCCAACGGTGGGGCCGAGTTTCTCCGCCTCATCAGCAGCAAAAAGAGACAAAAGGGCAAGAATGCTCAGCATGGGGATCTAGCTCCGGCTTTCAAGTTGGGATTTGAGATAGGGATGAAGCGGCACGCCTTGGTCTTTCGCCATGGTCATGAGCTGCCAGTAGCCGCGGAAAATGTCGGGGATGTGCAGCTCTTCGCCATTCCTGACGAAATAGACGCCGACCCGGCCATTATAGCCCGTGCCGCCGATTTCGGTCCAATACCAGAAATGACTGCTCCCCAGCTTTCGCCAGTGCACGCCATCATCATTATATTTGATCTGCAGACAGACATAACGATGGAAGGCCGAAATCAGAACGAAAGCGAGGAACAGGCACCCTACAACACCAAGCGGCAGCAGGACCCAGTTCCGGACACTCAATATGACCCAGGCTGCACCCGCAATCGCAACGCCGCCAGCGACGAGCCCAAAGATACCCAACATGCGCAAAAGGATCGACGGCTTAACCGGGACAAACCCATCCACACCGGCTTGCGTCTGCCGACTCAGCCCCGGCACGAAAAACCAGAAGACCGGTATGCTGATCAATGCAACCAGAAGAAACGCAATCGTGCGAAATTCTTTCTCCCCCAGAAACTCCAGCACGCCGCTATCCCCTGCCCCTATATGGCTGCACCCCGGTTTCGGGGACGTAGAGACCCTCAGGCGGATCACCGGTCTGATAAAAGACATCAATCGGGATGCCGCCCCTCGGATACCAATAGCCCGAGATCCGCAGCCAGCGGGGCTTCACCGCCGCAATGATGCGCTTGGCGATATCGATCGTGCAGTCCTCATGAAAGGCGCCATGGTTCCGGTACGAACCAAGTAGAAGCTTGAAAGACTTCGATTCAACGAGATGCGCATCCGGACAGTAATCGATCACCAGATGCGCAAAATCAGGCTGTCCGGTCACCGGGCAGATCGAGGTGAATTCCGGCGCCACGAAACGGGCAAGGTAATTCACGTCTGGATGTGGGTTCGGCACAGGATCGAGCTTCGCCTCTTCAGGAGAAGATGGCAGCGCCGCTTCACGGCCAAGCAGAGTTGTATCAGGGGAATTGGTCATATGAGATACGTCTCGCCTATCCCGCGCCCGCCCGCAAGCTGGCTAGTCGTCGTTCGTCCCGTCCAAAGGCAATGGATATTCTTCGTAGTTCTCGGGGTCCTGACGCTTGAACATCTTGCTCGCCAGAAAGGCAAAGAGGATCAGGACGGCAACGCCCACCAGAACAAAGAGCAGCACTGTGGAGGGATCACCGCTTTCAGTACTGGTGGCTGCAGACGCAGCCAGAAGATTAAACAGCATTGAGGCTCTCCTCCTTAGAAAGGCAATCGCAAGCTATACCAGCCGAGCCTTAAAGCCCAGACGATGCTACCGCTTACGAGGGAGAGGGACTGGAATGATCGGTTCGTCCGAAAGCTTCCGGCGCGGCCGGAGCATTTTCGAGGCGACATATGCGGAAAGGATCAACGCCCCGACAAAGGCGAAGATGAAGACCACCGCGCTATCTTCAGACACGGCCTCGTATTGCGCATGGGCGGTCCCCAATTGCGCAGCCAGGACAGCGAAGATCATCGCCATCCGCTCTATGCGGGTATCTCGTTTCATCATTCATCTACCGACGTATATATGGGGATGCATATGCCCATCAGCAAGTACGAATGTTGCGCCGCAGCATGAATTTCAGGGCATGAAAATGCCGCTCATCAGTCCCGAACGGCGCACCGACTAGAATGCAGTCGCTATGCTCGTACCGCTCTCGGCAAGCAGGCAGGGCCAGCGGGCTCGAACTGCTTATAAGTCAGAATGAATTCCTGATGCCCTAACTCTTCGGAGGCAGTGCGCTTGCCGCCCGCAACCGATTTCACGAGCTCGAAAATTTCCGCGCCGACCTCGTCCAGAGTCGCGCGACCTTCAAGGATCGCGCCCGCATCAACATCCATGTCACCGGAAAGTTTTCTGTACGTATCTGGATTAGCGCAGATCTTGATGACCGGTGAAATGGCGGAGCCGACAATCGATCCCCGCCCGGTCGTAAAGAGGGTGACATGCGCCCCGCACGCCATCAGCTCCACTATCTCCGCATTGTCAGAAATATTCGGGAAGCCGAATCTCGGCTCGCCATCGGGCACGACATCCAGAAGATACAAACCACCACTCGGCGGATGATCGCCAGGTTTCAGAAGACCACTGATCGGAGAAGAGCCGGACTTGGCATAAGCGCCCATCGATTTCTCCTCGATGGTCGTTAATCCGCCCTCGGCATTTCCGGGCGCAAAACTGCCAAAACCGAGAATGCTGTAATAGCGCTCCGCTTTATCGACCGCAGCGACGATCTCCTGACCGAGCTCAGGCGTGACCGCTCTATCCGCCATGATGACCTCGCACCCGATCAGCTCGCCCGTTTCCTCAAAGAGACAGGCGGCCCCTTGCTCAACAAGCTGATCAAAAGCCCGGCCGACCGCCGGGTTGGCGGTAATGCCGCTGGTGCCGTCAGAACCGCCGCAGATGGTGGCAACGACAAGTTCACTGATATCCATCGGCACCGTGTCGATGGCCGATGCTTCACGCAAATGACGGACAGCCTCGACGCCAGTTTCAATCGATGAACGCGTACCGCCTGCCTCCTGAATCACAAGCATATCAACCGGCCGGCCCGACTCTTCGATGTGTCGTTTCAACGCCGATCGATGGAAACTCTCACACCCAAGAGATACGAGAAGCACGCTTCCAACATTCGGGTGGGTACAGAGGGACTGCATCATGTTGAAGGCGTATTTATTCGGAAAACAGCCCGGAAACCCGATCAGCTGAACATCCGTGTCATTCGCATTCGTCACAATCGCCCGCGCGACGTGATGGGCGCATTCGACCAGATAAGCGACGAGCGTGACATTGCGGATGCCTTTGCGACCGTCCTGACGAGGATACCCTCTCATACATGCCCCTCATCAATTGTATCGCGGTCATGGGTTTTGATATAATCAGACTGAAGATTATGTGAATGTACGATTTCACCAATGGTGACTTTATCGGTCAGCGACCCAATTGGCGCGCCATGTTTGAGAATCCGCGTACCGGAACTCAAATCCTTTCTGGCAAGCTTATATCCCGTCGACACCATCTTCGTCATGACTATCGCTCGCCCACCCACTTCGATTACATCACCCTCGAGAATTTCACGCTTCACAATCACTACATTATCATCCGGGTGAAGCAGGATAATTTTGTCAGCCAACGGTTGATTATTCAAAGTCATCATACTTTTCCGTCAATAATTGCGTCTCCACGAGAAGGTCCACTTCCCTCTGCGGATAGCAACACGGCCCATAAAAATGTGGGCTCCGTACCTTCTAGCAACCTAACCATTGAATTTTAAACTGAAATTTTCAACCAAAGACTTTGCAGTGAAGATGACCTATCAAGGGTAGAAAACTTATTGATGGGAGAAAATAGAATGTGGAAGACCATAACGGCCCTCACAGCCATCACGATACTGACGGCTTGTGGTGGTTCCAAAGACGCTTCAAGTTCTCCCGAAGCTGAAGAGCCTCAAAACACGCAATATTCAGTTTCTAAGCTTGGCATTACGGTGACGCCTTTTTCATCAGACGCGGGCATGGTGCGGCTGGAAGCCATTTCTGATACGATCATTCGTGTCACAGCTGCCGCGCCAGGCGATGATTTCTATCGCGCCAAAAGCCTCATGATAGATGGCGATGCCGGATCGGTCCCATTCGAGACTGAGATCGTTGATGGCGCGGTTCGGCTCTCAACCCAAGAACTCACCGCAGCTGTTAGACTTGAAGATGGGAAGGTCACTTTCCTGACGGCTGAGGGGGAGGAGCTCCTCGATGAGAACCCGTCGCGAAATTTTACGCCGACCATCATAGAAGGTAAGGATTTCTTCCGTATCCACCAGACATTCGCCTCCGATTCGGATGAAGGGTTTTACGGACTAGGCCAGCACCAGAATGGCCAGATGAATTTCAATGGCGAGGATGTTGAACTTGCCCAGCACAATATCTCTATCGCCATGCCTTTCCTTGTTTCGACGGGCGACTACGGCATTTTGTGGGATAATAATTCGATCACCAGATTCGGTGATCCTCGCCCCTATAAAGGTCTTGGTGAATCCCTGATTGTGAGGGGAGCAGACGGCAGTGAAGGCGGTCTGACCGGCATCTATTTCAAGAACGGCGAGATCGTCGCAGAAACGCGCGAAACTGATCCCGATTATCAGTTCTTGCCACCCAACCAGTTCGAAACTGGTCAATCCGTGCGCGATGTGTTCCCGGCGCCACTTGGCACAACCTCACCTGATCTTGTCACCTGGGAAGGATCTATCGAATCTGGTGTAGACGGAACGCATAAGTTCAGGGTTTATGGCAGCGATTACGTCAAAGTCTGGGTTGATGGCGAGCTGGTCGTCGACCGCTGGCGCCAGAACTGGAACCCATATTACTTCAACTTCACCGCCTCCATGACCGCAGGAGAACCAATCGACATCAGGGTCGAATGGACCGGAAATGACGGTTATTTCCGTATGCTGCATCTTGACCCGATGGACACCGCTGCAAACAAGCAGCTCTCGCTTTCTTCAGAAGTTGCAGATGTTATCGACTATTACTTCATTCATGGCGAAAACATGGATGACGTCATCGCAGGCTATCGCGAACTGACAGGTAAATCCCTGATGCTGCCTAAATGGGCATACGGTTTCTGGCAAAGTCGCCAACGGTACACGACGCAAACAGAACTCCTCGACGCTCTTGAAGGGTATCGTGATCGGAACATTCCGATCGATAATATCGTTCTGGACTGGTTCTATTGGCCAGAAGATGCCTGGGGGTCTCACGAGTTCGACGCCTCACGTTTCCCTGATCCGAAAGCCATGGTCGAGGCAGTTCACGACATGAATGCAAGGATCATGATTTCGGTCTGGCCTAAATTTTATCCGACGACCGAGAATTTTAAAGAGCTAGATAAGAAGGGCTATATCTCTCGAGGCAATCTAGACGCAGGCGCCCTCGACTGGGTCGGGCCTGGCTATCTTAATGCCTTCTACGATCCTTATCCTGAAGAAGCCCGGAAGATATTCTGGCGACAGATGCAAGAGAATCTCGACATTCTGGGCTTCGACGCTTGGTGGATGGATGCAACCGAACCCGATATGCACTCCAATCTGGAACATGCCGAACGCGCAAAACGCATGACCTCTAAACGCGGTTCGGGAGAGGAGTATTTCAACTCTTTCGCCCTGCCCAATGCCCGCGCTGTCTATGAAGGAGAGCGCACCGGTGCCGATCCGAACAAACGTGTCTTTATCCTGACCCGTTCCGCTTTTCCCGGCCTTCAACGCTATGGTGCCGCTGCATGGAGCGGCGATATCGTTGCCCGCTGGGACGATCTGCGCGAGCAAATTTCCGCCGGGGTCAATATGAACATGGCGGGGCTCTCAAACTGGACATTTGATATCGGTGGTTTCTCCGTTGAAGCGCGCTACACGAATGAAGACCCTGCCCACCTCGAAGAGTGGCGAGAGCTGAATTTGCGATGGTTCCAGTTCGGATCATTCGCACCACTGTTCCGCAGCCACGGCGAGTATCCTTTCAGGGAGATCTATAACCTCGCAGAAGAGGGCTCGGAAGTTTATGAGAGCCTCGTTTATTACGATCGGCTTCGCTATCAGCTCATGCCCTATATCTATACGATGGGAGCGGATCTTTTCCATGAAGATGGCACGATGATGCGTGGCCTCGTCATGGATTTCGAAAACGACCGCACCGTTTGGGATATAGCTGACCAATATATGTTTGGTGACGCGTTCCTCGTCAGCCCAGTTCATGAGTTCAGGGCCCGCACTCGCCAGCTCTATCTGCCCGCTGGGGCCGACTGGTATGACTTTTATACTGGAGAGAATCTGAATGGTGGCCAGTGGATTGAGGCCGAAGCGCCCCTCTCCCGCATGCCGCTACATGTGAAAGCCGGGTCGATCGTCGCAACGGGACCCGTCATTCAGTACACAGGTGAAAACCCCGGCGCACCGATTACGCTTTATATCTATACCGGTGCAGATGGCGAGACGCATCTTTATGAAGATGACGGCGCGTCATATGACTATGAGAAAGGTGACTATTCTTCCATACCCCTGCATTGGAATGATGAAACTGGCACACTGACAATTGGTGCGATCACTGGTCCTTTCCGTGTCGCAGAAACGCGTACATTCAATGTGAAATGGGTTGTCCCCGACGGTCAGGACGGCTTTTCTGAGGATGCTGAGACTGATGAGACGGCGACATATTCCGGAGAAGAGATCACGATCACTCGCTGACACCGCAATGCTGGAGAGAGCCGGCTCTATTTTGATCCTGTTAAGGGGGGAGCTTCCATCAGCCTCCCTCCCTCTTTCAGTGCGGCCAGTGCTGACGCCAGCTCGATCCCTTGTATCTGACAGACTCTATGCCCCGAAAGGGAGTCTCAAAAATATAGAGCCCTCCGGACAATGAGTGTTCACTGAGCACCTCATCTGAAAGCCCAGTCCGCGCACTCGTGATGATGAGATGGTCAAGCCTCGGCCCACCAAACGCGACACAGGTCGGCTGGGGACAGGAAATCTTCAATGACAGGTCCAGTTCGCCAGACGGCGAATATCTGTGCACTCTTGAGCCGCCCCATAGGGCCGACCAGTAATAGCCCTCCGCATCCGTCACACCACCATCTGGAGAGGCGTCTTCGATCGAGAGCCAATCAGCGAACGGCCCCGGCCCGCCGGTGGCCTTGTTAAAACTCGCCCTCGACACTTTCCCTGTCGGCGAGTCGGCAAAGTAAAGCTCACTTCCATCTGGCGACCAGGCCAAGCCATTCGATATCTGTATACCGCCTTTTACGGAGACTAGTTTCTCATCCGCATCGACCCGGTACAGAATTCCGGATACCCGCTCGCCCCCCTCATTCTCTCCCTCAACCATGGAGCCAACCCAGAACCGGCCTTGCGGGTCGGTACGGCCATCATTCAGCCGCAAGCCCTTCCCGGCAAGCTCATCCGGACGATCCAGCCATTCCGTCCGGCCAGTTGCCGGCTCGAAATAAGCCAGCCCCTCATCGAAAGCAGCAAGCAGGATATCGTCCGTCCCTTCCACAAAGGAAAAGGCCGTCAGTCGCGCCGGTGTCTTGAAGGACGTGACACCATGATCATCCCAATTGAACTGGTAGAGCCGCATGGACAGAATATCCGTCCACCACACGGTCTGGTCGGAGGCGCGCCAGAGCACGCCTTCGCCAAGTTCGTTGCCGACATCGATGACTTCAATGAGGTCGGACCGGTGCATGCTACCACCAGTATCCGTAGAGGCCGAAAAGCATCAGGGTAATGATGACTGCGCCGATATTAAAACTGGTCCCGGTTCTGAAGCTGATACCCGCCAGATCGACGACTTTCTCCTCGCTTTGCTGCTTTTGCAGGAAGGAGACGACGACACCGATCACCATTGCCAGAAGGAAGACCACGCCTACGCGATCCATAAACGGCATATCGGGGAAGAGATTTGGCCATAGAGCCGACAGCGCGACCGATGAGATCACCGCGGCAAGCCCGCCAATCTCCGTTGCCCGTTTCCAGAACATGCCGAGCGTGAAGATCGCAACGATGCCGGGGGTCACAAGGCCCGTCCAGTTCTGGATCTTCTGGAAGACCTGATCCGCCGACCCGAGCAATGGAGTCGCCATGAAGAGCGCTGCCACCAGCGCACCAAAACTCACGATACGGCCAGTTGTCACAAGCCGCTGTTCGGAGGCGTTCTTCATAAAGAGCGGTTTCATCAGATCCATCGTGAAGATGGTCGAAATGGAGTTCATCATTGAACCGATCGAAGAGACGATGGCCGCAACTAGCGCTGCGAAAATCAGCCCTTTTATACCGACCGGCGCAAAGCCCATCATGGTCGGATAGGCCTGATCTGATCGCTCAAAAGCGGGGACTGTTCCATTGGCAACAAGATACGCTGCCGCAATGCCCGGAATGACGATGATGAAGGGCATCAGCATTTTGAGGAAGGCAGCGAACAGGATACCCGACTGGGCTTCCTTGATGTCCTTTGCGCCAAGTGCCCGCTGGATGATGTACTGATTAAATCCCCAATAGGAGATGTTCATGATCCACATCCCGCCGAGCAATACGCCAATGCCGGGAAGGTTCTTATATTCGGGATTATCCCGTGAAAGGATCATATCGAATTTACCGGGCAGCTCGGCCATCAGCACACCAAAGCCATCGACCGGACTACCTGTGCTGCTGATCTGGCCAAGCGCGATCCAGCTGATCAGGATACCGCCAAAGACGAGCAGGACGACCTGAATGATATCGGTCAGCGCAACCGCTTTCAGCCCGCCATAGAGCGAGTAAGCCGCCGCAAACGCGCCCAGCGCCATCATCCCATGGAACATGGAAAGACCGGTCAGTGTGTTGATGGCCGTCGCGCCAAGCCACATGATGGTGGTGAGGTTCACGACCGTATAAAGAACGATCCAGAAGACACTCATCACATATTTGACCGACGGGCCGAACCGACTCTCAAGGAATTGCGGCATGGTATAGATGCCGCGCTTGAGGAAAATCGGTAGCGCGAATTTCCCGACAAGTATGAGGGTGATGGCGGCCATCCATTCATAGGACGCGATGGCCATGCCGACCGCAAAGCCCGAGCCCGACATGCCGATAATCTGCTCAGCCGAAATATTAGCCGCGATCAGAGAGGCGCCGATGGCCCACCATGGCAATGCCTTGCCCGCGAGGAAGTAATCCTCAGTGTCCTTCTTATGGCCAGCCTTTTCCCGCGATACCAGTGTAGCGATCACCACCAGTGACAAGGCGTAAATGCCCAGCACCACATAATCGAGTGTTTCCAAGCCCATTTCAGTTTCCCCTCTGAAGAGTCTCTACCGCAACAACAAGTGCGGCTGTTTTTTGTGCAACCTGTTCCGGTGTATCCCCGGGTTTGTAGAGCTCACTGCCAATGCCGAAACCTGCGGCGCCTGCATCGAACCATGACTGTATATTGCCGGCCCCGACGCCGCCGACCGCAAGGACTGAGATGTCTTCTGGCAGAACAGCCATCATGGCTTTCAGGCCGGCCTCTCCGATCGTTCCTGCAGGGAACAGCTTCAGGACCTCAGCGCCCGCTTCGATGGCCGCAAAGGCGTCCGTGGGCGTGAAAATACCTGGCATCGGAATCATGCCGCGGCTGAGTACAGCTTTGATGACCTCAGGATTGGTATTCGGCGCGACGGCGATCTGTCCTCCGCAAGCCGCCACACGTTCAGCATCAGACACCGTCAAGACGGTCCCGGCACCGATGATCGCGACCTCGCCGAACCGATCAGCCAGTTTTTCAATACTCTCAAAAGCGGATGGCGAGTTAAGCGGGACTTCGATGATCCCAACGCCGTTTTCTATCAGGGCGGCGGCAACATCTTCTACCTCGGACGGTGTCACGCCGCGGAGGATCGCGACAATCGGCATCTTCACCATATGCTCTTTGAGCCGATCAACCAGCATGGGTGAGCCCTCCGCGTTGCGCGATCGCCCAGAGACCGGCTGTGGCCGCCACTTCCGCATCAAGCGTTTGCGCCTTGATATCGAAGCATTGGAGCGCGACTTCATATCTGCGCTGCAGATGGGGCGCGCCGATCAAGGTGACGCTCTCGACGTCACTGCCATCTCCCATGGTACGCAGCGCGCCTGAAATATCCGCGCCGATGATCAGACCCGAGAGACGTTCAGCCGCGCTGGTGACATCTTCAGCATCCAGGACCTGCCGTGCCCGGACGGAAAATATGTCATGGACAAGAGAGCCATTATTCTGGGCTGTTACCACCGCCTCCAGGAAACTGCTGCCCGGCTCAATGCCCAATTCCACATCGATGGGAATTATAACGCCGGATTGCCGGAATCCCGCGAAGAGCTCCCCTGCGACACTGGTCAGAAACCCTGTGATACTACCGCCCTCAATCCTCACCCATTTCGTGTGCGTCCCTGGAATGACCACAAGATGCGTGCCCTCCCGTCCGAGGGGATTGAGTGCCAGCCAGCCGGCAATCTCGGTTTCTTCCCCTCGCATGACATTCGGGGCGCCATCTTCATTGCGGCATGACATACCCGGAACGATGTGAATGTGCGCATCCCGGCATTGCATTGAATGGCATTCGAAGAATGCCGTGGACGGACAAGCGACATAAGGCACATCAACCCAGCCAATTGTGGACCCCACCATGCCCGCCAGCAGGATATCTTGCGAACAGCCCTCATCCAGCCATGACTCGACCAGATCAAAGAAGACACGCTCGAAATCTTCCCTGTTGATCTTAGCCGCCCCCGGCCCGGACAGCCGTTCTCGTATCTTCGGAACACCGCCTCCTTCATCGCCGGACAGGCGCCAGAGAGTCAGATGTGTGGTTCCCCACATGCCGCAGATAAGATCTCCCGGCACAGACATTTCAGACGCGCCCCGTATCAATGATGAAGTGCTGACTGGTGATCATCTCACTGTCATCCGCCGCCAGAAACAGACCGAGCTTAGCGACATCCGGTGCAAGGATGGTTTTCTTGAGGGGCACAGTATTTTGCCAGTTTCTGGCTTCTTCATCTGTGTACCACAGCCGTTTCTGCCGTTCCGTAATCACCCAGCCGGGAAGGATCGCGTTGACCCTGATATTGTCTGGCCCGAACTCATTGGCGAGTGATTTCGTCATCCCCAGCAGCGCAGATTTCGCCGTTGCATAGCCCGACATGTTCGGCAGGCCGAGCAAGGGCGTAATCGAACTCATGATAATGACTGAGCCGCCACCTGCTTTTTTCAGCTCTGGCACCGCCGCCTGAACGGCAAAGAATGCAGCATCCAGATTGACGGCAATGCAGCCGCGCCATTCCTCCTCAGTCACATCAAGCGCGGCCTGCCTTGTGTCATTGGCGACGTTCGAGACGAGCACATCAAGGCGTCCAGCTGTTTTTGCGAAGTCGTTTACCGCCAGCTTGAGTGCCGGTACGTCCGTGACATCGAGCTTGCGAAACCATGGCATAGAAAGGCCTGATGCCTTCATCTGCTCACAGAGCGCATGACCAGCCTCCTCATCGTAATCGACGAACCCGACCGTCATCCCCTGTTGCAGATAGGCTTCCACAAACGCCGCACCGATGCCGCTTGCCCCGCCCGTGATAAATACGGACCGGTCTTTCAGGCTCGGATAGAGGGTCAGCCCTGTCATCGTCAGTGCGACTCCCTTTTGACTTCATCTCCGCTCCCGCCAACGAGGAAATCGAGGTCACAGCCCTTGTTCGCCTGCTGCACATGATTTGTATAAAGATGGACATAGCCGCGGGTGGAATGCTCTGTAGGGCCTGCCCATCGCGCCTTGCGCCGAGCCAGTTCTTCATCGCTCACGAGCAGTTCCAGTCTCCGGCCCGGCCCATCGAGCAAAATCTCGTCACCCGTTTCAACAAAGGCCAGCGGCCCGCCTGCTTCGGCTTCAGGGGACACATGAAGGACGACCGTCCCGAATGCGGTCCCGCTCATGCGCGCATCAGAGACACGGACCATGTCCCGCACACCTTTTTTGAGAAGCTTCTCAGGCAGCGGCATGTTGCCGACCTCCGGCATCCCGGGATAGCCTTTGGGTCCACAGCCCTTCAGCAACAGGACAGAATTTTCATCCACCTCAAGGTCGGGATCATCAATACGGGCCTTGAATTCCTCGATATTCTCGAAGACGACCGCCTTTCCCCGATGCGATAGCAGTTCCTTGGTGGCCGCACTCGGTTTGATCAGTGCACCGTCAGGCGCAAGGTTGCCATGCAGCACCCACATACCCGCATCCTCTTTGATCGGATGATCAAGGCTGGCGATGACTTCCGCATTATAGACTTCCGCACCGTCGAATATCTCGCCAACGCTTCGTCCTTCGACAGATTTCGCCCCGGCATGCAGCCTATCCTTCAGGACATTCATCAACGATGGCAGGCCGCCGGCATAATGAAGATCTTCCATCAGATATTCACCCGAAGGCTGTATATTGGCTAGCAGGGGAATGCCTTTCCCGACCTTGTCAAAATCCTCAAGCGTGAGTTCCACCCCGACCCTGCCAGCGAGCGCCAGCAGGTGGATGACAGAGTTCGTCGAGCCGCCAATCGCGGCATGAACCATGATCGCATTCTCGAAAGCTTCACGAGTGAGGAAGCTCGACAGGCGCTGATCGGCTTTCACAAGCTCGACAATACGCCGTCCACTGATATGGGCCATCGCCTGACGGCGCGCATCAACAGCAGGCAGCGTACCATTATAAGGCATAGCAACGCCGAGCGATTCCACCACCGCGGCAAAACTCGATGCGGACCCCATCGTATTACAGAAGCCGCGAGACCGGGACATCGCCGATTCAGCTGCGAAGAAATCTTCCTTGGTGATCTCCCCCGCCCGAACAGCCTCGGAAAGACGCCAGACATCCGTCCCCGACCCGATATTCTTTCCACGGAATTTCCCATTCAGCATCGGGCCCGACGAGACAACCATTGTCGGCAGATCGACACTCGCCGCCCCCATCAACTGGCCGGGCGTGGTCTTGTCACAGCCGCCCAGGAGGACGACCCCGTCAATCGGGTTCCCCCGGATCGATTCCTCGACCTCCATCGCGAGCAGGTTGCGGAACAGCATGGCAGTGGGCCGCATCTGTGTCTCGCCGAGAGACATGGCCGGAAATTCGAGCGGCAGGCCGCCGGCTTCCCAGACGCCGCGTTTCACATATTCAGCAATCTCCCGAAGATGCGCGTTACATGGCGTCAACTCCGACCACGTATTACAGATGCCGATCACCGGCCGACCTTCAAATACATCGTCGGGCAGGCCTTGCGCCTTCATCCAGCTGCGATGAATGAAGCCGTCGCGGTCAAGCTTGCCATAGCTGTGCTGGCTGCGCCGCGGTTTCACAGGCCGTTCGGAATTATCGTCCGCCATATCGTGTCGCTCCGGTCACGGAGAGTTTGTGGCGACAAGCCTTTCCCGGCCCTCCCCCATCACGTCTCCGCCCCATGTCCTTTGTCTTTTTATCTTCGTTCAAGCGGCCACAGCCTCAGGTATGATGAATAGTACCTAATCACACATTGCCTGTCAGCAGCAACTCATCATCAGGCACTTCCGCATGGCTGCAGAAATTCCATCCATCATCGGCCAGACCGCAGAACCGCAAAAATAGAGGGTTCCACGGGAGCGGGACATCGGAAAAGTGCAGCCATCATGCGCTTTTACCATCATATGATACTATGGTAGGACCTGAGGACATGACCTATCGGCCCCGAAACATTACCGACCAGATCGTCGACGAGCTCGGCTCCTCCATCGCCACCGGCAAACGTCCCGCGGGGGGCGCCCTGCCGACTGAGCAGCAATTGATCGAGGAATTCGGCGCGAGCCGCACGGTCCTGCGCGAAGCGATGAAAGTGCTATCGGCCAAGGGACTCGTCACCACCCGGCCGCGGCGCGGCACGATCATCGAGCCTGAGACAGAATGGAATTTGGCGGACCCGGACATTCTCAACTGGATGCTCAAGCGCAAGAATGTCCTGCCGCTGATGCTGGAATTCATAGACGTGCGCCTAGCCGTAGAGCCCGCCGCTGCCGCCCTCGCCGCCCAGCATGGCAGTCTTGAAGCCTATGACCGGATAGAAGCCGCCCTCGCCCGGATGAAGGATGCGACACTCGGGGATGACGATCCCATCCAGTCCGACATCGCCTTTCACGCTGAAATCCTCAAAGCCAGTGACAACCGGTTTTTCTGGAGCCTCCGCCACATGATCGAGGTGGCGCTTAAATTTTCTATCCGTATCACGAATAAACGCAAAGGCGTTGAACGTGCGAGCTATGACGATCACAAACGGATCTATGACGCGATCTGCGCCCGTGATGCCGGGCAATCCGAGCAGCTGATGCGCGACATGCTGCTAGAAGCCAAAGAACTTTTGTCAGAGGAAGTGACCCGCCTCGACAACATGCAGGAATCCTTGGCCTGAGTGCCTTATTCCTCCGGATAGCGATAATCGGCCGAGAGAAAATCAAATCCGCTATGGGCGTTCATGCCGTCATAGTCGAAAAAGGCAGCATTCTCCCAATGCGATCCTGTGCCCCAGCGCGTCGAGCATGAATTCGTGACCCAGGCCGGCTCCCAGTAGACAACGCCCTGCCCGTCATTCGAAATAACCGTCTGCGTCAGGTCCAGGAGATATTGTTTCTGCCCCTCCAATGTCGCGGGATAGGCGGGGATAAGGGAATCTTCTCCCAGAATATTCCCTGCTTCGTCCTGCCCTTCGAGAGTCCATGGATAGGATGTTTCAACGACGATCACACCTTTTCCATACTTATGACGCAGACGGCTGATCGTCTCGCCCATCTCCTCCATATTCTTCGAGGACCATTTGGCATAATAGCTCATGCCGATGAGGTCAAAATCCTCAAGCCCTGCCGCCATACCGGCCTCAAACCAGGGCTCGATATTCTCCGGCTGCGCGATATGCAGCATGATGAGAGGCGTTTTGCCCGCCTGACGGCCCGCTTCGCGTACGCCCCTGATGCCTGCATTGAGAAGGAGTGCATTGCGTTCCCAGTTGATCCCGGTGTCTTCTGGGACATTCGCAGGCAGCAGGATCTCCGTATTCGTCTCATTCCCGACCTGCACCAATTCTGGCATCAGACCCTGTTCATGCAAGCCGAGGAGTGTGTCGCGCGTATAGACAAAGACGGCCTCCGCCAGTTCCTCATCGATTTCAATATCGGCCCAGGCGGCAGGAATGATCTGATCGCCCGGATCGGCCCAGTCATCCGAGTAGTGAAAATCGAGGAGGACTTCCATGCCTACCGCTTGCGACCGGCGGATCGCTTCCGTCACATCATCCAGCGTCGAATATTCCGTCCAGTCAGGTGTGTGCCACAGACGCAAGCGAACAAGATTGGCACCTTTCTCGGCAAAGAGCTCGTATGGATCGACTTTCCTTCCCTCATCGCGATAAACCGCGCCGCAATCCTCCATCTCATTCACATAAGACAGATCCGCGCCGAGATAGAGTCTGGGCTCCTCGGCTTGCCCGCCACATGAGACGAGGCACAATGCGGAAGAGGCAAGCAAAATAGACCGTATCATGATGTCCTCCTTACGGACGCCGTGCGATATCGCGGGCCACATCTCCTGCGCTGAACGGCACGAGCCAGAATCCATATTCGTAAGATTGCAGCGGGAGCCGGTATGCCTCGAGCGGCCAGAAGCCCCAGCTATTGTCCCCGCCAAGACCCATCTGGGCGAGATCGATATTGAGAGTCGTCACGCCGGTCGGTTTCAGCTCCGCTCCGTGGCGTTGCCCTCCGGGGACGAGTGCCAGATCCTGATAGTCAAATGGCAGCGCCGTCACGCTGAGCAGCGGATCGCCAATGACCAGCAGCCCCGCGCCGTCCGCGTCGGTGACGGCGAGCCAGCGGGTATCGACCTTGTTCCCGGTTTCCTGCGGTCGGGAATAGTCATGGAACTGATCGGCCACGGCGCCCTGATAAAGCCCGATGGCAGCCCCACTCTTCCTGTCTGAATAGGAAGAATGCGGGCCTCGGCCAAACCATTCCACCTGATCAAGCGCGCCTGGCGCCTGCATGGTCATTCCCACACGGTAGAATTCCGGCAGTTCGCCTTCTTTCGGCGTCAGAACATTGCTCACATGCACCCGGCCATCCGGATGGACGCTATAGACTGTCCGGTAGCCGAGAGCACCGTGGCCGTATCCGGCCTCTACCGTCACATCGACGCTGCCTTCCTCGCCGCGCGCCACCTCCATGGACAGGAACTTGCGGCTCGTGGCCATGTCCTCCCAGATGGCCATTGTCTCGTTGATCCGCCCGCCGACATCATTATCGATGGGTGCCCGCCAGAAATTTGGCTCAAGGGGTGTTTTGACAAGCTCACGATCGCCATCGGTGAGGCTGGCCAGCCGGCCAAGATGATCAATCACCACCGTGACCTCACCTGCTGTCAGGGTGACACCAGTGCCGGATTCTTCACGGATGACGACACTACCAGCTTCACGGTGGGTTGACTCCGCCGCTTCTTTAAAGGGCACCGCGAATTGCTCCCACGCCACGACATGGCCTTCCGGGACGAGCACCTGATAATCCGCCTTCGCAACAGCCCTGACGGTGAGGAAATATTCCCGGCCCGGCGACGGCGTAATTTCCGGCCGGAGCAGGGAGATCACTGCTTCTGCCCCCGCCAGAATATCCGGCGCATCGATGACACCTTCAGCAATTCTGATCCCATCCTCTTCAATCACCCATGAGAGATCGAGACGGGAGAGGTCTAGAAAATCATGCCGGTTGATAATGGTCAGCTCACCCGTGGCCGGTGAGGCCATCCTGAAGGCCACAGGCTCCATCACCTTCTTGGCTTCATTGGCATGCGGATTTAATGTGCGGTCGGGCTGGATCAAGCCATTGGCGAGGAAATTACCGTCATTGCGGCCTTCATCATAATCGCCGCCATAGGCCCAATAGGGCTCGCCGCTCTCATCATATTCAAGGAAAGTCTGATCTACCCAGTCCCAGATGAACCCGCCCTGCGCCATGGGTTCCCGCCAGAAGAGATCCCAATATTCCTTGATTCCGCCAAGCGAATTGCCCATCGCATGCGCATATTCAAAGAGGATGATGGCCTTGCCATAGTCCTTGGTCAGATAATCCTCGATCTCCGCCACCCGGTCATACATGGGCGTGTAAAGATCAAGATAATCGCGGGGGTTGTGAATGCCAGTCGACTGGCCTGTCCCCTCATAGCCGACGATGCGGCTTGGATCGCGTTCTTTCGCGGCGGCGGCAGCATCCTCAAAGGCGACGCCGAGCCCCGCCTCATTGCCCATCGACCACATAATGACGGAGGGGTGGTTCTTGTCCCGCTCGATCATGCGCCCCACCCGCGCAAGGTGCGAAGCGTAGAAATAGGGTTTGTTCCCGAGCCAGATATCCGGCCCGCCATTCATATAGGCGTGGCTTTCGAGATTGGCCTCATCGATGACATAGATGCCGTAACGGTCCGTAAGATCATACCAGCGCGGATCATTCGGATAATGCGACGTGCGCACCGCATTGATATTGAGTTGCTTCATCAACTCGATATCACGGATCATGAGTTCGGGCGTTACAACCCGGCCATTGATGGGATCATGTTCATGGCGATTGACGCCGCGCAATATGATGGCCTTGCCATTGATCAACAATTGTCCGTCTACCACCTCGATGCGCCGGAAGCCAATTTCCTCCGTCATGGCCTCGATGGTCTCATCATCCTCATTCTTCAGCTCAATGAGGAGATGATAAAGATGCGGCATCTCCGCCGACCATGCCGCGATATCGGCAATCTCGGCCGCAAAACTCGCCTTACCATCCGTGGGCGATGCTTCACCGCTGGCGAGGGTCGCCCCGCCCCGCGAGAGCGTATAGTTGACGGCGTACCCCTCTCCGCCGCCAGTTACATCGATATCGAGATCGAGGACTCCGGCGCTCATGTCATCGGATAGAGACGTCCGCGCAAAGACATCGCGAAGATGGGTTTCGGGCTGGGCAAAAAGATGCACGCTGCGCTCAAGCCCCGAAATCGACCAAAAATCCTGGTCCTCGAGATATGTCCCGCTCGACCACTGGAAGACCTGTGCCGCAATCATATTGGTTCCCGGGCGGACATAATCCGTTACGTCAAATTCTGCCGGGAGCTTTGAATCCTCGCTATAGCCGACAAAGGCGCCATTCACCCAGAGATAGAGCGCGGAATTCGCTGCACCAAAGCGCAGATAAACCCGCCGTCCGTCCCAGCTTTCGGGGATATCCACCTCCCGCCGATAGGAGCCGACCGGATTATCATCCTCCGGCACGATGGGCTCATTGGCCCCGAAGACATAATCCGCATTCACATAATGCGGTTTGCCATATCCGCGGCGCTCCCAGTTGGAGGGTACATCGATCGTGTCCCAGCCGCTAACATCAAAGTCCGGCGCCTCGAACCCCTCCGGCTGGCCCGCCGGGTTCGGCGCGAAGTGAAAAGACCAGTCGCCATCCAGACTTTTAAAATAGGCGGATGCGGACGGATCCCCCGCCTCTGCGAGGTCAACACTCTCAAATGGGATGAAATAGGCGCGCGCAGGCTGCCGGTTGATCTCGATGATTTCGGGATCTTTCCAGGCATCCGCGTTGAAGACGGCGGCCTCCGCCACCTTCATTTCTCCGGCGCCGGACGGCTCCGTTTCTTCCCCGCAGGCTGTCAGCAGACACATCGCTCCGACAAGGGCGGCAAGCCCCCGGCGCGTTTCTCCCTGTCGCATGAGTACACCTCATTTTTGAGGCTTTCATACGATTTATCATACCAGAAGACAATCTGGTGGACTGCACTTCGTTCGTGCGCGTTGCCGACCCTATCCCGGTCTATATTCCTTTGATTTGAAGGAAAGATGTGAAACGGCGGCAGGCGCCCCGGCCAGCTTGCGGATATTCGCCCAGGTCTGCTTGTAATTCGGGATCACGAGTTCGTTGACGCCATTATTGATGACATTGCCCTGCTGACCGGTCGGATAGCCGAACAGCATGAAGCTCTCCCCGCGTCGTGCGGTCCCCGTCGGATAGACCATCGCCTGCGTCGCGCCGTCATCATTATAGACCTCGACGAGATCGCCCTTGGTTACACCAAGCTCTGACATATCGTCCGGGTGCAGCTCTATGAAGGGATAGGGATAACGATCCGTGACAAAGTCATTATCCTGATCGCTGAAGGCGTTCTGCCAGACGAGGTTGGACCGACCATTGTTGATGAGGAAACGGAATTTCCGTTTCTGCTCTTTCTTGCCGGGCGCCTGAAGGCCGCGCCACTCGGTTTCCATGAATGTCGCCCGGCCGTCATCGGTGCTGAACTTCCCATCCGTATAAAGTCGTTTGGTGCCGATAATACCCTCATCGCCATAGCCAGTGGCCGGTTCCTGAAACCCGTTATTGCCCATCGCCCGGAGCCGGTCATAGGTGACATGCTCGCCACCTCCCGCATGAAGGTGATAGCCATCCATGAAGGCATCTTCCTCCGTCCGCCAATCAAAGCCCTCAAATTTCGCCGCCAACTTAGGCTGGCCGAGCGCAGCAAAGGACCGCCCCATCGCCTGCGCAACACCTGCGGCAATCAGGCAATCGGGCTTCGCTGATCCCGGCGGGTCCATATAGCGCTCGGTGAGGCGCATCCGGCGCTCGCCATTCATCGAGGTCAGGTTCATCTCCCCGCTTTCCGCCGCCGGCAGGATAACATGCGCGGCCTGCCCGATCTGGGAATGGATGATCTCGGCATTGACGACGAAGAGCCCGCCTTTGTCCGTGGCCTCTAAAATGGCATCGATGAGGGTCTCGCGCGTGCCGCCGATCGCGCTGTCCATCGCTTCCTTCACGATATTGGTCCGGCGGTTATAGACGCGTTTGAATTCGGCGGCGTTTAGCGTAGTCTTGTAATGATCGCAGGCCCAGACATGGTGTACACGGCCCTTTCCCTTGATGAGGAGATCATCGATGTAGGGTGCCGGACGGCCGATAAACCCGTCAGAGGGCCTCACATAGCCCTCCTGATGCCCGCCGAGCCGGACGCAGCCGCCGCCTTCGCGGCCAACATTGCCAGTGGCGAGCGCGAGATTTACGAGCGCCGCATTGGTGCTGTAATTGTCATTGCCCCAGATGATACCCTTCTCATAGGCAAACATGGTCCGGCGGCGCTTGCCTTCCTTTGGCGCAGCGATCCATTCGGCAGCTTTCCTGATATCGTCCGGCTTGAGCCCGGTGATCGACGCCGCCTCATTGAGGCTCATCTGATTGGCCTTGATCGCCTTATCGAATTCCTTCGTATGCGCCTCGATAAAGGTACTGTCGGTCCAACCCTGCGCCGCGATATAGGTGAAAAGCGCATTGAGGAGGACGAGGTCCGTCCCTGAATTGAGCTGGAGATGAAGGACATTCTCCGCCCCCGCCTCATGCTCACAGGCATTGACCGTCACCGTCCGGCGCGGATCGACAATGACGATCCGGGCGGGCGCATGCGGCTCGTCTGGCAATTGCGCTCGCTTCTTCGCCATACTAGCGCCACGCAGATTGGGCACCCAGTGATTGAGGAAATAATTCGTCTGCGTCTCAAGTGAGTTCGCGCCCGCGACGAAAATCGTGTCCGCGAGTTCAGCATCCTCATAGCAGTTATTGAGCTCTCCCACCCCCATATCGCGGGAGGCATGGACTTCGGAATTGTAAGCCGGGCGGTTATGGATACGGCAGTGCCGGATTTTCATCGCCTCGAAATAGAGCTTACCCGTCCCCCACGTATTCTCATAGCCGCCTGCCGAGCCGCCATGATCGAACATGGAGACGAAAAGCTCGTCCTCGCCATGCTCAGCGATAATCCGTGCCGTGACGTCAGCCGCAAGGGAAAGCGCGTCATCCCATCCCGTCGGTTGCCAGGTGCCGTACCGCCAGACAAGCGGGTCGGTCAGCCGCTGCTGCTGCGTCTGTCGTGCCGTCGAATAGCGGTTCTCCGCTGTCCGACCACCTCGCGCAGAGCTGAGCCCTCCGTTCACAACGCAATCGCGATCCGGCTTGACGACAAGATGAACATTCCTGCCGTCCTGCTTGACGAGATTATACATGGCGGGCGAATACCAGGCATCACTTGCAAGAGGCTGCTGCCCGGATAAATCCGTGGCCATTGCATTCTCGCCGGCCGCCTTGCCGCCCTCTTCATTCACCGGCCAGGTAAAGGCGTGATATCCGCAACCGACGATACAATAGGGGCAAGTGACATTATGCTTCTTTGCCGATGCGGGAATGATGGGCAGACGGTCAATATGTCGTTTGAAAGCCATGGCGTATCCTCGGGCGGGCGTTACAATGTGTTGGAGAGGCGGCCGTAGAGGAGCTCATCTACGCCTTCCGCATAGATATCACCCTTATCATCTACCCGCAGGAGGTATTGCGGCAGATTCTGGGTCGCTTGCCCCCAGATCTGCTGGCCACCCGCCTCCGCATCGAAGCGGGAATAATGGCCGGGGCAATTAAATGATCTATCCTCCGCATGATAGCTGAGGGGGTAGCCCTGATGCGGGCAGAGGACGGAAAATCCGACCACGTCACCATCTGGCCCCGCGCCGCCCATCACCGGCTGACCGAGCTTTAAAAGCACCCCCGGCGCTGCCTCATCAGGATAGTTCACATTATGGGGTTCATTGAGCTTGAGCTCGGCCATATTGGCAAGACGGACCCTCGGATAAGAGAGAACGGCGCCGCCCGCATGAGTCGCTCTGTTCGCATCTGCTTGGGCGGTAGGAGCGCAGGCCGTCGCGGCTGCGCCGACCGTGGCGATAGCCCCCGTTCCCAGAAATTGCCGGCGCCCTTTGTCGATCAGCTTGTCGCATCTGCGCATGATCATCCCTTCCTTCAATCCATTCGTCCGGGCTGCTTCTTATTTGCCCCAGTCACTGCAGGAACATTCAAATGAAAAAACTGCGCCGATGGAGAAGACCGCTGGATCGGCACCCAGACCATCCGGGCCTTGCGCCTTACCGTGGCCGTAATTATTCGCCGTGAAGGCGGCAAGATCATCATTCCTTGTTTCAGCATAAGCCGCATACAAAGTAAGATAATCAGTCAACGCAAAATCATATCCGAGAGCAAACTGGTTGGCATCGCCGTCGGAGTACTCCGAATCGCTCATCGTATATTGCGCTTTGAACGTATGACGCCCATCTACTTTCAGGGCGCCGCCAAGCGTGAAACTGTCGCGGTCATTGCCGCTGATGCCGCCAATATCCGACTCCGACTGAAAGCCCGCACCAATCATCGAGCCTGAGATATCAATGCCATTCATCGTCGCTTTCGGGAATCTGTACTGCGCGGTTAGGGCCGCAACCGAATGCTCCTCCAAACTGGAGACCACCGGGGTAGCTTCTGACCAAGCCGCCCCTAAGGACCAGCCATTATTTTTGTACTGCCCTTTAAATGCAATGATCTCGTCATCCGCCGTATCGGAAGGAGAAGCAGTATAAAGAACGATCCCGCTGAAGCCGTTGAACTCCGGTGTTTCGTAGGAAACCGTATTGTCCCCGCGTCCGGCATAGCCCGTTCCGCCCCAGATATTGCCTAGGTCGCCCACCTGATCAGCAAAATAATTGACGTCATAGAGCCATTGATTGAGGAGACCCTGACGGCCATATTTTAGTGTACCGAACGCCCCCTTTATGCCGATGAATGAATCGCGAGCCCGGGTGAAAATATCGCTCGTATCGCCTGGCCCGTTTCCGTCATTTCTGCCAGCGTTTGTCAGATCGATCCCTTGTTCGAACTGGGCAATTACCGCGATAGCATCGTTCAGGCGGAATTTACCCCGCGCGCCGATGCGGGAAGAGTTACTGGCAAGACGCGCCGCATCATCCGGGACGTTATCGGCTTGATCCAGTGACAAATGCCCCAGTCCGTATAAGGTAAGATCATATTTCTGATCCTCACTAGCCCAGCTCGCTGCCATCAACGCTACAACACTGGCGGCCAGCGGCGCCCCTACCCTTATCTTCATGCTATCCCCTAAAGTCGGCCGAACGCGCCACCAGTAAGATGGCACCCCTCACGCTTAACAAAAATACGTCTGATGGTGAAGTTCCATCCGCCTACGATTTATTTCTGCAATTCGAGGATTACGGAACGGATGAGAAATCCTGCGCATTGCAAAGAAATTCGAGATATCCAGAACATTCCAATCATCGTTCTATAACTGACGATCGAATGCGGCATCGCACAGACCGCCAATAATACCGCTTTAGAAAATCGGCAGATAGTCGACATATTCGCCCGGAATGCCCTCAGCGGCATGGGGCTGTCGGCGGATAAGAGCATTGGAATTTGCGAATGGCAGCAGAAGCGAGCTGTCTTGATTGCCCGCTGGCGTTATGACCGGCTGACCGGCCTCATTTAGCTTGAATTCTGCACGCAAATAACTCTCGCGCGGCCCGTTTGGTTTTAAGGAGGAAGTCAGTGGTGCCTGCCTGAACGCAATACTCTCTTGCCTCCCCAACAGCCGATTGAGCAGTGGCCGGATAAAAAGTATCGCCGTGACCAGCGCGGATGCAGGATTGCCCGGAAGCCCGACGACACGCGCGCTCTCCCGCATACCGTGCCAGACAGGTTTACCAGGCTTGACCGCCACCTTTTCAAAAATCATTTCTCCGCCCAGATCCCGAAAGACCTGCTTGACGAAATCTCGATCACCAACTGATGCGCCACCTATCGGCACGATGAGATCGAAAGCCTTCCCCTTCTCCAGAACAGCAGCAATTGCTTCAGGGTCATCTGCGGCGCATCCAAGATAGTGCGGCTCGGCACCCCAATTTTTCATCATTGCACTGAGAGAGTAATGATTGGAATTGACGATCTCGCCATCTCGCAAGTTCGAACCGGGCGCCTTTAATTCGTCCCCATTGGCAAATAGCGCAACTCTTGGCAGCCGATAGGCAATGACCGCAGGTAGGTTGGCTGCCGCAAAGAGTGAAGGGTGCAGGGCATGACAGACCACTCCCTTCTCCGCCAAGAGATCACCTTCGTGAAAATCAATTCCAGCGGGACGGATATTGGCAGGCTTGGGTTGCGGCGCAGTGATCGTGATCTGATCTCCCGACCTCGACACATCCTCCTGAATGACGACATGATCCGCCCCCTCCGGCACGACGCCGCCCGTGAAAATGCGCACCGCCTCACCCGGACCGATAGGTCGATCAAATGGGGCGCCTGCCGCCGCTTCGCCGATCACATGTAGGTTATTTTCGGCACCCATATTCTCCGTGTGCCGGACCGCATATCCATCCATCGCCGAAGCACGAAATGGTGGTTGCGTCAGCCGAGCATGGACAGGTGACGAAATAACTCGCCCTACCAATTCACCGACTGGCACTTCTTCTTCACCCAAAGGTCCCGCGCCATCGAGCAGGATCTTCAGCGCCTCATCGACACTCAGCATCAGGAAGATGCCTTATCGGTACAGCGATAATCCCCCGACTTTCCGCCGGACTTTTCGACCAGCTGGATAGAGCCGATCTCGATCCTCTTATCGACGGCTTTTGCCATGTCATAGATGGTCAGGCACGCCACGCTGACCGCGGTGAGGGCCTCCATCTCGACGCCTGTTCGACCCGTGGTTTTGACGCTCGCCGTCACTTTATATCCGGGCAAGGAGGAGTCTGGCTCCACCTGTACGTCCACGCCTGAAATCGGTAGGGGATGACAAAGCGGGATCAATTCCGCCGTCTTCTTGGCGCCCATGACGCCAGCCAGCTCCGCGATCCGCCTGATATCGCCTTTTCGAACCCCCTCGCGTGAGACAAGGTCGAAAGCCGCTTGCGAAAACCGCACACTCCCTTGCGCAACCGCGCGCCTTGCCGTTTCCTCCTTGGCCGTCACATCGACCATGCGGGGACGGCCCTCACTGTCAAAATGCGTGAGATCTTTTGTCATCAGCCTATTTCTCAAGCAGGCGCGGCATCAATTCGACAAGGTTGCAGGGCCGGTGCCGGGAATCGAGCTGGAAGGAAATCACCTTGTCCCACCCATCTTTCACCGCGCCATTCGAGCCCGGCAGGGCAAAGATGAATGTCCCTTTCGCAACGCCGGCCGTTGCCCGCGACTGAAGCGTTGAGAGCCCCACTGACTGGAAGCTCACCTGATGGAAGATAACTGAGAAGCCCTCGATTTCCTTATCGAACAGAGGCCGAATAGCCTCTGGCGTGACGTCCCTTCCCGTCAGCCCCGTACCACCCGTCGAGATGATAACATCGACTTGCGGATCTTCAATCCACGACGTCATGCGTGCACGGATCTGCTCTGCATCATCACGAAGCAGATCACGGTCAGCAAGAATGTGCCCCGCCGCCTCCACACGCCCGGCCAGAATATCGCCTGAGGTATCATTCTCTCGCGTCCGACTGTCTGTAACTGTCAGTACGGCAATCCTTACAGGAACGAATTCCAGCTCTTCATTAATACCGTGCACGATAACTCCTCACCTCATTCGCTCCAGCGCGCCGCATCATCATGGTCTTCAGGACGAGGCTCAATCCAGCGATCAATACCCTGACGCGTTTCCTTTTTCCAGAAAAGCGCTTTCGTTTTGAGATAATCCATCAGAAAATCTGTCGCCTCAAAGGCTGCCCGGCGGTGCGGAGAAGAGGCAATGACCTGCACAATGGCCTCCCCCGGCCCCATTCGCCCGACACGATGAATGATCAGAATTTCTCCCAAGGGCCAGCGCCCCCCGGCTTCAACGCAAGCCGCCTTGATCGATTGCTCAGTCAATCCTGGATAATGCTCCAGGGTCAGTGCCTCAACCGGCGTACTTTCATCTTCCTTGCGCACCTTGCCAAGGAAGGTGACGACCGCGCCATTATCTCCAGACTCCGCCTCGAAAACGCTAAGCTCCTCAGCCGGATCAAAAGCGATGGACGTGACGCGGATAGTGTTCTTCATCCTCCACTCACCGGCGGCAGGAAGGCGATCTCATCGCCATCGGTCAGGCGTGGCCCTGTGACATCAAGGACGTCATTGACGACGATCCGTGTACTTTTTTTGCCCAGCTCGACGGCCAGATCACCGCGCGTTTCCGCGATGAGACTGACGACCTCTTCCACACTCATTTCGGCCTGCGGAAGTTTGAGTGCAAAATCTGGCTCCCCCGCCAGATCGACAAATTTGCCATATAGGACGACCCTCAGCACACCTACCCCCCAGTGACCGACATATGTCGGACGACTGCCGGATGCGCATCATGGCGATCATTATCAAAATCATGCCGCTCAGGCTTACCGATCATGGCGCGATCGAGCACCTCATCAAGCGCATCCTGAGGCGTAGCGCTCCTCAAGGCGGATCGCAGGTCCAGCTTTCCATCGGAGCCAAGACAGGTATAAATTTCGCCCGTACAGGTCACGCGCACCCGATTGCATCCAGCACAAAAATTATTCGTAAGCGGCGTAATAAATCCAAGGATGCCACCAGTCTCCCTGACCCGCACATATCGCGCAGGCCCGCCGGTCCGGAAATCAAGATCAGTCAGCGTCCAGCCCGCCTCTAGCTTTTCCCTGACAGCCGTCAGCGGCAGATACTGGTCGCTTCGAAGCGCCTCAATATCCCCCAACGGCATGACCTCGATCAAGGTGACATCCATCCCTTTTTCGTGAGACCATTCGATCAGTCGCGGGAGTTCATCCTCATTCGTATCTTTCAGGGCAACGGCGTTGATCTTGACCTTAAGACCAGCAGCACGTGCTGCCTCAATGCCCTCCATGACCTGATCAAGCGCATCGCGCCGCGACAGTTTTTTAAAGACATCCCGATCCAGTGTATCGAGTGAGATATTGACGCGTTTTACGCCGATGTCCTTTAATTGCTCGGCATATTTGACGAGCTGCGTCCCATTGGTCGTCAGCGTCAGCTCTTCAAGCTCACCCGCGCTCACCCGCTTCCCAAGCATTGTCATCAGGGTCAGGATGTCACGCCGGACAAGCGGCTCTCCACCGGTAATTCTTATCTTCCGTACACCACGCCGGATGAAGCGATCGGACAGCATGTAAAGCTCTTCCAGGCTCAGGACGTCAGCCTTTGGCAGGAAGGTCATTTTTTCGGCCATGCAGTAAGTGCAGCGCAGGTCACAGCGATCCGTCACAGAGAGACGCAGATAGGTGATCTCGCGCCCAAAGCCGTCTCTTAGCCGCTGTTTTTCTTTGCCTTCTGGCATTTAGCGCCATCCCGTCACCGCTAGAGATCGCAAACTGGCAGGCTACACGGCACTCTTCAAGAGGGTGTGATCAATCGCTCCGCCTGTTCGATATCACTAGAAGTGTTGATGTTAAAGAACGCATGATCCGTGTGCCATGTAACCGGCTGGCTCCCGCACAGGGATAGAAGATGGCGGAGCGATGGTGCCAGTTCTCCCTCAAGATTCTCAAATGCGCTTTTGAGCGCTTCGCATTCCCAAAAGGCAAAGGTCGGGTGAAGTCCCGTTTCGTCTTCGGCGTGATAGCTACCGTCTGGTCCGCTTAATTGAGCAATCAGATCTTCCGGGAAAAACGGGCAGTCGACTGGTACGGTATAGAACCCATCTGCCTCAGGATAATTTTCCTGCACAAATGACAGGATCGCAGACAGTCCCGCGGCAGGCCCCTGAAAGCCACTCTCCTCTTCGTCGGGAATGGCTGGCACACCTAATCCATAGTCATGCGGGCCGGAGATGAGCACCAGACTACCTTGCAGGGCCAGCCTCTCTGAGACATGCTCGATCATCCGCTTTCCGCCCAGAATGATCTCGCCTTTATCCCTGCACCCCATTCGCGAGCCACGGCCTCCGGCAAGGATCACGACGATTTTCTCTTGCGGGGAGGACATCAGAGAACCGCCGTCCGGTAGAGACGAATCCGCAAAGGGCCGTGCGGAACAGGCGGGCCAATCTCACTGAAGGGCAGACCGGTTGCTTTGGCGAGGCGCTCCTCACTGGTGATGATCCCCGCGCGCCATCCTGAGAACGCCTCTTTCAGGCGCCTTCCAAGGGTCTGATAAAGAGATGAAAGCGCATGTCCCTCCCCGATTCTGGCGCCATAAGGCGGATTGACGAGTACCAACCCCGCCGGCCCTTCCGGGCGCTCAAGATTACTGATATTCTGCTTGCTGAATGAAGTGATGCTTGCAAGGCCCGCCCGTTCGGCATTGGCTGTGGAGGCTGCAACCACCCCTTCGTCGCAATCAAACCCCCGGAACATTTGCTCAGAACCGATCTCCGCAGAAGCAATCTCTTTCTTCATCTGCCCCCAGACGGAAAGATCAAACCCTCGCAAATTTTCAAATGCAAATGATCGGCCGCGGCCCGGCGCGAGCCCCTTCGCAATCTCTGCGGCCTCCAGCACAATTGTGCCTGAACCACACATCGGGTCGAGCACGGGCTCTGCGCCATTATACCCGCATGCGCGCAGGAAAAGCGCAGCCTGCGTTTCGCGCAATGGCGCCTTACCGACATCATGCTTATATCCGCGTTTGTGTAAAAGTTCACCGGATGTATCGATACTCACCGTACAGATATTCTGATCAATGCGGACAAAGACCCTCAAATCATCAACATCACCTCGCACCGCCGCCGTTGCGAGCCGCAATGATTTTTCGATCCGCTCAGCGGCGGCCCCGGAGTGATAGATGCGAGATTTCCGGCAAGTGGCCTCAACCCTGACGCGCCGGCCCTCCGGTATGAACTCGGCCCAGGGGAGTTGCCGGGAGCGCTTGTCGAGCTGGGCGAGGTGTTCTGCCCTGAATGCGCCAATCCGGACCAGCACCCTTCCCGCGCCGCGCAGCAACAGATTTGCCCGCCAGACATCCGGCCAGCCGCCCTCAAACGAGATACCGCCCGGCTGCGCTTTTGCTGCGGTCCAGCCGAGCTCCCGGACTTCATCCAGCAAGAGCGGCTCAAGTCCGGGCTGTACGATTGCGAAGATGTTGAGACGACCAGATGTTGCCATTGGCATTCACTAGTCGCCTTCTGCGTCGGCGTCGATAGACGGCTCAGCCGTCAGAATTTGTATTCGAGTTCGATCGAGAAACGGCGCCCGATCAAATCATAATGTTCGGCCAGAACATTAAGCCCATCGGTGAAGGCGGCAATCTGTGGCGCTTCATCGGTGAGATTGTTGACCGTCGCCGTCAGACGAGCGTTTTCCGACAGCTGGCTACGCCATGCCAGATCATATGTCGTATAGGTCCCAATTCGCGCCAGTTCGACGTCGGATTCAGCCGTCCTGACCTCCCCTCGCCGCTGACCTTGTGCGGCAAATTCGTGGCGACCGATATCGAAACCGGCGGAGACGAGTGTGCGGTCTCTCGGATATGCAGCGCTCCCGGTCAGTGTGCCTGCCCAACTCACTTCAGCTTCTAGAATATGCGTATGGAGTGCCGTCGCCCAAACTCTATCTATAGGGCCCAGCGAACTCGTCCGCTGGGTCATGCGCGCTTCAAAATCCAGCCCCTTCCATTCCGCTTCATGCTGATTGATCAGCGGGTAGCTATAGGAGACCAGCTCATCATTTACAGGATTACGGACGATATAGGGTTCTCCCGTCAGAGTACTCGTGCCGCAATATTCCGATGATAGATTCACGCTGCCATAGCATTCATCCAGGATATTCACGGCCGGGAGGTCAAAAATCCCCTTGATCATAAGGTCAGTGTAAGAGAGCCGGAGACGGGATCTTCCACCTTCCCACCCGAACAATGCGTGCGGCTCTACAATGAGATCAGCCCGCCAATTATAGTTGGTTTCCGGCTCCAAATCAGGGTTTCCAAGAAACGGAATAGTGACAAGATAGCCACTCGATACGTATCCTGAATTTACGCCTAACGGGCCAGCTGCAAGACAGTTCTCAACGATGACGCTCTCTTCACTGGGATCGAGCCCACTGCACGGATCGAAAGCAACACTTCCCTGTCCAGGGGCTTGAAGATAGAGCTCCGATAGATTTGGCGGTCGCTCACCGTAAGATGCAACGCCGCGCAAGGAGAGACCTTCGAGGATCTCCCAATCTGCAAAAGCCTCCGCATTCTCGGACCATCCGCTTACATCCGAATGGACAAAACGGCCGCCGCCACCGACGCGAAATTCGCTGATGAACGCTCGATCAGAAATGAGCGGCAGAGTAAAACGGGCAAACAAATCCGTTTGCTCTTCGGTCCCGTCATAACCGGTGACCCGTGCCAATGTCAGGATATCAGCATTGCTGGACGGTCTGACCGTATCGACCTCATTATGCCGCCATGAAACGCCCGCCAGCAGTGAAGCTGATTTCCCCCATTTAAGATCAAGCTCGGTTGCGACATCTGCATAAAATTCATGCTCTGTGACCGTCAGCCTGTTGGGCTCAGAAGTCGCCCGAAGATAATCAGCCGCCGCATCCAATCCTCCGGAAAGGAATGGATTGGCCGTCACGCAACCAAGTGTTGCCGCACACAAATCCGGGTCCAGCGCAATTGCCAGCCTAGAGCGGCTGACGAGATTGTACTGGGTCATTTCGGTCGTGGTTTGTCCAAAACGATAGTATCCAGAATAAGAAGTCGGACCCTCGGTTCGCTTCTCGCCGCCTGCAATAAATTCTACATAGCCGCGGTCGACTTTGCCCTGCCGGTCGCCGAGAGCCACGAGCCTTTTAGACAGGACGATGCTGTCGACCTGATCACCAGCAAATAATGTAATCTCATCACGGATCGCATCGGGAACGATCGGGCTATCGAGTGAGATCCGGATCCCATCACCTGAAATCGGGTCCGGCCCGCCGGAGCCGACAGCAGGAATAGGCGATGTCTGGACATTCGTCCTGCCGAGCCCCAGGTGCATCTCAGCATAAACATCCGTCTGCGGTGTAAGTTCATACTCTATCGCGCCAACGGCAAGAAGGCGTTCATTCGGCAGGATCCGGCTCTGACGGCTCGACCAGTTGTAGAATTGATCGAGACGGGCTTCATATGGCTCCAATCCGCCATCTGGCGTCAGGAGCTGGTTGGGAAGAACCTGGCCTGCGGAAATCCGCCGGCCATTATCCAGAACAAGGGCGGCGATAAGACCGTCCGGCGTAATGACACTACCGGAAAAACCCGGGACGAAATCTGCACCTTCTTCGCTCGTTTTTTGACCATTTATGGCAAATCCGTATGGGGATGAGCTTTCGGCTCGATCAGCTCCCAAAAGCCCCTCTTCGCTTGCGAACTCTACTGCGCCAAAAATGTGCCCTCGTTCGCCGGCAAATCCATTGCCCCATTTCAGATAGGCTGACTTCTGCTCAAAATCGCCCTTTTCAGAAAGGCCATAACGAAAGCCCGTCTCCAGGCCATCCGTCTGCGTATCAAGAACCATATTGATCGAACCGGTGACAGCTTCTGGCCCGATGGAAACGGCTTGCGAATAATCTAGGATCTCGACCTGCCGAACAAACTCATGCGGCAAGGTCGTCAGATCGACTGCAAAAACCGTCACATTTCCGCCGGCCATGGGCGTTCTGCGCCGCCCATTGACCAGCACTTGAGTTCGCTCCGGCCCCAGCCCACGCAAATCGGCTAGGTTAAGGCCAGATGTCGCCCCCAAAAGGGTCGTATTGGCAGATGAAAATGATGCCAAAGTCTGGGGCAGATCGAAGATGACATCAGAGGCTTTGGTTTCTGAAAGAAGCTGTATCGTGTCCTGATCGATTTCAACGACCGATGTTTCGTGCCCTAGCGGGGCCGTCGATGCGGAAACGCCCGTCACAATAATAGTATCGGTGAAATTAGCGGCCGCAAGAACAGGCACGAGAGTGCTTGTCTGAGGCGGTGGTGCGGCTACCTTTTGCGTGATCGCAAATGTCCGCGTTCCAACCGGCTCGAGTTGCAGATCCATTCCGGCAAGAACTTGTTCCAATGCCTGTTTCGGTGTCGCATTCGGATCAATCTCGACCTGCACCTGTTCACGAATCTTCCGGCTGTCATAGATAATGACGAGCCCTGCCCTGCGCGCGAGCGATCGGATGGCGTCCCTTGCTGTCAGCTGGGTAGCAACGCCTAATTCTGACGTTGTGCTCACATTTGAGTTCGCACTCGAACTCCCATTTGCCTTTATATCTGTCAGCGTATCGGCAACGGCCCAATTGCCTGCAAAGAGGAGCGCCGTGCCGAATGCAAGATAATGCCTGCCCTTCGTGCTCATTGCCTCACTCCTCGTCCTCAGCCGGCGCCAGAACAATTCTGCCATCATCCTGTGTGACATCCAGAGACATTGCGACACTCAGCCCACGGATTGCAGTTGTTGGATCTGAAAGATCAAACTCACCGGTCACCGGCGCATCCATCATGACACCCGGCGCAAGGACCAGTGGAACAGGGAAATACCGGTTGAGCTCATCAGTCACTTCTACAAGAGGCGTTTCCTCGAAGATCGCCCGACCACTCCGCCAAGAAAGGACGCGCGTCGCATCATAATGTGTCTTGATCGCGCCTTGCCGTTCGGGACCGAAGGAAACGGCCTCGCCCGCAAGTAGTGTCACATGGTCGCCTCCAGCGGGCAGAACATCGACAGCACCTGAGACAACTGACACAGTTGTTTCGCCATTTGATGTCCGGACATTGAAGCTGGTCCCCGTGACGGTAATTCGTCCGTGGTCTGTCAGGACGGAAAATTCCCGGTCAGGTTCACTTGCGACGCTGAAATAGGCTTCGCCCTGCGCCATCGCGACACGGCGTTCCCGATCATCATAACTCACATCGATCGCAGTCGAGGTATTCAGCGTGATGGTGCTGCCATCCACCAGAGGGACGGCCTCACGCTCACCAACAAGGGTTGCATAGTGGCTTTCAAGATATTCAGGTTGGTCCAGGAAGAATGACCAGATACCAGCGGCGGCAACAAGGCTTGCAGCCATTGCCGCAAATGCCGGCACAAACCTCCGCCGCGGACGGCTCGCCGCTTCCAGTTCATTGAGCTCTGCCTCAAAATGCTCTGCCAGCAGATCTTCACTCAGCTCATCAACTGAGGCAGCGACATGAGTAATCGCCTCATAGGCGGCCGCATGTTCAGGGATTTTCATCCATTCGCTGAAGCGATGCTTCTCCTCAGGCGAAATGTTCCCTGAAAGATTTCGGGCCATCCATGTGACCGCTTGCCCTTCAATCTGATCCGTCTTCGTCATATTCAAATTCGACTTACTCATGTGACCCATCCCGTTTCCGCGACGGGAAACTCACAATATTAGCGTGAGGTGTTTCTTCCGCAGTCGCGCTGCGGAGAGCCGTCAGGGCGGCCATTATATATTTCTCTACGCTGCTCACTGAAACTTTGAGCGCCTCTGCAATCTGGATGTAATTCTTCCCTTCGAAACGGTTCATGACGAATGCACGGCGCTGACGCTCCGGCAGTTGCTTGATCGCGGCAAGCGATGCCTTTGCTTCCGCCTTGGCCATCGCGGCGCGTTCGGGTGATGGGGCTTCGCAGGCGACGAATTCGATTTCATTGGCGGCCCCGCCATCGCTGTCGCGAGCGCCTGATGCACGCCAGCGGCCACGAGCCCGAAACTCATTCGCTGCGAGATTTGCCGCCGTCTTGAACAATAGCGGTTTCAGATTTTCGATGTGGTTATGCTCTGCGTATTTCCAAACGCGCAGATAGGTTTCCTGCGCAAGGTCCTGCGCCAGATCCTGATCACCAAATTTTTTCGTTAGCCATGACACAAGCAACCGATCGTACCGGCGCAAGCCGCGTTCGGTGGCTTTCCTGTCATGTGCCGTCAAGGTTGCCTTGCCGGCTATTTCATCGCCCATCACGCTCACCATCACACCTGCTGTGCTGCAGGCAAATATTGATCCAGCTCCCAATCCGCCGCCTCAGAATTTCCCTCTGCACTTTTCGTGCATTTTCTTTGAGGGGTCGTCCTCTAGCGGTGTCTCAGGAACAGGATCGCTGGTGAACACTGACGATCCTAACCCCAAATTCCAGGCCGGTTCGTTCTGTGCAATTTACGAACCGGCCATTTTTCTACACTGCCCCGAAATCTCTAACGAAGGCAAGCCTGCTCTTTTGGCGTCAGGTTCATGCGTTTTCGTGCGGTATATATAGAGACATCAAGCGTGGCAGGATCGGTTCATGAACCTCCCCAAAACCTGATTGTGACGATTTTGCCACATTCCGCCCCACTGTCTGAGCCTCAACTGAGGAAGCGCAGCCTCGCCGTGTCCTATTCTCGACAGGCGGGCCGGCGAGGTGCCGGTATTGGATCGTACCGCCTAGTCCAACCATAAAATTGATAGGCGAAACGAGATGAAAATCAGAACTGAAGAAACGGGACGCACCCGCGTCCTGACGATGACGTCTGCCCTGGCGCTCGTCATGGCAGGCTTCATGGCGGCTCCCGCATCCGCACAGGATGATGGTGCGGATGATGATAATGGCGACACAGTCGTCGTCACCGGGTCTCGCGTTGCCAGAGATACATTCACGGCCGAATCCCCCGTGACGGTCATTTCCGGCGAGGCGTTGCAGCTATCTGGTGACCTCGACCTGGGGGAAGTCCTCCGTAAACAGCTGGCCGTCGGCGATGGCGGTTTTACACAGAGTAACGTGCTGTCCGGTGGCGGCGCCCAGTCTGTCGACCTTCGCAGTCTTGGTGCGGACCGTACGCTGAACCTGATCAATGGTCGCCGCGTCGCGTCTTTTGCTGACTCCCTGCAAAACGAAGCTGCGGACCTCAGCTTTATCCCGCAGGCCATGGTCGAACGGATCGAGATCCTTCGTGACGGGGCCTCCGCGGTCTATGGCGCTGACGCTGTCAGCGGTGTGGTGAACATCATCCTCAAGGATAATTTCGAAGGGTTCGAAGTCAGCGGCTTTGCTGGAAGAAGCACTTTCGATGATCGCGACCAGTTGCAGGTCCAGGCCGTTCTGGGCACCAATTTCGATCGCGGGAATATCGTTTTTTCGGCTGAGTACAATTATGCCGAACTCGTTCCGCAAACGAACCGTGACTGGGCTGTCCCGACAATCTCCTTTATCGGCGAAGGCAGCCAGACGATTGCCAACGGCTCTTCTGCCCATCCGGGCGGCGCGTTTATCTTTGACACAAATGGCGATGGCGTCTTTAGCATCAACTCGGCATTTGCCGGCGATGACAATTTCTTCTGTACGCTCCCCATACGTCTCGGCGGTGATGAAATCACCGATGTCGGCCTAAATGGCTGCCCGTCTTTTGCGCCTTCAGCAATCGATGAGCTTCCCGAAGGCCGGTATGACTACGCGCTTGAGCAGTCGATCCTGAACGGCAGTGAAGTCATCAACATTGCGACGACCGGTCATTATGACCTCAATGAGAATGTCAGAGCGTTCCTTGAATTCCAGTATTCCGACCGCGAATCTGTCAGCAAGTTGGACGGCAACCCGTTCTTCCAGGGGAATGGACCTGGCAACTTCCCCAACGTCGATATTCCCGGAACCAACCCCTACAACCCATATCCGGGTGAAGCTGCTCAGCTTTATCGCCTGCGTCCGTCGTCAACGGTCGGCACACGACGTTCCGACATCGATGCTTCCTCCATGCGGATGGTTTTTGGCCTGCAAGGCGAGGATCTGTGGGACAGGTTCAACTGGGAGCTTTCCTATCTCTACTCTGAAGTCGATTCCTCGATTGCCTCACAAGGCATCTTCAATATGCAACGACTGCAGACAATTGTTGATCCGGCTCTCTGTGCGGCAGACCCTGTCTGCGTAAGTTCTTTGCAGCCGGGCTCTCTCGGTGCCCTCGATGTCTACCGTCCGGGAAATTGGTCACAATCCGAAATCAACTATTTCGGCTATACAGCTGAGTCCCGTTCGCGCTTCACGCAGGAAGCCGTTTCCGGCTTTATTGGAGGGGACATTTTCGAGCTCCCCGCAGGGCCTCTAGGTGCCGTCATTGGCTTTGATTATCGCGAGGAAACCGTCGACATCAATCCTGACTCCATCACCGAATCTGGCGTCAGTATCGCAAACCAGACGTTCTCTACGAAAGGGGCCTTTGACACTTATGAAGTCTTCGGTGAGCTGAACATCCCGCTCCTAAAGGATGTGCCTCTTGTGGACTATCTGTCCCTGAACCTTCAGGGCCGCGCGTTTGAATACTCAAACTTCGGTAGCGATTCTGTCTACAAGGTCGGCGTCAACTGGACTGTCACGGATGAACTGCGGATCCGCAGTACGCTCGGTACTGCCTTCCGTGCACCAACCCTCGTAGATGTCTTCTCGGGCGGGACGGTCGGCTTCTTCTCAATCAACGATCCGTGTAGTGGCACGACGTTGACGGGCCCCGAAGGTACGGCCACGCGCCTTGCCAACTGTGCGTCCGCTGGCCCGCTTGGCGTTCCCATGGGCTATCAGCAACCGGCTCAACAGCTTCCTGTCCTTGGTGGGGGTGACCTTGCAGATGGCACCTTCGATCTTGAACCAGAACTGGCAGAGACCTTCACTTTTGGTGTGATCTACTCACCGAGCTTCATCAGTGGGCTGCGGGTCTCTGCAGATTACTATGACATCGAAGTCGATAATTTCATTTCGGTGACTGATCTTGAAAACGAGATTCTGGACGTCTGCTATGACAGCCCGAATTTGAGTGATCCGACCTGCTCACTCATCACACGGGATGCCAATGGCAACCTTCAGAATCTCACACGGACGCCGATCAACCGGACACCTCCGCTTGAGACGTCCGGCATCGATTGGGCTGTGGACTACAGCTTCAATGCTGGTCCAGGCGTTGCCAGCCTGAGCCATCGCGGGACATATGTTCTCGAGTTCAGCCTGTTCCCCGGTGAAGGGAACTACGGCGGCGCAACAACAGGCCAAGGTGCCGTTCCAGAATACCGCCTGACAGGCGCTGCGCGTTATGACTGGAACAACATGTTCGGTGAGCTGCGGGCAAACTACACGCCCGAAATGGATGACGTGAATTACGGGGGCGATAACGCTCTTGGTTATGATGTCATCGACAGCCTGCTGATCTTCGACGCCGTCGGTGGTTGGGAAATCGATGATAGCACCAAGCTGTCAGTCGGGATCAACAACCTGACCAATGAAGAGCCGCCCTATGCCTTCAACATCGGCGCCAATGCGCTGGTCGGTGTGCATGGCTCGGCAGTGGTTGGGAGGTACTATTTCGCCCGGATCACCAAACGCTTCTGATCCAATCAACGCCGGGAAAGCCGAGCTTTCCCGGCAAGGATCGCATTATCGTCATCCCTGCCCTCCCGGCAGGGATGACTTTTCTGCCTGCTCCCCAATGTGACAATTTTACTACATGTCTGGCCGCATTCATTTGCCGCCCTGAGGGAGAGCTCTTGCCTCGTGTCCTAGCTTTGACGGGCGGACCGGCGGGGTGCCGGTATTGGGGGCGCGTGAGCGCAGCCGGATCGAGCCGTCGCGTCAAACTACAGTCGATAGGCGAAATCATGAGAAAAATGGAATTTGAAGAAGTTGGGCGAAATCGGTTGCTCACGGTGACCTCGCTCATCGCACTTATGGCGGCCGGCACAGCCACCACAGGTGCATGGGCACAGGATACGAGTGGTGATTCAGGGGTAGATACGATCAACGAGGAAGAACTCGATGATCAGGACAGCGGTGATACAGTTGTTGTCACAGGGTCGCGCGTTCGCCGCGATACCTTCACCTCGATCTCGCCACTTCAGGTCATTGATGCACAAGAGTCACTCGAAGTCGGTCTGATCGACCCATCGCAGATCCTGCAACAATCCGAAGCGGCTTCAGGCCAACAGATCGATTCCACATTCGCTGGACTCGTCCTCTCCAACGGTCCGGGCTCTGAAACCGTCAACCTTCGCGGCCTTGGCGCGAACCGCACTCTGCTCCTCATCAATGGTCGTCGGATGGCACCAGCGGGTGTCGAGGGGGCGCCTTTCGCGCCGTCCATCAACCTCGTCCCCGGCTCACTCGTTCAGCGTTATGACCTCCTTCTTGATGGTGCTTCATCCGTCTACGGTTCTGACGCTGTGGCCGGCGTGGGCAACATCATTCTGCGCAAGGACTTTGAAGGTCTGGAACTTCAGGCATCTGGCGATTACCCGACTGAAGGCGCTGGCCGCGACTACACGCTGAGCGCAGCGTGGGGTAAGAACACAGATCGCGGCTTCTTTGGTCTCGGTGTCGAATATGACTATCAGGAAGAGGTCAAACTTTCTGACCGCGATTTCCTTTCGGGATGCGACCAGGATATCGAAATCACCGAGTCTGGTGAAATTCGTTCTCAGTCAATTGATTTCCAGGTCCGGTATGGCGATCTCGGCCAGTTCTATCCGGCTGAATCCTGTATCCCGGCTTCCCTCGGCCGTCGAATTCGACGTGTTCCGGGTGGACTGGGCTTTGTCTACTACACCCCTGGCGAAACCAATGTCGGCATTCCGAACTTCTCGGAAGACTCTCAATACTCTGTACCCATCGATGGCGATGGAGATGGCGTTACCGATGTTGTCTATCTCGACTATTCCCCGAACGGCGTCCTGAACAACAACTCGTTTATCAACGAGCAAAAGCGTTTCTCTGGGATGGCCTATGGCGAGTACACCTTCGAAGGCGATATGAATATCACGCCGTTCTTCGAAGCGATGTATGTGAAGAATGAAATTTTCCAGGACTCAGGTGCATCACAGCTGTTCACCGTCGTTCCGGCATTGAACCCGTTCAACCCATGTAACCCGAACCAGCCGAATGGTGTGGATTGCGGTCTGGCAGCGGACAGTCTGCTGACGAACCCGAACTATATCGAGAGCTTCCGTCGCTACTACTTTGATGGTCGCGGTGGCGGTACGCCGGGCTGCTTTGGCTTGTCACGAGATGCTTGTACGCCCGCAGCCTTTGGCCTCCTCAACGGACCGCTCGGACCTCAACAGGCCGGTGGCGGCGTGGTCGTCGAAGGCGACCGGGACATCACCGAGATCGATATCTGGCAAGCCCGCCTTGTCGGCGGTGTTCGTGCGGACCTTCCGTTCATGAGCTTTGCGACACTGAATGATTGGGCACTGGAAGCATCATATAGCTATACAAAGTCAGATGGTGATTCTTCCCGCCCGGGCATCCGTGATGACCGTCTACACTATGCACTCGGCTTTGACCCGGTTCAGAGAACAGAGACTGGTGCGCTGGTCGACCTAGTCGCACCGTGTACGCCAATCCTGCTTGGGGATCCGAACGATCCGAGCGATGACACACCGATCACGGTCTCATCTGACGTTGCTGATGGCTGTGTGGCGGTGAACCTTTTCGCGCCTTCGCTTTATGACAGCGTCATCGGCGATTTTGCGACACAGGCTGAACGTGACTATGTCTTCGATACACGTGACTTTAACACTGTATACGAACAAACTGTCTTCAACGCATTCCTGACAGGCAATCTCTTTGAGCTTCCTGCGGGCGACGTGGCAGCAGTGGTTGGTGTCGAATACAGAACTGATAAGCTCGAATCGAACCCGGACGATGTTGCGCGTGACGGGCTGTTCTTTGGCTTCTTCTCTGATGCCGGTGGCGTCGGTGAGAAGTGGACACGAGAAGCATTCGTCGAGCTCGATGTACCTGTTCTTCAGGGCAAGCCGCTTATCCGTTCACTGGACCTGAACGGCTCAGCGCGCTGGACGGAAGATGAGTTCTATGGTGCTGCCTGGACATACTCCGTCAAAGGGGGCTGGCGTCCATTCGACTCTCTCCTTCTCAAGGCGAGCTTCGGGACATCTTTCCGTGCACCGAACCTGCGGGAGAACTTCCTGCTTGGGACCACGGGCTTCAACAATGTCACCGACCCTTGTGTGACACCTCAGGCAGCCGTCGGTGTGGATGGTTCCTACAACCCGACTCTAGACACACGTGACCCGATCACGCTTCAGAACTGTATGGCTGAAGGCATCGATCCGACGAACTTCTCGCCGGTTCCGGGCAATGTTCAGGTATACAGCACTGAGGTTCAGTCAGGTGGTGCACTCGATCTCAACGAGGAAACCAGTGAATCATTCACGATGGGTGCCGCATTTGAACAGCCTTGGTTCGATGCCTTCGATCTGAACATCAATGTCAACTACTATGACATCGAAATCGAAGATTCAGTCATCAGCCCGACAGCACAGTTCATCCTGAATGACTGCTATTCGAACCCACAGCGGACGAACCTCTCGTCGCCATTCTGTTCACGGATTACGCGTGAGGGGCCTGGCGGTGTCGAACCGGGTCGTCTCGACGTGATCGATCAGGGCTTCATCAACCGTGACAAGGAAACTGTGACGGGTCTCGACTACAATGTTGATCTTGGTTGGGATATGACCATGTGGGATCAACCGGTCGATTTCGGCATTGATGTCCGCGCCAACCAGCTCCTTGAACGCGACAACATTCTTGTTGACGCGGCAGGCGTCGGCACACCCGACAGTTTTGTCGGTGAACCGAGCTTCCCGGAGTGGACTGGCCGGGTGACCCTCCGTGCCGATCTCTCTGACTATCGCTTCACCTGGCAGACCCGTTACGTAGGTGACGTGGAGCAGGACGCGGCTGGCATCGATCCGTTCTCGGATGCCTTCGATAGCCAGGGCACCGGCTTTGTCGGGCACAACTGCGGCGGTCCGACGGTGGGTGACGAGCTTTGCCGTGACGTCGGATTTGCTGACGAAGTGTTCTACCACACAGCCTCGATCCGCTATCAGGGTGATACCTGGCGCGTCGTTGCAGGTGTCGAGAACATCTTTGCCACCGAACCGGCTCTCGTGAATGGTGGCGAGTTCCAGGCGAACAACAATGCCGCAATCGGTGCCGGCTATCTTTACGATGGCCGTCAGTACTTCCTCACAGTACGGAAGAAGTTCTACTAAGAGGTCTCTCCCAGACTCTCTTCCTAGTAGAAGGCCTCGCGGAGAAATCCGCGGGGCCTTTTTCATTAGGTGCCTCAAACGACACAGCAGCGCGAAAAGCTCACCTGAAGACTATGAGATAAGATGGCGCATCGAGACGATGCCTACACCCCAGCTCCTCTTCCCCATGGCCGTTTGTGAGGAATCGCAGATTTTCTCTCAGCCCCTCTGGCCTATTGGCTGAACGGGCCGTATAGACCGCCATTCGGAGCGGGTGTGGCGGAACTGGTAGACGCACCAGATTTAGGTTCTGGCGCCGCAAGGTGTGGAGGTTCGAGTCCTCTCACCCGCACCATCTAACCCGGCCTCGCGTTTCGCTGCTTGAGGCCGTTTATTATTGCGTTACTGCCTTTTGATGTTCGAGCGCATGTCCGCATCGAGGCGACCCCCTCGCCTGCAATCTCTCTTTTGCTGGTGAACAGTACGCTCAGAAAATGAAATCTGGTTCCATCTCGGGAATATCGAACGGGGCCGGAACATCATCCGGCATCGGGAAATCCACGATAGGATCAGCGAGGTGTGGGATATCAAACCCATCTGGCCGTTCATCCAGAGGACGCAGTCGTTCTGGATCATCAAACACGAAATCAACCGTATCCGTACTGCCTGTAATCGACTGGAACGAATAAACAGACCCGCCATTCGGGTTGAGCGAGATGACGTCCGACAGATCGACGAGCGCCTCGCCCGCCCCGAAAATGGTGATGCTCGCGCCCCCATTGATGAAGCTCAATTGAAGGTCATCCGCGTCGCCATCGCCATCGAAATCGCCACCGACAAAGGCAATTGCATCATCGAGCGCTGCGAGGATCGCATAGGCCGCCCCGGCGCCCAGCGCCTCACCGTCATAGGTCACCCGGAAGAGAAGCTGGTCGGGCTGATTGCCATCAAAAGCGGCAATAATATCCGCGCCAAAGTCAGCGGAGATCCCGGTGATCTGGCCGTTCTCGGTATGCACGGTGATATCGAAGAGGAAGCTGTCCGCCCCGCTCTGGCCTTCGAGCCAGTCATCGCCCTCGCCGCCAGCCAGCGTATCAGAGCCGGACCCGCCATAAAGAATGTCCGCACCCGCACCGCCCAGAAGGATGTCGTTGTCGGTGCCGCCATCAAGCGTATCATCCCCCTGACCGCCCGAAAGATGGTCCCAACCGGCATCCCCCATCAGCCAGTCAGCACCTCGCCCACCGTCAAGCGTGTCCGCGTGATCGCCGCCATGAAGCTCATCGCGATCATCCCAGCCAAAGAGGATATCCTTGCCCGCGCCACCATAGAGCGTGTCGTGGCCATGCCCGCCATCGAGCGTGTCCTGACCATTTCCGCCCTCAAGATAGTCCGCGCCGGCGCCGCCACTGATGGCATCGGCGCCTTCCTCGCCCTGCAGGATGTCATCGCCGCCGCTGCCTTCGAGCTTGTCGTCGCCTTCTCCGCCGCTCAGGACATCGTTGCCGCCCCCGCCATTGAGAAGGTCATCGCCGTTCTCACCATAGAGATCATCATCACCGGCGCCGCCCTGCAGCGTATCACGTCCCGTCCCGCCGAAGAGAAGGTCAGTTCCCTCGCCGCCATCGAGATAATCCGTATCCGCCCCACCGATCAGCGTGTCATCGCCAGCGCCACCGAAAAGGAAGTCACGGCCATCGGCCTCTTCATCCATATAGATGATGCCGATACCGCCGGGCCGGACATAAAACGGCAGAACAAGGCTGCCGCCATAGAGATAGTCATTGCCGTCATCACCGAGCAGCGTGTCATGGCCGCTGCCGCCGCGCGCCGTGTCATCCCCTTCGCCGCCGCGGATGTAATCAAGCCCATCATCGCCCTGGAGAAGGTCGTTGCCTTCATCGCCATAGAGGCTGTCATCCCCGGCGCCGCCTTCAAGATCATCATCGTCGGCGCCGCCGGAAATCAGATCCTCGTCCTGGTTGCCGTTGAGGTCGTCTCGGCCAGCGCCCCCAAAGAGCGTGTCATTCCCCGCACTGCCGGAGAGTTTGTCGAGACCTTCCTCCCCATAAAGAATATCATCACCCTTGTCGCCGAAGAGGTCATCATTCCCCTTGCCGCCGACCAGCGTGTCTTCCGCGTTCCCGCCCAGCAGGGTGTCCTTGCCGTCACCCCCGATCAGATAATCTCGTCCCGCATCACCGCGCAGGAAGTCATCGCCCGCACCGCCGGAAAGATTATCCCGGTCAGCGCCCCCATGAAGCCGGTCGTTGCCCGCGCCGCCACTCAGCGTGTCGTGTCCGTTTTGCCCCCAGAGGATGTCGCTGCCATTCCCGCCGATCACGACATCGTCCGCAGCTCCGCCGTCGATCGTGTCGTTGCCGTCTTCCCCAAGAAGATAATCTTCACCGCCGCCACCGGCGATACTGTCCGCCCCTGCGCCGCCACTAACATAGTCCGCCCCCAGACCAGCGCGTAAGGTATCGTTGCCTTCCTGCCCGTAGACCTGGTCATGCCCATCGCCAGCTTCGATCAGGTCATTGCCGCCCTCGCCAATGATGTTGTCATCAAGCGCAGTATCCCCGAACAGGATATCCGCACCATTCTCACCACGGATCGTATCGTCTCCGATGCCGCCAACCGCTGTGTCATCGCCGCTGCCGCCCAGCAGGCTGTCATCGCCAGTGAGACCAAGCAGGTAATCGGAGCCGCCGCGTCCATCGAAATAGTCATCGCCGAAGGCATTTTCGCCGAGGCCAGGGAAAAGCTCGGACGTGTCATCACCGAAGACGAGGCTGCCGCCGGGCGTGCCGACAATGATGGTGACAATGACTTCGCGGAGTGTGCCGCCATCGAGAAAAAAGAAGGTGAACTGGTCGATGCCTTCGAAGCCGGAGAGAGGCACATATTCGAAGGTTCCATCGGGATTGAGTGTCAGCTCGCCGCGCGATACATCCGTACCCAGAATAACGAATCCGGCAAGGGGGTAGTTTACGTCGCCGCTGACCGTTCCGTTACGATCCCCGGCATACCAGATCTGACCTGATGATGGGCTCTCCTCGGCCATCAAAACCCCTGACGCGGCCTGCTTCTCTCTCGCGCGTTACATACACCATCGGCTAAGTCATTGGCAATGAAAGAGAAGTTTAATCGTCAGTTCTCGCCCCAATAACGTGCAGGGCGTTGGGTATTTTCTGCCATAGGCTGTCTGCGGTCAGTCCGGGGCCATATTGCAAGGCCGATTCGCCGTGAATCCAGGCGCCTGCCCCTGCAGCCATATGACTATCGACCCCTTGTGCTAGCCAGCCGGCAATGATGCCGGAGAGCACATCGCCCGATCCCGCGGTGGCAAGATAAGGGCTTGAATGCGTGTTGATGACTGGCGTTTTGCCCGGTGCAGAAATGACGGTTGCCGCCCCCTTCAAAAGGACAGTCTGACCGGATTTACAGGCTGCTTCTTCTGCCCTTTCAAGCGGTGATCCGGATACGTCAGGAAACAGTCTTTTGAACTCTCCTTCATGCGGCGTCAGGACTGATCCTTCCGGGCATCCCGCCAACCGCTCACCCCGCTTTGATAAAAGCGTGAACGCGTCCGCATCCAACAGGAGAGGCTTGCCCGCCGAAAGAACCGCCTCAAGCCATGCGGCAGCTTTTTCATCGGTCCCCAGCCCCGGACCAATGGCGATGGCCGCAATCTTGTCACTTGCTGCAAGGTCAGCCAACTCACTTTCGTCCCGAACCGTCCGTAGCATGATCGCATCGATGCTGGCCGCGTAGATATCTGCCGCCTGCGGGGAGACCGCCAGCGTCACGGCACCTGCGCCGGTCACTGCCGCCGCCTTTGCCGTCAGCCTCGCCGCCCCGCCCTGATGACGAGGCCCGCCGACAACCAGCAGACCGCCCCGCGTATATTTATGCGCCGCGGATGGCGGCAAAGGCAGGTGATCCCGCCACAGAAGAGGATGGTTCCAGAGGGCGTCCGCCTCGCCTTCGCGCAGCCCAAGACCGATATCGACGACATGTAGCTCGCCCGAGAAGTGACGTCCCTCGGCGAGAAGGTGACCCGGCTTTGCCGCGCCGAAGGTGACCGTGACATCTGCTTTCAGCGAATCCCCGAGCACTTCCCCTCTTGTCCCGCAGAGGCCGGAAGGAAGATCGACGGCCAGAACCGGCCCGGCGCTCTCTGCCGCCCGGCGCAAAACGTCCGCAAATTTCCCCTCGATCGGCCGGACCAGTCCCGCGCCGAAAAGCGCATCGACGATCAGGGGGGAGCCGGAAAAATCCGCCCTTTCGAGCGGCACCGGCGTCATGCCTGACGCTTCGCAGGCAAGCTTTGCGTCTCCCTTGAGCGCGCTAGCCGGCCAGTCGCTTACGATGGTCACGGGCCAGCCCGCCTCTTTCAGGAGGCGCGCGATCACCCAGCCATCCCCGCCATTATTGCCGGGACCGGCGAGGATCAGCACCGATCGCCGGGTCCAAACCCCGCGCAAAACGGTCACAACGGCCTGCCCGGCGCGCTCCATGAGCACTATCCCGGGCGTCCCGCCCGCAATAGTGCGCGCATCGATCTCAGCCATATGAGCAGGAAAAATGAGCTGCCGCCCGGATTTTGGAGCTGACTTCATCATGAGTCTCAGCGCATTGCTTCGCCCGGCGGACATATCTAGACTGCGTCCAGTCCAAGCCCAAGGTATCCAAGCATGAAAAAGGTCGAAGCCCTCATCAAACCCTTCAAACTCGATGATGTGAAGGAAGCGCTTCAGGGTCTGGGCCTGAAAGGCATGACCGTGTCCGAAGCCCGCGGTTTCGGCCGTCAGAAGGGGCATACGGAGCTTTACCGTGGCGCAGAATATGTCGTTGATTTCCTGCCCAAGCTGAAAATCGAGATCGTCGTCGATGATAATCAGGTCGATGACGTCCTGCGGGCCATTACCGAAGCGGCGCAATCGGGCCGGATCGGGGACGGCAAGATCTTCGTGACGCCTGTCGAGCAGGTTGTCCGCATCCGCACCGGCGAGACGGGCTCCGCCGCCCTCTGATGCCTACTCTCTCATGAACGCTGCGCAGGAACGCTTTGCCGCGTTGCGGCTGGCGCGTTCTCGCGGCATCGGCCCTGTCACCTATCGCCAGCTGGTCCGAAAGTTCGGCTCAGCGGAAGCTGCAATTGCCGAACTCCCCCAATTCCTTGCCGCGAAAAAGGCGCAAGGCCGGATCACGATTGCGCCTGAAGCCGAGATCGAGGCGGAGCTGTCCGCCATTGACCGCAAAGGGGCCACGCTTCTGGTTCAGGGGGATGAAGCCTATCCTGAGCTTCTGGCAGCCATTGCCGATCCGCCGCCGGTTCTGACCGTTATCGGGGACACAGCTCTTCTGGGCCGGGCGGGTGTTGCGATCGTCGGGGCCCGGAATGCTTCTGCTGCGGGCCGCCGCATGGCCGCCGATCTGGCTGGCGATCTGGGCGATTTCGGCTGGGTCATCACCTCAGGGCTTGCCCGCGGTATCGATGGCGCAGCTCACGAGGCATCCCTCAGCACAGGGACGATTGCTGTTCTCGCAGGCGGGGTCGATAGCATCTATCCGCCAGAACATGCCGAGCTTTATCATGCCATCGTCGCACAGGGCGCGGTCGTCTCCGAAATGCGGATGGGACAGACCGCCACCGCGCGTGACTTCCCCAAGCGCAATCGCATTGTCTCCGGGCTAACGCGCGGGGTCGTAGTTGTCGAAGCCGCCGAACGTTCCGGCACGCTCATCACCGCCCGCCTGTCACTGGAGCAAGGCCGAGATGTTTGCGCTGTGCCCGGCTCGCCGCTTGATCCGCGCTCAGCGGGCACGAACCGTCTTATCCGTCAGGGGGCGGTTCTTGTGAGGCACGCCGATGATGTGATGACGGCCCTCGGCGATATGGAAAAAGCGCCGCCTGCGCCTTTCTTCCAGTTCGAGGAGGACGACCCGGCTCCCCTCCCCGAGGAAGCGCAATCGCGCCTGAAGGACGAGATCATCTCCCTCCTCAGCTTAACGCCGATCCATCGGGACGAATTGTTGCGGCTGTCCTCAGCCAGTCCTGCTCAGCTGGCGGACATATTGCTGGATCTGGTGCTCTCAGGTACCGCCGATGAAGGCTCTGGCGGCATGTTCACGCTGTCGGCTTCCGCCTGACGCGCTGCCATAAAATCGTCGAACGCGGCCCAGAACTGCTCTCTATACTCATCTTTTTCCATCAAAAGCTCGTGGCGTGCGCCCGGTACGGTCACCAGCTTGATGAAGGGATATCGTTCCGCCAGCTCATGGTGGTGGGTCGGATCGACCGTCTCGTCCCAATCGGCCGAGACGAGCAGAACAGGCGCCTTGATCCCTGACAGCGCACCCGGCGCATCAATGCGCAAATGCGCCGCCATGGCTGCATTGACCCAAGCATAGCGCGGATGCCCGGCCATGGAGTCAGGCTCTTTCAGCTGCAGCTTCTTGAAGCGGTCATGGCGGATCGGATCTTGCGTTAGCTTGTTGGTCGGAAAATACATGGACTGCTCGGGCGCGACCGAAATCGGCCGCCGGGCTTGCCGGAAAAACAAAGCTGTCCGCGCCATAGTCCGTACAATGAACCTCTTCACCCCACTCGGATAGAGCCGGGTGAAAGGGGCACTGAGCACCACGCCATCGACCGGGCGATCGCCCGTTGCGAGCCATTCAAGTGTGATCGTGCCGCCCATGGAGTGCGCCAGCAGGTAATGCGGCGCCGGGAAGTTCGAGACGAAATCAGCGAAGACTTCATCCATATCTCGAACGAATTTGCGGAAGTCATCGATCAGTGCACGATCATCATTTAGCGCCACGCGGTGGGAATATCCCTGTCCGCGCGGATCGCAGATCATCACATTATACTGCTTGTCCCGCAGCTCTGTTGCGACCTCGGCATATTTCTCGATGAACTCCGCCCAGCCGGGCACGACGAGAAAAGATCCCTTTGCGTGGTCCAATTTCGGCAGGGTCGCGATGCGTAGCCGCGCGCCGTCCGCTGCCTCGATGAAATGCGCGGACATTCCTTCCGGCAACGGATTTTCGGGGATTTCAATGAGATGTGCGTCAGACATTTGCTGTCTCCAGGCGTGCCATCACCCCCATATCGCCGCTGATTTTCAATCGGCCGGTAATGAAACTGTTCTGCAGGCGATGACCGCCCTCTGCAAAGAGCTGGCTGAGATCAGGATAATCAATCCGCCAGAGGCAGAACCGCGTTGCCACCGCTTCGGGCGACTCCGCGCTCACCTTTGGCGGCGCAGTCCTGCCATCCACCCAGAAGGCATAATCCGCATCGAGAACTTCGATACGAATCACACCATCAAAGGTTTGCGGGAAGAATTTTCCCGCGGCGGACAGCAATTCTTGATCGACCAACTTACTCAGCCGGTTTCACAAAGCGAAGGGTCATGCGGTCGCTCTCGCCAATGGCAAGATATTTCTCCGCATCAAAACCTTCAGGCGCCTCTTCGCCCTCACGCGGCGTGCGGCTGACTGGCGGTAGGGTCCAGACCCCATAGGGGTGGTCAGCCGTGTCCATCTCATTCGCGTTGATTTCGGATTCTGCATCGAGCACGAAGCCAGCGGCTTCGGCCAGGGCAATGACGGTCGATTGCTTCATGTACCCGGATCTTTTCTGAAGCTCCGTGTCCATTTCCTCGGGCAGGCGGTGGTCAACAACCCCCAGCACACCACCGGGCTTCAGCGCCGCATAAAAGCTCCCAAAAGCTTGATCCGCATACCCGCGCATTTCCCAGTTGTGAACATTGCGGAAGGTCAAGACCATATCAGCCGCGCCCGGCTCGGCCTTGATCCCCTCGCCATCGACAAACGGGATAAGATGCGCATCGCCAAAATCACCAGTCATGTATTTGGCCTTGAAAGCCTCAGCACGCTGCGCGGCGCGCTCACCTGTCGAGGCTTCGAAATCCGCCCCGATATAGGTGCCGCCGCCAAGGCCCACATAAGGGGCGATCACATCCTGATACCAGCCGCCACCGGGCGTCACCTCGATGACTGTCATCGTCGGCTCAAGCCCGAAGAATTCCAGTGTCTCCGCCGGATGACGATACTGATCGCGCGCTGCTGCATCCGCACGCGCCGGATCGGCCAGCACGGAGGCCAGCGTCACCATGCCGTCATCGTTCATCTCTTCGCTCATGGCTTCAGCACCGTCTTCAGAAGGTGCCATCCCATCTTCCATTTCGGTGGCGGACGTTTCGGCAGGCGTCTCCGCTTCGGCCTCTTCACCGCCGCAGCCGGCAAGAGCGAGGGCAAGGACGGATACGGTCACAAATTGAAGGCGCATGAAGGGTCTCCCTGATTCTATACTGCCAGGCCTCTTAACCCTGTCTGAAGGCGAGTACCAATCCCTTCCCCCGTCGAGTTCATTTTTGAGCGTCCGACCTCTTGCAAGGCCGGTTTTCAGTTCCAAAATAGTTCTCTGTCGGCGGCAAATGCGCCGGCGCGTCAGGGTTTGTCTTCCTCGCCATTATGGGAGGGTCAGGGCGGCCAGGGCGCTGACGTTATTGCTCATCAAGGAGAATGACATGCGTAGCTATGATCTCACCCCGTATCTGCGGTCCACTGTGGGTTTTGACCGCCTTTTCAATGACCTCGTCGATAATGCGACCAAACTCGAGACGGGCGGCTATCCGCCCTACAATATCGAGCGCACGGACGAGAACCATTACGAAATCACCATTGCCGTTGCCGGCTTCTCCGAGGACGACCTCGAGCTGGAAGTCATCGACCGTGACCTGCGCGTGACTGGCCGCCGTCCGACCGAAGGCGACGAAACCCGTGAATTCCTGCATCAGGGTATAGCCGGCCGGAACTTCGACCGCCGCTTCCGCCTCGCCGAACATGTGCATGTTGCTGGCGCTGAGCTGAAAAACGGCCTTCTGACCATCTCGCTTGAGCGCGAGATCCCGGAAGCCAAAAAACCACGGAAAATCGAGATCGGCGCCAAATCCGAAGGCCCGAAAGTGCTGAAAGCCTCGAACGCGGCCTAAGCCTTCTCTTTTCCTCCCCATTTCTGCCTTGGCGCCCGGTTCACCCGGGCGCCTTTTTTCGTTTCGTGCGTCCCCCGTGTCCCTTCTCAATTTCTGTGCTAAAGAGAGAGGCCCGGGAATGGTGAGGAGGCATGCGTGTCACGTAAGAGTTTGATTTTTGGTGCTTTGCTGGCCGCAACGCTGGCCGGATGTGTGACCACCCCGCCGGCGGCGGAATATGGTGAGATCGTCACGGTGCAGTACGATCCTAACAATTACGACCAGACCCGCACGGCGGCTTCCGCCCAGTCGCAATGCCGCGCCAAGGGCTATGCGACCGCAGTGCCTTACGGCCAGCAGCCGACGACACGGCAGGGCTGGGCCTACCGCACCTTCGCCTGCATCAGCTGATCAGATCAGAACGAAGGCAAGTCAGTCGCCCGCGCCTCATCTAGGTAGCGGGCCGCTGTCACGTTGAGCGCGTCGTCGAGATCGATCATCAGCGGATTGCCGGTAGGGATCTCAACGCCGGTGATATCTTCATCCGAGACGCCAAAGAGCAGCTTCACCAGCGCGCGCAGTGAATTGCCGTGCGCGGCGACCAGCAGGTCACCCGATTTCAGCGCCGGGACCATCTCGGCTTCCCAATAGGGCTGCACCCGCTCCAGCGTGATCTTGAGGGATTCAGTTTTCGGCACGTCGATCCCGGCATAACGGCGGTCGGTAAGGCTCGGGAAGGCAGATGCATCGTCAAGCGGTGGCGGCGGGATGTCATAGCTGCGCCGCCAGATATGGACCTGCTCCTTGCCGTGCTTCTCGGCGGTCTCCGCTTTGTCGAGTCCGGTGAGGCCACCATAGTGCCGCTCATTCAGGCGGTAATCCTTGGTCGTCGAAAGCCAGAGGATCCCGGCGGATTCAAGCGCCAGGTTCAGGGTCTTGATCGCACGCGTCTGGACGGAAGTGAAAGCGCGCGCCGGCTCGAAGCCTGCTTCGACCATCAGCTCGCCTGCGCGTCTGGCCTCGGCCTCCCCCTTCTCCGTCAGCGGAACGTCAACCCAGCCGGTGAACCGGTTCTCAAGGTTCCACTGGCTCTGGCCGTGACGGATGAGACAAAGCTTCGGCATGGGCAGGCTCCTTTTCGACTTCACTCGCTTCCGATAGCGGCATGCAGGACGATTGCAAACCGCCCTGCCCACTCACGGCAAGTTGGGCTAGGTTTTGCCGATGAAAATCCGGCATCTGATCCTCCTTGCGCTCACAGCGCTTATCGTGGCCCCGATCGTCGCCTGCGGCACGGTGCAGCGCGTGGCCGTCCCCGCCGCCGAGCCGCTGATCCCGGCAGGCATTATGCGCCTGCCCGCTGCGGGGGAGGATAAGTTCGTGGTCCTGACGATCGATGATGCGCCCTCTTCGCGGACACAAGAGATCGTCGAGCTGCTCGCCCGCTATGATGCGCGCGCAACATTCTTTGTGCATACGGATCAGATCTCAGAGGACACCCGGCTCGCCCTCTTAGCCGCCATCGAGCAGGGCCATGAGCTGGGCAGCCATCTGCCCGCTGATGAGCCTGCCTGGAAAATGAACAAGGAAGAGTTCAGCGCTGCCTTCGCAAAAGCCCACACGGAGCTTCTGACATTCGGAGATGGCGCCCGCTCCTATTTCCGGCCGCCACACGGGATCTACCGCCCCCGCAATATGGACACGTCGCTCACGGCATATGGCTATGACCGTCCGCTGGCGGCCCTGGGCAGCCAGCGCCGCTATGTCCTTGCCTCTTTCATCCCGTGGGATGCAGGCGGGGACAAGACGAACACGGATGATCCAGACCTCAATGCGAAACGGGCCCGGAAATATGCAGGCCAGCTTGCCCGCAATGTCTATCCCGGCGCCATTGTCGTCTTTCACGATGGCGAAGCCGGCGGGCGCGAAGCACGTGTCGCTGCGACCTTCGTCTCCCTTGAAGCCTTTCTCATCGCGATGGATGAGAAAGGCTATGACGTGATCAGCCTGTCACAAGGGATAGACCGGGTCAGTCGTCCAGAATGAAGGTCACCTGAAGGCCGACACGGTATTCATCGATCTTGCCGTCCTTGATGGTCATTTTCTGATCCTGCACCCAGGCGCCCTGCACATTGTTGAGGGTCTTGCAGGCGCGTTCGATGCCTTTTTCCGTTGCGTCCTCGAAGCTCTTTTTCGATGCGGCGATGATTTCGGTCACACGGGCAATAGCCATGGATTTCCTCCTTTGGATTGATGGACCCCAAGCCGAGCGCGTCGGGGATCAAAAGGTCAATGATCGAAAGCAGTTACCGTTCCGGGCTGAGGGACATCTTGCCCGCGCGGCACTTCGCTGCCATGGCATCCTGACCGACATGAGAGGATAACCCATGCTGCCGACCCCTGTTGCCGATCTTGCCGCCAACACGCTCGCTTATGAGATCACGCCAAAGGTCAAACCGACGGGCTTTCGCGAATATGATGCGCGCTGGGTTTTCGAAAAAGAAATCAACCTCCTCGGCATTCAGGCCCTTGGCGCCGGGCTCGGCACGCTGATCCATGAGCTGGGCAAGCGCCCGGAGATTGTCGTCGGCCATGACTTCCGCGGCTATTCGACCTCGATCAAGCAGGCGCTGACCGTCGGGCTGATGGGTGCCGGGATTACGGTCCATGATATCGGCCTTGCCCTCTCGCCGGTTGCTTATTTCGCGCAATTCGATCTCGACGTGCCTTGCGTTGCCATGGTCACCGCGAGCCACAACGAGAATGGCTGGACCGGCGTGAAGATGGGCGTTGATGCCCCCCTCACCTTTGGCCCCGACGAGATGGGCCGCCTCAAGGATATTGTCCTCAATGGTCAGTATAAGGCACGCGAGGGCGGCGGGTATAAATGGGTCGAGGGGATGCGCGAGCGTTATATCGCCGACATCGTCAAGGATGTGAAAATCTCTCGCCCGCTGAAAGTCATCGCCGCCTGCGGCAATGGCACGGCCGGCGCTTATGCGCCCGAAGCCCTCTCCCGCATGGGAGTTGAGGTCATCCCGATGGATGCCGAGCTCGATCACACTTTCCCGAAATATAATCCGAACCCTGAAGACATGAAGATGCTTCATGAGATGGAAGCCGCGGTCAAGGAACATGGCGCGGATGTCGCGCTCGGCTTCGACGGTGATGGTGACCGCTGCGGCGTCGTCGATAATGAAGGCGTTGAGATTTTTGCCGACAAGATCGGCGTCATGCTGGCCCGCGACCTCTCCAGCCAGCACGAGAAGGCAACCTTCGTCGTCGACGTCAAATCGACCGGCCTGTTCATGACCGACCCGGTCCTGATCGAGAATGGGGCGACCACGCATTACTGGAAAACCGGCCACTCCTATATCAAGCGGCACACGACCGACCTTGATGCCCTCGCCGGGTTCGAGAAGTCCGGGCACTTCTTTTTCCGTGAGCCTTATGGCCGGGGCTATGATGACGGGCTCGTCGCCGCCGTGACGATCCTCAAAATGCTCGACCGCAATCCGGACAAGTCGATGGCGGATCTGCGCCGCGCCCTGCCGACGACCTATCAGTCGCCGACCATGTCTCCGCATTGCGATGACGACAAGAAATATGGCGTCGTTGACCGGATTGTGAAACAGCTTGAAGGCAAGACAGAGCTGATCGGCCAGAAAGTCCGTGACGTGAACACCGTCAATGGCGTGCGCATCACGGTCGAGGACGGCACCTGGGGCCTCGTCCGCGCCTCCTCCAACAAGCCAGAGCTTGTCGTCGTGGTCGAAAGCCCGGTCTCAGAAGAGAACCGCAACGCCATGTTCCACGCGATCGAGGAAGTGATGGCCGGCTATCCCGAAATCGGTGAGTTCAACCAGAAGCTCTAAGTCCGCTTTTGCATTTCGGCGCCTTTTGTTTTATCGTTTATCGGACAAAAGGGAGATCGACATGTCACTCGGCAATCTCGCATTGGTGGGGGTGATCATCGCCTTCGCCGTCTACCTGACGCTGATGATCATCGGCATGATCGCAGCCTTCCCTTACGGCATCATCGGCCTTGTCGTCCTCGGCTTCATGGGCCTGCTTCTGATCGGCGTCCTGATGCAGCGCGCCGGTGACAAGGAAGACCGTCATTACGTGGACAATGTGAAGGAATGAGTATGCTCGTCGTCACCACAGATCACCTGCCCGGCTATCGGGTAACCGAATCGCTTGGCCTTGCCCGCGGCAATGTCATCCGTGCAAAGCATGTCGGTAATGACATCATTGCCGGGCTCCGCAATCTCGTCGGCGGCGAAGTCACCGAATACACCAAGCTGATGGCCGAGGCGCGCGAGCAGGCGATGGACCGCATGATCAAACACGCCGAGAGCCAGGGCGCGGATGCCGTCATCGGCATGCGGTTTACGACCTCGCTGATCACGCAAGGCGCCGCCGAGATACTCGCTTTTGGTACGGCAGTGAAGATCACGGCGGATGCGGGCGGCAGCGGCAATCAAAGCTCGATGATGCGTCGGATCGACTGAACTTCGACTTAGAGGACCATACCATGCGTGGACTGATCTCTTCTGCTTTATGTTTCACGGCAATTGGCCTCGCCACCGCGCCAGCATTCGCCGAACAGCCTGTGCTGGAACGCCAATGGCTGACGGATGGATTCACAAATCCCGAAGGCGTCGCTACGGCGCCTGATGGCTCCTATTTCATCTCGAATGTCGCCGGGTGGGCTGCCGAGGCGGATGGTGAGGGCTGGATTTCTGTCATGTCCGCAGACGGTGCATTACTCACCGAAAAATGGGCCGAGGGCCTTGATGCGCCCAAGGGCATGGTCGTGCAGGACGGCATTCTTTACGTCGCCGACATCACGACTGTCCGCCGCTATGACAGCAAAACCGGCGAAGCCCTCCCATCCCTCCCCGCACCGGGCGCCAAATTCCTGAACGACATGACCGTCTGGCATGGCCATGTGCTGGTCTCGGATTCACAAGGCGCAAGCATTTATACGTTGACGGATGAAGGCTTTAAAATCTGGGCGCAGGATGAGGAGCGCCTTGGCGGGATCAATGGCCTGCTCGGCGATGGCGACCGCCTGCTGGTGTCGACGATGTCGACCGGCAGCCTGCTGGAAGTCGACAAGGACAAGAACTGGACGGAAATCGCCTCAGGCATGGTGGATGCGGACGGTATCGGCATCGTGCCCGGCGGGTATCTTGTCTCAGCCTGGCGCGGCGAGATCTATTTCGTCAGCAATGAAGGTGACGTCACCTCGCTGCTCAATACGCGCGAGGAAGGCATCAAGCAGAATGATCTCTCGGTCTTCGGTGACCTGATCATCGTCCCCAACTGGGACCCCAGCACGGTGTCCGGGTGGAAGATTGGGAAGTAGCCTTCCGGCGCTCATCGGCTCGCTCAACCAGAGAGGTTGATACTGCCGGGGCACACCAGAACATTGCAAAATCATATGCAGCATTGCACATCTGAGCCATGCCGTTTGCCTATCAAGACCTGACCGACCCTGAACGAGAACTCGCTGACGCCGTGCGGGATGGGACGATATGTGTTTTCCCGGAACCGACCGAGATCAGGGGGGAGGTCATCCATGATCTCTTCCTCGGTCTGATTGAGGGCTACGAGCCAACGCATCAGGGACTGCGGTTCGCGGGTTTACCAGCAGAGAAAGGCAAGTCGCGGTGCCTGACCATTACCGGCACACTCGACCTCGATTACGCCCGCGCGGATCATGGTGGCGCCCTGCCCCGACTCGCGATTTTGAATGCGGTCTTTGAAAACTCCTTCGACATGGTCGGTGCCCATCTGGCGGAGGTCAATCTTACGGGGTGCCGTCTTCATGGCCTGCGCGGGGAGCAGGCCCGGATCGACCGGCATTTTTTGTTCATTGGGGTAGAAACACAGGCCCCTGTCTTTCTGTCTGCGGCCTTTATTGAGGGGCAATTTTCGGCCAATGGCGCGGCATTTTCCAATCCGAACGACGTAGCCCTCAATTTCCAGGACGCGACGATCAAGGGCGGTGTCGTTCTTCGAGAAGCCAATTTCACAGGGGCGGTAGTAGCGAACACTCTCTCTACAGAGGGACAATTTTCGGCCAATGGCGCGACCTTCTCAAATCCGAACGGTGATGCCCTCAATCTTCAGGGCGCGACGGTTAAGGACGGGGTCTTTCTTGAAAAGGCCAACTGTACCGGGACAGTGGAAGCGAAAGGTCTCTCTACGGAAGGACAATTCTCGGCCAATGGCGCAACCTTCTCAAACCCGGACGGCATCGCCCTCGACCTCCAGGGCGCGACGATCAAGAACGGCGTCTTTCTTGATGCTGCCAACTTCACCGGGGCAGTGAACGCGAACACTCTCTCTACGGAAGGACAATTCTCGGCCAATGGCGTAACTTTCTTAAATCCGGACGGCATCGCCCTCATTCTTCAGGGCGCGACGGTCAAAGGCGGTCTTTTCCTGCGCAAAAGCGGCGGAACACGCGCCACCTTTCTCGGCACGCTGGATGCCAATAATGCCCTGTTGGAGTATGTCCTGGCCGAAGGCGCCATCCTGCAAGGTCCGGGCAACCAGCCCGCTATGGATTTCAGGAACGCGTCCATCCTGCAGGATTTGCTATTAATTGGTGCACAGATCACTGGTGGCCTCGCTCTTGATCACGCAACCATCGGGGCCCGGATGACTATCACTCGTGCAATCTTCACCCCGGATGGTCATCAGACTTGCCTTTCCCTTCGCCGCGCAACCATCAACGGCACTCTGGAAACCCTCTATTTCGCAAGCCCCCCCACGGGGATTTTTGACCTGACCGGTGCGGACATTCACACGATTGAGGATCATGCCTTCAGAGGATGGCCGAATGACGGCGGCCTGATTCTCGACGGTCTCACCTATCGGCGTATTGGATTTCCAGGTGTCCCCAAAGGAGCTCCGGCTTATCTGTTTAGAGACATTTTGGATAAGAATGGTCCCGACGCTCTTTTTGAGCGCCGCCGCCAATGGCTGATGCGCCAATACCGGTATGGTGAAATCACGGACGATTTCAAGCCGCAACCCTATCGGCAGCTGATCCGTGTTCTGCGCGATCAGGGACAACATGGTGCGGCCCGCAAAATGGCCATCGAACTACGCGAAATTGAAACTCTCAAAATGAAGCCTTGGAGCTTTGGGCGCATCCTTTCTTCATTCCTGGGCCTAATCTCCAGATATGGATATTCTCCGGGCTGCGCATTCAGCTGGTTTATTGGTTGGTGGGCCATGGGCACCTTCGCCGTCTGGCAAACCATGAACAATGATATGGAGGACGGTTTTGGCGGCTATACTCATGCGCTAACCGTGAAAGGTGAATACCAGATTCCGCCCGAGACGTTTCATCTTGAAGCGTGGTCCTATGCCCTCGACCTCATCGTGCCGCTTGTCGAATTTGGTCAGAACGAGACCTATCAGCTCGTCCGGCGCTGCGCGCCTGAAGAAACACGCAAGACTCTTGGCTATTCATTCTGCAATTGGCCAGAATTTCTGGAAAGCCTCTATTCGCTCGGCGGCTTTGCCCTGTTCTCGATTCTCATCCTGACGCTGACGGGTGTCTTGCGTCAGGATGGAACCACGGACTGAACATCAACAGGATGGCCCGCTGACACGGGGCCATCCGGTCTATCAGCTTACCCAAGCAGGTCCGCGACGGCGTCGCGCTCTTCACGGAGTTCCTTCTCCGTGGCGGCGAGTTTCTCTTTGGCGTAGTCGTTCAGCTCGAGGCCCTGAACAATCTCATATTTGCCGCCCGAGCAGGTGCAGGGATAACCGAACATGATGCCCGGTTCGATGCCGTAGGAGCCGTCCGCCGGCACGCCCATCGAGATCCACTCACCCTCGGCGGTGCCAAGCGCCCAGTTGCGCATATGGTCGATGGCGGCAGACGCCGCAGATGCAGCTGATGACGCGCCGCGCGCCTTGATGATCGCCGCGCCGCGCTGCTGCACGGTCGGGATGAAGTCTTCCTTGTACCAATTTTCATCGACCTTGGAGAGCGCTGCCGCGCCGCCGACAGTCGCTTGATAAAGGTCCGGGAACTGGGTCGAGGAGTGGTTGCCCCAGACGACGACGTGGTTGACGTCGGTCGTCGCCGTGCCGGTTTTCTCGGCCAATTGCGACATCGCCCGGTTATGGTCGAGGCGCATCATCGCATTGAAGCAGGAAGGGTCGAGGTCCGGCGCATTGGCCGAGGCGATCAGCGCATTGGTGTTGGCCGGGTTGCCGACCACGAGGACTTTGACGTCGCGGCTGGCGCCAGCGTTCAGCGCCTTGCCCTGCGGGCCGAAAATGCCGCCATTGGCGGACAGAAGGTCCTTGCGCTCCATGCCCTCTTTGCGCGGCATCGCGCCGACCAGGAGGCCATAATCGCAGCCGTCAAACGCCTTGTTCGCGTCATCGGTCGGGTTGATCGCATTGAGCAGCGGGAAAGCGCAGTCATTCAGCTCCATGCAGACGCCTTCGAGTGCGCCCAGGGCCGGAGTGATCTCAAGCAGGTTGAGATTCACCGGCTGGTCCTTGCCCAGCATGTCACCGCTGGCGATGCGGAAAAGAAGGGCATAGCCGATCTGGCCGGCGGCGCCGGTGACGGTCACGGTGACGGGTGCTTTCATGGGAAGTTCCTTTCTCGAACGAGCGGTGTTTGCGCAGCGGTTAAGCGCAAACTGGCCCGCTTGCGAAGGGGGTCCGGCAGGAGAGTTAGCTTTGGGTCAATTTGCCTCTGCCGCCTGCATGGCCGCGATGAGCTCTCCGTCCCGCGCCTTGGCCTTCAGATAGGCGGGCCGGTCCGTCAGCCGGGCGGCATAAGCCTCAAAGCCGGGCTTTTTCGGCAGGGTGCCGAACTGCAAGCCCCAGATGATCTGGCTGCCGACATAGACATCGGCGGCGGTGAATCGGTCGCCCGCAGCGAAATCCTTGCCATCGAACGCCGTCTCGAAAGCGTTGACCGTCCGCTCGTAACTGCCAAAGCCGACTGTGCCTTCCTTTTGCGGCCCCTCAGGCACCCATCCCATGGTGTTGGCGGTAATCGCCTGCTCCACCGGGCCCGCCGCAAAAAACATCCAGCGATAATAATCGGCGCGCTCCTCCGGCTTTGGCGCCAGCCCTTTTTCAAGGAAGGCCTCCGCCAGATAGGCACAGATCGCCGCGCATTCGGTCACGACCTTCCCGTCGTGCCGGATGGCAGGGACTTTCCCCATCGGATTGATCGCCAGATAGGCGTCGGACTTCATCTCCGGACCATAGGTCAGGATATGCTCCTCATAGGGCTCGCCGACCTCCTCCAGCATCCATCGGATGATCTGGGATCGGGACATCGGGTTTGTGTAGAATTCAATACCTGCCATCTGCAGTTCCCTCATACGCGGCGTGATCACTGTGCCGGTGGCAGCGACTGGCCCGCAAGCACCCCGCGCAGTGCAAAGCTTCACGGGCGGCCCCAGCCGGGTTACGACAAGGCAAGTTTGTCTGGGAGGACATTTTCATGCGTCGTACCACCCTTGCTCTGGCATTCATGGCCGGCACCATGCTCACAGCCCATGCCGCAGCGGAAACCCCGCTGACCCCGGAGGACATGTTCAAGGTCCGCCATGTCGGCTCCGTCACCATGTCGCCGGATGGCAGCCATGTCGCCTATACCCTGTCGAGAATGCCCGACATCCTCAATGGCGAGGACAATGGCAGCTCTTCATCAGAAGTCCTTATCGCCACCGCCGCAGGTCAGTCGCGGATCTATCTCTCGGCAGATGTCGGTGCGTACAGCCTGGGCTGGAAGGATGAGACGACCCTGACTTATCTTGCGAGCGATGACGGCAAGACCGCTCTCTTCACGCTCGATATCACCGGCGGCGCACCACAAAAGCTCTTCTCCTTTGATGAGAGCATCCGCTCTTACGATCTCGCTGATGACGGCAAGGTGATCTTTTTCTCCGCCCGCGATGCAAGCGACCCCAAGGACAAGCAGCTCGAAAAGATGGGCTTTGACGCCAACATCATCGATGAGGATTACAGCTTCACCCGGCTTTACCGCTATGACGCCACCGCCGGTGAGACGACCTCGTTTGACCTTGAAGGTCAGGTCTCGTCATTTGATGCGTCTGCGGATGGTGATCGCGTCGTGGTTGCCCTCGCCCCAACCCCACTGGTCGGCGATGATATCATCAACCGGACATACCACATCATCGACGGCGATGATGGTGACGTGCAAAGCGTCATCGACACCAAGGGCAAGATCGGCAAGGCCGAATTCTCCCCGGACGGACGGCGCATTGCCTTTCTTGCTGGCGTCGACCGCCAGGATCCGATCGCCCATACACTTGCCGTCGCCAATGCACGGAATGGTGAGTTCACATTCCTGACCAAGGATCTGGCCGATCAGGTCGATTTTGCGTGGGCGGATAATGGCAGCCTCCACCTCCTTACCCATCGCGGGACGGGCAGTGAATATGCTCGCATGTCCCTCAGCGGACAGAGCAGCGGTGATACCGTCCATGAGGGTTATGTTGCACGCAGCATTTCCGCCGCCGGCGGCAGCTACGCGATCGCAGCGGATGCGCCAGACCGTCCGCGTGCGCTCTATGTCTCGCAAGGCGGGGATTTGAGCAAATGGACGAGACACAATGATTGGCTTGCAGACAAGACCCTCGGCAATCAGGAAGTCGTCACCTGGACCGCGCGCGACGGCATCGAGATCGAGGGACTTCTGATCACACCGAAAGGTCGTAAGCCCTCAAGAGGCTGGCCGATGATCACCGTCGTTCATGGCGGGCCGGAAGCGCATTATTCGAATGGCTGGGTCACCGGCTATTCGACGCCCGGTCATTTTGGCGCAGCGTCAGGCTATGCAGTCTTTTACCCGAACTATCGCGGCTCAACCGGCCGCGGGGTGGATTTTGCCAAGCTCGACCATCTTGATCCGCCTGCAGCCGAATTCAACGACATCGTCGATGGCATTGAGGCGCTGGCCGAGGCCGGGACGATCAACAAGGACAAGGTCGGGATCACCGGCGGCTCTTATGGCGGCTATGCCTCGGCCTGGGGCGCAACAGCACTGTCCGAGCATTTTGCAGCGGCCGTCGTCTTTGTGGCGCTGACCGACCTCATTTCCTTCTCCGGGACGACGGATATCCCCGAGGAAATGTCGGACAGCCACTTCCAGATGTACCCGGAAGGAAACTGGCAGACCTATCTTGAGCAGAGCCCGGTCTATCATGCCGCAAACAGCAAGACGCCGACGCTGATCCTGCATGGCGAAGCGGACCCGCGCGTCCACCCCTCGCAATCGCTTGAGCTCTTCCGTTATCTCAAGCGGGTCGGCCAGGCACCGGTGCGGCTTGTCACCTATCCCGGTGAAGGCCACGGCAACCGCCGGGCAGCCGCGCAATATGACTATTCCCTCCGGCTGATGCGCTGGATGGACACGTTCCTCAAAGGGGACGGTGAAGAGATGCCGGGTCACGAACTTGATAAGGTCCGTGCCCTCGCAAAATAAGAACGAGGCGGGAGGAGCTCCGAAGCTCCTCCCCCATTCGCTCAGTCAAAAAGTTCGGCGAGAAAATTCTCGAACGCCGCCCATGACCGGGCGTCCGCCGTCATGTCATATTTGAGGCCCAGATCAGGATTGTTCGCATCCTGATTGGTGAAGGCGTGTTTGACCCCGCCATAAAGGTGGAGCTGCCAGTCCGCCTTGCGCGCCGTCATTTCATCCGTGAACGCCCGTTGATCGTCAGGGCCCGCCATCGGATCCTCATAGCCCTGAAACGCGATGACCTTAGGCTTGATGTCATCGCCCTCTTCATTCGTCGTCCCAAAGAGCGAGTGGAACGCCGTCACCCCGAGGACCGGCGCATTGATCCGCCCCATATCGAGGGCGCAGAGCCCACCGAAGCAATAGCCGGAGACGGCGGTCCGATCGACATCGACCTCATCCAGCGCCTTCATCTGACCGAGCGCGGCCAGAAGGCGGGTACGGAGTTCATCGCGCTCCTCCAGCAGCGGCGTGATCAGCGCCTGGCACTCTTCTGTCGTATTCCCGCGGCGGCCCTTGCCAAAGACATCCGCCGAAAAGCCGACATAGCCAAGCTCAGCGATCCGCTTTGCGGCAATCTCCTCATGCTCTTTGCGTCCGCCCCAGGCATGGCAGATCATGACAGCCGGGCGCGGCCCCGATTGCTCATCATCCCAGGCCACAAACCCGTCATAGGGCGCACCGCCCAGATCATATTCCACAAGCTTCGTCGTTACCGTCATCGCTCACTCCTGTTTCGGCCTCTGTCGCGTCCTTAGCGAAATTCCGCGCATGACCAATATTCCACTGGCAGTCGAAGCTCATCACCTTATGGTCCCTTCCAAGCCTGATGGACCCCAAGCATGATTTTCGCCCTCTCTCTCCTCACTATCTCCGCGCCGCTGCCGGCAGAACTTTCCGAAGCGCTGGAAAGCCCAGAAGATGCTCCTTTGCCTGTCTATGTTGCGGCATATGAAATGAGCGAGCTCAACGTCACAGCGAAGGTTGATCCCGCACAGCCCGAAGGACAGCGCATCACGGTCCTCTCCCCCAGGCGCGAAGACTGGCCCAAGGGGCTTGAGAAACAACTTGCGGAATTTGAGGCGGACACGGATGGAGACATCTGGTGTGATACTGCAGAAGAGCTGATCGGCGGGGATGTTGCGGAAATCTCGCGGGATGAGCATTCCATTTCCTACCGCTTCCCAATGGCTGTCGAAGATGGGGGCGATAAGGCCGACAAGGCCTTCGCGGATGCATCTCATGGAGAAGTCGATATTACGCGCACAGATGATGTCTCTTGGCGTGTCGCCGCGCTGAGGATTCGTCTCGACAAGCCCTTCAAGCCCGCCATGATCGCCAAGGTGACAAAGCTTGATGTCGATATCAGCTGCTCACCTGCCGCCAACGGACGCATGTATCAGGCGCGAACGCAAACCGGTATTGAGGGCTCCGCCTTCGGCCGAAGCTTTTCCGAAACCGAAGTGATGGAATTGCGGAGTGTCAGCCTGCCTTCCGCCAACTGACAGATCCGTGCCTCACTCCTGTGCTTCGGCACGCGCCTTCAACGCTTCATTGAGGGCAGGATATAAAGGTGCCGCCCGCGCATTGAGGACGGGCCGCAGAAAGAGCGGCCCGAGCCCGAAATAGACTTCCCCATGGATGAAGCGGGTCGCCTCCTCCACCGGATGCAGCTCAAAGAAATGATGGCCGATAAAGGTCACCGGATTGCCGCCGCGCCATTCGAGCCTGCGGCCCGGAATGACTTCATGGACCTTCCCGCCCATTCGGCGGCGACTTCCCTTCGCGTCCGTTACGGTAAAGCGCAGATCGGATCCGACTTCCGGCTTGCCCGACATCTCGGTCAGCATCGGGTTCCAGTCATCATATCCGGCAAAATCCGTCAGGATCGCCCAGACCCGTTCGGCGCTCGCGTCGATCAATGTCTCCGCCACGACTTTATAGTGCAGACTCATCCCGGTCCCTTCGTTCTTGTGTCTGCTCCCCGCTCCGCTTTTGTCACGTATTTGCGTGAAACGCATAATCGCCATTACATGCTGCCTGCAAGCATGCCATTTCCCACATTGCCAGTTTTGATGGAGAGATGGAGTGACAAACACGGCAGAGGAGCGGAGTTACGCGGCAAATTCGATTTCCGGTATGGTTCGCGAATATGAGCGGAACCTGCTCGAGTTGGCCGAGACACTGCGTCAGGCTGAAGAAAGCGATGATGTGGTTCTCCAGCGGAAAATCCGCGGCCTCCAGCTTTCCAATAAATGGATCGTCGCCGACGCCATCGCCACCGATTGCCATGAGCTCGATGATCTTCGCGCTAAGCTCGAACTTTGGCGCCTGTCCGTCCTCGGTACGCATGGTGAGCGGCCCCGGTCACCTGAGGAAGAACTGATCGCTTCAGTTCAGGAAGATCTTGCGCGGCTGTCCCTCGACAAGTGACCCTTCGGGCCAGCTTGCGTTCTGATTTAGTCTTTTTACCAGAGTACTGATGAAAAATGCCGACGAGAGACCTCGCCGGCATTATCGATTGTCGCATTTTCGGGAGAAAGAGCGGCTGACGTCAGCCCTTTTTCTCCGTGATCGGCATCGACACCTTGATGTGGATGTCTTTCAGCTGTTCCGTGCTTGCCTCTGCCGGGGCGCCGAGGAGCAGGTCTTCGGCATTCTGGGTCAGCGGGAACATCGTGACTTCACGGATATTCTCTTCACCGGCCAGCAGCATGACGATCCGGTCGACACCGAAAGCGGCCCCGCCGTGGGGCGGTGCGCCATATTTGAAGGCATTCAGCATACCGCCGAATTTGTCCTCGACAACATCCGCGCCATAACCTGCGACTTCGAAGGCTTTATACATGATGTCCGGGCGGTGGTTCCGGATGGCGCCTGATCCCAGCTCGTAGCCGTTACAGACAAGGTCATACTGGTTGGCTTTCAGCGCCAGTTGCTCGGCATCTGTCTTGGCCGCTTCGAGGGCTTCGAGGCCCCCTTGCGGCATGGAGAACGGGTTGTGACCGAACTCGACCTTTTTGTGCTCGTCATCCCATTCATACATCGGGAAGTCGACAATCCACGCGAAAGCAAACCGGCCCTCTTCGAACAGCGGGCTGCCATCGGCGAGCGTCTTGCCCTGTTCGGTCAGTGCACGGGCGATCTCGACCCGCGCCTTGCCCGCAACGGCTTCGAATTCCTCGACCTTGCCCGCGACGAAGAAGGCGGCATCGCCCTCACCCAGCCCGAGCTGTTCGCGGATCGCATGGGTGCGCTCCGGCCCGATATTCTTGGCGAGCGGGCCTTTGCCGTCGGCATCATCAAACATGATATAGCCCATGCCCGGCAGACCCTCTTTCTGGGCCCATGAATTCATCCGGTCACAGAAGGCACGGCTGCCGCCAGCCGGAGCCGGAATGGCGCGGATCTGCTTTTCAGGGTCTTCGGCGATCTGCGCGAAGATCTTGAAGCCCGACTCTTTGAAGTGCTCGGTCACGACCTGCATGTTGAGTTTCTCGGAGACGCGCAGGTCCGGCTTGTCATTGCCGTATTTCAGCATGGATTCCGCATACGGAATTTGCGGCCAGTCGGCCCAAGGATCGACTTTGCGGTCCCCGGCATAGGCGGCAAAGGCGTCATGGATGACCGGCGCCGTTGCATCAAAGACATCCTGCTGGACGACGAAGCTCATCTCGAGGTCGAGCTGGTAGAACTCGCCCGCTGAGCGGTCGGCCCGCGCATCCTCATCCCGGAAGCAGGGCGCAATCTGGAAGTAGCGGTCAAAGCCCGACACCATGATCAGCTGTTTGAAGATCTGCGGCGCCTGCGGCAGCGCGAAGAACTTGCCCGGATGAAGCCGCGAAGGGACGAGGAAGTCCCGTGCGCCTTCGGGCGAGGAAGCTGTCAGGATCGGCGTCTGGTATTCGGTGAAGTTCACGCCTTCCATGCCGCGGCGCAGCTGGGAGATCACTTTCGAGCGCAGGATCATGTTCGCATGCATCCCGTCCCGACGCAGGTCGAGATAGCGATAGCGCATGCGGATATCCTCAGGATAATCCGGCTCGCCAAAGACCGGCAGCGGCAGGTCGCCAGCAGCGCTCATCACCTCGAAGGATGAAAGCCGAATCTCGACTTCACCTGTCGGCAGGTTCGGATTGATGACCTCGGCATCGCGGGCGATCACTTCGCCCTCGACGCGGATCACGCTCTCGGCACGCACAGCTTCGACATCGGCAAAGAAAGGCGCCTCGGGTTCGACGACAAGCTGGGTCAGCCCGTAGTGGTCCCGCAGGTCGATAAAGAGCAGCCCGCCATGGTCGCGCTTTCTGTGCACCCAGCCCGACAGGGTCACGGTCGAGCCGACGTCGCTTTTGCGCAGCTCGCCGCAATTATGGGTACGATAGACGGACATTCTTTGCCTCCATGAATTAAGAGAGCCGCGCCTTGCGCACCAGAAGCGCGCCCGTCAACCGTATTGCTGTGTGCCTGTCCCTCAAAGATACGCTTTTGGCGAATTTTATCGGCACTCAGAGCAAAGCTGACCCATTCTGAAAATAAATCCCGAAACGGGACAGAATATTCAGCGAATATTTACCACTACCCTTAGGCGTTTTTTCAGACGAGTGAACTATAACTCTCCTGTACGGCACGAGAATTATTTTTGCCAAGGAGTGGTGTTTTGGGAATGGTTGGGGCTTCTGTAAATCAGCCGGTCGTCCGTAAGGGTGACCCTTTTGTGATCGGGCCTGATGGGACGGCCCTCACGATCAAGGATCTTCCGCCGCCTTCGACGAAGCGGTGGGTGATTCGACGCAAGGCCGAGGTAGTGGCCGCTGTGCGTGGAGGTCTTCTGAGCCTCGATAGCGCCTGCGATCGCTATAACCTCACTGCCGAGGAATATGCTTCCTGGGAACGGGCGATCGATCAGCACGGCATTCAGGGCCTGCGCGCGACGCGGGTTCAGCAATACCGCTAACCAGATCAACGCCTTACAAGATTTAATGCCCCTCACACCCTTGTGAGGGGCTTTTTTTCTTGGTTGCATACCGCGAAACGAGATGCTTGCCCTTTCAGGCGCGAGCGCTAGAGGCTAGTGTCTCTAGCTACACCCGATCGGTTATTTGGAGCCCCATGAGCTATCAGACCTTCACCGCCAGTACGGTCGAAGACGCAAAGCGCGCCATGCGCCAAGCCCTTGGAGACGACGCTGTCATACTCGCCACCCGGCGTCATTCCGATGGCACGGTGGAATTGCGCGGCATCCAGAAGGGCAAACCCCTGTTTAAAGGCGAAGGCGGCTCGGGCGGCGGCCTGTTTGGCCAGACCCGCGAACGCACGGCCCCAGAAGCCCCCTCGCTCGGCGGCGGGCACGATGTGCGCAATGAACACCCCAATTTCGGCGATGAACGCGACATGGCAGGGCGTGCGGAAAGCTCAGCTGGCCGCAATGCGATGACCAATCTGCGCGGCGACTTCTCGCGCAAGCTCGACCGCAATGCTGAATTCTCCGATCCGCTGCATCAACGCCTGCATAGTGTGCTCAGCCCGCAAGGCCTGACCCCGCCGCTGATCGCCGCCCTCGCCGAGGAAGCCCATCATGCGGGCACATCGGACGAAACCCAGATGCTCGCCTTCGGGCTTGAGCGGACCCTGAAATTCGCGCCGACCCAGCCCTCCCCTGACCAGCCGATTATGCTGGTCGGCCAGACGGGCGCGGGCAAAACTTCGAGCGCCGCGAAACTCGCCGCCCGCTCCGCCGGGATGGGCGGCCGCGCCATCTTCATGAGTGCCGATGTCGGCCGGGCCGGTGCCATCGAGCAGATGACAACTTATGCCGAGGCCCTCGACACCCGCTTCTGGCCGATCGAGGACCCCGAGCATGTTGCGGAAATCCTCCGCAATGAGCGTCCGCGTGAGCAGATCATTTTCGACACGCCTGGTGTCAGCCCCTATGCGAGCGCCGATGTCGCCGCCGTCCGGGCCTTCCGCGAAGTGCTCGGTGCCGAGCCGATCCTCGTCATCCCCGCCTCCGGCGATGTGAATGAGCATATGGACTGGGTCCGCGCCTTTGCCGATATCGGCGTGCGCCGCGTGATCGTCACAAAATTCGATACCTCCCGCCGCGTCGGGGCCGCCCTGTCGGGCGCCTATCACGCCGGTGTCGCGCTCGCGCATCTCTCAGAAGCGCCGTTCATTGCCGACGGCCTGATTGATGCGGAGCCTGAATATCTTGCCTATCGCCTCCTTCTCGACCAGCCGGGAAGGATTGCGGCCCGGCGTTGAGTATGAGGGTCCCAAGGGAGCTGGTGTCATAGAGTTGTCAGGCGGGACGGCCCGCCTCGCCATTTCGAGGAGACCAGCACCATGACTTTCATCGCCGCCTCGCTTCTAAGCCTCAGCCTTCAGCAGGCCCCGCCCCCATGTGAAGGGGCGCCCTATGACGACTTTGACTTCTGGGTCGGCACATGGAACGTGCACGGCACGAATGGCCAGCTCGCCGGGCGCAATGTCATCACCGAGGAAGAGAGTGGCTGCCTCTTGGTCGAGCGCTGGACCAATACGGGCGGCGTGACCGGCCAGAGCTATAATTTCTACGATCTTGAGACGGAGAGCTGGCGCCAGGTCTGGGTCAGCGGCGGGATCACGATTAATTACTCAGGTGGGCTGAACGATAGTGGCGAAATGGCGCTTGAAGGCATGATCGCCTATCGGCAGGACCCGGTGGCGACCTTCCCCTTCCGGGGTAAATGGACCCCGAATGAAGATGGCACCGTCACCCAGACATTCCATCAATATAATCCCCAGACGGAAAAATGGGATGTCTGGTTCATCGGCGAGTATAGCCGCGCTGAAGCAGAATAAGGCCTGCCGACATGCTGCTCGACAATGATGACGACGATTTTGAGAACCCAAGTCATCTGTCGATCCTCGAAGGCGGCATCGAAGCCTGGAATAAATGGCGAGCAGATAATCCCAATGTGATGCCAGATCTGCGCGGCGTGGATTTCACCGATCGGAGCTTTGCCGCCTCTGCCCTGTGGGACAAACGTCGCCAGAAAGTCAGCCTGTCCCGCGCGAACCTCTCTGGCACCAGCCTCGACAGCGCCGAGCTGACCGGTATCGACCTGCAATTGGCCGATCTTACAGGCGCTAATCTCGAGAACGCGCATCTTGAACGCGCAGATCTTCGCCGCGCGAAGCTGCAAGGTGCGGAGCTCAGTGGCGCCGACCTACGCGAAGCAGATTTTCTGGCCGCCGACCTCACCTCCGCTTCCCTAGTCGGCGCGCGACTTGAGGGCGCTAATTTACGCCGAGCCAATATGACGGACACGGATGTCACCAGCGTTGAATATACCGTCCGGGGTCTCTCAGGGAAATGCCGCGGCATCCGCGCCGAGGCCTGTCACGGCAATGCGACCTTCCGGCGCGAAGTGATGGACCAGGACTATCTTGACCAGATGGAAGCGCAGGTCATAGCCGCCTTCGCGCATAAGGGCTCGCGCGCAAAAGCGATCCTCGATGGATTTACCCGCCCCCTGCCCCCGATTGCCGGGACGCTCCTCAGCCTGCCGGCTGCGCTCCAGCTGACCAAGGGAGCGATCCCGATGTTCAGCGCCCTGCTTCGCGGCGATTTCTCCGACTTCGATTTCAGTACCTTTGGCATATTCATCAGCATTGTTCTGGGAGCGGTTATTTTTGCCAGCTTCATGGGCTCGACCTATGGCCGGGTGATTGCGTATCGCATCTGGGGGCTCTTCTCCTTCGGGAGGCGATGGGACGTGGTCGTCTTTTTCGCGGGCGGCATGATCATGCTCTTCTCCTTCCTTTATATGATCCTCTCGCCGGATCATGTGATCCTCAGCGAGGTCGGTCAGGACAAGATCGCTTTCTTCCCGCTCTTCGTCGCGGTGATGGGGTTCTGCACGCTGGGTGTCACTGATCTTGCGACCCCGGTCACGGATCTCGGCGCGGTTGTGATGATCGGCAATGTGCTCTCAGGATTTGTGACCCTCGGGCTTTTATTATCCGTTCTCGGAAATGTCTTTGCCCGTAGGTCGTAAGGTAGCTCAAGCATCAAAAAAGGTGCATTCGCTTACGCGTAATGCACCTTAATTTATTCTGATCGTTCGGGATGGCTCAGCTATTGCCGGACATCCGAGTGTTCATGGCCCGAGCGCGGCGGGCGAGCACGCGCATGACACGCAAGGCAAAAGTCGGCGCCGTACTGATCATCTGCAGGAACTGCTGCTCGGTGACGGCATAGGCAACGACATCTGTCTTGGCGATGACGCTGGCCGTATGCGGCTTGGGATCGACGATCCCCATTTCGCCGAAGATCTTGCCTTCACCGAACTCGTCGACTGTTTCGCCTTTGACCTGCACTGCGACCACGCCTGACTTGATGATATACATCGTCCGGCTGGTCTCGCCCGGCGTCATGATTTCCGTGCCTGCGGGAAAGTCGACTTCTTCAGAATCGACTTTCCGGAACAGGCGAAAGTCGACATCACGCGTGTCATTGTCTGTAGCAGGATTTACCGCCACTGGATTCTCGACCGGCTGTGAAACTGAAGTCTGCATCTAGTCCCCCGAAATAGACCTTATCCCAAGGGTGTTTCACCATATCACTCTTAAAACGGACTGAAAGAATTAGGCCGCATTTTTAAAGAGTGCCGATAACAAAAAAGGCCGCCTCGAGAGGCGGCCTTCTACATTCAGTATATGTCCGCTTAATGCGTGATCACGGACGGTCCGCCATCGCCGCTATCCTGTGCGGCGCGGGCCTTTGCGGCCAGCTCCTCGGCCTCTTCGTCCCATTCAATGGGAGTCAACGGGCCAGTCAGCGCGTGTTTGAGGACATCATCGACATGATCGACCGGAATGATCTCGAGATGATCCTTCACATTGTCGGGGATGTCGGCGAGGTCTTTCTCATTTTCCTGCGGGATCAGGACGGTTTTCGTTCCGGCCCGGAGTGCCGCGAGCAGCTTCTCTTTCAGACCACCAATCGCCAGAACTCGTCCGCGCAAGGAGATCTCGCCAGTCATGGCGATATCCTTGCGGATCGGAATACCGGTCAGCGCCGAGACGATGGCGGTTGCCATCGCAACGCCCGCTGAAGGACCGTCTTTCGGGGTCGCGCCTTCGGGCACGTGGATGTGGATGTCCTTGCGGTCAAACAGCGGCGGTTTGATGCCGAATTCGATCGCCCTACTACGAACGTATGACGCTGCGGCCGAGACACTTTCCTTCATCACGTCTTTGAGGTTGCCGGTCGGCGTCATCCTGCCTTTACCCGGCATCGTGACCGCCTCGATCTTGAGGATTTCACCGCCGGTTTCGGTCCAGGCAAGGCCCGTCACGACACCGATAATGTCATCGCCCTCGATCTCGCCATAGCGATAGCGCGGCACACCGGAGAAGTCGGCCAGATTGTCCGCTTCCACCGTCACCTTCTTGAGGTCGTCATCCTGCTCAAGCTTGCGCACAGATTTCCGGGCAAGGTTCGCCAGCTCCCGCTCTAGGTTCCGTACGCCCGCCTCGCGGGTGTAAAGCCGGATCAGGTTGCGCAGGCCGTCATCAGAGAGCTCGAATTCCTTCTCCGTCAGCCCGTGATTTTCAAGCTGTTTGGAAATAAGGTGGCGCCGCGCAATCTCGACTTTTTCATCTTCCGTATAGCCCGGAATGCGGATGATCTCCATCCGGTCAAGCAGGGGTTGCGGCATGTTGAGCGAGTTCGCGGTCGTGATGAACATCACGTCCGAGAGGTCATAGTCGACTTCGAGATAGTGATCCGAGAACGTATCATTCTGCGCCGGATCCAGCACCTCAAGCAGCGCCGAGGCCGGATCACCACGGAAATCATGACCCATCTTGTCGATCTCATCGAGCAGGAAGAGCGGATTTGATTTCTTCACCTTCTTCATCGACTGGATGATCTTGCCCGGCATGGAACCAATATAGGTCCGCCGGTGACCACGGATCTCCGCTTCGTCCCGCACGCCGCCAAGCGACACACGGACGAATTCGCGGCTGACCGCTTTCGCCACCGATTTGCCGAGCGAGGTCTTGCCCACACCCGGCGGGCCGACAAGGCACAGGATCGGGCCTTTGAGCTTGTTGGTGCGTTTCTGGACCGCAAGATATTCGATGATCCGTTCCTTGACTTTCTCAAGGCCGTAATGGTCTTCATCGAGCTGGGCTTCGGCCTTGCCAAGATCAATCTTGATTTTGGAACGCGTGTTCCACGGGATCGCGGTCAGCCAGTCGAGATAGTTCCGCACAACGGTTGATTCAGCTGACATCGGCGACATCTGGCGCAGCTTTTTGAGCTCCGCCTCTGCCTTTGTCCGGGCTTCTTTTGACAGCTTGGTCTTTTCGATCTTCTCTTCGATCTCAGACAGCTCGTCCTTGCCGTCATCGCCCTCGCCGAGTTCCTTCTGAATGGCCTTCATCTGCTCATTCAGGTAATATTCGCGCTGGGTTTTCTCCATCTGTCGTTTGACACGCCCACGGATCTTTTTCTCGACCTGAAGGACACTCATCTCGCCTTCCATGAAACCGTAGACGGCTTCAAGCCGCGAGGCGACATTGGCGATTTCAAGAAGCTCCTGCTTCTCGGCAATCTTCAGGTTGAGATGCGAAGCCACAGTGTCAGCCAGCTTTGACGGCTCGTCGATCTGGCCGATCGAAACGATGACCTCCGGGCTGACCCGCTTGTTGAGCTTCACGTAAGACTCAAACTGGGTGTTCACGGAACGAACGAGCGCCTCGACCTCGGCATCATCACCGAAGGTCTCGTCAAGGACGACTGCGTCGGCCTCGAAATAGGACTCATTGTCCGAATAATCGACGATCTCGGCACGCTCCCCGCCCTCGACCAGCACTTTGACCGTGCCATCGGGCAGTTTGAGGAGCTGCAACACCTTGGCGAGAACGCCGACCTTGTAGATATCGTCTGGACGCGGATCGTCATCACCGGCGTCTTTTTGCGCGGCGAGCAGGATTTCCCGGTCATTCTCCATCACGACTTCGAGCGCGCGTACGGATTTCTCGCGACCGACGAATAGCGGCACGACCATATGCGGGAAGACGACGATGTCCCTTAAAGGGAGAACAGGAAAGCTTCGCGGTTCTTGCGACATGAAAACTCCAATCAGGCAGTCATCCGGCAGGCCTCATCACGCGAGCGTCCGGGCCGGATTTCGGGAATTGTGACGCGATCTTAGCGCACAGAGGTTAATGTTGGTGAGTTGTGCTGCACTTTCAACGGCTAAACTCATGCAAGATATCCCCTGCTCTTCGCCAATCTAGTCAATGTCAGCATTCGCCATTGCCCGCCAGTGCGGCGCTGGCTTAAGCGGCAATCCACCAGATCAAGCCCGGGAGGAATGCCGTGAAAGCCCTGATGTCCGTCACCGCCGGAGGCCCGGAAACCCTTGAAATTCGGGAGCTTGAAGATACGGCGCCTGGCCCCGGTCATGTCGCGCTGAAGATCGAGGCAGCAGGGGTGAATTTCCCCGACACGCTGATCATCCGCGACCTCTATCAATTCAAACCGCCCCGTCCGTTTATTCCCGGTAATGAAGCTGCCGGCACGATCGAAGCCGTCGGCGACGGGGTCGAAGGACTGAAAGTTGGCGACCGCGTCGCGGGCCTGATCGGCATTTCCGGCGCCTTTGCGACCCGCGCCGTTGTCCCCGCCCCGGCCCTTTACAAAATCGGCGATCTGCCTGCCGCGAAAGCTGCCGGCATGGTCATGACCTATGGGACGAGTTTTCACGCGCTGCAGGATCGCGGCACACTCAAATCCGGCGAGACACTCCTCGTTCTTGGTGCTGCCGGCGGAGTTGGCTCTGCCGCAATCGAGCTTGGCAAGGCGATGGGTGCGAAAGTCGTCGCGGCGGTATCATCGGAAGAAAAAGCCGCCTTCGCTCGCGACCTCGGCGCCGATGAGACGGTGATCTATCCCACCGGCGCGCTCGACAAGGACGCAAAGAAAGAGCTGTCCGCCGCCTTCAAGTCCGCCTGCCGCGGCAAGGGCGCGGATGTCGTCTATGACGCGGTCGGTGGCGATTATGCCGAACCCGCCTTCCGCTCGATTGCCTGGGGCGGACGTTTTCTCGTGGTCGGTTTCCCTGCCGGGATCCCCTCATTGCCGCTCAACCTGCCGCTCCTCAAAGGCGCGGATATCGTCGGCGTCTTCTTCGGCGGGATGATGCAGGCCGAGCCTGCGCGTCACCGCAAGAATATGGAGGCGCTGGTCGCTATGGCGGCAGAAGGCCAGATCTCCCCGCGCATCACCGAGACCTTCCGGCTGGAGAATGCCGCCGAGGCGCTGGTCAAACTCGAGGCCCGTCAGGCCACCGGCAAGCTCGTCATCGAGATGGAATAAGCGCGGCGCGGACACCGCCAGAAACGCACAAATTTCGCTTCTGGATTTTCGCCCCTTGCATGGCTGCAAAAATGCTGGCTTACACGGCGACGGAGACGTGGCCGAGTGGTCGAAGGCGCTCCCCTGCTAAGGGAGTAGGCGGTTTGTCCCGTCTCGTGGGTTCGAATCCCATCGTCTCCGCCAGTATTTTCCGTGCGCTACCGGCTTCGCCTGTTTAAGCACGGATACTGTCCCACCTAGTTCTTGAACCGTATGCGGCAGTGATTAAATAAGTCATCCGTCACAAACGACGGAGAAAGGGGGCGCACTATGGCTAAGCTCATCGCGCGCCTTATCGAACCTCGGCTCCGGGACTGCTTGTTCCCCGCTCTCGCGGTGGTGGCTCGCTAAACGCGCGCATAGGTGTATCTGGCCGAGTAAAAAATGAAGATACAGCTCCTGTTGGAGCCCCGGTTTTAGTTTTTCTAGATAACCGCAAATAGAAAACCGCCCCGAAAGGTGGCCTCACCGGCCGGGTCCAACATTCAACGTCGCAACCCGGCTCTCTTATCTCATCCCGCCCATTAGTCCTGCGCGATATCGGCCTCATCGCGCCGTGTCGCGACGTAGCGCCAGACGCCTTCAATAGTCGGGCCATCGACATAGTGATGATCCATGGAGACTACGAAACGGTTCTCGGTGATGTCGAACAGCGTCAGCGTCGTCCGATATTCCCCGAACTGATCTTTGGCTGATGGCCATGTTTCGACCATGCGGTCGTCCTGCCAGACGGCTGTCCCGCCCGCATTGGCCTGCGCGCCAGCTGGTACCCAGGAAACGGCCCAGTTCTCGTTGCAAGCATCATAGGTCCGCATGGTTGAACCGATGAAGCCTGTCTCGTTGACGAACTGCACCTGCAAATCGGCCTGTAAGGTCTGGCCGTCATGAATAGCGTATACGGACATAACGCCAGATCCCTCGAGCAGCGACCGATCCTGCTGCATCGTTGCCGCCTCTATGTCCCAGTCACCAAGAATGAAATCATACTGGGCGGTCGCAGATATCTTCTCTGTAGCGTTGTCAGCTGCTGAGGCTGTGGCCGAAAATCCGGCAGTCAGGGTGGCGATAATGAAGGTCTTGTACACACTTACTCTCCTGTTCAGTTGGTACACACCGTCCACCCCAAAAAGAACGCGGCACATTTTGGACTTGCTTTTCAGTTGCCAGGGATATCTCCCTGCCCGCCCCTTATAGGCGAGGAGAGACGCGATAAACACGCCCGACGTCATATACAGACAGTCTCATTTCTACAGGCAGGGCTAGCTGCGGTGCCTATCGAAAGTGAGCCCCCCCCTCCCTTTCCACTGCCTTTTGCTCTTGACCAAAAGAACGGCTAGACTTCGCCGCTGGGGTATAGTGGGAACGAGGGGTCCCTCCATGACGAAGATCCTGGGGTGGTTCACAGGGATCAACATTCTGCTGGGCGTCGTCATTCTTGGCGGCTGCATGATCTATACGCATTTCAGCCTGCCGGCCTTTGCCAGCGCGCCTTATCTCGACGATCCCTATCGAGAGGAAGACCTGCAGATCCGCATCATTCGTGACACCCAGCGCCAGCTATACCGGCGCGAGGCTGTCGTCGCGAAGCCGTGGTACTTTAATTACGTCTGGGAAGAAGATGGCGAGGTTCACGAGATCTCGCTGACGGTCTCACAGCGCTACGTCACCGATTTTGCGTCGATCCCGGTCTATGCGGGATGGTTCGTCAGCCCCTTCGGCAAGCATTCCGAAGCTTCGGTCGTTCACGATTATCTCTATTCGATCGGCGGGCTGACAAGGCGGGAAGTCGATGCCCTTCTTTATGCCGAGATGCGAAAGTCTGGCGTTGATCCGTTCCGCGCGGCGCTCGTTTATTCTTCCGTGAGGTTCCGCGGCAATCCTGCCTTTGGACGTGATAATGAGTGGACGGACAATTTCTACGATGTCGTCGCCCAGGACCGCCTGCCCGAAGGGTGCATGCCGAGCCGTGAAGAAGCGACAAAGGTTTCACAGACCGTGCTCGGAATCGAAGAATGGAACCGCAATGTCGCCGAGGGTGAATTCCTGTTCCGATCCGAGCAGCGCGCCTATGAGCAGGAAAACTACCTCTATGATCTGTGGTACGGAAAGTATTCGGCGCCAGCCTGCAAGGAATGGCTGGCCGACGGCATCAAGCGTCTGATCGAGGAGAAATACCTCGTCGCAACGACGAATGCAGACAAGGCGATCCGCGGCGACATTACGGTCTATGAGGTTGCCGCCTATAATTATCTCCAGCGCTTCAAACCGTCCGATGAGCTGCTAGCGGCGGATATGATGCTGGAAAGGCTATGCACAACTGATGAGAGCATCGAAACATGGTGCTCTACCCAAGATGGTAGCGGTATCAGCCTTGAAAGCGATCGGGACCCAGAGTAGCGCAGCGGCCCTGATCTCAAGAGGTGGCTGATGGCCGGCAATTCCGAAGACGGCAAAACTGATATCGAAGTCGCCCGCCAGGTGATTGAAACCGAGGCGGCAGCGCTCAGCGCCCTGCGCGAAACGATCAGCGAAAGCATGACGCAGGCGGTCGATATCCTGATGGGGACGAAAGGCTTCCTGATCGTCGCCGGGGTCGGCAAGTCGGGCCATATCGGCCGCAAGATTGCCGCCACCCTCGCCTCTACCGGTACGCCATCCTTTTTCGTCCACCCAACCGAAGCCAGCCACGGCGATCTGGGGATGATCACAAAAGGCTCCTCTGTCCTCGCCATCTCCAATTCCGGCGAGACCCGCGAGCTTCGCGATCTCCTGATCTATGCAAAGCGAGAAGACGTTCCGGTCATTGCGATTACCGCAAAGTCGCGCAGCTTCCTTGCAAGCCAGGCGACGGTCACGCTTCTCCTGCCCAAAACCGGTGAGGCCTGCCCCAACCAGCTCGCCCCAACGAGTTCGACGACCATGACGCTGGCGCTGGGCGATGCCCTTGCTGTGGCGGCGATGGCGCGGCGGAACTTCACGCGGGAGGATTTCGGGGCGCGTCATCCGGGCGGCTCGCTCGGCATGCAGCTTCAGCTGATCGGCGAGTATCTCGCCTTGCGCAAAGAGAGCCCCAATCCGGTGATCACCGAAGACGCAATCTTTGCCGATGTGCTGAAGGCTGTTTCCGAGGGGCGCTATGGCGCGGTCTCAGTGATTGATGCGTCAGGTGCCCTCAAGGGTGTCGTTACCGATGGCGATATTCGCCGCGCGGTCATGGGGCATGAGAATGTCCAGGCCGTCACGGCGCGCCAGATGATGAACCCTACCCCGGTCACCGTTGCCCCGGATGAGCGGATCGGCATTGCTATCCAGACCCTCGAGAACCGGCAGATATCCCAGATTATCGTCGAAGAAGCCGGCAGGCCCGTCGGCCTCGTTCACATCAAGGATCTGATGAGCGAAGGCTATCTTTAGGCATCTGATGAAAGTCAGGATTGCCGGCATCTGGCCCTCAATCTCGTGTGTACAATTCTGCCCCTGACGCTAAAGTCCGCCCCATTGCGAAGGGCCTGCATGGACGACAAGGCCCACGTCAGTTCAAAGGGGTTCATCCATGAAATCGTCACCGGCCGGCATCAGCAGTTCGCTCATTTTCGCCGCCGAGACGGCGTCAGCTCCAGCAAATGACGGCGTCGCAACTGCCAGCTTTGATACCGAGTACGGCTCGGCCCCCCTCAGCAAAATGCGCTCAATGACGATGAAAGACGGCAAGGTCCTGATGGAAGCCGTCTTTGCCGATGTGACTGCAGAAGAACTCGCTGACATGCTTGATGCATCGGGCATCGACTGGCGCGATGACAAGGGCGAGCCGGGACTGTCGATCATCAGCTTTACGACGTCCGCAGGTACGCTGCGCACTTTCCTTTCGGGATTCATCGATCCCGCCGCCGTGCTGGAGCTGCCTTCCCTTGTTTCAGGCCACGGATCATTCCTTTCAGCAACCCCGATCGGCTATCAGTCTTCCGCCGGGCTCACGACCTCGCAAGGCGATGTCTCACAGAAATCTGACGAGGCCCGCGCCCAGTTCGGCGTCGATGGCACAGGCGTGAAAATCGGTGTGCTGTCTGACAGTTATGGGGCTGAGGAAAACGAAAATGGCGTCGCTACGGACACGACCGTGGCGCAGGACATTGCCTCCGGCGATCTGCCCTCCAATGGCGTTCAGGTCTTGCAGGACGGCGCGCCCTTCTCGACAGATGGCGACGAAGGCCGCGCCATGCTGCAGATCATTCACGATGTGGCGCCAGGCGCAGACCTTGCCTTCCACACGGCAGGCGGCGGCCGCGCCAATTTTGCCAATGGTATCCTTGCTTTGCGCAATGTGGCAGGTGCGGACGTCATCGTCGATGACATCATTTATTTCGCTGAGCCGATCTTCCAGGACGGCATTATCGCGCAAGCTGTTGATCAGGTCGTCGCTGATGGCGCTGTCTATCTCTCCTCTGCGGGCAACAATGGCGATGACGGCTTCTTTGACACCTATCGGGATTCAGGGGTCGATGGCGATCAGATCGCCGCACTGGTTACCGGGACAGGTTTTGGAGACCTTGGCAATCTGCATGACTGGAATCCCGATCCGGACGTCACGTCGCTCTATGTCGAACTGACCCTTGATGACGGAGAAGACTTCACCATCTCCTTCCAGTTCGATGAGGCCTATGCCTCCGCTGGCGGCGCTGGTTCGACTGCAGACTACGACATATTCGTTACTTATATTGATGGATCGGGCACAGAAGTTCTGGCCCCGGAAGGCATTGGCTTTGCCAACAATATCAACAGTGATCCAGTCGAAATCGTCGATGCGGTGAATGATTCTGGTTCTACCAGAACCTATCGGATTTATATCACCCAGTTTGACGCACCTGATAATGCGCCCACGAACCTTCTCGCCGGCATCTTCTTCAGCTCGGCCGGCGGCTCACTCCGGGAGCTATTTGACCCGGAGATCATATCAACGCTTGGCGGCGGCATGGCCGATGCCCCGCAATTCGATGGGCCGACCGTCTTTGGGCATTCAAACGCCGCAGGCGCCCTCGCCGTCGGCGCTGCTGCATGGTTCAATACGCCTGAACGGACGGATTTCGGCTTCAACCCGCTCTCCGAGGCGCGCCTCAACGGCTTCTCCTCGCATGCAGGTTTCGACATCTATTTTGATGAGAACGGAAACCGGCTGGCATCCGCCGATGAGCGTGACGGGGTCGATTTTGTTGCGCCAGACGGCGGGAATACCACATTCTTTGGTTCGGACTCTTCTGCTGACCCCGACAGCCTGCCGAATTTCTTCGGCACCTCCGCCGCAGCCCCTCATGCGGCTGCCCTCGTTGCGTTGATGCTGGAGCTGAACCCGAACCTCACGCCCTCTGAGATCGAGACGATCCTTGAGGACACGGCGCTTTCGATGTCGCTCGACAGCTCAGGCCGGGCGATCGGCCCTGACGCCTATGGCGCAGGATTTGTTGATGCCGTTGCCGCCCTCTCCGCCGTCCCGGCCATCGGCGGCGAGTTCGATGGTGACGAGGATGACAACACCATCACCGGCGACGAGAATGACAATGAGATCAATGGCTTTGGCGGCAATGACCTGCTCAGCGGGCTTGGCGGCAATGACACGATCAATGGCGGCGACGGCGCCGACACGATCTTTGGCGGTGACGGCTCTGACCTGATTTATGGCGGTGATGGCGGCAATCTGATCTATGGCGACTCCGAACCGGCTGTCCCCGCATCCGCAGTCAGCACGCCTGACATTGAGCCCGTTTCGGCTGGCGGCGCAGACGCCAATGGTGTCGATCCGGTCGTGCTTGATCGCGTGGCAACCTACCTTCACGAGACGCCTGCGCGCGATGTCGAGGATGCGGCGGTGCAGCATTTTGATGCGCTGAGCAGCATCTTTGACGGCTACGTCGCGAATATTCAGATGGTCTACGATCTGGGCATTTAACCCTGTATTCATCCGGCTTTGGCACAATCGGCTCACGTTTCGAGAGGGGCCGTTTTTGCCAGATCCTAAGCCAATCTAGTCTGTGGCGAAATTGATACACAGACAGGAAAAGCCTAGGGACTCCCGGAAGAATCTTGCCGATACACAGTCAATCCCGGTACGAAATTAAATAGCGATTTCCCTTCGCGTCCACGGGCATTCGGACGCGTCAGGAAGCCGGGAGGAAAAGGAAAAACTCATGCGCAAAACTCTAATGATGGGGACTTCGGTCCTGATGGCGTTCGCAGGCTTCAGCGCTGCGTCTGCCCAAGACGACGATGTCATCATCGTCACCGCGACGAAGCGGGAACAAACCCTGCAAGAAGTACCGGTCGCCGTGTCAGTCGTTGATGATCAGGTCGTCGCCGACGCCCAGATCAACGACGTTCTTGACCTGCAAACCGTCGTCCCCTCGCTGCGTGTTTCGCAGCTCGAGCGGGCTAACAACACGACCTTCATCATCCGCGGCCTCGGCAATGGCGGTAACAACCCGGGCATCGAACCGTCCGTAGCCGTCTATATCGACGGTGTCTTCCGGTCGCGTTCCGCTTCCGCCCTCGCTGACTTCCTCGACCTTGAGCGCGTCGAAGTCCTGCGCGGCCCGCAGTCGACCCTGTTCGGCAAGAACGCGACGGCCGGTGTCGTCAACATCGTCACGAAAGAGCCTAGCTTCACGACCAGCGGCGTTCTCGAGGGCACGATCGGCAACTACAACCAGTTCATCGGCCGCGGTTATGTGACCGGCCCGATCTCTGACTCGATCGCTTACAGCCTGTCCGGCAGCTACAATGTCCGTGACGGTTACACGAGCAACTCGATCACCGGCCAGGACATCAATGACCGTAATCGCCAGTCGATCCGCGGCCAACTGCTGTTCCAACCGACCGATGCGCTTGAGCTCAAGCTGATCGGTGACTGGGACCAGATCGACGAGATCTGCTGTACTGTCTTTAACGCCGGCGAAGGCTCACTCGATTTTATGGGTGGCCCGACTTCCGGTCAGGTCATTGCCCTGCTTGGCGGCCAGAAACAGGCACCGGGCGACTGGGACTATGACGTCTTCTTCGACACGGCCTCGACCAACGAGATCATCAACAACGGTGTCTCGCTGCAGGCTGACTATGATCTGGGTAATGACGTTACCTTCACCTCGATCACGTCTTTCCGTACCAAGGAAGAAGACATCGAGTTCGAAGGCGACTTCACCTCGCTCGAGATCCTCGGCGCGAACACCCGCGACTTCGACACCGAAACCTTCACGCAGGAAATCCGCCTCTTCGGTGAGACGGATCGCTTCTCCTGGTTGCTCGGCGGGTTCTACTTCGACGAGTCTGCAGAGAACCGCATCAACATCACCTATGGCGATGACACGCGGGCCTATGTCGACATCCTCTCCAGCGGCGCACTGCCGACAATCGAGGGCGGCATCGGTGTGCCGGTTGGTACATTCTTCTCCAGCGGCGCTGGCATCAGCACCTTCGCCACGCAGGACAACCAGCAGCTGTCGATCTTTGCACAGACGGACATCAACATCACTGATCGTCTCGTCCTGACGCTGGGCGCCAGCTACTATAAGGACGAGAAGGACGTTGCGATCTCTTCGATCAACACGAACCCGTTCTCGAGCCTCGATCTGGCTGAGTTCGGCTTCGGCGCGTTCTTCAACGCCGCGACTGGCCTTGCTCCGACTCCGACCAATATCGGCACCGTGGCGATGGGCAACCCGGCACTGATCCAGGCCCTGCAGGCCGCTTCTGTGACGTCTGTTGCTGACGCACTTGCTGCTGGCGGTGTCCTTGCACCGAACGGCGTGCCGGTTGATCCGATGACCATGCTGCCGCTCGGCAACCCGTTCCTCGCGCTTGAAGCCCTTCAGGTCCTTCAGCCGTCGACGAACTTCCCGAACTCTGTGGAAGATGGCACCAGCTCTGACGAAGACGTTCCGTTCACGGTCCGTCTGGCCTATGACGTCAACGACCGCGTCAATGTCTACGCGTCTTACGCAACAGGCTTCAAGGCATCGTCCTGGAACCTCACGCAAGACAGCCGTCCGTTCCCGTCAGATATCGCTGCGCTTTCCGGCGCCGGCCTTCTGCCGTCGAACACGTCTGTCACGCTTGGCAACTACTCCGGTACCCGCCTTGCTGGTCCGGAAGAAACCGAATCCATCGAAGTTGGCCTGAAAGCTGTCTTCGACATGGGCTCGATCAACATCGCGATCTTCGATCAGTCGATCGAAGGCTTCCAGGCCCAGACCTTCCAGGGCGCTGGTTTCGTTCTGACCAATGCGGGTGAGCAATCAGTCCGTGGTGCAGAGATCGAAGCCAACATCTCGCCGATGGAAAACCTCGACATCACTTGGGCGGGGACCTTCCTCGATCCTGAGTATGACAGCTTCCCGGGTGCCCAGGTGCCGACCGGCAGTGCAATTGACCTCGCCGACGGTTCCGCTGATGGCTCGGGCGATCTGACTGGCGCCACGCCGGCCGGGATCCCGGATTTCGCCTCCTCGCTGAGCGCGAAATACACCCAGCCGATGGAATGGGGTGAAGTCTTCCTTCGCGCCGATTGGCAGTATGAGAGCGAGACTCAGGTCATCGACAACGTGCCGGAAGATGTAGCTTCACGCGAAGTCAACCAGTTCAACGCCTCGCTTGGCGTCAACTGGGACGGCGGTGTCGAGCTTCTCGTCTGGAGCCGGAACCTGTTCAACGACGAGTACTACACCACGGCCTTCCCGACGACGCTGCAAGCCAACAGCTACTCGGCTTACCCGAACCCGCCGCGCACCTATGGCGTGACGCTGCGCAAACGCTTCTAATCGGGCGTACACATATAATTGAGAAAGCCGCGGAAGGTGACTTCCGCGGCTTTTTTCTTGGGCAATTGCCGCTCAAGGAAATCAAGACAGGAACGTTTTGTTTATCCGCCCTCGGACGACTCCTCGTCCTTCGGCAGGTGACGCTCGAACTGGCGGATCACGCCGTGCAGGACACGCAACTCTGACGCTGTCATCCCGGCATTGGAGAACATGGTCTGAAGGTTCTGCTCCAACACAGTGCGCTTTTCCTCCGGCCAGAAATATCCCGACCTGTTAAGCGCCGCATAAAGGTGATCGAGCATGGATTGCAGCTCACCCCGGCTTGCCGGGCCTTCCGTATAGGGAGAAGAAAACAGCGTCTCCGTGCCGCCCGCCTTCGCCCATTCATAAGAGAGGAGCAGCACAGCCTGGGCAAGATTAAGCGAAGGGAAATCGGGGTTAACCGGGATGGTCACCAGTGCATTGGCAAGCGCTGCTTCCTGCGTCTCAAGCCCCGCCTTCTCCGCCCCGAACAGCATCGCGGTCCGTTGCCCTGCAGCAGTCGCCTCGCGCAGCTTTACGGCAGCCTCCTGCGGCGTCAGCACAGGCAGGAAGAGCCCGCGTTGGCGCGCCGTCGTCGCCACCACAAATTCGCAATCGGCCACTGCGTCTGCCACCGAATCAAAGACCCGCACACGGTCGATCACTTCGGCTGCACCCGACGCCATGGCCCCAGCCTTCGGATTGGGCCAGCCATCGCGTGGGCTGACGAGCCGCATCCCGCTCAAGCCGAAATTGAGCATGGCACGTGCAGCGGCACCGATATTCTCGCCCATCTGGGGGCGGGCAAGAACGACCAGCGGATGAAGAGGAGAAGAAGCGTTATCTGACATCGCCGCCGCCTAGCAGCGCGCGCGCGCATAAAAAAGCACCGCCCGAATCTCTCCGAGCGGTGCCTTTGATCATATCCGCTGGGTCAGATTAGCAGCTGCGCAGCGAACCGTCGTTCCAGTAAGTTTTACCGGTTGAGCGGTCGATGTAGTAATAACGCTGTGCGCTGCGGTCATAGATAAGCTCCTGACCGGCGGCCGGTTTCTTGAACTCGGTCCCGCCGCACTGAGCGTCCTGACGTGAACCGCGAGCTGCACCCGCTGCGCCACCAAGGACAGCACCAATTGCTGCGCCGCGCTGTGCGTCGCCGTCACCGACATTGTTGCCGATGACGCCACCAGCGATAGCGCCAAGCGCTGCACCGCCTGCGGTGTTCCGTTCAATATTACCTGTCGAGGTACATCCGGCGAGCAGGACGAGACCGGCTGCGGCTGCTCCAAAAACTTTCAACATGAGTCGTTCCCTTTGGGTTGCTGACTACACTATCCAAATCGACGAGACGCCGATTGGTTCCGTAAGTCGTGACGCCAAGATGGGGCGAGTTTCTGGCAGGAAAAAGACCTTCTGCCTAAATTCGCGGTTAACTGTGTCTCTAATTGTCGCGAACCGGTTCGATGGTCGCCGCGAGCAGCCCTTTTGCGCCGCGCCCGAATGAGGCGCGAAGCCGTTGTCCGGGCATCAGCTCGGTCATGCCGGCGGCGCGAACGACTTCCATATGTACGAAAATGTCATCTGTACCGTCGCCGCGAGTGAGAAAACCGTAGCCCTTGGCGCGGCTGAACCATTTTACGTCGACATCGACGAAATCACCCGCGGCCTCGACTACCGGCATTTTCGACGGCGCGGCGGGCCGCGGTGTCGGCGTGGCGGAGGACGAATCTAGAGTCAGGATCTTGGTGGCCTGTAGCCCCTTTTCTCCCTCCACAGCTTCGCAGGTAATCTTCGCGCCTTCAGGTGCGGAAGTGCATCCGCTCTGCTTCAGGCAGGTCGAATGGATGAGCACATCCCGGCCCCCATCTTCGTCCACGATAAAGCCATAGCCTTTTGTCTGGTCGAACCATTTGACAAAGCCTCGGACCTCACGGGCATCCATGTTTTCGGTGCGCGATTCTGGCCTGGAGTCGGGCATGGCGTCCTCTCGTCAGGGGCACCCCTATAGCGCGATTGTGACGCGACTGTCATCCTCAAAAGTACTGACAAGGAGTGTTATCTTGTATCATGAACCCCGATATGAGCGATTATCTGCTCTGTCTGAAACAGTTGTGAACTAGTCATGTAAAAACTGAATAAAAGACAATCTATTTATCCCCACTTTATCCACACAGATATTATGGGCACGACGTTTCGTCAGCGCGCCAAATCTGCCTATATCTCCCCAGGTGATTCGGAAGGTGCGTCATGATCATCACCCGCAAGTTTTCCACAAAAGACAGCCCCTATGGGGGCCGCGCATTTGTGCCGCGGACGAGCCACGGCCATGGAACTGATTCGCGCGACTTTGAGCTGACTGTACCGGAGAGCTGGTCACAGGTCGCAACCGATATCCTTGCGCAGAAATATTTACGCCGTGCCGGGGTGCCCCAGGCGACCGTCCGGATGGAGGGCTTTGACGGCCCCGCTGATCTGGCGCCGCACGGCCCCGCCCCCAAAGCCGGCACCGGGCCAGAGCCGGATGCAGAAGCTGTCTTCTCGCGCCTTGCCGGCGCCTGGGCCTATCATGGCTGGGAACAGGGACTTTTCGACAAGCCAGAAGACGCCCTCATCTTCCGCGATGAGATCTGCGCCATGCTGGCCGCCCAGATCGCCGCGCCCAATTCGCCGCAATGGTTCAATACCGGACTTCACTGGGCCTACGGCATCTCCGCCCCCGGCAAGGGGCATTTCCGCTATGATTCCGATGCAGGCGCTGCCATCGAAGTGGCCGACGCTTATGCCACCCCCCAGCCACATGCCTGTTTCATTCAGTCCGTGCACGATTCGCTGGTCGGCGAAGGCGGGATCTTTGACCTCTGGGCGCGCGAGGCACGACTATTCAAATTTGGCTCAGGCTCTGGGACCAATTTCTCCTCCCTGCGCGGAGAGAAAGAACCGCTGTCGGGTGGCGGCGAATCCTCCGGGCTGATTAGCTTCCTGAAAGTCGGTGATGCTGCGGCAGGCGCGATCAAGTCCGGCGGCGTCACCCGCCGCGCGGCCAAAATGGTCATTGTTGATATCGACCATCCGGACATCATGGAATTTGTCGGCTGGAAAGCCGCCGAGGAGCTCAAGGTGGCAGCCCTTGTTTCGGGCTCCATCGTAACCAAACGACATGTTGAAGCCGTCTTTGCCGTCACCCGAGGCGATGACGATCACCGCTTTGATCCTCAGCGTAACGCGGACCTCAAGCGCGTCATGAAATCCGCGCGCCGTGACGGTGTGCCGGACGGGGTGATCTCTCGTGCGCTCAGCCTTGCCCGCGATGGCGCAGAATCGATGCCGATTGAGACCTATTCAATCGACTGGGACAGCGAAGCCTATCGCACCGTCAGTGGTCAGAATGCGAATAATTCGGTGCGCGTGTCGGCTGATTTCTTCAAAGCCCTTGATGAAGATGCCGACTGGTCCCTCACCCGCCGGACAGATGGCAGCGTGCATGGCACGGTCAAGGCCCGCCAGCTCTGGCAGAAAATCGGTGAAGCCGCATGGGCCAGTGCTGATCCCGGCATCCAGTATCATGACACGATCAATGAGTGGCACACCTGCTCCGCCGATGGTGAAATCACCGCATCCAATCCGTGCTCGGAATATATGTTCCTTGACGACACGGCCTGTAACCTCGCCTCGATCAACCTGATCAAATTCATGAAGGATGATGGCGAGTTCGACATTGATGGCTTCATCCATGCCTGCCGTCTGTGGACCATGGTGCTTGAAATCTCTGTCGGCATGGCGAGCTTCCCGTCGAAAGCGATTGCCGAGCGGTCTTATGCCTACCGAACGCTGGGCCTTGGCTATGCTAATCTCGGCGGGCTGCTGATGTCTTGCGGGCTCCCCTATGACAGTGACGAAGCGCGCGCCGGAGCCGGCGCGATCACCGCACTGATGACGGCGGTTGCCTACCGGACTTCCGCCGAAATGGCCGAGAAGCTTTCGCCCTTCCCGCGTTACAAGGATAACCGGGCTTCGGTCCTCCGGGTGCTGCGCAATCATGCGGCAGCAGCGGGCCTTGGCGAATTCGAAGGACTGACCGTCACGCCGCCCCTGCTCGATGGCAGCCAGGTGCCCTTCGCCGGACTTTATGAGGCCGCGCAAACCGCCTGGGGCGAGACCCTCAAATCCGCCGAAAAGCACGGGCTGCGAAATGCGCAGGCAACCGCGATTGCGCCGACGGGGACGATCGGCCTCGTCATGGATTGCGATACGACCGGCATCGAGCCTGATTTCGCGCTGGTCAAATTCAAGCAGCTTGCTGGCGGCGGGATGATCCGCCTGATCAACCGCTCCGTGCCTGTGGGCCTGCATGCGCTAGGGTACACGGAAGAGCAGATCCGCGAGATCGAGACCTACGCGGTCGGCCACGCCTCCCTTGAGAATGCCCCCGGCATCAGCCTCGATAACCTGCGCGAAGAAGGCTTCACCGACAAGGAAATCGCGGCCGTCACCGAAGCGCTCAAATCGACCTTCGATCTGACTTATGCCTTCACCGCCGATGTTCTGGGCGAGCGCTTCCTTCGCGGCACGCTCGGTTTTTCCAATGAGCAGATCGGCCAGTCGGGCTATGCCACCTTGCGCGATCTTGGCTTTTCCGATGAGGACATTCACCGCGCCAATCTTCACTGCTGCGGTACGATGACGGTTGAGGGTGCGCCTCATCTGGACCCGGAGCATCTGCCGGTCTTTGATTGTGCGACCAAATGCGGCCGCACGGGCACGCGCAGCCTGTCGGTGGCCGCCCATATCGAAATGATGGCCGCCTGCCAGCCTTTCGTTTCAGGCGCGATCTCCAAAACCGTGAACCTGCCGAACCGCGCGACCATTGGCGATTGCCTCCTCGCCTATCGCGCGGCCTATGAGCGGGGCCTTAAATCCATCGCTCTTTACCGGGATGGCTCAAAGCTGTCCCAGCCGTTGACCGGCATCCTTCTGGGCCAGGACGATTTCGAAGCCGACGACCTGCTTGACCAGCCCTCGACCGAGCGGGCCCGCATCTTTGCCGAACGGGTCGTCGAGCGCGTGATCGAGCGCACGCCGGGCCGCCGTCGCCTGCCCGACCGGCGCAAGGGCTATATTCAGAAAGCGATTGTCGGCGGGCACAAGGTCTATCTGCACACAGGCGAATTCGAAGATGGCGAACTCGGCGAAATCTTCGTCGACATGCACAAGGAAGGCGCGGCCTTCCGTTCGCTGATGAACAATTTCGCCATCGCGATTTCGCTCGGCCTGCAATATGGCGTGCCGCTTGAAGAGTTCGTTGATGCCTATCTCTTCACGCGCTTTGAACCGGCCGGTCCCGTTCAGGGCAATGACCGGATCAAGAACGCGACCTCGATCCTCGACTATATCTTCCGTGAACTGGCGATCAGCTATATGGGCCGCAACGACCTCGGCCATGTGCCCGAAGAAGGCTCTGTCTTTGATGTCGGTCAGGGGGTCGATGCCGAAGGCGTGCAGGAAGAGGCCCAGCGGCTGATCTCGAAAGGCTTCTCGCGCGCCTCCACCATGGACAATCTGGTGGTCTTGCGCGGCGGCGAGTTCGACCGGCTGAGAAAAGAGCGCGAAAGCGCGCCCGCCAGTGATGATGAGGCGAGCGAACCTGCTGGCCCGCCGGCTCCCGATCCCGGCACAAGGGGGCGGCTCGCCGATCCCAACCGGGAGCGCGACGAAGCCCTGACCAAGGGCTATGAAGGTGATGCGTGTACGAATTGCGGCCAGTTCACCATGGTCCGCAATGGCACCTGCCTGCGCTGTGATTCCTGTGGTCACTCCACGGGCTGCTCGTAAATCTTCGCCGTTAAGGTAAACTCGCCGTCACCACGCCCCTTCCAATTGAGGGGCGCGTTGAATCTTCTCTGAAATCTCCTGTCATTACGTTTGTTGCTCCGGGCACGGGCACTTTGCGCAGGAGGCAGAAATGCGCACATTTTTACTTAATCTGAGCCTGATGGGCGGGCTCTTTATTCTCTGGTATTCCTACGCGCCCATCGATCATAAAATGCGGGTACCGACGGAAGTTAGGCAAACCGTCTCCGCGCTCGACGGGCTGGCGACAGCGGGCATGTATCACCTCACCTCCCTCGTTGATGAAGTGGCAGAACCGCCTGTCCGCACACCTGACGGCCGCGCCGGGCCGCTCCTGATCAGCAGCGGCGAGGAATCCCTGGAAATCCATGGTGAGCGGGCGTCGGGCAAGGCGGCCGCGGCAGAAACCCATCCCGACATGTTTGCCGGGCTGTCCCTGAAGAATGCGACGCTCGCGGAATCCCGTCTCGACGGGTACGATCTCGACTTCACCGATTTCCGCGGCGCAGCGCTTGCCAATGTCACCCTGCAGATGAGCCACGGTCAGGACACCCGCTTTAACGGGGCCCTGATGCACCGTTCTGACTTCTCCCGCGCAACCCTGCGCCGGGCGCGGTTCGATCAGGCGATTATGGCGCATACGGTGTTCGAAGGCGCCGAAATCATCGAGGGCTCCTTCAGCGGCGCGATGATGCGCGGCGGGTCGCTCTCGGGCGCGACAATGGCCGGCACTCGCTTTGACGAGGCCCGCTTTGAACGCACCGATATGCGGCAGGCGGATTTCAGCGCGACATCCTTCCGCGGCGCGGTGCTGCTCAACACAAAGCTGCATGGAAGCTCGCTGGCCGCAGCCAATCTCTCCGGCGCGGATCTCTCGACCGTGCTGGGTCTCACCCAAGACCAGCTCAACCGGGCCTGCGGTGATGCCGATACCCGGCTTCCCGAAGGCTACACCATCCCGTCCTGCCTGGCGCCGGCCCCCACACGCCTGGCGCAGAACGAGGTAGATTAACGGGCAACGGCCCGGCGGGTTCTCTCGCCGGGTCAACCGTCCTACATATGAGGGCTCTTCAACCGGCGAGCCTTCGTGACTGACACTTCTCCCCTTACCGGCACTGCCTATATCGCCGACCAGCTCAAACGCCTGCCGACCCGGCCGGGCGTTTACCGCATGTATGGCGAGGACGCGGAGGTGCTCTATGTAGGCAAGGCGAAAAGCCTCAAAGACCGGGTCTCGAGCTATGCGACGCTGAACGGGCACACCAACCGCATAGCGCGGATGATCACCGAGACGCGCCGCATGGAATTCGTCGTCACAGAGACGGAAACCGAGAGCCTGCTGCTCGAAGCCAATCTGATCAAGAGCCTGAAACCCCGCTATAACGTACTGATGCGGGACGATAAGTCCTTTGCCAATATCCTTCTGGCAACGGATCATCCGATCCCCCGGATCATGAAGCATCGTGGCGCAAGAAAGCGCGAGGGGCATTATTTCGGTCCTTTCGCCTCCGCCGGGGCCGTCAATCGCACGCTAAATACGCTGCAGAAAGCCTTCCTGTTACGGAGCTGTTCGGATTCCGTGCTGGAAAGCCGGTCCCGGCCCTGCCTCCTGCATCAGATCAAGAGATGCGCCGCCCCTTGTGTCGATCTCATCTCACCGGAGGAGTATAACGCCCTTGTCGAAGAGGCATTGTCTTTCTTACGCGGAAAGAACTCCGACGTGCAGGGTCAGTTGTCAAAAGAGATGGAGGCCGCCGCCGAAGCGCTCGATTTCGAGCGCGCCGCGCAATTGCGTGACCGCATCCGCGCGCTGACCTTTGTGCAGGAAAGCCAGGGCATCAATCTCGCCGGGCTTGCCGAGGCGGATGTCTTTGCGATCCATGCCGATGGCGGGCAGGCCTGTATCCAGACCTTCTTTTTCCGCGCGGGCCAGAACCTCGGTACGCATTCCTATTTTCCCAAACATGACAAGGAAGAAGCGCCGGATATCATTCTCGAAAGCTTTATTGCTCAGTTCTATGACAATCAGGTGCCGCCCCGGCAGGTGCTCGTCTCAGAGGAGCTGCCCAATCAGGCGCTGCTCGCAGATGCGCTGACGACCAAGGCAGGGCGGAAGATCGAGGTCTCGGCCCCTGCACGCGGCGACAAGCTGGCCCTGATCCGGCAGGCGCGCACCAATGCACGTGAAGCGCTGGGACGGCGTCTCGCTGAAACGACATCGCAGGCAAGGCTGCTCAAGGCACTGGGCGACCGGCTCGGCATGTCCGCCCCGCCCCGCAGGATCGAGGTCTATGACAACTCCCACACCGGCGGCACCGGTGCGCTGGGCGGGATGGTCGTTGCGACCGAAGAGGGCTTTAAGAAAAATCAGTACAGGAAGTTCAACATCAAGGATGAAGACCTCTCTCCCGGGGATGATTTTGGCATGATGCGCGAGGTCCTGACCCGGCGATTCAAGCGGCTGATCAAGGAAGAGGATCCAACATCAGAGAACTGGCCGTCGCTCATCATCATCGATGGCGGGGAAGGCCAGCTCAACGCCGCCCGCGAGGTGATGGAGGATCTTGGCCTGCCGATCGGTCTTGATACGGAGAATGGAGAGATCACCATCCTTTCGATTGCCAAGGGACGGCGCGAGGATGAGCAGGGCCGCCGCCGCGCCGACCGGACCATGGCCGCGACGGGTGAGCAGTTCTTCCTGCCGGGGATTGCCCCCTTCACCCTGCCGCCGCGCTCGGAAGTCCTCTATTTCCTCCTCCGCCTGCGCGACGAGGTCCACCGCTTTGCGATTGGTAGCCACCGTGCGCGCCGCTCAAAAGACATGGTCAAGAACCCGCTTGATGCAATCGAAGGGATCGGCGGCAAACGGAAGAAATCCCTGCTCCACCATTTTGGGTCAGCCAAGGCAGTCGCGAATGCTAAACCCGCCGATCTTTCCGCCGTCGAAGGGATATCCGCTTCACTGGCGCAGCGGATCTATGATCACTTTCACCCCGCCGGGTGAAGCCTCTCAAAGCGCTCTTTCGTCAGGCGCATAGTGACATGGCGGACCGGCTCCGGCCCACGCGACAGCGCGGTCACAAGGTCAATCTCGAGTTCCTCAAAGCCCAGAAAGTTCAGCACTCGGCCGGATGCCGGATTGTCGATGAAGTGACCTGAGATCATCGACGGCACGCCGAGCTTCGCAAAGCCGTGGCGAACAAAGGCGAGCCCCGCCTCCTTCATGAAGCCGCGACCTCGAAACGGCGCGCCCAGCCAATAGCCAAGGACAGGCTCGTCTTCGTCGGTCTGGAATGAGATGACCCCCATAAAGGCGCCGCTGGCTTTATCCGTCAGGGCAAGGACTTCCTCATCGCCATTCAGAACGACATTCTCCATGAAGCCGTTCCAGTCATCCATCGTATAGGGATGCGGCACGCGCGCGAGCATGCGGGCGGTTTCATGGTCATCAAGGTAACGAACAGCATCTGGTCCATCCTCATCGCGAGGCGGGCGAAGCGTCATGCGGGCGGTACTCAACTCAGTCACAATCTGTTTCCCAATCGGCGGATCATCTGTTCCCTTGCTTCTGGCAAGTGCCCGCCGTCCGGAGCCAATAGCCAGTTTTGCAGGAAATGTCCGGTCATTTTATAGGCCGCGACTAGATCGGGCAGGTCCGCCTCTCCACGTCCAATCAGGAATGGCGGCAGTGGAAGCAGTTTTGTCTGATAGGGCATGCCGGCATCCATCGAGACGGCCGCGCCCGATTTCGGCGAGACGAAAACGAGATCCGCGCCATCCTCAAGAAGTGCGCCGGTCGCCGCACATTTATCAAGTGTCAGACCGAAACCGAGGGCGGAGAGAAGCCCGATCTCCCACCTGACCATCAGCACAGGGAAAATATCGGCATCATGAAGATGGGAGAGCACCGCATCGGTCGCTGCAAAAAGCTGTGGGTAGGCATTACCATGCGGCAGGGCCCGCATCAGCAATTCGGTCATCGCGCCAAGGCCGAGGAGCGACAGCCGCCCGGACATCGCGCCCGCTGAATGCGCCTGATCAAGCTCTAGTTCAAAGGCGCCCAAGTCATCATCCGTTCGTCCACGCCAGACCGCCTGCACCCGGTTGCCCGGCTGGAGCATGGCCCCTTTCGTGCGCCCCTGCCCGCCATGGACGACGGCGCGCATCGCGCCATGCTCGCGGCAGAACAGGGTCGTGATGGTGTGGTTTTCTCCATGCGCGGCGGAGCCGAGCACTAATGCATCATCCGTCCACTGCATGGATCACCCGGTGTGGGGCAACGTCGCGGGGTCGAGCCCCATTTCGCGGAACCGGGCCGCATCATTGGTCCAGTTCTCACGCACCTTGACGAAGAGGAAGAGATGCACCTTCTCGCCCAGCAATTCGGTCAGCTCTTCGCGCGACGCCTTGCCGATGGCGGAGATCGTCTTGCCGCGCTGGCCCAGAACCAGCGCCTTCTGGCCATCGCGTTCGACGAAAACAGTCTGGGAGATTTTCAGCTCCCCCTTCTCGGTCCGCTCCCAGCCTTCAGTTTCGACCGTCAGGCTGTAGGGCAGTTCCTGATGCAGGCGCAGGAATAGTTTCTCGCGCGTCACCTCAGCGGCCATCAGCCGGTCAGTAATGTCCGAGAGCTGATCTTCGGGGTATAGGAATGGCCCTTCGGGCATCTGCTCGATCAGATACTCGCGCAACTGGTCGATCCCGAGGGATTTCTGCGCGGAGATCATGAAGGTCGCCGAGAAATTCCCGGCCTTGTTCAGCATGTCAGCGAGCAGGAGCAGCGGCGGCCGCGCGATGCGGTCAATCTTGTTCAGAACGAGGATCGCTTCCTGCCCTGCACGTTTCAGCCCCTCAATGATCCGATCAGTATCTTCGGCAGAGCGACGGGAGGCGGCATCGCCTGCCTCTTCATTGACGGTGGAGAGATAGGCCGGTGCATCAACGAGGAGGACGACGACATCGGCGCCGTCGACCCCTTCCCAGGCGGCCGCGACCATGGCGCGGTCGAGCGTACGGCGCGGCGAGAAAATACCGGGCGTGTCGACATAGACGATCTGGGTACTGTCTTCCATGGCAACACCGCGTACCCGTGCGCGCGTTGTCTGGACCTTGTGCGTCACGATGGAGACTTTCGCGCCGACCATGAGATTGACCAGCGTCGACTTTCCGGCATTGGGTGCGCCAAGGACTGACACCACACCGCAGCGTGTCGGGCCATCGGCCATGGCCTCACCATTCACGGTCATGTCATCCGTATCCGTCACGACGTCCAAACTCCTTCACGGCGGAGCAGGGTCTTGGCCGCTTCCATCTGCGCGGCCTGTTTGCTGCTGCCGCGGGCTGTTTCACGCTTCAGATCACCGACTTCAACCGCGATGGTGAAGACCGGTGCGTGATCCGGCCCTTCCCTGTCCAGTTCCTGATACCGAGGCGTACCATGGCCGCGCTCCTGCGCCCATTCCTGTAACGCAGTTTTCGCGTCCCGGTGGCCTTCCATCAGGTCAGTAAAGTTTGCGCCCCAGAAACGATCATAGGCACCCCTTGCCGCAGTGAGCCCGCCATCGACATAGAGCGCGCCAAGCAAAGCCTCGCAGGCATCACCGAGAATGGCGTCCTTGTCCCGCCCGCCGGTTTTCTCCTCTCCAGCGGACATCCGCAGCGCCTTGCCGAGCCCGAAAGAGCGGGCCGCTTCGGCGCAAGTTTCCTTGCGAACGAGCGCATTGAGGCGCGGGGCAAGCTGGCCTTCGGGCAGGTCAGGATAGCGCCGCCAGAGCTCTTCGGCGGTCAGCAGGCCGAGCACCCGGTCGCCGAGAAATTCGAGGCGCTCAAGATCGCGCACCCCGGTTTGCGAAAAACTCGCATGGGTGAGCGCGCGCTCGAGCAGAGACCGGTCCGTGAACTGATGTCCAACGGCCTGCTCTACCGCGTTTGCGGCTTCTGAATTTATTTCAGCCGGATTATTCAACGCTGCCCATCAGGCGAGAGTAACGGATCGCGAAGGGCCATTTCCAGACTTCCCAAATCTGCGCCTTGTCTCCGTCTACGGAGAAAGCGACGCGGGTCGCCTTGCCGACGATCTGGTCGAGCGGCACGAAGTGGAAGATCGTTTCTTCGCCTTCCCAACCGGCCGGGATCGGCTTGTAACCGACGACATCCGAGCGACTGTCGGAAGAGTTATCTCGATTATCACCCATCAGGAAGTAATGCCCAGCCGGAACAACAAATGCCTCTGTGTTGTCATACACGCTCGAATTTCCGCGGCATTCCTGAATGATGTAGCTCACTCCATTCGGCAGGGTTTCGCGATAGACCGGCATGGTGGTGACGATGCGGCCCGCGCCCAGATTACAATGCGACGGCTGCTGAAGAAGTTCGCGTTTGACCTGCTCGCCATTCACATAGAGCACGCCCCCCTGAACCTGGACCGTATCCCCCGGCGTGCCGATCACGCGTTTGATATAGTCTTTGTTCTTGTCAGCGGAGTTTTTGAAAACAACGATCTCGCCCGTATTGGGCGTATCGGAAAGGACGCGGCCATGAACCGGCATCCGCGTCATCGGCCAGATCAGCGACGCGCGGGAATATCCATACTCAACCTTATCAACCAGCACGAAGTCGCCGATCAGAAGCGTCGGCTTCATCGAGCCTGACGGGATGTTGAAGGGCTGGAAGAAGAAAAAGCGCACAAACAGCGTGATCGCGACGGCAATCAGGACCGTGCGGCCAATATCAATCGCCTCTTCCAACGCGGTCATCGGACGGTCGGCGTCATCCTTGGCTTTGGCCTTTGAAGATGCCTTGGGCGCCGGAGAATCGGCTGGCTGTACTGGTTGGGATCCGGTCATTCGTGTCTTTTCTGCTGGTCAGGCGGACGTGCCGCCCTCGCCCTCTATAACAGCGTAGAGGATCACAAAAGCCTGCGCCAAGGGATAATCATCGGTAATGGTGAGGTGGACCTCCATCTGCCGGCCGGGCGGGGTCAGGCTTTTCAGCCGTTCTGCCGCGCCGCCGGTCAGGGCCATGGTCGGCTTGCCGCCAGGCAGGTTCACCACCCCCATGTCGCGCCAGAAAACGCCCCTGTTCAGGCCCGTGCCCAACGCCTTGGCCATCGCCTCTTTGGCAGCAAAACGCTTGGCATAAGAGGCCGCGCGCATCCGCCTCTTGTCGGATTTGGCTCGCTCGATCTCGGTGAAACAGCGCTGGGTGAAGCGCTCGCCATGACGCTCCAGCGTCTTCTCGACGCGGCGGATATCAATGAGGTCCGAGCCGATGCCGATGATCATACCAGCCGCCCTGTCCGCGCATCACTTATCAATCTTTTCATCTCCCGGACCGCGACATCAAGGCCCACAAAGACCGACTCACTGATCAGGAAATGGCCGATATTGAGCTCCCGCATCGCCGGGATCGAGGCGATGTTCGAGACATTCGTGAAATTGAGGCCATGCCCGGCATGAACCTCGAGCCCCAGCTCGTTGGCTTGGGTAGCGGCCTTGTTTATCGCATCCCACGCGGCCTGGATCTTAACCGGCGTCGTAGAAAGCGCGGCATGGTGATAGTCGCCCGTGTGAAGCTCGATGACCGGCGCGCCGATCCGGAGGGCGGCCTCGACCTGAACGGGGTCGGGATCGATGAAGAGCGAGACGCGGATGCCCGCATTCCCAAGCTCGCCGACGACTTTTTCGAGCACGCTTGAGGCACCGGCGACATCGAGCCCGCCTTCGGTCGTCCGCTCCTCGCGCTTCTCTGGCACGAGACAGGCCGCATGGGGCGCAGTCGCAAGGCAGATGCGGAGCATCTCCTCCGTCGCAGCCATTTCAAAATTGAGCGGGCGATCTATCTCGGCCTTCAGCCGCGCCATGTCATCGTCGCGGATATGGCGGCGATCTTCACGTAAGTGAGCGGTGATGCCGTCCGCGCCTGCCGCAATGGCAAGCTGGGCGGCGCGGACAGGATCGGGCTCATCCCCGCCCCGCGCATTCCGGATCGTTGCGACATGGTCGATATTGACCCCTAGCCGGCAGGGCGGAAATTCCGCCGCCGGATTGGGGCCTTGCGGCATCTCACTCATTTGAGGCCCCGGCTGCCCGGCTTGACGGCGGGAATGTCTTTCAGATGCGGCGGCAGGTCATCCGCCTCCCAGCTTTCAACATCGAGTTCGGCCAGCGGCAGCATCGGGATGCCGACATCCGCCGCACCGCCCGACCGGTCGATCAGGCAGGCAAGCGCCAGCGGATTGCCGCCTTCCTTGCGCACCGCCGCGATCGCCTCACGAGAGGAGAGCCCCGTTGAGACAATGTCCTCGACGATGACGACCGGCGCGCCCTCCTCAAGCCCGAAGCCGCGGCGGAAGGTGAACTCGCCATCGACCCGTTCAAGGAACATGAAGGGCAGCTCAAGGTGCCGTGCCGTCTCATAGCCGAAGATGATCGCTCCCATGGCGGGCGAGATGACCGAGACCGGCTGATCGCCCAGCTCGTCCTTGATCTTTTGCGCGAGCGCCCGGCAGAGCGTCTCTGTCGGCGCCGGATATTGCGAGATAATCGACTTGTTCAGATAGGTGTCCGCATGACGGCCCGAGGACAGGATGAAATGGCCATTGAGCAGCGCGCCATATTCCTTGAACAGCGCCAGTACATCCTCAGTGTTCATCTTTTTCTTCTTCCTCTTCTTGCGGCATCCGCTGGTCAGCGGCCACCACATAATCCGATGCGCGCAGGCCCGTCAGCACGCGCGCGAGATGCCGCGCATCCCTGACCGCGATATCGAAGCAGAGGTCGTAAAAGTCCACCTCACGGTGCTGCAATTTCAGATCGACAATGTCCGCGCCATAGCGTGCGAGCATGGTGCCCAAATGGCCCAGCGCGCCGGTCTTGTTGTTGACGGTCAGGATGATCGGCGCAACGAACTGCTCACTGATATCCTCCGACCACGACAGATCGAGCCATTCCTCATCCGCGCGCGCGGCCAGAATTTCGCAATCGATCCGGTGGACGATGATCGCCCCCTCCTCCGCATCGCGCAGACCGACGATCCGCTCGCCCGGCAAAGGCCGGCAGCAGGAGCCGAGCCGGATCACCCCGCCCGGCGTCACGCCTGCAATCGAGATCGCGCGGCGCGGCACCTTGGCACCGTACCGGATCGCAGTGGTCGAGACATCGTGACCGTCAAGATCGACATCCGGGAAGATCTGCTCAAGGACTTCCTTGCCGCTGATATCCATCCGGCCGACCGCCTCATAAAGCGCGCTGACCGATGAGAAGCCGAGCTGATTGGTCGCCGTTTCAACCCCGGTGCGCGAGAACGGCAGATCCCGCGCGGCAAAGGCCGAGGTCACAATCCGCTCGCCCATCGTCTGCTGTTCTTTTGATTTGAGTGCGCGGATCCGCCGCCGGATGCCGGATTTCGCTGCCCCCGTGACGACGTAAGAATCCCAACCCGTCGGGATTGGTGCATTCGTATTCTTGATGATCTCAATGACATCGCCATTGCGCAGAGGTGTCCTGGCTGGACGTGCAACGCCATTGATCCGTGCCCCACTGAACTGGTCACCGACTTCGGTATGCAGCGCATAGGCAAAATCGAGCACTGTCGCCCCAGCGGGTAGCGGGATCACCCGCCCCTTGGGCGTGAAGGGGAAGACCTGATCCTGGTAAAGATCGATTTTCGCCTGATCGAGCGCCGCCGTGCTTGAGCCTTCGCTGACCATGGTTTCGAGCACACCGCGCAGCCATTCATAAGCGGTGTCGGTCCCCGCCCCGCCGATATCGACACTGCCGTCACCGCTCGCCCGCGCAGTGGCGTCTTTGTATTTCCAGTGTGCCGCGACGCCGCGTTCGGCAATGTCGTGCATCTGTTTGGTACGGATCTGCACTTCAACGCGCTGGCCTTCGCGGTCCCCGGCGGTGGCCAGCACCGCCGTGTGGATCGACTGATAGCCATTGGGTTTGGGCGTTGAGATATAATCGTCGAACTCGTCCGGGATCATGTGGAATGCCCGGTGAATGACCCCGAGCGCGCGGTAGCAGTCATCCACCGTTTCGGTCAGCACCCGGAAGGCATAGATATCCGCGAGTTCCTCGAATGTGTTCCGCTTGCGGTGCATCTTGCGCCAGATCGAAAAAGCGCGCTTCTCACGCGAATAGACCTCTGCCGTGATCCCGGCATTGCGCAGATCGGTCCGCAGGGTCTGGGCCAGCGCGATCACATCATGGACGGCATCATCGCGCAGGCGGTTCAGCCCTTCGGTGATTGTCTCATAGGCCGTCTCGTTGAGATATTTGAAGGAGAGGTCTTCGAGCTCCTCGCGGATGCGCTGCACCCCGATGCGCGAGGCCATGGGCGCATAGATCTCCATCGTCTCAAGGGCAATGCGCTCCCGCTTTTCCTGCTTCTTCAGGTAATGCAGGGTGCGCATATTGTGCAGCCGGTCCGCCAGCTTGACGAGCAGCACACGGACATCCTTGGCGGTGGCGAGCAGGAATTTGGCGAAATTATCCGCCTTGCCGTCGGCGTCCGGGGCGAGCTCTCGCTTGGAGATCTTGGTGACCCCGTCGACAAGGCGCGCAACTTCCGCCCCGAAGCTCTCCTCGATCTCGGCAATCGTCACATCGGTGTCTTCAACGACATCATGGAGGAGCGCAGTCGCAATCGTCGCCGTATCGAGCTTCAGCTCAGTGAGAATGCCGGCGACAGCCAGCGGATGGGAGAAATAAGGATCGCCGCTAGAGCGTTTCTGCTCACCATGCGCCTGCAGGGCGAAAACATAGGCGCGGTTGAGCAGCGCCTCATCGGCCTCCGGGTCATATTCCATGACCTTGTCGACCAGCTCATATTGCCGGATGAAATCGGGAGGCTTGTTACCTCTCAGCCGGCTCTCCGCCGGCGCCTCATCAGCACCCGGAAGAATATCTGCCGGACTTTCAGATACTTGCCCCGCAGGAAGGTCACTTTCTTGCGCGAGGACGCGACCCGACGCCTGATCTGCGCCCGGGCCCTTATCCTGGCTGACTTGCGTTGCACGCTGGTGTCGTCCTTCTTCCGTCATGCCGGTCTTATCGCACGAACCGGCGGCCCGGACTACTTATTGGACGGAGAGAGTGGCGCCATGCCCGATTGCTGAAGTGCTTTCAGCAGATCGTCCTCGGAAACGGTGTCGTGCTCGGGCAGGTCGGCCTTCTCGGCGGCAAGGCCTTCGGCTTCGTCCGGCTCGTCCATGTCGAGCTGCGATTGCAGCGAGGTCACGAGGTCTTCCTTGATCTCGTCGGACGTCACCTTGTCTTCGGCCAGCTCGCGCAGGGCGACGACAGGGTTCTTGTCATTGTCGCGATCAACCGTCATCGGCGCGCCAGCGGCGATGAGGCGGGCCCGGTGGGCCGCAAGAAGAACGAGATCAAACCGGTTGTCGACTTTATCGATGCAGTCTTCGACAGTGACGCGCGCCATAGAAACCTTCGGACAGATTACGGGAAAAGGGGCTGCTACGCGCTTTGCCCCCTAAATGCAAGGGGAAGCGGGCCTCACGCAGGCGGCGTCGGCAGTAAAAGGATCAGCGCGGCCCAGCCAATGATAAGGGCGAGGAAAACGGTCCAGAAGGCGCGTACCAGCATGGCTCTCTCCTATCGCTGCCGTGACCAGGCGATCCCGGCGAGGACCGCCAGCACGCCCGTCATGATCGCTATCGCCGTCAGATTCTCCATCGGCTGATGCTCCCGCCCCTGCCCGGCCACGAAAAGCGCCAGTTCGCCCAGATGATAGGACGGCAGGAACTGCGCGACCTTTTGCAGGATCTCGGGGAAGATGAAAATCGGCATCCAGAGACCGCCGAGAACCGAGAGCCCGAGAAAGAAAATATTGGCGACCGCCACCGCCCCGTTGGCGGGGAAGCTGAACCCCAGCGTCAACCCGAGCAGGACAAAGGGAATCGCCGCTGAAATATGAAGACCGAGGAGCGCAGCCCATGTCGCTCTCGTGAACTCCGCCCCGCCTGCAAATCCGCCAATCGCATAAAGCGGCGCGAGCGCAATCGCCGCGAAGATCAGCGTCGAGATGAGCTTGGCCCCTATATAGGAGACCGCCGGTGCTGGCGCCGCGCGCTTGAGCTGAAGCCAGCCGCGATCGCGCTCTGTCGCGACCCCCACCCCGAAGCCAAAGATGGACGGGCCCATCACAGCAAAGACACCATAGGTCGCCAAGAGATAAGGCGCGCGCTGCGGATCGCCCGGCATCGCTACCCCGAAAAGGCTGTAGAAGGCCGACGGCATGATCAATGTCGGGATCAGGAATTCCGGCGCCCGCAGGCTCTTGAGGATCTCCGCCCCCGTCTCATTGATGAAGGCTTTCATGGCGGACGCGCTCATGCGGCTTCTCCCTTCGGCCTTGTCAGATCGAGGAAGGCATCCTCCAGCGTGGGTTTCTTGACCGTGAGGTCGGTGAGCGACGGGTCCGCCGCCAGCAGCACCCGCAGCGTGGCCGGGGCATCAGATGACATGATGTCGGTGAAGCGCCCCGACTGGCCGACTGACAGCACAGCCGGCATGGCGAGGATGTCCGCCTCTGAGATGCCCGTCACGCACTGGATCACCGCGCCGCCGACCGCATTGCGAATCTCGTCCGTCGGCGCATCGGCGATCACCCGCCCCTCATTGAAGACGATGATCCGGTCCGCCAAGGCATCCGCCTCTTCGAGATAATGCGTCGTCAGGATCACCGAGCTGCCGGTTTCCGTCAGTCGCCGGATCGTCTTCCACAATACCCGGCGGGCATCAATATCGAGCCCCGTTGTCGGCTCATCAAGGAATATCAGCTCCGGCTGGCCCACGACAGCGAGCGCAAATTGCACACGCCGCTTCTGCCCGCCAGAGAGCTTCTTATAGAGCTTGTCCGCAAAGGGCGTGATCTCACAGAGTTCGAGCAATTCCTCCGTTCCCATCGGATTGGGATAGTATGAGGAAAAGAGCGTGATGTGCTCACGCGCAGTCAGGAGCGCCGGAAGGTCCGAATCCTGAAGCATCGCGCCGATCCGGCGCTTATTCGCCAGCGTGCCAGGCCGCCCGCCGAAAATCCGCAAGCGGCCTTTGCTCAGCGGCACCAGCCCCAGCGCGCAGGAGACGAAGGTCGTCTTGCCCGCGCCATTGGGACCAAGAATAGCGGTGATCCCGCCTGCCGCCGGAATAGTGAGGTCAACGCCGTCGAGCGCCCTTTTGGCGCCATAGGTGCGGACGAGCCCTTGCGCCTCTATTGCCGCGTCGGTCATCGCTGGCGCCTCCCTGCTCATCCGGCCTGAACTATCAGACGGTTTGTTATTCAAACTCAACTGAATTGTCAACGCTCGCTGCAGCGTCCGCCCATCAGGACTGGCTAATATGGTTGCCAGATCGCATCCCGCCGCGTCAGCATATCAGTGGACAGGATGGCATGATGAACCGCGTAATCTGGATGCTCTGGCTACAGGGGGAGGACAATGCGCCTCCCGTCCCGAAGGCCTGCATTAAGTCATGGCGCCATTATAATCCGAGCTGGGACGTTCGGGTGCTTGATCGAAATAACATGGGCGATTTCATCGACCTGCCCGGTACATTCGGCATTGATCTCGATACCATTCCTCCCGCCGCCATTTCGGACATGGCAAGACTTGCCCTACTTCAGACCTATGGCGGGGTCTGGGCCGATGCCACCTGCCTTTGCGCCCGGCCGCTCGACACCTGGCTGCCTACCGTTCTTGATACGGAGAAAACCTTCGTCCTCGACAGGCCAGCGCCCGACCGGCTGCTCGCAACCTATTTCATTGCCGCCGCAAAGGGCGCGCCACTCATCGCCGCATGGCATGAAGAGGTTTCACGCCTTTGGAAGACATGGCCGGCACGCGAGGTGAGCACCGCCGACCAGACCTTCAAATGGCTTGAAGATCACGCCTCGGGCCAGCCAGTCGCTCTTGGTGATGAGCATTTTACGGGGCCCATCCGCCTGCCCTATTTCTGGGCGCATTACCTCTTTGCACGGCTCGTTCAGAAGAGCCCTGAATTCGCGCAGCGTTTCGCGCGCGTCCCGAAGGTCTCGGCAAAACCCAGTTTGATCTTCTCGACGCAAGGCTTTCGGCGTGAGCTGCACCCCTACACCCGCGCCGCTTTCCAGTGGGGTCTCTCCCCCATCTACAAGCTCGACTGGCGCGAGGCTGAGCTGGGCCCGGGGCCGACCTTCGCCATTAACGAGAAGAACTGGCCCGCACCGGGCACTGGCTTCAGCCCGTAAAGGGAAGCCTTGCGACCGAAGACGGATCGCACGCCGCCGCCATCTCAGAGGCCGTCTCGCCTTTCACAGGGTGGCGCCAATCGGGCGCAATCTCGGCCAACGGCAGGAGCACAAACCCCCGCCCCGCCATCCGTGGATGCGGCAGGGACAGCGCCGACGTCTCCATCCGCACATCGCCATGCGCGAGAAGATCGAGATCAAGCGTGCGCGGTGCATATCTTTTTGCCGGATCGGTCGATCTGATTCGCGAAAAGCCCGCTTCGATCGCCAGAATCGCGCTCAGGATTTCCTCAGCAGCAAAATCTGTCTCCAATCTCATCACTGCATTTACATAGGCTGGAGCTATAGGATCCGGCCAAGCATCACTCCGGTAAAGAGAGGAAAGTTTTGCGTTTTTCCCGAGTGACGCGACAGAATTCGCCGCCAGCATTACAATCTTAGCGGGTGAAGCTTTCGCGTTCCGCTTGTTACTGCCGAGACTGATGAGAGTGACTGCCATTTGCCTAACGAAAAAACTCGGATAGAGAAGCGCTTTACTCACGACCGTCTGTCGCAATTCAAGAGAGATAATATGACTGACTGGATGGGTCTCGATCCTGATGACCGTACCGCAATTTTCATTGACGGCGCCAATTTATACAAAACCGCTCGCAATTTGGGCTTTGACATCGATTACAAGCGCCTGCTGCAGAAAACGCGGTCAGAGACGCGCCTTGTCCGGGCCTATTACTACACAGCGATGCAGGAAGACCGGGATCAGGATTACTCCCCGCTCCGGCCGCTCGTCGATTGGCTCGACTATAATGGCTACCAGCTGAAGACGAAGATCGCGCGCGAATTTGTCGATGCGCAGGGCCGCAAGCGCTATCGCGGCAATGTCGATATCGAGTTGGCCGTCGACCTCGTCATGATGGCGCCGAAGCTCGACTGCATTGTCCTCTTCACCGGCAATGGCGATTTCCGTCATGCGATCGCCAAGGTGCAGGAACAGGGCTGCCGGGTCGTCTGCGTCTCAACAACAGGGACCCAACCGCCCATGGCGAGCGACGAAATCCGCCGCCAAGCTGACCAGTTCGTCGACCTCACCGATCTCGAAGATGTCATCGCCCGTAAGTCGGCCCCGCCGCAGCGGCGTGAGTCGAATGACGACGAGATCGAAGATGATGATTATGCGGAGGAGTTCAGCGGGTCCGATGGCTGAGCCATCCCTGCCTGCCGAGCCGCCCCGCGACTGCCCTCTCTGCCCCCGCCTTGCCGATTTTCGCACCGCGACCGCCGTCGAGCACCCTGACTGGTTCAATGGCGCCGTCCCTTCCTTTGCCGCTGCCGGCGGGGATGAGACGGTCCGTGTGCTTATCGTCGGGCTGGCGCCGGGGCTACAGGGCGCGAACCGCACGGGCCGCCCCTTTACCGGCGATTGGGCCGGTGACCTTCTATATGCGACGCTGCTCGACCATGGGCTGGCGCGCGGGGTCTATGACCAGCGGCCCGATGACGGGCTGGAGCTGATCGGCACGATGATCACCAATGCGGTGCGCTGTGTGCCGCCCCAGAACAAACCGACGGGCCCCGAGATCAATCAGTGCCGCCCGTTCCTGATCCGCCGGATCGAAACCCTTCCCAATCTTGAAGTCATGATTGCGTTGGGGAAGATCGCCCACGATTCCGTCATCCGCGCGATGGGTGCCAAGCTAAAGGATCATCCCTTCGGTCATGGCACGGAGTATCATCTTGACGGGCCTAACGGCCCCTTGCGGCTGCTCTCCAGCTATCACTGCTCGCGCTATAACACGAATACTGGCCGCCTGACGCCGGAGATGTTCGCGGATGTATTCGGGATGATCTAACGGGGACGGAAGCTGCCGTCCTCGCCTTCAATCAGTGCATGATTAATCGGTCCGTGACCCTTGCCGAGACCCGGCGCGTGCTTGATGGCGGCTGCCACATAGGCGACTGCGCGGCGGCAGGCTTCGGGTCGGCTCATGCCTTGCGCCACCCCTGCCGCTATAGCCGATGCGAGCGAGCAGCCTGTGCCATGGGTGTTGCGGGTGACGAAGCGCGGATGGGAGAAGACCGTCCGCCGCCCCGCTTCGAAATAGAAATCCTCGACCGGATCGCCGGTCAGGTGTCCCGCCTTGGCCATGATGCCTGTTGCGCCCATATTGGCAAGTTTTGCGCAGGCAACAGCAAAGCCGTCCGTATCGTGAATGACTAGACCGGTCAGCATTTCTGCCTCTGGCACATTCGGCGTGAGGATGGTCGTGCGCGGCAGAAACTCATCGCGGATCAGCGCGGCGACACTGTCATCGCCGAGGGCATCCCCGCTGGTCGCGACCAGCACAGGGTCAAAAATAAGCGGGATGTCCGGCCATGGCGCCAGCGCTTTCAGGATCGCCTCGCCCGCCCCACGCGTGCCGATCATGCCGATCTTGATCGCGTCCGCCCCGATATCGTTGAGGACGACCCGGATCTGATCCGCCACCACCTCATCGGGCACGGGATGGACGGCATGCACTTTCTCCGTATCCTGAACGGTGATCGCAGTGATGGCCGTTGCCGCATAGGCGCCCAGCGCCGTCACCGTCTTGATATCGGCCTGAATCCCCGCGCCCCCGCCGGAATCAGATCCCGCGATGATGAGAACTCGCTTCACACCGCAGCTTCGATCGCAGCGCAGATATCCCCGACGACACGTTTGACGAGGGCTTCGTCCTCGCTCTCCGCCATCACACGGATGACAGGCTCAGTGCCCGATTTGCGGATCACGGTGCGGCCTTTGTCACCGAGCGCCGCTTCCGCATCGGCAATCGCCTTCTGGACTTTCTTGTCTTCGAGCGGCTCGCCACGCTTGTAGCGGACATTTTTGAGAAGGTTCGGGAAAGGCTCGAATTTCGAGCAGACTTCCGAGACCGGCGCGCCAGCCTGCGCAACGACATTGAGGATCTGCAGCGCGGTGACGAGACCATCGCCGGTCGTAGCGTAGTCACTGAGCACGACGTGCCCGGACGGCTCGCCGCCGACATTGATGTCGCGAGCCCGCATCTGCTCAACGACATAGCGGTCGCCGACTTTCGTGCGCAGGAGCTCCAGCCCCAGCGTGCCGAGATATTTCTCAAACCCCATATTAGACATGACGGTCGCGACGACCCCGCCGCCGCGCAGCAATCCTTCTGCATGCAGAGAATGAGTGATGGTCGCAAGGATCTGGTCGCCATCGACGATCCGCCCGCGCTCATCGACGATGATCACGCGGTCCGCATCACCATCGAGCGCGATGCCGATATCGGCGCGGTATTCGAGCACCATGTCCTGCAGCTTGCGCGGCGCGGTCGAGCCGACATTGCGGTTGATGTTAAAACCGTCCGGCTCCGCCCCGATGGTCTTCACCTCAGCGCCAAGTTCATAAAGCACGGTTGGCGCCACCTTGTAGGCCGCCCCATTAGCGCAATCGAGGACGACGCGGAGCCCGTCGAGTGTCAGCCGCCGCGGCAGGGTCGATTTGGCAAATTCGATATAGCGCGCGCCCGCATCCTCAATGCGTTTGGCGCGCCCAAGCTCACTCGACGGAACAAGGCCGGCTTCGGTGCCGTCCTCCATCAGCTTTTCGATCTGCAATTCGGTCTGATCAGACAGCTTGAAGCCGTCCGGTCCGAAAAACTTGATCCCATTGTCATGATACGGATTATGAGAGGCGGAGATCATCACGCCGAGATCCGCGCGCATCGAGCGGGTGAGAAGCGCCGTTGCCGGGGTCGGCAGCGGCCCGAGCAGGATGACATCCATCCCGGCTGCGATCAGCCCGGCGGTCAGCGCCGGCTCGATCATGTAGCCCGAGAGCCGCGTGTCCTTGCCGATCACGACCCGGTGGCGGTGCTGGCCGCGCCGGAAGACCCGGCCCGCGGCGATCCCCAACCGCATCAGCTGATCAGGCGAGAGCGCACCGGTATTGGCCATGCCGCGCACGCCGTCCGTACCGAAAATCTTGCGTTCAAAGGGCTGGTCGTCGCCGCGCATGGAATGGCTCCTCCGTCAGGTATGTGCCCGTTACCACACACCCTTTAGCGCTCAAACATTGAGGAAGCTTTGCCTGTTAACTTCGCGTTTCCAATGCTTTCGTAACCGCGAGCGCCTGGCGGGTCGCGGCGACATCATGCACGCGGAACCAGCTGGCGCCCTGCCGCAATGCGGCGATCACCGCCGCAAGCGAGCCGCCAAGCCGTTCGTCAGCGTCTACGCCCCGGTCGAGGCCCGCGATGAAGCGCTTTCGCGAGGCGCCCAGCATGACCTCACAGCCAAGATCGGTAAACGCCGACATATGCCGAATCAGCTCGACATTGTGCTCGACCGTCTTTCCGAACCCTATGCCGGGATCGGCGATCAACCGGTCGCGGGGAATGCCCGCCGCCTCGCAGGCCGCAATGCGGGCGGTCAGATAGTCCCGCACTTCAGAGACGACATCGTCATAATGCGGATCGTCCTGCATCGTCTCGGGCGTACCGCAGGCGTGCATCAGTATGACGGGCACGCCGAGACGCGCCGCCATCTCAAGACTGTCGGCCGCGAATTCGAGCGCCGTCACATCATTCCAGATATGCGCGCCCGCAGCGATGGCCGCTTCCGCCACGCGAGGCTTACGGGTGTCGATGGAGAGGCGGACACCGTCTTTAAGATGCGGGACCAGCGCCTCGATGACGGGCAGGACACGGTCCATCTCTTCGTTCTCGGAAACAGGCGCGGCGCCGGGCCTTGTCGACTCGCCGCCAATGTCGAGAACATGCGCGCCCTCCTCCATCAGCCGCACCCCATGGGCAAGCGCATGGTCGCGCGAGGCAAACCGTCCGCCATCGGAGAAACTGTCGGGCGTCACATTGATGATCCCCATAAGGGTGGGCACCGGCAGGCTCATTGCCCGGCCTCAGCGGTCTGGTTTTTGAGCGCCGTCTCGAACTCGTCTTCCAGCCTAGCCATCATCCGGGTGAAGAGTTCGGTATTCCGGTAGGCATCGGGCTCGCCCGCTTCGGCTTTCAGGCGCTCAGCCATCAGGTTTGAGAAGCCGGGATGGTTGGCCACGAAGATATCCGACTGCCAATCCTTCGTCACACGGAAGGTTTTTCGGTAATCCTCGACAATGCCCTCATATTGCGGCGGGACGAGCCGGTTTGCCGCGACCGTCGCGCTGCAGAAAATGAGAAGGTCGAGCGCCTCCCCGCCCTCCTCGATGCTCGTCCACCATGAGGTGCAGCCCGGTGAGTGCCCCGGCGTCAGTCTTGCGGTAAGGGTGATACCGCCGAGATGGATCTCTTCTCCATCCGTCAGGACACGGTCGACCTTGACCGGCGGCGCGTTGAAGGCCGCATTGTCCTCAGCACCAACATAAAAGCCGCCTTCGAGCTGGGCGACATCCTCAGACATGGCCCAGAACTCAGCCCCGGTGACCTCTTTCAGATAGGCAAGCCCGCCGGAATGATCGAAATGCGCATGGGTGTTCAGCAGGACCTTCACATCGGCGGGGTCAAAGCCCAGCTCACGGATGCTGTCGAGCACCTGATCTTCAAAGCCCGGCAGGCCGCCATCGATCAGGATATGCCCCTCCTCACCCGCGATGAGGAAGATGCCGAGGCCCTCCGTGCCGACGAAATGGACATTCCCGGCGATGCGGAAAGGATCGACCGGTTTGACCCAGCCCGGATTTCCAGCGGCCCAGATCGATTTGGGACGCGGCGCCTCTTCGGCTCCGACAGAGACGGGAAGGCAGATGGCAAGCGTTGCGAAAAGAAGTGTTCTGATCATTACCTGTTGCGGATAGCAGCCCATGCGCCACCCAACCAGCCGAATGAGACAAGATTAAGGGCAATCATGAAAAACAGGCTGGCGCCGAGGGTGACGACCAGCATGACCGCACCCAGTATCTTGCCTGCCATAGAGCCATCACCGAATTGCAGGCCCAAGCCCCCTGCCGTCAGAGACAGGATGAAGAGGATCAGCCAGAAGGCAAGGATGCAGGCGATGACGAGGATCTTCACAATGATCAGTGAGCCGATCAGGCGGAAGAAATTCCCGCCCGTCGCGCCGAGCGCGGCACCGAGACTGAAGCGATCTTCGATGGCGGCAGCGGGAATGATCATCAGCGACCGCAGGGTCACCCACAGCATCAAAAGCAGGAACAGCCATGGCAGGACATAAAGCACCCAGCCCATCGTAACGTCGCCGCGGAACAGGATCGACGACGCGATCCAGACCGTTCCCCAATAGAGCCCTGCGGTAATCGCGATCATCGCAATCGCATAGCAAATATAGACAAAGACCAGCCGTGTCTCGATGCCGGTCCAGCGCCAGTAGAAGTAGCCCTTGGGCAACTCGGTATCCCCTGCCGCCACCCTGAACAAAAGCACACTCATCGGCACGAAGACGATCCCGCCGAGCATCATGACAAGTAACCCGGGCAGGATGTTCAGCAGGCTGACCTCACCGACATATTCCTCGAAAATGGCCTCGACTTCGGCCTCGCTGATGAAAGCATCAAGCGGGCTGACCGCGAGCGTGGAGCGCGCCTCCATCTCGTCGATCAGCGCGAGGACGGCATCGGGAAACCCCGGAATATTGAAGAGCAGCAGCGCAAAACCCGCGATCATCAGCGCCAGAAAGACAATGAAGGACGGCCAGCCGAGTCGGATCGCCGGCCATACATGCCGGAGAGAGAACTGGATTGACTGGACCGCCGTCTCGGCGATGGGAAGTTTACGCGACATATCTGCCCCCGGCGCCACCTTGTCTCGCCGCTAAACGATAACGCATCTGCTGCGCCTGCGCCATGGGGCACGCACGAAGGATGCACTCAGTCCGCAAATTGCGCATCCGCGACCGTCAGGCTGTCCGGATTGTTGAAGCGCTGCCAGACGAGTCCGCCCAAGACGATATACACAAGCGAGAAGAAGAAGCTGACAATGGCCGACAAGGTCATGATCAGGATGTTCCCGAGACTCCAGCCTTCGAATGTCAGTGGTGTCAGTGAGAGCAGGAGACCGAGGACGAGTGCCGCCAGATATACCAAGATCTGCGCGACGATCATGGCAAGCATCAGGGCAATCTGCACGCCCAGCAGACGCCAGAAATAGCCTTTGGTCTGATCGAACGCTTTGCCGAATTGGATCCGGCCTTCGATCGCGACGGATGGCAAGATCAAGAGAGACCTCACCATGAACCAGACGAACAGCAGGGCGAAGAACCCGAAGCCGACGAATTGAAGAGCCGTCATGACCCCTGCCGAGACACTCATCAGGCTGCAAATAAAGGTGAGCACCATAAAAGGCACCAGTGCTCCCAGCCCCGCGAAGCAAATCAGCAGGAAAAGCAAGATGGCCGCGAGCAGAAATTTCGTCTCGCGGTTGCCCCATTTCAGATAAAGTATGCTGCCGGGAATTTCCGCTTCATTGGCAGCCACTTGATAATGGCGAACTATTGTGGGGATCAGGACGATCCAGCCGAAAAACGATAGCGCGACCCCTTTTACCCAAGACGCCCAGTCCGTGATTGCCGACTCATTCCAGCTGATTTGGGTGGTGCTCATCTCCATGAAAATGGCGCTCGGCACCATGAGCAGAATGGCGGGCCAGCCCATTCGGACGAAATTCGCAAGCTGCTCTAGCGAGAGCCCCAGGCTTTCACCCGCCAGACCGCCAACTTTAATCTTGGGTTGCATGACCGCCCCTCTCCCAATCTATACGATTGGTAACATGAAGAAGCCTGACGTCAATCGCGGCAGCTAAAAGAAAAAGAGCGGCCCCGCGAGGCCGCTCTTCTTTATCCAATGTCTGTGACCGTTAAGCGCCTTGCGGCTCGGGACCGCCAACGCCTTCGGAGCCGCCTTCATGATGGGGGCCGGCCGTCGGCACAGAGCTTGGCGGCGGGGTCGGCGTGTCGCCCGGATCATCGCGGATGATCTTCTCACCCTTGAGGAGCTTGCCGATCTCTTCGCCCGTCAGGGTCTCATATTCGAGAAGGCCCTCTGACAGTTTGATCCAGTCCTCATTCTTCTCTTCGGCAAGAATCCGGCGCGCCGTCTCATAGCCTTCATTGACGAGGCCGCGGATTTCATCCTCGATCTTGCGCGCGGTCTCCGGCGACAGCGATTTCGACCGGGCAATGCTCTGCCCAAGGAAGACTTCGCCTTCATCCTCGGAATAGGCGATCGGACCAAGCTCATCGGACAGGCCATATTGGGTGACCATGGCGCGGGCGATCTTAGTTGCCTGCTCAATGTCAGAGGACGCACCAGAGGTGACATTGTCCTTACCGAATTTGAGCTCCTCAGCGACCCGTCCGCCCATCAGGATGGCGAGCCGCGAAGTCATTTCGATCTTCGACATCGAGAAGCGGTCGCGTTCGGGCAGCTGCATCACCATGCCGAGCGCGCGGCCCCGCGGAATGATCGTCGCCTTGTGAACGGGGTCCGTCTTCGGCACGTTCAGCGCAACGATAGCGTGGCCCGCCTCGTGATAGGCAGTCAGCGCCTTTTCATCCTCGGTCATGACGGTCGAGCGACGCTCCGCCCCCATCATGATCTTGTCTTTGGCGTCCTCGAACTCCTTGTTCGTGACCATGCGCTTACCGCGCCGGGCCGCAAGCAAGGCCGCCTCATTGACGAGGTTGGCGAGATCCGCGCCCGAGAAACCCGGCGTGCCGCGGGCAATCGCGCGGATATTCACATCAGGGCCAAGCGGCACTTTCTTGATATGCACACCGAGGATTTTCTCGCGGCCGACAAGATCGGGGTTCGGCACGACGACCTGACGGTCAAAGCGGCCGGGGCGCAGAAGCGCCGGGTCCAGAACATCGGGCCGGTTGGTTGCGGCGATCAGAATGATGCCCTCATTGGCCTCAAACCCGTCCATCTCGACAAGGAGCTGGTTGAGCGTCTGCTCACGCTCGTCATTGCCGCCGCCAAGGCCTGCGCCCCGTGAGCGGCCGACCGCGTCGATCTCGTCAATGAAGATGATGCAGGGCGCGTTTTTCTTTGCCTGCTCGAACATGTCGCGCACCCGGCTCGCGCCGACGCCCACGAACATTTCAACGAAGTCCGAGCCCGAAATCGTGAAGAATGGCACATTCGCCTCGCCTGCAATCGCGCGGGCAAGCAGCGTCTTACCGGTACCCGGCGGGCCGACGAGCAGCGCGCCTTTGGGGATCTTGCCGCCAAGGCGCTGGAATTTCATCGGATCACGGAGATATTCGACGATTTCTTCGAGCTCTTCTTTTGCTTCATCGATCCCGGCAACATCGTCAAAGGTGACCCGGCCATGCCGTTCGGTCAGCAGCTTGGCCTTCGACTTGCCAAAGCCCATGGCCCGGCCCGACCCCGCCTGCATCTGGCGCGAGACGAAATAGATCAGCCCGAAAATCAGGATGAAAGGGATGAGATTGATCAGGATAGAGAGCAGAAGCGGCATCTGCTCTTCGGGCACCACAGTGACCGGCACTTGTGCGTCGTAAAGGACGTCAGCGGCATTCGCGCCATCGGGCACGACCGCAACGAATCGTTCTCCGCTTGAGAGGAAGCCCGAGACGATATTCTCGTCGATCTCCGCCCGGCGGATGCCGTCATTGGCAACCTGCTCACGGAAATCCGAATAGCTCAGCTCCGTCACCTGCCCATTGGGTGTCGTGTTCGAGAACACGTAGAGCAGCATCAGGGCGACAATCAGCATCAAGCCCCAGACCATCCAGTGGCGACCGTTCATGTAGTGTCCTTCTCTAACCGGGCGTGGGAGCGCCCCGTAGCATCAAAGCCGTTCAGAAGCGGATAACGCGGCCCGAGAATCGTTCCTCGAGCAGGCTGTCCGCCTTAAATGTTCCCACATTATCTAGGAAGGCCTCGGCCTGCTTCCAACCGGAAAGCGCCGCGGCAATGAAATCCTGGCAGGCCGCAGGGATGTGGGAGAGTGCGTCCCCGCGAGTGAGACAAGGTAACGTCGAAATGCGCTGGCGATCCAGTGTCGATGTCGCAATGTCACGCGGCAAATGAGCGCCAAGGGGTTTTATGACGGTGTCCTCGGCGATGCTCTCCGGGACATGCACGATGAACCGCCGATCATAGAGGTGCTTTTCGCCTGCTTTGACAGCGATCGGCTCAAAGCCCCCGGCTCCGTCGGCCCGGCCAAGAAGCGCCGCAGGCTCGCGGATAGCAATCGGCATATTTCGTTCAAACTCAAAGTGATCGGGAATGAACGTCGTGCCTTCTAATGTGGCTTTTTCTGACGGGGCATAAGTCTCATAAGGCGTTCGATCGAACTGGCCCGAAGCTGCAAAAATCATTCGCCTGATAACTTCCGCGACCACCACTCCAGTGCGTGACAATACTGCTCCATCGGGAGCGCAATAAGGCCCCTCAAAGAGCGGTTCTTCGTGCTCGTATGACCCCAATTCGTCATCGAGTTGAGAACCCAAAACCATAGCTGCGATATATCGAACTCTGTTTGAAGTCCGGCACAGCGCCTCGACCGTCAGCAGATCCTGCTGTTCGAGTGCCGCAAGGAGGGCACGGATCCGCACCCGCTCAAAGCGGTCATCTTCGTTTGAGGGATCATGGCTGACCGGCAGGTCGTGCTCCTCGGCATAGCTTTGCGTCTCCGCCCGGCGCACCCCGAGCAAAGGCCGGTAGAGCGTCACCGGCTCGCCCGCCCCGCCCGCGATCAGGCGGGTTTCGGGCATCCCGGCGAGACCCCGGCCTGAGCCGCGCCGCAACCGCATGAAGACGGTTTCTGCCTGATCATCCGCCGTGTGTGCGGTGACGAGGGTTTCGAGCCCGAGCCTGTTGCAGGCTTCGCAAAGCAGCCGGTAGCGGGCGGTGCGGGCATTGGCCTGAAGGTTTCCTTTCCCTCGCTCATCCCGGACGGGCGCAGCCCGATCCGGGATCTCACCTCGCGGAGGGAGATCCCCGCTTTCGCGGGGATGAGCGGAAGGTGTCCACAAAAGCGTCTCATGGCTGATGCCCCGGGCCGCGCACCATTCGGCGACTTTAGCGGCTTCATCCGCCGCTTCAGGCCGGAGGCCATGATCAACCGTCAGCGCGACGATTGGGATGTTTTTCTCATGCAATACATGAAGAAGGGCGAAGCTGTCCGCTCCGCCCGAGACGGCGACCGCCACCGGGTCTCCCGGCGGCAGCGCCCAGTCGAATTTCAGGTCAGCCGTCAGTTGCAGACCGCAGCCGCGCGCTCTTCGGCATATTTGGTGGCAAGGCGCTGTTCCATGTTCGGGAACTTCTTGAGCCCTGCATTGAAGACGCGACAGGCCTCTTCTGGCCGGTTGAGGCGGGTGAAGGCGATGCCAAGCTTGAGATACGCCTCGGGCGAGCGCGGATCGTCCTTATAATTCGACACATGGTCGAGGAAGATGCGTGCCGCTTCGCCATTCGCGCCGGTCGCGAGATAAATCTCGCCGAGCATGAATTTGGCTTCTGCCGTCTGGGTCGCCTCGGGGAATTTGGCGACAAAGGCTTCAAGCTTGGCTTCGGCCGTCTCGTAATCGGCAGCCAGCACTGACTGATAGGCCTCGTCATAGGCGCGGTCGGGATCGTCCGGCAGCATGACGGTCGGCGTCATCGGTCCTTCGGGCTCGCCTGTATCTTCGCCGCTCAACAGGTCGACCGGCCCACCGGTCGTGCCGCGATCGGGATTGTCGATGCCGTCAATGCCAGGCAGCCGGCTTGGGGCGCCGAATTCAGGCGACCCTGCGCCTTCGAGCCGCTCAATGATCTCCTGCTGACGCTCCAGCCGGTAGGCAAGCTCCTCAACCCGGCCGGTCAGCTCGGCGATCGACTGCTCGAGCTGAAGAACACGAATTGAAGTGTCCGCGGCGGACGGCCCATCCGGCGGCAGAACCGCGCCAGAGGGGAAATTCTGGGTGCCGCCAAGCGGACGCTGCGGGCCTTCGACCGAATAAAGCGCGCCCTGAAGGTCGCGAAGCTGGTTTTCGAGCCGGATGAGGCGCTCCTCGACCCGGTCTCCGCGAGCGGCAGCTGGGTTTGCCTGAACCTGCGCGACCGCGCTGCCTCCCATCATGGAGGTCAGAAGGGCGGCCGCAATTCCGGCCCGGACAGTGTAAGAAAGACGAAACATGAAATACCCCTGATTCTCTCTTGCCTTTTACCATAGAGGAGACTGCGGCAAAGGGATGGCACGAAAACCCACATTCTTTTCACAAAGATGTCATCTGCCCGCAGGCGTGACGCAAAGGCCACTCACGATCAGACTGACAGCCCTATCAAAGCATGATAGCGGCGATTCTCCATGACATCAGCGCCACTCGAACGGATCAGGCTTTGGCTACGCCATTCGGCGGAGCGGGCGGAATCCGTCTCCAACATGAAGGTCTGGCTGCTGGCCGCCGCTGTCGGCGTGCTGGTGTCTTATGGTGTCATACTTTTCACGATCGCCGTCGAAGCGCTGACAACCTGGGCCTATGGCGAAGGAACGAGCCTACTGGCGCAGGGCGCGCGCGGGCTTGAGCCATGGCGGGCCTTCCTTGTGCCGGTCGTCGGGGGACTGATCGTTGGCGCGATCTTGTGGCTCGCCCAGCGTTTCCACATCCTCCCCGATATCCGCTGTCAGGGCGTGGCCGAAGTCATCGAAGCCCGCGCGAGCCCGCCGGGGCATGTGAGCCTCGCCGGCGGTGCGGCGAACACGGTTGCGGCAGGCGTTGCCCTGGGTTTTGGCGCCAGTGCCGGGCGCGAAGGGCCGCTCGTCCTGATGGGCGGCTCGATGGCAACCTTCCTTGCCCGGAGGTTCAAGTTATCGGCAAAAGATGCCCGTACCCTGCTCGGCTGCGCTGCCGCAGCAGCAGTCTCGGCTGCCTTTAACGCGCCAATCGCAGGCGTGCTCTTTGCGCTCGAAGTCGTTCTGTCGAATTATGCGCTCTCGATCTTCGGGCCCGTCACCCTGTCGAGTGTCGTCTCCCTACTGATCGCTCAATCGCAGCTAGGTGATGTCCACCGGTTCGATATCCCCGCCTATGCGAGTGCCGCGCCCTATGACATTCCGCTTGGCGCTGTCCTCGGCCTGATCTGCGGAGCAGTTGCGTGGTCCTTCCTTCAGACAGCCGCCAAGGGCCGGAAAATGTCCCGCCAGTTGATTGCCAAACGGCGGGTGCCGGCCTTTCTCCTCCCCGTCATCGCAGGCGTCGGGATGGGCGTCATCGGCATTTTCCTGCCCGAAGTGTTGGGCTTCGGGTACGAAGCCACGTCTCAGGCGCTCAACGGGAATTATTCGCTCTCCCTGCTGACGATCCTGCTGGTCGCCAAGCTATTCGCGACCGTTCTCTGCCTCTCCTGCAGGTTCGGCACGGGGGTCTTCTCGGGCGGCATCTATCTCGGTGCGATCTCAGGGGCCGCTTTCGGCATCGCCCTTTCCTTCATCTTCCCGGACTCCGCCGTCGCCAATCCGACCTTTTTTGCAATGATTGGCATGGGCGCCGTCTCTGGCGCGATCATCGGTGCACCTATCTCAACAACGCTGATCGTTTTTGAGATCACCGGAGACTATCAGATGACCGCCGCTCTGATGATTGCCGTCGGCATCGCCAGCGTCATGGTGCAGGTCTTCTTTGGTTCTTCCTGGTTCCACTACCAGCTGAACCAACGCGGCTATGATCTCTCCCACGGGCCGCAAGGGGTGATCCTCAATACGATCCGTGTGCGCGACGTCATGCGGGCAATGCCGCCCGATGCGGCCCCGCTGGAAGAAGATGCCCCTCGCCTGCTCGCCAACCAGACATTGGGTGAAGCTCTGGCCCAGATGACTGATCTGGGGCTCGACGGCATGCCGGTCGTCGCGGACAAGGATGATGCGCGGATTGTCGGGACACTGACACAGATCCGGGCGCTGCGGACCTATAACTCGGCCCTCGTTGAGAGCCATATCGAACATCACAGATAGCAAAAACCGGCCGCCTCCCCCCAGAGGCTGCCGGTTACATAGCTGCCATAGTGATTAGCGGGCGTCGGCGACGACAATCGCGTCTTCCGTATCCGCATCATTGCTGGCGTAGTCCGAGTAATCCGGGCGGATCGTCGAGTGGTCTTCGACCTCGGCAAATTTCTCTTCCAGCTCATAGCTCGGCGTTGCCAGACGGACGGCAAAATCAGTGCTCGCCTGCATCGTGAACTGGGCGACATTGGCAGAAACATCTGCCGGATCGACTTCGGTTTCCTGTGCAGAGGCGGCGCTCAGGCTCTGGCCGACAAAGATGGCGGCGATGACGCTGGCGGCGATAACGACGTTGCGGTTGGTGATGGCGGTCATGGGTCTCTCTCCTGTTTGCCGCAGGTCGTTGCGACACCATTATGGTTAAGCCAAGAGAGACAGCTCGCCTGTGACGGGCATCACCGGAAAGACAAGTTTCAGCGGATGTCAGATCGGCGCGTAGTCATAGCGGCCACCAACCGCCAGCGCCTTCTGATAGGCAGGCCGCGCCTGTATCGCCCGGACATAGCGCAGGACATGGCCATAGCGCTTGGCATTCGGGAAGCGTGACAGCGACGTTTCCAGCGTGAAGATCATCATGACATCGGCGCCCGTCGGATGATCACCTGCAAAGAACTCATTCTCGGCCAGATGCGCGTCCGCCAGCCCCAGATAACGCTCCGACCGCGGCAGGATGAAGTTCTGGTGCACGGCCTTTGATGCCTTGTTGAGTATCGGCCGGATCAGCCCCGGCGCCGATTGCGGCATGCGCGAGAAGACCAGCGACATGAAGGAGAAAGGCTGCAGCGTCGATTCAGCAAAATGTAGCCAGTAAAGATAGTCCGTATAATGCGGGCTGTCCGGCCCCGGACGCCATTTCTCGTCCCCCACTTTCGCAAGCAGGTATTCTGTGATCGCCCCGCTCTCGGCCAGCGTCACCCCGCCATCCTCGATCACCGGCCAGCCGCCGGAGGGATGCACCTGCGTCTGCTCCTCAGGTCCCAGCATGGTCTTCGGATCGCGCAGCGAGGTGATGAGCTGATACTCCACCCCGAGCTCCTCAAGGAGCCAGAGGATGCGCATGGAACGGGAATTCTCAAGGTGATGAAGCGTGATCATGCCGCCATTTGTGCGGGATCACGCCGCCGTGTGCAAGCAAACTCACCTCTCTACCCTGCAACTGATCTGCCCTAGGGGGTCGCCCGCGCAGGCGAATTTGCCTACTTCGGAGACGGACCAAAGCGGGGGTGAGCCATGGCCTATTACCAGTCGATCAGGCGGGATCGAAAAACCTATCCCTTGGGCAATCAGGCGCCGGGACAGGCCGGCTGGATCGCCCAGCGCCTCTTGCGCCTGCGCGCTATGCTCAATGGCGATATCGTCTCCCGGCGTGATCCGAACTCGCTGATCGTCGGGTCTTGGAACATCAAGCATTTCGATGGCGGCCGGAAACGCCTGCCCGAGAGCTATCACTACATCGCCGAGATAATCGATCATTTCGACATCTGCGCCATTCAGGAAGCAAAGGACATGGAGGCGCTGCGACGGCTCAAAGGCCTGCTCGGGCCGAACTGGGATTTCTTCGTGAATGATCAGACCACGGGCCATGCGGGCAATGATGAGCGCATGGCCTATTTCTTCAACCGCAACAAAGTGCGCTTCAACAATCTGATTGGCGAACTTGTTTATCCGCGCGACGAACTGCTGAATGGGGAGCAACCGAGCAGGACGCCGTTCTTTGCCTCCTTTCAGGCCGGATGGTTCCACTTCACGCTTTGCTCCGCCCACATTGTATCAGAAGACAAGCCGGGCAAGCCGACGCGCCAGCAGGAAATCGCCCTCATCGGCAAGACGTTAAAAGAACGGGCCGAGCGCGAGGACGAAGTCCATATCTTCATGGGCGACTTCAATCAGGATGACATGGATGATGCCGGCCTCGTTGACCTGAAGAATATGGGCTATGTCATTCCTGACTTCGGGCCCACCAATCTGGGGACGGATAAAAAGCATTTCGACCACATCACCTTTATCGGTCCGCAGGATGAAGGCGATCTGATGGAAAGCGGCCGGGTCGACTGGCATGAGGCGGTCTATACCGATACGGATCGTGACGCCTATCAGCAGATCGCCGCCGAGATCCGCGATGCGCCAAATACCGGCATTCCCTATAATAACTGGTCGTCCTTTTATTCGCGCTGGCGCACGGATGAAATGTCCGATCACCTGCCGATCTGGATTGAAATTCGCACGGACTATTCGAACCGCTATCTCCGCGCGATCACCGAGCTGGGGAATGAGTGATGTAGGTCATTCTCTCAACCCGCTCATCCCCGCGCAGGCGGGGATCTGCCTCTGATCTCCGGCTCTCTCATTCTCAAAAAGAACGAAAATAAACCCAACCATCCGCGCCCAAAACCAGATGCCCGCCTCCGCGGGCATGAGCGGAAGGAGGGAGAAGACGTAATGTCGACCACCCGCCCGGCTGACAAATCCGGCCCGCCGCGATAGGCTCCCCCCATGTCACAAACGCCCCCCTTCCAGATCAAGATCGTCCCCGTCACCCCGTTCCAGCAGAACTGCTCGCTCATCCGCGCAAGGAATGGCTCGATTGCTGTCATCGACCCCGGCGGTGAGGTCGACCGGCTGATCGCCGAGGCCGAGGCGTGGGAGGGGAAGATCGAGAAGATCTGGCTGACCCATGGCCATCTCGACCATGCTGGCGGCGCGATGGAGCTGAAGGAGAAGACCGGCGCGATCATCGAAGGCGCGCAGGAAGAGGAAGTCTTCTGGCTCTCCCAGATCTCCGAACAGATCAAACGCTTCGGCACCCATATGGAGGCCAAGAATGTGACGCCCGACCGCTGGCTTGATGACGGCGATACGGTCGAACTCGACGGCAATGTCTTTGAGGTGATCTTCACCCCCGGCCACACGCCGGGCCATGTCGTCTTCTTTAATCGAGACATGAAGATCGCCTTTGTCGGAGATGTTCTTTTCAAGGGCTCGATCGGGCGGACGGATTTTCCGCGCGGCGATCACGCCACCCTAATTGCATCGATCACGGAGAAATTATGGCCGCTTGGCAATGACGTGCAGTTCGTGCCCGGTCATGGCCCCCTCTCTACTTTCGGGCATGAGCGCCAGAGCAATCCCTTTGTCGGCGATGCCGTCGTCGGCCGTGCCGGGGCGAACACCCAAGGGCCCGGTTGATGACGATTTTCAAGGCGCTCCACCCTGTCTGCCCGGTACTCGACATGTCCGTGCACCTTCATTTCTGGGGGAAGCTCGGCTTCCTGCCGGTTTTTGGGGACCGAGAGCCTTATGAGACGGCCGATTATGTCGGCATTGCCCGCGACGGGCTGGAGCTTCACCTACAGACCTTCACGCGCGAGCAACTCAAAGAAACCCAGACCATGGCGCTCCGCATCGAGATGACCGATAAACAGGCGCTCGAAGCCCTCCATGACGAATGGAAGGAGCGCATCAAGATCTCAGCGCCCCTTTCCGAGAAGCCTTGGGGCACGGTGGAATTCGGGTTCTATGATCCGGCGAACACGCCGTTTTTCTTCTACGTGGATCGCGGCTGATCCCGGCGCGGTCAGGAGGTCGCCGGCACAATCACCGCGGCAACGATGACCGCCGTCATGAGCGCAGCCCGCACGGCCTTGATCGTCTCGACCGTGGCGGTGGCGGCTAAATGCTCACCCTCGGAGATTTCCTTGATCCGCGCCTTATGGGCTTTGAGCTTTTCCTTATCGAAATTCCGGCGCAAGAGCTCCGTCTGCTGAAGGAGCGCTACGAGGATAGTATCTCGAGCAGACACCTCGCCATTGCCAAACATCACGCCTTCGAGATGGGCTTTGAGCGCGGCCTCATGCGTGGGGTCAGCTTCGGGGTAGACCTTCCGGTCAAAGAAGAAAAAGACCTTTTTCGTCTGGCGGTGAAGGATGCCGCGATTGATCAGCCCCTCATATAGCGGCACCGTCAGGTGCTTTTGCCCAGCCAGCTTTTCGACCAGCTTTTTCGGACTTGACGAAACGCCCCTCTCCTTGATGACGGCAAGGCAGTCATCAAGATAACGGTCCCCGGTCGGACGATCATCAGCCAGAATAAAATGGGCGGGCTTGTCGGGCGCCTCGGCCAGAACCCCTCTCAAAACGAGTTCCGCAATAGCTGATCCGGCAAGGGCATATTCAACGAACGACCCGGTCCGCTCGCCGGTTTCATCCTTCAGCGCAAGGAGAAGTAAGCCCTCAGCAAGGGTCAGATCTTGGGATGTCATGGATGCCTCCGATTCTGCCACTACCCATATATGGGAATGATGGGGCCCGAATCGAAGAGCCCACAGGCCGGGATAGGGTGCCTGCCCATGGGAGAGGAAAGAGAGCCTGCCGGAGTGGGGGCACGAGGCAGGCTCCCGGAGAAAACCCTCAGGCGGCTTTTTTAAGCGCCTTCTGAGCCTTCTTGAGTTTCGTACGCTGAGTCGCGATCCGCTTCTTGCGGGATTTGATTTCTTTTTTGAGGGATTTGACTTTTTTGCTCATGGATAGCCTCCAATTGATGCGAAGGCGCCCTTTTCCGCTCAGTCCTCTTCGCTCGGCCTGTGCTCCTGCACGAACCGTCGCATGAACATCCGGATTTCCCTGGCGGCACTCGTATCCAGGTCGTCGCAGAGCTCGATAAACTCGTCCCGGTCACGCTTGTTGACACGGATCACCAGCTGACCGTCTTTTTTGTGTTTTTTGTTCTTACTGGAATCCGGCATGGCCAGACATCTACCACACACTGCAACGTCGAGGCAATGTATATACATTTAGAATACAAAACGCAAGCAGGTTGGTTAGGATTTTACGCGAAAAAAAACACCCTGCCGAATGACAGGGTGTTTCCATCGGGGCTGAATGACGCCGATTATTCGGGCTTTTCGTAAGCAATAACGAATTGATCCGTCTGTCCCCGGATCGAAGGATCGAAGACCGAATTGGTCAGAGGATCGTCCGGGTTCGACAGGAAGTCAGCTGAAGACTTGAAGACAAGTCCCGCCCCTTCAGCATAGGAACGGATGATCTCTTCCTCGATGCGGTGCACGGTTCCCCCAGCTTCAGTACCAGCGCCTTCGGCGGCACGGTGATCTATGGCGACAAAGACCCCACCGGGTTTAAGGACACGGGCGATCTCGGCGAAGGTCGTTTCGGGATCGCCAAGGCTCTCGCCATTAACTTCGAACCACAACTCATGCGGCCCTTGTATCCAGGTAACGACATCGACGGAGCCGTCAGGCGCATCGAGATTGTCAAAATTCGTCCGCATCACGACGACATTGCCAAGCCGCTCGCCGCCAAGGCGGGTTTCTAGGGCATCTCCCAGAAAGCCATCAAAGCTTGGCGGGTTTTGCATGTAGACCTTGCCGCCCTCGCCCACGACGCGGGAGTAAAGCTCAGTGAAATAACCGCCGCCTGCCTCCATATCGATGATTGTCATGCCGGGTTCGAGCCCGATGAAGCCGAGCGTCTCGGCCGGCTTGCGGCGCTCATCGCCCTCGACATCATCCGCAGGGCGATCGGGATGCGCAACGGAACCGGCGACCGGATCGACTACCTCAGGAGCCGGCGTTTCTTCGGCCGACATCTCAGAGGCTGCGGTTTCAGGCGCCGCCGGTTCTTCTGTCGCACCGCCGCCGCAGGCCGCAAGGCCAAAAGCGGCCAGCGCGAAAATGCTTGTTGTCCATTTCATGATGTGTCTCCCTCATCCATTTCATGTCTTATGACAAAAATCGGAGCCTCTCCCTCAGCTGTCAATCTTGTTGGCGACGCAATGGCAGTCAGCTTTTGTCGAGGACATCCTGCCATTCAGGTGTCTTGTCGATCTGCGCTTTGATGAAGGGACAGAGCGGTACGATCTTGCGCCCCTCTGCCCGCGCATCCGCCACCAGCCGCTCGACCAGCATTCTGCCGATGCCGCGCCCGCCAAGCGCTTTGGGCACACCTGTGTGATCGGCTATCAGCCTGTCCTCGCCGGCACGAGAATAAGTCAGCTCTGCTTCATGTCCGTCGAGCACAAGCCAGTAGCGGCCTTTGGTTTCGGTCTCATCGCGGTGGATGTTGGGTGCTGACATGGCTTGCTCCTCGATTATCTGGGTCGGATATAATGCTTCTTCAGTCTCAATGCTTGCGACTCGCGGCCTGTCTCTGTAGGGCCCCGAAAGTTTGCCCGCGTGACCAATAAACTGTGAGATTCCCTTATGCCTAAACGTACCGATATCGAGAGCATCCTCATCATCGGCGCGGGGCCTATTGTGATCGGGCAGGCCTGCGAATTCGACTATTCGGGCGTGCAGGCGGTGAAGGCGCTGAAGGCCGAAGGCTACCGGGTCATCCTCGTCAACTCGAACCCCGCAACGATTATGACCGATCCGGAAATGGCCGATGCGACTTATATCGAGCCGATCACCCCGGACTTTGTCGAGAAGATCATCGCGCGGGAAAAACCCGACGCTCTCTTGCCGACCATGGGCGGACAGACCGCGCTCAACTGTGCGCTGGCGCTCGAAGAACGCGGCGTCCTCAAAAAGCATAATGTCGAGATGATCGGCGCCCGCGCCGACGTCATCGACAAGGCCGAGGACCGCGAGAAGTTCCGCAAGGCGATGGACAAGATCGGGCTCGAAAGCCCGCGCGCGGCGATCGCGACCAGCCCCGCCATTCGCGACGAAGACGGCCACATCGTCGGTTACGACCGGATGGGCGGCTTTGCCGAAGCCATGAAGGCGCTTGATGAGATCGGCCTGCCGGCGATCATCCGCCCGGCTTTCACCCTTGGCGGGACAGGCGGCGGTGTTGCCTATAACCGCGAGGAATATGAGCATATCGTCCGTGCAGGGCTTGATGCCTCACCGAACGGACAGGTCCTGATCGATGAAAGCCTGCTCGGCTGGAAGGAATTCGAGATGGAGGTTGTCCGCGACAAGGCGGATAACTGCATCATCATCTGCTCGATCGAGAATGTGGACCCGATGGGGGTGCATACCGGCGACTCGATCACCGTCGCGCCCGCCCTCACTCTCACCGACCGCGAATATCAGCGAATGCGGAACGCCTCGATTGCGGTCCTGCGGGAAATCGGTGTTGAGACCGGCGGCTCAAACGTCCAGTTCGCGGTGAACCCCGAGGATGGCCGCCTTGTTGTCATCGAGATGAACCCGCGCGTCTCGCGCTCTTCCGCCCTCGCCTCGAAAGCCACCGGCTTCCCGATTGCGAAAGTCGCCGCCAAGCTTGCCGTTGGCTATACGCTTGATGAGCTTGATAATGACATTACCGGCGGCGCCATGCCCGCCAGCTTCGAGCCGACGATTGACTATGTCGTCACCAAGATCCCGCGCTTTGCCTTTGAGAAATTCCCGGGCACCAAGCCGATCCTGACGACCGCCATGAAATCCGTGGGCGAAGCAATGGCCATTGGCCGAACCTTCCAGGAGAGCCTGCAAAAGGCGCTGCGGTCGCTTGAGACAGGGCTTTGCGGCCTTGATCCGATCGAGATCCCGGGCCTTGGCGAAGGTAATGATGTTGACGCCTATCGCCGGGCACTGGCCGCCCCGACGCCTGAGCGCCTGCGGGTGACAGCGCAAGCCATGCGCGCCGGTGTGCCGGTCGAGCAGGTGCGCTCAGTCACGTCTTACGATCCATGGTTCCTTGAGCAGATCCGCGGCATCATCGAAGCCGAGGAAGATGTCGCAAGCTTCGGTCTGCCCTCAGATGCCGACGGCCTGATGCAGCTCAAGAGCATGGGCTTTTCGGATAAGCGCCTCGCCCAGCTTTGCGATGGCACAGAGGACGAAGTGCGCCGTCACCGCCGCACGCTCGGCATCCGCCCGGTCTATAAACGCATCGATACCTGCGCTGCGGAGTTCCGCGCCGTCACCCCTTACATGTATTCCGCCTACGAACCGGGCAATCAGGACGAAAGCGGCCCCTCTGACCGCAAGAAGGTCGTGATCCTCGGCGGCGGGCCGAACCGGATCGGCCAGGGCATCGAGTTTGACTATTGCTGCTGTCATGCGGCCTTCGCGCTCGCCGATGCGGGCATCGAATCGATCATGGTCAATTGTAACCCGGAGACCGTCTCGACCGATTACGACACTTCCGACCGTCTCTATTTCGAGCCGCTGACCGCCGAAGACGTGCTTGAGCTGATCGACCGGGAACGGACGAATGGTGAGCTGCTCGGCGTTATCGTGCAATATGGCGGGCAGACCCCGCTCAACCTTGCAGAGACCCTTGCAAATGAAGGTGTGCCGATCCTCGGCACCTCGGTTGAAGCAATCGCCCTTGCCGAAGACCGCGAGCAGTTCCAGCGCCTCGTCAACGCACTGGGCCTGAAGCAGCCCAAAAACGCCGTCTCCGGCAAGCGCGAGAACGTCCTCGCCATGGCCGGTGAGGTTGGCTACCCGCTCGTCACCCGGCCCTCCTTCGTCCTTGGCGGCCGCGCGATGGAAATCATCCGTGATGAGAAGGGCATGGAGCGCTACCTCGCCACCGCCAAGATCGAGATCACCGACAAACAGCCGCTCCTCCTCGATCAGTATCTCATCAACGCCGTTGAATGCGATGTCGATGCGATCTGTGACGGCGAAGAGGTCTATGTCGCAGGGATCATGGAGCATATCGAAGAAGCGGGCGTCCATTCGGGCGACAGTGCCTGCTCTCTCCCCCCCTACACGCTGAGCGATGAGATCATGGCGACCTTGCGCGAGCAGACGGTCGGGCTCGCCAAAGCGCTGAACGTCCGGGGCCTGATGAATGTGCAATATGCGATCAAGGATGGCGAGATCTATATCCTTGAAGTGAACCCGCGCGCCTCGCGCACCGTGCCCTTTGTTGCCAAGACCATCGGCGCCCCGGTTGCCCGGATCGCGGCCCGCGTCATGGCCGGTGCGAAACTCTCCGAATTCGACCTGCCGACGGGCACGCCCCGCCACACGGCAGTCAAGGAAGTCGTCTTCCCCTTCTCGCGCTTCCCCGGTGTCGACACGGTGCTTGGCCCGGAAATGCGCTCGACCGGCGAAGTCATGGGCCTCGATATGGATTTCGACCGCGCCCGGGCAAAGAGCCTGCTGGCGGCCAGCATCATCGTGCCGCTGAAGGGCTGCGTCTTCATCTCGGTGAAGGACAGCGACAAGGAAGAGATCCTCTCCCCTGCGCGGCGCCTTACTGAAATGGGCTTCTCGCTCATCGCGACAGGCGGCACGGCGGAGTTCCTGCGTGAGCAGGGTCTCGAAGTGAAACGGGTCAACAAGGTGCTCGAAGGCCAGCCACATATTGTCGACGCCCTGATCAATGGCGACGTACACCTCATTTTCAACACGACCGAGACGGCGCAGTCGATTGAGGACAGCCGGTCCATCCGGACGACTGCTCTGCAGCGCCGGATTCCCTGCATTACGACCCTTTCGGGCTCGAAAGCCTGTGTACGGGCCATAGAAGCTTTACGGCATGGCGACCTTGAAGCCGTGCCTCTCCAGCACTATAGTCACTGATCCCATACAAAAGGGCGGCACCCACCTCGCTGGTCTCATCCAGCAGGCGGGCCGCCTCTTTGTGTATTGAAAGAGAAGATGATCGACATGGAAAAGTTCCCGATGACCGTTGCTGGCTTCCAGAAGCTTGAGGCTGACCTCAAGCACCTGAAGACCGTTGAGCGACCGGCTGTCATCCAGGCCATCTCCGAAGCCCGTGAACATGGCGACCTTTCGGAAAACGCGGAATATCACGCGGCCAAGGAACGCCAGAGCATGATCGAAGGCCAGATCCTCGAATTCGAGGACAAGCACTCCCGTGCCCAGGTCATCGACATTGCCACTCTGTCTGGCCCGGAAGTGAAATTCGGCGCGACAGTCACCCTCATTGATGAAGATACCGAGGAAGAGAAGCGCTATCAGATCGTTGGTGATCTCGAAGCCGACCTCAAAGACGGCAAGATCTCGATCTCCTCGCCCATCGCTCGTGCCCTGATCGGCAAGGAAGAAGGCGATTCGGTTGAAGTGGCGGCCCCCGGCGGCAGCCACGTCTATGAGATCGAAAAGGTCGAATACAAATAATTCGTCCCGACCCTGAGGACAAAAAATAAAGGCCATCCGTTTCCGGATGGCCTTTTTGTTTGGTGGGTGGCGCTGAGGATTAGTCCTCAGAGCCGTCCGGGAAACCGCGCTGGCGCATCAGCGCGCCGACATCGACATCCTTGCCGCGGAAGGCGCGATAGCCATCCACCGGGTCGACCGTGTCGCCGACCGACAGGATGTGGTCGATGAAGCGTTGGGCGACGCCCTTGTCGAACGGGCTGCCCGCTTCTTCGAAGGCTTCCCATGCATCCGCGCTGAATGTGTCAGCCCAGAGATAGGAGTAATAGCCCGCCGCATAGCCTTCGCCTGAGAAGACGTGCGCAAATTGCGGCGTCCGGTGACGCATCGGCAGCTCATCAGGCATGCCAAGCTCCGCCAACGTCTCACGCTCGAAAGCGTCGGGGTCGACATTGCTCGCATCCTCAAGCGTATGCAGCTTCATGTCGATCAGCGCGCTTGCGAGATACTCCGTGGTCGCAAAGCCTTCATTGAAAGTGCCGGCCTTTTTGATCTTGGCAAGGAGTTCCTGCGGCATCGGCTCGCCCGTATCGACGTGGAGCGCGAAGCGTTCGAGGATTTCCGTCGTGCCCAGCCAGTTCTCGTGAACCTGGCTTGGGAATTCGACATAGTCGCGCGGCACGGATGTGCCCGACTGGCTCGGATAGACCACATCGGAATTCAGCCCGTGAAGGGCATGGCCGAATTCGTGAAACAGGGTTTCTGCATCATCCCAAGAGATGAGGACCGGCTCGCCCTCTGCGCCCTTGATGAAGTTCGAGTTGTTCGAGACGATGGTCGTGACTGGCGTACCGTCCAGCTTTTGCTGGGTCCGGTAGGAGGTCATCCACGCACCGGAGCGCTTGCCGGCCCGAGCGTAAGGGTCGAAATACCAAAGGCCCTGATGCTCGCCATTGCGGGTGACTTCCCAGACCCGGACATCGGGGTGGAAGACCGGCACGTCATCAACCTGTTTGAAGTCGAGATTGTAGAGCTCTTTTGCCATCCAGAACATCCCCTCACGGAGGTTCTCAAGCTGGAGATACTGTTTCACTTCATCCGCATCGAGGTCATATTTCGCCTTGCGGACTTTCTCCGCGTAATAGCGGTAGTCCCACGGCGCGATGGTGATGTCGGCGCCCTCTTCATCGGCTACCGCCTGCATGTCGGCGACTTCTTCTTCCACGCGGGCAATCGCCGCCGGCCAGACCCGCATCATCAGATCCATGGCGCGCTCAGGCGTTTTTGCGACCTGCTTCTCAATCGCGCGGGCTGCAAAATTGTCATAGCCCTGAAGATGTGAGCGCTCTTCGCGCAGCTTCAGGATTTCCGCGATAATCGCATTGTTGTCATACTCATCGCCATTGTCGCCGCGATCGTAATAGGTCCGCCAGACTTCTTCGCGCAGCTCGCGATTATCCGAATAGGTCAGGAACGGATCCATAGAGGAGCGGGTGTTGAGGATGGCATATTCGCCTTCCCGGCCTTTGCCTGCCGCAGCGCTCGCGGCCGCATCGACGATGCTGTCCGGCAGGCCGCCAAGCTGGTCTTCGGTGAGCCAGGTCACATAGGCTTCTTCATCATGCAGAAGGTTCTGGCTGAACTTGGTGTAGAGTTTCGAGAGCCGGTCATCGAGATCAGCGATCTTCTCTTTGGTCTCTTCATCCAGTGCTGCGCCCGAACGCGCAAAATTGGTGTAGTAGTCCCAGACAAGGCGTTGTTCGGGGCCGGTCAGCGCTTCGAGAGCGGCCTTGTCTTCCCAGATAGCTTCGATCCGTTTGAAGAGCTTTTCATTCTGGATGATGTCGTTCTGATATTCAGAGAACAGCGGATCAATCCGGGTCTCGATTTCCTGGAATTCAGGGGTCGAGAGATTGCCGCCCCACAGGAAGTAGTAGGTCGCCGCGCGGTCGAGAGCGCCGCCGCCCTTCTCCATGGCGATGATCGTGTTCTCGAAGGTCGGGGCTTCTGGATTGTTCGCGATAGCTTCGATCTCATCGAGGCTCGCTGCCATCGCCGCTTTGATCCCCGGCTCGAAGTCCGCAACCGTGACCTTGTCGAAGGCCGGCACGCCGCCATAGGGACCTTCATATGGGGCGGTGATGATGTTCATCTCGCCTGTCTCCGTCATTTCCGCGTCTGCTGTCATTGTTTCTGCCGAGACTTCCGTCTCGGTCATGGTGTCGGCGTCATCCTTGTCGCCGCAGGCAGCGAGCGAGAGGCTGAGGGCAGCAAGGCTTGCGCCCATCAGGGTAGGTCGAATGCGCATGAAGATTTCCTTATTCGTATTTGTCATCTGGTCTGGCGAGTTCTGTAAGGCGCGAGCGCCATCAGGCAAACTGGCCAAAGATTAATCCTGCTTCAGTTTCCCGAGGACATCAAAGGGCGAAATCCTCTCACCGGCTTTCGGATCGACCTGTGGTTCGGCGCCTTCCTTCCGCGGATGCGGGTCCATGGCGAGGAAAAGCTGCTCGAGCAGCACGGTGCCGAGATCCAGCTTTCCGCCCTCAATCGGCTCCGGCGCATCAAGGTCCGCCTCCATTTCCTCAGGCAAGTCACTGTTGGGAAGCTCATCGGTGAAGGTCTCAAGGAAATCCTCTTCGATTTCTTCGGTCAGCTCCTCAAGGCTGACGACACAAGAGCGCGTCAGCGTGGCCGAAAGATGGCCCTCAACCGTGATCAGTTTGCCGCGGCGAATGGCGGTCGCCTCGCCTGACAGTGCCTGAACACCGGGCATGCCCAGAAATGCGGCAAGGCTTTCGCGGTCAGCCTCGCTGGCTGTGAATTTGCGGCGCTCCGGCACATCGCCGATCTGGGCGACGTCGAGGGCTGCGGAAAAGCTTTCAAGGAGAGGCAGGTCACTCATGATGTCGATCCTTCTTGGGCGGCGGGAAAGCGGATCTCTCCGGCCAAAAGGGCTGTTTCGTCGCCCTCTTCGGGTTTGGCGGCCCGGCGGAAATAATCAGCCAGTGCCGGAGCCTGCGGCGCGGCCTCGTCCCCATAGACATTGCGGCCGACGGCCTGGGTCAGCTCGTCCTCGACTTCCGAGATCAGCGCTGCCCGATAGGCCTTGGCCCGACCATAGAACATCTCGGCTAGGACGCGCACTCGCTTGCCGACGCGGGTGTCCCCGACGCCCATCTCGCGCAGGCTCGCATCGAGGTTGGAGACCATGACATCGAACAGCGCCTGACCAAACTGGCCTTTTGGATCGTGCGGCCGGATTCGCTCCAGAACTGCAATCACATGCAGGGACAGGATATCGAATCGCCCCTCCACCGTGTCCGGCACGGCATAGGCTGTATAGAAGACCGGCTGGCGGGACGCGGCCGCGATCTCGGGATAAAGCGCCTCTGCTGCCACCCTCTGTTGCGGGGGTTTCAGGCCCAGTAGCCCGGGCACGGCGCTTAAAACTTTGAGAATCATGGGTTGAGTGCTCGCTTGCGGGTTGCCTTGCCCCGGGAGGTCTGCCACCGAAGAGCGCTGGCAGTGGCCGGGCTCTTGGGGTAATCCCTAGGGAGATACCAAGCAAATCGGCCCGTCCGTAGTGAATATCAAGGGAGAACCGCCCATGCGGCTCGCGCTCGCACTTTCCGCCCTCCTGCTCTCGACCGCCTGCGTGTCGATTCGTGACACGCATGGCTATGCGATTGAGCGAGGCGAAACGGAACTGACGGCCCTCGAAGGGATCGACACCAAGGAATCAGTGCTGGCCCGTTTCGGTGAGCCTTCAGTTCGCCCGTCCATGTCGGATGATGTCTGGTACTATATCAGCACGACAACGAACTCCCGCGCCTTCTACCAGACCGAGACGACCTCTCGGGACATCATCGTCTTTGCCTTCAACGAAGACGGCACGGTCGCCGATGTTCTCGAATTCGATCTTGAGGACGGCCAGCAGGTCGCAATCAATGATCGGGTCACCCGGACACGCGGCAAGGAGCTTTCGTTCCTTGAGCAGCTGATCGGCGGTGTCGGTAAAGGCGCCGGCGCAGTCGACCCGGACAACGCGCCGCAATAAGCGAGCGGCGCGCCTCCCCCCTTTAGATAAAATAAGAGCCGCTCCGGCGGGGCAACCGAAGCGGCTCAGGAGATCGCAACCTTCTCACTCTATGGGCAGTGGGCGGTCGCTTGTCAGGCGCATCGGGCGCCTTCAGGCAGCGGGGGTATCGCCGCCAGCCGGTCGGGTGTTCCGGTTATTCCGGAACGACTCGAACTCGTCACGGTCGCGCGCCCGGCGCAGCTCCCGCACATATTCATCGAACTCTTTGCGAGCCTCATCGAGCTTGCGGCGCTCTTCATTGAGGCGGTCGAGTTCGGCATCACGCCATTCATCGAAGGCGGCATTGCCGGTAGAGCCGGATTTCGGGCCCCAATTGGCCTGGTCAAACGCTTTGTTCACGGACGATTTAGCGCGTCCCCAGTTGGAAAAATCCACTCCCAGTTCCTTCCCGTATAGCATGTATGCGATCATCGCGAGGCCAAAGACCCAGAGGCCTGTGGCGAAGAAAAAGATCATCAGTGCCAAGTTGACTGGCGTCCATGCTGGGCGCAGCTGATGGGAAAAATTCTTCCCGTTGAATACTTTTGCATCATCCACTTCAAAGGGCCTCCTTCACAGCTCCCGGCGATGAGAACTCATCGCGTCCTGCTCAATAGAGGTGGGGTGGCGCCTTTAAGCTTTCAAGAAGTTTCTTGTCGTTTTTCGATAATCACCGGGGTGAAGCGGCGATGCGCTTCGTCAATGAAAGCCCCGGAAAGCCGCATGAAAGCTTTGTCGATAAGCTGCGTTGCGAGGGTCTGCATGAGGATGTTTCTGAACTCGAACTCGATACAGAAATCGATCCGGCAGCCCTCCTCATGAGGCTCGAAACGCCACTCATTAATCAGCGATTTGAGTGGACCTTTGACATAAGCGACATTGATCGTGCCCGCCTCGCGGTCGAGCGTCACCTCAGAGCGGAAGCTCTCGCGGAACATCTTGTATTTGACGACCATGTCGGCGGTCAGCGAGCCTGTGCCGTCTTTGACATCACGATTGCGCACCCGCAGCGCCTCTATCCAGGGGATGAAGCGCGGATAGTCCTCCACATCGGCGACCAGATCGAACATCTGCTGCGGCGTGAACGGGACAATCGTGGTTTCCTGATGCGAACCCATGGGAGGCATGTGCGCTTTCCGGCGCCGGGGTGCAAGCGACAGACTGGCGCGGCCAAGGCCAATTGCCCGTCTGTCGTCCCTTTTATGAGCGGCGGAAGAACAGCGCCCGCGCCCCAAAGATGACGAGAAGCAGGATGATCCCCGCCCCTGCTAGCGCCGGGACGACCGCGCTCCTCAGCGCTTTATCCGTAGAGAGAACATCCGGCACCCCTGTCTGCCACAGCACCCACTCTCCTCCGATTTCGCTCGCCAGACGCGGATGACCCGTGACCAGCACAATAATGGCGTCGCGGGTTTCAGGATTGATGCGGATCGTCACATTCGTTGCCGGATCATTCGCGCCGTCATGACCAAAGACAAAATCTTCACCATTGCGGGTCGGCGCATAAAGGATCGTCCCGAGCCCCCAGATCGGTGCACCCAGCACGAAGGCCTCAGGCTTACGCATCTCAGCAAGCGCATCTGGCGATAGCGGGAAACCGCGGCGTTCTCTCATCGTCCCTTTGACGAGACGCGAGAGATCCCTCGCCGAACTCGACAGCCCCGTCGCAGCAGCAGAGGCAAACTGCACATGCGGCTGCTCATTCCCTTCGGCGTCGTAATTCGCCGAGGCATGAGGCACTTCACCGAGGAAATCATAGGTCGAGACTTCCATGCCAAGCGGCACGAAGAAACGCTGGGCGATATAATCCGCATACGCTTCGCCTGTCACTTCTTCGATCAGAAGCTCGAGGATGAGATAGCCGCCGCCGGAATAGGCAAAGACGCCCGGTTCCTGACCGACGGCGAGGCGGACATCTTCCCCGCTGGAAGCACGAGGATGAGCCAAGCTTTCCTCGAGCGTCGGGATCGTCTCTTCTGCCGTATACTCACCAAAGCCGAGACCGTCGGTCAGCCCGGAAGTGTGGCTGAGAAGACGGCGGACCGTCACCTGATCGTTGTCAAACTCGCCTTCCGGCAGTGTCCAACGGGTCAGGTAATCAGAAACCGGCGCATCAAGATTGACGAGGCCATCCTCAACCAGCGTCATGACCGCCATGGCGGCCATCCATTTGGAGAAAGAGGCCGTCGGGAAAACCGTCATGTCGTCGATATCGAGGGCCTCATCAGCAAAGACCGAGCCTGCGGTCTCCCCATCCTCAATCAGGATGAGAGCGGCATTTCCTTTGCCCTCTTCGTCGATCATCCGGGACGCGACAGCGAGGAAGCCATCCGCGTCCCCTTCCGGCGCAACCGGTTTCATCCACCATCCGTAAAAGGAGACAAATCCAGCAAACCCGACCCACAAGGCCATCAGGAGAATGGCGGCCAATCCGACAAGCGTTACTTTGAGAAATTTCACAGCACGTTCCAACTCAGCGATCGGTTGGAGGTAGGTCCCTCACCCGTCTGGTCAAGCCAGAAACGGACGTCCGACCGCAAATCCGGTGAGCGGTCGCGTTTATTCGGCGGGCGTCCGCTTGTCTTCCAGCATCGCCCGGCCGTGTTTTTCCATCTTGCCCTGAAGAGCTTCGGCCATCCCGGCGAGCAAGGCCGGCAGGACGACGACGATCCGCACATGATTGGGGAAGACATCAAGCTCGCCAGTGATCCGCTGCCCCATGCCCTTGGCGGTGAAGTTGAGCCGGTCGCCTTCCCAGGCCCGCTCGAATTTGACGCCCATGCCGCCCGCAATCGACTGCTCCAGATCGCCGAAGCGCTCCTCAATGCGCGTTTTGGCGCCCTCGATCCCGTGATCATGCTCAATGGTGACGGTGACGGGACGGGCCATGGCGCTTCTCCTTTTTTCCTTGCCCGAAGAGATAGGAAGCCTGCCCTCAGACCGAAAGCCGCTAATGCTCTTGCGGCACCCAGGGATCAAAAGTGCCGAAGGACCACAAATGCCCCTCGGGGTCGCGGGCCAGATATTCGCGGCTGCCATATTCCGTATCGGCCAGCTCGCGCAGGATCTCCGCGCCAGCCTCTTTTGCCTTCGCGTCATGCGCATCGATGTCTTCGACGACGACATAAGCGCTCTGGTTGACGGGCTGTCCCAGGACCGCGGGTTTCACCAACTGACCGTAATCATCATCAAGCGCAGGTCCGAACATGATCATCCCGTCACCAAGAGTCATCTGCACGTGGACCGGGGCGCCGTCAGGACCATCATAAGACGCGTGTAGATTGAAGCCGAACGCCTCCCCCAGCCAGCCGATCATCTTCTGCGGATCACGATAACGCATTCCGGGAATGATTCTGGAGCCAGTCATCGATTTTCTCTCTGCTTGCATCTGTCCGCACGATCCTGCGCCGGAGAAGGTCGGATTGCACCCTTGAACCACAGCGCCGGAACGGCCAGTTTCCGGCTCTGATTCTGATAGACCAAGGGTTCCCATGTCCGACACGCTCCACACCAAGCTTCTCATCATCGGTTCCGGCCCGGCGGGCTACACCGCCGCCATCTATGCCGCCCGCGCCATGCTGGAGCCGGTCATCGTGCATGGCCTGCAACCTGGCGGTCAGCTGACCATCACCACCGATGTCGAGAACTATCCGGGCTTTGCCGATGTCATTCAGGGCCCGTGGCTGATGGAGCAGATGAAGGCGCAGGCCGAACATGTCGGCACAAAGATGATCTCGGACATCATCACCGAAGTCGATTTCGAGACCCGCCCCTTCAAGGCGATTGGGGATTCAGGCACCGTCTACACCGCCGATGCGGTCGTGATCGCAACCGGCGCGCAGGCCAAATGGATCGGGCTGCCTTCTGAGCAGAAATTCCAGGGCTTTGGCGTATCGGCCTGCGCGACCTGTGACGGGTTTTTCTACCGCAACAAGGTCGTGGCCGTGATCGGCGGCGGTAATACGGCCGTTGAGGAAGCCCTGTTCCTCACCAATTTTGCCTCGAAAGTGATCCTGATCCACCGCCGCGAAGAGCTGCGGGCGGAGCGTATCCTGCAGAACCGGCTTCTCAATCACGAGAAGGTCGAGGTCATGTGGAACCGCCAGCTTGAGGAAGTGATGGGCTCGGAAGACCCACTGGGGGTCGAGAAGATCCGGCTTGCCTCGACCGTCGGCGAAGACCCGGTCGAGCTCGACGTACACGGCCTTTTTGTTGCCATTGGCCACGCGCCGGCCACCGAGATCTTCCGCGGCAAGGTCGAGATGAAGGATAATGGCTATATCCTCACCGCGCCCGATTCGACGGCCACGAACATTCCCGGCGTCTATGCGGCGGGCGATGTGACCGACGAGACCTATCGTCAGGCCGTGACGGCGGCGGGCATGGGATGCATGGCCGCCCTCGAGGCCGAGAAATTCCTTGCCGGGATGGAAGTCGCAGAAGCTGCAGAATGACGAGAGTTTCCTCCCCCGTTCACGGGGGAGGTGCCGAGCAGTAGCGAAGCGGAGGGGGATCCCCCATCGACCCTTCGGGTCACTTCTCCCACTGGGAGAAAAAAGGGGCCTACCCCTCGAACTTGCCTTTCAGCACATCCATACTGTCCGCATGGGTCAGGTCGATATGCAGCGGGGTGATGGCGATCTTTCCATCGGCAATCGCGCGCAGATCTGAGCCCTCGGGCGGCATCTCGGGCTTGCCGGCAAAGCCGAACCAGTAATAGCGGCGCTGGCGCAGGTCTGTGCGTTCCTCCGCATAAAGCTCGATATTCTCGCGGCGGCCCTGGCTGACGACCTCGATGCCCTCAATGTCATCGGGCTCTCGGTCAGGGAAATTGATATTGATGATGACATCACGCGGCCAACCGGCCTCAAGCAGTTTACGCAGGATGCCCGGCGCATGTTCCTGTGCGGTGCGCCATTTGACCGCCGTGCGGTCGGAGCGCGTCTGACTGAGCGCGACCGACGGAATACCAAGATTCATGCCCTGCAGCGCGACCGCGACGGTGCCGGAGAAGGTCACGTCATCAGCAACATTCTGGCCGTTATTGACGCCCGAAAGCACAAGGTCAGGCTTTTTATCCAGAAGCTGGCTGACCCCGAGCTGCACGCAGTCGGTCGGTGTGCCGTCCACGGCATAACGCTGCGGCGCAACTTTGCGCACCCGCAAGGGACGCGTCAGTGTGATCGAGCGGGACATGCCGGACTGGTCAACTTCCGGTGCAACCGTCCAGACATCATCCGTCAACTGACGGGCAATTTCCTCAAGGGCTGCAAGTCCGCCTGAGTGAATGCCGTCATCATTGGAACAGAGAATACGCATTACTCGTCTCCCGCCTCTTCAACGGGTGTCCCGCATTGAATCTTGCCCGTGGGGGAGATGGCTTTAACATTTCCCTCACCGCACACCTCCTCAGCGCGCTTCCGGATAACCGTGTCAGTATCCGCGCTCAGCCGGATATAGCCGGCGAGCCCTGCAACAACGACCAATAGGACAATAATAATCAGTGTCCGTCTGTGAATGGTGCCCGGATTGTCCGGATCGCGTGGGGGAATGATCATGATGCCCTCTCTATCCGGTCCTTGCCCATGAAGCCCTTCAGCACGTCGGGGACGGTGATCGAGCCGTCCTCATTCTGGTAATTCTCAAGGATTGCGACCATCGTCCGTCCGACCGCAAGGCCCGAGCCATTCAGCGTATGGACGAATTCCGGCTTGCCCTTCTCGCCCCGGCGGAAACGCGCATTCATACGCCGCGCCTGGAAGTCGCCTGTGTTCGAGCAGGAGGAAATCTCGCGATAGGTGTTCTGCGCCGGCAGCCAGACCTCAATGTCATAGGTTTTGAGCGCCCCGAATCCGATATCGCCCGCGCAGAGATTGACCATGCGGTAAGGCAGCTCAAGGCGTTTGAGGACTTCTTCTGCGCAAGACGTCATGCGCTCATGCTCATCCCAGCTTGCCTCAGGTGTCGTCACTGAGACCAGCTCGACCTTACCGAACTGGTGCATACGGATCATGCCGCGCGTGTCCCGACCCGCCGAGCCCGCTTCGGCACGGAAGCATTGCGTATAGGCGGTCATCCGCAAGGGCAGTTCTTCCTCAGAAAGAATCGCCTCGCGGACGGTGTTGGTCAGCGAGACCTCAGCCGTCGGGGTGAGGAAATGATCGCCCGTGCGGAAGGCATCATCCTCGAATTTCGGGAGCTGACCTGTCCCTTCCATCGCATGGGCATTCACAAGGATGGGCGGGCTATACTCGCTATACCCGAACTCGCCCGTATGCAGATCAAGCATGAACTGAGCGATGGCGCGTTCGAGTTTCGCCAGATCCCCCTTGAGGATCACAAAACGCGAGCCAGAAATCTTCGCCGCCGTCTCAAAATCCATCATGCCGAGAGTTTCGCCCAGCTCGACATGGTCCTTCGGTGCCGCGATCTCCGTCGGCGTGCCCCATATGCGGACCTCGATATTATCGTCTTCATCCGCGCCCTCGGGCACATCTTCGGCGAGCAGGTTCGGGATCGGCAGGAGCGCGGTGCGCACCCCATCCGTCAGTTCACGGTCGAGTTGCTCGAGCCGCTGGACCTCTTCTTTCAGAGAGGCGACCTCCGCCATGACCGCCTGCGCTGCTGCCTCATCGCCGGAAGCTTTAGCCGCACCGATCTTTTTGGAGGCGGCCTTTTGCGCGGCCTGCGCGTCATTCATGGCTTTCGTGTTGGCGACGCGCTTCTCGTCGAGCGCGATCAGCTCAGCGGCACGGATCTCCGCCCCGCGCTTTGCCATGGCGGCGTCGAATTTTTCAGGAGCGTCCTTGATGGCGCGGATATCATGCATGGGAGAGCAGTCCTTCGGGAATCTGCGCGCACCATAGTGAGCCCGCATGCCCCCGCAAGAGGCGCGGCGCTCTCTGAATGGCAATTCAATTTGCTTAACAAACTTGATGACCTATACTCACCTTCATCAGACAGATCGGAGCCCGTCGATGCGCCTCACCGTCACTTTTGCCGCCCTCTCCGCCCTCCTTGCCGCCCCCGCCATGGCCCAGCCGCTCGAGACCGGCAGCCTGTCGGAGAAGATGTCGGTCTTTGACTGGATGCATGGCGAATGGCGCGGCGAGGCGACGGTCTATTCCCCTCAAGGCGTGCAGACCCTCACCCATACCGAACGGGTCGGCCCGATGCTCAAGGGCGACCTCCTCGCCGTTGAGGGCCTTGCCTATGAGGAAGATGGCTCGATCGGCTTCAACGCCTTCGGGATCATCAGCTATGACCCGCAGGCTGATGCTTACGAGATCCGCGCCTATACCGGCGGGAAGGCCGGCACCTATCCGATCAACGTGACCGAGTCGGGCTATGAATGGACGATCCCGATCGGCCCGGAGATGCGCGTCGATTATGTCGCGGTGATCGACGGGGATAGCTGGACCGAGACCGGCACTTTCGTGCGCGGTGAGCAGCGCTTTCCGACGGTCAGCTTCACGGTGACCCGGATCGGGGACACGAACTGGCCCGCTGCGGGTCAGGTCTCAAAGGAATAATCTTCCCCCGGGGCGACAGCCGCCCCTTCGGGCCTATATGCTGGGGGTGACCGACATCCGGACCCCGACATGCCCGACGGACATCAAGAGACGCTGACCCTGACCAACCTGCCCTCCATGGCGGGGGTGGCAAAGGAAGAGTGGGACCGCCTCACTCTCGGCGGAGAGCGCCCCTATTACCCATTTGCGGGCTGGGATTTCCTTGATGCGCTGGAGGTCTCGGGCTCCGTCCGGCCTGAGACCGGCTGGGGGCCGCATCATCTCCTCCTACGACGGGGCGAGCACATCTCCGGCGTGATGCCGCTTTATCTCAAAGCCCATAGCCGGGGGGAGTTCGTCTTCGACCACGCCTGGGCAGATGCCTATGAGCGCGCGGGCGGGCGGTACTACCCCAAGCTCCTCGGCGCGATCCCCTTCACCCCTGCGACCGGGCCGCGCCTGTTCGGGGAGACTGCCGAGGACGAGGCCGCCCTCCTTGCGGGCGCAAGACAGATCACCAGCGAGCTGGGGGTCTCTTCCCTCCATATCAATTTCCTGACGGAGGAAGAAAAGGCATTGGCGGAAGCGGCTGGCTATCTCGTCCGTACAGGGACGCAATACCGGTTCTGCGATGAAGATTTTGGTGACTGGACGGGTTTTCTTTCCGCCCTCTCTTCCCGCAAGCGAAAAGCCCTGCGCAAGGAACGCGAGGGCATCGCCAAAGCCAGGATCGAGATCGACTGGGTCACCGGCAGCGATATCACCGAAGCCCATCTCGATCTTTTCTGGCGTTTTTATCAAGACACGGGCGCGCGCAAATGGGGCGCGCCCTACCTCACCCGCACCTTTTTCTCGGTCATCACCGAACGGATGGCGGACCGCATTCTTTTTGTCATGGCGCGTCGCGGCGAGCAGACGATTGCGGGGGCGATGAATTTCATCGGCGGGGATACGCTGTTCGGGCGGTATTGGGGCTGTACGGAGTATATCCCCTTCCTGCATTTCGAAGTCTGCTATTATCAGGCCATCGACTACGCGCTCGCCCACGGCCTGTCTTATGTCGATGCCGGGGCGCAGGGAGAGCACAAGATCGCCCGCGGCTATCAGCCGGTGACGACATATTCGGTGCATCATCTGCCCAATCCCAGCTTTCACGACGCCGTTGCCCGCTATCTCGAGGCCGAGCGCGAAGAGGTGGACGAAGCGATCCATTACCTTCAGGACTTCACGCCCTTCAGAAAGGATGGCGCGTGAAGGAAATCGCCCGGTTTTATGAAGCCGAAGAAGCCCAGATAGCTGTCGGTTATCTGCGGGCGCAGGGCTTTGACGTGCAGCTTGCCGATGAGCGGACGCTCGGCGCTCAGCCTCATCTGAGCATCGGGCTGGGCGGATATCGGCTGCTGGCCCGCCAGCAGGATGCGCATATGGCGAGCATCGCCCTTGATGAGGTTCGCGGCGAGCCGTCCCGCCGCCCTTACCTTACCGGGCAGACCTGTGAGGCCTGCGGCGAGGAGCGCCTGACCCGCATCCGCGATCCCCTCGTCTCAATCGTTTCCTTCATGCTGAGCTTTGGCGGGCTTTTCCCCTTCGCCCCGGCGACGAAAAATTTGCGCTGCACGGCGTGCGGGCATAGACAGCCCGCCGAACCCGATGAGGAAGAAGCATGAGCCTCGACGAAAAATACGATTCCGGTAACGTCTTTGCCAAGATCATCAGCGGCGATATTCCTTCCGCCAAAATCTTTGAAGATGACGATGTCCTCGCCTTCATGGACGCCTTCCCGCAGTCGCGCGGCCATGCGCTAATCATCTCGAAAACATCACAGGCCGTGAACCTGCTCGACGCCGAAGAGGATGTCCTCAGCAAGCTGATCAAAACGACGCAGGCCGTTGCAAGAGCCGCGACCAAGGCTCTGTCGCCGGACGGTGTCCGGATCGTGCAGTTTAATGGCGCACCTGCCGGCCAGTCAGTCTTTCACCTGCATTTCCATGTCATCCCCGTTTATGAAGGCACGCCTTTAGGCGCGCATGGCGGCGGCATGGGCGACATGACCGACCTTCAAGTCCTCGCCGGAGATATCCGTAATGCCCTCTGAGACTTCCCCCGTCATCCTCGTCACCGGCGCCTCTCGCGGCATTGGCCGCGCCGTCACCAAAGAGATCGCGCGGCGCGGCATGCACCCGATTGCCCTTGCTCGTACGCAAGGCGCGCTTGAGGCGCTTGATGATGAGATCAGCGCCGATGGCGGAGCGGTCACGCTGATCACCGCTGATCTGACCGATCGCGAGATGATGGCGCGCCTGCCAGAGGCGCTGACCGCCCGCTTTGGTCGGCTGGACGGGTTTGTGGCCAATGCAGGGCTCTTGGGGGATTTGACCCCTGTCTCCGATATTCAGCTTAAAGACTGGGACCGCACGATGGACGTCAATGTGACGGCCAATGTGCAGCTCCTCTCCCTCCTCGATCCGCTGCTGCGCGCGGCGCCCGCCCCAAGGGTTGTTGGCATCACAACAGGACGGGTACGGAAGCTTGCGCCCTTCTGGGCCCCTTATTCGGCGACCAAGGCTGCATTTGAGAACCTTCTCCTGACCTATGCGCAGGAGAATGAAGAGACGCCGCTTCGGGTCAATCTCGTCAATCCGGGGCCGATCCGCACCGGGATGCGCGAGAAAGCCATGCCGGGCGAAGACCCCGAAACCCTGCCGCATCCGGATGAACTGGCGCCGCTGATCACGGACCTTCTCTCACCGGAGGAAACCCGCAATGGCGCGACCGTCGATTTCAGGGAGTGGCGTACAGCCTAATCGGCAGAGGCTGCCGGGTCGCGCGTATTGAGAATGAACTCGGCTTCCGCCTTGGTCAGCGTCCCGTTCTCTAGGAGCTGTTCTGTAATGTCGCATCTCGCCATGCGGATGACGTCTTTAATCTCCGAGAACTGACGGCCGTCAGCATTGTTATAATCCATAAGGCGATGCTGATAGCCGCTGATATCGACCTGCTCCTCAATCGCAAATCTGACGGCCTGCATGGCCGCCGCGCGATGCTGATACTCCCCGAGCGTATAGGCATTCGCATAAGCGAGCGCGCAGAAGAGATTGTGGCTCGGCGCATCAAGCTCACAGTCTCTGTCGCCAGACGGCAACCAATGGCTCTCATTGAGAAGAATGCCGTCCGCCATATCCAGGATCCGCAGATCCTGAAGGCCGGCTTCCGGTCGGACATCACTCTCCGCTGGCTGAACATGTCCGGCCACAACGCCAGCGCATAAGAGCGCGCATCCTGCCATCAGGCTGACTGACATGATGATCCTCCCATTTATCTCCTATGACACCGGAGGTCCGCTATCCCACAATCCCGGATGCGGCAGGCATGCCCTCAAGTTGGAGGCCAAAAGAAAAAGGGGCCGCGTACGGCCCCTTCTTGCCCCTGGTAACTTGCACATTCCCATAAGGGCCTGATCGCCTCAGAGGCGATACCGAACTTGGTCAATCCAGAACCGCTCCAGCCGATCAAGGGTCAGATTGGTCTTGTCGACCATGTCGACATGGACATCGCCCACTTTCTCGACCGACACGAGGTGGCGTTCGAACAGGGCAGAAATCAGATCACGAAGCTCACGACCTTCATCGGTCAGCGAGACCCGCACCGACCGGCGGTCAGCATCAGAGCGCTTGTGGCGGATATATCCGGCCTCAACGAGCTTCTTGAGATTGTAGGAGACGTTCGATCCCAGATAATGGCCGCGCGTGCGAAGCTCGCCCGCGGTCAGTTCCGAATCGCCGATATTGTAGATGAGCAGCGCCTGGACAGCATTGACGTCGTTCTGCCCCTCGCGTTCGAGTTCATCCTTGATGACTTCAAGCAGTTGACGGTGCAGACGCTCGATAAGGGTAAGCAGTCGTAAATATGGTTCGGTAATATCCGATACACTATCGATCGGATCTTCCGTCTTAATTGCAAGGCCAGTTTGCATGGTACCCACACGCTCCTGTTCGATGATCTATTCTTCGCAACTACAGCATGAGACCCTAAAGCTCCGTAAACCTTTCGAAACGAACACATCCTGGAAATTTTACCTTAGGTTCTGTTGATGATTGATAACTCCTTTCCCGGCCGCTTCCCCGCAACCCGGCTTAGGCGCTTAAGAGGCCAGGGCTGGATCCGCGATCTTGCCGCAGAGGCAGAGCTGGCGCCGCGTCACCTGATCCAGGCGGTGATCCTGCGAGAGGATGATGCCCCCGCCGGCCCCATCCCCGCGATGGAGGGTATCAAAAGAGCCAGCGTTAATGACGCCGTCGAGATGGCACAAAATGCGTGGAAAAATGGAATCAAAGCGCTCGCGCTCTTTCCACACACCGGCAAGGAAGCACGCGACCCCGAGGGGACGGCGGCGCTCGACTCCGATAATCTGATGTGCCGTGCAGCCCGCGCCATCAAGGATGCCGTCCCCCAGATCGGCCTGATCGGCGATGTCGCGCTCGATCCCTATACCGATCACGGTCATGACGGGCTCCTCCGTGATGGCGAGATCGTCAATGACGGCACTGTTGCGGTCCTGACCGAGCAGGCGGTGGTTCTGGCCTCCGCCGGATATGATGTCCTTGCCCCTTCCGACATGATGGATGGCCGGATCGGCGCCATTCGAAAAAAGCTCGACCATGAAGGCTTCACGGATCGGATGATCCTTTCCTACGCCGTCAAATACGCCTCGAAATTCTATGGCCCCTATCGCGACGCCATCGGCTCACGCGGCGTGCTGCAGGGGGACAAGCGGACCTATCAGATGGACCCGCGCAACAGCGCCGAAGGCAATCGCGAGGTGACGCTCGATCTTGCCGAAGGCGCCGACATGGTGATGGTCAAACCGGGGATGCCCTATCTCGACATGATCGCGCGCACCAAGGCGGCCTTCAACGTGCCGGTCGCTGCGTTCCAGGTTTCAGGCGAGTACGCGATGCTGCGCTGTGCTGCCGCAGAAGGGGCCTTCGATTTCGAGGATGCAGCACTTGAGGCCCTGACCTGCTTCCGGCGGGCGGGCACCGACATGATCATCAGCTATTACGCGACAGATGCTGCCGGCTGGCTCAATCAGTAATCAAGGTTCCCGTGAGATAAGTGCGCCCTGAATAAATGAGGGGCGCGCCGTCACGGCTGTCGAAATGCTTCACTTGCCCGATAAGGACAACATGATCGCCCGCCTGATGCCGCGCCACGATCTCACAGTCAAAACCGGCCAGACGCCCTTTCAGGAGCGGCGATCCGGTTGCGAATGTCTCGCTTTCGGCGGGCGTCACATCATGCCGACCTGGCGTTGCGAAGCGGTTCGAGACCGCCTGCTGGTCGGACGCCAGCACACTGACCGCATAGCTCGCCGACTCATCAAAAGACGGCTTGATGCTGGTGTGATTGTCGAGACACCAGAGAACCAGCGTCGGCTCCAGCGACACAGAAGTGAAGCTGTTCACCGTCAGCGCGACCGGCTTGCCATCTTTCGGCAGGCAGGACACGACAGTGACCCCCGTTGTATAACGAGCAAAGGCATTCTTCAGGGGCTGGTAGGGATCAGACATCACGCTGGGTTAGACGTTTCTGCCCCTCAGAACAATTCATTACATTCCAAGCCTCTGAATCAGGGGCCTTTCCACGGCGCGCGACACGCGACAGGTTGAATTCCATGGACGCTCTTTATGACATTGTCCCCCAGATGTGGGTGACTTTCGGGGTGATCGCGCTCGCGATCATCGCCTATTCGAGCGACCGATTCTCACTCGAGCTGGTCAGCGCGATTACCATTGGCGCGCTGCTGGTCTTTTTCCACATTTTCCCGCTGCCCGATGCGGATGGCGGTAATCTGCTGAGTGCGGAGACGCTGCTGTCAGGCTTTGCCAGTCCCGCGCTTTTCGCGATCCTCGGGCTGCTGATCGTCGGTCAGGGAATGTATCAGTCGGGGGCGCTCGACTGGCCGACAAGGCTTCTTCTTGTCGCCCACGCTAAGCTTGGCTGGATCGCCGTCACAGGCGTCTTCCTCTTCGTGATGGCGGTCAGCGCCTTTCTCAACAACACGCCTGTCGTCGTCATGTTCGTGCCGATCATGGCGGCGATGGCGATGCAGTCCGGCATTGCCCCCTCCCGCCTGATGATGCCGCTAAGCTTCATGTCGATCCTTGGCGGGATGCTGACAACGATCGGCTCCTCGACCAACCTGCTCGCCATCGAAGTCTATCGGGGCTTCTCCGGCGAGAGCGTCAGCTTCTTTGCACTCGCCCCATTGGGTCTCGTGCTGGCCGCCGTCGGGGCGGTTTATCTTGCGATCGTCACCAAGTGGTTCCTTCCCGACCGGCATGGCGAGCTTGATTCCTCCCCTTCGGACGGCAAGCAGTTCCTGGCGCAAGTGACGCTGGATCGCGCCAATCCACTGATCGGTGAGACCTCAAAAGCGGGCCTTTTCCCGAGCCTCAAGAACGTCACAGTACGGTTGATCCAGCGGCGCGACGATATCCTGTTGCCGCCGTTCGATGACGTCACTTTACGCCTTCACGACAAGGTCGTGGTTGCTGCGACCCGTGATGCCCTGACCCGTCTTCTCAAAACCAAAAGCGAGATTCTCGCAGGCTTTCTGGCCGAGGTGGAGACACCTGAAGGCGGAGGTGAGCTGACCATGATCGAGGCGGTGGTCGCGCCCGGCTCTCGCATTATCGGCCGGTCAATCAGCCAGATCCGTTTCCGCTTTCAGACCAATTGCGTGATCGTCGGCATCCAGCGCCGCTCGCGGATGATCCGCGGCGATATCCAGGGCATCCGGCTTGAGGCGGGGGATGTCCTACTGATCCTCGGGGACCGCTCGGATATCCGCCGTCTGCGAGCCGACCGCGACATCCTGATGCTCGAGCGGTCGATGACCCAGCTCCCAGACCCTGATCATGCGCGTTATGCGGCAGCGATCTTCATTGCGACCGTCCTGCTGGCAGCAACAGGCATCCTGCCGATTGCCATCTCCGCCATTTGCGGGGCCTCTGCGATGGTTGCCACCGGGTGCCTGAACATCCGGCAGGCGGCGCGGGCCGTTGACCGGCGGGTCTTCCTCCTCATCGGGGTCGCCATCGCCATGGGCCTTGCCATGCAGGCGACGGGCGGTGCGCTCTATATATCCTCGCTACTGACGCCATTGGCGGACCGGCCCGGCGGGGCAACGCTCCTGATCTCCGCCTTCTTCATCCTGACGGCCGCGCTCACCAATGTGCTCTCGAATAATGCGACGGCTGTCCTTCTGACCCCGATTGCGATCTCATCCGCCGGGGTCGCAGGTATCGATCCTACGGTTCTTGTCTTCACCGTGATCTATGCGGCGAACTGCTCATTCGCGACGCCTGTCGCCTATCAGACAAATTTGTTGGTCATGGCGCCCGGGCATTACCAGTTTCGTGACTTTGTTCTGATAGGCTTGCCGCTCATCGTGTTGCTGTGGATTGTCTACACGCTTGTTGCGCCCGCCTATTTCGGCGCAATGGGACTGATGTGACGGCGCGTCATGGCACGGGATGTGATAGAGTTTGAGTATCAGTTGAGTAGCCAAGCGCCCGCATGACCACGCCTTTTCAGTCGACGACCAATGAGTTTTTCCTCACCTCGCCGAGCCCGTGCCCTTACCTGCCCGGCCGCCGCGAGCGGAAGATATTCACCTTTCTGGGCGGCCAGAGTGCAGCGGAGTTGAATGCCGGGCTCAGCGAGCGCGGGTTCCGGCGGTCCCAGAATATTGCCTATCTGCCGGCCTGCGAACGCTGTCAGGCCTGCAAGCCCGTCCGCGTCGTCGCTGGTGAGTTCAAAGCATCTCGCTGGAAGCGCCTCTTGCGCCGCAATCGCGATGTCACTCGTCATGCCCTGCCGCCGCGCACGACGTCGGAGCAGTTCAGCGTCCTTCGCGGATATCTCGATACCCGCCACGCCGAAGGCGGCATGGCCGACATGACGGTGCTCGATTATCAGAGCATGGTCGAACAGACCCCTGTCGACACGCTGCTGATTGAATATCGTGACGGGGACGGAAAGCTCCTCGCCTGCGCCCTCACCGACCGGGTGAAGGACGGGCTCTCCATGGTCTACAGCTTTTTTGATCCGGATGCGGAGAAACGCTCACTCGGCACCTACATGATCCTTGATCATATTGAGTATGCGCGCGAGCTTTGCCTCAGCCACGTCTATCTGGGCTATTGGGTGAAGGGCTCACCAAAGATGGATTACAAACGCCGCTTCCGCCCGCTCGAGCTGCTTGAGCCCGGCGGATGGAGACGGCTTGAGGACTGATCTTTGAAGGTCAGCTTTCCTTGCGCTTGGTCTTGCGTACAGCCGACATGATCCCAAGCCCCGCAAGGGTGATCCCGATGACGGCAAGCCAGGCTTGCGGCACCCCCAGAAGGTAGGCGCCACCAAGGATACCGATCAGCATGACGGCAAAACCTGCCGTGTAAATCGTGAAATTATCCGACATTATTCTACTCCGGTTTTCCAAGAGTAGAACGCGGATCCATCTTATGAGGTTCCCGAAGCCCGATCAGGACTTGCGGGCTTCCCCTGCCATCTGGGCAAATTTCATGACCTGAGCTGCGCCCTGCGGCAGCTCGACAGCCGTTTTGGGATCACTGATCTCGTCCCAGTTCGCGGCGATATTCTCCGCCGTCTGATCACCCGGCGCGAAAGCCACCCCTTGGGTCTCCTCGATATAGGTGCGGGAGAATGCCCCAGCGGTTGCATTGAGGATCACCCGGCTCGGCGCATCCTCGGCCACAAGGAAGATCGCGGCGGGCGTCACGCTTTCCGGCGTCATCATCTCAAGGGCGGGCGGCGGCAGGAGCCCTTCTGTCATCCGGGTCGCGGCGGCAGGCCCGAGCGAGTTCACGCGGATATTGTATTTCTCGCCCTCAAGATGGAGCGTGTTCATGAAACCGACCAGCGCCATTTTGGCAGCGCCATAATTGGACTGGCCGAAATTGCCGTAGAGCCCGGACGAGGATGTCGTCATCAGAAGGCGGCCGTAACCCTGCTCGCGCATGATCGGCCAGACGGCTTTCGTGCAGATCACCGAGCCCATCAGGTGCACGGCCATGACCTTTTCGAAGTCTGCCATCTCCATCTTCATGAAGCTTGAATCGCGCAAGATACCGGCATTGTTGATGAGGATATCGATACGGCCCCATTGATCCATCGCAGTGCGGACCATATCGGCGACCTGTTCAGGGTTCGTCACATCCGCGCCATGGCTGATGGCTTCGCCGCCCGCCTCGCGGATTTCCGCCGCGACTTTTTCGGCAGGTTCAGAAGACCCGCCCGTGCCGTCAACGCCGCCACCGAAATCATTGACCAGGACTTTCGCGCCGCGACGCGCCAGCTCCAGCGCATGAGAGCGGCCAAGCCCGGCCCCGGCGCCCGTCACGATAGCTACGCGGTTTTCAAAAGAGATCGTCATGCTGCACCGCCCTTTTCATCCGTAAACTGCATCCCGAGCCACTCTGCCGTGAGGGCGGGTTTGTCTTGCCCCTTGATCTCGACAGAGACGGCGAAAGTCAGAAGATACTGGCCCGGCCGTTTTTCGACCGCATCTTGAAGAACGAACCGCCCTCGGACATCGCTTCCCGAAGGGACCGGCGCGATCAAACGTACCCGGTCAAAGCCGTAATTCACGCCCATCACTGTATTCTTCAGCTTCACGTCGATATTGCTGATCAGGGCCGGCAGCAGCGACAGGGTCAGAAACCCGTGCGCAATCGTGCCGCCAAAGGGCGTCGCCTTTGCCTGCTCTGGATCGACATGGATGAACTGGTGATCATCGGTGACATCAGCAAAGCCGTTGATCATGTCCTGGGTGACGGAAACCCAGTCGGACACGCCGATCTCGGTACCGATTTTCTCGCGAAGCGCGTCAAATGAAAGTGCCATCCCAGCGCCATAGAGAAAACGCCCCTCACCGATCAAGGTGAGAGGCGCTGTTCAGTTCTCTAACGAGTGTTACTGTGACGTAACAGTCACGCGCTCGACTTGGCCGGGGCTTTCGCCGCATCGGCATAGACGTAAATCGGCTCGCCGCGGCCTTCGACGGCATCGTCGTTGATGACCACTTCCTGCACGCCTTCGAGGGTCGGCAGATCGAACATGGTGTCGAGCAGAATGCCCTCCATGATCGAGCGCAGGCCCCGGGCACCTGTCTTCCGCGTGATCGCCTTTTTCGCAACGGAGGAAAGCGCATCCTCGGTGAAGGTGAGCTTAACGTCCTCCATCTCGAAGAGACGCTGATATTGTTTGACCAGCGCGTTTTTCGGCGAGGTCAGGATCTGGATCAGCGCATCCTCATCGAGGTCTTCGAGAGTTGCGATCACCGGCAGACGGCCGATGAATTCCGGGATCAGGCCGAATTTGAGGAGATCCTCAGGCTCTACTTCCCGAAGCACATCGCCGATCCGGCGGTCATCGAGTTCCTTCACCTCGGCATTGAAGCCGATCGAAGCGCCCTCGCCCCGGTTCGAGATCACCTTGTCGAGACCGGCAAAGGCGCCGCCCACGATGAAGAGGATGTTGGTCGTGTCGACCTGCAGGAATTCCTGCTGGGGATGTTTCCGGCCACCCTGCGGCGGAACGGACGCAACCGTGCCTTCCATGATCTTGAGGAGCGCCTGCTGGACGCCCTCGCCCGAGACGTCCCGGGTGATCGACGGATTGTCGGATTTGCGGGAAATCTTGTCGATCTCGTCGATATAGACGATGCCGCGCTGGGCGCGCTCGACATTGTAATCCGCAGACTGAAGAAGCTTCAGAACGATGTTCTCGACATCCTCACCGACATAGCCGGCTTCGGTCAGGGTCGTGGCATCGGCCATGGTGAACGGCACGTCGAGAATCCGCGCCAGCGTCTGAGCAAGAAGCGTCTTGCCCGAGCCGGTCGGCCCGACGAGCAGGATGTTTGATTTTGCCAGTTCGACGTCGGAATTCTTCTGAGCGTGGTTCAGCCGCTTGAAGTGGTTGTGAACTGCGACCGACAGAACGCGCTTGGCGTAGGACTGTCCGATCACATAATCATCAAGCACATTGTGGATGTGCTGCGGGCTTGGGACACCTTCACCTGATTTGACGAGCGAGGATTTCGACTCTTCACGGATGATATCCATGCAGAGCTCGACGCATTCGTCACAAATGAAGACAGTCGGTCCAGCGATCAGCTTGCGGACTTCGTGCTGGGACTTTCCGCAGAACGAGCAGTACAGCGTATTCTTGCCGTCGCCGCCGCCCGCAGAACCTGTCGGTCCGGCGCCAGTTCCGCCTTTATTGCCGCCAACTTTACTCATACGAGCGCTCCTTCGCCCAAGCTGTCCCGCCCCGTCCGACAGCTCTCACAACATTTTTTCAACGATACTCGACTGTGCATGAATGGGGCCAGACGCGCAATCGCATGAGGGGAACAGGTTCCCCACTTTTCGTTTATATTCTGTAGAGCTTCGGGAACTTTCACGTATTTCCGTTACTCATCATTGTCAGTGGCCACCGCGCGCTTCTCAAGCACTTGATCGATAAGGCCAAATTCTTTCGCCTGTTCCGGCGTCATGAAGGTGTCGCGGTCGAGGGTTTTCTCGATTGTCTCGTAATCCTGGCCGGTATGCTCGACATAGATCTCATTGAGACGCTTTTTCGTGGCGATGATGTCCTTGGCATGCCGCTCAATATCGGAGGCCTGTCCCTGGAAGCCGGCGGAGGGCTGGTGAACCATAATCCGTGAGTTCGGCAGCGAGAAACGCATGTCCTTGTCGCCCGCCGTCAGGAGCAGCGAGCCCATGGAGGCCGCAAGGCCGATACACATGGTGGAGATCTGCGGGCGGATGTACCGCATTGTGTCATACATCGCGAGACCGGCCGTGACCGAACCGCCCGGGCTGTTGATATAGAGCGCGATGTCCTTTTTGGGATTGTCAGCTTCAAGGAAGAGAAGCTGCGCGACGATCAGGGTCGAGACCTGATCATGAACGGGACCGGACAGGAAGATGATCCGTTCCTTGAGCAGCCGTGAATAGATGTCGAAGGACCGCTCGCCGCGGCTAGTCTGCTCAATCACCATCGGGATGAGGGTATTCATATAGATATCGTGCGGATCACGCATGGCACTTGGCTCCGATGGCTACTGTGTAAATGAAAAAGCGGCCCCCGGATGAGGGCAGCCAGAAGATGTTCGTCAGAAGTAGGAAGGCGCGCCCCGCGTCACAATGGCGGGGCCCGGCTGGCCTGTTATCGGCGCCGGGCGATTCGCCGGACCTCTTCTTCAACTTTTTCCTCGACGATGCGCGGCAGATTCTGATCGAGCCATTGCTGGATCATCGGGCGCAGCATCGCTTCGACAATATCTTCGATCGTCTGCCCGCCGGCATTCGAGACCCGGACATTCTCATGCAGGGCCCCAAAAGCGTCTGAGACCTTCCGGGCAGCGCCGTCGCTGACGAGGGTCTGGGCGGCAAGGCTCTCCGTTGCGGCTTTGGCCGCCCGATCGGAGATGGCGTCGAAATCGATAGTGTTTTTGGGCTGTTCCACGGGAGCTTTCGGCTTGGCTGTTTCGGCAAGTTCGTCGAGCGGATCGGCCGACTGGCTGACCGGCTCCGGGGTGACGGTGGGTTCCGGGGCGGCCGCTTCGACCGGGGCCGGATCATCCTGCGGCTCGGGCGTGCCGGCTTCGACTTTCGCGCCGCCGATCATGTCATCATCGATCGAGACGGAGCTTGATTCATCGAGCGTCAGCGGCTCGAGGCTCGGTGGTGATTTGGCTTCCGGGGCCTCATCCTCTTCGGAAATGATCCGACGGATTGAGGCCAGGATTTCGTCCATTGTGGGTTCTGATTGTGGGTTCGCCATACCGCCTGTTATTCCTCACATAACTCACCAGCCGAGCACACCATCCGCGTGTTCGCGGGGGGGAGCAAGACCGGTGACCTTATGGGCCGAGCCGCCCTGATGTCCTGCCTGAAGTCTCAAGAAAGGGTTAAAAAACGAACCCTGCCGTCCGGTTGAAGCCAGGCAGAATACCGGCCGGATGGCACTCAAATAACATACGCTCTCCGATTGCATCATGGTGGCGTGTGTAGAGCATCGCATGCCCGACGCCCCGGTCAACGAGGATTGCCACCATGCGCCCGCCTTCCGGGCTGAGCTGGTCGAAAAGTTTCTCAGGAATGATTTCCGCGCCGCCCGCAATGACGATGACATCATACGGGCCCTGATCGGCAAAGCCTGCCGCCAGCTCGCCCTCGACGATCGCAACATTATCGAGACCTAGATTGGTACAGCTTGTCTGCGCCTGGCTGACGGCTTCCGTATTTTCCTCAAGCCCGACAACGACACTGCCCAGTGGTGCCATGACCGCGCAGCCATAGCCATAACCGCAGCCGACATCGAGAACGAGGTCGCCGGGATGGATATGCGCTTCATTGATCAGCTTGGAGAAATCGCGCGCTTTGAGCAGCCAGCGGCCCTCAAACAGCGGCACATCTTTTTCCACATAAGCGAGCGAGCGGCGGTTCGAGGGCACGAAGTCCTCCCGCGGGATACGCCCCATTGCCTTGATCAGGCCGGAATCAGTCACATCATTCGGCCGGACCTGACTGTCCACCATATGCTTTCGGGCTTTCGCCGTATCCATCGTCACGCCTCTTTACCGCGGAGAAAAATCGGGATTGGCGGGCATTAGGACCGGTTGGCGCAGATTGGAAGACCAAGCGCCACAAGAAGGCTTGTCGCGGCTGATCTGACAGCGTATCTGCCCGAACTCACCCCCGATGAGGCCACGTGGCGGAGTGGTGACGCAGCGGATTGCAAATCCGTGTACCCCGGTTCGATTCCGGGCGTGGCCTCCATGCCCCACCCGCTAAAAACATCTTCATTTCCGCCATTGTTACGCATTTTTGAGGCGTATCTGGCACTTTATTCGTGCTTTTGCCTTTACGCGGCCCGCCGAAGGGTTGAAATTCGCCGTTAATCGATAAATATCAATTGGGCGTTAGGGGGGAGCGACTTGTCTGGGGGGAGCTTACCACCCGGCATGCAAAGAGTTGAAAGAACGGTACCCCCTCCTGAATGGCATCGGAGGTTTGTACCGCACGGATGATGAGGGTGGTCATATGGCGTTGAACGCCAGAATTCTTGGGCTGAGTACAGCCATTTTGCTGGTTTCGGGATGTGTCTCGGTGCCCGCAGAAGATGCCCTGTCGGGCATTGATACGCCGACAGGCTGGGCTGCTGTCTCCGCCGAAATGGCAACCGATGCAAAGCCCGTCACTGAGAACTGGCTGGCGGATCTGCATGACCCGGTCATCACCCTGCTCGTCGCCGAAGCCATCGAGGGGAATACCAACCTCGCGGCTGCCGAAGCGCGCGTGCGTGCGACAAGAGAACGCGTCGGGATCACCCGTGCCGCTGTCCTGCCGACCGTGAATGGCGCGTTGAGTGGCCGGACCGCGAAAACCCCCGCCAGTTCGCGGCTCAATTCGAACAACCAAGTCGTCGTCGTGCCCGAAACCACGACTGAGGACTTCAACCTTGGTTTCAACCTCAGCTGGGAACTCGACATCTGGGGTCGCCTGACCGACCAGACCCGCGCGGCCTATCTCGGTGCTGAAGCCGCCAAGCTCGATCTGGCGTCGACCGAGCTGTCGATTGCCGGCGGCACGGCACAGGCTTTCTACGCTCTCACCGAAGCCCGCCTTCAGCGGCAATTGTCCGAACGCGACGTTCAGACCGGCGAGAGCAATCTGAGCATCATCGAGCGGCGCTATAATCGCGGCATCTCATCAAGCCTTGATGTCCGCCTTGCCCGTTCCTCGCTGGCCTCATCACGTGCCACGCTGGTGGCCCGTCAGCGCACGGAACAAGAAGCCGCAAGGCGGCTTGAATTCCTGCTCGGCCGTTATCCATCCGCGGCGATTGCCTCGGCAGAAGCCCTCCCCATGCTGGATGGTTTCTGGGGAGATGGCTCGGTAGCGGTTGGCGACCCGCTCAGCCTTCTGGCGACCCGGCCGGACGTGATCGCCGCCGAGCGCCGCCTGAAAGCCGCTGGCCTCAATGCGGCAGCCGCCCGCAAAGCCCTTCTGCCCTCTCTCTCTTTGAGCGGTAGCGCGTTTGAGCAGGAGTTCGAGGCTTCGAATATCTCATTCGATCTCAGCGATGCGGCCCAGTCCCTCACCGCAAACCTCGTCCAGCCGCTCTTCCAGGGTGGCCGTTTGAGGGCGCAGGCACGCGCGGCGAAAGCCGACATGGAAGCGGTCGTCTTTGACTATGCCGGCACCGTCCTCACCGCCTATCAGGAGGTTGAGAATGCACTGGCTGCGGAGCGTTTCCTGACAGCCCAGCTTGAGGCCCAGTCCCTTGCTTTCGAGGAAGCCAAAGCCGCCGAGGAGCTGACACAGCGTCAGTATCTCTCCGGCACGACCAACATCTTCAACCTGATCAGCGCCCAACAGCGCCGTATCTCGGCAGAGTCGCAATATATCAGCGCATCGCGCCAGCGCCTCTCCAACCGCATCGATCTTTATCTCGCCCTCGGCGCCTCCTTTGAGGTCCCCGACGTGACCACCACAGCAATTGGTCCGGGTAACGCACAAATTGTCTCTCAGATGACACCGGACCAAAAAGGAGACCGGTCATGATCCGCAAATTTCTCGTAGTTTTTGGTACGATCGGCACCGTCGTCGGGACGATTTTCGCCTTCGGTATTGTTATCGCCATCATGGGGTCCATGGCGCCAAAGCCTGAACGCACAGAGCCACAAAGCTTTGCGCCGACAGTCTTTGTCGAGGAAGTCTCCTATGGCGAGACGCAACTGACCGTGTACGCACAAGGTGAAGTTCGTCCGAAACAGGAAATCAACCTGACCAGTCAGGTCGGCGGTAAGATCACCTCGGTCTCGGAAGAGTTTGCCGATGGCGGTGTGATCGAAAAAGGCCAGATTCTCGTTCAGATCGAGGATGCCGATTATCGTCTCGCCGTCACGCGCGCGCAGGCGCAGGTTGCCCAGTCGAAAACGGCGCTCGAAATCGAACAGGCTGAAGCTGAGCTTGCCCGTCAGGATTACGAAGAACTCTCCGGCATTTCCGGGAGTGAAGGCCCTTCCGATCTGACCCTGCGCCGGCCGCAGCTGGCCCGCGCGGAAGCAGATTATCAAGCCGCCCTCGCAAATCTTCGTGATGCCGAGCTGGCACTTGGCCGGACTTCCATCCGCGCACCGTTCAATGGCCGGGTTCGGAGCATTAGCGCCAACACAGGGCAGTTCATCTCACCGGGCCAACAGCTTGGCCGGATCTTCTCGACCGACGTTGCTGAAATCCGTCTGCCGCTGACTGATGAAGACCTTGGCCGCCTTAACATGTCACTTGCTTTCAATGACCCAAAAAACGGGCCCAATGTGAAGCTTTCGGTGATTGCAGCGGGTGCTGAACGTAACTGGACCGGTCGTGTCGTCCGCGTTGACGCCGCTATCGATGCATCAACCCGTCAGGTCGCAGCTATCGTACAGGTTCTTGAGCCTTACGGTGCCGGCTCTGACAATGGCTTCCCTCTCGCTGTCGGCCTGTTTGTCGATGCAGAAATCGAAGGTCCTGTTCTTGATCGTGCGGTCACATTGCCGCGTGTTGCGATCGTTGATGGCGGTTCGGTCTTTGTCGTGACCGACGAAGATACTGTCGAGAAACGTCCCGTCACCATCGCTGCCTATACCCGCGATGGCGCAGTCATTACCTCAGGTCTCGAACCGGGCGAGCGAGTTGCTGTTTCCCGCGTGGCCGTTCCCGAAGGAACGGAAATCCGTCCGCTCGATCCCAGCGCGCCGACGGCTGATAAAGATACTGACGAAAGCGAAGACGGTGGTGATGTGAACACTGCCGACGCCGCCAGCGCCGGGAGTGAAGGAGCCGTCCAATGAACGGATTGATCGCCTGGTGGGCGCGTAACAGCGTCGCCGCCAACCTCCTCATGTTCCTGATCCTCGTGGTCGGGGTACTGATGTTCTTCCGTATCGAGCGGGAAGTCTTCCCGAGCGGTAAGCTCGACGTGGTCTCGGTTAATGTTGCTTGGCCTGGCGCCTCCCCGCGCGAAGTTGAGGAACAGATCGTCCTCAGGCTCGAAGAAGCCGTCACCGGCCTCGACAACGTCAAGGAAATCCGTGCGGAAGTCCGTGAAGGGAGCGCCAGCCTCTCGATCGAGATGAAGTCGGAAGCTGATTTCGACGTCTTTCTCAACGAGGTAAAATCCCGCATCGACGGTGTCTCTAACCTCCCGCAATCCTCGTTCCCGCCGGTAGTGAGCCGAATTACAGCCGATGTGGAAATGAGTTTCGTCACACTGACCGGCGATCCGGAAATTGTGACGGAGGTGCAGCTGAACCGCCTCGCGCGGGTTTATCGAGACGAGCTGGCCCAGATCCCCGGCGGCTCCCCTGTCGTCAACATTCAGGGCTACCGTCAGGAAGAAGTGTCCGTTGAAGTCACCGAAGCGGCCTTGCGCCGGTACGGCCTGACCTTTGACAATGTGGCCACCGCGATCCGCGGCTCCTCGCTCAACCGTTCCATGGGCGAAGTGCGAACCTCGACGGGCGATGTCCCCCTCGCCTCCCGCCAGCTCGCCGATTCCGCCGAGGAATTCGAGCAGATCGTCGTGCGCCGGAATCAGGATGGCAGCGTTATCCGGGTCGGCGATGTTGCCACCGTCACGGACGGTTTCCCGGATGCGAATTTCATCTACCGGATCAACGGCAAGCCGGGCCGCCAGCTTCAGGTCATGCAGCCTGAAACCGTAAATATCGTCTCTGCCTCTAAAGCTATCCAGGCATGGGTCGATCAGAAGCAGTCCGACCTGCCCCCTGGCATCGAGCTGAAACACCAGTTCACACTGGCTGAGCTTTATTACGCCCGCATGGAACTGGTCAGCTCCAACGCCCTCATGGGTCTTGTCCTTGTCCTGATCATCCTGGTGCTGTTCCTGCGCCCTGTCGTTGCCTTCTGGGTGGCTGCCGGCATCGCCATTTCCTTCATCGGGACATTCATCTTCCTGCCAGCGGTCGGTGTGTCGCTGAACATGCTCTCGCTCTTCGCGATGCTGCTGGTGATCGGGATTGTGGTCGATGATGCGCTTATTGTGGGGGAGAGTATCCACCGCATGACAGAGCGGGGCAAAACCGGCCTCACAGCAGCGATCGTTGGCACACAGATTGTCATCAAGCCGGTGGTCTTTGCTGTTCTGACCACCATGATTGCGTTCTCGCCCTTCCTGTTCATTGGCGGGGTCACGGCGGACTTCACCAAGCATATCGCCTGGACGATTATGTTTGCGCTGACCTTTTCGCTGATCGAAAGCTTCCTCATCTTGCCGGCGCACTTGTCGCACATGAAGAAGCCGGAACCCAAAGGGCTGCTGAAGTTTCAGGAGCAGCTGGCTGACAGCCTGCTGTGGTTCTCCGATCGGTTCTACCGCCCCCTGATCAAGCTGTCGCTCGCGGCACGCTATCTGACGGTGTTCCTCTTTATCGGGTTCTTCGCCATTTCTATCGCGCTCGTCGCGCAGGGCCATGTGAAGTTCAACTTCATGCCGGAAGTCGAGCAGCGCTTCATCCAGATGCGCGTCGATATGCAGCGCGGCACGCCCTTCTCGCGGACGCTGCAGGTCTATGACCAAGTCGAACAAGCCATGTCTGAACTCGACGAAAAGCTCGAAGAACGAAATGGCATGCCGATCATCCAGTCCCGTGAAGTCTGGGCATGGTCGGGCGGGATGTTTGTGTTCCTCCTGATGGAAGACTCAGACAAACGCGATCAGACGCTCGGTGAAGTCGGTGATGATTTCCGGGATCTCATTGGTCCCATTCCGGATGCGGAAGATGTCAGCATCAACTCTACCTTCTCTGATAATGGCAATGACCGTTTCGTTGTCAGCCTTGAATCGACTGACCTTGAAGAACTTCAGCTCGTCGTCAGCGAAATCCGTGAGTATCTCGGCCAATATGGCGAGCTTTACGACATCGGGGACAGCTTCGAGGCGTCTCAGGAAGAATTGATCTTTACCCTGAAACCCGGCGCTGACCGGTTCGGCCTGACGATCGGGGAAATCTCAAGACAGGTCCGCCAGGCCTTCTACGGAGAAGAAGCCCAGCGCCTGCCGCGCGGTGGCCAGGACGTCCGCGTCATGGTGCGCTATCCGCTCGAAACCCGTGAGTCGCTGGAAAGCCTCTCGAGCATGCGGATCCGGACCCCAGATGGCCGCGAGATCGCCCTCTCAGCCGTCGCCGACATTTCCTATGCGCCAGCGGTGCGTCGGATCAGCCGCGTTGACCGTAAACGCTCCGTACGCATCTGGTCACGTATTCGTGATGGCGCGGATGCCGGGCCTCTGCGGAAGGAATTCTACGGCACCTATGTGCCGCAGCTCCTGACCAACCACCCCAAGGTTGAGGTGAGCCGCCGCGGTGCGGATCAGGAACAGGCAGAGTTCATGTCGAACATCATGACACTCTACATCATGGCGCTCTTCGGCATGTATATGCTGATTGCGATCGGCTTTGGCTCTTACTTCCAGCCAATCCTGGTGCTGTTCGCGATTCCCTTCGGGTTCATGGGAGCCGTATTCGGCCACCTCCTCATGGGCGAGAATTTCGCGATGTTCTCGATCTTCGGGATATGCGCGGCGGGGGGCGTTGTCGTGAACGATAACCTCGTCCTCGTCGATTACGTCAACCGATTGCGAAAAGAAGGCGCAGGGGCGTTCGCGGCTCTGGTCGAGGCCGGGGTCGTCCGTTTCCGGCCTATTCTGCTCACCTCGGTGACAACCTTTGTCGGCCTTGTCCCGATCATGCTGGAAAACAGCTTCGATGCGAAGTTCCTGCGGCCCATGGTGATCAGCCTTGCCTTCGGGGTTTTCTTCGCCCTCTTCGTCACGCTGATCTTCGTGCCGGCCATGTATGCGGTGGGTGTCGATATTGCCCGCTTCTTCCGCGGCCTCTGGACCGGCGAGAAACAGCCTGCCCTTGGTGAAGGTGATTCGAAAACGCATGAGATCCCGGATATTGACCCGCATGCGCCGGATTTTGAGGACCCGCATCATCACGACGGCGATGGTGACCACAAGGAATGGCAACCAGCAGAATAATGCGAGCGCGCGGATTTTCCGCGCGTCGTTAACCCCGCGTTAACTCTGGCCACTTAATCTTTAACCATCTTCTCTCCCAGGAAGATAACCCACCATACCCCCAAGGCGGCCCCGCTCCCCAGGCGGGGCCGTTTTTTATTCATCGACCGAAAAAATGGGCTGGATTTGGCGGCACAAGCTGGTATAGCCGCCCCTCTAAAATGTTCCGGAGTAGCTCAGTGGTAGAGCAAGCGACTGTTAATCGCTTGGCCGGGGGTTCGAATCCCTCCTCCGGAGCCATCCCCTTCCCCCAGACATGTTGCACCTTCTTTTTCATCGACATTAGGCCATGATATGCCCGCCAGGCAGGCCAATACGTCAGGGAGAAGATGCATGTCAGATAATGTCTATGCCGTCAGCAAGGTCGTCGGGACGTCGAAAAAATCGATCGAACATGCGATCGAGAATGCCATCGAAACCGCCTCGGAGAGCCTCAAAAACCTCAACTGGTTCGAGGTAAAGGAAACCCGCGGCTATATCGAGAATGGCAAGGTCGCCTATTATCAGGTCAGCCTAGAGCTCGGTTTTCGCTACCAGAAAAGCTGACGGAGCTGGCCGCGCGCGCCAGTCCCATCAGTTCACGAAGATCGCTGCGAGTAGCACAGTCACCGACCCCAGAACATCTGCACCAAGGGCGAATGGCGCCTGCGCAACCGAGGTCATAAGACCTGGGCGTTTATCGTCGAATTTGACGAGTGTGCCGTTCTCAAATGACATTTTTGAAGTGACCGCAACGAATTGCTGGCCATTGAGAGCCACACTGTAATTCCGTGTCCGGTCGAAGACCTCGACGAACTCAATGGTTTCCTTGCCCTTGGAGCAGGTTGTCCCGCCGGCGTTTCCGAAAAGGACCTCCGTCGCGGGCTTCACCTCCTGAAGACAGATATGGAACGGCTTGCTGACCCTTTGCCGGTAGCAAACCGCGTCTTGTTGGTCACAACGTACGTCCGGCGATCTTGCGGGCCAGCCGGCGCCGAGTGCCTTGACTGGCGTAATCTCCACACGCTCTTTTTCCGTCACGATGATGCAGCCATTTCCCGTCGATGGGGCGCCATTCACAGGTGTCGCAGTAACGGTGGGCACGGACAGATTAACGAAATTGCCGTTTTCGTCGGCGCCACAGAGAATTTCCTTCTCGATGGGTTTTTCGTTAGCCTGCTGAACCAGCACAAACGAACTTGCATTCTTCGGGCTCTCAGACCCGGCTTCCTTTTCCTTCTCATTGCTGGAAAGGGTGGCTGGGACATTCGCGACGGAAGTCGTAAGATTAGTCAGTCCACTGCCGGTATAAACTTCGGCATCCGACGTTAGCGCAACATGAGATAGCAGTCCGACGTCGGTCGACTTGCCGTCGTTTCCACTGCCTTTGGTTTGCAGAACGACCTGGCCGCGTCCACCGCGCCGACGGGGACGGTCGACAGCAAATCCTGCCGATGGATCAGCTACCGTGACCGGTGTCAAAGTGACCGTCGAGGGCTTGCCGCTCTTGTAAGCCACCTTCACGACGGTCTTGGGAAGGTAGTAGATGAAATCGGCCTGCGCCGTTGCCGATCCACCAACCTCGTCGAGTGATTGCGTTTTGATCGGCTTGGTGACGCAAGCGCTCACACACGTCGACATAATCACGACCGCGAAAATACGCTGAATTCGTGTCAGACTTCCCATCGCCATTCCCCAGTTTTCCCGAGAGCCAGAATAACATAAGTTAAGTCTGGATAGAATGGAGTCAGGTGCATACCCCTTTGGGATAATCTATTTACAGGGGATGTGATTAGTTATTCGCCAACTTATCTGCGAACACATGGCCTACTGTTTCTTTTTTATTTCAGTATTTTATCATCAAGATCTGGTGCGATGATTGAAAGCCGGGCTCTTCGGTGGTGCTGTCGAGATTCGGTCCCTACCCCACCTTGAAGCGCGGCTTGGCCAGCGTCCTCAACTGCTCGATCCGGATGGAGGCATGAGCCGACGAGGAGGGAAACGAGCAGAAAATCCTGTCCATCAGCAGCCTGATAAAGTCACACTAGTCAATTTTGTCTGGCGGGACACCCTACCTAAGCCTCGCACCTGACCTGTCCCGCCATTATTGAAAATAATTCTTAAGTGCGGTTGACGATCGGCGCACACGAGCCCAGACGTTGCGAACCATTCGCATTAGCGATCAAGTTCTCTTCAGGGGTATCCATGTCACAGTCTCAATCGGACGCGGCCTCCCGCCGCAACAGCATCTTTTATGGCACCGCCATGGCACTTTTCGCCGTTGGCAGCGCGCAGGCCGCGCCGTCGGGCGTGTCCGACCTCACGCCGGGCGATGATGACGATGTGATCGTCGTCGAAGGCGAAGGTGCCGATTACAAGCGCGAGGCCGACTCCCCTAAATACACCGCCGACCTGATCGACACGCCGCGCGCCATCACCGTGATCGGCGAAGACGTGATGCGCGACCTGGCCGCCGCCTCCCTCACCGATGCCCTGCGCACCGTGCCAGGCATCACCATGGCCATGGGCGAAGGCGGACAGCCCTTTGCCGACCGCCCCTTCATTCGCGGCAGCGAGTCGACCTCTGGCATCCTCGTGAACGGCCTGCGCGATTCCAGCGCCCAGTCGCGGGACGTCTACAATCTTGAACAGATCGAAGTCGCCAAGGGCCCGAACGGCGCCTTTGCCGGGCGCGGCGCGCCGGGCGGCTCGATCAACCTCGTCACCAAAAAGGCCCGTGCGGAAGACTTCGTCCATGTCTCTCTTCGTGGCGGCAATGCCAATCAGGCGCGCGGCGAGCTCGATGCCAATACGGTCATCACGGATGATCTCGCCCTGCGGCTCAATTTCCTTTGGCAGGAATCAGAAATCCCGGGCCGCGATGCGGTCTTTGACAATCGCTGGGGCTTTGCGCCGACCCTGACCTGGGGGCTGACCGGCCCGACCTCCGTGAAGGTCAGCTATGAGCATTATGAGAGCGACGGCCTGATCGATTACGGCCATCCGCTCGACCCCGTTACCGGCAAGCCGATCGAAGATATCGACCCCGATAACTTCTATGGCCTCGTCGTGCGGGACTTCAACAAAACGGCGCTTGATTCCGGACTTGTGAGTTCAGCCATCAGTTCAATGAAAATGTCAGCATCCGGAATGTGACCCGTTATGCGGAATCCTTCACCGACTATATCGCGAGTAACCCCGATGACAGTCAGGGCAATGTCGTCAATGGCCTCGTTATCCGGAATGTGAAGAGTAACAATTCGCACAATGAAACGCTGGTCAACCAGACCGATCTGATTGCGCGCTTCACGACTGGCAGTGTCGAGCACAGCCTCGCCACCGGATTCGAATTCTCCTCAGAGGAAACGATCCGTGCGACCTATCTGGTCGAGCAGCTTGCGCCAGGCGGCGTGACGATCCCCCGCGGCGGCTGTGACATGTTCGGCGCCGGCGCCCCGAGTGGATATAACTGTACAGACCTTTATGATCCGAACCCGAATGATCCATGGACGGGCAACATCACCCTGCGCGCGCCGACAACGACAGAAGTCGACACGTTTGGCGCCTATATCTTTGACACGGTGACCTTGTCCGAGAACCTCCTCTTTAATGCCGGTGTCCGCTATGATGATTTCAGCACGGAGACGTCGACGGATCTTTCCAATGACGACAGCTTCGTCACCTATCAGGCCGGGCTCGTCTACAAGCCGCGCAAGAATGGCAGCATCTATGCCTCCTTCGGCACCTCGGTCAGCCCGTCGGGCGTGACTGCCGGGGATGGCAGCGAGAACATCTCAACCCGGAACGAAGACCTCGAGCCGGAAAAAGGCCGGAACTATGAACTCGGCACGAAATGGGAGCTTTATGGCGACCACCTCTCGCTGGAAGCCGCCATCTTCCGCACAGATGTGATCGACGATCACGTGGCCGTTGAGGCCGGGCGCGGCGCGCCGCAGGCCGCCGTCGGCAAGACCCGGGTGCAGGGGATCGAACTCTCCGCGGCCGGACAGCTCACCGACATCTGGAGCATCTTCGGCGGCTATAGCTTCCTTGATTCAGAAATCATCGATGCTGGCCCGATCAATTCGGACACCGAAGGTAACCAGTTACCGAACACGCCGGAGCACAGCTTCAGCCTCTGGACCTCTGTCGCGCCGATCGAGCAACTCAATATTGGCGGCGGCGCCTTCTGCCAGTCCGAACGCTTCGGCAACACGGCCAACACGAAAAGCGTCGACGGTTATTGCCGCTATGACGCAAACGCGAGCTACCTCTTCTCCGAAAAGGTCGCTTTCCAGCTCAACGTCCAGAACCTGACCGATGAGCGCTATTATGAGCGGGTCTACACGAACCATATGGCAACCATCGCGGCCGGGCGTTCGATTACCGGCACGCTGCGTTTCAGCTTCTAAGACCTGCGCCTCCCCACTCTGGCCCCCTCCCGTCATGGGAGGGGGTTTTCTTCTTTCCACCACACCCCCACTATGCCGCCATGCTAGTTCAAATCCCTGATGTTCTGACGCCGGAGCAGGTGCGTGAAGTCCGCCGCATCATTGATGCAGGCGACTGGGTCGATGGAAATGCGACCTCCGGCGCCCAGGCTGCGCGCGCCAAGCGCAACCAGCAGCTTGATGAAAAATCCGCCGCGACGGCAAAGGCGCAAGGCATCATCTATGACGCCCTGCAGCAAAGCCCCGGCTTCATTTCGGCGGTTCTTCCGCTCAAGGTCTATCCACCGCTCTTCAACCGCTATCAGGGCGGCGAATCCTTCGGCAATCACGTCGATAATGCGATACGTCCCCTGCCCGGCAAGGAAGACCGTATCAGGACGGATGTCTCAACGACCCTGTTCCTGTGTGAGCCTGATGAATATGAAGGCGGCGAGCTGCTGATCGACGACACATACGGCACGCATTCGGTCAAACTGCCCGCGGGTCACGCAGTCGTTTATCCCTCAACCAGCCTGCACCGAGTTGCCGCCGTTACCGAAGGTGCGCGTGTCGCGTCATTCTTCTGGACACAGAGCATGGTGCGGGACGATACCCAGCGCGCGCTCCTCTATGAACTCGATCAGTCAATCCAGTCACTCTATCAGACACAACCCGACGCGCCCGAAATCGTGCGGCTGACCGGCATCTACCATAACCTCATCCGCCAGTGGGCAGAGGTCTAAGCGAGCTTACGCGCCGGTTTCTTCAGCAATCCGCCGCAGATATTGTCCATATCCGGTCTTAGCGAGCGGCTCGGCGAGGGATTTAAGCTGCGCGCGGTCGATATAGCCTTTGCGGAAGGCGATCTCTTCGAGACAGGCGACTTTCAGGCCCTGACGCTCCTCGATCGTCTGCACAAACGTCCCTGCTTCGAGCAGGCTGCGATGCGTGCCGGTATCAAGCCAGGCATAGCCCCGCCCCATCATGTTCGCGCGCAAATTCCCGTCATGCATATACATCTCATTGAGGGTCGTGATCTCTAACTCTCCGCGAGCGGAGGGTTTGATGGCTTTTGCGCGCTCGACCACGGTCTCGTCATAAAAATAAAGGCCGGTGGCCGCGAAACGGGATTTGGGTTTCGACGGTTTCTCCTCAATGGAGATGACATTGCCCGACTTGTCGAACTCGATCACGCCATAGCGTTCTGGGTCCGACACCTGATAGCCGAAAATCTCCGCTCCCGTCTCAAGCGCGGCGGCATCCTCGACCATTTCCTGCAGGCCATGACCGTAGAAAATGTTGTCCCCGAGAACGAGTGCACATTTGCCGCCATCGATGAACTCTTCACCGATCAGGAACGCCTGCGCGAGACCGTCCGGCGATGGCTGGACGGCATAAGTAAAGCTGATCCCCAGCTCCGAGCCGTCGCCCAACAGGCGTTGGAAGCCTTCCTGTTCATGCGGCGTCGTGATCACAAGAATTTCGCGGATGCCGGCCAGCATCAGCACACTGATGGGATAATAGACCATCGGTTTGTCGAAGATCGGCAGGAGCTGTTTTGATGTGCCGCGCGTGATCGGGTGAAGCCGCGTGCCCGACCCGCCTGCGAGAACGATGCCCTTCATGACGTCCACTCCTCCACCGGCCCCAATTCCTTGATGACCAGCTGCAATTCCTTGCGCCAGTCTGCCATAGGAATGCCGAATACCTCGTGAATCTTCGCGCAATCCATGACGGAAAAGGCGGGCCGGCTCGCCGGTGTCGGAAAATCAGAGGTCGGGATTGGGGTGACGGGAATCTTGAGCCCGGCCGCCTCGAAGATCTCTTTGGCAAATTCCGCCCAAGTGACTGTCTTGTCGCCGCTGAAATGATAGATCCCGGCTTTCTCGGGCTCGACCAGCAGCGCCTCGAAGACCTGTAGGCCTGCAATTGCAGCTGACCACGCCGGGGTTGGCCGGCCATACTGGTCATCAACCACCCGCACCCCGCCATGAGCCGCTGCCAGCCGCAGCATGGTTTTGACGAAGTTCCTGCCTTGCGCGGAGAAAACCCAGGAGAGCCGGAGAATTGCGTGCGTGCCGCCCGCGGACGCCACCGCCTTTTCACCGTCAAGCTTGGTTGCCCCATAGACGCCGAGCGGGCTCGTTTGGCTTTCCTCCGTATAGGGTTCTTTTGAAGACCCATCGAAAACGTAATCGGTTGAGTAATGAACCAGCGGCACCCCAGCGCGCGCGCAGGCTTCTGCCAGAATGCCCGGAGCGACGGCATTCAGCTGTCTTGCGGCAGCCTCCTCGCTCTCTGCCGCATCGACCCCTATGAAAGCCGCCGCATTAATCACCCCATCGATGCCAGCAAGGTCTAATGCGTTGGGATCCTGAAGGCTCATCAGGTCAAGTTCGTCTCGGCCAGGGGCCACAGCTTCCCAACCGCACTTTGTCGCTTCTTCACGAAGATGCGTGCCGACCTGGCCCGTGCCGCCGGTAATCAGGATACGCATCGCCTACCCCTTACCGCCAAGCCCAAGCCGCGCGCCGTCAAAGCCGCGCTGGCGGATCCCGTCGGCCCAGTCATCATTCCCCAGATACCAGTCGACCGTCTCGGCCATGCCCTCTTCGAGGGTTTTGGCCGGCGTCCAGCCAAGCTCGCGCTCGATTTTTGAGCAATCGACCGCATAGCGCAGATCGTGCCCCGGACGATCGGTTACGAAAGTGATCAGCTTTTCATGCGGCGCATTGGCCGGGAAGCGTTCATCCATCAGCCTGCAGATCGTGCGGACAAGATCGATATTGGTCATCTCTGCCCGGCCGCCGACATTATAGGTCTCGCCGGGCACGCCTTCACTCGCAACCAGCAGAAGCGCGGATGCGTGGTCACCGACATAAAGCCAATCGCGAACATTCTCGCCCTTCCCGTAAACCGGGATCGGCTTTTGACCGCGCGCGGCGTCGATCACGACCGGGATCAGTTTCTCTGGGAACTGATAGGGCCCGTAATTGTTCGAGCAGTTGGAGATGACGACTGGCAGACCGAACGTCTCCCCCCATGCCCGGACCAGCATATCGGACGAGGCTTTCGATGCCGAATAGGGGGAGTTCGGACGATAGTTTGACTCTTCGGTAAACTCGCCTGTCGCACCGAGGCTGCCGAAGACTTCATCCGTCGAGATATGATGGAAGCGGAAACCCTCCGGGGCGCCTGCTTCCTTATAATCCCGCGCTGCTTCGAGCAGGCGGAAAGTGCCGATGATATTGGTCTCGATAAAAGCCGCCGGCCCGTCGATCGAGCGGTCAACATGGCTCTCGGCGGCCAGATGCATGATCGTGTCGGGGCAGAAGCCCATGACCAGCTCGGCCATCTTCTTACCGTCGCAGATATCGGCCTCAACGAATTCATAATTCGGGCTGTCTGCGATGGGCGTCAGGTTCTCAAGGTTCGCCGCATAGGTGAGCTTGTCCACATTCAGGACAGTATGGCCGTCGGCAATCGCCTGCCGGATCACGGCCGATCCGATAAACCCCGCCCCGCCTGTCACCATTAACCGCATGAACATTCTCCCCTTTTTGGGCCCAGACAAGATTGGCCCCTGCCCCGCCCTATGACACGGGTCTAAGCAGATGCCAATTTCGGGCCGCAAGGGCAGACCGCGATCAAGAGATAGCGAGGGCGTCCTTCACGCGGGCCGCGATCACGTCTGCGACGCTGTCGAGGGGGATGTTTTCCTTCTCACCGGTCGCGCGGGATTTGACCTCAACCTGACCGTCTTTCAGGCCGCGCGGGCCGATGGTCAGGATATAGGGCAGCCCGATCAGATCCATGCGTGCGAATTTCTCGCCCGCCCGATCGCCTGTCTCATCGTAAAGCACTTCGACGCCTTGCGCTTCGAGCGCGGCATAGAGGCGCTCGGACGCCGTATCGCAATCGGCATCGCCTGATTTGATATTGACGAGCCCGACATGGAACGGCGCGACGGCCATCGGCCATTTGCAGCCCTCTTCGTCGTGATAGGCCTCGATCAATGCGCCCATCAGGCGGGAGACGCCCACCCCGTAAGAGCCCATCTCGATGAAACTCTTGCCGTCCGGGCCCTCGACATAAGCATTCATGGGCTCGGAATATTTCGTGCCGAAATAGAAGATGTGCCCGACCTCGATACCGCGGGCATTCATCCGCTCACCTTCAGGGATCGCCTCGAATTCCTCAGGCGTATGCATTTCATCCGTGGCCGCATATTTCGACGTCCACTGCTCGAACAGGGGTTCAAGATCGCCGTCGAAATCAAGATCGGCGGGCGGCAGGGACATGTCCATCAGATCCTTATGGACGAAGACTTCCGACTCGCCGGTCTCAGCGAGGACGATGAATTCATGGCTGAGATCGCCGCCAATGGGGCCGGTATCGGCGCGCATCGGAATAGCCTTCAGCCCCATCCGCCCGAAGGTGCGCAGGTAGGCGGCGAACATCTTCAGATAGCTTTTGCGCGCGCCCGCGGCATCGACATCAAAGCTGTAAGTGTCCTTCATCAGGAACTCACGGCCCCGCATGACACCGAAACGCGGCCGCACCTCGTCGCGAAACTTCCACTGGATGTGGTAGAGCATCTGCGGCAGCGCCTTGTAAGATTTAATCCCTGAGCGGATGATTGCTGTGATCATCTCCTCATTGGTCGGGCCATAGAGCATCTCGCGGTCATGCCGGTCGGTAATGCGCAGCATCTCAGGCCCATAGGCGTCATAGCGCCCTGATTCATGCCACAGCGTCGCCGGCTGGATTGTCGGCATCAGCATCTCGACGGCGCCCGCGCGGTTCTGTTCCTCGCGCACGATCTGCTCGATCTTTTTGAGAACCCGGTGGCCAAGCGGAAGCCAGGCATAAATCCCCGCCGCTTGCTGGCGGATCATACCGCCGCGCAGCATCAGGCGGTGCGAGGCGATCTGGGCGTCGCCCGGGGTTTCTTTGAGGAGCGGCAGGTGAAAGCGGCTGAGGCGCATGGGCTGGTTCCGGTAGAGAGATAATCAACACAAGGCCTTACCGCTACCGTGAGTGCGGTCAAGAGAGCTTAAGCCCATTCCACTCGCTCAATCGTGGTTAGAACTTGGCCGCAGAGGTGCTATCGACGACCGATATGGACCAACTAGAATATTTTCACCTGCCACCAGGGGGAACACCCCCAGAGCTGAGCTGCCAACAACCTTTTGCAGCGGTCGTCGTCATCAAAGCTGATATTTCGGCAGAATGGCGTCGTTCTGTGTCGAGATGGTTAGTCCAATCAGGCTGTCTTTACATGATGGCATGGGGAACAGAAAGCTCCGCATGGGACGATAGTGTGGATCACGCTAATCTTGAAGCATTTGATTATGATGAAATACCTGACGAGCATTTGGTGATGACGACTTGGCACGACAATGAACCGTTAGAAGATGTCCTCTGGTTCGCCACCAATTCACTCGAGCATCCAGTAAGAAAAATCGCGCGCCTGATCTTGATCGACATCTCAACACAGGAGCGACGTATCGAGATCATGAATTCAATCGCGCGGTCAGCTGACTAAAACTGAAGAAAGCCGCTAAACACAGCCAGAAAGCTGCGCTCAGAAATAGCGCGTCAGCCGGAGGGTGACATGGCTGTCCCGCTCGAAGGCGGCCAGCAGATTGTCATCCGCCACATTGACGAAAAAGCGGGCCTCGACCTCGCCTGTCCAGTTCTGGCCGAATCGGCGCGACGCCTCGACGAGCCCTGAAGTCGAGCCATCCTCGACATCGGAAATGGCCCCGGCAAGAATGCTCGTGTCCTGAATATCGTTGCGCGCATAGCGCGCGCCGAAGAAGACATCATGCTCGAATGCAGATGGGGGCGCTGTGCCCTCGTCCCGGCCGTCATAGAGATATTCGACGAGGACGCCGAGGTCCGCCCCGCTCTCGGTCACGCCAAAGAATGTGTATTCGACCCCGCCGACAGCCGCCGCGAAGGTGTCACCCTGCCCCTCACGGACAATGCCTTCGAATTTCCACAGCCAGGCATCTTTCGTATACTGCGCATCGATGCCAGCTTGTGTGATCTGCTCATAATTGGGCCGGAAGACCGGGCCCAGATCCTTGTCGACACCCGGCACAAAGCCTGGCTCGCGCGAGGTACCGTGAAAGAGGCTGACCCCGACATCCCAGTCACCGAAGAAATTGGAATAGCGCGCGGCGACATCGGTGTGCCATTCCTCGTCATCATCCTCATAAAGCGCGCGGTCAGGATCGACGGGCACACCGAACCGCAGGCGGCCCTCTTCCCCCGGAAAGGTCCGCTCCCGGAAATAAGGCAGAAGAAAGAGATCAAGCTGGCCCCAGTCTTTCAGCAGGCTGAGCTTGACCATGGGCTGGCCGAGCTTGTCCTCTTCGTCGATATCCTCAACGCCGTCGGTCTGGTTGATGACATCGACAAGGTGACGGCTTTCGGTCACGCCCCAGAAAATCTTGGTCGCGCCGATCAGGAGGTCGAACTCATCGCCCGCATAGCGGTAATAGGCTTCGCGCAGATCGAGATGCGTGCGCTCATCATCCTCGCCATCGATGCGGGCGAAGGGCGCGAGCACGAACTGGTGCCGCCCGTCAGCTGATTCATGCACAGCTTCGGCATTGAGGATCAGCGAGGGCTGCCAGGTTTCAAGCTGGCCGGGATAGGCTGGATCCTCGACGAAAATCCGCGCCTCCGCCCCGATATCGGCACTAAACTCCCAGTCCTGCGCCGCCGCCGGGCTGGCAAGAAGGCCGCCAAGGGCCGTCAGGATGATCGCGCGCATGGACTGGCCCTCCCCGTTTCGGTCAGCGGATCCGGTTCAGCACACCTTTGACGAAATCGCCATCGGTCAGCTCAACCGAAAAATCGAATTCGCCATAGACAAGGTCGGTCTCCTTATTGGTCTGGTGATTGACCATGGAGAGCTTCTTTGCCCGCCAGACACCGTCATATTCAGTGTAATCGGAAAACATCAGTGTCTTGAGGAGCGAGTCCTTGCGGTCATAGAATTCAAGCTTCCTGACCTGATAAACTTCCTGGTCAACATAGGAGACTTGGCGGGTGTAGCCTGAATTCTCATAAAGCGGATAGCGCTCGACGATATCAACGGTCATGCCGTCAAGCTCACCCTCGCCGACATATTTGTACGAGTACTTATTAAGCTCCGTCGAGGTGAAATCCTCAAAGGCGAATTCAGAGCCGACAAACGGTCCCGACTTGTTCGCCGAGCTGATCCGCTTGACCCGGTTGAGGGCCGGCAGGAAGAGCCATTGATCGTCCGGCTCCAGAATTTTTGCATGGCTGAGGAGAGCCGTGCCCGCAACATCGCGCGGCGTCTCGAAGATCACGAGGGATTTATCCCCGACGCTTTCATTCTCGCGCTCCAGTGTCTTGAAGCTCAGCTCACGGGAGGTTTCCTGCCCCGCCGCATTGCGCAGGACCATGGTCGCGGTGACTTCCGAGCTGCCAAATCCGTTGTCGGAACGATCTGACCGGGCCGCGACCTCATAGCCCTTCTCATCGCTCTTCTCGCGCGACATCGAGGCGCCGTCTTCTTGCGCGAATGCGGCAGGCGCGGTGACGGCCATGAGAGCCGTTGCAGCGAGCAGGCTACGAGATGTTCGAGATAGAGAAGTAAGACGCATTGCCATGGTTTCCTTCATATGTCGGTTTGGGGTCGCGGTCGGTCCAGATGAGGAGCGCCGGCAGGAAGAGGAAGTCGAGGATGAGGGCGAAGACAATCGACATCGCCGTCAGAAGGCCCATATCCGCCACCACCTTGAAGGTGGAGAACATCAGGAGCGTAAAACCGAGCGAGAGGATCACCGTGTTGAGGAAGATGGCGAGCCCCACCGTGCGGAAGGCATAGCGGACCGCATTCTCTGGCGAGAGGCCCTCTTCCCTACGTGCCCGGAGATATTTGGTCATCAGATGCACCGTGTCATCGACCACGATCCCAAGGCTGATCGCTGCAATCACCGCGATGGAGAAGCCAACCTGCCCGACAATCAGCGCCCATGCGCCGAACGCAGTCAGGATCGGCAGTGCATTGGGCACAAGACTAAGCAAGCCGAGCCGGAAGCTGCGTAATGAGATCATCATGATGATGGAGATCAGGATGACGGCAATGATCGTCCCCCGGATCATCTGCTCGATATTCCGGTCGGTGATGAAGGTGAACATCACTTGCGTCGAGGTCGGCACAGGGCGCAGATCTTCAGGGAAATGTTCCGCAATATAGGCTTCGGCATCGGCAAGGAACTGCTTGGTGGCCGCCGTTGAGACACTGTCCCCGGCATTCAGATTGCCGACCGTGGCCGTCACCCGGCTTGCCGATTTGTCGACATTGATCCTGTCATTGAGATCGAGCCCGTAAGGCAGCGACAGCTCATAAAGAAGCAGGTATTGCGCGGCCAACTCCCGGTCGTCCGGCAGGCGGTAATAGGCCGGATCATCCTCATGCAGATTACGGTTGAGCCGCTTCATGATGTCGGAGATCGAATAGACGTGGGTCACGATCTCCTGCTGGCGCAACCAGACAGTGAAATCTTCCAGACGCGCGAGATATTCAGGGTCAGAGACACCGCCCGGTTCGCCTGCCTCAACCGAGAACTCGATCGGGTAGAGGCCGAAATATTCTGCGGCTGCGTCACTGGCCGTGCGGAACGGGATGCGTTCGTCGAAATATTTCGTCCACTGATCGTTGAACTCGATCCGCGGGATCTGGGCGATCAAGGTGCCAGCCAGAACAATCGAGAAGAGCGCCGCTAGACCTTTGCGCCTGACGATCAGATCGCCGACCCCTTCGATGAAATGGGCGCCCGATGCCCCCTCTTCTGCCTCTTTCGGTTTGAATGGCAAAAGCGAGATCAGCGCCGGCAGGAGGGTAACCGCGAGGAACCACGCCGCACCGATGCCTGCCGCGGACATGTTGCCCAGATGCCGGAAGGGCGGTGCATCGGAGAAATTGAGCGCCATGAAGCCGACAATGGTAGTCAGGGAGGTAATCCCGACGGCCAGGAAATTGATCCGCATGGCATCGATCAACGCCTCACGCTTGGCCATGCCGCTGCGCATCTTGGTCCGCATCGTCAGTAGGATATGCACGCAATCCGCCACTGCCAGCGTCAGCACAACAATGACGGAGGACAAGGCCAGCGGCGTGATCGCGACGCGCATAATGCCGCCCGTCCCGACAGCAACTGCCGCGGACAGAATGACGACCATCATCACGGCGATGGTCGCGGAGATCGACCGGATCGCCAGCATGGTCAGTAGCATGACGACGCCGAACATGATTGGCACGAGAGTTGAGAAATCGGACTGCCCGCTTTCGGTGAAGGAGACATTGAGCATCGCCACACCTGTCAGCCGCACCTCGACCCCGGGGTGGTTCTCTGTCACCTGATCGCGCAAGGCCCGCGCGGCTTCTGCGACTTCGAAAATCTCATTGGCGTCGTTTTCAGGATACTGAATGACGACATTGACAGCCGTTGCATCGGCATTAGGCGCGATCAACTGGCCATTGAGCAGCGGTTCGGCTAGCGCGATACGCTTTTTCTCGGCGAACTCTTCAGCGCTCAGGCTTGATGGATCCGGGATCAGATCCTCGACGATCAGATCGTCTTCTTCGGCATAGGAATGCTGGAAATTGGTCAGGCTGTCGACACGGATCGAATAAGGGATCTGCCAGCCACCGGCCGTCAATTCCGAGACGGCGAGCATCACCTCTTCATTGAAGACATCACCGCCTTCCCTTGATCGTACAAGGAAGAAGATATTGTCGTTCTTGGTGTAGGTGTCCTGGAACGTCTCGAAGGCCGTCAGCTCCGGATTCTCTTTCGAGAAGAAGACCCGGTAATTATTGCCCTCGGTCATATGCTGGGCCTGATAGCCGATAAAGAGAGCAGCTGCGATCGTCAGTGGAATGACGAAGAAGCGCCAGGCGAGCACGAATGACGAAAGGCGGACCGCAAACTGGTCAACCGCGGTCCGGGGTCTGAGCGCCATTGGGGGTCTCCTCGCTGACTGAGACCAAATATCAGAACGATCGTTCTGACGTCAAGTGGACGGTTTCATTTTCAGGCTATCGACGATCTGATTGATTGCCAACAAAAGGGATTCCCGGCTGCGTCCCATGCGTGCCTGAACGCCCGTCGAGAAGTAAATTGCGGTCGACATCTCAGCAAAAGCCTGAGGCGAAATACTGGTCGAGGCACGGCCCTCGGCCTGGGCTTTGGCAAACCCCTTGGCGAATAGTGAGCCGATAGCATCAGAGCATTCTTCCATCTTCGCGGCGATATCCTGGTCCTTGGCGGCAACATCCACAGCCGTCGTGCAGATCAAGCAACCGGCGGGGAACATCTCGGGGTCCAGCATTTTCGCAATCAGGGCCCGACGAGCCGCATCGAAAGGATCAATGCCGGGTTCCTCAAGGAACAGTTGGATCTGCTGATAAGCCTCAGTGGAGTAGTGATCGAGACAGGCGAGGAAGATTTCCTTCTTGCCGCCAAAGGTCTGGTAGAGTGCATAGCGGTTCATGCCGGTCGCTTCGACGAGATCGCCAATCGACACCCCGTCATAGCCATTACGCCAGAACAGCTCTGTTGCGACCTCGATCACATGCAGGCTTCGGCTTTCAATTTCGGCAGGGGCAATCGTCATGAATGTCTCATAGCACTAAAATACGCATAACCAGTATGTCAGCCCCGCATTATCTGTCGCCTTGGCGGTTCCGTCAAAAGCGGAGCTCTAATTGTCTTTCTTCGGCTTTTTGAGCTTGTCGGCAAAGCGGATGGCCGCAGCCACCGCTTCATAGTGCTCGCGCTGGATTTCTTCGCCGACCTCGACCGTTGCATAAAGTGACCGGGCGGTCGGCACGTCGCGATAGATCGGCACATTTGCCGACTCCGCGCGCGACCTGATTTGGAAGGCCAGGTGATCGACGCCTTTGGCGACGCATCGCGGCACCTCTCCCCCGCCCCGGTTCCATTTGAGCGCGACGGCATAATGGCTTGGGTTGACGACGACGACATCGGCGGTCGGCACGTCCAGCATCTGCCGGTTATGGGCGATGCTGCGGCCCATTTCACGACGCTTATGCTTTTGCTCGGCGTCACCTTCATTCTCCTTGGCCTCGTCCTTGACCTCCTGAAAACTCATTTTCAGCTTTGATCTGTGTTGGGACCATTTGAACGGCACCTCGATAGCGGAAGCCGCAGCTGCGAGGATCACGGCCATGCCGAGCATGACGACCGCGATCTTGCGCATCTCAGAGAACGCCAGCGCCGGGGGCGAGCCCACCGACGACATCAACTCAGGGAACATGCCAATTGTCAGCAAGACCGCTGTCACTAGGACGACGATCATCTTGACCATGCCCTTGGTGAACTCGACGAGGCCGTTCGGCCCGAACTTGTTCTTCGCATTTTTCAGCGGGTTGATCTTGGAGAGCTTGGGCGCAAGCTTTTTGCCTGAGAAGGTGATCGATTGCTGGGCAACTAGAACGGCGATGACGAGGATCGGGGCAAGGAACAAAAAGCCCAGAAAGAACATCACGGTCGGCCCGAAGGCTTCGAGTATATTAGCGCCGTTCAAGAGCCAGCTGGCCGCTGCGACTGGACGGTCCCAATAGGGCAAAAGGCTGTTCGCGAACGGAATGGCAAGCGCACCTGCAAACCCCAGCGTACCGACGAGGATACCCGTGAAGCGCGCAAGCGTCTGGAGTTCAGGGGAGGATGGAACATTACCTTCTTGCCGGGCGCGTTTAATTCGCTCCGGTGTCGGATCTAATGACTTCTCACCGCTGTCATTACCCTCTGCCATCGCCTACCAGAATCCTCCGAAGGCTTCCATGACGCTATCGGCCCAGACGGTCAGCATGGTAGCTATCGCAAGCCCAAGAATGACGAGCCCGGCCAGCACGTTGCCCGGTACCCCGATAAAGGTGACCATCATCTGCGGCATGGCCTGGTTAATCAGGCCAAGGACGAGATTATAAAGAAAGTTGATCAGAAGGAATGGCAGCGCGAGACCGACTGCGAGCGCGAAGGCTCCTGACGTTCGCTCTATTGCCCAGCGCGCCAGCGCATCGGAGGCCGGCACTTCACCCAAGGGGAAAAGCTCATAACTCTGATAAAGAAGTCCAACGCTCGCCGTGTGCCAGTCCATGGTCACGAAAAGCGCACTGCCCGCCATGATCAGCAGCATGGAAACAGACGTGTTCGGCTCTGCCGCCAATGTTGGGCTAAAGATCTGGGACAGCGAGATATTCTGCGCCACGATCGTCCCGGCAATGGTCAGCGTATAGATCAACACCCGGAAAGAGAACCCGAGCGCAAAGCCGATCACGACCTCGAACAGCATGAGGGGCACAAGCCCCATTTGGCTGACGGCTTCAAGATGCCCCGGCACAACAAGGGGAAAGAGCGCCGCCGTCAGGGCAAGGATGATCGCCAGCCGCACCCGCATGGGCACGCCAAGCTCACCGATGCCTGGAATGAAGGAAATCATCGCCGCCAGCCGCGCGATCAGCGCAATCCCGGCTGTCGCCACCGTCGACATCTCGGGCGGAATGGCCAGTCCAGCGAGCCAGTCCATCAGGCGACCGCCAGCATACTGGGCCGCGTACCCGGCACGATCTCCTCAAAGGCAATCACGGGATTGTTGATGCCGCGGCTGCGCAACACATCGCGCACAAACCGGCGACGGGCAGACGATACCGCCACAGCGGCATATTGCCCGGCAAGGGCGGCCTTGTTGAGCGCTTCCTGGATCTCATCGCCAAGCTTCTTGAATTCATCCGCCGTCAGATTGCTCGGTAGGTTCCCCTCGCCTTGCGGGGTCAGGCGTTCTTTCAGAAGCGCATCCCATTTCGGCGAGAGCTGGACCAGCGGCAGCGTGCCATCACCGGCCCTGTACCCCTCAAGGAACTGGAAGGCGAGCGAGCGCCGCACCGCTTCGACCAGATCGTCGATGGAGGAGCAATGCGCCTGATGTTCGACGATTGATTCAAGGATGAGCGGGATATTTCGGACGCTGACCTTTTCTGCCAGCAACCCGCGCATGACCCATTGCAGGGTTTCATGGCTGACCTTGTCGGGCACAAATTCGTCAATCAGTTTGCGGTTGGCTTCAGCGCGCTGTTCATCCGAGACATCTGCAAAACAGTTGAGCGCCTCGCGAAGCGCCCGGCGGGACATCAACCGCTCAAAGCCGTTCTGCACGGTCTCGAGAAGATGCGTTGCCAAGACTTCGGCGGGCTCGATGATGGTCGCGCCACGTTCTGCCAGCCGGTCTGCATCCATGCGGCTGACCCAGCGGGCCTCTGCGCCGTAGACCGGCTCGGTCGTCGGGATGCCTTGAATATCCGTATGCTCCTCGGGTTTGACGAGGGCGAGGAGCTGGTCGAGTTCGAGCCTGTCTTCCGCCACCGTCGCGCCCTGCACGCTGATCCGGTAGCGCCCCTGCCCGATGGTCGAATCGGTGACCCGGACAGGCGGCATGACAAAGCCATATCGTTGGACCACGAATTTTCTGAGCTTATCGATCCGCGCGTCAAAACTCTCGGGCGCCCCGGTCAGCATGGTCGACAGTGAGCGGTCGAGTTCGACATGGATCTCATCCAGATCAAGCACATCACCGAGGGTTGATGCCTTTTTGGTCTCAACGATTTCAGGCTGGGCGTCTTCTTTCTTCTCAGCCTCTTTCTGCTCGCGTCCATAGGCAAGCCATGCCGCGTAGCCGAGGAGCCCCGCGCCAGCAGTGAACGGCAGGAAAGGCAGGCCGGGGAAAAGCGCAAAGACGGCGAGCAATGCCGCGACCGTGCCAAGCGCCAGCGAGCTGCCCATCATCTGCTTGACCATGGCGGCGTCGACGCTGCCCTTGCCTTGCCCTTTTGAGAGCAGGAAGCCGGCAGCAACGGAGATGATGACCGCCGGGATCTGGCTGACGAGGCCGTCCCCGACGGTGAGCACGGAGTAATTCTGCACCGCTTCGGCGAGCGAGATGTGGTGGACCCCAAGACCGATGCCGATCCCCGCCACAAGGTTCAGCATGGTGATGAGAAGGCCCGCAACAGCATCACCCTTCACGAATTTCGACACACCATCGAGCGAGCCGAGAAAAGCCGCTTCCTCCTGTTGCAGCTCGCGCAGGCGCCGCGCCTCTTCGTGACTGATCGCGCCAGCGGCAACATCGGCGTCGATCGCCAGCTGCTTGCCGGGCATGGCGTCGAGGGCAAAGCGCGCGCCGACTTCGGCCATCCGCCCTGCGCCCTTCGTGATCACGAGGAAGTTCACGATGATGAGCACACAGAAGATGATGAGCCCCATAAAGAGGTTCCCGCCCATGATAAACATGGCGAACCCTTCAATAACGCCGCCCGCAGCAGCCGTGCCTGTATGCCCCTCCCCGATAATCAGCTTGGTCGAGGAGATGTTGAGCGACAGCCGAAGCAAAAGCGCCATGAGCAGCACGCTGGGGAAGGACGAGAAATCGAGCGGCTTCTGAATGAACAGCGTCACCGTGAAGACGAGAATCGCCAGCCCGAAAGAGGCTGTGAGGCCAATATCGAGCACGATCGGTGGCACCGGCAGGATCATCATGATCAGGATGATCATGAGGCCAACCGTCAGAACGACGGTCGGCTGCCGAAGCGTGTCGAGAAGATTGAACCCTTTTGCTGCGCCTGCCGCTTCCGCCATGGCGCTATCCGATCAGAGGCAATATGCGGTCATCAAAAAGCCGGAGGGCGAGGTTCATCATGAAAGCCGCACTGAGCGAGAAGACGAGCAGCATGACGCCGACCTTGGGCACAAAGGTCAGGGTCAGTTCCTGTACGGAGGTAAGTGCCTGCAATAGACCGACAATAAGGCCGGTGATCAGCGCCGCAATCAGCAGTGGCGCGGACATCAGCGCCGCGGTGAAAACCGCATCACGGGCGAGATCGAGAACCTGTCCATCTGTCATCGGACGACCCTCTTAAACCGGCATTCTCAGGATATCCTGATAGGCCTCGACCACCTTGTCGCGCACGGTGACCGCAGCCTTAAGGGCAAGTTCTGCCTCGGCCATGGCCTCAACCACGGCCTGGGCACTGCCCTCCCCGCGCGCCAGTGCTTCAACGGCGACGTCTGCCTTGTCAAAAACCTTGGCGAATTCTTCTGCGGCGGCTTTCGGCCCCTTGCCGGCGGCTTCAGCGCCGGGCGCAGATGCTGTGCCTTGCGCAACCCGGTTCGCCTGGCCGTAACCGACCGATGCGCCGAGTGAAGAAAGTTCTCCAGCCATGACTATCTCCTGAGCAGGCCGATAAGTCCTGCATACATGTCACGGGCCTGACGGAAGGCTTCGAGATTTGAGTCGAATGTGCGCTTTGCCTCGCGCGCATCGGCCATCTCGACCATCAGATCCACATTACTCAGGGTCACGTAGCCTGATTCATCTGCCAGGGGATGGCCGGGATCGAGAACCGATTTCCCCTCCGCAGGGTCAAGCGTCAGCCGCTTGACCTCGACCGACGTATCGCCGCTGCCGATCCCGAAAGTCAGCAATTTGCGGTGATAGCCGGGTGTGTCGACGTTCGAGATGTTCTCGTTGACGGTCCGCAGCCGGAGACTCTGGACTTCCATGCCGTTACTGGCTGATTTCAGGGCAGCATTGAGCGGATCAACCATGGATTACCTCCGCCCCAAAGCTTCAGTGTACATGGAGAGCACCCGCTCCCAGAGCCCGAGCGCCATGTCATGTTGCCCGCGCGCCTCGGCCAGCTCGACGATCTGGGCCTCAAGCGAGACGGAATTGCCATTGGGCTTGATCGCGGCATCCTGATCGACGCGTGTCGTCAGGACATCTCCACCATCGAAAATCTCAGAGAATTCAGCGACTTCTTTGGCGCGATAGCCGGGAGTGTTTGCCTGGGCGAGATTCTCCGTGACCGTCGCCTGCCGGAAAGCAGCGTGTTCGGCCATCGCCTTTGCAAGGTCGAGAATACCATTATTCGAGCCAATCATGGCCGAGCCCCAAATCGCGTTAACAATTTAGGAAGGTTAATGACCAGTTCGTTAACAAGAGGTTAACGGGCAGCTGCCGTCCGGGGCAGCTCGCAGTCTGCGAGGTTGCGGGTAAGTGCCTGTTGCTCAAGGAGGATCTTCTCAAGAAGGTGCGCCTCAAGGCCAATCACCGTCTTTAACGATCCGAGCACCGCATGATAGCGGCGCAGCCCCGCCGCCTCTGTTGCCCGCGCAATCAGATCGCAGGCCGGCGTTTCTTCGAACACCATCTGCAATTCATTCAGGCGGTTCAGGAGGTCCTGCCGCGCGTCGGTTTCCTCAACAGCGCAAGCGAGAATCATCTGGGCAAGGTGATAGGCCCGCGTCACGGGCGTCTTGACTTCATCCGGGTGGAGCGCATCCGAGAGCCGCAGCACACGGACGCTTTCGTCGATGATCTTGATCGAGGATTTCTTCGGCCCATTCTCCACAAGGCAACCGCCCACGAGAAATTTCTCGCGCGGTTTCAGTGAGAGAGTGAGACCACCAGCCATCCCCGCTCCTTACGCTGCTTCGGCCGCAGCGCTACGCAAACCTGAAGCGATCGTCCGGTTCAGATCGACAAGATCCGTCACCTGCGCCTCTCCCGCCAGAACGCGGGCGCCGTGGCGAAGCGAAAAACCGCCGAGGCTGATGAGATTGGCTTTTAGATCGTCGGGCAGCTCGTTCCCTTCGGAAGCAAGGTCGGTCATCAGTGCTGACCAGAGCTGCGAATTTCTGTGAAGGGCATTGGCCATGGCTTTGACGTCTTTGGCCTTGCCGTCCTCGCCAGCTGCCAGCTCCAGTTCGGCGGCAATCTGCGAGAAAATCTGAGCTTCGATCTGCCGCGGCGTCGCGGTGATCTTTTTTGTCTGTGAGTATCCAGCTTGTGCGAATGCTGACATTTATTTTCCGGCCCCGATTTGAGAATCAGAAGGGCGGCCGAAGCCGCCCTTCCAGTGTGGATTAACGGAACAGAGCAAGGATCGACTGCGGCGACTGGTTCGCAATCGAAAGAGCCTGAAGGCCAAGCTGCTGCTGAACCTGCAACTGGCTCAGTTTCGCAGAAGCAGACGTCAGGTCAGCGTCGGTCAGAGCCGAGATGCCTGAATTCAGGTTGTCGATCAGCGAAGAGATGAAGCTCGACTGGGTGTCGATACGCTTCTGAGCCGAACCGAAAGCAGCGGCAGCATCAACGGCAGCGCCGAGGATGTCGTCGATATCGTCAAGAGCGCCAGAAGCGTCGCTGGTCACGTCGAGACCGGAAAGCTCAGCAAGCAGACCGCCAGCGGTACCGCCAGTGGTTTCGGTGTAGACCGTGATGCCGTTGAAAGCAGAACCGGTGTTGTTGGTGACCGAGATGCTGACATTGTTCTCAGACGGACGCGAAGACGTCTGAACAGAGATGCCAACGGTGTCGGCGTCAAAGGTCGGGTTCGCAGCTTCGAGGTCAGCCAGCGCATCCTGAAGAGCAGCTTGCAGGCCAAGAACGACTTCGTTCGAGGTGTCGCCTTCACGAGCAACATACTGAACAACCGTGTCGTTGGCGCCGAGGATCGAGAAATCGAGCTCGAAGGTTTCGCCGGTTGCGATGATGTCACCAGCAAAGGTCACCGTTTCAGTTTCGCCGTCAGCAGCAGCTGCGTCCGAGTCAACGTCGTTGGTGTTGTTGGTCACGCCGCCGGTCGCCGTGAAGGCACCCTTGAAGCTAGCGATGGCAACAGCAGCTGCACCAGCAGTCGCAGTCGTTTGGCTCAGGTCTTGAGCGAGAACCGAAATGCTGTCCGTCGTAACGCCAGAACCGGTGCGGTTCAGCGACGAGAGGAAGCTGACCGAAGTCACAGAATTGTCGACGAGGTTCACACCGTTGAACGATGCAGCTTCGACGATGTCCTGGATCTGGGTCTTGATGTTGTCAATGTCGGTCTGGATGGTGGCGAGGTCGCTGGCGCTCTTGCCTTGCGCGTCGACGATCAGGCCTTGCGCATCTTTCAGCAGACCAACGATGGATTCAGCACCGCTCCGTGCAACGCCAAGCGTGGACGCAGCAAGCGAAAGTGATTCCTGGACCTTACCAAAAGCAGAAACGTCGGCGCCAATCGTCGTCGAAATCGAGTAGATAGCGGCGTTTTGACGAGCGTTCTGGACTTTCTTACCGGTCGAGATCTGGTCGTTGATGGTGTTCAGGTTCGTGTTGATGCCCCGGAGGGTTTCAAGTGCAACCTGTGCGGACGAGTTAAAGTTAATGCTGGACATGTTTTCTCCAATTCAGTTTCCAAAATCAGAGTCGTCATCCTGACGAAATCGGGGAGCACCCCGACGCAACTTCATCCGCGTTGCCTCGACACCTGTGATAGCTGTGAACTTCTAACAGGGACTTAACGTCAGACCCGGCGATTGGGATTCTCGTTTTCGACGCCCATCATGCTGCCGTCACGAGCATAACCGACCGTCCCCTGCCCCTGGCCCATATTGGCAAAGCGGGTTTTCAGTCCCCGGATCGCAGTCAGCGCCGCAGACATCAGCCGTTCATTGCGGCCGGCCTGCGCCCGGATCTGCTCAAGTGTTGCGAGATCATCCACTTGTTCCATGGCGGAAAGCAGCTCGTCCTTACGCCGCTGAATTTCGACCAGCGCATCAAATCGCCGTTCGAGCAGGACAGTTTCCTCGTCCTGTAGAGCCTGAAGCAATTGCTGCGCGGGACTCATACACGTCTCCCAAGGGTATCCTCGGCCTCAAAATCGGCCGTGGCCAAACGATTATAGAAGGACTCAGCGAGGCCAAATCCGCCCTGTTCGGTAATCTTTTCAGCCAGATGATCGAGCAGAAAGGTTGAGAAGGCGTCAGCAGTCTGCCCTTCTGCACCAAAAGCTTCAGCGAGACCTGCATATTGCAGCATCTGGCGGATGAAGACGCCCTCGAATTCCTGTGCTGATGCGCGCAATTGCGCTTCCCGCGCCTCGTCCACAACGGGCTCGGATGAGGACGCGGCCTGTGTCTGGGCAGCCGCCGAACTGGGGATAGAAGGAATCATTAACTTCTTCTTCGGCCCGATCCGTAAATCATTAGTAAACCAACTCGGTCCATTGTGGTGATTCGGATATATAGAGACGGCTTCATCCTATGATCGCTGACACGCTTCTGGCCCTGACGTCATCTACCGCGAAAGTGGCTCCTACCGGCTTTTCGGGCAAGCCCTCCGGTGACGGAGAGACATTCGCCGGCCTCATCGATATCGACAGCGCCGATGTGAAAGAAAAGGCCGCCCTCCTCGGCATCGGCCTGAAACCCGTCCTGTCCAAGGAGCTGACGGAAAGACTGACCGCAACGCCGACGCTGACCGACCCCAAGCTTGCTGTTCAAAAGGTTGCGGGCAGTACGGATGCGGCAGATGTGGCACCTGACGTCGCCCTCCTCCTGACGACAGGCGAGGACACGGCTCTTCTGAAAACGAACGATCTGCCGTCAGATAAATTCTTTGCGCCGCTCGATCGGGCCGCTGCAACACGCCTTGGCGCGTTGACCGGCCTTGCTGGCAAAGGCGCCAGCACGCCGCTTCAGGTCGCAACGGTCACACCGCCGCCAGTTACTCTCGCTCAAGCCAATGCCGCCCTCAAAGAACAGTCAACGCCTCTGCCCGTCCTGTCGGCCCCCAAGGCTGACATTCCCGAAGGCGCGATTGTTCTGACAGCGGAGTCCGGCCTGAAATCGGATACAGCGGATAGCAAAAAGCTTCTCGCCGACCTTCTGGCCGGAACCGCTAAGGCAGAAGCCGCCGCGAAGACTGAGCTGCCGACAGCTGTCAAAGCCGTCACCTCTGGCTGGCACAGCCTCGTCAGCCGCCTTGGTGATGCGGGCGCTGGCGCACGCGGATTATTCTCTCTTTCGACGCAAGGGCTGACGGGCACAGATGCCGCCACTCCTCTGATCGGGGATGCACGGTCTCCTTTCGGAAATAACGCCCTCACCTTCGTCAGCCGCGTTCAGGCAAGCCCGGCCAATCCTGCCCGGCCCGAAGCTTTCCAGCAGGTCGCTGACGCCATCCGCTTACAGACGAGCGACAACCGCGTGATGCTGCGCCTTGATCCGCCTGATCTCGGCCGCGTCGGGATAGAGCTGTCCTTTGACAATCACCGTCTCGTCACCGCGGTGCTCACCGCTGATAGCCCCGACACAGCCACCCTCCTCCGCCGCTCGCTCGACAGCCTCCAGCGCGAACTTTCCGCCGCCGGATTTGACGGCGTGAATATCGATTTTGCTGACGCCCAGACATCGGCAGAACAGGACGAGCTTGCCATCTGGGATCAAGACCTTGTCCTCGCGGAAACCATGCCCATTGAATATGGGTTCGAACCGGCCGAACGAAGAAACATCATTTCCGATACTCACATTGATGCGAGATTTTAGGGACAGTCATCATGCAGACAACTGATGCCACCGCCGCCGCAGCAGCCGGAACACCGGCGACCAGCAGCACCGCAGCCTCTGCCGCTCTGTCCTCTGACTTTGACAGCTTCATTCGCCTCCTGACGACGCAGGTCACGAACCAGGATCCGCTGGAGCCTCTCGATTCCACTCAGTTCGTTGAGCAACTCGCGACATTCTCCGCGCTCGAACAACAGATCGCGACCAACGCGCATCTTGAATCGATCGCTTCGCTCCTTCAGGCCCAGCTAGGACAGGGCGGTGAGCTATTGGGCAAGACGATCCTTGCCCCATCGATTACAGCTGAAGGCCCGTTTGACAATCTCACGATTGCCGCGCCGGGCGTTGAGGAAGGCGCACTTGTCGTGCGCAACAGTGCTGGCGATGAAGTCTATCGCGGGCCAGTTGGTGACGAATGGACGTGGAATGGCCGAAATGCCGATGGCGATGCCGTCGGCCTCGACTTCTACACCTTCGAGATCGAAACGCCTTCAGGCAGCGTGACCGCTGGCGCGATTGGCGAAGTTGACCGGATCGTCACCACGAATGAAGGACAGGTCGTCGGTCTCGGCGATGGTGTCCTCGCCTCCAACTACACAGTCCTCTAAAGGAATGTCCGGTTACTGATCCTGCCGTGCAAAGTCGACGAGCAGGATCGACCTGACGCTTTCATCAATGCTGTATTTGGCCGTCTCAAGCAGGCGTTGCTGGATCTCGCTATAGACATCAGGGTCGGTGATATCCTGATTGAAAAGCCCCTCATGGGACATGGCGAGAAGCGATTTCATGAATGCATCGCGGATATTCGGCTCCCGCTGCTGAGCGGAGTCGATATTCACTTCATCCATCTCAACACTGACATTGAGAAGAACCAGCGCCTGCACCCGGTCCGTGCCGACAACAGGCACGATGAAGTTCCGGCGGAAGTTGAAATAGCCGACACCGTCCGTATCCGCTTCGCCATGGACTTGCTTGACGCTGCCATGGCCGCCACCGCCGCCATGTCCGCCTCCATGGTCACCACCACCCCCATGGCCGCCGCCGCCTTCTCCATGCTCTGCAGCCGGCACAGCGGCCGGACCGCCCTTTAGGGTCATGGCAGCAAAGCCTGCGCCGCCAACGGCAACGAGGGTAATGACGATAGGAAGGATCTTGTTCAGCATCAGAATGGTACCAGAATATCGAGAAGCTGGCTGCCCCAGCGGGGTTTTGTCGTCGCCGTTACCTGGCCCCGGCCGGTATAGACGATGTCCGCTGCAGCAATCTTCTCGTGGGTGATCGTATTGTCCCGGGTTATGTCTTCAGGACGGACGATACCATGAAGTCGTAAATCCCTTATTTCATGGTTCACCCTGATGCGCTGGGTACCAAGAATGACGAGATGCCCGTTCGGGCGCTGCTCAATCACCTCTGCGGCAAGCTGCAACGTGATGCGCTCCTGCCGACGCACAGAGCCATCACCGGAGAGATCGGCTGAACGCGAAAGATCAACGCCGGGCGTTAAGCTTGAGCCGCCCGGCAGTGTGTTCGCTGCCCATTCAGGCACCCCGAACAGCGCATTGGCGTTGAAATTCTCATTACTCGTCCGTGTCCGCTCGAGCGAGTTCTGCATCTCGGCGATTTCATCCACAGAGACGATGACGGTCAGGATATCCCCGACATTCCGCGCCCGGCGATTGCCGAACAGAGATTGCGGCTCCTGGTTCCAGAGTGACGCCGTTTGCGGACGCGCCATTTCAACAGGGGTGAACTGAGCGTTCGGCTGGATCGGCTCCTGAACCGGGATCTCCTGAATCGAGTTCGAGGCACAGGCTGAAAGTACGGCGCCGATAGATGCGATGAGCAGAAGACGGATCATAAGGTCACCTGCACTGTTCCTGGACCGGTGATGATGGCCGTCACGGTGCGGCGGCTCTCCAGATTCATCACAAGGATCTCATCGCCTGCCGCGCCAGTCCCCAGCGCGCGCCCTTTAGTCTCGATCGTCAGGGGACCTTTTTTTGCGATGATGCGAACGATCCCGTTGCGATCAACGAGATCTGCTTCCTTCGTGTCAGTATAAGAAAGGACACGGCCCTCAAAGACCGTCCTTGTCATCTGCCGACCGATAAAAGGATCCGTGTCCGAAGCTGCACCGGAAACATGTATGGGCTCAATAACGGTCCCCGCCGGCAATCTGGTCTGGGCGGTGACATCACCTGTGAGAAACAGAGCGGCGAGAAGCGAAATCATCTTATCCTCGTTGCAGCAGAGTACATTTCATCCGCAGCCGACAGAACTTTCGAATTAAGCTCATAGCCGCGCTGCGCTTCGATCAGGTCAGCGATCTCAGCGACGACATCAACGCCAGAATCTTCAAGATAGCCCTGATTGAGAAGGCCAAGGCCATCCTGTCCGGGTTGGCCCTGTTGCGGGTTCCCCGACGCGGTCGTCTCACGGAAAAGGTTGTCCCCCAGCGCCTCAAGGCCCTTGGGGTTCACAAAAGAGGTGAGCGTCAGATTGCCGATCGACTGACCTCCGACAACATCATCAAAATAGGCGAAGACTTCGCCATCAGCGCTGATCGAGACCGAACGGGCATCTGCCGGCACCGTGATACCGTCCGCCAGCGGAAAGCCGAGCGGGGTCACCATCTGGCCATTGGGATCAACTTCAAACTTGCCGTCACGCGTAAAGGCTGGCTCACCATTGGGCAGCGTGACCTCGAAAAAGCCGTTCCCTTCGATTGCGACATCAAGGTCGTTCCCGGTCGGAATGATCGTCCCCTGCCCGAACTGCATGGTGATGGCTGAGGTCTTCACGCCGAGGCCGAGCTGCACACCCGTCGGTACGATCGTGCCGGTCGTTGAGGAAATCGCGCCCGGATTGACGTCCTGACGGTAGAGAAGATCAGCAAAGACAGCCTGGCGCGGCGCATAGGCCGTGGTCGACATGTTCGCGATGTTGTTCGCGATCACATCAACCCGCGTCTGTTGGGCGGCCATACCGGTTGCGGCTGTTCTGAGTGCGTCCATTCCCTATTACCCCTGCTGCCTGATCGCATTGATCAGTTTTTCCAGACGCTCATTCTCCTGCTGAACGGCGTTCTGTCCGGCTTCAAACTGCCTTTGGGCCTCAATGAGGCGAGCAAATTCCAGAACCGGATTGACGTTAGACTGTTCGATTGATCCTTGCACGATGGTCGGCTCTTCAATTGCCGTCGTCCCTTCGTCGCTGATCCACAGGTTAAAGCCTGCGCGGCGCATTTCGCCATTCGGCGTAAAGGCGCCGACCTGCCCGAAGATCTCGCCATTCACCGAAAGCGTGCCGTCCGACGCGATCGCGATATTGGTCGCATCAAGTGGCAGAGCAATCTCACCGCCGCCATTATCCGTCAGCGGAAAACCATTGGGATCGACAACCGTGCCTTCGGGGTTGAGCAGGAACACACCAGCCCGTGTCAGGCGCTCGCCTTCCGGAGTCAGCACCTTGAAAAACCCTTCTCCTGACAGTGCAAGGTCAAACGTGCCGCCAGTCTTACGCAAGACACCTGGAGTGAAATCAATCGACCGCGCCGTCAGGTGCCCCATCGACAGGCTGGGATTCCCCTCGCCCGCCGCCTTCACATATTCAGAGAAAATGACGCCTTCGGACTTATAGCCGGGCGTCGAGGCATTCGCGATATTATTTGCAATGATCTGCGCGGTCTCGAGCAAGCCCGATTGGCGCGAGAGCATTGGTATTGAGGCATCACTCATGCCGCACTCCTCAGCGCCTGTTCGAGATCATTAAAGCTCGGCCGCATCGCAGTCGGGACGTGCCGGCGGCCCACTTCGACGCAGATATTGGGCGCATGCTTGTGAAGACTGGAAACCAGCACCTCACGGATCAATTCATAGAAGGCATGCTCTTCTTCGCGGACGGCTTCAATCCTTGTTCCAAGCGGTCCGAAGACGGAATAGGCAAGAAACACCCCGAGGAACGTACCGACCAGCGCGCCGCCAATCATTTTCCCCAGAATTTCCGGCGGCTTGTCGATCGACGCCATTGTCTTGATAACGCCGAGAACGGCCGCAACAATGCCGAGCGCCGGCAACGCGTCGGCGATCGCGTTGACCGCATGCGCCCCATGCAGGCGTTCTTCCTTCATCGCTTCAAGCTGCTTTTCGAGAAGCTCCTCGACCTGATGAACATCATCGAAGTTCATCATCATGGAGCGGATCGTATCGCAGAGAATGTCGACAGCCGCCTTGTCATTCTGGATACGCGGGAACTTGGCAAACATCGCCGAGTTCATGGGATCCTCAATGTGGGTTTCTATGTCGACCGGACTCTCTCTCAGCATCATGATCATCTCATGCATGAGACATAAGAGATCCTGATAGTCCTGCTTCTTCCATTTCGGACCGGCAAGCGCTGCCCCGAAGTCTCCCATAGTATGCTTGATCCGGCTCATGTCGTTGCCGACGAGGAAAGCGCCAATTGCAGCGCCGCCGATCATCATCATCTCATATGGGAGGGAGTGCAGGATAATACCCAGCTTGCCGCCGGCGATAACATAACCGCCGAACACCATGACAAGCGTAACGATCAGACCGATTACGGAAAGCATAGAATCTTAATGCGGGGTTTGGGGTGTACAAAGGGTTAAGGAAGATGAACGCGATCCTAATTCGCGTTTAAAAATCCTCCGCCACGAGCGCTTCGGTGACAGCAACCGCCTCATCATCCGTCATGCTGGCAAGGATTGCAGCGCCCTGCTCACCCGGCATGGCGGAGATAAAGCCAGCGGCACGCTCGGCAGGCAGGGCCGCGAGGATCTTTGCGGCTTTCTCGGAAGGCATCCGCGCATAAAGCAGTGCCAGCCGGGTCCGTTCCGCAGATTTCTCTTCAGCCAGCGCGGAGCGGGTCGCCTCCATCTTCTGGCGCTCTTCCTTCATTGCCATGGCGGCCATGCGCAGCTCGATGCGCTGGGCGGTCAGCTCCTGGACTTCTTCGGACGGCGCCGACGCTTCACTCGCCTCTTCGCGGACAACGAGACCATCGGCCCTGACGATTGTGGGCATGGGCTGAGGGACAGCATCGCGGCTTGCATCCGCTGGACTGACGCTCAGCGCACCGACCACTTGCCCGCCACCGGCAAGCAGGAACAGCGCCGCCAGCGTGCGCAGGATCGGGCGGTCATTCACGCTTTTGCCTGTCGACCACGGTCAAGCGGCGCCTGTTTCAGGCTGGCCTGACCCTGTTTCTGGCGAAGCCGCCGGGCAAAGCTCGCCACCGCATCATCGCGTGGCGGCATAGCCGGTGCTTCGGGCGTGTAATTGGCAAGATCGTCTTGCTGCGCTGCTTTACGGACAGCCGCTTCTTTGGCGCGCTGGGCGGCAAGCGCCCGGGCCAGCGCCACTTCACGGGCGGTCATTTCGCGGTCGCCTGAAATCTGCGGACGCCGGACGGCAGGCCGCTGGCGCGGCGCCTCTGTTTCTCGAACAGGCGCAATGTCAGCGGCAGCTTCATAATCCTGCGCTTTAAGCTGAGGTTGCGACTGAACTTCCGGCTGCGGACGCAGAGCAGGCTGCGGTGCAGGCGGCGCGGCGGGTGCCTTGATCTCTTTGGACTTCTCTTCGATCAGTTTGGTCAGATCGCGCGCTTCGGTCAGGCCGTCCATCAACGACTTATAGGCAGCATCAAGCCGCTCGGTCGCTTCACCGGTCTTGGCTTTATATTCCTTCCACGTCTCACGCGCCTGGCGTTCCATCGTCTCAAGAAGGATATCGACTTTCTCTTCGCTGGCATCGACCTTGGAGAGCATGATGCGCAGTTCACTGACAGCCGCGAGCGCCTCACGGTTCAGTTTTGCGGCATTCGCTTCAACCGAGCTGACCGATTTGGTGAGGTTCACCATGGCCTGCCCGACGCCCTTGCGCAGGTTCTGCAGCGCATGCAGCCGCCGGCTCAACGTCCAGCAATAAAATGCCGAACATGTCGAGATGAACAGGAGCGCGAAGTCGAATGCCGTTGACATGATCATTTGAGCAGAAAATCCGTTACGAGAATGCTGTAGACTGCGTCGTCTCCCAACGTCGAGTGGGCCTGGTCTAAAAGTGATGCCTTGAGTTCCGGCATCGCCATCGGGTCTGTGATGAGGTCGATATCGGTCAATCGAAGCCTCTCAATGAATCTGTCCCGCAAGCGGAGGAACTGAACATCCGTCAGCTCCGGTGACTCCGGCGGTCGGCCCAGCGCTATTGTGATTCGCAGGTGATCCGCGCCCGCATCAGGTGCGAGCGACACGACGATCGGCTCCAGCGAGACATAGCTTGCGGCGCGCGCTGCCATTTCCTCAGGATCGATCGGCTTGACCTCTTCCTCGCACGGAATGACCTGCACCGGCTGAGGGGTTGCTGCGAACCAGACCATGCCGAAGGTCCCGGCCGCCGCGATCACCGCAAGCGGCAGGATAGACATCAGCCCGCCGCCTTTTGCGGCTTTTCCGTCGTCGTCTTTTTCTGCGTCCGCCATCTACCCAACCCTTTGACGTGTCTTTCGAACAGGGGCACGAGATCCCACTGGCAAAAGGTTAAAGCCCGGTACTGGTAAAGGGTTTGTTAAGAGTCTTATTGATAGCGCGTTAACGAAGATGAACGACGAGAATTCCACTCAGAACTGGGGACCGCTGTCGACTTGGATGCGGCTGGATTTGCGTCAGCAAATCAGCGCCATCGTCTCGACAGGGATCGTCATCTTTGGCTGCATGTTCCTCATCAAGATGGCGCGTACCGAAGGCGAGGCCCTCCTCTTCTCAGGCGTCGATGCAAGTTCCGCCGGGGAAATCGCGCTCCAACTCGACGGCATGGCTGTTCCCTATACGGTCAAGGGCTCGGCAATCTATGTGCCGCAGTCCCAGCGTGATCGCCTGCGGATCGAGATGGCCCGCATGGGCCTGCCCGCTCCGAATGGCGCAGGCTATGAGCTGCTCGACAATCTCAATGGGTTCTCGACGACCGCCGACATGTTCGATGCTGCCTATTGGCGCGCCAAGGAAGGCGAGCTGACAAGGACGATCATGGCGATGCCGTCCGTGCGCTCCGCCCGCGTCCATTTAGGTGTGACCCGCAGCTCCGCCTTCCGCCGCGGACGGAATAACAAGAGCGCCTCTGTCACGATTGAAGCGCCGATGTCGCTGTCGAAGGAACAGGCGACTTCGATCCAGTATCTGACCGCCCTCGCCGTGCCTGATCTGATGCCGGAGAATGTCGCGGTCGTGGATACAGCGCGCGGCGTCATTGCCGGCCCCGGCGGGCCGAGCGATGAGACGACCGGCAATATGGATCAGAATGCGCGCGAGGATGCGCTATCCAACAGGCTGACCCAGCTTCTTGAAGCGCATGTCGGTGCGGGCAATGCGCAAGTCTCTGTCGCGCTTGAGCTTGATCATTCTTCGGTCGCTGAGACCCAGCGTGTCATCGATCCCGACAGCCGCCAGATCGCCAGCCGCGACCTGATGGAAGAGCGCGATGTCGAGATGACCGGCCAGGGCGTCGTCACCGTCGCGAGCAATCTGCCCGAAGGTGAGCTGAATGCCGAAGATGAAACAAACCCGATCATGCGTTCGAAGCGTGATGAGAAGGTCAGCTATACCGGCACCCAGACCGAGCGCGTGATCCAGCAGCGCCCCGGCACCATCAACCGGCTGAGCATCGCGGTCCTCCTCAATGAGCGCTACACCGATGACGGCAATGGCAACCTCCAGCTTGATCCGCGCAGTCCGGAAGAACTCGCCGCCCTTGAATCGCTAGTCGCCAGCGCCGCTGGGATCGATGCGAATCGCGGTGACCAGCTTTCGGTGCAGATCCTGCCCTTCGAAGTGCCCGCCCCCGTCGAGATGGGCACCCCGCCGACCTTCGTTGAAGAATTCGTGATGCCGCGAGCGATCGAGCTTGCCCAGATGGTTTTCATGGGCCTGATCGTCCTCGTCGTCGGACTATTTATCCTCAAACCGATCCTCAGCCCCAAGAAACCGAAGGGTGATGACGATCTGGACTCAGCCCCCTCGTTAGAATCGATGGATGCTGCATCTCTCCTGACCATGTTGACGAAGGAGAACCCTGATAATGCCGCGGCCATTCTTGATGACTGGTTCGAGAAAGAGGCGGACGCGGCCTGATGTAAGGCGAGGCTAAAGCCATGAGTGATGCCCTGACCGCGAGTTCGAACGATCCGCTATATGATATCCAGCTGCCGGTGACGGTGGTCGTGGGACAGGTGACTCTGTCGCTTGCCGATCTCTCCAAATGGGAAGCGGACACGATTGTTGCGCTCGGTGTGAAGACATCCGAGCCCGTCGAGCTGCAGGTGAACGGCAAGGTCGTGGCCACCGGTGAGCTCTGCGAAGGACAGAACGGTCCGAACTCCCTCGCTGTGCGCATTCTCGACATCCGCAAGGATAGTGCGCACACATGATCCGTACCGTACTCATTCTGACGGTACTCCTCGCGCTGATCCCTGCCTTCGCCCAGACGGTGGATCCCCTTCCGCTCGGGGAAGTGCTGGACTCGCCTGAAGTCGTCGCTGCCGCAGGGTCTCTGCGGGGTCAGCTCGTCCCGCTCATCGCGATTATCACCATACTGAGCCTTGCGCCGGGCATCATCATGATGATGACCTGCCTGCCGCTGATGGTCATCGTCTTCGGCTTCCTGCGCCAGGCCATCGGCCTGCAGCAGAGCCCGCCCTCGATGATGATTACGTCGCTCGCGCTCTTTCTCACCTTTTTTGTGATGGAGCCGGTTTTCACGACCGCATGGGAGACTGCGATCCAGCCCTACCAACAAGGCGCGATCGCCGAGGGTGAGGCCTTCAACCTCGCCATGATTCCGTTCCGTGACTTTATGGAAGCGCGGACCCATGAAACGACCCTCGTCACGCTGTCAGATTCCCTGCCAGGCCGTTGGTCGCAGGATGCGCTAGACGGCCCGCCGCTGTCGCTGCTCATCCCGTCCTTCATGCTGTCGGAAATCAAAACGGCCTTTCAGATCGGCTTTGCGATTTTTCTACCTTTTCTCGCCATTGACCTCGTTGTCGCCGCCATCCTGATGGCGATGGGGATGATGATGGTGCCGCCTGCCGTGGTCTCCCTGCCCTTCAAGCTCGCCTTCTTCGTGATGGCGGATGGCTGGACCAAACTGGCGGGAGCCTTGCTCAGAGGGTATTCGGGATGAACCAGACGTCGAAACGCTCAGGACGCAATAGCGGCAAAGCCCTGCCGCCACCGCCCAGGCGTACCTCCTCTCAAAAAGCGGCTGCGATCCTGGCGCTGCTTGATCCGGAGACGTTGCAACAACTCACGGGTCGTCTGCCCGAGAAGCACCGCGACCGCCTGCTGACCGCTGTGCGCTCCTTGCGCATGGTCGATGTCGCCGAGCAGAAACGCATTGCGGCGGAATTCGCGAAAGAGCTTGCTCGCGGCCAGAATGCTGTGCGCGGTACGGATGAAGTTGCAACCGAGCTGCGGACTGCCCTTTTCCCGGAACCTGAGCCCCTGCCAGATCTTGGCATCGAAATGCAGACCGAAACCGAGCTCGATTTCGGCGACAACAAGGTCTCGATCTGGGAAGAAGTCGGCTCCATGCCGGCCTCGGTTCTCGTCAAATTCTTCACAGGCAAATCCAGTTCGGTCATCTCGGTTGCCATGTCCTGCCTGCCAGACGACCTTGTCAGTGAGCTGATGGCAGAGCTCGACGAGCCCGCCGTCAAGGCCGCGATGGTGCATCTTGCGAATAATGGCGCCCCCAATCCGTTGGCCATTGAGGCTGTCGAAAACCTCTTGCGTGAAGGCCTGCTGCAGGGCGATGAGCCGATTGTCGAAAGCGAAGGCAATCCGAACGCGGACAAGGTCGCAAACTACCTGAACCGCATGGTCAGCTCACGCCGTGATGCCGTTCTTGACGAACTCGACAAAGAACTGAGCGCCGAGGATGCCGCCGAAATTCGCGCGAAAGTCCTCAGCTTTGGCGCGCTTTCCGACCGTCTGCCGCGCAGCGCCATCCCGCAGGTCTTGCGGGAAATCGACGAGAAAACCATGCTCACGGCGCTGCATTTCGGCAGCAAGAAAGACAAGGAAACTGTCGATTATCTCCTGGCCAACATCTCCCAGCGGATGGCCGGTCAGTACCGGGAGAAAATGGAAGAGCTTGGCGATATTGATGAGGAAGACGGCGAGAAGGCTCAGTCGACCTTTATCTGCAAAATCCTCAGCATGGCTGATGCGGGCAGTATCGACCTGATCAGCGCAGCTGGCTGATCCGTCTTCGACTTATTGAAGCACGAGCTCTGCGTGCAGTGCGCCGGCGGTCTTCATCGTTTTCAATATATCGATGATCTCACGCGGTGTGACGCCAAGTGCATTGAGCGCCGCAACCAGATCAGACAATGTCGCCGTCTCATTGATCAGTCCGACATTCCCCGGGGCGCCATCTGTCACCGCAATCTCGGTACGCGGCAGCGGCACTGTTTCACCTTCGGAGAATGGCCCCGGCTGTGAGGCAATCGGTGTTTCAGCAATCGCGATTGAGAGATTGCCCTGCGCGATGCCGACTGCGGAGAGTTTGACCTCGCTGCCAAGCACGATGGTGCCGGAGCGCTGATCGATCACCACACGGGCGGGCGTATCGGGCCGCAGGGTCAGGCTTTCAATCTGGCTGAGCACACGCGCCGGGCTCTGATTATCCATGAACCGCAGGACCACCGTGCCAGGATCGAGCATCTGGGCCGAGCCGGTGCCGAGCGCGATGTTGAGCGCATCTTCGATCCGCGCAGCGGTCGTGAAATCCGGGTTCTTGAGCGCAAGATCCACCTTACGCAGATCACCAAAATTGAACTGCACTTCGCGTTCAACCCGCGCGCCTTCAGGGATCACCCCGGCGGTCGGCGTGCCTTGCGTGATGCTGGCGGCTTCGCCTTCGGCGGTGAATCCGCTGATCAGAACCGGCCCTTGGGCCACAGCGTAGACTTCGCCATTCGCAGCCGTCAGCGGCGTCATGACGAGCGTGCCGCCTGTCAGATCGGACGCATCGCCAATCGAGGAAACGGTGACATCAATCTCGCTGCCTGCCCTTGCAAAAGGCGGCAGGGATGCGGTCACGAGGACAGCGGCAATATTATTGGGGCGGAAATTCTCATCCGAGACATTCACGCCCAGCCGCTGGAGCAGGCTCGACAGGGCTTCTTCGGTATAAGGTGAATTCCGCAGCGTATCGCCCGACCCATTGAGGCCGACGACAAGACCATAGCCGATCAGATCGTTCGAGCGGACGCCTTCGATCGTGACGAGGTCTTTGAGACGCACATCCGCTGCCCCCACTGATCCCGTGAAGAGAAGAACAGCGGTGAAGGCAGAGAGAATGCGTTTTATCATCTTACAAAATTCGTCAGTGTCAGCCGGGATATCCGGGCCGTGACCGTATAGGCTGTTTGCAACTGCAATTCGAGGTTCTGAACCAAAGCTGCAGCTTCGTAAGGATCGGCGCCGGCGAATGTGTTTTCAGTTTCGGCCAGAATAAGCCGCTCCTGATTGACGGCGTCAATCGAGTTATCGATCAGGTTTTGCTGGCGGCCAAGTTCCGCCTCATGCTGAATAAGCAGCGCTTCGGCGTTTCGTACAAGGGTTACCCCTTCACGGGCGAATTCGACCTGCCCTTCCTGCGGCGCATAGGCCACACGGACGAGCCCTTCGAGGGCTGTGCGGAAGGATTGGTCATCGGCTTTGAGCTGGAAGCTGACCTGACCACCCGTCGGCAGGCGGACAGCAGAGGCAAACCCTGCCCCGCCTTGATAAATCAGCGTGTCGAAATCCCCGCCCGGCGCAAAGAATGTATCGATCGCGGTATCAAGCGTGGCTGCATCGGTGGCGCCCGCCAGCGATGCTTCAATTGCAGTGAAGAACTCATCCGCAGTCGACGTGGCAGCGGATTCGACACTGTCGCCACTGAAGAGGTTCCGTCCGGCGTAAGAGGAATTAAGGGAGGTGAAGATCTGGCGGATCTGCGATTTGGCATCCGCGGCGATCGTCGTGTTGACGAATTCGTCTGTCACGAGCAGCGAGTCCGTCTCAACCGCATAATCAGTCAGCGCGGTGCGGATCTGATGCAGCGGGATCTGCGTTGCAGACAGACGGTTATTGGACAGGGTCAGCCGGTCAATCGATGTATCGGCATCGGCCAGTGCCTTGGCGACGATGTTATAGTCGCCCGCCTCAACACCCAGCACACGACCGAGATTCTGTTTGCGCCCGGTGACGAGCTCGACCGAAGCCTGGGTCAGGTCGCGCCGAATGTCGGCGAGAGGACCGCTGAGCGAATTAAATCGCAGGGCGTCTGGAAAACCGATTTTCATCACGAAATCCTGATCAGTTGATCGACGAGCGACGAGATCGTTTCAATGACCTTGGCGTTCGCCGCATAGGCCTGCTCGATCAGGATCAACTGCTGGAGCTCCTGATCCGTATCCACACCAGTTGCAGCGATCTCGGCATTCACGGCGGCATCAAAACGGATGCCGGCATAAAGCGCGCTGTCTTCGCGGCGTTGCAGGTCGTAATTAAGTTCTGATGACAGCCCCGAAACAAGGCTAACAGCCGATTGCTGGCCGACACCGCCAAGTGCACCGGGGGTCGGCTGAAGCCCAGTAAAGGCATCAACAAGGCGGTTGATCTGATCGCCATTCCCGGCAGGACCAGGCGCAACAGCACCAAGACCGTCACGGATGCGGTAAAGCTCCCCACCCTGATCAGGATCAATCGCGGCATTCAGTCTCAGGCTGGAGGCAAGTCCGATGTCGCCATCGATGGGCGGTGTTGCGGAACCCACCGTAAAGAGACCGACTTCACCGGCTGTCTTTGTCGGATCGACGCTGTCATCGGAGAAGCGCGAAACAAGGTCATAAGCCAGCGCATCAAGGCTGTCGTTAAAGGCCGGGATACGGCTATCGCGTGTCTCGAACAGCGCCGTGATCTGCCCGCCCCGAATTGCCTGCGAGCTTGTGGAGCCCGGCGTGATGTCTGTTCCGTCCACGACCAGTCCGGAAAGCCCGCCACCAAGTGTCTGGTTCCGCGCCACAAGCACAGAAGGCGAAAATTCGATTTCCCGGGCCTGCGTGGCCAGAAGTGTCACCCCTGAATCAGTGACGAGATAAATCCCTTCACCGACCGGCTGAACTTCAACCGGGATGATGGCATTGACGTCATCGATCAGGCGCTGGCGCTCATCGAGGACATCAGGCGTCAATTGCTGACCGCCAAGCCCGTTGAGCTCTTCAAGGCGCTTCAGCGCGTCGTTCACTTGCTGGACGGCGCGGCCGATATCGGTATCGGCTTTCGTGCGCAGCTCGACGCTGCGGTCCGCCAGCTCATCAAATTCGCGGATAATGTCTTTTGCCGTATCAACGACCTGCCGCTGCAGGACGGTGCTTTCCGGCGTTGCCGCCGCATCTCGCAGGGCCTGCTCAAAACGGGCATATGTCCCGAAAAGACCATCCGTCGCCCCCGGCTCTCCGAGAAGCGCAGCGATCTGCCCTGCGGCCGTGGCGCGTTCACTGGCAAAGGCGTTGTCGCCTTCGAGCTTCATTCGCTGAAGCGTCAGATACGGATCACTGTCGCGCAGGATCTTGTCGACCTGAACGCCGACACCGTTCCCGGCGACGATCTTTTCACTGACACTGACTGTGCGACGGACATAACCGTCCGTATTCGCATTGGCGATATTGTTTGCGACCGTCTGCGCCCTTGTCTGGGCGGCGGTGAGGCCGGATACGGCCGTGGAAAGTGCGCTAGAAAGTCCCAAACTCTATACCCTACCTGATAATATTGGTGGTCTCCTGCAGGATCTCATCCACAGTCTGAATGATCCGTGCATTCGAAGAATAAGCCCGCTGGGTCTCGATCAGCGCTGTCAGTTCTGATGCGATGTCCACAGTGGATTCCATAAGGCTGAAGCCGACGGTTTCACCAACCGGGCCGGTGCCTGCGTCCCAAAGATACATGCCGCCCGAGTCCTGGCTGAGACGGAAGGCCTGGTTATTTTCAGCGATCAGACCGTTGGCATTCTGAACAGCAGCAACCGGGATCTGATAAAGTGTCTGGCGGAAGCCAGTGTTATAGACAGCCTGCAGAAGACCTGATGAGTTGATCTCAATGCCTTCAAGCTCACCGACCGAAACGCCATCAAAGTCGAGATTGGCAGGCGTGAAGTTCGCCGCCACCTGAACAAGACCGCTAATGTCACCGGACTGACCAACAAAGACATCAACCGGGCCGGATGGCAGGTTCACATTGATCCGGCCCGTTGCCGGGTCATAAACGAGACCGCCGCCTGTCGTGGTCACTGTATCGACAGAGCCACCATTGGCCGGATTGTCCTGGAAGGTAATGTTGAACGTCCCGACACTGACGGGCGTGCCCGAAGAGTTATCGAGGAATTCGACATTCCATTCGTTGCTGGCACCGGTTGCAGGGACAACTGGCGTGAAGATCGCCGTCATCGTCTGGTTACGGCCAAGGTTGTCAATGTAATCGACCGGCATGTCATAGACAGTACCGGCAGCGCCTGCGACCGTCTGGTCAGCGGGCAGGTTGACGCCCATATTAATCAAGGTCGTCGGGCTCGACTGGAACTGGCTGGTATTCACACGGACAGGTTCGAGGTCAGCGACCCCCTGGCGCGTAACTGCGCCGATATTCCCGTCAGGGCCTGCGCGCCAGCCTAGAAGAACAAGGCCGCCCGGCGTTTTCAGATAGCCGTTCTGGTCCTGCTCGAAAGAGCCCGTCGTCGTCAGCAGAAGGTCCCGGTTCGTATCATTGATCGCGCCCTCTTCGGTCACGGGCAGGAAGCCCGGCCCGGCAATGGCAAGGTCGGTCGCGTTCCCGGTGGTAATAAGTGAACCCTGCGCGCTGACTTCGCGGGAGGTCAGCACCCGGACACCGCCGGCCGCAAAAGAGCTCGAATTGCCCTCGATCACCAGAGACACAAAATCCGTCTCCGCCCTTTTATACCCGTAAGTGTCTGCGTTCGCGATGTTATTCGCGATCGTGCCGAGCCGGGTCGAGTTCACGGCGAGGCCCTGGACACCTGCATTCAAGGACGAAGAAATTGTCATTTGGGCACTCCGCTAATGATCCAACGACTCATCATGCGCCGGGGCGGTTAACGTTTCGTTTCCATTTTCGGCGTGTGACGGCGTGTCGTGCCGCTCGACCGGCACCTCTGCATCTTTGAGCAGGATAGAGATCCGGCGGTTCACAGGGTCGAGTGGATTGTCCGAAATCGGATCACGGTCAGCCCGCCCTGAAACCTCAATAATCTTGCCCTGCGGCACGCCTGCTTCGAGGAGAAGACGCCGGGCCGTATTGGCTCTGTCCGCACTCAATTCCCAGTTCGTATAGCTGTCAGTGGCATAGGCCAGAGAGTCCGTATGCCCTGAAATCTGCACGACCGCGCCGCTGCGCTTGACCGCATCTGCCGCCGCCAGCAGCAGGACTTTAAGATCTTTCGACGCCGCAGCAGACCCGCTTTGGAAAAGCGCACTCCCCGCTGCATCAACCAGCTCAATGACGGTGCCCTCTTCGGTGATCCGGACCTGAACACGCCCCTCGGCATCGATCAGTCCAGCACGCTGGGCCATTTCGGTAATTTCCTGCTCAAGCTCTTCACGCATCGGCATGGCCTGATTGCGTTTGCGGTTGTCCTGATACTCCCCACTGCGCGCTTTTTTCTCGAGCGTCAGGATCGAGTCGCCGTTCAGCGCATCGGTCCCGCCCCCCGAAGAGGCCGCAATCGGAATTGTCGTATTGAAATAGTCCGCAATCCCCTTACGCTGGTCCTCAGTCGTTGCACCGAGCAGCCACATCAGGAGGAAAAATGCCATCATCGCGGTCACGAAGTCGGCATAAGCCACCTTCCACGCGCCCCCATGGTGCCCGCCGCCCGCGATCACCTTCTTCCGCTTGATGATGATTGGCGTCGTATGATCGCCCATCGCCTCACTCCCAGAAAACTCAACCGCCGCAGCAAAACACATTCGTGTAAAGCCGCCATTAACCGTGACAGCTATTTAGTCAGAAGTTCGTGAAGGACTGATTGATGTCATCGTCTGAAGAAGGCCATCTGAGCCGTTTGACAGGACCGACACCGCGCATGCCGCAATATCTGCGGGGCGCGGCCGATACCATGATGTCCCGCACCGAGGTCGTTGCGGAGACGGTTTCGCACTTTCTGCGCAATCCTGTCCGCTTGGGCGATGCCAATGTGCGCCGCTGTGATCCGAAAGAAATCGAGGATCAGGCAGCCGACATGTTCGATCTGGTCGATCACGCCGGCAAGATCACCATGCGCCTTGGATTGAGCGCCGCGACCATTTCATCCGTCACCCGTTCGCTTTTCGGCGGTGACGTCACTGAAAAGCCCGTGCTGAGCGGGATCGGCCTCTCCTTTTGTCGTCAGGTTGCCGCAACACTGCTGAGCGGCAAACCGGCTGGCGCATCCTCCGGGGGCGATGACGACGACGATGTCGAAGAAGCCGATCCGCTGGAAGGCTACAGCATCATCAAGGCTGAGCCCGGGACGATCGGCCATCGACCGCTTCTCGCCATGTCGATGAAACTGTCACTGATCCAGCCGCCCGATCTTGAGATCACCGCTTTCTTCCCGCGCGGCTTCTCGGACAAGCTTTCCGCCCCAGACCGGGCGCTTGGCGATGCGCTCCTGCAGGTGCTCAGCTTTCCGATCACCGCGATTGCGGGCCGCACGAAAGTGCCCTTCGGTGAAATGCGCAAATGGAAAGCGGGGGATGAAATCCAGCTGCCAGGCGCGGAGCTCTCGAAAATGCAGCTCATGGTCTCCGCCGGGACTAAGACCGAAACACTCGCCTATGGTGAGCTGGGCGCAGCTGACGGCGCAAAATCGATCCGCGTGAACGAGATTGCCGCCAAACCCACAGCGGTCATAAATCGTCAGGCAGCAGGCTGATCCCCTTTCCACAGCCGTCAGCCTCGCTTATCCCTCATCATTGAATGTGAAGGAGAAGCCGCATGTCCCTGTTCGATTCGCTGACCCCGCGTCCGGCAGACGCCCTGCTCGGTCTGATGGCTGCGTTCCGCGCGGACCCACGCGAAGAGAAGATCGACCTTGGCGTCGGTGTCTATCGAGATGATGCGGGGCAAACGACGATCATGAAGGCCGTGCGTGAAGCCGAGCGCCGCCTCGCCGAGACTTCACAGACCAAGGTCTATGAAAGCCCGCGCGGCAACCAGGATTTCACCGCCACGATCGACCGCTTCATCTTCGCCGATGACGAGACCGCCAGCCGGCAGGGATTTGCAACACCCGGCGGCTCGGGCGCTTTGTCGCTGGGGATGAACTTCATCAAGCGGATCACCCCTGACGCGACTGTGTGGATCAGCGATCCGAGCTGGCCAAACCATCCGCATATTGCCCGCACGGCGAGCCTCAATGTCGCAAGCTATGCCTATGCCCAGCCCGCTGATCCCGGTGTCGATCTCGACAAACTGATGGACAGCCTGTCGGCGGCAAAGACGGGCGATGCGATCATCATTCAGGGGCCGTGCCACAACCCGACCGGCATTGATCTTGATACGGCGCAATGGAAAGCGCTCGGCGCCTTCTGTACCGAGAAAGGCCTCATGCCTTTCATCGACATGGCCTATCACGGCTTTGCCCAATCACTTGATGAGGATGTGCTCGGGGTCCGCGCCTTCCTTGGCGAAGTACCTGATGCTCTATTCAGCTATTCCTGCTCGAAGAATTTCGGTCTCTACCGCGACCGGGCCGGCTGCCTTCTTCTGAAAGCCGGATCAGAAATTGGTGCACAGAATGCTGGCACCCACCTTGCCGATATCGCCCGCGCGCTCTGGTCGATGCCGCCAGCGCACGGCCCGGCCATCGTCTCCACCATCCTCGGGGATGAAGCACTGACCACTATGTGGAAGACGGAGCTTGTCGAGATGCAAGACCGCATGGGCACGCTCCGCCGGGCGCTCGCCGAATCGATTCATCCGAACTCGAACAGTTATGATCCGTCGGTCCTGACCTCCCAAAACGGCATGTTCTCGCAATTGCCGCTGGCGAAACCCGTGATCGAAGAGCTGCGTGAGAAGGAAGGGCTCTATATTCCAGGCTCTGGCCGGATCAATATTGCCGGACTCTCCATGGCGCAGACCTCACGAGTAGCTGAGCTGCTCTCGCCCCACCTTTAACCGGCGCGGAGGAGGCAGCCCTCCTCCCGCCACACATCCCAATAGGCCGCGCAGCGCCGCGCAAACTGGGCCGGGTCTTCAGCGAAAAGTTCGCGCCCGGCTTCGACCACGCTTGCTTCAAGCTCAGACAGACGCGTCTTTACCGGCCTATCGAGGAATTCGCTCGCCGCATCATCGGCATCACTTTCAAGCAAAGCCTGCAACACACTTAAATCGTGATGTTCACCCAGATCATCCGTTAGCTGATCGAGAGCAAAGATTCTTGGGCCAAGCCCTTCCGGCCAAACCTTTTTGATCAGCCTCATTTGCAGCCAGTGATGCTTGGCCGATTTACGCCATGCATGAAGGTCTTCAGCATCGCCCGTCTCGGCGGCCTGCCGCAGGCGTTTGACCGCCTTTGCATAGGTCTTCTTGAGCCCTGCCTCGAAGGCCGCCGCGCCTTTCTTCTCAAGCGTCCATGACGGCAGCCGCACAAGAAACGCCCTCAGCTCCGTCTCTGTTTCAAGGAGCGAGATGCCAAGCCCTGCATCACTTATCGCCCGGCGTTGCTCGATAAGCCGTTCACGGATCGGAGCACAGAGCGCATCACTTAAATGCGCCGAATAGCGCACGGTCATCTCATCGAATGTCTCGATCATCACCGCGGCATCGCGCGCTTCACTCAGGCGACGCCCCGCTTCTCGCAAAGCCGCGTTCTCCTCCTCATAGGCAGGAAGAACCGGCCTGACGAGGCGGATCAGCGTGCGCATCTTCTTGATCCGTCGGCGGACCGCATAGACTTTTTCATCCAGAGACAGCGAAGTATCGCCAAGGGCGTTCAGTGCAAGGAGCGTTTGTGCTTTTCCTATGCGCTTCATGCCAGCAAGGACCGACTTATCGGATTTTCTGAAGCTATAGGCCATAGGCTTGGGTCATCTTGTCTCCAGAACGGTTGCGGAACCGGACAGGTTCCAAGATCTGGAGCGGGTAACGAGAATCGAACTCGTAACTTAAGCTTGGGAAGCTCGCGTGATACCTTTTCACCATACCCGCTTGGAGCCGCGGAAATTCCATCAACTACCCACTCATGTCAATGAGAAGTTGATGGGCGTCCCCCTTATTCAAAGGCCCTATTCCCAGGGCAGCGCCTCATAGGACGGCAACTCGCCCGCCTCGCCTGTTTCCTGCAGCCGGAGAAGCGCAGCAGGATAATCCTCCGAGAAATTATAGCGCAGCGGTTTGAGTGCCTTCCAGTCGGCAAGGAATTCCTCGCCGTCGAAATCCTCATAGGCACCGATCTTCTGATAACCGACACGGATACGCGCCGCGGTTTGTGCCGCCCACGCATCGATCGCCTCAAGACCCTCAGTCGGTTGCGGGACCCCATTCTCAGGAGAGCTGTGCGCGGTCAGGTAATCGGCGACCTCCTCCGCACTCAGCTGATAGGCATCGCGGAAAATGTAGTGATCGTCCCAGTTGACGACCTTGCCTGTCTCCGGATCGACGATCAGGAGTGTCGGCGTATGCATGTAGATCGGCAGGCCAAATCGTTGGGCCGTCGTAAAGCCCCGTTCGAAATTGCCAACATTGATCAGGACCGTCTCGAAATGCGCCTCGATCACTGTCTTTGCCAGCGGGTCGTCGAGGGCAGCGACCAGCGCCTTTGAATCGTGACACCAGTTCGCGCCCAACACGATGAGCGCAAGGTGATCAGATGCCTTCGCTGCCTCCAGCGCCGCTGATACGTCCGCGGTCTCATTATAAGTGTCGGGGAACGGCCCCGCCTCGATCCGGTTGGCGCCTGTCGCGCAAGCCGCAGCAAAACTGCACAGGAACACAACAAGAAAGAAAGGCTGACGCATGCCCACACTCCGCAAATCGACAAGCCGCAAGGCTAGCGAGCCGATTGCGCAAGGGAAAGCCGATTGGCGGATTTAAATTGTCGACGGGATCCGCAGGACGAAACGCGGGCGGCGGAAGGTCAGCTGTGACATCTGCTGCTTGTCGAACATGCCAAAATCAAATCGCGGCGTGTGCTCGATATAAACCCGCGCCACGATCAGGCTGTCGCCCTTTGGAATGATGGGAAGGTTCATGTCCTCGAGATCGTCTTCCTCGATGACGGTCGTGAAGTCGTTGGAGTAACTCCAATCGATGACCCGTGCATCCGGGTCCGATTCAGACACCGGGTTTGAAATACTGGTCATCGTCACGGTCGTGCCTTCATCGGCTGCATCCCCGACAAGCGCACGCGCGACATCGTACATGTTATCGCGCAACGTCGTGTTCATGACTTGCGATCTGGTGATCAGGTCAACGACGGTGGTTGAGGCCTTAGTGACGGATTTGCGCGCCTGAAACCCCTCAAAGGCGGAGATCGAGCCGAAATAAGCTGTGATCAGCACCGGGAGGATCAGGGCAAATTCGGTGGCCGCCGTCCCCCGCCCGTCGCGGCGGAAACGGCGATGAAGTCCTTTCATGACATCAGCAATACGCATGGCTCACCTCAGAAGGGTTCGTTCTGGAATGCGGAGGCCGAGACGAACTCGAACTTGCCATTGTCCGAACGTGTCATCTGAAGCCCTGCGCCCAGACCGGGGAAAAGAATGTCCGTTGTCAGACAGATCCGCATGAACATCGTGTTCGAGCTGCCGCCCGGCTTGAAAGACACGGTCGGCTCAATATCCTCATCGGAGCCAGCCTCCTGGCATTTCGCACTTGTGCCGGGCACGGTCGTGAAGTCGGTGATCGGGGTCAGCTCGACAATCAGGCTGTCGACGCAGTTGGGCTGAAGACGGCTGACATATTTGCAAACCGTGTCCTTGATATCTGCACGCGTGACGACGCCGGAGGTCGCCGCCCCTACATAGACCTGCTTTGTCGCGGCAGCCGTGCCGATATCGAGCAGAGACGCCTTGGCGAGAACCATGCCGGTTTCGATCATGCCGAGTAGCAGCGCAATGTGGACAGGCCCGACGAGCGCAAACTCGATGGCCGCCGCACCTTTGCGCTGGCGAAGAAAGCGCCGGATGAGCCCCGGCTTTCTACGACTGACAGATTTTGACGTCATGTGGCGGCTCCCTCTCCAAGAACCGGGCAGGAAACGCTGCCTGATGTCGGCAGCGCGGAAATGGTGATGTCGATCAGGAGGTCCGGCGCGAAATGAGCGGGGACCGTCTCGCTCAGCTCAAGCGATTCAATGCCGATATACCGCAGGAATTGTGTTTTCATCCGTGCACGGGCAACAACACCGCCCTCTGCTTCGTCGAAGACAGCGTCTGGCACGATGATCTCGACACTTTCTGGCGAGATGTGGCCGTCGATATTCGAGACGACATAGGTCTGAACCGCTGCCGTGATCAGGTCCTGCCCGCCGAGCAATCGGGCGCGTTCTATACCGTCGGAGAGAACAGTACGTAGTTGCGATTGAGCTGAAGAATATCGGGCAAAATCGACCGCACTGAATACGAGACCGAACAAAGGAACTGCGACGACAGCAGCCATCAACGTGACATTCGCACGTCTCTCATCCCAAATTTTTCCCAGTGACCAATACACGGTCGACTCCACCACAGAACATAACCCGCGGGGATAATCTCAAAGAAAGGGTAATAGCCGGTAAAGAACGGCTGCTTTTAGTCTATTTAATAAAACTCTCTTTATTAAGCTTAATATTGGATAACCAATAATACCGCATACTGCTCAATAATTTTGTGGCGCCGGTAATATTCAACCGCCGAGGAAGTCCCTTTTCCCAAGCGGCACCCCGCATGACCGCAACAATCCATAGGCTGTTGATGCGTGGAAATAGAGGTTGGGAAGTATAAAATGGCACAGATAAGCCTGTCTCGGCAGTGTCATGGTTTCACCGTCACGGCCGACCGGGAAAGTCACTGTGCCATCTGGGTCAGCATCAATCGACGCATCATCAAGATCCTTGATATATGCCGATGCCCAGGACGCACGCTCGCGCAGGTCCGCAAAGCTCTTCTCCGTGTCATCCTTGCTTGGGATCTCGACGCCAGCCAGCCGTGCCATTCCTCGAGCAGAAATATCACTCGCAATCTGGATCTGACGGCTCATCGGGAACATGTCCGGCGCAAGCCGCCAGCCCAGCAGAACCGCCTCGTCTGTGCCGCGCTCAGCTGCGTAGGTTTCAGCCTTTGTCAGGATGTTGATAAGTGACCCGAATGTGCGACCAGTTGTGCTCTTTGCAAGCTGAGAGAGTGGCAAGCTCATTTTTGTCTTCCTTATTTTTCCTGACGACTGGCGTCGTTCAGTGCTGCTCTACACTACCGCCAGCAACGAAAAAAAACTGCTATCGGCAGCCAGACAAGGAATAAATGTTATGACTCATGAACATCACAGCGGCTCCAATGGAAAGCAGATCGCGCTTGAGGAGCGTATGGCGCATGGCGCGAAATTGACCTCCCCCTCTGTGGCCAGAAACCGCGATGTTATTCTGGAAGCCTTCAGAAAGCATATGCCGACGAATGGTCTCATTCTGGAAATCGCCTCTGGCACAGGTGAACACGGAGCTTATTTGACGAAAGCCTTGCCCGACCTCATCTGGCAACCTTCGGACCCGGATGAAAACTCTCGCGTTAGTATTACAGCGTATGGAGAGGATATCTCTGGCGGGCGTCTCCATCTGCCCTTCAGCATCGATGTGGCCGAATATGGCTGGTGGGACTCTCCTGATATCGGCAATATTGACGGTCTTGTGACGATCAACATGACGCATATCACTCATTTCAATGCGACTGAGGGCCTTTTCCGAGGGGCAGCAGCCCTGCTCAAACCAGGTGAAAGATTATTCCTCTACGGACCATACTCTATCAACGGCGAAATGGCTGAAAGTAACCGGGCTTTCGATGCCGACCTCAAACGCCGAGATCCCGAATGGGGCGTGCGTGACCTCGAAGCTCAGATCCTGCCACTCGCGCATAATCACGCCTTCCACCTCGTCGCCGCCGAGCATGTCCCTGCCAACAATATGGTGGTGGTCTTCGAAAAAGGCTGATGCGAATTGCATTTTCTCAGCTCGCTCATCCCCGCAATGGCGGGGATCCGCCTTATGATCAACGCCGTTACTCTCTGAGAGAGCGACAACACTCTGACAATTAAATGAATGACCAGATGCCCGTTTGCACGGGCATGAGCGAAGAATCGGCTTCCTCAATCTAATTTCAGAAACCGGATCACACTGTCGCCAAAGCCGCGTTCATCATCGAGGATAAATCCGTCAACGGAGGGTGTGTCCTCTCCCTTGCCTTGTTCGACGACACATAGTGCGCCGGGTGACAGCCAGTGCCCGTCTCGTAGCGCCACCAGCGCCGGTTCGATGAGGCCCTGCCCGTAAGGCGCATCAAGGAAGCTGAGCGTGAACGGCGCCCCCATGCCAGACGGCTTCTCCCCCAGATGGGTCGCCGAGCGGCGGTGAATGCGCGTCTTGCCCGTGAGGCCCAGCGCCTCCTGATTATCGCGGATCGCACCGCGTGCGGCGGCCGCTGTCTCGACAAACAGGCAGAACTCCGCCCCGCGCGAGACCGCCTCGAACCCCAGCGCGCCGGAGCCTGCGAATAGATCAATGATCCGCGCGCCTTCAAGCTCAAAACCTTCCTTATGCGTCAGGATATTGAACAGGCTCTCGCGCGTCCGGTCGGTCGTCGGCCGCGTCGCCATGCCTTTCGGCGCCACAATCGGCCGCCCTCTAAATTCCCCGCCGACAATACGCATCAGGCGAGCCCTACCTCTTTCGCCTTTTTCGGGCCAAGCTGTTCGATGAGCTGCTTGCGCGGCACCTCTTCGATCTCGCCGAGCTTGAGCGCACCAAGTTGGAAAGGTCCGTATGAGGTGCGGATCAGCCGGTTCACGGTCAGCCCCAGATGACGACAGATCGCGCGAACCTCACGGTTCTTCCCTTCACTGATCGCGATCGTCAGCCAGCTATTCCCGCCCTGCTGCTTGTCGAGTTTCGCTTCGACCGGCCCATATTGGACTCCGTCGATTTCGACTCCGTCTTTCAGCGTCTCAAGCGCCCGCTCATTCGTCCGGCCATAGGCCCGTACGCGGTAGCGGCGCTTCCACCCTGTCGAAGGCAGCTCTAGAAGACGCGCAAGGCCGCCATCGGTGGTCAAAAGCAGCAATCCTTCCGTCGTCAAATCAAGCCGCCCGATCGAGATCACCCGCGGCATCCCGGCGGGCAGCGCTTCGAACACCGTCGCCCGCCCTTGCGGATCCTTATGCGTCGAGACGAGATTGTCAGGCTTGTGATAGCGCCACAGCCGCACGGGCTCTGCCTTGCCGATCCGTTCGCCATCGACGCGGATGTCCTGACCGGGCAGAACCTTGAAGGCAGGGGTGTCGAGCGTTTTCCCGTCGACTGTGACCCGCCCTTGCGTGATCAGCTTTTCCGAATCGCGGCGAGAGGCGACACCGGCCCGAGCCAGCACTTTGGCGATACGCTCGCCGGTATTTTCCGATTCTTTCGATTCAGATTGTTCAGTCATTTGAAAGCCTTAATTGGAACTTCTCACGCAGTGAGCGCGTTGTAACTTTTGGTGGCTGGAAAACCCGCTTGAATGGGACCACCTGCCCCGGCAAATATCTAACCTGCGTCCGCCGCGCGGGGGGCGGCAGAAACGAAGGAATTTACTCATGAAAAAGCTTGCTATTGGCCTTATGGCGCTCGCTTCACCGCTCGCCCTTAGTGCTTGCACGACGACTGATCCCTATACCGGCGAACAGAAAGTGTCCAACACTGCGAAAGGTGCCGGCCTTGGCGCCCTTGCTGGCGGTGTCATCGGCGCGATCGCCGGGGATGACGAAGCAGCTCTCGCTGGCGCAGCCGTTGGTGCAGCCATCGGTGGCGGTATCGGCAATTACATGGACCGCCAGGAAGCCGAACTCCGTCAGGAGCTCGCCTCGACCGGTGTGCGCGTTCAGCGGAACGGCGACAATATTCGCCTGATCATGCCGGGCAACATCACTTTTGCGACGGCCCAGTCAGACGTTCGCCCGGAATTCTACGCGACCCTGAACTCGGTCTCGAAAGTCCTTGCCAAATACAACAAGACGAATGTCCTTGTTGAAGGGCACACGGACAATGTCGGCGCCGACCAGTACAACCTCGATCTCTCGATCTCCCGCGCTGAAAGCGTCGGCAACTACCTCGTCGCTCAAGGCGTCGCCGTGCCACGCATCCGCGCTCTTGGCTATGGCGAAACCCAGCCGATTGCCGGGAATGAAACCGATCACGGCCGTCAGCAGAACCGCCGGGTCGAAATCCAGCTGACCCCGATCCAGGGCTAAGTCGGACGAAAATCTTTATCGAAAAGCCCCGCTGAAAAGCGGGGCTTTTTTTGTGACCAATAACTGGACGCCGCTCCAATGTTCATATATTGTTCTATCGCTTTAATGGGAGATATCCAATGATCGGATATGTGACTTTCGGTACGAACGACCGCGAGAAATCAGCGAAATTCTATGACGCCATCGCAGCAGAAATGGGCGTTGGCCGGATGATGGATACTGATGAATTCATCGCATGGGGAGAAATGGGCGGCGCGCCCGGCATTGCGGCCACCAAGCCCTTCAATGGCGAAGCCGCAACGGTTGGCAATGGCACCATGGTCGCGCTGCAGGCGAAAGACGAAGATCAGGTCAAGCGGATCTATGAGGCGGCGCTCGCTAATGGCGGCAGTGATGAAGGCGCCCCCGGCCCGCGCGGCGAAGGCTTTTACGCCGCCTATTTCCGTGACCCCGACGGCAATAAGCTCAACGCCTTCCTGATCACTGGCCCGATGGGCTGATCCCTTACCGGATCTCCACTTGACTACGCTTGTAATCCTTGATTGACTACAAGCGTAGTCATTTTGTCCCGGGACAAACGGGAAGGAGATCCCCATGTTTCGAATGCGCCCTCTTCCGCTGGTACCCAGCGTGCTGGCCCCGATGGCCTTTGGCCTTATCAGCCTGATATCCGGCAGTGACGCCGATGCAAGTGAGCAGCATGCCTCAAGCACTCACCATGTCGTGACCACCGGCAGCGGCTCCAACTTCCATTTCATCAGCACCTCTAGCGCCGTTCACAAGAACGAAATCGAGATGGTCTTCCTGAGTGATCCGTTTGCGGAGCTCCCCGAGCCGCCCAAACCCGACCACGAGAAACGCAAAGCCAAGAAGAAGGCCCCAAAACCGCCAAAGCCCCCCACTCGCGGCGGCGACGAGAAGGACTTTGATAAATCCATGGAGGAGTTCGAACGCTCCATGGAAAAATTCGAAGAAGAAATGGAAGAGTTCGGCGAGGAGATGGAAGCCTTCGGCGAAGCCATGGGCGAATGGGGAGAGAAGATGGGCGCCGTCGGTGAGACCATGGGCGAGATCAGCGAAGACTGTATCGATCACATCGAAGATAGTGACGCCCCTACCGTCTTGACCGGCCGCGTCGAGGACACAGGCCAGGTCGTCAAGGCCGTCTGCGCCTCCGGCGGCAAGGAGCGCTACATGTCAGACGAGCTCGAACGCTTCGTCTTGCGCCACCCTGACCTGACTGATGAGGAAAAAGACTACTTCATGGACCACCGGGATGATCCGAGTACGGTTCACATGGACTAACCCTGATCCGTGTGCCCCGAAGACCCCTCGCGCCTTCGCCGACGCGGGGGGTCTTATTTTTTTAAAGTTCTACAAACTAGCGGCAGCCCGCCGCTCAGAACGCTTCCGCCGGCAGGGCCATCATTGCTTCGGCGCCGGCTTTCACCCGCACCAGATGCGTCGTCGACATCGGCAGCAGACGTGAGAAGAAGTACTGCGCCGTGATCAGCTTGTTGTCATAATAAGGATCATCCCCGCCGGCTTTCTCCAGCGCGGTTTTCGTCATCATGCCCCACATATAGCCCATGGCGACGAGCCCGAAGAGGTGCAGGAAGTCGTGTGACCCCGCCCCTGCATTATTCGGGTTCTGCATCCCGTTAGCCGCCAGCCACTGGATCGCTTCCTGTAGCTCGCCCTTGGTCGCCTCGATCTGGCCGATATAGCCGTCGAGCACATCCGATGTGCCCTTATTGTCCGCACACCACTCGGTGACCTCTTGAAGGAAGGTCTGCCAGTAGCGCCCGCCATCGGCCATCAGCTTACGGCCGACGAGATCGAGCGCCTGAATGCCGTTGGTGCCTTCATAGATCATGGCGATCTTGGTATCGCGCAGGAACTGGGACATGCCCCATTCTTCCGTATAACCTGAACCGCCAAAAACCTGCATCGCATCGCAAGTCGCCTCAAACCCCTTATGGGTCTGATAGGCTTTGATGATCGGCGTCAGGAGCGCCATGTAATCATCCGATTTCTGACGCGTGCCTTCATCCTCGGCCTTATCAGCCAGATCCGAATGGATGGCCGTCCAGTAGGTCAGCGCCCGCGCGCCTTCAACGAAAGCGCGGCTATCCATCAGCATACGGCGCACATCAGGGTGCACGATGATCGGGTCGGCCGGCTGCTCGGGCGCCTTCGGCCCGGTCAGGGAGCGCGACTGCAGACGGTCACGGGCAAAGGCGGCAGCGTTCTGGTTGGCAACTTCGGCGGCCGCCAGCCCCTGCATGCCGACGCCAAGCCGGGCTTCGTTCATCATCACGAACATGGCGCGCATGCCCTTGTTCTCTTCACCGATGAGATAGCCCGTCGCCTCGTCATAATTCATGACGCAGGTGGCGTTGCCGTGAATGCCCATCTTCTCTTCAAGGCCACCGCAGGAAACGCCGTTCCGCTCGCCCGGATTGCCATCCGCATCGAGAACGAATTTCGGCACGATAAAGAGCGAGATGCCCTTGATGCCGTCAGGCGCACCTTCGATCCGGGCAAGGACGAGGTGGATGATGTTGTCCGACATGTCGTGCTCACCGGCCGAGATCCAGATCTTCTGGCCGGAAATCTTGTAGGTGCCATCAGCCTGCGGCACGGCTTTCGACCGGATCAGCCCCAGATCCGTGCCGCATTGCGGCTCGGTCAGGTTCATCGTGCCGGTCCATTCGCCGGTTGTCATTTTGGGCAAATAGGTCTGCTTCTGCTCGTCCGATCCGTTCTGATAGATCGCGCGCCATGCACCGCCCGAGAGGCCCGGATACATCGCGAAGGCCTGGTTCGACGCACTCGTCATTTCCGAGACGGCATATTGCAGCGCCAGCGGCAGGCCCTGCCCGCCATATTCAGGATCCATCGCGATCGTGCCGAAGCCGTTCTCGCAGAATTGCTGATAGGCATCCTTGAAACCGGTCGGTGTCGTCACCGAGCCATCATCATGCCGGACGCATCCTTCCTGATCGCCAACGCGATTGAGCGGGGTCAGCACATCGCGGTGCCATTTGCCCGACTCCTCAAGGAAGGCGTCGATCACATCAGGTGTCGCATCGGCAAAGCCCGGCAGGTTTGAATATTTCTGCAGGTCGAAACAGTCATGCAGCAGGAACTGCATGTCACGGGTCGGGGCGTCGTAAATCGGCATCGGGGGCTCCCTTGGCTTATCCTTATGAAGACCGCGAAGCCCGGCATTGAAAGCCGCTTCTGCAGTCAATCTCTCCACTGTCTAATCGAGGCCACACCAGCGGTAAAGGCCCCTCTCCACTCCCATGCAGCAAGATGTGGAAAGATGCGTTAACCGAGGTTAGGTTTTTGTTAATACCGGCCCTTCACCTCCCATACGAAGCAGCTTAGCCATTTCTTTTGCTGTAAGTTTGGGGGCAAATACGCCATGCCGAACCGCCAAGAGGCACCTGTGAAATCGAATGTGCCATGGAGCGTGAAGGGGATCGATCCTGAAGCACGCGTCGTCGCGAAGGAAGCCGCTCGCAAGGCCGGGATGACTCTCGGCGAGTGGATGAACACCATGATCCAGAAAGTGGGTCAGGATGACGTCGATGGTGAGCCGGGCGGCGGCACGGGGGGCTTGGAAATCCCGCAGGCAAGCGGCGTCAGCGCCGAGCAGATCCGCACGGTCGTCGACAGCCTCAACCGCCTGAATGAACGCCTGCAAACGACGCAGGAGCAGGTCCGCCGCTCTGAAGAACAATCCCGCGCCGCGGCCAGCGGGCTGAACCTCGCCGTTGAAACGGTCTTTGAGCGCCTCAAACGGCTGGAGCGCGAGCGCAAAGCCGGCGCACCGAGCGACATTATCGACCGGGTTGAGCGGCTTGAAGAAAGCGACGCCGAAAAGCAGCGCATCGACAGCCTCAAACGGCTGGAACTGGCCCTCAGCCAGATGGTCGAGCAGTTCGAATCGACCCGCTCGGAGGCCATCTCCCGCGTTGAAGCGAATGAACATGCCGTCACCCGGCTCGAAGGCCGGGTCGATATTCTCGATGAGCGGGTCACCGCCGGCTTTGAAGAGGTCAATGATGCTTTGACCGCCATCGGCGGCCAGCTTGACCACACTGAACGCACCGCCAAGGCGGTTCTCCTCGAGGCGAAAGAAGCCGCTGGTTCGACCGACGCCGAATTCGTGGAACGCACCGGCAAGAAGCTGCAATTGCTCGGCAATGAGATCAAACGCTCGGGCGACCAGATCTCGGCTGTCGAGAACATGGTCTCCTCCCTCACCGAGAAGATCGAAGCCGCCGAACGCCGCTCCGCTGACGGCATCGCCGATGTTTCGGCTGAACTCGACGCCCTGCGCGAAGAGCTGATGGCCGCCGGGCTTGATGCCTCGGAGAACGAAGAAGCCGAACGCTGGAACGAAGTTGCGCGGGAGGCGGAGGAAAAAGTCGCCTCGCTGCAGGCCTCCTATGAGGACATGATCTCGCGGATGGGCGAAGCCGAGGCAGATATTGCCCCGTCGCCTGCCGCTTCGGCGAGCGTTGCCATGGCCGCGCTCGATGAAGCCGATCAGCAAGCATTGGGCTCACCTGCCGATGATGAGGGCGACGAATTCGATTCGATCTTCGGCCCTGACACGCTGGCTGCCGAACCTGAAGATGATTTTGACGATACGCCCCTGACGGCCGGGCGAGCGGAGGATGATCTTTTCCCGGAAGAAACGGCAGATCACAAACCGATGACCGCGCGCGAGAAAATCATCGCCGCGGCCCGCGCCCGGCATGAACGCCTTGCCCGTGAGCGCGACGAACAGGGCCGGCTCGAGTTGATCGATGAAGCTTCGCCTGAAGAAACCACCATCATTGATGATACGGCGCTGCCGCATGAGGCAGTCGACGAAAATGGCCAGAATCCGAAAGTGGGCCTGCCGCTTGTCGTTCTTCTCGGTGTTGTGTTGCTTGGTGCTATCCTCGTCGGCGGTTTCCTGATGACCCGCGGCGGTGGGGACACGGATGTGCCGGCCGTTGAGACAGGCTCTGCCAATGTCGTCTCCGAACCTTCGGCAAATGGTGGCGGCGATGCTTCGCTCTCCGCCCCGCCCCCCGACGGCGCCGTCCTTTATACGCAAGGCAAGCAGGCGCTCGCAAATGCAACGACGCCGGATGAATTCGCCGACGGCTTCAACAAGATCCGCGAAGCGGCGATCTATGGCAATGTGCCTGCCCGCTACCGCCTCGGCGAGCTTTACTTCACCGGTCAGGGCACGGAGCAGGATCTGCGCAGCGCCAAGACCTGGTTCACCGAAGCCGCGCTCAGCGGCAATGCCGCCGCCATGCACCGCCTTGGCAGCCTTGCCATCGACCCCAATTTCGACGGCCAGAATTTCGAGGAAGCCCTCGACTGGTTCAGCCGCGCCGCCGACCTTGGCGTGATCGACAGCATGTATAACCTTGGCTATCTCTACGATCCGAGCACGGATGGCTATCTGCCGACAGAGCTGCGCAATGCCGAGGAATCCTATTTCTGGTATTCAATTGCCGCGCGTCAGGGTGACCCCGTCGCCAAAGGGGATGCCGCCAGTATCGCCGCGAAACTCAGCAGCAAGCAGATCGAAGCGGTTGATGGACGTGTCCGCAACTGGACGCCTCGCCCTTACGATCCGCGCGTCAATGACGGGCTCCAGATCATCAACTGACGGTCTGTCTCTCAGGCTGCATCGTGAAAGATGATGCCGAGCGTCATGCGCTCGCCTTCTTCGACGATGCTCACCCCATGCCGCAGCTGGCTTTTTGACCAGCCGCGCTTTGTCGCCCGCGGCTTCTCGCGAACGGGAAAGATCGCGCAATCCCCCTGCCCCAGCCGCGCGACATAGACGCGCGATTGCAGGCGAGGCCGGTTCTCGACCAGCACGAACTCGCCGCCTGAGAAATCCGTCTCGGGATCGCTCAGCATGATGACGGCCTGAAGCGGGAAATGGACCTCGCCATAAAGATCCTGATGCAGGCAGTTATAATCGCCGGATCTGTATTTCAGCATCAGCGGCGTCGGTTTCGTCTGGCCTGCCGCCCGGCAGCGATCCAGCAGCTCGTCATGATCTTCTGGCCATGCGGGGTCCTCACCGAACCGTTCTGCCCAATCATTCGCGATCCGTCCCAGCGGCGGATAAAGCGCGGACCGCAATCGCGCGACGATCTCTGGCAAGGGGTTCGCAAAATACTGATAGACGCCCTCCCCATAGCTATAACGCGCCATATCGATCCTTGAGCGGAACATCTCCCGCTTTTCAAACAGGGGCTTAAGACCTGCGCATTCCTCAGGTGTCAGAAGGCCCGGGATCTTTGCCATCCCCCGCTCATCAAGCGCGGTGGACGCCGCCATCCAGTCGGTCTTTGATATCCGGTCTTCAAGGCGCATGACCCTTGCCTCAGGTCGTCACGAAACGGCGCTTTTCGCCATCAAGGATCGCCGCTGTCAGCCGGGACGACCAGAAGGCGCCCGTATCAAGATTGATCCGCCAGGGGAGGTTTTCAGCCTTTTTGACCGGCGTGTGGCCATGCACGATGACGGGGCCGGAGAAATGATGCTCCTCGGCCTGCAAAAACGGTTCGCGGATCCAGAGGAAATCGCGCTCGGATTGCTCCTCGATTGGCCGGTGTGGATCGATCCCGGCGTGGACGAAAAGATAGGGTCCGATCTCTTCATAAAGCGGCAGTGACATCAGGAATTTGAAGTGGCTGTCGGGCAGCACATTCGCGAATTCTTCCTGCAGCGAGACCAGATCTTCCGCCGCCCGCGCCTTAATCCCGTAGCTCATCAGCGTCTCGGCTCCGCCCCATTCGAGCCATTCGGCAGTGTCCTCAGGCGCGGCCAGAAAATCGAGCATCGCCTGTTCGTGATTGCCGCGCAGGAAGACTGTATCCGGGTAGCGATCCTGAAGCCCGAGCAGCATGTTCAGAACCTCGCGGCTCTCTGCGCCCCGGTCGACATAGTCACCAAGAAACACCAGCCGGTAGGGCTCGTCGCGCAACTTTTTCTCTAAGCGTCGCAACAGCTTGGCAAGAAGGTCCGCGCGGCCATGGATATCCCCGATCGCCACCAGTAGGGGGCTTTCCTCGGGCATATCTGTTTGTGGCACGGCGCTCATCATGAGCCGGTGTTCCTACACTGCTTGGGGCGTGCCGCAAATTGGCACCGTGTTGCTATAGGGCATTTGACGCCCCGCTATTCAGTTTAGTACCGAAAACCGCTACAAGGTTCCCAGTTTCCAAAGGTGTAGACCATGACCATCGCGGTGACAGGCGCCACGGGATATCTAGGCACGCATATGCTCCTGTGTCTGATGGATCGGGGTGAGGATGCCATCGGCTTTGCCGCCGAGGGTGAGCTGCCGCCTGCGCTCGCCGGAAAGGTGCCGCTGGAGACTGTCGCGCTGGATGATTCGGCAACTCTCTCGGCGAAATTCTCCGAGCACCGGATCACCGGGATAATCCATTTTGCCGGCGACGGCACGATACCCGCTTCGCTGATCGACCCGCTCAAGGAATATGAGCGCACGCTTGTCGCGACCCTCACCATGCTGCGCGCGGCGTCCAACGCTCGCTGCGAGCATGTGGTCTTTTCGTCGACCGCCTCCGTATACGGCGTGCCTGACCGGATGCCGATCCGCGAGGAGACCCCGCTCAATTCGATCTCACCCTATGGCGCAGCAATGGCGATGGCCGAGCGGATCGTCACCGATTCCTGCCGCCCCGCCTGTCTGTCGACCGCGATCCTGCGTTACTTCAACGTGGCCGGGGCCGACCCCAAGCTGCGCGCCGGGGAAGCGGGCCATCCGCGCCATCTGATCAAGGCCGCCGCCCAGATCGCAACCGGCATCCTTGATGAGCCGCTCAAGATTTATGGCGATGATTACGACACGCCCGACGGTACGGCGATCCGCGACTATATCCATGTCAGTGACATGGCCGAGGCCCATGCAGCCGCGCTCGATCACCTTGTGCGCGGCGGCGATCCGGTCATCCTCAATTGCGGCTATGGCGAGGGAGTGTCCGTGCGCGATGTGATCGAAGCGGTCCAGCGCGTCTCGGGTGAGAAACTCGACACCATGGCCAGCCCCCGTCGTCCGGGCGATCCGCCGATCCTGATTGCCGATACGGCCGCGATCCGCAGCGTGCTCGGCTGGAGCCCGCGCTATGACGATATCGACCAGATCGTGCGTACAGCGATCGAATGGGAGAAGAAGGACGGAGGCCTCGCGCCCCAGTGAGTATCTCATTGCGTTCGATTGCCCGAGTGATGGCGGTCAGTTTCGCCGTGCTCATTACCATTCTCAGCCTGACACCGGAAACCGAAGATCTCGACGGTGCCACTGACATGTTCGGCTGGGTCATGGATTTGATCTTCGGGCATCCTGAAATGGGCGACAAGCTGGCGCATTTCACCGCCTATGGCGCCCTCGCGGTGACAGCGGCCATCGGCTTTGCCCAGAGCGCGCGCGGAATTTTCGCCGTATTCGTTGCGACTTTTCTCTTCGGTACGCTGATGGAGTTCGGGCAAGGCTTTATCGGCGAGCGGGAGACCGACAGCCTCGATCTTATCGCCAATTTGGGAGGACTTGCCGCCGGTATCGTCGCAGGCGCCCTACTCGGCCGCTATCTTCCCAACGATGGACACCCCGCATGACCCGCGCCCTGATCGTTATTCCCGCCCGCTATGCATCAAGCCGCCTGCCCGGCAAGCCATTGCTCGCCGAAACCGGCAAACCGCTCATTCAGCATACGGTTGAACAGGCGATGAAGGTCAATGGCGTGGAGGTTGTCGTTGCGACCGATGATGAGCGGATCATCGAGGCCGTGAACGCCTTTGGCGGCAATGCCGTGATGACCGACCCCGCCCACCAAAGCGGTACGGACCGGGTCGCCGAAGCCGCGCGCGGCCATGATGCAGAGATCATCGTCAATGTGCAGGGCGATGAGCCGGAGATTGACCCGGAGGTCATCTCTCTCCTCATTGAAACCCACGCAGCAGCACAAACTTCAACACGCCCGGCCTTTACCTCGACCCTTGTCTGTCCGTTCCCGGAGGACACAGACCCGGCAGGCCCCAATGCGGTGAAAGCGGTCCTCTCGGCGCCGGATGATTCAGGGGTCCGCTCGGCGCTTTATTTCTCGCGCAGTCTCATTCCCTATCCCCGGTCCGGCGAGGCACGGCCCTTCCTGCATCTGGGGCTTTACGCCTTCACGAAAGAAAGCCTTCAGGCTTTCCCCACCCTTTCCCGCACACCGCTAGAGCAGACCGAAAGCCTCGAGCAATTGCGCATCCTTGAGCATGGCCACCGCATTGCCTGCGGCGTGGTCCGTGAAGCCGCCCCCGGCATTGATACGCCTGAGGATTATGCCGGGTTCATCAAGCGGCAGGCCGCTCTCTAGCTTCGGCCGTGACACCCGCCGAGGGAGTCAGGGTCATATCCCGTCACTTCGAAGAGCTCGATTGTCCGCTCCGGACGGCCCCGGCGTTCATCATGCAGGTCGATGAAATTCGTTCCGACCAGATCGATTGTTTCGAACCGCCCCACATACCAGCAGAAGCCGACAGCCCATGGCCGCAGGAGGATGTAGTTTCCGTCCGTCTCCGGTTCAAAGGCGAAGACATATTCATAAGTGTTGTCCGGGCGATTATTGAGGTCCGCGACCATCATCGGTGGGTGGTCCTTGCCGCGCCATTCCCAGTTGAGGTGCGCAGCAAACTCCCGTTCATCCGTGATCACCGCATCATAACCCTGCACGCTTTGAAGAAGCTCTGCCCCTTGTTGCTCCCAGCCACGCAGGCGCTTGACGGATTTCGACATCCCCATCGCATCAGCAAGGCTGAAATTAAGAAGTACGGCGGTGAAGAAAAGCCCGATCACCACATGCAGGCCGAGTGAGCTGCGTAAGACCCAGACGCCTTTGCCGCCTTCGCGGCGCAGGAACCATGCAGGCAACAGCACCGTCATCGCAGGATAGGCTGCCATCGCCCAATTGGCATGGGCGCGGGACAGGAAAGCCTGCACACAGATGATGATGAGCGGCGGCAGAATAAAGGAGAGAAGGAAGAGATCCCGCCCCTTGCCATCGAGGAGCAGCCGCCGCCGCAGAGTGAAAAGTCCGAACAGGAACGCGCCAAAGATGATCGGACCAGCCACCCCGAACTGCCCGGCTACAAAATCAAGCAGCTCGTCGGGATGGGCGAGTTGCCCTGACCAATTGGCGTTATCCGCCGTGTGGCTGAGGGTCTGAAGCCCGTTCGCAAAATTCCACCAGATATTGGGCGCGAAAATCACTGCCGCCACGAGCAGTGCCAGCGCGATCTTCCCCGGACGGAAGGTCCGTCTTGCATAGGGCGAGAGCACCAGCGCGATGACCCAGCCTAGCGGGAAATAGATCATCGCATATTTGGAAAGGAACCCCATCCCGATCGCCGCACCAAGACCAACCGCCCACCATGTGCCCTGCTCCTTCGGTGTCTCGGCCAGACCGACGAGGCAGAAGAGAGCTGCACTCCAGCAGAGGAGCAGCGGCACATCGGTTGTGATCATCGTGCTGCCCAGCATGATCGCAGGCAGGAAGAGCCAGAGCATCGCGGCCCAGATCGCGACCCGGTCACCATAGAGCTTGCGCCCCACCCCGTAGAGACAGAGCGCCATGGCGCCGATCATCAGGGGGCTGAGGAACCGGACGGCCCAGACATGATCGCCGAAAAGCCCTGTCGTCAGGGCAATCGACCAGGCGATCACCGGCGGCTTTGAGTAATAGCCCCAGTCGAGCTCCTGCCCCCAGAACCAGTATTGTGCCTCATCAGGTCCAAGGCTCGTCTGGTAGAGAAACAACAAGACAAGGCGCAGGAATGTGACCGCACCGACAGCGATGAGCACGGTCAGGGTCGGCCTGTCTTCCATGACGGCAAGGGCTTTACGGATATTCTCGATCATGGGGCAGACAGACGGAAAAGGGTGAGCCGGATGTTCCGGTTTTTCGAATAGTTGAAGCCTTCAATGCTCGCGATGCGAACGGGCATCCGGCCTTCGGGGAAGGAGGAAAGGAATGCAAGCTCGTCGCGTTCCTCAACGACGATGGCGCGGTTGGGGGCAGTGGTCAGCCACAAAGCCCCCTCTTTGGGGCGCAGCAGTTTCGTCTGTGTCCCGAGCGTGAAGACGGCCGAAGGTTCAGAATAGCCGACCAGCGCGATGGGCCCTGTATTATCCTTGAGCGGATGGGCCTCATGCGCATCGAGCATTTTGGCCAGTGCCGGTGTCATGGCAAGCCGGTCGAGGGTCGGCAGCACGCCTTCGAATGTCCCCCATGCAAACAGGGCGCTGGCGGCGATGGCGGCGGCCAGTGCCGGGCCGCTCCGCTTGATGATCGCGAGCACACTCGCACCGAGGCAGACAACGCAGATCAGCGCCGCCCCCAGATAGTGCCAGATCGTCAGCCCCGCCGTGGAGAAATGATTGGCAAGGATGAGGATCGCTGCCACCGAACCGAGCCCGATGATTGCATATATCACCGCGCCCGCAGCCCTCAGTCCACGGTATTTTACCTCCGGCACGGTCGCGATCAACTGCCCGCAGATCAGCGCCAGCGCCGGGTAAAGCACCATCGGGTAATGCGGCAGCTTGGTTTGCGAGATTTCAAACAGGAGCCACATCGGCACAAGCCACGCAAAGCAGAAAAAGAACGGCCCCTCCTTCCATCGCTCGCCCGCATGACGCCCGGCAGCAAGAATGAAGAGCGCCGCCGGCCAGAACATCCCCCAGAAGAGAAGGAAATGCGCACCCGCTGGAGCGGCATGGCTTTCCTGCGGCTCGGAAACCTTGCTCAGCATGTCGATCCCGACCGCCTCGGCAAAGAACCGCCCCTCGGTCGCAATGCCAATGGCAATCGCCCATGGCGCAATCATCGCCAGTAGGAGGAGCACACCCGACACCGGCTTGAGATGCCGGATGAAGGCACCCCACTCTTTTCGCTCAAGCTGAAAGATCGCAATCCCGGCCAACGTGAAGAGCGCCACCGCCGGCGCAATCGGCCCCTTGATCAGGAGACCTGCGCCCAGCGCCGCCCAAAATCCGAGCGCGATCCGATACTGCGCCTTGCCCATCTCGCTTGTCAGCATCCAGGCCAGTGCCGCCTGCATCCCGCAAACGCATGCGAGGAGGACCGCATCGGTCTTGGCGATTGACGCCTCCCCCATCACGACGGGCGCGGCGGCCAGTAACAACCCCGCGGCAAGTCCCGGCCTTCGCCCGAAGAGCGCGCAGCCCGCCATATAAGTGAAGATCGAGGCGAGCATCGCGCCGAGCAGGCTCGGCAAGCGATACGCCCAGAGCGGCCGGTCCTCGACATCGGCAAAAGTCAGGACCGAGCCCGCCTGCAGCCAGTAAATTCCGACAGGCTTTTTATTGCGCTCCTCATCCTGAAATCGGATGCGGATATAATCGCCAGTCTCGATCATCTGGGTAGTGGCCTGAACGAAGCGGCTTTCATCGCGGTCGAGCGGCGGCACGGTCATGAGGCCAGACAAGCCCGCGACCAGCGCAAACAGCGCGATCAGAACGATGTGCCCACCGCTGGGGGCCTTGCGCGACCCGCTGATGATCATTCGTTCGTCATCCTACGCCTCAGGTCCGGTCTCCCTAGCCATTCCCGCCCGCAATGGCGAGGGCCGCGCAAAAGATGTGGCAAAAGGATCATTTCACGTGGACCCGGACTGGCATCATTGAATGGAGCGTGCTCTAGAGCCCGCCATGTCAAATACGCCTGCCTCTATCTTTGCCTTCGACAGATCCAGCGACGATGCGATCGAGCTGTCGGTCGTCGCGCCAATGTATAATGAAGAAGGCGGCGCCGAGATCCTTGTGCGCGAGATCGCCGAAGCGCTAGCTGGCCGGTCATTTGAAATCATCATGGTCGATGATGCCTCGACTGACGGAACCAGGGCTGTCCTCAAATCTTTGAAGGACGAGATCCCTCAATTGCGCGTCCTTTGCCACGCAAAGAATTCTGGCCAGAGCCGCGCGGTCCGCACGGGCATTTTGGCCGCTAAGGCGCCGATCATCGCGACACTGGATGGCGATGGTCAGAATGTGCCGGGCGATATTCCAAAGCTTTTCGACATCCTGACCCGGCCCGATGCGCCCCAGCTCCTCGCTATGGTCGGCGGCGAGCGCCAGAAGCGTCAGGACAGCGCGGCCAAGAAGCGCGCCTCAAAATACGCCAACCAGATCCGAAAATGGGTCCTCAAAGACGAAGCGAACGACACGGGCTGCGGGCTTAAAGTCTTCTGGCGGCAGGCTTTTTTGCGCCTGCCCTATTTCGATCACCTGCACCGCTATATTCCGGCCCTCATGGTCCGAGAGGGCTTTATGACCGAATTTGTGTCGGTCGCTCATCGGCCCAGAGAACACGGTCAGTCAAAATATACGAATTTTGGTCGCGCAGCAGTGGCCGTACGGGATCTTTTTGGCGTATCGTGGCTTATCGCACGGTCCCGGCACCCGCATGAGATCGAGGAGTTATAGGGGGAAATTCTATGGCAAATCCGCGGGTAGCACCGATTCCAGGTCTGGGATACGATGACGAGGAACTTCAGCGAGGAAAGTCGTCCATGTTCTCCATGATACCGTTGCTGGCGCTCAGCCTGATTATTTACGCTGTTGCCAATGTCCTTGATGGGGAAACCTTGTGGACGACGCAGGAGCTGTTCACCTTGGCGATGCCGGCCGGCAATGACTGGCTGGTCACCTTTGGCGATGCCTTCATCATCTTCTCAATGCTGCTTTTGTTCATTGAGCTGCTTCGCGCGACGAGCACGGGGACGGATAGTATCGTCAACCACTTCCTCTCCGCGATCCTTATGGTCGCCAATGTGCTGCTGTTCGTCATGGTCTCGAGCTTCGGGAACTCGGTCTTCTTCATCTATATGGCGATGACCTTCCTCGACTTCATGGCTGGCTTCATCATCACGACGAAAGCCTCGCGTCGCGACTTCGGCGTCGCCGCCTAGCGCAATTCTCCTCAGCTGGCCTGTCCGGTTTCCGGACAGGCGGCTGAAAAACGTCCGTAATTCAGCGTTCCTTTACGCCCTGTCCCTATGGTGCTGGGGATAACCCGTGCCGTTTCCGGCATGGGATGGGCCACAGGATAAGAACAGCGGATGACTGCGCAGACACATTTTGCCAGCGAGACAGTCGGTCTCGCCCTCGAAGCGACCGGCCAGACCATGTTTGAATATGATCCGTCGACAGGCGATCTTGCCTGGGCAGATCTCAGCGCGGCCCGTTCGGTTTTCGGTTTCGAAGAGAATGTTAGCGCTCCCGGCATGTCCGAGCTGCTCTCCATGCTTGGCAATGAACATCTGGTCCAGCGTGAGCGTGCCGTTGAAACGGCCCGCGCGGAGAAAAGCGCCTACACGATTGAATATGCGCTCGGCGATGAGGCCGAGGGTCCTTGGGTCGAGGAGCGCGGCACCTGGCTGCCACATGGCGGCACCGATAAGCTGATTGCCATGGTCCGCCGTATCGATGAGCAAAAGCGCCGCGAGAAAAACCTCAGCTATCTTGCTTCATACGACGAGCTGACCGGCCAGTTGAACCGTATGCGGTTCATCGAAATTCTCGAAGAGACAATGCGCGGCGTCAAAGCCGGTACGCGGCACGACGCCCTCTTCTTTGCGGGCATCGACGATGTCGGCACGATCAACAACGATTTTGGCATCGACGTTGCCGATCAGGTGATTGTCGAAGTCGCGCAGCGGATCGACCGTGCGCTTGGCAATGGCGGCATTTTTGGCCGTGTCGCCGGAACCAAATTCGGCATCCTCGTTCATGAGGGGTCGCCGGACACGGTTCTGAAAACCGCGCGCAACATCATGAATGCCATGCGGGAGAGCATCGTTCTCACGCAAGCTGGCGGCATTGGCGTCTCGGTCTGTATCGGGGCAACCTATCTGACGAAGGAGTCTGGCTCGGCAGCGCAGGCGCTTTCTTGCGCAGAAGCTGCTTTCGATCAGGCCCGCCGTCAGGGCGCATCGAGCTTCCAGCTTTTCCGTGAGGACACTGATCTTGCCAGCCAGCGCCGCAAGAATAATGAGATGTCTGACGTCATCCTGCGGGCCCTGAACGACCGCCGGATCTATCTGGCTTATCAGCCGATCGTCACAGACATCACCAGCGAAGTGACGAAATATGAGTGCCTCATCCGCATGCGTGATGAGAATGGATCGGAAGTTCCAGCACCGTCATTCATTCCGGCGGCCGAGCGTCTTGGCCTTGTGCATCTGCTTGACCGCCGCGTACTTGAGCTGGCGACAAAGGATCTGGCGCAAAACCCGGATATTGCCCTCAATGTGAACCTGTCCTGGGAGACAGTGCGCGATCCAGTCTGGGCAGAGGGCTACCTCTCCCACCTGCGCGCAAATGCTCGGGTTTGTGATCGGCTCACCATCGAGCTGACCGAGACCCAGATGGTCGATGCCATCGAATCCTCAAGAGAATTCGTTGCCGCCATCAAATCCTTCGGCTGCAAATTCGCGATCGATGATTTCGGCGCCGGCTACACCTCGTTCCGCAACCTCAAGGCACTCGACATCGATGTCCTGAAGATTGACGGCTCGTTCGTGTCGGGTGTCTCGACATCGCGCGAGAACCAGCTCTTCGTCCGTACCCTGCTCGACCTTGCCCGTAATTTCGGGATGAAGACCGTCGCAGAATGGGTCGATGACGAAAATGACGCCCAGCTCTTGAAAGCGCTCGGCGTCGATTATCTGCAGGGCTATTATATCGGCAAGCCCGCTCCTCTTCCCCGCGCGGAAGGCGAGGAAGAGCGTCTGGCGGTTTAGTCCGCCCGCTTCACATATTCGAGCGTCTCGGTATTGACGACGATCTTCACGTTCCCACTGATATGGGGCGGCACCATCACGCGCAGGCCATTCTCAAGCACAGCCGGCTTGTAGGAGCTTGAAGCCGTCTGACCTTTGACCGTCGGCTCGGTCTCGGCAATCTCAAGCACAACCTGCTCCGGCAGGCTGACCCCGATCGGGCGGCCCTCGAAACTCTCGACCGTGACATTCATGCCGTCCTGCAGGAAAGCGGCCTGATCGCCGAGCAGGTCCGCAGGAATGCTCACCTGGTCATAGGTCTCTGTGTCCATGAAGACGTGCTGTTCGCCCTCTGCATAAAGATAGCTGAAGTCTTTCTGCTCAAGACGAACACGCTCAACTGTTTCAGATGAACGGAAGCGCTCATTCAGTTTGCGACCGTCGATCAGGTTTTTCAGTTCGACCTGCGCATAGGCCGGCCCCTTCCCCGGCTTGACCGCGTCGACCTTGACGGCCTTCCACAAAGAGTCCTGGTGCTGAATAACATTACCCGGACGAATTTCATTACCGTTCAGTTTCATAGGGGAACTCGTGCGCCTTGCGTTGAGAAAAATTGAATATTCGCGCGCCTCTACCGGCTGCCGGTGACGACGGCAAGAACCTGAAAAGGCTATATTTGCTTGAAGCAATCATGCTGCGCCGCAGCAACTATTTCTCTTGTGTCAGTTCAGTGACTATGAAATAGAGATGGGGAAGAGCCGCTCGTCAGAAGCGGCCAGGGACGAAACGGCCCAATCCCAACAAGAGCGAACAACGCTCGGTCCGTTGAACCATAATACCCCATTACTCGGACACCGCGCTCGATAGCGCGGTGTCTTTCTATATAGGGCTTGGTTTTACTGGGCGTCAGCCAGCCAGCTTTTCCATGGCTTCGTCACTGATCTCGAAATTCGCATAGACATTCTGGACGTCGTCTAGATCATCAAGCGCATCGAACAGTTTCATCATGGTCTCGGCCTTGTCATCAGATACCGGCACCATCATCTGCGGCCGCCAAGACGGCGCGGTATTCTCCGCCTCACCGAATTTCGCCTCGAGAGCAGCAGCAACGTCGCCGAGATCTTCAAGCGCGGTGTAGATGGTGTGCCCGTCTTCTGAGCTTTCAACATCATCAGCACCGGCTTCGATGCCGGCTTCCATGACGTCGTCTTCCGAGCCGATCTCGGCCTTGTATTCGATCTTGCCGACCCGGTCGAAACCGAAAGAGACGGAGCCCGTCTCGCCCAGCGAGCCGCCATTCTTGGTGAAGGTCGAACGTACTTCCGACGCGGTACGGTTCCGGTTGTCGGTCAGCGCCTCGACGATGACACCAACGCCCTCAGGCCCCCGGCCCTCATAGCGGATCTCTTCGTAGTTCTCGCCGCCCGCATCGGCGGCCTTGTTGATCGCGCGCTGGATCACGTCCTTCGGCACGGATTGCGACTTCGCGTTGTTCACAGCGAGTCGCAGGCGCGGGTTCATGTCAGGGTCCGGCGCGCCCATTTTGGCAGCCACCGTGATCTCTTTGGCGAGCTTGGAGAAGATCTTCGAACGCTTTGCGTCCTGCCGCCCTTTACGGTGTTGGATATTCGCCCATTTTGAATGGCCTGCCACGGCGTCCTCCGAAACTCATTGATAAGACTGTCAAGATCGCGGCGGTCTAGACGCCTCAATCCCGGTGGGCAAGCATCAGCATTTGAGCGCCCCGGCGAGGTAATCAATGAAGGTCCGAAGCCGCACCGGCATATGCGCCATGGGCGGATAGACGGCATGAAGTCGGCTGACCCCCCAGTTGATGTCGGGCAGGATTTCAATGAGCTGGCCCGCCTCGATCGCAGGCGCGAGGATAAAGCGCGGCTCGCGGACAAAGCCGAGCCCCCGGACCGACATCTCGCGCAGCATCTCGCCATTATTGACCCGGAAGACCGGCCGCGTTGCGACCGTCTCCCCATCCCCGAAAGTCCAGATATGGCTGTTGGGGACATTGGTATAAACGACCGACGGCGCGCCCGCGAAATCCGCTGGTTTCTCGAAAGGCCCATGCTGTTCGATGAGGGACGGCGGACCCGCCACCGCCATCGTCACCGGGCAGAGCCGTTTGGCGATCAGCGAGGAATCGCTCAGCTCCCCGATCCTCAGCGCAAGGTCAAAGCCCTCGCCGACCAGATCGACCCGGGAGTCAGTGAGCTGCAGATCCAGCTCCACCCCGGGGTTTTCATCGACAAAGCCCTTGAGGACATCGGGCAGCGCAGTCAGCGCAAAAGAAAATGGCGCGGACAGCCGGATCCGGCCGGTCAGCGTCCCCGCCCCGATCTGCAATCCGCCTTCGAGATGTTCGACCGAATCCAAAATGTCATTCGTGCCGGCAAGGTATGTCTCCCCCGCTGGCGTCAGGGTCAGGGTCCGCGTCGTCCGGTGAACGAGCTGCACCCCTAACCGTTCCTCCAGCGCCTTGAGGCGGCGGCTGACGGCGGAAGGGGCAACATCGAACTCCGCGGCGGTCGCGGTGATGGAGGCGGTGCGGGCGATCGTCTGGAAGACGCGCATATCATCGAAACGGTCCATGACGGCCTATGTAGGGAGGAATACGCCCCTCGCCTATCTCCGAACTTGACCCTTCTGCCCTTAGCGGGGGAAGCGGCCCCTATCATGAGGATTACCGACACGCTGCTGATCGACGAAAATGAGCTGGAGGAGGCTTTCGCCCGCGCCTCCGGCCCCGGCGGGCAGAAGGTCAACAAGGTCGAGACGGCGGTGCAGCTGCGGTTCCGCCTCAGCGCAAATACCTCAATCCCCGAGGACGCAAAGCTCCGCCTGCGCCGTATGGCGGGCTCGCGGCTGACCAAAGACGGCGATATCCTGATCGAGGCATCGACACATCGCCGTCAGGGCGTCAATCGTGACGAGGCCCGGCGCAAGCTCGCCGCCCTCATCCGCGCGGCCCTCCCCCGCCCCAAAACGCGAATCGCCACCAAGCCGACAAAGGCGTCAGTCCGCCGCCGGCTCGATGACAAGAAAAAACGGGGCCTACTGAAGAAAGGCCGCAGCGGGGATATGACGGGGGAGTGAGGAGCACGATGTCTGATCAAAGCGTGCAATGCTGTACTCCGCCGCGCATATTCGCCGTCGGTCAGTATCCGTACCGTAATGATAACAGCGCCTGCAATTCATCCCGGTTGAGCAGCGGGATAGTCTCGAGCGTGACCACGGCTTCGTTGTAATTGATGCCAAGGTTTGCCGACAGGCCGCGGGCGAGGAAATATTGCGCGCCAAGGGCGCCCGATGCCTCCTCTTCCCCCTCGATCTCGCCGTAATGCCCTTCGGCGGACAGGACGATATTTCCGAACTGATACTGCCAGCCTGCCGATGAGTACCACCGCTCCGCCTCAACCCCCAGGGCCTCAAGACGCTCCGTACCTAGACCAATACTGATATTGCGGCGACCATAGCTGTGCTCGAATGTGCCGGTCACGGCATCCGTTTCAAAGACAGTCACCCCGTCATCGGCGCGGAAATCACCATTGGTGTATCGCAGGCCATAGCGGTAGCCCGCAACGCCAACCGGCCGTGCCCACACCCAGCCAAAATCAACATCACCATGCTCATCAATAATCGTGCTCATCCGCGAGGGGCCGAACTGCCCGACATATCCGCCGCCCCAGTCATCCAAGCCGCCGAGCGGGCCGTCAAAAGCGAGCCGGGCATTCCCGGCGCCGCGAAGCCGCCTCGTCTCTTCCTTTACGATATCTGCGACTTCGCCGCCGACAATGGTTCCCCATGATCCGCTGATGAACCCAGCAATATTATCCGTATAGCTATCTTCGTCGAAGATGGTTTCATATTGCCCGAAATAGGCAAGCCCGACATTCCACCGGATTGGCAATTGCGTCACCGCGCTCATCTCGAAATTCGTCGTGAGCCTGCCGTCGAGATCATCTTTCCTCGAATCATTGAGGTCAGCATCAAGCGCGCCGTCGATCAGGCCGTTCAGGCTGAAGGTGATATCACCGAATTGGGCGGCAAGGGGCTCCTCAAAGGAGGAAAGCCGCTCCCCATTCAGGCGGAAATCCTGGGTCATGGCGGAGGCAGCAAGGGCGGCGCTGCCACAGGATACAGCAAGGCCGCCCGCAAGCCGTCTGATGAAAAGACGCATCGCTCAGACTTTCCTCTGGAACATGGTTTCAAATGCCTGCTGCGCGATCTGGCGGCCCGCCTTCATCGCGGCGGTGTGATCAAGCCGCCAATGCACCCCGCCATAAAGCCGGCTCCACCCGTTCTCCTCGGCGGCCTGCGACAGGCTGGTCCATGTCCGGCGTGCACCGACAATCTGGGGCCAGCCGACCTGATCGGGGGACTCATGGGAGAAGGTGACTTTGTCCGTGCCCAAAAGCAGCGCGGTCATTTCCGTCCCGGCCGCCCCGAAGGTCGAGTGCCCGGAAGTATAGGACGGGAAATTCGGTGTCGGGATGAAACTTTCCCAACCGGCATCCTCAACAATCCGTTTGTCAGGATTACCGAATGCGGCCGACCGTGTCCGGATCGCTGTTGAGGGCCGCAGAATGTCATGATGATATTTGCTGTCCCAGGAATTGATAGCCGCATCGCATTGCGTCATGCCCAGAAGCGCGAACGCCCTTGCCGTATCAAGAAAATCAAACCCGCGCGACTGAAGCACCTGAACAGCGATGAAAAGGAAGTGTCCGGGCGGCGTAATGCCCCACGGGCCATCTTCCCAGAAAAGCGCGATTTCAGACTGATCCTCCGTACGCAGGGTACTTTTGGTCCCGCCAATCTGCCTGATGAGATCAAAGTCCTCGGCAAATTCAGGGCTGGCCGGATCATAAAAGGGCTCGGGCCGGAACTGGCCTGTATGGCGCAGTGTCCAGGGCTTGATATGCCCGAATCCCGGATAAAGGCCGCGGCCATAGCTTGAAATTCTCGGGCCCGTCTGAACGCCATAGGCGGCACTCGTCGGATCCCAGTTCATCTGATCGGTACGGCGTGGATACCGGCCCAGATAATAGTCTACCTTATTTGGCTCCGCGCCGTCGCGTGTTCGCATGCGAACGATTTCAAGCCCAACGCGGCGCCCCCATTCGGCGCCGAGCGTTTTGGCCGCCCCATCGGGGATCCTGTTCAGGAATGTCTTGCGTTCAAAGATAAAGGGCTGCTGGAAATTCTCAGCTGCCGCAGCGGCAAAGGCGGCGCCATAAGCCGCTTCTGGATCGGCGCCTTTGGGTCCCCTGCCGATGCCGTAAGGCTCCTCATACCGTCCGATAATGGCGTTGGCGGCCAGAAAGCCCGCAACCATCGGCGCGGCGTAATTATAGGCCGCACGCGGCGGCGCGACGCGCTGGTCCCGCGTCTGCTGCAGGACGATATCGACCCAGTGATAGACCGTGTTGTGATTTTTCGGCTCCAGTACCGCCGTCAGATAGGACGGTGATGTCCCAAAATCTGACGCACACCCCGTCAGGAATGCCCCTGTCCCGAGCGCCGCGGCGCCCAGTTTCAGCATATCCCTTCGGTTTATGTGAGCCCTATCCGAAACTGCTTCATCCGGCAGTGACTGCCGGGCAGGAAATTGCTGTCTGTCCACATTTTGCCCCTGTTTCCAATACGCCGGAAACGTCGGGGCCATTATGCCCTGATAAGATGAAGGTTATCTCAATCTTGCCGCAACACTCGCGTGACCGTCTCATCGAGCGTTGAGAGGAACCGCGAGCGGTCCTTTTTCTGAAATGGCGGCGGGCCGCCGATCTGATCGCCGCCACCCCGCAAATCCGCCATCACCGCGCGTGTGGCAATCGCGCCGCCGATGGAATCCTCCGTGAACGGCTTTCCATTTGGCGCCAGTACTGCTGCGGCACCTGCTTTCAGGCACCGGTCCGCGAGCAGGATATCCGCCGTGATGACGATATCGCTGGGGGTGACAAGCTCAACGATCCGGTCATCGGCGGCATCAAAGCCGTCACTGACGACTTCAATAGTGATCAGCGCATGTTGCGGAAGACGCAGATAGGCATTGGCGACGAGCTTGACCGGCACCTGATAGCGGAAGGCGACCTTGTAGATTTCTTCCTTGACCGGGCAGGCATCGGCATCAACGAGGATCATGAAGCCCCCTATCGCGCTGGCGGCAAGGTTTCAGCCAGCCGCCCGCCAACCCGCAGAGCCCAGGCGCCGGTCGAAAGGCCCGTTTTATCATCCGTGTCCACGACAATGCCGCAGATGGTCGCCGGACCCGCCGCTGGCTGCATCCGCGCGGAGCGCATCTTGGTCACGAGTTGTTCAATCGGCACGGTTTTGTCCATGCCGATCACGCTGTCATAATCGCCGCACATGCCGGCATCGGTCTGATAGGCCGTGCCCGCCGGCAGCACCTGCACATCAGCGGTCGGCACATGGGTGTGCGAGCCGCAGACCAGCGACACCCGACCGTCAAGATAGTGGCCTACGGAGTATTTCTCGCTTGATGCCTCGGCATGGACATCAACGACGATGGCATCCGCCTCGCGGCCCAGCTTCACCCCTTCAAGCTCGCGTTCGATCGCGGGCACCATGTCATCGACGGGGTTCATGAAACGCTGGCCATGCACCTGGATCACCAGCACCTGACGCCCATCGCGCGAGGTATAAAGCCCCGCCCCGCGTCCCGGATTCGAGGCCGGATAATTGGCGGGCCGAAGAAGCCGCGTCTCCTGATCGAAAAAGGGGATCTCATCGCGTTGGTCGAAGGCATGGTTGCCGGTGGTCAGGCAGTCCGCGCCCGCATCGAAGAGGTCTTCGGCGATGCCGCGCGTGATGCCGAACCCGCCGGCGGCGTTCTCCGCATTGATGATGATGAAATCGAGCCCGAGAGAGCGCCGCAGCTCCGGCAGCTGGCCAATCACGGCCTCGCGGCCCGTCCGGCCCATAATGTCCCCCAGAAATGCGATCCGCATGAAAGCTCCTTCACCACCCCCTTACTCCAAGCGCGTTACCACCAGATGAGGAAACTGACGACCCCCCGGGGGATCGCCTTTTGCGTGAAAGGAGGTCCGTCTAGTAAACCCCTGGCACGACCCGCGGCGTTGACCGCTGATAGGCACGGTATGCCTCACCCAGCTCTTTCACCAGTGTCCGTTCCTCAAAATAGATGCCGACCAGCACATAGACCGTCATCGCCAGATTGAAGATGAGACGGCTCACCGTCAGGACCGGCACTGACCACAGCGCGATCAGGACACCCGTCATCATCGGATGACGCACCAGCCTGTAGAGAAATGGTGTACGGAAGATATCGCCCTTCGGCTGCACGTGCCGCACCATCTGATAGGCCTGCTGGAGCCCGAAAAGCTGGAAATGGTTGATCAGGAAGGAGGAGAAAAGAACGATCCCCCATCCGAAGAAATAACTCCCGGTCAGGATCTGTCCCCAGGGCGTGCCCGATAAATCCCACAAGCCCCCGCCGACCGGACGCCAGAACAGGACCAGCCCCGCCGTCATCAGGGCAACAAATAACAGATAGGTGCTGCGTTCAATCGCGGGCGGTACGATCTTTGTCCAGACGGTTTTGAAGACCGAGCTGGCCATGAAACTATGCTGGATCCCCCAGATCAAGATCAGTGCCAGATTGAGATATATCGCAGCCGGACCGGCCCATTGCGGGGCCAGCCCGGAGGCGGTGTTGATCGTCACCGGGACATAAAGGTCGGCGATGAAGAGGATCAGATAGATCAGTGTACCAACACCGATCGCATAGGATAAAAGGCTGTAACCGAAGACGAATGTTTTGGACATGAGGTCTCTCTCCTGAAGGGGGCGGCCATCCCCGTTCGCGAGCAGCGGGAAACACACCGGCTGCGCAAAGAGGATGGCCGGGCTGCGTCAGGCAGCTTTGCCTGCGGCCAGAGCGTGAACGGCCGTAGCATTCAGCAGATTGCCGCCGATGGCCCAGTCATTGCCCTTCACTTCGTTGATCCGGACCCAGGTGACCTGGCGCATATTCTCGCCCTCGACGGCGACCATCGCGTCAGTCACGCGCTGGATCATGTCTTCTTTCTGGGCCGGGGTGAAAACGTCTTCAATCACGTCAATCGTCACAAGTGGCATGGTATCTTCCTTTTTGCTGGCCTCGGCAGACAGCGCCGCGGCATCTGCAACACCCCTAGCGGTCGGGACGGGGCCAATCCTGAAGGAGGCATGGAGAGTTGGTGGAGATTGCCTGAATTGCGCTATACTTGGCGCGATGATCCATTCATTTGGCATATTCGAGCTCGATATTGATGCAGTGGAGCTGCGCCGGGAGGGCGCGGCTGTGCCCATCGAGCCGCAGGTCTTTGCGCTGATCGTCCTCCTGATCGAGAACCGCCACCGGATGGTCTCGAAGGATGAGATCATCGAGACCATCTGGAATGGCCGCATCGTCTCTGAATCCGCCCTGACCAGCCGCATCAAGTCGGCACGAAAGGCGCTCGGCGATGATGGGAAAGCACAAAAGCTGATCCGCACCGTGCACGGAATGGGCTTCCGCTTTGTGGGAGAGCTTGATCTGCCTGCGGTGAAGGCCATCATCACCGCTGAACCCGAAATAGCGCCCGCGCCAGTCGGGGCCCCCTCAGCCAAGCCGTCAATTGCCGTCCTCCCCTTTCGCCAGATCGGCGTCATGGGCCCCTATGCCGGGATCTCGGACGCCATTCCCTATGAGCTGATATCCTCCCTCTCCCGCCTTCGCTGGCTGAAGGTCATCGCGCGGGGCTCCTCCTTCCGCCTCCGCTCAGCCGATCCCGACCTTGCCGAAATCGGCCGGTTGCTTGGCGTCCGTTATTGCGTCTCGGGCGCGGTCGAAGTTCAGGGATCGAACATCTCCGTCACCGTCGATCTGGCAGAAACCGAAAGCGGCACCGCTCTCTGGGGAGAGCGGTATGACGCCCGGATCGAAGATGTTCACACCGTCAGAGAAGAAATCAGCTCACGTATCGTCGCGGCTCTCGAAATTCAGATTTCCGCGAATGAGGCGCAGGCCGCGCGGCTCAAATCTCCTGACAGCCTTGATGCGTGGTCGGCCTATCATCTGGGGCTCCAGCATCTCTACCGCTTCACGGACACGAATAACGCAAAAGCGCTTGGTCTATTTCAGCGGGCCGTCAGTCTCGAACCTGATTTTGCGCGGGCCCATGCGGGGCTTTCCTCTGCGCATTTCCAGAACGCTTTCCTGCGATACGTACCGGACCGCCGCCAATCCGCCCTTCTTGCGCGAAAGCATGCCGAGCTTGGCCTCGAACATGACCCGCTCGATCCGTTTGCGAACTTTTCGATGGGCCGGGCCCACTGGGTCGAGGACAATGTCCTCGGCGGCATTGGATGGCTTGAGCAATCAGTCTCGCTCAGCCCCAATTATGCACAAGGCGTCTATGCCCGTGCCTGGGCCGAGACGATTGTGGGCAGAGCCAGGACCGGCGCTGAGATCGTCGAGACCGCGCTGTCGCTCAGCCCGCTCGATCCCTTCCGCTATGGCATGCTGGGGGTGAAGGCCTTCGCGCATATGATGGAAGGGGAGTATACGGAAGGCGCGAGGTTGGCCGATGCCTCCGCCAGCAGCCCCGGTGCCCATGCGCTGATCGCGGCAATCGCGGTTGCCGCTCATGAGATGAATGGAGACAGGGAGAAGGCCGGCCACTGGCTGCGCAGCGCCCTCGCCCGCAAACCCGACCTCAGCTGTACTGAATTCTTCCAGGCCTTCCCGTTCGATGACGCCCGCCTCAGGGCCGACATCACCCGCGCCCTAGTCGCAAACGGAATTCCTGAGAAACCAGCGCTTTAGCTGGTCCCCCATGAATATTCTGGATCTAATTTGAGGTCAGCCCGTCTGGCTGACAACGCGGAGGCCCGGCCCCCGTCCGCCGCGCATCGCGGCCAGCGCCGCGCGCAGCGTTTCGACACTGCCCGGCCCATCCGTGACAGCCAGTGCACGGCCAAGCTCAGCGGCGTAATTCTCGCGCGTGACAACAGTCAGCTCGGGCTCAAAGAAGACAACCCGCATCCCCGCCATGATCTGATCGTACCAGCGCTCCAGCGTTTCGCGGCGGCGCCATGCCGGCGCAATCAGCACATCGGCCGGTGCATCCTGCGCCATGTCCTCGGTGATGACTTCCGGGAAGCCTTCACGCGGTACGGCGCCAATATGGGCACTGATCACATCATAACCAAAATCAGCCGCGCTGAGCGTCGCAAAGACCGGCGCATCCGTGCCCAGAACATAGGCATGTTCATCGGCGCGGATCATCGCATCACGCATCGACGCAATCTCGCGGTGAAGCGCGGCCAGCCGCATCGAATAGGCCCCCACGGCCTGACGGCCGGTCAGGGCCAGCGAGCATTCCTCATCCCAGAGTCGGGCCAGATGATCGAGCCAGGGCTCGTAATCATGACCACGGTAATCCTCATGCACCATAAAGAGGCGGATTGAGCCGGCAGCCCGTTCCGTCATTGTCCCCCGGATAATCCGGAACCCCGCCCCGCGAGCCAGCTTTTCAAGCTGCGCGAGGGAATAGATCGCATTGGCATCGGCATGGAACGGGCTTGCCAGCGTCCGCGTCAAAGCGAGCGCCGCATAAGGTGTCTCGATGACGAAAACCCCGTCCTCGACCAAGAGCCCGCGAGCGGCTTCAAACACCGCCCTCGGATCATTCTGCGTTTCAAGATAGCCGATCGCCGTGATGACATCGTAGCCGTCCGGCGCCTCTTCGAGCAGCCGGGCCTGGCATTCCTCATCAAGCAAGTCAGCGGCAATGCCGGTGCCCCAATCGGTCGGCCCTGCCCATTCCAGCCGTTCATCGAGCCCCACCGGCGCAACCCAGCGCGGATAAGCCGACAGAAGATCCCCATCCCCACACCCCAGATCCAGCGCGTGCCCCTCACGCGTTGAGATCATTTCAAGGACGCTGCCCACAACGTCGCGCAGGCGATATTGCTCCGTCCACGAAAGGTTCAGCGAAGAGCTGCCCAGCTCCTCTGTTCCCACGGTTGCCCGCTGCAGCAGGCCGCAGCCATTCTCGCCTTTATTGTCACCGCAATAGACCCAGGCATTCTGGGTATCCAGCGTGAACGCCGGGCTAAGATGCTTACCACCACATAGACGGCATACGGACTGAAAACTGGATGTCATTAGGAACGAACCACCTCGCTGCACGAGAGAGGTTCTGCACCATTACAGTTAAATCACGATGAAGCCGACGTTCAGACATTGGCAGGGAGTCTTAAGAATATCCGACCAAATGCGCTGCCATCGTATACGAATCTTTGCGGGGCTCCGTCGCCTCAAACCGCAGCGTTACGGGGCCGTCTCTTGTTCCTGCCCGCTCTGGGCGCTATCGGATATCAAAACATCCGGCCTTTGGCCCACCCTGGGAGCTTTACCATGTCCGCCATCCGCAAAGCCGTCATCCCCGTCGCCGGTCACGGCACGCGTGTCCTGCCCGCGACCAAGTCGATCCCCAAGGAATTGCTGACCGTCGTTGACCGCCCGCTGATCCACTATGTCGTTGATGAGGCTCGCGAAGCCGGGATCGAGCACATCGTTTTCGTGACCGGGCGCGGCAAAGGCGCGATCGAGGATTACTTCGACCATGCGGTCGAACTCGAAGACGCGCTTCAGGCCAAGAACAAGACCGAGATCTATGAAGAGACGATGACCAGCCTGCTGCCCGCGGGCGCCGCCTCCTTCACCCGCCAGCAGGCGCCCAAGGGTCTCGGCCATGCGATCTGGTGCGCGCGCGACATTATCGGCAATGACCCTTTTGCGATCCTGCTGCCGGACGTCATCATTCAGGGCGAGCCGGGCTGCCTCAAGCAGATGGTTGAGTCGTATGAGCCCGGCTCGAACATCATCGCGGTCGAGGAAGTCCCCCAGAATGAAGTCAGCAGCTACGGCATCATCGCGCCCAAAGGCGAAGTTTCAGGCCGCACGATTGAGATGTCGGGCATGGTCGAGAAACCGTCCGTTGCGGACGCGCCCTCGAACCTCTCGATCACCGGGCGCTATATTCTGCAGGCGGATATTTTCCCGATCCTCGCCAATACCGGCAAGGGCGCTGGCGGCGAGATCCAGCTCACCGACGCCATGGCCGAGCTGATGGAGAAACAGCCCTTCTATGCCTATCGCTATGAGGGGGAGAGCCATGATTGCGGCTCGAAACTCGGCTTCGTCAAAGCCAATGTCGCCTACGCGCTTGCGCGCGAGGGCCTTGCAGGTGACCTGCGGGAATGGATGAAGGGGCGGTAGTAAGGGGTCTCATGGATAAGACAGTCAAGCGATCCATTGCCGTCGGGCTTCTTCTGGGCGGATTTTCCCTGTCCGTTATGGCCGCGCCTTCGATTGCGTCAGTCTTTCGCTCTGTCCCGAAAACGCCTGACCGTTATGCGGTTTCCTATTCGGGGGTATGTGAGGACTACCGGTTTCAGATTGACCTGAAACATAGGCAGGTTACCGACGAACCCTATCGGAGTGCAACGGAGCCGGTCTCTGGGTCCCTCACCTACAAATCAGCTGCGCCGATAGATTTGTCGGCACTTCTGTCACTTGGGGATGGCGAGAAGATTGTCACCGTACTGCCCGGTTGCGGGACCACGTCGATGACGGATCAGGATTCGTTCAGCCTGCGCTTGATTGTAAAAGTCACGGGAACTCTCGGTGAAAACGACAGGTACCGGTTTTATTCGCGTGAGCTATTCTTCGTTGAGAACACACTAGAGATCGAGAATACCCAACCTCTTGAGCTCAACGATATCGGGGCGATGGTCGATTAGACCTTATCAGCCAATGAGGGCGGCGACCGCGAAATAGACGCAAAGCCAGAAGGCACCGCAGGTCATCGCCACAAAAGCGATCATCCGGCGTTTTGACCAGGGCTCACCGTCGAGCTCGGCCTGCGCGAATTCCCTGCCCAGTGTCTGCTGCATCCGGCGCGCCGGCGAGACGAGCGGCACCCGATCATCGATCGAGAGCGGGACGCTTGCGGCTGAAATCGGATGAACACGCGCTTCGCGAGCAGACTGAGCCTCTGCTTCGGGAAGGTTCCCCACCGGGATAAATTCGTTTTGACGCACTGGGCTGGCCATGGCGCTACCTCCAAACGCTACCCCCAGACGCTAAATTCAGCGTGCTTAAAGGGACGTAAAGCTGAGTCGGTCTAGAAGCGGCTGATGCGAAATAGTCACACAAAAGATAACGCAAGGCTCCTGCGGAAGTTCACGACGGCCCTCTTCGGCCTAGGCGCTGCCTTGTCTTTTCTGGGCGCGTGGCAGGCGGGACCGGCGCTAGCCGGGCTGTCTGTGGATAAAAAACCCGCTTCGGGACGCGGGCCTGCCTATTACGCTCACTATACGCTGGCCGCGCTTGAGGCCGGTAAATCAGAGAATGCGCTCCTGTCGGCTCGCGCTGAAACGACCATTGCGCCCGATGCGGCGGATGCATGGCAGCGCCGGGCACAGGCCGCTGTCAGCTTCAATGTCGGGCCGGACCGCGAAGCCCTCGCCTCGCTGATCGAAGCCTACCGGCTCGATCCTTTCCCCACGCCGCGCGACATGGTGTGGCGGGTCGAGTTCGCTGCGCGCCATGAAGTGATGATGCCGAATGTATTGATGCAGGCGACCCTCGCCCAGATCGCTGTGCTGGAGCGGATGCCCTCCAGCTATGAGCGTCGACGCCAATGGTGCCGAGATTTTCCCGACGGCACGATTGCCGAAGCGGTCTGCGCAACGACACCGGGCGTCTGGCGCAATGGGGTGCAGCAGGGCGTCAACAACGAAAGCTGAGCGCGCCTTTGCACCCTACCCCCAAGGCCGGTGCGGCGGCATGTCCTCTATGGCCCTGATCGCGGCCTCTTCGCGTGCGGCCCAGGATGTCCCCGAAATCTTCCGGTACGGCACCCCGGCGCGGATCAGCACATCCTCCGCAATCTTCGCAAAACGCTGGCGCGTTTCATCCTCGCCATAGATGCGGGTGCCGTCATCGACCCATGGCACATCCGGGTCGAGGAGGAGATAAAGATCCGCAGGCGGAAATTGGGTCAACTCTGCCCGCCCTTCCCCCAGCATCATCTCATGCCAGGCGGCGGTCATCAGCGCATCGGTATCGATGATCAGCCTGCCGCTGCTCCACGGCGCGGCAGCCGCCGTCATCGCCGCCTGCGTTGCGCCGATATGCAGCAGCTCATCGCTCGTCAGCTCCGTACCGTTCAGCTCGCAATAGATCCTGCCATATTCCGGCACGACGCTGGTGCCGAAATGCCGGGACAGCTTTTCGCCCAGCATCGTCTTGCCGGTACTCTCCACCCCATGAAGACAGATCGTCTGGCAGGCCGACTTGCGCACTGGCCCCGGCAGCCATTGCCACTGCCCCAGCGGATCATTGCGAATAGCACTCGCCGACACACCGCCTAGCCCAGACTGATCCTCCCCCATGATCCGTCCACCGACGGGAATGAATTTGGCCCCCACCTCTTGCGCCAAGCGCTGGCCATAAAGCTCGCCCGCAAAAACATAATCGATCTGCTCAGGGTGCGCGGTCTTCACGATGCCCTTCCATATCTCCCAGAAATCGGGATCATCCTCCGGCAACTGAGGAACCACGGCGTCATGCCCGATGACCCGCGCCCTCGGGAACAGCTCCTTCATCCATGAAAGGCGCATCTCGCCGGGGATCGGATCATCCGGCAGCCAGCAGACAAGCACCGTCAGCTCATCGCATGACGCCGCCGCCGTCTCGCAAAGCTCCATATGCCCCGCATGGGGCGGCATGAACTTGCCAAGGACAAAGCCCCGGCTCACGCCGCGCCCGCCGCCCGGCGATGCGTCCGCATCCAGCCGATCAGCCCCGCTGTCGCCAGCACAAGAAACACCGCATAAAGACCAGCCGTCACGTAAAGCTCGCGCGAGATGAACAGCCCCACGGCCAGCACATCGACCGCGATCCACAAGACCCAGTTCTCGATCCGGCGGAAGGCCATGAGGAACTGCGCCGCGATACTGAACCCGGCGATCGTCGCATCAGCAAAGGGCGCCGCCGCATCGGTAAAGCGCGCCATGACTGAGCCGAGTGACACACTGAAAATGGCCGCGCCCGCAATCCATGCCGCCCGCCCCGGCCAGAAGAGCCACGAGACCGCGACCCCGCCGCGCACCTCATCGGCCCGCGCCCAGTTCCACCAGCCATAAATCTGCACAATGAGGAAAAAGCCCTGCAGCAGCATGTCCGAATAAAGCCGCGCTTCGTAAAAAACGAAGGCGTAAAGACACACCATCGCGATGCCGAACGGATAGTTCCACACGCTGCGGCGGACAATGAGGCTGACATTAATGACGCCGAGCAGGGCCGCGATGATCTCAACCGGATTCATGCACGCGCCCCTGCCCCGAAATCCGGCTTACCGGTACGGTGCGTCGAGCTCGATATTCTTGGCGAGCAGGCGCTCCCAGCGGTCCCCGTTCGCGAGCAGCCGGTCCTTGTCATAGAACAGCTCTTCGCGGGTCTCGGTTGCGAACTGGAAGTTCGGCCCTTCGACAATCGCATCGACCGGGCAGCTTTCTTGGCAAAAGCCGCAATAGATGCATTTGGTCATGTCGATGTCATAGCGGGTCGTCCGGCGCGAACCGTCGGCGCGTTCCTCCGCCTCGATCGTGATCGCCTGCGCCGGGCAGACCGCTTCACAGAGTTTGCAGGCAATGCAGCGCTCTTCCCCATTGGGATAGCGGCGCAGCGCATGCTCCCCGCGGAAACGCGGCGAGATCGGCCCGCGTTCAAACGGGTAGTTGATCGTCTTTTTCGGCCGGAAGTAATATTTCATCCCGAGGAAGAACGCCCCGAGAAAATCCGTCAGCATCGCGCCTTTCAGCGCCTGGGCAATACGGGCCATGACTTACCCCCTCCAGCTCTGGAACCAGTCGGCCAGCCCCGGCAGATAAAGCATCAGGCCGGCCATAATGACCAGATACACAATCGATGTCGGCAGGAAGATCTTCCAGCCAATGCGCATCAGCTGGTCATAGCGATAGCGCGGCACGATGGCCTTCACCATCGCAAACAGGAAGAAGAAGAACACGACCTTGAGGCCGAACCACAGCGGGCCGAGGAATTCAGGCAGGCCGGGGATCGGTGAATGCCAGCCGCCAAAGAACAGGATCGTCAGCATCGAGCACATCAGGACGATGTTGAGATACTCACCGATCATGAAGAGGAGGTACGGCGTCGAGGAATATTCGACCTGATAACCCGCCACCAGCTCTGATTCGGCTTCCGGCAGGTCAAAGGGCGGCCTGTTGGTCTCCGCCAGCGCCGAGATGAAGAACATCACAAAGAGCGGGAAGAGCGGAATGAAATGCCAGTTCAGAAGGCCGAGCCCGCGGTCTTGGCTATTCACGATATCGGTCAGGTTCATCGAGCCGACGAGCAGCAGCACCGAGATGATGATGAAGCCGAGTGAGACCTCGTAGGACACCATCTGCGCGGCGGACCGCAGGGAGCCGAGGAACGGATATTTCGAGTTCGATGCCCAGCCGCCCATGATGATGCCGTAGACCCCGAGCGAGGAGACCGCGAAGAGATAGAGAATGCCGACATTGATGTCGGCGACGACAAGGCCCTGCCCCACCGGCACGACGGCCCAGCCGATAAAGGCGAGCACGAAGGTGATAAAGGGCGCGACCAGGAACACCGTCTTGTCGGCGCCCGCGGGCACGACGATTTCCTTGAGCACGAATTTGAAGAAGTCCGCGAAAGACTGCAGCAGGCCGAAGGCGCCCACGACATTGGGGCCTTTACGCATTTGCACGGCCGCCCAGACCTTGCGGTCAAAGAGCAGCAGGAAAGCGAGGCTCACCAGCAGGACGACCATCAGGCCGAGGGTCTGCAGGGCGGTCAGAATGGTCGCCCAGAGGGGGTGGGACCAGTCGCGGTGCACAAGATCGATCATAGTGCGCGCGTCTAGCGGGGTTGGAGCCAGAGGGGAAGTGGGCAGGTGACGCAGGGGACGGTGAGTTTTGAAGGGTTCGTCGCTGGACGCACTCCTTCCTCCCGCTCATCCCGCGGCTTGAACACGGGATCTCTGGTGCTCCCTCTTCAACCAAGACCAGATGCCCGCCTTTGCGGGCATGAGCGGAAGGAAAGCGACAAACCATCAAACCGTCACTTCATCCCCTACCCGCTTCGCCTTTTGGACCGCGGGAAAGGACCAGCCGAGCCAGCCCGCAAGCCCGCCGATCAGAAGGCCTGCTGTCACAATCACGCTGTCCGATAGGGCCGCAAAGTCCTGCGACAGGCCCTCAACCCAGAACGCCGCATCGCCGAGAACCTTGTAGCCAAGGAACATGGCGAGCGTCGCGCCCAGCCCCACGCCAAAGGGAATGACCGGCTTGCCGGCCCCGCCGTCCCGAACCATCAGGATAATGATGAAAAGACAGGCGAGACCAAAGCTGAGATCAACCGACCAGCCGAATTTGTAGAGCTCCTCCGGCGAGCGGATCCAGAAACCGGGGACGAAATTCGCAAACAGGCGCGCAATAGACGGGCCGACCAACAAGAAGACCGTCGAGAGCATGTAACGGGCATGTCGGTCAGGGAACCGCCGGTTCCTTAGACCCAGAAAATAGAGAAACGGAAAACCGATCGAGGCGGCAAGATCCGCGACCGCGAGCGGGATTCCGAACATCGGCGTGAAAGGCGACGGGCTGAGCAGCGTTATTTTCGTGACCAGCAGCCCGGCGGCAACAAACAACGGCACCAGCACGAGGCTTGCCCGCCCCGACCAGGCATGAACGCGCCACGACCGATGATGGATCGACCAGCTCTGGGTCACCAGCAGCACGATCCATAACGTTGCGGTGATCCCGTGAAAATGATGCGCGGCAGGCGCTTCGCGCAGCGCTGAGAAATAGCTGGGGTGAAAGGCGATGAGCGTCACCACGAAGAACGTGGCGACATAGAAATGGGCGCGAGGGAAGGGCAGCGTCACGGGGGCCTCCGGTTTTATCGACCTTTCTTTCCTTCCCTGCAGCGCGAGGACTGCGAAGGCGGCAAGCAAGGCTATGCCTTGGAAAACCGCTCATGGCCGCAATTGGCCGCTGGGGCCGGCTTTGCTATATCGGGGGCCGGTGATGAAGGACGAGATTTTGACCGACACGACCCCGCCCTCCGCCGCCGGCCGCCTCGTCGGCTGGAAACGAATCGCCGCCCATCTTGGCTGTGGCGAGCGCACGGCCCGGCGCTGGGGCGCTGAGGAAGACCTGCCGGTCCATCGACAGGCCCATGAAAGCCGCAGCACCGTTTTTGCCTATCCGGCGGAACTCGACCACTGGCTGGCGTCGCGGACAGCGGCGCCCGGGGTGGAGGAAACCGCGGCGTCATCCGAAGGCAGCACGCGTTTCGGCTGGTTTCGCTCGCGTCTGGTCCTCGCCCTCCTCGCAGGGCTCGCCGCTGTCATCTTCGCCGTAGTGACGCTCAGCAGGGAGCCCGCCCCTTCGGCCGACGGTTTCACCAGCGACCCAGAGGCCGCCGACCATTATGAGCGCGGCCGCGCCCTGTGGCAGCAACGCGGGGAGGAGCCTAACCGCAGGGCGATCAGCCTCTTGTCAAAGGCTGTCGAGCAGGATCCCGAATTCGCCGAAGGCTGGGCCGCGCTTGCCTCGGCCTGGGCGACCCTTCCGACCTATTCGGACGACATTTCCAACCGGCGCGCGGAAGATGAAGCAACCCTGGCAGCCAATCGCGCCCTTTCCCTGAACCCGAGACTTGCCGAGCCGCGTAGCCTGATGGTGACATTTGCCCAGCGGCATGGCGACTGGGCCGAATCTGAACGGATCTATGAAGAAGCGCTGGCGGCGGACCCGGACAATCCGACCGTGCTCCTGTGGTATGCAGGGCATTACCGCGAGCTTGGCATGTTCGAGCAGGTCGATCTCCTCCTTGATAAGGCGAGCGCGCTTGATCCGAATGCCCCACCGATCCGGCTCGAAACCGCGATGAACACGCTCCACAATGGCGGGCTCGATGAAGGCGAAGCGATGCTTGATGAGATCTGGTTCGATCTCGGCCTTCACTCCCCCATCGTCTGGACGGGCAAATGGCTCGCCTTTCTTAAACACGATGACCGAGACGCACTTGCGGCGTGGACGGATGAAATGCCGTTCAATGCACCCAAGCCCCTCTTCCGCCGGTTCGCCGAATTGAGTGATGAGACAAGCAATACTGATCGAGAGGCCCTTGCCGCCGACATCGTGACGGCTTCAGCGGACAATCTTCCGCCCTGGCTTGCCTATATCATGCTCGAGCATCTGGGCGAGACGAACCGCGCGCTCGATATTGCCGAGCGAGAGGCCGAGACCGGGCAGTTCTATAATTCGGTCGTCCTCTTTGATCCCTTCATGACCGAAACGCGGCAGACGGAACGCTTTGCGAGGATCACCGAGCGTCTCGGTTTTCTTCCCTATTGGCGAGAGAATGGTGCGCCCACGCTCTGCGCCGCCGAGGAAGATGCCCCTTTCTGCCGCGCGATTGCTGGCAAGGACGAATAGGATAAGCGCCTCGCATTGGCATCCCTGCGCTCCGCGCCTAAACTCTCCCCATGACCAAGCACCGCATTTTCACGACCAGCTTCGCCAGTGTTTATCCGCATTACATCACCAAGGCGGAGAAAAAGGGACGCACCAAAGCGGAAGTCCACGAGATCATCCGTTGGCTGACGGGCTATGACGAAAAGGGGCTTACCAAAGTGCTGAAAGACGGCACCGATTTTGAGCACTTCTTTGCCGAAGCGCCCGCCCTCAACCCTTCACGTAAGCTGATCAAAGGCGTCGTCTGCGGCATCAGGGTCGAGGAGATCGAGGATCCGCTGATGCAGGAGCTCCGCTATCTCGACAAGCTGATCGATGAGCTGGCCCGCGGCAAGAAAATGGAGAAAATCCTGCGCACGGAGTAATCCTTCGCTCAGCCGACGCATAACCGCTATGCGATACCCGTCCACTCCCCAAGGTGACAAACCCGCCGCTCACGCCTACATGACCCTTGCCCGCAGGGGCGGTTTCAGAGGGGCACCGGCACGGCCGGGACCAGCGTGAACCGATGATCAGGGTTGAAGATGTCGGCTTTGCCTATGGCAGCCAGCCGCCTGCCATTGACGGCCTTTCTTTCGAGATCGCGAAAGGCGAGATTTTCGGCTTTCTGGGGCCCAGCGGCGCCGGCAAGACAACGACGCAGAAGATCCTTCTCAAACTCCTCAAGGGCTATTCGGGCACGATCGAGGTGATGGGCCGCCCTCTCGCCTCATGGGGCCGTGCCTATTTCCAGAAGATCGGCGTCTGTTTCGAATTCCCCAGCAATTACGCCAAGCTGACCGCGCTTGAGAATCTGCGCTTCTTCGCCGGATTCTTCTCCGGCCCCACCGCCGACCCAATGCAGTTGCTGGAGGAAGTCGGCCTTGGCCATGCGGCAAACCAACGTGTCGAGCAGTTCTCCAAGGGGATGCAGATCCGGCTGAATGTCGCGCGCTCCCTCCTCAACAACCCCGAACTCCTGTTCCTTGATGAGCCGACCGCGGGCCTCGACCCCGCCAATGCAAGAGCGATCCGTGATCTGATCGCCCGGCGGCGGGACGAAGGCGCAACCGTCTTCCTGACGACCCATGACATGGCCGTTGCCGAGGCGCTGTGCGACCGCGTCGGCCTTCTCGTTCATGGAAGGCTGGCAGCGCTTGATGCGCCAAGGACTTTGCGGCTTGCCCATGGCGAGCGGAAAGTCGAGATCAGCTATGTGCTGGAGGGTCAGCCAGGGACGGAGATTTTCGATCTCGACGGTCTCGATACGAATGAGCGCTTCACGCATCTTCTGCACAATGCCCATATCGAGACCCTGCACACGCTGGAGCCGACGCTGGATGATGTCTTCATCAAACTTGCGGGGCGGACGTCATGAAAGTCTTTACGCAGGCCGTCCGGCATGATCTGCGGATCCTCTACCGCACGGGATATATCGTCACCACCGTGATCATTCTTGGCCTGCTCGCGCTCGCGGCCTCACGGCTTCATTTCACGGCCATGAGTTCAGTTGCGATGCCGCTGGCGGCAATCGTCCTCATTCTGGGGATCATGACGCCATTCCTGTCGGTCAGCATCATGTTCCTCAGCGAGCGGAATGAAGGTATATTGACCAGCCTCGGCGTCATGCCCGTCAGGCCGTTGACCCTGCTTCTCGCTCGCACATTGGTGCTGTCGGTGCTCGCAGGCACGGAGATGTTCGTCCTCTTCTCGATCGCTTTTGGCAGCTCGATAGATTTGGGTCTCCTCATCATCGGGCTTTTGTCACTGGCGATCCCGTCGGTCCTCTTCGGGGTGACCGGCGTGTCGCCATTCACGGCGCTGCATGAATTCATCCTGCCCATGACCTTATGGGTCCTGTTCCTCAGCCTGCCCGCCTTCCTCACCTTGCGCGGGGTCGATCCCCAATGGCTCCTCTGGCATCCCATGGCTCCGGCCCACCGGCTGATCAGCGCGGCCTTCGGCTCGACGGAGCCCGGCACGCTTCTCTTCGGGCTTGCAGGTTCAGCCATCTGGACGCTGATCGCCGGCTCACTCGCATTGCGCAGCCTTGCGCGCATGCGGCTGACAGCGGTGGAGTGAGCCATGGCCGGACCGCCGCTCCAGTTTTTCCGTTCCCTGATTGCCTCGGATCTGCGCAGCATTTCGCGCAACAGCCTCCTGCTGCTGCTCACGTTTACGCCGCTTCTGATGGCGGTCGTTTTCCGCCTGACAGTACCGAATGTGGCCATGCTCGAAGACCTTGTCGCCAAACAGGGCTATACGGATATTGAAGGCCTCCGCGGTTTTCTTGAGACAGCACTCGGCCAGATCCATCCGGTCCTGATGGCGATCTATATCGGGCTCAGCTCCTCCCTCGTCGGCAGCGTCTACGGACTTCTTCTGGTGGAGGAGCGTGAGGACCATGTCCTGCCCAGCATCCGGGTCATGCCGGTTGCCTTCAGCACCTATATGATCGCAAGGCTGATCCTACCGATCCTGTTCTCGATTGCCGTCACCACGCTTGCCTATCCGATTGCCGGCATGGCGCCGCTGCCGCTCGGCACGATCTTCGTTATTGCCGCTGCCGGCGCCAGCATGGTGCCCATGGCCACCCTCGCCGTCGTGGCCATTGCACCCGGCCGGGTGACCGCGCTGGCTATGGTCCGTGTCCTGAGCCTTGTTGCGATCCTGCCAATTCTGACCCGGTTCATCGGCCCACCTACCGAATGGGCCTTCATGCCGATCGGCAGCTATTGGCAGATGCAGGCATTGTGGACCGCCATCGAAGGCGGCGAAATCGGCGCCCAGCTCGGCATTTGCGTGGCGGTCAATTTCCTCTTCGCTCTTGTCTTCTACGCAATATTCGCGAACAAATCTGAGTAGAAGCCCTGCAATATGGTCTGGTTTGTTGCGCTCTGTGCAATAGTATCATTCCGGCGAAGTGGGCGACGGGTGTTCGAAAGCTTCCTAGATGAAGGTCAGAATTCAAACGGGAACGACCATGAACATCATCGCCTTTGCCGCCAGCAACAGCTCGGCTTCGATCAACAAACAGCTGGCCAGCCACGCCCTCCGCCTGCTGACCGAAGATATTTCACCAGATGCGGGCGGAGATCTGCTCGACCTCAATGACTTTGAAATGCCGATCTATAGTGAGGATCGGGAGAAGGCGGACGGTATCCCAGAGCAGGCGGTCACGTTCCGCCGAAAGGTCGCAGAGGCAGATGCCGTTATCATCGCCTTTGCGGAGCATAATGGCAGCTATTCGGCGGCCTATAAGAATATCTTTGACTGGGCGTCCCGGCTCGAAGGGAAAGTTTATCAGGACAAGCCTGTGCTTCTTCTCTCGACTTCACCAGGCGGCAGAGGCGCAAAATCGGTACTGGAACAGGCCACCGCCGCCATGCCGCATTTCGGCGCAACGGTCGTGGGGGCCTTGTCCGTGCCCAGTTTCCACGACCATTTTGACAAATCTAAAGATCGGCTTACGGATGAAGCCCTCTCAACAGAGCTTCGCGCCCTGCTCAGCCAGCTTGCCGAGCAAGGCTAAAACCGGCCCTCATTATTGCGCGCCGTCGGCGACATCTTCCGCCGGCACCGCTTCCTCAGCAGGCGGCTCACGGAACGGCCCCGGCATATTCGCGGTCATCCACGTAAAGGCCGCATAGGCCGCGACATTCTGGGCCAGATCATCCGGATCAATCTTATCCAGTGTATCATCGGGCGTGTGGTGAAGGTCGAAATAGTCCCAGCCATTCTGGCGAAGTGACGTGACCGGGACGCCAGCGATCCGCAGCGGGATCACGTCCGGACCACCGCCCGCCATATTGTCACCGCGCGCAATGCCAAGGGGCTCGAGAACGCGAGCCATGGCCGCGGCCTTGTCGAGCTGGCTTTCGCCATAGCGGGTCTGGAACTGATAAATCTTGCCGGCGCCGAAATCGCTTTCCGCGCCCATGACATGCTTGTCGAGTTCCGCCGCATGCACCCGCGCATATTCAAACGCACCAAGCAGGCCGACTTCTTCTGAGCCGAACAGCACAATTCGGATCGTCCGCTCCGGTTTTTTACGCTTGTCGAGCATCAGCTTTCCAGCTCCGACGACGATGCCGACACCGGCGCCATCATCGACGGCGCCCGTGCCAAGATCCCAGCTGTCGAGATGCGCACCAATCAGGACGATTTCGTCTGTCCGCCCCGGAATTTCCGCGATCACATTGCCTGAAGGTGCTTTCTCGCGAGTCTGAACGGACAGCTCGAACGAAACCGTCACCGGCCCATCACTCATCGCCAATGCGCGTGCCAGCTGGTCCGAATCAGGCGCAGACAGCGCCGCCGTCGGCACTTTCGTGACATCCTTTTCATAAGACATCAGGCCTGTATGCGGAAAACGGTGATGATCCGTCCCCACACTGCGGATCAGGGCAGCTTTGGCGCCGCGCTTGCCGGCTTCATTGGCAGCCCCCGAGCGTTTAGCAACGGCGACACCATAGCCCGAGCCATCTTGCGTGCGCACCATGGGCTCATCGACAAAGACGATCTTCCCGGCCAGCGTGTCCCCTTCAGGATAATTTTTCAGCTCGGTCATCGTCTCGAAACGGACGACCTCGCCCGTGACACCACCTTCAGGCGTGGCAACGGACCCACCAAGACCCGTAATCTCCAACTCTTGCGGAAAAGGAGAAACGATCGCTGCCGCTTCCTTCTCACGTGCCCAATATGGGATCTCGAAAGTCTCGATACGAACATTCTTGAAACCGAGGGATTTGAGGTGATCGACCGCCCAGTCACGTGCCCGCGCTTCCGCCTCGGACCCTGCGAGCCGCGCCCCGACCTTGGTCGTCAGTTCTTCGACGGTTCTATACCCTTGATCATCCGCGAGCGCCTTCTCGATCAGCTTCTTCGCATCCGCCTCGACCTTGGGCGGCAGTGGGCTTTCGGCTTGCGCAAAGGCCGACGCCGTCAGTGCGGTCGTGGCGGCCAGCAGGGTCAGAAAGGTTTTCGTCATTAGGCTCTCCCTCATTTGGGCGCGGAAGGTAGCCGGTTTCGTCCGGCGCCTCATACGTCACTTGCCCGCGTGTCTAGGCCCCGCCTCCGCCCCGGGCAAGACCGAGGCCGCAAGGCAGAGAGCGCCGGTGATGCCCGCATCATCCCCCAATGACGGCGCCGCGATATAATCACGGACCGGCGGAATGGAGACATAGCCAGCCAGAAGTCTTTCCATCTGCTCACGGATGACATCAATCAGGCCCGGCGTCTTCATCACCCCGCCGCCGAAAAGGATCCGGTCTGGCCGGTGTGTCAGTGTGATGCTCAGGGCAAGCTGCGCCAGATATCCGCCGACCAGTTCGATCGCCGGACCGGGCTCTGCCATTTCATTGAGCCCCATCCCCCATCGCGCCTTGATCGCAGGGCCGGACGCCAGCCCCTCAAGACAGTCACCATGGAACGGGCACGAGCCATCGAATGTATCGCGCTCACCATCCCTGACCGGACGAATATGGCCCATTTCATAATGCCCTGCACCGCTCAAAGATTGTCCATCCCGCAGCACACCCGCGCCGATGCCTGTACCGACCGTCACATAAGCGAGCGTGCGGCACCCCTGCCCCGCCCCGAGACGCCATTCGGCAAGCCCCGCGCCATTCACATCCGTATCAAGATGAATGGGGCAATCAAGCCCCTCAAATGCATCGAGATAACTCACTCCCGTCCAGCCGGGCTTGGGTGTTTTCAGCATCTCTCCAAATTGCGGTGAAGTCGGATCGATATCGACAGGTCCGAAACTTGCAATCCCAAGCGCATCAAGCGCCCCGTGCCCCCGGAAAAATTCGCGTACCGCCCCCAGCGTTTCATCCGGGCGCGTCGTCGGAATGACGCATTTTTCCAGTGGACCGTCCGGCCGGTCCGCAACGGCACAGATAAATTTCGTGCCCCCAGCTTCGATGCCTCCCAGCATGACTGTATTTCCTCCCCGCCCCGCCCCTGACAGGCGCGCGGTCTTCGAATATGCTGCCCTATGTGAACGCTAACAAAGGGCCGTCCATGACACAGTACACGCCTTCGCGCCGCCATCTACTAGGGGTCGCCGCCAGCGGGATCGCCGCCGCGCCGTTCCTCTCCGGCCCTGCCACTGCCCGAAATATCGCAGCCAGCGCCCCGCCCAAAGCCGAGGGCCAGCCCATGCCGCGCGGGACCCGGCTTCCCGCCTCCCCGCCGCCGGCCCCCAAAGGACAGAGCATCGGCGTCGCCATTGTCGGGCTCGGCGGTTACGCGCTGAACCAGATCATGCCGCGCATTGCGGAGGCGGATCATTGCCACCTCGCGGCCGTCGTCTCGGGCAATGCGGAGAAAGCCGCAACGGTCGCCGCGGCCTATGGCCTGCCCGAAGACGCGATCTATTCCTATGACAGTTATGAAGAGATCGCGGGCGATGACCGGATAGACGCTGTCTATGTCATCCTGCCGACCGGTCTTCACACGGAGTTTGTGCTCAAAGCCTTCACTGCGGGCAAGCATGTCATCTGCGAGAAGCCAATGGCGCTGACCTCCGCGGAATGCGAGGACATGATTGCGGCGGGCAAGGCAGCAGACCGCAAACTGATGATCGGCTATCGCTGTCATTTTGAGCCCTATAACCTCAAAGCCATGGAGCTGATACGCGAAGAGGCCCTCGGCCCCTTGCGGGTGATCCGTACCGCGCATCATTACCGTTCCGGCCCTTCGACCCCGGCAACGAACTGGCGGCACAATCGGGCGCTGGCTGGCGGCGGGCCGCTGGAAGATTACGGCCTTTACGGCATTCAGGCCGGGCTTTATCTCTCCGGCGAGATGCCCGTGAGGATCAGCGCCAGCACGCAGCAACCAGCAAATGACCCGCGCTTTGCCGAGATCTTCGCTCATACGGCGAGCCAGATGATCTTTCCCTCCGGTGCCACCTCCCAACATTCGACCTCTTATGACGGGGCCGGCGCCAATATGGTGACCGTCCGTGGACAGACGGGCTTTCTCACCATGGAGCCGGCAACAGGGTATGGCGGGCACGAAATGATGCTGCGTAAGGGCCGCTCAACTGAGACCCTGACGCCGGGTAATCCTTCGATCCAGTTCGCCGCCATGCTCGATCATTTCGGCCTGTCGGTGATGGAGGGGACCGAAATTCTCACCCCCGGCGAGATGGGCCTGCGTGATACGCGGCTGATCGAAGCGATCTATCGTTCCGCCGAGACTGGCCGGACGATGGCGCTCAATCCCGATGCGACCATGACGGAAGATTGACGCGCGAGGGCTCCGAACGCCGTCTTAAGTCACTGGCCCGCAGGCCGCTTTCTCCCTTGCCTGTGCAAGGAGCCTGCGTCTTCCCCTCCATTACATAACATGTTATATAACATGTGTGATTGAGGGAGCATCCATGTCGGACGACATCATTCGGGATCTTGGACTTCTATGCCTTGGCACACGCCTCAAGCGCTTGGGCGAGCGGCTGCAGGGTGAGACTTTAGGCATGATCGATGAGGCGGATCTGACGATCCAGCCAAATCAGTGCCCGGTCATTGTCGCGCTTCACCGGCTCGGGCCTCTCTCGATCGGAGAGCTTGTCGGCACACTTGGCATCAGCCAGCCGGCAGTCACCCGCACCGTGGGCCTACTCACCGAGCAGGGACTGGTCGAGATCAAGCGCAGCACGGAGGACCAGCGGCGGCGCGAAGTTCACCTGACCGCCGAAGGGGACAGCTTCGCCCGGCGAGCGGACACGCATCTCTGGCCCGTAATCGAAGCGGCGGTCACCGAACTGTGTACGGATCTAAAAGGCCCCCTCCTTCGCCAGCTCGCTGAGATCGAAGACCGCCTCGACGCCCTGCCACTGCGAGATCACCTGACCGCAAAGAAAGAGGCGAAAGCAAGATGACCGACACACTCCTTGACCGGCCAATCTGGTCTGCGCTCGCCACCCGCCAGGCCCATCTCGCCCTCGCCCACGGAAGGGCGCGCCGCTACCTGCCCCAGATCAGCCCGCTGGCCGCAACCGAGGATCCCGACGACGCTGATGCGCTGGGACGTCTCTGCCCGCCAAACTCTTCGATTATCATCCTTGACCGGAAGGGTATCACTGTGCCGCGTCACATGCAGGTGCTGCGCCGCGCAACCGGCCTGCAGATGGTCGCGCACGACCCTGTGCCGGCGCCGGAACCAAGAGACGACATCCTCCCCCTCGGGGCCACGGACGCCGCAGAGATGGTCGCGCTCGCCAAACTGACAGAGCCCGGCCCCTTTGAAATGCGCACCCATGAATTTGGCGGCTTCATCGGTATCCGCATCGATGGGCGCCTAGCCGCCATGGCGGGTGAGCGGATGAAACTGCCCGGCTTCACTGAGGTCAGCGGCGTCTGCACCCATCCTGATTTCAGGGGCCGCGGCTATGCCGCTTATCTCTCTGCCATCGTCGCTGCGCGGATCGCGGCACGCGGTGAGACAGCCTTCCTTCATGCTTATGCGGATAATCTGGCCGCTACGTCCCTCTATGAAAAACTGGGGTTTTCACCGCGCTGCGAGATGAAAGTTGCCATGCTGGGCCCCGCCGAATGGCGGCATGACGAGGCGGGCGAACAGGGTTAGGCAGGAGCGAATCAATTTCGCAACCCTGACCGCCCTTATGATGCAGCCCGACCCAAACCTTCCGACCCTGCCCGAAAAGGCTGTTCTCTACGCCTATGACATCTTTCCCGACGGCACCTCTTCACCGGTCGGTCGTGAAGGGCTGACGGCCACTGCAGCGGACGGTGCGGCCTATCGCTGGATCCACCTCAACCTTGCCTGCCCCGAAATCGTGCCATGGATCGAGCATGAGGCGGATGATGTTGTTGCAACGTCCCTGACACTGGAGGACACGCGCCCGCGCTGTGCGCAGCACAAGGACGGGTTTCTCGTGAACCTCCGCGGGGTGAACCTCAATCCGGAGAGTAAGCATGAAGACATGGTCTCGATCCGCCTATGGGTCACGGAGCGCCTGATCGTTTCTGTCCGTATCCGGAAGCTGATGGCTATCGTTGCCATTCATGAGCAGGTTGACCGGAACGCCTCCCCCCATTCGACAGCCAACTTTCTCTCGCGGTTAGCTTCGGGACTGACCTCGAAAATGGATCCGGTCATTACCGACCTCTCCGACACTGTCGATGAATTTGAAACCCATACGCTGGATGAAGAAAACATCTCGCGCAGTGATCTTGCCACCATTCGCCGCAAGGCGATCATCCTCAGGCGGTATATTGCGCCCCAGCGGGATGCGCTGAACACGCTTGCCTTTTCTGCAAGCGACATGATCGATGACCGGACGCAAGCCAGCCTGCGCGAGGCCACCGACCGGGTCATGCGCATGGTCGAAGAGCTCGATGCGGTGCGCGAACGCTGCACCATTCTGAAAGATCAGCTGACGGATCAACGTGCTGAGGAAATGAACGCAAGGCTGATGGTTCTGTCGGTCGTGACCGCCATCTTCCTGCCCCTGGGCTTCCTGACAGGGCTTTTCGGCATCAATATTGGCGGGATGCCGGGGACCGAGAACGGCGCAGCGTTCTGGATATTTGCGGGCGTCCTGACCGCCCTCGGCCTCGTCCAGCTATGGTGGTTCCGCCACAAGAAATGGTTCTGACACCTAGAGTGTGCGGTGAAAATCCATCACCTCCCGGAAAACCTCACGCGGCGCTTCGACCTGCGGATAGTGCCCCACGCCTTCGAGTGGAACGACATCCGCATCCGGGATCAGCCGGGCAAATTCCTCGAGCAGGTGACGGCCGGAGACAGGATCCTCGAGCCCGTTGATGAGCCGCATCGGCACGGCGGGTGTCTTAATCGGGTCCGTCCAGCGCGCTTCATTCGCGCGCCGCTGCGCCATGTAATCAAGCAGCGCCGGGATGACCTTCACGCCGTCTTCTGTGCAGATCAGCGACCAGTAAGCATCAAGCTCTTCATCCGTGGGCTGTGTGTTCGGCCCGAAGATCGCCGAGAAGCTTTTACCGAAAGACCGCCGCGACATGAATCGCGCGATCAGGGGCCCCAACGGCCCCGCCATCAGTTTCTGGATCGGCCTTGGCCGGTGCGCATGGGGGAACAGCCCGCCATTGAGGAAGACGATGCTTTTGATCGTGATTCCCTCGAGCGAGCCTTCAGCTGCGCGCGCCAGCAGCTCCTGACCGACCGTACACCCATAATCATGAACGAGGAGATGCACTTCATTGACGCCCCGCGCCCGCAGCAGCGCGGCATAGGCCTCGGCCTGATCGGCAATCAGATAGCGGTGGCCGCGCGGCTTATCGGAAAGCCCGAAGCCGAGCATATCCATCGCATGAAGACGGAAATGCCATGAGAGCGGCCCCCAGAGCGCCGCCCAGTCCCAGCTTGATGTTGGAAAGCCATGGATCAGGAGGAGGTCCGGCCCCTCGCCCGCCTGCCAGCACGCATATTGATGCCCGCCATGAACAAAGCTGCTCGCTGCCTTAACGCAACTGCCAACAGGAATGACCGGGCCGGGACAGACGGAAAACGTCACCCCGGCCACGCTGATATTATTCCGCAGCCAGCATTTTGGGCGCCGCCGCAAACATCGCGGCACATTCAGCCATTGTCTTGCTCGCCCGAGCGACCGGATTGGTCAGCCAGTAGCCATCGAGCCCCGGTGTGAAGACTGGATCACCGCTCACGCTTGCATAAAGATCCGCAGACGGCGCGTCGGCCATCTCGACTGTGCCGATGGAGCCGAAAATCTCATTATCCTCGATCAGCGCCTGACGCAGCGTGAAGAGATCATCATAGGGCAGCGTCTTGCCGATGACCTGGCTGAGCGCCCGCAGGATCGCCCAGTTCTCACGCGCCTCACCAAAGGGGAAATAGGCGCGCATCGCCATCTGAACGCGGCCTTCAGTATTGGTGAAGATACCGGATTCCTCGGTGTAGGCTGCCCCCGGCAGGATGACATCGGCAACCCGCGCACCGGCATCACCATGATGGCCCTGATAGATCACGAAGGCTTTCTCAAGCCGCGATGTATCAAACTCATCCGCGCCGAGATTATAGACAATCTCGATCTCGCCAGCCTCGGCTGCATCGATAATGCCGCCAAAGGACTTGCTCCCCTCGCCCGGCACAAAGCCAAGATCGAGCGCCGCTACCCGGCTGGCCGCGGTGTGAAGGACATTGAGCCCATTCCACTCGCCGCCGATTGTACCAACGCGGGACGCCATATCGAGCACCGCTTTGAAAGCCGCCCCGCCATCACGCAGCGCGCCTTGGCCGACAATGATCATCGGCTTTTCAGCCTTGCAGAGCTTTTCAAAGAAGTCCTGATCCATATTACCGATCACGGACGGATCAGCGCCCAGATAGGCATAGTCATAGGTCAGGTCCGTCGCCTCACCGATCACGCCGATCTCAAGGCCCATCTTGTCGAGGAAATTCTTCCGGATACGGGCATTGAGAACCGGTGCTTCGATCCGCGGATTGGTGCCGACCAGCAGGATCATGTCCGCTTCGTCGATCCCGGCAATGGTCGAGCCAAAGACATAAGAGCCGCGCGGTGCGCGCGTGCCATCCGGCAGAACGCCCAGCGCCGAGCCGTCCTGACGGCAATCGCGGTTGGTCACGCCGAGGGCATCGGTCAGATCTTTCAGCGCCTTGATCGCTTCTGCGGGGACAAGGTCACCGACCAGCGCACCGATTTTCTCGGGCGCCGTCCCGTCGATCTTTGCACGGATCGCTTCGAAGGCCTCGCTCCAGCTTGCGGGGCGCAGCTTGCCGTTCTCGCGGATATAGGGCGTGTCGAGCCGCTGGCGGCGCAGGCCGTCCCAGATAAAGCGCGACTTGTCGCCGATCCACTCTTCATTGATGTCGTCATGAATGCGCGGCAGGATCCGCAGGACTTCGCGGGCCCGCGCATCAACGCGGATATGGCTGCCGAGCGCATCCATCACATCGATGGTCTCGGTTTTCTTCAGCTCCCAGGGCCGCGCATTAAAGGCATAGGGTTTCGAGGTCAGCGCACCGACCGGGCAGACATCGATCAAATTCCCGGCAAGCTCCGTCTCGACCGCTTTTTCAAGATAGGTCGTAATCTGCGCATCCTCGCCGCGATTGACGAGACCAAGATCGCTGACGCCCGCAACCTCGGTCGCAAAACGCACACAGCGGGTGCACTGGATGCAGCGGGTCATGATCGTCTTGATCAGCGGGCCCATATATTTCTCATCGACCGCGCGCTTGTTCTCTTCGAAGCGCGACGTGCCCCGGCCATAGGTAATCGCCTGGTCCTGCAGGTCGCATTCGCCACCCTGATCGCAGATCGGGCAGTCGAGCGGGTGGTTGATGAGAAGGAACTCCATCACCCCTTCGCGGGCCTTTTTGACCATTGGCGTGTTGGTGAAGAGCTCGGGCGGCTGGCCTTCGGGGCCAGGCCGCAGATCGCGCACATTCTGCGCACAGGAGGCCACGGGTTTGGGCGGCCCGCCCTTCACTTCGATCAGGCACATCCGGCAATTGCCCGCGATCGAGAGGCGCTCGTGATAGCAGAAGCGGGGGATTTCCTCGCCCGCGGCCTCACAGGCCTGCAGCAGGGTGAGCGCCGGATCGACGTCAATTTCTTCGCCATTGACTTTGATGGTGCGGAGATCGGTCATGAAGAACTGTCAGCTTGATTACGATGGATTCCGGCCCGTTTACGCCAAATCGCGCCGGATGGAAGGGCCCCAGTGACGCGGGGCGCGGCTTTTAGCGGGAGAGCCCCGAACCCCGCACATCCCATGGTCCGGGACGAGGAATGAAGGAGCCAGAGCGCCCCTCTCTCCGCCCGCACATCCCCGCAAAGGCGGGGATCTGCCTCTAAGGCACCGATCTCTCATTTTCGATAAGCGAAAAGACAGAACCCAAAGCTCCTCACTCAAAACCAGATGCCCGCCTGCACGGGCATGAGCGGAGGAAAGGAAGGGCTTTAAACTCCTCCTCCACCCCAAAACCCGCCTGAAATCCCCTCTCCCACCCCTTTCAACCGCCCGGATTTCCTCACTTCCTCAAAAAGTTCCAATGAACTAGTTTACATCATGAACTAGTTCACCCACATACAGGCGGCACACACTCAACCACGGGAGGGGAGAGGCATGTCCTCCACCACGTCACGCATTCACGCACTCGATCTTGTCCGCGGGCTCGCCCTGATCATGGGCATCGCCTTTCACGCCGGGCTCAGCTTCTATCCGGGCCAGCAGGTCTGGGTCGTCATGGACAGCCAGCGCGCCGAAGGCATCGCCTGGACCGGCTACTGGCTACACATGTTCCGCATGACGACATTCTTTCTGATGGCCGGCTATTTCGGCCATATGGTCTATCACCGCCGGGGCGCAGGATTTTTCATCCGCAGCCGCCTCAAGCGGATCGCCCTTCCGATGGTCACCTTCTGGTTCCCGCTCCTCGTCGCCATGGGCACGGCAATGGGCTGGGGCTTCAGCAAGCAATATGGCATCCCGATGGATCAGCTGCCGCCCCCGCCGCCACTGACGGCTGAGACCTTCCCGCTGACCCATCTGTGGTTTCTCTACCTTCTGCTCGTCTTCTATGTCGTGATGCTGGTCGCGCGCCTGCCGCTGGCACTTCTCGATCGCAATGGGACGCTTCGGCAGTCCGTCAGTAGCCTGATCTCCAAACTACTCGGCTCGCCTCTCCTCGTGCTCCTGCTCTCTCTCCCCGTGGCAGCGAGCCTGCTTATGCATGAAGGGTGGGTCGAGTGGTTTGGGGTCCCAACCCCTGACATCGGCTTTATGCCGAATACCCCGGCGCTTGTGACTTATGGTCTGGCCTTCTGGCTCGGCTGGGTGCTCCAGCGCGAAAATCACGGGCTGATCCGGCTTTCAAAGCTCTATCTGCCTTATCTGGCAGTCGCGCTCGCGCTCACGGTTGGCGCTCTTTACATCCTGCACGGCATGGAGCGCACGAGCCCCCAGCTCGATGGGAATGACAAGCTCATCTACACAGGGCTCTATGCACTCGCCATCTGGTTCTGGACCTTTGGCTTCATCGGTCTTGCCCTTCGCTTCTTCAATCGCCGTGGGCCGGTTGCGCGCTATATCGCCGACTCATCTTATTGGCTCTATCTCATCCATCTGCCGATCATCATGGCGATGCAGGTCTGGATGCTGGACTGGAGCTGGCCGGCATATGCAAAATACGCCTTCATCCTGGGTACCTCGATCCCGGTCATGCTGCTGAGCTATCAGATCATGGTCCGGCACACGATCATCGGTAATCTGCTCAACGGCCCGAGAAAGAAGAAGGAAGCATCATCATGACGGCGGAAAACGAAGTCTCGCAGGACGCCCCTTCGATTGATCAGGCCCGCGACGATCTTGCTTATCTCAGCTCGATCGTCGCAGACCGGAAGCCTTCGCTTCATGCCGCAGGCGTCCTTTATGGCTGGGCGGGCATTCTCTACGGCGCACAATGCCTGATCTCCTGGATCGGCATGGTGACGCCGCTCGAATATCCGAAGATCGTCCATTTCGCCAACGGCATCCTGCCGACGGTCATCTTCCTTGTGATCTGCGTCGTCGTCTCTCGCACAAACAAGGTCAAAGGCTATGGCAAGGGTTTCGCCACTCGCGCCATCAGCAGCGTTTTCGGCGGGGCGGGCCTTGCCAATTTCGCCCTCGTTGCGGTCTTTGCCCTCGCCGCCTTCCGGAGAGATGACTTCACGCTCTGGCTCTTCTACCCGGTCAGTGTCTGCGCCCTGCAAGGGGCCGTCTGGTATGCCGCCGCCGTCATGCGGCGGCGCTGGTGGATGGGGATCGTGGCCGGCGGCTGGCTTGTCACTGCGGTCGTGGCCAGCCTCTTCACAGAGATGCCGCAGCATTACCTCCTTGTTCTGACCATTGCGCTATTCGTCCTCATGGGTTTTCCGGGCTATGCGTTCATGCGGATCAGCCGGAATGAGGAGGCCAGCGTTTAAACGTGGCCGACTCAAGCATCGAAAAGATTGACGACATTATTCACGGTCGTCTGCGTATGGGCATCATGGCCTATCTGATCAATGCCGATGCCGCTTCCTTCAGTGAGCTGAAAGAGGCGCTGTCCGCCTCTCAGGGCAATCTGTCCGTGCAAATCAGGAAGCTGGAGGATGCAGGCTATATCTCCGTCGACAAGCGGATCGCCGACCGCAAACCCCTAACGACCGTGCGCCTCACCGATGAAGGGGAAAAGGCGTTCAAGGAATATATCAAGGCGCTGACGGATGTGCTCGGCCTGCCGCCAAAGACGTAAGCTCTGATCAGAGCTCTTTCGTCATGCACATGCTGAAGCCGTTGTCCTCATACTCGCCAAAGGGCGGACATTCGACAAACCCGAACTTTTGATAAAGCGCGTGCGCGGCATGAAAAGGCGCCGTCCGGCCGGTCTCAAGACTGATCCGCGCAGCGCCATCATCAGCCGCAATCTCAAGAAGATGCGCAAGAATCATCCGGGCGACACCGCGGCGGAGTTGATCAGGCGCCGAGCGCATCGATTTGATCTCGGCATGATCTTCACTGAGCTTTTTGACCGCGCCAATGCCGAGGAGCATCTCCCCTTCCCAAACGCTGAAGAAGCGGACACCCGGCTGACGCAAGCCTTCTTCGGGCAGGGCAAAAACCATGTCGGGCGGCGAGTTCCGCTTTGCCTCTTCGATGCGGAAGATGAGCAGCGCTTTTACCGCCGGATGATCAAGCCCGCCTTCAGTGATCTGCATTATGCCCCACCGGTCTGAGCCCAATAAAATCGAACAGTTCGGGATCGAGCAGATGCCCCGGACGGGTAGTGCTAAGCGCCCTGAAGATCGTCTCTTTGCGTCCTGGATGGCGCTCTTCCCACCTAGACAGCATCTCTTTGACGTGCTGGCGCTGCAGCCCATCCTGTGAACCACACAACGTACACGGAATGATCGGATAGGCCATGGCGCGCGCAAACTGGGCGATATCCTCCTCCCCGGCCAGCGCCAGCGGGCGCAAGGTGAGAAGATCGCCCTCATCATTGAGGAGCTTGGGCGGCATCGCCTCTAAGCGACCGCCAAAAAAGAGATTGAGGAAGAAGGTCTCAAGGACGTCATCACGGTGATGGCCGAGCACGATGGCCGAACACCCCTCCTCCCGCGCCACGCGATAGAGATGCCCCCGCCGCAGACGCGAGCAGAGCGAACAGAGGGTTGCTCCCTCCGGTGTCTTCTCAATAACGGTGGAATATGTATCTTTCGTCTCGATACGGAATTTGATGTCGAGCGTCTCAAGATAATCCGGCAGGACATGTTTGGGGAAACCCGGCTGGCCCTGATCGAGATTGCAGGCGACCAGATCCGCCGATAACCGCCCTTGCGCGATCAGGTCCAGAAGCACCGTCAGAAGCGCATATGAGTCCTTCCCGCCCGACAGGCAGACCAGCCAGCGCGGCTGCGCCTCTCCGGCCGTCATGCCGTAGCGATTGATCGCTTCTTCTGCCTGCCGCGCCAGACGTTTGCGCAGGCGGCGAAAGCCAACCGTGTCAGGGGCATTACTGAACAGCCGGGAAAGGGGCTTGGTGTCAGACATCATCGCGGCACATCAACATCATCAAACAATTCATCGAGCATCATCTCCTCCCGGAGACCTCTCAACAAGCAAAGAATTATCTGATGTAGATGCAGACTTCTGTCGTACCGTCAATGATAAGGCCGATATCCTCTGCCGCGACGCGCGAAATATCGGTGATCCTGCCGGGCGTGAACGGCCCCCGGTCATTGACAACGACATTGACAGAACGATTATCATCCGTCCGTACAACACGTATTTTTGTGCCGAAGGGCAGTGTTTTATGAGCGGCTGTATATTTCAGCGGATCATAGGGCTCGCCGCTTGAAGTCCCGTTCCCGGCGAGAGAATCCGCATAGTAGGATGCCCGGCCACATTCAAAGGGATCTCCAGAGGGCTGCGGCACCGGTGTCTTGATAACTTCCGGCTTTCTCGTCGTCTCAGGCACAGTCTCGCGAGTGGCAGGTTTCTCGACTTGGTCCGTGGCCGCATCATCTGCCTCTGCCGGTAAGGATACAGGATCATTATCGATGCCGAAAAACTCCGCGCCGAACGGCACGAGGAAAGCCAATCCCCCGATAATCAGGGATGCCCGTATCCGTCCAATAAAGCTCTTCACGGCCTCACCCCCGCAAAACAGGGGGTTAGAATACGCCTAAAAGGGGCTTACTGGCAAATTGGCGTTAAACTATCACACCGCAGGCGGCTTCATCGCCGACCACCGTCATCCATTCGCGGATCGACCAGGAGGTCACAAGACCGTTGGTGACGTAAGGATCTGCCTGAACAAATGCCCGTACATCACTGTCATCAGGCCCTTTAAAGACCAGCACCGCCCTGTCGGCCGGATCGACCAAGGCTCCCCCTAGCACGAGCCTCCCATCGGAAGCGTAGAGCTGCGCGAGGCCGAGATGCTCGGCGCGATAGCCGCCACGACGATCAAGATAATCGCTCGACAGCTCATAAGTCAGGAGGAAATGTTTATCGTCAGTCATCTCCTCCATCTAGGGACGGAGGAGATGATCGCCAAGTTGTGATTAGCGCGCCGCGTCGAGCTTCCGCTCGATCAGGGGCTGGATCGCCTGCTCGAGCTTCACGCTCTCTGTTGCTGGGCGCAGACCACCCTTCGGGCGTTCCTGAATGGCAATGACACCATAATAGCCGCGCTCCATGTCGATCCACGGGATCCAGCCAAATGCGCCGGGGCTTGAGACGATCGGAGCTTGGGCACAACTCTCCGTAAACGTCCCATCACATTCGACCCACATGCCATGCGCATAGTGCCAGTCGAGCCCTTCCGTCCCGGCGGTCACCGGTCGCACTTCAAACCGCGCATCCGCCGTGCGGTCCTTCGTCCAGTCATAAAGATCCGTGACAATCTTCCCTTCAAGGATCGATTGAAGGAGGCGCGCTGAATCTTCCGCCGTCGAGCGAGCCCCACCGGAGGCACGCGCGTTTTGCGGGCTCGGTGCGATGAATTGCGTCTTGGCGCTCAACCCGGCTGGCCGGGCGACAGTTTCGCGGAACAGCTGGTGATAGGCTTTGCCCGTTGCCTGCTCGGCCATAGCGGCGGCAATCTGCATATGAGCCGGGCCATAGAAAAAGGCTTCACCCGGCGCTGTACCCTGTCCCTTATTGTAGAATTCCATGGCGCAGGAATCGACCGAACTCTTCCGGTCACGGATGCATCCGCGCGACTCTGCCCCATCATTAAACCCGGAGGTGAAAGCGAGAAGTTGGCTGAGCGTGACGTCCGAGCGGGGATCCGCCGGATCCTTCGTCCACCAGTCGAGATAATCCTGCGGCTGATCATCCCATGACATCACCCCTTCTTCTACGAGGCGGGTGAAGGTCAGCCCGGTCAGCATCTTGCTCGCCGAGGCGATGAAATACGCCTCATCACGCGGCAGATTGCCCTTCTCATTTTCGTAGAGAATGCCGTCCGTCGTGCCGATGATGACGCGGATATTCTCAAACGGTGCCGCCTCAATCGCGGCATCGACATCGCGCCACTCGGTTGCGGCAGGGAGCGACGAAGCGGCGGGCATTTGTGAGGAAGCCGCTTCGCCGCTGGCTGCACAGGCGGAGACCATGCCTGTCGCCAGGCCAAGAAGAAGTAGTGAGACGCGATTTCTAGTGGGCATGTCGGTTCCTCCCTTGGCCACGGCTTCACACTGCCGGATCTATGTAACTTGAGTGTTACATCTATGTACCGAAGAGTAACAGCCCTCAAATCCCGAAGGCAGGGGCGTAATGAAGCTTTGCGCCTTCGATGCCATCAAGGTGACCGTTCGGATCCGAAAGCATGAAGGCATCGCCTGCTTCGGCAAAGGGGGATTGAAGATGCGCCCGCGCTGCCGAGGCGGAAAATCCGAACCGCGGATAATAGGCGGGATGCCCGAGAACGACCGTCACGCCGGCGCCTTGCCCCTGCCACCAGTTCAGCGCCGCCTCGCACAGGATCATGCCGAGGCCCTTTGACTGCGAATCAGGCCGCACTGAAACCGGCGCCAATGACGCCGCAATGATCTCACCATTCGGCGCCTCAATCGGCAGGCGGGAAAGCGCGACATGCCCGGCGACCTGTCCGCCCTCAATCGCTACAGCTTCAAACAGCATGTCATCATCGGCACGAAGACGGGAGACGAGGTCCGCTTCATCATTCTGCCCGAAGGCGGCACGGATCACGTCGAGAGCAGCAGCTGCGCTTTCGTTCGTCAGCTCTGTGACGATCTTTGGACCTGCCCGCCCCTTACGGCGAAAGATGAACTCATGATCCTCATGAGCGCCGACAAGAAATGTGTACTCACCGCATTTGTCGAAGCCAAAACGGCGATAAAGTTTCTGGGCACCATCATTATCGGAATAAACCCCGACATAGAGCGGATCATGTCCACTCCCCTCCAACCAGGCGAGCATGGCGCGGTGCAGCCGTGAGCCAAGTCCCTGCCCCTGATGGCCGGCGCGGACATAGATCCGCTTGACCTCTCCGTCCAAAGAGCCCGGATCTTCGACTGGCAATGTGTTGGGACCAGCAACGCCATAGCCTGCCAACGGCCCGTCGCCATTGCGGATCACCCAGATCGCGACATCGGGCTCTGATAGAGCGTGGGCGTACCATTCAGGCGAGTGAAACTCGCTGAGAAAGGCTTCCAGATTTTCAGGGGTATAAAGATGACCGAATTTTTCGGTGAACGTCTCCCGGCCGATATCGGAGAGGGCTAGGGCATCTTCTGCATCGGCGCGGGAGAGTAGGAACGGAGACTGCGTCATGCAGTCTCCGTAATCGAGTTACATGCTTTTGCCGACCGAAAAGACCAGCGTGGACGTATTATCCATGAGGGCCGTGGTGCCGTAGTATGTCAGGCCAAGATCGAGACCCGTCTTCGGACAGGAGTATGTCGCACCAGCGCTATAGTCCTGATAATCCTGGTTCATGTTCTCTTCGAAGCTGCTGACGCCATAGGTGAAGTCAACCGAGACATTCTCGCCGGCCGCATAGCTGAGCGAGCCGAGATAATAGAGAGACTCACCGGTCTCGCCGTAGAATTCCGGCGAATAGGCAACCGAGAAACCAGCGTCGAGGACGCCGCCAAACGATTTCGACAGGCCGCCATAGATTTCATAGAAATCCTGCTGGCCGCCGCCGATATCCGGGGAGTCCGGATAGGCGTAGTAGATTGCGCCCACATCATAGGAAATCGTCTCGGTGATGCTGCCCGCATAACCACCATAGAAGTCGATCTCCATCGTGGTGTCGTCGCCGAAATCGACGCTCGATGCCCAGGTGCCGCCATACCAGCCGCCATAGGACACATCGAACCCGCCCTGAATGGCCGGACCGTCATCCGTCTGGGTGATCCCGCGATAGACATAGTTGGTCGTGAGCGCGACATTCGCGCTGACTTCCGCCTCCTGGGCCTGAACGCCCGTTACTGATGCCACGATGGCGCCAAGCGCCACGACAGCCCGCAAACCCTGCTTCATTTTACCGCTCCTTGCTTGTTCCGGCGAAATTTCCCGCCCCGCCGGTCCCCCGGCCGAATCCAGCAAAAGCTAAATGCCGCACTGCACACTCGTAAAGCATTTTTTGCTATGTGATGCTGTGACGCACAATGTTGTGGCATTTTTGCACGCATTTTTGGCGTGTTTTCGCGACTAACGGGCACAGAATAGCCATTCTGCGCATTAATCGGCGAGGATTCATGCCGGTCACATTGATTTCTGAAATGGAGTAGGCGCAGCGTTTGGCACGCAGTGCGCCCACGCGAGTCGGCTGGCGATCAGCGTTTGCGGTCTATGCGAACCGCGCAGCTTCGAGATCCCACCGGGTTGCTACCGGCAGGATGAAGCGAATCAACAGAACCGCGATTCTATAGATAAAGAGAATGAAGAGGCCGCAGCACAAGAGTGCAGCGTCTATTCCGCCGCCATCACCGCCACATGCGGCTTGTTCGCGCGATAGGCCGTGATCTTGTCTTCGATCTCATGACGGAAATGCTGGATCAGGCCCTGAATCGGCCAGGCCGCGGCATCGCCGAGCGCACAGATCGTGTGCCCTTCGATCTGACCCGCCACATCGAGCAGCTTGTCGATCTCCCACATCTCCGCATCGCCTTTGGCCATGCGGGTGAGAACCCGCCACATCCAGCCCGTCCCCTCGCGGCAGGGCGTACACTGACCGCAGGATTCGTGCTTGTAGAAATATGCAATGCGGGCAATCGCTTTGACCATGTCGGTCGATTTATCCATGACGATAACGGCGGCGGTGCCAAGCCCCGACTGATGCTCACGCAGGGCATCAAAATCCATCAGCACATCATCGCAGATGTCTTTAGGCAGACAGCGCACGGATGATCCGCCAGGGATCACCGCTTTGAGATTGTCCCAGCCGCCACGTACACCGCCGCAATGGGTTTCCAGCAGGTCTTTGAGGGAGATCGACATCTCCTCTTCGACATTGCACGGCTTGTTCACATGGCCCGAGATACAGAAAAGCTTCGTGCCCGCATTATTCTCGCGACCAAAGCCCTTGAACCAGTCGGCCCCGCGGCGAAGGATCGTGCCGACAACAGCGATCGATTCCACATTATTGACCGTGGTCGGACAGCCATAGAGCCCTGCGCCCGCCGGGAATGGCGGTTTCAGGCGCGGCTGGCCTTTCTTGCCTTCAAGGCTTTCAAGCAGCGCCGTTTCCTCACCGCAGATATAGGCGCCCGCGCCATGGGAAAGATAAAGGTCGAAATCCCAGCCATGAATATTGCCCGGCCCGATGAGTTTCGCCTCATAGGCCTCGTCGATGGCTTTCTGGAGCTGCTCGCGCTCGAAGATATATTCGCCGCGGATATAGATGTAGCAGGCGTTCGCCTTCATCGCGAAGCTGGCGATCAGGCACCCCTCGATGAAGAGATGCGGATCATGCCGCATGATCTCGCGGTCCTTACAGGTGCCAGGCTCGGACTCGTCGGCATTGACGACGAGGTAATGCGGCCGGTCCTTCACCTCTTTGGGCATGAAGGACCATTTGAGGCCAGTCGGGAAGCCCGCCCCGCCCCGGCCGCGAAGACCTGAATCCTTGATCTGCCCGATGATCCAGTCGGGGCCCATATCGAGCATGTCCTTGGTCGCATTCCATGCGCCGCGCTTTTTCGCGCCCTCAAGGAAAGGGTCCTGAAGGCCATAGAGATTGGTGAAAATGCGGTCTTTATCCTGGAGCATCGAAGGGTCCGGTCATCAGAATTGTCGATTGGCCGCGACGGTTAGGCGGAAACGGCGTGACGGGCAAGGCGGCACAGGCGCGCCTCTTGCTAATCTCATTTTGTTGTCAACGTATATCAAGATCTTGCTATACTATGATAACAATCTTATAAATGGACCATGGATCGATATCTTAATCCGTTTCTTCCCGGTGCGGGAACACCGCCTCCTGAGTTGGCAGGCCGTGAAAATATCGTTCTGGATGCACAAGTAGATATAAAGCGGATAGCGGCAGGACGAATGTCGCGCCCCCGTATGTTTCTCGGATTAAGAGGTGTGGGAAAGACAGTTCTTCTCAATCAAATCAGGAAGATTGCTGAAGATGAAAATCAAGTTATTTCATATGTAGAAGCGCCTGAAGGAAAACGGTTGGCGGAACTTCTATACCCTGAACTTCACAAGGCCCTGACACGACTAAGTTTCATTAATACTGCAAAATCTGCGGCTACTAACGCATTTCGCTTACTAAGAAATTTTTCGGCTGCCTTCAAAGTCGAAATGGGTGATTTCTCAGTAAGTGTAGAACCTGAAGAGATATCACAAGCAACCGGTGACCTTGAAACTGACCTCAGCGATCTTTTTGTTCAGATTGCAAAAACTGCAGTAGCAGCGCAAAAAGGTTGGATACTGATGATTGACGAAGTTCAATATCTTGAACAACGTGAATTATCAGCTCTCATAGTCGCTATTCATCGAATAAATCAGAGAGCCTTGCCACTATTGTTCTTTGGAGCAGGGTTGCCACAGATTGCTGCCCTCGCTGGTGCAGCAAAATCGTATGCAGAGCGTCTATTTGATTACCCAGAAATTGGGCCTCTCACTAAAGCTTCTGCTTATGAAGCGATACGGGAACCAATAGAAAGCGCCGGTGAAAATATTACTGATGATTCTTTGGATCTAATCTATCAACAAACAGAAGGGTATCCGTATTTTCTTCAAGAATGGGGATTTCATGTCTGGAACGAAGCTAAAAAGTCTCCGATTTCCCCTCCCGTCGTATCTGCTGCAACCGAACGAGCCTTTATGTCATTGGACAAGGGATTCTTTCGTGTTCGCTATGATCAATTAACAGATAGCGAACAGGATTATGTTCACGCTATGGCCAAGCTTGGTAGTGGACCTTACGAGACAGCTTCGATTGCTCATGCCCTGAAGGGAACACCAGGTAAATTTAGTTCCGTTCGAGACCGTGCGATTAAGAAGGGCGTCATCTTCAGCCCCGTTCGTGGTAGACTTGATTTTACGGTTCCCAAATTCGCAGAGTTTTTACGTCGAACAGCATTCGAGGAAGACCCTATAGCGAATATGTAGTTAGGATTAGTATTCCGTATACCGCATTCGGTTAAGGCCAATCGCGGGAGATGCGGTCGCCCGCACCTTTGCAGAGGTTGAAACCTGCGACCATCTTTATGGGCTGGAGCCGACCCAGATGCCCGAGGACGTCTACAGACAATCGCGTATGCAGCGGGATTAGAAGTGAGCCTTCATCGCGAAGGCCCAGCGAAGTTGCAGGAGAGGTCAGCCATCCTCAATCGGCACGGGAATTTCCGGCCCACCTCTCCCACTTCTCCGCTTGGGGCTATGGGGTCAGAATTGCCAACCAACCCCTGCCGAAGCACCAAGATTGTTCGCTGAATTGTAATTGGCCCCGACTTTCAGCAAAGCGTGACCTTCAGCAAAAGCACGTGAGAAGCCGAACGCGACCCCGTGCTGGTTTTCATAGAGACCGACGCCGAGCGCGAGCATGCTCTTGCCTCGCTCATTTGCCTGAGGCAGGCCCGCTGCGGCCAACGCACTGGCGGTGCCAGCATTTGAGTGCCGCTCAAGCGCATCGAAACTGAGATTGATGTTCTCAATCTGCTGGTCCGTATACGCCATCGACTGAGCCACTGCATCGTTCAGTCCCTCATTAAGCTGCTCGACATTGACAGCATCCGTCGGCGCAACGCCTCTTGCGACATTCTGCAGCCGAACAGGATCGCCTCCCGGCCCAAAGGTCACAGCCTGCCCTCCCGCATCATACTGGACGGAATTTGCAGAGAGAACGAGCGCCTGATCAGCCGTTGCCTGTGCCGAGGCGACATTCTGATTGGTCTGCCATAGCTGGCCGCCATTGACGGCCTGTGTGGATCCCTCACTGACGTCTCCATCCGCCACATTGCTGACGACGACAGCTCCGCCGGAGGCCCCGACAAAAGTGACATTATCTGTCTGCGTTCCATCATTAGGCTGATCGGGCGTAGCAGGATCCGCATAGACGACAGCCCCCGTGCCGCCGCTGGCCGTGAAATTGTTGAACTGCTGCTGCAGATTATTGATCGCCGTGGTGTTGAAGGTAACAGCCTGGTTGGTAGCAAACAGCTGCGCACCCGTGACAGCATCACTCGATGCTGCTGACAGGGTCCCGTCGATAAGGTTGGTCAGGCGCGTTCCCCCTGCCCCTGCCAGGGTGACCGTGCCGAAACTGCCATCATCATACTGAACGCTATTGGCAGTCTCCCCATCGATCGCCGCTTCAATCGTGGTGTAGGATGTTCCATCCACTATGAAGGGTCCGTCCACCTGTTGGCTCACCGGGTTGAACGATACGCCGCCGCCGATGAGTGCCGCAACAGAAACACCAACCGGGCCCAGATCGCCCGTTGGTGTCCCGCCAGCCGCAGCATTGAGCGCAGCAATCGCTCCGCCTACGGTATTATAGCCTACGCCGTTGACCGTATAGGAAGGCGCAGAAATCTGGGCCGTCAGCCCGTCGTAAGACGCCCCGCCGCCCAGATGGGCTGCAATATCCGTCCCCAGGGTATCAATGCTGATATCCAGAGCTGATGCGACGCCTGTGAGCTGCGCGACATTGACGGCATCGGTATCCGCAGAACCGGCTGCGAGATTAGTAAGCTGTCGGGCCGCACCCGCACTGCCAATGGAGACTTCACCGACTGAGCTTTGAGCGCCTGTTACACCGATGGCGGTATAGCTGGCTGTCCCTCCCCGAAGCGCGATTGAGTTCTGCCCAAGGGCGGCAGAGTTCGCAGCATCGACCGACGCCCCGGCGCCCAGCGCGATACTCCCGACAGCATTCGCCGCGATGCTCGCATCCGTACCAAGCGCGATCGACTGGGTCGCGGTCGCATCCGTGACGGCGTTATTCCCAAAAGCGATCGAGTCTGCCTCGCCCGCAATGGCCGCCTCGCCTCCCGTCCCAAGTCCGGTAATCTGATTGCCACCAATGGAAATGCCGCCTTCGGTGTCCAGTTGGAATGCATCAGCTGTTGCCGCGCACATGTCAGCCGGCCCAACGAGATCGCCATCGAGATCAACGACCTGCAAAGATATATTCCCGCCTGCTGCGGCGTCAGATAGCAATGTCGTCGTATCAATCGATAAATCCGGAATCGTCGCACCAACAATTGGGATAATCTCTATAATCCCCAAAGCATTGTTGACCGTATTTTCTGTCGGCGCGACAATCCCTTCTATAATAGGTGTGATGACATCTGTTATGGTACTTCTACTGAGAGAAACACCGGAACATACACTTACAGCATCACCTGGCGCTATTTGAGCACTAGCCGGATTATTATAGAATAATGCGGATATTGCACTCACACCAACACACAAACGAAATCGCATGATGCGCTTTGACATAGTATAAACCACACTCCACCTCCCAAATATATATATTCATCATGCAATAATCCAAATTCTTGACTCAGATTATGACAAATATATGCCTTGTTTGGAGTCATGCAGAGTCGAATTGAATCGACTATTAATTAGAATCAGAGACTATATTTGTGTGCACTGCACATTTTTGGTCGATGGAATCTACTGCTTTGATATTCAATCACACTTTATGACACAACCTATTTGTGTGTCTAATATTATCTCTCTACCTTAGCTTGTGACTGCGACTCAATATCGCCGCTAGTGGCAGCAACCCTGCGTCAACGCTCTGAACTGTTGGCATTTATATACAATTATTCGGAATTTACGATATTCCTAAAAGCTATTTCGCTTTCTTATCACGCACCACCACCAGTACGAGCGAGGGCAGTTTATGCCACCCTATGGTTGCGTCAGAATGTCGCAATTATAACCAGATGTTAGCCATCGGCGCGCGGACCAATAGCCCTTTTAACTGCATTACGAACGCGCGCAGTCATCTATACTTGAACGTCAGTAATCCCCATTCACCAGGGGTCAAAACGCGCCCGCTGCGCCGGGGAAGACAACTGGCGTTTCAGAGCCGTCCTTTGCGACGGCCGAGACACCGAAATAGTAGTTGTCGATCACGAGGTTCGTGAATTCCCACTCGGTGACATTCCCGACAAACCGCGACTTCGTCCATTGCGGCGCGGTCGTCTCGCGCCAGTAGACGCGGTAACCGGCGAGGTTCTTCATCGCCTTTTTATCTCCGCCATGCTCCCAGGTGAGTTTGGCGGAGGGCTGAACCGCCCCTTCGGCTTTGACATTGGCAGGGAAAGGCGGCGCGCCAGCGATCCCGGCAAGTGTCACCATGTTGAGCGCCGTCAGCTTGGCGGCATATCCCGCATCGACTCCATCGAGCGTATCGCCATATTCACGGCCGTCCTCGGTCCGAAGGTCCTGATGCTGACGGTCATAATGCTCATGGGTTTCCATGATCCGCACGCCCGGAATGCCAACTGCATTGAACGGCCGGTGATGCCCGCCCCGCCCGAACCGGTCGAGACGGTAGATCATCATGACATCGAGATTGGTGAGATACTGGTCCGCCATCCGATCGATATAGCGGGCAAGGTTCCGTGATGGGCTATCGACTTCGCCACCGGTAAAGCGGCGGGCGCGCGCCTCCTCAGGCGTCTCGACAGCCCGCGTGCCTTCGGAGAAGACCCGCGCCACCGTATTGTCCGTGACCCCATCAATGCCGGAGATATTCGAGATCATGTCATTGTTGAGGACGGCCTTGATCTGCCAACCCTCATCAAGCGCATATTGCGCAACGATCTTGCCGCCAAAGAGCCCCTGCTCTTCACCCGCAAGGCCCGCATAAATGATCGTCCCATCGAACTCATATTTTGAAAGGATGCGTGCAGCCTCAATCGTCCCCGCCATGCCGCTGGCATTATCATTCGCCCCCGGACTATCGGACGTTGCGTTCATGGCGTCCGTTACCCGGCTGTCGATATCGCCCGACATCATGACCATGCGGTTCGGATCGCGCTTGCCGCGCTGGATCGCCAGCACCGAGACGACCTCGACCGGGTCAGGGATGCGTGTCTCGCCCGAGACCGTGTCCCCGACATAGATCACCTCAAGGCAGCCGCCGCATTCATCGGAAATCTTCTCGAACTCTGCGAAAATCCAGCGGCGGGCCGCGCCGATGCCGCGCGTGTCGCTCTCAGTCTCTGATGCTGTGTGCCGCGTGCCGAAACTCACCAGCTTTTCGATATCGGCATAGATCCGGTCCGCCGATGGCGCCTCGGCGATGTCATAAAGCTTCATGACCTCCGAAGGCGGCGCAGTCTGGGCGGTTGCGGCGGCGCCCAGCATCAGGGCGGTGGTGACGGCGGCAAGTCTGATCATGGAGGCAATCCTCATTTTTTGCCGGACCATGCGATATTCGGGCGGGCGCCGCAAATCCTAGCGCGAGGGATAATACCAGACCCGCCGGATCAGCCCCTCTTCGAGCTGATAGACCGCGATGGAGGACTGCGCCTTTTCCTCGCCATCGGCGCCTGTCCAGCGTGCGGTTTCCGTCACGGCAACGAAGTCGTCATTGACCGACCAGTTCGAAAGCTCACTATGCGGAAATGTGGCGGAGGAGAAATGCCCCGTCATCTCTTCGGCCAGCGCCGCTGTCCCTGCGGAAAAGACCTCGCTCTCTGATCCATCGATCGCAATCCATTCGATGTCCGGATGGGCGAGCGCCATCATGCCGTCGAGATCCTTGGCATTATACGCTGCCACAAAGTCTTCGATGACGTCGCGGCTCGCCGGCATCTCCGCCGGCTCGGCATGCCCGATCCCGGTGAGCAACAAGATCGCAGCGATCAATGCGAGAGGTTTCATGGCGCGCTCCTTCTCCCTCTACGTCAGCCTATCGAAGCGCCCCGGCCGTGACGAGTCTGCGATGCGGTGGCCCACTTGGCGTCATGCCCAAGGCCCGTGCTAGTCACCCCGGATGAGAGAGATCAGCGACGCCTTAGGGCTAGAGATATCGCCGCAAATCACCGGCAGCGGGCAATTGCCCTCCTGCTATGCGGTGACGGATCTGGCGGTCCATTCCTTTGCCGCGATCGGGACGGCGCTTGCCGGCCTGATGACGGAAATGGGCCTGACGCCAGAGCCCGCGCAAGTCACCGTCGACCGGCGTCTCGCCTCCCTCTGGTTTGGCTTCTCGATCCATCCGCAAGGCTGGGAGCTGCCGCCCATCTGGGACCCCATGGCAGGGGATTATGAGGCAAGCGACGGCTGGATTCGTCTTCATACGAACTTGCCCCATCACCGGCAGGCGGCCTTGCGCGTCCTCGGCACCGAGCCGACGCGTGAAAGCACCGCGCCCGCCGTCCGAGAATGGCAAAAGGACGCTCTTGAAACCGCCATCGTTGCCCAAGGCGGGGTCGCTGCCGCCATGCATTCCCGCGCCGAATGGCAGACCCATCCGCAAGGCATGGCCGTCGCCGCCGAACCGCTGATCGGTTGGAGCGATCCTGTTCAATCCGCCACCAGACAATGGGAAGGTACAGCAGACCGCCCGTTGAAGGGACTGCGCATCCTCGACCTCACCCGTGTGCTCGCAGGGCCCATCGCGACCCGCACGCTTGCCGGTTATGGCGCGGAAGTCCTGCGCATCGATCCACCCGGCTGGGATGAGGCCAATGTCATTCCCGAAGTGACGCTGGGCAAACGCTGCGCCCATCTCGATCTCAAAACCCCGCAGGGGCGCGAGGTTCTCGAAGACCTGCTCTCGCAAGCAGACATCCTTGTTCACGGCTACCGGCCGGGGGCGCTGGATGCGCTCGGGCTAGATGCCCCACGCCGCAGTCTGCTCTCCCCCGGCCATATCGAGATCACACTCGATGCCTATGGCTGGACCGGACCGTGGGCAGGTCGGCGCGGTTTTGACAGCCTTGTGCAGATGTCTTGGGGCATCGCCGATCAGGGCATGAATTGGGCGGGTACGGAGAAACCTCACCCCCTGCCCTGTCAGGCCCTCGATTTTGCCACAGGCTATCTGATGGCCGCCGCCGCAATGGTCGCGCTCCGAAAATCCCTTTCAGGCAGCGTCCATTCCGCCCGCTTCTCCCTCGCCCGGACGGCAGAACTCCTCGCATCTTATCCTGCACCGGAGATGGAAACCTTCCCCATGTCATCGTCTACGGAGGACCTTGATGAGAAGATCGAAGAGACGAGTTGGGGCCCCGCAAAAAGATTGAGGCCGCCCTTGCACGGGAGCGGCCTCATTTGGGGTTGGGACCGTCAGGCCACCGAGTTGGGCGCCTCCCTCCCCCAATGGGCAGGACGCACCCCGTAACGCTAGAACGTCTTCGAAAAATTGAGCCCGACAATAGGATTGAAGGCAAATTCGCGCGCCTCACGGAACAGGAACTCACCATCCGGGCGCTGGCCATCATAGACATCGCGGCGGAAATCTTCCGTGTAGTTCAGAATGTTGAACACATAGATTTGCGCATTCATGCCAAAGAAATCCTTGTGCTCTGCATAAATCTCCCATGTCGGGGCGCTCTGGTCATAAAGACTCACCTGAGTGCCAAAGAAGGCTTCTGAATTCTCGAAATCCTCGATCGACATGCCCCAGGCATAATCCGTGTCCGGGATGTCATGCCGGTATTCGAAGCGGTAGAACCATTTCGTCTCGTCATTCAGGCGGCGAAGGGCACCTGAGAACGGATCGGCAATTTCACTTTCGCGGTAGAAAACGCGGTAGTCGAACTGCCCGCCCTTGACGCCGAGATTCTCGAGCATCTGGGTCCCCTGAAGCTCAACCCGCCAGCGGGTGGCCTCGGGCACATTGCCAAAGCCTTCGCTCATCACCGTATCCATCGTCATCGGATCAGTGACGGCAATCGGGATTCGCTGGACGATGTCCTCGATGTCTTCATACTGGAAGGACAAGGTCACCTGACTTTCGTCCTTGAACGTCTTTTCGATCGCCGCCTCATAGAACCAGGATTGCTGGGGTGAGAGGTCGGTGTTCCCGGCCCGGTCATTGCCGTCCTGAAGATCGACAGAGCTGGCAAATGCAAAGAAATCGAGCTGACCGACACGGCGGTCGACCCGCGCACGCAGCTCGACATTCTCCGACCAGTCATAGGTCGCGGAGACAAAGCCCTTGGGCCGTGTGAAGGAGCGCTTGTTGCCATTATCGCCGGTCTGTTCGAGCTCGGAATATTCCATGGCCAGCGACGCCTGAATATCGAGTTTCTTGCCCAGCGGGAAATTATAGGTGCCGGAGATTTCGCCGCGGCGCTCTTCGATCTTGGTGTTCCCGCCCGGAACATCGAATTCCATTTCAGTGCCGTCTTCGGCAATATCAAAGAAGGCGGATTCGGCTTCATTGAAATTATAGACGGCTTCCGCGCCAAGCTCGAAGGACTTGCCCTCGCCCATCGGCCAGTTCTGCTCGATACGGAGGATACTCTCCCCCTCATCGACCGTCCGCTCGAACCGTTCAGAATAGACAAATCCGTTCTCGTCATTCAGGCGGCCTTCGGATTTGAAGGGACTGTGTTCGAGATACTGAAAGCCGATCAGCTTCATTCGCCCGCCAAAGGCATCAAAGGCGTAATCGCCGCTGATCTCCGTATTCCACTCATCCTCATAATCATCAATGACACGATAGCTGTCAGGGATCATCGGATCGGTCGGGGACCGGCGAGAAATCTCGGAGAACTCAAAATCGAAAAGCGCAAAGCTAGCATTGAAATTGGCTTCGCGGCCAGCTGCATCCTTGTGACCCAGGCTGAGCGTGACTTCCGGATTCTCCCCATAGGGCTGAACGTCATCGTAACGGGTCTCAAGGATCTCACCGTTCGGGCCCGTCACAAGTTCAGGCCCCCATGCGCCATTCCGGAAGGCATCATTCTCAAAACCGAGCGTATAAGAGACGCCCTTCGCCGTACCGGAGACAGAGACTGAGCCATTGGACCAACGGGTCGCAAGGCCTTTGCGGAATTGCGGGCGCCATTCAAAATTGCCCGTCGTCTTGGTCGTGTTCAGAACGACATTCGCAACTGGTCCGGATAGCCCGGAGATACCGAGTGTTGCGCCGTCGAGGATCTCGATACGGACGACCGCCTCGCGAGAGGTCCGGGAGAGAACATCAAGCGGGTCGGTTGATTTGCCAGACACCCGCGAGCCATTGATCAGGACATTGGTGCCGCCCTGCCCCAAACCGCGCTTCTGATCTGCTGAACGGACCTGAAAGCCCGGCACATTGAAGATCATGTCCCGCGCTGTTTGCGGGGCATACCGATCAAAATATTCCGGCAGGAAGATCTGCTTGCCATCTTCCTCATAGGTCAGCTGGCCTGCGTCCTGAGCGGCATATGCTGGCGCGAGCGCCATCAATGCGGCGCACACGGCGCACGCTGTCGAATTCAACAATTTCACCTGTTCGGCTCCCCGATATCTGCCCGGTCGTACTCTGTGCGGTACGATCCCTCACTTACTGGATATCGATAACGGGAAACGAATTAGACTACACGTGTAGTCTTGGAAAGGTTCCAGTCAGACTTGGTTAATCGCCTGAATTTTCGTCACTATTTCTCTTCGCTCGCGTGAGCACTTTGGGCAGGAGGTAAGTCGACCCGATCAACGCGATCAGCACGACGGAGAAGACGAGATAGCTGAAATTCCGGTGCCCGAAATACCACCAGGCAACCGCCAGAATGAGTGCTGTTCCCTCGATCAGCCCATACCACATGAAGAACTTTGTATCGTCCTGCTGCTGATCACTCATCTGTCTGCTCTCCGAAAATACCGCGCGCCTCGATCTCCGAATCGATACGGGCTTCATCTGATGCCCAATAGTCAAAAGTGCGCGGGCTGCGGCCATTATCGGCGGCCAGCGCGGCCACCCGCCCCTGCCCGGTGAAAAGCGTCTCGGGGATCATCTGCGCGATGGGATCGGCAAAGGCTTCGTCTGGGCTGACGATCTCCCAGCCAGCTTCACGTAGCGCGGTCACAAGATCATCCGCATAAAGCGCGGCAATATCATTCTCATGAAGAAGGAGCACATGAACGGGCGACCGGCCAAGCGCTTCTACGGCTGCTTCGTCAAAGAAATCCGCCGCGCCGAGCAACATATCCGTATAAAGCTCACCAAGCTTATCGAAATCAACCTCGTGGCCCTCTTTCAGGGCCTTTTGCATCTGGCTGTCGATATACCAGTCATAATTATCGATGGTGACATAGCCATTGCTGAGCCCGCGTGTCGCCAGCCCCGCTGCAATGACATCGCGCTTTTCAAGCTCCCGCCCTTCATCAAGATAGGGATAGCGATACCAGGGCCGCCAGTTCTCAAATCCCTCCAACCGGACAATCGCCTCGTCGATATCGGCAAGATAGTCCTCAGCAGAAACTCTGTGCGCCCATTGATGCGTGTGGGAATGATTGCCGATCAGGTGCCCTGCTGCCGCATAGCGCCCCATCCGCGCCTTGCCGCCCGGCAATTGATCAAACCCGTCCGTCGTCACAAAGAAAGCGACTGGACCCGCCTCAACGCCATTCAGTGCCGCGATCAGCGCCGTCGCCCGCTCATCACCGGTAAAGACCCGCCCATCCTCGCGCGGCCCATCATCATAGGTGAGCGCGATGCGCCGGGGCGCAGGCTCCGCTGCGGCAAAGGAAAAAGCGGTGATGAGCGCGGTCAGCAGGGAGAGAAGGACTTTCATGCCGGCCAGTCTAGGCCGGTCATGACCTTCTGTCACTTTTGCGGCGGGCTGAAAGGCAGCATCATTGCGGTCTGGATCGCGCTTGCCAGCAGCTTGCCCCTGTCATTGAAGAGCTCTGCCGAGGACGTGCAAAGGGTCGCCCCCATCCGCGTGATCCTTGCTGTGCACCGCATCGGTCCGGGCAGGCCCGGCCGGTGGAACTGGGTGTGAATGTCCGTGGTCGACGGCATCATGCGCCCGGCTGACATGATATGCATCAGCGGACCCATCGTATCGTCCATCATCGCGGTCAGGATCCCGCCCTGCACTTTTTGCGCAGGGTTCAGCATACGGTCCGTTGCCAGAAAATCGATGGTCGCTGTGCCCGCCTCGACATCGACTTCAACGACATCAAAGCCGAGGAACTGCGCCGAGGTCGGGGTTGGAAACCCCGCCATGAAGCGGTCACGATAGGCGGTGAGTTCCTCCAGCGTCGGAGGCTTGGTCACCATGGCTCAGCCGGCTTCTGCGGGCTCAGAATTGGGCAGCTTGTCGATCTTCTTTGCTGCCGATCCATCATAAAGCGACGCCTCGGTCAGCGAGGTGTTGTCGCCCTCAGGATCAGAAGTGTGACGGCCCGGATTGAAGACGCCCGGCTCGACATATTCCCCGCGATCAAGCTTGCCGAGGATCTCCTCGAGTTTCTCCGGGGTCAGATCTTCGTAGTAATAGTCATTGATCTGGGCCATCGGCGCATTGCAGCAGGCGCCAAGGCATTCGACCTCGAGCCAGGAGAGATTGCCGCTCTCATTGACCGTGTTCTGCGGGCCGATGACCTTCTCGCAGACCGCTGCCAGCTCTTCTGCCCCGCGCAGCATGCAGGGGGTCGTCCCGCAAAGCTGGACGAAATAGGTGCCGACCGGCCGCAGATTGAACATCGTGTAGAAGGTCGCGACCTCATAGACCCGGATGTAAGGCATACCGAGTTGCGAGGCGATCGCCTCCATCGCCGGGATCGAGACCCAGCCTTCCTGCTTTTGCGCCCGCCACAGGAACGGAATGACCGCAGAAGCCTGACGCCCTTCAGGGAATTTGGCGATCTGTGTCTCGCACCAGGCTTTGTTCTCTTCGGTCCAGGCGAAACTGTCGGGCTGCTGTCGGGCGGGTTTACGGTCGGCCATGGAATATCCGTCGCGTTAGGAGATTGTCTTGTGGCGGGCCTTTTCGTGATGTCGCCCGTGAATGTCCAGCGCGGATCGTGCTACAGGGTGTCCCAAGGATGCCTTGCATCGAAATTCGATAAGACTATCTTGGATCTAGCGATCACCGGAATGAGGGATAAATTCATGCGCGCATTTCTGCTTACACTTCTCGGCACGACGGCACTTGTCGCCTGTGGCGGCGACAAAACGCCGGCGGAGACCGGCAAGACCGAGACCAGCAAAGAGGTCTCCTACACAAAAGCTGAGATCGAAGCGGAATCCGCCCGGCTCAATGAATGGTTCGAGGATCGCTGGCTGGAGCAGCTTGAATTCTCACCGATCACCAAGGCCTCGCTTGGTATCAAGGACGAGGATTACGGCAAGATCGACGATGCTTCCGAGGCCGCTGAGGACGAACAGCTCGAATGGCGCCGCCAGACCGTCGCCGATCTGAAAGCGAATTTCGACTACAACAAGCTAAGCCCCGAAGCGCAGACCTCTTATGACATCTGGCTCTATGAGCTCAAACGCGCAGAAGACGCCCTGCCGTTCCGGCGCATGGGCTATGTCTTCACCCAGATGCAGGGGCCGCAAAGCTCGCTGCCGAATGTCATCATCAATTTCCACTCGGTCGAGACCGAGCAGGACATGGCCGATTACGTCTCGCGGCTTTCGGAGCTCGGGCGCGCCCTCAACCAGCTCATCGACCGGGCCGAGCTGAGCGCTGCCGAAGGCATCCATCCGCCGAGCTGGGCCTATGAAGCCGTGATCGAGCAGTCAAAAGCGCTTTCCAGCGGTGCGCCGTTTGAGGGCGAAGGGGAAACCCCGCTCTATGCCGCCGCGAACCAGAAACTCGCAGGGCTCCTCGAAGCTGGCGTCATTGATGAGGCGAAGGCGGAGGAATTCCGCGCGGCGGCCCGCACCGCCCTCCTCGAGGACGTCAAACCCGCCTATGACCGGCTCATCGCCTTTGCTGAAGGCGACCTTGAGAACAGCCCCGACGTCGCGACCGGCTTCTGGCAGTTCGAGAATGGCCGCGACTTTTATGCCGAACGCATCGCCTTTGCGACGACCACGGAGCTGACGGCGGACGAAGTCCATGAGATCGGTCTGTCGGAAGTCGCCCGCATCCGCGCCGAGATGGAAGCCATCAAGGAGCAGGTCGGCTTTGAAGGTACGCTGCAGGAATTCTTCGCCTTTGTCCGCGACGATGAACAATTCTATTTCCCGAATACGGATGAAGGCCGTCAGGCCTATATCGATGCCGCCGATGAGCACCTCGCATTCATCAATGATAAGCTGCCTGAGTATTTCGGCCTGCTCCCGAAAGCTGATCTCGTGGTAAAACGGGTCGAAGCTTTCCGCGAACAGGATGGCGCCGCCCAGCATTATTATCCGGGCACGCCGGATGGCTCGCGTCCGGGCGTTTATTACGCCCACCTCTCGGATATGAGCTCGATGCCGATCCCGCAGCTGGAGGTGATCGCCTATCATGAGGGCAATCCGGGCCACCACATGCAAATTTCGATCGCGCAGGAACTGACCAGCGTGCCGACCTTCCGGACGCAGTCTTTCTTCAACGCCTATGCCGAAGGCTGGGCTCTCTACTCCGAACTCCTCGCCAAGGAGATGGGCGCCTATGAAGACCCCTATTCAGATTTCGGTCGACTGACGACCGAGATCTGGCGAGCCATCCGGCTCGTCGTCGATACGGGCGTTCACCACAAGGAATGGACCGAGGAAGAGGCCATCGCCTATTTCCGGGACAACTCCCCGGCTGCGACCCAGCAGATCGTCTCAGAGGTCCGGCGCTATATCGTCTGGCCGGGTCAAGCGACCTCCTACAAGATCGGTATGCTGAAGATCCTTGAAATCCGCGCCAAAGCCGAAGCAGAGCTGGGCGATGATTTCGACATCAAGGGCTTCCATGACACCGTCCTTGGCGGCGGCGGCCTGCCGATGAACCTGCTCGAAAAACGCGTCGATCAGTGGATCGAAAGCCAGAAGGGGTAAGGCCCTCATCATGGTGGGGCGGAACGCCGAAGGCGCTCCGCCAGTTACACATCGCCCAAAGTGGCGGATGGCTTTGCCATCCGCCCTACGCATTGTTTCTGTAGGGGCCTTTTTCTTTTATCTCATGCCCAACCCCTGCTACCGGTCAGGCCCATGAGCGAGACCGAAACCAAAACCCCTGACGCCGTGCCGACCTTCGTCGATAGACTGCCCGGCCCGATCCAGCCCTATCTGCGCCTGATGCGCGCCGACCGCCCTGTCGGGGTCTGGCTACTTCTCATCCCTTGTCTCTGGGGATCGCTGGTCGCGCGACCCCACCCGACGCCGGCCCCTGAGATTTTCGGTTTCTGGTTTCTCTTCCTGATTGGCAGTTTCGTCATGCGCTCGGCGGGCTGCATCTATAATGACATCATCGACCGCGACATCGACCGGCAGGTCGAGCGCACAGCCGCCCGGCCCCTCGCCAGCGGCCGGATTAAACCCGCCGCCGCATGGGTTCTTCTCGTCTTTCTCTGCCTGATCGGTCTTGCCGTCCTTCTCCAGCTTGGCCTCCCCGCGATCATCACCGGGCTCTGCTCGCTCATCCTTGTTGCAGGCTACCCCTTCATGAAGCGGATCACCTGGTGGCCGCAGGCCTGGCTCGGGCTGACCTTTAACTGGGGCGTGCTGGTCGGGGCCGCGACCCTCGCGGGCACGATTCCCGTCAGTGCGATGATGATCTATGCCGCCGGCATTTTCTGGACGCTCGGCTATGACACGATCTACGCCCATCAGGACCGGGAGGATGATGCGCTGGTCGGGGTCAAATCCTCCGCGAGGCGTCTGGGCCAGCATTCCGCCACCGCCATTGCCGCCTTTTTCGGGCTGACCCTCGTTCTCTTTGCCTTCGCCCTGATCGCAGAAGATGCCCTTCACGGGCTTCCCTTCCTTTTGCCCGCAGCGATCCACTTCATCTGGCAGATCCGCAAGCTCGACATCGAAGACCCGGCGCTCTGCCTCAAGCTCTTCAAATCGAATGTCCTGACCGGGATCCTCCTGACCCTGCCCCTTTTTGCCGCATGACGCGTAACCTTGAGCGCGCTCGGCCGAACAGGCAGGTGTAGAGCCATGAGCAAGACCCTCACTTTTGCTGCTGCCCTTCTCGGATTTCTGGCCGTCGCGGCTGGCGCTTTTGGCGCCCATGCCCTTGATGGCCAACTCACCGAGAAGGCGGCGGACTGGTGGCAGACCGGGACGTTCTACCTTCTGACCCATGCCGTGGCGGCCTTTGCCGTCGGGGTGTCGGGACAAAAGGGCCTGTTTGTCACCGGCGGATGGTGCCTCGCCCTCGGCGGCACCGTCTTCGGGGCCTCGCTTTATGCTCTCGCTCTTGGAGCGCCGTCGATCCTCGGGGCCATCACCCCGATCGGCGGCATCCTGATGCTGGCGGGATGGGCCTTTGCGGCCATCGGCGCGATAAGGAGATGAGTGATGCATTTTGCGATGACACGACGGACCATGCTTCTGGGGTCGGCGGCGCTGATCGGCGCGGCCTGTACTTCTGGAGATGCGCGCGAGGCAAAGGAGGATTCCATGATGACCGATGACAGCAATATCGACTGGGCGAACCTCACCGAAGCCGAATGGCGTGAGCGATTGAGCGAAGAAGAATTCCGTGTCCTGCGCAAGGAAGGCACCGAGCGTGCCGGGACTTCCCCGCTGAATGATGAAAAACGCAAGGGCACCTTCGTTTGTGCCGGGTGCGAGCTGCCGCTCTTTGCTTCTGAGACCAAATTTGAATCGGGCACGGGCTGGCCGAGCTTTTACGATCACCTCCCCGGCGCGCTTGAAACCAAGCGCGACTTCAAGCTGGTTGTCCCGCGCACGGAGTATCACTGCTCGCGTTGCGGCGGGCATCAGGGCCATGTCTTCAAGGACGGCCCTCGCCCGACGGGGCTGCGCTATTGCAATAATGGCGTGGCGCTGAAATTCGTCCCCGCCTAAGCCGGGCCGTAAATTTCCTTCCATGCACCGGGCGGGATCATCAGACTCCCGCCCGACAAGATCACATTCGTCACGCTATCATCCGTCGCGGTGAAGCGGACCGTCTGGCCATCAAGCAGGCCGAGGGCGGATAAATCCTCATAGCTCCACACATCATCTGCAGGTGATTGCGCCGGGCCGGTCGTCACAGCCGCGCCGGAGCCAAAGCCATCCGTGCCGCTGCCAGCGGCATAGTCCGCCATATCGAGCGACGCAGAATGACTGCCCAATGACGGGTCCGTATAAAGCGGATCGGTGATTGTCGTGCCGACCTCTGCTGCGCCGGCCGTTCCCAGATCGCTGGTATTACCAAAGAAAGTCGATGAGGTGATCGCCGATCCAGAGGCCTGCCAATAGCCAACCGAAAAGCTTTCATCGAGATCTATAGCTTTCGTGTAGCCTGTAAAAATGCAGTCATCGATCGTCAGCTCACTGAAGCCCCCGGGATCGTAATTGGCGAACAGGAAGCTGGTGCTGACCCCTGCGGCAGGACCGGTGAAGACGCAATTCTCAAATACCGGCACGGCACTCGCCCCCTGCCGCAATCTCAAACTTCCCTTTCCATAACATCGGGTCATGACGCCCTCGAATGTGTTCATCTGGGCATAGAAGTGTACAAAACTGTCCGTGACCTCCGCGGCTGTAAGTTTGACATAGTCCGTTAACGTCCCGAATTGGCATTGGTCAAAGATGGCAATGGCGCCACCGCCAACATCGCTGACTGCCCCGCTGGGACTCGGCAGAATCCGGCAACGGAAGAATTCATGATCCCCCAGCGAGCCTTCGAACCCACCGATAATGCCTGCTGGCGCTCTCACATCCTCGCCGCCATGTCCTTCGCCGCCGATGAAGGTGCAATCTTCGTGATAGGACGTGCTGTCATTGACGTGGACAGCTGCGTATTTGTGACAGTCTTCTACCCAGCATCTATAGGCTTCCAGTCTGCCGTCAGCATGCGCCGTCAGGCCATCGCCGCAGTTGGACACCTTGACATCATGCACGGTAAGATCACCTGATCCGTGCACGGCAAGACCATTTGATGAGCTCTGGAAATCATCCGACGCGATTTCGTCGAGGCCTTGCCAGTCACGGATATGAAGCCCGTTCCCATATAGGATAACGGTGCCGTCCGTCATATCGAATGCTTGCGTCGACCCAACCCCGGTGAAGGTTGAGCGCAGGGTTGTCCCCGGCTCAAACACTAATGTGATCGTATTGGTATCAATGGAATAAACCAGTAGTGGATCATCCACATAGTCGCCCTTCTTGATCCGCACATTGACGGATGCACTCGTTGCAAGGCTTCCTAGTCGGCTTGCTAGTTCTGAGAGCGTCGCCAGAGGCGCAGCCGGCGCGCCTGTATTGCCATCACTGCCAAGCACCGGATCAACGACAAAATCAAACGTCAGATCAAGTCCTAGCAACGCTGGGGGCGTGGGGGCGCCATTCGGCAGCGCGGGCGTCTCCGCCTCGATCACATATCCCCATGCTCCCTCTGCCACATCATAGGATCGTCTCGGCGCGCCTGTGGCCGCGGCAGCCGGTTTGCCGGTGTCGAGAAGGATGAGTGTATTGCTCCCGGCACTGAATTCAGCATCTTCCGGTGACAAGAGGTTGGAATTAGGGCCCGTCGCTTCGGTCCAGACCGCCGCTTCCTCTGCAGAGATCGCAAAACTGGCGCCTGCGGGCACCCATGCAGGCGCAGAAGGCCCACCGATGCCTGTTGAGTTGGGGAAGCTGACCTCCCCCGTCTCGTGATCAATCAGGATCGCATCAACAAATGTCTCTCCATCCGCACTGACCCGGATGGTCAGGTCGTCCGAGCCCGTCAGGCCGATCTCGACACGGCCTGACGCCCCAGTCTGAAAGAGGAGTGAGGCCGTATCACTCGCACTCGCCTTGTTGATCGACTGACGCATGTCCCCCGTCCCGGGCGTGATATCATCATGGGAGAAGAAGACGGCATCGGTTTTGACGGCCAGACGATTTGTATCATCCGGGCCCGTATTGATCCCGAAGCGTGCCGCCTCTTCACTGCCGAAGGCGCCCCATTCAGAGCCGTCCCAGACAATGTGCCGTCCTTCGTCAGCGACATAGGCCGTGATGCCTTCAATCGCCGGATATTCCCGCCAGGCATTATCCTGCCAGACAGCGATTGCATCATCAGCAAGACCAGACCAGCTTTCGCCCGATTTACCGGACGGCAGGATATACCCCTCCCCTTGGGTAGGTTCTTCAGGCTCTTCGCTGACCGTCCGGGAGCTGACAGATAAATGCACCAACGCATCAAGGGACCGGATCGTTTCATTGACCGTGACATGCTTTTGCGCCTGGGCTTCCATCACGTAAGGGAAAGAAAGTCGGGTCGAGTTGTCCATGACGTCTCCGGAGAAGGCTCGTTTCAGCGTTCAAGATAAGTCAGGCGCGAGGTCCGGGGATAAGTTTGCAGAGGCGGGCAAGATTGACCCCGCCCCTCTCCACTGTTCTAGTCAGGACAGGAGAAGTTGAATGCTGATTTCATTATTGGGCCTCATCGCCGCCGGTTCCATGATAGCCCAGGAACCCGGCTCACCGCCTCAGGATGGCTGGGAGATTGGCGCTGTCTCCTTTGAGCTGACCATCAATGGAAAGCGCGGAAAGAGCGAGCCCATCCCCACGGTCTTTACGGTCAGGGAAGACGTCCCCGGCGTCCTCTTTATGTGTGATCAGTCTTCCTATCGTGTACGGATCGCCGAGAAGCCGATGCCGATGCACAATGTCGTTCACGGCACACAGAAGCGAAACGTCCCGAATGTCCGGTTTTTCCTGTTCCTGGATGATGAGAAAGTGCTGACCGGCAGGGCTGATCGCTGGACTCAACTTGACGCCATCGCACCGGTGGGACGTGAACCAGCCGCAAACCTCTTCAATGCGATCATCACCGGCCAAAAGGCTGAATACGCTTTGCGCTGGGAAAAGAACCGTCAGCCGCTCCATCTGCCGCCCGTCGATGAAAACTTCCGTGCCTTTGCCGATGCCTGCAAGGCGCTGCAGTCATCGTCTGAATAAAGCGAACTCCCGCAACCTGATTATTTTTCGCAGTTGCAAAATAAAGGTGGTCATCTGCGCGAAAGTATGCGCTCATGCCCCATCGAAACATGACGGGAATTCAAAGCCTTACTTCCAGCAGCTTCGAAATCACTTTCTCGTCATTCCACCTCCAAAAGGATCAAAGCCTGTGTTCAAGCGTCTCGCCCTTATGGCCATTTTTGTTCTTACCGCCGCTGCCTGCGCCACGACGCCGGAAGAAGGCGAGACTGAAAAAGACGATGATGGCACGCATTGCACCGTCGAACGCGACATGGGCTCCCGCATGGGCACCAAGGTCTGCCGCTAAGGCAGAATTTGCCGGGATGACTGTCATCTGACTGCGTCCCGGCCTGTCATGCCTCCCCTCGAATGGTAGGAAGTCAGAGCCGCCGGCAACACCGGCGGCTTAAACTTGTTGCTGCCCAATTCCGGAGGAAGCCCGCATGACACGCCGTCTCATCTTCACGACATTCGCTGCTCTTTTGCTTGGCGCCTGTACGACGCCGCCCGAAGAAAAGAAAACGGCCGAAACCGAAGACCCTGAGGGGCTCACCTGCACCGAAGATGCGCTCGTCAATACGCCGCGTGATCCGGTGAAAATCTGCCGCGACTAACGCCTCCGGCATTCATGAACACATGAAAAAAGGGCGGCTTTCTCCCAGAGCCCCCCTTCCCTTGCCTCATCAAGATCGAGAAACAGCCAAACGAGGCGTTCGTGACCCAGCGAAAAACTCAGAGTCTTTTCATCAGGACGGAAGCGTAAGGAGCCTTTGTCGGCTTTGCGCCACCAAAAATCTGGGCCCCGAGCTGACCGAAAAACCCAATCACGAGTGCTGTTGCCAACTGCTCGGTATCAAGGTTCGGGATCGGCAGCGGTTCACCACCTGGAAGGGTCGTTGGTACCCCAACGATCTTAGCCACCAAAAGAAGCACGATGACTGTGATCAAAAGATTGATCACGTAGCCGAGGAAAAACTGCTTTTTGACGTCATTTTTTTCCTGTGGCGTCAGCCCCTCGCCAGTAAATTGTCGCTTCTGTGCCTCCAAGCGATTGAGAATATTCGGCATATTGACGAACCAACCCAGCAGGAAGAGTAAGAAGATTACCCCGCCGCCGAAATAGGCGAAGGGTACCCCCACCACTTTCATCAACAACCAGCCAAAGAACCAGATCGCAAGAAACTGCGCGACAAATTCGATCAGCATCAGGATGACCAGACCCGCGATCATGGTGCCCATCGAGACGCTTTCACCAGATCCGGCATTGGCTGCGACGGACGGGGTCTCACCCCCTTGCATCACGCCTTTGAAGCCAACGACTTCCGCATAATCGGGGTCTTCTAGAAACGCATTATCGAGAGCTTCCTGACGGCGCTTGAGCGCACGGAATTGGTTCAGCGATACCATGGCGCTGGTCGCGAAGATCGAATACATTGGAATTTCCCACCCAACTATTGCCCCAGAACTCTTGTCTAGCCTCTGCAATCTACAACTTCAAGGCTAGGAAGAATAGCGGCTCAACTCCCCAATTGGCGAAGGATCAGGATCCAGATCGGCGCGGTGATCAACGACCCGACGGTTGCGAACATCACCGCACTGGCCGCCGCGCCAGTGGCCCGACCGTAAAGCTGCGCAAAGACAAAGGCGATGAGACCTGACGGCATCGCCGCCGTCAGAACGGCCGATTGCGTGACCTCTAGCGGCAGATGCATCGGCCCTGTCGCGAGCCCGATGACAATCAGCGGATGAATGATCAGCGAGAGCCCGGCGACCATGGCGGCCTCGCCAAAGGCCCGTTTCGGTTCGCATTTTGTCAGCACACCGCCCAATCCGAAAATCGCCGCAGGCAGCGCTGCTTCTGCCAGCATATCGACGCTATCCATAATTGGCGACGGGACGGTCAGCCCGGACAGATTGACGATAAAGGCCGCAGCCAGCCCGATCATCAACGGGTTGCGCACGACCTCTCGCGTAATGAGTTTCAGCGATGCCGCAGAGAACTGCCCATCCGCCTTGGCCAGCTCCATTGCCGTGATCCCGACCAGGAAGCAGATCGGTGAGTGAATGGAGATGATTGCGAAATTTGGACCGAGCGTGTCGGGGCCGAATGCTCGCGCCGTGATCGGCACCCCCAGCATCAGGCAATTGGTAAAAAGCGCGGCAAAACCAATGACGACACTATCCGTCCAGGGACGGTTGAAAATCAGCCGCGCGCCCAGCATGCCGAGCATGAAACAGCTGAGCGCACCGGTATAGAATGATACGAACAGCGCCGGATCGAACGCCGCTGCCAGATCCAGTCGGGATATCTTGCTGAAAAGAAGGCAGGGAAAACCGAAGGTCAGGATAACTTTCATCATCCCGTCAATCGCGGCGATCGGGATCACGCCCGTCCGGATCGCGGCAAAGCCGGTGCCAATAATAATAAAGATCGGCGAGATGATCAGCAGGATTTCCAACATCCACCCGCCATGCGCGCGCCGTGCGGGAAGGTCAATCTCTGCTGCGTTCGGTGCCTGACAGGTCGCAAGGTGGATGATAGGTTGCCGCCGTCATGCGGCCGCTTCTCTTAACGCCGCCGAACTCGAAAAGGAGTTTCATCATGGTACAGCGTATTCTTCTTGCCGCCCTTTTTGCCCTTTCGGCTACGGCCTGCGTCTCGCCGCCCGAAGAGGGAGAGAAAGAAGAGAAAAAAGAGCCTGACGCCAAATATTGCGACACCGACGCCGATGACCGCCTCGGCACGGAAGTCTGCCGGCAATATTGATGATCGCCGGCCTTGCGGCAGTAGGACAGCTAGGTCGGTTCTTATTCCGCTGGTGTCATGACTTCTTCGAAATAGGTTGCCCAGCTCTCACCCTGGTCGAGCGAGTAATCGACCGTGAATGTCTTGGGAGCACCAAGGTCCCAACGCAGACGAAAATGCATCTTCTGATCATCACCGAGTGGAAAGTGGGTGTCGCTACGCAGATTGGTGACCTCAAGCATTTCAGGTTCGGTGAAACGCCCCTCATAGATATCCATCAGCCCCCAGGTGTCATCGACGACAGCCACGCGATATAGCTGTCTGTACTGATCATAGCTCATTTGAGTCTTGAGGGTGATCAGCTCTTCCAGACCAAGATCCGACGTCCGTTCCTCCTCCAGAACCCGGCCATTCAGCACGAATTGGGAAGTGCTCGTCGCTTCGCGCAATTCAATCGGGCCATCAGGCGTATGCCGGACGCCGGTGATGACGAACTCCCCTTCGAGCGGCGCCAGTCTTGCCATGGCACTCAGAACCGGATCTTCGTCAGCAGTGGCGAACCCGATCCCCAGACCGAGGGCGAGCATGAAGGGCAGGAATTTGCGGAACATAGCTACCTCACAATTATCGATAAACGATACATTGCGCAGCGCTGACGTCAAGCTCTTACCGCGTCTCCAGATCGAGTTCCTCGAGCTTGCGGATCTCATCACGGATACGCGCCGCGTCCTCGAATTCGAGATTGGCCGCGGCCTCGCGCATCTGTTTTTCAAGCGCGGCAATATGGGTTTTCATATTGTCGCCATGCTCGAATTTCGCGGCCTCCTCGGCCATGCCGCCCGCGCCGGTCAGCCTTTGCGAGCTGAAGGTCGTCCCGGCGGCCGCTTTCAGCGCCTCATCATCGCTGTCGGTGATTTCGGCGATCTTCGCCTTCACCGTTCTCGGCGTGATGCCATGCTCCTCATTATGGGCGAGCTGTTTCTCGCGGCGCCGGGAGGTTTCGGCGAGCGCCCGCTCCATCGACCCCGTCATACCATCCGCATAAAGAATGACGCGGCCATCGACGTTCCGTGCCGCCCGGCCAATAGTCTGGACCAGTGACGTTTCGGACCGCAGGAAGCCTTCCTTATCGGCATCGAGGATCGCCACCAGCTCGCATTCAGGGATGTCGAGCCCTTCGCGCAACAGGTTGATGCCGATCAGCACATCGAAGGTGCCGAGACGCAAGTCACGGATGATCTCGATGCGTTCAATCGTGTCAATGTCCGAGTGCATGTAGCGAACGCGGACGCCCTGCTCATGCATATATTCGGTCAAGTCCTCGGCCATCTTTTTCGTCAGGGTCGTGACAAGGACCCGACCGCCCTTGGCCGCTACTTTCTTGCATTCATCAATGACGTCATCGACCTGATTGATCTGGCCCTTGGAGACGGGCCGGATTTCAACCGGTGGATCGACCAGCCCCGTCGGGCGGATCACCTGCTCGACAAAGACGCCGCCTGTTCGGTCCAGCTCCCATGGCCCCGGCGTCGCCGAGACATGCACTGTCTGAGGCCGCATCGCGTCCCATTCCTCGAATTTGAGCGGCCGGTTATCCATGCAACTCGGCAGGCGGAAGCCATATTCCGCCAGCGTCCTTTTCCGCGCAAAGTCACCTTTGAACATGGCGCCGATCTGCGGGATCGTCACATGGCTTTCGTCACAGAAGACGAGCGCATTCTCCGGCAGATATTCAAAAAGCGTCGGGGGCGGATGACCGGGCTTCCGACCTGTCAGATAGCGGGAGTAGTTCTCGATCCCGTTACAGACCCCGGTCGCCTCCAGCATCTCAAGATCAAAGGTCACCCGTTCGCGCAGGCGCTGCGCCTCGATCAAGCGCCCTTCCGCCTCCAGCACCGGCAGAGTTTCGGCCAGCTCCTTCTTGATCCCCTCCAGCGCGCGGCGGATCGTCGGGCGCGGCGTCACATAGTGTGAGTTTGCATACATCTTGATCTGGTCGAGTTCTGCGATCTTTTGTCCCGTTAGCGGGTCAAACTCCGTGATTGCCTCAACCTCGTCACCGAACATGCTGACCCGCCAGGCGACATCCTCAAGGTGCGCCGGGAAGATCTCGATCACATCGCCCCGCGCCCGGAAACAGCCCCGCGCGAAAGCAACATCATTGCGCTTATATTGCAGCGCCACGAGGTCCGCGAGCAATTGCTGGCGCTCGATCTCCTGCCCTTTCTCTAGGGTGAAGGTCATCTCCGTATAGGTCTCAACCGAGCCGATACCGTAAATGCAGGACACTGACGCCACGATGATCACATCATCGCGTTCGAGCAGCGCCCGGGTGGCCGAGTGGCGCATCCGGTCGATCTGCTCATTGATCGTGGATTCCTTTTCGATATAGGTATCCGTGCGCGGAACATAGGCTTCGGGCTGGTAGTAGTCGTAATAGGATACGAAATACTCGACCGCATTATTCGGGAAAAAGCTCTTGAACTCGCCATAGAGCTGCGCGGCGAGCGTCTTGTTATGCGCAAGGATCAAAGCGGGCCGCTGCGTCGCCTCGATGATCTTGGCCATAGTGAAGGTCTTGCCCGACCCCGTGACCCCGAGCAGTACCTGATCGTGCTCCTGCTCCTTGATCCCATCGACGAGTTCAGCGATCGCCGCCGGCTGGTCGCCCGCCGGTTCATAATCGGAGACGACCTCGAGCCGCTTGCCGCCTTCGAGCTTGTCCGGGCGGGCGGGCCTATGCGGCGCCCACTGCCCCTCCATCCGGTCATGATAGGAGACAACGGCTTCGGAAAATCCAAGGTCTTCGGGCAGGGTCTTGCTCATGGGGAAGAGTTAGGCGCGAGGGGCGGCCGGAGCAATGCGTCAGACCCCCATGCTGCAACCAAAGCTTCGCGTGATGCGTTAAATGCGTTACGGAAGATGCTAGGCGCCGGGGGGCCCCTGTTGGAGAGAGACCTGTGAAATCTGTCATTGGATGGCTGGCCGCTTTGGCCGCCGCGTTTAGTTGTGTTCACGCCCAAACGGTCGATCAGGAACAACCCCTGTTCGATACGGCCCTTCCCCCGCAAGCCATTGGCGGTAGCTCAGAGCAGAAACTGGCGCAGACCTTTACCGTCGGTGTGACCGGCGGCCTGACCGCCATCGAAATCCCCGTCGGCTGCAGCGATGGCCAGCTTACCGTTGAGATCCAAGGGCAGACAGCCACTGGTGAACCCAACGGCATTGCCCAGCGCCGGGCTATCGTAAATGCCGATGAAGTGCCGCCTCCGCCAGACGATTTTGTCCGCATTCATCTCCCAACAGATCTGCCAGTGAGGGCGGGAGCGAGGCTGGCCCTTGTCCTGACGAACACCAGCGGCACTTGTGGCCTCGCCCGCGCGCCTGCCGGCGAAACCTATTCTGGCGGCGGACTATTCTTTGATGCCCGCCCCAATCCGCCGGGCTGGATTTCCAACAAGACTTTTTTCGGGCCAGATGCGGATGTGCCGCTGGACCTGCCGTTCCGCACCCTGATGGCCACGGGCGCCAGAGGCGGCGCGGACGATGATCGCTGCACCGTCATCACCAATGACGGCCCGCAGACACTGCCGATCCCGGATAGCGTGCCGCTTTGCCGGTGCCTTGAAGATGCCGGAGCCCGAGAGCTGCGCTGTCGGCTCATCCATCCTGATTTCCTTTTGACGCGCCGTATCCAGACGCCTTTTGAGCCCGGCTCTCCGTTTGAAGAGGAATGGATGTTCACGCCGCTGAAAGAGCTGAAGACACCTGTCATGATCGAGCTGGCTGGCGCAGGGCTCGACAAGCCGGCCCGCCATGTCTTCGGCAAGAAAAGCAAACCCGGTACGTTCGAGAAATGGACGGTCAAAGGGATCGTGCCGAAGACCGAGAAGACACTCGGCGGGGTCGCGACGGTCCTTTATGAGGGATTGAGCCTCGGCAATCCCGACGGCCCGGTAGAGTTCCGCTTTGACCGCACCTTACCCGATAGCGCGCTGGGTAACTGGCCGGAGCTAATGTCTCCCCCGAAACCCTGACGGAATCAGCATTCCTCGCCACTTGCGTTTGCGAGTGGCGAAATCCTGCCCAGATGCTAGGCTCCCCCGTCGCTGGATGGGGGATCTATGGGGACGACGAGAAAAAGTCTGTTCGGTCGCGTAGGCGCGATGGCGGGGCTCGGCCTTGCCCTTTCGAGCTGTGTCGCCTTCATGCCGGACCGCATCCATTATGTGTGGGAACCGGATGAGACGGCCGCTCCGTCTACGGAGATTGTTTCCCACGACCAGTTTGTCGGCCTTGCCTTCTCCGGCGGGGGCAGCCGAGCGGCCTATTTCGCTGCCGCCGGAGCTGAAGCGCTGAATGAGGCCGGCCTCCTTGAAGAGATCACGCATATCTCCAGCGTGTCAGGCGGGTCGATGGCGGCCTCCTATCTTGCGACGCGCCCACCGGAAGCCTGTGGCCCCCGCGATGTGCCCTGCACCCGCGCCTATTTCGATACCTACAAGGCGACGATGCGGGAGAATTATTTCTGGCCGATGGAATGGGGGCAGATCACCAAACCCAACCGGTTCCTCAGCCCGACGCGCCGCATCTCCTCCCTGCAGAATGCTTTCGATACGAAATATCTTGAGGAGAAGACTTTTGGCGATTTGCCCTCCTCGCGCGTCCTCCTGATCAATGCGGCGAGCTACGATGACGGGCGGCGCTTTGTTTTCTCGAACCGGCCGATCGCCAATAGCGGACAGACTGACCTGCCCTTGAGCAAGGACACGCTGCGCTCGCGCAATTTCAGCACTTCCACTTGCGCTTATCCGACACCGGATGATTTCCCCATCGCGCTAGCTGTTGCCTCCTCTGCCGCCTTCCCGCCCGCATTGGGGCCTGTCGCTATCGAAGTGCCGCCCGCCTGCGGCGAGACGCAGACGCAATACTGGCATCTCGGCGATGGCGGCATCCTCGAGAACAAGGGCGTTGAGACGCTGCAGGAGATCCTGCTGCTTGATGCCCAAACGCCTGCGCCGCCCCAACGCGCCGTCATCTTCTCCTTTGATGCCGGCAAGCAGGATTCGCTCGAACGCAATCTTGCCAATCGGGATTTACGGCTGTGGACCAGTGACCCCGGCCGTGTCGTCAGCATCACCAACCAACGAGCCGATGCCTATTGGCAAATTGTCTGGGAACAGGCGAAAGCCCGGCTCGACATCCCCGTCACGATCATCAATATCCGCTATACGGATCATATTCCCAAAGAGTGGCCGGAGAGCTGCAAGGGCGGCATCCGCAAGGGCTCAATTGAAGATGCCCTCAATGCCGTGCCGACACGCTTCTCCATCACCCCTTGCGATGCCGATCTGATCGAAGCCTCTGCGCGGCTCGGCGTCGCCCGCGCGGTCGCCGAGCATCGGGACACACTGGTCGAGCTGAAATAACGGGATAGCCCTCACCACAAGAAGGACAAAAACATGCGCGCACGATCTGGACGGAAAGTCATCGGCCTACTGACTGGCACTTTCATCGCATTCGCGCTGCCCGCCGCAGCCCAGGATATCCAGTTTGCTACCTTCCCGGTCGAAGGTGACAGGGCTTATGCGAATGGCGAGCTCGGCGAGCCGACACCTGCGATCATTGAAAAGCTGCTCAAGGACAATCCCGGTCTCAAGAAGATTGTCATGACCAACGTGCCGGGGTCGGATGATGATGAAGCCAATATCAAGGCCTCGATCATGGTCCATGAGCATGGCCTGACGACTTATGTGCCCGCCTCAGGCATGATCGCGTCGGGCGGTGTCGACTTCTTCCTCGCTGGCCGGGAGCGCATTATCGAAGAAGGCGCCTGCATCGGCGTTCATGCATGGCAGGATGATGATGATCCGACGCCCTCCAGCGAATTGCCGCGTGATCACCCGGGCCACAAGGTCTTCCTCGATTATTTCAAAAAGATCGGCATGGATGAGGAATTCTACTGGTACACGCTGCGCGTTGCCAAATTCGATGACATGTATTGGCTGAGTACGGAAGAACTCCTGAAATACGGCGTCGTCACGAAAATTATTGCCCCGCCCGAAGGGACATCAAGCTTTCAGCTGATCTGTGATCATCGCTGACCGCCTCAGGGGGCGGGATATAAAATCGCCTCCGCATCAGCCATCAGGGCTCGGACTTCCGGCGAATAGCGCCCCTCCGCCTTCAGTCTGTCGATAATGCCGCGGGCCTCCTCGGCATAGGCTTCGTCGCCCGTCCCGTCCGCTGTCCGCGCCAGCGCTTCTGCGAGCAATAACTCACCGCGGAGAACTGTCTCCTGTTCACCCGCAAGCCCCCGCATGATCGCCAACATCTCAATGAAGGTCGCCCTAGCTGCCTGATCATTGCCAACGGCTCGATACGCCCCGCCGGTCTGCGCAAGCGAGAACGCCACATCCTCCCGGAACTGAGCGTTCAGCGGATGGCTCGCCATCAGCAGACGGGAGATCTGAAGACTTTCCCGATAATGGCTCAACGCCTCTGCCGGGCGCTCCAGTTCCATCAGGACGTCACCATACATCTCGAGCGAGACGGCCAGATTTCGCTGCGCGCGCAGACTGTCCGGCTCATTGACCGCCAGCTGACGATCAATAGCAAGGCTCTCGGCAAACAAAGCTTCCGCCCGCGAATAGTCCCCCGCCTCTAGCGCCAGCTCGCCTGCACTCTCGAGCGCGCTGGACAGATCCCGGCGGCGCGCAGGTTCATCGGGTTGAGCAGCCAGTCTTTGCCGCCGCAGGACCAACACTTCCTCATGAGAGGTGCGAGCCGCATTCGGGTCTCCCAGCATCGCCTCAACATCGGCCAACCCTTCCAGGGTATCCGCCAATATCAAAAGGTAATCATCATTACCCGGCTCCGCTTCATTCAGAGGACGGACAATCTGGAGGATCTGCTGGAAGCGCTGTCTTGCAAGCTCCAACTCTCCAGCCTCGAATTCAAGGAAAGCAAGCTCACTCAATGCCGTCAGCCTTTTATCAAGGTCGTCGGCCACATCAGCCGCCGAGGCGGCCGCTGCTTTCGCAGCCCTCACATCGCCGTTTTGCTCATATTCAAGTGCACTCAGCGCTATCCAGGTTTCATAATGTCCGGGGTCGATCCGAGCGGCCTGTTGATAAGCCTCAAGCGCGATCGCAGGATCACGGTCGTAAGCCAACGCCCCAAGGTCACGCCAGGCAATGGCGGCATCCGCGGAGAGGTCATCCGCTCGCGCCTGCAACGCCCGAAAGCCCGTTCTGAAATCTCCGTTTGCGATTGCCTGTGCCGCAGCAGGATCAGCATTCGCAACGCGCATCGCTGCGTCTCGCCGTTCCGCCACACGTGAGGGCGATAGCTCGGCAGGGTCTGAAGGCGCCGTTTGTTCAAGCAATTGCGCGATCATCAGGCGCTGGGCGGCAAGCTCGCTCTGCAAGTCCTCGACCTGTTTTGAGGATGCCGTAGACGGCTGGAACATGCTAACGATCGTCGCAAAATTGCCGAAGAAGGACACCGCCCCCACGAAAGCGACCCCGGCTGCACTCCACCGGACAACCCTGCTCCTGATAAAATCCTGCACGAGTTGGGAGCGTGTCTTGGGACTCAAGTCGTCAATCTGAGACTCGGCGCCATCAGCAGGGAGATCTTCTTCCCCGGCCTTTTCCTCCTGCGTCTGATTTTCCGTCACAACCGTCCCCGCCGCTGTCGCACGCCCCTCAAACAGGTTTCTCCCTTCTACGCTGCGCTTTGATCTTTCTCAAATCGCTGGCTCTTCCTCCCTCATAAGGGTGCAGTCAGATAAACAGTAGGAAGGTGCCCAGATGACCCACACGCCACATGAGCTTTCCGAGGAATTTCCTGAATTCACCGACACCCTCCACCGGCTGAAAACCGGCGATCTACATTTCCAGAAGCTCTCGGAGGAATATCACAGCCTTAACCGTGACATTCATCGCGCCGAGACGGATGTGGAGCCGACCTCCGATGACCATCTGGAAGAGATGAAATCGCGCCGCGTCAGGCTGAAAGACGAAATCTATGCGATGCTTAAGGCTACCGTCTGAGAGTTCGGGTTCTTCTCATTAGGAATAAATCGGAAGCGGATGGGAAAATGCAGAAACGCTGAGGTTAATGCTTTTTTCGACGGCCAATTTGATCTGCGTCAAAGCGCCTCGTCTCTTTTTCAGCTAACCGTCCGGTTCACGACTCTTTTGAAGACGGATTGGGCATGCCTCATACGCCATTTGAACTTTCAGAAGAATTTCCGGAATTCGCGCCCCTTATTCAGAAAATGAACAAGGGAGATGCGCACTTCCAGCGTTTAACTGAGGCCTATCACACGCTGAACCGTTATGTTCATCGGGCAGAATCCGATATTGAGCCGACATCGCATCAATATCTCGAAGAGATGAAAGTCCGCAGATCTCATCTCAAAGATGAGATCCTTCAGATGCTCAAGACCGGCAGCGAGAAGCCGGAAACGGACGCGCCTTCTTCGGAAAATCCGTCAATTCATTCAGACTTCTGATCATTGAAACCAGCGTATCTCTTTCGGATATGAAGAAGAAATCCATGGACCCTGACGGCGTTTGCCCCTCCGGACGGGCATTCATATAGTCTTCCTTGATGCTGGCGGACCGCCGCCGGAGATTTCTGGAGAGAAAAAGAATGCGCCACGTCACTTCGTTCCTGATGATTTCAGGAGCCGTTATCGCCCTTGCCGGCTGTGCCGAGCGCGCATCTGACGCCCCCGCCAAAAGCCATATCGATGTGACCGCCGCCGGGGATCTCCTCACTGCACCCTATACGGGCCGGGTCTATGTGACGGTGTCTGCCGATGACTCTCGTGAGCCGCGCCTGCAAAGCCGCTGGTTCAATCCGCCCCTGACGGTGATTGAAGATGTCGAGAACTGGTCCGGCAGCAAGCCGGTCAGTCTGGATGCGGATGATGCTGCCCATCCGGGGTCGCTCGGCGATCTTGAGCCCGGCACCTATCAGGCGCAGGCCTATATCCGGCTCAGCCCCACCTCCCCCGATGCCGGGCGCGGCGCAGGCGATCTTTACAGCGAACCCACCGAGCTGGTTGTCGCGGAAGACGGCACATTCGACCTCGATCTCAGCCTTTCAATGGTCGTCGAGGAAGAGGCTTTCGATGCCCCCGATCAGGTCAGCGTCATCAAATTTCCCTCGGGCCTCCTCTCGGCATTCCATGGCGAGGACTATGCGGTCGATGTCTCTATCCGTCTGCCCAAGGACTGGTCCGCCGACAGTGAAGAGACATGGCCGGTGCTCTATTACATCGGCGGCTTTGGCAGCGATCACACCGCACTTTCGTTCCTCGTGCGCGACGAGTTCGCCCCGGCGCTCGATGAGATGATCCTCATTGTGCCGAATGCGCTCAACTATTGGGGCCATTCGGTATTCGCCGATTCAGCGAATACCGGCCCATGGGGAGAAATGTTCGTGAGCGAACTGGCGCCCTACATCGATGCGACCTATCATGGCGTAGGACCCGACGAACGCTATGTCACCGGTATCTCTTCGGGAGGATGGTCTTCGCTCTGGCTGCAGGTCGAATACCCTGAAGCCTTTGCAGGTGTCTGGTCCATTGTCCCTGACCCGGTCGACTTCCGTGATTTCCAGCAGATCGATCTTTATGCTGAAGGCAGCAACATGTTCACGGACGAGGCAGGACAACCGCGTCCACTCGCCCGGCAGAATGGCGAGGCCATCCTGTTCTACGAGGATTTCGTCAATGCCGAGACGATCTATGGGCCGGGCGGGCAGATCCGCTCTTTCGAGGCCGTGTTCAGCCCCCGAGGTGAGGACGGCCTGCCGCAACGGATCTTTGACCCCAAGACGGGTGAGGTCTTCACCGACGCTGTTGAGGACTGGAAGCCTTACGACATCAACCTGAAAGTCCAAGAAGAATGGGACACGATCGGCCCGTCGCTCGAGGGAAAGATCCGCATTTATGCGGGCGGTGAGGATACATTCTACCTTGAAGGCGCAACGGAGCTACTGGCTGTCACGCTCGAAGAGCTGGGGTCAGACGCGCATGTCGAAATCGTCCCCGGCCTACCGCACCGGCCCAAACCGGGCGTTGCCGCAGAAATGCTCGAAGAGATCACCGGCGTTTCTCTCGGATCAGACGGAGAAGAGTGAGCCCTACTCCGCTGCCAGCGTGCCGGTCGCAAATGCGACCTGCCAGCTGGCGCGGATGACTTGCGCTTTCGCATTCACATCGCCGACCTGCGCGGCGAGAAGGTCTTCCTCAACGCGCAATACGTCGAGCACGGAGCGTTGGCCGACTTCGCGTTCAAGCTGTACGCCCCGCCAGGCAAGCTCGGCGGCTTCCAGCCGGGCGCTTGCGGCTTCGGCAGCTCGCAAGGATGCCTGATAGCCCGCCATGGCGGTCTGGATGTCGGCCGTCACCCGTCGCAGCGTATCGGTTTCGGCAAAGCGGGCGGCCCGGTCCTCGGCCCGCGCCTGCCTGATCCGTGAGCTGATCGCTCCGCCTTCAAAAAGCGGCACCTGCACCTCTGCGGCAATCGAAGCATTGCTCGAGCGGTCGCCTTCAAAAAACTGCCCTTCGGCATAGGAGTAAGCGCCGCGCAGCTGGACCTTGGGCGCGCGGCTGCCTTTCGCCCCTTTGACCGCGGCCTTCGCGGCATCCCGATCAAGGGCGGCCGCAGCCAGCTCTGGATGCTGCCGCACCGCAATGCTCATCGCCTCATCCACGCTTGCCGGTACGGCGGCGCCCGTCTCGGGCAGGACAAAATTCTGGATCCCGTCACCACCGACAACGCTGAAAGCCTGCCGCGCAGCAATGGCATCGGCCTGCGCGCCGGCAAGCTGCGCGCGAACAGCGGCGAGCCGCGACTGGGCGAGCGCGACATCCGTCCGGGTCGACTGCCCGGCCTCAAAGGAAACTTCCGTCGCGCGATGCGCCTGCGTCAGGGACTGAACGCTTTTCTCGACCGCGCGGATTTCCGCCTCCGCCGAGACGACCCGCAGATAGGCATCGGCGATCTGGTAAGCATAGCCCTGCCGCGCGCGGTCCAGTCGGGCGGATGCCGCCTCGACACTCGCTTGCGCTTCACGAATGCCGTTCAGGATCTGAAAGCCGGTGAAGATCGGCTGGGTAACGGCAATCTGCGCCTGATTGGAGACCCGCCCGTCCCCGGGGCCGAAACTGTCCGCCAGGTCGGGCCCCATCTCGTCCATGCCGCCATCGCCCATCGGCGAGCTGAAGACCGAAGCAATCGCCGCCTCGGCCTCATCACCGGGGTCAAAGCTGCCTTCGGAGTAAGTTGAGCTGCCCATGATCTCGACATTGGGCAGGCCTTGCGCCCGCGCCTGCACGATGGCTTCGCGCGCCGCTTCAAGCCGGGCCGTGTCCGCGGCCAGCGCCGGATTACTGGCCAGCCCCTCCTCGACCGCGACCGAAAGAGGCTGCGCTGTCGCGACCGATAACCCGGCCATCAGAACCGGCATTAGAATTGCGAGATGCCTCATCAGAAATTCCAGTTGCTGTCTTTCCCTAACAGGGGTTGCCATTTCCCGGCTATGCCCTTGATAGGCAAGACGCCCCGGCCTATGCGCCGGAAGTTGTGCATGTGCGAACGCTGCCCCACAGTATCAATATGGGACGGCAGGAGAGGATTAAGGGCGGATGTCACTCACCCATCTCGACCGGCTAGAGGCCGAAAGTATTCATATCATGCGGGAAGTAGCCGCCGAATGCGACAATCCGGTCATGCTCTATTCGGTGGGCAAAGACTCATCGGTGATGCTGCATCTGGCACTCAAGGCCTTCTACCCGTCGGTCCCGCCCTTTCCCTTCATGCATGTCGATACGACGTGGAAATTCCGGGAGATGATCAAATTCCGGGATGAGACGGCGAAAAAGCTCGGCCTCGATCTCGTCGTTCACATCAATGAGGATGGCGTGAAGGAAGGCGTTGGCCCCTTCACCCATGGCAGCGCCTATCACACCGACGTGATGAAGACCCAAGGGCTCAAACAGGCGCTCGACAAATACGGCTTTGATGCTGCCTTCGGGGGCGCACGCCGTGACGAGGAGAAATCCCGCGCCAAGGAACGCATCTTCTCCTTCCGCGCGCCGGGCCATCGCTGGGATCCAAAGAACCAGCGCCCGGAGCTCTGGTCGCTTTACAACACCCGAATTCACAAGGGCGAGTCGATCCGCGTCTTCCCGCTGTCCAACTGGACCGAGCTTGATATCTGGCAATATATCTATCGTGAGAATATCGAGATCCCGTCGCTCTATTTCGCCGCCGAGCGCCCGGTCGTCGATATTGATGGTACACTGATCCTTGTTGACGATGACCGCATCCCGCTCGAGGGCCGTGAGCCCGAGATGAAGTGGGTGCGCTTCCGGACGCTGGGCTGCTACCCGCTCACCGGCGCGGTCGAGAGCCGCGCGGCGACACTCCCCGACATCATCCAGGAGACGCTGCTGGCGACGAGTTCGGAGCGTCAGGGCCGGGTCATCGACCATGACCAGGCCGCCTCCATGGAGAAGAAAAAGCAGGAAGGGTATTTCTAAGATGTCCATGAGCTCTAAGGACACCGCCCTGATCGAACAGGATGTCGTCGCCTATCTGACGCGGCACGAGAACAAATCCCTGATGCGCTTCATCACCTGCGGCTCGGTGGATGACGGCAAATCGACCCTGATCGGTCGCCTGCTGTATGATTCCAAGATGCTCTATGAGGATCAGGTCGCAGCGCTTGAGGCGGATTCAAAGAAGTCCGGCACGCAAGGGCAGGATATCGACTTCGCCCTTCTCGTTGACGGCCTCGCCGCCGAGCGCGAACAGGGCATCACAATCGATGTCGCCTACCGCTTCTTCTCGACCGAGAAACGCAAATTCATCGTCGCCGATACGCCGGGTCATGAGCAATATACCCGCAATATGGCAACGGGCGCCTCGACGGCGGACCTCGCCGTCCTGCTGGTGGATGCCCGCGCGGGCCTGATGACCCAGACGCGGCGGCACAGCTTTATCTGTTCGCTCGTCGGCATCCGCCATGTCGTCCTTGCCGTGAACAAGATGGACCTCGTCGATTATTCCGAAGAGCGCTTCAACGAGATCACGGCCGAGTACCGCAAATTTGCCGAAAAACTCGGCTTTGAGAGCATCCTCTGTGTACCGATGAGTGCGCTTGGCGGCGACAATGTCACCGAAGCTTCTGACAAGACCCCCTATTATGACGGCCCGCCGCTCCTCACCTATCTTGAGGAACTTGATATCGGTTCGGACACTGATGCGCCGTTCCGCCTGCCGGTTCAGTGGGTGAACCGCCCCAACCTCGATTTCCGCGGTTTCTCCGGCACCGTCGCCAGTGGCCATATCGAGGTCGGCGATCCGATCATTGCGATCCCGTCGGGCCGACGCTCGACGGTGAAATCGATTGTCGTCATGGGCGATGATGAAAAGCAGCGCGCCGAGAAGCGTGAAGCGGTCACGATCACCCTCAATGATGAGATCGATATCTCTCGCGGCGATATCATCTGCGGCAAGGACCATCCGGCGCATCAGACGGACCAGCTCTCCGCCCACGTCATCTGGATGGCGGACGAAGCCCTGCTGCCGGGCCGGCAATATGTCATCAAGACCGCCAACCGGCTGGTCAATGGCGTGGTCACCGATCTGCGCAACAAGATCGATGTGAACACGCTGGAAGAACGCCCCGGCAAGACGCTCAGCCTCAACGAGATCGGCGTCTGCAAGTTCAACCTCTCCCATCCGGTCGCCTTCGATCCGTATCAGGAGAACCGCCAGACCGGCAGTTTCATCATCATCGACCGCCAGACCAACTCGACGGTCGGCGCCGGGATGATCGATCACTCGCTGCGCCGCGCGGAAAATGTCGTCTGGCAGGATCTGGAAGTCGGCAAGGCTGAACGCGCTGGCATGAAGCACCAGAAACCGGCCCTGCTCTGGTTCACGGGGCTTTCGGGCGCCGGCAAATCGACCATTGCCAACCTCGTTGAGAAGAAACTGCACGACCTTGGCCGCCATACCTATATTCTGGATGGGGACAATGTCCGGCACGGGCTCAACAAGGATCTCGGCTTCACCGATGCCGACCGCGTTGAGAACATCCGCCGGGTGGCCGAGACCGCCAAGCTGATGGTCGATGCGGGCCTCATCGTTCTCTCCGCCTTTATTTCTCCGTTCCGGGACGAACGCCAGATGGCCCGCTCCCTGATGGGCGAAGGCGAGTTCATCGAGGTCTATGTCGATACGCCGCTTGAGGTCGCCGAACAGCGCGATGTGAAGGGCCTCTACAAGAAGGCCCGCGCCGGTCAGATCAAGAATTTCACCGGCATCGACAGCGCCTATGAGCCGCCGCGCCATGCGGAGATCACGATCAACACGGTTGAGATGACGGCAGCGGAAGCCGCCGAAGTCATCGTCAAACGTCTGACCGAAGGCGGTTATCTGGAGGCATAAGGTTTCGGGCCCGGATTGCCGATCATCCGTGATCCCCATTCAGGATTTCTGAGCACGCCCCTCCCTCAATGAGGAGATGGATGCGCAGGCAATCTGATGCCCGCGCGAAAGCCGCCTTCTGCCCGGTTCGACAGCTCCAGCTGGCCGCCATGCGCGCGCGCCGCGCCATCCGCGATGGCAAGACCAAGGCCCGCCCCGCCAGTCTCGCGATTGCGCGAGCCCTCCCCCCTGCGGAAGGGTTCCCGCAAGGCATCAAGCTGCGCTTCGGGGACGCCCGGCCCGTCATCATCGACCGCGATCAGGATGCCGCTCTCCTCGTTCTGGAGGCACAAGGTCACATCCCCGCCATAGCGAAGACCGTTCTGGATGAGATTGCGCAAGGCTCGTTTGAGGAGCGCGGGATAGACCGGCGTGACCAGCGGCGCATCGTCATCGAACGCCACTTTCCTGTCACCCGTCCCCATATCATCGGCGAGCTGTCGGCAAAGAGATGAGAGATCGAGTGCTTCCCGCTCCGTGCCCGGCGCACCATCGCGCGCCAGGATGAGGATGTCCTCCAGCATGGTCGACAGCTCATCAATCGAAGTGATCATCCGTTCCCGAAGCTGATCATCCTCGACCTGCTCGACCCGAATGCGCAAAGAGGTGAGCGGCGTGCGCAGATCATGCCCGATCGCGCCCAGCATGGCGTCCTTTTCGGTAAAGGCCCTGCGCAGGCGCCCGCGCATCTGATCGAACGCCGCTGTCAGCGAACGGATATCGCTCGGGCCCTCTTCGGTCAGGGCAATGTCCTGACTATCGAGCTGGAACCGGTTCGCGGCATCCGTCAGCCTGCGGAGCGGACGCGCCAACCTTGCCGTCACAAGAAGAACAGCCGCCATTAGGCCGATATAGATGAGCACTGTCTGCAGGATCAGGGGTTTGACATCGAGCGAGCCCCCCTGCGGTGCCGGCGAGACGGCATTAAACCATTGCCCGCCCTCAATCGCCGAAGAGAGAACGATGGCGAGTTCCTCGCCTTCGCGCATAGGCCGCATCATTCGGGCGGCCATTGCCCCGTCTGCATTCAACCCCGCCTCTCGCAGTTTCTCCTGAAGGCGCAAGGTCAGCTTTTCATCGACATCGCCAAGAGTGGCGAGCGGCGCATTCGTCACGCTGACCGGCACGCGGCGGCGGCGTGGACGATCTTTGATGCGTTGCAATGCCTGATCATTCTCCGCGCCCGCGACAAAACGTTCGATCTGCGTGTCCTCACGAGCCGTCCGCACACGTTCCCGTGCTTCGAGCAGAAAGAAGAAATTGACTGCCTGCGCGGCCAGCAACGCAATCGCCAGCACGACCGCCATCTGGGCCGCAAAAGATGCGCGGCGGATCATTCTTTGGTGACCTTGGCGGCCAGCACATAGCCCCCGCCCCGTACCGTCTTGATGATGGTCGGATCCTTGGGATCTGGCTCGATCTTCTTCCGCAGGCGGCTGATCTGGTTATCGATCGAGCGGTCAAAGACATGCGCCGAGCGGCCTTGGGTGATATCGAGCAACTGGTCTCGATTGAGGACGCGGCCCGTCCGTTCCGTCAAAGCGAGCAAAAGCTCATATTCCCCGCCGGTCAGCTTGACCTCCTCACCGGCAGCATCGAGCAGGCGGCGGCCTTCGATCTCAAGCGTGAAACTCTCAATACGGAATTTCGTCCCGCCGGGGGTCAGAGGCTCGCTCGGGCTATCCTTGCTGCGGCGCAGGACCGCCTTCACCCTTGCGAGGAGCTCGCGCGGATTGAACGGCTTGGTCACATAATCATCCGCGCCAATTTCAAGCCCGACAATGCGGTCGGTATCCTCGGCCCGCGCGGTCAGCAGGATCACGGGCAGCGTGCCCTTTGCGCGCAGATCACGGCACAGGCTGAGGCCATCCTCGCCCGGCATCATGATATCAAGGAGGACGAGATCGATGCCCCCCTCTTCGATCAGGCTGCGTGCCGCATCGGCACGGCCCGCCGTTTTGATCTCATAGCCATTACCGCCCAGATACTCCGCCAGCGGATCACGGATCGAGGGTTCGTCATCAACGACGAGGAGCACAGGTTTGCTTGCGCCGGACATGTCAGTCCTCCTCTGTCGGCGCGCTTTCATCCGCAGCGCCGGGGATCGCATAGCCCTCTGAGAGCCAGCGATTGAGATCGACCTTGCGGCACCTGTCTGAACAGAACGGCCAGTCTTCCTTGCTGGCCGACTTGCCGCAGATCGGGCATTTGGGGTCAGGCTTTGACATGGAAGTCTCCGTGGGGGTCTCCGTCTCCAAGGGACTCGACACGCAGGCGGGGGCCAAAACGCGCAGTCAGATCGTGCATCGGACTACCCGCCTCATCAAGCAACGCTATGGCGCGTTGTGTAACAAAGAGTGTCACCTGGCTCGTCCGGTTGTCTTCGAGCGCGCGTTCAGCCGCGCGGAACGCCTTGGCGGCGATGACATCGGCGCGGAAGCGGCGGCCGGGGAAAGTATCCGTCCCCGGCTCGGTCAGGATTTCGCGCAATGACGGCCGTGGCCGAGGCGCGATGATCGTGCACAGCCCTTCTGGCGTCACCGCCGGCACCGAGACCCGGCCCAGCGGTTTGAGCGCCCGTGTGATCTGGTCGCGGACGATCTTTGGCGCGGCAATCGCCCCGCGCGGCACATCGATGATGATCTGCCCGCCTAGGCCCATGACGCCGCCAATCCGCCCGAGCGTTGAGAGCGCCTCGCCGAGCAGTTTCGTGCCTGCGCCCTTTTTGGACTGCCCGCCTTGAGAGCCGAGATCGAGGTCAACGGCGAAGAGCGCCTCTGTCTCCTCAATGATCAGCCGTCCGCCGCCGGGAAGGTCATGGCTGCGGTCCAGTGCCTCTTCCTCTGCCGCATCAAGCCATTCGGCGAGCCCGCGCGCGGGGCCGACATCAATCGGGAAATCGGACGGCATCCCTGCTGCGAGCCGGGACCTTGTGTCGGCCCGTGTCACCTCGATGAAGGAGACATCACTCGTCAGCAGGCCGAGCATCAGGCGGGAAAGAGGTGCGAAAGGATCAATCAGGCCGATAGGCCCTTCCGGGGTAAGCTTTGCCTTGAACTCCGCCGGGAAGGCCTCTTCCCCCAGCGGACCCGCCCGCTCTTCCTCATCACCAATGCGCCAGCTTGTCATGGCGCCGCGCAGGACAGGCTTGTCGGTGACATCCGCGCCCTTGGTGCCGATCGTCTCGCGCTTGACCTCAACGATCAGGGTACGCCCGACATCCGGCAGGGGACCGCTGCGGCGCAGGAACCCCTTGGCCCTGCCAAGATCGAGATAGACAGCGCCGAGGCGCTTATCGACATCGGTGACTTTCGCGCGATAAAGCGCGCCCAGCATCGGGTCCGCGCGGCCCGGGAACCAGTGCCGCAGAGCCGTGACCTCGTCATCCTCCACCCGCGCGATGCGAACCGAGAGCGGCGTTTCCTCGATCAGGAGCCCGGCGCTCATTTGGAGCTCCCGAAATTCACAGACCGCCCCAGCGCTGCGGACAGAAGGTTCGCGGATTCATAGAGCGGCAATCCGACCACGGCGGAATAGCTGCCGACAAGCTGGATGATGAAGGCGGAGAAGCCGCCCTGAATGCCGTACCCGCCCGCCTTGCCGGCCCATTCGCCGCAATCAAGATAGGCGGCCCGTTCCTGCGCGGAGAGCTGTTTGACCTTCACGCGCGTTTCAACGATCCGCTGGCGGAGGACACCCTCGTCCGGCCCCGCGACGGCAACGCCGGTGAAGACCCTGTGTGCGCGGCCCGAAAGAAGATCGAGGCAGGCCGCAGCCTCCTCACGGGTTTCCGTCTTGGGCAGGATGCGGCGCCCCACCGCCACGACCGTGTCAGATCCCAGCACCACAGCGCCGGGATGCGCGCCCGCAATCACGCCAGCCTTCTCAGCTGCCAGACGGCCCGCCAGCACGCGCGGCAGCTCGCCGGGCGCTTCGGTCTCGTCGATATCAGCGGGGAGGATCTCATCGGGGGCAAACCCGATCTGCTCGAGCAATTGCCGCCGCCGGGGCGACGCGCTTGCGAGGATAAATCTGGGGCCGGTCACAACGGCACCCGTCTTACTTGAAGCGATAGGTGATCCGGCCCTTGGTGAGGTCGTAAGGGGTCATTTCGACCAGCACCTTGTCGCCCGCCAGCACCCGGATGCGGTTCTTGCGCATCTTGCCCGCCGTGTGGGCGATGATCTCATGGTCATTCTCAAGCTTCACGCGAAAGGTCGCGTTGGGGAGGAGTTCCTCCACCGTTCCTGAAAACTCGAGCAATTCTTCCTTGGCCATGCGATCCCTTTGGTTACCGAGAAGGCGTGGCATTTGGGCGCTGCCGCACGATACGTCAAGGCGGGATTAGGGATCACCCCTCCCCAAACGCCTCTTTGATCTTCGCGCGCAATCCGTGAAGGCAGGTCCGGTAAGCCGCAAGCACATCAAGGTCCGAGCCTCTGACATCGGTCGGGTTCGGGGTATCCCAATAGGTCACTTTCGCCCCTGCCCGGCGGGCCTCGGCGGCAGCTTCCGGTGTCAGGGCGATCACATGGTCGAACTTGTCGACCTCGACCTTGGCGAAGGTCTGGGGATCACGCGAGGGGATCGGGATGCCTTCTTCTTCGAGCACGCGCGCGACAAAGGGATCGAGAATGCCGGCAAAGACGCCGCAGCTCTCGATGTGTACCTCCGGCCCCAGAATGTCTTTCGCGAGTGCTTCAGCCATGGGGGAACGGACGGAATTCATGTTGCAGGCAAACAGGATCGATCCCGCCCCGGCCATCACTGATCTCCCCTGTTCGCGGCCCGTAGGGAGATGGAGCAGATCAGCGTGAAAAGCCGCCGCGCCGTCTCGAAATCGAGCTCTATTTTTCCTTCAAGCCGCTTGATCAGCAGCTCCGTTCCCTCGTTGTGAACGGCTCTGCGGGCCATGTCGATGGTTTCAAGTTTCTCGGGCATCGCCGCGCGGATCGCATCGTAATAGGTCTCGCACAGCATGAAGTAGTCTTTGATGAGCCGCCGGAAGGGCGACATTGAGAGGTGATGGGCGGCCAGCCCCTCCCCATCCTCGGAGCGGATTTCAAAGACCAGACGGCCGTCACGCTCAAGCAGGCTGAGCGCATAGGGCCCGCTATGCTCCACCCCGACAGGGTTGAAGGCATTATCAGCGAGCAGGTCATGCATCGCGACTTTGCGCTCATGGTCGATTTCCGACCCGCGCGCGGCGAGGCTCGCCTCGTCAATCTGGATGGACGCAAGATGGCGTGCGCCGGACATGGTTTTTCTTTCTCATTCTGTCGTTGCGTGCTGCAACGCAGCAGAGAAGGTTTCATAAGCCGTGAACGCGCGCAAGCGTTCTAGGCTTTGAGCTTGCCCCGGCCTTCCTTCGCAGCGGATTTATAGGCCCCGGTGCCGGCCGCGCGGACCAGCCGCAGGAAGGTCGGGCATTCCATATGGCTCGGCGCGCCGCAATTGGCGGCATGAAGGAGGCCACGCCGCATGGTCGTCAGCTTACGAATGGTTCGGTCAAGCTCTTCGGCCTTGTCGAGGAGAGCCTGCCGGTCGATCTGGGGCGCGCCTTCGGGCGCGAGCATCAGGCCGATCTCATCAAGGGAGAACCCCGCCGCCTGTCCCAGCGCAATCAGCGACAGCCGGTCAATGATGTCCGCGTCAAAGACCCGTTTGAGCCCGTGCCGTCCGACCGAGCGGATGAGGCCCTTTTCCTCATAATAGCGCAGGGTGGAGGCAGGCACGCCCGACCGTTTTGAGACTTCTGATATATCGAGCGCAGACACCTCTTGACCTCAAGTCAGCTTGAAGTGGCAGAATGCCCCCGACACTGCATACAGGCAAGCCCGCAAAGGAAGCACATGACCGAGAAAACCAAAAAGACCGAGACGAGAAAGAATGACTGGAACAGCGGTGCGGCCCTTACCTGGGTCACCGCGCAGGCCCTCCTCGACGGCATGTTCGAGCCCGTCGAGACGCTACTTGCCGAGGCCGCCCGCAAGGCCGGCGCGAAGACCGTGCTTGATGTTGGCTGCGGGACAGGCGCCACGACCCTCGCCATCGCGGGCGCTCTTGGCCCGGACGGCACCTGTACGGGCATCGATATATCAGAAGGGATGATCACTGCCGCAGAGGCTCGCGCGCGCGAGGGAAGCGAGAACGCCGAGTTCATCAGGGCCGATGCCGAAACTCATCCTCTGCCAGCGGAGCATTTCGAAATGGTCACCTCCCGGTTTGGCGTCATGTTCTTTGATGATCCCGTCCGGGCATTCGCCAATCTGCGTGGGGCCACAAAGAATAAAGGTCACCTTCGGTGCGTCGTGTGGCGCTCCCCTGAAGACAATCCCTTCATGACGACTGCCATCAAGGCGGCTGCACCCTATATCCCTGACCTGCCGCCCTTTGACCCGGATGCGCCCGGACAGTTCGCCTTCGCCCGAGAGGACCTTGTACGGACGATCCTGGAGAAAAGCGGCTGGCAGGCGATATCCTTCACCCCGCTCGATTTTGCTTGCGAATTCCCGACCTCGGAGCTGGAGTTCTATTTCACAAGACTGGGCGTCGTCGGCCGGATGTTCGATCAATTGGATGCGGCAACGCAAGCAACCGTGACAGCGGCCATGCATGAGGCTTTTATGCCCTTCGTGGACGGAGAAACGGTGCGTTTCACTGCCGCATGCTGGGACATCAGCGCTAGAGCCTAGTGAGGCTCATCCTCAAGCCGCCGCCGCACGCTCTCGCCATGGGCCCACAGGCCCTCTTCATCGGCAAGGGTGGCGGCGTCGGGGCCGATGGCGCGCACCGCCTCTTTCGTGCAGGCAATCAGGCTCGTGCGTTTGAGGAAATCAAGCGTCGAGAGCCCCGACGAGAACCGCGCCGCCCTTGCGGTGGGGAGGACATGATCCGGACCCGCCACATAATCGCCAACGGCTTCGGGCGTATAGCGCCCAAGGAAGATCGCGCCTGCGTGCCGAACCAGCGGCAGGAGGAGTTCGGGATCCTCGACCGCAAGTTCCAGATGCTCAGGCGCCAGCCGGTTGACCAGCGGCATCCCCTCTTCGAGCGAAGGCACAAGGATGATCGCCGAATTATCGTCCCATGCGGCGCGCGTGATTTTGGCCCGCGGGCTTACCTCGATCATCGCCTCGATGGAGGCGGTAACCAGGCCCGCAAATCCCGCATCATCCGTGATGAGAACGCTTTGTGAGCTCGGGTCGTGTTCGGCCTGGCTTAAAAGGTCCGCGGCGATCCAGTCGGGATTATTCTGCCCGTCAGCCACAACGAGAATTTCAGATGGGCCCGCGATCGAGTCGATGCCGACCTGCCCGAAGACCTCGCGCTTGGCCGCCGCGACCCACGCATTGCCGGGGCCGACAATCTTGTCGACCGGCACAATGCTGTCTGTTCCATAGGCCAGCGCCGCCACGGCCTGCGCCCCGCCGACGCGGTAGATTTCCGTGACCCCTGCGATTTTCGCTGCCGCAAAGACCAGCGGGTTCGCCTCGCCCTTTGGCGTGGGCACGACCATCACAAGGCGCTCAACGCCTGCGACCTTTGCCGGAATGGCATTCATCAGCACACTGGAAGGATAGCTGGCGAGCCCGCCGGGCACGTATAGCCCGACCGCATCAAGCGGCGTCCAGCGCCAGCCGAGGACAACGCCTTCCTCATCTTCCCAGCGCTCATTCTGCGGCGTCTGCAGCGCATGATAGGCGCGGATTCTGTCGGCTGCGCGTTCCAACGCCGCGACCGCCTCCGGATTAGCCTTCGCCGCCAGCTCATCAATCTCGTCCGCCGAAAGCCGCAGGCTTGCCGGGCGGTAGCCGTCGAATTTTTCCGTCAGCTCAAGGAGCGCCTGATCGCCGCGCGCCTGCACATCGGCTATGATGCCGCGCACGGTCTCCCCTACTTCAGGGGAGCTTTCACGTTTGAGGGACAGGAGTTCGGCGAATGCCGTCTCGAACCCTGCCGCCTGCATGTCGAGGCGGCGGGCCATCATTCGGCTCCGTGGTCGGGTTTCTTGGCGGTTCGCCACGGCTCAGAGATATCTTTCAGCGTACCGTTGATCGCCTCGACATCGAGGGCAATTCCCCCGCCCCCGGCCAGATTGAGCGTGATCGTTCCGCCATTCTCATCGCCCTCATAGGTGACAGAGAGAATGTCGATGATCGCCTCTTTTGCATCGAGCCGGACGGATTTCGTCCGCACACGGGTCACATCGTCGAAATGAACGCCCGTCCGCACCCGCAGGAAAGGCCCGTGGTTCCGCTTGACGCCGTCTTCCCAGACGAAGCGGTTCGCCACGAACGCAAAGCGGCGCTGGTTCGGGAACCAGCCAAGGTCACCGATCTTCGCGACGGCGTCCTGTAGGACCGAGGAGACGATTTCGAGATCCTCGCCATCGGCAGCCAGCATGGCGAGAGGGATATAGTTTTTTGTGCTCATGGCAGGGGACATAGGGTGTCCCGCCCTCAAGGGGAATGGGGGCGGTATGAATGGGATGGCCCCCTAACCTGTTAGCAGGAGAAATTTGAAAGGACTTTGCCCCCAGCCATAACTGGCGGGGAAATGACACGGTTAGTCAGCTGGGTTCTCCAAGCCTGTTATCTCCAAAAGGCGCGGAGCTGACGAGAGTGCCTCTGCAAGCTGCTGACGCAGCTCTCTGTCACAGCCATAGTTGTAATGCAATTGGGAATATCCCTTTGCATCACGCCAAAGTACGAATACTTCAGGATGGTCAGTCCAGAACGATTCGCATTGAGATTCTTCCCTCAATACCAGGATATCTTTTGGGCGATGCGGTGCAAGCCGGTCTAAAAAATTGGACAATGCCGTTGGGGAAACCTTCACCAGACGATTGCTGACTTGCCAATCCTCGTAGTCCCCTCGCCAATATCCTTGTTCTACCAAGACATGTTGGTCGTAAAAGACTGTCAGCTTCAGCGAGTCGCATCTTCCGCAAAAAGGGCCCGGGCGTGTCTCAAAAGAAACCCACCCCACTTGTGGGTCTTCCGGTTCTGATGAACCGGAATAGGCGCAGCTGACTGCAAAGAGAGCGCTGGCAGATAGAAATAGCGATAGCCGGAGCATTTCGTCCCCCACTCAATTTTGACGAGCGTACCACCTTTGGTTTTCGCTGGCCAAACCCGGATAGCGTGAACGTCTGCCTCTACTCCTCGTCTTTCACCCTCTCGACCAGTGCACCGACTGATTGCAGCTTCTCATCGAGCCGCTCGAACCCCCGGTCGAGGTGATAGAGCCGCGAAACCATGGTCTGCCCTTCGGCAGCGAGGCCTGCGACGATCAGAGACATCGATGCCCGAAGGTCCGTTGCCATGACCGGCGCGCCTTTCAGGACTTTCTTGCCCTTCACCGTCGCGCATTGCCCATCAATATGGATGTCCGCGCCGAGCCGCATCAGCTCGGGCACATGCATGAAGCGGTTCTCGAAAATCTTCTCGCAGATGACGCTGGTGCCATCGGCGAGCGACATCAGCGCCATATATTGCGCCTGAAGATCGGTCGGAAAGCCGGGGAAAGGCGCCGTCTCGACATTGGTGCCGACGGTCGGGCGGCCCCATTTGGTGACGCGAAGCCCGCCTTCCTCATCGCTCAGGGTCAGCCCGGCCTGCTCGAGGATCACATCCGCCTCGCCGAGCAGCGCCCGCCGGCCATTCTTCAAAAGCAACTCGCCGCCCGCGGCACCAACGGCCATGGCGTAAGAGCCCATCTCGATCCGGTCGGCCACGACCTGATGGGTCGCCCCGTGAAGGGACGCGACGCCCTTGATGCGGATCGTCTCCGTGCCCGCGCCTTCGATCCGCGCGCCCATCGCGATCAGGCACTCGGCAAGATCGATGATCTCCGGCTCTTTCGCCGCATTCATCAGGACCGTCTCGCCGACTGCCAAAGCCGCGGCCATCATCGAATGCTCGGTCGCGCCGACCGAGACAAAGGGGAAAGTGATCTCCGCCCCGCGCAAGCCGCTCGGCGTCGTGGCGATAACGTATCCCTCGTCCAGCTCGATCTGGGCGCCCATGGCTTCGAGGGCTTTTAGGTGCAGATCGACAGGGCGCGCGCCGATCGCGCAACCGCCGGGCAGCGACACCCGGGCCTTGCCTTCACGGGCAAGGATCGGTCCGAGCACGTTGAAACTCGCGCGCATCTTGCGGACGATGTCATAGGGGGCCTCGGTCGAAGAGATGTCCCCTGTCGTCAGGCTTAAAGTGGAGCCCTCGCGCTCCACCTCGACACCGAGATGGGTGAGTAGCTGAATGAGCTGACGGACATCTGCCAGGTCCGGCACATTTTCGAGCGTCAGCGTGTCGGCGGTGAGAAGGGCTGCCACCATCACTTTGAGGGCGGAGTTCTTGGCGCCAGAGATGGCAAGCTCACCATAGAGCTCGCGGCCTCCGATAATTGCTAGTTTATCCATTCAGTCCTTCTTGCGGTCCTTTGCGGCGGCTTTACGGCGGCGCAGATTTGCCCGGAGCGCTTCGCCGAGACGGTCCTCACGCGAGGCAGGCTCCTTTTTGCGCGTCGGCGCCTTCGGGGCCGGTGCTGGCGCCTTGTCCTCGTCCGTCATGGCCGAAATCCCGTAACCACCAAATCCAAGACGAGCGTGATAGCCAATCGCCCTCACCTTACGCAATGCCGCGCGATTCTCCTCCTCGCATGGGAACATCATCTGGCCGGCAACAGAAATGACCATCCTCAAAGAGCCGCTTTCAGATCGCGACCGTTGCAGAAAAAGCACTGGGCAGTTTCAGAAAGTCTCTATCAAAACAATACTTTGTCGTTTTTATACGGACTCAAAAAATCCCGAAACAGAAGACTTGGATATTTGTGACCAACACAAGCTCTAGCAACTCAAGGATGTTGCGGCTAATTTATGCTCCAATTTGAAGGGGGCACAAATGGACAGTGAAAAGACAAATCCTCCGCCCCCGAACAGGAATGAACCGCCCGAAGCCGCGCTGAAGCGTTTCGCCACGGAAGGTCAGCCGCCTGAGGCGGATCATGATGATCGCCGGAACTGGCCGGACGAGCCCGATCCCGATCCGGAGAATCACGCCTCTCACCGCGCCCCGAACCAGGCAGAGACCACGCGCCGCCTGAAAAAGAGTGACGGCAGCCGCCTGCCCCTGTCGTCAAAGAGATGGCGGAAGGCCAAGAGCTTCCTGCGCCGTTCGCAGCAGTCGAATTACTGGAAATACAGTGACGACGCCGATATCGAGCGCGAACCCGAAGACCTCGAAATGTTCAAGGATCGGCGCAAATACGATCCAGAGCTCCACAAATACTTCAACTTCCGGATCGACTATTATCCGGGGTTCGAAAATGAGGATCTGGTCGACGGGATCTGGTTCGCCGATATCAATGACGAGATGATCGAGGCGAAATTCCCGCGCGACACGGATGTGCGCGCGTTCATCTCCGCCTATCACATATCCGTCCGCCGCAATCAGTGGCTCAGCATCTTCCGTAAACGGATCTGGCAGGTGGCTGTCAGCCTGTTCCTGATTGCACCCATCTTCATGGCCACGGTCATGATCAAGGGCGGCGCAGCAGACGGCGCCTCACAGGGCGGGCTTTTCTCCTCTGGTCTGGGGAGCCTTGAGATCATCATGAGCGCGATCAGCCTGTTCATCGCCATGGCGGTGGCACGGACGCATCTGTCCTTTCTGAACCAGCAGCTGACGCAGGTGATGCAGGGCAATGCGCAGACACTGAATGCCAAGATCCAGCGCAGGCTGAACGTCCTGAGGCAGAACTTCACGCGCTTCTACAAGGCGATTTCGGAAGAGGAGTTCTTAGGCGCCAACTCGCAAGGGGCGGAATGGACCGACCGTGCGCGGTGGTGGACGCGGCTTGCCATGTGGAACCCGAAGCGGATCGAATATATCGAGAAATTCCTTCAGTCGGAGATGCAGCGCATCCGCGTTTTCCGCCGCTGGTCGGACGCTATCGGGAACCTCATCTCGTTAGGTGTTTTCTTTGTGCAGGCCGGGGCAATCCTGTTCCTGATGTCCCGTATGGGTCCGGCACTGACGAATCTGCAATTAGGGATCGGGATCGCGTCGATCGTGATCGCCGGGTGGATCACCTATATCTCGACCGGCAAGAAATTCTCGGTGCAGAATAGCTGGATCAAGCGCTGGATCGGCGATGATGACTGGCCGCGCTTCTCCAGCATCGGCCTCGATGTTGAAATCGGCGAGATCGTCCGGCGCGACAAGGACCGCATCCGGCAGGAGAAAATGCGCGGTGGCGGCTTCGGCAACGGCGCAAGCTGACCGGCCCTTGCAGGCGAGCGGGACCTACCCTTCCCGCTTGCCGTCCACCCGGCGCGGCAAGGCGTCGGGATTTGCATCCCGTAGCATTTCCGGCAGTAGCCCTTCGGGGAAATTCTGGTAGCAGACCGGCCGCAGGAAGCGGTCGATGGCCAGCGTACCAACCGATGTCGTCCGCGCATCTGTTGTCGCCGGATAAGGCCCGCCATGGACCATGGCGTGACAGACCTCGACCCCGGTAGGAAACCCGTTAACGAGGATGCGCCCGGCCTTCCGCTCGAGCAGCGGCAAGAGATCTCGTGCCGCCTCCAGATCCTCATCCTCCATCTGCAGGGTCGCGGTGAGCTGGCCTTCCATCGCATCAAGCGCGGTGAAGACATCCGTGAGCCCGCCGCAGCGGACAATCAGCGAGACTGCGCCAAAAACCTCTCTGTGCAGAGCGATATCATTCCTGAAGGCCGCCGCCGTCGTCTCCATCAACGCGGCCGGCTGGCACGGATTGACCGCCGCCCCGCGCGCAAGCTCTTTCACATCCGGATGGTCCGACAGTGCCGCAACCCCATCCTGATAGGCAGAGGCAATCCCCGCCGTCAGCATGGCGGCGCCTTCATTGCCGCCAATCGTCGCGGCTGCCGCATCACGGAAAGCCAGATAGTCCGCCTCCGCCTCATCGATAACAAAGACGAGCCCCGGATTGGTGCAGAACTGCCCGGCCCCGAGCGTCGTTGAGGCGGCCAGCCCCTCCCCGATCTCGCCCCCGCGCGCAGCGAGCGCCGCCGGCAGGATGACGACTGGATTGATACTCGACATCTCCGCATAGACCGGAATGGGATCCGGCCGGGCGGCGGCCACCTCGGCGAGGGCCAGCCCGCCAGCCTGCGAGCCGGTAAACCCGACAGCCTTCACTTCGGGCGCCGACACAAGGCTCATGCCGATCTCAACCCCGCCATGGACAAGCGCGAAGGTGCCCGCCGGTAGGTCATGTGCCTTCACCGCTTCATTGATCGCCTTGCCCGCGAGTTCCGACGTGCCCGGATGAGCGGGATGCGCTTTCGCAATAACAGGACACCCCGCCGCCAGCGCGGAGGCTGTGTCTCCACCCGCCACCGAAAAGGCGAGCGGGAAATTGCTCGCGCCGAAGACGGCGACGGGCCCCAGCGGAATTTTCCGGAGGCGCAGGTCAGGGCGCGGCAGCGGCGCGCGATCAGGCAGTGCCGGATCAATCCGTATAGAGAAACATTCGCCATTGCGTAGCTCTTCGGCGAACAGCCTGAACTGGCCGATTGTACGTCCCAGCTCGCCATTGAGGCGAGCCTCCGGCAGCGCGCTTTCGGCCATAGCCCGGGGCACGATTTCCGCCCGCGCCGCCTCCAGCCTGTCTACGATGGTTTCAAGAAAAGCCGCCCGCGCCTCGGGGCTCATGGCCGCAAAGACGGGTGACGCTTCGCCAGCATGGCGGGCTGCTTCGGCGACATCGCCGGGGCAGGCTTCGTGGAAGACCGGGGCCAGCATCTCACCGCTCGCCGCGGCAACGCCTGAGAATTCAGGCCCCTTGCCTTGACGCGCTTCGCCCCCGATCAGATTGACGCCTTCGATGGCCATGCCGCTCACTCCCTGATGCTAGCGCTCACATTTGCGCTTTGGAGCCGCCTAGCAGGATGCCCGCCGATGAAAAACCGGGCGGTACAGAGAGGCATAAATGAGGAAAATGGTGCTGCCGGAGAGATTTGAACTCTCGACCTCTCCCTTACCAAGGGAGTGCTCTACCCCTGAGCTACGGCAGCGGACCTTCGAGCGAGGCGCTATAGGGTTGGGCATGCGGCGGGTCAACGAAGAATTCGCGCCCGCCCTACCGTCAGCGCGCTAGTTCAGCATCTTGTCGATATCGAGGACGAGGATCGCGCTCGCGCCAACTGATTTGAGCTCGGCGAGATGCTCCCACAGGACATCTTCGTTACAGACAGAATGGATGGCGACCATATCGCCCTCGCCTGCCAGCTCCAGGATCGTCGGCGAATCCGCCCCCGGCAGGACCGCCGTGATCGCCGGAATCGCCGAACGCGGCGCGTTCATCATCACATATTTAGCATGCTGGGAGGCGAGCGCCCCGCGCATCCGGCCTTTCAGTGCGCCGAGAATTTCCGCCTTGGCCACATCAAGCCCCGGCGCCGCGATCAGCAGCGCTTCGGAGCGATAGATCGTGTCCGCCACTTTCAGCCCATTGGTATCGAGCGTCGCGCCGGTCGAGACAATGTCGCAGATCGCATCGGCCAGCCCGAGCCGGGGCGCGATTTCGTGGGCGCCATGCATCAGGACGATCTGCGCGTCCGTGACACCCCGCTCCTCAAGCCATGACTGGAGTAGCCCCGGATAGGAGGTCGCAACTTTCTTGCCCGAGAAATAGGCCGGACCCGCATAGGTCTCACCCTTGGAAACAGCGACACAGAGGCGGCAGCGAGAAAAGCCAAGCGCGTCAGCAATGACCGCGCCCACGCCGTCGCGTGTCAGCCGGTCCTCTTCAAAGACATTGCCGCCAACGATCCCCGCATCCGCCGCCCCGCTGGCCACCAGTTCGGGGATGTCGTCATCCCGTACCAGCAGGACATCGATCGGCAGCTCCTCGATCCGCGCGAACAGGCGCGAGCGGCCATGCCGGACTTTCAGCCCGCATTTTGCGAGCAGGTCGAACGTGTCGTCTGCCAGCCGCCCTTTCTTCTGGACGGCGAGCCGGAGGCGCGGGGAATCGGTTTCTTTGGACATGGCCGCCCTCTAGAGGGGGCTTGCTTTCTGAACAAGCATCAGTTCATATCGATATTCGGTAAGGCGGCCCGATTTTTCCTAAGTGAACGGCGAGAATATTAGGGGGAGCCTCCTATCAACCCGAGAGGAACCATCGATGAAGAACCTATTCATGGCGAGCGCCGGCCTGTTAGCAATTGGCGCCTGTTCGAACGAACCGGCCGAGGATGTGGCCGAAACGTCCGCTCCCACCGAAATTGCCCAGACCGCTGACGTCGAGACCGTCGCGTCCGACAGGGCCGAACTCGGTGATTGGGGCATCGTCCTTGAAGACATGGATATGGCTGTCGATCCGGGGGATGATTTCTTCCGCTACGTGAACGGCAATTGGCTGGACCGGTTCGAAATCCCTGCCGAGTTCTCAAACTATGGCTCCTTCACCGTCCTCTTTGAACGCTCCGAGGCCAGAGTAAAATCGATCATTGAGGATGCTGCTGCGTCCAATGCGCGTGACGGCTCGATCGAGCAGAAGATCGGCGATTATTACGCAAGTTATCTCGACACTGATGCGATCAATGAGAAGGGTCTCGCGCCCATTCAGGGGCAGCTTGATTTCTATGACGGGCTTGAAACCCATCATGATGTCGCCCTCGCCTTTGCCGAGATCGACTATAATTCAAACACGCCGATCAGCCTTTATGTTGGCGTCGATAACAAGAACCCCGAAACCTATGTGACCTATCTGTCGCAATCGGGCCTCGGCATGCCGAACAGGGACTATTACCTGAAACCTGAATTCGAGGACAAACGCGAAGCCTATATGGACTTCCTCAATGCGATGCTGGGCTTTACCGGCGTTGAGGACACAGGCGACCGGGCCGCTGCCGTCTATGCACTGGAGGAAAAACTGGCGGAGGTGCACTGGGCGCCCTCGAAAAGCCGTCAGGCAGAGCTCACCTATAATCCCTACACGCTTGATGAAATTCAGGCCTATGTGCCTGAACTTCCGTGGGCAGAGATCTTTGACAAGATGATGATCGGCGAACAGGACAGCTATGTCCTGCGCCAGAATGATGCCATTCAGGCCGCCGCGAAGATCTTCGCCGACACGCCGGTTGCGGTGTGGAAGGACTATCTGAAGATCCATGCGCTGTCGTCGAACGCCTCTGTCCTGCCGTCCGGGATCGACGAGGTGCAGTTTGCCTTTTATGGCCGCGAGCTTTCCGGCACGCCGCAGCAGCGTGAGCGCTGGAAGCGCGGCGTCTCAGCCGTCAATAACGCCATGGGTGAGGCCGTCGGTCAGGTCTATGTCGAGCGCTACTTCCCGCCTGAATCAAAGGCGCAGATGGAAGAGCTGGTCGATAATCTAAAAACCGCCTTCGCCGCCCGCCTCGATGAGCTTGAATGGATGGGCGAGGAAACCAAGGCCGAAGCCCGCGACAAGCTCGCCAAATTCAACACCAAGATTGGCTACCCGGAAAAATGGACCGATTATTCGGGCCTCGAGGTCGTGCGCGGCGATGCGTATGGCAATTCGATCCGGGCGGGCCGCTTTGGCTATGAGGACATGATCTCCAATCTCGGCCAGCCGGTCGACAGGGAGGAATGGTTTACGACACCGCAGACCGTGAATGCCTTTTATTCCCGCAGCCGGAACGAGATCGTCTTCCCGGCGGCGATCCTGCAGGCGCCGTTCTTTGATCCGAATGCGGATCCGGCAGTCAATTATGGCGGCATCGGCGCGGTGATCGGCCATGAGATCGGCCACGGCTTTGACGATCAGGGCCGCAAGGCGGACGGCACCGGCCTGCAACGCGACTGGTGGACGAGTGATGACGCGGCCCGCTTCACCGAGCGCTCAACCAAGCTCGGCGCGCAGTATGCGACCTATTCGCCGGTCGAGGGGCTCTTTGTGAACCCTGAGCTGACCATGGGCGAGAATATCGGCGATCTTGGCGGGGTCACGATGTCATATGACGCCTACAAACTGTCTCTTGGCGGGGAAGAAGCCCCCGTTCTTGATGGCTATTCAGGCGATCAGCGCTTCTTCATGGCCTGGGCGCAGGTGTGGAAACGAAAATACCGCGAGGATGAGCTCAAACGCCGCCTCGTCAGCGATTCCCACTCCCCGTCAGAATTCCGGACCAATGGTGTCGTCCGGAACATGGATGTCTGGTATGACGCCTTCGACGTCACCGAAGACGATGACTTATACCTGCCTAGGGAAGACCGCGTTCAGATCTGGTAACAGGCCCTTTATCATCTCTTAGGGGCAGTGGCCTTGCCGGTTGACGGCAGGGGCGCTGCCCCTTCATGTGAGCGTTCTCATCCGAGCATCTGAAGAGGACAAGTATGGCCCCGACCCGATCCGAGACCAGCCCCGGCGCAGTTCTGGCCGAACGCATGACCAAGGATCTCACGAGACTCCGGGGGCAGATTGTTGAGGACCCGTTACGCAATCCGGTGCGCGAGCTGTCGCAGCGCCTGTCGCGCGACATGGAAGCCGGCCTGTTGGGGCTCGATGACCTTGCTCAGCTTGTCGACCATCTTGATCTGGAGGCCTTTGCCGGCCGGTGCCGCCACACGCGGGATTATCTGATTACGGACGGGATTATTCCCGGCACGGAAGCCGTGCCCGCCGCGGTCAAGCAGCTCTCCTTCGACCTCACCTCCTTTGATGCCTTTGCCGCCTTCTGGTCGCGTCGTCACGAGACGCTTGTTTTCACCGGCCATCCGACCTTCGCGCTTGCCCGCAAGACCCGCGAGCGGCTCGCCGACCATGCAGCGGACAATACCGAACCCACCGAAGGCGCTGGCCTTCCCGACCCGGATATCACACTCAACCTTGAGCATGAGCAGGCCGAAGCCGCGCTACGCCACGCCGCCGCCGCTGTGCATGACCTCAACCGCGCCGTCCTTGCCGAGGGCCGGGCAAAATTCCCCGATGAGTGGAAGAAGCTGACGCCTGCGCCAATCGGTCTTGCGACATGGATCGGCTACGACATGGATGGCCGTACCGATATCGGCTGGGGCTCTGTCATCCGGCACCGCGTGCACGAAAAGGCGATCCGTCTCGATCTTTATAAAGACCAGCTCGAAGCCTTGGGCCCGGTCGTCGCCTCGATCACCGAGACCGTGGCTGCGGCTGCCGCCCGCGCGCACGCCCATGTCGAAGCCTTCTCAAAAGACCTGACGACCGCCGAAGGTCTGATCACGGCGGCCAACGCGCTGACCGATGACAAGGACAATCTTACCTCCCTCAAAGGCGTCATCGCCGAGCTGGATGAGATCACGGCCAGTACGGATGATGCTGATGTCGCGTTGGAGACAGCCGCCATCGCCGCCGGGATGCGGACCTTCCGGCTCGGCATGGGCGATATTCACTTCCGCCTCAACGCTGCCCAGGTGCGCCACGCCGCCCGCTCGATCCTTGAGCTTTCCTCCGGGCAGGATCTTTTCGGGCGTGGTCCTCTCGATGAGATGTCCCGCCTGATCGCCAGCGTGAAAGAAGTCTCGGTCAATTTCCGCTCACTGGCTGTTGAACAGGGGGCCTCTGCCCGCCTCTTCATCGCCATGAAGCAGATCATCAAGCATATCGATGCCGATGCGCCGATCCGCCTGCTGATTGCCGAATGCGAGAACCCGCTGACGGTACTCGCCGCCATCTATCAGGCAAAGCGCTTTGGCGTGGCCTCACATGTCGATGTCTGCCCGCTGTTTGAAACCGCGGTCAGCCTCGACCGGGGCCGCCGTATTCTCGATGTCCTGCTGGCACAAACCCCCTATCGCGATCAGGCCAGAAAGCGCGGTCGGATCTGCATCGAGACGGGTTTCTCCGATGCCGGACGGTTCATGGGACAGGTGCCCGCCGGCCTCGCCATTGAGCGCCTGCAGGGCCAGCTTGCCGATGCGATGACCAAGCACCGCTTGGCCGATCTCGATGCCGTCATCTTCGATACCCATGGCGACAGTATGGGCCGGGGGGCGCACCCCGACAGCATTGTCGACCGCTGCCTTTATGCGCTCTCCCCCTGGGCACGCGCAAAATTCCGGGACCGGAATATCGACCTCACCCATGAGCAGAGCTATCAGGGCGGTGACGGCTATGTCTGGTTCACCAATGACTGCCTCGCTCGCCGCACGCTTGCAGGGATCCTGCGCGCGATCCGTATCGCCGAGGAAACCCCGACCGCCGAGGACCCCTTCTATCAGCGCACCAGTGCCAGCCTCGATTTCTATCACGCCGTCAAACGTCGGCAGGAAGAGCTGTTCCGCGATCCTTCCTATAACCTTGCGCTAGGGACGATCGGCCTACCGCTCCTCCCCCAGACCGGCTCGCGCAAATCGAAACGGCAATTTGACCGGCATGCGGATGAAGAGACCTCACTACGCCGCATCCGCGCCATTCCGCATAACGGGATGCTCCAACAGCTCGGCTTCCTTGCCAATATCATGGGCGGTCTAGGTCAGGCGATCGCGGTTGAACCCGAAGCCTACTACCAGCTTCGTCAGGACTCGGACAGGTTCGACCGGATCATGCGGCTGGTGAACCGTGCCCGTCAGGGCTCGGACATGAAGATCTTCCTTGCCTATATCTCAATCTATTCGGGCTCCTTCTGGGCGACACGTCCGCTCTCCGGCCAAGAGCCGGAGCTTGAAGATGCCTGCGCGGTCCTCGCCGAGACCCTCGCCGATGACAGCCGCTATTTTGCCGGCACCCAGCTTGCCGCAAGGCTGAGGTCGGATGCGATCCAGCTCAGCCGCGCCCTCGCCGAGATGGGCTTTGATGCGGCAAACCTCTCCGGGCAGACCGATGAGTCCCTCGATCTCCTCCATGCGGTGCGCCTCGCCCTCCTTCAGCACAGCTTCCTTCTCGCCGCGCGCCTGCCGGCCCATTCAGCGGACGGCACCCTGCCGCGCCGTGAAGTGCTCGAACGGGTGCTGTCGCTTGATTTCGAAGGGGTCGCCCGTGCGCTTGATGAAGCAGGCCCGGACCCGGCCCTGCTCGCGGTCGAGAATCTGTCGGAAGATGCGACCTATCCTGGGCCCAAAGCGCCCGAGAAGATGAATGGCAGTGACTTACGCCGGGAATTCCGCCGAGTCGGTGAGCTTAATCACCGGATCAGTATCGGCATCGCCAACCATTACGCCGCCATCGGATAGGCACCCGGCATAACCTAAATCCAGTTAGAACAGGCCCCGCCCATTGCGCGCGCGGGCCTGTTCCCGCATCCTTGCTGCGGGGCAGCACAGGCATGGCAGGGACGGTATGACGGCACTCCTTCTTTCTCTCATTGCAGGCATCATCGGCGCCGATGATGCGCCCGCGGACAGCGCCATCGATTTCGCCGGGCGCTGGTACACACAGGAAGAGAAATCCATCGTCGAGATCTATGATTGCGGTGACGGCAGCCCCTGCGGCCGCGTCGTCTGGATCGATCCCGATCAGGAAAATGTCTTCACCGACGATCACAACAAGGATCCCGAGCTTCGTGGCCGCCGCCTCGAGGGTGTGATGATCCTCAGCGGCTATGTCCGCACCGATGCGGGTTGGAAGGGCGGCAAGCTCTACAATCCCGAGAACGGCAAACATTATGCCTCGAAAATTGAGCTCGAAGCGGACGGCACATTACTGGTCAAAGGCTGTGTCGGCCCTATCTGCAAAGGGTTGCGCTGGACTGAGGCGCCTTGACGCGGATTCGCTTCATGCCATTCGGTCATTAACCCTCTGATGCTAGGGAGCAGTGCTTGAAAATTGACCGGGCCAGAGAGGACCCGACGAGTAGTGACCGACCAGACTGAAAGCACAAGCCGGCGACAATTGCCGTCCTCTTACATTTCCGCCTTTGTGATCCTGGCCGTCGTCGTTCTTTACTTCGCGATCGGCACGATATTCGGCGGCTCGGAGCAAACCGAAGCCGCAACAGAGACCGAGCGCCCGCCCTTTACCGTTCTAGTCCGCAACGTCTCGGGCGAAGCGCGGGCCGAAACCCTCACCTTTTCCGGCCGGACCGAAGCCGCCCAGCGGGTCTATGTCCGCGCAGAGACGCCGGGCCGGGTCGCGCGCATCGTCAATGACGAGGGCGCTGAGGTCTCGCGCGGCGATGTCCTTTGCCGTCTTGAGGCGGACAGCCGTCAGGCCACCCGCGCTGAAGCCGAAGCGGCCTTTGCCAAAGCGTCGGCCGATTTCGACGCTGCCCAGACTCTCCACGCCGAGGGCTTTGCCTCGGACACTGCTCTCAAACAGGCGCGTGCCGCGCGCGATGCGGCCGAAGCCGCCCTCTCCCGCGCGTCAGATGATCTTCGCAATATTTCGGTGACCGCGCCTTTCGATGGGCTGGTTGCAGAGATGATCGCCGAACCCGGCGATGTCCTCTCCGTCGGCGCGCCCTGCGCGGTGATCGCTAATCTCTCGCGCATGATCATGGCAGGCGGCGTGCCCGCCCGCGATGCCGCCCGCATCTCGGTTGGGGATAAGGCGCATGTCCGCCTGATCGACGAACGCGAATTCGATGCGGAGGTCCGCTTTGTCTCGGATGTCGCTGATCCTGCCACCCGGACATTCCGTGTGGAAATTCTTGCCGAAGACGCTTCAGGCATCCCTGAAGGGATTGAAACCCGCGCAACCGTCACCGCCGGGACCAAGGCCTCGACCCTGATACCTCGCAACGCCCTCGTCTACAGCGATGAAGGCGTGCTAGGTGTACGGACGGTCAGCCCCTCCGGCGAGAGCCGCAAAGATGGCGAGGAAACCCTGCCGCTCGGCACGGTGCGCTTCATGCCTGTCACCATTATCGGCGAGGCCGAAGGTGGCGCCTATGTCACCGGGCTCGATGAAACAGCCTCCCTGATCGTCCGCGGGCAGGATTATGTAAGTGACGGGATCACCGTCACCTTCGCACAAGAGGCCAGCGAGTGAATTCTGGCCACCACCCTCTCGTCTCGGCGGCCTTTGCGCGCGCCAAGGTCGCGATGCTGGCCCTTGTCGTCCTGTCGCTGATCGGGCTGAGCACCTATCGCCATGCGCCACGTGAGGCGGACCCGGATATCCCGCTGCCCTTTGTGCAAGTCCTTCTGCCCCTGCCCGGGGTCTCCCCCGAAGATGGCGAGCGCCTGCTGATCCGTCCGACGGAGACGGAGCTTCAGAGCCTTGAAGGCCTTGAGGAGATGAATGCCGTCGCCTTTGACGGCGCCGCTGCGATCACGCTTGAATTCGAACCGGGCCTCGATATGGATCAGGTCGTCTCCGACGTGCGCGAAGCTGTCGACCGGGCCAAGACCAAATATCCGACGAGTGCGGAAGAACCACAGGTCGCCGAGTTCAATGCGCAACAGCTCTTCCCCGTCATCACCGTCATCCTCTCAGGCGAAGCGCCTGAACGCGCCCTCTTCCGCGCGGCCAAGGAGCTTGAAGACAAGCTGACCGCCATTCCGGGCGTCCTCGAAGCCGATTTGATTGGTGCGCGCGAGGAGCAGGTCGAGATCACGATCCGCGCTGAGACGCTGGAGACCTTCGGCCTCACCCCCGGCGAGATCAGCAACGCGATTCGTCGCAATAATGCGCTGGTCACCGCCGGTACGCTGCGGTTCGAGGATGGCGCCTATAGCGTCAAAGTCCCCGGCCTCTTCCGTGATCTGAACGGTATCGGTGAAATCCCGATCCGCTCGAACGAAGACAGCGTCATCACGCTGGGGGATATCGCGGATATCCGCCGGACCTTCGAGGAGCCGACCGGTTATGCGCGGTTCAATGGCCAGCCCGCCATCGGCATCAATATCTCGAAACAGACCGAGGCGAACCTGCTCGAAGTCACCCAAGCGGTCGTCACCGAGACCGAGCTGATGGCGGAAGGCTGGCCGTCGACGATCCGCACCGATTTCATCGGTGATCAATCAAGCTATGTCAGCGGCATGTTTTCGAGCCTGACCTCGACCATCGGACTTGCCATCATCCTTGTCATGATCATCGTTGTGGCAGCTCTGGGCATCCGCTCGGCGGTCCTTGTCGGTATCGCGATCCCTGCCTCCTTCCTGATCGGCTTTGCGCTGATCGGTTTCTTTGGCTTTACCCTCAACAATCTCGTCATGTTCTCAATGGTGCTGGCCGTCGGGATGCTGGTTGATGGCGCCATCGTCATTGTCGAGCTGGCGGACCGCCGCATGGCGGAAAGGGCAGACCGGCGTGAAGCGTTCCTTGATGCCTCGACCCGCATGTTCTGGCCGATCGTCGCTTCGACCGCGACGACGCTGGCCGCCTTCGTCCCCTTCCTGTTCTGGAATTCGATCGAAGGTTATTTCCTGCGCTGGATTCCGATCACCCTGATCCTTGTGCTGAGCGCTTCGCTTTTCGTTGCCCTCATCTTCCTGCCGATTATCGGCTCGGCCTTTGCGATCCCTGAGGCGATCAAGCGCAAATTCAATATCAAGGGTCAGGGCGAAGGCCGCGACAAGGTCGATCTCGACAATGTCGACCCGACCAAACTGCCCGGTTTTACAGGCCAATATGCCCGCAGCGTCGACTGGCTCGCGCGCAAGCCGGTCACCGTAGCCGTCCTCGGCCTGCTGACGGTGATGTTCTGTCAAAAGATTTTCACCCTCGCCAATGTCGAAGTGGAGCAGTTCCTGCGCGTTGATTCAGAGCAGGTGCTCGTCATCGTGCAGGGCCGCGGCAATCTCTCTCAGGAAGAAGTCCTCTCGATCACACAGGAAATCGAAGCGCGAGTCGTCTCCCACCCGGCAGTTGAGAATGCCTATCTTCAGACCGGCCCGGAAATCAGCCGCCAGAATGATACGCCTGCGGAGAGTATCGCCCTCATCAATCTTGACCTCATCCCCTATGCTGATCGCCAGCACAGCCTTGACGTCGTTGAGGACTTGCGAGCGAACACCACCAATGTCCCCGGCGTCATTGTCGAAGTGCGCCTGCCCGAACAGGGGCCGATGGTCGGCAAGGATGTGCAGGTCGAAATCACGGCGGATGATTTTGAGAAAGCCGAGGCCGCCGGTCTCCTGATCCGGGATTTCCTTGAGAGCAACACGACCGACATTAACGGTCAGGACATCCCGACTTTCATGGATATCGAGGACAATCAGGCCCTGCCCGGCATTGAATGGCAGCTCGAGATCGACCGTGCAGAAGCCGGCCGCTATGGGCTTTCCGTTGCGGACGTTGGGGCTGCGATCCAGCTTGGGACAGAAGGGCTGATCGTTGATACCTACCGGCCCGATGATTCAGACGAGGAACTGGATATCCGTTTGCGCTATCCAGCTGATGAACGCACGGTTGGTGGGCTGACGAATATCAATATCGCCACCCCGCGCGGCAATGTCCCGCTGGCTAATTTCGCCCGGCAGGTGCCCCAGCCACAGGTTGACCGCATCACAAGGCGCGACAGCCGCCGCGTAATTGACGTCAAAGCCAATGCCAATACGTCTGTCCGCGGTTTTGAAGTGTCCCAGGACAAGGCAACGGCCGCAATCACGGAGTATCTCGACAGCGGTTTCCTAGAACGGGCCATCGGCGCAGGGCTTCAGGTCCGGCTGCATGGCGCGGCGGAAGAAACGCAAGAATCCTCGGCCTTCTTTGTCGGCGCGATGATTGCGGCGATGTTCATGATCGCCGTCATCCTGCTTCTGCAGTTCAATAATTTCTATCACGCCTTCCTGACACTGACGGCGGTGGTCTTCTCCGTCTTCGGGGTCCTGCTCGGCGTGGCGGTATCGGGTCAGTATATCTCGGTGATCATGACCGGCATCGGCATTGTCGCCCTCGCCGGGATCGTGGTGAACAACAATATCGTGCTGATCGACACCTTCCACAGCCTGCGCAAGACGGGCCTCTCCGTGCACGAAGCAGCGGTGCGGACTGCCGCTCAGCGCCTGCGCCCGGTCCTTTTGACCACAGTAACGACGATTATCGGGCTAATGCCCATGATGCTCGAAATCGACATCAATTTCGGCGCGGCCCGGCTAGGCATCGGCAATGAGACATCCGACTGGTGGGTGCTGTTGTCCTCAGCCATCGTCTACGGCCTTGGCTTCTCGACCCTGCTGACACTTCTATTCACACCGGTGATGCTCGCCGCCCCGGCTGTGCTCAGCACACGGATTTCAAAGGCTTATCACTGGCTCCTCGACAAGGAGCCAAAGATGCGCCGGCATCTGGGCCGGAAAAAATCCGAAGATGGCGAGACGCCCTACCGCACGGCGGCGGAGTAAGGGCTTATTGCTCGGTAAAGGCGCGCTGAAGTGCCGCCAGACGCCCCTTCGCGTCCCCTTCAATGTCGTCAACTGACGCGGTCACGAAAAGATCGCAGTCAAGACGGCGGATACGTGAGTAAAGCGTGTCCGTCTCGCCGATCAGCTCGACAAGCTGCTCAGGCAGCACATCAAGATCATGCGGCGTGCGATCAACGCTTTCGGCCGGGCCGATACGGTATTTCTCGTCGCGAGCCTCGTCCTCGGTCATCTCACCGTCGCGCACGGCGCGCAGGACGAGCAGCCAGGACGCAATCTGCATCAGGCGAGTGGTCAGGCGCATGGAGACGCCTGCATAGGTCATCGCATCGTCACGGCTCAGCTCTTTGGCAGCCTGACGGCCCCCATTGTCGAGATAGCCGGCGGTCTCCTCAACGAGTTCCATTCCGTGTGCGAAAAGATTGGTAAAGACCTTTGAGCGGACGAATGGCTGCAGCCTGCCGCCATATTCCGTTCCACTAGCCCGATCAGCGCCTACGACCGTCATTCATCGTCCCCTTGGTCCTGCCCAGACCCCTCACTCGTATCATAACGGTCTGAGGCGGTCCCGTATACTGTTGTTTTCACAGCCGGTATCAGCAACCGCTGTGCCAGCAACCGGCGGGCGAACTCTTCTCCCTTCAAGCGCCGGGAAGTAGCCTTCCACTCCCTCTAACGCGAATTCAGGCGAGACCCGTGCGGCGCAGGTTGCGCCATAGTGCCCATTATGAGGCACCGGCCTCGACCGAATAGCCGGAATAGGATTCCGCTTTTCGCCGTCGGTGCGAGAGCACGCCGGATGAGATGAAATCACAACCCCCGTTCGGGGGGCTTTGCCAAGGTCTAATCTGACCTCTTCCCACAATGAGTCAGCTAGTGGCCGGAGGGCGAGTGGTGGCTCTCAGTTTCATGATGCCCCGCCTCTTCATGATGCTCAGCCGCTTCCTCATGACTGGTCGTCTCATGCTGAGCTTCTTCTTCATGATGGCTGGCTTGTTCATGATGAGAAGCAGCCATCACTTTCGCAGATTCACCGTGTCCGCCCGAATTCAGCCGCGCGGCAGGCAGAGGCGGCGTCTCGTGATGGCCATTCCCATGTGACGCCGCTGCCTGATGTTCATCGCCGTGATGCCCGTCGCCGTGCCCGGAGGCTGGTGCTTTCTTGGGAGCAGGACGACCTTTGCGCGTATCGATTTCCATCTCTGGGCTTGCGTGACCCGTTGTCACAAGACCCATCTCGGTCAGAAAGCCCCCCGGCCCGATCGCACCAAAGCTGCCAAATGCCCGGTAGATCTCTGCCACTGGGTGGTCCCCTTCGAAAGACCTTTTATCCGCATAGAGATATAATCCGCGGCTTAACTCATACTCACCCGACGCAATCGTCTCAACGGTTGGCTCGACACCATCCAGCGGGATCGCCTCGATATCCTTGACTTCAACGAGATAAGCATAGCCGAATATACCGATGGCATCGCGGACATAGCGCAGGGTCTGGGCAACCGCCTCATCCTGTTCGCCGCCATCGACCCAGTGACTGTCGAGCCGGATCTTCGTTGCCTTGGCAAAATAATCAGGGCTCGAATGCTCGATCGCTGCAAGGCAGTGGAAACTGCGCGCGCCGACCGCCACAGCCTTTTCAAGAAAAACATCCCGTGTGCCGGAACTGCGCGGCGGGCCGATCACTATGATCTCGCGATCCGGCAGGTCGGAGCGGACATCTTTCCATTTGACCTTGATGTTCTTGACCAGAACACAGTCATCCTCAGCACGAGGAATATAATTCGCCGTCGCCAGATAGAGATCCCGAACGGTCAGCTCGAGGTCTTTTGCCTTGACCGATTGCGCCAGCACGATGCCGTCACGACCAATCGGCTTTTCAACTAGTGTCTCAATCCCGTTGGCGGCACAGCGCTCAATCTCTCTGGGCTTGATCGGCCGAGACGAAGCGGCAATCTGGGGGGAAAGCGGCCTGCCGCTGCAAAGCCGCGCAATGCCGGTCCCACTGCCATTCTGGACCACGGTCAACATTTCTGGATGACGCAAGAGCCTTGTCATCGCTCGCGCATAGGGCGCGATGGTCGAAGACCCCTCCATCGTCACCTGATCCTGAGAACTGATCGGTGACGGAGACGTCAGAAGCGCAGCCGCAGCGAGGAGGAGCAAATTCATGCCGCCTTCTCCGTTTCGACATCACGGCGGCGAACCCATTTTTCGGCACAGCGCTGGATAACTTCCTTGCGAACAGGTTTGTTCAGGATGTCGTTAAAGCCAACCTCTCCGAGTCCGGACCATTCCCCCGGCCCCACATGCGCCGTCAGCGCGATGATCGGGGTTTCGCGGTTCGGCCCGTCGCTCTGACGGATCATCTGTGTTGCCTTCACGCCGTCCATGACGGGCATGGAGATATCCATGAGGATGAGGTCAAACTGCTTCTCATTCGCCGCATCGACGGCCTGTCGTCCGTCGGCCGCCATTTCCGTCCGTGCCCCGAGCGGTTTGACGAGCGCCTCGGCGACCATCCGGTTCGCCATATTGTCATCAACAATGAGCACATCGAAGCCGCCCGCAGGAAGCGTCTCGGCTTTCTCTTTTTTCTCTTCGGTCTTCGGCTCGCCAGCTTCAGTGGTAGCGACAGCATCCCCATCTTCTTCGGTCTCTTCAACGGATGTTTCAGGACCTGCCGCCTCCGGCTTGGGCTTCATGCTTTCAGCGGATTTCTTCATCGGCAGGCTGAGCGTGAAGGTACTGCCCTCGCCTTCAGCCGACGTCACATCGATCGATCCGCCCATGCTCGAGGCGATAGCGCGGACAAGTGCAAGACCGACACCCAGACCGCCATTGCGTGACAGCATGGAGGTATGAACGACCGCCTGCTCGAAGATCGTCTCGAGATCTTCTTCAGGAATACCGACACCGGTGTCTTTTACGCATAAAGAAAATTCAGTTTTCGGACCTTCGTCATCATCGATGATCTTCGCATCGATAGTGACCTCGCCTTCATTCGTGAACTTGACGGCGTTATCGACGAGGTTCGTGATGACCTGCTCAAGGCGCTGCGCATCACCTTCGACGATACAGTCTTCATCAATTTCGATATGTGCCTTGAAGTCAATGCCTTTGGCCTCGGCAAGAGACATGATGCGCTTCAGCGGACGCTCAACTGCCTCACGCAGCGCAAAGTCACGCTCATCAAGCGCAAGGTGGCCATCAGACAATCTGTGCGTATCAAGAATATTGTTGAGGAGATTGAGAAGCTGGTCGCTCGCCGCGATGATTTGCTCAAGCTCGACTTCGAGCCCCAGATCGCCCTTTTCCTTGATAGCATCCGTCATGCCGACAATGGCATTCAGCGGCGTTTTCAGCTCATGTGAGGCGGCCTGGAAAAAATGCCCTTTGGCTTCCTTTGCCTCATTGGCTGCATGCTCGGCTTCACTCGCCACAGTCTGGGCGTCTTCCATCTCGGTCACGGCTTTAAGGACGTGACGCACCAGCGGACGGAAGATCAGCAAGGTAATGAGCGCGATCAGGGCAAGCGTTGCAAGCCACGCAATAATGCCCATCCCCTTCTCGACACTGTTCATCCGAATGGCTTGCGCCTCAAGGATCAGGCTCATCAGCGCATGGGTCTGAAGGATGTTATCCTTGGCCGCTGTGATGACCTCTTCGCGCATACCTGCGGAAGCAGCCCATTCTTCGGTTCCGTAATCGAGCCGGGAGATATCCGAGGCTTGTTCAAGAAAATACCGCACACGGATGTCAAATGGCGTCTCGCCGGACATGTATATTTCGTGCAATGGCGCAATGAATCGAGAGATCCTCGCGCTTTCCGAAGACGCGCCGACCAGAATGTCGTGATTACTGCGCATGCGGGAAATCGTCATCCGCATTTCTTCAAAATAGCTCTCGACCTCGACCGGATCGTCAGACGTCTCGATACTGGTGATCAGAAACGCGATCCGTTGGGAATCGGTCTGCTGGGCGCTGATCAGGGTAAAGGCGATGGCCCGGTTCGTGTCCATCATGGACAGCCGATAATTGAGCCCGAATGAGGCGCATGCCGCAGCTGCAAGCAATGCGATTGCGATTGCATAACGCAGATTGAAGATGCGGCGGAGTTTTTCCGTGGCCGTGGTCATTTACTTTGCTACCAACTGCTCATCTCCACCCACGTTTTTTTCTAGAGGATGGCGTTTCCTTTTTCGTTAACAGGCTGAATTTCTTTCAATGAATCTGGAACTCTGTTTCTGAGAGTTGAGTAGTGACCAAAGGACCTGAGCATGCGTGCAGTACATATTGAAAAACCTGGCGGACCTGAGGTTCTTAAACTCATCGACAGACCCGTCCCGGAACCCGGTCCTGGTGAGGTTTTGCTGAAAGTTGCGGCGGCAGGGGTAAATCGTCCCGATGTTCTTCAACGGAAAGGTGTTTATCCCCCTCCTCCCGGCGCCAGCGACCTGCCCGGCCTTGAGGTGGCAGGGGTCATCGAGAAGCTCGGCCCCGGGGCTGTCGGTCAGGTTGGCGCGCATGCGATGGCGTTGATCGCCGGGGGCGGATATGCCGAATATGCGGTCGTTCACCACCGGCATCTGTTAACCCTGCCCGAAGAAATGCCCTTTGAACGGGCCGCCGCGCTGCCCGAGACGATCTATACTGTCTGGACAAATGTTTTCGAGGATGGTCGCCTGAAGGAAGGCGAGACATTATTCGTGCACGGCGCAACATCCGGCATCGGCACGATGGCGCTCTCCATGGCCAAGGCCTTTGGCGCCACTGTCTACGGCACGGCGGGGTCGGATGAGAAATGCCGCGCCGCGGAGACGCTCGGCTTCGTGAAATGCTTCAATTACCGCAACGAGGAATGGGCCAAGCTGATGACCGCCGAAGGCGGTGCCGATGTCGTTCTCGACATGGTCGGCGGGGACTATGTCGCCAAAGACATGACGCTTCTGAAGCCGCAAGGCCGGCACGTCTCGATTGCCTTTCAGGCGGGCATGGAAGCGAAAATTCCGATCCCGATCCTGATGCAGAAACGCCTGACCCTTACCGGCTCCACATTGCGGGCACGGGATATTGAGGAGAAGGCGCGCCTTACCGACCAGATCCGCCAGCATGTGATGCCCAAGATCGTCAGCGGAGAGATCGCGGCTGTCTTTGACCGCGCCTTCCCCCTCGAAGAAGCCGCAACGGCCCATCGACGGATGGAAGCGGGTGAGCACATCGGCAAGATCGTCCTTCTGACCTGATCGCGAGACACAAGGCGCGGCAATGGCTTGCAGGACGGGCCGCGGATGCGTATGTGACCTGCCAAGGTTTCGCGCCTATTCCCCGACAAGACGAGGCAGACGCGACGCCGGTCCCCGGAAGACGGGGGCCGCGGCCGTCGAGTTATTGCATCGTCACCATCGGGGCGGATGCGCGTCAGCAAAGAAAATTTGAGGAGCTCCTCCATGTCCGACCGTCCCCTGATGCCGAAAGCGACCGCTGTCTGGCTCATCGATAACACTGCTCTCAGCTTCGATCAGATCGCGGATTTCTGCGGCCTGCACTCGCTTGAGGTCAAAGGCATCGCGGATGGCGATGTTGCCGCCGGTGTTCGCGGGATCGATCCGATCAGCCAGCACCAGCTGACCCGCGAGGAAATCGAAAAGGGCGAGAAGGACGAAGACTACCGGATGAAGCTCTCCAAGCCGAAAACGGTTGTCGCGCCGCCGAAGAAGAAGGCTCCGCGCTACACCCCGTTGTCGCGCCGTCAGGAGCGCCCGAACGCAATCGCCTGGATCGTCCGCAATCACCCCGAAGTACCGGACAGCCAGATCGCCAAACTGCTCGGCACCACCAAGACCACGATCCAGGCCATTCGCGACAAGTCGCACTGGAACTCTTCGAACCTCGAACCGCAGGATCCGGTCGCACTCGGCCTCTGCAGCCAGTTTGATCTCGACATGGCGGTCTCCAAGGCTTCTGAGAAACGCGCAGCCATGGAAGCGGCCGGCAAGATCGACGAAGGCGCCCGCCTCGCCCCTGCCGCCGAAACCGAAAAGGCCGACGAGGACGAGCGGAGCAATGCGGCCCCGGATATCGACAAGATCTTCGCGAACTTCGGTGGCGGCAGCGATTCAGACAACGACTGACGCCCGCAACTGCGATCCAACTGCGCTCCCGGCTTTACCGTAACGTTCCTGTCGCAGAGAACGAATAGGTGAGCGTATCTAACGCTCAAGGGAGAGACTTCATGCCCCGTTACCGCACCGCCCTGCTTGCTGCCCTCATGATCGGCGCGAGCGGGCCTGCTTTCAGTGCCGCCGCCCAGACCTCTGATGATATGGCGATGTCCATGCAGGACGAAGAAAATATCAATGCGCCGTATAATGAGGTTCTTGCGACCTATATTTCGCAAAAGGACGGCATCAACCTCTTTGACTACGGCACTGTCACCACCGCGGACAAAAAGAAGCTGACGGATTATATCGCCGCGCTCGAAGGCGAACGCCCCAGCCAGATGACGGCGGACGAGCAGATTGCCTTCTGGGCCAATCTCTATAACGCCAAAACACTCGACATTATTCTCGAAAACTACCCCGTCGAGTCCATCCGCGACATCAAGAGTGGCGTGTTCAGCTCAGGCCCATGGAAAATGAAGGTTCTGACCGTTGAAGGTGAGGAACTCACCCTCGACAATATCGAGCACGACATCGTCCGCGCCAAATTCAATGAGCCGCGCGTCCACTACGCCTTTAACTGCGCGTCGATTGGCTGTCCGAACCTCAAAACATCCGCATGGGAAGCAGAAACCCTTGATGAAGACCTCGATGCCGGTGCACGGGCCTATATCGCCCATCCGCGCGGCATCAGTATCGAGAATGGCAAGATCATCACTTCCTCGATCTACAAATGGTTCAAGAAGGACTTCGGCAAGAATGACGCGGAAGTCCTCGATCACATCCGTCAGTATGCGACAGGCGACAAGCTCAAAGCCCTTGAAGGCAAGACCAAGATCAATGGGAATGATTATGACTGGTCGCTGAACGACGCCCAGTAAAGGCGCCCGAAGCGTTCAGACATGCGGGAAGCCGGACCCTAATCCCGACTTCCCGCAGTTCCCTGTCTCCTTTTTGCAATTTCTGCAAAAGCGCGCATGTAGGAAGCTCCTTCAAACCGACAGGATCTTCCGATGAACTCCGCCCGAGCCGCGGCCAGAACCAGATTGCGCCGTCAACGGCTCCTTGCAGGGCCGGTGGGCCGGGTTCTGTTCGCGCTGAGCTGGCCGGTCAGCCTCGGGCTTTTCTCCGTCATCGCATTCAACATTGTCGATACGCTCTATATCGGGCGGCTCGGACCGGATCAGCTTGCTGCCATCGGCTATTGTTTCCCGGTCATCTTCTCGATGTCTGCCGTCTCGATCGGCATGGCCAATGGCGCAACCTCCGTCGTCTCACGCTCGCTCGGGCGAGGCGATGCTGACCGCGCGCGGATACGCACGACCGATACGATCATCTTTACCGGCATCCTCTCGCTCCTGATGACCGGCGGCATGTTTCTCATCGACGAGACGGTCTTTGGCTGGCTCGGCACGCCCCAGCGCCTCATGCCCTTCGTTCATCAGTACATGAATGTCTGGTTTCTTGGCCTGCCCTTCCTGATGATGCCGATTGTCCTAAACGGCCTGATTAGGGCGACGGGGGATGCGATCTTCCCTTCCAGCCTGATGATCATGGCCGCGGCCATTAATGCCGTCATCTCACCCTTTCTCGTTTTCGGGATCTGGGGCGCCCCGGATCTCGGCATGGCGGGCGCCGCCTGGGCCACGATCATGGCGCGGGGCGTCGTCTTCATCTGCAGCTTTGTCTATCTGCAGCGCGAGAAACTCGTCGAATTCACCGGCCATGATTTCGGGATCTTCCGCAGCTCTGTCGCCGAGATCACCCGCTTTGGCGCGCCGGCTTTTTTCGCGCAGCTCGTCTCTCCCCTATCCGCCGCCATCGGTGTCCGGCTTTTGACTTTGTCGAGTACGGATGCGGTTGCCGCCTACACGGTCGGCACACGGATTGAGAGCCTGATGCTTGTTCCCTTCATGGCGCTCAGCTCAGGCATAGGGCCATTCACCGGCCAGAATATCGGCGCGGGCAAACCCCACCGCCTGCGCTCAGCACAGATCAAGGCCCTAATCTTTAGTCTAGGATGGGGGCTCGTTGTCTTCGCGATCCTGACAGCTTTTGGGTCTCAGCTTGCCGGGCTCTTCTCAAAGGAGGCATCGATTGTCGGGCTTGCGGACCATTATCTGTCCTTCATCGCACTTGGCGTTTGGGGCGCAGGCTTCCTGCATGTCTCGGTCGGTGTCGCAAACCCGCTCGGCTATCCCAATCTCGGCATGACGCTGTCGATCATCCGGCATCTGTTGCTCTTTGCCGGGCTCTCGCTCGTGCTCATTCTCGGCTTCGGCACAGACCCGTTCCAGACGGTGATCATGGCGGGGCCTGCCGCCTATATCGTGGCCGGCCTTTTCGCAGCCCTCATGACGCGCCGTCTGATTGTTCGGGAAGAGGCCGCCATGGCCCGTAGCGCATCGGCCCCCAGCTAGCGTTGAGATCCTCAAGGTCGTCGCGATTATCGACATCAATCAGCTCGGACATCTCACTGATCCGGAAACTCTCAGGTAGGCTTGCTATCGTGTCGTCGAGCGCCGTGTCGGTCGACCAAGCGACATCTTCAAAAAGCCTTGGCGCAGGCCGCCGCCGGGCGAGCCCAATCAGCCAGTAGCCGCCATCATCCGACGGCCCGAAGACCGCATCATCCCGCCCCAGCGCATGGAACGCCTCACGGATATGTTCAGGCTCAATCTGCGGGCTGTCCGTGCCGATAATGACCGCCGGCCCCGGCGGCAGATTGTCGAGAACAAAGCCCATCCTTTGGCCAAGAGAACCTCCCCCTTGCGGCATACGGATCACATCGCGCGGCCAGCACTGATAGCTGTCCTCTGGCCGCGCATTGACGGCTAGCCGTAAATTCCATTCGCGCGGAACCTGAAGCCGCCGGAGCAGTCGCTCAACGGCATGACGATAGAATTGCGCAGCACCGACCGTGCCGATATCACGGCTGAGGCGGGTCTTCACCCGCCCCATCAAGGGCGGCTTTGCCATGAGCACGAGATTTTTTCCGTAGGCGCCCATTATATCGCTCCGCCAGTTCTTCGGGGCTCACCCCGGCATGATAGGCGAGGACGAGCCGTGCATTGCGCAAGACGCGCATCAGATATCCCTCGCGCTCATAGCGCTCTGCGGAGGTCATGGCCACCGCAGGCAGGAGTGAGACGGCAGACCGCCCACCCTCACGCAGGATGCGGCGGACGAAATCGAGATCCTCGAATAGCGGGAAGTCTGCAAACCCGCCGAGCCGCTCATAATGACGCCTGCTGATCAACAGGCCCTGATCGCCATAGGGCAACCGGAAGATCCGCGAGCGCAGATTGGCGCCAAGGGCAACAAGCCGTGGCTTGAACCCTGACGCGGCAAACCCGAGCCGGAAGACCGCCGCCTTGCGGTCAAAAGCGCCCGCCATGTGGCGGCCCGCCTCCTCCTCCCAGCCGGGGCTGAGCTCTGTGTCGGCATGAAGAAATAGGAGCCAGTCTCCGCGCGCAGCTTCCGCGCCGCGGATCAATTGCGCACCCCGTCCTTTCGAGCCGATCAGCACTTTTGCGCCGGACGCTTCGGCGATCTGAGCCGTTTCATCACAGGAGCCGCCATCGCTGACGATGACTTCGGCGATCATGCCGAGCCGGTTCGCCTCGAGCAGGCTTTCGAGCGTGGCGCCAAGGCCGGGGGCCGCATTGAGCGTGGGAATGATGACAGAAATCATGTCCCTTCATTCGTAGCCCGCGCCGCGAAAGTGACACAAGCCAATGCTGATAAAATGTTCTTGATTTGTTCCGATCCTTAGGGCTAGGTGCCAGACATGGCCCGCGCCGTGTCCCCTCCCTTCCAGCCCAACCGTCCAACCGCCGGGCGGGGACGCGGCGCGCGGTCAAACCAGACCGGCCGCTATGAAAAGGAGACCCGCGAGGACTTTGACGATGGCTGGTCGGATGAGCCGCCAGAGGAGCACAAGACCGAGATCATTTTTGACCGGACACGGAGGATCATCAACTATATCTCCAGTCCCTATGTGCCCATGGATCGCTCGATCAATCCCTATCGGGGCTGCGAGCATGGCTGCATCTATTGTTTTGCCCGGCCCTCTCACGCCTATCTGGGGATGTCGCCGGGGCTCGATTTCGAAACCAGGATTCTGGTGAAACCGGAAGCTGCCCCCCTTCTCCGGCGGGAGCTGTCGTCCCGGCACTATAACCCCCACGCCATTGCGCTGGGCACCAATACCGACCCCTATCAGCCCGCGGAGCGAAAGCTCCGTATCATGCGCCAGATCCTCGAAGTCCTTGCCGAGTTCAATCATCCGGTGACGATCCTGACCAAGTCGGATCTCATCACCCGCGACATCGATATCCTTGCGCCGATGGCGGAGAAAGGCCTTGCCCGCGCCATGATCTCGGTGACGACCATGGACCCCAAACTTGCCCGCACGATGGAGCCGCGCGTGCCGCGCCCGGACAAGCGCTTTGCGGCGATGAAGGCCCTTGCCGAGGCGGGCATCCCGACCGGCACCATGCAGGGGCCGATGATCCCCGGATTGTCCGATCACGAATTAGAAGGGCTGATGGAACATGCTGCCGAACAGGGCGCAAGCTATGCGGCCTATACGCTCCTGCGCCTGCCGCTGGAGGTCGCGCCTCTGTTCAAGGAATGGCTTGAGACCTTCTGCCCCGACCGCGCGCCGCGCGTCCTCAATCTCATGAAGGCGATCAATGGCGGCAAGCTCTATGACGTGAACTGGTCGCGCGGCGACGGCCCGCGCCATGAGATCAATCAGCTTCTCGCCCGCCGTTTCCAGAAGGCCTGCCGGAAGCTTGGCTTCACGACCCCGCCGCCCATGCGCATTGACCGCTTCCGCGTGCCGGTGAAACCGAATGCGCAAGGCGATCTTTTCGGCAAAGGCTGAGGCAAAAACGGAATCGGTCTATGGTACCGCCATGGCCGTGCCCGTTCCGACATATGACATCGAAGAGCAGATGAGCGCGGGGCTTTCGGGGCCCGTCGCCGGTGTCGATGAAGCAGGCCGCGGCGCCTGGGCCGGACCGGTGCTGGCCGCTGCCGTCATCCTCAATCCCGACTGCATCCCTACGGGCCTGCGCGATTCAAAGACCCTCTCCGAGCCCCGCCGCGAGGAGCTTGCCCGCGCGATCTGGACCTGTGCTCGTGTCGGCGTCGGGGTCGGCAGCGTTGAGGAAATCGACCGCATCGGGGTCGGCAAGGCGAACTATCTTGCCATGCAGCGGGCCGTTGCCGCCCTGCCCATTCGCCCCAAAGGCGCTCTTATCGATGGGCTCTACGCGCCGATCCTCCCCGATTGCGAGGCCGTGACCGTGGTCAAGGGCGATGCCAAATCGCTCTCCATCGCTGCCGCCTCGATCATCGCAAAGGTGACCCGCGACCGCATCATGCATGGCCTCGATCATGACTTCCCCGCCTATGGCTGGGCAAAGAACAAGGGCTATGGCGGTGCGGCCATGCATCGCGATGCGCTCGAGAAAAGCGGGGTCACCCCGCATCACCGCCGCTCCTTTGCGCCAATTGCAAAGCTCTGTGCGGAAAATGGCGAGCCCGCCTTCGCCTGACATAGAGTCAGAGCACGGATCTTTACTCTTTCTTCAAGTTCGTTAACGGACGAATCTTTACTCATCATTCATCATCATGAGCGCTTTATGCACTCAACAGATGCTGGTGAGGGCCCGATGATAGAGCTGAAGAAAGACGTGATCCTGAAAGGCGACTCCATCGAGCGCCTGAAAAAGTTGCCCGATGCCTGCGCCGATCTCGTCTTCGCGGACCCGCCTTATAATCTGCAACTCGCAGGCGGCCTTACCCGTCCGAACCAGACCCATGTCGATGGCGTCACCGATGACTGGGACCAGTTCTCGTCGTTTGCAGCCTATGATGAGTTCTGCCGCGCCTGGCTCGCCGAATGCCGCCGCATCCTCAAACCCGATGGCGCGCTCTGGGTGATCGGTTCCTATCACAACATTTTCCGCCTCGGCACGGCGATTCAGGATCTCGGCTTCTGGATCCAGAATGATGTCGTCTGGGTGAAGACGAACCCGATGCCGAATTTCAAGGGCACGCGTCTGACCAATGCGCATGAGACCCTGATCTGGGCGGCGCGCGACCAGAAATCCCGCCCCACCTTCAACTATCATTCCCTCAAAGCCGGTAATGACGACGTCCAGCTCCGTAGCGACTGGACCTTCCCGCTCTGCACGGGCCGTGAGCGGCTGAAGGATGACGGCAAAAAGCTCCACCCGACGCAGAAGCCCGAAGCTCTCCTTCACCGGATCATTCTGGGCACGACCAATCCAGGCGATCTGATCGTCGATCCGTTCTTTGGGACCGGCACGACAGGCGCCGTCGCCAAACGTCTGGGCCGTCACTTTATCGGCATCGATCAGGATGCGGGCTATATCACTGCCGCCAAGAAACGCATCAAAGCAGTTTCTCCGCTCCGCGAGGAAGACGCCGTCGCACTTCCCAGCCCGCGCAAGCAGCCACGTATTGCCTTCGGCCAGCTGATCGAATCCGGCCTCCTCTCCCCCGGCACCAAGCTTTACTGCCCCAAGAAACGCCATGTCGCGCGGATCAAGGCGGACGGCTCTGTTGCCGCCGACACCGCCTCAGGCTCGATCCACAAGGTCGGCGCAAGCGTCCAGAATGCTCCCTCCTGCAATGGATGGACCTTCTGGCACTATGAAGCCGCCGGCAAGCTCCAGCCGATCGACTCGCTTCGGTCAATGATCCGTCAGGGAATGAACTAAGCCGCCACCTTCACCGCTTTCCTGAACACTGTCGGCAGGGTCTCAAGATCCGCTGTCCAGAAGAGGCCCTCCGGGGCCTCTTTTGTGTTGGCGGTCATCACCGTCAGTATCAGGTGGAAATGGGTGAGTGTGTGCTCCGCCGTCCCTGCTTCCCGCCAGCGGGCTTTGACGGGCGGCGCGGCTTTGGGTGCCTCTCCTTCCGCCCACGCCCCGCCGGGCAGGCCCGCCATACCGCCAAACAACCCTTTGGCCGGGCGTCGTTCAGTCAGCACCGCCCCATCCTCGCGCAGTCCCACATAAACGACGCCATGGCGGACTGGCCTCGCCTTCTTTGCAGGCTTGACCGGTAGCCCATCCTGCACACCTGCGGCGCGCGCTCTGCAAAATTCCGCTACCGGACAAAGAAGACAGTCAGGGTTCCGGGGCCGACAGACCCCCGCACCCAGATCCATCAGCCCTTGGGCATAATCCCCCGCCCGCTGATCAGGTGTCCGCTCAGCGGCTGACGCCCTGATCTCCGCTTTCGCCTCGCGGATGGGCCGGGCGATATTCTCAATGCGCACCATCACCCGGTCGATATTCCCGTCGATCACTACGGCGGGGTGGTCAAAGGCGATCGCCGCAATCGCGGCGGCGGTATATGGACCGATCCCCGGCAGGCTGATCAGCCCTTCTTCCGTATCGGGAAAAACCCCGCCCAGCTCATCCGCCACGACCTTCGCGCAGGCATGAAGGTTCCGCGCCCGGGCGTAATAGCCAAGCCCGGCCCACTCCCCCAGCACATCCTCAAGCGGTGCGGCGGCCAGCGCTGCCACATCCGGCCAGCGAGAAAGGAAGGCTTCGAACCGGGGCGTCACGGTCGCGACCGTGGTCTGTTGCAGCATCACCTCGGAGAGCCAGACGCGGTAGGGATCGGGCCGCGCGCCCGCCGCCCTCGCCTTGGGGCCTACCCGCCAGGGCAGATCGCGCGCATGGGCGTCATACCAGTCGAGCAGACGACTGGAGAACATCTCATTGCGGGCCGCGCCGCGCTTCGCCACACTGGCCTCCTGAAACGCTAAAAAGGTGAAGACGTGCTCCCACCTCGGTCCGAGCTTCCCGTCAAGACAAGAGCCCCGCGCCGGGCTGCGCCTGTCATCGCCAAGCCGGTCATGACGACGCTCGCCGCGCTCGCCCGTAAGACCGGCGCCCTCGACCCGGCTGTTATCGAGCATTGGGGCGAGATTGTCGGCCCGGAATTCGAGAAACTCTGCCGCCCGGTGCGCATCCGCCGCCAGAAAAATGCCGAAACACTTGTGATTGCCGTCTCAAGCGGCGCGGCGGCCATGCGAGTGCAATATGCCGAGGCCGAGATCCTCGCCCGCGCCAAACTGCATCTGGGGCGTCAGGGTATCAGAAAAATCGCTATCGAGCAGACCGGCATGAAATCAAAGGGCCCGCGCTGGAAAACCCGCCATTTCGGGGAGCCCGCACAGACAACTGTCCAGGCGCCCGGCGTCCCCAGAGGCCAAGCGCCAGCCAAAGCAGAGCGCCCTGCAGAGACCCTTGATGAGGCGCTCGACCGGCTCCGGCTGAGCGTCAATCGGCGGCAGCGATAGATTCGCAACAAAACGCTCACTTGCCTCTTTGGCCATGTTCGGCGAGTGTCCGCCCCGTGGATCCAACAAGACCAAAAAGGTTAACGCTCATGACCCGATTTCTTGCTCTTCTGAGCCTTTCCACCCTAGCGCTTGCGGCCTGTGGCGGCGGAAATGATGAAACCGCGGAACCTGATGCATCCGCAAATGCCGTTTTTGACTCCGAGACGACTGTCGATACTGACGCGATGGCAGAGGCTGCAGAAGAAAAAGATGCACCCAAATCCGTGCCGGCGCCTGAAGGCAGCAAGGCGGGTGATGCAATGATCCTTGGCGCGGAGGACGCGCCCCTGACGATCGTTGAATATGCCTCTTCGACCTGCCCGGCCTGTGCGGCGTTCCACTCTCAGGTCTTCCCGAAGATCAAGGAAGAGTACATCGACACCGGCAAAGTCCGCTTTGAATATCGCGAATTCCCGACCAACCCGCAGAACCTGGCTTATGCAGGCTTCTATCTCGCCCGCTGTGCAGCGACCGATCGCGGCGCACCCGCTTATTTTGCCATGCTCGACACGCTTTATGAGCGTCAGCGCGAATGGGCATACGGCCCCAATCCGGGTCCAGTCCTTGAAAGCATTGCCTCTCAGGCCGGCATCGACCGTGAGGGCCTTCAATCCTGTCTTTATCGCGAAGATGTGAAAGCGGCGGTCAAAGCCAACGTCATGCGCGGGCTGGAAGACGACAATGTTCGCCAGACGCCCACTTTCATGATTGATGGCAAGGAAGTCGATTGGGGCCGCTCTGAAGAGGGCATGATGGCCATGATCGACAGTGAGCTGGCAAAACGCGCCCAGTAAGACGGCGCTTGCCCCGGCAGAAGGAATCGCCGCACCGAAGGGCGTTAGGTTTCTGTTAACCTTTCCAACCAAAGGGTTAACAGACGCCGCGTAGTCGCTAAGGGCGGGTCATGGACTTTCAGAAACTCCGGCTGACCGGGTTCAAATCATTCGTCGAACCGACGGATTTCGACATTCTTCCAGGCCTGACAGGCATTGTCGGCCCGAATGGCTGCGGCAAATCAAACCTGCTCGAAGCGCTGCGATGGGTGATGGGGGCGACCTCCGCCAAGGCCCTGCGCGCAGGCGGCATGGAAGATGTCATCTTTGCCGGCACCGGCACGGCCGAGCATCCCGGTCGTCCCGGCCGCTCCTGGGCGGAAGTCAGTCTTCATCTCGACAATGAAAACCGCTCGGCCCCTGCTCAGTATAATGAGCACCCGATGCTGGAAATCACCCGCCGGATCACCAAGAAGGCCGAAGGCACGACCTCGACCTATCGCATCAATGGCAAGGAAGTCCGCGCAAAAGACGTACAGCTGCTTTTTGCCGATGCGGCGTCGGGGGCGAACTCCCCCTCCCTCGTCCGTCAGGGACAGGTCTCAGAACTGATCAATGCCAAGCCCGAGAACCGCCGTAAATTCCTTGAGGAAGCCGCTGGCGTCACCGGGCTGCATGTTCGCCGGCACGAAGCGGAGCTACGCCTGAAAGCGGCGTCCACGAACCTTGAACGGCTGGAAGATGTCGCAGGCGAGCTCGAACAACAGCGGGGTGTCCTTGCCCGTCAGGCCCGTCAGGCAAGCCGCTACCGGAACATTGCCTGTCATCTGCAAAAGGCCGAAGCCCTGCTCGCCTATGCCCGCTGGACCGAGGCAAAGACGCATGCCGATGATTCTGGCGAATCTCTGAAAGCCGCGCTTATCGAACTTGAAGAGGCCGCAAAGCTTGCCGCCTCGACCCATGCGACCCGCGAGAAGGCGCATGAGCAGATCGAGCCCCTGCGCCAGCGCGAGGCCGAAGCTGCCGCCGCCCTCCACCGGCTCGAAGTCGAGCAGGAGAATTTCGAGAAGGAACTCGACCGCGCCAAAGCCGAGATCGAGCGCCTTCAGGGGGACCGCGAACGGCTCGAACGCGAACTGGCGCGGGAGAAAGACCTCAACTCCGATGCTGTGGCCGCACTTGAAAGTCTTGCCACGGAAGAAGAGCAAATCCGCCAGCGTGAAGGATCAGAGGCAGAACGCCTCGAAGCTGCCGACCGCGAGGTTGAAGCAGCGCAGGCCCAGCTTGATGAAGCCGAAGGCAGACTTGAGCAGGCCCAGCGCGCCTTTGCCGATGCCCGTGCCGAGCGTAACGCGGCTGAGGCTGCCCTCTCCCGCATGGACCGGGTCGTCATGGCCGCGCGCGAGGAGATCGTCCGTGTCCGCGACCAACTCGCCCAGTTCGAGGCCGAGGCTGACACCTCCGGCCGCATTACCGAGCTGAACACGGAGCTGGAAGCCGCGCAGACTGCCGCTGCCTCCGCTTCAGAAAAACTGGCCCAGCTTGACGAGAACCGTCAGCGGACAGAGCAAGCTGTCGAGACCGCCCAAGGCCCGCGCGATGAAACGCGCGCTGCACTCAACGCCATTCAGGCCGAGATCGACACCCTCACCCGCGTGCTGGCCGCCTCCGAACCCGAAGGCCGCAGCGTGCTTGAGGATATCGAGGTCGCGGAAGGCTATGAAGGCGCCCTCGCCGCGGCCCTCGGGGAAGACTTAGAGGCCTCTGACGATCACGAGGCCGACCGGCACTGGTCGGCGCTTGGGGCGCAACCGATTGCCGGGTCCGGGCTGTCCGGCGCCACGCCGCTCTCGCAATTCGTGACCGGCGCGCCGGTCCTCACCCGCCGCCTGTCGAGCGTCGGTGTCGTCGCCGCAGAAGATGGCGCACGGCTTGCCGCCGCCCTTACCCCCGGCCAGATCCTCGTCTCACGCGAAGGGGATATCTGGCGCTGGGACGGTTTTGTCGCCCGCGCAGGCGCAAAAACCGCCGCCGCTGCCCGGCTGGAGCAGAAACGTCAGCTTACGGAACAGCAGGCCAAACTCGAAGCGGCCTTCACCGCCCGCGATGAGGCCGAAAAGGCGCTTGGCGAAGCCCGACTTGCGCTGACCGCCCTCGCCGAGGAGCGCCGTGAGGTCGAACGTGCCCGCAACACAGCGCAGTCCCGCGCCGCTGAACTAGAACGTGAGTTGGGCCGCCTGAAGGGCGAAGCCGAACGACGTGCCGCCAAAGGCGAAGCGCTTCTGACCCGCAAGGCCGATGCCGATGAACGGCTGGCCGCCGCCAATACCGAACATGAAGCAGCGATGGCGGCGATGAATGCGCTGCCCGATCTCTCCGCTCTCGAACAAACGGTGACCGCTGCTCGACATGCCCGCGAAGAGGCCCGCAGCGGCAATGGCCGCGCCCGCGGCGTCCGTGCCGAGCTGCGCCGCGATGCCGATGCTCGTGCCGCTCGCCTTAAACAGATTAGCGAGCAGCGCGAAGGCTGGATGCGCCGTCAGGGTACGGCTGCCGAGCGGATCGACATGGTCGCCCGCACGCTTGCTGAAACCGGCGCCTCGATTGAGCGGGCCGAAAAAGTCCCCGGCGAGCTGGAGCAGCGCCGGACCAGCATTTATGAGGCCGTCACCGCAGCCGAGAGCCGCCGCCGCGTGGCCGCCGACGAGCTCGCCGGTGTACAGGGCACGCTGACCGAAGCCGAACGACTTGTTCGGGATGCGGATGAACGCGCGGCGCTTGCCCGCGAGAACAAGGCCCGCGCCGAAGCGCAAGGCGAAGCCTCCCGCGAGCGCCTCAAAGATGCTGCCGCCCGCGCCCAGGAAATCCATGAAGGACCGCCCGAAGCCCTCCTTACCCTTGCCGAGCACAAGGAAGATGCCCCCCTCCCCAGCCACGAGGTTCTCGAAGAGAAAATCGACAAGCTGAAACGCGAACGCGAAGCCTTGGGCGGGGTTAATCTCTGTGCGGATCAGGAGATGGAGGAAATCGACGGGCGCCTCTCGGAGATCGAAACCGAAAAGGCCGATTGCGAAGCGGCGATCAACAAGCTGCGCGGCGCCATTGGCTCGCTGAACCGCGATGGCCGCCAGCGCCTGCTCGATGCCTTCGACACGGTGAACAATAATTTCCGCGAGCTCTTCTCGGAGCTGTTCGGCGGTGGTCAGGCCGAGCTGCGCCTGATCGACTCTGACGACCCCCTCGAAGCGGGCCTTGAGATTTTCGCCTGCCCGCCGGGCAAGAAGCTGACCCAGATGTCGCTGATGTCAGGTGGTGAGCAAGCGCTGACTGCGACCGCCCTCATCTTTGCCGTCTTCAAATCGAACCCAGCCCCGGTCTGCGTCCTCGACGAGATCGACGCGCCGCTCGATGATGCGAATACGGACCGCTTCTGCGCCATGCTTGCCCGCATGGCTAAGGAGACCTCGACCCGCTTCATCGCCATCACCCACCACCCGTTGACCATGTCACGGATGGACCGGCTGTTCGGGGTGACAATGATTGAGCGCGGGGTCTCCCAGCTCGTCTCGGTCGATCTTGCCGAGGCCGAAAGCATGGCGGCCTGAGCTATCCCATGTTAGGGCGCGCTTTCGATCAGATCGGGAGCGCGCACCACATTGGCGAAACTGTCCAAAGCTGACCTCAGGAAGAAATGGGAAGCGGTTGCGGCCGGCCTTTCGGGCGCGAGTGACCCGATTGCGCATTTCACGCCTTTTGTGGTTTCTCTTCAGCAGGCGGACAGTCCTGAGACGCTCGGCTATTTTGCGGGCAAGCTTGCCAAGAAACATGCCGGCGCCGCGAACAACCTCCTTTCACGCACCGCTGTCGCTTTCTTGAAAGCAAACCGGCCGCCCGAGGCGATCGCGATTGCCAAATCGCTGATTGCCTCCGGGGATCCGGATGGTCGCCACCGCATCCTTCTCTCCCGCGCCCATGCAGCGGCAGGAGATATCGACGCCTCGATCCGCGCACTGGACATCGGGCGCGTGACGGAAAAGCAGATGCCGGTGCTCGACTTTGCCTGTCAGGTCGGGATCTCCATGCGGAACTGGGATCTTCTGGCGCAGGCGGCGGCCCGATGGGTCGCGCTGTCGCCTAAAAATGCGCAAGCCCGGCAATATCTCAGTCACGCGCTTTTCGAGCAGGCCCGTTATCAGGAAGCCGCCGAAGCCTACGCCCCGATGGCCGAATTCGCGCCTGATGATGCCGGTACCCATACCGCGCTTGGCCGCCTCTGGGCCACCGCACAGGATCTGGACCGTGCCCGGAGCAGTCTTGAGAAAGCCATTGGCATCGATCCCAACCAGTATGAGGCGCTGATCGGGCTGTGCGATATTGCCATTGCAGAGGGACGGATCGCGGATGGCCTCGCCCTTGCCCGGCGCGCAACGGAAACGGAGCCCGCCTTCCCGCTCGGCTGGTCGCGGCTCGCAAAACTCAGCCAGGGCCAGCTGACCGATACCGAACGCAGCGCCATGGCGGCGGTCCGTGCCGATCCGAAACTGCATCCTGAACATCTGACGGAGCTGCATTTCGAGCTGGCAAACAGCTATCACAAGGCAGGCGATTTTAACGCCGCCTATACAGAATACGAAAAGGGCAATGCACTGGCAGCCCGGGTCGCCGCATCGGAAGGCTGGGCGCATGATCCGGCTGCCCTGCGTGATGCCCTCTCCGCTCGCGCCCGGCTTATTGCGGATTATCCTTTCGCGCCGCCCACGGATGAAAAAGGCCCTTACTTCATTATCGGGATGCCGCGTTCCGGCACGACCCTGATTGAAAGCACTCTGGCCGCGCATCGCGACCTGCGGGCGGGCGGTGAGCTACGCATGATGCCAGCGCTTGATTACGAGGTTGGCAAAGCCACCAGTGCGCTGGAGCCTGCGGCAGGACAGCAATGGCTGGGGCGCAATCTCAACCGGCTGCGCAAAGCCTATCTTGCGGCAGCGCCCGGTGACGGCCTTCAGTTCACGGACAAGATGCCGACCAATTTCCAGTCCGCAGGACTGATCCGCGCCCTATTCCCCGGCGCGCGCATGGTGCATGTCCACCGCCGACCGCTGGAAACCTGCTTCTCCCTTTTCCGTCATCAGATTGCCCGGCAATGGGCCTGGGCGCATACGCCCGAAGGGATTGCGGATTTCTACGCCCTTTATATCGAGACCATGCGTCTGTGGGACGATATTTTGGGGCCCGGCGCAATCCTTCATCTTGAATTCGAGGCGCTGGTCCATGATCCGTCAGCGGAGATTCCTATCCTCCTCGACCGGCTCGGCCTCGACTTTGACGAAGCCAGCCTTGCGCCGGAGAAATCGGGCCACAGGGTCTTCACCCCCAGCGCGGTGCAGGTCCGCTCGCCGATCAGTGCCGAATTCCTTGACTCGACCTCGCGCTATGAGGATCGGCTGACGCCCTTGCGCTCAGCCCTCAAGGATCGCGGCATCGATCCCGACCGCTCGCCCTTCAGCCCGTCATGAACCTCGATGAATATAACGCCTACTGCGCAACGCTGCCCGCCACGCATCACGTGGTGCAGTGGCGCGGCGCGCATGTCTGGAAAGTCGGCACCAAAGTCTTCGCCATTGCCCGGCCCGAAGATGAGGACAGCCCCTTACGCGTGACCTTCAAGGTGACGCCCGAAAGCTATGACATCATGAAGGACCAGAAGGGCTTGAGGCCCGCGCCGCATCTGGCCTCACGCGGCATGAAATGGATCCAGCATTACGAAGCGCCAGGCCTCGATGATGAAGCTCTTCGCGCGTATCTCGCCAAATCGCATGAGCTGGCCGCTGCCAATCTGACAAAGAAGATGCAGCGGGAGCTGGGTCTTTTAGACTAAGCCAGCTCCCTGAAGGTCATCAGGAATTGATGTCCTTATATTCTTCTTCGGCCTCTTTCATCTGCTTGCGGCCTTTTTTGATCAGGTCCTCGCCGCGCGAGATCTTCTTCTTACCGTCACGGACATTCTCGCGGCCCTGCTTCTCTTCCTTCTGCGCTTTGTCGAGCGCATCCTCAGCCTTCTTCACTGCTTTTTCGAGGGCTTTGAGCTTCTTGGCTTCGGCTTCTGCATCTGTTGCTGACTCGGCGGTGCCGGTCAGGGCCGTCTGCACGGCGAAATCTTCCTTGGCGTCGCTCAGCGAGGCGGTCATCTTGCGGATGTCCTTTTGCGCCTGCTTCTCCTGTTTCTCGCCTTTGCGGATCTGGTCCTTGCCGCGCTCGATCAGTTTCTCGCCGTCGCGAACGTTGTCCTCGCCGCGCTGCCATTCTTTTGAAACAGACGCGACCTGGTCGCCGAAGCTGTCCGGTGATGTTGCGCAGGCGCCAAGCGTGGTGAGCGCGGCAGCCGAAAGCGCGAAGACAAAATGACGTTTGAGCATGTGAGTTCCCCTATGCCGTTAAAAGTCGAGGGTGTGATGTAGGAAGGGTCATCCCCCACGATAAGGATGATTTTTCAGATGGGCATATCGACCAAATCGATAGTGACCCGGCGCCTTGCCACCTTATCGGATTTCGATAAGGTCCGTTCCAACCAAGCCAACCGAACGGGACATCATGAAAAAACTGCTGTTCAGCGCCGCCGCCATCACCGCGGGGCTCATCGCCGCCGCCTCTGCCGATGACGCTAGCTATCGCCTGCCGCCCAAAGAGATCACCGATATCGTGCTGCGGGCCCCGGCCCCATCGGTCAGTCTCTCGCCCAATGGCAAGACCATGCTGCTGCTCGAACGCGAAAGCCTGCCGCCCGTTTCGGAGCTGGCAAAACCAATGGAGCGGCTCGCCGGCTTGCGGCTCGATGCGGCAACGAACGACAATTTCAACCCGCGTAATTACGTCGGCCTGAAGCTGCAGGATGTCGAAACCGGTGAGGTCCGGACTGTCAGCCTGCCGGCCAATGCCGATATAGCAGACCAGAACTGGTCCCCGGACGGACGGTATGTCGCCTTCACCAATACGACCGCCGACAATATGGCGCTTTACGTGCTCGATGTTGAGAGCGGCCGGGCGCGCGAAGTCCTCAAAAGCGGGATCAATCCGATCTTTCATGAGCCGCGCTGGCTGCCCGATGGACGGCTCCTCATCCTCACCATTCCCGAAGGCCGCGGAGCCAAACCCGAACAGCCCCTGACACCAAAGGGCCCAGCCATTCAGGAAGCGGTTGGCGGGCAGGACGCCCAGACCCGAACCTATCAGGACCTCCTCAAAGATCAGTATGACGAGGATCTTTTCAAATGGCTGGTGACGAGCCAGCCCATGGTGATGCAGGCCAATGGCCGCGGCAAGAAGGTCATCGGCGAGCCCCGCATCTATACCGGTGCCAGCCCGTCGCCAAACGGCAAGTACCTTCTGATGGACTGGATCGCCGAGCCCTTCTCCTATCAGGTGCCGTATTACCGTTTCCCGACCGTCACGACGGTATGGACGCTTGACGGTAAGGCCGTTCAGACGATTGCCGAACAGCCGCTCGCAGATAATCTGCCGGTGCAGGGCGTCATCACCGGCCGCCGGTCGATCCGTTGGCACCCGGAGGAAGACGCGCTGCTCATTTGGGCCGAAGCGCTTGATGGCGGTGATCCGCGTGTTGAGACCGACACCCGTGACCAGCTGATGTCGCTTGCCGCTCCCTTCTCGGGCGAGCCCTCAAAACTTCATGTCTTTGAGGACCGCTATAACGGCTTCACCGGGCTTGAGGGGGATGATGACATCATCGCCTATGATTATGACCGCGACACGCGGGAGATCCGCACAGCCCTTCTCGATGTCACCGGCTCGAACGAGGCCCGCGTCATCGAAGTGCGCAATTATCAGGATGCGTATAATGATCCTGGCGATCCGATGACCGTCCTCAACGATGCCGGTTTCGGTGTCGCCCACGTCCATGAAGGCAAGATCTTCCTTTCAGGCGGCGGCGCGGCACCTGACGGGGCCCGTCCCTTCCTGCGCAGCTTTGATCTTGCCTCCTTTGAGACCGAAGAATTGTGGCGCAATTCCGGTGAGGAATATGAGACCGTCATCGACCTTGCCGCCGATGATGCCTCCTCATTCGTCACCTATTATGAGAGCCCGACGGACCCTGGGAACTACCGTCTGCACAAGGAAGATGGTATGACCTTCCTGACGGAATTCCCTGATCCGCACCCCGAGCTGACCGGGATCAAGCGCGAATTGATCACCTATGAGCGGAGCGACGGGGTGCAGCTCACCTCGACCCTCTATCTGCCGGCCGATTATGAGGAAGGCGACAAGCTGCCCGTCGTCGTCTGGGCCTATCCTTACGAATATAATGACGCGGCCACCGCCGGGCAGGTCCGCGATTCCAAATATCGCTTCACCCGGATCGGCGGCTATTCGCAGCTCTTCTTCCTGACGCAGGGCTATGCGGTCATGGACCGTGCAGCGATGCCGGTCATCGGTTCAGATCCAGAGACCGTGAATGACACTTTCATCGAACAGATTGTGGCCTCGGCCCAGGCGGCGGTTGATGAAAGCGTGCGGCGTGGCTTCGGCGATGGCTACCGCGTCGGGGTTGGCGGGCATTCCTATGGCGCCTTCATGACCGCACACCTTCTTGCCCGTTCGGATATCTTCCGGGCCGGTATCGCCCGTTCAGGCGCCTATAACCGGACCCTCACCCCCTTCGGCTTCCAGTCGGAGCGGCGGATTTTCTGGGACACACCGGAAACCTATTACAAGCTCTCCCCTTTCATGGCGGCGAACCTCATCAATGAGCCGATGCTGATGACCCACGGCATGAAGGACAATAATTCGGGCACCTTCCCTCAACAGTCCGAGCGCATGTTCGCAGCGATCAAGGGCACGGGCGGTACGGCACGGCTCGTCATGCTGCCTCATGAAAGCCACGGCTATCGCGGACGCGAATCCGTCCTCCATGTCCTTGCCGAGATGGTTGACTGGTTCGACACATATGTGAAAAACGCCGACGCGGAATGATCGCGCATCAATCGGCCAATATTATACCAGATATTGGCCGATTGTTATTTTTGATCGTCGTTCACATCGAATAACTCTCAAAATTCGCCCTTTTTCCACATTCGAACGGTTCGAAACGGTGACGCCCGTCACATCGGCGACTGTCCCCTTCTGGCACACTCATCTTATCGGCGGGGGACATCTCCTCCGCCCCAAACGAGGAGTTAGAGCCATGAATATGATCCGCCGCCGTATCGCCCGCCTGTTCGAGAACATGATCGCCTTCTGCATTGGTGCTGTGATCATCTGCCTCGCCAATGGCATGAGCCCGGCCGAGATCGTCGATCTGGCTCTGACCAATGCGCACAAATTGCCGGCAGCCGTTCCGGATATGGTTTCACAGATCTTCGCGGCAGGCTTTTTAGGCTAAGCCCCTCAGCCAGCGCATAAAGACGCACAAGGCGCGCCCTCCTCGGCGCGCCTTTTTTGTGGCCTATCGCTTCGCTACTTGAGGCCTTTTTGCCCAGCCTACCGCTTCGCTACATGAGGCTTGTGTGCATCTGCACAATTCTCTGAACGCCTTGTGAGCACATTATATTGACGCCCCAGTCAGGCACCGTTAGACGGCTCCAAATTTCGATGTTGCGTGAGGGTTCTCCTCACGAGATTTACCGCTATGAGCGATGCTCCAGAGCCAAGCCAACAGTCCTTCAAGGATCTGGAGGCAAGGATTGAAAAGGGTCGCGAAAAGGCGGGCCTGAACCCGCCCCGGGCGCGCAGAAGCGCGACAGGACAGGCGGGTCGAGCCTATCACGCAAGCATCGGATTTGTTGTGAGCACACTTGTCGGCACGGCGCTCGGCTTCGGCCTTGGCACCCTCGCCGGCAATCGGGTTGTCGGCTTAATGCTCGGCCTTGCGCTCGGATTTGCCGCGGGACTCCGCGAACTGATCCGTATCGCGAAGGACGATCAGGCCGAAAATGATAAGGAACGGGACGGCAATGGCCGGAGCACTGATTGACGGACTGGCGCAACTGCTGCGCAACACGCCATTGATGAACCCGGCCCGGGCGGAAGGACCGCTCGAGCAATTCGAGATCGTGCGTCTCATCCCCCTGCCCGTAAATGCTCACGGCCCGATCGATCTGTCGATCACGAACTCCACGCTGTGGATGTTCATCGGGATCGGCACCGCGATCCTTTTCTTCACCCTTGCGACCCGCCGTCTCCAGCTTGTCCCTGGCGGCATGCAGTCCATGGGTGAGATGGTCTATGAATTCATCTCCAAGATGCTGCGCGATGCGGTCGGTGAAGAAGGCCGCGCCTTCTTCCCTTATATTTTCACGCTTTTCGTCTTCATCTTCATGTCGAATTTCCTCGGCCTGTTGCCCACCATTCCGGGCACGCCGCATGGCTGGCATGTCTTCACCCCGACCAGCCACATCATCGTCACCATCACGCTGGCGATGCTGTCGATCCTCATCGTGCTGATCGTCGGTTTCGTGAAGAACGGCCTTGGCTTCCTCAAGCTCTTCGTGCCGTCCGGTGTGCCGTGGTGGCTGATGCCGCTGATCACGCCGATTGAGATCATTTCCTTCCTGTCGCGCCCGATCAGCCTTTCGGTTCGTCTTTTCGCCAACATGCTGGCGGGTCACATGGTCCTCAAAGTCTTCGCGGGCTTCGTGACGGGCCTGATCGCCGCGGGCGGCGCGCTGACGGCGCTTGCCATCGTCCCGCTCTTCGGCATGGTCGGCATCTTCATTCTCGAATTCCTGGTGGCGTTTCTGCAAGCCTTCGTCTTCGCGGTCCTGAGCTGCGTGTACCTCAACGACGCCTTGCATCCGTCACACTAGGGATAGTCATCACCTTCAACGCACTGACGAATAGCGGTGCAAAAGCTTCAAATCGGAGAAAACATCATGGAAGCAGAAGCAGCAAAACTGATTGGCGCAGGCCTTGCCGTTCTTCCCCTTGCCGGTGTCGGCATCGGTCTGGGCATCCTGTTCGGTAACTTCCTGTCGGGCGCATTCCGCAACCCGTCAGCCAAAGCCGGTCTCACCTCTGACTTCTACATCGCCTTCGCGCTGACCGAAGCGACCGGCCTCTTCGGCCTCGTCGTCTCGCTCCTCATCCTGTTCGTATTCTGATTGCCCTGCCCGGGCTGGGCGCCTGATCTTTGAAGGATCGGCGTCCTCCCGGGCAGTTCTTGCTCTTGTAGGGAGTCGCCATGCGTCCCGGTCTGATCATCTTCTCGACACTGCCGATGCTGTCTGGCGTCGCGCTGGCTGCTGCGCCTGCGGCAGACGGCGAAGACCATGGCAATAGTGGCGGCCTCCCGCAGCTGGAATTCGACACCTATCCGAGCCAGGTCTTCTGGCTCGTGATCACCTTCCTCATTCTCTATTTCCTCTGCGCGAAGGTCTTCCTGCCGCGCCTTGGCGGCATCATCGAAGAGCGGCGCAACCGCATCGCCGATGATTTCGATCAGGCGGCTGAGTTCAAGCGCCAGGCGGAAGAAGCAGAAGAAGCCTACAAAAAGTCCCTCGCCGACGCGAAAGCCCGCGCCGCCCAGATCGCCGCGGAGACGCGCGCCCAGATCGATGCGGAGATCGCTGAGCTGCAGGCCGAGACCGACAAGGAGCTCGAAGCTGAGCTCTCCGCCGCCGAAGAGCGCATCGCGAACACGACCAAAGCGGCCAATGCCGCCGTCCTCGAAGCCGCGCGCGAAACCACAAAGGCGCTCGTTGCCGCGCTCATCGACGAGACCCCGTCCGATGATGCGATCGACACCGCCCTCAACCACGCCGCTTAACCCGGCTGGAGACTGATTATGTTCGTTCAGCACGAAGAAGAGCATCCGGCGCAAGAAACGCATGGGGACCATCCCGGCGAAGAGCTGATCGAAGCTGTTCATCACGAAGATGACCCAGCAGCCCATGATGTGCCCCTTCTTGAAGACACGTCACTCTGGGTCCTCGTTGCTTTCCTCATCGTCGTCGGTATCGCGCTTTATGCCGGTGTGCCGAAGATCGTCGGCGGCATGTTCAAGAAGCGTGCGGACGGCGTTCGCGAACAGCTCGACGAAGCCCGCTCGCTTCGCGAAGAAGCCCAGCGCATGCTGGCCGACTTCCAGAAGCGCCAGCGTGAAGCTGAAGCCGAAGCTGAAGGCATTATCGATCAGGCCAAGCGCGATGCGAAAATCATGGCGCAGGAAGCCCGTACCAAGATGGATGAGCAACTCGCTCGCCGCCGCAAGGCTGCCGAGGAGCGCATCGCCCGCGCCGAAGCGCAAGCGATCTCGGAAATCCGTGGCAAGACGGCGGACCTCGCAGTGGCTGCTGCCAGCTCGATCATCAAAGACCGGATGGATACGAGCGCCCAGAGCGCGCTGATCGACAAGGCGATCGCCGATGTCGGCAACCGGCTGAACTAAGCCGTCAGCCCACTTCACGAAATTCAAAAAGCCCCGGCCCGCGCGCCGGGGTTTTTATTTTGTCGGACCGGTAGGTACGCCCGCATCTTTGCCGGTCGAAGATTTTCTGTGCGGATCAAAGATCCGCCCCTCTTTGATATGCTGCCAGCTCACCGCGATGGCCTGCGCCATCAGAAGGATGGTCAGCGGTATCGCGCCCGTCACCGCAAAAGCGCGCGTGACGGTCTGGCCCTGCGCCGAGAGAACTGCCCCCGCTGTCAGCACCGAGATGATCACGCCCCAGTAAAGCCGCTCAGGCACGGGCGGGCTTGCCGCCCCACGCGAGAACATGGCCAGCACATAAGCGCCGCTATCGGCGCTCGTCAGCAGGAAGACAAAGACCAGCAGGAAAGCGATCCCCTGCACCACCCGTGTCATGGGCAGGTGCTCGAGGAGCGCATAGGTCGCCGCAGGCGCGGTATCGAAATTGGTGACACCCAGATCTGCCCCCGCTGCCGTCAGGCTGAGCGCCGTGCCGCCGAAGATCGAGAACCAGACAAGCGTCACGGCAACGGGCACCAGCACCACGCCGCCGACAAATTCGCGAAGCGACCGTCCCCGGCTGATCCTTGCAATGAAGACCCCGACAAAAGGCGTCCAGGCGATCCACCAGAGGAAATAGGTCAGCGACCAGGCCCGAGTCCAATCCCGCCCCTCGCCTTCTGGCCGCAGCGTGACGGAAAGCGAGAAGAACCGCTCGCCATAGGCTTTGATGGAGGAGAAAAAGGTCGAGATGATCTCGCCCGTCGGCCCCATCACGAAGACAAACCCCGCAAGCATCAGCGCAAGGACGAGATTGATATTTGACAAGATGGCGATGCCGCGGCGCAGGCCCCTTGCCGCCGAAAATAAAAAGACGGCGGAGAGAATGAGGAGCAGGATCATCTGCACGCCCGGCCCGCTCTTGATCTTCCCGTCGCTGATCAGCTCGGTCCCGGCGCCCATCTGGATGATGCCCTGCCCGATCGAGGCGACGATTCCGAAGATGACGGCAAGAATGGCGAGCCAGTCGATCAGCCGCCGCATCTTTACTCGATGGTCCGGGAATGGCGCGCTCGGCAGCGGCGCTTCCTTACGCCCGGCACTGATCGCCACCGCGAGCGCGGCCACCGCATAGACGGCCCAGGCATGGATCGACCAGTGGAACTGGGTCAGGGCCAGCGCCTCGAACCGCGCGGCCGGGGTTGCGGCCTCCGGCCCGCCGGGCGGCGGGTTGAGATAGAAGATCAGCGGCTCTGCTGCGCCCCAGAAAACGAGCCCCGCGCCCATGCCGGCAGCGAACAGCATCGCAAACCATGTGACCGTGCGGAATTCGGGCCGCGCCTCACGTCCGCCAATGCGCAGCCTGCCGACCGGCAGCACCGCCACGGCAAGGCAGAAGAGGATTGCCCCGCCCGTTGCCACAAGCGTCAGCCAGTCGAAATAACGGAAGAACCATGCGGAGGCGGCGAGCAGCGCGGAACTTGTGACACCCGGCAACAGCATGCTCAGTATAGCAACTAAAGCAATTACCGCATGGGGAAGAAACTCCTTGCGGAGTAAAGTCACGTCTTTCTGGTCGTCGACCGCATCATCAGACCATAGATGAAGATCAGCCCGATGGCCAATCCGTACCAGGTCATCGCATACCCAAGGTGATTATTGGGAAAATCAACACGGCTCGTCCCGCCGAGCGGCCGCTCGCCTGCGCCCGCATTATCGCTGCGCTCGATATAAAACGCCTCTTCGGGGGGCATATCGCCAAAGAGCCAGGCAATCAGCCCTTCGGGATCGCGGGCATAAAAGATCCCCTCTTCACGGTCAGGCACCGGCGTCAGCGATTTGGCAAGCCCGGTCAGAGTCTCGCTCTTTCGGTAAATGCCGATCATCTCCGCAGGCAGATGAAATGTGTAATCCGCGCCCTTCTCGCCAGAGGGCACAAAGCCGTGATTGACCGGCAGCTCGCCGCCATCGGGCAGGCGCACCAGCGTGAAGACGAAATAGCCGGGCGTGCCCTCCCAACTGCCAGAGACATGCGCGATCCGCCCACCGCGCCCTTCGGCGGGAAAGCGGACGGCCTGCCACTCGCGGGCCTCGGACGGCATCTCGAAAAGCTCGGTAAGACTGACGGGCTCAGCGGACATCCGCGCCTCAACGGTCGCGATGAGATCTTCTTTCCAGTGAAGGCGTTTGACCTGCCACGTGCCGAGCGAGACCAGCACGATCACGGCGGCCAGAACCATTGCGGACAGGACGGGACGGCGGAGCGGATTCACTCTTCGTCGACCCGGCCTTCGGCGGCCTTGTTGCGGTATTGCAGCGCGACCAGCGTCGCCTTCATCGGACGCAGGAGCATGAAGGTCAGCCCGATCGTGATCGCGAATGCTAGCAAGAGAACGAGCCAGGCCGGCGCCCCAAACATGAACCTTAGGATGAAGGCGAAGAGCACACCGACGAAACCGGTGATAAATATGACGAACACGGCCGGTCCGTCGCCCGTATCGGCTTTGGCGTAATCGAGCCCGCAGGACGGGCAATGCGTCTTCAGCTTGAGAAAGCCGTCATAAAGCGCGCCTTGCCCGCAACGGGGGCATTTGCCCCCCATTCCGGCAGCCATGGGAGAGACCGGCGGATAATAATCGTCCTCGTCCGCCATATCGTCCTTCCCGTTGATTAGCTGAGCATGCCCTGATTGCCGAGGATGTAGATCATCGCGAACAGGAAGAGCCAGACAACGTCAACGAAGTGCCAGTACCAGGCGGCAGCTTCGAAGCCGAAGTGACGGTCCTTGGTGAACTGACCGGCAAGGCCGCGGAACAGGCAGACGATCAGGAACAGCGTGCCGACCAGAACGTGGAAGCCGTGGAAGCCTGTCGCCATGAAGAAGGTCGAGCCATAGATCGACCCGCCATTGAACGCGAAGAGGTTCTGGCTCAGCGCCTCATAATATTCGATGACCTGGAACATGCTGAAGACAACGCCCAGCGCAATGGTCGCCACCATGCCCCAGACGAAACCGTCTTTGTCATCAACTGTCAGAGCATGGTGAGCCCAAGTCACAGTCGTGCCCGACAGCAGAAGGATCACGGTGTTGACGAAAGGCAGGCCCCATGGGCTCAGCGTCTCAACACCCGTGGGCGGCCATTCGCCACCCAGCGCGTGGAATTTCGCGTCATTCTGCAGATAGGCCGGCAGGCCTTCGGCGTTCAGCATCTGCGTGCCGTCAGCAAGCAGGATCGCATCCGCAGCTTCGGGATAAAGTGCACCGGCGAAGAACGCCCAGAACCACGCAACGAAGAACATGACCTCGGAAAGGATGAACAGGACCATGCCGTAGCGCAGGCCGATCCGGACGACATCGGAGGTGTTCTCCCCGCGCATCGATTCTTTTGCGACATCCGTCCACCAGCCGGCCATGGTGAAGAGCACACCGATAAAGCCGATCACGAACAGCCACGGACCGGACAGGCCAAACAGCTGTTGCTCGGAGTACCGCCAGACAATGAGACCCAGCATCATGACGCAAGCAGTTGCTGCGCCGACAAGCGGCCAAGGGCTGGGATTTACGAGGTGATAATCGTGTTTGACGTCGCCGGCCATGTTCGTCCGTTCGTGTTGTGAGGCCGTGAAAGATGTCACGGCGGTAAGACATAGTTGGCGAGGGGATTACCGCCGGTCTTTGCCAAGATCAAATAGGTTTTGGAGGATTTTCCCGCGCAGATCGACGCGGGGAGTGGTCCGGCTCAGCTCTGCTCAGGATGCAGATGCGGATTGGTCTTCTCGATGGTCGTGCGGATGACCTTCGGGCACCGATCCTTGAAGCGGACCATATTGCGATCCACCATCGGCGATTTCCGGCGAATAAAGCGCACAAGCTTTTGAACGGACCGGAAATATGGCGCCAACAGCGCAAGCCCAATCGCGATCAGAAGAATGCCCGGGATGGGGGTCGGAAGAACAACGATGCCGAATAGAACAAGAATGCTGCCGACCAGCTTGTGAATCAAAGCCAGAAAACTCGCCGCAAACGGTTCCACACGCGCTCCACAGGTTTAAGCCCGGATATAATCACAATCCCTGAGGCAAGGAAAGTACCACAAGCTCATCTCACTCTCCTTAACGCGGAGAGCAACTCTCAAGGCTTCCAGTTAAGCCCCGCCGGACCAGCCCGCTAGGGGCTGATTTCGGCCAAGTTGTGACGATTAGCTTAATTATTGTCCGGACTTGAGGGCTGGCGTCATCATGACGCTGACTTTCTCAATGGCCAGCGCAACGCCATCAGCCGGAGAATTGGTCATGAGGTCGTCCCAGCGATCCCCTGCCTCGAGGCTGACCGATGTCCCCATGACGCCACCATTTTCATAATAGGCGCAGACGTAAGGAATTTTCTGTGAGGACACGTCCATCGCCTGAAGCATGCCGACAATCTGCTCAACTGTGTATCCTTCGGCAACGAGGCCTTCCATGATCCGTTCAAGCTGGCCCTGATCTTCAATCCCCGGCAGCATCCGGCCAAGAAGAACCCATTCGGCTTGCGTCAGCGCACCGCCCATGACGCCGGTGCCGCAGGCGCAGCCGCCAAATGCCTGCCGGTCATTATAGCCCTGCGACTTCACGTCCTTTTCGCAATAGGCGGCAAATCCGGCCGCCGTGTCTTGCGCCTGCGCAGCGCCAGCGACGGCAAAAATGCCCCCGGCGGCGATCATCAGTTTTCTCATGAGAAAGCTCCCCTCATCATACCCCATAGGCGGGCAATTCTGCGTCAGGACGCCGCATACTGCAAGCGGCACTGCGCCGCCTTTCCGCGAACGCAAAACCCCGCCATAGAGCGCCATGGCCTATAAATCCTTGCGCGACTTTATCGAGAAACTCGAATCTGCCGGCGAGCTGATCCGGATCACCGAACCCGTCTCGACCGTACTTGAAATGACTGAGCTCCAGCGGCGGATGCTGGAGACGGGCGGCCCTGCCCTCCTGATCGAAAAGCCGGTCAGCGATGATGGCGAGCCCTCGGACATGCCTGTGCTGATCAACCTCTTCGGCACGGTCAAACGGGTCGCGATGGCGGTCACCTTTGGCGGACAGGAGCGCACGACGGGCGAAGAGCTGCGCGAGGTCGGCGAGACGCTCGCTTTCCTGCGCCAGCCCGAGCCGCCCGCAGGTCTCAAAGACGCGATGGACATGCTGCCGCTCGCCAAGCAGGTGCTCTCGATGCGGCCCTCAACGACAAAGAAGGCGCCCTGTCAGGAAGTGGTCCTGACCGGCGATGATGTCGATCTTCACAAACTGCCGATCCAGACCTGCTGGCCCGGTGAGCCCGCGCCGCTGATCACCTGGCCGCTGATCGTCACCAAGGGGCCATCCGACAAGCGCGAAGACAATTTCAATCTCGGTATCTACCGTATGCAGAGATTGTCGAAGAACAAGACCATCATGCGCTGGCTGAAACACAGGGGCGGCGCGCAGCATCACCAACGCTGGGGCAAGGAGAAATCAGAGCCCCTGCCCGCCGCCGCCGTCCTCGGTGCCGACCCTGGCACCATTCTCGCCGCCGTGACCCCGGTGCCCGACACGCTGTCGGAATACCAGTTCGCAGGCCTCCTTCGCGGCAAAAAGGCCGAGCTTGTCGACTGTAAAACCATTCCGTTGAAAGTCCCCGCCGAGGCGGAGATCGTCCTTGAAGGCCATGTCAGCCTTGAGGAGTATGCGGATGAAGGCCCTTACGGCGATCACACGGGCTATTATAATTCGGTCGAGAAATTCCCGGTCTTCACCATCTCGGCGATCACCATGCGCGAGAAGCCGATCTATCTTTCGACCTTTACAGGTCGTCCGCCGGATGAACCCTCCGTCCTCGGAGAAGCCCTGAACGAGGTCTTCATCCCCCTGCTCCAGCAGCAATTCCCGGAGATCACCGATTTCTGGCTGCCACCGGAGGGGTGCTCCTACCGGATCGCCGTCATCTCGATTAAGAAGGCCTATCCGGGCCATGCCAAGCGGGTGATGATGGGCGCATGGTCCTACCTGCGGCAATTCATGTACACCAAATGGGTGATCGTCGTTGATGACGATGTGAATGCCCGTGACTGGAAAGATGTCTGGTGGGCGATCAGTACCAAGATGGACCCGGCACGCGACATCACCGTGATCGAGCACACCCCCATCGACTATCTCGACTTTGCTTCCCCTGTCTCAGGGCTCGGCTCGAAGATCGGGCTTGATGCGACCGACAAATGGGAAGGCGAGACGACCCGCGAATGGGGCGAGGTCCTGAAGATGGACGAGGATGTCGTCAAACGCGTCGATGAGATTATGGGACGGCTGGAAAGCGGTGAGTGACCACTGCGCTAAAGCGGCGAAGCAGGAGCGCATCACCCCATAAACGAACATCGGCAGGGAATTAAAAGTGTCTGACTGTCGCTAAGTAAGGCGTCTCAGATGGGATCGTTGCCAGAGGCAAAAAAAATTAGGCTTCCAGAAAGTTCGCAACTTCTTGATAACCATAAAACTTTATCTTTCAGGTGAAGTCATTTCACGTTGTGTACATGCCGAATTCACTGAAACAGGATCCGTACCGCCAAGCCCTGCAACGGCTGAACAGGATCTCATTCCTGCATCAGGATGACTTCCAGGGTTATTTGCACGAGATATTACGGGTCGGCCGCGACATTTTTCAAAGTGATAACGGCTTTTGCTCCCAGATCACTGGGGACATCTATCATGTCTTTGACGTGGTCGGAGATTCTTGGGGCATCCGCAAGGGAGACAACCTCCCTCTCAAAGATACGCTCTGTGCAACAATCATCTCGTCTGACAAACCTCTGGCTCTAGATGACCTTTCTGGTGATGATGCAAGCTGCCATCCCGCCCTGCCCGCAGATGCCTTCGGCAGTTATATCGGTGTTCCCCTCCTTATTGATGGGGCTCTCTTCGGGACCTTAAGTTTCGCTAGCAAGTCGCCGCGCAAAATCCCGTTCACTGAGGATGACATCGAACTCATCTCTTTGATGGCGACTGGCATCAGCTCGGGCTTTAAGCTCAAAAAGACAGCAGAGATGCTGCGCTTTTCAAATGAGCAGATGCAACTCATCCTCGACAACATCCCGGCACGGATCTGGTTCAAGGATGACAAGAACAGGATTCTCAAAGCCAACAGGGCCGCTGCGCAATCCATGGGCTTCAGCAATCCTGCTGACCTTGAAAATGCCGACACCTACGAGCTGTTCCCTAAACAGGCGGCCAAATATCATGCCGATGATCTCGAAGTCCTCGACAGCGGCAATGCCTATACCGGGATTATTGAGCGCTATACGCCTGACGGGATGGAAGAAGGCTGGATCAGCACGGATAAAATCCCTCTTAGGCTCGAAGATGGCCGCCGCGCTCTGCTTGTGGTGTCGATGGATATTACCGATCAGGTCGCAAATGGATATAGCGAGGAGACGCCGTCTCCTTCGACTATTACGTACCGCAAGCGTGATCTTTCGGAGAGCTAGGGTTCCCTGCTCCCCCTAGAATTCCTGCCGCTGACCGCAAAACTTCTGTGCAGCTTGGGCACTGGCGTGACCGGATCATGAACCCTACCTCAGCCGTCTGAAGGCAACGAGGACACCCCCATGACCCAGCCCATCGAGCTTTATTTCTGGCCGACGCCCAATGGCCACAAGATCACAATCGCGCTGGAAGAGATGAATCTTCCTTACACGATCCATTACGTCAATATCGGCAAGGGCGACCAGTTCGCGCCCGACTTCCTGAAGATCGCGCCGAATAACAAGATGCCCGCCATCGTTGACCCCGTCTCGATCGATGGAGAGCCACTCTCGCTTTTTGAATCCGGTGCCATCCTGCAATATCTTGCGCGCAAGACGGGCCTTTATGCCGGTGAGACACCGCGCCAGCAGGCGATCATCGAGCAATGGCTGATGTGGCAGATGGGCGGGCTCGGCCCCATGGCGGGACAGGCCCACCACTTCCTCAATTACGCGCCCGAAGACGTCCCCTACGGCAAAAAGCGGTATAAGGATGAAGTTAACCGCCTCTATGGCGTTCTCAACAAACAGCTTGAGAAGAATGAGTTCGTCGCCGGCGCCTATTCCATCGCCGACATGGCGATCTACCCTTGGGCGCGGCTCTGGGAAAATCAGGCCCAGGACATTGCCCAATTCCCCGCTATGAAGGACTGGCTGGAGCGTGTCGCGACCCGTCCGGGCGTCGAGCGCGGCATGTCGGTTGGCAAGGAAGCGCCGAAAACCAATCTCGCTGACGACAAGGAAGCGCAGAAAATTCTGTTCGGTCAGCGCGCCGGATAATCACCCTATGGCTGTATTCTAGAGGTCTGATTCGCCCCTGAGCCGTTCGGCATTGTCCCGCAATGTCTTACGGCCGGGGGCCATCCAGGCATCAAAAGCGCCCTGCACAAGGTCGGTGCCCGCTGGCGTACTCCACGCATTAAAGACCGCATCAAAGCAGTATTTTTGGAGAGAAATGAAGCCGTCGACCGCTGCATCGGCTTTCTCCAGCACCATCCGTTCGGCTTCGAGACGACGTGCCGGGGTCGGATCAGCCATCGTAAGCGCCAGCATGGGCAGGCGTGCTGACAGCACTTCCGTGACCGCTTCGAAATCTTTCCAGATATTCGCCTGGTGCATCATGGATATGACTGTTGCCTGCGTCGCCATCCGGCGCAACCGCGTGATAAGAGAGCGGGGAAAAAACTTTCCCGTGAGGAGGAACCATGACGCTCACCATCTATCACGCCAAATTTGCGCGTTCTGTCAGGGTCATCTGGGCCTGTGAAGAGCTCGGCCTGCCCTATGAAGTTGAGGAAGTCAGCCTGCATCACGGAAGAAAGGCGCCGGAGGGGGATCCGAATATTCACCCCTTACAGAAAGTCCCTGCCCTGAAAGATGGCGATGTTGAGATGTTCGAGAGCCTCGGCATTCTCGACTATATCTTTGCACGATATAAAGACGAGCTTCGCCCTAAGCCCGAAAGTGATGAGTACCCGGCCTATTGCCAGTGGTATCATTTCGGCGAAGCGACTTTAGCCCCTTACGTTACCATGGCGCTGGGGCACCGCGCGCTTCTGCCCGAGAAAATGCGGATCGAGGCGATGGCTGGCTGGGGCGAACGCGAGGCAAAGAAATGTTTCGCGCTGATGGCCAAACCGCTGGAGACGCAAGACTACCTCCTGCCGAGCGGGTTCTCGGCGGCGGATATTTCCTGCGGCTACATGCTGCTGCTCGCAAAATTCGCCAAGATTTTCGACGGGGCGCCGGAGCCAGTCACCGCTTACTTCAAGCGGATCACCGAACGCCCGGCATGGAAGAAAGCTACCTCACTCTGAGGACGGCGAATTCATCATCTCATCGAGCAGATCCTGTTCAAGGGCGGCGAGGATGGCCTCGCCCGCCCCGCCCGGCACGGTCTCGCGGCTGATCTCCATCATCACCGGGACCGCGAGGGGCGAGACCTGATCGAGTGCGCGGTGGACAAGATGCCCCCTCGCCCGTTGGAGCAGGGATTGCAGCCGGGAGATATCGAGGAACCCGGCTGAGGCATCCGCCCACGCCGCTTTCAGCAGGATATGGTCCGGCTCATGCTCGCGCAGCACATTATAGATGAGCGAGGTCGAGAAGGCGATCTGGCGGCCTGATTTATCCCCGCCCAGATGATTTCGTTCTATCATGCCAGCGATGATCGCACAGTTCCGGAAGGTCCATTTCATAAGATTGGCTTCGGCGAGCCAGGCTTCGAGGTCATCCCCCAGCATGTCCTCATCAAAAAGCGCATCGAAATCGAGGCCGCTCGGATCCTGCCGCATCCAGATCGAGAGAGCGTATTCTGTGGGACAGAACCCCAAGGGCTGCATGCCTGCGCGTTCGAGCCGCTTGGTCAGGAGCGTGCCGAGCGACTGATGCGCGATCCGTCCGTCGAAAGGATAGCAGACGAGGAAATACCATCCCCGCCGCTCGAAGGTCTCGATCAGAAATTCATCCGGTTTCGGAATATATGATTTCTGTTCCTGCAGGGTGAGCCACTCGCCGACCTGCGGAGGCAATGCACCCCAATGCGCGCGGTCGGCCAGCATTTCCCTCACCCGCCCAGCCAGAAAACTCGATATTGGCAGTTTCGATCCCGCCCATGTCGGAATGCGAGGGTTTTCCTCGGGCGCGCGAGAGACATAGACCTCCATCCCCTCCGAACCCTCAAACCGCAGCACCTCACCCGCAAAAAGGAACGTGTCGCCGCTGGTCAGCTGGGTAATGAACCATTCCTCGATCGTCCCCAGCTTCGGCCCCGGATGGGTGCGTCCCGGACGGCCATTCTTGCCGCGCGAGACCCTCCCCAGACGGACGGTATAGACGGGCAGCTCGACAATGGTACCTGAATTGAGACGATAAAGCTGTGCAGTCTTCGGATCCCGGATGCGCATACGGCCATCGGGCAATTTCACGATCCGGCGGTAGCGGTCATATGCCCGCATCGAATAGCCGCCGGTCGCCACAAATTCGAGCGCCTGACCGAACAGCTCTCGGGGCAACTCCGCATAGGGCGCCGCCGAGGTGATCTCACGATAGAGCGCATCCGGATGAAATGGCTCGGCGCAGGCCATGCCCCAGATATGTTGGCAGAGGACATCAAGCGCGCCGCCCCGTTCAGGCTCACCATCTAGAAGCCCCGCCTCAACCGCTTCCTTGGCCGCCACGCATTCGAGGACTTCGAACCTGTTGCCGGGAACGAGAAGCGCGCGGCTCGCCTCATCCATCCGGTGATTGGCCCGCCCGATCCGTTGGACCAGCCGTGCTGCGCCCTTGGGTGCCCCGATACAGATGACGAGATCGACCGCCCCCCAATCAATCCCGAGATCAAGCGTCGCGGTACAGACGACTGCCCGCAGGCGCCCCGCCACCATTGCCGCCTCGACCCGCTCTCGTTGCTCCTGGTCAAGACTGCCATGATGAAGCGCGATTTCGAGATTGTCGTCATTCATCCGCCAAAGCTCGGCAAAGCAGATTTCCGCCTGACTGCGCGTATTGGTGAAAATCAGCGCGGTATTCGCTGTCTTGATCGCCTCATATATCCCGGCAAAAGCATGACGCCCCGTATGCCCGGCCCAGGGGATGTGGTCCCCCGGCGTCAGCACACGGACTTCCGGCCTTGCCCCGCCCTTGCCGAGGACCAGTGCCGAGCGCACCTCCTCCCCTGCCTCCGGCTGGGCGACGAGATAGCGCTGCAGCGGCACGGGGTCATCGACCGTCGCAGAGAGGCCAAGGCATCTGACCGCGGGCACCATGCTGCGCAGCCGGGCAAAGCAGAGCGACAGCAGGTCGCCACGTTTCTTGCCCGCAATCGCATGAAGCTCATCGATGATGATGGTCTTGAGCCCGGCGAAAAGATCGTCTGCGGAAGGATGCGCCAGCAGAAGCGAGATCTGCTCTGGCGTCGTTAGCAGCATGTCAGGGGGCCGCACCCGCTGGCGCTGTTTGACATGACTCGATGTGTCCCCTGTCCGGGCCTCGATCACAATATCAAGACCCATCTCCGCGACCGGCGCCTCAAGGTTGCGCGCAATATCGACGGCCAGTGCCTTCAATGGCGAGATGTAGAGCGTGTGGAGCGAGCGCTCATTCTGCGGGCTGCGATCAAGCTCGATCAGCGAGGGCAGGAACCCGGCCAGCGTCTTGCCGCCGCCGGTCGGCGCGATCAACAAACAGGAGCGTCCTGCCTCAGCATGGGCGAGCATCTCCGCCTGATGAGCACGCAAGTGCCAGCCGCGGTCATCGAACCAGCGGGCAAATTTCGGCGGCAAGACAGCAGAATCATTCAGAGACTCTGCGCCCGCGCCCCTTTTCTTGGCACCAGACATCGCCTAACCGATACGCGTCCGCCGCCCCTCGCGGCAATAACCGGATTTGGCACCACATGACCGAGATTTTTCCCGTCATCATGGCAGGCGGCACCGGCACAAGGCTCTGGCCGCTTTCGCGGCGGGCCCATCCCAAGCAGTTCCAGCCGCTCCTGTCCGAGAAATCCATGCTGGCCGAGACCACCGACCGGCTGACAGCGATTGACGGCATCCAGCTCGCCGACCCGATGGTCATCTGCGGCGCGGCGCACGAAACGCTCGTGCGGGAGTCTTTTGACGGTGAGACGCGCAAGCTGGGCCGGATGGTCTTGGAGCCTGAGGGCCGGAACACGGCGCCCGTCGCGATCATCGCGGCGTCACTGGCTGCCGAAGAAAATGAAGACGCCCTCGTCCTCCTCCTGCCGGCCGATCACCACATCGCTGATCCGGCAGCCTTTGGCGATGCGGTCCGCAAGGCGGCCGCGGCGGCAGAACAGGGATATCTGACCACGTTCGGGATTGCGCCGTCGCACCCGGAAACCGGCTACGGCTATATCCTGCGTGGCGAGCCGCTCTCTGATGGAGCGTATACGGTCGAACAATTCGTTGAAAAACCAGATCGCGAGACGGCCGAAGCCTATCTGAAAGATGACCGCTATAGCTGGAACGCCGGGATCTTCCTCTTCCCGGCTCGCCTCCTTCTCAAGGAAGCCGAGGCCCATGCGCCGGAGATCCTGCGGGCCAGCATCGATGCGCTGCGTGCCTCCATGCGGACGACAGACAAGATCGCCCTTGATGCGGAAGCCTTCGCGGCCGTGCCGGGTGACTCGATTGACTATGCGATCATGGAGCGGACAGACCGCGCAGCCGTCATCGGTCCGGTCAGCATGGGTTGGAACGATATCGGCTCCTGGCATGCCGTCCGTGAGCTGAAAGGCGCAACCGAAGGCCATAACGCGGCGGACAATGCAATTGTTAGCAATTGCCATAACACGCTGGTCCATTCCGACGGCCCGCTGGTGGCCGCGATCGGACTTGAGAATGTCGTCATCATCGCAACCGGCGATGCGGTGCTCGTCGTCGATGCCGACCACGCACAAGAGGTGAAGGGCGTCATCGATACGCTCAAAGCCGCCGGCCGGGACGATCTGCTCTAGGAATATGGCGGAGACGGATCTCATCTCCGCAGCCGCTCGTCTGAAAGACTGGCTCGTCGAGGCGGCGCTGCCCCTTTGGGCCAATGCTGCACTCGACCCCACAGGCGGTTATTACGAAGACCTGACCCCGCAAGGCGCACCGCGTAAGGACCAGATCCGTCGGGTACGCGTTCAGCCGCGCCAGGCCTATGTTTACGCCCATGCCGCCCATCTTGGCTGGAGCGATCAGGCCCGCGCCTTCTCCGATCACGGCTTTGATTATCTTCTGTCCAAAGCGGCCTTCGGGGATCCGCTGGATCCTGCCAGTTTTGATGGCTTTGCACATCGTCTTCACCCGGATGGAAGTGTCGCCGATCCGCGCCTAGATACCTACGATCACGCCTTCGTGCTGCTCGCTTGCGCGTGGCGGATAAGAGCATTCGGAGATGACCGTTCACGACAGGTTGCCAAGGCAACGCTTGGTTTTCTCGACCGGGAGTGCGGCCAACCCGATGGCAGCTATCTGGAAGGTCGCCCGCATCAAGGCCCACGCCGCCAGAACCCGCATATGCATCTCTTTGAAGCCTTCATGGCGCTTTTCGAAGCGACGGGGGATGACGCAAATCTCGAAAGAGCGCGGCGGGTCTTCGCCCTTTTCCAAGCGCATTTTCTGGACACGGAGCAGACCGTGTTGCGGGAGTTCTTCCAGGATGACTGGCAGCTTTCTGCCGATAAGGGCCATCTGATCGAGCCCGGCCACATGATGGAATGGTGCTGGCTGCTCGACCAATATGAAGCACTGACGGGTGAGGATATGTCCGAGCTTATCGGAAGGCTTTATACCGCCGCAGAGCCTCTTGGGCTTGAGCCGCAAAGCGGCTTTCTGGTTGATTGCATCTCACTTGATCCAACTCGGCCCATTCCGCCTGCGCAGCGGACATGGGTGCAGACGGAATATATCAAGGCCACCTTGGTTCGGGCACGGCGCGGCGAGACAGCGTTTGCCAGCAAAGCCGCCTGTCTGATCAACACACTTTTTGAGACGTATCTGAAAAGCGACGTCCCCGGCGGATATACCGACCGCTATGGCGCGGACGGCGAGGTCATCTCAGAAGCCATGCCAGTTTCAACGCTCTATCATTTAATGAGCCTTGGCGCCGAAGCGGACCGGACGCTCAAGGCCCTCGGCTGACCTCTAATTCCTCTCCTCACGCCCGAAAATTATCCCCGCCCGACCAGACGCGCCTATTCTCCTAAATGCGCGCATACAAAAAGGGCGGCCCGAAGACCGCCCTTTCCTTACGCCACTGAAGTTTTACTCAGTACGCAACTTTACATTTTTGTCCGATTAGAACTCGTAACGAGCACCGAAGCGGATTTCGTAGCGCGATGCGTCGCCTTGGCGGCTTTCGCACGGCGTGGACGGAACGCCCGACGCGTCAACTGCACAGATCGACGGGAAGCCCGGCTCGCGCAGGATGCCCCATTCGTCGTTCAGGAGGTTCGTGAAGTTGTCGATGACGATGAAGGCAGAAGCCTTGTGGTCTTCAAAGACGTTGAACTCCTGCTCGACTTTGACGTCGATCTTGCCCCACCAGGAACCCTCTTCGCCATTACGTTCCGCGCCAGCGGCGAGGTACGGACGGCCTTCGAGGAACGGGTTGAAGCCAGAGATCGAGTTCGGATCGACATCGATCGTGAGGCTGTACGGACGACCCGAGCTGACCTGACCAAAGGCAGAGAACTGAGTGAGGTTCTCACCAAAGAAAGCCTTCTCGTAGTTCACGAGACCTGTGAAGCGGTGCTTGGTGTTGTAGTCGGAGATAGCAGAGCTGACGTCCTGCGGGTCACCGAATGCACGGTTCACATAGTTCGAGAACGCGACCGACGACGTCATCGGGTGAACGTCTTCGGCATCCGAGTAGGCATAGCCGAGCGACCAATCGAGACCGAAGTCGTAGTCTTTTGCGATCGAGCCCGAAAGAAGAAGCGAGTCAGCATCATCATCCGAGTTGGTCAGCACAAAAGCGGCTTCACGCGTGCTTGAGTAAGTCGGGTACTCACGACCATCCGGACCCGTTGTGGTGCCGGTCTGCTCGAGATCACCACGGATCCAGACTGCGCTGTCCACGGACATTGTGAACAGAGCATCAGCAGAAAGGACGTACTCGCCACCAAGTGCCGGTGCGTCGACGAGGAAAGTACCGCCAAGAGCGAATTTCCATTCGGACGGAAGTTCAAAGTCCGGATCAAGATAGTTGATCTCGAAGTTCGAACCCGCGCCAGCAGCAACAGCATCGATCATGGCTTGCGGGACGCAGTAGCCCGGGCCAGTCGGAACGCCAGCTTCACACATGCCGTAAGGAATGGTGAAGATCGACGGACCGCCGTTTTGCTCGAGACCGAAGGAACCACCATCGGCACCGAATTGCAGCACGTTGTTGGCTGAGTAGGTGTTCGACAGCCAGACATTCGGGTTACCGCCCGAATAGAGGCCAACACCACCACGCAGATCGACGTTCGACGTCATATCCCAGGTGAAGCCAAGACGCGGCTGCAGCAGGCCTTCGCCGTCAAGCGTCTGACCATTCGAGAAGCCGTAGTCTGCAAGGAAATCCGGGTTGGTTTCCGGTGCATCATCCGTGGTGTACCAGTCGTAGCGAAGACCGCCGATGACAACGAAGCCATTGCCGAAGTCATACTCGTCTTGGAAGTATACGGTGTTGATCGAGTAACCCCAATCAGCAGCAGCGTCAGCCGGGTCACCTGAAGGCGCGTTGTTGTAGTTGATGTTGTCAGCAAGGCCGAGCTCGAAGTTTTCGATCGCCGGATCGAAGATCCCCGGAAGCATTGCGCCGCTGAATGCGTCGAAGTCGATTTCCGTTTCGACGTGCTGGACGAAGACGTTGAAGACTTCGAGCGACTCGATTTCGTAACCGAAGCTGAAGTTGTGGTTGCCTGCGTCGTAGAAGCCTTTGAGCGCAAGGTTGAACGTGTCGTATTTCAGCTTGTTGGCCTGACGGCTGTCATCGCCGCCGAGATAAACGTGAACGTCATCGGTCTCGATGGTGATCTCACCGAAGTCCGTACCACCGACAGAGATCTGACGGTTGTCGAGTTCAGAATAGCCAACACGGATTTCAGTCGAGAAGTTCTCGGTCCAATCCGAATAGAGCGAGCCAACATAAGAAGTGAGTTCCGAACCGCGCTCATAGAGGTGGTTGGAGAATTCAAGCTCGTTCAGGTCACCGTCGGACTCAACGATGTTGAAGCCGTCGTTCCAGTTGTAGGTGAAGGACGCACGGTGATTATCAGTGACGTTCCAGTCGAGTTTGATGAGGATCTTTTCGTCTTCATTGTCGAAGCTGGAAGGGATCACACCCGGATCGTAGCCATAGATGTCGCGCGAGATACGCAGGATCTCATCAATCTCAGCTTGCGTGATGTTGACTTCGTTGACTGCACCAGAGCCGATCGGGCCACGGTCGAAGAGGTTCACACCGTCGAGTTTTTCGTATGCAGCGAAGAAGAACAGTTTGTCCTGAATGATCGGGCCGCCGATGCCGATACCGTAGCGGTACTCGTCATATTCGCCGGACTCGATGTCGTCGCCTTCGAGGCTGTCGGCGCGCAGACCGTCATTGGTGTAGTCACCAAAGATGTAGCCGTGGAAATCGTTCGTACCGGACTTGGTCACAGCGTTGATGTTACAGGCAGAGAAGCCGCCATACTGAACGTCAAACGGCGCAAGCTCGACAGCAACCTGCTCGATCGCGTCGTAAGAGAACGGGATCCGCTCGGTCGGGTAACCGTTGGCGTTCAGGCCGAAATTGTCGTTCATGCGAACGCCATCGACAGTCAGCGAGTTGAAGCGGGAGTTTTTGCCGCCACACTGAACGGCGTTGATGTCACCGCGGCTCTCATCGACATAAACGCGCGGGTCGAGGCGCAGGATGTCGGTCAGGTTACGGTTGATGGCCGGAGCGGTTTCCAGCGTATCAAGGCCGAAAGCTGCGCTCGGGCCAGCTGCGAGATCAGCGCCAACAGCCTGGCGTGTCGCAACAACGACGATCGTGTCGCCGCCGGTGGAAGAAGAAAGGTCGAAGCTGAGCGACGTCGTATCGCCGAGAGAAACGCTCAGGTCTTCAACGCGCTCGCCCTGATAACCAGAGCTCGTGACAGCAACGCTGTATGTGCCACCAACGCTCAGGCTGCGGAAGGTGAACTCACCGGAAGCACCGGTCGTAACCGAACGGCGGTAGCCGGTTTCAGCATCGGAGATGACGACGGTCGCGCCGGAGATCGGTGCGCCAGCTTCGTCGGTAACGGTGCCGCGAATGGCGCCGGTTGTTTCCTGCGCAGCGGCGAAGCCGCCGATAAGCGCGAACGCGGCTGCACCCGCAGCAAGCGTGCTTTTGAAGCTCATGGATATACCCCTATTGGAACGATGAATAAGTGTTCAGGTACTGACCTACCCACGGGCCCGCTAGGCCCTCAATGTAACAGTTCCGTGACAAGATGGTCTCAACAGCGTGACATGCTGCAGCTGCACAAAGAGCGTTACTTTTTGGCCACAGTTACAGTTGAGCGAAACCGTCGCGGCAATTTCGTGTACTGATAATGTGGAAAAAATAAATCTGCTCGCAGCTACAGAAGCATAGCTTCATCATGCTCCACGAGCCGTGCGCGTGACAGAATCCTGCGCACGGACAAACCGCAATGAGTCCAGTCGTTTACATACGATCGGGGATTGGCAGCCCAAGAATTGTGAGCGCATTTGACAGCTGATCGGCCGCAGCGCGGACCAGACGGAGCCTTGAAGCGCGTTTTTCCACATCCGCCTCGTCTCCGATTCGGCAGGCGGCGTAGAATCTGGAGAATGCCTGCGCCAGCGAGAAGGCATGATCGCACAAGAGATGCGGCATGCGTTTCTGATAGGCCCCCTCGACCGCCTCGGAATAGGCAGCAAGCTCTAGCACGAGATCGCGTTCGGCCTCTTCGGTGACAACGATGTCCGCCGTGCCGCCATCGCTATCGGCGCGCGCCAGCACGGAACGGATTCTGACAACGGCATAAAGAAGATAGGGGCCGGTCTTGCCTTCGAACGTCACGAAGCGTTTGGGATCAAAGATATAGTCCGAGGTCCGCGGATTGGAGAGATCCCCGAATTTGAGCGCGGCAACTCCGACCTTACGGGCGATCTCGGCGCGCTCTTCATCAGAGAATTCCGCGCCCATCTCGCCCTCGGCGATCCGCGCCTCGGCCTCTGAGACGACCATGTCGATGAGATCGCGCAGGCGCAGAACGCCCCCTTCCCGCGTCTTAAACGGCTTGCCGTCAGTCCCGTTCATCGTGCCAAAGCCTGTATGCTCAAGCCGGTCGAGCCCGATCAGCCCTGCCTTCGCGGCGGCCCGGAAGACTTCCTCGAAATGCTGGGACTGGCGGTTATCAACGACGTATATAATCCGCTCGGCGCCAAACTCGTCGACCCGCTCTTCGATGGTCGCCATGTCGGTCGAGTGATAGCCAACCGAGCCATTGGATTTCACCATCATCACGGGGTTGAGCTTTTTCTTGTCGCTCTCTTCGGCAACGAAGATGACCTTGGCCCCTTCGCTTTCAACGACGAGGCCATCCTTTTCGAGCCGCTCGGTCAGCGGGCCGATCCGGTCCTGCACATCCGCTTCGCCCTTCCAGAGATCAAAGCTGACCCCAAGTTCGGCATAGTCGCGCTCAAGGGCGGCTTTGGAGACATCGACGAAATGCTGCCAGAGCGCGCGATAACCGGGACGGCCCTGCTGGAGCGCGGTGGTCGCGGCTTGCGCTTTTGCCCGGTAAGCCTCGTCTTCTTTACTGGCGGCAGACGCGATTGGATAAAGCCGCGCAAGGTCATCGACCGTGACCGGACTTTCCGTTGGATAAGGCCCAGCGTTCCCCTCATCGAAATAGGGAAGATCCGGCTGTTCGATCTCAAGCTGGGTGATGAGCTGGCCCATCTGAAGGCCCCAGTCGCCTAAGTGGATGTCGCCAAGAACATCGTCGCCAGCGAGCCGGAAGAGCCGCTTCATAGCCTCGCCGATGATCGCGGCGCGTAAGTGTCCGACATGAAGGGGCTTGGCGACATTCGGGCCGCCATAATCGATGATGACTTTTTCGCGCGCATCCTCGGCCTGCGCCCAGGCGCCCGATTGCGGATCGGCAGCAATCTTGGTTGCCACCTGCCCCAGCGCCTTATCAGTGACGGTCAGATTGAGAAAACCTGGCCCCGCGAGTTCGACTTTCGCAAGCAACGGATCGGCTTCGAGCCGTTTAGCCACGGCCTCGCCGAGCGCACGAGGATTCTGCTTCTGTGCCTTGGCGGCAGCCAACGCGCCATTGCACTGGAAGGGCGCAAGGTCAGGCCGGTCCGAGCGCTGAACGCGCCCATAGGACGCATCCATGCCTTCCGCGGCAAAGGCCTCGCCCACCACTCCGGACAAGCGGTCGAGCAAAGAGTGTGTCGTCATCAGAGTTCGGGGAATTTCAGGCTGTCATCACGCCGGTTATAGAGAAGCTGGTCACGGGTCAGGGCGAAGCCCACCGCGATCTCGAAATTGGTGCCGGAGATCGACTCATCACGACGCGGGATGATCACGTTCTTGATATCCTCGGTGATGTCGATCGAAGCGATATCGCCGCGGATACGGACCTGCTTGGTGAAGACTTCCTTCGCGATGACTTCGCGATTGGTGCGCATCACGGCCACGAAATAGCTGACCTCATGGACCTCGCCCTGAGCCGCCGGGCCCCTGCCCACCGACATGTCGACCTCAACGACGGCCTCAATCGGACGGTCGCGGACATAGCGGCAGTTTGAACGGACATCCTTGATCTCCGCCGACCAGGCAATCGTCTCAAGCGACGGCTCGCCATCGAATTCGATGACGCTGGCGGCATCCTCAAGCGCGAAAGTGTTGGGGCAGTAGCCGACATTGACCTCGTCGGCGGTGCGGATGTCATCCAGTGTCCCGCAGCCGGCAAGCAGCGCGGTCATGGAAAGCAGGCTAAGAGAAAGGCAGCGCATGGCAGGACCCTCAGGAACGTCTTTGACAATCACCATGATGGAGTATCAAAGGACACGCAAGCGATGCGCGCCTCACCATGGCGTAAGGAAGAGTTAGGTGGATGCCCGAAGCTGCGCCCTCTGTCACCCTCCGTCTGGCCGCGCCGCGCGGTTTTTGTGCCGGCGTCGACCGCGCCATTGAAATGGTCGAGAAGGCCATCGAGCGCTTTGGCGCGCCGGTCTATGTCCGCCACGAGATCGTCCACAATGAAACGGTGGTCGAGCGCTTGAGAGAACTCGGCGCGGTCTTTGTCGAGGAACTCGATGAGTGCCCCGATGACCGCCCGGTCCTTTTCTCCGCGCATGGCGTGCCCAAATCGGTGCCAGCAGAAGCAAAGGCCCGTAACCTGCAATTCCTCGATGCGACCTGCCCGCTTGTCTCAAAGGTCCATATCGAGACCGCGCGCCACCATGCGAATGGCCATCACGTTCTCCTCATCGGTCATGCCGGTCACCCGGAAGTCATCGGCACGATGGGTCAACTGCCCAAAGAGGCAATGACACTGATCGAAACCGTCGAGGACGCGAAAAACTTTATCCCCCCCTCAGGCGGGCTCGCTTATGTTACCCAGACGACGCTGTCGGTCGATGACACACAAGCGATTGTTGATGTCCTGAAGGCCCGCTTCCCGGACATCCATGTGCCGCATAAGGATGATATCTGCTACGCGACCACCAATCGGCAGGAAGCCGTCAAGGTGATTGCAAAAGACGCCGATGCGCTGATCGTGATCGGCTCACCGGCCTCCTCCAACTCACAACGGCTGGTCGATGTCGGTCGCCGCGCGGGTTGCCCTTATGCGGTGCTGGTTGAGAATGCAGACGCGATCGACTGGGAAGAGATCGAACGGCTCGCCCCGCAAAAGGTGGCGATCACCGCTGGAGCCTCAGCGCCGGAACATCTCGTGCAAGGCCTTATCGAGGCATTCCGCTCCCGGATGAATGTGACAATCGAAGAAGTCGAAACGGCCCGCGAGAATGTCAGCTTCAAACTCCCCCGCGAACTCGTCTGAGGGGTCGAAGGGGAGGTTATGGCCGTCTATACCCATGTCAGCCGGGAAGAGCTTGAAGACTTCCTCACCCGTTATGACCTGCCGCCGCTGGTTGCCCATCACGGGATCGAGGCGGGTGTCGAGAATTCGAACTATTTCCTCGACACCGAAGACGGCCGCTATGTCCTCACCCTCTTTGAAAAACGTGTCGCGGAAGAGGACCTGCCCTATTTTCTGGGGCTGACGGAGCATTTGCGGCAAAAGGGGATGAACGTCCCCGCCCCCATTCATCTCAATGACGGCGCCATGATCGGCCAGCTCTGTGGCCGCCCGGCGGCCATCGTCACTTTCCTGCACGGCGTCAGTGAGAAAAGCGCCAATCTCGCCCAGGCCCGCGCGGCAGGTACTTTGCTCGCAGAGCTTCATCTCTCTGCGGATGGATTTGAGCCCGAACGCGCCAATGACCTCGGCCCAGCGGACTGGGCGCTGATGGTCAAAGGGCTGGGTGACGGGCTCAACACGATTGAGCTCGGCCTCTTTGGCGATCTGCGGGCCGAAGCAGAGCACCTGATGGCATCATGGCCGTCTCAGCTGCCGCGTGGTCAGATCCACGCGGATTTCTTCCCGGATAATGTCATGTTCGATGGCGACATCCCCGCTGGCGTTATCGATTTTTATTTCGCGTGTACGGATTTCTTTGCCTACGACCTCGCCATCGCCATGAATGCATTCACGGCTGAGGACGCCCCCACCCCCGATCTCGGCATGGCCCTCATGCAAGGCTATGAGACGGTTCGCCCGTTGAGCCGTGACGAAAAAGAAGCGCTGCTTCTCTTCTGGCGCGGCTCAGCCTTGCGCTTTGCCCTCACCCGCGCACATGATTTCATCCATCAGGTGCCGGGCAGTCTTGTTCAGGTCAAAGATCCCAAACCCTGGCTTGCGCTTCTGGGCGCACACCGGCAAAGCCCGGGCTTCTTTTCCGCCTGAGGGGTTCGGCATGATTGAGATTTATACGGATGGTGCTTGTTCGGGGAATCCGGGTCCAGGCGGATGGGGTGTCCTCATTCAGGAAAACGGCCAAGAGCGGAAACTCAGCGGCGGCGAACGGGCAACGACCAATAACCGCATGGAGCTGATGGGCGCGATCGAAGCCCTCAAGGCTTTCCCCGAAGGCACACCGCTCACTCTTCATACGGATAGTACCTATGTGAAGAACGGAGTGACGAGCTGGGTCCACTCATGGAAGCGCAATGGCTGGAAGACGGCATCAAAGAAGCCAGTCAAAAATCAGGACCTCTGGGAAATGCTCGATGCCCTCGCCTCTTCGCGTCAGGTGACATGGAAATGGGTTAAGGGGCATGCCGGACATCCGGGCAATGAAGAAGCCGACCGGCTGGCCCGCGAAGGGCTCGAAGCCGCGCTCTGAAACTTGATCTCAGATCAACAGTTTTCATGATTTGCGTTCCGCCCGCCGGGACGTGCACACTCCCCCTCGTTCAGACAAACCCCTGGGAGGGAATGACATGAAACTGAAACTGCTTGCCTGCGCTGCCGTCCTGACACTGGCCGCCTGCGCCACACCGTCGACCGGCCCCGATGCGACGGCCCGGTTTGACCGTTTTGAGTATGCCTCGGGGGCAGTCGATTTCTCCTCTTACGATCAGGTCTTTATTACCCCGATCACGGCATCTGATGAGCTGAAGGAACTTGTCGGCTACCGCCCGATGGGGCCCAGCGACACCAAACGGCCTATCACGCTCGATGACCTTGGCGACAAGGCAGAAGACCTTGATGACGAAGTCCGCACCGCGCTCGGCGGCGTCGTCGAACTCGTCGGCGCTGGTGGTCCGGGCATCCTCACCCTTGAGGTTGAGATGACCAAGCTCGAAGCAAACCGCCCGACACAGGCCGACATGATCGCAGAGCCCAGCCTCAGCCTACAGAGTGTCTATGCCGGCAAGGCAGAAGTCATGGTGACCTTCAGTGAAAACGGCCGCGTGCTCGCAACAGCTGTTGATGGCGATTATCCGACCCTCAACGATACGCTGCCGCCCGCGCCAATCTGGTCGACGGTCAATCAGTATTACAGCCGTCTTGCCCGCAAGCTGGCCGACCTGATGAGCTAAGGCTCAAGGAATACCGATCAGCTTGTGCGTCTGGAGTGACAGGCGCCATTGCGGATGAGAACGGCAATAGGCGATCGTCTCGGCGGTCGCCTTTTCCTTTTCCGGCCCATCCATGGGCTGAAGGAAGAAATGCTCGAAGCTGAGCCCGGCAAACTGCTCAGGCTTTGCGTCCGTCTGCGGATAGACGAGTTTTAATTCGTGCCCGGAGGTCTGAACCAGAGGTGCCGTGCTTTTCGGGCTGACGCAGATCCAGTCGAGCCCCTCAGGCGCGGGGATCGTGCCGTTGGTCTCAACCCCGACCTTGAAGCCGATCTGGTGGAAGGCAACGATCAACTGGCTGTCGAGCTGGAGGAGCGGCTCGCCGCCCGTGCAGACGACATAAGGCCGCCCGCCTTTCGGCCAAAAGCTTGCGACATGCGCCGCAAGGGCAGCCGCAGTCGGGAACTTGCCGCCGCCCGGCCCATCCGTGCCGACAAAATCGGTATCGCAGAACCGGCAGACGGCTGCGGCCCGATCCTCTTCCCGGCCTGTCCAAAGATTGCAGCCGGCAAAGCGCAGGAAGACGGCCGCCCGGCCCGTCTGCGCGCCTTCGCCCTGCAACGTGAAGTAGCATTCCTTGACGCTGTAGGTCACTTGGCCGCCTGCCATTCGGCATGGCCCCGAGCCCGCTCAACGCAGGCTGGGCATGTCCCGCAGCCATAACCCCAGTTATGACGCTGAGACCGGTCACCCTTGTAACAGGTATGCGAGGTTTCCCGGATCATCTCGGTCAACTCGTCCCCACCAAGCTCATCCGCCAGCGCCCAGGTCTCTGCCTTTGAGCGGAACATCAGCGGGGTCTCAACCTTCAGATCAGGATCAATCCCCAGCGCCAGCGCCTGCGCCAATGTCTGGATCGTGTCGTCCCGACAGTCCGGATACCCCGCCGCATCGGTCTGGCACATCCCGCCGACGAGATCGCCGATCCCCCGGCGCACGGCCAAAGCGCCCGCCAAAGCGAGGAATACGACATTGCGCCCTGGCAGAAAGGTCGTCGGCAGGCCCCGCCGGCCCGTCTCGATTTCGAGTTCCGCCGTCATCGCTGTCGCGCCAATTTCATTGAAAGCGGGGACACTCAGCGTGTGATCTTCGCCGAGTTTGCGACCTTCATCCCGCGCAGCATACCAGTCACGGATTTTTTGCCGGGCCTCGAGTTCCACACGGTGCCGTTGGCCGTAATCGAAGCCGAGTGTCTCGACACGGTCATAGCGCGCCAGCGCCCAGCCAAGGCAGGTCGCAGAATCCTGCCCGCCCGAGAGAAGCACCAGAGCTGAATGTCGATCGAGGTCCATTCGCCGCCTTTAGCGCCGCGCGAAGCGTCTGACACCCCTCGCCTTTTCATTATACGGTTAATCAGACGGAAAGCTTACGCCACTTAAAGTTGCAACCATCGGCGACGATCCTCCCTGATCGATCCGATGGGGGCGCCACCAATGTTTCCCCGAGGAAATCGCCGATGGTGAGTGCAGATGGCCCTCTGCATGATCCGGGGTGCGGGAAGGATGTCCTTCTTTCCGCACCCTACTCTCATCTTTTAGTGATCGTGCGGATCCTGTTCATGACCCATCGAGGCATCATGCGGCTCTTCTATGTGGTCATGACCGAATGACAGACCGAAAGCGAGCAGGACACCCAAGAGATAGGCGATCAGCACCCGCGCCCGAATGCCATCAATGACATGGGTCGGCAGATGGGTGGCTCCAACATAAAGGAGTGCGCCGGCCGCGGCTGCGAGGAAAAGCCCGAAATCAGGCTGAGACATGCCGTCGAGCACCTCTAGGGAGACCACCGCCCCGAGCGGTGTCGTGATCGCCGCGCCGATGAATCCGCCGAGCCATGAGACAAGCGCATTCGCCCCGCCCGTCCGCAGTACTGCATAGAGGATCACAGCCTCCGCAAATTCATGCGTGATCAGGCCGATGGAGGCGACCCAGCCCACGAACGGATCGTGGTCAAAGAGGATCCCGTATTCAAAGCCATCAAGGAATGAGTGAATGCCGATGGCAAAGAGCGGCGCAATGACCATGAGCCCCTTTCCCTGACGGAAAAGCGCGTTGACCCCGAAAAGCAGCAGATACCCGGCGAGCGCGACAAATGGCGCGTTCGGATGGGCCTTGAAAGCGGATGGCAGAAGAAGAAGCGCTGTCGTGACCAGAATGCCGGATGCAAAGGCCGCAAAATGCACACGATTGCGCATCGCCCAGGCGTCATTGATGCTGACGATGACCAGCCCGAGCGTCGCAACACCGGCAGCCACGAGGCTTGCCAGCACCGCCAAAGGCAGGCTCTCAAGAAAATCAATCATTCACCACCGCGCGCGGGGATCCCCCAAAGATATACTGTCCCCAGCAAAAAACTGGCACCTTTTCTCAGCGAACACAAGCATTCGCCGTGATAAAGTCACGCAATCGCATGACCCAAAAATGCGTCTTTTTCTCATGCATGGCGCCATTGCCACAGATCGGCAGAGTGATAGCCTATCGACATTATATAATAGGGAGAGCTCCAATGCCCCGTTTCCAGATCGCCAGCCTTGCCCTTCTCAGCCTCGGCCTGATGGCCTGCGGCACATCAGCCTCTAGCGAGGACAAGCCGACAACCGAAGAAGCCCTTCAGGACAAGCGCGTCGGCGAAAGGGTTGATCGCGTTTGCTTTGCCCAGTCGATCAGCGGCTTCCGCGAATGGGACGGCCCTGACGGGCTTATCCTCAAGAAAGGCGTTCGTGACGAATATCTCGTTGTCCTGTCTCGCTCCTGTCGGTCGGCGGACCGCGCCCAGCGGGTCGGCCTTGATGACCGCTTCGGGTCAGGCTGCATCACCCGCGGCGACTCCCTTTATATCTCTGAGGAGATTTTCGGCGGCAATGACACGGATCCCTTCACGGTCGATCGCTGCCTTATCACCGCAATTTATGAGTGGAATGAGGACGCCGCAGAGGAATAAGGGAGGGCTATGACCTCTCCTTCTCCTCTGATCCTTCCCTTCGAAGGCAAGACCCCGCAAATCGATGACAGCGCCTTTATTGCTCCTGGCGCTGTCATTATCGGCGATGTGACCATCGGGCCTGAGGCCTCTATCTGGTATGCTTGCGTCCTGCGCGGCGACACCAATGCAATTAAAGTTGGTGCACGAAGCAATATTCAGGACGGCACCATCATCCATGTCGACGCTCCCGACCATGGCGGCACGCCGGTTCTGATCGGCACGAATGTCCTCGTCGGGCACAAATGCATGCTGCATGGCTGCACCGTTGAAGATGAAGGCTTTGTCGGTATGGGCGCGACCATGCTGGATGGCTCAACCGTGCAGACAGGGGCATTCCTCGCCGCCGGCGCCTTTCTTGGCCCGAAGAAAACTGTGCCGAGCGGTGAGATGTGGGGCGGTCTGCCCGCCCGCAAGCTTCGTAATCTCAAAGGTATGGAAGACAAGATGGCTGCGATGGGCGCGGCGCATTATGTCGAGGAAGCCCGGCGGCACATGACAGCCCTTACAGAGGCCGCCGAGTAAGCGCCCAATCCGCTTGACAGTATGACGGGCAAATCCCAAATCCCGTCAACTTCAGGGCCCGTAGCTCAGTTGGTAGAGCGCGTCGTTCGCAATGACGAGGCCAGCGGTTCGATTCCGCTCGGGTCCACCAAATACCCTCAATAAAAAACAGCGCGCTAAACCGGCATAATCGACAGCAGCCTTACTGTTTATGCATCTATTAGATAGCGAGCATTCTTAGCATTCCGCCACCTCAATTCACGCCGCAAACAAATTAATGAGCGTGCTCGTATTCCACCAATGGCTGATATGGGCTCAACGCTTGATCCTCAAACGGTGTCTGAACTGACGAGTTTTCATCGAAGATATCTGCTATGCCCTGCAGAATTGCCGGGGCATCGCCAAACCCCTGATCAAACAGATCTTCGGCGGAACTGAAATCAAAATCATCTGCATCGAGATCAGTAACCAAGACGTTCAGCAGCACCAAAATGTTGCCATCGCCGAAATCCAGACTTGTGTCGGCACCATCGTCCGTAGCAACACTGAGAACCTCTGTGAAAGTATCAAAGTCGGCACCAAAGTCGATGAGATTAATTACATCCCCAAGACCCACACCCGCGACAAAACCTTCAATTGTATCCGCACCAAAACCATCGATCAGATAGAAGACATCGTTTCCTTCGCCACCATTCATCCAGTCTTCACCCACCCCGCCGATCAAGGTGTCATCACCAAACCCACCCGATAGCGTATCGTCGCCATCTTCACCGAGCATGACATCATCGGCATTCCCGCCATGCAAACTGTCACTACCCACCCCACCGTGAAGTGTGTCATTGCCGCCGTCGCCCATGAGAATGTCGTGACCGCCATCGCCGAAGAGCGCATCTTGGCCATTGCCAGCGGACAGCGTGTCATTACCGTCCCCGCCTGTCAGAGTGTCATTATTCTCTCCTCCATCGAGGATATCATGGCCAAGACCGCCGGAAAGTTCATCATTACCCAGACCACCTCGAAGATCGTCATCGCCGTCATCGCCCTGCAGGGTGTCCTGACCTTTCCCGCCGAGGAGAAGATCATCGCCTTTGCCACCATAAAGCAGATCGCGATCAGCTCCTCCATCTAGTGTATCCTTGCCACTTCCGCCGATCAGCGTGTCGCGTAATTCTGCGCCAATCAGCAGGTCTGCTCCATTGCCACCGTCTAGCCAGTCTGCCCCATACCCGCCATTGAGCTCATCATCACCTGATCCCCCGATCAGCGTATCTGCTCCGTTATTCCCTATCAGGCTGTCGAGACCATCTCCTCCGCGTAAGGAGTCATCGCCCTTACCCCCGCGTAGAAAATCATCTCCCTCGCCGCCATTCAGCGTGTCATCGCCCCAATCTCCAATAAGGCTATCCTGTCCCTGCCCACCGGAAAGGAAATCATTTCCAAAGGCACCATCAAGCGTGTCATCGCCATCACCACCGAGCAGCGTGTCATTCCCGGCGGCGCCAAAGAGGTCGTCATTTCCTTCCATACCGTCAAGAAGATCATCATCTCCCCGGCCATTGAGGGTATCATTATGACTTTGCCCCTCGAGTGTATCCCTTCCCGGCGTGCCTGTAAGATCCTGAGGCGTATCAATACCATGAATGGTAATCGTGACGGTGCCCGTGTCAGTGAAGGGCACGAAGTCAGCTCGGCCGAAGATGACATAGCTCTCACCGGCACCGGACTGGCTATTCGGGTCGGCGAACGGTGCGCCAACAATCAGATCATCAAATCCGTCGCCATTCACGTCCCCCGCCCCGGCGACGGAGAAGCCGCTATTGCCATCCTCATCGATGCCATTGAGAACAAAGCCATTGCTGCCATTGAGGCTCGACAGATCGAGGCTCGCCGCAAAGCCCTGATCCGTCCCGAACACCACATAGCTCTCGCCCGCATTGCGCTCGCCATTCGGGTCGGCGGCACGCGCCCCGATGATCAGGTCATCAATGCCATCGCCATTCACGTCCCCCGCCCCGGAGACAGAGAAGCCGCTATTGTCATCCTCATCGATGCCATTGAGGACAAAGCCATTGCTGCCATTGAGGCTCGAGAGATCCAGGCTCGCCGCAAAACCCTGATCCGTCCCAAACACCACATAGCTCTCGCCCGCGCCGTACTCGCCATTCGGGTCGGCGAACGGCGCGCCGATGATCAGGTCATCAAGGCCATCGCCATTCACATCCCCCGCTGAGGAGACGGAATAGCCACCACTGCGGTCATCCCCATCGATGCCATTGAGGACAAAGCCGTTGCTGCCATTGAGGCTCGAGAGATCCAGGCTCGCCGCAAAACCCTGATCCGTCCCGAACACCACATAGCTCTCGCCCGCATTGCGCTCGCCATTCGGGGCGGCTAACGGCGCGCCGATGATCAGGTCATCAATGCCATCGCCATTCACATCTCCCGCTGAGGAGACGGACTGGCCGCTCTGGTCAAACGCATCAATGCCATTGAGGACAAAGCCATTGCTGCCATCGAGGCTCGACAGATCCAGGCTCGCCGCAAAGCCCTGATCCGTCCCAAACACCACATAGCTCTCGCCCGCGACGTACTCGCCATTCGGCGTGCCGATGATCAGGTCATCAATGCCATCGCCATTCACGTCCCCCGCCCCGGAGACGGAGAAGCCACTGCGGTCATTCCCATCAATACCATTGAGGACAAAGCCATTGCTGCCATTGAGGCTCGACAGATCGAGGCTCGCCGCAAAGCCCTGATCCGTCCCGAACACCACATAGCTCTCGCCCGCATTGAGCTCGCCATTCGGGTCGGCGCGATAGGCCCCGATGATCAGGTCATCAATGCCATCGCCATTCACGTCCCCCGCCCCGGAGACGGAGTGGCCACTGAGGTCATTCCCATCAATACCATTGAGGACAAAGCCATTGCTGCCATTGAGGCTCGACAGATCGAGGCGCGCCACAAAGCCCTGATCCGTGCCGAACACCACATAGCTCTCGCCGGCAACGGACTGGCCATTCGGGTCGGCGCGACGGGCCCCGATGATCAGGTCATCAATGCCATCGCCATTGACGTCCCCCGCCCCGGAGACGGAGTGGCCGCTCTGGTCAAACGCACCAATGCCATTGAGCGCAAAGCCAAGTGATCCGTCTCCCCCATTTTCAGGCAACAGAGACTTTAGTTCGAAAACAGCATCGAACATACCCGGCATGAAAGCGCCTGAGCCATCGGACATGACATAGGTAAAGCTGACTGTCGCGCTTTCACCCGCCCCGAGCGAGTCAAAATCTCCCTGAGGGTCGAAGGTGAATGTCCCGTCGCCATTATCAATCAGTTCGCCCGCGGTCAGTCCGGAGGTGTCTACTGATAATATTTGAAGCATTTCTCCGGGATCAGCACCGGTATCGTTGATCAGGACATTGATATTGATCGGTGTATCTTCATCCGTCATCTTGAAGTCATCATTGGCGACGGGTGGCGTCGATCCGAAGGATGTAAGTTCCCTTGGATAAGATCCGAGTACTGTCTGGTTGATATCCTTCAGAAGCTCGGTGCCTTCTGGCGTTCCATCGGTGACCCAGAGTTCAGCTCCTCTCTTCCCGTCATCTGCCCTGAAATAAGCATTGTCCCCAAAGATGGTGATGTCGAAAATACTGCTGCTATCGTGGCCTGCGAAAATATCTTTCAGGAGCAATGTGCCATCCGGCGTTCCGTCCGTGATCCACAGCTCCCGCCCTATGTCGGAATTGTCAGCCGTGAATAGGACCTTGTCACCGAAAACGGTGAAGTCGGATGGAGCGCTGGGCCGGCCACCGGGGGAAATATCTTTCAGGAGGAATGTACCGCTTGCCGTCAGATCTGTCGTCCAGACCTCGCCACCAGATTCATAGATGATCCTGTCACCCAGCCTCACCAGTTCACCCGGCAGATCGTCAGGTGCTTCCGGATAGACATCGGTCAGGAGACGCGTTCCCTCTGATGTGCCATCCGTGATCCAGACCTGCCTACTGTTCGAACTGTCGATTGCACTGAACAAAAGCTGATCGTCAAACTCGATTAGGAAATCGGGGAAGCTTGAAGATGAGAAATCCACCCCCGAATTGGGCCGGATATCCTTGAGGAGCGCTGTTCCATCTGGCGTACCATCAGTTACCCATAATTCTTCTCCATTCATGCCGTCATTGGCGGAAAATAGAGCAATATCTCCGAGTACGGTAAATAGAGAAGGTTTACCTGACCCGCTGCCCGGCTGAATATCTTTCAGCAGTAACGTGCCTTCACTCGTCCCGTCGGTGATCCAGAGCTCCTGCCCATTTGTGCCGTCGTCGGCCCTGAAGAGCACCTTATCATTAAACACCGTGAGCCAGCTTGGCGCGCTCGGCGCAAGCCCGGGTTTGATATCTTTAATGGCGTGGGTGCCAGCCTCGGTACCATCCGTCACCCAGATTTCCTGGCCACTGGTACCATCACTGTAAGTAAAGACGGCTAGATCGCCGATCACGAAGAACGGGAAGCCGCCCCCTGCCGAAAACCCCGGAACCAGCTCTAATAGCTTCACAGTAGACGCTTCGGTACCGTCAGTAGTCCAAATATCGCCTCCGGAGAAATCATCAAATGCAATAAAAATTACCTGGTCACCCAACGCCGTGAAGGCGCCCGCGCCACTTCCGCCGCCTCCCTCAAAGATATCCTTGAGAAGCCTGGTGCCTTCAGCTGTGCCATCGGAAACCCAGGGCTCATACCCATGAACACCATCATCCGCCGAGAATAGAAGTTTATCTCCGAACAAAACGGTCGGACCATGGAACGAGCCCACCGTGTTGTTGTCGGGTTGATCAAGAAGCACAGTGCCTTCCGGCGTACCATCCGTGATCCAGAGCTCAACGCCGTTGATGCCGTCATCGGCCTGAAACATGACCCTGTCCCCGACTTGGGTCAGCTCTTTTATCTCACTTGAGTCCCTACCCGGAACAATATCCTTGACGAGAAGCGTACCCTCAGTCGTACCATCGGTAATCCAGAGTTCCTCTCCATGATCGCGGTCGCTAGCTACAAATAGGATCTTGTCTCCCAATTGGGTGAATTGGCCGGGATCGCCGTCGCCTAGGTCGGCCTCAATATCTTTGAGAAGTCTGGTTCCGGTTTCCGTCCCGTCCGTGATCCATAGCTCCGTACCATAATCATCGCCCTGAGCACTAAACAGCAATTTGTCACCAAGATGTGTGAAACCGGTCGGGCCCCCGCCGAATTGGCCTGACAATAGTTCCTTTAATAGGTGCGTGCCCTCCGTCGTACCATCAGTCACCCAAAGCTCAGCGCCCGTTTTGTCATCGTCAGCACGAAACAGGACTTTATCTCCGAGCACTGTAAATTCCGGATCGGTATTAGAGAAGGGTCTGTCAGAGATGTCTTTTAGAAGCTTCGTGCCTGCTTCAGTACCATCTGTGATCCAGAGTGATGTCCCATTTACACCATCTTTGGCAGTAAAAAGGACCCGGTCGCCGAAAAGAGTAAAGTATGAAGGCTGACTACTGCCAAAACCCGAAAAAATGTCCGCGAGAACATGTGTGCCTTCTGACGTACCATCTGTTACCCACAGTTCGTACCCCGCCCCGTTACTATAGGCCTGAAAAAGCACCTGCGCCCCGAAAACAATAAACTCCGTAGGCGAAGCCCAACTAGATCCCGGATTCAGATCGTGCAGTAGAAAAGTGCCTTCTTGTGTCCCATCCGTAATCCAGAGCTCGCGGCCACTGTCTGCGTCAATCGCGCTGAAGAGGACTTTGTCCCCAAAGACGATCATATCCTGAGGCTGGCTCGGCGACGTCCCTTCGAAAATATCCTTGAGAAGATAAGTCCCCTCTTCCGTGCCATCCGATATCCAGAGTTCCTTTCCGGTAACTCCTTCATCTGCAACGAAGATGACCCTATCGCCGAAGGCGGTAACGTCCTCAATCGAGAGGAACCCTCCTTTGACCAGCTGGGAAAGTCCCGTGTGAGGGGAAATCAGCCACAATTCGTCGCCTGTTACGCCAGAAATGACGAAGACCAGTTTATCACTCATGAGACACCCACGGCGCGCAAAGATGCAACGCAACCCCAACACTTACTATGCCCGCCTAGACCATCGCATTAAGTGATAAATCGGGCAAGCAAAACCAGAGGTTGGGTGGGTTTGATCACAAAATGACATTCACCAAGATGCATAATAAGGATCCTGGATATTAGTAAGGACTAATGCACTAGCATCGGTGTCCAGCCCATTTATGTCGATCCACTTTGATGTAGAGCCTCCGGGACTGGTGGGTGCATGTTTAGGGCCTGATGCGGTTATACTGTCGGAGCCATTTTCTCACGGGCTGCTTGGATCTATACGAATGGGAGAGATACCGGCCTTGCAAAGCAATGTCTGAAAGGCTTCTGAGGCGAACTCCGGCCCGTTATCGGACCCGATATAGCCCGGTTTCCTGTGCTTGAGCAGGAGGGGATAGAGAGCCTCACCATACGGCGGGTCCGTCGTTCTGAAGTTCCGATCTTCTGCCGGGCATGGAACACGGCCTGACATAACTGATCCGTCGTCAGACCTTGGGTTTTAAAAATTCCAGGCTCTCTTTCAGGATCAGCTTATCGAGCTCCTGCTCAGCGACAATCTGCTTCAAGCGTTTGTTCTCTTTCTCCATCGCCTTCATCTCGGAGAGCTGAATGCGGCCCATCCGGCCATAGCGCTTGCGGCAATTCTAGTATGTGCATCGCGGATCCCAGCAGAATGGGAAGCCGTTTTGATGTCATTGCCTGACGCCAGATCAATCTCGATCCTACGCAGCACCTTCGGAATATCCTCATCCGAGAAACGCATTCGAGCCATCGCCACCGCCTTCAGGAAAAAAGATCTTGAGGAAAATCTGGCCCAGTTTTCGGCGGCTAAGACAGCGAGGGATTACCTCAACACCAACATCGCTTGCAACGCTTTCTGGTCATACCAATTGGTACCCTGAAGTACTCCCAGAACGTTTCTTGAATAGCTGATGTTGAGCAATGGGTTTTGACGCAGCAGGACGAACTCGGCCTGCATGCCCTCTTCAATACGGCCGCGCAGCCGCTCCTCGCCTAGCCATTCAGCAGGCACAACAGTCGCCGTATAAAGAGCTTCATATGGTGTCAGACCCGCTTCAACGAGAAGTTCAAGCTCCTGATGAACGGATAATCCGGGCGCCACTAGACCAACGGCATCCGTTCCGAGCATGAGGGGAACGCCCGCTTCGTGGAGTTGCCGGGTAAGAGTTTTCAGTCGTTCAGATTCGTCCCGGAAGTAAGGCTCATTTTGGGCAAAGTCTTCCCCCAGAGCCTGACGAAAGTAATTATTCTCAAACGACATCACATTGCGCCAGTAAGGAGAGACATAGGTTGAATCTTCCGAGCGGAGTAATGCCTTTAGACCGTCATCCGAGAGATATTTGTGTATCGTCTCGAAGACGATGAGCGTCGGCGTTACTGTAATGTCCGCATCCACCAATGCCTCGAGAGTTTCGGGAGCCTGATCAAAATCTGTCCCAACCTCTAATAGGTGAGACACTTCCTCCGCATGCTCCAGAGAAAGGTATCGGAGCGTCTGTTCAATATCTGGCTGGGCGTGCCCCGCAACTGGCAGCCCCATATTCGTGGCGGCTTCGATCACTGCCAGGAATGCACCTTTTTCAAGGTGCTGATGCACTTTGATCAGGTCATATCCCGCCGCCGCCTGCTCTTGCACGGCCCTCCATGCTTCCTCCGCTGTCCGAACATTCGGACCAAAATTCTGCGGAAGATCCTTATTGATTGAAGGCCCTGCAACAACCAAACGTGGACCGATCACTTTTCCGGATCGGATATCTTCACGCAGCTCGAGGGCTGTCTCACTCCCCCGCATATGCCTGATCGTTGTGACACCATGCGGAAGATAAAGCGCAAGATCCCGTTCCATGTCCGTTCGGCTAGCCGGCCCATCCGCTAGCAGCTTTAACCCCAGATGAACATGCATATCCGACAGGCCGGGAAGTAGATATCCGCCTTGCCCATCAATGACGTCCATTCCTTTTTCAGGCTCAAACTCACCGGCAGGCATGACACGGAGTATCCGACCATCCGCGACCACGACGGCACGATCTACGAGAATAATCTCCTCCGTCATGGGAATGACATTCACATGGATGAAGGCCAGCTTTCTGCTCGCCGTTCCCTTCTCCTCAGCCATCGGAGCAGTGCACGCCCCGAGTACAAATGAACCAAGGGCGAGTGTCGCAATCAGTTTCCGCCAGCTCCTCATGGGTATGCTCCTGTCAGTCACAATATTTTTTGTAATAGAAGCGAGCGTGCCCCGAAGATCCAATGGATCGTCCTTATCCTTTCCATGCCCAATCGGCATACTCGATCTCTTAGATCGATCGCATGTTCGGAAACCGCGTTTCCACTCGGCTCAAAGATGCATGCTACGCATGGAACCGATAGAAAACCGGCATTTCCATTCTCACGCCAGTTCCGTGACATTTCTCTCATCAAGACAGCGCCGGCAATGCCGCGCAATTTGGAGAGAAATATGTTTGCCCCTGATGAAACCCTCCCCAGGCTGGATAAGACGCCTACGGATCTCGTATTATCTGGCAAGACGGCCCTCGTCACTGGATCGACCAGTGGGATTGGCTTGGCAATTGCCAAAGCACTCTCCTTTGCGGGGGCTAATATTGTCCTCAACGGTTTCGGTGACAAAGATCAGATCAGAAACAGCCTCCAGTCACTGACCGATAAGGATGGAAGAGCCACCTATTCACCGGCAGACATGAGCCGACCGGATGAAATCAACGACATGATCATGGAAGCGAAGACCATGTTCGGGAATGTTGATATCCTGATCAATAATGCGGGCATCCAGCATGTCGCCCCGGTGGAAACTTTCCCACCAAGCAAATGGGACGACATTCTGGCAATCAACCTCTCATCTGCGTTCCACACCAGCCGCGCCGTTTTCCATGACATGAGAGAAAATGGCTGGGGCCGGATCATTAATATTGCCTCCGCCCACGGACTGATCGCATCTCCTTACAAATCCGCCTATGTAGCGGCCAAGCATGGCATTGTCGGTCTGACGAAGGTTCTGGCGCTCGAAGGCGCCGAGGCTGGGATTACCGCAAACGCCATCTGCCCGGGGTATGTCTGGACACCGCTTGTCGAGAAGCAGATCCAAGATCAGGCTGAAGCTCACGGGATTTCAGAAGACGAAGTTATCTCGAGCGTCCTTCTCAAGAATACACCCACGAAGAAATTCGCGCAGCCAGAAGAAATTGCAGAGCTGTGCTTGTTCCTGTGTGGAGCAGGCGGAAATTCGATCACCGGTCAGGCTTTGCCAGTTGATGGCGGATGGACCGCACACTGATCTGGTCCTGTTTTCATAAATGGAGAAACTCATGTTCGATGTGAAAGACTCTACAAATCAATCTCATCTCAATACACCAGACGCGCATACAGATCGTCAGACATCAGCTTGTCAGGACGATCTGGGGCAGGTCAGTTTTGTCTTCCAGGGTGGTGGCGCGCTCGGCGCCTATCAGGCCGGCGTTATCCAGGCACTTCAGGAAGGCGGCATTGAACCTGACTGGATAATCGGAACGTCTATTGGCGCAATCAATGCCGCGATCATCACCGGCAACCTGCCAGAGAACCGCCTGCCGAGGTTGCGTGAGTTCTGGCGGCGTATACGGCACGATAATTTTGTCGCACTGGCCGGCGCCTTCCCTTGGCTTGGATCGCTCGCCTCAAGCACCTACACAATGTCGAACGGTGTGAAGGGATTCTTTGAACCCAACCGATGGGCATTGCTGGGCACACACGCAACGCTCGGCGCGGAGAATGCCAGTTACTATGTGACGAGCCCGCTCGAGAAAACGCTCAACGAACTTGTTGACTTTGAACTGATCAATAACGGCCCGACGCGGCTGACCGTCGGGGCCGCAAATGTTCGTACCGGCGAGATGGCTTATTTCGACAGCCAGTCGACCGAGATCACCGCCAGGCATATTATGGCATCAGGTGCACTGCCTCCTGCTTTCCCCGCTGTACGGATCAATGGCGATCTCTACTGGGATGGCGGCGTCCTTTCCAACACACCTGTTGAGCGCGTCTTTGATGATTACCCGCGCCGGAGCGGAACAGTTTTCGCCGTGCATGTCTGGAACCCTGAAGGTCCTGAGCCGGATTCGATCTGGAAGGTCATCAGCCGTGAGAAAGACATCCGGTATTCGAGCCGCGCGCTTGTCCACATCAATCGCCAAAAGCAGCTCCACCGTCTACGGCACATTATCACACAGCTCGGAGAGATGCTGCCGGAAGAACTCCGGGACAGTGAGGGAGCCCTTGCCCTTCGTGCCTATGGCTGCCGAACCGTCATGCATGTCGTCCGGTTGTTGGCCCCGCCTCTCTCCGGTGAGGATCACTCGAAAGACATTGATTTCAGCCCCGCCGGCATCACCCAAAGATGGGATGCAGGGTACACAGATACTGCTCGCGTCCTGGATCGCAAGCCATGGGCAAACGAATTCGATCCCGAAGAGGGATTCATTCTTCACGAGGCCGCAGCTGGCCGAATGATCTCTGACACCTGACCTACCCCCCAACAACTTAAGGAAACCCACCATGAAGACCATTCGTAAAATCATTGCCGCCGGTAGCGCCACCATGTTGCTGGGCGCAGCGTCTATTTCTGCAGCCTTTACCGCGCCAGCACCTGCGCCTGCTGAAGAGAGCGGTGTCATCCAGGTAAAAAGTCAGTACACTCTCGAAGAGACAGTCATCAGAATCAAAGCGGATATCGCCGAAAAAGGCATCACCTTCTTCACGGAGATCAATCAGCAGGATCTGGCCGACGGTGCAGAAATCTCACTTAATCCGTCTGTTCTCCTGATCTTCGGCAATCCTCCGCTTGGGGTACAATTCCTGACAGCATCTCCGCAGGCGGGCCTCGACTGGCCCGTGCGCATGCTCGTTTTCGAGGATGACGAAGGCACTGTCTGGGTTGCCTATACCGATTTCGCCTACATCGGTGACCGATATGACCTGAAGGACCGTGACCAGCAGCTCACCATGGCAAGCCATGTCGCAGCCTCCATCACGTCCAGCGTCACCAACTGACCCTGTTTACATTCCTGACTTCAAGCCGGGCCGGAAAAAACCAGCCCGGCTTTTTCTTATCCGGCCCGATCTCGTGGGCAAACCATACAGATCATGCATCAAACCTATGAAGACCCGGCATTTCCGTTCGCAATCCCGGAATGACATTATTGATCTGCGGACGGCGGAAATGACAGCCGACGTATTTGACCAAGAAGAGGAAAGAACATGAGTACTTCACCCTGGATCGTCTCGGCTGTCGCGGCAGCCGCCCTCACCCCCCTCGCCGCCTGCAGTCAGTCAGGCAGCTCCTCCACGCAGACACGCGAAGCGTTCGTAACGCCGGCTGTCAGCGAAGGTGGACCTGTGGCCAAACCTGGCAAAAGCGAGCGCTGCTACGGCATCGTGGAAGCGGGCAAGAATGACTGCGAAACCGCGACCGGCTCCTGCGCTGGTACGGTGCATACTGACAGCCGCGCTGATGCGTGGATCTACGTTCCGTCTGGTCTGTGCAGCAAGATTGCCGGTGCTTCGACAACACCGCCTTCAGCCTCCTGACCTTAACGAGTTCCAACCACTGGATGACGCGACATGACACTCTCCTGCCCCATGTCCCCCCAACCCGCTCCATCTGCCCCAACCCTCGGAGTGGGTTTGCGTCGGCCGCATTTGGCCGACGTCATGGAGCGTCAGCCAGTGGTTGGTTTCTTTGAAGTTCACCCCGAGAATTACATGCTCGACAGGCCGGAATGCAGCCGGCTCGAGAAAATCCGGGAAGACTATCCTTTAAGCCTCCACAGTGTGGGCTTGTCCCTCGGGTCCGCAGAAGGAGTCGATGAGCGTCATCTGGATATGCTGGCAGAGCTTGTGGCGAGACTGGAGCCTGATCTCGTGTCAGATCATGTCTCATGGAGCACGACTGGTGGCGCATTCCTCAATGACCTGCTCCCGCTTCCCTATACACGCCAATCGCTAGATATTCTGTGCAGGAACATCTCACACGTTCAGGACAGTCTGGGGCGGCAGATCCTTGTTGAGAACCCTTCACTTTATGCCTCATTCGAGAGCTCTGAATTCGAGGAAGCCGATTTCCTGAACCTGATTGCCCGCCGGACGGGCTGCGCCCTCCTGCTCGATGTCAATAATGTTGCCGTATCAGCACATAATCTTGGTTTCGATCCGGATGCATATCTAAATATGCTGGCGCCCGGTCTGGTCGGTGAAATTCATGTTGCCGGCCATACCCGCAAAGAAACCGAGCATGGCGTCATCCTCATCGATGATCATGGTTCGGAAGTCTCAGACGATGTTTGGGCGCTTTATCAAATGGCTCGGGCAAAATGGCCTGAGGCATATACTCTGTTGGAATGGGATTCGAACCTGCCGGATTTTCCGGTGCTGCTCGATGAAGCGAAAAAAGCGCTTCTTCATGAACCAGATCCCCTGCCCACCGCCCCAGCACATGACCTCCCCGCCCTCCAGCAAACCCTCTCACGCTCGATCCTGACCGGCGCGGAGCTGCCAAAGGAGATTAAGATGAACGGCCACTTCTCAGTGAACGCGAACAATGTCGCAATATCCCTGCGAACAGTCCTGGAATCCACCTATCCAGTGACAAAGAACCTCGCCGGTGAAGATTATTTCCGGCAATGTGTACGGAGATTTATTGCGGAATACCCCCCTTCGATGCCGTGTGTTGCGGGATATGGTGCGGCGTTCCCAGACTTTCTCAATGAGCAACTGGGCATCGAATATGCTCCCTATTTACCGGACATCGCCCGGCTTGAATGGGCCGTTCATCTTGCCACCCTTCATGAGCATGACTCCGTCCTGAGCCCTGACGACCTCGAAGATTTCAGGGAAGATCACCCCTCGGAGCAAATCCGTTTCAGATTCCAGCCTGGTGTATCCTATCTGCGATCGCTCTATCCGATTGATCTGATATGGGAATATGCCAGAAATCCGGACGGAGAAGGCAGAGCTCCTGATCTCGATGCCGGCCCGGCATTGCTCGAAGTCTCATGCTATGATGACCGGATCAGGCTGCGGCGCCTCGATGAGGCCTCCTACGCACTCTATGAAGCCCTTCATGAAGGCAAGAGACTAGGTGACGCCGCAGGCATTGCCAGCTCCCGGACATTCTCATTTTCCCTATACGATGCATTGAACAAGGGCCTGATGAACCGGGTCATTGCATCGTGCACCACTCAACATAGCCCCACATGAAAGGAGAGACTGACATGATGACCGATACTATGGTGCTCCGGCGCAATACCCCCACAGCTCTATTCGAGACGGTCAGAAGCCGACTTGAGAGCATCCCGCTATCCGTGCCGCAACTTCTCGCGCGCCTGGCCATCGCGAATATCTTCTGGCGATCCGGTCAGACGAAAATCGCAAACTGGGATCTCACTGTTCAGCTTTTCGCAAATGAATACGGTGTCCCCGTCCTGCCGCCGGAAATGGCCGCAAGCCTTGCGACCACTTTCGAGCTTGCCTGCCCGATCCTTCTCGTCCTCGGGCTTGCCACTCGACTCAGCGTGCTGCCTCTCATCGGGATGACCGCTGTCATCCAGCTCTTTGTCTATCCGCAAGCCTGGCCAGATCATTTGACCTGGTTTGCTCTTCTGTCGTTTCTGCTGGTCAGGGGACCGGGGAATTACTCAGTCGACGCCTTGATTGGCCGTCAATTCGGTTTTTCATCCGAAAACCGCTGACCATCCACAGATCTGACAGATGAAACCGTCGTGCCGGGGGTTCGGGACGGCGGTTTTCCTGTCTTTGACATCCCAACTGTCACTCCCATGCATCGACACAATAGCCAATCGGCATTTCAGTTCGCAGCCCACCTTCGCGATAATTTCATCAGTGGCCAAACGAGCCGGCCATTCAGATCAGGAGATATGACGATGAAACTGAACATTGAAGCACGTAAAATGAAACTGTTCGGCCTTGCTGCGGTAAGCGCCATCGCAGCAAGCCTTGCCGGTATCCCCGCCGCGCAAGCAGGTGAATGCCCGCCAGACAAGGTCGGCGTTGACGTCACAAAGCCTGGCGCCACCGCCCCTTCCGGCGTCACAGATGAAGTGATCGCCTCAATCGATCTCGATGAGAGCTATCCGCAACTTGGCAATGGCCTCTTCCGTATGCGGCAGCTTGTCATCCAGCCTGGCGGTGAAGTCCCCTGGCACCAGCATGGCGGCCGACCGGCCAATATCTATGTGGTCTCGGGCGAAATGACCGAATATCGCAGCACCTGCGCTGTGCCGATCACTCACAAGGCTGGTGAAGTCACCGCTGAATCCGGCGACCTCTCCCATTGGTGGCGGAACAATTCCAGCAAGCCGGCCGTCCTGATTTCTGCGGATATCCTTGCCGTCGAAATGATGGACGGGAATGCGGATCACGACATGTGATGGCTATCCGGAGAACCATATTGCGCATCGCCGTAGAGGTTCTCGGTGAAGGTGTCCTCCTCCGGGAGGACACCCTGTTTCAGAATATCGGAGATATGCTCATGTCGGCGACGGCTTCCCTGCGCGGTAAAAAACGGAATGACGGTTCGACACAACGTACCGTGACCATCGGACTGATTGGCTTTCTGACGCTTGTCGACCTTTTTGCCGCTCAGGCACTACTCCCCATGCTGTCGAATACATATAATGTCTCACCGGGCACAATGGGACTTGCCGTTAATGTCAGCACGATCGGCATGGCCATTGCCGGCCTGCTCGCAGGGATTTTCAGTGATCGTGTCGATAGAAGAACCGGCATTCAGGTCAGTCTCCTTCTTTTAGCCATCCCCACAGTTCTATTGGCTTTCGCGCCTAATCTGTGGGTCTTCGGCTCCCTTCGCATCGTACAGGGACTTTTCATGGCGACAGCCTTTGCGCTCACCATGACCTATCTTTCGGAGAAATGCTCAGCAAAGGCGGCGGCAGGCGCGCTTGCAGCTTATGTGACTGGCGTCGTCGCCAGTAATCTTGTCGGGCGGCTGATTGCTGGTTCAGTTGCGGAATATCTCGGCCTTTCGGCGAGCTTTTTTGTCTTTGCCGCCTTGAACCTTACCGGCGCTGCCCTTGCCTATCTTTCCCTCAGCGGTGCCCGTCCCATGGCCAAGATGCCGGGCGAAATGAGGTCTGCTTTCGCGAGCTGGAAAATCCACTTCCAGAACCCTCCACTCTGCGCCGCTTTCGGGGTCGGATTTCTGATCTTGTTTGCCTTTATCGGGACGTACACTTACGTAAATTTCGTTCTGTCAGGAGCCATGTTCGGGCTGACATCCATGTCACTTGGGTTTGTGTATCTGGTTTTCCTGCCATCGATGTTCACGACCCCGCTTGCAGCCCGTGCAGTCGAGAGATTCGGTACCCGCAAGACATTCATGGCGTCCCTTCTCGTCGCCGGGATAGGTCTTCCTATGCTGGTCTCTTCCCATCTTTTGCTGGTCCTTGCCGGGTTATCACTGATCGGCATCGGCACGTTTTTCGCGCAAGCAACGGCGACGGGGTTCGTCGGCCGCGCGGCCAGAACAGACCGGGTCGCCGCCAGCGGACTTTATCTTGCTGCTTATTATTTCGGCGGGCTTGTTGGCTCAGCCCTGCTCGGCATCGTCTTTGACCGGTTCGGCTGGACTGCCTGTGTCCTTGGGATCGCGCTTGCTCTGGGTCTTGCGGCCTATCTGGCAAGATATCTTTGCATCATGACCGCCATGAAAGCGCCCGACAGCCTGCCTGCCGAAATGGCGCCTTCCGCAACACAATAGACCCTCCATAACAGATATTGCCATTTGCAAGGTTCACCCTTGTGAAATGGTTCGACTGTTTTACTCTCATACTCACCGACACAAGATAGTTTGCCCCTATGACGAGCGCGAAGTCAGTTGACGACATTCTGGTTGAAGCCATCGAGCGTGCCGGTTCGATGCAGGCGCCCTTGCAGGAACGGTTGCAAATCGTGGCGGAGGCCGCGCGAGTATGGAACCCTTCCTATTCTGAAGCCATCGACGCCATGGCTGAGCGCGTATCAACCAATGGCGCGCATCTGAATGCGCCGAACATCGGAGAAGAATTTCCCCATTTTCAGTTGCCGGACGATCATGGCAGGCTGGTCAGCCTGTCCGACCTCACCGCCGCCGGCCCAGTGGCGGTCGTATTCAATCGCGGAAACTGGTGCCCATTCTGCCGTATGAATACAATCTCCCTGTCTGAGGCAAGCCAGGAAATCCAGAATAGCGGCGGCAACATCGTTGCGATCACGCCGGACAAACGACGCCATACGGCCTCGATAAAAACCGAACTCAACGTCCCCTTCTCGATCCTGACCGATCTCGACAATGGATATGCCGCGAGCCTGAATCTCGCAATCTGGCTGGGCCGGGAGATTTACGAAGTCTCGAAAAATACCATGCCCGAGGATGAGCGCTTCCAGACCGAAGCAGGCGCCTTCGTCCCCATACCCGCGACCTTTGTTGTCGGCACTGACGGTGTGGTGAGAGATCGCTTCATCGATCCGGATTATCGGCATCGCATGGATATGACGAGGCTTCTGAAGGCCATGCGGCAAGCAGGCTGAACTTGTGAACCCGTATCTTAAATGTCAGAATAGAGGGCAGATCACATAGTCAGAATAGCGTCAGGGCTCATCGAAAATCATCCAAGCCGACGCTGACCCCTGACTTCAGGAGCGTTCTGATGACGGATAATGCACTCGTTCAGGCTCTTGAGGATGCCTATCAGGACGTTCGCAACAATCGGGAAATGCCGCTCGAGGCGAAACTTTCATTTATCGCCGATAAAGTCCGGCAACTGAGCACGACCTTTGCCGAGGCAGTCGACGATTTGGTTGATCGGCTTCAGGAAAATGGCGCCGGACTGGCTGCACCAGAGCCGGGCGCACAAATGCCTGACTTCATCCTGCCGGACGATCAGGGGCAGCTTGTTCAGTTGGCGTCTCTGCTCGAAGATGGCCCCGTCAATGTCGCGTTTCTCCGTGGACACTGGTGCCCCTATTGCCGCCTCAATGCTGGCGCTCTCGCCGGTGCCAGTGACAAGATCTCGGAGCTTGGCGCAAAGCTGGTCGCGATCACGCCGGACCGGCGACAATTCTCCAAGGAACTGAAGTCTGAAGTCTGCGCCGATTTCCCGGTACTGACAGATCTGGACAACAGCTATGCGCTCTCGATCAATATGGCGATCTGGGTAGGCGAGGAAATGAAGGCACTAATAGCTGGTGCAGGTTGGGATATTCCGCGCTATCAGGGAAATGACGCATGGGTACTGCCCATACCTGCCGCTTTCATCATCGACACAAACGGCATCATTCGCACAAGGCATATTGATCCTGATTACAGACGCAGGATGGATATGAACGACCTGCTGGCAGCATTGAAGCATCAGTCTTAATGTTCGTATTGTGACCAGTCCGCCGAGCGCAGCAAATTGAGAAATGATCCCGCTACGGCTGATCGTTGACGTCCCGAGACAGCGTAGACCGCGACGGACCGATTGAGCGCCAAGCCAATCAGCTTCAGCCGCTGCATGGAATTCGAACTTGGACCACTGACCGGCACAATCGCCACGCCAAGATCAGCCTCAAGCAGGGAGATCAAATCAGCCTCCCCTTCAAACTGATGAGCGGTCGAAAGCTCATACCCTTGCTCGCGCAAAACAGCGCCGACCTCTTCACGTTTTTCGCAATCCGAGCAGACCAACAGTTTCTCTTCTAGAAGATCCTTGAGTTCGATCTCGGATGTGACCGCTGAAGCGAAGGAATGTTTTTCATTCGCCATGACTTCATAAGGCTCCTCGAAGAGAACCCATGTATCCAGCCGGTCCCAATCCCCTTCCAATTCGCCCGAAAGCGCCAGGTCAACATCGCCTTCTTTGAGCCGCTCGGCCGTGCCTTTCCGGGTATCCCGCCTGACTGTTAGCTGAATGCCAGGATAGGCCCGCGATATCTCTGCAAGTGCCTCCGTGATCAGCGCTGTGTTGACTGTCTGTGAGATGACGATTGTCAGTGGGGCAACATTCTGCGCCTTGACGGCTTTTGCCAGCGCCTTTGCAGAAAGCGCACTGTCATAGCATTGTTGCAGCATAGGCAAGAGACGCTGCCCAAGATCAGTTAGATGCGTGAGCCGCCTTTCGCGTCTGATCAGCTCTCCCCCCAGCTCCCCCTCAAGAGATTTGATCGCACGCGTCAATGCTGGTTGTGTCACATTACATTCATCAGCGGCTCGGGTAAAATTGAGCGTGCGCGACAAGGCAAGAAAATATCTTACTTGTTGAAATTCCATCTGCGCCGTCATTTCCCCTAAAATTGAAGCCAGGCGCTCCTCGCGGTATATCCGCTCAGTTCCCCCGTACATGCAAATACGACGGGGAGATAATTCACGGATACTACCGCTCCGATCAAGAGGAGAATGTCTAAAGAGCTCCTCCCCATAGGCAAGGCCAGCTGAAACTCGCCAATAGACCCGCATCCAGATTATAGGTCAGCTCGTTAGAATTCCACTCATCCTATTGTTTCTTATGATCCATTACACGCCAACTCCAAAAATGCGTGCCCAAATGGAGAAGCTACCGGAGTCAGATCGTTACATTTAACTAGAGATAGAGATTCTTTAGCCTGGAGATGCCAAAGCAGTTTCTATATTAATGGACGACTATTTCCTATGGAAACGATGATAACGACACCGAAAGAAAGCACACGACTCACGCATTAACGCATGCACCGCTTATTTTATTGTATTACTTATCTAATCACTCGCAATGACGAGGCCAGGGGTTCGATTCCGCTCGGGTCCACCATCATTTTCCCAATGCTCCTGACGAATTTGGCCGTTCGAATTGATTTGTTCCTCCTTCCCCGGATCAATTATGCGCCGGGGAGTGGCTGATCACGCCCCGACCTTCAGGATGGCCTTCAGCCCAGCTCGCATTTCATCGGGGAGCGGAGAGGGGCGCCGGCTCTCACGGTCCACATAGACATGCACAAACCGGCCAGACGCAGAGGCCTGGCTCTCGCCTTCCCGGAAAATCGCCGTTTCATAAATGACACTCGAATTTCCAAGGTGATCGACACGGACGCCGACGGAGAGCCTTTCTGGATAAGACAGCGCAGAATAGTATCTGCACCCCGTTTCGACGACCAGCCCGATCACCCGGCCCGCATGAATATCAAGACCACATTCCGCAATGAGATAGGCGTTCACCGCCGTGTCGAAATAGGAATAATAGACGACATTATTGACATGTCCGTAGACATCATTGTCAGACCACCGCGTCTCTATCGGATGGATATATCTGAAATCCTCGCGCGAAGGACGTTGTTCACCAGGCTTGCTCATAGATACTCAATGCGTCCTCATAAGATATTTCTCTGGGGTTGTTGATGAGCAGCCGGGTCTGCTTCATCGCATCCGACGCGAGATCAGAAAGCCGGTCCTGAGGAACGCCAAGATCTCTGAGCTGCTGCCTCAAGCCGACCCGCTCGCATAATTGTGACATGTAATGCGCGAATTTTCCTGCGCGGCTTTCATCACTGCCCTGCCCGTCCCCGGTCAGATGTGTGTATATCTCTGCATACTGTTCTTTTGCAGATAGCGCATTAAATTCCAGAACATATGGCAGGACAAGCGCATTCGATAAGCCATGCGGGAGATGAAATATCCCTCCCAATGGATAGGCCAGCGCATGAACACCGGCCACAGGTGCATTGGCAAAGGCCTGCCCCGCCAGCATGGAGCCAAGAAGGGCATCAGACCGGGCGGTGAGATCCGTGCCGTCATCATAGGCGGCAGGAACGGCCGTTGACAGCAGGCTGAGCGCTTTTAACGCTAGTGCATCAGAAATCGGGTTCTTCCTGTTACGTGACGTATACGCCTCAATCGCATGCACCATGGCATCAAGCCCCGTAGCGGCCGTCACATGCCCCGGCAGACTGATGGTCAATTCAGGATCGAGAATGGCTGCATCGGCATAGAGTACCGGCGATACAATTCCGGATTTCGTCGTCTCGCCGGTCGTCACGATTGCAATCGGCGTTACCTCGGAGCCCGTCCCGGCCGTCGTTGGCACAAGGAAGAGCGGCTTTCGTCGGCCCCTGATCTGATCAATCCCGTACATTGACGCCAGATCCTGCTCCCCCTCAGCTAGGACGGCCAGCAACTTTGCCGCGTCTAGAGAACTTCCACCGCCAAGCCCGAGATAGCCGTCACACCCGGCACTCCGTGCCTTTTCCGTCATATCGAGCATGAGTTGTTCTGGTGGATCCGCAACGACATCATCGCAGATCGTGACCTTGACCCCGGCAGCAGAAATCGAGGCACACGCATTGTCGAGCAATCCCGCCTCACGGACCCCTCGATCAGTTACCAGAAATATGGACGAGACGGATGATTCAGCCGCGAGATATTCACCGAGCGTCCGGGCCGCCCCTGCCTTCATGTAAATCTTTGGGACCGTGAGAAACTGAAAATCTGTCACCCTTGGCTCCCCTTCCCGGCTAAAGACCGGACGCAAAAATCGTTGCGCATACATTTATAAAAAAAATGAAACCGACCCCCGGCATGCGCACCGGGGATCGGCGTCAGATTGGCACGTTCAGGTATCAGTATGTGAACTGAATTTCCGCACCAATGATCTTACCTTTATTGATGGGCGAAAATGTCGCGCCAGTCCCAGGCAACGCCGACGCAGGGCCCCCGGGGAAGTTGGGTGGCAGCTGGGTGTCATTCCCGTATGTAATCTCGTCAAGAAGGTTCTTGCCGTAGACTGATACTTTCCATGCACCGCCCGCCGGCTGATAGCTGATGCTGGCATCAACGATATCAACTTCCGGCAACACACCCAGATTGTTGTCGGTATATTTGACATTGGAGCGGTGATTGTAATTAGCCCGAAGAACAAGCGACGAGCCATTCGAAAGCGGCTGTTCATAAATCGCCCCGAGACCATAAGTCTGTGAGGCAAGCCTTGGCAGATCGAGCCGCAGGTCTTTTTCATCGACAACACCGTCACCGCTGATGTCAAACAGGACCTTGTCATAGTCACCCGAGATCAACCCCATCATCCCGGTAAGGACAAGATTGTCTGTCAGGGTCGCAACAAATTCCGTCTCGAAACCTTCAACGGTCGCATCGGCGGTATTCCGGATTTCCTGCACCACGCCTGCGGTCGGATCAGCACGGTTCACTTCCCGCTGAAGATCCGACAGCTCGGTTGAGAACAACGCCGAGTTAACACGAAGCCTGTTCTCGAAAAGCTGCGCTTTGACGCCCAATTCCATGCTCTTGGCGGTTTCTTCTGAGAACGGCGTGAACGGGGCAACAGGCGATGTATTCCGGAAATTGAAGCCCCCTGCCCGGACACCTTCGGTATAGCTGGCATAGACCTGCAAATCTTCATTGGGCTGATATCTCACACCCACGCGTGGGGTGAACTTGCTTAAACCTGCTTCGAGATTGACGTCATAATTTGAGCAGGATGTGCGCGTGCAGTCATTGCTCGAAAAAATACGCTCAATGCTGCCTTCCTTGTCTTCGTCACTGTAACGACCACCAAGAATGAAGGTCACCTTATCCGTCACCATGATGTCGGCTTGCGCAAAAATCCCGTAGGTCGTGACATCCTGCTCACCGCCACCGATGAACGGGATGGGGGCAGACGGAATTTCCCGATCTTCAATATAAAGAAGATCCTGCTCCATATAGAAGATGCCCGCCGTCAGATCGACGCGGTCGTTCAAGCGACCCGAATAACGCAATTCGTTCGAGAACTGCTCATGCTCGACAAGGGCATAGGAGTGGAAGACCGTGACCGGCGAAGAGTCGATATCGCCCAGCGATGTCGATTCATAATCACGGTACCCCGTGATGTTGGTGATTGTCCCATCACCGAAAGCGACATCCCAATTGATGGTGTTGGTGATTTGCGTCCATTTGGAATCAAACGAACCAAAATCATTGATCGAAACCTCAAAGTTCTCGCCATTGAGGCCCCTGTTCTGACCTGGGTTCGGGCTCCCCTCGATATCGCCATGCTCGTATTTCAGTGTCAATTCGAGGTCTTCGCTCGGCGTCCAGCGCACGGCGGGCCGAATGACGACCGTCGTCCGGTCGCCAAGTTGGTCCCGGCGCAGCGCATCTGCCCCGATCAGACCGAGAATGGGCGCATCATTTTCGAAATAGCCTTCATCATCCTCATAAAGAATTCCAAGTTTCGCTGAGAGCTTACCTTCTACAACTGGGCCTGAAACAACCGCGTTCCCGCGATAGAGAAGCCCCGTTTCAATCGAGGCCTTGCCTTTGAAGACGAATTCATCAGTCGGCGCGGATGTCTGCATGACAACAGCACCAGCTGTCGCATTCCGTCCAAAGAGAGTTCCTTGCGGACCACGAAGGACTTCGACGCTCTCCAGATCAAAGGTATCGAAAATCACCCCAGTGTTGATCGCAAGCGGAACACCATCATAGACAAGAGCGACTGCCGGATCGATGGAAGGAATAGAACTGTTGACCGCGACACCACGGATGGAAAAGTTTGCCGTGCCCGGAATTGTTCCGATATCTTCGAGCTGAACATTCGGCATGGAGAAGCTCAGGCTCTGAATGTCCCTGACGAACAGAGCGTCAATTTGTTCTTCGCCAAAAGCCGAGACCGCTACAGGCGTATCCTGAAGGTCTTCACCACCCGCCTTTTTAGTCCCCTTGACGACGACTACGTCTCGGAATGCATCAGTCGTAGATTGGCCTTCCTGAGCTTGCGATGCCGCCATGATGGCCACGACCGAAGCCATCCCCATCAAGAGTATTTTTCCTGAATTCTTTATCATTGTATTCTCCCTATGTTTTTCTGGATCTGTTTTTTATTTTTCGGCGTCACTTTCCAGAAACAGTGCTCGCCACCAGAGCTTGGCCAGTGAGTTGGCCATCAGCTCGATCTCCTGTTGATCAGGCATTCTTTCCAATTGAACAATCCGTATATAGACGTAATGCTCATTCATATTACCGAGCGCTTCACCGATGAATTCAACATCAGTCGACTCCGGCAATATCCCATTCTTGATCAGGCTCCGAAGCCACCCTTTGGTCCGGGCGAAAAACCTGTCACGCAATTCTATCCAGGTCGGAAAAAAGTGATCTGATTGAGGGCTAGCCGCCGCTTCATATGCGGCGATAAACAGGCGCTGATGCTCAGTATAGTACGTAATGTATCGAACATTCCGTTCAGCCAACTGTGCCTGCGTCAGAACTGACTCGTCACCGTCCTGTCGGCCGGTCACTTCCAGCAAGCCGCGGAAAAAGGGCTTCAGGATTTCGAGGAAGATGACATTCTTGTTCTCGAAATGCCGATAGAAATTACCGATGGCGACACCAGCATTGCCCGCAATGTCGGCGACACGTGCGCCATGATAGCCCTTCTCACGAAAGGCTTTCTCTGCACCCTCGAGAAGCTTTTGCCTTGTTGCCTCGCCCCGCGCAGACAAACGCGGACGCTCCTGAATATCCAGCGCGTTGTCCACCTTAGGCGATTGTTTCCTCAAAGCTTTTTGCATTGTGTACTCAGCTGCCCCCGAGCATCGCGATGTTTATGAGCTCAATGTGAATGCGACGTCATGTTCACAATACATGACAATTCGACGCTTGAAAAGTTCTAGACCTCAGCGCCGGGAAGGAACTTGTCAGCTGCGCTCGCGCCCAAGGACGAACGCGCAGCGCTATTTGAGCCACCCCCGCTAACGCTCACGAACCCCGTGACAGAGCAAAATCTGATGGATCCAAAAGTTTCGTATACTGATCCATGAAACAACTCACGGACACACAGCATCAGTCATAATGAGCTTGCCAGGCCTGTCGGCGGCCCCGTCCGGCCCCTCCCCGCAACCTCCACCAGTGACCATTTTACAAGATCGCACTTTTCATTCATTTAGCACTAAGTTAATGAAGTGAATTCCAAGAGACCTCTCCGGCCAGCCAATAAGGCCGGGCAGAGGAGATATAGGGAGGCACACATTATGACGGCCGACGGCGTCGCATTCAGCTCGATCCTTGCCTATCACGCGCAGCGCACCCCTTCGCGCGCGGCCCTCATCACAGCGGATGAGAGCCTCACCTTCGAAGAGCTCGACGCGAAAGCAAACCGGCGCGCACGGCTCCTTGCATCGCGCGGCGTTAAAGAAGGCGACTTCGTCACCATCGCCCTTCCCAATGGCGTGGATTTCTATGAGAGCACCTTTGCGATCTGGAAACTCGGCGCGATCCCCAACATCGTCTCGGCAAAACTTGCCCGGCCGGAGATGGAAGCGATCCTCGATATTGTCCGGCCAAAGATGTTCATCGGCTCATCGCCCTCACCTGACATTCCTAGCTTTGACGGTGACAAGTCGGCGCTTGAGGCTTTCTCTACCGACGCCTTACCGGAAGTCATCTCCCCGCACTGGAAAGCGATGACCAGCGGTGGTTCAACCGGACGCCCAAAGGTGATCGTTGATGCCATGCCGTCAAGATGGAACCCGGATGAGGGATTTCTTTGTCAGCAGCCGAATGATGTGATCCTCAACCCCGGACCACTATATCACAACGCACCGTTTCACTGCATCCATATGGGACTTTTTGTCGGCGCCACCATTGTCGAGATGGGCAAATTCGATGCGCTTCGTTCACTTGAACTGATTGAGCAGCACAAGGTCAATTGGGTCACCATGGTGCCGACCATGATGCACCGTATCTGGCATTTAGGGCCGGAGGTCCTGTCGCGTTTCACTCTACCGAGCTTGCGCCTGATGATGCATATGGCGGCCCCTTGCGCGCCATGGCTGAAAGAAGCCTGGATCGACTGGCTCGGCAGTGAACGGGTCTGGGAGTATTACGGCACGACCGAGGGAACGGGATCGACCATCATCTCTGGCACAGACTGGCTAGAGCATCCAGCGTCCGTCGGCCGTGTCCGGGACGGATATGAAATGAAAATTCTCGATGCGGAAGGTCAACCCTGTCCACCCGGCACAGTCGGTGAAATCTTTTTCCGCCCTGAAGGGGGGCCGGGATCGACCTATCATTATCTGGGAAGTGAGCCTCGCCGGATCGGCGAATGGGAGGCGCCGGGTGATCTGGGCTCCATCGATGAAGAGGGCTATCTTTATCTCTCAGATCGGCGGAATGACCTCATCATCTCAGGTGGCGCGAATATCTATCCCGCCGAAGTCGAAGCCGCGATTGATGCGCATCCTGACGTCAGGAGCAGCGCCGTGATCGGCCTGCCGGATGAGTATTGGGGGGCATGCGTTCACGCGATTGTTCAGAAGGCAGATCACGCATCGCTCAGTGAAGAAGACCTCACGGATTTTATCGCGAGCCGTCTGACGCGATATAAGATGCCCAAATCGATCGAATTCACGAGCGAACCCTTGCGCGATGAGGCCGGCAAAGTCCGTCGGGCGGCATTGCGTGAGGCAAGGATCAGCTAGTTTCTCATCACCACACAGACTTTTTGAAATGCCATAGCCAGCCCCTTATTTGCGGGCTGGCTTTTTCTTTCGCTTGCGATTGTAGACAGCATCAAGGCCGCCCACCATAAAAGTCACAAAGCGCTCCCTCACGGCTTCGAAATCATCCGACGCACACAGACCACCAGACAACCGGTCGATCCGGCCCGTCCGTGACAGGATCAAGGTATAGGCGCCTGAAGTGAACTGGAAACACCAGAACAAATCCTCAGGATCTGCATCAGGCAATGCTTTTTTGAGAAGGTCGATCAGCCGCAAGACGAGCGGATCGAAATAGACGTCCATCTTCTCGGCGCCATAGCCCGGCGCGTTGTTCACCTGCGCAAAGATCCGGCCAAAATTTCGCCAGCCATCTTCCTCATTGATGTAAACGTCAAACGCGCCGTCATAATAAGCGCGTAAAGCTCCCTCGACGGTGGGATTGTCGCCCACTTCCTCTTCATACGCATCGAGGCCCGCCGTCCGTACCGAGACCGCAAATTCAACCCGGCGGTCGAAGACAGCATCGAACAGCGCCTTTTTCCCATCGAAGTAATAATGGATCAGCGCGGCATGGATGCCCATCTTGTCGGCGACATCCTTGATGGTCACCCCGAAATATCCGAGCTGCGCAAAAAGATCCTCACTCGTATCAAGGATCTGTTTTACGGTCGCAGCGCGTTGTTCAGCGCGAGTCCGCCGCTTCACTTTCGGCGTTGATGCCATGACGTCCGGCCTTCCCCGTTCGGATGCATCCGTCAAAAAACGCTATCCAACCAATCATTTGGGCCGACGATGGGGCGCTGCCCCCTTTCAGTCAACGGTCGTGAATCGGCTAAATTTTATTTAGCACTAAATAAATGAACTTGACCGCTTCCACTTTCGTGCGGTACCGATTCACAAACAGGCAAATAAATGCCGAGGGAGGGAAGCAAGATGAACACGTTGAAATCACTGAAGAAATTTGCCCTATCGGGCAGCTCAATCCTGGCCTGCATGCAGATCGCCGGCATCGCCATGGCGCAGACCACTGATGCAGATGCCGCCGTTTCTGCCGCTGAAGACCAAACGGCTGAAGAGCGTGGAGACACCATTGTCGTCACCGGCTCCAGCATTCGCGGCGTCCCGCCCACGGGCTCGAACCTCATCAGTGTCGACCGCAACAGCATCGAGACGATTGCAGCGGCAACCACCGCGGATCTGCTGACGACCGTACCGCAGCTCAACAGTTTCAATTCCGTCGCAACGGCTAGCCTTGACGGTTTTGGCTCTTTTGCGCCCGGCATGCGCGGCCTGCCGGCTAGCGCCACCCTGCCACTGATGAATGGCCACCGGCTAGTCGCCGCGGCCGCGAACGAGACGAACCCGGATTATCCATTCATCCCAAGCATTGCGATTGAGCGGGTGGAGATCGTCGCGGATGGCGCCTCCTCGATCTACGGTTCTGACGCTGTTGCTGGCGTTGTGAACTTCATCACGCGAAAGAATTTTTCCGGCGCAGAAGTCTCCGTGAATTACGGCGTTGCGGATGAATATCAGGCCTTTACGTTCAACGGCATTATCGGACGCGAATGGGATGGCGGCTCTGTTCTTGCTGCCTATCAGTATGCAGAGAACTCGAATATCACCGGCGGTGACAGGGATTACCGCATCCTGGATTTCACGCCTTTTGGCGGCATCGACACGCGGGGCACCTCTTGCCCCTCTCCGAATGTCCTTGTGGATTCCACTTTCTATGCAGTGAACTACGCTGCTCCCGATCTTGCACCCGGCACGACCAATTACTGTGATAATGGCGCTGTTGCCGATCTCGTCCCCGACTCCCGCATTCACAGCCTTTTTGCCTCCGGCCATCAGGATCTGAATGAGAATGTCACTCTCTGGGGAGAAATCTTGTATTCGGACATGCGCGATGAAATTCGCGCTGCTCCGCCCGTTCAGGCGCAGTTCATCACAAGCGCCAATCCCTTCTTCCAGGCGCCTCCCGGCTCCGGCGCGACCGTAGAATATGTTCAGTTCCGCCCCGATAATTTGATCGGTGACGACCATTTCCTGAACACTGATGAAAGACGGGTCGGCAATTCCTCATTCGGCGTTGACTTCAGCCTGCCGCATGACCTGAATTTGAGCGTCTACGGTACATATGACTGGGCCGAGAATGACGCCTTCATACCGTCCATCAATACCGCAGCGTTAAGCGCCGCAGCAGCTGGCACCACCACTGACACGGCGCTCGATCCATTCGGCACGATGACCGCCCCTGCGGTCGTCGCGGCCATTCTTGACTCGTCCACCACGGTCAACATTGATCAGGTGACCAAGCTAGCAGCGGTAAAGCTCGACGGCCCGCTCGGTGAACTCCCCGGCGGAGAAATGAAATTCGCGATTGGCGCTGAAGCTCGTCGCGAGACCTTCGAGCAGTCGGGATTTGTCGGCGCGACGCCCGTCCCTGAAGATCTGGAGCGGGATATTACATCCCTATACGGCGAACTCTTCATCCCGATCACAGGTGACGGGGAGTCTGTCTTCAGAAATCTCTCCATGTCCCTTTCAGGTCGGCATGACGATTACAGCGATTTCGGCTCAACCACCAATCCGAAGATTGGCGTCAACTGGACGCCAACGGACAGCCTCAATCTGCGCGGCTCTTACGGTACGTCCTTCCGGGCCCCGGGGATGCGACAGGTCGGCGCAACGGTCGGCGCCTATTATCTTGATGCGGCCAATTCGGCTGTTTTCGCCAATGACCCGACCCGTGGTCTTGCTCAAGTCAACACGGTCTACCTGCTTGGTGGCAATAGCGACCTTCAGCCTGAAGAAGCTACAACCTACTCATTTGGCGCTGATTTCAATCCGTCCTTCCTGCCGGATCTCAATGCCAGCGTCACATATTATAACATCGAGTATACGGAGGTTATTGGCACGCCATCAGCAGCCATCGTATTCACGGATCCGACTTTCGCCTCCATCGTCTATCGAGATCCGACGCCGACCGAGCTTTCAGACCTGTTGTCGATTGCCGTTCCGGTCAACCTGCCTAGCCCGTTGCCGGCCATCGGCAACCTGCTTGACCTGCGGCTCAACAATTTCGGCATTCGGGAGACGGACGGCCTCGACTTCAATGTGAACTATCGCTGGACGACAGACTTTGGCTCCGTTTTTGCCGACGTAACAGGGAATTACATCCTCCATTACGACTCCCAGCAATCCCCGGCGGCGCCGGTGGCGGATAGCCTGAAACTGGGTATCCCGCGCAGCACGGCACGCGCAACGCTTGGCGCAGTCTCAGGGCCCGTCTCGGTTTTTGGCTTCGTCAACTATCGCGCAGGTATCACCAATAATTTCTCGACCCCGACGGGTGTCAGCTCCTACGACGCCAATTCGTATACGACAGCCGATCTCCGCGTCTCATGGCGCCTGCCGGATAGCGGTGCAACGCAAGGGGCGTCCCTATTGCTCCAGGTCGATAATATCTTTGATCAGGACCCGCCCTTCTTCCCCGCAACTGACGGGATCGGCGGGCAATACAATCCGATCGGACGTTACGTCGCTCTGAACATCAGAAAATCCTTCTGAGCACGGCGGGATCATGAGCCGAACTGCACCAATCGAGACGGGTGAAGATATCAGCCGTCCTCACGGATTTGATCCCGCAAAGCTCGCCCAAATCGGCCCGGCTCTTCAGGCCTATGTCGATGATGGCGAGCTGGCAGGGATCGTCACCCTCACATCGCGCGCTGGTGAAATTGTTCAGTCAGACGCATTGGGGTGGAGCGATATAGAAAGCCGGACCCCGATGCGGCCCGACACGCTTTTCCGTATCGCCTCCATGACCAAGCCTGTGACTTCAGTTGCGGCGCTGATGCTGATCGAGGACGGCCTGATCGCGCTGGATGATCCTGTTTCGCGTTGGCTTCCAGAACTCGCAAACCCCCGTGTCCTGAGGAATGCAGCCGGGCCGCTGGAAGATACCGTGTCAGCGGAACGCGAGATCACGGTCGAAGACCTTTTCACACACCGGTCTGGCATCGCCTACGGATTTTTCTCTGAAGGCCCGATCAAGAGCGCCTATGACCGCGTGTTGGGCGATCCCGGCATGAACCGCCAGACTGTTGATGAGTGGCTGGCAGCGCTAGGCAGCCTTCCCCTTTCCTATCAACCGGGCGAACGGTTCCACTACGGTCATTCAACGGATGTCCTCGGCTTTCTGGTCGGACGCATTCTGGGCAAGCCGTTTCGGCAGGTTCTCAAGGAACGTATCTTTGAGCCCCTCGAGATGACGGATACGGATTTCTGGATACCTGCAGAAAAACGCGAGCGACTGGCCAGCCTTTACAGATATGACGAGCAGGCTGAGCGTCTCGCCCGTGTTGAACTCGATATGTATCAGGCACCGCCGGACTATACGCCGGGCGGCGGCGGCCTCATCTCCTCCGCTCCTGATTATCACCGCTTTGCCCGGATGCTGCTCGGTCATGGCGCTGTCGATAATGTGCGCCTACTGAAACCAGAGACGGTTGATCTCATGAAGACCAACCGGCTGACGCCATCGCAGCGTCATATTCCCTTTGCCGGCATGCCGCTCTGGGAGAAATCAGGCTTCGGCCTCGGTGTGTCGATTACTGAAGATCCGATCGACAATCCCTATTCATCCGGTCCCCCCGGTACGATCACTTGGCCTGGCATTTTTGGCACTTGGTGGCAGGCGGACCCGGTCAACGACCTCGTAATGATCTACATGATCCAGCATCAGGTGCCGGTCTCAGCAAATTCGGGTTCGACAATTGCGACAGGCCGCGGCGCCGTCGGACGCCGCGCGCTCCCGGTCTATCAGCACGGCATCTATGCCGCTCTCGATTCTCATCCCGATACGGACTGACATCGCAATTCCAGACGGGCTGTTAGTGAAAAAACTGTTTGCGGAGTGGACAGCAGATCATGAATTCGACAGTGACACACCCGGCAGCTTCCAGCTCCGCCCGCATCAGCGCAGCAGAAGACGAGTTGTCTGCGAAAGCAGCCCGCAGCACCCCCCTGACCCGCCGATTCAAGGCCGCATACGGATTCGGCTCGATGGCGGATGGGGTCGTCGCAGCAGGTTTCGGGTTCTTCCTCCTTTTCTACCTGACCGCCGTATGCGGCATGTCGGGCACATTGGCCGGTACAGCCAAGCTGATCGCGCTTCTGGTTGATGCCGTCGCCGACCCGGCCATCGGGCTTGCCAGTGACCGCGCACGCTCGCGGTTGGGCCGTCGCCTACCCTTTATGATCGGTAGCCTTTTGCCATTTGCCCTGGCATTCGGCCTGCTTTTTACGATTCCCTCTCTTCTCTCCGGGGGGCAGCAGTTCCTGTTCGTCACCATTTGCCTCGTGATACTCCGCCTCTCATTATCTTTCTTTGTACTCCCTTTTACCGCAGTCGGCGCAGAAGCCACAGATGATTACGCTGAGCGCGCAAGCATCGTTTCCTACCGCCTGACCTTTCAGAATGCCGGTATCTTGTTCGGGGTGGTGATGGGCTTGGGTGTTTTCATGTCAGGGCCGAGCGGTCTTCTGGCTGCTGATAAATACATCCCTTATGCGTGGACATGCGCTGCCGTCATGCTGGTTGCTGGCGTGATTGCGATCAGGGCGGTCTTCGGTGCCCTACCAAGGCTGCATGGGGCCAAACCGGACGAAACCCCTTTTCTTTCCGGCTTCATCAGAGAGTTGGCGGAACTCTCCCGCAACCGCTCTTTCCTTGTCCTTTTTGGCACGGTGCTGACTTATTTCCTCGCCTATTCTGCACACGTCTCACTCGCTCTTCACGCAAGCCGGTATTTCTGGAACCTTGATTCACGTGCGATCCAGCTCGTTCTTCTCAGCACGACACTGGGCCCTCTTCTGGGCGGGCCGATCAGCGCCTTTGCCTTGCGGTATATCGAAAAACGGACGCTTTCGATCGGCGCCTTCCTTGCCATTGCGATCTTCCTGATGTGGCCGCCTTTGCTCCAGCTTTATGGCCCCTTCTCGCTTGATCCGGCTGCGGCAACTGCCATCCTGTTCGTCAACGGACTTCTTGTCGGCACCGCCATCATGATTGGCGGTGTTGGCTTCCAGTCCATGCTGGCCGACACGGCCGATGAACATGAATGGCTCTTCGGCGTCCGGCGTGAAGGGCTCTTCTTCTCCGGCCTGACACTGGCCTATAAGGCCGCGTCCGGCCTTGGCGGATTGATTGCCGGGATCGCACTCGATCTCATTCATTTCCCGACGGATCTTTCGGCCCGTGAGCCGGGGCAGGGTATACCGCAAGACATTCTTGACAGGCTCGCCCTGATTTCCGGCCCGCTGCCTGCGCTATTTGCCCTGACAGCGCCCCTGTTCCTGTTCGGCTACCACCTTACCCGCAAAAAGCATGTGCAGATCATTACCGACCTTGAGGAGCGCAAGGCGAAGGAAGCCGGGACCGGTAACTGACCCCGCCAGCGTACTCCCTCTGCCCCTTCTCCCAAAGCGGGCCGGAATTGCTGGCCGAGATCAGTGAAGCTAATGGGTGTGGTCAGAATTGGTGCGGTGCGGCGCCATAGTGGAGATGACTTATGATCCGTATTGCTCTTTTCAGTGCGGTACTATGTTTGGTGGGTAGCTGCGAGGCGACAGCACCGGACAACGATGAGATGATCGTCGAGGCACCTGCAGGTGACATACGCGGGACGACAGTCGGCGGTACTGCACGCTTTCTCGGCATCCCTTACGCGCAAGCCCCGGTCGGGGATCTACGCTGGCGCCCGACCGTCCCCCTTCCCCGCTGGGAAGGCGTCTACGAAGCAGGCGCTTCTGGCGCAGCCTGTGTGCAGCCTTCTGCGCCTGAACACAGTATCTACTACACGCCCTATCCCGACCAGAGCGAAGACTGCCTGTTCCTTGATATCACTGCACCGTCTGATGCGCGCAATGCGCCCGTGATGGTCTGGATACATGGCGGCTCCCTTCTCGGCGGCACCGGAAGTGACCCCATGTATGACGGTGCAGAATATGCAGACCGAGGGATCATCCTTGTATCGATCAATTACCGTCTCGGGGCTCTCGGTTATATGGCGCACTCTGAGCTGAGCGCTGAATCACCGGAGAACATCTCAGGTAATTACGGCCTGATGGACCAGATCCAGGCGTTGGAATGGGTGCAAGAGAACATCAGCTCTTTCGGTGGAAACCCGAACAATGTGACGATTGCCGGTGAATCGGCAGGTGCGTTGAGCGTGCTATATCTCATGGCGTCACCAGAAGCCAAAGGACTGTTCCATCGCGCCATATCGCAAAGCGCCTATATGGTGACGATGCCCGATTTACGGAACAGTTCGTTTCCGGACATTCCCGCTTCGGAGCCGACTGGCGTTTGGCTCGCAAGCCAGTTGGGCGCCGGAGATATCGCAGAGCTCAGAGCCATGAGCGCCGAGGACATCACTCTTCGCGCGACAAAAGCAGGCTTTTACCCACAGATAAGTATCGACGGGAAATATGTGACCGGACAGTTGGTCGAGGTCTTTGACAATGGTGAGCAGGCGCAAATCCCTGTTCTTGCTGGCTATAATGAGGGTGAAATCCGCTCTCTGCCAATCCTTCTCCCTCCCGCGCCGAATAATGCCACGAGCTATGAGGTAGAAATCCGTCAACGGTATATCGAGTTTGCAGACCGTTTCCTCGACCTCTATCCGGCGAGCGACATTCCCGAAAGCATGAAGGCCACCACGCGCGACGCGATTTACGGATGGACGGCGGAGAGACTTGTTGCCTCTCAGACGAGTAGCGGCTTTCCATCCTTCCTCTATTTCTTCGATCACGGATATCCAGCGGCCGATGAAGCCGGTCTTCATGCATTTCACGGCGCTGAAATGCCGTTTGCCTTTGGCACGATGTCATCGGTGCCGCCGAACTGGCCCGAAATTCCAGACACCCCAGCGGAACAGGCACTATCGGATGCCATGCTCGATTATTGGGCGAGCTTTGTCCGTGACGGCGTCCCTCAATCGGATGAGGCACCAGACTGGCAGCAATATGATCAGCACCGTGCCTATATGGCAATTGAAGACAGCCCTGTTGGCCGGGAGAATTTGCAAAACGGCTATTCTCTGCACGAGGCCGTCACATGCCGCAGGCGCGCTACACCCGGTCTTGCCTGGAGACCCCGACAGCACTCGAACCAGCATATTTAGCCACTGAATTAAAAAGCACGTCGACTGACGGACAATGACCGTTCACTTTATCGTCTGACCGAAGTCGACAGACGCGATTCTTCCGACCCATTATCTCCAGATGCAGATCCCCACCCGGCGCAATATAGATATGCCCCGGCAGGATACGTGCGCCGTCCGTTGCTTCCACGATAGTCGCTTTACATTTTGCATCGAGACGCTGCGCAAGACTGCGCGTAAAGCCCTCTGGCATGTGCTGTGTGATTAATGTCGGCGGACAATTTTCCGGGAAATCCCGTATCACCGTCTCAAGCGCTTCTATGCCGCCTGTTGATGAGCCGATCGCCACGACCACGTCGTCACGAAAGTTATAATTTCCCTGCGGTGAAACGTGCTGCCGTACAGGATGTTGTCCCCGATGCACACGCGCCTTTGCGGCAAGCCTCACCAAATTAGCAAGCTCGTGGAAGCCTTCGATTCCGCCCCTCTTGGGCTTCACAAAGCAGTCAACGGCTCCAAGGCTCATGGCCTTGATGGAGGCGTCCTCATTTTTTGCCGTCAGGCCAGAGACCATGATGACGGGCGTCGGCCGGCTCTGCATCAGGCGGCGTAGAAATTCGAGGCCGTCCATTCCCGGCATCTCAACATCAAGCGTGATGACATCCGGACTGAGTGTTTTGACCGCATCACGAGCCGCATTGCAGTCAGGTACCGTGGCGACGACTTCAATATCTTTTTCTTTACCGAGCGTCGACTTGAGCAGCCCCCGCATCGTAGGAGAATCATCAACAACGAGCACTCGAACGGGAGACATATTTGGATCTTTACGTTTAGCTAACTTTATTCATCACAAGGAAGAGTTGAGCTTGGTACCGCAGGATACTGAATTTTCAGTTTCCAAGATCAATGTCTGCCCCACTATTCATCTGCTCAAGATATGCTTCAATCTTCGCCTTCAGACGCGGACGCTGATGCTCTTCGAGCTCGAATGCTGCGCCATAATTATAGACATTGAAGAGACGCACGATACGGATGGAATAAGTTCCTATTCCCTGAATTGACGCCTGACAGACGCTGCCGACTGGAAGTTTGGTCATACAGCTGAACGCGAGACCACTATTGGATATATCCACCAGCTCTCCCTGCCCATGCTGAACACCGGCCACTTCGATGGAGACCTTTGATCTGATCTTGAAGCGCGCTTCGCGCCGCCGCTCATTCATCGTCAGAGGAGGACCCATACGACCCCCTTGTTGGAGCAAGCAAAAAGAGCTTCCGCAAGCTCCTCACAATGTTCTATTATGTATGTTCCAAAGGTGAAATTTCGTATTCTCTGTTCTTTAAATTCAGATTTAATTTATTGGTTAAATATTTTTATCGAAACTCTCTCTGTGAAAAGAGTATCAATCAGCACCCACCAAAGAGTGCGTGACAAACACTTTTCGGCATACGAAAATCGGGCCCTGACGTTTAGTCAGGCTAATCTTCTTTGCTCCAGAGGATGCGATATCCGAGTTTTTCAATATTCCGTGTGCCGTAAAGGATGAAAAATTCGTCCCTCTTTTTCTCCGTGTTGCAGATAATGCAACAAAGGGTTCATGCCAGATGATGCGACATCATCATGGTCACGCAGATACTGATTACTGTCAAAATTTGGTCCGGGCTGCCGCCCCTCCAGCCAGCCATATCTGAGATAATGTAAAGCCGGATCAATTCCACTTGAACCAATGTCCTGATATTGGCGTCCATACCAATCCGCATCAAAACATTCAGATTGGCGAATGATACGAGCTTTCCTCTTCATCATGAGGCGACTGAGAAACGACCTGGAACCTTCCTTCTTGAGCAAAACTTTCTTGAGACGATCAGAGTCATGCCGTGCTGCATCTGCGCGTGACTTCTCGGCTAGACACTGCGCCTCTAGCTTCGTCGCTCTCAGCTTAGCGTCATCGAGCGATTTCTTGTGAACCTGGATTTCGGCATGAGCCGCGACCGCCTGCTCTGCGAGACGCTCTAATTTCGTTTCTGCGAGCTCCGCAAATACGGCCGAAGGCAAGTGCTCTTCACGGGTAAGCGGTAATTCTGATAGCTCATCAAATAGTGCCGCATATCTTTTTGCCTGAACTTCCAGCGCAAAATTTTCCTCAGCATAC
>CAXPOZ010000005.1:0-506205 GCA_964219355.1 Glaciecola sp.
ACGACATCACCGGTAATGACGGCGATGACCTCATCTTTGGTGAAGCTGGCGAAGACAACCTTCAGGGTTCTGACGGTCAGGACACGATCCTGGGCGGCATCGGCGCTGACGACATCGACGGCGGCAAAGACGAAGACGTTCTGCTTGGCGAAGAAGGCCATGACGACGTTGACGGCGGCGCTGGCGACGACAAACTCTTCGGTGGCGACGGCGACGACAGCCTGAACGGTAACGACGACGACGACTTCATGGAAGGTGAAGACGGCGCCGACGATCTCCGCGGCGGTCACGGCAACGACACCATGCTTGGTGGCGACGGCAACGACTCCATCACGGGTTCGGATGCCTTTGACGTTGAGCCGGGCTTCTTCGGCGACGACGGCGACGACAAAATCTTCGGTGAAAATGGCGATGACGTCCTGCAAGGCGTTAACGGCAACGACTTCATCGACGGTGGCGACGATAACGACCTGATGTCTGGCGGCAATGGCGACGACGTCATTCGCGGCGAAGACGGCTGGGACGTTGCTTACGGTGATAGCGGCAATGACGCCATCGACGGCGGCAATGGCTGGGATATCCTCATCGGTGGCGAAGGCCTCGATACGGTTCTCGGCGGCAACGGCGATGACTACATCGAAGGCAACGAAGGCGATGACTACCTCGACGGCGAAAACCACGACGACGTTGTCCTCGGTGGCTACGGCGACGACACCATCGACGGCTCTGACGGCTGGGACGCGCTTTACGGCGAAGAAGGCAATGACGAGATCCAGGGCGGCAACGGCAACGACTATGCCGATGGCGGTTCTGGCGATGACCTGATCGACGCTGGTAACTCAGCAACGATCCTCGTCGACTTCCTGCCGGAATTCGTTGGTGGCGACACTGTCCTTGGTGGCACGGGCAACGACACGCTCTTCACGAGTGGCTCGGGCGATTACTTCATGGACGGTGAAGAAGACGACGACCTCATCATCGGTGGTGATGACCAGTTCGGTCTCTTCTCTGGCCTCGACTACCTCTTCGGTGGTGAGCATGACGATACGCTCGTCGGTCGTCAGGGTCTGAACGTTCTGCACGGTGAAGAAGGCGCCGACGATTTCATCGTCGACCTCGTCGTCACCACGGACGCTGCAGGTAACATCACTGACATCGATGCGAATGGTCTCTTCGGGACCTACATCTATGACTTCGATGGCAACCAGGAAGATCAGCTTTGCTTCAACCTGACGCTGGCTGACGGTTCTGTTGGTGGCTTCACGGCTCGTGATTTCTTCGAAGCTCTCGATGACGCGACGTCGCTCTACAGCGCAGATCTTCTGACCTATGTGCCGGAGCGCGATTACGAAGAAGGCGGCCTCGTCTTCACGGATAATGACCTTGTCATCGAATTCGACAATGGCTCGTTCATCTACATCCGTGACGTCAGCCCGAACACCATCTTCGAACTCGGCGAAGTTCAGTCGCTCAATCCGTTCGCGGATACGCCGAAGAACTTCCAGGGCTTCTGGCAGACAGACGAAGAAGTCCTCACCTATGGCTTCGACAAGTACGAAGAGCCCTTCGTGCCTGGCGTCGACAAAGAGGTCATGGACATGGAGCGTCCGGTCATGGAAGTCGGCCCGTTCGACATTCCTTCCGACGACTTCGTCAAAACCGAGCTCATGGATATCTTCGAAGCCTTCGTGCACTAAGCACTCAGGTTTCGGGTCCAGAGGGATCTCCCAAAGGGATCCCTCACTCGAATTGGGAAAGGCCGCTCTCACGAGCGGCCTTTTTCTTTTTGTGGAATAGTCAAGGGAATGCCGCGCAGTGCGCGCCATTGATCCGCATAAGGTCTATATCAGCTCAAGCGCATCTGCCATTTGGCAAGCTCCCGCGTCACTGCTTCCGGCGCCGGCCCGCCAATATGCTTGCGCGCCGCGACGGAGGCTTCGACCGTCACCGCCTCCCTCACCTTGCCCGTGAGTTCGGGATGGGCCGATTTTAGGGCTTCATCGGAAAGCTCATGCAGATCGGTCTCGGTCTTCTCGGCCGTTGCGACGAGCCGCCCGACGACATGATGGGCTTCGCGGAACGGAATGTTCAGCTCTCGGACGAGCCAGTCGGCAAGATCCACCGCTGTCGTATAGCCGACGCCGGCCGCCGCTTTCATGGCGTCTTTGTTGACGATCAGGCTGCCGGTGACACCCGCCGCAATCGTCAGGCACGCCCCCAGCGTATCGAGCGCATCGAAAACCGGTTCCTTGTCTTCCTGCATGTCCTTTGAATAGGCAAGCGGCAGGCCCTTCATCGTCACGGCCAGCGTGTTGAAGGCGCCTATCACCCTCCCCGTCTTACCGCGCAGGAGTTCTGCCGCATCGGGATTACGCTTTTGCGGCATGATCGAAGAGCCGGTCGAAAACGCATCCGAGCATTTGACGAACCCGAAGGCCGCCGTAGACCAGATGATCACCTCTTCGGCAAAGCGCGACAGGGTGATCGCCCCAAGCGAAGCGGCAGACAATGCCTCCAGCGCAAAATCCCGTGAACTGACAGAATCAAGCGAGTTTGCCGTTGGCCTGTCGAAGCCGAGCGCTTTCGCCGTCATCTCCCGGTCGATCGGATGGGACGTGCCCGCCAACGCCGCGGCCCCCAGCGGGCATTCATTTAGCCGCGCCCTTGCATCGGCATAACGTCCAAGATCGCGCTCCGCCATTTCGGCATAAGCGAGCAGATGATGGGCGAAGGTCACCGGCGTTGCCGGCTGTAAATGCGTGAAGCCCGGCATCACCGTGTCGACATGATCCGCAGCCAGCGTCACCAGCGCCTTCTGCCAGTCACGGGTCGCCTCGATCAGTCCATCGAGCGTACCGCGCACCCAGAGTTTGAAGTCGGTTGCGACCTGATCATTCCGTGAACGGCCGGTATGAAGCCGCCCCGCTGCATCGCCGATCAGCTCGGCCAGCCGCCCCTCAACATTCATATGGATGTCTTCAAGCGCTTCGGAGAATTCAAACCGGCCTTCGGTGATTTCCGTCTCGACCTGATCGAGCCCGGAGAGGATCGCGTCCCGGTCGGCCTCGGAGATGATCCCCTGGCTCGCCAGCATGGCCGCATGGGCGCGCGAGCCGGCAATGTCCTCTGCGGCAAGGCGCTGGTCAAAACCGATCGAGGCATTGAACCGCTGCATCACATCGGACGGCGCTTCGCTGAACCGCCCGCCCCACATGGCATTCACACCGGATTTGCCCGTCTCGTCTTTTTTGCCGGTCATGATCTTCTCCATCTCGGTGCCGATACATTTTGGACTTGCACCTTTGCTGCGTGCGTGTGTAGCTTGCCGCAATCTGTCAAGGAGTGTCTCCGTGAAGACATTTGTGACCAACTTCGATATGGGATTGTCGCGACGCCGCCGAAACGCGTGCGCGCGCCGTTGCGGCTAACCGCAGCGACGTTCCCCGCACGCGCCCGGCCTCGTTGCCGGGTTTTTTTATGCCTCAATGAAAAGGATCAGACCGATTACACACCGTCATTTCTTATCGACCGCCGACTGGTCGCAGGCCGAACTGCAGGGTCTGCTCGATAGTGCCGCTCAGCTTCGCGGCAAGCGCGATGAAGGTCTTGCCGGCAAGAAAGCGGCGCTGATCTTCTATAATCCGTCATTGCGTACACGGACCTCCTTTCAGGTGGCGATGCTGGAACAGGGCGGCGATGCCATCGTACTCGATGCCGCCGGGACATGGCCGCTCGAAATCGAGGACGGCGTCGTCATGGACGGTACGGCAGAAGAACATGTCCGTGAGGCAGCGCGCGTCCTTTCGACCTATGTCGATGTGATCTGCATCCGCGCCTTCCCGAAATTCCAAGACTGGCAGGTTGACCGTCAGGACCTGCTGATCCGCGCCTTTGCCGAGCACGCGACCGTGCCGGTCGTGAATATGGAGACGATCGTTCACCCCTGTCAGGAGCTGGCGCTAATGCGCACGCTTCAGGACCGGCTGGGTGAGGTGAAGAAGAAGAAATTCGTCCTCACCTGGACCTATCACCCCAAGCCACTGAACACGGCGGTCGCCAACTCTGCGCTTTTGATCTCGTCGAAATTCGGGATGGATGTGACCCTCCTCTGTCCGACACCGGAATATCTTCTCGATGAACGCTATATGACAGCGGCAGAAGGTTTCGCGAAGGAATATGGCGGGTCGCTGACTGTCAGCCATAACCCCGAGGAAGCCTATGACGGCGCCGATGTCGTCTATGCCAAAAGCTGGGGTGCGCTCCCCTATTTTGGCCGCTGGGAAGAGGAAAAACCGATCCGGGATGCCCATAAGCATTTCATCGTCGATGCAAAGAAAATGGCCCTCACCAATAATGGCCTCTTCAGCCATTGCCTGCCCATGCGCCGCAACATCAAGGTGACGGATGCCGTCGCCGACAGTCCGAATGCGGTCTTTATCGAAGAGGCGGCGAACCGCCTGCCCGTCCAGAAAGCAGTGCTTAAAACCCTGCTCGGCGGCGAATAAGGAGTATTCAAATGTCCAAGGGTAAAGTTGTTCTCGCCTTCTCGGGCGGTCTTGATACCAGTTATTGCGTCGTCTGGCTGAAGGAACAGGGCTGGGACGTCGTCACCTATTTTGTCGACACGGCCGGCCCCGGCAGTGCGGAAGCCTCCCCCGAAGAGGTCGAGGCGCGCGCGAAAGAACTCGGCGCGGTCGAGCACCATTCGGTCGAGGCCGCAGGCCGTCTGTGGGATGAGATCGTCACCCCGTTGATCCGGGCGGGCGAATGGCGTCAGGGGCGCTATCCCCTTCTTTGTGCGGACCGTTATCTGATCGTCAAACTCGGCGTTGAGATTGCGAAAAAGACCGGCGCCGATGCTATCGCGCATGGCTGCACCGGCATGGGCAATGATCAGGTCCGTTTTGACCGGTCGATTGCCGCGCTTGGTGGACTCAAATCGCTCGCACCGATCCGCGAAGTGCCGCGCGATGCCGGCAATGTCCGGGAATATGAGCGCAAATATCTCGAAGATCGTGGCTTTGAAGTCCCCGCCTCGCAGAAACTCTATACAATCAACCAGAACCTTCTGGGCACGACCTTTTCCGGCCGGGAGATTGATGACTGGAAGACCCCGTCTGACAAGGCGCGCTCGCTGACCAAGCCCGCCGGAGACTGGCCGACACATCCGCTGGAGCTGACGATCCAGTTCGAGAACGGTGTTGCGGTGGCCATCGATGGCCAGCCCGTCCCGGGCCCAGATCTTCTGAGCCGTCTCAACCGCGAATTCGGCGCTTACGGCGTCGGTTACGGCACCTATACGGGCGACACGCTTGTTGGCTTGAAAGGACGCATCGCGTTCGAGGCCCCGGGTCTCATCGCGCTCGAAGCCGCGCACAGGGCGCTTGAGCAAGGCGTCTTCACCATGGCGCAGAACGATTTCAAACCGATGGTTGCCCGCAAATGGGCGGACCTTGTCTATGATGGCGGCTATTTCGATCCCCTCCGTTCACAGATCGAAGACTTCATCACCTCTACGCAAGAACGGGTCACCGGCAATGTCACGCTGATGACCAGCGGCGGAAGGGTCGATGCGGTCGAGATTACCTCCGACTACCTCCTTCGCCGGGATGGGGCGACCTATGCGCAGGCGGCAGACTGGACGGCTGAGGAAGCCACCGGCTTCATCAAGCTGGTCGGTCAGTCGGCGGCCCTCTGGACTCTTGTCGGCGACAAGGACTGATTTTTCGTGACGTTTTCTCTTGATACGGTCCTTGATCACCTCGAAGCCCTTGTCGGATTTGACAGCCAGAACCCGCCGCGGTCACTAACACCGCAGGCGGATCTTTTCGGCTGGCTCGATGCCCATGCGCCGGGTTTTGAGACATCCGTGCTAGATTACGGTGATGGCTGCCTTGGCTGGTATGCAAAGCGTGGCGAGGCAAAGACACTTTTCAATGTCCATCTCGACACCGTGCCGATTGCGCCCGGCTGGACGCAAGATCCGCACAAAATGACGCGGGCAGATGACCGCGCCATCGGCCTTGGCACCTGCGATATCAAGGGGGCAGCAGCCTGCCTTCTGGATGTTGCAGCCAAAACGGATGGCCCCATGGCGCTCCTCTTCACGACCGATGAAGAAGCCGGCCAGAGCGATGCCGTACACGGATACCTAAAAGAGACGCGGCCTTATGATCGCGTGATCGTCTCCGAACCCACAAAAGCGAAGGCGACGCCGCAGCATCGCGGCATTCTCTCGGCGGAAGCCAATTTTAAGGGAATGTCCGGCCACGCTTCAAAGGGCGGTGTCTCAGCTGTCCATGCGGCGGCGAAATTCGTGATCGACGCCCTCGCTTTGCCATGGGCTGCGGATTACCGGCTCAATTTCGGGCGTATCGAAGGCGGCGTGAAACCGAATATGGTGGCGGCAGACTGTCTCGTTCGCTTCGGCTTTCGCGGCCTGCCCGGCGCCGATACCGTCTCGCGCCTAGAAGAGATCCGCGCGCTGGCAGGCGATGAGCTGGTCTCGCTTGAAAAACGCTTTGAGGGTCCGCCTCTCCCTATTGCTGATGAGAAAGCGCAGGCCGGACAAAAGGCCCTGATGGACTGGGCTGCCGGGATCGGCCTTGTTCTTGGTGAGCCGGTTGATTTCTGGACGGAGGCGTCGCTCTTTGCTGCCGCCGGATATCCCGCTCTCGTGCTTGGTCCCGGCGATATCGCCCAGGCCCATGCGGCGGATGAATTCGTTCTTTATGCGGACCTCGAGGCCGCCTTCAATGCCTATATGAGGATCATGACGCATGGCTGACGGACCGGTCAAAACCGCGCTCACGGAGCTTCTCGGCCAGATCCGGGACGGCAAGGAAATCCGCACCTATCTTGACCGTTTCGGCGCGGCGGGCGGCACCAGCTTTGCGATTTTCAAGCTCGGTGGCGCGGTCCTTCGCGATGATCTTGAAACGGTCGCGGCGGGTCTTGCTCTCCTCAACACGGTCGGGCTGACCCCCATCGTTGTTCACGGCGCCGGCCCCCAGCTTGATGAAGCCATCGCCGCCGCTGGGGTCGATGCCGGCAAGAAAGACGGCCTTCGTGTCTCGACCCCGGAAGTCATGGATGTCGTCAGCACGATCGCCATGCGGACGACCATCGCCCTTTCATCCGCCATCGGCCAACAGGGCGGGCACACTGCCGTTGTTCCACCTGCGGCCATCCGAGCCCGGATTGTCGATGAAGAAAAATATGGCCGCGTCGGTGATCCGCTGGCGGTCGATCTCGAAACCATCTCCGCGATTACCGATGCGGGCAGCATCCCGCTGATCAGCAATATCGGCGTCGATGAGGCGGGACGCCTCGTCAATATCAATGCCGATGCCGTCGCGCGCGCGCTTGCCCTCGCCTTCGAGCCGTTGAAGATCGTTTTCGTCACCGGCACCGGCGGGCTTCTCGATAATGAAGGTGATCTGATCACCTCGATCAACCTCAATGCCGAGCTTGAGCAGATGATCAAGGATGGCACGGTCCATTCCGGCATGCAGCTCAAGCTCGAAGAGATCGGCAAGCTGTTGTCTGAACTGCCGCCCTCAACCTCTGTTTCGATTACCTCACCTGACGGGATCGTCCGTGAGCTGTTCACCCATGGAGGACAGGGCACGCTGGTTCGGCTCGGTGAGCAATATGAGCGCCATGAGACGATCGAAGATGTCGATGTGCCCCGCCTCAAACGCCTCATCGAACGCGCTTTCGGCAAGACCCTGCCGGCGGGATATCTTGAAAGCCTGCCGATCCACCGGATCTATGTCTCGGAAGGATACCGGACGGCTGCGGTGCTCATCAAACTCGGCGATGCCGTCCTGCTCGACAAATTCGTGGTCGATCCAGATGCGCGCGGTGAGGGCCTGACCCACGGCCTCTGGCGATTAATGATTGAGGACGAGCCTGTCGTTTACTGGCGTTCGCGTCAGACTAATGGATTCAACGGCTTTTACATGTCGCATGCGGATGGATTCGTCCGGCGCGGCATCTGGAATATCTTCTGGACCGGCCGCCCCGGCCTTGGAGAAGCAGCTTCCATCATTGAAGATGTCGCCGCTCGTACCCCGAGTTTCATTGAGGATGCATCATGACGGTCAATGTCGGCCTCATCGGTGCTCGCGGCTATGTCGGCCGGGAGATGCTGGAACTGATTGCGCGCCATCCAGAGTTTTCGCTCGCCTATGCCTCTTCGCGGGAATGGGATGGCAAACCGATCGCCGACATGCTGGACGGCGACACTCATTTTGACGGGCAGGTCTTCGAAGCCCTTGGGCCTGAGGCTGCCGCAGACCGCAAGGCAGATGTCGTCATTCTCGGCCTGCCCAATGGCAAGGCCGCGCCTTTTGTTGAAGCCGTAGGCAATACGGCTTCCGACAGTGTACTGATCGACCTGTCGGCGGATTACCGCCATGATGATACCTGGACTTATGGCCTGCCGGAACGCAACCGGGCAGAAATAGAGGGCGCGAGCCGGATCGCCAATCCAGGCTGTTACGCCACTGCCGCGCAGCTTACTCTTCTGCCCCTCAAAGGACTGCTCGACGGTCAGGCCCATATCTTCGGGCTCTCGGGTTGGTCCGGTGCCGGGACGACCCCGTCACGCAAGAACGACCCTGAGGCGCTCCACGATAATGTGATCCCTTACGGTCTTGTTGGGCACGGTCACGAAAGGGAAATCGCCGTTCATTCCGGCGAGGATGTCCGCTTCATGCCCTGCGTTGCGTCTTTCTTCAGAGGGCTGATTGTCACTGTCTCCGCTCAGTTGACCGAGACAGCAGATGAGAACCAGATCGCAGAGCTGTTCGCAGAAACCTATCGGGACGAGCCCTTTGCCATGCTTCTGGATGAACCGGCCGAACCCGTGGCTGCGGCGGGCACCCATCTCTGTCAGATCGGCCGTCCGCAATTGCGGGCCGATGGGCGCGGTGTCGTTGTCACGTCGGCGCTCGATAATCTTCTGAAGGGCGCTGCCTCCCAGGCCATCCAGAACCTCAATCTTGCCTTAGGGTTCGATGAGAAAACGGGCCTCATCCTCGCTCGCTAGCAGCCTGAAATAAGGTCATTCTGTGACATTCGCCTCTTGGACGGAACGCCTCGGTAAGCACTCCGTTAACCATGCACGATCATCGGCGCAGGACATGTTGGCGGGCACCCCGTCAGCATACGGTTGAGTTTTGCGCGTCGGCCGGTCGTGCAACACTTATCTGGAGATTGACCCCATGACCACTTCCCCTCAGATCAAAGCCCTTCTCGCCACCTCGTCGCTCGTGATCGGCGGCCTTGCAGCCTCCGCGGCACTGGCACAGGAAGCCACCACCAAGACCGAAACCGAGGTCGAGACCAGCATCGAAGAGACGGTCGAAGCCGCTGAAGAAAGTCTCGACGTCGATGTCGAAGGCGAAGTCGATATGGCCACAGATGATGACGATGCGTCGGTGACGACTGATGCCGAAGTCAAACTCGGCGATGCAGATGATGCCATCGGCGATGATGACGCGGATCTCGATGTTGAGAGCGAGACCGACGTCATGGCGGCAGCTGATAACGAAGAAGACGATAATGAAGACAAGCCGATGCTTGAAGCGGAAGACGAGATCGAAGCAGATGGCGAAGTCGAAGGTGACACTGACATCGACGGCTAATTGTTGATAATTCTGTGATGGAGAAGGCGGGCTCTAACGAGCGCCGCCTTTTCTCCTGTCAGGATGAGCAGGAAACCGAGAGCCCGCACATCTCAGCTGGCGGCGGGGCTGCCATATCCTCATTCCCTTCATGCGGATCAAAAGGGCTCGTCATGATACGGAAAACCTCATCGAGCCGGCCCAGATTGAAGTCATCCTCCACCGCCCGGATCGCCGTTTCGGCCACCCAGTTGCGCAGGACGTAACGAGGATTGGCCACATCAAGGCGCGCGGCGATCTCCTCCCGGCCCACTTCTTCACGCTCCAGCCGCGCCTGCCATGCCGCCGCCCAATCGCTTCCTTCAAGAGGCGCAGCCGACGGTGCGCCCTCTTCACCGCGCAAGAAATACCCAAGGCTCCGCCAGCTATTTGTGTAATCCGCTTTCGTCTCTTCGAGTATTTTGAGGAAACTGGCGGCCAGTTCGAAATCACCCTCTTCCTCGACCTCTAGCCCCAGTTTGCGCCGCATCTCGCCGATCCAAGCGGCATCAAAGGCCGGACCATAGCTTTCGAGCGCCGCGCTCAGTTTCTCAATCGGTACGAGCGAGGTGAAGGCCACGGCCAGCGCCTTGAGGTTCCAGAAAGCAATGCCCGGCTGGTGAGAGAAGGTGTAACGCCCCATCTCGTCCGAATGGTTGCAGATGAAGGACGGATCATAGAGATCAAGGAAACCGAACGGCCCGTAATCGATCGTCAGGCCAAGGATCGACATATTGTCCGTGTTCATCACGCCATGGGCGAATCCTGCCGCCTGCCATTGCGCGATCAGTTTTGCGGTGCGGGCCGTCACTTCCTCGAACAGCGCGGCATAAGGGTTCTTCCGATCTTTGAGCGCCGGATAAAGATGCGTGAGCACATGGTCGGCGAGTTCTCGCACGCGCTCGGTCTCGCCCCGGTGATGTAAATACTCAAAATGCCCAAAACGGATATGGCTGGGCGCGAGCCGCCCCATGACGGCGCCGGGCTCCAGCGTCTCACGATGCACTCCTTCACGGGAGGCAATCACGCTCACCGCCCGCGTCGTCGGAATACCGAGCGCCGCCATATGCTCACTGCACAGATATTCCCGCAAGACAGAACGTAAGACGGCCCGCCCATCTCCGAACCTTGAATAGGGCGTGCGCCCCGCTCCTTTGAGCTGCAGCTCCCAAGGCTGGCCATCCGTCTCGCCCTCGGCAATCGTCACCGCCCGGCCATCGCCAAGCTGTGGGACGAAATGGCCGAACTGGTGCCCGGCATAAACGGCGGCATAGGGCTCCGCGCCCGCCACCAGCCGGTGTCCGGCCATCAGCTCGATGAAGCTTTCCGTGTCCGCTGCCTCAGGCGACATGCCGATCCGAGGCAGGATCGCCCGGTTCACATGGACCAGGATCGGATCCTCCCCCACCGCCTCGGGTGCCACATCGCTGTAGAAGGCGTCCGGCAATTGCCGGAATTGCGGGCGCAGGGTCTCTTTGGGGAATAGCGTGTCATCGCGCGGCAGGGTCATCTGCGCAGCCTAGCCGTCTCGCATCGCTCGCGCGACTGTGGCACATGCGCTTTCCATGACCGATCTCAGTACCCTGACCCCCGAAGACGATGCAGCCCTCACCCGGTTGCGCGCCGAGAATGACACCATGCTGGCCCGCACGATTGAATGGGCGCGTATCAATACCGGCAGCCACAATATCGAAGGGCTGAAAGCCTTCTTCCCGATGCTGAAGGCAGCCTTCGAGGAACTCGACGCAGAGGTCCGCGCTGAGCCCGGTGATCCGATCCCGTTGGTCGGCGAAGACGGCGTCGAAGTCTCGATTGAAACTTCCCCAGTCCTGCGCGTGACGGCCCGCCCCGAGGCGCCGGTGCAGGTCGTCCTCTCCGGGCATTACGACACAGTGTTCCCGCCGGGCACGTTCGAGGAGATCCGGGAGCTTGGAGATGGCCGCTGGAACGGCCCCGGCCTCTGCGACATGAAGGGCGGCCTCGTCGTCATGCTGGAGGCCCTCAAAACTTTCGAAGCGGGCCCGATGAAGGACCGGCTCGGCTATCAGATCGTCGTCACCCCGGATGAGGAGATCGGCAATTTCGCCAGCTCAAGAGCGCTCACCGAAGCCGCGCAATCGGGCGCCCATATCGGCATGACCTATGAGCCCTGCCTTGAAACCGGCGATCTTGCCGGCGGGCGTAAGGGCAGCTCGATCTTCGACATCGTCCTTCGCGGCAAGTCCGCCCATGCGGGCCGCGCCAAGGAAGAAGGCCGTTCGGCGCTGCACGCCGCTGCTGAACTCGTCGTCGGGCTCGAGGAGCTCAACGGCAAGCGCGAGGGCGTGACCGTCAATGTCGGCTCGATCGATGGCGGCGGCGCTGTGAATATCGTCCCCGACCTTGCCATCGTCCGTCTCGGCGCTAGGGCCCCGGATGCAGAGGCTGCCGACTGGTGCACCAAGGCTGTCACCGCGCTCTATGAGAAAGCCATCGCCCGCGATGGTATCTCAGGCGAGATGCATGGCGGCTTTTACCGCCCGCCCAAGCCCCGCAATGACGCCCAGCAGGCGCTCTTTGATGCTGTCCGCGATACCGGCCGCGCCCTCGGGCTGGAGCTTGGTTTCGTTGATACGGGCGGTGTCTGCGAGGGGAATAATATCTTCGCGGCGGGGGTGCCTAATGTCGACACGCTCGGCATTCGGGGTGGCCGGATCCATTCTCACGAAGAATTCATCATGGCAGAGAGTTTCGCGGAACGAGCGGGGCTTTCCGCTCTTTTCTTGAACAGGCTTGCCGATGGACGAATTGATGCCGCCGCGATCAAGGCCATGATGTAACGCTCGCGTCCCAATAGCACATTGCGGCTGACACAAACCCGATACAAAGCGGACCCATAGGAGACGCATCCACCAGTCTCCAGTTTGGGGTTTAGTTGAATGCGTCTCTCCAGTGTTTCCTGCCTGGCAATTGCCTCGTCCCTCGGGCTTGGCTTTTCGCTCCCCACTGCGGCCCAGACGACCGGGCCGACCGAAGAGCTGCCAACCGTCAGCAGCGACACGATCGTCGTGCAGGGCACGCGAGAGCGAGGCGTGACGATCGGCAACATTGTCCCCGACACGGTGCTCGATGAATCAGACATCGCCTCCTACGGTGTCAGCAGCCTTGCCGAGCTTCTCGCCGAGATCGAAGCCGAGACCGGATCCAGCCGCGGACGGAGCGGCGGTGGCGGGCCAGTGGTCCTGCTCAATGGCCGGCGAATCTCCGGCTTCCGCGAGATTGGCCGCTATCCGCCCAATGCGGTCGAAAGAATCGAGATCCTGCCCGAGGAAGCAGCCCTTCAATATGGCTATCGCGCCGACCAGCGGGTCATCAATGTTATCCTGAAGAAAGACTTCAGTACCAAGACGGCAGATTTCGAGATGCGTGGCCCGACGGCCGGCGGCAGTGTCGAGACCGAATATGACCTTGGCCGTTTCGTGATTGACGGCACCCAGCGCTGGAACATATCCGGCGAGTACGAAGTTACTCCGCCGCTGCTCGAGTCAGAGCGCAGCGTGACGCGGACCGATTCCGCCCAGCCCTATGATGCAACCGGCAACATCACCGCCGCCATGCTGGGTGCTGAGATCGATCCCGCATTGAGCGCGATGGCGGGTGAGACAATCACTGTCGCCGCCGTCCCCGCAGGGGTGACGATGCCGGGAGTCTCGGATTTTGCCGCTAGCGCCAACCAGCCGAACGAGACCGATGTGTCGGACTTCCGCTCTCTTCGCGGTGAGAGCGAAAAGCTCGAAGTCGAAGCCAGTATTGCCCGCGACATCAACGATGTCTGGGGCGTCACCCTGTCGGGCGGCTTTGAATATAATCAGAGCCAAAGCCTTCAAGGGCTGTCTGGGGTTAATTTGACCGTCCCTTCCGCCTCACCCTTCAATCCGTTTTCGGATGATATCACCGTCTATCGCTATGCCGATGAGCTGGGCGCCCTGATTCGCGAGACGGATCAGTTCACCGGCAAGCTCGGCCTGACAGCGAATGGCCGCAGGAACCGTTGGGACACGACGATCACGGCGAATGCCAATTTTTCGACACAAGAGACAGAGACCGACCGCCGGGTCGATACGTCCTCCATACAGGCCCTGCTCGACAGCAGCGATGCGGCGACTAATCCCTATACGGTCAGCCTGACCGAGCTTCAGACCGACCGCGCCGAAACCAATACGACAAGCTACGACGCGACGATCGTCATGACCGGGCCAGTTCTGGATCTAGATGCGGGCGAGGTGCGCACGACCATGACGGGGGAAGTCACCTCCCGCAATCTTGACTCAAGCGACACAGTCTCAGGCGTTAAAACGGATACGGATCTTTCGCGCCAGACTTATAGCCTTCGCTCGAGCCTTGATGTCCCGATTTTCTATGTCGAGGATGAGGAGAATTGGGGTATTGGCAATTTCAATATCAACCTCAATGGCGCCATCGACGATTATTCGGATTTCGGCACGCTCTACACTTACGGCTATGGCCTGACATGGCAGCCGCGAAAGCAGCTTCGCGTCATTGCCTCTGTCACCGAGGAAGAAGGCGCACCGAGCATCGCCCAGCTTGGCGATCCGCGTCAGATCACCGAGAATTCCCGGACCTATGATTATGTCAGTGGCGAGACGGTTTTCACCACCGTTGCGACCGGCGGGAACCCTGACCTGCGGGCTGATCACCGCCGCGTGATGAAGATCGGCCTGAACTTCAAGCCGTTCGAAGAAAGCGAATTCTCGATCCGGTCGGACTATACGGACAATCTGATCGAGGACCCGATCAATTCGATAGGCGCGGCCTCCGCCGAAATTCAGGCCGCCCTGCCCGAACGCTTCATCCGTAATGATATGGGCGACCTCATCTTCGTTGATGCAACGCCATTCAACTTTGCTGAAAGCCAGCGCCGCGACATCCGCACCGGCCTCACCTGGTCAAAGCGCCTTGGCGCCAGCCAGCAGGGCGGACCACAGGGTGGCAATCGTCCAAGCGGCGGTGGCGGCAGAGGGCCGCGCGCAGGTGGGCGTCCGCCCGGCGGCGGGGGCGGCATGCGCCGGGAAATCCCGGGCCGTGTCCGAATTTCGCTCTTCCACACTTACGCACTCGAAGACCGCATCCTGATCCGCGAAGGGCTCGACGAATTCGACCTCCTCGAGGGCTCAGCCATCGGCAGCAGCGGCGGCCAGTCGAGAAACCAGCTCAATCTGCGCACTAATGTCTTCAACAAGGGCGTGGGCGTCTCGCTCAACGCAAACTGGGAAGAAGGCACCGAGGTCATCGACATCAATGACGATCCGAGCGGCGATCTCAGTTTCTCCGCCCTCACCACGGTCAATCTGCGGATCTTCCTCGACCTTAACCAGCGCACCAAGCTGATTGAGAAATATCCGCTCCTGAAAGACACCCATGTCAGCCTGTTCTCGCAGAACATCTTTGATGAAAAACGCGAGGTCCGGGACGGTAATGGCGAGACGCCGGGACAGTACCAGCCCGACCTTCTCGATCCGGTCGGCCGGACATTGGGTGTTTTCGTTCGCAAAAGCTTCTGAGGCGTGTCTTGAAACTCCTCTTTGCTGGCCCTGAAAACCTGCTAGACGGCTGGGCTTATGCAAGTGATTACCAAGACAGCCGCGCTTTCTGAGTTCTGCGCGCGCCTCCGCCAGCACGAATTCATCACGGTCGACACCGAGTTCATGCGGGAGAAGACCTATTATTCAATGCTTTGCCTGATCCAGGTGGCGAGCAAGGACGAAGCGGCCATCATCGACCCTCTGTCGGATGAGCTCGACCTTGCGCCGCTTCTCGAGATCATGGCGGATCGCTCGATCCTCAAGGTCTTCCATGCCGCCCGGCAGGACCTCGAAATCTTCTATGAGCTGATGAAGGAAGTCCCCGGCCCCCTCTTCGATACCCAGATCGCGGCCATGGCATGCGGTCATGGCGATCAGGTCGGCTATGAAAGCCTCATCCGTGAAGTGACCGGCGAGCAGGTCGACAAGGGCTCGCGTTTCACCGACTGGTCCAAACGTCCGCTCTCGGACAAACAGCTCACCTATGCCCTTGGCGATGTGACCCACCTCGTTGATGCCTATGAGGCGCTGGTCAAGGAGCTCAAAGACGCGGGCCGCATGGCGTGGATCGAAGAGGAGATGAAAGTCCTCGATGAGCCGACACTTTACTTCACCGCGCCAGAGACAGCGTGGCAGAGGCTGAAGACGCGGAATTTGCGCCCGCGGGAACTCGACACGCTCAAACATGTCGCCGCATGGCGGGAGCGCGAGGCAATTTCACGCAACCAGCCGCGCTCGCGCATCCTCAAAGATGACGGGTTGTTCGAAGTCGCCCGGGCTGCGCCCGACACGCCGCAGGCGCTGGGCCAGCTCCGCGCCATTCCGTCGGGCTTCGAGCGGTCACGGGCTGCCGCAAGCCTGCTCGAAGCGATCAAGACGGCCAAAGCCATCCCCGAAGAAGAACGCAGCCAACGCGAGAAGCGTACCCATCGCCAGCCCGCTCCGGCGGACGTGCTCGATCTCCTCCGTGTACTGCTGAAACGCCAGAGTGAGCAGAACGGCATCGCACCGAAAATGTTGGCGTCTGCTGCTGACCTTGAAGCCATTGCGCTTGAAGACAATGCCGATGTGCCCGCCATGAAAGGCTGGCGGCGCGAAGTTTTCGGCAACATCGCACTGCGCCTCAAACACGGGGAACTGGCGCTCGCCTTAAAAGGCAAGAAAGTCATCCTGATCGAGACCGATCAGCTGGGGTGAACCGCCTCTAATTCGAGGAAGGCGGCAATGCGTTCGAACCGCTTTGCCGGCCCTGCGCCCCAAAGCGGCAGTAATGATGCCGGCAGGGTGAAGCCGAGGCTGCCGCGCCCTAGCACGAAGGCCCCCTCTTTCAGCGCTGGCCCGCCTGCGGGTGCCAGCGAGGACAGGAACCGCAAGGTCAGTCCAAGGAGTTGCGCATCCCGTCGCATCTCATCGGGCAGTACTTGGAAGGGCAGCCACTCAAGAAGCTCATCCTCACTCGCGCCATGCCGTCCGGCGAGCGCAGCGGACAGGAAGATCCGGCCATGGTGGCTCAGACCTTTGAGCGGCAGCGCCATGATGGCTTTTGCCGCATGAGAGGCCCGCTCATCTGGCTCAAGCCCAGCAGAGAAATTGCTCAACTCGCAGGACGCGCGCAGCCATCTTTTCTGGGTCGGGCCGGCCGATGAAAAGAGCGGCTGGATGATCTGATTGAGTTCTTCCGCTGGCGGGCGAAGATGTGAGCCGAAGCGTGTCGCAAGATGCCTGGCAATCTCGATCAGGGGATCAAGTCGCTGAACCTCTTGTGGCAGGCCCGCAAACAGAACGCCTTCACGCACGCCGCTGGAGACCACTTCGAGACGATCGACCTTTGCGGCATCAAGCACCGCTTCAAGCACCATTGCCGCGTATGGCAGTGTCGGCGCGCGGCGGCGCTGCACGACCGGCATGGAGGAAAGCGATTCCGCGTGCTGTTTGCTGACAACCTGACAAAGCCGCGCCGCATCCTTCCGGGTCAGGACATATCTATCGAGAATTTCGATCGGATATTGCGCCTGGGCCTGCGCGATCTTTGCGAGGCTCCGCCACGCCCCGCCAACAACATAAAGTGTGTCACTGCCGGTCTGGCCAAGCCAGTCGACCTTGCTGATCTCGCTCTCGATATGCTTGCGCGCGGCGGCGCGGTCTTCTTCGAAATCGACATAAAGCCGGAGCGCGCCAAGCGGCAGGCTGGTCCTCTCACCGACCCAGCCATCGATATCTTTATGGATATGCGAAAGCTCTAAGCTCCCCCCGCCGATGTCACCGGCAAGTGCGCCATGCTCCATATGCAGAATATCCGGCACACCTGAGAGAATGCCGTAAGCAGCAAGTTTTGCCTCTTCCTCGCCACTGACCAGCAGCGGCGAATAGCCGAGCGCTTCCACCTCGGCGAGGAAATCCTGCCCATTTGGCGCCTCGCGCACAGCGGAAGTCGCAAAGACATGAAGGACGTCCGGGTCCGCCGCGTCGAGCAACAACCGGAAGCGTTCCAGCGTGAAGAGCGCATCGGCCATGTTCTCTTCCTGAAGGCGCCCCGTGTCTCGGTCGCGCTCGCCCAGACCGCATAAGGTCTTCTCGTTGAAGACCTGAATCGGACAACGCGACGGCCCCTCATAGATCACGAGACGGATGGAATTGGAGCCGATATCGATGACGGCCCCGCGGGCCACATCGGCCGCCGTAGACTTGCGATCAGTCATCGACGGAAAGGGTCCGCGGCGGCTGTTCACGAAGGGCTCTGCCGCGCCCCGAAAGGCTGGGATTGGTCATGAAATATTTGTGTACGTTGAACGCATCTTCGCCTTTGGGTGTCCGGACCCTGTTCCATGTTCCATCCGGCTGGAGACGCCAGCTCTGCGCCTCATCTTTCAGGTTTGCGACCATGATCTGGTCGAGCACCTGATTATGGGTCGTCTCATTAAGGACCGGGCACAAGACCTCGACCCGCCGTGTGAGATTGCGGGGCATCCAATCCGCGGACGAGATAAATACTTTGGCCTGATCGGACGGCAGCGGAGAGCCATTGCCGAAACAGCAGATCCTTGAGTGCTCAAGATAGCGACCCACAATGCTCTTGACCCGGATATTCTCGGACAGGCCCGGAATGCCGGGCCGCAGACAGCAAATGCCCCGAATGACCAGATCGATCTGCACCCCGGCCTGACTGGCCGCATAAAGCCGGTCGATCATCTCGCCATCGACGAGGGAGTTCATCTTCGCCCAGATCGCCGCTGGCTTACCGACTTGTGCGTTTTCGATTTCCTTCTCGATACAGCCATAAATCCGCTCCCGCAGATTTAGCGGCGCAATCGAGATCTGTTCGAAATCCTGCGGCGGCGCATAGCCCGTCACATAGTTGAAGATCTTGGCAACGTCGCGGGCTATCGCCTCATCCGTCGTGAAGAGTGAAAGGTCCGTATAGATCTTGGCCGTCACCTGATGGTAATTGCCGGTGCCGACATGGCAATAAGCGCGCGTGTCCTTGCCTTCACGACGGACAACGTATGACAGCTTGGCGTGCGTCTTGTAGTCAACAAATCCGTAGACGACATTTACCCCTGCCCGCTCGAGCGCCCTCGCCCAGCGGATATTGGCCTCTTCGTCAAAGCGGGCTTTCAGTTCGACCAGTGCGGTGACATTCTTGCCGTTCTCGGCCGCCTCGATCAGCGCCTCGACAATCGGCGACTGACGAGAGGTCCGGTAAAGCGTCTGTTTGATCGCAATGACATCGGGGTCGGTTGCCGCCTGTTTGAGGAACTGCACGACAACGTCGAACTCCTCATACGGATGGTGGACCAGAATATCTTTCTCGGAAATCGCCGAGAAACAGTCCCCGCCATGCTCACGGATCCGCTCCGGGAACCGAGCTTCGAAAGGTTCAAAAACAAGATCGGGCAGATCCTTGGGGATCAGCTCCGAGGTCTGCGCAAGCCCCAGAAGACCATCAACAAAGACGACATCATTGGGATGGACATGCAGTTTCTCGATGACAAGCGCTCGCAACTGGTCCGGCGTATCGACATGCATCTTCAGGCGGATCACCTCGCCCCGGCGACGACGTCGCAGCATGGTTTCGAACTGCTGGACGAGGTCTTCGGCCTCATCATCGATCTCGACATCCGAATCCCGGATCACCCGGAACGCGCCCATGGCAGTGATCTTGGATTCCGGGAAAAGATGATGGAGGAAATTGAGGATCACCCGCTCGAGCGTGATGTAGCGGGCCTTGGCCATGCCGCCGCCCGCCCCCGGATCATCGGGTAGGCGCAAGAATCGCCGGATCATGCTCGGTACGGGGAGGAATTTGACCGGCGCCGGTCCTTCACCTTCCACCGTGAAGCACAGAACGAAGCCCAGATTAGGGATGAAGGGAAACGGGTGCGCAGGGTCGAGCGCCAGCGGCGTCAGGACTGGAAAGATGTTGGAGAGGAATTCCTCCTCCAGCCATTCACGCTCATTCAGCGTCAACTCATCGGCGGTGACGACTTCGACCCCAGCCTCGGCTAGTTCCGGCAGCAGCGTGTTCCATGTCCGTTGCTGGCGCGACATCAGCTCTGAGGAGCGGTCATTGATCGCGGCCAATTGGTCGGTGGGGTTGAGCCCGTCCTGGCTACGCTGGGAGATACCGGCGCGCACCTGACCGATCAGTCCCGCCACACGGACCATGAAGAACTCATCGAGATTGCTGGCTGAAATCGACAGAAACCGCAGGCGTTCGAGCACCGGGTGATTGGGGTTATCCGCCTCTTCGAGCACGCGGATATTGAAATCGAGCCAGCTCAGCTCGCGATTGATGAAGCGCTCGGGGCTGTCCATCGGGATCGAGGGCGGCACCGGGCGATTTTCCGCCTTGGAGACGAGGTCATCTTCGATCTTCGTGACGGGGGCGTCAGACATGACGGGACAGGCTCCGGGCTCAAAAAGCAGTCAGGACAGGCAGTGCCGGGGGTTATCCGCGATTGCTGCCTCCAACAAGGGCTTGGCTGCAGCAATCGAGCCACTCAACCGGGCAGCGCTCAGGACGACATCCCGAACGGCCGAGAACCGGCGACAGAGCCGATGCGCGGCCTGCCGGACCTGCGCTTCGGGAAGATCAAGACCTACCTGTAAGAGCCCGGCCTGTAAGGCTTTTTGTATCGACTCCTGATCCGGTCCCTCAAGTTCAATCCGGGTCAGGGAGGCCAGACGGCTGATGAGGTCCGGCGCGCCCGGTGCGGTCTCGTCACGAACCCATGTCACGGGGCGCGCGCGGCCGATCAGGACCAGCGGCTGACGGCTTGTGATCGCCTCATTGATGATCGCAAAGAGATCAAGCGGCGCATAAGCATCGGCGTCATCGACAATTTTAATTGGGTAATCGGCCAAAGACGCCTGCCAGCTTTCGGCAAGCCGTGTTTTGCCAACACCTTCTGCTCCCGTCAGCGCGACAATATTGGGACTGCCAGAGACTTCACTCTTGCCCTCTTCGTCTTGCCAGCGGCGGACTGACGCAAGCCATGCCTCAAGGGCAGCCCAAGCATCATCTCGTGCCTCGCCACCAACAAAGGGCAAGGCAATATCCGGCTCTGGAAACGGTAGTGGGGGCTGGACGACAGAGGTCAGCGCAGCACCCCATCATTGTCGCCATTATCGCTGGCATCTTCCGCATCAGCAGGTTCAAGCGCGACAGGCGCGCCTGCGGGCGGACCGGCAGGTTCTTCGTCCTCACCGAACAGCTCGTCCGGCAGTTCCAGCTCGACCGGTGCGCCGTTCATACCAGACATCGAAACGTCTGTACCCGGCGCAGCTTGTGCATTGATCGGGCCGTTCAACCCCGGCTGGTTCACATCCAGACCGTTCCGATTCTGGCGTGCGCCATTGGAGAATTCATCCGGGTTATAGACGACGTCCTGCATCTGGCCCTGCAGCTCTGCTGCACGTGCATTGTCGGCGATGTTCCAGCGGCCATCGGGGGACTGCCAGACGGTCAGGTTTTCCTGCTTGAGCGCGAGATTAAACTGCTCCTGCTGGCCGATGACGAGCAGGTCGATGACGGCGCTCTGATTAGTGAAGACCCCGACTTCCATCTTGCGCACGAGTGGAGTGCTCTCTAGCGCGATGCGGATATCCGCCCACTCATCAAGGCCGCCGAACCAAGCGGTCAAAGTCAACGACCGCACATCAGAATGGTCGACAAGTGTCTGCGCTTTCCAGCCATCTGCATAACGGGCAACAGTCGCCTCGACAGCACGCTGGGCAAGTGCTGGGAAATCGTCATCGGGACCGCGGAAAAAGGCTTCGGCAAGGACCTGCCCAGAAGACTGAGAAGTGCCGCCTCCGACGCCGTCCGCACCATAACCGTCTTCACTGTCATAAAGACGCGCAGCAGGATCATCGGTTTCTGATTCAATCCGCTGGCGGTTGCCACTGCGGCCATCAAGATAGGCATCGATGAGCTGTACGCTGAGCAGATACTCATCCGCCGTGTGCTGCAGTCTGCCGCGAGCCAGAATGACCTGCGGTGTCTGATAGCGGTTCGCCATCTCGCCAAGAGCTGCCTGATTAAGATTGGCCGCCTCTGTAATCGTGACATTGGCCATGTCCTGACGATCACCGCGGGGCAGGATCAACGGGGTGAGCTCATTGACCAGCGGCCGCGACAGCCAGGCCCGGGCCCATGGATTGCGCGTCTCCCACAGATAGGTGTCATTCTCGGTGACGAGGACCGGCAGGACGAGCGCCCGGCGGGCCTGCGCCTCGCTGTAAGGCAGCCCTGCATCTTCGAGCGCCTGACGCACCGCATCCGGCTTAAAGCGATAGGTGATGCGCGCGCGATAGGTCGTGCTCGAGGTCTTTTCGTCAAAGATCGAGAAGCCTTCCTCGAACGACGCCAGCGTTTCGGGCGTGATATAGACCGGCTGTTTGATGTCGAGCGCCATGTCCTGACCGAACTGGGCCTCGATCGCCGGGTCGAGCACCGGGTCATCTTCGATCGGCCCGGAAATCGCGGGCTGGCCGGACGCTAATGCAGGGAGATATTCCCAGTCTTCTTCCGCCGTCAGGCGCCGCAGCAGGATGTCCATGGCCACCCGGCGCCCTTGCGCCTGCGCAATGGCCTGTGCGGCGGCTGCCGTATCGGCCTCGGCAAAGACCGGCACTTCAGGCACGATAAAGACCTGCCGGTTGGAATTCTGCGCATGAGCGGCACTTGCCCACGTCAGAAGAAGCGCGAAAACGGTAAGAAGGCGGCGGAGGTGCATCAGCGGGATTCCCGTAAAACCTGTCCAGAGACTAGCAGGGCATGACGCACCGGTCACCACCGCTGCTGACTGCCCATAGATGAATATGCCCAAAGAATTGGGGCAAGCTCATGACGCGCTGTAGCTTGCTGCGGCTCGACATTCAAAGGAAACGGCGTAGGTACCGCCCCCTACTTATCCAAGGAGGAAAATCCGCCTCATGTCAGACGCCTATAAGAAGGCCGGAGTCGATATCGATGCCGGCGACCGGCTGGTCAAAGCCATCGGCCCGCTCGCGGCGGCGACCCGGCGTCCGGGGACCGAAGCGTCGCTCGGCGGATTTGGCGGGCTTTTCGACCTGAAGGCGGCAGGGTTCAATGATCCCGTGCTGGTCTCCGGGACCGATGGCGTCGGCACCAAGCTGATGCTCGCTTTTGCGACGGGCCGTCATGACACGATCGGCATCGACCTTGTCGCCATGTGCGTGAATGACGTTCTGGCGCAGGGCGCGGAGCCCCTCTTCTTCCTCGATTATTTTGCGACCGGCCGCCTCGATGAAGGTGTGGCCGAAGATGTCGTACGCGGCATTGCCGAAGGCTGCCGTCAGGCGGGTGCGGCCCTCATCGGCGGGGAGACCGCCGAGATGCCTGGCATGTATCCTGATGGTCACTACGATCTTGCCGGGTTCTGTGTCGGCGCAGTTGAGCGCGATGCGATCCTGCCGCGCCCCGAGACGATGGCGGCGGGCGATCTGATGATCGGCCTGCCCTCCAGCGGCGCGCATTCGAACGGCTATTCGCTGATCCGCAAAGTCGCTGCCGATAGCGGTCTTGGCTGGGATGACACGGCGCCCTTCTCTAACCAGACGCTTGGCGAAGCGCTCCTGACACCGACGAAAATCTATGTTTCGGAAGTGATGCCGCTCGCCAAATCCGGCCAGATCAAGGGCCTCGCCCATATCACTGGCGGCGGTCTCACCGACAATGTGCCGCGTGCTTTGCCGGACCAGCTCAAACCCGCATTCGATCCCACCGCCCTCGACCTGCCGCCACTTTTTGAGTGGCTGAAATCCGAAGGGAAGCTGACGGATGAAGAAATCCGTCGCACCTTCAATGCCGGGATCGGCATGGTGCTGATCGCAGGCCCCGATCAGGCCGGCGACATCCTTGCCGCCCTGCCTGAGGCCCGTGTCATCGGCGAGCTGCGCGGCGCATGAGCAGTGCCCGGAAGAAAACAGCCGTCCTGATTTCGGGCAGCGGCACAACGCTGCAATCCCTGATCGATGCGGCCCAGGACGAAGACTTCCCCGCTGACATCGCGCTGGTCATTTCGAATAAACCCGCCGTGAAGGGGCTCGAACGCGCGGAAAAGGCTGATATCCCGACCCTTGTCATTCCGCATCGCGACTATGACAGCCGCGAGGCGTTTGATGCCGCCATTCTCAATTCTTTGACCGAAGCGGGGATTGAGCTCGTCTGCCTTGCTGGCTTCATGCGGATCCTGACCACCGGCTTCACCGAGCACTGGCTGGGCCGTATGCTGAACATCCATCCAGCGCTCCTGCCCGCCTTTCGGGGCAACCGAGCGCATGAGCAGGTACTGGCAAGCGATGTCACCATCACCGGCTCGACGGTCCATGCGGTCATCCCCGAACTTGATGCCGGGCCGATCATCGCGCAGGGCGCCGTGCCGCGCCTGCCGGGGGATGATCTGCCTGCTCTCTCGGCCAGGGTGCGTGACGCCGAACAGCTCCTCTACCCTCTTGCGGTGCGGACCTTTCTCGGTGCCGCCGCAGAATTGCCTGTCACCAAAGGCATGCTCTTCTCGAACAATCCGAATGTGACATTCGGTTCGGCCGCGGCAGGTGCTCGCCCCTGACACCGCCGCTGCCTTCAAAAAGGAGGCTCACATGTCAGCCCATCCCATCAAGGCGGCGTTTGACGGCGGCAATGGCGCAAAGCTCGCCGCGCGCATCGACCTGCCGACCGGCCCGGTCAAAGCCTTCGCGTTGTTCGCGCACTGCTTCACTTGTTCAAAAGATATCGCAGCGGCCCGCGTCATCGCCAGTGCCCTGACGAAATCCGGCATCGGGGTGATGCGATTTGATTTCACCGGGCTCGGCCATTCGGGCGGCGATTTTGCTTCTTCGAATTTCTCGATGAATCTCGGCGATCTGCGCCGCGCGGCGGATTATCTCGGTGAGCATTACGAGGCGCCGTCTCTGCTGATCGGCCATTCGCTTGGCGGGGCAGCCGTGATCGCCGCAGCGGCTTCAATGAGCAGCGTGAAAGCCGTAGCCACGATCAACGCCCCCGCCGATGTCCATCACATCACCGGCCATTTTGCCGAGAAACTGCCCGAGATCCGCGCCGAGGGCGTCGCGCAGGTACAGCTGGGCCAGCGCGATTTCTGTATCCAGAAACAATTCATCGACGACCTTGAGCGCCACGACATCAAGCAGAGCGTCAAAACGCTCGATAAGGCGCTGCTGATCCTTCATGCGCCTACGGATGAGACGGTCGGCATCGAGAATGCATCAGAACTGTTCCTCGCCGCCCGGCACCCGAAAAGCTATGTCTCGCTCGACACCGCTGACCACCTTCTCTCAAAGCCGCGCGATGCCGCCTATGCCGCGAGCGTCATCGCCGCCTGGGCCGAACGCTATCTCGACCTGCCGGCCTCTAACGAACCCGAAGCCGAAACCGAAGACGCCGTCTGGGTCACCGAAACGGCGCAAGGCAAATATCAGGTGCTCATCAGATCGGGCGATCACGCGCTCATCGGTGATGAGCCCAAAGAGGTCGGCGGCCTCGGCTCAGGCCCCAGCCCCTATGACCTTCTCTCTGCCGCGCTCGGGGCCTGTACCGTCATGACCCTGCGCATGTATGCGGATCATAAGAAGATCCCGCTGGCGAAGGCTTCCTGCGCTGTCCGGCACGAGAAAACCCACGCCAAGCAGGTCACCGAGATGGAAGATGGCGAGATGAAGCCCGATATTTTCACCCGGAGCCTGACGCTTGAAGGCGACATGGATGACACGGTACGACAGCGGCTCTATGAAATTGCCGACAAATGCCCGGTGCACAAAACGCTGCATCGCGGCGCCACCGTTCTGACCGAAAGAGAGAGCCCATGACGACCAGCCCCCAAGATTGCCCCGACATGGACGCCGTCCGTAAGGAAATCGACCGCATCGACGATGCGTTAGTCGGCCTGCTCGTTGAGCGCTGGGGCTATGTCGACCGGGCGTGGCAACTCAAGTCTTCTCCCGCCGAGGCAACTGTGCCATGGCGCATTCAGCAGGTGATCGACCGTGTCCGTGACAAGGCAGAGGCGCAAGGCCTGCCTCCGGCGCTGGCCGAGGCGCTGTGGCGCCAAATCATTGGCTGGGGCATTCAGTATGAAGAAGAAAAACTCGGCGGTGCCGACAAATCATGACCAATGGCGGCGATCTGACAGAGGCGACCCGCAAGGCGCTCGACGCCTTTCATCATCACGCCCAGACCCAGCATGAGCTGTTCAAGACGATCCCGATGAAGCCCACCATGGTCGGGCGCGGCGTTGTCGAATTCGAAGGCCGCTTCCCGGACCATTTCGCCGATGGTGAGGTCATGCATGGCGGGTTTTTCACGATCCTGCTCGACACGGTACTGGCGGTTGCGGCCTGGAGCCGGATGGACACATTCGAGCCGATGGCCACCATCAATCTGAAGACGGACTTTTTCGAAGGCGCCGCGCCGGGCAGCGAGATGCGGATCAAGGCGACCTGCGATTCGATTGCCGATGATGTCGCCTCCTGTCAGGGTACGATCTACACCGCAAATAACAGCCCCATTGCGCAGGCTGACGGCACCTTCATGGTCGGCACGAAATCCCCGGCAGTGAAAGGATCACGCCTGTGAGTGATAATTTCTTCCCCGCCCCGAATGAGGACAGCATCGCGCGCATTTCGGAATGGGCGGCACGCTCGAACATGCTGCAATGGCTCGATTTCTCCGCGACCCTTGAGAATGGCGCGCTGCGCTTCAGGCTCGGCTTTGCTGAACGCCATATTGGCAATGAATTCATCCGGGCCCTGCATGGCGGGGTGGTCTCCAGCTTCCTTCAGACCTGCGCCACGGCGGAGCTGATTGGCCGGGGCCGCGAGACGGATAACCTCAAGACCATCAGTGTGCATTGTGATTTCCTGCGGCCCGCCCGAGACATGGACATGCAGGGCGAAGCCCGCATCATCCAGCGTGGCCGTCGCATTGCTTTTCTCGACGTCACGGGCTGGCACAACGACCCGGCCAAACCCGTTGGCAAGGCGGCTATCGCAGTCCGCCTGTTTTAAGACGGAAGATGCCGGCCATCTCGATATGGCTGGAGAAGACGAACTGATCGAGCAATGCGAGCGAGACCAGTTCGTAGGCGCCCGACAGGATCGCCGCATCTCGCGCGAAGGATTTCGTCAGGCAAGAGACCGACACGACGACCGAAACATTCGAACGCGCCAGCTCTCGCGCCTGCGCCTCGGCCCCGGCACGTGGCGGGTCCATCACGACAGCGTCAAAGCCTTCCAGTTCTGCCGGGGTGAGCGGCAGGTCGAAGAGATCGCGCGTCATCGTTTCGACCGGACGGCCATGAGTTCTGACGGCAGTCGTCAGTGACGCCATGGCCGGACCGTCACTGTCAACGGCCAGCACGCTGGCCTTGCGGCTGAGCGGCAAGGCGAATGTGCCGAGCCCGGAGAATAGATCCGCCACGCGCCGCGCATCGCCCGCCCCCTTGATGACCTCATCGGTCAGAAATGCCTGCCCGTCCGTTGTCGCCTGAAGGAAATTCGAGGGCGGCAGGGTGACCGGCACGCCATCGAGATGCATGACCGCCGGGCGCGCCTGATATTGCGGCACACCGGCAATCGCGAGCCGCGCTATGCCGTGCTCGGCGGCCAGCGCCGCCAGCCCCTCCCTTGCAGGAAGATCGAACTCCTCCTCCGCAATATGGGTGATCTCGGCATCAATCCCTTCATCCGTCAGGGTCAGGGAAAGCCCCGCCTTCTTCGCCGATCTGGGAAAGTACGTGTTCGCTGCCTTGCTCATCGCTTGCGCGAAGGTGAACAGTTCCGGCGCAAGGATATGGCATTCGCGCATCGGCACGAGCTGGTGACTGTGCCAGCGATTGAACCCGAATTGCCAGCCCTTCCCGGTACGGATCATGGTGAGGGACGCCCGGCGGCGGCTTTTCAGCGGAGACTGATGAACGGTGATCTCAGGCGGTGTCAGCCCGACGGTTTGCACTGCTGCGATCAGATTGTCGCGTTTCAGGTCAAGTGAGGGCCCAAGCCCTAAATGCTGGTGGAAACAGCCGCCGCAACCCTCACCCGGCATCCCGAAATGCGGGCAAAGCGGGACCTCGCGGTCGTGACTGGCACTCAGAATTTCAAGCGGTTCAGCGGCGCGTTGTTTGACGGCGGCGCGCACTTCTTCCCCCGGCAAAGTGAAAGGCACTGAAATATCGCCCGCCATTCCGGCACCGGATGCGGCGAGCCGGTCAATGCTCAGGACTTCTTCGTGAGCGGAAGGTTTGGGCCTTCCGCTGCCTCTACGCCTCACCATGACGCCGTGCCCCCAGCAGGAATTCCGTATTGCCGTCCCCACCCTTGATCGGGCTTTCGGTCAGACCAAGGATCTCCCATCCCAGACCCTCAATTTCCGGCAGGATATGGGTCTCAGCAAATGCCCGCTGTTCCTCGACACTGAAAGAGACAAGCCCGCCCTTGCCAATATTGTCCGGGCCGACTTCGAATTGTGGTTTGATGAGAACGACCATTTCCGCGCCCGGCCCACACAGCGCCAGCGCCGGCGGCAGGGCTTTCAGAAGGCTGATGAAACTGACATCGCAGGTCAGGAATTCGATGGGATGGGGCACAGTCTCAGGCGACAGGGTCTTCGCATGGACCCCTTCCATATTCACGATGCGGGTGTCATTGAGCAGGCTCTCATGCAATTGTCCGTGCCCGACATCGATAGCATAGATACTCGTTGCCCCGGATTCGAGCAGGACTTCGCAGAACCCGCCGGTCGAGGCGCCAAGATCAAGACAAATCCTGCCCTCAGGCGACAGGCCGAAATGCTCAAGCCCATGAACCAGCTTCAGCGCCGCGCGCGAGACATAAGAATGGGTTTCGCCTTCGCAAGTCACATCCTGTTCAGGACGGATGACGAGTGAGGCCTTGCGAACGACCTCACCATTAACGCGGACCAGTCCGGCCTTGATGGCGTCCTTTGCCCGCTCCCGGCTGCGCACCGCGCCGGTTTCGACCAACCAGGCATCAAGCCGCATGGGGTCAGGCGCGCAGATCGCCGGCCGACACGGCCGCATCGCTAAAAAGTCGCGTCACCGCATCGACGATATTGGCGGCTTGCAATTGCGCCTCTTCATACATCTCGGCGGGCGAGCCCTGATCCTGATAGATATCCGGCAGGGTCAGGGTACGGACCTTCAAGCCCGTATCCAGCATTCCTTCACGCGACAGGAAATGAAGAACGAAGGCGCCAAAGCCCCCGACACTACCCTCTTCAACTGTCAGCAGGACTTCATGCTCTGACGCAAGGCGCCGGATCAGGTCCTCATCAAGCGGTTTGGCAAAGCGCGCATCGGCCACCGTTGTTGAAAGGCCCCGCGCAGCGAGCTGGTCCGCCGCTTTCAGGCACTCACCCAATCGTCCGCCAAAGGAGAGAAGCGCAACGCTGGTCCCTTCCTGAAGAATGCGACCCTTTCCGATCTCAAGGAATTGCGCGGCTTCCGGCATCTCGACGCCGAGGCCCTCCCCGCGGGGGAAGCGGAAGGCAATCGGGCCTTCATCAAACATCGCGGCCGTATGCGTCATATGGACGAGTTCGGCCTCATCCCCTGCCGCCATCAGAACGATCCCAGGCAGGCAGCCCAGATAGGCCGTGTCGAACGCCCCCGCATGGGTCGCGCCATCGGCACCGACAAGCCCAGCCCGGTCGAGCGCAAAGCGGACCGGCAGGCCCTGCAGCGCGACATCATGGACAACAGAATCATAGGCTCGCTGCAGGAAAGTCGAATAGATCGCGGCAAAAGGCACCATGCCTTCGGCGGCTAGCCCCGCCGCGAAGGTCACCGCATGTTGCTCCGCAATCCCCACATCGAAGCAGCGGTCCGGGAATTCAGTCATGAATTTGTCGAGCCCGGTTCCCGCCGGCATGGCGGCGGTCACGCCGATGATGCGTTCATCGCGGCGCGCTTCCTCGACCAGTTGCTTGGCAAAGACGGAGGTATAGCTCGGCGCATTGGATTTTGATTTCTTCTGCTCACCCGAAATCACGTCGAATTTCGAGACGCCGTGATATTTGTCAGCCGCGTTTTCAGCAGGCTCGTAGCCTTTGCCTTTTTGCGTGACGACATGGACAAGCACCGGCGCATCGGTCAGTTCACGGACATTCTCGAGCACCGGCACGAGATGCTCCATATTGTGCCCATCGATCGGACCAACATAATAGAAGCCGAGTTCCTCAAACATTGTCCCGCCGGTGACGAAACTGCGTGAGAATTCCTCGACTTTCTCCGCTCCCCGATAAAGCCGCTTGGGCAGTTTCTTGGCGAGCTGTTTGGCCAGATTCCGGAAGGCGTGATATTTGTCAGAAGATGCCACACGCGCGAGATACGCGCTCATCGCCCCAACGGGCGGCGCAATAGACATGTCATTATCATTGAGGATGACGGTCAGCTGCCCGCCCCGGTCGCCCGCATTGTTCATTGCCTCATAGGCCATGCCTGCTGACATCGACCCATCACCGATAACGGCAACGACGCGATTGTCCTCGCCCTTCAGATCCCGCGCGACGGCCATGCCGAGCGCTGCCGAGATCGAGGTTGCCGCATGGGCCGCGCCGAAGGGGTCATATTCGCTTTCCGACCGCTTGGTGAAACCAGAGAGCCCATCCTTCTGGCGCAAGGTCCGTATACGGTCACGACGCCCTGTCAGGATCTTGTGCGGGTAACACTGGTGCCCGACATCCCAGATCAGCTTGTCGTCTGGCGTGTTGAATACATAGTGGATCGCGGTCGTCAGCTCGACGACGCCGAGCCCGGCCCCCAAATGCCCACCAGTCACAGAGACCGCATCGATCACTTCATCCCGCAGCTCATCTGCCAGTTGGCGCAGCTCTGACCGGTCCAGCTTTCGCAGCTCTTCCGGCGTTGTCACTTTGTCGAGCAAGGGAGTTTCGATGGGCATAGAATTCTTCCGTTCCAATCAAGGCAGTATGCGTGCCTCTTCGGTTGGCTGGCAAGCCATGAGCCCAGTGTTGCGCGCTTATGCGGCAGATATCGGGCATTCGGGCGGCCGATGTTCGATCAGTCGAACTGGGCAGGTTCCGCCTTCGGCTGGCCGTCTGGGTCGAGCACGATCTTCTCGATCTTCTCTTTCGCCGCACGCAGCTTGGTCTCACAATGGGCCTTGAGGGCCGCGCCGCGCTCATAAAGCGCAATCGACTCCTCGAGCGGCACATCGCCATTCTCCAGCCGGTCAATGATGCCTTCGAGTTCGGTCATCGCCTCTTCAAAAGCGAGCGATTTGATATCTTTGTCAGTCATTCTGCGGTCAGGGCCTCTTTTGTCGATTGGGTGCGCCGCGCGGGCATACGATAGGCGCGGAAGGACCAGAAATCATTGCCGCCATGATGCTGGACGCGTTGCCAGCCCATACGGCGGATCTCGCCGTCGATCATCCAGTTCAGATAGCCATGCGCGGCGAGCAGCACATCCTCTCCTCGCTCGGCATATTCGACAAGCCGCCCAATGACGCGTTTGACCCGGCGGCGGGCCGCCAGATGGCTCTCCATGCCGTTGGGCGCAAAGCCGAGGAACCAGAAGACGCGCGAGACGCGGCCCCACATGGTCGGATTGAGCTTGAGAAAGGGTATGGGCGGCGCCGGCAGCGGCGCTTCAACAAAGATCGCATCGCGCGGCACGATGCGGGTGGCATCCCCGACGATCTTCGCGGCGGTCTCGATCGCTCGCGGCATGGTCGAGCAGATGATGACATCACACTCCGCCGCAATGGTTTTGAGCTCTTCTGAGGGCTCCTGTCCGGGGGCGAGCCCCGACAGGTCATATTGCGCCCACCACTCGCCATATTCCTTGGCGGTAATGCGCACATTCCGGTCCATATCCGGGCGGCCATGCCGAACGGTGACTATCCTGCCGATCATCAGAGGGCCTCTAGCGGCGACCGCCCGCTCTGGCGAGGGCTTTCACATGCGCCCCGGCCGAAGAGGCAAGCGCCTCAAGGTCATAGCCGCCCTCAAGGACGGAGACGATGCGGCCCTGACAGGTCTCAGCGGCTACTTGCGCGATCTGGTCTGTGATCCAGGCAAAATCATCCTCGACCAGTTCGAGCCCACCGACAGGATCGGCCCGGTGGGCATCAAAGCCTGCGGAAATCACAATAATATCAGGGGCAAAGTCGCTGAGCGCCGGTAGCAGCCGGTCACCCCAGACCCGACGAAAGGCGCGGGATCCCTCCCCGCTCGACAGCGGCGCGTTGTGGCAATTCCCGGCGGTACCGCGCTCAGCTTCGCGGCCCGTGCCCGGATATTGGGGCCATTCATGGCTGGAGGCGAAAAACGCGTTTTCGTCGGCTTCGAGGATATCCTGCGTGCCATTGCCGTGATGAACGTCAAAATCGACGACCGCGATTCGGGTGGCGCCATGCATGGCTCTCGCATGAAGGGCGGCGAGCGCGGCGTTATTGAAAAGGCAGAACCCCATCGCCCGGCCGGGCACGGTGTGATGGCCCGGCGGCCTCGCGGCAACAAAGGCATTGGCCGCCTTGCCCGTCATCACAAGATCCACCGCTGCCATCGCGCCGCCTGCACCGCGTCGCGCGGCCTCCAGCGAATGCGGACCCATAAACGTGTCAGGGTCGAGCTGGACCATGCCGTCCTGCGGGGCAGCTCCGCGAATCGCATCGACATAGACCGCCTCATGCGCGCGGGTGAGGTCATCCCAGTCAGCCAGCGGCGGGATCTCGCGGGAGAGGTCTGAATAGTCTTCGCCTGCCAGTTCCCGATCGACGGCCCAGTAGCGCCCCTGTTGTTCGACATGGCCGGGCGGCGTCTCATGCTCGCCGAAAACTTCGTGGGTAAAAAGAACGGTCATATTTTATCCCCGCCAAGCAAATAAGAATTACTTCCGTTCACGGATTGATATGAAAATATAAATCACTGAGACCTCAATCACGAGATCTCACATAGGTCATGAACCATATTAAAAATGCCAGAAAAAATGCGCTACCCGCAAAAATCCAACTCTCAGTCTCTTGGTACAGAATGACAACAGCTAGGAGTACCAGAGCGATGAGCACGCCACCGAGTATCCTTACTCTCCATCTCTTTTGCTTATCGCTCACAAGAAATATCCGTTTGTTCCTATACCGTACTTTATCCTGTTATTCTCTTCCATAAGAATTTCATTTTCCCGCCAGTTCCCTTGCACGCGCATAGGCAGCATCGACAGCGCGTTTCATCAGGGGACGGAGGCCATTTTCATCATCATCTAGAACGGCAAGCCCCGCCGCCGTGGTCCCGCCTTTCGAGGTGACAGCCGCCCGAAGCTCCGAGGCCGGACGGTCATCTGATTTAAGAAGGGCGGCAGCGCCGACGAAGACCTGTTCTGCCATCCGCCGCGCGGCGGCCTCACCGGCACCCAGCGACATGGCAGCATCTTCCATGGCTTCGACCAGCAACAGCGCCAGCGCCGTGCCTGATCCCGACGTGCCGACATAACGGTCGAGCCCGTCTTCATCTTCCATGACGATGACATCCCCGGCGCAAGCGAGCAGGCGTTTGACATTTGCCTGTTCAGCGTCGCTGACCGCCTGACCGGAGGCCATCAGCGTCAGCCCCTCACCCACTGAGACCGGCAGGTTCGGCATGCCGCGCACTACATGCGGCTCGGCGATATTCGATTTGAGGAGGTTCTCGATCTCGCCAATCGGCAGGCCCGCGGCCACCGAGACAAAAACCGTCTTTTCCATATTCGGCCATGAAAGCCCCGGCAGGACATCAGCGAACATTTGCGGCTTCACCGCGAGAACCGCGATGTCATAGCCTTCGCCATCATCGACCGGATTGATCGGAATGCCGGTCTCATCAGACAGATCGAGCAGCCAGGGTTTGGGGTTTGGGGTGATCACGGCCGAGCGGGCCGGATCGAGGATCCCCGCCCTCACCCAGGATTGGAACATGGCGCCGCCCATATTGCCGGCACCGATCAGGATCACGGAAAGTTTGTCTGTCATCCGGGGGACTTAGGCAGGTTGGACCCTGACCTCAACGGGGGGTGACTCCTCATTCTCCCGTCATCCCGCGGCTTGACCGCGGGACCCATTGCGCTGGCTTTCCAACCACAACCTTTGTCGCCCCGGGCTTGCCCCGGGGCCTATCACCGGAGCTGACAGCCGCAACAGAATGAGGGGTTCGGAGCTGGGCCCCGGCGTGCGGGCTCACGCCCTTGCCGGGGCGACGGGGGCAAGAGTGGAGCCATCAATCCTCAGATTTCGGTAATCTGTTCCGCATACGCTTTATCTCCGCCTCGTAGCGCCCCGAACGCAGGCGGAAGATCACAAGGAAGAGCCCCGACAGCGCAAAGACCAGCCCCGTGAGAGACGCAGTCTTCACCAGCGGATTATTGAAATCATGCCGCTCGCCATAATCCATGATATGCAGCATCCAGAACGTATCATAGAGCCGCCAGACATTGTTGCGCCGGGCCGTGATCCGGCCATCCTCCGGCGAGACGTAGATCCGCGTGCCGTGCCGGTCATGGAGCTTCACCTGCCAGACCGGCAGGCTTCCCGCATAATCAAGCGGCGGGTCCGTTTCGATCAGGCGTGCCACAGCATCGGGGGCTTCACCCATGTAATCATCCCGCGCAATCGACAGCGCAAGGTTCTCATCGATCACGACAGGCTCAAGGCTTGCCGCATCGAGAAGCAGCGTAGCCGCCCCCGCCTCAAGATGAAGAACCGAACTCCCGCGAAACATCTTTAGGCGGATGACTTCCGGCTGGTGCTCTGCCAGCACCGGGGCAAGGTCGATCCTTGCATCCGCAAGGCTGATCCGGTCGGGGATGTCAGGCACTGCCCGCGTCTCCCCCCTCACCTCTTCGATGGGAAACCAACTCATGATGACGCCGGACGCCATCCAGATAGCGACCTGCAGGCCGAGCAACAGCCCGGCCCACAGGTGAATGCGTGTGATTATCCGCTTCATCAGAAACGGTCTCAGAAGGATTTCTGCCAGCCAAGCGTGGCCGTCCAGTCGGTCTCAAGCTGGGGGCCATTGAGGTCGCGGGAGACCGGGAACATGACTTCAAAGGCCAACCGGTGACCTTTGAGCGGTCCGTCCACGGCGTAAAGATTGATGCCGGGGCCGACTTCGACTGTCTCGCCGCCCTGAAAGTCCGGGTTCGCCGTCTGGACGGGAGCCGAGATCATGGCATCGATGCCATCGACCTCGCCGATGCTCATCGCCGTACCACGAAGGGAGAAAGAGACGCGCGGATCGGGCGACCACGCGCCCCAGGCGGTCAGCTGATGCTTGTCACCGAGCGCATAGCCCTCATCATTCTCATCAAGGCGGATGACGCCCGAATACTGCACTCCGCCGCCAAAGCGCGCGTCATGCGTCTTGTTGGTGAAGGTCAGGGATGGCAGGAGATCATAGGTGCCCGAGCCAAGCTGCATCGGATATGGCAGGCGCAGCTCCGGCATCGTGTTCATCGGTGAGAGCACCGTGTCTGTCTCATCGGTCGAACCGGTCGGCAGGGATAACCCGATCCCGCCATGGATCTGGGCGTGTTCCTCTTTCCAGATGCGGAACAGCGCCGTGACGGAAGTATCGCCAAAGCCGCTTGCCTCGGTCGTGAATTCGCCCAGCTCATTGGTGCCCATCCCGCCCTGGAAGGTCAGGTGGTCCATCTCTTTGGTAACATAATTCCCCATCACCATGAGCGTGATATTGTCCGTGGGCGCATACATCGCCCCGACCATATGCATGGTCATCTGCATCTCCAGCGGCACGACGCGAAGCGTCGGCGGCATGCCGAAACGGTTGGGGATGGTGGTCGCGATCCGGGCCGGAGAGATACTGTCCGTGCCGATCCGGTTGCCTTCCATGTCCATGCGCATGGCGCGATAGGACAGCATCCACTCTCCCTTATTGTGGAGGTGGTCGCCCATCACACCGATGGGGCCATGATCAAGGGCGGAGGCGATATCGTCGGCAAGGGCGGACGAAATGGCGAGCGGGGCCACGCAAAGCGCGGCAAGACTGAGTTTGCGCATGGAAAAATCCTCTGTACTGCGACTGAAACGAAGAAAGTTGTTTCAGGCAGACAGAGGCGGTGCCCGCAGGCCGTGGATATGAACGGCGCGGGAGGCAGGCTGGTGCTGGGCGTCGATGGAGACAACGCGCAGCGGCGGCGCCCGCGGTTGTTGCGGCAGGGACCTTATCTCATCGGGCATGGCGGCAGTGACAACGCAGAAGGCGCAATGCGGCCCGCCGGAATTCTCCCCGTCCTCGCCGGAATTGTCACAATAGCCGGATGTCAGCAGGAGGAGGAATTCGATCGGATCATCCGCCGCCGCGATCGCCTGTTCGAAACTGCCGGCAGGCGGCATGACAGGCATGGAGGCGCGCGCATTCCCCGCCAGAACCAGCGCAAGCATGGTCAGGACAAGGAGCAGCGCCTTTGGACGCATCAGATGAGATGACAGATTGGTCACGGGGAGCAGCCCTAAGACAGCTCCCTCAGCGGTTCAATCGGCAAAATGTCCGCTCAGGCCGTGCCTGCCGTATCCGAGACCGCCGCATCAAGCGCTTCTTCGGCTGCCATGCCGCCCCAGATTGCGAAATTGAACGCAGGGTAGAAGCGCTCGAACGCATCCATCGCGCCGCGCAGAAGGATCTCCGCTTGGCAGTCATCAATCGACTGACCGACCGGCAGAACCGCGCTGTTGCGATAGACGATGCCGCCCTCTTCGACATTGAGGTCGAAATGGCCGAACCAGAGCCGCTCATTGACGAGGGCGAGGAGCTTATAGACTTCCGCCGCGCGGGCTTTCGGGACGCGCATCTCGAGCGGGGCACCGATCTGTAAAACCTGCGCTTCGGTGCGCCAGGCAAACCAGATCCCAACATCCCGCCACGAGCCATTGAGGTTCACATGCAGCTCAGTCTCATCGATCCGCTGGGCATCCATATCAGCCCGCCGCGCAAAGACCTCGAGGGTTTCAAGCGGGTCGATCGCGGTAAATTCTTCGATTGTCGTCGCACTTGCTGCCATCGGTCTGGCTCCACACATCGCAGGGGGGCGCCCTGCACTACAACATACAGAATTGACTCGGGCCCCGGGCCAAGCGCTCATCGCTGATGTGAAAAAGTTCACAGGCATTACGGGGCTTTAGCCCGGCTCCCAGCTTCCGGGCGTTATAGTATCCGATAACGGTTCTAGGCGTTCTTCTTGAGAGCGTCCAACTCGGCACGCAGTGCCTCGACCTCATCAAGCGCCTTGATCGCCATCTCGCGAACCGCCTCGAATTCCTCGCGGGGGACGAGGTCCTGATCGGCGAGGAAGCGCTGCATCCCCGAATGCATCACGGTTTCCGCCTCTTTGCGGACGCCATCCGCCATGCCGGCCGCTTCAGAGACCGCACGGGCAAAACCGTCGAGAACAGGATTTTTCGTCTGCATGGGAAGGCTCCAAACTTACTCACACCCCTCATGAAATAAGTATCATGGGAATGGATCACACCTTTTGCTCTTTCAGCGCTGCACGGTAAAGGGGCGGGGCTACGCGACAGTCATCAACCAAGGCCGCCAATGCCCTATCCCGAGATTGATCCCGTCTTCATTGGCCTGGGGCCTTTCCAGATCCGCTGGTATGCGCTGGCCTATATCGCCGGCATCGTTCTGGGCTGGTACTATTTGACGCGCCTTCTGCAACAGCCCGAGCGCTGGAAGGGACCGAGTGCGGTCCAGACCGAACCGCCTATCAACAAGACCCAGCTGGATGATGTCCTCTTCTTCGTCACCCTCGGGATCATTCTGGGCGGCAGGCTGGGCTTTGTCCTCTTCTACCGGCCAGAGATGATGTGGAAGCCGTTCTCTGAATGGCCGCGCGTCTTTAGCAGCATTCCGGTGTGGGAGCCGCTGGCGATCTGGACGGGCGGCATGTCGTTTCATGGGGGCCTAATCGGGGTCGCGCTCGCGACGCTCTATTTCTCCCGCAAACACAAGATCAATCCGTTCGCCCTCGGCGATCTTTTTGCCTGCGCAGCACCCATCGGGCTCTTCTTTGGGCGGATCGCGAACTTCATCAATGGTGAGCTTTATGGCCGCCCATGGGATGGTCCCTGGGCAGTCAAATTCCCTTCCTATTATGACGATCAGACGGATTCGTGGGTCTACTCACAGGACGCTGTGCCTCGGCACCCCAGCCAGCTTTATGAAGCGTTCCTGGAAGGCATTGTCCTCTTCATCCTGATACGGATTGCGGTCACCCGTTTTGCGGTCTTACGTCTGCCAGGCATGGCGACCGGCCTTTTTGTGGCAGGCTATGGTCTCGCCCGGTTCTTCGTCGAATTCTTCCGCGAGCCGGATGATTATAAATTCGCCGGCCCCTTGGGCTTTCTCACCCGCGGCATGATGCTGTCCCTGCCGATGGTAGCGCTTGGCATCTGGCTCGTCTGGCGGGCATGGAATCAGCGCAAGCTAGCCGCCGCATGACCATCAAGACCGAACCGAAATCAGACATCCCCCCGACCCCGCTCGCTGAGCGGCTTCTCCAGTTAATCTCCGATCACGGGCCGATCACGGTCGGGGATTTCCTCGCCGATGCGCTCAGCCATCCCCAGCATGGCTATTACTCGACGCGCGATCCCTTCGGCACGCAGGGCGATTTCACAACCGCGCCGGAGATCAGCCAGATTTTCGGGGAGCTGATCGGCGCATGGCTGATTGAATCATGGGAAGCGATCGGCGCGCCCTCGATCTTCCAGCTTGTCGAGTTCGGCCCCGGTCGCGGCACGCTGATGAAGGACATCCTCCGGGTCGGCCAGCTTCGCCCGAAATTCCTCGAAGCCGCTCGCATCACCATGATCGAGAATTCAGGCCGGCTGCGTCATGCTCAGCAGCGCGCGCTGGCCGAAGCCCATCCGCATATCGTCTGGCGGACTAGCCTCGATGACATCCCGAACGGCCCGCTGCTGGTTGTTGCCAATGAGTTCTTTGACTGCCTGCCGATCCGGCAATTCGTCAAAGTCGACCTTGAGGGCGATCATCCGTGGCGGGAGCGCCTTGTCGGCAAGAATGAGGATGAAAGCGGCTTTGCCTTTGAACTCTCAGAAGCCGCCTACCCCGATCCGGCTGGCGCCCCCTCTCCGGCCCCGGTCGAGGCGATCTTTGAAAGCTCTGACATCTCACGGCGACTTGTCGAAGACCTCAGCGATCGTCTTTTCCAGAATAAGGGCCGGGTGCTGATCATTGATTACGGCCATGGCCGCTCAGGTTTTGGCGATACGTTCCAGGCGGTCAAACGTCATGAATATTGCCACCCGCTGGAGACGCCGGGCGAGGTTGATATCACCGCCCATGTCGATTTTGCCGCCCTTGCCCGAGCTGGACGCAGCGCAGGCGCGCGCGTTGATGGCCCCGTGCGGCAGGGTGATTTCCTCAACCGGCTTGGCTTCACGAACCGGCTTGATGTGCTGGCACGCGCCGCAGGAGATGAGGCTGAAAATCTCGTGACCGGCGCCCGCCGCCTGATCCATCCCGAAGAGATGGGCGAGCTCTTCAAAGTGCTCTGCCTCTCCTCGCCGGGCATGGCTGAGCCTGCCGGATTTTCGTGAGCCTGCCAGCCCGCACCTCTCCGCTACTCGGCCAGATCCCGCATGGCTTTTACGGCCGGGCGGGCGGCGTCAGTGAAGGCATTTATGCAGGTCTGAATGCCGGACCCGGCTCCGGTGATGATCCTGCCGCCGTGGCCGAGAACCGGAACCGCATTCGCGACCATCTAGGAGCGGAGCATCTGGTCACCGGTTATCAGACACATTCCGCCGTCGCAGCCTTCCTTGATGAGACGCCCACGGAACAGGTCCGCGCCGACGCACTGGTCACCGCCACGCCGGGCCTTGCCATCGGCGTTCTTGCCGCCGATTGCGTGCCGGTTCTTTTCGCTGGGAAGGGCCTCATCGGCGCGGCCCATGCCGGATGGCGCGGCAGCCTCGACGGCATCCTTGAAGCAACTATCGCCCTGATGGCCGAAAAAGGCGCGGGGGCCGATAGCCTCTCGGCTGCCATTGGTCCCTGCCTGCGGGCGCCTGCTTTCGAGGTCGGCGACGACCTTATCGATGAGGTGACGGTCAAATATCCGGTAGCGGAGCGTTTCTTCTCCCCCGGGGAGCGCCCCGGCAAATCTATCTATGATCATGTCAGCTTCGTGCGCTGGCGGCTCACCGAATCAGGCATCGACGAAGCCCGAATCGGGGACACTGGCGGCTGCACGCTGACAGCGCCCCAGGACTGGTTCAGCTACCGGGCATCGCGTGCCAATGGCGATGCAGATTATGGCCGGAACATCTCAGTGATAGCGCTATCTACAGGTTGAAATTCTGTCATACTATCTTCACAGAGACGCCGTCGCCCCCTGCCAGAGGACCCCTGCGCCATGAAACTCCTAGCCGGTAACGCGAACCCCAAGCTCGCCGAGGCCATCGGCCAGCGTCTCGACACCCCGCTCGCAAAAGCGCTGGTCCAGCGTTTCGCCGACAGTGAAGTCCGGGTTGAGATTTCCGAGAACGTCCGTGGTGAGGATGTCTTTGTCATCCAGTCGACCTCACATCCGGCGAATGACCATCTGATGGAACTGCTGATCATGATCGATGCGCTCTCCCGCGCGTCGGCCAGCCGGATCACCGCCGTCATCCCTTATTTCGGCTATGCTCGTCAGGACCGCAAAGCCGGTCCCCGCACCCCGATCTCTGCCAAGCTGATCGCTAATCTGATCACCACCGCTGGGGCCGACCGCGTGCTGACGATCGACCTTCACGCCGGACAGGTTCAGGGCTTTTTCGATATCCCGACAGACAACCTCTATGCCGTCAAGGTCATGGAAGAGGCGATCCGCCGTCACCATGCTGAGGAGATCGACCAGATCACTGTCGTCTCGCCGGATGTCGGCGGGGTTGTCCGGGCACGGACACTTTCCTCGCGGCTCGACAATGCCGATCTTGCCATTGTCGACAAACGCCGTCCCGCGCCGGGCGAAGCGGAAGTCATGAACATTATCGGCAGCGTCGATGGCAAGCATTGCGTCCTCTTCGACGATATCGTCGATTCAGGTGGGACGCTGGTCAAAGCCGCCGACGCACTGGTCGCCAAGGGCGCAAAAAGCGTCTCGGCCTATGTCAGCCATGGCGTGCTCTCCGGCGATGCCATCTCTCGCGTGCAGAATGCCGAGAACCTGACCCGGCTCGTCGTCACTGACTCGATTGGCAACGAGGCCGGCAAGGCAGGCGCGGACAAGATCGAAACGGTTAAAGTTGATCTCCTCCTCGCTGAAGCAATCCGCCGGATTGCCAATGAGGAATCGGTCTCAAGCCTGTTTGACTGATCCGGCCCTCACCGGCACCGCCATCGGATCACCGGACATATCGTCCGTGCCCATCACCTTGTCCCAGAAGCGGAAATAGAGCCCGTAATTGCGGGCAAACCGCGTGTGGTGAAGATTGTGGTGCCGTGCGGTGATCAAATGCCGCCCAATCGGCCCATCAAGGAACGCCTTAGGCCAGATCTCCCAGCCCGTATGATTGGCGACCGAATTGAAGGTCATGATCATCAAGAGGACGAGGAACGCCCCGATATGCATCGGGATGATAAAGGCCAGCGCCGGGATGAACCAGGCTGAGAGGATCGCCTCCCACGGGCTGAAACAAAAAGCCGCCCAGGATGTCGGCTGTTTGGAGACATGATGCGTCCGGTGGGTCGCGGCATAAAGCGCGGGGTGATGCATCATCCGGTGCGTCCAGTAGAAATAGGCATCATGCAGGACGAGATAGATCAGGACACTGATCGGCATCCACAGGATATCCCCGACACTGCTGATCGAATTATAAAGAGCTGTGCCGCCCCGTTTCCATTCGTCAATCAGGTAAGCTGCCGGCAGGGCATAGATAACGGAGACGCCCATCGAGGTCCGCGCCTCGCGCCACACTGTCTTCATGGTCGGCCGTTGCCGCGCCAGCCTTGTGCCCGCCACTTTTCCTTCGGGCCTTCCCCAGATCGCGCCATGGAAAATGCCAGAGACGATGACATAACGTACCCAGATGATCGCCAGCATGGCGACATAGGAGAAGGCAAATCCGCCCCAGCTCCAGCTCCAGCTCTGGGCATCCGCCATCAGGACTCCCCCTCTTCGACCGCTTCGAAGGGCTTTCTCATGACTTCCTTCTTGGCATAAATGCCTTCGGCTTTTTGCGCGAGAATGCGGTCCCGGTCACGCTCTCTGAACTCCGCCATGATGTCATCAATGGTGGAATCGGAAAAATCGAGGAACTGGAGGGTCTGCCGCGCCAGCATCAGGGAGCTTTCAAACAGCTCCCTCACCCCGTAATCGGTTTTCACATCCATCATCTCGATTTCATGTAAGCGATCAAACAGCCGCACGAGAATGCGCACATTGGGGCAGCGCTCCCGGATCGCTTCGACTATCGGTTTCAGCCGCTCCCTTGCATTCAGGGTAAAGATGATTGCATCAACATCAAGCGCACCCGCCTGCACCAGCAGGTTCACATTTGTGCCGTCACCGAAATAGACCTTGTTTCCGAAATCCGCCGCCGCGCGGATCCGTCTTGGATCTGAATCAATCGCGATGGTCTCGACATTCGAGGAAAGCAGGATCTGGTTCACCAGTTGGCCCATCCGCCCATAGCCAACGACCAGCACCCGGCCGCGCACATCGGACAGGTCTTCTGATTCCTGCACCCCTTCGCGTTTCGGCATCGTCGCCCGGTTGACGGCGATCACCAGCATCGGCGTTGCGATCATCGACAGTGTGACGATGGCGGAAAGAATGGTCGCCATTTCGGAAGTCAGGATCTCCCGCCCAACAGAGAGCGAGAAGACGACGAACCCAAATTCACCGCCCTGCGACAGGATCACCGCCGCCCGCGACGCAGTCCGCAGCTTGGCCCCGAAGATCAGCGCCAGAACGAACAGGATCGCGGATTTCAGGACGATCAGGCCGACCGCAGCAGCAAGAACGATCTGCCAATTCGCAAAAACGATATCGAGATCGACCTGCATCCCGACGCCAATAAAGAAGAGGCCAAGAAAGACCTCGCGGAAGGGCTCGATGTCGGATTCGATCTGATGACGGAACGTGCTTTCGGCAAGGACGACACCGGCAAGGAATGCACCCAGCGCCATGGAAAGCCCCGCCCAGTCAACGATCAGCGCCGTGCCCGCGACCGTACAGAGAGCCGCCGCGGTGAACGCTTCGCGTGAGCCAGATCGGGCGACCATCTGGAAGACAAAATCGACGACATATTTCGAGATCACGATGACCGCGATCAACGCGAGGACGGCGAGCGCCATATCCTCGAACCCGAAAGCCATCCCTTCCCCATCACCATTCATCCGTGCGGCAACGACTGGGATTGCAGCGAGGAGCGGGATGACCGCCATGTCCTGGAAGAGAAGGACCGAGAAGGCCTTCACCCCATAGCCGGTGTTCATCTCCCGGCGCTCTTCCAGCAGGCTGAGCGCAAAGGCCGTCGACGAACAGGCAAGCGCAAAACCGATGATCAACGAGGGGCCAGGCGCAAACAGTCCTGCGAAATGAAGCCCGCCTGCGATGACGAGGCCGGTCACGGTCATCTGGCTGAGGCCAAGCCCGAAGATGGTCGTCCGTAATGACCATAATCGTCCGAAACTCAGCTCAAGGCCGATCACGAAGAGGAAGAGGACAACGCCCAGCTCGGCGACGTGAAAGACGCCCTCTTCCTGATGCAGGAGGCCGAAACCGGATGGGCCAAGCAGGATACCGGCGGCAAGAAAACCCAGCACGGTGCCGAGCTTGAGTTTACGGAACAGCGGCACGGCCACAGCCGTCGCGCCGAGGTAAATCGCAGCCTGAAACAGGAATTCGTTTTCAGTTCCGGTAGCCGCCAAGATATCCCCCTTGTTCAGATTGGGGCTATCTTAGACATGCTCCTTCATATTGGCACCCAGTGAGGCCATCAGTCCGGCAAAATTCGGAAAAGACGTCGCAATCATCTCACAATCATCGACCGTCACAGGCTCCACTGCGCCGAGACCGAGGATCAGGGCTGACATCGCGATCCGGTGATCGTGATGTGTTTTGACGAGCCCGCCGCCCTTCGGCGTACCGCCATCGATTTCGAGCCAGTCCTCGCCCGTCCGGCAGGTGACCCCGTTCTCCGTCAGGAGTGCGGCCGTTGCAGCGAGCCGGTCCGATTCCTTCACCCTCAGCTCATCGAGCCCTTCGAACCTCGTTGTCCCTTCGGCAAAGGCGGCAGCGACCGCGAGGATCGGGTATTCGTCGATCTGCGCCGGCGCGCGCTCCGGCCCGAGGTGAATGGCTTTCAGCGTGGATGATCTGACATGAAGATCGGCGATCGGCTCGCCGCCTTCTTCTCGCTCATTCATCAGGCTCACTTGCGCGCCCATCTCACGCAGGGTCTCGATAAAGCCGATCCGCGTCTCATTTATCAGGACACCGGGCAGCGTGATCTCCGATCCAGGCAGGATCGCGCCCGCGACCAGGAGGAACGCCGCAGAAGACGGATCGCCCGGCACGGTCACTTTCGCGGCTTTGAGCTTCTGGCGTCCGGGCAGGGTCAGCTTCCGTCCCTCGCCCATCGCCTCGATCACCAGCTCCGCACCAAAGGCCGGCAGCATTCGTTCTGTGTGGTCACGGCAAAGGATCGGCTCTTCGATCACCGTGTCCCCTTCGGCCCCGAGACCCGCTAGCAGCACGGCGGTTTTGAGCTGGGCCGAGGCTTTAGGGAGCCGATAGGTGATCGCGCGCAAACTTCCAGCGGTGAGCGAAACCGGCAGATGCCCTTCCTTAGATGTTCCCTCAAGGCCCATATCGCGCAAGGGCTCGAGCACCCGTTCCATCGGCCGGACCCGCAAGGAGGCATCACCTTCAAAACTCACGGCAACGCCCTGTCCGGCGGCGGCCCCCATCAGGAGGCGCACGCCCGTGCCGGAATTGCCGCAATAAATCATGTGATCGGGTGACTGCCATGGCCCGCCCTCAACCACGATCTCCTCACCCTCGCGCTCAACGCTCAGGCCGAAGCCGCGCAGCGCGGCGGCTGTCCGCATCACGTCATCGGCGGTCAGCAGGTTGCGAATCCGCGTCTGACCCCGGGCCAGACCCCCGAAAATCAGCGCCCTGTGGGAGATCGATTTGTCCCCGGGCAGCACGGCCTCGCCCTTGAGCGGCCCACCCGGATGCGCGGTCATCGGTGTCGGCACAGGACCCCCTTCAGAAAAATGCGTCAGCGCTTTTGACAGTGGCCATAGGCTCTGGCAACACCGCCCTCTTCAGGGCATTCCAGCCCATTTTAAAAGAGATATTCCCCCAGCGGAGCAAGATACCCAGTGGCTAATGAAGAGCTTGGCACGAAGCGCGACTGCCCCGAATGCGGCACCCGTTTCTACGACCTGAAAAAAGATCCCGCCCTTTGCCCGAAATGCGGCAACGAATTCACCCCTGAACTCCTCCTTAAGCCGCGGCGCGCCCGGCCGGATGAAGAAACCGCCAAACCGGCGAAGGAAGCCGAAGAGGATGATGAGGACGAAACAGTAGACGAGGACGAAGTCGAGACCAGTCTTGACGATGCCGATGAGGATATGGCCGCGCCCAAGAGCAAGCGGAAATCCGGCCTCGCCGAAGAAGACGAAGAAACCGATGACGACGATGAAGACGATGAGGAAGACCTCAGCGATATCGACGACATCGATGTCGACATCGACGATGATGACGATGACACGCTGCTTAATGATGATGACGAGGACGATGATCTCGGCGTCGCCATCCCCGGTGATCACGACGACGATCACGAGCGGTAAGGACTAAAAAAGGGCGCCTCCGGGCGCCCTTTTTGCTAGCCTCACCTCAGGATTCTCGATCTGGATCCTGCACCGAAGGTATAGAGGCTTTATGATTAGACGATACCTTTTGATGGGTTTGATCTTCGTCCCATCGCTATACCTCTTTTTCTCGTCGTATACTGATCCTACTTACACGCCTGATTTGCTATGGTTACGTGTTTCTTTTGGGGTGTTAGCCGGCACTTCCCTTGCAGGATTTTTCTATCGGCCATTTGCTATCATGACTTCAGTGGCAGCCGTGGGCTTATCCCTGTTTTTCGCCGCTGTGATGGGGTTCGTTCTTTATGCCGAGGGTGGTCCGACCGGCAACGGATCGTTCGAGGTAGACAGGTGGTGGTCACTGTCAGTGATCATCATACTTTTGGCGTTTACCGCCCTCGCTATCTCGGTCATCAGAAAATAGGAATTTATAAGCGGGGAATTATTCTTCCCCGCCGACCCTCGCGGCCAGCGCTGCACCCATGAACTGATCGAGATCACCATCAAGCACAGCGTCCGGGGACGGACTTTCAACGCCTGTCCGCAGATCCTTCACCATCTGATAGGGCTGGAGGACGTAAGAGCGGATCTGGTGGCCCCAACCGATTTCGGTCTTGGTCGCCGCCTTCGCATTGGCCTCTTCTTCCCGCTTTTGAAGCTCAACCTCATAAAGACGGGCGCGGAGCATGTTCCACGCGGTTGCACGGTTCTTGTGCTGGGAGCGTTCGGACTGGCACTGCACAACGATGCCGGAGGGCACGTGCGTGATCCGCACCGCCGAGTCGGTCGTGTTGACGTGCTGGCCGCCAGCGCCCGATGCACGGAACGTGTCGATCCGGCAGTCGCTCTCATTGATCTCAATCTCGATATTGTCATCGATCTCGGGATAGACCCACACGGAGGAAAAGCTCGTATGACGGCGGGCATTCGAGTCATAGGGGCTGATCCGGACCAGACGGTGCACGCCTGATTCCGTCTTCAGCCAGCCATAGGCATTTATGCCTTTAACGAGGACGGTTGCGGATTTGATGCCCGCTTCCTCGCCGGCCTGCTCCTCAATGATCTCGACCTTGTGGCCCTTGGCCTGCGCCCAGCGCACATACATGCGGTAGAGCATATTGGCCCAGTCATTCGATTCGGTCCCGCCAGCTCCTGCATGGATCTCGACAAAGGCATTGTTGCCGTCCGCTTCACCGGACAACAGCGCTTCGAGTTCCGCGCGTGCAGCCTTTTCCCTCAGCGCCGAGAGCGATGCCTGAATATCGTCAATCGCCGCATCATCGCCTTCGGCCTCGGCCATTTCGGCGAGTTCAAGCGAATCATCGAGATCGGTCTGAATTTCGGAGAGCGCATTGATCTGGTTCTCCAGATGGGTGCGCTCCTGCATCAGCTTCTGGGCCGTCTCCGGATCATCCCACAGGGTCGGATCCTCGGCCTTGGCATTCAGTTCTTTGAGACGATCGTTTGCGACGTCCCAGTCAAAGACGCCTCCTCAGCAGGGCCAGCGATTGCCGCACCTGCTCAGCGTCATGGGTGATTTCTGCGCGCATGTTTACTCCGTTACGCGGGGGATTGGCCTGCCGGAATAGGAAACTTCCCCCACCGGAGCAAGCACTCCGATTAACCCTTCATCTAAAAGGGGATTTTCTGTTACGCCGCATCCGGCAATGATATTGCATGGAGAGACGATCGGAAGGAGCGATGAAGCTTTTTCCGGGACAAGGGATGCACCAATGAAACAGCCGAAACTGCTGTTACCCGGGGACACGGTGCCAACATTCGTGGCCCCGTCCATGAAGAACCCAAAGTTTGCCTTTGATCAGGCGGGCGGACGCTATGTCGTTCTGGCCTTCCTCGGCTCGGCCAAACATGAGCCCTGTGCCAAAAGAGTTCAGGCGCTGTTCAAGCGGCCGGACCTTTTCAACGATGACAAATTCAGCTTCTTCGGCGTGACCTCTGACCAGAGCGATGTTTCTGACGGCCGGATCGCCGAGCGCTATCCCGGCTATCGCTACTTCCTCGATTACGACAACAAGATCAGCCGCATTTTTGGTGTGACCCCGGCGGAAGAGGAAAAGGACGAATATCCGCCCTACGTTCCGACCTGGTTCATCATCGATCCAGCTTTGCGGATCATGAAAGTCGTCCCGTTCCAGCGCGACGATCGCGATCTTGATGACCTGATCCCTTATCTTGAGAGCCTGCCCCAGCCGCCGTCGAATTCGGCCGGGCTCGGGGTTGAAGCGCCGATCATGATGCTGCCGGATATTTTCGAGCCGGCCTTTTGCGAGCGCCTCATCAATCTCTACAAGGAGCATGGTGGCGAAGAGTCAGGTTACATGGTCGAGAAAGACGGCAAGACTGTCGCTGTTCTCGATGACTCCCATAAGCGCCGTCAGGATCACTGGATCACGGATCAGGAAATCATCCGCATGGCCAATGCGCGGATCCACCGCCGCATCGTCCCGCAGATCAAAAAGGCCTACCAGTTCGACGCAACCAAGATTGAACGTCACGTGGTTGCCCATTACGGCGCCGATACGGGCGGTCACTTCATGCCGCACCGGGACAATACCACACCGGGCACAGCGCATCGCCGCTTTGCGGTGTCGATCAACCTCAACAATGATTTTGAGGGCGGCGGGATTGGGTTCCCGGAATTCGGCAAGCGCTTTTACAAGCCGCCAGCCGGCGGAGCCGTCATTTTCTCGTGCTCACTTCTGCACACAGTTTCACGCGTGACGAGCGGCGAACGCTTTGCGTTCCTGCCCTTCATCTATGATACCGCAGCAGGCGAAATCAGACGGCAAAATATCGGCAGCATTGTCTCGGACATCGATGCCGATATGAAGAAACTGCCCGCCAAGGAAGAGGCTGGCGGGGTCTAGGCTCCAAACTCAATCAGCTCATTGTTCAGTGATGGAAAATAGTGATTCGCCACGTCGAAGCGGCGACGGAGCGAGCAATGGGCAGGCTGATTTAGCTGAACGACGATCAGTGGGCGGCGATTGAATCGTTCATGCCGAAGAACAAGCCGGGAGCGCGGCGGGTTGATGATCGTCGGGTAATCTCAGGCATCATCCACGTTCTCAAGACAGGTTGCCGAGGGGTCAATTGCCCGAAAGAATACGGTCCGCACACGACGGTCTACTACCGCTTCAATCGTTGGACTCGTAAGCGGTTCTGGACAGGAATGCTCGAACGCTTGCCGCTGCAGGCGCGGCCACGACGAGCACCTACATCGACAGCGCTTACTTAAAAGCTCAGCGCTCACTTTCGGCGGTAAAGTGGGACGAAAACGTAAGGCATCGGCCCATCGCACGGCGGTCAGACCAGCAAGATACATATCCTCACCAACATGATCGGGCGCCGTTTTTCGCTCACGCTCACACCCGTTAATGTAAGTGATGTTCGGGCCACTGAACTATTCTCAGACAGCCTGCGGGGCGCAAATCTCTACGCGAGAAAGGGACGCGACCTATTATCCCAGGCCGATCCAACTGAAAGCGGAAGATTGCCTACGACAAAGCCCGCTACCGCGAACGGCACCTCCTCGAGAACGCTTTTTGCTATCTCAAGGACTTCCACCGGATTGCGAAGCGATATGATAAGCTCGGTCGAAATTTCCTGTCTGCAGCAGCGCTCGCAATGGTCGTAGCGTTTTGGGTATGATGAATCAGATGGCACCAACTACAACTTTTTTCGCGATCTACGATGTGGAAGAACGTTTCCAGTCCAGATTCTCCGAAAGCCTCAAAAGCTTGGGTGATTGGGCGATCCTCACCCCCAGCGCGATGATGGTGAGGACAGAGAAATCGCCCGAAGCCGTGATGGAGCAACTTCAGCCTTTGATCGGACCGCGTGACAGTCTCTGGCTAGTCACGCCTTCCAGACCATGGTCCGGCTACGGCGACCCAACTGTCGACGATTGTCTTCGAGCTGCGCTTGGGCCGGATAACGGAAACTGGGTCCCGAAAGACTGGAACGAGATACTCGACCAACGTGGTGATTGAGTCTCGACCCTAGTAGATCCCGCCGAGATCATCCGTGATCCCCTCATCGCCGCGGCCTTCATTGGATGGGTTGCCGTCCACATCGAAACGCCGCGTGCCGTAAATGTCATCTTCGGCCTTGAAGGCCTCGAGAATGACATTGGGATCGCCCGGATTGGCAGGCTTCCCTGTCTTGGCATTCACCCGGACAAGCCGGATGCCGGACGGCGCACGGAACGGTACGACCTCACGGGTCGGCAGAACCTGCCCCATGAACTCACCGAATACAGGCGCGGAGACGTTCGAGCCGCCTTCCCCCTGCCCCAGCGTCGCAGGCGTATCAAAGCCGATATAAACCCCTGCTGCGAGGTCGGGGGAGAAACCAACAAACCATGCATCGTGATAGTCATCGGTTGTCCCGGTCTTGCCGGCCAGCGGGAAGCTTGAGTCGATCTGGTTGTTAATGCCCGCACCGGTGCCCCGATCGATGACCCCTTCGAGGATATGGACCATCTGATAGGCCGTCCGCGAATCGATGATCATTTCACGCTCATCGGCAAGAAGCGGCTCGGTCTGACCACGCCAGTCAAGCGCGTTACAGTCGAAACACGCCCGCTGGTCGCGCGCATAGATCGTCTCGCCATAACGGTTCTGGATACGGTCAATGAACACCGGCTGGATCCGCTTGCCGCCGTTCACGAATTGCGAATAGGCGGTGGTGATCCGGGTCAGGGTCGTCTCCCCGGCCCCGAGACTGATCGCAAGTTCCCGCGGCAGCTTGTCAGAGACACCGAAACGTTCGGCGATATCGATGATACGGCCGATGCCGATATCCTGCGCCAGCCGCGCGGTCATCGTGTTCCGGGATTTTTCAATCCCTAGACGGAGCGTTGATTCGCCATAAAAGCGCCCAGCGACATAGTTGCCGGGCTTCCACCAGTCATCGCCCAGCGACGGCGCCACAAACGGCGCGTCGAGCACGATCGAGGACGGCGTGTATCCGGCCTCTAGTGCTGCGGCATAAACGAAGGGCTTGAAGGTCGAGCCCGGCTGACGCCATGCTTGGGTCGTCCGGTTGAACTCCGACAGGCCATAAGAGAAGCCGCCGACCATCGCGAGAACGCGGCCCGTATGCGGGTCCATGGCGATGAAACCGCCATTGGCCGCCGGGATCTGCTCCAGCTCATATTGCGCATCCGGATTGGCGAGCGGCGGCGCGGGCGGTGCGACCTCGCCCTCAGCCAGCTCTTCTTCGGAAAGCTCCTCGACAGGCTCCGGCGCGCGCGGTTTGCTCAGTGCCGTGATGAAGTCTTCACCGATCTCGGAGACATAGATGATCTCACCAGCATTGAGCACTTCGCTGACGGTGGTGACTTCTGGTCCGCGTGTATCGGCACTGCCATATTCTCGGGCCCATTCGACACCCGCAAGCGGGACCGTGCTCATCGAACCATCACGGAAACCGATCCGGGCCGCCTCATCCGTGACACTGAGCACGAGCACGAGGTGCCATGGCTCTAGATCGTCACTCGCAAGGCGGTCCTTGATCAATTGGTCAGAAGTCTGACGAAGCGTTGTCTGCCACAGATAGCGCGGCATGGCCTCACCGGGCACGACCTCTTCCTCACGGGCATCAAGGTCGACGGGCAACTCAATCGTCGCAATCGCACCGCGATAGCCGTGACGGCGATCATAGGCGGAGAGATGTTTGCGGAAGGCCGCCTGCGCGACCATCTGAAGCTCTGGGTCGAGCGTCGTGCGGATCGAAAGGCCCGCATCATAGAAGGTCTCGGCGCCATAAAGGTCAGAGACCTGCCGGCGGATTTCCTCGGCAAAATATTTGCCTTCGGAGTTCCGCGCCCCCAGCGGCGGCGCGAGCACGGCATCGAGCGGCTTGGCGCGTTCTTCCTCGAGTTCCTCTTTGGTCAGATGACCGTCTTCATGCATCCGGCCAAGGATCCAGTTACGACGCGCGAGAGCTCGGGCCTCATTGCGGACCGGGTGATATCGGCTCGGCGCTTTAGCGAGCGTTGCAAGGTAGGCCGCCTCATGTGGCTCCAGCTCATCGAGCGGCTTTTCAAAATAGTTGAGCGCGGCGGCGGCCACGCCATAGGAGCGGTTCCCCAGATAAATCTCGTTGAGATAAAGCTCGAGGATATGGCCCTTAGAGAAGGTCTTCTCCATCCGGCGGGCGATCATCGCCTCTTTCGCTTTCCGCTCGAATTTCTGGTCCGCGGTTAGAAGGAAGTTCTTTGCCACCTGCTGGGTGATCGTCGAGCCGCCTTCCAGCGAATTGCCGGCCATTTTGTCAGGGATAAAACGGATCGCCGCGCGCATGATGCCGCGATAATCGAGCCCGTTATGGCCATAGAAGTTCTGGTCTTCTGCCGAAATGAACGCCTGTTTGACGACATCGGGGATGGCAGGCTCCGGCACAAAGAGGCGCCGCTCCCGTGCGAATTCAGCGACAAGAGAGCCGTCACCTGCATGAACGCGGGTCGTCACTTTTGGCTCGTAATTGGCCAACACCTGTTCGTCAGGCAGGCTCGGGACCAAGGACTGCACCCACATGAACACAGCGATGAACGCAATCAGTGCGGCCACGATGCCGACGGCAACGAGCCCCCCGAAGATCTTGAGAATGAGCCCCCAAGGCCCTTTCTTCTTGTCCCGCTTGGGTTTTTCGCGCTGATGGTCAGGGCGTTGGACGCCCCCGAGATTGTAGCTTTGGTTCATGAGCTGACGGGCCCTCTACGTCGCCCCCTTTATCGCAGCCTTTCGGCCCTCGGGACAAGCTCGGTTAAGGTGAAAATCATGGCAGATGCATGACAGCCACGCACTGCAATCTTGCAAAAAGATGTGAAATTGGGTGCAGCGCCTCCTGCCCCTTCTGCGTTAGACTATATGAAGGGGGCCACCTGACCTCACCAGGGGAGATAATATGGGGCTCAATACACCTTCGGAAACCGCCGCTGACCTCATCGTCGGGCCAACGGATCAGGGCATGGTTCGCATCTACATCACCGGTGAAGGTGTTGATCTGCCTATGGATTTTGATCCGGATGACGCCGAGGCGATTGCCGAGGAGCTGATGGCGGCCGCAGCGACGGTGCGCGGACAAAAAGGAAACGGGAAGTCATGAAGAAGATCCTCATCGGCTTGGGCGCGCTGATCGCGCTGTTGGTCATCGCTGTTCTCGTGATCCCGATGTTCCTCCCGGCCTCGGTCTATAAGGACAAGATCGAAGCCGCCGCGAGCGAAGCTTTGGGCCGCGAAGTCCGAATCGGTGGCGCAACGAATGTCAGCATCTTCCCGGCCCATGTGACGGTGACCGGCCTGACAGTCGCCAATGCCGAAGGCTATGAGGCCGAATATTTCGCCAGCGTTTCCGAAGCCGATATCGGCGTCAAACTCCTCCCGCTGCTTAGCAAGCGGGTCGAAATCACGAAATTCCACCTCAAGGAGCCGATCATCCGCCTCGAAGCGGGAGCAGATGGCGGCAACTGGATCATGGGCGGCGCGCCCGCAGCTGAACCAACACCGGAGTCCACCGGCGGTCAGGGCGGCCTCAATGATGTGCATCTAGGCGATGTCCAGCTGACCGATGGCGAAGTCACTTATAAGGGGACGGACGGCAAAGTCTGGACAGCGACCGATGCCAACCTGACCCTGACCCTCGACAGCCTATCCGAGCCGCTCGGCCTTAAAGGCACAATGGTTGTGCAGGGCGAGCCCTCAAGCGTTGAAGCCAGCTTCACCACGCCGCGCCGTTATGCGGAGGAAGGTGCCGCTGACATGGCGCTCAACATGACCGTGGGCGAGAACAAGGCCGACATGAAGCTCGCGCTGACCGATGAACTTGCCTTCAACGGCGATCTCGATATCGACTTCCCGGCGCTGCGCAGCCTCTTTGCGCTTGCCGGAGCGAAACTCGGTACCGATCAGGGGTTCGAGCGTCTGCGGCTTGATGGCCCGGTCAGCGGCACGACCAGTCGTCTGGCCTTTGGTCAGGGGACGGAGCTTGAATTCGACGACATCAAGGGTACAGGCAATGTGACCATCGATGTCTCAGGCGCCCGCCCAAACATCACAGGTAATCTTGACCTCGGTACGCTGAACCTCATCCCCTATCTGCCGCCTGAGCCCGAAGAACTGGCCGCCGTTAAATCGGGCGACGCCAAATCCTTCCCGGCCTGGTCGGAAGAACCGATGGATTTCTCCGCCCTCGGCGCAGTCGATACCGATCTTTCGGTGAAGACTGACAAGGTGATCCTGCCGTCGCTTGAGATCGGTGAGAGTGACCTGAACATGCGCGCGCGCAATGGCGATGTGCTGGTCAACGTGAACCAGACCTCACTTTATGGCGGGACGGGGAAAGGCACTGTGCGGATGAATGTTGCCGGCACACCGCGAATCGACATGAATATGGCACTCTCTGGCGTAAATGCCGGCACAGTGGCAAAAGAAGTCGCCGGGATTACGCGGCTCAACGGGATTGGCGATATCTCGCTGACCAATCTCTCAGCCAGCGGCCGGTCGCAGGCGGAACTTGTCCGTAATCTGAATGGCGATATCTCGCTCGACCTCAATGACGGGATCATCAAGGGCATCAATCTTGGCAAGATCGGCCGCTCAGCAATGCAGACTTATGACCAGCTGACAGGCGAAGGCGGCGGGCTCAACGCTGCAAACGCCCTTACCGCCTTTGATGCAATCATCAATCAGGCCCGCGGGCCGGCAGAAGAAACCGATTTCTCTGACCTCCTCCTTGGGCTGACGGCACGGAATGGTGTCGTCACCGCCCAGCGCCTCAGCCTTGCTGGCCCTTATTTCGAAATCTCAGGGGATGGTGAGGTCAACCTGCCCAACCAGACCATGCGGATCTCGCTGACACCGGTCATCTCCGCCGAAGGTACTGAGCTTCGCCGGGCCCTACCCGTACCAATCCAGGTCAGCGGCAGCTTCAACCAACCCAAAGTCGGCATCGACGCGCAGAGCATCATCAATCGGGCCGTTCAGGACCGTCTTGGCGGCGCGCTTGGCAAAGCCGGTGTTGAGGTCGCCCCCGGCCAGTCAGTCGAAGATGCACTTCGTGGACGCGCGGAAGAAGAGCTCCGTAATCGTCTCTTCGGTAAAGACGACGAGGGCGAAGCCGCCGATGAAACAGACGGCACGAGTGAAGAGGCAAGCTCCGAAGCAAAACCCAAAAGCGCTGAAGAAGAGCTGATCGAGACGGGTCTTGGCGCCCTTTTCGGCTCAAAGAAAAAATCTGAGCCGAAAGCTGAAGAGGCTGATGGCGGCAATTAAACCGCCATCGCCCTCAGCCCCTTACGTCTCAAATAGAACGTCAGATGAGCTGGAATGCTTATAGCCAAGCATTGATGCCAGTAGGCTGAAAGATGAGGGGCGTTATTGCCATGACCAGAACGGTTGGGTAACGCTATTTCTATGGAAGAACCTCAAGATCTCGAAAGCCGGTTCACTGAAGTTTTTCAGTCAGTATTCCTTTGGGGTGTTGGTGCCCTGGAGCTGACTCTCGTTCTTTATACGCTGTATATGGAATTCGTGACAGGCACGGGTCCATCTTTGCTATCAACCGTCTTGCCTTTAAGTGTCGTCATCGCGGTCGCCTGGGCTGTTCTAGCGGTGTTGATCACACTAGTCTTTCTCGGCATTAAAAATCGTCTCAGTCGGACAAAACCCTAATTGCTCATCCGATAAACCATTGCCTGAGCGTATTTAGTCTCCACAAAGACCGCAACACCATCGAGCACATGTCCGGGCGTATGAAGATTTCCTTCTACGCCGTAACATGACGAAAATCGTCAGATACTGGTTATGCGTCCAAAACTTATGACGCTGTTGGTAGCTTGTAGTCGGCAAATGTCTTGCGCAGCTCGGTCTTGAGAACCTTGCCCGTCGCCCCCAGCGGAATATTCTTCACGACCTTGATATCGTCCGGCCAAGAAATTTTCGGCAGGCGGTCTCTCGTGAATTGCAGCACGTCTTCGGGCGTTGCCTTGGCGTGAATATCCATCTGTACGATGAGCAAGGGGCGCTCCTGCCATTTCGGATGCGGCATGCCGATGACAGCCGCGTTCTCGACATCCGGATGGGACAGGGCCGCGTTCTCGATCTCAATCGTTGAGAGCCATTCTCCGCCAGACTTGATGGCGTCTTTTGCGCGATCGGTGATCTGCATACGGCCATCCTTGTGGATCACCGCCACATCGCCCGTATCGAACCAGCCATCCGCCGTCAGCGTCGGCTCGTCATGCAGATAGTATTCAGAGAGAACCCAAGGCCCGCGGACCTGAAGGTGACCGTCCGTTTCCCCGTCATGCGGCAGGACCTCACCTGTCGGGGAGACGATCCGCATATCGACCAGCGGCACAGGCTTGCCTTGCTGGAGCTGTTTCTTGATCCGCTCGTCTTCGGGCAGATCGAAGAAGCCTTCTTCCTCGAAATTGGTCGTCCCGACCGGCGACATTTCCGTCATGCCCCACCCTTGACGCACACGAACGCCCAGCGTCTCGAACCCGCGAATGATCCGTTCAGACAGCGCAGAACCGCCACTCAGGACATATTTGAGGGTCGAGAATTTGAGCCCATTGTCCTCGACATGCTTGAGCAGATTGAGCCAGAGGGTCGGCACACCCAGTGAATAGGCCGTACCCGTCTCTTCGATCATATCGTAAAGTCTTGGCGCATCCAGACCCGGCCCCGGCAGGACCAGCTTCGTGCCGCCGAGGATCGCCGAGAAAGGCAGACCCCAAGCATTCACATGGAACATCGGGACAACAGCCATCACCGGTTCATCCGGTGCAAATCCGACAACGGACGGCAGCGATGTCACCAGCGCATGAAGCACCTGTGAACGGTGGGTATAAACAACGCCCTTGGGCTTACCCGTCGTCCCGGACGTATAGCACATGCCGCATGACGTGTTCTCATCAAAGCTCGCCCAGTCATATTCTTCAGGCAGACCTTCCATCAGGTCATCCTGCACACTGACGGGTTTACCTGCGAACTCTGCTGGCACTTCTTCATTGCCCGGCGACATTGCAATGTAGCGTTCGACCTTGGGCAGATGCGGTGCGAGACCTTCAGCCAGCGGCTTGAAGGTCTCATCATAGAAGACAACCTTGTCGCCCGCATGGTTCATCACATAGGCCGCGTTCTCCGGCCCGAGACGGGGATTAATGGTGTGACAAACGGCCCCGATTCCGGCCACGGCATAATAAAGTTCAAGCTGACGATAGGTATTCCAGGCCATGACGCCGACCCGGTCGCCCTCTTCGATGCCCATTGCCTTCAGCGCATGGGCAAGCTGTGCGATACGGGCACCGGCTTCACGGAAACTGTAAGAATGGATACCGCCTTCAACGAGACGCGAAACGATTTGCTGGTCAGGGGAATTTCGAAGCCCGTGCCGCAACAGATCCGTCGTCAAAAGCGGCGTATCCATCATGTAACCCAGCATCGTCATTTCCTTCCTGATCGGCTCCGGTCATCGCCGGAACTCATTCATCTCTGTAGCACGCCGGAGACCGGCAAATGACACAAGAGGGTCCAGCGCTATCCGTCATCATCGTCAACTACAACTCAGGCGAACGTCTCACCCGGGTTTTCTCAGCGCTCGACCGCCAGACATGGCGTGATTTCGAGACCTTGCTCGTCGACAATGCTTCGAGCGATGACAGCGCGTCTCTCGCGGCAGAATATCCTCATCTTGTCACCGTAAAGATGTCGCCGGTCAATACCGGTTTCGCAGGTGGCGTGATGATCGGCGCGGCCATGGCGAAAGGCGAATGGCTGGTCGTCCTGAACCCCGATGCCTATCCCGAATCAGACTGGCTCGAAAAGCTGATGGCCGCCGCAATGGAATACGGTCCCGAGACCCTGCTCGGGTCGGTCCAGCTCACCGAAGGCGAAGAGGACCGCCTCGACGGGCTCGGCGATGTCTATCACATGAGCGGCGTTGCCTGGCGCGGAGGTTTCGGGAAATCCGCCGCGCTGACCCCGACCGAAGACCGGGAGATTTTCGCGCCCTGCTTTGCCGCTGCGGCGCTTCATCGGGAACGGTTTCTCGCACTCGGCGGGCTCGATGAAGACTTCTTCTGCTATCACGAGGATGTCGATTTCGGCTTCCGTCACAGGTTGGCGGGCGGACGCGCCATTCTGGTCCATGATGCCATCGTTCATCATGAAGGATCGGGGATCACGGGCCGCTATTCGGACTTCACCGTCTTTCACGGCATCCGCAACCGGATGTGGACCTTTGTGAAGAATACCCCCCTCGCCCTGATGCCGGTCATGCTGCCAGCCTATCTCTTTTTCAGCACAGGGTTCCTTTTGCGCTCCTTCATGCTGGGGATCGGCAAGCCCTATATGCGCGGCTTTGCGGCTGGCGTGAAAGGTTTGCCCCGTATGCTGAAGAAGCGCGACGAGGTGCAAAAGACGAGAACGACGACGCTACGCAAAATTGCCGGTATTCTGAGCTGGTCACTGATTGCGCCCTTCCGCAGGGCGCCGGACCTCAGACCGATCTCACCGCCGCAGCCATGAGGTGATCGATGGTCTCCTGATCGTCAGGGAAGCCGGCAGCGATCCAGGCCTTCTCGAAATATTGCTGGGCCGCCCCGACTTTGGGACCTTTGGGGACGCCATGCGCCACAAAATCGGCACCCTTTAGCGGGAAATGCGGTACCGGGAGCGTCATTACCTCATTGAAATAGTCTTTGTCGACCGGCCGTGCCTGCATGGCCCCGGCGAGGTGGCAGCCTTTCTCCGACATCTCCCGACCATGCCGATAGAGAAGGAACTGCGGCAGCATCCCCTCAATCACATCCTTCACGGTACGCCGTAATATGTCGACTTCATCGAGTGTCGCATTTGCCGGTTTGAAGGCAGTTTGGAATGTCTCTCGCGCAGCCTCCGGCCAGAGCGAAGCGAGCCCTTCGGCGGAACTCATCGGATGGCCAATCGCCTCATGCAGCCTGTCATAGATTTCTGGGTCCGCCCGAGATGGGCAGATATGGGACAGAACGCTCGCCTTCGCCGCCTTGCGCAAGGCCAATGGCGACCGCTTGGCATGGAACAGGCGGGAGATTTCATTCCAGATCCGCTCGCGGGAGAGATGGTCGATCCCGTCTTTGAGTTTCACGCAAGCCGCCCACCCGTCCTCATCGAGGTCGCGGGCAAAGCGCGTTGAAAACCTCAGAAAGCGGAGGATACGCAGATAGTCCTCGCGGATGCGGGCCTCGGCATCACCGATGAAACGGACCCGGCCTTCGGTCAGGTCATCCTGCCCGCCATGATAGTCATGGATGGTGCCGTCCTTAGATAGATAGAGCGCATTGATCGTGAAATCCCGGCGCCCGGCATCCTCCTCCCAATCCTCCGTGAACGCCACAACCGCGCGGCGGCCATCGGTTGCGACATCCGCCCGCAAGGTCGTGATCTCGTAAGGGATGCGGTCAATCACCGCCGTGATCGTCCCATGCTCGATCCCTGTCGGAATATGCCGGATATCCGCTTCGCTCAGCACTTCCATGACATCTTCGGGAAGAAGGGTCGTTGCGATATCGATATCCGTCCGGCCCTGATGGCCCGGCGGAAAGCCGAGCAGGCTATCCCGGACACAGCCGCCGACATAACGCGACGTGCCCGTCCTATTTAGATGATACATGATGCGCGAGGGCGCCGCCTCCTTCATCCAGGAGAAGTCGGCGTCTTCAAACGCGCTCACGGCGCGACGGGCTGGCCGTTCCAGGCCAGTGCCAGCGTATGCAGGATCCCCGCCGTCAGCCCCCAGATATGACGCTCCGTTCCCGCATCATCGTAAGGAATGGCATACATCCGGTAATCGATGCCGCGGAAGGCCTTGTCGATCACAATGTGATTGCCAAGGTCGGTCAGGAAGGAGAGCGGGACCTCGAAGGCCTCATCGACCTCGCGCGGGCAAATCCTGATTTCGGGCGGCGTGCGGACGATCCCGACCACCGGGGTCACCCGGTAGCCAAGCCCGCCATGATGTTCACCGAACACTGACGCCACTTCCACAGCATCGGCGGGCAGGCCGACTTCCTCGCTCGCTTCGCGCAAGGCCGTCTCGACCGGCCCCTGATCGCCATCTTTCGGGCCGCCACCTGGAAAGCTGATCTGCCCGGCATGGGACGGCATGGTTGGTGAGCGGACTGTAAAAAGGACAGTGTGCCCCTGCGGACGGCTGAGGACGGGGATCAGGACCGAGGCGGGACGCGGGTTTTGCGGTGGCGATTTGAGGATCGGCGAGTAATCCCGATCGGGATTGAGCTCATGGAAGAGCGGCCGTTCGGCCTGCCCGGCAGCCGTCTGCCCCAGCGCCAAAAGCCGGTCCTCGATGCTCTCCATCTTCACGGCGGCCCTCATGTGACGGCTCCCAATTCGTAATCCAGACCCGCACTCGATATATAAAGTGAGCCGTCTTTTTCCCACGATTCTTCATTGATGAGGCGGTAATAGGCAGGCCGCGCAAAACGCGCCCAGAGGTCACCTCGAATACGAACGTAAGGGCGCGGCGCGTCATCTCCGTCCTCGCCTGCGCGCATCTCGAGCGGATGGTCGGAGCCTATCAGGGCCTCGTCACCGACATTGGTGCGGGCACGGAGAATCTCGCCTTCCCGGTCGATATCGACGACGAGGAAGGGCACGTCCTCGACCTCGATGCTGATTTTCTCGACCGGCGTGACAAGGACATAACCATCCGCATCTTTTCGCAGGACACGGGAGAGAAGCCGCACCAGCGCCGGGCGGCCGATGGGCGTGCCCTCATGAATCCACGCGCCATCCTCCCGGATGACGAGATCCATTTCGCCACAATGGGTCGGATGCCACTTCTCGACCGGCAGGTCGGCAGCGTCTTCCACGCCCTCCAGCGAGGCAGATATGCGGCTGATATCCATAGGCTTACAAGGTGCGCTCCCTCCCCGCAGGGTCAAGTCCCCCCACATTGAATGGGGACAAGAAAAAACCGGCCCCAATGGGACCGGCTTCTTCAGGAGGAGAGTTAATAATTGTCGGTCAGTACGCGACCGGGCACTGCAGGCAGCGCACATAGACGCCCTGCGGATCGTTGAACCCAAGAAGGAACCGGCCTTCTTCGAGGGCAAAGCGGACCAGTTTTGTCATATCGACCGAGCGGGAAGACGTGCCCCCGAACATTTGCGCGGCGACATCAGCATGGGCGTCGACTTCGGCGCCAGCGAGATTCTCAAGGAATTTCTCAAACGGCGTTTTCGGACGGGTCATGCCGATGACGTCATAATCCTCGACACCAGCACGGCTGGCAGCGGAAGCAATCGCGTCATCAATCGTGCCCAGCTTGTCGACGAGGCCGATTTCGATGGCGGTCGCGCCGATCCAGACACGGCCCTGGCCGATCTCGTCAACACGCTCGACGGACATGCCGCGGCCTTCAGCGACGAGGCTGGTGAAGCGGCGATAGACGTCTTCGATCGAGGCCTGAATGATTTCGCCATAGGCTTCCGGAAGTGGGCCCATCCCGGCAGCGGAAATCGCAGCCAGCGGGGTCGTGCCGACACCATCCGTGAAGACACCGACTTCAGCCAGCGTGTCCTCGAAAGTCGGGACATAGCCGAAGACACCGATGGAGCCTGTGACCGTGGTTGGCGCAGCCCAGATCTCATCTGCGCTGGCACTGATCCAGTAGCCGCCGGAGGCTGCAAGCGAGCCCATGGAGACGACGACCGGCTTGCCGGCTTCTTTCAGTTTCAGGAGTTCGTCTCGCATGACTTCGGACGCGAAGGCCGAGCCGCCGGGGCTGTCGACGCGCAGGACAAGTGCTCTCACATCATTGTTGAACCGGGCTTCGCGAAGTTGGCGGGCAATCGTGTCGCCAGCGGCCACACCGTAAGGCTCGTCCCCATCAACGATGGTGCCGGCAGCGGTGACGACAGCGATCTTCGCTGAGTCCTTGCGGATTTCCGGGGTCTTCGCAGAGACCTTGTAAGTCTCATATCCGACGCCGCGAAAGCCGCCATATTTGCTGTTATCATCGCGCCCAACGAGCGAGGCGATGAACTCGATCTGATCGGGGCGATTCATGAGCTGGTCGACAAGACCCGCGTTCAGCGCCGCCATGGCAACATTGTTGCCTGCCTCGCGCATCAGCTCGCCGGTATTGTTGGCGTAGGTTTTCACACTGGTCTGAAGGTCGCGATTCTCATCGACAGCCAGCGCATACTGGTCCCAGAGAACGCCGAGATAGGCGCGGTTAGCCAACTTGGCTTCTTCAGACATATCATCGCGCAGGAAGGGCTCGACCGCTGCCTTGAACGTCCCAACACGGAAGACATTCGACTTCACTTTCAGCTTGTCGAGAGCTGATTTGAAGAAGGTACCGTATGAACCGTAACCGATGATCTCGAGACCACCGAAATCGTTGAGCAGGATCGTGTCCGCCTCGGAAGCGATCAGATATTGCTCCTGGCTATAGTAATCACCGATGGCGATCACCCGCTTGCCTGTGGCCCGGAACTTTTCGACTTCCGCCGCCACATAATGGGCTTTCGACGCATAGATGGACGGAACATAGAGCCCCTGAAGGTCGAGAACGAGGACATCGATCCGGTCATCCTCGGCGGCGCTGCGCAGAACGCGTACCAGCTCGTGGACGGAAATCTGGTTTTCGGAGCGGGCACCGAAGGCCGCAGCCAGCGCATCGCCCAGCGTATCTTCGGGCGGCGCGGTCTCAACCAGCACGCCGCGCGGATTAAGCAGCAGCGCGCCATTATCCGGCACTTCAAGCGACGGACCTTCACCGGACGCACCGGAAAGAGTTTTGGAAGCATTGGAGGTGATGCTGATCAGCGTGACCAGAATCAGCAGAAACAGGAGCGACTGCGCCAAAAGCGACAGGCCGATTACCGCCTTGAAGAGGCCTTTAAGGAAACCCCAGACCGTCAATCGATTACGCTCGCCATCCATTACACTTGCCCTCCCAGACAGAACCTTACCGGCATACCATACAATCTTTATCGGTAAACACTAAAATGAGACTTTCCCGGCTTGCTGAAAGTCCATTTGTCCCCGCCTCCGCCATCGCCTACGGCTGTGGTCAAATATAGGAATTCCAACAGAAAGCCCGCCTGTGTCCGACAAGATCACCCCCTTGAGCTCACTTAGCCCTCAGGAACAAATAGCGGCATTCGAAAAACATGCCAGCACGCTGCAGCGCATCAGGGACGAGCTGAACAGGCTCATATTCGGCCAGGAATTGGTCATAAATGAGGTGCTCGCGGCGATACTTGCGGGCGGGCACAGTCTGCTGGTGGGCGCACCGGGCCTTGCCAAGACAAGGCTCGTTTCGGCCATGGGTACGGTTCTGGGGCTCGAACACCGGCGGGTCCAGTTCACCCCCGACCTGATGCCGACCGATATCCTCGGCACCGAGATTCTCGAAGAGGATGCGAACGGCAAACGCGCCTTCCGATTCGTGAAGGGGCCCGTTTTCACGCAGCTCCTGATGGCCGACGAGATCAACCGCGCAAGCCCACGGACGCAAAGTGCCCTGCTAGAAGCCATGCAGGAGCGGCAGGTGACCATTGCCGGGGAGGAGCGCGCTTTGCCGCACCCCTTCCTCGTCCTCGCGACCCAGAACCCGATCGAGCAGGAAGGCACCTATCCCCTGCCTGAAGCCCAGCTCGACCGCTTCATCCTGCAGACCGAGATCGGCTATCCCGACGAGGCTGCCGAGCGCCGGATGCTGGCTGCGACCACTGGGGCCGAGGACCTGACCCCGCAAAATGTCTGTACCCCTGCCGACCTTGAAGAAGCGCAGCAATTGATCCGCATGATGCCGATTGGTGACGGGCTGATCGGCGAGATCCTCTCGCTCGTAAATGCACTGCGGCCGGGCGGCGCCAAGGAAGACCTCCTCCTTTGGGGACCGGGGCCAAGGGCCAGTCAGGCGCTCAGCCTGACCGTCAGGGCGCGCGCGCTTCTTGATGGGCGGACCGCGCCGAGCCGGGAAGACCTGATCGCGCTGGCTCCCGCCGCCTTGCGCCACCGGATCGCCCTGACCTTCCCGGCACGCGCCGAGGGCCACACGGTCGATGATGTCATTCGTGAGCTGACTGCCCGGATTGGATAATCCTGACCGATGACCAATGCCCTGACGCTTGAACGGCACGCATCAGAGGCGGCGCAGAACCTGCCCGCCCTTCTTGCCAATGCCGAAACGCTCGCCGCGACGCTGACCGCTGGCGCCCATGGGCGCAGGCGGCCGGGGCCCGGTGAGACTTTCTGGCAGTACAGGGACTATACCCAGAACGACCCGGCCTCGGCGATTGACTGGCGGCAATCGGCCCGTGTGCCGAACCGCTATTTTGTCCGCGAGACCGAATGGGAGACCGCTGCCACGGTGCGTCTGTGGTGCAGTCAGGCCGAGAGCATGGAATATGGTTCGCGCAGCGTCACCAAGCTGTGGCGGGCGGAAATCCTGACCACTGCGCTTGCGCTCCTCCTGACCAAGGCTGGGGAGAAGATCGGCGTCCTGCCGCCCGAAGGCCCCGGACAGGGCGGCCAGAGGGCTGTCATGACGCTGGCGGAATATCTTGTCTCCCCGCATCGCGAGAGCGAAGATCCCCTGCCGCCGCTCTGCCCGCCGGGCACGACGCAGGCCGTCTATATCTCGGACTTTCATGCGCCAACGGAGGATCTCGTCAAGCGTCTCAAGGAGATCGCCGCAACCGGCGTGCCGACACATCTTATCGCCATCTCCGATATCGCCGAGGAGACTTTCCCCTTTACCGGCCGCGTTCTATTCGAGCCGCCGCGCGAGCATCATCACGCAAGGCTGTTCGGGGACGCCAAAGCAATAGCGGACGCCTTTTTCAAGGCACGTCGCGCGCATTTCGGTGTTGTCGAGGATACCTGCCGGCGTTTTGGCTTCACCTTTATCCGTCACCGGACGGATGGACCGGCAACCCCTGCACTGGCACTTATCCATAACGCTGTCGCAGGGCAGGTCCGCTGATGGCAGGGCTCAGCTTCTCCGCGCCCCTGCTGCTTGGCGCCCTCATCACCCTGCCCTTCATCTGGTGGCTCTTACGCGCCATGCCGCCTGCCCCGATCCGTACACGGTTCGGCGGGATGATGTTCCTTGAGGGACTTGAGAACCGCAAGGAAACCCCATCCAAGACGCCATGGTGGCTGCTCCTGATCCGACTTGCTGCTATTGCGCTGCTCATTCTCGGCCTTGCCGGTCCCGTGCATGGCGCAAGAAAGGATCTTGATGGCGATGGCCCGCTTCTCCTGATCGTCGATAATAGCTGGCCTGCCGCGCCGCGATGGCGGGAGCGGCAGGATGTCCTACGCGCGCTAGCCGCCAGCCCCGGCGCATCGGGCCGGGTTGTCCGCATCCTGACGACAGCGGGGGAGCCAGCATTGAGCGATCCCATGACATTGCGTCAGGCAGCGGAAGAATTCTCCGGCATGACGCCCGAAGCAGCCCTACCCGACCGTGACCTGTTGCTCGATCTCATCGAAGAAGAAGCCGTCGTGCTCAATGATGTGGCCTGGGTCACCGATGGCGTGATCGGACGCCGCGGCGCCGACCGAGAATTCCTACGGCGGCTTGATGAAACGGGCAGCCTCACCGTTATACGCCCTGCCGGGCAGGTGACGATGGCGATCCGCTCTCTTCATTCCCTGCCCGATGGATTACGTGTCGAAGTCGAGCGTATTGGCAGCAATGTTGATGGCGGCACGGTCCTCGCCTCATCCGCCGATGGCCGCCCGCTTGGCGAAGCGCCATTCACTTTCGAGAACGAAGAAGATGTCGCCGAGGTTCGGCTGACACTGCCGCTCACTTTGCGCAATGAAGTCGGCAAGCTGACGATTATCGGCCTGCGCAGTGCGGGCGCCACATGGCTGGTTGATCCGCGGGCCCGGCGGGTACGCGCCGGCGTCGTCTCGGACGGCTCAAGCGGACTTCTTGAAGGCGGTTTTTATATCGAGCAGGCGCTGGCCGACACCGCCGTCATCAACAGAGGGGCACTCGGTGACCTGATCACCGAAGACACAAGCCTGATCATCCTTGATGATATCGGCGTCATCCGTGGACCTGTCGAAGACGCGCTGCTCGTCTGGGTCCGGGCGGGCGGCACGCTGGTCCGCTTTGCCGGGCCGAATACATCGAATGCGGAGGAAGCGACCGGCCCCTTGCGCTCACAAAGCTTCCCCGTGGCCCTTCGCGGCGGTGCACGCGCCTTTGGCGGCGCCTTGAGCTGGACCGAGCCGCAAACCGTTGCCGCCTTTCCCGAGGACAGCCCCTTTGCCGATATGAGCCTGCGCGAGCCGGTCAGTATCCGGCGTCAGGTTCTGACACGAGCCAGCACCGAGCCCGGCTACGAAGTCTGGGCAGCTCTTGAGGACGGCACGCCGCTGATCACCGCCCGCCCCGAAGGTGACGGACGGTTGATCCTGTTTCACGTGACCTCAACCCCGACATGGTCGGACCTGCCGGTCTCTGGCGTCTTTCCGTCGCTCCTTGGACGGATCGCCCAGACCGCAGCCGATGTCCCCTCCATCGCCCCGACCGATGCCCTCGCCCCATGGCGCTTGCTCGACGGGTTCGGGGGCTTGCGGGATCCCGGCAGCCGGGCGGTTCCGGCGAGTCCCGAAGAAATGCTCGAAGGGCTTGCTGCACCGGGGCTTTACGGGACGGCCAATTCAGCCTTTGCGGTCAATACCTATGGCGAGAATGCCCCGACGCTTGACCCCCTGGGCATCAGCCTGATGCCCGGCCATGCCGCGATCCGCGGGCTCGATACCGGCGCGGTCCGAGAGTTCGGCCCGATGCTCATTACACTCGCGATGATCCTGATGGCGCTTGATGCGATCAGCCTTTTCTTCCGTAATCGGATGGTCAAGGCCGTGACCGCTGCGGCGCTCATCTTTGCTGTCGCCATACCGATGGCGCCGTCCGCGAAAGCCCAGACCGCTGATTTGCGCCCGGAAATCGATACCCAGTCGCTGGCCGCGGCCCTGTCGGTGCGCTTTGCCTATGTCGAAACAGGCGACGCCGATATTGACCGCGTGGTGCGCTCTGGCCTGACCGGGCTCACCCGCGAGGCCACAAGGCGCTCCGCCCTTGAACCTGCTCCCCCTGTCGGAGTCGATATCGAGCGCGAAGACCTGTCCGTCTACCCGCTTCTTTATTGGGTCATCCGCGAGAACACGCCGCCGCCCTCGGACGGCGCCCTCTCCCAACTTGAGACCTTCATGGCCGAAGGCGGGCTTCTGATCATCGACACGATGGATGGCGAGCGCCAGACTGATGCGACGCTGACCCCGCAAGGCGAGCGCCTGCGCCGCATTCTCCTGCGGATGAACATCCCGCCGCTAGAGCCCCTGCCGGCGGATCACATCCTCAAGAAATCCTTCTACCGGCTTGATGACCTGCACGGACGAAATAGCGGTGGGCCGGTCTGGGTCGAGGCGTCTTCCGCCTTGCGCGACAGTACCGATGGCGTTCCCTCCCTGATCATTGGCGGGCGTGAATGGGCCGCCGCATGGGCGACTGATGAGCTCGGCCGTCCGCTGCGCTCGGCGGGTCAGGGCGGAGAGCTGCGCCGCGAATATGCCTATCGCACCGGCATCAACATGGCGATGGTCGCGCTGACCGGGAATTACAAGGAAGATCAGGTCCATGTGCAGGATCTTCTCGACAGTCTGGGAGAAGCGCCATGACCGGATTGTCGCTCTCGCCGCTCCTGCCAATCCCGTTCATCCTGATCCTGACGGTTCTGGGGCTGGCTGCCGCCGCTTTCCGCATCCGCATCTCGCGAGCCGGCTTCGTCTTCCGCACGCTCGCGGTCCTTGCAGGCGCTGCCTTCCTCCTCTCGCCGCAATGGCGGCATACGGAGGGCGAGGACGTCCAGGACATCGCGGTCGTCCTTGAGGATCAGAGCCGCAGTCTTGAATTTGGCGGCCGCGATGAGATCGCGCAAAATGCTGCCGACCGGCTGGCCGAGACACTGACCGATCAGGGTCTCGATGTCCGGCGCATCGGCTTCGGCTCGCGGACGGAGACGAACCTTGCCAATGCGCTGACCGAAGGGCTTGCCGATATCCCGCGGCGGCGGCTTTCCGCCATCACGGTCATCTCGGACGGTCAGGTGCAGGGCGATCTTGAGATCGCTGCTTCCCGGCTGGATGTGCCCGTTCACTCGCTCGTCACCGGTAATCCGGGCGCCGAGCGCGACCGCCGCGTTGATATCGTCAGTGCCCCGCGCTTCGGCGTCGTCGGCGAAACGGTCGAGCTTGTCTTCCGCATCGTCTCCCCCGGCGAAACCGGCACGCTGACCGCGACCCTGTCGGTAGATGGCGAGCCCTATACGACCGCCGATCTGGCGATCGATGAGGATGTCACCCTGACCGTGCCGCTCCACCGCCCAGGCGACCGGCTGATAGAGCTGGCGCTGGAGCCCTTGCCCGGTGAGCTGACGCCGCTGAATAACCGTGCCGTCACTGCCCTGACGGCTGTGCGCGACAGGCTCCGTGTGCTGCTCGTCTCGGGCGAACCTCATGCCGGGGAAAGGGTCTGGCGGAACATCCTCAAAAGCGATCCCGCAGTTGATCTCGTCCACTTCACGATCCTGAAACCGGCCGAGAAAGTGCCAGTGGCGCGTGAGGAAGACCTCAACCTCATCCAGTTTCCGCATGTCGAGCTGTTCCTTGAAAAGTTGCCCGATTTCGATGTCCTGATCTTTGACCGCTATACCTATCGCGGTGTGTTGCAGGCCTTCGAGTTCGAACAGATTGCCCGCTATGTCGAACGCGGCGGCGCGGTGCTGATCGCCGCAGGTCCTGAATTCGCTGAACGCGGCTCGCTCGCCAATCGTCCGAACCTTGACTATATCCTGCCCGCAACCCCATCTGGTGTTGCCCAGGAGAATGCCTTCCTGCCAACCCAGAGTGAGACGGGCCTCCGCCATCCCGTCACCCGCACGCTTGGCTCATCACGCGACTGGGGACGCTGGCTGCGGCTCCTGCCCGCGCAGGTCCGGCGCGGCGAGGTCCTGATGACCGGCACGAATGACCAGCCGCTGCTGGTCGTCGACCGGGTCGGCGATGGCCGCATCGCCATGCTGCTCTCCGATCATATCTGGCTCTGGGCCCGCGATTTTGACGGTGGCGGTCCGCACAGAGAGCTATTGCGCCGCCTCGTTCACTGGCTGATGCAGGAGCCTGAACTCGAAGAAGAGGCCCTGACCGGTCACATTACCCCCGAAGGCGTGCTTGAAATCACGCGCCAGAGCCTTGGTGATGAAGTGCCTGCTGTTACCATCATCACACCTGAGGGCGATGAAGAAACGGTGACCCTCAGCCCCTCCTCGCCCGGTGAATTCACCGCCACCGCCGATGCCTCCCTGCCCGGCCTTTACCGGCTGGAGACGCTCGATCCTGACGGCGATGTCCTCTTTGCGCTTGCCTCAAGCGGCGAAGAACATATCGCCGAAATCGATGCCGTCACGACGACCACGGACCTTCTTGCGCCGTTCTCGGAAGTGACAGGCGGCAGCATGACAACCATCACGTCGGTGAGCAGCACCCTGCCCACTATCCGCCGCGTCGCGCCGGGGCGGGAGACCAGCGGCACGCGCTGGATGGGCTTTCCACGCCGCAACACGAAGCAGATCGAAGCGGTCCGTATCCGCCCCATCCTCACCCCATGGATCGGCTTTGGCCTGATCGGCGGGCTACTCCTTCTGGCATGGTTACTGGAAGGGCAACCATGGCGCCGTAATCATTAAGCCTCACGCAAGGCGCGCACGCTACGGTTTCCTTCTGGGTGGGTTTTCTGACACTTGAGAAGTGGAAACAGGATGATGCTGCGCGTGGGGCGGCAACGGAAAACCAGTGCCGGTTTTGGACATCAGCCGATTGATGCCCTCTCCCGTCTGGAGAAAATCAACAGCGCAACGTCGTCTGCGCGCGGGAACAGCCGTGCGCCGCAGATGGATGGCATCGCCGAAGCTCTGGGCATGCTTGATGACGCTGTCACGGTGCTCGAGCATGTGAGGACTGATTTGCGTCTCCTTGCCGAGCCGGTGATCGCGGCCTCCGCCGAGCCCGATTCGGTGACCCGGGCGTTGTTTGCCGATGAGTATGATGAACGCCGCGACGCGCTCGCTCGCCATGTCGTCGGCCCGCAGGACGCTGCCGCTGTGCTCTTGAGCCAGGACGGGCAGGAATATGGCGTGCCCGTCGATGATGCGCTGACCTACCGGATCGGCCGTTTCCCGATGGCGCTCAGCCCCGAAGGGCTTGGCCTGCCCGCCCCTGCCGGCGGCTTCTCGGAAATGTCCGAGGTCATTTCGGTCCTCAAGGCCATCGAAGGCGCGCTCGACAAAATCGATCGGGTGTTCACGCGATATAGTCAAGACAAGACCTTTCTTGAGCGCAAACTCGCTTTTCTGAAGGACTCTGTGGTATCCTCGTAATCCAGACGAGGATGCCCCGATGCCCTGCCGCCGATTAGCTTCTTTCATTCCAGCCTTTCCCCGGCAGGGAGATGGACCGCGCTGCCAGATCGGGACTGCGTGAGCCATGCGGCCGACATCTGACCCCGCCCAGTATCGCCACCTCTCAAAAGCTTTCTTACGCTATATTGCCGCCGAGAAGCGCTATAGTCCGAACACGGTGCGTAATTACGGCCAGACCCTCGACCGGTTTGACAGCTTCGCCATGGCCCATCGCGGGCACGCGCCGACACTTGCCGATCTCGATGGATGGAAGACGGCCGACTTCCGCGCCTTTCTTGCCAGCCGCCGCCGCGACGGTGTCGGCGCCCAGACGATCAAACTCGATCTTTCGGCGCTGCGCAGCTTTTTCAAATTCCTCTCTCGCGAGACCGGACTGAAGACGGCGGCCCTTGCGGCCCTGCGCAGCCCCAAGGCGCCGAAGAAACTGCCGCGCCCGATCCCGATGCAGGCGGCTACTGCGCTGAGCGGCGCTGCCGATCCCGAAGACGATTGGCAGGCGCATCGCAATCACGCGCTTTTCGCGCTCCTTTACGGTGCGGGGCTGCGGATCAGCGAAGCCCTGTCGCTTGATTGGGGCGATCTGCCCAAACCCGGCCAACCTTTGCGCATTCTCGGTAAGGGCGGGAAAACCCGTGAAGTGCCGCTCCTCGATATCGTCCGGGTACGGATCGGTACATACCGGGACGCCCTTGAAGATAGCACGAGCGATGCGGGCGGCGCATATCTTTCCGGCAACGCCCCACTCTTCCTTGGGGCGAGAGGGAAACGGCTGTCCCCGGCGGTTGCCCAACGCGCGCTTCGGCTTGAACGCGCGGCCCTCGGCCTAGATGACAGCGCAACACCCCACGCCCTGCGGCACGCCTTCGCCACGCATCTGCTCAGTGCCGGGGCGGACCTTCGCGCGATCCAGGAACTGCTCGGCCATTCCTCGCTCACCTCCACCCAGCGCTATACGGAGGTTGATGCCGGCCGGTTGCTCGCCGCGCATTCCGCCGCTCACCCCCGCGCAAGGGGATAAGCCCGTCAGGCGGGCTCTTCTTCTTCAATCACCGTCTCGAACTGGCCGAAGGCGTCATGGCTTTCGGTCATGCCGGACAGATCCTGATGGATGATGAGGTCGGCGCCGGGGAATTCCTCCCGCAGCCGCTTGTCGACGCGGGCCGCGATCTCATGGGCGTGCCGCAGCGAAATCTCAGGATCGAGTTCGAGATGGAACTGGATATAGGGCGTAGACCCCGCTTTGCGTGTGCGGAGCGCATGGAGCCCGAAGACTTCCTCATCTTCCAGCACCAGCCGCTCGATCCGGTAGCGTTCGTCATCGGAGAGCTCTTCATCCATCAGCTGAGGCAGCGCCCTCCGGCTGATCTCCCAGACCGACCAGAAGAGGAACCCGGCGGCGATCAGGCCCGCCACACCGTCTGCCCATAAGAGCCCGAATTGCGAGACAAGGATCACGGCAAAGAGCGTCCCCGCATTGCCGATGAAGTCACCGACATAATGCGCCCGGTCACTTTCGGTCGCCATCGAGCCCGATTTGCGCACCGCATAGGTCTGGACACTGACGAGAACGACCGTCAACGCCAACGACAAAAGCATGATGCCGAGCGCAAAATCCGTGTTGAGGAGCGGCTGCGGGTTCATCAGCCGTTGGATCGATTCAACAAGCACGAAGACCGCCGAGCCCGTGATCAGAACAAGCTGGACGAGGCTCGAGATCGCCTCTGCCTTGTCATGTCCGAACCGGTGGTTCGCATCGGCCGGCTGGGCCGCCATGCGCACGCCGATAAAGGCAATTGCGCTTGAGAGAAGATCCAAAAAGCTGTCGGCCAGCGAGCCGAGAATGGCGACCGAGCCAGATTGCTGCCAGGCGACCGCCTTGGCGCTCGCGAGGATGAACGCCGTTGCCACCGACCACAGTGTGGCGATGCGGGCCCATTTGGCGCGGTCAGCTTTGGCATTCCCCGTCATATTCCGGCGGTAAGCTGAATTTCCCTTATGGTCAAAGCAATTAGGGGCGGCTGAAACGCAAACGCATTCGCAAGAGAAGCCAATGATATTCCCCGATCCGGCTTCCCTTCGGGCCCGGCCCCGCGTAACACTCCCCCAAGGTAAATTCGAGCGAAGGACGGCCCCATGGCGCAAGGGAGCTATCAACTCGGCGGTGAAGAGGTAAAACAGGAATCGTCCTGGCGTTATCCGCTGATCATCCTGTTCGCGACCCTCTTTCTCTGCGTCATCTTCCTCTATCACTATGTCGGCCCCGACGTGGATGAGATTCAGGGGAACAAGCCGCGCCCGACCATTTCCGAGGACCTGATCGAGATTGCCGTCGGCGATGTCGATCTGCGCGTGCCGTCCAATTACACGGTCTTCCCGCGCGACCGGCGCCCCGGTGAGCGTGAGCTTCTGACCCTTTTTGCCTCCTGGCCGCGGATGGAGGGCTTCTCGACCTCACGGCGCAGCGATTTCATCGAGAATGAGCCCGATGCCCGGCGCATTGATGTTCTGATCGGCCTCAAGCGCATTCCCTTCAACGAACAGGACAGGCTTCGCATCCTCTATCTGCCGCAGACCGTGGATCCTGCCGGCAGCCCGTATGAGCATGGACTGACCCGCTACACGTTCCGGCAGGGCACGATCGAGACGCCAGCGTCCGGGTATTCCGACAAGATGATGCTGACCGGTACGGCCAGTTCCGGCGAGACAGCGATCTTCTTCTGCTACCCCGAAGATGAGACGGGCGCTGTGTCGCCCGAATGCTTCCGAGAGTTTGACCTGACCAATGATGTGACGGTGAAATATTACTTCAAGCAGCCTTATCTTGCCGAATGGCAGCGCATCGATGAGGGCGTGAAACGCCTTGTCGGCGGGCTTCGCGGCATCTGATTGTTTTAAGACGCCGTTCAGCGTTCGGCGGTAACGTTAAGCGCTTATGGAAGACCTGACCTTCGTCCTTTCTGTCGCCTTTTCCGGCGCCGACCTCAACCGTGCCCTCTGGCTGGCGCTGGTGGGCTCGCTTTTCTGTACGAAAAACTTCCAGCCCCTTCGGATGACGGCGATCATTTTCCTGATCGACCGGATCTGGCCTTATGCAGGCATGGCGCTCGCCGGCTATGACATGCCGGAGATTGCCGCCTCAGTGGCTTATGCGGTCGAGACCTTCCCGCGCGATGCCACCATCTATCTGCTTCGTTTCGGCGGGCTTTTTGTCCTTTGTGCCTCGGGCTACCACCTCCGGCTGCTGATCCATCGCGGCAACGTATCGAATAAAAAGATGCCCGTGCCCTATTAAGGGGCAGAATCGGGCGACGCAGCTCACTATGTTATGCTGAGGCCCAACAGCCCGGCGAGGAGATGACATGCTGCAATCTTTGACGATTTCTGCCTTTGCGCTTGTGAGCGCGGCCCTCCAGCCTGTGCCCGCAGGTCCCGATGAAGGCCCAGAGGCGATTGCCGCCCAGTATTTCGCGCCCCCGAGTTCCACCAAGGTCGACCGCGTCGTCACGACCGAGCGGCTGGAACGCGCAGGGCCGATCACCCTCGCCCGCTCAATCGGCAAGGTCGAGGAAGCTTTGACCCAGTGCCAGGCCCTCCGCCTGCAGATGGAAGCGCTGATCGGTGACAATTACGGCTCCTATTCGGTCCACCCCGGCTGGGTTGATGGTTACAAGGATTGCCTTGAGACCCGCTTTGACGAGATCCAGCAGGTGAAGGTCGCAATCGACCGCCGCCAGCAGGCGCTGCTCTCCGGTCAGAATGCGGACTCCGCCGTGCGTGCGGCGGATGCGATGGCCCGTCTCTCTGTCTACCAACTCGATGTCCGCAAGGCCGTCGAAGCGGAAGTCAGTGAGCAGAAGAAATTCATTGCCTATTACAACACTGGCAACAAACCGCAGGCCGCCGACGCGCAATAGCCGGGAATGACCCGGCATGCCTTCACGCCGAGAACAGGCTGTTATCGAGCGGAACTTCCGGGAGTTGATCCTCTAGCGGCGTCACCCTCACGGCAATGCGGTTTGCCGAGCCCGTGAAACGTTCAGAGACAAGTCGCACCACCTGCCGGTCATCGCGCCAGATATAGCCCGACAGCGAATCGAGCACGGCTTTTGCGACATTGTCGACATCATGATGGCCGCGCTTATCGGCCATCACGCTGGTCCAGATGCGCACCTCGAACGGCCCAAACCACGGACGGATCGAGGCCGCATTCTCTTTCATGAAGGCTGAGACGAATTTCTTCAGCGTACGTGTCTGGGTCGTCGCGCCGTCGATCAGGATCAGAACCTCATCGCTTTGCGTGATCAGCCTGACATGTCCGCGGCCCGAACCCATCGCGTTACCTCACAGTCACATGCCGAGACGGTCGAGGCATTTCTCCGGCGGCGATTTGGCCTCGATCAAGGTCTTGCCGCGCTCATAGGCCTCTTCGTCTTCGCCCTCATAATCGGACGCGACATGATCGAAGAAGGCCATGACATCGGCGCGTTCGGCATCTTCAAGATCGCCAAGCGTCTCGATCGTGCAGTCACAGAAATCAGCGATTTGCTCCTCGGTGACGTCCTGGCCTTCTGCCTCAACGACCACGGCGGCCGTGCATTTCTCGACCATTTCCGCTGTGTGGTCCTCGCCGCAGGCCGCCAGTGCGAACAGTGATAAGCCAAGCAATCCGGTGGTAATTCTCATGATCATCCCTCGCTATTTACGATAGACTAGGGGTCGTCATTCAGAATGCAAATCTGGCTCGCGAGGCGACTGTGCACAGTGGCAACGAAACACGTGACCCCGGCGCCGCAGCGGCCTAAATGCCCCCAAAATGAACCTGTTTGAGGAGCCCGCCATGACCGAAACCCGTACCGAAACCGACAGCTTCGGCCCGCTAGAGGTTCCTGCCGACAAATATTTCGGCGCGCAGTCCGCGCGCTCGCTGATCAACTTCAATATCGGCACCGAGACGATGCCTACCCCGCTGATCCGCGCGCTGGGGATCGTCAAGCGCTCGGCGGCTCGGGCCAATATGGCGCTCGACAATCTCGATGAGAAACTCGGCGATGCCATTGTCGATGCCGCCTCTGAAGTCGCCGAAGGCAAGCTGAACGATCATTTCCCGCTGTCGGTCTGGCAGACGGGCTCGGGCACGCAATCGAACATGAACACCAATGAGGTGGTCGCGAACCGCGCGATCGAGATACTCGGCGGCGAGATCGGCTCGAAAGATCCGGTCCACCCGAATGATCATGTGAACCGTTCGCAAAGCTCGAACGATACCTTCCCGACTGCCATGCATATCGCGGCGGCCGAGGAGATGATGCACCGGCTGGTCCCGGCGCTGGGCCAGCTTCGCAATGCGCTCAACGACAAGGCGGAAGCCTTCAAGGACATCATCAAGATCGGGCGCACCCATTTGCAGGACGCAACGCCGCTGACGCTGGGTCAGGAATTCTCCGGCTACGTGGCAATGGTCGAGAACGGGATTTCACGTGTCGAAGCCGTCATGCCGCGGCTTTATGCGCTAGCCCAGGGCGGCACGGCCGTCGGTACGGGGATCAATGCGAAACCCGGCTTTGCCGAGAAATTCGCAGAAGAAGTCTCCACCTACACCAAGCTGCCTTTTGTGACGGCACCCAACAAATTCGAGGCGCTGGCAACCCATGACGGCATGGTCGAGGCGCATGGCGCGCTTAACGAAGTCGCGGTCAGCCTCTTCAAGGTCGCTAATGACATCCGCCTTCTGGGCTCTGGCCCCCGCTCGGGGCTCGGCGAGATCTCCCTGCCTGAGAACGAGCCAGGTTCATCGATCATGCCGGGCAAGGTGAACCCAACCCAGTGCGAAGCCATGACCATGGTCTGCGCGCAAGTCATGGGCAACAATGCGACCGTCAGCTTTGCCGGCAGTCAGGGGCATTTCGAGCTCAACGTCTTCAAGCCGGTGATCGCGCTCAACGTCCTTCAGTCGATCCGTCTGATTGCGGATTGTTCGGTGAGCTTCACCGAAAAATGCGTCGTCGGCATTGAGGCCAATGAAGGCCGGATCAAGGAGCTGATGGAACGCTCGCTGATGCTCGTCACCGCGCTCGCCCCCACTATCGGCTATGACAACGCGACCAAGATCGCCAAGGTCGCGCACAAGAACGGTACGACCTTGCGCGAGGAAGCGGTCAATCTCGGCTTCGTCACCGAAGAAGATTATGACGATATCGTCCGGCCCGAACGGATGATCGCCCCGAAATAGGTCATGATGCGGACATTGCTTCGATTGCTATCTGTGATTTTTATTCTGGGAACTGTTGCAAGTGCCGAGAATGATCCGATGGTATTTTGGAGTGAAAAGCCAAGAGAAGGCGGCAATTCCTTCAACGATACGCCGCCCGATCTCGAATATTTTCAGGCGCTGGCTAATTATGGCGGCGAATGGGTTCGCCTGAGTTACAGCAAATGGGATGGTCAGGAACGCGATTTCCTGATGGGGAGTGCTGACGGCTACGAACAGCTGGTTGAGGATGATCTGGCGATCCTCATCAAGACACTCGATCTTGCCGACCAGGCGGGCATCAAGGTTGTCTTGACGCCGCTAGGCCTTCCCGGTTCCCGATGGACACAGAATAATGATGGCAAGATCGATGACCGGATTTATCAGGATAAGGCCTATTGGGATCAATCCGCGGCCTTTTGGCAGGATCTGGTGATTGCGATTAATGGCCACCCGGCCATCGTCGCCTACAACCTCGTCAATGAGCCCACGCCAGAGCGTCCAGCCGGCCTCGAGTCCAGCATGACCGAAGAGCAAATCGCTGAATGGCATGAGGCTCAACGCGGAACGGCGCGTGATCTTTTCGCTCTGACCAGCTATCTGGTTGCGGCGATCCGTGAGGTCGATGAGGCAACACCGATCATGGTCGATGGCGGATTTTACGGCTCGGCTAACGGGTTTAATCACTGGCCATCAGGTATTGATGATGACCGGGTTCTCTACGATTTTCATATGTATGAACCTTGGGCCGCGACCAGCAATGCGAATCTGAAGCGTGATAAACCGCTAGTTTATCCGGGCACGATGGAAATATCAGGTCGCACGGAACATTGGGATGCTGACCGGATCAAGGCGACCATCCGCCAACCGTTGGACTGGGCCGAAGACCACAACATACCTGCGAACCGGATCGTCATGGGCGAATATGGTTGCATGCGCAGGCTCGAATGGTGCCCTGACTATCTCGAAGACGTTCTAACCGCCGCCGAAGAACTAGGATATCACTGGGCCTTCTACTCTTTCCGGGAATATTCTTGGGACGGGATGGATTATGAGCTTGGCGGCGAAAAAGTGCGCTGGACATTCTGGGATTCACCGGAGGCTCAAAAGGCGTATCCGCGCGGGCCCACGCCCCAATTCGAGCCAATTCGAAAACGCCTCCAGCAAAATCTCGACGGGCAGTAGGTCAGACGATTAACGGCGCGTGCCACGGCTTTACTTGCCATGCTTCCGGCAGATGCTACCCTCTTCCCCGTCTACGAGTTGGTATGTGGGGCGGGAATGTTGAACGAAGTATCGCTGCTGGCCGCGACGGTCCTGATGCCACTCCTTTTCGGGGTGTGGCTGGCAACGGGGCAGTACCGGGCGCTGTTCTCGGTCTCGGGCCGGATCTCGGACATTCTCTGCGTCGCAGCGATTGCCGCCATCCTCGTTTTCTCGCTTCTCTTCGTGCCTTGGGTTTCAGGCAGCTACTGGCTGCGCCCACTCGCTGGCCTCCTTCTTCTTGTCGGGATCGCCCGATGGGTCATGGGCGGGTTTCCGACGATTGTCGGGGACTGGACCTGGCTGACCCGGCTCAGTCAGGGCCTGCTGATCGTCATCGGTGGCGCCTTCGGGGCGATCAGCCTCTTTGCGCTCAAGGGCATGATCCCGCCACCCGCGACGGTTGATCTGCACTTCCCGCTCAAAGACCGAACCTTCGTGATCGGTCAGGGCGGCAGCTCCATCGTCGTCAATGCCCATGCCGCCAGCGAAGCCCAGAAATATGCCGTCGACATTGTCGCCATGAACATCCTTGGCCGGAACAAATCCGGCATCGGTCCAGTCAGCAATGACAAATATGCGATCTGGGGCGCGGAAGTCGTGGCGCCTTGCGAGGGCCGGATTGCGTGGTCACGCGATGGCCTGCCCGATGCGGTCGGCCCTCAATCGGATCCCGACACCCCGGCAGGCAATGCTGTCGCGATTGAATGCGGCGCGATCACCGTCTTTCTTGCGCATCTGATGAAGGACAGTCTTGAGGTGGAGACCGGCGACATGGTCAAGCCGGGCGATCCCATCGGTCTCGTCGGCAATTCGGGCAACACTTCCGAGCCGCATCTTCATATCCATGCCGAGAATGGCGAGTTCGATGGCGAGCTCTCGGATAATCAGGGTATCGCCATCGTCTTTGACGGCGACTTCCCGGTACGGAACGATCTGTTCCTGAATTAGCGCTGTGCGCGAATGACCTTCGTGCCCGAAATGCGGTCATAAAGCGTTCGGCCGTCTGAACTCCACATTGACGCCAGATAGACAAGGCAGAGCAGCATCGCGCAGATACAGATGGCGAGATTTAGCCAAGGCATGGGATCAATAAAGGGACGTCCGGGCACGTACCAGATCGCGATATGCGCTGCCTCCCATGGCAGAAAGCGCAGGATGTTCCGTCCCCATGCGCGAAGATACCATGCCCGGCTCTCATCCTTTGCAGCAACGACCTTGAGGCGCATCCAGCGTTTGCCGAGGGTCTGGCCGCTCTTTGAGCCCTCCAGCAGCGCAAAATAAGAGACCACTGGCAAGGTACCGAAAAGAAACGCCGTCGCATGGCCTGCAAACTTGGCCTCGAGCCCTGAAACAGGCCCCGCGTCCATCCGGCCAAGGAAGAAATTGATGGCGGCCAGACCGCCAAGCCACAGCCAGACAATGACATAATCGACGGCTAAGGTGCCCAGCACCCGGCTCAACCGCGGTGCTGTGTCATCCCTGCCCATCAGCGTGATTACCTGTTACTGAGCCGCGGCGAACGCGCCGGTCAGAACGTCCGTGTAGAGCTCACTCGGATCGGGCTCAGGGCTTTCCAACGAGAAGTCGGCTGCTTCCTTGACGATCGCCTTGATGTCCTTGTCGATCGCCTTGAGGTCGTCTTCGGACGCATGCTTGCCGTCAAAGATGCGCGCCTTGCAGCGTTCGATCGGATCTGATTGCGAACGGACTTCGTCGACCTCTTCACGGGTCCGATATTTTGCCGGGTCCGACATGGAGTGGCCGCGATAGCGGTAGGTCTTCATCTCGAGGACGAAGGGGCCTTCGCCATTGCGTGCATGCTCAACAGCTTCGCGCGCTTCCTCGCGGACCGCGACGACATCCATGCCGTCAACTTCCTTACCCGGAATGCCAAAGCTGGCGCCGCGGCGATAGAAATGCGTGTCGGCAGAAGCGCGCTTGGTCGAGGTGCCCATCGCATACTGATTGTTCTCGATGACGAAGACGACTGGCAGCTTCCAGAGCTGTGCCATGTTCATTGCCTCGAAGACCTGACCCTGGTTCGAGGCGCCGTCACCGAAATAAGTGAAGCTGACATTGTCATTGCCGCGATATTTATTGGCAAAGCCAAGTCCCGTACCGAGCGGCACCTGAGCGCCAACAATGCCGTGTCCGCCATAGAATTTCTTCTCGGCGGAGAACATGTGCATCGAGCCGCCCTTGCCCTTCGAATAGCCGCCCTCACGGCCTGTCAGCTCGGCCATGACGCCTTTGGGGTCCATGCCGCAGGCAAGCATATGGCCGTGATCGCGATAGCCGGTGATGACCTGGTCGCCTTCCTTGCGGAGCGCCTCAAGGCCCGTCACGACCGCTTCCTGGCCGATATAGAGGTGGCAGAACCCGCCAATGTGACCCATGCCGTAAAGCTGGCCGGCTTTTTCCTCGAAACGGCGGATGAGTAGCATCATCCGGTAGTATTCGAGCAGCTCGTCCTTGGTGGCGGAAAGGTTCGTCGATTTATCAGCCATGGGCGTCCTCTACTGGTTCGCAGAGGTCTTTAGGCAGGTCAGCTCGCTTCCGCAAACTCTCGTTGCGGGTCGCCGAGAAGCCGCGAGATCGTGTGCTCGACTTCCCGCAGCGGCATGTCGATGATGTCGCCATCTGACGGGTCGCCGAGCGCCAGCGCGATGGCGTCCCAGCCCTCTGCGGCCTCGACATAGCGGGGCTGTCCCGGCTGGCTGCAGACATGGCCCGCAGCACTGAAACCGAAGACTTCGCGGGATTTGGCGAGCCGCACCCACGACCAGCGCTCGCGGTGAAGATCGCCGTTCAAATAGAGGAACCAGCGCGGATCCTCGCGATCAGCCGGGATATCGAAGAAAACAGTGCGGTTCTCGCCCGCATTCGCAAAGACCACGACGCCGTCGGCATTCTCATAGAAAAGAGCCGGCGTTTTGATCGTCAGCGCCATTTCCTCGCCCTTGCCGGCTTTCAGATCCGCCTTGGCGTGTTTGCGGGCCTCGGTCGCGGCGACATAAGCCTCGCGCAGGACAGTTCGGTTTACGACCCACGTCCCGAAGAGCAGCAGAGCTGTTGCAAAGAAGAAAACCCCGGTGACCTGGATCGTCGTCCAGATATCCCCTGCGGCATACGCAACCCCGATCACCAGCGGCGCGGCGAGCCCTGCGGCAGCAGCGACCGGCTGGTTGAACCCCAGAATATTGATACGAGTGAAGCGTTCAAAGCTATCCGCGAAAGCCGCCCGTTCCCGAAGACGTTCACGAATGGACGGCGGAAGCTCTATTTGTGCAACGGTCAGCATGGTCCCTGGAATGCCCTCTCCACAACCATGAGGAGACTATCTCAGAACCAGTTGCATTCAGGTAAACCTGAAAGGTTGCCCCGCGCAAAGTTTACGCGGGGCAGAAAGACTTAGGCGGGGACGCCTTCAAAGGTCGACTGGCCAAAGGCGCCAAGCGTGACCGAACCGCCGAGATTGTCACCGGCTTTGGTGGCCTCGAAGCTGAGCGTCATCGGCATCGGAGAGGAGATATCCACATCCCAGCTGGCGGAATCGCCATTGACTTTACCGTTCTTGATTTCAGCGCTTTCGCCGCTGCCTGCGATCATCGACCCGGTGAGGTCATCGCCAGACTGTTTCAACTCAAGCGTGCCCTGCTGGGCGCCCATTGGCGTTTGGATTGTGACGTTATATTTGCCGTCAAAGGACATATAGTTCTCCCAAAAGTTTTCTGGATTTATCCAGACAGTGTCTAGTATTGATGAATGTGGGTCTTGTCCAACCCCTGATTGCGGTTACCGATCACATTTCACATCAGATATGCATGACTCGGCCATAAGCATCGAGAACGCTTTCGTGCATCATTTCGCTCAAGGTGGGGTGCGGGAAGATCGTGTGGAAGAGATCTTCCTCAGTTGCTTCCATGGTCCGGGCGATGCCGAAGCCCTGGATCAGCTCAGTGACCTCCGCCCCGATCAGATGCGCGCCGAGTAGCTCGCCGGTTTTCTCATCAAAGATTGTCTTGATAAGCCCTTCGGGCTCGCCAAGCGCGATGGCCTTGCCGTTCCCCTGGAAGGGAAACTTGCCGACCTTGACCTTGTAGCCCGCCGCTTTTGCCTTGGTTTCGGTCAGCCCGACCGAGGCGACTTGCGGTGAACAATAGGTGCAGCCCGGAATAAGTGAGGTGTCGAGCGGGTGGACATTGTTAAGCCCCGCGATCTTCTCGACACAGATGACCCCTTCATGACTGGCCTTATGCGCAAGCCATGGCGCGCCGACGACATCCCCGATGGCATAGACGCCCTTGACCCCTGTCGAGAGATATTCATCGACGACGATATGGCCGCGATCGACCTTCACACCAATATCCTCAAGGCCAAGATTCTCCGTATTCCCCACAATGCCGATGGCGAGGACGACACGGTCAAATTCCTGTTTCTCGGTCTTGCCGTCCTTCATCTTCAGATGGGCAGTGACGGTATCTTTGCCTTTTTCAAGCTTTTCAACCTGTGCGCCGGTATGGATCTTCATTCCCTGCGACTGGAAAGCTTTGAGAGCAAAGGCGGAGATTTCCTCATCCTCGGCGGGCAGGATGCGGTCGATCATCTCAACGACCGTCGTCTCTGCGCCAAGCGCGTTATAGAAGCTCGCAAATTCGATCCCGATTGCGCCTGACCCAATGACGAGAAGGCGTTTGGGGAACGTGTCAGGCACCATCGCCTCTTTAGCGGTCCAGATGAATTTGCCATCCGGCTCGAGCCCGGCCTGCGGGATCGTCCGTGCACGGGCACCGGTGGCGATGATCTTGTGATCGGCATGGACGGTCTGCGTCTTGCCATCCTTGTCCGTCACCGTCAGCGACGGCCCTTTGCCATTCGCACCGGTGAATTTGGCAACGCCGTCAATCACGGTGACCTTGTGCTTCTTCATCAGATAGCCAATGCCGCCGGCGAGCTGTTTTGAAATCTTGCGCGAGCGCTGCACTACGGCATCGAGGTCAAAGCCGATGTTCTCCGCTTTCAGCCCAAAAGCCTCCGCATGCTTCATATTTGTGTAGACTTCGGCTGTCCGGAGAAGCGCCTTTGTCGGGATGCATCCCCAGTTGAGGCAGACCCCGCCCAGATGTTCGCGTTCGATGATAACCGTCTTCAGACCAAGCTGGCTGGCGCGGATTGCCGCCACATATCCGCCGGGCCCCGCCCCGATCACCGCAACGTCGAATTTCTGGTCTGCCATCTTTTCAATCTCCATCAACTGGGTGGGAACTACCGAAGTCTGCATATGAACGCAAAAAAGCCGAAGCCCGGCATGACAGCGAAGGCTTCGGCCAAATTTTCACCTGATCAACCTGACATCAAAATGTCAGGATGAAATCATGCACCAGCAAGTTTGCTGAATTCCGGGTGCGTCACAACCTTGTTGAGCAGATTGCTGACAGTCGGCTGGAAAGCGTCGATCGTGTTCTGGCACGCATTGATCGCGCTGAAGCTGGTCTTGAAGCTGTAAGTCTCGGAAACTTCATATCCTTGCGGATAGGCCGCTGAAGTCACCTTCAGAGCGACATCCCAGGTACCAGTACCGATGGAGCTGAACTCAAGCTTAGTGATCTCGCCGTTGATGGCAGCCCCATCCGGTTTCACGAGACCCGCATTGAAAAGCTCTTCCTGCATCGCATCACGAATATATTCGACTGGCGTCTGACCAGGAGCAACTTCGAGTGCGCCCATAGCGCGGCAGGTCGGCGACACATCGATGTCAGCAGCTGCGGAGAAATCCCCCATGCTGACTTTCGTCCCCTCAGGAACGGCCGTCTGTGCAGCCATGATGTTAGCGGTGGATGCCTTGTAAGGCCGTGACGATGTTGTCTCACATGCTGCAAGCGCCATCGTCGTGAGGCCGAGAACGGCCGCAATTCTGAATTTATTCCAAGTGGTCATGATATGCCCCTGATAATTAACCCTGAAATGCACCTATCATATTTAAGTCCGGCCACAATATTTTCTTGCCCCCACACTCTATCTTGCGCGCCATGACTGTTGATGCGAGTTTTTCACTTAACAGATGGGGCCAAGATGAATTTTGAACCGCTACTCGCCGCGCCGTGGCATATCCAGCTTCATGCCGTGGCTGCGCTGACCGCCCTTTTCCTCGGGATCATCCAGTTTGCAGCTCCTAAGGGGACGCTACCGCACAGGATCATCGGGCCGATCTGGGCGATCCTGATGACCATCGTCATTCTGACAGCGATCTTCATCATCAGGCCGCGTGCACCGGGGGAGCCCTTCCTCCAGCACTTCACCTTCATCCATTACATCTTCATTCCGGTGTCGACCTGGGGGCTGATCGGCGGGCTGTATCATGTCTTCAAGGGCGGACCGAACATGAAGAAGCATGCAGGTCCCTTCTTCGGCCTTTTCCTTGGCGGGCTGATCATTGCCGGGTTCTTCACCTTCATGCCCGGACGGATCATGCATGACGTGCTCTTCAACAAGAGCCAATCGGATAATCCGTATGCCTATCCTGCGCCCTATCTCTATTTTCTGCCCGGTGCGGAGCCGCCTGCGCGGGATGTCGCCCGGCCCGAACGGGCTGAAGTGGAAGCGGAGGATGCGACCCCTGCCCCTGATGGCGCGCGGCTGATGGCGGTCGTCACCGAGCTTTCCAGTGACGCCTATGAAGGAAGGGCAACGAGCTCGGCAGGCAATTTGCTGGCTCGCCAGTTCATCATTCGCCAGTTTGAAGAGATAGGGCTTGCCCCCTTCGGCACGGAGGGGTTTTTGGATGCCTTCGAATGGCAGCGCAGCGTCACTGAAGATGGAGAAGTCAACAAAGGCGCCGGGAACAACATTCTCGGCCTGATCCCCGGAGAAGAAACGGGCACGGACGGCCCCTATTTCGTGATCACGGCGCATTATGATCACTTAGGTACAGGTGCCAGTACTGACGGGAGTGACGTGCTTTATAATGGCGCGGATGACAATGCCTCGGGCGTGGCGGTTGCGCTTGAGCTGGCCCGTTATTTTTCGGCCAACCCACCGAAGCATTCGGTTGTGATTGCCATTCTGGATGCGGAAGAACACGGGCTTCAGGGCGCACGGTCCCTCCTCGCTGATGAAGCAATCCCGCATCAGGATTTTGCGCTCAACCTCAATCTCGACATGGTTTCTCGAGCAGATAAGGGCGAAATCTACGCCTCGGGCAGCTATCATTTCCCGGCCATGATCCCACTCATCGATGAGGTCGCGGCCAGCGCGCCGCTCAAGCTCCTCAAAGGACATGACCGGCCCGAGGACGGGTATGATGACTGGACCTATCTCTCCGATCAGGGACCGTTCATCGCGAAAGGAATTCCAGCCCTTTATATCGGGGTCGAAGACCATCCCGACTATCATCAGCCATCGGATACGGCAGACAAGATCAATCCCGAGACCTTCCTCAACTCAGCCCGGACGATCCTGATGCTCGCAAAAGCAATGGATGAGCAGCTAGCAGAGATCACCTCTTCGGAAGAACAAGAATAATCGCAGACGGACCTGCGAACCGCGCCCGATCTCCGTCGTCAGTCAGCTGACCATGTACGGACCATCTCGCGCACATAAAGCCCGGATTCCGTAAGATCCTCATCGCCCCAAGGACCGGTCGAGCTGGCACCTGGTTTCAGAAGAGAGGCGCCTTCATTTTTATCAGATAGCGACCAGTTTGCATGGCTGAGTTGATGCTCTTTCATGAAATCGCGCCATGCGGTGAGGTTTTCACCCGCCACGTCGCCGTCACCATTGGCATCAACCGTTCCCCACTCCGTAACAAAAAGAGCGATGCCCGATTGCATGGCAAGGCGAGCCTTCTCCCGCAATTCCTCGCCATGCGAGCCGGCATAAAAATGCAGGGTATAGGCTATATTCTCATAGCCCTTGATAGGCTTGGCCGCCGCCTTGTTGACATCCTGCGACCAGGTTTGGGTGCCGACAATGATCAGGTTATCAGGATCAACTTCGCGAATGGCGCTGACAACTTTCTCTGCATACGGTTTGATGACGGTCAGCCAGTCCGTATCGTTCAGGGGCTCGTTATAGATCTCATAGATGATGTTCGGATGCTCACCGTACATTTTTGCGATCTCGGTGAAAAAGACCACTGCCGCGTCCGGGTGGTCTTCAGCGGAATGAGAGTGCCAGTCGACAATGACATAGAGCCCCTCATCAATCGCTGCATCTATCAGTGTTGTTGCGCGATCTATATTGCCCTGTGGGTCTGTCAGTATACCGCCCGAAGGCTCAACGCTTATAGCTGCCCGGATCAACGAGACATTCCAGTCTTTAGCAAGGAACTTCACAGCGTCATTGTTATAAAACCGCTCCTGTCCCCAACCAGTCGTAGACCAGAACCAGCTAACCCCCGCTAGAGAGACCGGACTTCCGCTCTCCTCAACGATCTGATGGCCTTTGACCGCCAATTGCCCATATCGCTCGACTGGCGTCTCACTATATGCGTTAGAAACACCTATCATCTGTAGGCTGATTAAGATCAGCGACACTATCCCGTAGCGCATGATACTCGACCCCTAATTTATCCCATTAGGAGAAGACTAGCATGTGTGCTACTTAAGATGGCAATAGTCTTTGAGCAGTAATTACAGCAGCATCGCAGCTGGTTCTTCACAGAACCGCTTAAAGGCTGCGAGGAAACGTGCGCCTACAGCACCATCTACCACGCGGTGATCGCAAGTGAGTGTCACTGTCATCATGTGGCGCGCCACGATCTGTCCATCACGGACAACCGCCCGCTCCTCACCTGCACCGACCGACATGATCGCGCCATGCGGCTGGTTCACGATCGAGGCGAAACTGGTGATCCCGAACATGCCGAGATTGGAGACCGAGAATGTGCCGCCCTGATATTCCTCGGGCTTGAGCTTTTTGGAGCGCGCCCGGCCCGCAAGGTCACGGACCTCTTCCGAGATCTGCTTAAGGCCCTTGGTCTCTGCCTTCCAGATGATTGGCGTGATCAGCCCGCCATCAATCGCAACCGCCACACCGATATCGGCGTGGTGATGCTGGAGGATTGCTTCATCCGTATAGGTCGCGTTGGCTTCCGGCACTTCCTTGAGGGCCATGGCCGATGCTTTGAGGACAAAGTCATTGACGGAAATCTTGAAGAAGCCGTCCTCGCCCTTGGCAGGCGACGCCGCATTGACGCGCTCACGAGCAGCGAGAAGCTGGGTCAGCTCGATGTCGACATTTAATGGGAAGTGCGGAACTTCCTGGTTGAAGCTCTGATGCAGCCGCTTGGCGATGACCTTGCGCATGCCGTCATTCTTGACCGCCGTGTAGCTGTCAGCCGGGTAGAGACGTTCATCGACGCCTGCGACCGGCATACCCGCCGGCGCTGCAGCGGTCGAGCCAGCTTTGCCGGTGCCATTCTCAATCGCGATCTGGACGTCCCGTTTGACGACGCGGCCTTTGGGGCCTGAGCCTTTGAGGAGTGAAAGGTCGATCCCCTCTGCTTTGGCGAGACGCTTGGCGACGGGAGATGCCAGTACGCGCCCACCGTTAGAAGGCGCAGGCGCAGCGGCGGGCGCTGCTGCCGTGGTAGCCTGAGCTGCGCCATTGGCGGCAGGGGCAGGCTTGTCTTCTTTTGCCGGAGCGGATGCGGGTGCCGCACCGCCCGAAAGGGCCGCTTCGTCGATATCGTCCGCGCTCTCCCCTTCTTCGAGGATGACGCCGATCGGCGCATTGACCTTCACGCCTTCGGTTCCCTCACTGACGAAAATCTTGCCGAGAATGCCTTCATCGACGGCCTCGACTTCCATTGTCGCCTTGTCGGTTTCGATCTCGGCAATGATGTCCCCGGAGGAGACAGTGTCGCCTTCCTTTTTCAGCCATTTGGCCAGCGTGCCTTCTTCCATGGTCGGCGACAGGGCGGGCATCAGAATCGGTGTTGGCATGTCGAAATCTCCTATCGCGTCGCCGCAGCACCCGGCTGCGGTCCGTAGTCATTAGCGTGGCCCTGTCCGGGCACCAGATGCAGCCATCCGAACTGCACCAGGAAAAAGATGCTGCCGAGCGATACACCGCCAAGCCCCATGGCTTCAACGGGTTTGATCGGATCGTCCGGCCGCGTTTCATTCAGCGCCTCAAGCGCCTTCATATAGGTATCGGTGTCGGTAATGGCTGAGAACGCACTCAGCCCCAGCATGCCCGCCGTCGAAGTCAGGTCGAGCATCAGGAACAAAAAGCTCACCAGCATGCCGCCAAGGAAGATCAGAACCCACCACCATGGCCGGCCCATATCGTGAAAACGGCGAATGGGCACGGCAATGAAAACCGGCCAGAAGAGCGCAAGCTGAATAATTTCGACCGGCGCCTGATTGATCCCCTGATTGCGCAGGCCATTTGCCAAGAGCGCGGCAAAGCCGAAGATCAGCGTAATCGTCCACATGCCGCCATGGCCTGTACGGCCATCCATGGAAAGGAGATATCGAAACACCGGGATCAATCCGCAAATCCCCGTCCATCCGCCAGCGGATCATTGCCATACTGGTTCTTGCCCTTCTGGCCTTTGACAAGACCAAAGAGCAGCATTTGGGAAATCTCTACCCCAATCACAAGCAGCGTGCCGATCCGCATATCCGCATTCCCGCCTTGCCGGGCCGCCTCAGCCACTGCTGCGAGCTGTTCCTCAACCGTCATGGCGGACATCGCTTCCATCCCGCCCAGGGCAGTGACCATCCCCTTATAGGCGATCAGACGTGCAAGGAACAAAAGGCCCAGAAAACCGATCTGATATTTCCCCGTGATGCCCATGTCGTGAAACCGCCGTACCGGGACGGAAACATTCTTGGGCCAGAGGAAGAAAAGACCAATCAGGATCACCCCCGGCATGCCGAGGAGCGGCGCGACGATGAAGGTCAGGACCAGATAGGGCGCCAGAAAAGCAATCGTGTAGCCTTTCCGGGAAATTCTCCCTTTCGGATTGAAGAGGAAATCGAACACGCCCGGTCCTTGCCTGTCAGCCCGCGTAAAGAACGCGTTTGGCGGCGGCAACAACACGTGCCGAATCCGGCAGGCTGAGCTTTTCGAGATTAGCTGCATAAGGCAGCGGCACATCTTCCTGTGTCACCCGCGCGGGCGGCGCATCGAGGTAATCGAAAGCGTGCTGGACGACCTGCCAGCCGACCTCAGATCCGATACCCATCGGGCCCCAGCTTTCCTCGACCGTGACGAGACGGTTGGTTTTCTTGACGCTTTCGATGATGGTCGCCGTATCCATCGGGCGGATCGTCCGCAGGTCAATGACTTCTGCCGAGATCCCCTCACCAGCCAGTTGCTCTGCCGCCTGAAGCGCAAAGAGCATGCCGCGGGCATACGAGACGATGGTGACATCCGTACCTTCACGGGCAACCTTCGCTTTGCCGATCGGCAGAACGAAATCATCCATGTCCGGCACATCGCCCTTCTCACCATAGAGAAGCTCGTGCTCGAGAAAGACGACCGGGTTCGGATCGCGGATAGCGGCTTTGAGAAGGCCCTTCGCATCCATCGCGCTGTATGGGGCAATGACGATGAGGCCCGGTACATGGCCGTACCACGGCGCATAGTCCTGACTGTGCTGGGCGGCGACGCGGCTGGCTGCGGCGTTCGGTCCACGGAAGACCATGGGGGACGCCATCTGGCCGCCCGACATGTAGCGGGTCTTCGCTGCCGAGTTGATGATGTGGTCAATCGCCTGCATAGCGAAGTTGAAAGTCATGAATTCGATGATCGGCTTGAGGCCAGCAAAGGCCGCGCCGACCCCGAGACCGGCAAAGCCATATTCCGTGATCGGCGTATCAATCACACGCTCTGGCCCGAATTCATCGAGCAGGCCGCGCGTGACCTTATAGGCGCCCTGATATTCGGCCACCTCTTCGCCCATGACGAAAACGTCGGGGTCGGCCCGCATCTCTTCTGCCATCGCATCACGAAGCGCATCGCGCACTGTCGTCTCGACCATCGCGGTCCCTTCGGGGATTTCAGGCTCGGCGGCGGTGATGGACATGGCCGGCGGAGCGGCCTGCGGCGAAGGGGAGTCATCTGCTTCACTCGCCGGTGCGCCGTGATCCGCACCATTCGACGCAGGTGCGCTTTCCAGCGCAGAAACATCGATATCGCCCGCGCTTTCGCCCTCTTCAAGGATTACTGCGATGGGAACATTCACTTTGACGCCCTCAGTGCCCTCGCTGACGAGGATCTTGCCGAGCACGCCCTCATCGACGGCTTCGACTTCCATTGTCGCCTTATCGGTTTCGATCTCGGCCAGAATATCGCCTGAGGAGACCTTATCCCCTTCGTTTTTCAGCCATTTTGCGAGGGTGCCCTCCTCCATCGTCGGGGAGAGAGCAGGCATAAGGACGGGTATGGTCATGGTCGCGGCGTTTCCGTTCTTCTTGAAGCGACGCGGGAAGTACCACAGACCGCGCGGGACGCAACGCCCTCCGGCACGCTATACATTGTCTAGATTTCAGGGGGTTACCAGAGCTGCCTGATTTACAGCTGCGGATGGGGATTTCTCCCCACATTCGGCTAAGCGATGAATGGGATGAGGCGGCCGATTTGATCTGAATTGACAGGGATTTGCGAAACTGGCGATGACTCAGGATCGCAAGGGGGAGAGCTTGTGTCATGAAACTGGTCAACCATCTTATCGCATCCTGCGTTCTGGTCAGCGCAAGCCTGCCCGCTTTCGCGCAGGACGACACCAGTATGGGCGCCCGCTATGCCGCCCAGGCGGAGAGAGAGAAACTCGTCGAAGAAGGCCTCGCCGGGAATTCAGAAGCCCTGTTCAAGGCTGCCCTGCTCTATAAGACCGCCGATCTCAGCCGCCATAAAGAACTGTTGAAGGCAGCGGCGGAGGCAGGGCACCCAAGGGCACAGGCCCTCTACGGCGATCTTTTCCATTACGAACAGTACGGCACGCGCCAAGACTATAAGACAGCCCGCAAATGGTACGAGAAGGCCGCAGCCCAGAATGACAGCGAAGGCCTGAAAGAGTTGGGCAAGCTCTATAATAAGGGCAATGGCGTCCGCCAAAATCTCGAAACGGCGGCCGGGTACTGGAAGCGCTCCAGCGATCTGGGTGACGGCTTTGCCAGCCTGCTTTACGGCTATCACTATCTGGAACTGCGCGGCCATAAGGCTGAGGCGGCAGATTACTATCAGCTTGCCTATGCGCGTGGGGTAGAACTCGGTCTCGAGTATCTCGCCGACCTTGGTGATGAGTATGGCGCGATGGCAGCGGCGATTATCACCTCGACCCCGTGCGAGAAATCCTCGGATGGCTTCGACGCCCTGAGGAGCAATCCCCAGTCAAAGCTAGACATCGTCCGGCCTGAGAAAATCAGTCAGACATCGCACGACTTCTGGTGGGGCGAGCTCTATGATCGTTGTTTCCATACCGATTGGCGCGAGCCTCAAACCCAGACCGGCGGGTTCCGGCTGACCGCAAAGCTCGATGAGCAGACCACCGCCGCCTTTGCGGCCTACTCTCAGGAAGCAACACGGCAGGGCAAGCTCGCCGATGACGGCTGGCAGGACAGCTGGCTCAGGAAGAGCCCGATCGACCCGGGGCGTGATCATTTCCGTGGTCCGGGAGCGGATCAGTTCGATGCGCTGGCGAAAGTCTGGCTGGTGCAAGATGAAGCTCGGACCATCAAGAACTTTTATGGCGTCCGGATCGAGGTACCCAATTCCGGCATCGGCTCAGATGGGCTGTCCAGCTATGACACTGAAGATGAAATGGGGCTCGGCTTCTTCCGTGTGAACTCAGCCGCAAAAGGGAGTGGCGCCGGGTATGCGGGCGGATGGGGCAAAAACTTTGTCGATGAAATCCGTGAGCAGAGCAAAGCGCAAGGCGGCCTTCTGGGCTATCTGGGGCCGATCCCAGTCACCAATTCGGTTTCCGATATCCCAGCCATCCACAATGGCCCTTTCATTAAGACAAAGCTCGGGCAGGATTATTATTTCGGCCAGATGAAAGACGGATATCCGCACGGCATCGGCTATCTGATCATGCCGGCGCTCGATGAAATCTATATCGGATCATTCGTAGACGGATATGCCCACGGCTTTGGTGGTTTCGTCCAGAAACAGGATGGCCGAGTTCGTCAGCTAAAGGTTGGCCAGTATGTCGCCAGCCGGGGACCGGTTCTCGGCCTGATCCGTACCGATATGGGGACGGCAGCGGAGATACAACGAGTAGGCGCCTTTGCTGACGGTAATCTCTCAGGGTTTGGACAAAGGCAGATCATGTCCAAGCTCTCCCCTAACTTTGGGCTGGTGGAACAGGGCCTCTTCAAGAACGATACGTTCCTTGCCGGGGTCAGGGGAAGTGGCAGCCAATTATTCCAGTTTCCGGACGCCCTCGCCTCAGCTGAGGGTGAGTGGGTCCATCTGTCGAACCTAAAGACAAATGATGTGATCCTTAAACGGGCCCGTCCCTATGTTATCGGATCGAATGCACAGGGCGCAGGTCTTATCCAGTCTGGCGGCGAGCGGCAGGATGATGTGTCGTTGCGCGTGGGCGTCGATGGCGACCTATCCGATCACCCGTCACAGCCATTCAGAAATTTCGCATTCGTCTATTATCCGCATACCGACACCGCTCAGATCAATCTGAAGCACTATCTGGATGACCAGCAGAAAGAGCGCGAACGCAGACTCGCCGCGAAACGCTATCAGGATTGGGCAATAAAGACACGCGAGCGGTGGGCAGAAGAAGAAAAAGCAAAATGCCTAGCAGATCCGAAATGCGACTATGGGGCGGCTCCGGAAGTCTGGGGGAATACGAAATACGAACCCTCAACGAGCAGCTTCACAAGCTATAGCAGCTCCTCCAGCAGCAGTACGTATAATGATCCTTTTGGCGGGCTGAACCCGTGGAGTACGCAGTATCAGACACAACAATGGATGAGTGATCCGGGCCGGTATAACCGCCCCTTCTGAGGCAACACAGAACGATGCCCAATCCGCTACACAATCCGGTGTTCAAGGAAACAGGTCTCTGGACGCCCGGGCATCCTGTTTTCGAACGGATCAGCCAGGGCTTCATCATCGCCTCCATGGTCGTGATGAGCATCGGCACCATGCAGAGTCTGCCTGAAAATGTCCGCCATGGCCTGATGATGACAGATATGGTCTTCGGAGTCGGGTTTGCCGCGGAATATGCGATGCGGATCTATAATGCGCGTAATCGTGTGCAGTATATTTTCAGCTTCTGGGGGATTGTCGATTTCATCGCCATCATCCCTTCTCTCTTCATTGGCGGCACGGATCTGAAAGCCTTGCGGGCCCTACGGCTGTTGCGGCTCGTCCGACTGCTGAAGCTCTACCGGACATCTGCGGCATTGCAGCGCTTGCGCCGGGCACTTGAGAAAGTGCGCTATGAGTTTGTCGCCTTCGCCATTCTCTCCGCTCTCGTCTTTTTTGTCGCCTCGGTCGGTATTTATGCCTTCGAGAATGAAGCGCAGCCGGAGGTTTTCTCCTCTATCCCGGCTTCAATGTGGTGGGCCGTCGCGACCCTGACCACGGTCGGCTATGGCGATATTTACCCGATCACGGCCGTCGGCCGGATGTTCACCGGCGTCGTGCTGCTCGTCGGGCTTGGCCTTGTCGCCGTACCGACAGGCCTCATCGCCTCAGCGCTTCAGGATGAAGACATCGCCGAGACGGATGATGATGACCCGGAGGGATCAGATCCTGAGCGCCTTTGACGCATCGCCCACCGTCGTGCCGCCCTCGACTTCGAGGATCGTCCCCGTGACATAGCCTGCGCCTTCTGAACAAAGCCACAGCGCGGCCTCGGCGATATCGTCGCGACTGCCAAAGCGTTTGAGAGCGAGCGCCTGCTCGGCTTCGTGCCGGGACTGATCGGTCGGGGCGAGCCGCGCCATGCCCTCAGTGCCGTCAATCGGCCCCGGCGAGATCGCATTCACGCGCACACCTTCGATCCCCCATTCAAGCGCACAGCATTTCACCAGCATATTCACGCCCGCTTTCGCAGCGCAAACATGCGACTGATAGAGCCACGGGTCTTTGCCCTGCGGCGCAGAGATCGCAATGAAGCTAGCGCCCGGACGTTTGCAGCGATGGATCGCTGCGCGGAAGACATTGAACGTACCCAGAAGGTCGATATCGATCACCGTCTTGAAGGCATTGGCCGACATCTGGGCGGCCCCTGCGGGGAAGTTCCCCGCCTGCCCGGCCAGCACCATGTCGATCTCTCCAAAGGTATCGGCGCATTTGTTCACCGCCGCCTCGACATCCGGCCAGGAGCGCGCATCGACCGGGCAGCCATCCGCTTCGGCGCCCTCTCCACGCAGCATCTCAATCGTGGCCTCCACCTTTTCCGGCGAGCGGCTGACGACGAAGATCTTCGCGCCGGCCTGCGCAAAGCGGCGGGCGATCTGCTCATTGATCCCGGAAGTCGCGCCGGACATGAAACAGGTCATGCCGGACATATCGTAACTGGTTGCGGCGGGCATCTGGGCCTCCCTCAAATTATCTTTACAGCGTCTAGACTAGTCGGCTTACCCCTTTTCCGCCACCCGCAATTGCAGCATTAGAAAAATGCGACTGACGTCGCTAAAAAATCGCGGCATAGTAGGTGCCGATGTCAAAGCCGCATCCACCAAGCCGCCTGACCACGGACCTCCTCCTTCAGGCATACCGCATCGGCTATTTCCCAATGGCCGAGGATCGTTTCTCGCGCGAAGTCTTCTGGGTACGGCCCGATGTGCGCGGAGTGATCCCGCTTGATGATTTCCATATCCCGCGCTCTCTCAAGAAAGTCGTCCGGCAGGACCGGTTCGAGGTCCGCATCGACACGGCTTTCCGCTCGGTGATGGAGGGCTGCGCCATGCCGCAGTCGCATAGGGAGGATACATGGATCAACGGGCAAATCCTCGATGCGTATACGCAGCTTTTCGAGATGGGAAAGGCGCATTCGGTCGAGGCCTGGCGCAATGGATGTCTCGTCGGCGGGCTTTATGGGGTTTCCATCGGCGGCGCGTTCTTTGGCGAGAGCATGTTCTCAACCGAAAGTGATGCCAGCAAGGTGGCGCTGGTTCATCTCGTCGCGCGGCTCAGAATTGGCGGCTACCGGCTGCTCGATGCGCAGTTCCAGAATGATCACCTGACACAGTTCGGAACAGTCGAGGTTGCCGCGCAGGGCTATCAGTATTTACTCACGGCTGCTGTTGAGCGGCAGGCGGACTTTCACGCCATGCCTTCTCAGATGCCCGGATCGACCATTTTGCAGTCAATCACCCAGACGTCATAGACCGGGTGCTCGATCGCATTGAGCGACGGTGATGAAGCGAACATCCAGCCGCGGAAAAGCGCGTCGCCCTGAATGTCATCACCAGCAGTTTCTGTATCTTCCCCCGGCAGAACGATTGAAGATGACCGCATGGTCTCTTCTTCAGCCGGCGCATCGGCCTCGCCATTCCGGGCCGTCCGTGCACGTTGTAGCGTGACGTCATTCTCCCCCGCATAGACCTCGAGGAAGACAGTTGTCTCAGGTGTCTCTTCGGGCGGGCGCTTGTCACAGGTGCGCGGCAGCAGGGTCAAAGGTCCGAAGACCGCCTCTTCGCCGATCGGGATCTCGATGTCCTTATAGGTCGCCGTGATCTTATCGAGCGCGCGCAAAGTCACCGAAACGGCTTGCAGTGGATTGTCCGCTCGGGAGTTATAGAGGTCGAGCCCAAAGGTCACCCCGCTCCGGGATTTCGAGAGACGCTCAAGCTCGGTCAGCGGGGCATCGCCCTCTTCGGGCAACGGGCGCGGGATCGACGTCCAGCCCATCTCGACTTCATCGCCGAGTGACAAATCGAGGCTATCTTGAAGCGAGCGAAGGCCCTGCGGTTCTTGGTTTTCTGTCCCTTCGGAGGCGGGGTCATCCTGTGAGGCAAGCGCGGGGAAACCGAGCGCTGCGCCTGCTGTCAGAAGTGCCAATACGCGGATCATGCCCATTCCCCGTTCATTACCGCCCGTACCAAAAAGGACGCCGTCTCGAATGCGAGACCCTGTTTGACACCGCTTTTAGGCGTTTTCAGGGCTCCACGCTTCATACGTGTCGTCCACATTAACGCCGTCTGCGGCCCGCGCCAATGACCCTTTGGGACGATAGGCGAGCGGCGTGCCGGTCATGTTCGGCAGATAGGGTGTCTCGAATTTCTGCGTCGGCAGCGGTTCTTCGCTAGGCGGCAGATCGGTGATGTGGTGCAGCCAAGCATGCCATTCAGGCGGCACGCGGGAGCCTTCGGCATGGCCGTGATAGGCGACCCAGCGGCGGCGGCGGCCCTGCCCATCGGGGTGGGACGGCTTGCCGCCCTCCTCGAAATAGCGGTTGCCTTGTTCGTCCTCGCCGACCTTCTTCGCCTTGGCCTTGGACATGGTCCAAGCCGCGCCGAGCGTGTTGTTATGCCACCAGATGAAGATGCGTTTGAGGAAGTCCATTGAAGGTCCCGGAAGGCTTAGTGTTCTTGAACGGCCCGCTTATCGGCGCGGTTGGCGAAGATGTCCAGAAGGCAGGGGGTTAGGGGAGCATGCCTTCCTCCTGCGCTGTCGCCCCGGTCGACCGTCAGGGAGCACCGGGGTCCATCTCCGATGCCATCCTTCCATTCCGACTGTCAGGTCCAGAAATGGGCCCCGGGGCAAGCCCGGGGCGACAGATAGATAAAGCGGATATCGGAGGCTGATCCCCTCCGGAGTTTAGCCCGGACTTGATCCGGGCCGGGGATGAGCGGGTGGATGGATGTGAGTGGAGGTGCCCTGACCACCCCTTTGTTACGCCTTGGCCGCAGCCCGTTGCGCGGCCAGATGCGCATCAAGACGGCGATGCATCAGCGATTTCCAAAGAGGCGGAATGAGCGCGATGGTGATCATCATCGGATATCCGAAGGGCAGCTGCGGTGCCTCTTCGTCGACCTTCAGCAGATAAAAAGGCTTCATCGCCGAGCGGTGATGGTCCGCATGCCGCTGCACGCCGAAGGTGAGGTAATTCGAGAAGCGCTGATAGGCGTTCCATGAATGAGCAGCCGTCATGCGGGAATATTTGCCATTCTCCAGCCGGTCCCTCTTTGCGCCGAAATGCTGCGCGAAAGTGAGAATATGCAGCACACAGATCGCAATGAAGGCTTGAACAAAGAAATAGACGACAGCACCGCCCCCGAAAAACAGCCCGTATGTGACGGCGATGATGCCAGACAGAAGGAAGAGTTTCGGAATATGTTTATTCCGGTCATGCGGGAGGGACGTCACGAATGCCGTCGGGATCGCCCGGATCAGGTGCTGATAGATGTTTTCTTCTTTCCACCCCGTACTGCCGTCCTTGTCCGTCGCGGCAATGATATGGTGGCTGTAAAGATGCTCGACCTCGAAATGCGGATAGCAGAGAAAGCCGAGCCCTGCGCGCCCTATCGCCTTCTCCCAGAAGCCGTTCTTGTGGATGATCTCATGGATTGCCGAGAAGGCCACCGAGCCGATCAGGCCCATTGAAAAGGTGACGAGGACTTTCTCGAGCAGGGTCAGGGACGTGAATGTCGCAGCGATATAGTTCAGTGCCAGGATATAAATCAGCGTGAAGGCCATGGGCGAGAATTTCATCGCACGGATCTGCCACTTCTGAAAATCACTCTGTTCGAATTCTGCCGTGTCGTTACCGGAGATCGCATCGAGCAGCGGCACAAAGATCATCATGATGGCCGCGGGCGCGTAGTACCATCCGCCGCCAAACGCGATCCCGAGCGCCAGACCCAGAAAAAGCGAAAAGCTGAAATACGATCCGAATGTCTGAACCAGACAGAGCCTGCGGCTGGTCGGCACTGTCTGGGTGGAGTATTTGCCTTCAGCTCCTGAAAGCGGAGTCCCTCCAATAAGTGGCCTACTCGATGAAATCTGATCGTACTTTTGTCGGCTCATGAATTCATTTCTATCCTGCCGCTCTCTAGTCCATTGAGAAGAGTGACAATTTCTTTGGACGAACACAGTGGCTTGGGACTTGTTGCCGGTAGCAATACCCTAAAGCGGCATTTGAACATTATCCATTCAATATGCCGCGAATTGATCATTTTCCGGCGCGCTGCATGAGCCAGTTCTAACGCATTCTCGACAGCCCGCGCCAAATTGCCCCGTACCGCGCTGTTCACTTGCCATTCACGGCAGAAACCCCGTTACTGCGCGGCGACATGCGTCAGGGAGCAGGCAAGAACATGACAGCACGGCCAACAGCAGCGGTGATTGGCGGCGGATTTGGCGGGCTGGGGCTTGCCTGCCGGCTGCAGGCGGCGGGCTTTGATGTGACCCTGCTCGAGGGCCGCGAGAAGCTGGGCGGCAGAGCCTATGTCTATGAGATGGATGGCTTTACTTTTGACGCTGGGCCCACCGTCGTCACCGATCCCTCCTGTATTGAGGAAATCTTCGAAGCCGCAGGCCGGAAACTCTCAGACTATGTTGAGCTGATCGAGGTCGACCCGCTTTATCGGCTGCATTGGGAAGACGGCAAATCTTTCGACTATTGCAAGGAAGAGGACGCCCTTCTCGACCAGATCCGGCAGATGAGCCCCGCCGATGTCGAGGGCTACAAGAAATTCTACAAATATTCCGAGGCCGTCTTTGAGGAAGGCTACCGTAAGCTCGGCGCAGTGCCGTTTCTGAATTTCTGGTCCATGGTGAAGGCCGCCCCGCAGCTCACCACCCTGCAGGCCTTTCGTACCGTCTACGGACGGGTGGCGGATTTTGTGAAGGATGAGCATCTGCGGCAGGCTTTCAGCTTTCACACCCTTCTTGTTGGCGGCGATCCGCACAAGACTTCGTCGATCTATGCCCTGATCCATGCGCTGGAGCGCAAATGGGGCGTGTGGTTCCCGCGCGGCGGGACAGGCGCCCTCATCCAGGGGCTCGGCAAGCTCTTCACCGATCTTGGCGGAGAGATCCGTCTTGGTGATCCGGCCACGGAGATTGCCACGGAAGGCAACAAGGTCAATCGCGTGACGACGAAGTCAGGCTGGACAAAGACCTTCGACACCGTCGCCTCAAATGCCGATATCGTCCACACCTATGAGAAACTTCTTGGCGCCACGCCGCGCGGGCAACAGGCAGCCAAATCTCTCAAATCCAAACGCTTCTCCAACTCGCTATTCGTTGCCTATTTCGGCGTCAAAAAGCAGTACCCTGAGATTGCCCATCACTCGATCCTGTTCGGGCCGCGCTATCGCGAGCTGATCGCCGAGATTTTCTCCGGCCCTCGCCTGCCGGCTGATTTCTCGCTCTATCTGCATCGCCCAACGGCGACCGATCCTGCCTTGGCGCCTGACGGGTGCGATGGCTTTTATGTCCTCTCACCGGTGCCGAACCTTGAGAAGGCCGGCATCGACTGGCGCGTGACTGGTCCCGAATACCGGGACCGGATTTTCGACTATCTCGATGAGCGCTACCTGCCGGGGCTGAAGGAAAACCTCGTCGTCAGCCGCATGTTCACGCCGGAAGATTTCGTCACCGAACTCAACGCCCATGCGGGCTCCGCCTTCAGCCTCGAGCCGGTCCTGACCCAGTCTGCTTATTTCCGCATGCACAACCGTGACGATAAGCTCGAAAATATGTATTTTGTCGGGGCAGGTACGCATCCGGGGGCGGGCATCCCCGGTGTCATCGGCTCAGCCAAGGCGACGGCCGGTCTGATGATCGAGGATTTTGCGCCACCTGCACGCGTGGAAGCGCCGAAACGGGCGAATACAGAGGCAGCGTAAGGGCATGGCCAGGGCCGAGCACATGGGCAAGGGGCTCGACATCGCAGAGATGTCACGGGAGACTATTGCCAAAGGGTCAAAGAGTTTCGCGCTCGCCTCCCTGCTCTTCCGGCCGAACATGAAGCGCTATGCGCATATGCTCTATGCATGGTGCCGTTATTGCGATGATGTCATCGACGGGCAGAATCTCGGCTTTGCCGAAGAGACACCCAGCGGCGCACCGCACATCCCCCAGCAATCCGATCTCGATTATCTGAGGCGCAATACGCTGGCCGCGATGCAGGGCGGTGAGGTCGAGGCCGTCCAGTTCGAAGCGCTGCGCACTGTCGTTGAGGCAACCGACATGCCGGACGAGCATCCGCTCGACCTGTTGCGCGGCTTTGAGATGGATGTGCAGGGCCGCCGCTATGACACGCTCGAGGACACGCTTGAATATTGCTATCATGTGGCCGGCGTTGTCGGCGTGATGATGGCGATCATCATGGGTGTGAAACCTGATGACGAGGACACGCTCAACCGCGCCGCGGATCTCGGGATTGCCTTCCAGCTCACCAATATCTGCCGCGATATCATCGATGATGCGGAGGTCAGCCGGGTCTATCTGCCCGGGGACTGGCTGCGCGCGCGCGGCGTGCCGGCCACGCCCGAGGCGCTGCTCGACAGGCAGAACCGCGAGGCGGTCTGGGATGTCGCGCTGCAGGTGCTGGCCGAGGCTGACCGCTATTACCAGTCATCCGGACCCGGCGTGCGGCGCCTGCCAATCCGTGCAGGGTTCGCCGTGGCAGCCGCGCGCGGGGTCTATCGCGATATCGGCCGGGTCGTCAGAAAGCGCGGCACCGAAGCTTGGGATGTCCGTGCCCGGACGTCCCGGCGCCGGAAAGTGGCGCTGGCCGGGCTTGGCTGCCTGCAGGGCGCAGGCTCGAAATCAATGTTTTTCCTTCGCCTGCCGCCCCGGCCCAATCTGTGGACGCGGCACGCAACGTGACCTATCTGTGAAAGATGGAACTCGTCCTCTGGCATAAGATCGCCCTCACCCTTGGCACGGCCATCGGCATGGAAGGCGTTGCGTGGTGGGCGCATAAATATGTCATGCATGGCTGGGGCTGGGCGTGGCACAAGGACCATCATGAGCCGCATGACAATCTCTTCGAGAAGAATGATCTTTATGCGGTGGTGTTCAGCATATTGTCGATGACGCTGTTCCTGATCGGCACGTTCTGGGTGACGCCGCTTTTCTATGTGGCGCTCGGCATCCTGATTTACGGGATCGTCTACACCGTCTTTCATGACGGGCTGATCCATCAGCGCTATCCGTGGAAGCCGGTGCCCAAAAAGGGATATTTCAAGCGCGTCGTGCAGGCCCATAAGGTCCATCACGCGATGATCAACAAGGATGATTGCGTGAGCTTCGGCTTTGTCTTCGCGCTCGATCCGCAGAAACTGCACAAGAAGCTGATGGCGATGAAGGCGGAACGTCAGCCTTCCTCCCCCGTGGGGGAGGTGTCAGCCGAAGGCTGACGGAGGGAGCACACCCCTCCAACCTGATCAAGGGATGACAAGCCCCCATCGCCCGCTTCGCGGACACTTCCCCCACAGGGGGAAGAAAGAAACGCCCTAATCCGAAACGCCGTAACGTGCCCGGAACTCAGCCGCGAAAGCGGCGAAACGATCTTCTTCGATGGCCGTCCGCATACGGGCCATAAGCTCCTGATAGAAGGCAAGGTTATGCCAGCTCAGGAGCGTCGCGGCGAGATATTCGCCAGCACGGAATAAATGGTTGATATAGGCCTTCGAATAGTCCCGGCTCGCCGGGCAATCGAGATCCGCGTCAAGCGGTGTTTCGTCATCGACGTAAGCGGCGTTCTTGATATTGATCGGCCCGTCCCAAGTGAAGGCCTGCCCGTGGCGGCCAGAGCGCGTCGGCATGACGCAGTCGAACATGTCGATGCCTCGCTCGACGGCGCCGACGAGATCGGGCGGTTTACCGACCCCCATAAGATAGCGCGGGCGATCCTTTGGCAGGACAGGGGTCGTAAAATCGAGCACACGGAACATGTTCTCCTGCCCCTCCCCGACCGCGAGCCCGCCGACCGAATAGCCGGGGAAACCGATTTCCATCAGGCCTTCGGCGGAACGTTTGCGCTGATCCTCGAAGACCGAGCCCTGCACGATACCGAACAAAGCCTGTCCGGGTTTCGACAGTATCTCAAAGGCGTCTTTCGAACGCTTCGCCCAGCGGATCGACAGCTCAAGGCTCTCCCGAGACGCTTCCTCCGTAATCGGAAAAGGCGGGCACTCATCAAGCTGCATCTGGATATCCGCGCCTAGCAGGCACTGGATCTCAATCGAGCGCTCCGGCGTCAGCATGTGCCGAGAGCCGTCAATATGGCTCTGGAAGGAAACGCCTTCTTCGGTCAGCTTACGGAGTTTCGAGAGGGACATGACTTGAAACCCGCCCGAGTCGGTCAGGATCGGCCCATCCCACTGCATGAAATGGTGAAGGCCGCCCAACCGCGCGACGCGCTCCGCCGTGGGCCGCAGCATCAAATGATAAGTGTTGCCAAGAATGATATCGGCGCCGATCGCCTTCACATCTCGGGTTTGCATGGCTTTCACCGTGCCCGCCGTGCCGACCGGCATGAAGGCCGGGGTCTGGATCTTGCCGCGCGGGGTCGTAATCTCGCCACGACGGGCCTGACCGTCCGTCTTCTGAAGGTTAAAAGTAAATTCGCTCATGTCGTTCGTTCCAGAAGGCAGGCATCGCCATAGGAGAAAAACCGATAGCGCTCGGCGATCGCTTCCTCATAGGCGGCAAGGATACGGGATTTGCCGGAGAAGGCACTGACCAGCATCAGCAGGGTTGATTTGGGCAGATGGAAATTGGTGATCAGCCGGTCGGCAATTTTGAAGGCATAGCCGGGCGTGATGAAAATATCGGTCTCATCCGAGAAAGGCACGATTTCGCGAGGGCCGCTCGAAGCGCTCTCGACCAGCCGCATGGCGGTCGTTCCGACACAAGTAATGCGCTTGCCGGAGGTCATGGCGGTATTGAGGGCGGAAGCGGCTTCCGCGCTGACCTCACCCCATTCAGAATGCATCTGATGATCTTCGATATTCTCGGCACTGACCGGCAGAAAGGTGCCTGCTCCGACATGGAGTGTCACGCGAACGATCTGCGTGCCTCTTGCCTCGAGTTGGCTGAGCAATTCATCCGTGAAATGAAGGCCCGCCGTCGGTGCGGCAACCGAGCCTGTCTTTTCAGCAAAGACCGTCTGGTAGCGCTCGCGATCCGGCGTGCCCGCCGCACGTTTACGGGCGATATAGGGCGGCAGGGGCATCTCCCCTGCCTCATCGAGCCGGGCCAGTACCTCATCGCGGCTGCCGGGGAAGGCAAGATCCGCCTCCGGCCCCTCGCGCGTAATCACGCGCGCCGTCAGCCCGGCCGGCATGAAAAGCTTATCGCCCATGGCAAGGCGCTTTGCCGGGCGGACAAAAGCCCGCCAGATGGTCTCACCATTCTCTTCACGGATGAATTTATGAAGGTTGATGTCGATGGTGACATCGCCGCCGCCGCCGACTTCGCGCGCCTTGCGAATGGCTTTGAGTGCCGCCGGAAAAACCCGCGTATCGTTGAGGACGAGGACATCGTCTTCGCCAAAAAAGTTGGGCAGATCCCGAAACTGACGGTGATGGACAGGGCCCGTCGCACGCAAATGGAGCAGCCGTGAGCCGTCACGCGCATCGGACGGTTCGAGGGCAATCAGCTCTTCTGGCAGATCGTAATCGAACTCGTCCGTGCGCATAAGGTCCAGTGGCAGGCCGTTAAAGGCCGGCAGTCGAAATGGTGGTGCCCCCGTCAATCGTGATGCACTGGCCGTTCATCCAACGTCCCGCATCGGACGAAAGGAAGACAGCCGCACCCGCGATTTCATCGGGTTCGCCAAAGCGTTTCATGGGAATGGTCTGGGTCACCGCCGCCTCGATCTTGGGATCTTTCCAGAGGGCTTCGGCGAAATAGGTTTTCACAATGCCGGGCGCGATGCAGTTGATCCGTACATTGTTCTTTCCATACTCGACCGCGAGGTTACGGGCATGGGCAAGGTCGGCCGCTTTTGAGACGCCGTACATGCCGATACCTGGCGAGCCAAGGAAGGCCGCAATCGACGAGATGATGACGATGGCTCCGCCGCCCCGCTCCACCATCTGCGGCAGGCAGAGATGCGAGAGGAAGTGGTTCGCCTTGATGTTACAATTGAAGATTTTGTCGATCTGCTCTTCGGTAATGTCTTTGGACGGACCAAAGGCCGGGTTCACCGCAGCATTGCAGATGAGGATATCGACCGGCCCAAGCTTTTCATTGGTCTCGGCAACGAGTTGGTCGAGCGATTCCCGGTGGGAGATGTTGCAGGCAATGGCGACAGCGGCTTCGCGCCCTTCTGCCTCATTGATGCTGCTCGCGACTTCTTCACAGGAATCGAGTTTGCGGCTGGAGATGACGACATTGGCGCCATGCTGAGCCAGACGCCGGGCAATCGCCTCGCCAATGCCGCGCGAGGCGCCCGTGACGATCGCGTTCTTACCTTTGAGGTCGAAAAGGCTGCCTTCGAAATTCATGACCACACTCCCTATTCAATCTTGACGCCGTCCAAATAGGGGCGATGTGTCCCTAACGGCAAGGAGAATGATCAGGCGGCGGTCACGGATTCGTCGGCGTCGGAGCGCTTGTCATCGTCAGATGCGCCCTCGGCCTCATCTTCCGCAGTCCGGCGAGTACGGCGGCGGCGCGGACGGCGCGGACGGCTTTCCTCTTCGTCGCTGGCAGCTGCCTCGCTATCATCGGAGGACGCCTCGTCGGCTTCTTTTTCCGTGGTGGCTTTTGCCTTGGCAGCAGTTTTCTTGGGAGCTTCCTGTGAACTCGTGTCGTCATCTGAGCTGTCAGTGCTGTCGTCACCGCGCTCATTCGAGGCGGCCTGACGCTCTTCCTGCTGCTTCTCATTCGCCGCCTGCATGGCTTTCATCATGCGATAATAGTGCTCGGCGTGCTGGAGCAGGCTTTCAGCCCGGATGCGGTCGCCAGAGGATGCGGCGTCACGAGCAAGGGCTTGGTATTTCTCAAAAATCTGTGCGGCGGTGCCGCGGATCTTGACGTCGGGTCCGGTGGAATCAAGCGACCGGTTGGGGTTGTTGTTCCCCCCCTGACGGCGACGGTTGTTATTGCGTCCGCGTTTGGAATTCTGCGCCATAAGCGTCGTTCACATGCTCTTTCATTGAAGCGCGTCTGGAGCCACCCCCCGATTTACGCGCTGAAAACGCCCGAAGGCGCTGGGTCCCTTTGTGTTTGCGCTGACCGGGACGGCAGGGCCGCGCCCGTCACATCCGCAATACTGTCAGGCTTGAGACGAACACGAGGCTGGCAGCCGAATATTGAGCCGAAGCTCGATACACATTTGATGTCAGCGGGGAAGCGTTAGCGAACACCCTGTTCGTCTACGAGGTCTTATTTAGCCCCGATTCATTACCATTCCAACCCCTTGGCCGACTCACTTTGTGCGCGTCAGGCGGGTAATTGCGAAACCATCCGTTCCGGTTGTGGCCGGCGACAGCCGTAACGTGCCCTCTATCCCGCTTTTCGGCAGGGTTTCGAGACCGTTGACGAGCCCCGTCTCAATCATAGCATCACGTGCGGATGAGACCATAAATTGCTGATTCTGTTGCCAGAATGCCGCGATCCGGTCCTCGTTTTCCTCCGCAAAGAGCGAGCAGGTGACATAGATGAGCTGGCCGCCCGGCTTCACATATTCGGCCGCAGCGGTGAGCACCTGGTCTTGCTCTTCCATGCGTTTTTCGAGCTGGGGCCGGGAAAGCCGCCATTTTGTGTCAGGCTTTCGCCGCCAAGTGCCCGAACCCGAGCATGGCGCATCGACGAAAACGACATCCATCTTGCCCTTGAGCGCGGTGAGCTTCTGCTCCCCCTCAAGGGGACTGATGACCTGAAGGTTGCGCACCCCGGCCCGGCGGGCACGGTCGAAGATCGGCGCGAGGCGACGCGCCTCGATGTCATAGGCGTGGATCTGGCCGTAATTCTTCATAAGCGCCGCAAGGGCGAGCGTCTTGCCTCCGCCCCCGGCGCAGAAATCGAGCACCTGCGCGCCCTCGACACTGCCGGCAGCAAGCGCGGCCAGCTGGGAGCCCTCATCCTGCACCTCGACCCAGCCCTTCTGGAAGGCGGGGTGGATGTCGATGGCGGGGCCACGAGATTCCGCAGACGGCGCGGGAATACGCAGGCCCGTGAAGGTCCGGGCCGAGAGCACCGCTTTTTCCGGTGAGAGCGCTTTGAGCGCGCGGTCAGTATCGGATTTGAGCGTGTTGACGCGAAGATCGATGGGCGCGCGCTGGCTGGCGGCGGCGATCTCCGCTGAAAGATCAGGCATCACCCGCTCAAGCAGTTCCCGCGTGAAATCGGGGACGTCACGGAAATTGGTTTCAAGCGAGAATGGCGGCTCCTCAAGAACAGCCTTGCGGGCATTCGACAGAGCGCCGGGGCCGTGCGGTTCCTCCGCATACGCCTCGATGATCCGCTCCTTGGGCCAGTCCCACATGTGATGAAGGGCGAGCGCAACGGCGCCGCGTAAGTTCCCGCCCGCGGCAAGCAGGCTGCCCTTTCGGCGCAAGAAATCGAGCGCAAGGCCAGAGATAAAGGCGCGGTCCTTTGCACCGGCATAACGCGCACCGCGCGACCAGTCGGCGATACAGACCTTGAGCGGCACGCGGCGCGTCTCGAAGTCGTCCAGAATCTCGATGGCTGCCGCGATACGGCCCCCGTCACGCATGATCACTCACCTAATGGCTGGGCCCCAAGGCCCGAAAAAAGCGCGTTCAAGCAGGTTTGCACGACGGACGGAAGCAAAAGCTCTGGCATGGTTGTTGGAGTTGCCGTCCCCTCTCCCCGGGAAAGGAGAGAGGGACTGGGTGAGGGGTTCATGGAACAGCGCAACGCTGCATCAAACCCTCACCCGAAACCCGTCAAGCGGGTTTAGACCTCTCCCTTGTTCAAGGGAGAGGTAGTCCAGCTCAAACATCTGTCTTGCTTAAGAACAGCTTGACCCGCCGAGGACGCAGAAAGTCGCGCACCAGGGGTGGTTGAGGGAAACCGGCTTTGAGGCTTCCTTCAGGGTCCGGCCCATCTCGAAACGCTCATCATAGGCGAGCAGCGTGCAGGAAAGGACGACCGGTTCCTCTGCACCTTTACGGTGCACGACCATGCGGGAATTGGCGCACATGATGTCGGAGGGTTTCTTGTTCAGAATACCCCAGCAGGCGGTCGTGATTTCCGGCGGATCGTCATTGGGCCGCATCTCAGCGAACAGAACGAGCTTTTTGGTGTCCGCGACATCAAGATCGACCCCGACAGATTTCATGGTCTGCCGGTAGCCTTCGCGCGCCTCGGCCTCATCTTCGCCGAAGATCGTCCGCCCAGCGATGGCCAGATCAAAGCCCTGCTCGCCGATCCATTTGATACCTTCCATGGCGCGCGCAAAGCTGCCCTCGCCGCGCTCCTCGTCATGGAGTTCTTCCGTGTAATGATCCATACTGACGCGCAAGGTGAGGCGATCCCGGCGCTCGCCGGTGATGGCCTGCAGACCCGCCATGACGCGCGGGCGCATCATCGGCTTCATCGCATTGGTCAGGACCAGCACCTCAAAGCCGCGGTCAAGCGCAGCATTGATGATGTCGAGCATGTCGGAGTTCATGAAGGGCTCGCCGCCCGTGATCCCGATCTCCCGCGTGCCCATCTCCTTTGCCTCATCAAGATAAGGCAAAGCATGATCAAAGCTCAGATAGATGAGCCGATCATTCGTGGGCGTACTTTCAATATAGCAGTGCTCGCAGGCGATATTGCAGAGCGTGCCGGAATTGAGCCACAGGGTGTCGAGCCCCGTCATCGGCACCCAGGCCCGCTTCTCCCCTTTCGCTGTCGTATGGGGATGGTCGAACTTGGCCGCCGGATGGGTGCTGCCGTCTGCCATGATCGATCAGGCCGGCTTGACCGCGTAGACTTTTACCGACGCGGCATAGTCATTGAGATCATAGGACTTCATCGTCTCGCGCAGGGAATCGTGAACATCGGTGCCTTTTGCAGCGGGTTCTGATGGTCCGCAGCAGGAGGACGCCGCAGGCTCCGGATCTTTCGGGCCACAGCAGGACGAGGCTACCGGTTCCGCCGCGACCGGCGAGCAACAAGCCGACTGGCCATCAACTTCGCCATAGGCGTTGAGGTCCACCTGCGCATCGACAACCTTGATGTCGTTGAACCCGGCGGCATTCATACCAGCGAGGAATTCGTCAGACGTGATCGCCCCGGCAATGCAGCCGACATAGGCGTCGACGCTTTCTTTCAGCTCGTCGGGCAGTTCTTTTTTGAGCGCAATATCGCTGATCGCGACCCGGCCACCCGGCTTCAGCACCCGGAACATTTCCTTGAAGGCCGTTTCCTTGCTGGTCGTCAGGTTGATCACGCAGTTCGAGATGATGCAGTCGACCGAGCCCGCGTCGATCGGCATGTCCTCGATATCGCCGAGGACGAATTCAGCATTGGTGATGCCGGTCTTCTCAGCATTCTTGCGCGCAAGGTTGATCATGTCCTCGGTCATGTCGAGGCCGATGGCCTTGCCCGTCGCGCCCACGGCTTTGGCCGCAAGGAAGACATCGATGCCGCCACCGGAGCCAAGATCGAGGACGACCTCGCCCTCGCGCAGATTGGCGAGCGCTGTCGGGTTCCCGCAGGAAAGTCCGAGGTTCGAGCCTTCAGGGATCGCCGCCAACTCTTCTTCGCTATAGCCAAAGGCGGCAGCGACACGCGCCGTTCCTTCTGCATCCGCGACATCCGCGCCGCGAGCGGTTGCGCCATATAGATCTTTGACGGCTGATTTGAGCTGTTCGGACATGCTTTCCCCTTCAGGATACTCTTCCCTGATCCTGTTCGATGTTTACGACGCGTTGGTTACGCTGTCACCGACAGAAAAATTGCTACCACAGTCATGGAAACTTCCGCCGCCTCAGCTCGGCGACGGATAGTTCGGTGCTTCCCGAGTAATCGAAACGTCGTGAACGTGGCTTTCGCGGAGACCCGCATTGGTGATGCGGACGAATTTCGCGCGTTCGCGCATCTGCGGCAGTGTCGGCGCGCCGACATAGCCCATGGAGGCGCGGACGCCGCCGACAAGCTGGTGCAGGATCGGCGCAATCGGCCCCTTATAGGCAACCCGGCCTTCAATCCCTTCGGGCACGAGCTTCATCTGCTCTTTGACGTCGGCCTGGAAGTAGCGGTCGGCAGAGCCGCGCGCCATGGCGCCAGTCGAACCCATGCCGCGATAGGATTTGTACGAACGGCCCTGGAAGAGGAAGACCTCACCAGGGGCTTCATCGGTCCCGGCCAGCAAGCTGCCAATCATCACAGAGGACGCACCAGCGGCGAGTGCTTTTGCCATGTCGCCTGAATATTTGATGCCGCCATCGGCGATGACAGGCACGCCTTCTTCATCCGCGCCCCGGACCGAGTCGATGATCGCGGTGAGCTGCGGCACTCCGACGCCTGCAACAATCCGTGTGGTGCAGATCGAGCCCGGCCCGATGCCAGTCTTGATCGCATCCGCCCCGGCGATGGCGAGAGCCTTTGCAGCTTCATAGGTGGCCACATTCCCGGCGATGACCTGCGTTGCGTTGCTCATCTTCTTCACGCGAGTGACCTGTTCGGCGACAGAGGCCGAATGGCCGTGCGCCGTGTCGATGACGAGGACGTCAACGCCCGCATCGACCAGCGCCTCGCAGCGCTCAAAGCCTGAATCCCCGACGGTCGAGGCGGCCGCGACGCGCAGGCGCCCTTCCCCATCCTTGACGGCGAGCGGGTAGCGCTCTGACTTCATCATGTCCTTGACGGTGATGAGGCCGATGCAGCGGTAATCCGCATCAACGACGATGACCCGCTCGATGCGGCGGCGATGGACGATCTCACGGACCTCTTCCTGACTGACCCCTTGCGGGACGACAGCCAAATCATTGGAGGTCATCAGCTCACGGACGGGCTGGTCGGGATTGGTGGTAAAGCGCATGTCGCGGTTGGTGAGGATACCGACAAGCTTGCCCACCCCTGCTTCGTCAGGGTTCTCGACCACGGGGAAGCCGGAGATATTCCGTGCATCCATGATTGCCTTGGCTTCACCGACGGTCGCGTCCGGCGTCAGCGTCAGCGGGTTCACGACCATGCCGCTTTCATAGCGTTTGACGCGGCGGACATGTTCGGCCTGTTCCTCGATCGAGAGGTTGCGGTGGATGACCCCGATGCCGCCATTCTGGGCCATGGCAATCGCCATCTCGGCCTCGGTCACCGTGTCCATGGCGGAGGACATGATCGGAATGTTCAGGTTGATCTCACGGGTCAGCCGCGTCTTCACATCGACCTGGCTCGGGATGACTTCCGAAGGGCCGGGCTCAAGGAGGACATCGTCAAAAGTAAGGGCATCACGGATGTTCATGCGGGGGGCCTCCTTTTCCTATTCGCAGATATGATCAAATTGCAGAATGCCGCCATGGTCGGGCGCAATGCGCCCCTCACGGACGGTATTGTAGAGTTTTTCGATAGCGCCCCGGTCGGCGGCACGGTCGAGTTCCATCCAGCCGGCGGCCTGTTTCGTCACATCGACCATCGCTGAGCGCATATCGGTGATGAATTTGCCGTCGGTTTCTTTAAGGCGCTGGTCCATATAGGTCGGCAGGAAGAAGACTTCCGAGCGCTCGGCTATCACGCCATCGATGCGCCGCTGGGCCTGCGCGTGGCTCGCGCCAACGACCGTATGGTGGAGCATGTCATCGCCAAGATGCTGGTGCACATTCGCCGTGACCACGCCGTTCCCGGCAAAATCGAGGATCAGATGGCCGCGGCCTTTTTCAAGCGACGTATAATCATCATAGGTGATGACTTCGTCATAGACGCCAATCTTTTCGACCACGGATTTGTTACGCTCGGACGTCATGCCGACGAGCTTGCCCGTGACACCCATCGATTTCAGATAGATCGCTGTTGAGAGCGAGGTCTTGGAGGACGCCGACAGGCAGACAATGACATCCGCCCCCTGATAATCACTGCGACTGACCCATTCGGCCAGGCCGTAAGCGGTCGAGGCGAGGGGCGCAAAAAGCGAATGATGCGGCTCCATCTCGCGGGCGTAATTGGGATCGACGGCGAGACGCTCATAATAATTGTAGGGGCCCGGCAGGCCCTGACGATGAGCGGCGCCATCGGTGAATTTATGCGGTGCGACCTTCACCGGGGTGACGGTCAGATGGCTGCCCATCGGGAAATAGCCATAGATCCGTTCACCGACTTCCAATCCTTCGGCGCGGCTTTCGACGACATCGGCAAAGCCCCAGACCGGCAGGCAGCCCCAGCCGTCTTCCTCAACGGGGAAGAAGCGCCAATAGCCATATTGCTCACCGACAATGCCGTAGGTGATGTTGTTTGAGGTGAAGGACGCGGTCGACAGGGCCAGCCGAACCTCGCCGTCTTCGAGTGGCGGCAGTGCGCCTTCGACCCAGCGGGTTTTCGTGAAATCGTCCTTGAAGACTTCGAACCGGCACCATTGATCAGTCATCGGACCCTCCCCTGAACCCCTGCGCCACGACATACATCTCCGCCGAATCCGCGCGGGACGCTTTCGGCTTGGCGTGGGAGACTTTCGAAAAATTTTTCTTCAGCCGGTCGAGCAGGGATTTCTCGCTGCCCCCCTGCAGGACCTTGGCGATGTAGACGCCGCCGGGCGCGAGCACGTCCTCGGCAAAATCGAGCGCGGACTCGGCGAGCGAGATGATACGCATATGGTCCGTGTTCTTATGACCGGTTGTCGGGGCGGCCATGTCGGACATCACGATATCGGCCTGCCCGCCCAACTTTTCTTTCAGGACGTCCGGCGTGTCTTCATCGAGGAAGTCTTTTTGTAAGAGTTCCACCCCGTCGAGGGCCGGCATGTCGAGATAGTCGATTCCGATGACCAGCCCGCCGGGCAGCACCTTGCGGCCCGCGACCTGAGACCAGCCGCCGGGCGCAGCGCCAAGATCGACGACGCGGGCGCCGGGTTTGAGAAGGCCGTATTTCTCATCCAGCTCGATCAGCTTGTAGGCCGCGCGGCTGCGATAGCCCTCTGCCTTTGCTCGAGCGACAAAGGGGTCGTTGAGCTGGCGTTTCAGCCACAGGGTCGAGGAGAGCTTGCGCCCACGGGCGGTCTTGACCTTGGCGGTCAGTTCACGCGCGGCGCGCTGGTCGGCATCTGTGGTCGGGGATTTCTTGAGGCCGCGCTTTTCCGGTTCGGCGCCCAGCGCCGTCTTCGCCAGATTGGTCCGGCACTTTTTACCCTTTTTGGGCGGTTTTGAAGAAAAGCGGTCAGCCATATTGGCTGATGCAATAGTGCGAAGGCGCCGTCAAGCCACGCTGTTGGCGTTGCGCCATTTGGCAATCAGATCGAGGAGCAGGCCCTCGCGCAGGCCCCTGTCGCCGACGCGGATGCGGTCGGTGGGCCAGGCACGAAGGATGCCTTCAAGGATGGCGCAGCCGCCGACAACAAGGTCTGCCCGTTCCCGCCCGATGCAGGGGCTGAGCGCCCGGTCCTCGATATCCATCCGGCGCAGGAGTTCGGCCACACGCCGGGCTTCGTCCGCTCCCATCCACAGCCCATCAACCGCACGCCGGGAATAGGTATCGAGCCGCAGATGGACGCCCGCCATGCTAGTCACCGTGCCGGAGGTGCCAATCAGATGCGCCTCGCCCGCCGCGAAAGCAGCCTTGATATCATCAGGCACGTCGACCGCCTGAAGCAGCGACATCACCCGGCCCGCCAGCGTGTCATATTGCTCGGCGGTCAGCTCGACCTCGATATGGCTTTCGGCGACCGAGACGACACCCATGGGCAAGGACACCCAGGCGACAGTCTCAAAATCGGGGTTCCCCGTTCCGTTCGGATGAATACGCAGCCAGCTCAGCTCCGTTGAACCTCCGCCAATATCGAAGACAAGAACCGCTTTCGCCGCAGGATCGATGAGATCCGTGCAGCCTCTCACCGAGAGAGAGGCCTCTTCCTCGGCGGTCACAATGTCGAATTGCAGACCGGTTTCCTCAGCGATCCTCTTGAGAAACGTTTCGCCATTGGCCGCCGCCCGGCAGGCTTCTGTCGCGATATTTCGCATCGACAGAACCTGCCTTGCTGCGATCTTGTCGGCACAGAGGTTCAGCGCCCCAATCGTGCGATCCATCGCCGCCTCGGCCAGCTCCCCACTGCGGGTCAGACCTTCGCCCAGTCTTACGATCTGCGAGAAAGCATCAATGACGCGGAAACCCGCTTTCTGCGGCACAGCCACAAGAAGTCGGCAATTATTGGTTCCAAGATCGATCGCGGAAAAGGCCGGCGCCAGCTGCCGATTCGACAGGCCATGTGTCTTTGTAGGGGCAGTCATGCGTGTCCCTTTATCTCCCCCTCGCCCGCCAGTTGTTCACAGACTAGGTAAATGACGGGTGCTACGGCAAGTCCTCACCATCTGCAATTTTCTGCTAATACTCTGTTGATGACTGACGTAAAAAAGACCAAACGAAGCAACCGGCAATGGCGCCGTCGGAGAAGCCTTGGTGAAACTCGACCAGATCGACCTGAAAATCCTTACCCACCTGCAGAGTAATGCCCGTATCACGAATGCGGAGCTGGCTGAACGGGTGGGCCTGTCCCCTACACCGTGCCTGAGACGGCTGAGGCGGCTGGAACGGGAAGGCATCATCAAGGGCTACCGAACGGATGTGGACCGCGATGTTCTCGGCCTACCCGTGACCGTGATCATCCTCGTCAAGCTCGACAAGGAAGACGAAGCCTCGCTGCGTGCCTTCGAGCAGGGCATCATCAACCGGCCGGAAGTCATGGAATGCCATCTCGTGACCGGCAAGTTCGACTATTTCATCCGTGTGGTGCTGCCGACCCTGACCGCCTATGAGACGTTCCTGTCGGAAACCCTTCTGCGGACGGATAATGTCGCCTCGATCGAGTCGAGCTTCACCCTGCGCGAAGTGACAAGGAAATCGATCCTGCCGATGCCGTGAGGCCCGGAACAAGGTTTTATCCAAAGACCCTCACCCGGCTTCGATACTCGAAGCCGACCTCTCCCAAAGGGAGAGGTGTTCAGAGCAGTTTTTCCATATCTCGAAGATAGAAAGCCGCCTCTCCCTTGGGAGAGGCCGAAGACGGACGTAAAGTCCGGCTTCGGGTGAGGGGTCTTCTATTGTGACGCCTTCAGCTTGAGCCGATAAGCATGCAGCAGCGGTTCAGTATAACCGCTTGGCTGCTCGCATCCTTCAAAGACTAGTGCCTTTGCCGCCTGATAGGCAATCGAGCCGTCAAAATCCTCTGCCATCGGACGATAGGCCGGGTCACCCGCATTCTGGGCATCGACCTTTTCCGCCATGCGCTCGAATGCGGCATTGATGTCATCCGCCGTGACGACACCGTGGCGAAGCCAGTTCGCCATATGCTGGGAGGAAATCCGTAAAGTGGCGCGGTCTTCCATGAGGCCGATATCGTGAATGTCGGGCACTTTCGAGCACCCCACCCCCTGATTGATCCAGCGGACGACATAGCCAAGGATGCCTTGGGCGTTGTTGTCGAGTTCTTCGCGAATCTCATCGGGCAACCAGTTCGTGCCACGCGACAACGGGATCGTCAGCAGATCGCGAAGGGCGGGTACGTCCTTTTCGGCCTTCTCCTTCTGGACCTCGAAAACATCGACTTTGTGATAGTGAAGCGCATGCAGTGCTGCCGCTGTCGGGCTCGGCACCCAGGCGGTGTTCGCGCCTGATTTGGGGTGGCCGATCTTCTGATCCATCATGTCATGCATGCGGTCCGGCGCGGCCCACATGCCCTTGCCGATCTGCGCCCGGCCCGAGAGCCCACATTTGAGGCCGATGGCCACATTGCGATCCTCATAGGCCTTGATCCAGTCCGTGCCCTTCATCTCCGCTTTGCGGATCATCGGTCCGGCCTCCATCGAGGTGTGCATCTCATCGCCTGTGCGGTCGAGGAATCCTGTATTGATGAAGACGATCCGGTCCCGGACGGCTTCGATACAGGCGGCAAGGTTTGCGGACGTCCGTCGCTCCTCATCCATCACACCGACTTTCAGCGTGTGGCGGGCAAGGCCAAGCAGGTCCTCGACTGCATTGAAAAGCTCATTGGTGAAGGCGCATTCGGCGGGGCCATGCATTTTCGGCTTCACGATATAGACCGACGGCTCGGTCGCGTTCCGTACACGTGACTTACCCTCAAGGTCAAAGCAGGCGATCAGCGAGGTGACGATGGCATCCATGATGCCTTCAGGGATCTCGCGGCCATCAGGCAGGAGGATCGCAGGGTTCGTCATCAGATGTCCGACATTGCGGACGAGCAGCAGCGAGCGGCCTTTCAGCGTGATCTCGCGACCTTCAGCGGATTTATACTCCCGGTCCGGATTAAGCCCGCGGGAGAGTGTCTCGCCACCCTTCTGGAAGCTCGCCTCCAGATCACCCTTCATCAGGCCGAGCCAGTTCCGGTAGGCCAGCGTCTTGTCCTCTGCATCGACGGCGGCAACTGAGTCTTCCATGTCGATGATCGTTGAGAGCGCGGCCTCAACAAGGACATCCGCGACACCGGCCATGTCGTCTTTGCCAATCGGGTGGCTCCGATCAATCACGATTTCGGCATGCAGGCCGTTATGGCTGAGCAGGATCGCCTCGGGCTTGTCAGCTGGCCCGCGATAGCCCGCAAATACCTCTGGCATCTTCAGTTCAGGATCAAGATGTCCGTCCACGACCTTGTATTCAAGGACGCTGGCATGGGAGCCTTCCGTCATCGGTGCGATCTGGTCGAGAAAGCGCTTGGCATAGGCGATGACCTTTGTGCCGCGTTTGGGATCATAGCCGGGCTTGTCATCATCATGATGCGGAATGACATCCGTACCGTAAAGCGCATCATAGAGGCTGCCCCAGCGGGCGTTAGCTGCGTTGAGCGCATAACGGGCATTGAGCACCGGCACGACAAGCTGCGGCCCGGCCATCGCGGCGAGTTCCGGGTCGACATTCTCCGTACCCACCTCGAAATCGTCAGGCTCCGGCACGAGATAACCGATTGATCTGAGAAACGCTTCGTAGGCCGCATAATCGGCCGGCTGGCCGGGATGGGCACGGTGCCAGTGATCAATCTCGGCCTGCAGCCAGTCGCGTTCAGCAAGGAGCTTGCGATTCTTTGGTGCAAAACCGGTGATGATCTCCGCCGCCCCGGCCCAGAACGCCGCCTTGTCGCGGCCAAGCCCCGCCAGCACTTCTGTCTCCAGAAAGGCGCAGAGCCCAGCATCGATCTGTAATCCGGCCCGTTCCACGCGTTCCGACATCGGCGTTCTCCCATGTTGCGCCGCAACAATTGCAGGATGCTGCGGCCAAAGGTCAATGGCTTAAGAGAGATGTTATCGCTATCGGCCCCGGAAACGGGTATGTCCGAAAACCGCGAGTAATTGCGTCGAAGCCGCTATACTCCTGTCTGCATGGACCTCGATCACGCCACCTGTCACCGGATCATCTCCGCCCGCGACGCCCGTTATGACGGCAAATTCTTCACCTGCGTGAAGACAACAGGCATTTATTGTCGGCCGATCTGCCCGGCGCGCACCCCGGCGGAAGAGAATTGCGAATTCGCGCCCAGCGCCGCCGCTGCCGAGGAAGCAGGCTATCGCGCCTGCCTGCGCTGCCGTCCGGAAAGCTCGCCCGATCTTGGCGCGTGGCGGGGGACATCCTCGACCGTCTCACGCGGGTTGCGGCTGATCGAGGACGGGGCACTCGATCAGGGATCAGTGACCGATCTTGCCGACCGCCTTGGCGTCGGGGAGCGACATCTGCGCAGGCTTTTCCGCCAGCATCTTGGCGCGACCCCGATTGCGGTTGCGCAGACCCGGCGCGTGCTTCTCGCCAAACAATTGATCCACCAGACGAGCCTGCCGATGACCGAAATCGCCATGGCGAGCGGCTTTGGCAGTCTGCGGCGCTTCAACGAGACCTTCACCGCGCTTTACGGCAAACCGCCGGGCAGCCTGCGGCGCGGGTCGGGCGAAAGCGAGAACGGGCTCGTCCTCACCCTCACCTATCAGCCGCCTTATGACTGGGAACAAATCCTCGCCTTCCTGTCCTTACGCGCAATGACCGGCGTCGAGGCGGTCGAAAACGGTGTCTACAAACGGATTTTGCGGCTGGGCGAGCAGACCGGCATCATCAATGTGAGCCATGCGCCGGAAGTCTCCGCGATCCGCATCGAGGCGAGCCTGCCCGATACCGCTGCCCTGCCCGGTGTGATCGCGAAAGTGCGGCGGGTGTTCGATCTTGGTGCGGACCCGGCGGCGATAGCAGAAGTCCTCAGCGCCGACCCGGTGCTCGCGCCGATGGTCGAGAAGCGGCCCGGCCTGCGCCTGCCCGGTGCATGGGACGGGCTCGAGATCGGCGTGCGCGCGATCCTTGGCCAGCAGGTGACGGTGAAGGCCGCAACGACCATCGCCTCGCGGCTGGTCGCAAAATACGGCACGCGCGTTGAGACCGGCAATGGCCTCACCCACGCCTTCCCCAATGCGCAGACGCTGGCCGGCGCCGATATCGTGGGGCTGGGGATGCCGCAGAAGCGCGCCGATGCGATCAGTGCGCTGGCGCGGCTGGCAGTCGAGCACCCGCACCTTTTCGAAGGCGGCGCGGACCCGGACGAGCTATATGCAGCCCTCACCGCCCTGCCCGGCATCGGTCCGTGGACAGCCAATTACATGGCCATGCGCGCCGCGCGCGCGACCGACGCCTTTATCGAAGGCGACCTGATCGTCAGGAAAAATTTCAGCCGCGGGGGAGAAATGATCTCTCCCAAAGCCCTTGCCGAGCATTCCGCGAAATGGCGGCCATGGCGCGCCTATGCCGTCATGCATCTCTGGGCATCGAGCGGCGATGAGACCGAAGGAGAAAATTCATGACACCCCTCATCCGTGAGCTGATCGACACACCCGTCGGCCCCATCACCCTGATCACGCAAAGCGATGGTACGGTCCGCATGCTGGAATTCACTGAAAAGCGCGACCGCGAGGAAATCCACCTCAAGCGGCATTTCGGAGATGCCGAGATCCGCGACGGCAAGACGTCCGGCCCGGCCCGCAAGGCGGTCGAGGCCTATTTCAATGGGGATATTGCCGCGATCGACACACTCACCACTGATGCAGCGGGCACGGAATTCCAGACAAAAGTCTGGGCGACCCTGCGCACGATCCCGGCCGGCGAGACATGGTCCTATGGCGATCTTGCGGGCGCGGTCGGCAGCCCCAAAGCCTTCCGCGCGGTCGGAAGCGCCAATGGCGCGAACCCCATCGCGATCATCGTCCCCTGCCACAGGGTGATTGCCACGGGCGGCAAGCTTGGCGGCTACGGCGGCGGGCTCGACCGGAAAAAATGGCTGCTGGCACATGAAGCCGCCCACTGCGGGAAGCAATTGGCATTGCACGCCGGATGATGGCAGACGGGAGCCTTGTCAGTTGAAGGAGCCCGGGACATGAAAACCAGAGCCGCCGTCGCCTTTGAAGCGAAGAAACCGCTCGAAATCGTCGAAGTCGATCTGGAGGGCCCCAAGGAGGGCGAGGTTCTGGTCGAGATCATGGCGACCGGCATCTGCCACACCGACGCTTATACGCTGGACGGGTTCGACTCAGAGGGGCTGTTCCCCAGCATTCTCGGCCATGAAGGCGCCGGCATCGTCCGTGAGATCGGACCCGGCGTGACCAGCGTCGAAGTCGATGACCATGTCATCCCGCTCTACACGCCCGAATGTAGGACATGCAAAACCTGCCTCTCCCAGAAATCCAATCTGTGTACGTCGATCCGCTCGACGCAAGGCCAGGGCGTGATGCCGGACGGCACGTCGCGCTTTTCCTATAAGGGGGAAAAGATCCACCATTATATGGGGTGCTCGACCTTTTCGAACTTCACCGTCCTGCCGGAAATCGCGCTGGCGAAAATCCGCAAGGACGCACCGTTCGACAAGGCCTGCTATGTTGGCTGCGGCGTAACGACCGGCGTTGGTGCCGTCACCAATACGGCCAAGGTCGAGCCGGGCGCGAATGTCATCGTCTTTGGCCTAGGCGGCATCGGCCTCAATGTCATTCAGGGCGCCAAAATGGTCGGCGCGAACATGATCATCGGTGTCGATGTCAATCCGGGTAAGGAAGAATGGGGCCGCAAATTCGGCATGACCCATTTTGTGAACCCCAAAGATGTTGGCGACCTCGTGCCCCATCTCGTTCAGCTGACCGATGGCGGCGCCGATTATACTTTCGACTGCACAGGCAATACGGATGTCATGCGCACAGCGCTCGAGGCCTGTCACCGCGGTTGGGGCGAGTCGATCATCATCGGCGTCGCCGAGGCGGGCAAGGAAATCTCAACCCGCCCCTTCCAGCTTGTCACCGGCCGGGTCTGGAAAGGCACCGCGTTTGGCGGCGCGCGCGGCCGGACCGATACGCCCAAAATCGTCGAGTGGTATATGGACGGCAAAATCGAGATCGACCCGATGATCACGCACACGCTGTCCCTAGATGAAATCAACAAGGGCTTTGACCTCATGCATGAGGGCAAGTCCATTCGTAGCGTAGTGGTGTACTGATGACTGACAAACCGACCTCGAAATTTGATTTCGACACTGGCATGCCAAAGGGCAGCTTTCCGCTCCTTCATTTCACGGTACGGAGCGAGTGTGAGAAGGCCGGTGAAACGCCTGCAGAACTGCAGATGATGATCTGGGCCGATACACCCCAGAAGGCCGCAGAGCTCTTCCGCAAGGTGGGGGAGCATCTGGGCTTCAAGGTGACTGGCGAACTCGATGTCGCTGAAAGCGTTTCGATGTCCCCGCCACGCAAGAACGCGTCCGCCTATGATGTGCGGTTCGGCGGCAAGGTCGTGAGCCCATCATGACGCTCCACACCACCTCCACCACGAGGTCGCATGGCGGCACGCAAGGAGTGTGCACGCATCCATCCTCCGTGACCGGAACGGAGATGACTTTTTCGGTCTTCGTCCCCGACCATGAGCATGGCGCGCGTCTGCCGGTCGTCTGGTATCTCTCAGGTCTTACCTGCACCCATGCCAATGTGACGGAGAAAGGCGAGTATCGAAGAGCCTGCGCCGAGTTGGGGCTGATCTTTGTCGCGCCTGACACCTCGCCGCGCGGCAAGGATGTCGCGGACGATCCTGACGGCGCTTATGATTTCGGTCTCGGTGCGGGGTTCTATGTCGATGCGACGGAAGAGCCTTATGCGAAGCATTACCGCATGTGGTCCTACATCACCGAGGAACTGCCGGGTGTCATCGCCGAGCAGTTTCCAGTCGACATGGCGCGGCAGTCGATCATGGGGCATTCCATGGGCGGGCATGGCGCGCTGACGATCGGCCTGACGCATCCCGATCGCTACAAAGCCGTCAGTGCATTCGCCCCGATTGTTGCGCCGTCACAGGTGCCATGGGGCGAGAAGGCGCTAGGCGGTTATCTGGGTCCGGACAAATCCGCTTGGCGGAAACATGATGCCGTGGCCCTGATCGAGGATGGTGCGCGGCTCCCTGCCCTGATTGTTGATCAGGGGGAAGCGGATGATTTCCTGACCGAACAGCTCAAACCTTCGCTGCTGAAGTCAGCCTGCGAACGGGCGGGCATCGACCTCACCCTGCGCATGCAGGCAGGCTATGATCACAGCTATTATTTCATTTCGAGCTTCATGGAGGATCACCTCCGCTGGCACGCGGCGCGCCTGGGTTAATCCCCAAAAACAACCGTCTTCTGCGCATTGAGCAGCACACGGTCTTCCAGATGACAGCGCACCGCCCGGGCCAGCACCCGGCGTTCGATATCCCGGCCCTTGCGAACAAGGTCATCGGGCGTGTCGGCATGGGTGATGGCCTCGGCATCCTGCACGATGATCGGGCCTTCATCGAGGTCGGCCGTCACGTAATGCGCTGTCGCGCCGATCATCTTCACGCCGCGCGCATGCGCCTGGTGATAGGGCTTGGCGCCCTTGAAACCGGGCAGGAAGGAATGGTGGATATTGATGCAACGGCCCGAAAGATAGACTGACATCTCATCCGAGAGGATCTGCATATAGCGGGCAAGGACGACAAGCTCCGCCCCCGTCTCTTCGATCAATTCGCGGATCTGGGCCTCCTGCTGAGGCTTTGTGTCCTTCGTGATCGGGAAGTGATGGAAGGGAATGTCGCGCGCACCGGCCAGCTCATGGCCTTCCGCCGGATGGTTGGAAACGATCCCGACAATATCCATCGGCAGCTCGCCGATCCGGTGCCGGTAGAGAAGATCGCTGAGGCAATGGTCGAATTTCGAGACGAGAATCAGAACCCGACGGCGCTCATCTGCCTGCCGCAGCGACCATTCCATGTCATAGGTGCCAGCGAGCCCCGAAAAATCCTGCCGAAATTCCAATTCAGCCGCCTCATCGGCAAAATCGGCAACGATACGCATGAAGAAGCGCCCGGTCTCGGCATCCCCGAATTGCTGGGCCTCAACGACATTGCCCCGGTGCTGGAACAGCCGTTGGGTTACGGCGCTCGTCAGGCCCGGACGGTCTGGGCAGCTCAGGGTCAGGATATGATGGCCGGTCATGGGGCGTCCTTCGTCCTCTCTCACGCGAAGATGCAACACCCCTTAGATGCAAGAGAGCGGCCAAAGACAAGGCCCGGCGTAAATTCGGGCCGTCTGGCTTGTATGCGGATGGGCTGAACATGATATGACGGATGACCGAGAGGCAGATCGTTGCACCGGACATTGCACGGGGAGGTCACAAGATGAGCGATGCCAGCCTGACACCAGCCGCGAAAGACACGCTCGCCCGCTGGCATGAAATCGTCGAGCACCGCGACATGAAGAGCCTGCCCGAGATCGTTCACAAGGATGCTGTCTTCCGCTCACCTGTTGCCCATACGCCCTATCCCGGATCCTTCGCGTTGTGCCTGGCACTCAGTACCGTGATTAAGGTGTTTGAGAATTTTACTTATCACCGGGAATTCATCGGCACGGATGGCCAGTCCGCCGTGCTCGAATTCTCCGCCCTTGTCGGCGATAAAAGGGTCAAGGGGATCGACATGATCCAGTTTGATGCGGACGGTCTGATCACCGAATTCGAAGTCATGATCCGTCCCAAGAACGGTCTTGAAGCGCTGGCCGAGGAAATGGGCGCACGGATCGGCGATTTGATGACCAAGATGAAACAGGCCTGACGGCCATTTTGCGAGGAGCCTCCATGCAGCTTGCCGAACTTAATATAGGGCGTCTTGTCGCTCCAACCGATGATCCCCGGGTCAAAGACTTCATGGACAATCTCGACTTCATCAACGGGCTGGGCAAACAGATGCCGGGCTTTGTCTGGATGATGGAAGGCTCGGGCGAACCCGGTCAGGGCAATACCGATGCGGCGGTCTCGGATGATCCGCAGACGGTGGCAAACCTCACCGTCTGGGAAGATGCCGCAAGTCTTGAGACATTCGTCTGGGGCACGGTGCACAAGAAATTCTATGAGCGCCGGCAGGAATGGTTTGAACTCATGGGCGAGATGCATTTCGTCATGTGGTGGGTGCCCGACGGCCATCAGCCGACACTCGAAGAAGCCATGGCGAAACTCGAATACCGCCGCCAGCATGGCGACAGTAACGAGGCCTTTGGCTGGGACTGGCTGAAAGACGCGCACATGCACAAGACGCATGGCTGCCGTCCGCATGCGGCCTGATATGACGACGACGCAGATGACCCCGCCCTATTACGCCGTTATCTTCTCAAGCCGGATGGGCGATGCCGAAGGCTATGCCGAAATGGCAGAGCGGATGGTCAAGCTCGCCGCCGAACAGCCGGGTTTTCTGGGGGTTGAATCCGCCCGCGGCACGGACGGCTTCGGCGTCACCGTTTCCTACTGGGAAAACGAAGAAGCGATTTCCAAGTGGAAGGCCAACGCCGCGCATCTCGGCGCGCAGGAAATGGGCATGACGCGGTTCTATGACGCCTATGATGTCCGAATTGCGAAGGTCGAGCGCGCCTATTCAGGCCCCGGCGAGCGCCCGCCAGTCAGATAGGGTCAGACCCGTGACCGGCCGCGCAGGATGTGGTCTCGCGCCACGGCATATTCCCGTGTCAGCCGCGCAACGAGATCCGCCGTCGGCACAACTTCGGTAATGGCGCCGATGCCCTGCCCGCAGCCCCATATATCCTTCCACGCCTTCGCATCGGTCGAGCCATCGCCGAAATTCATCTTGGAAGGATCAGCGGTGGCCAGATTGTCCGGGTCCATCCCGGCATTGCGGATGCTGGGCGCAAGGTAATTGCCGGGAACGCCGGTGAAAAGGTTCGTGTAGACAATATCATCCGCCGAGGAGTCGGTGATCATCTGCTTGTAGCCGTCAACCGCATTGGCTTCTTCGGTCGCAATGAAGGCCGAGCCGATATAGGCGGCATCCGCGCCCATGGCCTCGGCCGCCAACACCGAGCGGCCATTCGCTATCGAGCCTGACAAGGCGAGCGGTCCATCAAACCACTGGCGGATTTCCTGGATCAGCGCGAAGGGCGAGAGCGTGCCTGCGTGACCACCGGCGCCCGCCGCTACAGCAATCAGGCCGTCGGCGCCCTTTTCGATCGCCTTTTTGGCGTAAGTGTTATGGATGACATCATGCAGGACGATGCCGCCATAGCCATGCACGGCCTCATTCACCTCCGGCCGGGCACCAAGCGAAGTGATGATGACGGGCACCTCATATTTGACGCAGAGCGCCAGATCCTCTTCTAGTCGCCCATTGCTTTTATGGACGATCAGGTTCACCGCATACGGCGCATCGTGGGAAGTGATTTCCTCATTCATGCGCTCCAGCCATTGCTCGAACACCCCTTCTCCGCGGGCGTTGAGTGAAGGAAAGGAGCCGATGACCCCGCTCTTGCATTGCGCGATGGCAAGGTCAGGATTGGAGATGATGAACATGGGCGCACCGATGACGGGCAGCCTCATTCGATTCGCAATGGATGACGGCAGAGCCATGACACTATCCCTCCTGATGACCGGGCGCGGAGATAAGCACGCTTCGCGAGGCGCTGCACCCCCATTCCGTGGGGCGCGACAATGACGCAAATCCCCCTGCCGATTGACGAGGTGCTGGACGATATCTCGCGCACCCTGCGGGCAGGAAACCGGCTGGTTCTCGCCGCCCCGCCGGGGGCCGGCAAGACGACTCGCGTGCCGCTGCACCTGTTAAGCGAGGACTGGGTGACGGGGCGTATCCTGCTGCTCGAGCCGCGCCGGATCGCGGCGCGCATGGCCGCCGAGCGGATGGCAGCCATCCTTGGCGAAAAGGTTGGCGACACGATCGGGCTTTCGACCCGGATCGACCGGCGCATCTCTGACCGTACAAGGATCGAAGTCATCACGGATGGGCTTTTCACCCGCCGCCTGCTCAATGACCCTGAGCTTTCCGGGGTCAGCGCAGTCCTCTTTGATGAGTTCCATGAGCGGGGGCTCAATCTTGATCTCGGTCTCGCCCTTGGCCGTGAAGTGCAGGAAGGGCTGCGCGAGGATCTGCGGCTCGTCATCATGTCGGCGACGCTCGATACGGCACGGATCGCGGGCGCGCTTGACGCGCCGATCATTGAAAGTCAGGGGAAGATGTTCCCTGTCGAGACGATTTATCTGGGCCGGGAACAGGGCGATATCGCGCCGCAGATGGAGCGCGCCATCCGCCGGGCCCTACGCGAGCAATCGGGCAGCCTGCTCTGCTTCCTCCCCGGACAGGGAGAGATTCGCCGTGTGGCCGAACGGCTCGGGGATCTGGGGCCCGATATCATCGTCGCGCCGCTCTATGGGGCGCTGTCACCGAGGGAGCAGGACCTTGCCGTCTCGCCAGCTGCCAGGGGCGTGCGGAAAATTGTTCTCTCTACGGATATTGCTGAAAGCTCGCTGACGATTGAGGGCGTGACGGTGGTGGTCGATGCGGGGCTCGCGCGGGTGCCGGAATTCGATCCCGCCTCCTCGAGCCAGACGCTGGTCACCCGCCGAGCGAGCCTTGCCAATGTCGACCAGCGGCGCGGCCGGGCGGGACGGACCGCGCCGGGTGTCTGCTACCGGCTATGGGATGAGCCCGCTAATCGAGGCCTGCCGCCCTCCCCGACACCAGAAATCCTCGTGAGCGATCTTGCGGGCCTTGTCCTCTCGCTTGCCGAATGGGGCGTCGCCGATCCGCAATCCTTAAGCTGGATCGATACGCCGCCGGAAGGCCGCGTGAAGGCCGCAAAGGATGAGCTGTCCGCACTCCGTGCGCTCGATGAAGAAGGCCGCCTGACACCAAGAGGCCGCCAGATGGCCGCCCGGCCTCTAGCTCCGGCGCTCTCCGCCCTGATCGATGCTCAGGAGACGGATGAGCACCGGGCATTGGCCGCAGAAATGGCCGCCCTGCTGAGTGAGCAGGGCTTGGGCGGGCGGTCCTCAGATTTACGCGAACGACTGTCCCGCTTCCGACAGGATGGCTCACTGCGTGCAAAAGCGCTGCGTCGGCAGGCCGAACGATGGGCGTCAGGATCGCCTGCGCTGCTCAGTGAAGCCGGCACCGTGCTTGCCAGTGTTCTGCCTGGTCGGATTGCCAAACGGCGCGGCGCCACGCCGGGCGATTTCCTGATGGCCAATGGCCGGGCCGCGAGGCTCGATCCGCATGACCCGCTGGCGAATGAGGACTGGCTGGCCGTCGCCGAGATCGCCGGTGCGGCTGGCCGTTCACGGATCCTGAGTGCCATTCCGCTGACAGAGGAAGAGGCTTTCAACTGCGGCTCCCCCGTCACGGTGGAAGAAGCCGCCTTCGATCCCGCCACCGGCACGCTCAAGGCCGAACGCGTGAAACGCCTCGGCGCGATCATCCTTCACCGCACGCCTCTGCCGTCCCCAAGAGGGGAACTGGCCGTTCGCGCCCTGCTTGATGCAGTACGCGCGCATGGGTTCTCTCTCCTGCCGCAACATAATGTTATCCGTGAGACGCTGATGCGGCTCGACATCGCCGCGGGAGCGGAAGGCAAGGAAAGACCCCTCTCAGAAGAGACCCTCCTTGAGCGGATCGAAGACTGGCTGCCGCCGCTGCTGGGCGGCAAGGCAAAGCTCGATGGTTTCTCGCCGGGAGAGCTGCGCCAAGGGCTCAAAGCCCTTCTTGACTGGGAGACGGCGCAGGCACTCGACCAGTTCGCGCCGCTCAGCTTTCGCAGTCCGGCGGGGCGGGATCTGCCGATTGACTATCTTGCGGAAGGCGGCCCGCAGATCGAGGCACGGGTGCAGGAATTTTATGGCCTGACCAACCACCCCTCCATTGCACGGGGACAGGTGCCGCTCACCGTCTCACTCACTTCGCCTGCCGGACGCCCGGTCGCGGTGACGAAAGACCTGCCCGGCTTCTGGATCGGGGGTTATCGTGACATGGCAAAGGATATGCGCGGGCGGTATCCAAAACATGACTGGCCGGATGATCCGTCCACGGCCAAGCCGCATGAGGGTCGCACCAAGGCACGTCTGAGCAAATAGCTATTTCAGGAACGGCCCCAGTGCCTCCAGCACAAGGTCCATTTCTTCCATCGTGTTATAAAGATGCGGCGAGAGACGGAGACAGCCTTCCCTCGTATCCATCCGTATTGAGAGCGACTTCATCTTCTCCAGCGCCTCCTCTTTATCCGTCACACGGATGAGAACGGCATTACCGCGGCGCGCCCTGTCGCGCTCAGAGGCCAGCGCGCCTTCCGGCAAGCCCTCATGCAGACGGTCGATCAGTGATTGATTATGCGCGTGGATCGCCTCGACCCCGAACTGCAGCAGGGTTTCGATCCCCGCCGCCGCGACAACATAGGGCGCAATGCTGGGCGTGCCGCCCCAAAAGCGCCGCGCACCCGGCGCCACGCGGTAATTGCGAATATCGAATTCGAACGGGTTCTCATGCGAAAACCAGCCCGTATCGACGGGGCTGCATTTCTCCGCTGCGTCCTTCGTCGCCCAGAGGAATCCGGCACCCGAGCCGCCGCAGAGAAACTTCACAGACGTGCCAAGCAGGAAGTCCGCCCCCAGATCATCAACTGCATAGGGAATGACACCGCTTGCCTGCACTGCATCGACGACCGAGAAGACATCCCGCTCACGCGCGAGCCTCATAATCTCCGCGACCGGCAGGCGGGCGCTGCGGTTCGAGAATGTGTGCGTGATGAAGGCGACATGCGCGCCATCGAGATGCTTTGCCCAGACATCGGGGTCGGTCGCCGCTTCCCCGCGCGGAATGAACTCCGTCTCGAGCCCGAAATGCGCAGCGGCGGCGGCCACGAAACCGACCGTCGGGAAATCTTCCTCGCAAAGGACAATCTTGCGGCGGTCCTCGCGCACCGGCAGCGCGCAGAGGATCTTGGAAAGCCCGCCCGACAGGTTCGTCTGCGGGCAGATGTCATCGGGTTGCGCGCCGATCAGCCGGGCCACCATTTCGCGAAAATGATCGACCGCCGCGATCCAGTCACCCCAGCCATCACTGCCCTTCTCCGCCCAGGGGCCGAACCAGTGATCCTCCAGCGCGCGCCGGGCGGCACGCGGCAGGCAGCCAACCGAATGATTGAGGAGATAAATCCCCTCGGGCATCTCGAACTTCGCCCTGATATCGGCCGCAATACTCATCGTCAGATCACCTTTCGCCGTCGCGCGGGCTGTTCTAGTCATAGCCGCATGACAGATACCAGCCACGGAATCCCCACCGCCAAATATGGCGCCAGCGCCGCCCGGTTCGATCACTGGATCCGCACCGATTTTGTCGAGCTGAATACGCAGCTCGAAGAGCTTTATTTTGCACAAAGCGACAGAGCCAATGTCGTGGGCGTCGGCGATGATCTGAAAGACGCGATGCGGCGCGGCGGGCATGAGCATATTGTCGCCCTGTGGCGTGAGGGGAATACCGATGACGGATTTGACTCAGCCTTCGGGGTTCTTGGCAATGTCGGGCTCTATATGGGGGCGCTACGGCGCCATGAGCTGACAAATCCCGACACGGAGGATCGCTCACCCTTTCCCGAGGCAAGCTCGCTGGCGCTCCATATTGGCGCGACCATCGGTATGGCCCCGCGATTTGCGACCGCGCATCTGGCGACCCATAATTACGCGGTGAATGGCGTCCGGAAAAGCTACACCTCCCTCAAGGACGAATTCCTGTTCATCGACGAGAATACGCGCGGCATTCTGGCGCTGACCGAAGCTGCCGAGGCGCTGGCCCGCATCGTGCCGCTGGGTGTCAGCAATATGGTCGCGCTCGATCTTTTTGAGAGCGCCGCAACGTCATTGGAGCGGGCGATCACGATCAATCAGGGCCTCTTCGACAATCTCGACCGGGACCGGTTTTTCTACTGTGTACGTCCTTATTACAAACCCTACCGCGTGGGGCGCGAAGTTTATCGCGGCGCCAATGCGGGCGATTTTGCCGGGATCAACCAGCTCGACCTGTTGCTCGGACTGACGCGGGCGTCCGATCCCTATTACGCGCAGCTTCTGGTCGACAAGCTCCTCTTCATGACGCCGGGGGATCAGGCGAAGCTGAAAGACACGATGCGCTACCCCAGCCTGCTCGACAGCCTTTTAGGGCTGGCAGACCATGCGGAGGCGGACTGGTTCAAGCGTGCAGGGGCCGCCTATCTGAAAGTGGCGGATCTTTTTGCCGAGACGGCCCGTCAGCACCATGACAATCTGGTTGAGAAATTCATTGTCGGCCCATCGGATGACCTCGGTGATCAACACCTCCAGCAGGTGACAGCCAGCGGGCCACCGCTGCCGGTCCTCATCCGCGCGCTCGAGAAATTGCGGGATTTCCGCACCGCCGCCAAGCGTGATGATATCGAAACGCGGGCGGACGATATCGCAAAGCTGCGGGAACTGGTCAGCTGATCGGCAACGCCCGGGCGATGATCCTGTCCTGATTGAGGCCCGATGGCAGCGCACCATAGGCGAGGTGCCGGTTTTCGGGATCAAGCCGTGCGGCACAGAAATCGGCAAAGACTTCCTCGGGCGCATAAAGATGGAGTGCCGCCGCCTGAAGTCCTAGCGCCTGTTCCTCGACAAAGGCGCGGGCCGTGACCTCGGTCAGAGCGCCAGGTTTTGCCCAGGCCTCCAACCGTGCCAGATGCGCATCATAAAGGGCGTGCACGCCTTTTGCGGTAAGTAGCTCCGTCCTCAGCGCATCCATCGCCTCGTGCTCGCGGGACAGGGCGCGCAGGACATCAAGCGCGATGACATTTCCCGAACCCTCCCAGATTGCATTGAGCGGTGACTGACGGAAGAGGCGCGGCATCGGGCCTTCCTCGACATAGCCGACACCGCCGAAACATTCGAGCGCCTCATAGACAAAGCCCGGCTGGCGCTTGCAGATCCAGTATTTCGCGATGGGCGTGGCGATCCGCATCAGCGCCGCTTCAAGGGGCGAGCTGGCGGCGAGATCGAAACTCCGCGCGACACGGATCATCAGCGCGGTTGCGGCTTCGCTTTCAAGTGCAAGGTCGGTGAGAACAGAGCGCATGGCCGGCTGGTCGATGAGTTTTTTCTGGAAGGCGCTGCGATGGGCGGTGTGCCATACCGCTTCGGTGAGCGCCGCACGCATCCCGCCAGCAGATCCTGCGATACAGTCGAGCCGCGTATGCTGGACCATCTGGATGATGGTGCGCACGCCCTTCCCCTCTTCGCCAAGGCGCTCCGCCCACGCCCCATGATATTCGATCTCGGAAGAGGCATTGGAGCGGTCGCCGAGCTTGTCCTTCAGCCGCATGATATGGATGGGATTGCGCGTGCCGTCCGGCCGCCAGCGCGGTACGAGGAAACAGTTGAGCCCGCCTTGCGCATAGGCAAGCGTCAGGAAGGCATCGCTCATCGGCGCGGAGCAGAACCATTTATGCCCGGTGAGCAGATAGCCGTCGGCGGTTTTCTCCGCCTTCGTTGTATTGGCTCTGACATCCGATCCGCCCTGTTTCTCGGTCATCGCCATGCCGATGGTGACACCGGTCTTTTCCTCCGCCGGAAGGAAGCGGCCATCATACCTGCCCTCGCGGATGAGCGGCTCCCATCTCGCGGCAATTTTCGGATCGGTCCTCAGGGCCGGTACCGCAGCATATGTCATCGACATGGGACAGCACACCCCCGCATCCATACCGCTCATGAGATAAAGAAGAGACGCATGAAGAACATGCCCGCCCTCGTCCGCATTCCAGCCGGCTGCCGAGACGCCGCCTTCAAGGCCATACCGCATCAGCTCGTGATAGGCGGGATGGAACTCCACCTCATCGAGGCGCTGGCCGTAGCGGTCAAAGCTTTTGAGTTTTGGCGGGTTTTCCTGTGCCGCGCGGGACAGCTCTCGCGCTTCCTCAGAATCGGTTTTCGCGCCGAAATCCGTTAGCGCATCAAGATGACTACCCCCGCCCGCCGCCTTTAGCACGTCGCGCAGCGCGACATTGTCCGCAAAGGCATTGCGCCCCAGCCGTGGTGGCGGCTGGTTCGTTACTTCATGGGTTTCAAGGTCCGTGCGCGGCCGGTAGTGGCTAGCCATCTCATCTCCTCCCTGAGGTCGTGAGTCGGCTCCCCCTTACCAGTTCCAGAGCGTGCCGTCGCGCAGGCGTGCCACGGGAAGCTGTTTGGGATCGTAGGGATGCTTTGCGGTAAGCTCCTCATCGATCGTGACACCATGGCCGGGCGTTGAACCGGCAATCAGATAACCGTCCTCGAAACGGTAATCGTGCGGGAAGACCTCGTCCGTCAGATCCGTATGCCGCATATATTCCTGAATGCCGAAATTTGGCACCCAGGTGTCAAAATGCAGCGCCGCGCCCATACAGACCGGCGACAAATCCGTCGCCCCGTGGCTGCCCGTCCGAACCTGATATAGCTCCGCCAGATGGGCGATACGCCGCAGATGGGTAATACCGCCCGCATGAACGACAGTCGTACGGATATAGTCGATCAACTGGTTCTGGATCAGCTCGCGGCAATCATGAACGGTGTTGAAAACCTCCCCCACGGCGAGCGGTGTTGTCGTATGCTGACGGATAAGGCGGAACGCCTCCTGGTTCTCCGCGGGAGTTGCGTCCTCCAGCCAGAAGAGATCGTAAGGCTCCAGCGATTTGCCGAGACGCGCCGCTTCCTGCGGGGTCATGCGGTGGTGGCCGTCATGGAGGAGCGCAATCTCAAAACCGAGCTTGTCGCGCAGGCGGTCAAACAGCTTTGGCAGGAAATTGAGGTAGGCCCGTGTGTCCCAGCTTTCCGTATCGGGAAGTTCACTGCCGGCGGGTTCGTAGAACATCCGGTCTTTTGAGACGCCATAGGCTTTCTCAAGCCCCGGCACGCCGGACTGGGCCCGGATCGCGCGATAGCCCATCTCCTTATAGCGCAGCACTTCATCAAGCGTGCCCTCGATGTCCTTGCCATTGGCATGGCCGTAAACAAGGACGCCCTCGCGGCTCCGCCCGCCGAGGAGATCGACCAAGGGCATCCCTGCCATCTTGGCCTTGATATCCCACAGGGCGGTATCGACCGCAGCGATTGCGGACATCGTCACCGGTCCGCGCCGCCAATAGGCACCGCGATAGAGGAACTGCCAGATATCCTCGATCCGGCCCGCATCGCGGCCGATCAGGTTCGGGATCACATGTTCCTCTAGATAGGCAACGACTGCGAGTTCGCGGCCGTTGAGCGTCGCATCGCCGAGCCCCGTGACGCCGCCCTTGGTCTCGAGTTTGAGCGTGACGAAATTCCGTCCCGGCGAGCAGACAATGACCTTCGCACCCGTGATCTGCCGGTCATTCGCGGATCCCGCTTCGCCCTGTCCTGCCGTTTCGCCCGCCATGATATCTCCTCAGTCTTGCTGCCGGTTGACAGCCAGTGTTAGCGCTCACTTATATCGCCGCAATAAGAATCTGCTTCAGCTGATCCACCAGACGCGACAATAGGCTAAGGGACGGAACATGACATCACCACTCACGCTTCATCCCGACCGTCTCTTCTCCGCCGAACCGGCCCAGCGCGACATCGCCCGGCGCCTTTATGCGCAAGTCAAAGACCTGCCGATTGTCTCGCCGCATGGGCATACGGACCCCGAATGGTTCGCGCTGAATGAGCCTTTTCCCGATCCGGCGCAGCTTCTCATCGTGCCGGACCATTATGTCTTCCGCATGCTGTATAGCCAGGGCGTGCCGCTGGAAAAGCTCGGCATTCCCACGGTCGATGCCAGCCCCGTTGAGACGGACGGACGGAAAATCTGGCGTCTGTTCGCGGAGAATTATCAGCTCTTCCGGGGCACGCCGTCCCGCATGTGGCTTGACTGGGTCTTTGCGGAGGTCTTCGGGCTCGATGTGCTCCTGAATGCTGACACTGCCGATCACTATTACGATGTGATGGCGGAGAAACTGTCCACGGACTCCTTCCGCCCCCGTGCCCTATTCGAGCAATTCAATATCGAGATTATCGCGACGACCGAAGGCGCGCTTGATCCCCTCACCCACCACCAGACGATCACGGAAGACGATTGGGACGGACGGGTCGTCACCACCTATCGTCCTGATACGGTCATTGACCCTGAGCATGAGGACTTCACCAAAAGCCTTGCCGCCTTTGGCGAGCTGACCGGCGAGGATGTCATGAGCTGGGAGGGCTACCTCAACGCCCATCGCCAGCGGCGGCAATATTTCAAGGAGAAGGGCGGCGCGACCGCAACCGATCATGGGCACCGCACCGCGCGGACGGCCAATCTCTCCGAAGCGGACAAGCGCGCGTTGTTCGCACGTGTTGTCTCAGGTGATCTTGAAGCAGATGACGCTGACCTCTTCCGGGGGCAGATGCTGACCGAAATGGCACGGATGAGCCTTGAAGATGGCCTCGTCATGCAGATCCATCCGGGCGTGCACCGCAACCACAATTTGCCGCTGTTTGACAAATTCGGACGAGACAAGGGCGCAGATATTCCGGCCCCGTCAGAATATGTCGAGGCGCTCTCGCCACTGCTCGAAGCGGTGGGCAATGAGCCGGATCTCAACATCATCCTCTTCACGCTCGATGAAGATGTCTACTCGCGGGAGCTGGCGCCGCTTGCCGGGCATTATCCGGCTCTGAAACTTGGGCCGCCCTGGTGGTTCCACGACAGCCCCGAGGGGATGCGGCGATTCCGTGAACGGACGACCGAGACGGCTGGCTTCTACAACACTGCCGGGTTCAATGACGACACGCGGGCGTTTCTCTCGATCCCGGCCCGGCACGATGTCGCGCGGCGGATGGACTGTGTGTTCCTCGCGCAGCTCGTTGCTGAACATCGCCTGCCCGAAGACGAGGCACATGAGGTCGCGCATGACCTTGCCTACCGGCTCGCGAAGGAAGCCTATAAATTCTCGTGACCCTCAGCCGCCGCCAGTTCACGCAAGCCGCCATCGCCGGTCTTGGCGCCGCAGGACTCTCCTCTTGCGCCAAGGCCGAGCGCCCGCTGTTTGCGGCCGATGCACAACCGGCGGATTACCCGACCGTCAAGGCGCTCGAATTCATCGCCAAGCGGCTGGAAGAGGAAACAGATGGCCGCCTCGCCATGCGGATCTATGCAGGCGCACAGCTGGGTCGTGAACGGGACACGCTGGAAATCACCATGTTCGGCGGGCTCGATGTCAATCGGGTGAACACGGCGCCCCTCAATCCGATTGCGGAGGAAACGCTGGTTCCCGCCCTGCCCTTTGTCTTCCGGTCGATTGACCATATGCGGGCCGCCGTTGACGGCGCGCCGGGGCAGCAGATCCTCGATGCGCTCCGACCCAAGGGGCTTATCGGGCTCTGCTATTATGATTCAGGCGCGCGCAGTTTCTATAATGCCAAGCGCCCGGTCCTGACGCCCGACGATCTTGGCGGCATGAAGATCCGTGTGCAGAATTCAGATCTCTATGTCTCGATGGTTGAAGCGCTGGGCGCTAATGCGACACCGATGAGTTTCGCGGAAGTCTATCAGGGCCTGATCCAGGGTGTCATTGACGGCGCGGAGAATAACTGGCCGTCATATGAGACGACCCGGCATTTCGAGGCCGCGCCCTATTATTCCCGGACAGAGCATATCATGGCGCCGGAAGTCCTTGTCATGTCGCTGCGGCGCTGGGAGAAGCTGAGTGAGGATGATCAAGAGTTGTTCCGGCGGATCGCCCGCGAGTCCGTCCCCGTCATGCGCGACATCTGGGATGCGCGCGTCGAGAAATCAAAAGAGATCGTGATGGCGGGCGGCATTGAACTCGTCGACCCGGTCGACAAAGCGCCGTTCCAGGAAAAGATGAAGCCGGTCTATGACCGCTTCGTCAGCTCCAAACTGCGCCCGCTGGTCGAGGAAATTCAGGCCATGGAGGTGCCCGGTGTCTGAGCCCCTTCCCACCGAAGGCCCTGTCGCGCGGATGTCGCGGCTCCTCTCGCTTGCCTGCATGTGGCTCGCCGGGATCGGCCTTTGCGCGATGACAGCCATCATCCTGTGGCAGGTCTTTGCGCGCTATGTTCTTAATTCGAGCCCGTCATGGTCCGAACAGGCGGCATTATACATCCTTATATGGACGATCCTGTTCGGCGGGGCCGCCGGGGTACGGGAGAATTTCCATATCCGCATGACCGCCTTTCAGGATGCGATCGGCAAGCACCGCGTGATCCCGCTGATCGTGGCTCACCTGATCACCGGCGCTATCGGCGTCTTCCTTGTGATCTATGGCGCCAATCTGGTCGTGAAGCTCTGGGATTTCAGGATCCCGACGCTCGGCGTGCCCAGAGGCTCCGCCATGCTGCCCATGCCGATTGCCGGTGTGCTCATCACCGGCTTCGTGCTTGAACATCTGATCGCGATCTTCCGCGGGCGGGAGGTGACCCCGTCATGGCCCTGATCATTCTCTTCGGTTGCCTCGCCCTGTTCCTGATCATCGGCGTGCCGGTCGCCTTCGCGCTGTTCGCCGCGTCGGTGCTCACATTCTTCTATCTCGATATCGCGCCCGTCATCGCCGTCCAGCAGATGGCGTCGGGCATGAATGTCTTCTCCCTGATGGCGATCCCGTTCTTCATCTTTGCAGGCGATCTGATGTATCGCGCCGGCATCGCCGAGAAACTCGTGCGGCTCGCCGATGCGGCACTTGGCGGCACAAGGGGCGGGCTCGGTCAGGTCGATGTCGGCGCTTCCATGCTGTTCGGCGCGGTCTCGGGCTCGGCGATTGCATCGGTTTCAGCGCTTGGCTCCGCCCTCACCCCGATGATGGTCGAGAAGGGATATGACCGCGATTACGCCGTCAATGTCACCTGCACGGCGGCCATCCTTGGGCTGATCATTCCGCCCTCGCATAACATGATCATCTATGCTGCGTCCGCTGGGATCGGCATTTCCATCGGTGAGCTCTTTGTCGCCGGGATCGTCCCCGGCGTGATGGCCGGGATCATCCTCGGCATCACCTCATGGCTGGTCGCCCGCAAGCGCGGCTATCCCAAGGGTACCTTCCCCGGCTGGCGCGCCTTTATCCTCGCCGCCATCGCCGCCGTGCCGGGCCTGATGACCGCGGTGATCATCGTCGTCGGCATCCTTGCGGGGATCTTCACCCCGACGGAAAGCTCCGCCGTTGCGATCTTCTATACCCTCCTTGTCGGGATTTTCGGCTACCGCACGCTGGGCTCAAAACAGCTCGGGCTGGCCATTGCGGGATCGGTCAGGACCACCGCCATGGTCATGTTGATCATCGGCTCAGCGGCGGCATTCGGTTGGCTCCTCGCCCTCCTGGAGGCGCCCTCCGCACTGGCTGGCTTTGTCACCAGCGTCACCGACAATCCCGTTATCGTCATGCTGATGGTGCTCGCCGCGCTTCTTGTTCTTGGCACGTTCATGGACATGGCGCCGCTGATCATCATTACAACGCCGATCTTCCTGCCGCTGATGATCAGTTTCGGCTATGATCCCGTCCATTTCGGGATTGTCCTGATGCTGGCGCTGGGCATCGGGCTCGTCACCCCGCCGGTCGGTGCGGTGCTGTTCGTGGCCGCCGCCATCGGCAAGATCAGGATCGAGGACACGGTCAAGACGATCTGGCCCTTCTATCTGGCCTTGATCATCGCACTCCTGCTAACGGCATTCATTCCTGCCCTGTCGCTGACACTGCCCGGACTGCTTGGATGACAATGAAACGGCTCTCTTCGGACACGCTCAATGAGCTGTCCTATATCGTCAAAACACCCGGTTACGACCGCGCGGCCTTGCGCCCCCGGCTCGTTCATCTGGGGGTGGGCGCGTTCCACCGTGCCCATCAGGCGGTCTATACCGAGGAGACCAATGAGCGCGAGGCAGGCGAATGGGGCACGACCGGCATCTCGCTGAGATCCCCGACGGCAGCGTCACAGCTCGCCCCGCAGAATCATCTTTACACGGTTGGCACGATGGACGGGGAGCGTATCTCCTATCGGCTGATCAGCAACATGATGCGCATGATCACAGCGCCCGAAGCGCCAGAAGCCGCGCTTGCCGCGCTCGCCTCCCCGGAAGTCTGCGCCGTCACCCTGACGATTACCGAGAAGGGCTATGCTCTTGACCCCGCAACGGGCCGTCTGAAGACGGAAGATCCCGATATCGCGGCGGATCTCCAGACGCCTGAGGCCCCGCGATCGGCCATCGGCTATCTGGCAGCAGCTTTACGCATCCGATATGCGGCGAGCGCTCTCCCTTTCACGATCATCTCCTGTGACAATCTGCCGTCGAACGGCGCGCGCGTCCGCGAAGCGGTGCTGCAATATGCCGGACGGATCGACCGGGACTTTGCCGCCTGGATTGAGCGCGAAGGCGCTTTCCCCGACACCATGGTCGACCGGATCGTCCCTGCAACGACGCCCGAGGACATCACCGAAACAGCAGAAGCCATCAGGCTGCGTGATGACGCCCATGTGAAGGCCGAGCCCTTCCGCCAATGGGTGATCGAGAACAAATTCGCCGCTGACCGTCCGCAATGGGAAGCCGCCGGCGCGCAGATCGTCGAGGACGTCGCAGCGTTTGAGACGGCTAAGCTCCGCCTGCTGAATGGTCCGCATTCCGCGATTGCGTATCTCGGCTATCTCTCAGGCTATGACTACGTCCATCAAGTGATGGACGATGTCGATCTCTCGCCCTTCATCACCCTGCTGATGGATGAAGAAATCCTGCCCACCGTGACACCGCCCGCCGGGGTCTCGCTCCCATCTTATACCGAAGCGCTACGCGAGAGGTTTCTCAATTCCGCTTTGCGTCACCGGACATGGCAGATCGCCATGGATGGCAGCCAGAAACTGCCCCAGCGCTTGCTCGATACGATCCGTGACCGGCAAAAGATGGGCCTTCCCTATGACCGGCTCGCCCTCGCGGTCGCGGCCTGGATCGCCTATGCCCGCGGACGGACTATCCATGGCGAGAAGATCGATGTCCGCGACCCGCTCAGCGCACGTTTTGCGGAAATTGCCTCCGCTTCATCAGGGGTGGACAGCCTGCTGCAGGGTTTTCTAAGCCTCGGGGAGGTTTTCGGGGATGATCTCTCCCGTGACCTCGGCTTTGCCGGCACCGTCCTTACCCAGTTGCAGCGCCTGATGACCGATGGTCCGCAGGCCGCCGCAGGAGCCCTGTCATGACTGCGATTCCCGCCCCCGTCTTCATCATCGGCGAAGCCATGATCGAGCTTTCCGGGCTCGACGGGAAAACCGCGCAGGTCGGCGTGGCGGGTGATACGTTCAACACGGCTGTCTATCTGGCCCGCGCTGGCGTGCCGGTCTCCTATCTCACGGCGCTCGGTGAAGATCCCTTCAGTGAACGGATCAGAGAAGCGCTGCAGGATGAAGGCATCGACACCTCTCACGTCCTGACCGCGCCGGGCCGCAATGCCGGACTTTATGCGATCTCACTCGATGATGAAGGCGAGCGCACTTTCACCTATTGGCGCAATGACAGTGCCGCACGGGCCTTTTTCTCCGCCCCCGGCGCAGAGGCTGCGCTTGAGGCGATGGCGAAAGCGCCGGCGGTTTATCTCAGCGGGATCTCACTCTCCCTTTACGGGCCGGACGATCGGGCAAGACTGTTCGATGTTCTCAAAACCGTGCGCGATAATGGCGGCGAGGTCATCTTCGATCTCAATTACCGGCCGCGCGGCTGGCCCGACAGCCAAACTGCCCATGCCGTTCTCGATAAAGCGTCCCAGCTCGCTACGATCTGCCTGCCGACTTTCGAGGATGTCGAAGCCCTCTACGGCACGAAAGATCCAGAGACGGCATCGGTCAAGTATCAGGATCTGGGCGCACGGGAAGTCACCGTGAAAGATGGCGGCAATGGTGCGTTTCTTTCAAGCGGCGGCTGGGTGAAGCCTGCAGAGAAAATCCGCCCGGTCGATACGACAGGTGCCGGAGACAGCTTTAATGCCGGTTATCTGACCGCACGAATAAAAGGTCTGCCCCCTGAGGAAGCCGCCCTTGCAGGTCACCGCCTTGCCGGCGCCGTCATCTGTGAGAAAGGCGCGATCCTGCCCAAGGGTCATACCGCCTGGCCGGAAACCGCGTAACACCCCCACTTCTTTTGAATCGCCCTTTGCCTAGACAGGGCCGATCTGAACTTTTTGCATTCGCTTTCTTGTATATTTGTATTTTGTGATTTACATGATCAGTAAATCACCCCGCCATGGCGGCGACACCTCATGGCGGCAAGAAAGGGAGGTCATCCAATGGCCCATATTGTCGTCCTTGGTGCCGGTCTTGGCGGCGTGCCCATGGCACTCGAAATGCGCCAGCAGGCCCGTAAGGAAGATACCGTCACTGTCATTTCCGACCAGCCGGTCTTCTCCTTCACCCCGTCCAATCCCTGGGTAGCCGTTGACTGGCGCAAGCCAGATCAGATCCAGGTCGAGCTGGAGCCCGTCTTCAATAAGAAGAAAATCGACTTCATCCATTGCCGCGCCAAAAAGGTCCGACCTGAGCAGAACACCGTCGAACTCGATGACGGCAGGATGATCGACTATGATTATCTCGTGATCGCGACCGGGCCGGAGCTGGCCTTTGATGAGATCGAGGGGCTCGGCCCCCATGGAGGTCACACCCATTCGGTCTGCACCACCCCCCATGCGCTCGAAGCCTCCAAAGCCTGGGAGGACTTTGTCAAAAATCCGGGGCCGATCGTTGTCGGCGCCGTTCAGGGCGCGTCCTGTTTCGGCCCGGCCTATGAATATGCGTTCATTCTCGACACTGACCTCCGTAAGCGGAAGATTCGCGACAAGGTGCCGATGACTTTTGTCACCTCGGAACCCTATATCGGGCATCTCGGCCTTGATGGCGTCGGCGATACCAAGGGCATGCTCGAAAGCGAGCTGCGCGAACGGCATATCAAATTCATCACCAGTGCCCGTATCAAGAAAGTCCTGCCCGACATGGTCATTGTCGAGGAGATAGATGAGGATGGCAGCGTGAAGAAGATTCACGAACTGCCGCAGAATTTCTCCATGATGCTGCCGGCCTTCCGGGGCATTGAGGCGGTGCGGGACATTGAGGGTCTCGTCAATCCGCGCGGCTTTGTCACGGTCGATGAAGCCCAGCAGAATGCGGCCTTTCCGAATATTTTCTCGGTCGGCGTCTGCGTCGCCATCCCGCCCGTCGGTCAATATGCCGTGCCCGTCGGGGTGCCGAAAACCGGCTTCATGATCGAGAGCATGGTGCGGGCGACCGCGCATAATATCCGCCGTCTGCTTGATGAGAAGAAGCCCGATGCCGAGGCGACATGGAATGCCGTCTGTATTGCTGATTTTGGCGATGGCGGCGTTGCTTTTGTCGCCATGCCGCAGATCCCGCCGCGCAACGTCAACTGGGCGGCCAGCGGCAAATGGGTCCACTGGGCCAAGGCGGCCTTTGAGAAATATTTCGTCGGCAAGATCCGCCGCGGGGTCAGCGAGCCGTTCTATGAGCGCGTGACGCTCGACCTGCTAGGCATCACCAAGACCAAGAAGGAACAGAAATCCCAGCTCTCAGAGGGCTGAGCATTCTTCCCGCAAGAAAAAGGGCGGCATGGGCCGCCCTTTTTTGTACCGGTGGTGGACGCCTCAGATTTCCTTGAGCTGCCCCGTCGAGGGATCAACCGCGATCACATTCAGGCCGTCCTTGCGCCAGGCCTGAATGCCGCCCGCCATATGCGAGGTGACCGCCACTCCCTCCTGCTGGCACTGATCGAGCGCCATGCCGGAGCGCTTGCCCGTGCCGCAGTGAAAGACGATCTGGCGGTCTCCAGAGACCGGCAGGGCCAGCGGGTCAAAGGTCGATAATGGAAAATTGAATGCCCCTGCGATCCGCGATTCGCTGAACTCATGCGGCTCCCTGACATCGATCAGCATGATTTTTCCATCAGCCATACCAGCCTTTATCTCGGCGGGGGATAGATCGCGCATGGGAGTCTCCTATATAGTTGGGGATTGCCGCGTGTGGCGGCGTTTGGTGACCTTGACAACATAGCTGTTTATCAGTATATCCGCAATCATGAATATAGAGGACATGCAGCAATCCGCCGGCGACGCCGCCGATTTCCTCCGCTCTCTCGCCAATGAGAAGCGGTTGATGATCGTGTGTCAGCTGATTTCCGGGGAGATGAGTGTCGGGGAGCTCTGCGAATCCCTTGATGTGCGCCAGAGCACCATGTCCCAGCAGCTCGCCCTCCTCCGCATGGAAGGCATCGTGAAGACCCGCAAGGAAGCCCAGACGGTCTATTACTCGCTCGCCAATGACGGCGCGCGTCAGGTCGTCGCGATCCTGCACGGCATGTTCTGCAGCGAAAATGGTGCCGCCAAGCCCGCACGCCGCAAAGTTGGGGCCACGGCCTGATAAAAAAATTTGACTTATATATGCGTATATCCGTATATATAAGTGCACAATCTGGAGATTGAGACATGAATATCGACCGCGCCGTTTTCGCCCTCGCTGGCACCATGATTCTGGTGAGCATTGCGCTGAGCTTGACGATTCATCCGTACTGGCTGTTTCTGACCGGCTTTGTCGGCCTGAACATGCTGCAGGCGGCCTTCACCGGCTTTTGCCCCGCAGCGATGATCTTCAAGGCCATGGGCCTCAATTCAGGCTGCGCCTTTAAATAACCCCCTCTCTTTTCCGGAGCCCATGCGATGAATCCGATCGTCGAGAATGCCACCAAGAAACCCGGCGCCCTGATGTGGGCCTATGGGCTTTTCAGCCTGTTCATGATCGCGCTGGTGGCGGTGCCGACGCTGGCCCCCGGCGTCGTGCCGTTCCTCAACGGGCTCAAGATTGATACGGACCCGGAGAACATGTTGTCCCCGGACGAACCGGTCCGCGTCTATCACAATGACATGAAGGCAAATTTCGGGCTCAATGATTTCGTCGTTGTCGGCGTCGTGGAGCCGGAAAATCCCGAAGGCGTCTTCAATGTAGAGACTCTGACGGAGATCTATGAGCTGACCAAATTCGCGGGCACGCTGCGCTGGGAAGAAGATGGCGAGACGCGGGGCGTCGTTCCCGCCGATATTATCGCGCCCTCCAATGTGGACTCTATCGAGCAGGCGGGGCTTGGCTCGGTCAGTTTCTCATACCTGATGTCCGCCCCGCCGAAGACGGCTGAAGACGCCATCGCCATTCGCGAGAAAGCCCAAAACATCCCGACACTGAACGGCACGCTCGTTTCAGAGGATGGCAAGGCCATCGCGCTTTACCTGCCGATCACCTCAAAGGACATGAGCTATCGCGTGGCGAGCGAGCTGCGCACCAAGATCGCCGAGTTCGGTTCGGCTGCCACCTGGCACATTACCGGCCTGCCCATCGCGCAGGACCAGTTCGGCAAGGAGATGTTCAAGCAGATGGCCATCTCCGCGCCTGCCGCCATGCTGCTCATTTTCATCCTGATGTGGCTGTTCTTCCGTAAGGTGCAGCTGATCATCGCGCCGATGCTGGTCGCCATGGTCGCGGTCATTGGCGCGATGGGCCTGCTGGTCGCGACGGGAAACACCGTGCACATCATGAGCTCGATGATCCCGATCTTCGTGATGCCGATTGCCGTCCTTGATGCAGTGCATATCCTGTCGGATTTCTTCGACCTCTATCCGCAATTCAAGGATCGCAAGAAAACGCTCCGTCATACGATGAAAGAGCTGTGGTGGCCGATGGTCATCACCACGGTGACGACCTGTGCCGGTTTTGCCTCGCTGGCCCTGACGCCGATCCCGCCTGTACAGATTTTCGGGATCTTCGTGGCGCTCGGCGTGTTCTTCGCCTGGCTCGCCACCGTGACCATGGTGCCCGCCTATATCATGCTGATGCCGGAGAAAGCCTTCGAGAATTTCGGCATGAAGGGCGCGGTCGAGGGCCCGGAAGACAAATCACCCCTCTCCGCCTTCCTGCGGCTGATCGGCCGGGTCTCCTACACCCATGCACGACTGATCATCATCCTGTTCGTCGCTGGGTTCGTCGTCGCGGGCTATGGGATCAGCCGTATCCAGATCAATGACAACCCGGTCAAATGGTTCTCCCTGAACCACGAGATCCGTAAAGCCGACATTGCGCTCAATGAACGCTTTGCCGGCACGTATATGGCCTATCTGACCCTCACACCGACCATTGCGGAGGAGACGATCGACATCATGGCCGCTCGGCTGAATACCCAGCTTGATGCGCTAGGCACGGAACAGGCCGCGGCTGCCGCCCAGCGGCTCGGGACAATCACCGGCGGAGATGCGAGCCGCGAGGCGATCCTCGCCGATCTGACGGACTGGGCCAGCGCCGCGCGCGATGCCGCCGAGGATGACGATGTCTGGGTCGCCTGGGACGATGTCGTCGTCGCTATCGATTCTGTCCGCCTGCCGGAGGAAGTCTTCAAACGCCCTGACATGCTGCATTTCGTTGAAGGGCTGCAGGCCCACCTCCTCGCCTCCGGCTATGTCGGCAAATCCAATGCCGTGCCCGATATCGTCAAGACCGTGCACCGTGAACTACTCGGCGGTGAGGAAGCCGAATACCGTATCCCGGAGAGCGTCGCCGGGGTCGCCCAGACCCTCGTCACTTTCGAGAATTCCCACCGGCCGGGCGATCTATATAAAATGGTCACCCCGGATTACCGGACCCTCAATATCTGGGTGCAGCTCAAAAGCGGCGACAACAAGGACATGAACGAAGTCGTCCACGCCGTGGCCACCTATATGGATGAGCATGGCGAGGAAGTGGGCCTGACCCATGACTGGTTCGGTCTTACCTATATCAACACGGTGTGGCAGGCGAAGATGGTCGCCGGAATGCTCAAATCCTTTCTTGGCAGCTTCATCATTGTTCTGATCATCATGGTCGTCATGTTCCGCTCACTGCTCTGGGGGCTGATCTCCATGGCGCCGCTGACGGTGACTATCGCCATGATCTATGGCGCGATCGGGATCATCGGGAAGGATTACGACATGCCGATTGCGGTCCTGTCCTCGCTCTCGCTCGGCCTCGCCATCGACTATGCGATCCACTTCAATGCGCGTGCGAAGGAATCCTTTGCTCGCTATGGCAACTGGAAAGACACGCTCGCCTATATGTTCGGTGAGCCGGCCCGGGCGATCCTGCGCAATGTGATCGTCATCGGCGCAGGCTTCCTGCCGCTGCTGATGGCGCCTCTCGTCCCATACAAGACCGTCGGCGTCTTTATCTCCGCCATTCTGGTGCTCGCCGGGATCGGCACGCTGATCGGCCTGCCGGCCATTATCACCCTGCTGCAACGGTTTCTCTTCCCGAAGCAAGAGAAGCCGGAGCCCCTTGAACCGGCGCAAGCCTGACCCATATATTCAGTGAGCAGAGGAGTTCACAAAATGAGAAACCTCAGAAACCTTATCGCCAGCACGGCTATCGCCTTCGCCCTCGGCGCACCTGTCTTCGCGCAGGACGCGCCTGCGGTTCAGGACATAGTCAACAAGGCATCCGCCACGGCCTATTATCAGGGTCAGGACGGCAAGGCCAAGGTCAAGATGGAGATCAAGGATGAGCAGGGGCGCACCCGCTCCCGCGAATTCACGATCCTGCGCACCGATGTCGGCAACGTCGATAATGGTGACCAGAAATTCTATGTCCTCTTCGACCTGCCCGCCGATGTGAAGGGCACGGCCTTTATGGTGTGGAAGCACATGGAAGCCGATGACGACCGCTGGCTCTATCTGCCGGCGCTCGATCTCGTCAAACGCATCGCGGCCAGCGATGAGCGAACCAGTTTTGTCGGCTCGCATTTTTTCTATGAAGATGTCTCGGGCCGTGGCCCCGCCGAGGACACCCACGAACTCGTGGAGGTCACGGACGATTATTACATCGTTGATTCAACGCCGAAAAATACCGGTGCCGTCGAGTTTTCCAAATTCCGCAACTATATCCACAAGGAAAGCTTCATCCCGGTGAAGACGGAATATTTCGATGCGCAGGGCAATATCTACCGTACCTATACGGCGCAGGCAGTCGATGTCATCGAAGGTCATCCGACGGTGACGAAATCTGAAATGACTGACACTAATATGGGCGGGTCGACGACCCTCACCTATGAGACCGTCGAATATGATGTCGGCCTGCCAGACGATGTGTTCTCGGAGCGCTATCTGCGCACCCCGCCGCGCCGTTACATGCGCTGACGGCCAAAACTGAGGTTCAAGCATGTCCGTTCCGGTCAGCCTTCTCTCCCTTCTCCTGTCGACGGCCCTTGTCCAGGACCTGCCGCCTCTGCCGAAAGGCCTGAGCGGCGATTCGGATAAGGAGCAAAAACAGGAGCAGGAAAAATCCGCCTCTTCTCCGTCCGGCCTCCCCTCACTGCCGACGGGTCTGGGAAAGACGGAGGAAAAGGACAAGCCGGAACAGGATAAGGCGCTTCCCAGCCTCCCCTCGGGGCTGGGGAGCGCTCCCTCCTCTGCTGATACGCCGGACGCCGAAAAGCCTGCGCCGAACTGGTTCATGGAGCACTTCACGGGGTTCATCGAAGCCCGTGGCGGCATCCGCCTGCAGGAAGATGAAACGCAGGACGGCGCCTCGATTGGCGAGATCCGCACCCAGCTCCAGACCGAGCTGAGTGCCGGGCCGGCGCTTTTCAATCTGACAGCGGATTTTCTGTTTGATCCGGTGGCCGATGATTATGCCATCGACTTAGAGAAAGGCCGCGGCTTCATCGATCTGCGCGAAGCCAATATGGTGCTGCGCCCCAGCGACTTTCTTGACCTGAAGATCGGCCGCCAGATTGCGACATGGGGCACGGGCGATCTTGTCTTCATCAATGACATGTTCCCGAAGGATTATAATTCCTTCTTCATCGGCCGGGATGACGAATATCTCAAAGCGCCATCCGATGCGATCCGTGCATCGTTCTTCTCTAACATCGTCAATGTTGATCTGGTCTATACGCCGCGTTTCGATGCCGACCGCTATATTGATGGCACACGGATTTCCTATCTCAATCCCCTGACCGGCATGATTGCGGGTGAGGATATGGTAATCGACCCCGTCCGGCCCGATGGCTGGTTCGACGATGATGAGATCGCTATCCGCTTCTCCCGCAATGCCGGCGCGTTCGAACTCGCAGCTTACGCTTATGACGGCTACTGGAAGAGCCCGGCCGGGTTCAGCACTCAGGGCCGGTTCATCTTCCCGGAGCTTGCCGTCTATGGCGCCAGCATTCGCGGACCCGTCCTTGGCGGGATCGGCAATGCGGAAGTCGGCTATTATGACAGCAAGGATGATCCTGATGGGGACAATCCTTTCCTGCCGAACAGTCAGGCCCGCTATCTCGTCGGTTATGAACGCGAGGCGATGACCAACCTGACCATCGGGCTGCAATATTATGCCGAGCAGACGCTCGACCATGATACGATGGCCGCTGCCCTGCCCATGGGCGCCGAGGAACCCGACGAGACCCGGCATGTCATCACCACACGGCTGACGAAGCTTGCCTTTAACCAGAATTTGACGCTGAGCCTCTTCAATTTCTACAGCCCCAATCAGGAAGACGGCTATCTGCGCGCCCGGGCGAGCTACAAGCTTGACGATAACTGGCTCGTCGATGGCGGGGTCAATGTCTTCTATGGCGAGCCGCAGGCCTTTTTCGGTCAGTTTGAGGACAATAGTAATATCTATGCCGGTCTCCGGCGCTCCTTCTGACCTCTTCTTCCCCGTACGCATAAGAAAAGCCCGGCACATCACTGCCGGTCTTTTCTTTATCTGAAAGAGCGCTGAGGATCAGTCGATCTCGAGATCTTCCTCACCTGCTTCGGTCATTGCGACCTCGTTCCACATGGCATTGAGAATGCCGAAAGTGAGCGCAAGGCCAAGGCCGAGGATCCAGGAGAAATACCACATAAACTTGTTCCTTCTCTCTAATATGCGCCAGCTGAATTGGCTTCTTCCGTATCGAGACGCCCCCACAGCACCTTGAAGACCCATGAGGTGTAAAGCAGGATGATGGGCAAGAAGATCACCGTGACGATCAGCATAATGAACAGGGTCGTCTGGCTGGAAGCACTGTCCCAGACCGTCAGGCTGGCATTGGGATTGACCGTGCTCGGCAGGATGAAGGGGAACATGGATGCGCCGACCGAGGCGATAATCCCGGATGCGGCGAGCCCCGAGGCCACAATCGTCCAGCCGGTCTTTTTGCGAAGGCCCAGAATGGCTAGCACCGTCCCCGCGAAACCGAGCACGGGGGCTGCGATCATCCACGGATATTTGCCGTAATTGGCGAGCCACGCGCCGGTCTCGACGACGACTTCCTTGCGCAACGGGTTGGCGACCGCTTGCGGATCAATCTCCGAGACGATGCGGTAGCCCATGCCGGAGACCATCAGCCACACGCCTGCGGCCGCATAGAAGATCAGGACACCGATCCCGGCCCATGTCCCAAAACTCGCCGCACGGTCGAGCACCGGTCCCCGTTCGAGCTTGGCAACGAGATAGGCCGCGCCATGCATGACCAGCATTGCCACGGAGGCGAGCCCGCAGAGCAGCGCGAAGGGATTGAGGAGGCCAAAGAGCCCGCCATCATAGCTGGCGCGCAGCGTGCTATCGAGATTGAAGGGCACGCCCTGCAGCACATTGCCGAGTGCAACACCGAAGATCAGTGCCGGGACGAATCCGCCGACAAACAGCGCCCAGTCCCAGCCCGACCGCCAAGTGGCGCTTTGCCGTTTCGAGCGGTATTTGAACCCGACCGGCCGCAGGATGAGCGCCGCGAGTACCACGAACATGGCAAGATAAAAGCCAGAGAAACTGACCGCATAGACAAACGGCCAGGCGGCAAAGAGCGCCCCGCCCCCAGTGATCAACCAGACCTGATGACCTTCCCAAGTCGGGCCGACGGAGTTGATGACCAGCCGGCGTTCCTTGTCCGTCTTTGCCACGAAAGGCAGAAGCGAGGCCGCACCAAGGTCATAACCATCGGTCACGGCAAAGCCGATCAACAGGGCACCGACCAATCCCCACCAGAGGATTTTCAGCGTGGCATAATCGAGCGGTATTTCCGTCATGACAGCCTCCTAGACGTCAAATTTGATGCTGGGTGCAGCGGCAGCAGCAGGTGACAATTCGTCCGTGTCACTCCCTCCGCCCCCTGCCGGGAACAGCCGTGCCCCCGGCCCGGCGCTGATCGCCTTGATCATCAGGCTGACTTCGACCACGGCGAGCGTTCCGTAGATCAGTGTGAAGCCGACCATGGTCATAATCACCTGACTGGCACTTAAGGAAGAGACGCCGAGGAATGTCGGCAACACGCCATCAATGATCCATGGCTGACGCCCGGTTTCGGCGAGGATCCAGCCCAGCTCCGCTGCAATCCATGGCAGCGGGATGATCAGGACCGCGAGCCGCAGGAACAGTTTCGGCACGTTCCGGCGCAGGCTGATGAAATAGAAGGCCAGCGCAAAGACCCCGATAAAGAGGAAGCCGAGCCCGGCCATCAGGCGGAAGGAATAAAACGACATCGCCACATGCGGCACCGTATCCCACGCCGCCTTGGCTATGGTCACCTCATCCGCCGTGGACGGCTTATCCGTATAGCGCAGGAGCAACATGCCATAACCGAGATCGCGTTTGGTCGCCTCGAATATGGTGCGAGCCTCCGCATCGTCCGGGTCCGCATTCAGGCGCCCGACAGCATCATAGGCCTTCACGCCGTTCTCGATCCGATCCTCGGCAATCGCCACCAGTGGCAGGATGCCTTCGACCTCACCATCCAGCGAGCGTGTCGCGATCAGGCCAAGCACCCAAGGCACTTGCACTTCCAGATGCGTTTCGCGGGCTTCCCTGTCTGGAATACCGATGAGCGTCAGCGGTGCAGGGGCTTCTTCCGTGTGCCACATCGCCTCAAGTGCGGCGAGCTTCATCTTCTGGTTATCGGTGAGCGTATAGCCGCTCTCATCCCCCAGTACGACGACCGACAGGGACGAGAGGAGACCGAAGGATGCGGCCACCGCCATTGACCGTTTGGCGAGGCCCAGATGGCGGTTCTTCAGCACATACCAAGCCGACACGCCGAGCACGAAGACGGCCGCCGTGACATAGCCGGCGCTGACCGTGTGCACGAATTTTGCCTGCGCGACGGGGTTGAAGAGCACCTCCATAAAATTGGTGACTTCCATGCGCATCGTGTCCGGATTGAATTCCGAGCCCACCGGGTTCTGCATCCAGCCATTAGCAATCAGGATCCACAGTGCAGAAAGGTTTGACCCCAGCGCCACAAAGAAGGTGACCATCCAATGGGCCGGGCGGGACAGTTTGTCCCAGCCAAAGAACATGAGGCCCACCAGCGTCGCTTCGAGGAAGAAGGCCATCAGCCCCTCGATCGCCAGCGGCGCACCGAATACGTCACCTACATAATGGGAGTAATAGGACCAGTTCGTGCCGAACTGGAATTCCATGGTGATCCCGGTCGCCACGCCCAGCACGAAATTGATTCCGAACAGATTCATCCAGAATTTCGTGGTGCGGCGCCACACCTCCTTGCCCGTCATGACATAGGCGCCCTCCATGACCACGAGAATCATGGATAGACCCAAAGTCAGCGGTACAAAGAGGAAGTGATACATGGCCGTTAAGGCAAACTGCCACCGGGAGAGATCGGCAACGAGTAAGTCAGGCATCAGATGTCTCCTTTGAGGGCGGAGTATGGCGGATTCGGTGCAAAATCCTGAACGAATCGCAGCTCTGTCCCGTCGCTCGCCATATAAGTATTATTTTCAATACCACTTTAATAGTCGCGCGCCTCAACCTATGACAAGCCCAAATGACAAAGCCGGATGACATGGATCAAATTGCCGCAAAGGCGGCCCTGAAACGCTGGTCGGCGGCGGCCCGCGAGGCCGTATCGATGGGTCTTCTCTATTCGCTGGGCGGCGCAATGTGCTGGATCGTCATCGCGTGGGCAGTCGGAAATGCCACTGGCCTGATGGCCGCAGGACAGAATGCCGCAACACCCGCTATGGCCGGGATCGCAGCCGTCCTTATACGCGCGATCCTGTTGTGGCGGAGCGAGAGAATGGCCGACCGGGCGGGCCGGCAGATGGTAGAGGCGGCCCGGCGCGAGATACTGAGCCGGATCGGTGAAGCGGGCTCGACAGTTCTTGCCGGCGACAGCCCTGGCGCGCGCGTGGCGCAGATTTTCGACCGTACACAAATGCTAGCCGGTCATGCCGCAAGGTGGCAGCCGGGGATGCGGCTTGCGGTTCTGATCCCAGTCTTCATCCTGATCGCTGCCGCGACGCAAAGCTGGCTGGCCGCCGCCCTCCTCTTTTTGTCGGTACTCGTCCTGCCGCTCTTTATCTGGCTGACCGCCAGTGGCACGGCGAGCATTGCACGCGCGCAGCAGGACACGCTCGATGAGCTCTCCGGCGCCTTTCAGGCTCGCGCCGCACAGACCGGGCTGATCCGCTCCTTCCGGGCGGTCGCGCGAGAGACCGCTTACATCAGTGAGGCCGCCGAGGCGCTCCGTTTACGCACATTGGCGATCCTGCGGCGTGCATTTCTGTCTTCCGCCGTGCTCGATTTCTTTGCCTCTATCTCGATCGCGCTGGTCGCGGTTTATGTCGGCTTCAAGCTTCTCGGCGTCTTCCCCTTTGGTACGGGCGAGACACTGACCCTGGCCGAAGGCATGATGGTGCTGGTCCTGGCGCCGGAATTCTTCGCGCCAATCCGGCGGCTGTCCTCGCTGCATCATGACCGCGCGGATGGTGTCGCTGCTGCCGCCCAACTCGGGGGCTGGCTTGCGGATAAGGACCAGCCTGCCGCTCGAAAATGGCCGACACAAACCGCGCCCATGACAATTAAGTTCGAGCAGGTTGATCTGGCCGTCGGAGGACGGACGATCCTCACCGGCCTCGAATTCGAGGCACGCCTTGGCAGCATCACGGTCCTGTCCGGTCCGTCCGGGTCAGGCAAGACATCCTGCCTGCTCGCGCTTCTGGGTCAGGGCGAGGTTCGCGCGGGGCGAATTCTGGTCGACTGCCGGCACTTTGCGCCACCGGACAGTCTTGCGGACAGCACAGCCTTCCTCCGGCAGGCTCCATGGATCACAGAAGGGACGATTGCGGACAATCTGCGCCTTGCCCGCCCTGATGCCAGCGAAGAAGAGCTGATCCGCGCTGCGGAACAGGCAGGACTTTCCGGCTTCATCGATTTGCAGGGAGATGGACTTTCCCGCCCGCTGGCACGGTTCGGGGCGGGCCTTTCGGGTGGCCAGCGACAGCGACTGGCACTGGCGCGCGCGCTCCTTCGCGATGCGCCACTTCTTCTTCTCGATGAGCCGACCGCGCATCTCGACGAAGTAGCAGAGCGTGATTTCCTCCGTCTCCTGACTTCGCTGAAAACAGACCGGACGATCCTGCTCGCCAGCCACCGCAATGCCGTCATCGAAGCGGCAGACCTTCATGTCGATCTGACCCGCCATATGACGGCGCGGGAGGCCGCGTGATCGATCTTTTCAATCGTCTCGGTGCGCCGGGTAGGAAACGCTTCTTGCTGGCCCTCCTCCTTTCCGCCATAGCGGGGGCTGCCGGGATCGGCCTCTTGGGGCTTTCGGGCTGGTTCCTCACCGCCTCGGCACTGGCGGGCACCGCCGGAGCGGGCCTCGTCTTCAACCACCTCTACCCCAGCGCCGGGGTCAGGGGATTTGCTCTCACCCGAGTCATTGCGCGCTATGCGGAGCAACTGGTTGGCCATGACGCCACACTCAAACTCTCGGCCAGCTTACGTCCCAGACTGTTTGCGGCGAGTGCGCGCAGCACGAGGGGGTTCACCCCGCTGCCTGCTGCCGCCCTCACCGCGCTGATCGACGATGTCGAAACGGTCGAGGGCGGCTTCCTGCGGGTGTTGAGCCCGCTGGCAGCAACGCTCGCTGCAGCCTTTATCGCCATCGGCTTTGCCATGGCCGCCCATCCGGCGCTGGGCGCAGTGACAATCCTGGTGATGCTCTTCACCGGCTGGTTCCTGCCCCGCCGCGCGATCAGGCAGGTACGAACGGAAGCCGAAATTCTCGCCAGCACCACCGAAACCGAACGCGGCCGCATCGCCAATCTGGTCGAGAATGCCGTCGAGCTGGATGTCATCGGCGCCCTGCCGCGCCTTGCCGATGAGGCCGCCGATGCCCTCACTGCCCATCAATCCGCGCTCAGCCGGATCGAGGGCCCGTTCCGTCAGTTCGGTGCGATCAATGCCGCCGCCGGTGGCGTGCTGGCTTTCCTGACCCTCCTGACCGGCCTGTCAGAGCCCGGACGATTGGCCATATCCGCCGGTGGAGCGCTCGCCATTCTCTCGGCCTTCGATGCCATAGGCGCCATGACCAAAGTGCTCGAAGCGGCCCCGCGTGCGGCTGCATCGGCGGCGCGACTCCTCACCATCATCGAGGGGCAAGAAGCGATCCCCTCCCCGCCGGTAGAAGAAGCCGCGCCTTTGCCGGAGATCTTCCCCGTCACAGCCGCAGACATGATGATCAGCCCCGCTAAGGGCGCAGCCGAGATCGGGCCCTTCAGCTTTTCGCTCCGTAAGGGGAGCGTCACTTTTCTGTCCGGCCCGTCTGGCAGCGGAAAGACCACCCTTCTTGAAACCCTGATGCGCCTTCAGCCCGTTGCGGGCGGGGAGCTGCACTATAACGGCATAAGCTGGACGGACTGCCGGACTACGAGCGTCCTTGCGCATATGTCGTTGAGCCCGCAATTCGCGGCCTTCCTGCCCGGCTCTCTGCGCGCGCAGTTCCAACTTGCCGATCCCGATATTTCGGATGAGCCGATCATGCAGGCCATCGAATTTGCAGGCCTCAGCGAAACCTTCCGGGCACGAGACCTGAAGCTCGACGATTGGCTTACGGAAGAGATGGCAGGACTGTCAGGCGGGGAGCTGCGACGTCTAGGCCTTGCGCGCGCGATCGCTGCGGCCCCGTCCCTGCTCGTGCTTGACGAGCCCTTTGCCGGACTGGAGGAAGGGCTCGCCCTTCAACTCGCGGCGCGGCTCACCGAGTGGGCGGCCAAGGGCGACCGCGCCCTCCTGATCGCGATGCATGACACGCTCGATTTCGACTGGGCGCCGCTAGAACGTCAGGTCATCCGGCTCGGCAGCTAATCGATCCCCCTCGCCTGACCAAAAAGTCGCAGCCACACCTCCGATTTTCCTCAGCCGCAACCTTGTTTTTCCTTGTTTGCGTTTATACGTATCTATTGATATTCTGGCCCGAATGCCGGGCCGGGCCATGGCGCGTGACGAGGAGGACCTGCCATGCATGAGCAAACGCAGGAAACATTCCGGCCGGTACCGGAGCTGACCCACGCGGCGGGCGTCTTCAAGCTGTTGTCCCATCCCTACCGATTGATGATCTGCTGTCATTTGCTCTCTGGTGAAAGCTCCGTAGGCGCCATGGAAACAGATCTCGGCATCCGCCAACCCAATCTAAGCCGGGAGCTGGGCAAGCTGCGCAATGGCGGTCTGCTGGCAACTCGCCGGGAGTCGAAGGTCGTCTATTACCGCCTCGCAGATACGGACACCGCCCGGATGATACGCACACTCTGCGATTGCTTCTCGATCTCCTTGTCCGTCGAGCATCCAACTCAAACCGCCCTCCCCGCAGCAATCTCACAGGTTTTCGACGACACAGATGTGAGTTTTCAGGAAGAACCCACCGTCATCGCTGACCGCAGCACCGCCAAAAACTGATATTTGCGCACGCGCTTATGCTTTGGCATTTTGCCGGAGAACTCTGCATCGGGAAAACGATATGACGGCCAATCATCCGGACATCACCGCCTTTTTCGATGAGGGCACCTTCACGGTGTCCTATGTGGTCCGCGATCCGGCGACGCGCGCCTGCGCGATTGTCGACTCGGTCCTCGATTATGATCCGGCATCTGGCCGGACGAGCACCACGTCAGCCGACCGGATCATCGAATTCGTCAAAGAGAATGAGCTGACGGTTGAGTGGATTCTTGAAACCCATGTCCATGCGGATCATTTATCCGCTGCCCCCTATCTCAAGGAAAAGCTTGGCGGCCGGATCGGCATCGGTGAAGAAATCCGCACGGTGCAGGATGTCTTCGGCAAGATCTTCAATGCCGGAACGGAGTTCCAGCGCGACGGCAGCCAGTTCGATCATCTGTTTACGGATGAGGAGATTTTCAAGATCGGCACGCTCGAAGCAAGCGTGCTACACACGCCGGGGCATACGCCCGCCTGCCTGACCTATGTGATCGGCGATGCCGCCTTTGTCGGCGACACGCTCTTCATGCCGGATTTCGGCACGGCACGGACGGATTTTCCGGGCGGCGATGCCCGCACGCTTTACCGCTCGATCCGCAAAGTGCTCTCCCTGCCGCCTGAAACACGGCTCTTCATGTGCCATGATTACAAGGCGCCGGGCCGGGATGACTATGCCTGGGAGACCACCGTGGCGGAGGAACGCGCCAATAATATCCACGCGAACGATACGATTAGCGAGGATGAGTTCGTCGCGATGCGTGAGGAACGCGACGCCACGCTGGGCATGCCACGGCTGATCCTTCCTTCCGTGCAGGTCAATATGCGTGCTGGCGAGCTACCGCCCGCCGAAGACAATGGCGTGCAATACCTCAAAATCCCGTTCAACGTGCTCTGACGATCAGCCGTCTGTGTGAGCCGCAAAGCTTTCCAGCCGGTCGAGCAGAACCGGCGCATTGCCGGTCAGATCCGCGAGGGTCACCTTGTCGAGTTCGGCAAGGAAGGCGTCGAGCCCGCGCCGGAACAACGCGCTTAACCGGCAGACCCCGATCAGCGGGCAGCTATTGGTCTCGCTGTTGAAACACTCGACCAGTTCAAGATCGCCCTCGGTGATCCGCACGACATCGCCGACGCGGATCTCTTCCGGGGTCATGCCGAGCCGGATGCCGCCTGTCCGCCCCCTGATATTCTCAAGAAAGCCATGCTGGCCGAGCTGGCGCGCCGCCTTCAGAAGATGCGCTTTGGAAATACCGTAGGCCCGCGCGACATCCTCCACCCGGACCGTCTCGTCCGGATGCAGAGCGCAATAGACCAGCGTGCGCAGCGCATAATTCGTATACGCCGTCAGTCGGATCGCGTGTCTCCGTGTCAGTCCGCCTTAAAATGGCAATTTACATACCACTTTTAGGCGGGACACCATCGGAGGCCAAGCACCGTCCTGAAATTTCATAAATGAAGGAAAATGGTACCGCCTCCCCGGTTCGAACGGGGGACCTCTTGATCCACAATCAAGCGCTCTAACCTACTGAGCTAAGGCGGCACGTCGGGTCACCGGCAGGGCCGGATCGCGAGCGGCAGGCCATACGCCCCGCCGCCCGAGATTTCAAGAAGCTTTGGCGAGGCGATTTTGCCCCGCCGGACTTAGCTGCACTGATAGCCGAGACGCGAGGCTTCGGCCCGAAGCTGGGCGATCCGGTTGCCCGGTGCCGGGTGGGTCGAGAGGAATTCCGGCGGCCGGCTGGAATTGGCACTCGCCCGCTCCATATTGCGCCAGAAATCAATCGCCTCACACGGATTATAGCCCGCCTGTACCATTAGGCGCAGCCCGCCAATATCGGCCTCAAGCTCATGCTCGCGGGAGTTTGGCAGGAGGAAGAAGCCGAGCGCACCAAGGGTTGCACCCTGCAGCGCGCGCTGGCGGCAGGCATCGGTCTCACATTGTGAACCGACAGCAACGCCGACGCCGACCGCACCAATCTGGCCGAGGGTCTGTTGCGCATAACGCTCTTGCGAGTGGTTATACCGGACGTGCTGGATTTCGTGTCCGACAACGGCGGCGAGCTGGGCGTCATTCTCCATCAAATCCATGATGCCGGTATAAACGCCGATCTTGTTCCCCGGCAGCGCGAAGGCGTTGAGGTCGTCCGAATCAAAGACCCGATATTCCCAGCGGGCCGGATCATCGCCCATCGCACGGATCAGGCGGACCGACACGCGATCTAGACGTGAGGTGTAGCGCGGATCGGTGCTGATCCGCTCCTGCTGCTTGATCTGGGCCCAGGCCTGATTCGCCTGGGAGACCATGGAGGACGGATCCCCGAGCAGAAGCTGGCTCCGCCCCAGCTCTTCATTATAGGTACAACCGGCGAGGACGGCGGCGAGCGCGCCAAGTCCCAAAGCTGGTTTTACGAGTGATTTGAGATGCTTGCGCAGGCTCGGGATAATGGTTGTCATCGATGGCTCTCCCTTGGGGCGCGTTAACCGCAATTCCGTAATTGCTTGTCCCTTATCTGAACGCTTGCGGCAAGCCGCAGGTTCAATGCTCACCCGTCCATGGGCCGGGTCTTGCGGTGCTGAGCCAACCGGCCGCCATCAACGAAGACGGTCTGGCCGGTGATGAAAGACGCTTCTTCTGATGCAAGGAAATGGACGGCGTTGGCCGCCTCTTCGGGCTCACCGCGCCGGGCCAGCGGCGTTTCGGCAATCGCGTGCTTGCGGTCTTCGCGGCTCTGCAGCTCGACATCGTCGATTTCTGACTTGATGGCTGCGATGCCGACCGTATTGGCCCGCGCGGCATATGGCGAGAGTGTCAGCGCGACGGCTTTGGTCAACTGCACGATGGCTCCTTGCGTTGCGACGAAGATCGCGTGATCGGCAGTGGCGGTGACAGCCTCATTTGAGACGATATTCACGATCGCGCCGGATTTGGCAGCATTCGCCCCGCCATCGTCTGTGTCGCCCGCCTGACGGATGATCTCACGCGCCACCGCTCGATTGAGGAGGAAGGCCGCTCTCACATTGCGGTCAAAGACGGTGTCATAATCCGTCTCCGTCGTATCTAGCAGTGGGGCCGCATGGAAAAAGGTCGCACAATGAGCAAGCACATTAATTTCGCCGTAACAGTCGAGCGCCTCGGCAACGATATTATGGACGTCGAGTTTCTGGTGAAGCTCCGCCTCGATGAAGGTCGCCGTGCCCCCTGCACTATTGATCTCATCACGCAAGGCTATGCCGCGTTCGCTATCAGTATCAGCAAGGATGAGCTTGTCTTTTGATTTTGCGAATCGCAGGGCCGCCGCACGGCCGATGCCGTCCACTGCGCCTGTCACGATGACTGATCTGCCGCCCATTTATCGCTCCATCGCCCGGAAATCGGGCATGAAAAAAGCCCCGGTGTCGTCCCCCGGGGCTCGGTTGGCAAGATGCAAACTGTCCTCAGTTCGGCTTACGCATGGTCTCCAGAGAGAACATCTCATCCTTGATCGCCAGCTTCTGGCGCTTGAGGTCATGCAGCCTGAGTTCGTCCTGCATGGGTCTTCGCATTTCCTCTTCAATAAGAGTCTCAAGACTCCGATGACGTTCGTCGAGACTGGTGAGACGTGCATCGATGTTCATGGGGAGACACTCCTTTCAAGGTTGCTGTCAGACCCCGAGTGGAACATCCTTCGGTTACCGGAGTCACGAGAAAAATGGTTAAGACACAGGTGTTTTTACAGTGCTGGATGGCGGGCTTTCTTCGCTTTAACTTTTTGTATTTTAGGGTAATTCACTGATTTTATGACCGAACGTAAGAAACGAATTATCCTCGGTATTTCGGGCGCATCTGGTGCGGCTTATGCGCGCTCTTTGCTCGAACAGCTGGCAGGACTTGGCGCTGAGACGCATCTCGTCGTCAGCCGCGCCGGTCGGCTGACTGCCGCCTATGAAATGGGCGAAGGCTTCGAATACGGTCCCGCACACGCAAGATACGGCATCAACGATGTCGGCGCCCCAATTGCGAGTGGCTCTTTCCTCACCGACGGCATGGTTATCGCGCCCTGTTCGGTGCGTACCATGTCGGAAATTGCGACCGGCGTGACCTCAACACTGCTGACCCGCGCCGCCGATGTGTGCCTGAAAGAACGCCGCCCTCTAGTCCTGATGGTGCGCGAGACGCCGTTTCATCTGGGGCATCTGCGGACGATGACCCAGCTAGCCGAAATGGGCGCGATCATCGCGCCGCCCCTGCCCGCACTTTATGCAGAACCGCAGACGGTCGAGGACATTGTCCGGCAGTCCGCCGCCAGGTGCCTCGAATTACTCGGTTTCGAACCGCCCGAAACAAAGCGCTGGGGCGAAGATATGGGACCGGTCGCCGATGACGCCTGAGCGCGCCGCTGAAGATTTCTGGGAATGGTCGATTGAGGTCTATGCCCGGCCGGGGATGAAGGATGCACTCCTCAAACTGCAGGACCGCCATCACCTCAACGTCAATCTCATCCTCTGGGCGATCTGGGCGGCGCAGGCCGGCTGGAAGCTCGATGAGGAGAAGATCGAGGAGCTGACCCGCGCCGTCGATCAGTTCACGCGCTATGGTATCGAGCGCCTGCGTGAAGTCCGGCGCTATCTCAGCTCCCCCAAAAAAGGGTTTTCGGAGAGAGACCTTGGCGAGCTGCGCGATGAGCTTCTCGATGCTGAGATCAAAGGCGAAAGAATGGTCCAGACCCGCCTTGCCGTACTCACCGCGACGGTTGCTGGCGAGCGGGAAACAATGGACCTCGACGACATCATGAGCGCTGCCCGGACTCATTTTGCGAATATTGGTCCGAGCCTTGAAAAACCGGTGCTTCTGGCCGATAGCCACGGATTCGCGGCGGCAGGGGAACTCTTCGAAGAGGTCCTCCAGCTAGCGCTATCGGAGGAGACGGCATGACCGACAAAGAAGACGCTGAAGGACCGCGCCTTGTCGCGATAGATGGGGACGCTGCGGCCCGCTCGGATGAGCCCGAACCTCCTGAGGGTGCGAATGACGAGGCTTTGCGCATTCGCCTCACACAGCTCGAACAGGAGCACCGGGATCTCGATGTCGCCATCGAAAGCCTTGAAGAGCGCATGCCCTATGACCGGCTGACCATCCAGCGGCTGAAGAAGAAAAAGCTGATCCTGAAAGACGAGATCACGCGCATTCACGACATTCTGTTGCCGGACATTATCGCATGACCTTCCTGACCGCCCTCTTCGCCAGCCTGATGCTGCTCACCGGCAGTACGGTAGATGAGCCGGCCCCGAGCCATGCCCGGATCAAGACCTCGATGGGCGATATCGATGTTGAGCTTTATACGGAAGAAGCGCCCGTCACGACGGCCAATTTCATCGAATATGCGACCAGCGGCTATTATGACCGTCTGGTCTTTCACCGCGTCGTCGCCGGCACGTTGATCCAGGGTGGCGGGTATACGAGATCGCTCTATCGGCGGCCGACAACGCTCGATCCCATCGTCAATGAGGCGACCAACGGCATCAAGAATGAACGCGGGACACTCGCAATGGCGCGCTACGCCGATCCTGACAGCGCGACCTCGCAGTTCTTCATCAATCTCAAAGACAATCCGTTCCTCGACCGGACCGGCGAGGTCTACAAGAAAGATGCAGGCTATGCCGTCTTCGGTAAGGTGGTCGCCGGTATGGAAATTGCAGATGCCATCGGCATGGTGGAGACCGGCCCTGCCGAGGGGGAAATCTTTTTCGAGAAGGACGTGCCGGTCGAACCGGTGGTCATTCTCCGCATCGATCCGATTTCGGCAGATGAGGTTGGCGCAACGGCAGGTGAGTAATGGCCAAGGGGGAAGACGTTCCCGGCGAAGAAGAGAGCCGCGCCGTCCAGCTTGATCTTGGCGGCAAGTTCCGCATTTTCGATATCGACAATCCGGACCTGCCCAAATGGATCGATAAGGCCCGAGTCACTTCGGGCGGTTATCCGTATGATGAGCGCCTGCCGAAAAAGGCTTATTATCGCGCGCTCGAAGCCCTCCAGATCGAACTCGTCAAAGTCCAGTCCTGGCAACAGGCAACCGGCGCGCGCGTCCTTTCCCTGTTCGAGGGACGGGATGCGGCAGGCAAAGGCGGCTCGATCAAGACCACGCGGGAGTTCCTGAACCCCCGGAATGCACGCATCGTCGCCCTGCCCAAGCCGACCGACCGTGAACGGACCGAATGGTATTTCCAGCGCTATGTGAAAGAACTGCCGGCGGGTGGTGAAATGGTTCTATTTGACCGCTCCTGGTATAATCGCGCCGGTGTCGAGCCTGTCATGGGGTTCTGTACGCCCGACCAGCACAAGCAATTCCTCCGCGAAGTCCCTGGCTTCGAAGCTGCACTCGCGCGCGACGGCATCCATCTTTTTAAATTCTGGCTGGCCATCGGGCGCGAGACCCAGATGGAGCGGTTCCATTCGCGCCGCCATGATCCGCGCCGGACATGGAAGCTCTCCGGCATGGATATCGCCGCCCTGACCCGTTGGGATGATTATTCAAAGGCTCGCGACCTGATGCTGCGCACGACCCATACGGCGGTGGCGCCTTGGACTGTGGTGCGCATGAATGACAAGCGCCGCGGACGGCTCAACCTCATCCGTACCCTGCTCAAGCGCCTGCCCTATCACGGCAAGAATGAGGATGCGATCGGTGAGATCGACCCTCTGATCGCCATGGATGGCGGCACGTTTGATGCGCCCTCATTCCAGCTTTAAGAGCCGCAAGCCTGCCGGATCGTTTGGTGAATAAAGGCGAGCTTCTCCTCGACCGGGGTTGAAAGCACGAAGGGATAGAGGTCAGGCTGGCCCATGGAGCGGTTGACCGCATTGACAGCGACCGTCACCTGCACCCAGTCCGCAATCAGCACACCGATCTCACCTGAGTGATAGGGATCGAAATCGAGCGACGCGCCCTCGACCTGAAAGCCATAGGACTGCGCCGTCTCCAGCCCGTCGACCATATGGATGTAATGCGCGAAGCTCTCCGCCCAGTCCTCCCATGGATGGGATGAGGCATATTCAGAGATAAACCGCTGGCGCCAGTCAGCGGGTGGGCCTTCCTTGTAATGACGATCAAGCGCTTCAGCGTAATCAACCTGTTCATCCCCGAACAGCGCACGGAAAGCCTCGACCCGCCCGCCATCACGGATCAGCCGGTCCCAGTAATAATGCCCGACTTCATGACGTAGATGCCCCACCGCCGTACGGTAGCGTTCCCCTAGCTGCGCGCGGCGGCGCTCGCGTTCGGCATCGTCGCCTTCAGCAACATTGATCGTGATACGGCCATTGTCATGCCCGGTCAGGACAGGAGTCACCGTGCCATCCGGCGCGATCTCATCAGCCTTGAAATCAAAAATCAGCGCGCCCTCTTCGGCCTCCGCCGCCGTCGGTGCCCGCAGTCCCCAACGCAGGATCGAATAGAAGAGCTGCCGCTTGGCAAGTTCCAGTGCCCGCCAGCTTTCCAGATGGGTCACATCGCTCAAATCTGGGATCGTGTCATTGTGCCGACAGGCGACACAAAGAGGCTCAGGATCAGAGACCGGCACCAGCCAATTACAGGCCAGATGCTGCTGGTTACTGCACTGACGATAGGGCTGGGTTTTACCGTCCCCTTTGCGCCACATCTCCTGATCCGGGTCATAGGCGAGCATGGTGCTAAGTAGCGGCGCATAGCCCACCTGTCGGCGGCAGACGACGCATGTCGTGTTCCTGAAATGGAGTTCATTCCCGCAATTCGGGCAGTTCTGTCTCTTCATGTCCGCTCAACGCGCCAGTAGACTCATTGCTCCACGCCGGAACAATTTATTCCTCAATGCGACCTGTCCGCCAGCATATGGGCAAGGTCACGCAAGACAGCCGCCCGATCCCCGAACGGCGCCAGTGCGTCCTCGGCCTTTTTCGTCAGTAGGCCCACGCGATCCCGCGCACCCTCAAGTCCGAGCAGAGAGACGTAAGTTGCCTTGCCCGCCTCATCATCGGCACCCGCCGGTTTGCCGAGCGCTTCGGCGCTTTGCGTCACATCAAGGATATCATCGACGACCTGAAACGCCTCGCCGACACTCGCCGCATAGGCGCGCAGGCGACACAGCTCATCCTCGCTGGCACGGCCAATGATCCCGCCCATGACTGCGGCGGCCTCGATCAACGCGCCGGTCTTGCGTTTCTGGATACCCGCTATTTCATCCTCAGTCAGTTGCCCGGGATAAAGATCCATCATCTGCCCGCCGACCATGCCGGCAGAGCCCGCCCCACGCGACAGCTCATAGACGAGCGCCGCCGCGACATCCGCAGAATAGGTGCTGGGGGCAGTTAAAACCATGAACGCATCCGTCAGCAGGCCGTCGCCTGCAAGGATCGCAATCGCTTCGTCATAGGCCTTGTGGACGCTCGGCTGGCCCCGACGGGTGTCGGCATCGTCCATCGCCGGCAGATCATCGTGGATCAGCGAATAACAATGGATCATCTCAATCGCCGTTGCGGCAGGCAGTGCCTGCGACTCTTCGACGCCGAAAAGACCCGCTGTTTCAAGTACAAGGAAAGGCCTTAACCTTTTTCCGCCACCTAGCGCGCCATGCGCCATCGCCTCCTGCAACCTCAGAAGCGCCGGAATGTCCGATTTTTCACTGAAAACAGTGCGAGAAAGCGCCTCAGAGACGATTTGCGCACGAAGCCTCAACATCTCTGTAATATTACTGCCCATGACCGGTGCATGTCCTTGATCTATGGTCATCGTCAAGATCCGGCGGCAGAGGCAACGTCTTCGCGGGGCGCAAGTTTGAATTGGTATCATGCGTGAGTTGAGACCCTGGACCCTGGCAGCCGGTGTGTGCCTGATCATGGCCCCCGCCGCCGCTATCGCAGCAGCCGAACTTGATGTGGCCGTCGAGCTGACGGGCATCGAGAATGAGGCCCTGCGCAAAGAGATGCGGACCTTGAGCAAAGTGGCGCGGGGCAAGGAGACCTATACGGCCCTCGCCCCCCTGCGCCGCGCTGTCGAACAGGACGCGCGGGCCATCGAACGTGCCTTGCGTTCAAAAGGCTATTACGCCGCCAGCGTCGTTCCCGATATCAAGCGCACCGGGCTCGACGTCCGCGTCACGATTGCAGTCACGCCCGGCGAGAAATTCACGGTCTCGGACTATGTGATCATCTATGTCGACGAGCAGCCAAATGAGCGCCCAGCAGATTTTGCCGCCATCGGGAAAACCCCCAAAGGTGATCCGGCGGGCAAAAAACTCGAAGAGTTGAGCGACGCCCTCGTCTCTCATCTTTGGAACAATGGCTATCCCGCGACCGAAGAGATCGAGCGGCAGGTCGAGGCCCGGTTTGAGGATTCGACCGCCACGGCGGTCTTCCGCCTGCGAACGGGGCCGCTTGCCACCTATGGTGATATCCGCACCGAGGGCCTGAAGCGCACCGATGCCGATTTCATCGCCGCGCATTTCCGACCCGCCGAAGGCGACATTTATAGCCGCAAGCAGATCGACAAATTCCGCACACGTCTCGCGGGCACCAGCCTCTTCCGTGAAGTCGCGATTGAGCCCGCCCCGCCTGCAGCAGATGGACGGACGGACCTTCTCGTGACGGTCGAGGAGCGCAAGCACCGCACGATTGGCGCCGGGGTCTCCTTCGGCACCGATGTCGGCATTGGCGCGACCGCAAGCTGGGAGAACCGTAATATCTTCGGCGGCGGCGAGCGTTTGTCTACGGAGCTCACATGGTCCGCCCCTGCACAGGATCTCGAAGTTATTTTCGAGGATCCCCTGCCGCGCTGGCCGGGGTCATGGAATACTAGTCTTCTTCTGGAGAATGAGACGACAGACGCCTTCGAAGCGCAAACCGCGACCGTCGGTGCCGGGGTCACCAAGAAATTCTTCGAGAGCAAATGGGAGCTCTCTGCCGGGCTTCGTTATACGATTTCGGACATCACGGATTTCTCGGATCCCGATTTCCCGGACGGGTTTGAGGAGACCTTCCAGACGGCAAGCCTGCCTTTCGCGGCCGCCTATAACAATGAGAACAATGCGCTGAACCCGACCTCCGGCTATCGTCTGCGGGCGGAAGTCACGCCGTTCTTCGGCGATCTGCAGTTCAACCGCGCGGAGCTCTCTGCTGCCTCTCGGATCGGGTTTGGCGCCACCAAGCGCTTCCTGATTGCGGGCCGCGCGCGGATGGGCGCGACCATCGGCGCCAGCGGCACGGACCTTCCGGCAACGGAGCGTTTCTTTGCGGGCGGCGGCGGCTCGGTGCGCGGCTATGCCTTCCAGGAAGCCGGGCCTATCGACAGTGAGACCGGCAATCCGACCGGCGGCGCCTCTGTTGCCGAGGTCAATCTTGAAACCCGCTTTCGGGTTCAGGAGAAGATCCAGGTCGCTCTATTCGCAGATGGCGGCTCCGTATTTGAAAGCGAAACGCCTGATTTCTCCGGCGACTTCCTTGTAGGCGCAGGGGTGGGCGTACGGTATCTGACGCCCATCGGGCCGATCCGCCTTGATGTCGCGACCCCTCTCGACAAGCGCGAGATCCGAGGCCTGCGCGAGAATGAAGACGGCATGCTCGAAGAGCAGACGATTTTTCAGGATGATCCGATACAAGTCTATATCGCACTGGGGCAGCCTTTCTGATGCGCCGTATCCTGATATATCTCGGGATCGGGCTTACGGCGCTGGTCCTCCTCCTGCTCGGCACAGTGTTCGTCTTTCCGAAGACACCTGTTGGCCAGCGGATTATCGATTCCATCGCCCGGCCGCGGATCGAGCGCATTGTTGAGCAACAGCTTGGCAGTGACATCCGCTTCGAGCGGATCAGGGGCGCCCTGCCCGGCGAAATCATCATCTCCGACCTGTCACTCAGTCAGGAAGGAGAGGACTGGCTGACGGCGGACACGCTGACGCTTCGATGGTCACCGCTGGCTGCACTCAGCCGCGATATCCGCATCGAGCTTCTTTCAGGCTCGAACATCATCCTCTATCGCGAGCCCGTCCTGCCCGAGCGACCTGAAAAGGATGAGCCGGCCACGGATAAAGACCGCAGCCTGTTCCCGCTGCCGAAAATTCTGGTCGGGGAATTCTCCGTCGACAGTTTCTCGATCCGTGAGCCCGTCTTCGGTGAGCGGTATGATCTGACCTTCAAGGGCCATGCGAAGACCGAAAATCGGCACGCCACGGCCAGCTTCGAGCTGGATACGACCTCTGATTCAGATTCCCTCCGCCTCGAGATGGATTATGACCGCGACCGGCTGCAACTGAGCGGCTCGGCGCTGAGTGCCCCGAACGGGCTGATCACCACGGCGCTAGGCGCGGAGGATACGGTCTGGTTTACGCTTGATGGCAGTGGACCGCTTGATGACTGGCAGGGCACCATTGAGGGCGAGGCCGGCCTTTTTGGGGGACTTTCGGGCGACATTGGCGGCGATCTCGTCAGTTTCGAGGATGCGCGTTTCTCGCTCAATATCGTACCCGGCCCGCTCCTGCCCGAGACCAGCGCCACCATTGTGGGCGATGCACTCTATATTCGCGGCGATACGAAAGCGGCGGATGACCGGATCGTCCTGACACTGAACGAAGCCCGCGCCCGGTTCGGAGAGATCGCGGGCACTGTCAGCCTGCCGATGAATGGCAAAGGAGTATACGAAGCCGATATCAGCGGAGAGCTGAGCAAAGCCCTCGCCGCCGATTATGACACGCCCATGCTGGCTGGTCCCGTCACCCTCAAGGGCCAGTTCGAGCGCGGGGACATCATGTCCTTTGCCGGTGAGCTTGAAACGAAACTCGCGCGCCTGACTGTCACGGACGGCACCTCCGGCGAAGAGATGCTCTTTACCGGGAAGATCGCGTTCGATGCCCGCGACATCCCTTTCTCCGCCGGACAGATCGATCCCATTCTTGCACAGGGTGGCCGGGTCAGCGGCGATCTCAGCGTCACGGATGATATTGCGGTCAGCCTGACCAATATGACGGGCCAGCTTGGCGCTGAAGGCCAGCGGATCACGCTCTCAGGCAATGCAGCCTATACCCATGAGACGGGCGCGGTCGATGCGACCCTCGCCGGTAATCTCGGACCCGACGCCTTCGCCCTCCTCACCGGGCAGGCACTCTTTGCGGCCGATCTGCCCTACCGGTTAAGCGCATCAGGCACGGCACAAGATGCAAAAGCCGACATGACGCTCCGCTTCCCGCAGGGCAGTTATGAGGAGATCAGCTTCACCCCGGGCACGCTGTCGGCGAACCTGACCGGCCTGCCGTCCAGGCCTGCTGGTACGATCCGCCTTCAGTCCTCGGATGAAAGCTATCGCGGCTATGCCGAGCTTGCGAGCACGGAGAACAGGATCGCCCTGCCGCGCCTGACCTTCACGGGCGGCAATCTCACCCTTGAGGGCAATGCCGCCTACCAGCCTGCTAATGGCAGCGCGGAGGCAAAGCTCGCACTGAACTCGCCGACCCCGACGACGCTCATCACCGGACAGACGATTGCCGGTGCCATGAATATCGACGCCAGACTTGATGGCAATACGGATAGTGTCGAGGCGACGGGCACGCTGGAGCGCTTCCGTTATGGCGAATATGACATTGCCTCAGCCGAGTTCACGGCAGGCGGCACACTCGCCAATCTGCGGGCGGATGTGACAGCGCAAGGCGCCTATCTGCCCGGCGTCTATCTCGCAAAAGCCGATATCGGCACGGTCTGGCATCTCGATGGCGAGACCAGAAGCGCCGAGATCAATCGGCTTGTCGCGGCGGTTGATGAGGACACGGAGAAATCCCGCATCACGCTTATCTCGCCCACCCGCCTCACGCTGGGGGAGACGATCAGCCTGTCGCAGACACAGCTTGACTGGCTCGGCGACGGCGAAGTGACCGCATCGGGCAGTTTTGCCCCGACTCATTGGGTCGCCGACGTCTCGCTTGAAAGCGTTGAGCTGCCGCGCTTTACCTCGCCTGTGACCGGCACTTTCACTCTTGATACGAATGAAGAGACCCCGGCCCGCTTCACCGCCTCTGCCACGGCCTCGCCTGAGGAAAGCGATGACACCTATCGCCTTGCGGCGGAGGGGAACTGGTCCGGTGAGACCCTGACTTTCACCTCGACCATTGCACCGGAGGGTGGCCAGTCCTTTATCACTTCGGATGTCAAATGGCCGTTGCACCTGACACGGACGAATGGGCGCATCTCCATCGCCCGCCCGGAAGAAGAGATCAGCGGTACGGTCAGGGCCAAGGGCGATATCTCCCCGCTCTACGCCTTCATTCCGTCCGTCCCGCCTTATTTCACCGGCGAACTTGAGGGCGCAATCAATCTCTCAGGGACACCGAATGCGCCGCTGCTCGAGGGCCGCATCAATCTCGCCGATGGCCGGTTCGAGGAACCCTCGATCGGCATCACCATGACCGAACTCACAGGCGTGATTGAGCTCGGCTACAGCACAGACAATGCACGGGGCCGCTTTGACATTGTCGGCGCCGGTGCCAGCGGACGCGATAAATCCGTCAATCTTCAGGGCACGGTGGAGTTGGCCGGAGACAAAAGCGCCGTCGATGCCAAGCTGGTCCTCAATGATGCGACCATCGTTGATGGCCCGAACCTCAAGGTTCGCACGGGCGCCGATCTCGCGCTGACCGGCACCTTTGATGACCTCAAACTCGCGGGCACGGTCGATATCGGCCAGATCGATTCAGGCATTCCAGATTCCGCAGGCGGCAATGGCGAGGGCGTGCCAACCTACACGGAGGTGAATGTCGTCCGCGTTGATGGCCCGGAGCCGGAACTCGCCGAACTCAAAGCCCCCAAACAATCCGCGCCCAATGTCACGCTCGACTTGCATGTCACGGCCGAGAACGAGATTTTCATCCGTGGACGGGGGCTCGACACCGAATGGCGCGCCAATCTCGACGTTGACGGGACCAGCGCTGCACCGGTCATTGACGGGGACATTATCCTGCGCCGGGGCTCGCTCGATTTTGCCGGGCGGACCTTTGATTTCGACCGCGGCCGCATCGAGTTCCAGCCGCATACTGACACGCTCGCCACGATCAATGCCCGCGCTGGCTATAACCGCGATGAGGTCGATGCCTATGTGAATGTCGGCGGCACGGTAACGAGCCCCGAGATTTCGCTCAGCTCCAATCCGCCCATGCCGGAAGAAGACGTCATGGCGCTGATCCTCTTCGGCAAGCAGCCGACGGAACTCTCAGCGCTTGAATCGCTCCAGATCGCGAACGCCCTGCGCAGCCTTGCCGGGATCGGCCCGTCCTTCGGCGGCGGCACGGGCCTGCAATCAACCCTTGGGCTCGACGCGCTCTCATTCGGGGTCGATGAGGCGACCGGCGAAGGCGTGGTCCAAGTCGGCAAATATATCTCCGATGACCTTTATGTCAGCGCCCGTCAGACCGCGCGTGGCACGAGTTCTGAAGTGACGGTGACTTATGAGCTCACCGATGATGTCACCGTCGAATCCACCCTCCAGCCCAATGGCGCCCAGGATGTCTCAGTCAATTACAAGAAAGACTACTGAGATGCAGGCCCGGCATCTGAGCCTCTTGGGCGCGGGCGGGCTTGTCCTGCTGCTCCTCTTCGCGTGGCGCGAGGGACTTCTTCACATGATCAATGTCTGGCGGATCAGCCCGGCCTATATGCACGGCTTTCTTGTGCCGATCGTCAGCGCGGGGCTGATCTATGATGGCTGGCGCAAGGGCGAGGTCTTTGCGACATGGCCGCTGGCGCTCGTGGGCGTCGGCGGGACCAGCGCGCTCTATGCGCTTGCGACGGTCACGGATATTCAGCTCGGCCAGCATATCGCCATTGCAGGCGGGATCGCCTCGCTCCTCGCGCTCGTCTTCGGCAAGGCCTTTGCGATCCGCCACCGTTTTGCGCTCGCCTTCCTCTTCTGCGCGGTCCCTGTCGGCGAAGAGATCACACCGTTCCTTCAGGAGATCACGGCGGGCGCGATCATCGGCACGCTGCATGTCCTCGACATCACAGCCATCCGGCAGGGCCTGATGATCCGTACCGAGCCCGGCGATTTTCTCGTCGCCGAAGCCTGTGCAGGGCTTCGCTTCCTCGTCGGCATGGTCGTCAGCGGCATCCTCTTTGCGCATCTCCTCCTCCGCACACGCTGGAAGCAACTCGTCCTGATCGGCGCCTGTTTCATCGTGCCGGTGATCGCCAATCTCATCCGCGCGGTCTCGGTCGTCCTTATCGGTGTCTCATCGGACATGTCGCTTGCCACCGGATTTGATCACCTCGTTTACGGCTGGGGCCTTTTCGCCCTGATTTTCGCGGCACTTTTCATCGCCGCGCTTAAGGCTTCCGAGACGGGTGCCCCTGTAAGATCCTCCCCGCCAATGGCCCAGATAGAGGCGCCCCGCCCCATGATCTGGCTTGCGGCAGGTGGTATGATTATCTTGGGGGGACTTTTCTGATGTGCGGTATCGCAGGCATTGTGGACCTTGAGGGCCGCCGGGAGATCGACCGGCTGGCGCTGGAGCGCATGACCGAAGCCCTCGAACACCGGGGGCCGGATGGGCATGGATATCATCTCGAGCCCGGCCTTGGTTTCGGTCACCGCCGCCTTGCGATCATTGATGAGGCCGGCGGGCGCCAGCCCTATACCGCGTCCGGCGGGACGGTGATCTGCTATAATGGCGAGATCTACAATCACAGAGAAGTCCGAGAGGACCTCACCCGCGCGGGACGCCAGTTCCGTACAAGGTCGGATACGGAAGTCCTCGCTGAGCTGATGGACCTTCGCGGACCTGAAGGCCTGCCAGAGCTGCAGGGCATGTTCGCCTTTGCCGCATGGGATCCGCGCAACGAGACCCTGACCCTTGCCCGTGACCGGCTGGGGGAGAAACCTCTTTACACCTACATTACCCGTGACGGCTTCCTCGTCTTTGCATCCGAGATTGACGCGATGCTGGCCGGCGGGCTTGTCACCCCGGTGATCGATTCCACCTCCGTCGCTGACTATCTCTTCTATGGCTATGTGCCGGACCCCAAGACAATCTATCGCGGCATCCGCAAGCTGCCCCCCGCCCATGAGCTGACGATCCGGCGCGGCCGGGATGTGCCGCCGCCGCGTCGCTGGTGGTCCCTGCGGATGAAACCCGATCAGGGCTGCCGGTTTGAGGCAGCGCTCGAAACCATGCTGCCGACGCTGGACGAGGCCGTCAGTGACCAGATGATCTCTGACCGCCCGATTGCGGCTTTTCTGTCGGGCGGCGTTGATTCAAGCGCTGTTGCTTCCTCCATGCAGATCGGGCGGGAGGCCAAGGTCACGACCTGTGCCATGGGCTTTGATGATCCCGCCTATGACGAGCGCGGCCCTGCCGCCGAAGTCGCGAGACACCTCGGCACCGATCACCGCGAATTCGTCACCCATTTCGATCCTGCCTTCCTGATCCCGGCAGTCGCCGCGATCTATGGCGAGCCATTCGCCGATACCTCCGCCGTGCCGACGGTTCTTTTGTGCAAGGGCGCGCGACAGCATTCTGTCGTTGCCCTCTCTGGCGATGGCGGTGATGAAATTTTCGCAGGCTACGGACGATATGACGGTATCCTGCAGGAAGCGCGCATCCGGCAGTTCCTGCCCGAAGTCGCCCGCCGCTCGGTCTTCCGCGCAGCAGGGCATCTCTATCCCGCCTTCCCGCCGAGCGTACCCGCCCCCTTCCGCCTGAAGACCGCGCTCCAGTCGGTCAGCGAGGAACCCGAGGCCGGTTACGCCCGCGCCGTCTCCGCCATCCTGCCGGACCGCTGCCGCGCCCTGCTTGCGCCAGAAATGCGCGATTACGAGCCGCAATCGATCATCGAGAGCGCGATGGTTGCCGCCGATATCTCCGATCCTGTGCTCGCCGCGCAGGCCGTCGATATGGTGACATGGATGCCTGGCCGGATGCTGGTAAAGGTCGACCGCGCCTCGATGGCGAGCGGCTTAGAGGTGCGCCCACCGCTCCTTGATCACCGGCTGGTCGAGTGGGCCGCGACCCTGCCCCGCTCCTTCAAGCTCAAAGGGCCAACCGCAAAACGCATCCTCAAGGAAGCGCTGAAACCCCGCCTGCCCGCCGATATTCTCGCCCGCCAGAAACAGGGATTTGGCGCCCCCGTCGATGGCTGGTTCCGCGATGATGGCGGCGCGCTGATCGACAATCTGATGGCCCGCGATGCGTGGCGCGACAGCGGCTATTTCAGCCCCGACCGCGTCCGCGAGCTGGCAAAGCGGCACCGCACCGGGCGCGGCCAGCACGGCCAGGAGCTGTGGTCAGTCCTGATGTTTGACGCCTTCCTGACAAGGCAGTCCTGCAACAGGTCGCTGCTTGATGAGATTCCCTCCATAAATGCCCCTTCTATCGCGCGGGAGGCCGTGGCATAGTCGTCACCTGTGGCGGGAAATGGTGGCCTGCCTGATGTAACTTACGGGGGATCGTTACGTCATATGCTGAGCCGATTTGCGAATAGTGCCGGTGAACTGGGCCTGTCCTTCAAGCCCCGGCGGCGCAATTATCGGCGTCCTGACATGCATGACCATCTTGAGCCGACCGGCCACAAGCGCCTGCTTGCGCTCGATGGCGGCGGGGTACGCTCTGCCATGTCGATTGCCATTCTCGAGAAGATTGAGGGCACGCTGCAACGCCGGCACGGCAATCACGACAGCTTCAAACTGTCCGACTATTTCGACCTCATCGGCGGCACCTCGACCGGGTCGATCCTTGCCGCGGCGCTTGCGACCAATGCGGTCCGCGCGAGCGAGCTGCGCACGCTTTACGAAGATCTGACGCGCGACGTCTTCCGCCGCGGCGGCCAGTTCGATGAGAAACGGCTCGGTCAGGCGCTTGAGCGGATCTTTGGTTCCAAGACCCTTGGCGGTGAGATGGCAACCGGCCTCGCCGTTGTCGCCCGGCGGGTCGATACCGACTCGACACTCGTTTTTCACAACAACCCCGAAGGCCCCAATTACGACGATGCGCCGGAGAAGGCAGCGCTCGGCTATGCGCGCTATCCGGTCGCCAATGTGATCCGCGCATCGACCGCCTATCCGGGTGAGTTCGCGCCCGCGCAGGTGAAACTTGCGCGCCTGCCGCATCTCGAAGAGGGCCTCTTCGTGGACGCCGGTTTCACACCGTTCAACAATCCGGCCTTCCAGCTCTTCCTGTTGGCGACCCTCGATAATCGCGGTTTTGGCTGGACCAAGGGCGAGGAGCAGCTCCTTGTGACCTCCGTCGGGACGGGCAGTCTGTGTAATGAGCTTTCGCCCGGGTCGAACCGCCGTTCCTCTCGCGCAAAGCAGGCGCAGCGCGGCCTCAATTTCATGATCGATGGCGCCGAGCACACGGGTGAGCTTTTGATGCAGCTCCTCTCAGAACCGGCTGTGCCGCAGGAGACGATCCAGGAGTTCGGTGATCTTCGCGATGCCCGCCTGACGCCGGAACCGCAATGCACCTATCAGCGCTATCAGGCGAAACTGACGGCGAAGACCCTGTCCGATGAATTCGGGCTCGGTCTTTCGACGCGCCAGCTCAACCGTGTCCGGAACATGATGGACCGGGACGGCTTCCAGATCGCCTATGAGATCGGTCAGGCCGTTGCCGATACGCTGGTCAGGGAAGATCACTTCCCGGCGGCGTTCAATCTTGAACCCCTGACCGCGGCGCGGGCGATCAAACCTGCGGACAAGGCCCCGGCCAAGGAGCCTGAGGCAGAAGCCGAGGAAGCACCCGCTGAAAGGGCTAAAGACATGACAGCCTCGCGGCTGGCGAAACTGGCTGAAAGCCCGGCCCTTCGCCGCTCGCCTTTGCCGACGGGCCTGCCGCGCCGCTCGCCTTTGCCGACGGGCCTGCCGCGCCGCTGAGCTTCATCAAGCGAAGTTTCCATTCTGATTGTTTAGGTTTCCGGCTCTGGATTTCCGGACGAACTCATCCGATACATTATCGATAAACGATAATGAGAGGGGATGACCATGTCGCTCAAATCCATACTGCCCGCAGGGCTCCTGATCCTTGGCGGGCTCTTTACGCCCGCCCTCGCCGACGATGCTGAAGAGCTTGATGCGCTGGGCAAGACCTTCGCGCTCGGCTTCTGGGAGAAAAGCCCCGAACAGGTCCTCTCCACCGTCCATCCGGCGCTGTCGAAGAAAGGCCGCGATGATAACTGGCGCGGCACCGGCCAAGAGATGATGGAGCATCTCTCCCCGGCGCGGCTCCAGATACTCGGGCGGATCTATAATCACGACGACCGGCTTCAGAAGGTCGATGGCCCGCGCGTCATCGTCCATGAGATCACCGGCAATGCCGCCTCGATCGAGATGGTCAATGGCGAGTGGTATGACTTCTTCACTGCCGTGAAGATCGACGGTGAATGGAGCCTCCTCAACTGCGTCTATGGCGGACTTGATACCTATCAGAGCCAGAGCGCGGATGAAGACAGTGCCGCAATTGATGGTGTACTGACGAGCTATATTGCCGGACTCGCCGGCGACAAAGACCGGCTGGAGGACACGCTCCATATCGAGCTTGAGCGCCGCCAGCTTGGCACGACGCAAGGGGGCGCCAGCTATATCGAGCCCATCGCCCGCGAAGCCCTGATCCTCGATGCCGGCTCTTTCGGGGTCGAAGAAGATGAGGCGCATTTCACCGTGCATAATTTCACGGCGCGCGTTGCCTCGGCCCGCGTGGATGCAGGTCCGTGGTCAGAACAGGTTCAGCTGATGAAGCTCAATGGCGACTGGCAGATCGTGAACAGCTTCGTTCTCTGACGAAGCATGAAGGCGAGGCGGCTCAGGCCGCCTTGCCTTTTTCTTCGCGCATCATGTCGACGAAACGCGAGAAGACAGGATAGCTGTCCTGCGGGCCGGGGCTCGCCTCGGGGTGATGCTGGACCGACATGGCCGGGGCATCCTCAACGATCAGGCCGGAATTCGAGCCATCAAAAAGCGACGTATGCGTGGCTTTCACCCGTGACGGCAGGCTTTCCGTATCGACCGCAAAGCCGTGGTTCATCGAGACGATCTCAACCTTGCCGGTCATCAGGTCTTTGACCGGGTGGTTCGCGCCATGATGGCCCTGCGGCATCTTCATGGTGCGCCCGCCAACAGCCAGCGCAAGGAGCTGGTGCCCAAGACAGATCCCGAAGAGCGGCACTTTGGCCTCGAGAATTTTCTGAATGACGGGCACGGCATATTCCGCCGTCGCAGCTGGATCGCCCGGCCCGTTCGACAGGACCACGCCGTCCGGATTCTTCGCAATGATGGTGTCAAAATCGGTTTTCGGCGGCACGACCGTCACGCGGCAGCCCGCCGCAACAAGACGGCGGAGGATCGTGCGCTTCACGCCATAATCGATGACCACAACATGCGGACCATCCGGGTTGCCCGTCGTGAAGCCCTCACCTGTCCAGTCTGCCTGCGCTTCGTTGTAGGCGCGCGTGCCCGACACCCTGCCGGTGAGGTCCATGCCTTCGAGCCCGGCAAAGCCTTTCGCGCGGCGAAGGAGGTCATCCATGTCAAAATGACCCGAAGGAGAATGCGCGATCACGCCATGCGGCATGCCGCCCTCGCGGATCGCTGCCGTCAGCGCACGGGTATCAACCCCGGAAATCCCGATAATGCCGCGCCGTTTCATCCAGCCGGGCAGGTCAAACCGCGCGCGGAAATTCGACGGCGTCGTCAGTGGCGCGCGAATGACGGCCCCGCGGGCGGCGACAGCGGCCTCGTCGGTTGCGTTCTCCGCATCATCATCATTGGCGCCGACATTGCCGATATGGGGGAAAGTGAAAGTGACGATCTGCTCGGCATAGCTCGGATCAGTCAGGATCTCCTGATAGCCGGTCATGGCCGTGTTGAAACAGACTTCGCCAACAGCAACGCCGCTGGCGCCAAAGCCTTCTCCTTCAAAGACCGTCCCGTCGGCCAGCACCAGGCGGGCTGTGCGGACCGGTTTCGCAGCGTCTTGACTTAGGCGCATCTTTCCATATTTCTCCGTAGTGAGCGCCCACCCTTTCCCGAGGTGAGCCGACCGCCCTTAACGAGCCTTGCGCCTTGAGGGAAGTCATCTCGGCCCGGGATATGCATCTGGTGAGGCAACAGCGTTAGGAACGCACCCTTATAGCCCGCTCCACTTGACCCGAAACAGCGTATATTTTCTGTCCGTGCCTCGTGGACGACCCGAAAACCGGTAGGATTCGAATGACTTCCGTACTTCTTGAGACCATTACCGCCGATCTGAAAACAGCTATGAAAGCGCGCAATGACAAACTGCGCGTGGCGACACTGCGGCTGATCACGGCTGCTGTGAAAGATCGGGACATTGCCGCGCGCGCCAATGACCAGTGCTGCGGGCTGAAAGATGACGATATTCTCGCCGTCCTCACCAAAATGGTGAAACAGCGCGAAGATTCAGCCGCGACCTATGAGGATGCAGGCCGCATTGAGCTGGCCGAACAGGAGCGCCGCGAGATCGAAATCATTCGCGAGTATCTCCCTCGCCAGATGTCCGAGGACGAAATTGCGACTGCCGTTGATGGTGTGATCGGCGAGATCGGTGCCGAGGGCCTCAAAGATATGGGCAAATGCATGGGTGCGCTGAAATCGAAATTTCAGGGCGCGATGGATTTCACCCTCGCCAATCAGAAGGTGAAAGAGAAGCTGACCCAGTAGGGCCAGCCTACTTCCTCCGTTCACGTCACAGAGACAAAAAAAGGGCCCCTTTCGGGGCCCTTCAAGTAAGCATTGTAGAGTGAACTCTACTCTGCGGGGACAACAACCGGATTGATCTCGTAACCCGGATGACCGGTCTCGGAGAGATCGAGGCCGATATTCTCTTCGTCCTCACTCGACCGGATGCCGATCGTGAATTTCAGACCGAACCAGATGATGAGGCTGATACCAAAGACGAAGGCACCATTGGCAAGTACCCCGACAAGCTGACCGCCATAGGTGGCATCACTGTTCGAGAAGGGCACGATCATCGTCCCCCAGATGCCGCAAGCAAGGTGCGCCGGGATCGCCCCGACAACGTCGTCAATCTGCAGTTTTTCAAGGAGCGGCGTGACGACATAGATCAGTACACCGCCGACTGAGCCGATGAGGGCTGCGTGCCAGACAACCGGTGCCAAGGGCTCGGCCGTGATCGAGACAAGCCCGCCAATCGCGCCGTTGAGCACCATGGGCAGGTTGATCTTGCCCTTGAGGATCATCGACAGAACGATGACCGTCACACAGCCCGTAGCCGCTGCCATATTCGTGTTCACAAAGATGTTCGAGACAGAGATCGAATCATCAAGTGAGCCTAGCGCGAGCTGCGAGCCGCCGTTAAAGCCAAACCAGCCAAGCCAGAGGATGAATGTCCCGAGCGTCGCGAGCGGCATGGACGAGCCAAACATAGCGACAGGCTGACCATCTTCTTTGAACCGGCCCGTCCGCGAGCCAAGTGCAAGCGCGCCCGCAAGCGCGGCCCAGCCACCTGTTGCGTGCACCAGCGTGGAGCCAGCAAAATCGGAGAAGCCGAAATTGGCATCAAGCCAGCCTGCACCCCACTCCCAGCTTGCCTGCACCGGATAGATAAAGCCGGTCAGGATCACCGTGAAGATGAAGAAAGGCAGGATACGGATGCGTTCGGCCAGCGTGCCGGAGACGATCGACGCGGCGGTGGCAACGAACACCATCTGGAAGAACCAGTCAGACCCCGATGCATAGCCAAGCTCAAGCGGCGCGCTGTCATCCTGCGCCCAGACGCTCAGCGTACCGATCCAGCCGCCGGGCGTGTCGGCATTGCCGTAAATCAGATTATAGCCAACCAGCCAGACGACGATGCTGGCGATAGCATAAAGGCCGATGTTCTTGAGGCAGATCGCGGCCACGTTCTTGGAGCGGACAGAGCCTGCTTCCAGCATGCAGAAACCCGCTGCCATGAACATGACCACCATCCCCATCACGAGAAATAGCAGCGTATTGAAGATGAAGACGGTGTCCGGGGCGGCGACCGTCACGACGGCCTCTACAGCTTCTGCGGCCTCAGCCACTTCTTCCTGCGCCATCGCGGTTGAAAAGAGAGTGCCTGCGGCCGTCACAAGGGCCCCGAGTTTGAGAACAGGTTTCATTTTTATGCTCCTCCTGCCTGGGAAGAAGGAATTCGAACCCAGTTTTTGCTGCAATGCAAGAGGATTGGCGTTTTATGTTCAAAACTGACCATCATGAAGTTGTTTATCTCATTATCATGTTGCAATGCAGCATCATCGAATGAAGAGAAAGACCGCTGAAGGTCCTGCGCGGAATGTGGTAAAGGGCACCCCTTTCCATCCAGAAGGTCCCGATGCCCCGCTTCTCCCCTGATTTCCTCGATGAATTGCGCGCGCGCCTTCGCGCGTCGGACGTCATTGGGCGGCATGTGAAGCTGAAAAAGGAAGGCCGGGAATATCGCGGCCTATCGCCCTTCACCTCAGAGAAAACCCCCAGCTTTTTCGTCAATGACGAAAAGGGTCGGTTCTTTGATTTCTCCTCTGGCAAGTCGGGCGACATTGTCGGCTTTCTGATGGAGACCCAGAATCTCTCATTCCCGGAAGCCGTCTCCCAACTGGCTGATCTTGCCGGGATGGAGATCCCCAAGGACACACCTGACGATGAGCGCCGCGAGAAGGTCGCCAAGGACATTGCCGGGGCCAATGTCGAGGCCGCGAAATTCTACCGCGCCATGCTGACCCGCGCGGAGGGCCGCGAGGCCCTCGCATATCTCGACCGGCGCGGTGTCTCTGAGCGTGCGCGGCAGGTCTTCGGGCTCGGCTATGCGCCGGGCACCCGGACTGCCCTCCTCGATCACCTGATCAATCACGACTTCCCGCTCGATTTGCTCGTCGAGGCGGGGCTGGTGATTCGGCCCGATGATGGCGGCAAGCCCTATGACAAGTTCCGCGACCGGGTGATGTTCCCGATTCTGGGGCGGCGCGGGGTCATCGCCTTTGGCGGGCGGGCGCTCTCGAAAGATGTGCAGGCGAAATATATGAACTCGCCGGAAACGCCGCTGTTTCACAAATCAGCGACGCTCTATCATTATGACCGTGCCCGGAAGATGCAGGCCGAAACCAAAAAGCCCCTGCTCGTCGCCGAGGGCTATATGGATGTGATCGCGCTGTGGGAGGCGGGCCTTCCCGCCGTTGCGCCCCTTGGCACCGCGATCACTGAGCGCCAGCTTGAGATGCTGTGGCGGGCGACCGACACGCCGGTCATGTGCCTTGACGGGGACCGCGCAGGACAAGCAGCAGCTTTTCGCGCCATCGACCGCGCCTTGCCGATCCTCAAACCCGGCAAATCCCTCAATTTTGCCTTCCTGCCAGAAGGTCAGGACCCGGATGATCTCATCCGCGCGAAAGGCGCGAGCGCCATGGAGGAAATCATCGAGGCCGCACGCCCGATGGCTGATGTCCTCTGGGAACATGAAAGCGAAACCCATCCGCGCACGACACCAGAGCAGGCCGCCGCCTTCCGCCGCCAGCTTCGCGAGAAGGTCAAGGACATCGCCGATCCAGACGTCAAACACGCCTATGGCGATTATTTCGCGGTAAAGCTCAATGAGCTTCAGGGCTCGGGCGGCGGACATGCCGACAAGCGGACCTTCCGCGGCACGGGGCGTTCCGAATGGCGGGGCCGCCCCAAAGGCTATAACCGCGGCCCAATGGGGTCAGGTTTTTACCGTGATCAGGTGATGCCCTCGACCGCCCTCAAATCAGCGATGTCAGCAGCAAAATCGGCTGAAACCGCTACCGAGGCCGTTCTCGTCCTTGCGCTCGCCAACCATCCGGGCTTGATCGCGGAGCACGAAGACGAGGTTTTCACCCTAGAAATTGCTGATCCGGGGCTGTCTCGCGTTCTGGGACGCATCTTGGACGCCTTTACCGCAAATCCGGACCTTGACAGTGGCGCCGTTGCTTCGCATCTCTCAGGGGACGAAATAGCGCTTCAGACTTACTCCGACTGGATGGCCGACCCGCGATTGAGCTTGCTCAAATTCATCAAACCGGGCGCCACCGCCGAATTCGCCGAACAGGGGTGGCTGAATGCACTGTCTAAATACCGGTATCACGGTGATCTCGAAGCCGAGGTCGCCGATGCCGCCATTTCGGCGCATCAGGATGCCGGACAGGAGAAAATCTGGCGTGAGGCTGTCAGCCACAGATCACGCCTTGTGAGCGAGCATAAACCAGACGAAAGCCAGGACTGATCAGGGGAGCAATCCCTCAGCCTGTCCCCTCGTCCAACGGGAAACCTGCATGAGCAAGACCAAAAAGGCCGTCAAGGAAGAAGGCGACCGCCCGGTACTCGACCTGAACCTCGCCTCGGTCAAGAAGATGATCGATAAGGCGAAAAAGCAGGGCTACGTCACTTATGACGAGCTCAATGCCGCCCTGCCGGAGGATGAATACACCTCCGAACAGATCGAAGACATCATGGCGAAGCTGAGTGACATGGGGATCAATGTCACTGACGCTGAAGAAGAAGACGAAGACGCCGCCAATGACGACAACGACGACGGGGCCAAGGCAACCGGCTCGTCCGTCGTCAAGAAAGACGGCACGGCTGCCGTCACGACCAATACCAAGGCGGATTCTGACCGCACCGATGACCCGGTGCGCATGTATCTGCGCGAAATGGGCGCCGTCGAGCTCCTCTCCCGCGAGGGCGAGATCGCCATCGCCAAAAGGATCGAGGCCGGCCGCGAATCGATGATCCGCGCGCTCTGCGAAAGCTCGCTGACCTTCGAGGCTATCACCGTCTGGCGCGAAGAACTCGAAGAAGGCCGCGTGCTCCTGCGCGATATCATCGACCTTGATGCGACCTACGACGGTGGCCCTGAGTCTAAACCTGACATGACCAAGCCGGAAGTCGCCGAGGCCGTGCAGCGTGAGCAGGAAGCCCGCGCCGCCGAAGGCATCGACGAGGACGACATGGATGAGGGCGACCTGTCGCTCTCCGCCAAAGAGGCCGAGCTGCGCGAAGGCGTCATGGAAACTTTCCAGGACATCGCCGACGACTTCAAGAAACTGCGCCGCCTGCAGGACATCCAGATCGAGCAGCATCTCTCTGGCGAAGATCTCTCGGACAGCCAGCACAAACGCCTGCGCAAGCTGCAAAAGGATATCGTCGAGCGGGTCCGCTCGGTGCGCCTTCACAATCACCGGATCGAAGCGCTGGTCGAACAGCTCTATGCGATCAACCGCTCGCTGATGGCGCTTGAAGGCCGGCTCGTCCGTCTCGCCGACAGCTATGGCGTCAACCGTCAGGAATTCCTCTCAACCTATCTGGGTGCTGAACTTGACCCCGAATGGCTCGACCGCGTCTCCGACATGGATGGCCGCGGCTGGAAGAATTTCACGACCAAAGGCTACAACCACATTGTCGAGCTGCGCGAAGAAATCGGTCAGCTCGCCCAGGAAACCGGCCTGACGGTCAAGGATTTCCGCCGGATCGTTCAAACTGTGCAGAAAGGCGAACGCGAGGCCCGCATTGCCAAGAAGGAAATGATCGAAGCCAATCTCCGGCTCGTCATCTCCATTGCCAAGAAATACACAAACCGCGGCCTGCAATTCCTCGACCTCATTCAGGAAGGCAATATCGGCCTGATGAAAGCGGTCGATAAATTCGAGTACCGCCGCGGCTATAAATTCTCGACCTATGCGACATGGTGGATCCGTCAGGCGATCACCCGCTCGATCGCCGACCAGGCCCGGACCATCCGGATCCCGGTCCACATGATCGAGACGATCAACAAGATCGTCCGCACCTCGCGTCAGATCCTCAACGAAATCGGCCGCGAGCCGACGCCGGAGGAGCTGGCCGCGAAGCTGTCGATGCCGCTCGAGAAAGTCCGCAAGGTGATGAAAATCGCCAAGGAGCCGATCTCGCTCGAAACGCCGATTGGCGACGAAGAAGACAGCCATCTTGGTGACTTCATCGAGGACAAGAATGCAATCCTGCCGATTGATGCGGCGATCCAGTCGAACCTGCGCGAGACAACGACGCGGGTGCTTGCCTCCCTCACCCCGCGTGAGGAACGGGTCCTACGGATGCGGTTTGGCATCGGCATGAATACCGACCACACGCTCGAAGAAGTCGGCCAGCAATTCTCGGTCACACGGGAACGGATCCGTCAGATCGAAGCCAAAGCGCTCCGCAAGCTGAAACATCCGAGTCGCTCACGCAAACTGCGGAGCTTCCTCGACAATTGATATCACTCCACCCATGGTAGTAATTTGAAGAGAATACTCTTCAAATTACTACCATGGGGGAGAAGATGTCATCCACAATCGAGATCGCGCGTGAACTAGCTGATCGTGTTGCAGGCAGACCAGTGCCGGCATCACCTCGCCCGATAAACCTACCAGATCAGGATGTAGAAGAAGAGTTTAGCGACCATTCCTTTGGTTACGCAGAGGGACAGTCTTTCATCATTGAGTATGTTGATGCCGCGAGTAATCAATCAACTCGTCGAATTACTGTATTCGATATAACGGTCGGCAGGAATGGCACCCCATGCCTAATGGCCAAATGTCATGAGAGAAATGCCACACGACAATTCCGTATAGATCGCATTCAATGCTGCATTGATTATGATGGCGTCGTATATTCTGACGTCGCCGCATTTCTTGCTGAAAACTTTGGCATGTCCATGGCCATAGCCGGCAGGTCGAATAATCAAGAGACAGATGATCGTTGGGCGAGTTTGCTTACGATTATCAAACCGGATGCTGTCCTTCTGTCTGCGATGATGAGAGCAGATGATATGCTGCGGGAAGTAGAAATCGAATGTGCTTCAACTATTCTCGGCTTAATGATCGAACGAAATGGCATCTTTATTCAGAATGAAGAAGTCCAAACGATTGCCCGGTACGTATCGAGACTACGCCCTACAGAGAAAGCGCTAACAACTGCGCTAGAAAATGTTCGCACACGACCGAACAATGAAATTATACGGACTCTACAAAATACCCTGAAAATCGTCGACTGCGATGGAGAGCGGCATCCAGACGAATTGGCGCTGATGAATAAATTCTGTCGAGAATTAACCGGCGTACCACTTCAATAAACAAAAAAAGGCGGGCATATGGCCCGCCTTTTCTTTTCGTCCGTGTGATGCGGACTTAGTTTTCGATATTGTACTCGATCTTGTTGACCAGCGTGTCCGCGAACTCAGTTGAGAAGGCCGCTTCGATCGCATCGGCGACTTCGACATCGGCACCGGAGTGCGCGCCGCCAAAGGTCTGCTCGAAATTGACCGCGAGGAGCGCGTCCTTGTCAGCTTCGCGGCGGTTCAGGCTGTCAGCGGAGAAGTCGGTGAGGACTTTGTCCGGGTCAACCGAAACGCTCATGCCGCCCATCGTGCGCTGATAGTCACCGGCGACGCTGGCAAAGTTGGTCAGGATGAAGCGGAAGTTGCCGCGCACATAACCGCCATCTGCAATTTCATAGCGGGCCACATAGGAGCCCTGATTGCCATAGGACGATGCCTTGATGAACGGCACAGCGTTGTTGAAGGCAAAGATCCGGTTGCCATCAGCGGCCGGGAACGGCGCGAGGATGAAGACACCGAGGCAACGGCCCGTCGACTGGCAGACCGTCGGGCGCATGCCGAACTTGATACCGTTGGAGGCCGTCACGGCGAGGAATTTTTCACCGGAGCTCATCGTGTTGACCTGAGTCGCCCAGCCCATTTCGCGCAGCATCGGCGCGACCGTGTTGACGTCGAATGACGTGATGACACCGCCCGGGTTGGAGACGTTATTTGCGGATTGCATGCTGGCGAGCGACGCGACGACACCGGCTGCGATAGAAATCATGGACATAGACAACTGACCCCCTGCCATAAATGTTGTTCAGGCAAGAGTGTGCGGCGAGGACGGTTTTGAATCAAGCGTGAAGTCGCCTCTCCCCCTGATTGTTAAGATTGTCGCACTCGACCCGCCCGAAAGAACGGTCTAATCGGCGCCTCATGACCGATCAAACGCCCCAAAAAGCCCGTTCCCGCTCGTTTCTGGGCATGGCTGTGTTCTTTCTCGTGATCTTCTGGGCGCTGTGGCACGGCGTGATCGGCCCGCGCGTGATCGCGCCGACCCCGGGCACGCAGGAAGCCCCGCCTCCGCCGGACCCCGACCGCGAGCCGCCCCGGGAATAGGCACTTTCAGCCCAGTTTTGCCTTCATGACCTGACCATGGACCCAGCGGATCGCCTGGCGCGTTTCGGGGGTTAGCCCATGGGCAAGTAGCTGAGGTGCAAAACGGCGCTGGAACGCGAGCACCGGGGCGATGGGGTGGCTGAGATTCACACCATAACCGATCTCGGCCAGCATTTTGAGGGCGTCCTCATAGTCAGGTGCCGGGGGTTCCTCCCCCTTCTGCCATTGCGCCAACGCCAACCCTTCTGCGGCAAGACGCGGCCAGGGGAAGAGCTCACCGGGATCGTCCTTGCGGTCAGGCGCAAGGTCTGAATGCCCGATCGCGGCCAGCGGCGTCAGGCGGCGGCGCGCATAGATGTCCTTCATGAGCAGGATCAGCGCATCGATCTGCGGCACCGGGAAAGGCCGGTAGCCCCAGTAGTGCCCCGGATTGACGATCTCTATCCCGATTGAGGCCGAATTCACGTCATTGATACCGTCCCAGAAGCCAAGCCCCGCGTGATGGGCGCGCAACTCTTCATCGACCATCGCGTGGACTGTGCCGTCCTCTTCGATGAGGTAATGGGCGGAGACGCCCGCCTCCTGATCGCGCAGCCGGTCTATCGCCTCCTGCCCCGTCTCCATCCCGGTATAATGCAGCACGACCAGCGAGACGGGCGTGCCCTGACGGTCTGAATGATTGGGCGATGGCGACTGGACGATATTAAGTGGCATTTTCCGGCTTCAACTCCTCTGCCTCATCCGCGGCGTCCGGCTCGTTGTCGGTAGCCAGATTGCTCTCCTCGATCCGCACACCCACGGGCCCCGCAACAGGCAAGGGTTCGGTCTCCCGCTCGGTTGCGCGCTGAGCACTCCGTACAACAATGATCGCAACCCCCGTCATCGTGACGAGCGCGCCTGCCGCAAGCCGCAGGGTGAAAGTCTCGCCAAGGAGGAAAACCCCGCCGGCCACAGCAAAGACGGTGGTCATCAGACCGGCTGGCGCGATCTGGCTGACATCGACGCGCTGGAGCAGCCAGTAATAGCTGCTGTGCCCAAAGATCGAAGCAATGACGGCGGAATAAAGAACCGCAAGGAAGACATTCGTCCGCCCCGCCTCACTCAAAAAGTCGAACTGGTTCTGTTCGAAGAGGAGTGTGAAGACCCAGCAGGAGACGGCCCCGACGGCCCCGAACCAGGCGAGCATCTGGAGCGGCGCAATGGCGTCAATCTTCTTCACCAGGATCGCGCCTGCTGCCTCAGAGAGAGCGCCGCACATGACAAGGAGTCCGCCAAGGAACAGCCGATCGTCCGGGCCAAGTCCTGTATCGCCCCCACTGATAATGATCAGGATGCCTACGATGGCGAGCGTCGCACCAACGATCCGACGCCAGCCAACCCGTTCGTGAAGGAAAATCACCGAGAAAATCATCGCGGCAGGCACATAGAATTCGATCACGATGGCGCCAATGCTCGCCGGCACGTATTTCAGTCCACTGAAGAAAGTGGCATAATTCAGCGCCCCGAAACAGGCACCAGCCGCAAAGATCATCTTCATCTGGCCGCGATGCCATTTAAGGAAGGGGATCAGGAAGACCGCGACCAGCGTCATCCGCATCGCCGCATAGAAGATGGGCGGCACGCCCGTGATCGTCGATTTGACGACGGAGAAATGAAGCCCCCAGGCGACGCATATCGCGAGCAATACGGCAAAACGGAACGGCGTCATGCGGGCACTTCCTCTCTAAACTGAAGAGCGGCGAGCCGGGCATAAAGACCTCCCCTGGCCACCAGCTCGTCATGGGTGCCCTGCTCCACAATCCGGCCCTTGTCCATGACACAGATAAGATCGGCATGGCGGACAGTGGCAAGCCGGTGGGCGATCACGAGGGTCGTGCGGCCTTCGGAGAGCCGGATCAGGGCTTCGCCGATGAGCCGCTCGCTTTCGGCATCGAGCGCGGCAGTTGCTTCATCAAGAAGGAGGATTGGGGCATCTTTAAGGAAGGCGCGCGCGAGAGCGATCCGCTGGCGCTGGCCTCCCGATAGATTTGTCCCGCCCTCACCCACAGCAGAGCCATAGCCCTCAGGCAGGCCAGCGATGAACTCATCCGCGGCAGCGGCACGGGCCGCGGCCTCGATGGCAGGCTGGCTCGCACTGAGATCGCCAAAGCCGATATTCTCGCCTGCGCTGACATCGAAGAGGACAGCATCCTGACTGACGAGCGCGATATGGTCCCTGAGCGATCCAATCGTCATCTGGCGAACCGGCAGGCCGTTGATCATGATATCCCCGCTGCCTGCTTCGTAGAGGCGCGGGATCAGGTTGAAGACCGATGACTTGCCTGCGCCCGAGGGACCGACCAGCGCGACAGTGGCCCCTGCCGGGACTGTCAGGGAGAAATCTTCGATCACTGCCGGGCCGTCGCCATAGCCAAAACTGATCCGGTCAAAGACGATTTCAGGTGGCTGGCCATGCGGCACGCTCAACTCTTTCGCGTCCGGATCATCACTGATGGCGGGGGTTCGGTCGAGGACGTCAAAGACCCGCTCAAGCGCGGTCAGCCCTTCCTGCACGACGGAATTGAGGGTGCCGAGCCCGCGCGCTGGCTGGGACAGCATCGCCATCGCGACGAGAAAGGCGACAAGGTCCGCCCCCGTCATGAAACCTGCTTCGATCCGGAAGGCGGCAATGCCAATAATCGCGGCAATTGCGATGGCGCCGATGACGGTCACCACCGGCTCATTGGCGGCGCGGATGCGGATCAACCGGTTGAGGAGCGTGTAGCGCTCATCGAAAGCTTCGCCGAGCCGAGCCCGCTCCTGCTCCTCCAGCCGGTAGGTCTTGACCATGCGTTGACCACGAAGGGTCTCCGACAAAAGCCCCGTCATGTCGCCGATCTGTCGCTGCACGGAGCGGCCAAGCTGGCGGATCTTCTTGCCCAGCCAAGTGATCGGCAGGCCGATGGTCGGATAGATGATGAGGACCGACAAAAAGAGCACCCAGTCGAGAAACGCGAGCGCGCCGACGAGCCCGGCGAGCCGGACCAGATCCCGCACTCCATTAGGCGCGCGCGTCAGCGATTCGCGAAGGACCGTCATGTCATTGGTGAAACGGGAGATGAGCTGGCCCGAGCCGTCATCCTGGCTCTGCGCGAGATCAAGCTCGGTGATTCGCCCGAACATGGCTCGCTGCAGATCGCGCAGCGTGCGCACGGCGATGTTCTGGGACGTGATCGCCGAGAGATAGAAAAAGAGCGCCTGCGCCAGCCCCAACACGATGACGAAAACCGGGGCCCAGACCATCACGTCCCGCGCGGCCGCATGGAAGCGGGAGTTCTCATTCGGCTGAAGCCCGGAGAATATCCACTCGGTGAGCAGCACGAACCCCAGCTCTGCGGCGGCCAGCGCCACCATGAACAGGAAAGCGAGCCCCAGCCGCCCGCGATAGGGCGACAGGAACTGCGCCCACAGCCGGCGCATCAGGTGCGAACGCGGGGCGGAGCCATCAGATTGGGGTTCAGCGTCTTTTGTCATCTTTTGCATTGCGGCACGGCCGCGTTTAGGAGAATGAGCCCGTCTAACCGAGACCGTCGTGGCCCGCAAAACTTCTCAGAATTCCTTCCTTGCCCGATTGGGGCCGTTCCTGCTCGCAGGCTATATCCGTCTTATCCACCGGACCCTGCGCTGGCGGTATGATGGCCTCGAGCAATACAAGGCCCTGCTTGATAGCGGCGAGCCCTATATCTGTGCGGCGTGGCACTCTCGGCTGTTGATGCTGCCCGCCCTCGCCCCCCTGCAAAAAGCGCCTGCAACCGTTCTTGTGTCCGAGCATCGTGATGGTGAGGTCATCGCCCGAATCGTACGGCAATTCGGGCTGGAAGTGCGGCGCGGGTCGGCCGCGGATCCCCGCAAACCGGAGAAGAATAAGGGCGGTGCCGCAGCCTTGCGCGCCCTCAAAAAGGCGATGGATGAGGGCTATACGGTTGGCATCACCCCAGATGGCCCGCGAGGCCCTCGTCAAAGAGCCCATGCAGGGATTGCGCAGCTATCTCGCCTCACAGGCGCGCCGATTGTGCCAATCGCTTACAGCGTGAAACGTGGCAAAACCTTCTCGAGCTGGGACCGCTTCCTGCTGCCCTTCCCGTTGCCCTTCTCGCGAGGCATCTTCGTTTTCGGTGATCCAATACTGCCTGTCGAAGGCCGCAATACCGATCCCGAATGGCTGCGCCAGCGCGTTGAGGATGAGCTCAACCGGATCACCGAAAAGGCGGACCGCGAAATGGGCCGCGAACCTCTCGACCCCGCCCCTATCGGGCACCTCAAGGAGGCCAAAGCCCGATGACGCTGCCCCGTCCGATCCCTGTGCCGCGCAAGGCGTGGAGCCTAAAATTCTATCGCCGCGGCAGCGCTCTCCTGCAGCCGATCGCCGACAGAATCCTCAAACAACGCCTGAAGCTTGGCAAGGAAGACAGGCTGCGGGTCGATGAGCGTCGGGGTGTTGCGGGCCGCGAGCGTCCCGAGGGTCATCTCATCTGGATACACGGCGCTAGCGTCGGAGAGAGCCTCTCCATCCTGCCGCTGATCGACAAGCTATCCCATCTGTACACGGATTCTTCTTTCCTGGTCACGACAGGGACTGTCACCTCCGCTGCGCTGATGGCCGAACGCCTGCCTGAACAGGCCGTCCATCAATATGCGCCGGTCGACCAGCCGGTCTATGTCCGGCGTTTCCTCGATCACTGGCGGCCCGATGTCGGCTTTTTCGTTGAGTCCGAATTCTGGCCGGTCCTGATCGGCGAGACCAATGCGCGCGGCATTCCGCTGGCGCTGGTCAATGGCCGCCTCTCCCCGCGCAGCTTCAAAGGCTGGTCACGGCGGAAGACAGCTGCCCATGAACTTTTGTCCGCCTTCTCTGTCATCCTCGCGCAGGATGAGGGCAATGCGGAACGGATTGAGGCGCTTGCGCGCAAGACCGTGCATGTCCCCGGCAATCTCAAACGCGCCGCCGCGCCGCTGCCGACCGATCAGCGGGCTCTTGCCGAGCTGCGCGCCGCAGTAGGCGCCCGTCCTGTGTGGCTCGCGGCCAGCACCCATCCGGGTGAGGAAGAGCTGATCCTCGACGCGCATGAGCAGATGATGGAGACGGCACCCGGCCTTTTGACAGTTATCGCGCCGCGCCATCCGGCAAGAGGCGATGAACTGGAAGAGCTGATCACTTCACGCGGGCTGAAAATGAGCCGACGCTCGAAGGGTGATAATCCGGGAGCGGATGACAATGTCTACCTCGCTGACACGCTCGGCGAGCTGGGGCTTTTCTACCGGCTCTCTGATGTCGCCTTTATCGGCGGCAGCCTTGTTGAGACCGGCGGGCACAATCCGATGGAGCCCGCCCGGCTTGGCTCTGCCATCGTGACGGGGCCGCATGTCTTCAATTTCCAGGAGACGTTCAATTCAATGCGACAGGACGGCGCGCTGGCGCTTGTACGCAATGAGCGAGATCTTTCCGCCTCGATCATCCGCCTCCTGAGCGACCCCCTGACCCGTCAGGAAATGGCCCGCAAGGCCCGCGCCTGGTCCGATGCCGGCAGTGAGAAAGTCCTCAACGATACGATTGAGGCGCTCGCTCCGCTGCTGCCGCCCGCAAAGGTGCCTGCATGATCTCGCCGCCGCGCTTCTGGTCGGCAAAAGAGGGGCGGAATCATCCCCTCGCCCTTCTCCTGTCGCCCCTTGGCGGGATCTACGGCGCGGTCGTCGCCCGAAAGCTCGCTGGAAGCGTGCCGGAGAAAGCGCCCATCCCGGTCATCTGTGCCGGGAACATCACCATGGGCGGGGTCGGCAAGACGCCATTCGTGGCCGAACTCGCAAACCGTCTTGCCAGTATGGGGCACACACCCTTTATCCTTACCCGCGGCTATGGTGGATCGCTCACAGGGCCGGTGCGTGCTGCGCCCGAGCACACCGCTGCCGAGATCGGCGATGAAGCCCAGATGTTGTCCTGCGATCATTCCGTCATCGTTTCACGCAACCGGGTTGAAGGCGCGAAGCTCGCTCATGATGAAGGCGCGAGCGTTATCGTCATGGATGACGGATTTCAGAACCCGGGCCTTCACAAGGATCTTATCTTCCTTCTCGTCGATGGTGAGACAGGGCTCGGCAATGGCCGCATATTTCCGGCCGGTCCCTTGCGCGAAGCACCCCATGCGGCGCTGTCCCGTGCTGCCGCCCTTCTCATCGTTGGCGGGCGCGAAGGGCATCAGCCGCCGCATTTGCCCGCAAGCTCACTCCCGGTGATGAGGATGCGGCTTGAGAGCGTCGTGCCGCTCGAACGGCTCGGCCAGCCCGCCCATGCTTTCAGCGGCATTGGCCGCCCGGAGAAATTCTTCAAAGGTCTCGAAGCCGCAGGTGTCGAGCTGCTCGAACGTACGCCCTTCCCCGATCACCACATGTTCACGGAAGAGGAAATCGCCCGTCTGATCGCCCGCGCCGCCGCCGATGACGCCCAGCTTTTGACGACCGAGAAGGACTTTGCGCGGCTCTCCCCTGAGCAGGCAGACGGGATCACCCCGATCCCCGCGCGGCTGACCCTTGATAATCCAGCGCTTCTCGACCAGTTTCTGGCATCACTACCGGAGCCCGTCCGATGAATTCGACGACTTTCGACGCCGACCGCTGGGATGCCGACATCCCGCTACCCGAGGCGCGAACCAACCGCCCGACGACCTTCATGCACAAGGTCGAGAACTCCATCGCGCAAGGCCTGCTCGCCCTGCTCGGGCGGATGCCGATCGAGAAAGCCGCCAAGCGAATGGGCGGACTAATGGTCGGGCTCGGCCCGATGCTGCGCCCGGTCCAGAAGCGCGGGCATGACAACCTATCGCTCATCTATCCTGATATGACGCAGGCGGAACGCGCCGCGATCTTACGCGGGGTCTGGCGCAATCTGGGCATGACGGTCGGTGAATTCGCCCATGTCACCGAACTCGCCGAGCGTACCACGATCATCCATGAGGAGCGCCTCCGGCACTATATCGAGAATGATCAGAAGGCGATCTTCTTCTCGGCGCATATGGGCAATTGGGAAGCCATGCCGGCGACACTGTTCGCCAGCGGGCTGAAAAACGCCATCGTCTACCGCGCGGCAAACAATCCCATCGTCGATGCGGAGATCATCAAACGTCGGTCACAGGCAATCTCTCGCCGCCAGATCCCCAAGGGCAAACGCGGTGCCCGTGATCTCGTCAAGGCGCTCAATGAAGGGCTATCGCTCTGCATGCTGACAGATCAGAAACTCAATGACGGCATTTCCGTCCCCCTGCTCGGCCATCCGGCGATGACGACGCCTGCGGCGGCGCGCCTTGCGTTGCGTGAGGACATCCCCTTCGTGCCGATCCAACTCGTCCGTGAGCCCGGCTCGCGTTTTGTCATGACCGTCCACGAGCCCGTCTCGATCGAGAAGACTGGCGACATCAAGGTGGATACGGAAACCCTGACTGCTGCGATGAATGAGAAGATCGGTGAGTTCATACTTGAACGCCCCGATCAATGGCTGTGGCTGCATCGCCGCTGGCCGAAAAAGGTCGCAGGCTAAAAGGTCAGCCAACGACTTCCGCTGCAGCAAAGGTCAGACTCATCCCATAACCTGTTGGCCCGCCAGTCTCCTCGACATCGGCTCTGAGCTGCCGTGCGAGCGATGAGACCAGCATAATGCCGATGCCGCTTGATTTGCTCTTACTCTCACCTGAGGCAATGCCGCAGCCATTATCGCTGTAATCGATCCGGATACGGCCTTCCTTGTTGCGAATCGCCACCCTGATCGTCGGCTCAGCCGTGTCATGAAAGGCATGTTTAAGCGAGTTCAGCATCAGCTCATTCATCAGAAGCGCAATTGAGACAGCCTGATCGACCGGCAGGACGAGATCGCCCTCCGCTTCGAAATTAAGCTCGACGGTGTCGAACTCCGCCAGCGCCTGAAGGCTGCTCGTCAGAAAACCCCTCAGGTAATTGGATATTTCGATGCGATCATGGGTACCGACTTCGTAGAGGCGCTGATGAATACCAGTCAGAATATTCACCCGGCTCGTCAGGTTCCGCATCGAATCCTGCGCATCCCTATCCTCAATACGTTTTGACTGAAGATTGATCAGGGAGGAGACGAGCTGGAGCGTGTTCTTGACCCGGTGATTGACCTCGAAAAGCAGCGCTTCTTTCAGCTTAATCGCCTCGGCGAGTTCTTCTGCCTTTGCCAGCCTTTCAGTATCATCCCTTAACGTGAGGACGGCCCCGATCCGTTCTCCTGTTTCATCCGTAACCGGATGGGCAGACCCGACAGCGACGATCTCCGAGCCGTCCGGCCGCCTGATCCGCCAATGGGAATCCCTAATGTGTTCACCATCAAGGACGGCGCGGGCGAGTGGCAGCTCACGCGACGGGTATGGCTCCCCTTCCATTGTCAGAAGTTGATAGGCCTCAGCATAGTCGTCAGGTTCGACATCAAGTTTACTGACGCCATGCAGCTCTTCGGCCGCGCGGTTGACGAATTGCAAAGCACCGGTTGGCCCTGTCACGATCACACCTTCACAGAGCTGGTCGAGTGCTGCTGCAAGATGTGAAAGACTGGTATTCTTGAACCGCGTGGGCATGCCGGGAATTTCTCATGGGGCCAGACCGCTAGTCGATCATGGCGTCTTATTCCCGAGCAGTATGCTCTAATATGGAACTCGTCGTCATCACAATTTACGCAAGTTGATGAAGTTGAAGCCGCCGTGCTGCATAAAACACAGCACGGCGATAACATAAATCAATCAAAGCTAGAGAGAAGTCCGACGATTCGCTGGGTTTTCTTCGAGAACAGCGTTGGTGTGTAATAAGCTCCGGCCGCCCTTTTCGAGATTTCAGACAGCGTCGGATAAGGCATGATCGAGCCTGTGAAGGCAGAGATCTTGAGGCCATTCGCCACCGCCAGCGCCCAGGGGCCGATCAGGTCGCCGGCATTCTTGCCAACGATTGAGCAGCCAAGGATCTTCCCCTTCTTGCCGATCAGGGCCTTGAGCTTGCCAGAAGTCGCATGCTCCGCCTGCGCACGGTCATTCTCCGCATATTCCCATTCGATGAGCGTATAGGAGACATTCTGCTCCTTCGCGAGTGGCTCGTTGAGACCGACATGCGCCAGCTCTGGGTCCGTATACGTTACCCATGGCGCAATATGATCGCGGTTCTTGCCGCCTTTAAGACCAAAGGTGAGATTCGGTGTCTTGAAGAGAATATTCTGGATGACGAGCCCGGCATGGTATCCCGCGACATGGGTGAACTGCCGCCCACCGGTCACATCACCGATAGCATAGATGCGCTTGTTCGAGGTCTGCATCAGGTCATTGACCTTGATGCCGCGCTGATGGGTCTCAACGCCCGCCGCTTCCAACCCGAGATTCTCGAAATTCGCCTTGCGCCCAGCAGCAACCAGCAGATGGCTGCCCGTCACGCTGAAGGGCTGGCCGTCTTTCGTGCCGTGAAGGGTCACCCCGCCATCGGCAGAGTTCTCGGCCCGCTCGACCATAGCATTGGTCTCGATACGGATGCCTTCCTTTGTCAGGTGCTCAATGACGATCCCGACAAGTTCAGGATCATCCTTCGGCATGATCATCGGCCCACGTTCGAGCAGGGTCACTTCCGCGCCAAGCCGGCGATGAGCCTGCGCCATCTCGACCCCGATGGGCCCACCACCAATGATCAGCAAGTGCGACGGGCGCTCCGTCCGGTCAAAGATCGTCTCATTGGTGATGTAAGGCACGCTATCGAGCCCTTCCATCGGCGGCACGAAGGGCGAGGAACCGGTTGAGATCACGAAATGCTTGGCACTGATCACATAGTCACCGGCAGTGACTTCGCGAGGGCCGGTGAATTTTGCGAATTCCCGGATCACCGTGCAGCCAAGACCCTCAAAGCGCTCCTGGCTGTCATTGGGTTCAATCGCCGCAATCACGGACTGGACGTGATCATGGACGGCTGAATAATCGATCATCGGATCACTGACCGGGGCGATGCCGTATTTCTTGGCATCACGGAAAGTCTGGGCCGTCTTGCCAGCGGCGAGCAGTGCCTTTGACGGCACGCAGCCGAAATTGAGGCAGTCGCCGCCCATTTTGTGGCCTTCGATCAGAACCACTTTCCGGCCGAGCATGGCAGCACCGGCAGCCACGGAGAGGCCGCCCGATCCCGCGCCGATCACGCAGAGATCGGTCTTGATTTTCTGTGTCATGATAAAATCTCTAATTGTTGTGATGGATTACTGGTCGGAGGAAAGCTCGGCAGCTTTCTTGCCGCCGAATTTCTTGATCAGGATAGGCAGCGCACCGAGCGCGGCGAGCCCGATAAAGGGCACATAGACCTGCGGCTGAGCAAAGACCGAGAGCAGCCCGGTTTCCTCGATACTCGCCGCCCCTGCCTGGATCGCATTGCCAATCGAGACATAGACAAACGAGCCCGGCATGATCCCGAAGAAAGTGCCGATTAGGTAATTGCGCAGTTTCACATTGAGGACGCCCGCGCCGATATTGATCGCAACGAACGGGAAGACAGGCACCAGCCGCAGAAGGAACATGTAGCTGAGCTCATTCTCGCGGAAGCCATCCTCCATCTTGGAGACAAAACCGCTCGCCTTGCTCGCCAGCGCATCCTTGAACACCCATTTGGCGAGCATGAAGATGATGGTCGAGCCGATGGTCGCGGCGATGACAACGGAGGCGGTGCCGATCCACTGGCCAAAGAGGAAGCCCCCGGCGATGGTCAGGAAGGTCGCGCCAGGAAAGGATATCGCGACGAGGACGGCGTAGATCAGCACAAAGAGCAGCGTAGCGAGGACAAGATTGTCCTGGATCCACGTTCTGATCTCTCCCAGTGCGTCGAGATTGAGGTAATTCTGCAGGCCGAAATAATAGCCAATAGCGATAAGGATACCGAGGACGCCAATGGCGATGATGAGGCGGGTGACGAGGCTGCCGGACTTGGCTTCCGCCGGCGCCTCCATCTGGATCTCTTGGTCAGTCATGGGTTCTTCCCCCTTGGAAGGTCTGATGCGCGTGTAGCGCGAAATGGGTCAACGCAACGACATGTCCCTCACCTGTTCGGCAGTTAGAAATTCTGGTTACAGTTCCGGGAAAGTGAAAGCGGATTTCGCTTGACCTAGGGGGACAGCTCCTTTACCGGACGCGGCTCATCAGAGAATTCTCCAATTGGCGGAAAACCGACATGAAACGCACATTTCAACCGAGCAACCTGAAGCGCAAACGCCGCCACGGCTTCCGCGCCCGCAAGGCCACTGTCGGCGGTCGCAAGATTTTGGCTAATCGCCGCTCCAAGGGCCGCGCTAAGCTCTCCGCTTAACCGGCGCAAGGATGCTGGCCCTCGCCAGACTCCGTCGCCGCAGCGACTTCCTCGCTCTACGACACGGCAAGCGCGCCTCACGGCGCGCTTTTCTGTTGCAGGCTCTCCCAAACGGCACTGATGAAGTCCGAATCGGCTTCACCGTCACTAAAAAGCTCGGCAATGCCGTGATGCGCAATCGCATCAAGCGCCGCCTGAGAGCCGCCGCGGCGGCCGTCTTTCCCGACCATGCCGCCCCAGGACATGACTATAATCTTCTCGCCCGGCCGCACGCGGCCACTCTCTCCTTTCCTGCCCTGCTTGACGATCTTCGGAGTGCGCTTGTAGAGGCCGGGGGTTCCATCCCTCCCCGATGAACCTTAACTGCCGAAGACCTCTCGGCCGCTGGTGACTGTTTCATGGATCGCAATCTTATTCTCGCGCTCGTTCTGTCGATGCTGATCATCTTCGGCTATCAGGCACTCATTGTCGGCCCCAAGCAAAAGGCCTGGAAAGAGGCCGAGGCTGCCCGCCAAGCCGCAATCGAAGCGCAAGGCCCTTCTGCCGCGGCTTCTGGTAATCCTGACATTCTCGCGCCCTCAACGGCTGAGGTTGGCCGCGAGGAAGCTCTCTCCACTGCGCCGGGCCGCGTCCTCATCAAGACCGATGAGCTTGAAGGCTCGATCAATCTTCGCGGGCTCGTATTCGATGACCTCAAGCTCTCCGAATACAAGCTGACACTTGATCCCGACTCACCGCCGATGACGCTGCTGTCCCCGCGCAACTCCCCGCATGCGCAGTTCATGCGCTCTGGTCTACAGATCAACGGCCAGCCTGATGCGAGTGTTGTCTGGTCCGCGCCGCAAGACGCCGTCCTGACACTTGAGACGCCGGTCACCTTCACCCGAACGCAAGGCGATATCGAGCACGAAGTGACGATCTCGGTTGATGAGCACTTCATGTTCACCTTCACGCAAACCGTGCGGAACGGGACCGATGCCCCGGCGACCGTTCAGGGATATGCTGGAGCCTTCCAAAAGGGCATCCCGCCTGATCTGAAGAATATGATGATGCTCTATGAAGGCCCTGTCGGGGTCGTGCAGGGCGACATCATCGACCGCAAATACAAGAACGTTCTGAAGAAGGGCCCGGTCCTGAAAAGCGGCGTCGGCGGCTGGATCGGTCTGACCGACAAATACAAGCTAGCCGCGGTGATTCCGCCGCAGGACATGCCGTTCCGCGCGGATATCAAATCCGACAACGCCGCCGTCACCCCGACCTTCCAGTCGACTTATCTGCTCGACCCGCAGACAGTCCCGGCGGGTGGTGAGCTGACCATGACCTCGCATCTTTTCGGCGGAGCCAAAGAGGTCAAACAGCTTCGCGAATATGAGAATAATCTCGGCATCGACCGCTTTGATGAGGCCGTTGACTGGGGCAATATCCTGTGGCTGCTGACGCGCGGTATTTTCGCGGTACTGAGCTTCTTCCACGGCCTCGTCGGCAATTGGGGCGTGGCAATCCTGCTCCTCACCCTTGTCATCAAGGCGATCCTCTTCCCGCTCGCCAACCTTTCCTACAAATCCATGGCGGGGATGAAGAAAGTCCAGCCTGAACTCAAAAAAGTTCAGGAGCGCTACAAGGACGACAAGGCCAAGCAGCAGCAGGAAATGATGGCCCTGTACAAGAAGTACAAGATCAATCCTGCCGCTGGCTGCCTGCCGATCCTCGCGCAGATGCCGATCTTCTTTGCACTCTATAAGACGCTGTTCGTGACCACCGAACTGCGCCACGAGCCGTTCCTTTACATCAAGGACCTTGCTGAACGGGATCCGACCTCGATCTTCAACCTGTTCGGCCTTCTGCCATATGATCCGCTGTCGGTTCCGGTCATCGGCTCCTTCCTCGGGCTTGGCATTCTGCCGCTGCTGATGGGCGCAGCCATGTATGTTCAGACCAAGCTGAACCCGCCGCCCACGGATGATACACAGAAATTGATCTTCGGCCTGATGCCGCTGATCTTCATGTTCATCTTTGCACCATTCGCAGCGGGCTTGGTCCTTTACTGGTTCTGGAACACCTTCCTCTCTGTGCTCCAGCAATATGTGATCATGAAACGTCAGGGCGCGGACGTTGATATTCTCGGCAACATCAAGGCAAGCTTTGGGAAGAGCCCCGATGCAGCCAATGAGAACAAGGCGAAGTAGGCAGAGATGAGCCCCCGCTACGCCCTCATCGGCGACGGGCGGCTCGCCACTTCGCTCGGTCCCTATCTGCACCAGTCCGGTGCGGCGCTCACCCTATGGTCGCGCCGTGCCGAAGCCTCTGGCGGGCTTCCCCTGAGCGATGCGGTAAGCGAGGCCGACACGGTTCTTCTTGCCATCTCGGATGGCGCGATTGAAGGCTTTGCAGCCGAACATCGCGCGATCTTTGAAGGCAAAAGGCTGGTTCACTTCTCCGGTGCCCACAGTTTTGAGGGAATGACCGGCTGGCATCCACTCTACTCCTTCCCCGCTCATGCCGTGCCCTTCACTCAGATGAGTACGATCCTATTTGTCGGTGAGGAAATGGACGAAGAGGGAAATACCGATTTCGGAGAGATATTCCCGATGCTGAGCAATCCCCGCACAGCCATCACAAAAGAGGAAAAGCCTCTTTATCACGCGCTTGCCGTGCTTTCGGGCAATCTCGTCAGCTTCACCTGGAACGAGGTTGCACGCGTATTGGAAGAAGAACTCGGTCTGCCATCTGTCCCCCTGCTTGCACCTTATTTCCGTTCCCTGATCGACGGCTTTACCGCCTCGCCGCTTGATTCGCTGACCGGCCCTGTGGCGCGCGGCGATCAGGCAACCATTGAGAAAAACCTTGCAGCCCTTGAGAGCCAACCGGCATTGCGTCCGCTTTATGATGCGCTCCTCACCTCTGCTGCCCGGAAAGGCATTCCGTCATGACCCTCTCTGACACCGCACACAAACTATTCGCCGGGCCATGTGATTTCATGCTCGGCGTTGTGAAGATGGAGGCCCTGCCGCCCTCCGACCTGCCTGAATTCGCCTTCGCGGGGCGGTCCAATGTCGGCAAATCCTCCCTGATCAATGCACTGACGGGCCGGAATGCCCTTGCCCGGACATCGAACACGCCGGGCCGGACGCGGGAGCTCAATTTCTTCAATCTCGGTGGCGTGCTGCGCCTCGTTGACCTGCCCGGCTACGGGTATGCCCGCGCCTCGCGCAAAGATGTGAATGCCTGGACGGGCCTCACTCGTGATTACCTGCGTGGTCGTCCAAATCTGCGCCGGGTGCATATTCTGATCGACAGCCGGCACGGCCTGAAACCCGTCGACATAGAGACCATGTCCCTGCTCGATGAATCCGCCGTGCCCTATCAGATAGTCCTGACAAAGACGGACAAGATCAAACCAACCGAGGCCGAGGAGACGCGCGCGAAAGTCGCCGAGATGGCCAAAACTCACCCCGCCGCTCACCCCGAAATCCATCTCACTTCCAGCGAGAAGAATTACGGGATCAAGGAGCTGCGCGAGGCGATGACCGAAACCGCCCAGAGCTGATCGCCTCGCCCCTCAAAATATTACGAAATATTTCGTGGTCAGGCAGCCCAAAATGAACAAGGTTCAATTCTATTGAACAAGGTTCACGAAAGGGGCGAGCCATGTCACCATATGAAATCTCCATCCAGATCCTGCTGGGCGTGCTGCTGGCTGATCTGATCAGCGGCATCGTTCACTGGTTCGAGGATACCTATGGCGATCCGAACTGGCCGATCATCGGCCCGACGGTCATGCTGCCGAATATCCTCCATCATGAGGACCCGCTGAAATTCACTAAGGCGCCGCTTCACAAGCGCACTAGGGGCGTGCTCGGTGTCGCTTTCGTTGTCGGCGGCATTTTCAGCCTGTGCGGCTGGCTCAATGTCATGACCGTCACCGCCCTCCTGGTCGGGGTCATGGCCAATGAGGTGCATCGCTGGGCGCATCTCAAACCCGCCGAGGTGCCGAAGATCGTCCGTGCCCTGCAGCAGGCCAAGATTATCCAGACCGCGCAGCATCACTGGGCCCATCACCGCAATGGCTACAACACCCATTACTGCTCGATCACGAATATGCTGAACCCGACGCTCGACGGGTTACGCATCTTCCGCATCATTGAAGGGGTTGTGGAGGGTCTGTTTGGAGTCTCTCCCCGGACGGATCGGGAGGCTTATACCCACCCGCTGCTGGGGCGGCGGTGGATCAACCGGACACGGCGCATTACCTGCGCTGTCTGTTACTCGCTCAGGCGGCGATTGTCGCCGCGGCGGGCCTTCCTCGGCTGATTACTGGACGACGAGGTCCCGGTGCCGGAGGTTTTCCACGGCGCCGGGGCAAAGCTACTCACCGGACGGTTGAGCGGAAACGGTTTTTCTGTCCTTATACCCATCATCATCACTCCGATTGGCAGTACGTCTATAACCCGTGAAGCGGGGCCAAGTTGCGGCAGGATGTGGCGCTTTCATGATGATTCCCCCTATCTCGGTAACAAAAGGTCAATAACGATTTCAGCTTGCCTCTGGACGCCAGCGTCAGAGCCGCCGACACTGTGCGAATGACTGATCATTCATCTGACGCCCTTACCGCTTTGACATCTCTTGCCGGGCCTGATGCCCTGATCGAGGGTGATGACCGCACGCCGTTGCTCGAAGAATGGCGCGGCCGCTGGCCCGGTGAAGCCTCGCTGGTACTTGCGCCGGGCTCGACCGAAGAGCTCTCAAGCATCATGCGCTATTGCCATGCGCATGATCTCGCCGTCGTCCCGCAGGGCGGTAATACGGGGCTCGTCGGCGGGCAGGTGCCGCAAGGCGAAGTCCTGATCAGTACCCGCCGTATAAACCGCATCCGCGATATCTCGCCGGGGGACTTCACTCTGACAGCAGAGGCCGGGGTGACACTCGAAGCCGTGCAGGAAGCAGCCAAAGAAGCCGGGCGTCTCTTCCCACTGTCGATCGGCTCAGAAGGAAGCTGCAATATTGGCGGTGTGCTCTCGACCAATGCGGGCGGCGTCAATGTCATCCGTTACGGAAATGCCCGCGACCTTGTTCTCGGCATCGAAGCCGTGCTGCCGGATGGGCGGATCTGGAACGGATTGAACCGCCTGCGGAAGAATAATACAGGCTATGATTTAAAGCATCTCTTCATCGGCGGCGAAGGCACGCTGGGCATCATCAGCGCCGCCGTGCTCAAGCTCTATCCCCGCCCGGCAGAGACGCAGACGGCGTTCCTCGCCGTGCCCTCACCCGCCGCCGCCGTCGAACTCCTCAGCCTCGTGCAGGAGAAATCAGGTGGGGCCGTCACCTCCTTTGAGCTGATGAATGCAAACCTGCTCGAGCTTGTGCTGACGCATTTCCCCGACCTGCCCCGGCCGGTCGAGACGCGCACTCCGTTCTATGTCCTGACCGAACTCTCGGCTGGACGTCAGGGCGTCCTCGCCGAGCAAACCGAAGACATCCTCTCCGGCGCGATGGAACGCGGGATCGTCAGTGACGGGACGATAGCGCAGAGCCAAGGCCAGGCGCACGCCCTTTGGGCTTTGCGTCACAACGCCTCCGAGGCGATGAAGAAAGACGCGGCCCAATGCGTCAAATGCGATATCTCCGTCCCCATTCGCGAAGTCCCCTCATTCCTTGAGAAAGCCGGCAACGCCGTCACGGCAGAGGCGCCGGGTGCACGGATCATCGCCTTCGGCCATATGGGCGACGGCAATATCCATTACGACATCCTCGCCCCGGACGGCGCCTCGCCATTCGGCGACGAGAAAGGCGCCCGGCTTGAGCACCTCGTTCATGAGGTGGTTGTTGCGCATGACGGCTCGATTTCCGCCGAGCACGGCATCGGCCTCCTCAAGCGCGATGAGCTGAAAACCCGCAAATCCGATGTCGAGATGGAAATGATGCGCGCGATCAAGACTGTGCTCGATCCCAAGGGGCTGATGAACCCCGGCAAGCTGCTCTGATCAGCGATTGGTGGGGCAGCGCTGCAGGAGGGAGGCAGTCTCGCCAACCTGCACCTTGACTATATCCTCGGACATCAGGTCGAGGCTGTAATGCCGGTCCGGCAGGGGCTGGCCATTTTTCGTGCAGTTACGCGTGGCAACGACCACATGGCCATCCTGCGAAGAGAGAGAGGCGACCTGACAGGCGATCTTGCCTTGCGTTACGTCCCGCGCGGTGAAAACCCAATGCTCTGTCGGCATGGCGCATGAGCCCTTTGGCGCGAATTCCCCTTGAAAATCACGAGCATAGAGCGTGCCAGCATCAGCCTGCCCCAAAAGTGTCATTCCGGCCAAAAGGCCGAGAAATATACTCATCCCAATAACCTGCGCAGCTTCGCGAAGAGGGAGAAGAGCATAATGAACTAAAGGGGGGAACCCTTTATCTTGTAACGTCAGAACCGCCGATCTGACGGCGCGACGTCGCCACCGCCTCGATCTCTTCGAGCTCCCGCAGGGCCGGACGCCAGCCTTCCGCCGCAAATAGCGGCGCCTGATCCGCATAATGAGGAGATGCCTCATTGAGAGTCGCGCTGCCGAACTGGTGGATGACGGAGGCGGTCTGGCGCCCCCGGCGGTCCCATTCGACCAGCGCAATCCATGTATCCCCCGCAAACGCGCGCAGGCGGCCATCGGCCATCAGCTCGCCATGCACCGAGCGCAGCGTACCGGAGGCGCCGCCTAGCGGCAGGTCCGCCTCGCCATGGATCAGCCGGTTCACCCCCCCCCATTCAGGATCAATCCGGCCATAGGTCCGGTGGAGGTGATCAACGACCGCGCGGAACATCGCGCGGCGCTCTTCGCCTGTCCGCACCTGCCCGCCGGGCCGGGTCTCCGGCATCATGGTCAGGACACCGAGCGCTGCATGACGGCTCGTGACATCAGCCGACATGTCCCATTCGGCAAGAAAGCCTGCGGCTTCCGCCATGCGCGACTCACCAGACCAGTCCGCAGCCAGTACATCGGCGATGATATCGGCGGCCAGCGAATCCTTCGCATAGGACTTATCGAATTTGATCGCGAGCAACCGCTCGCGAGTGATCGGCTCACCGAGCCCGGTCAGCTCCATGATCCGCATGGAGCGGTTGGTCTCTTCGGTCTGAAGGCCCATCCCCGCCGGCATGTCATCGGGACTGAGATTGTCCGGCCCGTCCGTTGCCGTGAAGGGCGTGTTATTGGCGTTAAAGACAAAGCCCGAGCGCGGATTGACCAGTCTCGGGATGTCCTCAAACGGCCGGTATTCTGACCAGACCAGCTCCGGCCTGTCGCCCGGCAAATCCTTTTGCCAGTCCCAGCCTGCCAGCCGGTCGGGATATTGCGCATTATGGATGAAGGCGATATTTCCCTTTTCATCCGCATAGATATAATTAATGCTTGGCAAGGCGTTGATCCGCATCGCCGCCATGAATTCGCGCAGGTTCTCTGCGCGGTTGAGGCGGTAATATTGCTCAAGCTGGCGGATCTCGCCGCGCCCGGCATAGGCAATCGCGTACGTCCCCCCCGGCCCATCGATCACCGGGCCGTGCACGCTCTCCTTGAGGATGCGTTTCGCCTTGTAAACAAACGGGCCAAAGAGCCGGACGGGGATCGTCACGACCTCCTGCTCGAAATCCCGCCAAGCGCCGTCAAAACGGTACTGACCCGGATCATCCGGGTTCACCTCCAGCCGGTAGACATCGACGAGATCGGGTGTATTCACCGTATTCGCCCAGCCAAGATGATCGTTGAAGCCGTGCAGGATAACCGGTGTGCCGGGAAAGACCCCGCCCGTCATATTGAGGCCCTCATCAGAGACCAGATGCGCCTCATACCACGCAACAGGACCCGTCATCGGCTGGTGCGAATTGATCAGAAGGCGGGTGACCCCATCCCCCGACCGGCGCGGCGCCACGGCGAAAGCATTCGAACCCCTTGCCGGTGCGGGATGGTCCGTCATCTGAAAGGCTTCCCGCCCCTCTGCCGGATCAAGCGCCAGCTCGCGCGGTCCCTCCCCCTCGAACAGGGCCAGTAGCTCCCGATCGAACCCATAGAAGAACGGCGGCTTGAAGATGAACCCGGCGATCACATCCTCTGCGGCAAAGGGCGCAAGCCCTGCCCACACCTCATCCCGGTGATCCGCCGCATAAAGATTAAGTGCCGCCGCATAGGCTTCCGCGATAGCCTTCACGTCATCGGGCACATCCGGCGCGTAACGAAGGTCCACCGTCTCCCACACCCCCATCAGGGCAATGAGGTAATCTGTCGGCGCAGCGCCCGCCCCCTTATAGCGCGCCAGCGTGCCGCGCGTTGCGGCGATCACCTGCTGGATCGTCTCAAAATCATCCTCCGCATGCGCATAGGCGAGCCCGAACGCCGTGTCGGCATCACGCGCACCGTATATATGCGGCGTCCCCCAATCATCCCTTATGATCTGGGCGGCATAGCCCTCCGCCCCGCGTGACAGCTCCTTCGCGCCCGGCACGCGCGGCAGGGGATCGAATAGCCAGATACCAATACCGGCAAGTATCAGCCCCAGCAGGGCCATAACGATGCGCATCGCACCCCTCCCTCACGCTTTTCGCGCATGGTCGCGTGATCCCGCCCGCTATTGCAAGCTGCCGCATCAGCCGCGCCTTCTGCCAACCTTCAAAACAGGATAAGTGAGCGCCATGGAAAACATCGCGCTGATCAAGCTCGTCTGTGCCCTCACCGTCATTGGCGGGCTGTTTTATGCCGAGCGTCGCTGGCCCGTGGCACCGCGCATCAAGGGTGTGGGCCGGATTGTCTCGAACCTGTCGCTTGCCGGGATTAACGGGCTGCTCTCGCCCCTCATTATCGTTCCGATCACGGCCTTTGCCGCCCTTCACGCGCCGCCCTGGCGGCCGGAAGTCCTGACGAGCGGCTGGGGTATCCTACTCGATCTTTTGATCCTCGATCTGTGGCTATATCTCTGGCACCGCGCCGCGCATGAAACACCATTCCTGTGGCGCTTTCATGAGGTCCATCATCTCGATGAGTTCCTCGATGTCAGCTCCTCAGTCCGTTTCCATTTCGGGGAAGTGATCCTCTCTGCGATTGCTAGGGGCAGCTTTGTCTTCCTCGCAGATGTCAATCTCATCTCTGTGCTGATCTATGACGCATTCGTGCTGCTTGGTGCTGCATTCCACCACGCCAATGTCGCGCTGCCGGCAAAATTCGAGAAAGCCTTGCGGCTCTTCATCGTGACGCCATCTCATCACTGGGTGCATCACCACAATATCAGGTCCGATACAGACAGTAATTATGCGACCGTCTTGACCTTGTGGGACCGATTGTTCGGAACATGGTCAAAGACAGAGCGCTGGGCGGACATGCCCATCGGCACAGAGGGCCGGACAGAGAAATCCCTGCCCGGCCTTCTTACTCGGCCGCTCTCTCCTCCCTGAAGTCTCCCCCTCAGCCGAGTTTCAGTCTCGAGACGTTCCGGTAGTCGCCCAGCTCGCCGCGTACGAATGTATTGAAAGCAATTGACCAGCGCGGCACGTTTGACCGGTTGGCCTCCACCAGATGCTGCAGACTGGAGGAGAACAGCATGACCTCTTTTGACTGCGGATAGATCACATTGAGATGCGTGTTGAAGATGTTCCGCTTGTCCATCTCAGGGTTCAGCTGGATCTGCTGATAGATACGGTGGCGGTCAAAAATCATGCCTGAATTGGGCTCCGGCAATTCGTCAAAATAAAGCGAGCCGGAAATGATGGAATTGGAATGCGAATGGCCATGCATGCCCGTGCCCGGATCATTCCGCAACGCCCACGACTGGGTAACATAGAGATCTTGTGTAATCCCCATGACATCCCGGGCATAGGCACTTAGCAATTCGTGCACAGCATGTTTAATGCTTCCTAGCTCCGGTTCGTCAAAAATATAGAGGTTTTCAGAAATCAGATTGGTCTGGTTCGGGACCATTTTCAAAGATTTGATGAAATTGACCTGTTCATCCGTGATCGCATGACCGATTCCGGCCCGGAAAATCGGTTCGGCGAACAAGGGTTCGACCTTGTACGTCCCCATATCCATCGTCATCACCCCGCATTCTGTGCCCTACCAGAATGTAACGAAAGTGTAACGATGTGAATATCGCTCAGCGATAAGCATTACCCGTTATTCGAGAACAGATAGCGGGTTTTTGCCGACTACATTTGTGATTTTGACTGTATTATTGGAACTGTCAGGAAGGCATTCGAGCCGCCTAGCGCTCCAATTTTAGGAAATAGTCGAAGATTTCCGGCACATTGCCATTGCCCATGCCTTCATCAAAGGCCGCCTGTAGGTTGGATGAGGTACCTTCGGCAATCTCTGCCCGCGTGCCCAGATCCTCGACCATTTTGAGGAAATAGCCCAGATCCTTATTCGCATTGGCGATAGAGAAACCCAGATCACTTACACCGTCTACGGCGTAATTCTTGCAGAACTGCATAAAGGGAGAATTGGACGGACCCGTCGACATGATATCGTATAGCTGCTGACGATCGACGCCTGCCCGGTCCGCAACGGCAAAGGCTTGCGACATGGCGCAGACCGTTGTCATACCCATGAAATTGTTGATCAGCTTGGTCGTGTGCCCAGCACCCAGTGCCCCAAGATAGAAAACATTCTCACCCAGCACATCAAGCACCGGCTTCACCTTATCAAAGGTCGCCTTCTCGCCGGCTGCCATGATATTCAGTAGACCATCTTTTGCATGGGCCGGTGTGCGGCCGAGTGGCGCGTCAACCATGCCGGCGCCCTTCTCTGCCAGATCTGCGCCGATCCGGCGGGTGGAAGCCGGAATCGACGTCCCGAAATCGATAAGGACGCTGCCCTCTTTGATCCCGTCCAGAATGCCGTCCTTGCCGTAGACCAGTTGCTCAACGACCGCCGAGGTCGTCAGGCACAGCATGATGATATCACTCGCAGCAGCCAATTCTTTAGCTGATTTCGCTTCGGTGGCACCACGCGCCACAACTGTCGCGACGGCCTCCTTGTTGAGGTCCATGACGATCGGCTCAAAGCCATTCTTTTGCAGGCACTCAACCATGTTGCCGCCCATAAGGCCGAGGCCGATGAATCCGATGACTGGCTTTGTCATATTGTGGCTCCTCGTAGATCAGGTGCTTGCTTTGCCGAAAGCAGTATACCAATTACTTCTTGATTTGCATCATATTTTTCAGGCGGACACACATTCATCTGCCCAAAAATCAACTTAGAAAATGAATCCATAATTATTCCGTATCGGTCATGGATCCATCTGTTATGGCTTGCGCAGGACGCAGATGACGCTGGTTTAACTGGCGAAAAAACGCCCCATACCAGGGTGAGGCGTTTCTCCTTATGCCAAGTTGATACCAGTCACCCGTTCATCAGAACCGGTAGCTGGCGCCGAAAGTGACCCGGCGATCCGTCAGCCCCTGGAAGCAGAGCAATGCGCCTTCATTGACACAATACTGATTAACTTCCGATTCGGTGATGTTCACGCCCTCAATGCCGACATTGAAGTTGTCTGTGACATCATAGCTGATGCTGGCATTCAGCTGTCCACGTGCATCCTGAACAACCGGGAAGCCCCATGGGAAGCTCGACGTGCTGCCGAAATCCGTTGATCTGTAGGCGTCACGCCATGTGTAGCGTGCCCGTGCCGAGAGACCGTATTTTTCATAATACAGCGTAGCGTTATACGCGTTCTCGGACAGATCGATCAGCGGCTGGTTGAGAGTCACATTCATGGCCCCCAGCGAGTTAAAGACCGCTTCCGCACGGCTTGTCGGCGTATTGACGGTGTCACCACCAGAGAATTTCTGGTGCGTGTAGTTGGCAAGAACACCAAAGCCAGACGCCCAGCCGAACCGGTCTTCATGGTTCGACAGATCATACTGGAAGGCCATCTCGATGCCTTCCTGTGTCGTCTCGCCCGGATCGTTGACGGTGGTTGAGACCGGCACACAGATACCGACCGGGGTCCCCGTCGGGGCGAAAACGTTCGGGTCTGCGATCGGGTTGAAGATACCACCACCCTCGCAAGGATCGGTCAGATCACGATAGCCCGTAACCGGATCTTCGAACGGATCATCCTGCTGGGTGACGTGCAGATCGGTCCGTTTCTTGTTGAAATAGCCGATACTGACCACTGCCGCCGGCGCGAAATACCATTCGGCTGCAATGTCGAAGGAGTCCACCTGCTCCGGCTGAAGGCCCGGATTGCCAATCTGGACGGGCGGGTTCGGGCTCGTGCTGAAGGTCCGGGAAGTCGACAGATTGTCAAAATCCGGACGGCGGATATCTTTGCCCCAGCCAGCACGAATCTGCAGATTCTCCATCGGCGTTGCAACGACATTGATCCGTGGCAGAACGAAGTCATAGCTGGCTTCGGTTGTCACTTCCTGCGCCATCCCGTTGAGAATGGAATTGCCGACCGATGTGACGTCGGTTTCGAGATAGCGGACCCCCGCATTGCCGCGGAAGATACCCTTCTCGAAATTCGCCTGCGCGTAGAGCGCATGGGTCTTCTCTTCGATATCGAAGAATGCGCTCTGGCTAGAAGTCGGCTGATCAATCCCGATCGAGCCGCCATGCGCCGTGATCGCTGCATTCAGTGACGAGAGCACCCGATCAGGGTCAGATGCCACAAGCTCCGGATCGATCAGGAGGAAGTCCCGGACGAAGAGCTCACGGCCGTCGGCGTCACCGAAATTATCCGGCCCCGCAACGAGGATATCCGCAAACAGATCGCCAGTCGGGCTGTCTGACATGTTCCGCAAGCCGACATTGGAGCGAACCTGATCCCGCGTGCTTGTCGTCTTGTTATACCGGTAACCGAAATCAACCGAGCTGAGGAAATCGAGACCAAATCCATTGTCGAAAAGATCATAGCTGAAGTCAGCACGGAAAGCGTCTTCGCCGTTCTCGGATTTATCGCGGGAAATGTTCACATCCCGCAGGACAACATTCGCCGGATCAAGCAGTTGCGCAGTCGTCGGACCGCCAGCTGCATCCTGTGCGATACCCCAGATCAGCGAGCCGCCCGTCAGGTCGTACTCGAACGGTGTACCGTTCTCGTTTGACGAATTGGTTGTCGCATTCGGGTTGATGAAGTTCAGCGTTGTATTGATGCTGGGGGTCGTTGAATCGGATTGCGAAGTCGAGACCTCGACGCGACCCGAAAGCTTGCCGTGCACCCAGTCCGCACCGAGACGGAAAATCTTGCTGTCGGTCAGGCGGGAATTCGTATCGCTGGAGAAGCGCAGATTGCCGTCACTGCCATCGGCCTGAATCGGAATGATGCCGCGCGCGGCGGCCTGAATGCTGCCGATATTCTGACCATCGAGCGAGCCGAAATCGATCGTCTCGAATTCAGTCGGAATGGCGTCATTTCGAAGATCCGAAATCCCAGACGCCTGCACACGGGAGCTTTCCTCGCGGCGCTCCTGATCATTGATGACAGTGTCGAAGAAGAACTTCACATTCTCGTTCGGCGCCCATTCGAGCGTCCCGGAAATGTTCGTCGTCTCATACTCGTAATTGTCATAGTCCTGAATAAAGAACTGGATCGGCAGGAAATCGAAGGCCTGCGCAGCCGGTGCACCACTGTCCGATGCAACCAGATTGTCACGGTCCACACGAGGGCGGAAGGCGGTGACATCCTGTTCCGCAAAGCTGACCGCCAGAACGGCACCAAATTCGCCGCCAGATGCAGTGCTCCACTTGTTACCAATCGTGCCGGAGACACGCGGCGTGATGCCGTCAGTGGTCAGACTGCTGTCTTCACCCTGCAGACGCACGGTTGCGAGAAAGTCATCTAATTCAAGCGGGCGGATCGTCCGCAGATTGATCGTGCCGCCAACGGAGCCTTCAATGGTTTTTGCTTCCGAGGCTTTGGTGACTTCAACACCAGCGATAATGCCGGCCGCAACGTCTTCAAAATCGATGCCGCCACGGCCTGAACCTGAGCCGACAGTCGAGACGCCATTGATCTCGGTACGGTTCGCATTGGTCCCGCGGATCTGAACACCGGTACCGACGCCAGCCGTCCGGGTAATCTGGATACCTGTAATATTCTCGAGGACCTCTGCGAGGTTCTGGTCCGGCAGCTTGCCGATGTCTTCAGCGAGAATGACCTCCTTGAGGTTCGTGGCCTCGCGCTTTTCATCAAGGGCGCTTTCAAGGGCTGCGCGAATGCCGGTCACGACGACGACGTCTTCTGACTGCTCGTCCTGCGCAACGGCGGCCGAGATCATGGCAGCAGCACTCACGCTGAGCAAAGCCGCCGCCTTGTATCCTGTGTACTTCATGGTTTTCCTTCCCATTCCGATCCCACCTACCAAGAAGATTCCCTGCCATGGCGTGTGATCTATTATTCGGCCCACGTGATGAGCAGGCCAATCAATACGCAGTTTTACAAATCCATCAACCCTGAAAGCAGTCCGATTGAGGCGTTTTCGCAATTAATTGGTATATTTACATCACATACCAAAACGGGTGCGATTCACCGTCAAAATCGCATTCGCATCGCTCCAAATCCGCTGGCGGTTTAATATGTGTGCAGGACGGTCTGCGGCACCCGTGCGCCCTCAAAGCGAAGTCACACTTTTACGAAGCCCAGCAGGATGAAGGGATGTGTGATCCCCTCCCTCGCAAGTCGACAAGTCATGGCGCGCGCCGGACGCCAACGCCGTAAACCATGATGAAATCTGCCAGAGAAATCCCGTTTGCCCGCTGATAGAGGGAATTTCGAAGCCCTAGAGCGCAGCGCAGACCAGCATGAACCCGCCCACACCCGAGAACTCATACCAATTGGCCTGCGTGATGCACACATATCACACATACCAATTTTACCAAGCTATTCTCAAATCTGGTCTGGCAATACGGTTGACGCCTTGGTCCGACTGGTCCCCTATGGCCGCACAAGAATGCAAACACAATTCCAGGGAGGAATAGTCATGACCGGAACAAGGGGAATCAGAAACACGTCTCGCTCAAAGTGGATGGGCGCCCTGATGATGGGCGGCGCGCTCGCAGCCCTCACATCGACGGCTGTCGCGCAGGAATCCGAAGCAGGCGCGGATGACAGCGATGATGTCGTTGTTGTCACCGGCAGCCGCCGGGTCATTCAGGACTCAATCGATCTCAAACGGAACTCGACACAGATTGTAGACGGACTTTCCGCCGACGAAATTGGCGACCTCCCTGCTCTCTCAATCGGTGAAGCGCTGGAGTCTCAATCGGTGAAGCGCTGGAGAACGTGACCGGCGTCGCCTCACACCGTGAAAATGGCGGCGCGACGGAAGTCTCGATTCGCGGCCTTGGGCCCTATCTTTCCTCGACAGTCGTCAATGGCCGCGCGGCCACAAACGGCTCGGGCGACCGCTCAGTCAACTTCTCGCAATTCCCGTCAGAGCTGATGAACAAGCTGGCCGTCTTCAAGACGCAGGATGCCAGCCAGATCGAGGGCGGCGTGGCCGGCCAGATCCAGCTCGAGACCATCAAGCCGCTCGATTTCGGCAAGCGCCGGATCCAGTTCGAAGCCAAAGGCAATGTCAATCCGGATCAGCTTGACCAGAAAGACACCATGGCAGGCGATATCGGCTATCGCCTGACAGGCAGCTATACGGATCAATTCCAGACCGAAGCGGGTGAATTCGGCCTGTCGATCGGCATCCAGCGCAGTGATATCTCCCAACCTGAAGCCGAGGCCCGCCAGACCGGTCCGACCAGTAACTCCCGTCCGGCCTGCCTGATCAGCAACGGGAACTATCCGACCCTGCTTGATGGGGACGGCGAAGACATTACCGGTTTTTCCAATAATCCGGACCGGGATGACGATTGCGATGACGTCAATGGCGATCGCGATCTTGGCATGGTGCCGCCTGGTTTTGATGTCGATGTGGAAGGCGCAGACACTCAGCTCCTCAACGGCTCTGGTGTTGATTCCGGCATTCCTTTTGTTTTTGCCCCGTCGCAACGTCATTACCGCCAGAACGACACGCATGATGTGCGCGATGCTTTCTTTGGTGCCTTCCAGTGGCGGCCGAATGACCGGCTCGACATCAATGTCGATATGCAGTGGTCGGAACGCACACAGTCCGAGCTCCGCAATGACCTGACCTTCAACGGTGGTCGCCGGAATGACACCTCGCTGAATATCGGGCCGGGTGGCAGCACGACGACACTTGATTCGCTAATCTATACTGACACCGGTGCCATCCTTCGGGCGATCACGGATAATACGATCGAGGTTCAGGGCGGTGATTACGAACGGAAAGAAACCTATACGGGCGGCGGCATCACGTTGGCCTATGAGGTTTCCGATCGCCTGCGTGTATCCGCCGATCTCGGCTATTCGAATACGGAACGCACGGAATGGGCCAAGGAATTCCGTATCCAGTCGAATATCTCACCTGTCATCGAATATGATCGCCGGAATGGCAGCGTGCCGGTCTACCGGCTCTATGACGAAGAATTCGACGTCAATGATCACAGCCTCTATGTCGACCGCCTGCGGGTACGTGTCGATAATGACGTGAAGCGCGACAACACGATCCGTTCTGCAAGGTTCGATGTCGATTATGATCTCGACAGTGAGTTTTTCACCACCTTCGAAGCTGGTGTCCGGTGGTCCGATCAGGATTATCTCGAACTGCCCGGCGGCTCGGATTCCGGCGATCCCTACAGCTCCTCTTCAGGCCGTTTCTCTTTCGAGATCGAGGATAATACCGACCTCACCATCAACAACCGTCAGGTCGTCGATGGAGACGGCACAGCTTCGACCGGCCTTGCCTCCAGCTGGGTCGACATCATCGCGTCGACGAACTCGGCATGTCGTACAGAATTCCCTGAAGGTAATTCCTTCTTCAGCAGTCAGCGTTCGGGTGACCTCGTCACCAATATCGCCGATGACGGAACAGTTCTCAGCTCGACGAATTCCTGGGCGACGTTTGATGCAGCCTGCGTCGCCGAGATGTCGATCGCTTCACTCAATGCGATCATGGATGAGATCAATCTCGCCATCGCGGACCGCGGTGATGTTGATGACCCCCTCTCCCTGCTCAGCAGCGATATTCCGGGCCTCTCGCGGATCAATACCGGGACGATCGATGTCGAGGAAGTGACGACAGCACTTTATGCGATGACCGGCTACGAAACCTCCGTAGGCGGCTTCCCGGTCTCGGGGAATTTCGGCGTGCGCATCATCCAGACTGAGGTTGAAGCGACCGGTTATCGTCCGGAACTCACCGTCACGGAATCGGGCGGTGTCTTCTCGATCTCGGAAGGCAATCTCGAAGCCGTCTCGCAAAAACATGACTATACCAAGGTCCTACCGAGCGCGACTGCCATCGTCGAGCTAACCGATGACAAGCTGCTGCGCTTCGGCATCTTCCGGGCGATGTCGCGCCCCGATCCGGCCGATATGGGCTTTGGACGGAGCATCAATGTCATCGGCGATGATGAGGACGCAACTTCTCTGGAAGCGCTGATCACCGGCATCACGGCGAGCGGCAACCCGTCCATCGATCCCCTGATGTCCTGGAACTATGATGCCGGCATTGAATGGTATCCGAATGACGACTCCATCCTTGCCCTGAGCGCTTACTACAAGACCTTCCAGGGCGGGTTTGCGAATGTCATCGCCAATGAGACTTACGTCCTCAATGGCCAGGATGTTCAATTCCCGGTCGCTGTCCAGCAGACCAGCGATGAAGAAAGCAGCCTCTTCGGCATCGAAGTGACCGCCGCCCACCGCTTCAGCTACCTGCCGGGCTATCTGAGCGGGCTTGGCACCAAGATCAGCTATAATTACGCGGATTCCGACTTCGAGTTCGAAGATAGCCGCTATGGCGATCTTTACACGACCCAACTCGATGGAACGGTTGTTCAGACCCATGAGGGCATCATCGATCCGGGCGGTCTGCCCGGCCTGTCTGAAAATACGCTGTCAGCGCAGCTTTATTATCAGATCGGCGAACTCGACATGCAGGTGAACTACAAATACCGCGACAGCTACTTCCAGCCCTTTGTCTCGGACGGCACGCGCCTGCGTTATATCGGTGAGGTCGGCGTCTGGGAGGCTCGCGCTTCCTATAACCTGACGGACAATATCCGCCTGACAGCAGAAGCCATCAACCTGACCAGCGAACCGAAGGAGCAATTCGCCTTCGTTTCGGACGATCTCTACGAGGTCAATGATTATGGCCCCCGGATCTTCTTCGGGGCCCGGGCCCGCTTCTAGGGCCCACTCAATCCACTCCAGCCTCCCTGAAAGTGGGTAAGCTGACGCCCCACCATCTTCTTCCTCTCTCCCCCGGAAGATGGCAGGGCGTCTTTTTTGTTTACACATATGGTCTAGAGAATTTGTAGTCCGGTTCGGACAGTGCTAAAGTTGTGAATCAGATTGGACCGAGAGAGACAATGACCACCGATAAGCGCCTCTATAATGAAGTTGCCCGCCGCATCACCGCGATGATCGATGAAGAGCAATTTCCGCCGGGGAGCCGCCTGCCGGGAGAGCGTGATCTCGCCGCCCAGCTCGGCGTCAGCCGGGTCACTGTCCGCGAAGCGCAGATTGCCCTTCAGGCGCAAGGCAAGATCGAGGTCCGCACTGGTTCGGGCGCCAAGGTCCTGCCGCCGCAACCCTCTCAGGAAACCCTGCCGAAGATGAGCGCCTTTGAGCTGACCCAGGCACGGACCCTCTTTGAAGGTGAAGCCGCCGCCCTCGCCGCCGCCACCATCACGGATGAGGAACTCGAAAAACTCGACGAGCTGATCGCGCATATGACCGATGACAGCACGGGGAATGAGGCCCTCGAGCAGGACGCCGACCGCGAATTCCATCTGACAATCGCCAAGGCATCTAAAAACGCCGCGATCATCGATGCGATCGAACGTCTCTGGCGCTTCCGCACGGAAATCGACGAGATCAAACAGGCCTATGACTCAATCTGCGGGCTGACCCCGGAGATGCGGCTTGCCGAGCACCAGGACATTGCAACCGCCCTGCGCGAGCGCGATCCGGCTAAGGCCCGCACTGCGATGCGGCGCCACTTTGCCTGCATCATCGAGGCCATGCTGAGCACGACCGAGCAGAAAGCCATCGAAGAAGCACGCCGGCGCACCGATGAGACGCGCCAGCGCTTCCTCGAAAGCGCCGAAAGCCTGATGTAGTTTCCAGACCAATTTTACAGTCCATAATCTGATTATTGGACTGCATATTCGCTTGTCCGATAAAGCTGCACCGTATAGGCTCATGTTCTGAACAGCCTCCACAAAAAGGAGGCGTTGGGAGCGAACATGACCACTACCCCCCGTCACTATCGTCACCACTGCCTCAAACTGGCCGCTGTCCTGATGTGCACCGCGACCGCTTTTGGCGGCGCGATGGCCAAGGACTTTCTCGTCAGTGATCAGAAGGCGTATGGCAAAGCCCTGAAACGGGTGAAGGCGGGTGACCGGATTCTTCTTGCCGATGGAGAGTGGAAAGACTTCGAAATCACCTTCGAAGCAACGGGTACAGAAGATAAACCTGTAACGCTGATGGCAGAAACGCCCGGCGAGGTTTACCTGACGGGTCAGTCAAATCTTCGCATTGGCGGTGATCATCTTGTCATCAGTGGTCTTACTTTCACGGATGGCTATAGCCCAAGTGATGAAGTGATTTCCTTCCGCACCGGCGATGACACGCTCGCCAGTCATGTCCGCTTTACCGAAAATGTGATCGAGGGTTTCAGCAAGCCGGATCGTACAGAGCAGGATTCATGGGTCGTACTTTACGGGCAGAATAACTGGATCGATCACAACGCCTTTCTAGGCAAGACCAATAAGGGGCCGACCATGATCGTCCGGCTCACCACACCGGACAGCCAGAATAACAGCCATCTGATAGAACAGAACTTCTTTGGTGAGCGCCCGCCGCTGGGCGGCAATGGTGGCGAAACTCTGCGCATCGGCGTCAGCCAGACCTCGCGCACCAATTCCGGCACGATCGTTCGCCAAAACTATTTCGAGCGCTGCGATGGCGAGGTCGAAATCATCTCGATCAAATCCGAAGGCAATCTGGTCACGGAAAATGTCTTCTATGAATCGCGAGGCTCCGTCGTATTCCGCCATGGTGGCCGGAACGAAGTCTCACGGAACGTCTTTTTCGGCAATGGCGTGCCCGATACGGGGGGCATTCGCATCATCAATGACAACCAAACCGTCAGGGACAATTATCTCGAAGGCCTCCGTGGACGGAAATTCCTGGGCGCGCTGGTCATCATGAATGGCGTGCCAAACTCACCAGAAAACCGCTATCACCAGGTCGAAAACGCCCTCATCGAAAACAACAGTTTTATCGATTTCGTCCAGATGGGTTTCGGTGTCGGTAGCGATGAGGAACGAAGCGCCGCCCCTGTCTCCAGCAGGATGTCCGGCAATCTTCTGCTCTCTGACGAAGATACACCCGTCGGTATTTTCGACGACGTCTCCGGCATTTCCTTTGATGGCAATGTCACAAGCAGTGACAGCTTCGAGGCGATCAACGCAGAAACCACCCCGGACCTCACTCTAGAGCGTGCCGAAAACGGCCTCCTGTATCCGGCAGGCTCATCGATTGACAGCACACTCGGCGCACCTCGCGACCTCTCTCCCATCGCGCGGTCCGAAACAGGGCCCCGCCATTTCCAGAAAGCCGCGCAACAGCGCCCGGCGGGCGACGTCATCGATGTCGAGGCGAATGCCGCCGCCTTTCGCAAGGCCGTTATGGACGCCGAACCCGGCGACACGCTGAAGCTCGACGCCGGTGAATTCGAGTTGGCCGAACCGCTCGTCATCAGCAGCGATATCACGATCGAAGGTACCGCCGGTATGCAGGGGACATCCATCCTCAGCACAAAGACGGGGATGTTCACCCTCGACGCTGGCGCCAATCTCATCCTGAAAGACCTCTCGCTCACACAACAAAGCGGCAGCGCGGCCCTCTTCCATGCGCGAGGGGAGATCTATCGCGGTGATTACCGCCTTGAACTCAACGATGTCAGTCTGACCGCAGATACCCCTGCGGCGGGCGCCGTCCTCTCGGCAGATCCCGCGACTTTCGCCCGCGAAGTCATCTTGGATGATGTGGCCGTCATTGGCTGGCCCGGCTCCATCATTTCCCTGAGCGGTAACGGTTTTGATGGCTGGTATCTCTCCGATGAGATCATTATCACGAACAGCCATTTTTCAGATGTGTCGGGCGCTCTCATCGAATTTGGCCGTGAAGGCCGCGATGAGAGTACATTTGGACCACGCTTCACACTGACGGACTCGCAGCTTGAGAATGTCGGTGCAGGGGATGTCGCCATTGACCTTGAAGGGATCGACGGGCTGAGACTTCAAGATAATCAGTTGACGGACACAGGCACGGTGAACATTCGCCGCCGGGTGCTCGGCCTGCCCTTTGAGATGTCAGGCAACGCTGTGGCCTCCTCAACCTCCCTCACCCTCTTCGGTGTTAATGGCGAAGCCATCGACGCCTCGCTTTCAGAGGGCATCCAGTGATCCGCACATCTCTCATCGCGCTCTGCCTGCTCGGCGCCGCCTCAGGCGCCATGGCACAGCCTTCCCTCATCCTGACAGAGGATGGCGTCGACGCCGTTCAGGCCACGAAAGAGTATCCCCCTCTTTTTGCCAAAGCCTATCGTCAGGCGGAGACTCGCGTCGCACGTAGTATCCGTGACGGGCTCATCGTCCCTGTCCCCACCGACCCCGGCGGCGGCTATACGCATGAACGGCACAAGGAGAACTACAAGATCATCCATGATGCCGGCCTGCTCTATCAGTTCACGGGTGAGCAGAAATATCTGGATCACGCAGAGGCCTATCTCCTTGCCTATGCGGATATGTATACGGACCTTCCCTTACATCCTGAGCGTAAGAACCAGGCTCCAGGCAAGCTCTTCTGGCAAAGCCTGAATGAGGCGGTGTGGCTTGTTTATTCGATACAAGGGTATGACGCGATCCGCGACGATCTTTCCCCTCAATCGCGGGAGCGGATCGAGACAGAGCTTCTCCGCCCGATGGCTGAGTTCCTGTCGACTGAATCGCCTGAGACCTTCCGCAAGATCCACAATCACGGCACCTGGGCCGCTGCCTCCGTCGGCATGACGGGCTATGCGCTGGGTGATCCTGAACTGGTCGAACGCTCTCTCATGGGGCTCGACAAGGATGGGACGAGCGGTTTTCTGGCCCAGCTCGACCAGCTATTCTCCCCGGACGGATATTACACCGAAGGCCCCTATTATCAGCGTTACGCGCTGATGCCTTTCGTCCTCTTCGGTCAGGCGATTGAGAATAACGAGCCGGAGCGCAAGATTTTCGAATACCGCGAAGGCATTCTTCTGAAAGCCATTACCTCGACCGTCCAACAAAGCTATGGCGGCAAATTCTTCCCGATCAATGACGCGATCCGGGAGAAAGGTCTGGATACGATCGAACTGGTTTACGGCGTTGCTGCGGCCTATTCACTCACCGGTGATAAGGGGCTTCTTTCCATTGCCGAGCAGCAGGGCGTGACCGTCCTGACGGGCGATGGGCTCAATGTCGCAACCAGCGTCGCAAAAGGCAATGCCGAGCCCTTCAGCTATGAGACGATGATCCTGAGCGACGGTCCTGACGGTGAACAGGGCGGCCTTGCGATCCTTCGTATGGGGAAAGGCGAAGACGCCCAGACCGTCGTTGCCAAACACACCAGCCAGGGCATGGGGCATGGGCATTTCGATAAGCTGGCCCTGATCCTCTATGATGGTGGTCAGGAAATCCTGACCGATTATGGTGCAGCCCGATTCCTCAACGTTCCGTCCAAGGATGGTGGACGTTATTTGCCGGAGAATACAAGCTGGGCCAAGCAAACAGTCGCACACAACACGGTTGTTGTGAATGAGACGACCCATTTTGACGGCGACTGGGAACGGGCACAGGAGAGCTGGCCGACTATCCGATTCTTCGAAACATCGGATGAGGTCAATATCGTCTCCGCAACCATTGGCGATGCCTATCCGGATACGGATCTCACGCGGACCAGTCTACAGATTACGACCGATGACACGCGCGCACCGCTGCTCGTCGATGTCTTTGATGTCGAGCCCCCGAAGAGATCGACCATCGATCTACCATTCTATTTCTCAGGTCAGTTGACAGATACGGACCTTCCCTTGCGCCGTTATAATGCCCGCCAGACGGCATTGGGAGACAAGAATGGCTACCAGCATCTTTGGACCGAAGCGGTCGCCGACACACCGGACGGTCACAGCCGTTTTACGTGGCTGAACAAAGACCGTTTCTACACCTATCATTCACTGACATCTGACGCGGGTGAGGCCCGAATCGTCCGGATCGGCGCGAATGATCCCAATTTTAATCTGCGCTCGCAGCAGGGCATTATGATCCGCCTGAAGGACAGCAAGACGGCTCGGTTCATCTCGGTTTTCGAGCCGCACGGCACTTATGATCCTGCGCAGGAATTCACGGTCGAAAGCGAAAGCCAGATCACTTCTCTTCAGAGCACGCATAAAAACCGTGCCTCCCTTATCAGGATTGAGTTCTCCGGCGGTGAGGCACTGGTGATCGGTCTGGGTGAAGAGCCTTCCGACAAGAAACACACACTTACCCACGATGGCCGGACATATTCCTGGACCGGTTTCTACAAAATCTTCAGGGAGTAGAGAAAATGTCCTCAACCGTTCAGGAGAACGATGCCCCCAATCCAGGCGATGAATTGCGGCCCTTCTTTGTAAAGACCAATCCCGCCGGTGCGGAGGATGTGGCCCCCGGCATTAAACGCCAGATCCTCGGCTATGGCGACACGATCATGGGCGTGCGCGTCTGGTTCTCTAAAGGTGCGGTTGGCGAAACCCACGCGCATTTTCACGCCCAGATGGCTTACGTTGAGTCCGGACAGTTTCGGGTCACCGTCGGGGAGAGGGAAATGGTACTCTCCGCTGGGGACAGTTTCTATGCGCCGCCGAACACAATGCATGGCGCTGTTTGCCTTGAGGATGGTGTCCTGATCGATGTCTTCTCGCCTGCCCGCCAGGACTTCCTTGAACCGCAAGACGAAACCAGTTCGTATGGCAAGTAACCCTGTTCGCAGTGCCGCTTACCCGCCGCTGTCGTCTGCCGCTAAAGGCGGCACACCGGGAAATTAAAGCAGCATCTGGCGAATAAATTCGCCAGACATGCTATGACGAGAACCCGACCATAAAAAGATAAATTGAGGGAGCGCGGAGAATAACCAACAACAATGGCCCCATGACTCAGCAACATTCATTGGGCCTGATCATTCTCCCCAACGACGTATGAAGAAAATGACCTTCCAGACCGACCAATGGAGGCTGGCTTGAACATCAGGCGCCGAGACCTTGGCACATTACTGGCTGGCGGATCGCTTGCTCTTGCCGGCTGTTCAGATGCTGGCGGGTCATCCGATCGCGTCCTTTTCTCTGCAGATGCACTGCCGGACGGCTATCCAACCGTCGAAGCAGTCAAATTCATGGGCAAATACCTCGCTGAGAAAAGCGATGGGCGCCTGACTATCCGGACCTATCCTGGCGGGCAGCTTGGCTCGGAAGGCAGCACGATCGAGATCGCCATGTTCGGCGGCCTCGACATGACCCGCACATTCAGCGCCGCGCTCAACAATATCGCTCCACTGACGAAACTCTTCAGCCTGCCTTTTCTGTTCCGCTCGACCGCCCACCAACGCGAGGTGGTGGATGGCGAAGTCGGCGAGGCCATCCTTGAATCGCTTACGGACTATCGCCTGCGCGGGCTTGCAGTTTATGACACAGGCGGTCGCGGCTTTTATACAACCGAACGGGCCATCCCTCATCCATCGGCTCTAGAGGGGCTGAAGATCAGGGTGCCGAACTCCGATATCTATCTGGCGACGATCCGGGCGCTGGGGGCGAACCCAACCCCGATGAATTTCAGCGAAGTCTATCAGGGCCTCGTCCAGAAAGTCATCGACGGCGCGGAGAATAACTGGCCCAGCTATATCAGTACCCGCCATTATGAGGTTGCGCCCTATTTCTCCGAGACGGGCCATTTTATGACGCCTGACATGCTTATCATGAGCCTGAGAACATGGGAGAATTTCTCACCTGAAGATCAGGCACTGGTCAAAGAAGCCGCACGCGCATCCGTCACTGTCATGCGAAATCTGTGGGACCAGCGGGTGGCCGATTCCAAAGCCGCGCTTCTTGCCAGTGGCGGCGAGATGCTCTCCGACATCAATACCGAACCCTTCCGTGAGCTGATGGGACCTGTTTATGAGCAGTTCGTGACGCCTGAACTCAAACCCTATCTTGAGGAAATCGAGCGTATTGCGGAGGCCTCAGCATGAAATTCCTGATTGATAGCCTCAGCCGGCTGGCCCTTTTCATCAGCTCGCTCTGCATCGTCGCCATGACGGGCATCATCACCTATCAGGTGGTCGCCCGTTACGTTTATAATGCGAGCCCGGCCTGGTCAGAACGCCTGTCGCTTGTGCTCCTCACTTATCTCGTCTTTTTCGGCAACGCTGTTGGGGTGCGCGAGAAATTCCATATACGTATCGATGCACTGCGGAATGCTGTGCCTGCGCCCTTGGGCAAATTTTTCGAGATCATCGCTCATATGGCTGTGGCGATTGCGGGGCTGGTCCTGCTGGTAGCCGGGGTCCAGCTCACCACCGCCCTCTGGGCCTTTGCCGTGCCGGCGCTTGGCATCCCGAGGGGGCTCGTCCTCCTGCCGATCCCCATCGCCGGGGCCATGATCACCCTCTTTTCCGTCGCGCATCTCTTCGGCGTGACGGATCGCACAGAACAGAAGGCGGGCTGACATGGAACTTGTTGTCCTTTTGCTGAGCCTTCTCGGCCTGCTGGCGATCGGCGTCCCCGTCGCCTTCGCCCTCCTTATTGCCTCCATGGTGGTCTTCGCCCTGCTAGGCCTCAACCCGCTCGTCGCGGTACAGAGATTATCCGCAGGCATTGATGTCTTCACACTGATGGCCGTCCCGTTCTTTGTCTTTGCGGGCGATCTGATGACCCAGACGGGCATTGCGACCCGGCTGATCCGTGTTGCCGAAGGGCTCTTCGGTCGCGTTCGCGGCGGGCTCGGCCATGTGAATGTCGGCGCCTCCATGATGTTTGGCGCGGTTTCAGGCTCCGCCATCGCCAGTGTCTCCGCCATCGGCTCGACCATGATCCCGATCATGGAAGAAAAGGGCTATGACAGATCATTCTCCGTCAATGTAACGTCGGCGGCGGCGATCCTTGGCCTAATCATTCCGCCCAGCCACAATATGATCATTTATGCAGCGGCCTCGGGCATCTCGATTTCGATCGGCGATCTCTTTGTGGCTGGCATCCTGCCCGGGCTTCTCTGCGGCCTTGCGCTGATGATCACCGTGTCGATTATCGCCGCCAAAAAGGGCTATCCCAAGGGCGTTTTCCCGGGCTTCCGCGCACTTCTTTATTCGGCGATTGCTGCCCTGCCCGGCCTGATGACAGCCGTCATCATCGTTGTCGGCATTCTGGGCGGGGTCTTCACCCCGACCGAAAGCTCGGCTATCGCGATCATCTATACGCTGATCATCGGGCTTCTGGTCTATCGGACGCTTGGTATCCGGCAGTTCCGTGCCGCAGTCGTCAGCTCGGCCAAGACCACTTCCATGATCATGCTGATCATCGGTGCAGCAGCGGCCTTTGGCTGGCTCCTCGCCCTTCTCGAGGCGCCGCGCATGATGTCTGATTTCATTCTGGGCCTGACAGATTCACCTTTCATGATCCTGGCACTGATCCTTCTCTGCCTGCTCCTGCTCGGCACCTTCATGGACATGGCGCCACTGATCATCATCGTGACGCCCATATTCCTGCCGGTCGTGCAGTCAATCGGAGTAGATCCCGTGCATTTCGGCATCATCATGATGCTCGCGCTGGGGATCGGCACGATCACCCCACCGGTCGGTACGGTTCTCTTTGTTGCCTCGGCTGTCGGAAAGATGCGGGTCGAAGATACGGTGAAGACAATGTGGCCGTTCTATCTTGCCCTACTCATCTGCCTGCTGATCGTCACTTATGTGCCGCAGATATCGCTTCTGCTCGTTGGATCCTGAGGGGCGGCCACCATTTTGTCCGCCCCTGTCACAAACTGAAAAATGGGAGGTGAAAATGCCTCAGATCGTAACATCACACTGCACAGGTCTCGCATTACTCGGGCTCACCAGCATCGCGGCAGTGTCGACCGCTAATGCCGAGACGAAAGTGCCTGCGACGAAAGTGCCTGCGGCCCATTTCGATCTCAGCCAGTGGAATCTGACCCTGCCGCAAGACGATAATCGCGATAACAAGCCCGATACGATCACTGTCAAAGAGCTTCAGGACTATTCGCACCCGGATTTCTTCTATCTCGACGAGGAGGACCATCTCGTATTTGCCTCGCCGAACAAGGCGATCACGACGAAGAACTCGACCAACACCAGAAGCGAGCTGCGTGAAATGCTTCGTGGCACGAATAAGCGCTATAAAACGGCCGGTTATGAGAATAACTGGGCGGTCGAGGCGCGAAAAGGTTCAGAAAAATACGGGCGTATCGGCGGCAAGCTCGAGGCGACCCTCAAGGTTGATCATGTTTCGCGCAACGCCGGGCGGCCGGAGAAAGCCGCCGCCTATTCCGCCGTTGTCGGACAGATCCACGCGATCAAATATGATGATACATCGAGCGGCTTTGGATTCGGCAATGAGCCGATCAAGGTCTATTACAAGAAATGGCCCGATCACGAGACAGGGTCAGTCTTCTGGACCTATGAGCGTAATCTCGCAAAAGGCAATCCGCTGCGAAAAGACATTGCTTATCCCGTTTTCGGCTTCACCTGGGAGAACCCTAATGATCCGAGAGCGGACGGCATCGCGCTCGGTGAAGAGTTCAGCTACACGATCAATGTTCACCGCAACACGATGTATCTGACATTTGAGAATGAGCGCTTAGGCACCGTCACCTACACCAAAAGCCTGATCAGCAATGTCGATCCTTACGGCCATGTCGATGAGGACGATAATCCGTACAGCTATGGCGGAGATTCCCTCTATTTCAAGGCGGGGATCTATAATCAGTGCAGCGCCTCAACGGCGGAAGGCTTCTGGTATGCCGCCTGCCCCGGTACCGGTGACTGGACAACCGACAAGGCCGATGGCAATTACGCGCAAGCGACCTTCTCCCGCATCGTTCAGGGGCCATCAGAGGCACCCGCGGGACAAGCGCAGGAGTGATGGTCAGTTTAATGATTTTCCGTTCCACGAATGGAAGATCATCTTTCAATTGATGATGACGAAGATCGCGAGAACGTGCATTTCGATTACGCTCAAGGCACCGCACCTGCCGGTCATGGGTGACTATGGGCCACAACGCATCCGTCTTCGTCGCGATGCGACTTCGACGTGGCAGCCTTCGCCCGCGCTAATGGAGAATACGCTTCGAGCCGAAACTCGTTTCTTGGCTGGCTTGCCAAGCCGTAGCCCTAAAAGGGCGAAGGCTGGTGGGCGATGAGAGACTCGAACTGTCGCGCCGGAGGCGCGCATCTTTGAACAAGGGAGTTCGGCTTCGCCTACGCCGCTGAGCGGCAATATCGGCTGTTCCCGGAGGATATGGTGGGCGATGAGAGACTCGAACTCCCGACATCTTCGGTGTAAACGAAGCGCTCTACCAACTGAGCTAATCGCCCTTCAGTGCTCCGTTAGCGGAACACGGAAACTTTGTCAGCCGCGTTGCGGCTCTTCTTCACCGGCAGGTTCTTCGCCGCCGGTCGTCGTTGCCGGGACATCATCACCCGGAATGCTGTCTGTCGGGTCCGGCAGGACCACTTCGGGATCGGTTACAGGTGCTGCATCCTCATCGCCGAAATCGAAAATGTCATCCGCGTCGATGTCGCCGATATCGCCTTCCTGCCCGCTTTCCTCACCGGTCAGCTGGTCGAGGATATCCTGTTCGGTGACCCCACGATCAGAGGTGATCGCCAACAGGACCGAGGTCGTAAAGAACGCGGCTGCCAGCAGCGTCGTTGAACGGGTCAGCGCATTCGCGGCGCCGCGGCCAGACATCATGCCGCCGCCTCCACCGCCGCCCATACCCAGCGCGCCGCCTTCGGAGCGCTGCAGGAGGACGACGCCAACAAGGGCGATCACAAGAAGAGTATGAATGGTCAGCAGTACGGCAGTCATGAATGGGGTCCTGGATCCAGCGCGTCACGCGCCCGGGAAAACAGAGGTAAGTCGTCGAAGCGCGCCTTGTAAGGGCGAACGTCCCTGATTTGCAAGCCGCGTATCGAGGCGATGTATCGCCTCCATCACTTCATCGGGATGAGTATGGTGCAGTGCGTGCCCGCCGCCATCAATGACTTCAAGATTGAGGCCACCGATCTGGCTGTCGAGCGAGCGCGCATGGATCGAGGTCATCACCGTCATATCATGGGTGCCGGCCACCGCTTCGATCGGCAGATCAAGCTCGTCATAACGGTCCGCCATCGCGAACAACTGCTCATAAAGCCGGACGATGTCCTCATTATTGTAAAGGAAGTGACGAGGCCGGAAGGTCAGCGGCACGCGCGTGCGGGTGAAATAGCGATTGGCATTCTTGCTGCCGCGCAAGGCCCGCGCAACGCCGCGCGGAGAGCCGTAGCGGCCATAAAGCGCAATGAAGGTCCGCCGGAAGAGCCAACCGTAAAGCGGATTGATCCCGACTCTGTTGTACCAGCTGACCCCGCCCGGCCAGGGATGGGTGACGGCCGCGACAAGAACCAGCCCAGAAATATCCTGAGGGTAATCGAGCGCATACCGGAGCGCGACCGCCCCGCCATAGCTCTGGCCGAGGACAATTGGCTTTTCGATGCCAGCTTCCCTCAGCGCCTCGTGGATCTGGGCAGCCTGAACATCAAGACGCCAGCCATCTTCGGAGCGGTCAGAAAATCCGTGGCCCGGCCGATCGGGGATGAAGACGTCCCGCTCAGCCTCCAGCCTTGAGGCCATATCCATTTCCATATCGAGCGCATTGGTCGTCGAACCATGGATCAGGACGATGGGCGTTTTAGCGGCCTCTCCACTGCCCCCGCGGCGAATGACATGCATCATGCCGCGGGAAGTCTTGATCATCTCGCCCGCCGGCGGCTTGGCCCGCGTCACCCGCCGTTCCATCCAGTAAGACCAGAGGATCACGAACAGGGTCAGGGCCAGACCGATATTAAAGACGAGCGAATGAGGCATCAGGCAGAGATGATTCCGTAAAACTCCTCGGCCTTCAGGCTGGCTCCCCCCACAAGGACGCCGTGAACATTAGGAACAGACAGGATCTGGGCCGCATTGGAAGGCTTTACAGATCCCCCATAAAGAATCCGTGCATTTTGCCCGGCTACCTCTCGCAACGCCGCGTGAACCTCGCCGATATCGTCGAGAGTGGGGATCGCGCCGCTGCCGACCGCCCAGACAGGCTCATAAGCGACGACGACCTGGCTGTGATCTTCAGGCAGTGACGCCCAGAGCTGGGAGGTCACGACCTTCACGGCCTTGCCCTGCGCCCTGTCAGTGAAGGATTCCCCGACACAGATGATGGGCGTGATCCCGGCGCGGTGGCAGGCATCGGCCTTTTGACGGACCAGCGCGTCATGCTCGCCATGTTTCGCTCGGCGCTCTGAATGCCCGACGATGCAATAGCTTGCGCCCGCTTCGGCCAGCATTTCGGCGGAGATGTCGCCGGTAAAGGCGCCCATTTCCTCCTGATGGCAATTCTGCCCGCCAAGCGCGACGCCGTTATGCGCCCGCTCAGCGAGGCCCATTAAGAGCGTCGCAGGCGGGCAGATCAGCACGTCACTTTTCTCGAGATCAGCAGGCGTCAGCTTGCCGGACAGGGCTTCGATTTCTCCCATGGCCGCCTTCAGGCCATGCATTTTCCAGTTCCCCGCGATCAGTCTTTTCATGTTTGCGGTCCTTTCTTCCAGATGACCGATGTTTGGCTGGTCTATGGCCCGCGCCCCGGCCCTTGCCAAGTTTGACAAGGCTCGCCAAACCACGCGCTCGAATGCGCACGCACGCTCAGAAGAGAGATCGCACACATGCTCACGATGTTCCGAAAGCTCATGAATGGCCCGGGCAAGTATGTCTTTATGGCCCTCATCATTGCGGCATTTGGGGTGGTCGGCGTGCCGGCCCTGTCGAATTTTGGCCGCGGTAAAGCGGTCGAGGTCGGCAATCAGGGATTCACGGCCCAACAGGTCGAGCAGGAATTTGCTCGCCGTTACCAGCTTTTGCAGGACCAGAGCGACGTCGGGGTGACGCGGGAAGAAGCTATTGAGCAAGGCCTGCTCAGCGAATCGATCGGTAGCCTCGTACGGAATGCGCTTGTGCGTGAAGAAGCGGACCGGCTCGGCATGGCGGTCACGACGTCGATGATTCAGGATTACATTCGCAATGACGAGATTTTCCAGAATGAGGATGGCGAGTTTGACTCAAGCCGGGTCAATCGCTTCATCGCAATCAACGGCCTGTCGGTTGAAGAATTCCGCGATATTGTCCGGGTTGATCTGCTCCGTGACCAGCTTAATGACGGACTGCTGCTAGGCCAGCCGGCGCCAGAGACCCTGACCAGCAAGCTGGTTCTGCGCCAGACCGAAGAGCGCGACACCGCTATTGCTGTTTTGACCGCTGCCAATCTGCCTGAGCCTGACGAGGCGGCCCTTCGTGCTTATTACGAAGCGAACCCGACGAAATATCAGTCTCCGGAATACAGGACCTATACCCTCCTTCGCCTCAATGAGGACGACGTCCGCGCGCGCGTGACGGTCGATGAAGAACAGGTCCGCCAGCTTTACGATGCCCGCGCCACGCAGCTTGGCTCGCCGGAAACTCGTTCATTCACCCAAGGCCAGTTCGGCACGATCGACGCGGCCCATGAAGCGCTCAGCGCAATCGAAGCCGGCACGCCGTTCCGTGAAGCTGTGACTGCCAATGGCGGCACGCTGGCCAGTTTTACCGATGAGCCTCAAAGGGCGCTTGCGGATGATACTGTCGCCGAGGCTGTATTTGGGTCCGAAGAAGCTGGCGTCGTTGGCCCTGTTGATGGGGTTTTCGGCGTCGTTATCGCGGATATCACCTCGATCACCCCGGAAGTCGTCGTGACATTCGAAGAGGCTCGTCCGGGCCTTGAGACAGAGCTTGCCGAAGAAGTCTTCAACTCCGAGATAGACGCCGTTTACGACGAAATCCAGGAAGCAGGCGACACAGGCGCATCGCTAGCCGCTGCGGCACTGGATCTCGATTTGAACGCCGAAACCATTGGTCCGATCACGTCCAATGGCATGACCCCTTCAGGGCAAACGGTTGAGATCGAATCCGCTGTTCAGCGTACCGCTTTTAGCATGCAGCAGGACGGCTTTTTCGAAGATATCCAGCTCGGCGATGGCGGCTACGCCTTCATCCAGATTGACGACATCACCGAAGCCAAGCTCAAGCCTTATGAAGAAGTAGCTGCGCAGGTCGCCCTCGACGCGGCGGATGCCAATCGGACCAAAGCGCTGAACGAGCTCGTCGACGATGTCCGGCAGGCTGTGGCTGGTGGCAAGTCGTTTGAAGAAGCCGTCACGGAAGTTGGCGGCGTCGCGGCCACACGGACAATCAGCATCGCCGCTCCCCCACCTGATCTGCCGAGCGCGTTGGTTGAAGATATCTTCTTCCGTGCCAGCGGCGACGTCCTTTCCTCTCTGGGAGGCGGGAACTCCAGCGTCACCATCGCGCAGGTTCAGGCCGTCCGCTATGGGCCGAATGTTCAGGCGGCGAACATGATCGCGCGTTACGAGGTCCAGTTCGGACAGGAACTGAGCCGCGACCTCTACGACGCCTATATGAGAACACTTGAGGCCGATGCCGGGGTCAAGACCAATCAGGCGCTTCTTGATCAGCGTTTCGGCGCCACGCAGTGACCCTGGACGGCTATTCGTCAGCCGCCCCGGACTTCGCCCAGTTCGAAGAGGCGTATAAGGAAGGTCGGCCCCAGCTCGTCTGGCGCCGCTTTGCTGGCGATCTCGATACGCCGGTCTCGGCCTATCTGAAACTTGCCGGTAATCGGAAGGACACCTTCCTTCTTGAATCCGTCGAAGGCGGGAACACGCTCGGGCGCTATTCTTTTATTGGCCTCAAACCTGACCTGATCTGGCGCGCGCATGGCCAGAAGGCTGAGATCAACCGCCACCCGGCAACGAACCCGGATCAGTTCGAGACCGATGATCTTGAGACGATCCCCTCGCTGCATCGGGTGCTTGAGCAATCGGCGATTACACTCGATGCCGAAACCCAGCGCCAGCTGCCGCCCATGGCCGCCGGTATGTTCGGCTATTTCGGCTATGATTTTGTTCGGCTTACGGAGCATCTGCCGAACGGCAAGCCAGCGCCTTATGACGTGCCCGACGGCTATTTCGTCCGCCCGACCCTTATCGCGATCTTCGACAATGTGAAGCGCGAAGTCGTCGTCGTCAGCCCCGTGCGCCCCGACAGCGGCGTCTCTGCCCGCGCCGCCTATGGCCGGGCCGCCGAGCGGCTTGCTGATGCAATTGACGATCTCAATCGCCCGATTGCCCAGCCGCCTCAGCCGGATCAACCCGAACCCATCTTTACATCGCATACGCCCAAAGGCGTCTATGCCGAGATGGTCGCCAAGGCGAAGGAATATATCGCGGCCGGCGACATTTTTCAGGTCGTCCTCTCCCAGCGCTTCTCTGCGCCCTATCAGGGTGATCCCTTCACGATCTATCGCGCGGTGCGCAGGGTGAACCCTTCGCCTTTCCTCTTTTATCTCAATTTCCGGCCTGTCAGCCTGATGGGCGCAAGTCCCGAAATTCTCGTCCGTATACGCGATGGCAAGGTCACGATACGCCCCATCGCTGGCACGCGCCCGCGCGGGAGCACACATGAGGAGGATCTGGCGCTTGAGCAGGAGCTTCTCGCCGATCCGAAAGAACGCGCCGAGCACCTGATGCTGCTCGATCTGGGGCGCAATGATGTCGGCCGCGCCTCCGAAATGGGCACGGTCGTCCCTACAGAGACGTTCACCATCGAACGCTACAGCCACGTCATGCACATCGTCTCCAATGTCGAAGGCCGACTTCGTGAAGGCATGCGGCCCGTCGATGCGCTGGCCGCAGGCTTCCCGGCAGGTACACTGACTGGTGCGCCAAAAGTCCGGGCCAGGGAGATCATCGACGAGCTGGAGCAGGAAGGCCGCGGTCCTTATGGCGGCTGCATCGGCTATTTCGGCGCCGATGGCGGCATCGATACCTGTATCGGCCTGCGCATGGCGGTTCTCAAAGACGGCCATGTCCATGTGAATGCCGGCGCCGGGATTGTCGCTGACTCCGACCCCAAATCCGAACAGCGCGAATGCGAGATCAAGGCCCGCGCCATGATGGAAGCGGTGAAGATCGCCGCGCGGACGTCCGGGCAGTAGCCAAACCGCTCAACTTGCGCGTGAGCGCCCAAAATGGCACCTTCTCCGGGGAAACGATCCGGGGGACATGGGCATGCATCTCATCATCGCCGCCATCATGGCGCTCGGCGGGCTCGCCTGGGCTATCAACCAGCTCCTGAATGGCGCGGCGGATGCCAAGGGTGCTGTCCGCCGCCTCAAATGGCAGCATCGTCACGGTAAGGATCTTGTCGCTGCTATCGATGACCCGCGGATCGCGGCGGTCATCCTGCTCGGCCAGTTGATGCGCTATGAGGGCGAGATCGGCGCTTCTGACCGCGACCGCCTCGCCGAAATCGTCGAGAAGGATCTGCGCACCCCTACTCATGAGGCACAGGAGATCGTCGCCCAGGCGCTCTATATCCTCGGTCAGCGGAATGATGCGGCCAATGAGCTCTCAAAGCTCCTATTGCCGATCCGGGATGCTTGCACACCTGAGGAACGCGCTGACCTCCTCCGCCTGATGAATGATATTGCCGCCCGGAATGGCGAGATCAGCCCGATGCAACAGATCCTCCTAGACCGGACACGTCAGCGGATGATGGATTGAACTGTAAGGCCGATATCTGCCGTCACTGCCCGCTAAGGACCGCTTCTTCAAGCTTATGCTTCATCGAAGCTGTGTGAAATTGGTCATCCGTGAAACGCTGATCAACGATCGAGATAATATCCGCGGTCATCTCCACTAATGCCTCAAAGCCATCATCATCTTCAGTAACTATCGTCACTTTATCACTATCTTCCGTATAAATTTCAAATACTGCGCAGTGATGACACACTCTTTTATCAGTGGCACCTTGAAAACCAAGATCCAGATATGAGGAATAAAGACTACCGAACTTCTCTCGAGGCAAGCGCATGGAAGAGAACCGGGTCGTGTCATCAAACAGTATGCTGAATTCACCTCCCTCAACATTTAGTGTCTGAACATCCGACCGGAAAGTCGTTTCAACGAAAATATGACTTCGTTCGTCACAGTTAAAATCCTCCAACCGGAAGGATAAGTTCTGGCTTCCCACGAAAGAAGTGACTTCAATAGAAATATCCAGAATGGCCGATGGTTCTGTCTGGAAACCAAACAATTCGTCCGAGTTCGTTGGGATGCAAACGCTATCCGGTTCTGTCTGACCATTCGCGGAAGCCATTAAAGCCAACAGTACCAGAACGAAATTCACTGCTTTTACCTCACCGCGACGCCAGCGTCTGTGGCGGCTCGGGCGGCAGTAGATCTCTCACCACTACGACTTCGAAGCCGCGCACATCGGCAGTGCCCATCCATTCGCTGAGCGCCTCTGCGGTCGCCTTATAGGGATGCCCGATACCGATCGCATAACCGTCCGCCCGCGCAATGGCCTCCAGCTCGGCGAGCTGCATCTTCACCGTCTCGGCACTGACATGTTCATAATCATGATCGAGGAAAACATTCCGCTCAAGGACATCATAGCCCCGAACCTGCCCGATCCGCGCGGCAACCGGCCGGCTGGTCGTGATCGAATCCAGAAAGAATAGCCCGCGCTGATCGAGCTCCGAGAGGACAACCTCCATCGCGCTCGGATCAGAGGTGAATTTGCTGCCCGTGTGGTTGTTGACCCCTGAATAACCCGACAGGCTCGTCAGGTTCTCAAGGAGCTGCGCGCGCAGCGCCTTCTCGCTCAGACTGGCTTTGAGCATCCCCGGCCCGGCATCTTCGGTTTTTTCGAGCGGCTCCATCGGCAGATGTAGCATGACCTCATGGCCGGGCGCGACCTGATCGATCATGCCTTGCGCCTCACCCGCATAGGGCAGGAAGGACAGGGTCACGGGCGACGGCAGATCGTTGACCGCGCGGAAGGCTTCCCAGCTCAGCCCCAGATCATCAATGACGATGGCGATTTTCGGCTGCACCGGCATCAGCCCGTCAGGCACTGCCGGGATCACGGCATCGGGCGTCCGCAGCGCCATGATCGTGCGCGCCGAGCCCCGCAGTCGCAGGTCTTCACCCGCTGGCGCGGCAAAGCCATTGCTCACCGGCATGCCGGTCGAAATGCCGAATATCACCCCGCTGAGGACGCCGATCAGGAAAATTGCCGCCCAGCCGAGTTTACGCCGATCTTTCAATCCGCTTGTCACCGCCCGAACCCATGATAGGGAACGGTGGAGAAGGAATGTCATGATCCTGGTCATTGATAATTACGACAGCTTTACCTGGAACCTTGTTCATCTGATCGGGGCAACCGGTGCGCCCGTGGAAGTCGAACGCAATGATGCGCTTAGCATAAGCGACGCGATTGCGCGTAGGCCTGCGGGCATTGTTCTTTCCCCCGGCCCCTGTTCGCCCGATGAAGCGGGGATCTGCCTTGGGCTCGTGCCAGCCGCGATCGAAGCGGGCATTCCCCTCTTGGGCGTCTGCTTAGGCCATCAGTCAATCGTGCAGGCCGCGGGCGGGCGAATCATCCGCGCCGGGCGGATGATGCATGGCCGGACGAGCCAGATCCGCGTGACAAAAGCCGACCCGCTTTTTGCGGGCCTGCCAGATCATTTCACCGCGACCCGCTATCACTCGCTCGTTGCCGAACCGGCCAGCCTGCCCGACCAGATCGAGGTCTTCGCCGAGGCTGAGGATGACGGGGAGATCATGGCTGCAAGGTGGAAAGACCAGCCCGTCTGGGGCGTCCAGTTCCACCCCGAAAGCATCGCATCGGAATTCGGCGCACAGTTGATCGGCAATTTCCTCGCCCAGCTCCCTCAGGCAAAGTCCGCCGCATGAAGACTGATTTTCGTCCCTTTCTCGCCCGCGCGGCTGAAGGCATCCCGCTGACCTCAGAGGAGATGACTGCGGCCATGGGCCTCTTGCTCGACGGCAAGGTCGACCCCATCGCGGCGGGCGCCTTCCTCATGGCGCTGAAGGTCCGGGGCGAGACGCCTGAAGAGATTGCAGGCGCTGCGCTCGCCATGCGGGCCGCCGCCATCGGTTTTGAAGGGCCCGAAGACGCGGTCGACACCTGCGGCACTGGCGGCGACGGCGCGGAGACCTATAATATCTCGACCGCCACCGCGCTGGTGCTTGCCGCCTGCGGTGTGCCGGTCGCCAAACACGGCAATCGCAGCGTCTCCTCCGCCAGCGGATCATCCGATGTCCTCACCTCGCTGGGGGTCGCCATTGATGGCGGCGCGGAGGTTGCAAAATCCTGCCTCGAAGAGACCGGTATCGCGTTCCTTTTTGCGCCCAACCATCACCCGGCGATGAAGCATATGGCGCCGGTGCGTCAGGCGCTCGGCGTGCGCACGCTCTTCAACCTGCTCGGGCCGCTGACCAATCCCGCGGGCGCGAAACGCCAGCTTCTGGGCGTTTATGACCAGTCGCTCCTTCTGCCGATTGCCGAAACCCTTCGCGATCTGGGGTCCGTCTCCGCATGGGTCGTTCACGGCACGGACGGTCTTGATGAGCTGACCGTGACGGGCGACAGCCATGTCGCCATCGTCCGGGACTCCATGATCATCGAAAAAATGGTGAGCCCCGAAGAAGCCAAGCTCGAACGCCACCCTCCCGAAGCCCTCAAGGGCGGCAGCCCGTCCGAGAACGCCCTCGCTCTCCACAAGCTGCTCGATGGCGAGCCCGGCGCCTATCGTGACGCCGTGGTCCTCAACACCGCTGCCGGGCTGATAGTCGCGGGGCGCACCGATGATCTCGCCGCTGGCGCGCGCATGGCCGAAACGGTGATTGATTCAGGCGGAGCCAAACAGCTCCTTGTCAATTTTATTGCGTATACGAACGGCAAGTCATGACCATTCTCGACGACATCATCGAGTATAAAAAAGACGAAGTCCGCAAGGCCAAGGCCGAACGCAGTCCTGCTTCGATTGACCGCGACGCGCGCGATGCCTCCCCCATTCGGGGGTTCGAGGCCGCGCTCGACCGGGCCGCCAAAGACGGCTTCGCTCTGATTGCCGAAATCAAGAAAGCGAGCCCGTCAAAGGGCCTGATCCGTCCTGATTTTGACCCGCCCCGCCTTGCTGAGGCCTATGCGGAAGGTGGCGCGGCCTGCCTCTCCGTCCTCACCGACACGCCCGCCTTTCAGGGACGGCCCGAATATCTGACCGCCGCGCGGGACGCTTGCGACTTGCCCGCCCTGCGCAAGGATTTCATGATCGACCCTTATCAAATGGGCGAAGCCCGCTTCTGGGGCGCAGATGCGATCCTCCTCATCATGGCGGTCCTGTCCGATGATCAGGCAGCGGAACTTTTTGCCGCCGCACGCGAATATCAGATGGATGTCCTTGTCGAGGTTCACGATGCGGATGAATTGTCTCGCGCCTTGCGCCTCCCCGGCGGCATTCTGGGCGTGAATAACCGAAACCTGCACACATTCGAGACAGATTTGGCCGTCTCCGAACGCCTCTCTGAATTGGCCGAGGGCCGCGCCATTGTCGGCGAAAGCGGCATCGCCAGTCATGACGATCTCAAACGCCTTGAGCAATCCGGCATCCGCCGCTTTCTTGTCGGCGAACACCTCATGCGCCATGATGATGTGACCGAAGCCACGAAAAGGTTGCTGGGGGGATGAAGTCCCGGGACGAGAATGATGAGTCTCAGATAGAGTGGGCTCAATATTTCGTTGCCTACGCTGTGATGACTTCGTTCGCAGGAATTCTGCTTCTAGTATGGCTAGGCTGGTTCTCAGCTACGCTGGCGATGCTCACTGGCATCGGACTAGGCCTGATCATAGCGGCAACAACCTTTACATTCAGACCTGTGCGCCAAACCGCGAAATCGCTTACAGACTTTCTCGAGAGCATCGTATTCTGGACCTGAGCCTGACCTAACGCCCATTAGCCATGCGCACTCATTGCACGGTAACCTTGCAGCCTGCCTGCACCTCGTGCAGTCTTCAGAAAAAAAGGACTGCACATGATCCGCTCTCTCCTCAGCGCCGCGCTTGTTTTCACCGCGATGACCACCAACATGCCGGCAATGGCCGGAGACACGGACCCCGCAATCTTCCTTGTGCGTCATGCCGAGAAACAGGCTGGACCCAACCCCTCCCTCACAGATGAAGGCAGCGCCCGTGCCGCGCGTCTTGCTGGCCAGCTTGAGAACGCCGGCATCGAGGTGATCTACTCAACGAATTATCACCGGACGCAAGAAACCGCCGCCCCGCTGGCCGAAGCCCTCGATCTTGAGATCACAAGTTATGATCCTTCCGACCTGCCGGGCTTTGCCGATCATCTGAAGGCGGATGGCCGCACGGCCCTCGTCGTCGGGCACTCGAACACGACCCCGGCGCTCGTCATCCTGCTTGGCGGTGAGGCCGAGCCAATGCCCGAAACGGATTATGACCGGCTCTATTGCTTGTCAGGCGAAGAAACGGCTCTGCTGGTCGCGGGCGGTGACGCCCTTTCCGGACCGGGCTGTCCGTAACTCACCCGATCGCGCGGTAGATCTCCGTCCGGCATTCCGCCTCATCTACCGTGGTCGGATCATCGACATAGATTTCCCAGACCGGCATCGCGGTCAGCAGGCCCTCTGCCTCGATATGATCCCACAGCGCCTTGTGCGAGACATTGAGCGAAGCATAGGGGCCTTTATGCGTCGTCATCATCGCCGCGCCTGCGCGCAGCTGATCGGCCTTCACATTGCCTGATGCCTTTGCAGCATCGGCTTCGGAGACCATGACGCCGCCGCGGAATTTCATTTTCCCGTCCGTCGGCATCTCCATATAGACCGACATCGGCATGGATTGTGGCGTGATCCCGGCCTGCCCAACAAAGCCGAACACCTCACCAAAGGCAGAGCCCATCGCTTCACCAATCGCCGCGCCATCCAGCATGGAAACCTCGCGGTCCACATAGATATAATGCTGGGCGGGCAGGTCTTTTTTCTCAAATGTCATATCGGGTCTCCCTCTTGAGGGAAGGTCCCTAGCCTGAAACGGCTCATTCCAGAACCCTTCTCCCTGCCAAAACCGGGCTCAGCCTGCCCGCCGCCGCACCCCGGCAAAGAGCAGCAGCGTCGCCAGTAATCCGTAGGCGAAGTTAGATGTGCCGACCTCGACCAGATGGATCTGGCGCACCTCCCACGGCATGAAGCTGCTGGGATAGATGAGTTGCGCTGCCGCCAGCACCGCAAATACCACGCCCGTGATGACCCCGCGTGCCCAGGCCGGTCCAGTCATCATCCGGCCTAGCATCACGACGATCGCCGCCCACAGGCTGCCGCGCAGAACCTGGAAGAGGAGAAGCGGCCCGGTCTCAATCTCGTCGCCGAAATCGTAATAGGCCTGCACATCCGTGCTCGCCCAGGCGATATACATGCCCGCCAGCCCATAGCAGAGAATATAAAGAATGACCGATCCACCAAACCGGGACGGCCCCACAGGCGTCTTGCCTTCTTCCTTATACGATCTGTTCGGCCACATCAGGGCCGCCACCGCGCCCACAATAAGCGCCTGCACCAGCACCATGAGCGAACTGCGGATCAGGAATTCCTGTGACAGCTCAAGGAAATCGATGAACCAGAAAGCCTCCATATGCTGAAGGACCGAATGGACGACATAGATAACCGTGAAGATCCCGAGGAAGAGCTTCACCCGGCTGACCCGCGCGGCGGTGGCGACAAGGGTCAGCACAAAGGCATGAAGCCCGTTGACGATTAGGAACGCCGCTTCGGAGGAGAACGGCCCGTCCGTACCCACCCCTTCGCTACCCATTCCGGAAATCGCCACGCCCGCCATTGATCCTGCGAGCAAGGCCGCCCACAGCCCGGCCCATCTTAACCCATTGACCAGAAACCCCATCATCATTTCCCCTCCTCAGGAAAGGCCCTGAGCGCTTTCTCCGCCCAGGCCAGATTGCAGCGGTAAGACATGATCCCATTTTCCATGGCCAGCCTGCCGTGTACGGACATATGGATCACATCATCACTTTCCATATAGGCCTCTAACCCCGCGATATGCGCGGTGACCGCCTCACGAAAACTCAAGAGAAAAGCGCGCGTACCGGCCGCATCACCCAGCATTTCCTGAAAGGCAAAGCGCAGGAGTGCGATATCTGCCTCCCGCGAAATCTCATGCAGCGTCACCGGCGCCAACGCCCAGTCGCGCAACACCCGCCGCCCCTTTGCCGTCACATGATAGATCGCGCTGTTGCCGTCCGTGCGCGCGTCGAGATGCCCGCTTGCCGTCAGCTTGCGCAGTGCGGGATAGATGCTGCCGGGGCTGGAGGAGAAGGCGCCAAGCGGCGTGTCCTCGAACACCTTTCGCAAGGCATAGCCCGTCCGCGGTGCGGCAAGCGCAAGGCCGATCAGCGCATATGAAAGCGAGGTGAGCGTCACGCGCCCTCCCATCATTAAAACCCGGATTAGTACGTTTCGTACTATCGCGGGTCGACTTTGTAAACGCCCCGCTTTTCGCTACGCTTCATCAAAGGTCGAGGAGGAAGAGATGTTCGATTCAGTCATGGCCATTCTGGGCGCCCTACTCATCACGAACGGGTCGGCAGGCATTCCGACCAAGGTGGATGTGACCTGCCCGGTCGGCGGCGAGAAATTTGTCATTACCGGGACTGCTTCCTGCTCCAGAATGGGCGACAGGACGCTTTCCCTCCGCCCGATCTCATCCTGTGATTTCATTACCCGATTGCCGCAATGCCCATCGAACGGGCTGCCCATGTATCGCGACTTTACCCCCGGCGAAGTCGCCCAGCTTGAGGCCTGGCTGAAGACCGATGAATTTGCCTCCATACGGAGCAAGTCGCGTTTCTATGTTGCTTACAGGACCGAGCGGTTACTTTCTCCAACATCAGACCCCTTCATCAGTTTTGAGCAACTCCTCATCGGGGTCTGGTATGATCCGTCAAATACGCTGAATGATGCGGAGTTCATGGACGCCTATTTCAATGCGGGCACGGCATTTCTTGCCAAGCCCGGTGACATTGACGCGGCCTTTATCAAACTCATCATGGCCTATCCCGCAATGTACCGCGGCAAGAGCCAGCTTGCCGAAGACTACATCGCCGGAGCCGAAGCAGAAGGCTTCTGGGAAAATGAAGTTCTGGGCCAGTGGGCGTTGCTGATGCGGGAATGTATTGCCGACTATGACGAAGACAAATGCGATCCCGAAACAAGGATCGACAGACCCTAAACCGCCCGCCACTCCCCCGGCGCCAGCCCATCGAGTGACCAGATACCGATCCGCACCCGGATGAGCCGCAGCGTGGGATATCCCACCGCCGCCGTCATGCGCCGCACCTGCCGGTTCTTCCCTTCACGGATCGTGAGCTCGATCCAGTTATCGGGCACACTCTTTCGTACCCGGATCGGCGGATCACGCTCCCATATGGCGGGCGGCTCGATCACGCTTGCTTCTGCCGGCTTGGTCTTCCCGTCTTTCAGCTCTACGCCTTTACGCAAGGCCGCGATCGCCGCCTCATCGGGCACGCCCTCGACCTGCGCCCAGTAGGTTTTGGGCTGCTTGTATTTGGGATCCGCCACCTGCGCCTGCAATCGTCCGTCATCGGTCAGGACCATCAGCCCCTCCGAATCGCGGTCGAGCCGCCCAGCCGGATAAACCCCCGGCACATCGATAAAGTCAGACAGTGTCGCGCGCGGACTGTCCGCATTCCCCCTGTCGGTGAATTGCGAAAGGACGCCAAACGGCTTGTTGAGAAGGATCACGCGGGCCATCCCCGCCCCCTAATCGGCCTCGCCCATGCACCGCAAGCGGAACACACTTGCGAAGGCTGTTGACGGGGCATGAGAACAACCCTAGAACGATCATGCTTTGTTCCGGAGCCGAGATTGCCCCCGTTTTGGGTCCGGCCCCGAAACCACCGCCAGATGTGCGGGAAAGGATATGACATATGCTGACGCCGAAGCAGCACGCGCTTTTGATGTTCATTCATGAGCGGATTCTCGAAACCGGGGTCTCCCCGTCTTTTGAGGAAATGAAGGAAGCGCTGGATCTGAAATCAAAGTCCGGGATTCACCGGCTGATCACCGCGCTCGAAGAACGCGGATTTATCAAGCGCCTTGCGCATAAGGCACGCGCGCTGGAAGTGACCCGCCTACCTGAGGCTGCGACCATGGGCGCCGAGAAGAAACGCGCCGGGTTCATCCCGTCCGTGATCGAAAATCTCGACCCGCCGAAACGGCGTGAGATTGAACCGGCCCCACATATGACGGAGCTGCCGGTTCTCGGGCGGATCGCTGCGGGCACACCGATTGCCGCCATCCAGCATGAGCAGGCGCGCGTCTCCGTGCCGCCCTCAATGATGCGCGGCGGTGAGCACTTCGCGCTTGAGGTCCAGGGCGATTCCATGATCGAGGCCGGCATCTTTGACGGTGATACCGTGATCCTTCAGCGCTGTGACGATGCCAGTAATGGCGAGATCGTCGTGGCCCTCGTCGAGGATGAGGAGGCGACCCTCAAAACCCTCCGTAAGCGCGGCAATTCAATAGCGCTTGAGGCGGCGAACCCGGCTTACGAAACCCGCATCTTCGGCGCCGATCAGGTCAAGGTGCAGGGCCGCCTGACGGGGCTGCTGCGGGAGTATTGATCCCCACCAGCCTCATCCTGAGGTGCTGACCAAAGGTCAGCCTCGAAGGACGGGGCTAAAGGTGCGGTGCTAACTCGTTTTCGGAAAGATTTAAGACAGCCATTTTCATATCATGCTAGGGTGTCAGCATGAGCGAGGCACAAGAGATCATTCGACGCATACTTCGTGTAAATCATGCCGGCGAACATGGCGCCGTTGCAATCTATTCCGCACAGCTCGCGCGGGCAAAACATGCCTACCCTGACCTTTCACCGTGGCTTGCTGAAACGCTGAACCATGAGAAAGAGCATCGTCAGCGATTTTTTGAGGCCATGCCGTCACGTAAGGCAAAGCCGTGCCGCGCGCTGTCTGTCTGGTCGATTGGCGGTAAGTTACTCGGCAGTTTTACTGCGCTCTTCGGTCGGTCCGGTATCTATATATGCACTGCTGCGGTCGAACGCACAGTACATCAGCATCTTGAAGAGCAATCCGAATTTCTCCGCCGGATTGATACCCCGCTCGCAGCTATTGTGAATGACATCCGCGCTCAGGAAATCGAACACCTGACATACGCCGAAGACCGGCATAACAGTACAAGCCTCAACGCAAGGCTCCTTTCGGCTGTGATTGGTGCTGCCACCGAATGCCTCATTCTTGTGTCCACTCGCGGCGACAGCTTTCGCCTCCGCAGTACACTGAGGAACATCCAGTCATCCTGACCCGAGAGGGGAGCGCGGCTCTACCCCACCACCGCCATCGCTGCGGCGTGGGCGCTGGCCCAGGCCCATTGGAAATTATAGCCGCCAAGCCAGCCCGTCACATCGACACACTCGCCGATAAAATAGAGGCCGGGCTGGTGTTTACTCTCCATCGTTTTTGAGGAGAGCCCGTCCGTATCCACCCCGCCTAACGTCACTTCCGCCATGCGGTAGCCTTCGGTCCCGGAAGGGATGACCTCGAACGCCGCAAGCCCCGCCGCAACGGTGGAGATATCCCGGTCGGAGACTTCCGCCAACGGGCCAGTCTGCGGAATATGCCCGGTCTCCGTCAGCAGGCGGAGGAGCCGTCCTGGCAACAGCCCATCCATCGCCCCACCAAGCGTCTTTTTCGGGTGCGCGCGTTTGAGCGCCATAAGGGCTTCTTCGCCGCCCGCGCCTGAGAGAAGATCGAGCGTCACCGGTGCGCCTTCCGCCCAATAGGACGAGATCTGAAGGATCGCCGGCCCCGAAAGCCCGCGATGGGTAAAGAGCATCGCCTCTTCAAAGGTCCTGCCGCCCGTCGATGCCCGGACTGGCAGGGCAGTCCCCGCAATCGACGCGAAGTGCTCAAGTGCCTCACCCTCGAACGTGAAGGGCACGAGCCCGGCCCGGCGCGGCACGACCTCATGCCCGAACTGCCGCGCGACATGATAGGCAAAGCCGGTCGCGCCCATTTTCGGGATGGAAAGCCCGCCCGTCGCGATCACGACCTTGCCGGCCTCAATCGTCCCCCGCGAGGTTTTGATACTAAATCCGTCACCTGACGGATCGAACTTCTCAACCTTTGTCTCCAGCCACAGCTCGCCCTGCCCGGTCTCCAGCTCATCGAGCAACAGCCGGATCACCGCGCCTGATTTCTGGTCACAGAAAAGCTGCCCCAGCGTCTTTTCATTCCAGGTCAGGTGATGACGGGCCATCAGCTCACAGAAATCGTTCGGCGTATATCGCGCTAGCGCGGATTTAGCGAAATGCGGATTGGCCGAGATGAAGCGGTCCGGGGACGTATGGATATTGGTGAAATTGCACCGCCCGCCGCCTGAGATACGCACCTTCTCGGCGGGTTTCTTCGCGTGATCAATGACGAGCACGCGCTGACCCATCTGCCCAGCGAGACCCGCACAGAACAGCCCCGCCGCGCCGGCGCCAATGACTACAATGTCGTAATTCGAGTTCATGTCGCCGCCCTAGGCGGCTCAGCCGTTCGGGAAAAGCCTTTATCTTAGTAAAGCCCCTTTGTCCCTGAAGGCAGGCCGTCCAGAAACGTTCTCGCCTGCGCCTTCAGTTCTTCTCTCTCCCCTTCGCTCTTGCGATCGAGATTCTTGAACATCATCCCCATGCGGTGATTACCGCGAAGGCGTTGTTCATTCCGCATCAGGAAATCCCAGTAGAGATAGTTGAAAGGACAGGCATCCTCGCCGGTTTTCCTAGTGACCTTGAAACGGCAGCTTGAGCAATAATCCGACATCCGATTGATATAGGCGCCGGAGGCCGCATAGGGTTTGGAGCCCACCACCCCGCCATCGGCGAAAATCGCCATGCCGTGCGTATTGGGCAGCTGCACCCATTCATAGGCGTCTGCATACACGATCAGATACCACTCATTGATCGCTTCCGGCGTAATCCCGGCGAGCAGCGCAAAATTCCCCGTCACCATCAGGCGCTGGATGTGATGCGCATAGGCATTGTCCCGCGTTGAACGGACGACTTCCGCCACGCAATGCATATCCGTCTCGCCCGTCCAGTAGAAATCCGGCAACGGACGGTCGGCCTTCAGCGTATTCGTTTCCTTATAGGCCGGCATTTTCAGCCAGTAGACACCGCGGATGAATTCCCGCCAGCCGATGACCTGCCGGATGAACCCTTCCGCCGCATTCAGCGGCACATGACCTTCCTTATACGCCTCTTCTGCTGCCTCGCAGATCTCCATCGGCAAGAGCAGCCCCGCATTCAGATAGGCCGAGAGGAGCGAGTGATTGAGGAAATCCTCCCCCGTTGCCATCGCGTCCTGATAGTCGCCGAATTTAGGGAGCGAGACCTCGATGAAATCATCCATCTGACGCAGGGCCTGATCGCGTGTCACCCCATATCCGAACCCGTCGAGTGTGCCGAAATGATCCCCGAAGCGGTCCGCGACCAGATCCAGCACCTCCTTCGTCACATCGTCATGGCGGACGGCTTTGCGCGTCGGCGGCCTATAGCCTTTCGGGAGTTTCTTGCGGTTCTCGGTATCATAATTCCACTCGCCGCCTTCGGGGTCATCCCCATCCATCAGAAGGCCGGTTTTCTTTCGCATCTCGTGATAGAAATATTCCATACGGAGCGTCTTGCGGCCTGAGGCCCATTTCTCGAATGCCGTCAGAGAGCAGACAAACCGGTCATCCTCCCGGATCTCGACCGGCCGCCCCAACCTGTCCGCCCAGCCTGCCATTTCTTCTGCGAGACGATACTCCCCGCACTCGGTGACGATCAGCTCATCGAGCCCATTGCATTCCGCGAATGCCCTCTCGACCTCGCCATAAAGCGACCCGCTATTTCCGCTGTCATCAAGCCCGACATAGCGAACCCTGATGCCCTCCTTTTCGAGATCAGCCGCGAAATGGCGCATGGCCGAGAACAGGAAGGCGATCTTTTGCTGGTGATGCCGGACGTAACTGGCCTCCGACATGACTTCCGCCATCAGGACAATATCTGCATCGAGGTCGAGCCCGGACAGGGCCGAGACCCCGCGGCTGAGCTGGTCTCCAAGGATAAGGCGCAATGCCGCCATAGCGGGCTCCACTTCGTAACCCCATATAAACCCTAATGGTGGTCAGGAGGCAGGGCGGCACGCCGCCGCAATCAGGGAGGCACACGACATGGAGGATGGCTGGGTCTGGATAATCGCCGCTGCAGGCGCGCTCCTGCTCCTGCTCAGCGTACTCAAAAGTGTCGTCGGCCTCGCCCTGCAATATTTCATCTTCGTGGCGATGGCGGGCTTTATCTATGCCGCCCAGCGCGAGGAAGAGACCCGGTTTCTGGATGCAGAGGTGCTCGGCGCCATCGCCACTATAGGCGGGCTCGCCTTTGCATTCTCACTCGGGGTGATGGCGCTCCTCTTCCGGAACAGCAAGTTCAAGACAGTGCTGTTTCCAGTGGTGGGCTTTGCGACGACCTTTGCGGCCGCCGCCATGGTGACCCAGTAGCGCTTAGCGGTTGCGCTTGAAGATATTCGGCGTTTTCAGCTTGGGGATCGCGACCCGCGGATTGGCCTGCAGATTATGCCGGTCGATACGGTCATCGATCAGATTCTCGAAAATCGCTTCGGTAGAGAAAGCAGCGCGTGTCGGCTCTTCGTCTTCGGCCAAGAGGCGGATGACAACGTCCATGCTCTTGAAGCCGAACGGGCTGTCGAGACTGCCGTCGAGATCGGCGCGGTCGCGGGCCGAGAGAAGATCCTCATAGGTACCGATCCAGCGCTTGGTTGAATCGCCAAGATCCGGGCCGAACCAGCCGCCAATGCCGCGCTGGTGGTAATCGACATAGACAATCGCAAAGCGCGGATAGTCGCGGTCGATCGCTTCACCGGCGGCCCGCAGCAGCATTGCCTTTTCCATCTCGTCGCCGCCAGCGGCGAAAGGCGTATCACTGATCAGCCGCAGACGGTTTTCTCCGACAACGGTCACATCGGTCGTGTTATTGACCATGCGCCAGGCCTTGGCCCGCTTCTCCGCTTCCGGGTTGGGTGACGACACACAGGCCGTCAGCGCGGCAGCAACAAGCAAAACACTGGCAAAACGAAATCGCATTCTCATCCCCTTGGGTCGGCGCCCCACCGAAAGGCCCGGGACATTCTCCCGCGCGCACATAGACTGACTCAGCCTGCTACTTCCAGCGATTTTCATGCCATCAGCCCGCTTTGCGCGGAAAATCAATACCCTGCCCCCGGATTAACCAGAAGGGGCGGCGTATCGCCACGCTCTAACGCATCAAGAGCTGCAAGAAATGCGTCCACTGTGTCCTCCGGCCGGGTGAGCCCGGAGACATGCGGCGTCACCTTCACGTGAGGGTGCGACCAGAGCGGAGAGCTCGCCGGCAGAGGCTCAGTTGCGAAGACATCGAGCGCGGCCTCGCTGATGGCGCCCGCCTCCAGCGCATCGATGAGCGCGCGCTCGTTGAGCACTTCGCCGCGACCGATATTGATGAGCTGCGCGCCGCGGAATGCGGACAGTTTCTCATGCCCAATCAGACCTCTCGTGCCGGGCCGGTTTGGGAGAGCCAACACGACTATATCGACCGTCTCAGGCTCAAGCGCGCGCCAGTCTGCGGCCCGCACCACCTGCCGGAAGGGAGAGACTGCGTCCCCGCTGCGTGAAACACCATCGACGATCACGCCGAACTGGGTGAGCCGGAGGGCAATCTCCTGCCCGATTGCGCCCGTGCCGAAGATGACCGCCCGCTGGCCGTTTAGGTATCTCGGCTGTGTTGCATCTTTCGACCATTCTGCCCGCGCCTGCGCTTGGGCACGCGCCGCCATGCGCTGGCTGCGCTGGAGTACATAGGCCAGCACATATTCGGCGATCTGCGCCCCGAGCTCTCCCAACGTGCGGGTCATCAGCGGCGGCGTGAACTCCATCGCCGCTTCGATCTTGTCGGTCCCAGCGCCCGCAACATGGACCCAGGCCGCATCGGCAAAGCGGTTGATGACGGGGCCGGGATTGAACGCGATCACGGCATAAGGAGACGCAGGCGGCTCGGCATCCGCCCCAAGGACGATCTCAATATCAGGCCTGGCGCCTGCCAGCAGCGCACCGATTGCGCGCTGGCCCTCCTCTGGCACCATAATTGAACGAAGGGGAAACTGGGTCATCAGGCTTGATTAAAGGGGAAGTGGTGCCGCATAAACCGCGCCAGCAGAAAGCTTTCCAGAATTATCGTTCTGGTCTAAGCCACACCGACATCAGAATGTGTATGACCCGGGGGGGCCTTTAAACTGATGCAAGGCAAGTTACTGAGTACCGGCATCTCAGCCGTGGTCCTTTTCGCCTCTGCCGCGTCCGCTGCAGCTGACGACAAGAAGCACACGCATATCAACGACGCGACGATCTCATTCACCTTCGAGAATGATTATTTCGCCTCGGACGATTTCAACTACACCAATGGCTCCAAAGCCTCATGGCTGTCTGGGCCGCGCCCGCCAGCTGGGCTCGCCGCTTTTGCCGCTGAGCATCTCCTCGGCATGGGACCGGGCGCCGAGGCGCGCATCGGTTTTGGCCTTGGCCAATCGCTTTATACGCCAGAGCACACGCTCGCGACGGCACCTCTACCGGGTGAGCATCCGTATGCGGCCTATCTCTATGGCGAATACACAACCATGGTCGAAGAAAATGACCGCCTGACGCAACTGACGGCGCAGGTCGGCATGGTCGGCCCTTCCGCTCTTGGTGAGGACGCTCAGAATTTCGCCCATCGCCTGATCGGCGGCGTCGAAGCCGAGGGTTGGGATAATCAGATCGGGGACGAGTTAGGGATAGCGATCACGCTAGACCAGCGCCGCCGGATCGGTACGTCAATCGGTGATGGCTGGATCGAGATCGACATGATCCCGGCTTATGGTGTCACCGTGGGGAATGTGCAGACCGACGTGCACACCAGCCTGACGTTCCGCATTGGCGATAATCTGGCCAAGGACTATGGGCCCGTCCGCGTCACACCGGGCCTTGGCGGTACAGCCTATTTTGCCTCTGTACCGGGTTTCAGCTGGCATGTCTTTGGCGGCTTTGAGGGACGCGCGGTTGCACGCAGCATATTCCTTGATGGCCGTCTGTTTTCGGATGATATCGTTACGGTCGACAAGCACCCGCTGGTCGGAGACGCACAAGCAGGTGTCGTCCTGCAGTATGACCGTTTCCAGTTGAGTTATATTCACGTCTTCCGATCAAGCGAATTCGAGAACTCGGGCGGTTCGGATGAATTCGGCGCGCTCAGCTTCGCGATGAAATTGGGCAAGTGGTAAGCGTCAGGCCTGCCCCAGCGGACGGACGATCATGACCGTCCCGTCCGTCGCTGTCACTTCAACGGATTGACCAACAGCCAGCTCGCCGTGACCCGTTTCCAGCCGAGCTGACCACTCAGTGTCCCCCAGACTGATCCGGCCCTGACCGCCGACAAAGGCCGTCGCAGACACGCCGCGTCGCCCCACCCGGCTCGACGAGAAATCGTTGAGGCCCGGTTTGTCGGTCGGCATATTCCTGATCCAGCGCTCCGCATAAGGACGGCCAAACACACCAAGCCCGACGGTGAGACCGGCAAAGAGCAGCCATTGCGTCACCCACTGGCCATCGAGCTGCACGGTCGTGATCAACCCGACAATGGCCGCCGCAATCGCCGGCCAGAGAAGAAAGGTCGTCCCCGTCAGAAGCTCTAGGACGAGGAGCCCCCCTGCAATCAGGAACCAGGCCCAGAAGGGCATGTCGGTCAGGAATTCTATCATCAGTGCCTCCCAAACTTATCCGGCAGATCAGCTACGTGCCGGCGGCACGGACGTGTTCGCCGGGCTGATCGGCTGGCCGTCCATCATGGCCTTGGCCAGAGCCCCGACACCGCCAACCGTGCTCGCAAGCGAGGTCAGTTCCGTCGGCAGGATGACGAATTTCTGGTTCGGCGCCTTGGCGAGGCTCTCGAAGGCGTCGACATATTTTTGTGCGACGAAGTAGTTGATGGCCTGAACATCACCGCCGGCAATGGCGTCCGAGACGGCCTTGGTCGCTTCGGCTTCAGCCTGCGCCTCACGTTCACGCGCCTCGGCATCGCGGAAGGCAGCTTCCCGGCGGCCTTCGGCTTCAAGGATCGCCGACTGCTTGGCACCCTCGGCACGGAGGATCGCCGAGTTCCGGTCACCTTCAGCCTGCAGAATTTCCGCCCGCTTCACACGCTCGGCCTTCATCTGGCGGGCCATCGCCTCGGTAATGTCGGCAGGCGGTGAGAGGTCTTTGATTTCGACACGGGTGACTTTGATGCCCCACGGATTGGTGGCCGCATCGATGACGCGCAGCAGCCGCTCATTGATGTCATCCCGGTTCGACAGGGTCTCATCGAGGTCGAGCGAGCCGATCACAGAGCGGATGTTGGTCTGTGCGAGGTTCGAAATCGCTCGGTCAAGGTTGGCGACTTCATAGGCTGCCCGAGCGGCATCAACGACCTGGATAAAGGCGACTGCATCGGCGTGAACCATGGCGTTGTCACGGGTGATAACTTCCTGGCTCGGAATATCGAGCACCTGTTCCATCATGTTCATTTTTTTGCCGACAGAGTCGATAAAAGGAACGAGGATATGAAGGCCAGGTTTCAGGGTCTTTGTGTATTTGCCGAAGCGTTCGACCGTATATTGATAGCCCTGCGGGACGATCTTCACGATCGAATTAATGATGATAAATGCGAGAACGACGAATACCGCGACGAAAATCAGACCCTGCTCCATAAATCCCTCCTGCAACGGCGCTGGTGCGCCTACCTAGTTATATATGGTGACCGAAGCGTTATTTTACGAGGGGGGACGCTTTCGATTCCGTATAGAACGCCTAACCAAACACGCATCAACGCACATTCTTATATCATTGATTTAGATTGACTTTCCAACACTTCGGAACCTTGGATGATTGTTCCACGTTTCTTCTTGCGGAGGCGACATGGAAAAGACGACCGAAAACATTTCCCAGTCACAGAGTGCTCACGACGACACCGAAAGTGGGCATCCTGAAGATAATTTTACGGGTGCGACCGGAGTCCTATTTGAAAGGGCCATGGCGCAGACCCGCATGGCTGTCTGCCTGACTGACCCGAACCAGCCCGACAATCCGATCATTTTTGCCAATCGGGCTTTCCTTATGCTGACCGGCTACGACCATGATGAAGTCATAGGGAAGAACTGCCGCTTCCTTCAGGGGCCGGATACGGATGAAGACTCCCTCAACCTGATCCGCAAGGCGATCCGGGACGAAGAAGTGCTGGTTGTCGAGGTTTTGAACTACCGCAAGGACGGCACTAAATTCTGGAACGCACTTCACCTTGGCCCGATCTATGACGGCGACACCGGGGAGCTGCTTTACTTTTTCGGCTCGCAATGGAACGTCTCGGACGTCCATGCCGCGCGCGCGGACGAGCACCAGGCAAAGCTGCTAGCGCGTGAGCTTTCCCACCGCATGAAGAACATGTTCTCCGTGATCGGTTCAATCGTCTCTCTGACGGGCCGCCAAGAAGGTGCAAAGCAGGTTACGGACAAGATCAATGGCCGTATTCGGGCGCTAGGCAATGCGCATGAAAATGCCCTCTCCTCGGCTAGCGCTGGGCCAGCGGACATTTCAGAGATCGTGACGGCCGTCCTTTCTCCTTATGCGGCGGGTTCCGAGGATGTCTTTATCATGAGAGGTGAAAAGATCGGCCTTTCGACCTCGACCATCTCGCTAGTCGGACTTGTCCTTCATGAGTTGGCGACCAATGCGACGAAATACGGCGCGCTGAGTGCGGACGAAGGCAAGGTCACTCTCGACTGGCGCGAAGAGGATGGACACCTGATCCTCGACTGGAAGGAGTCTGGCGGGCCAAAAATTGATCACGTACCCGAAGAAGCCGGGGTTGGCTCCGGCATCATGTCGACCCTGCTCAAATCGGCACGGGGAGAGCTCGGCCTCGACTGGCAGAAGGACGGACTGCAGGCAAGCTTGCGTATGCCGGTGATGTCGTGATGATGTTGCAGAATTCCGTGAGCGAGACAGGCATGAAGTTATCTGGTTTCAAAATTCTGGTACTGGAAGACGACCCGATCATCGCACTCGACGTCGAGATGAGCCTTCAGGATTACGGCGCCGATGTTGTGCACTGCCTTTCACCCGAAGAAGCTTTGGAAGCGATGACGCAGCACGTCTTCAATTGCGCCGTACTCGATGTAAATCTCGGCAAGAACAAGACCTGTGCGGATGTCGCTGTCCGCCTCAAGGAAAATGGCATCCCCTTCATCCTGCATTCAGGCGATCTGCGGCGGCGGGGTGAGTTGATCGAAGAAATCGGTGCGCCCGTGGTCGTCAAACCGTCGAGTGACGAACAGCTCGTCAACTGCCTTGTCGACCATCTGATCCAGACGGGCCATCTTTCTGCCTGAACCTTGCGGGTTCAGGCGAGCTGTTTCTCCATCTTCCAGTTATGGATCGGCACGCCATCAAGCTCCAGCTCCCGGCGATGAAGCATCACAAAGCCCATCCGCTCGAAAAAACCGCGCGCGACTTCGCTGGCTTCCGTATGCAGACGACTTATTTTCGCGGCGTTCGCTGCGCGCTCGACCTCAGCATAGAGCCGGGCGGCTACCCCCTGCCCTGCAGCCTCAGGCGCGGCATAAAGAAAGTCGATATGTCCATCTTCTTCGAGGTCGATGAAACCGATTGGCTCTTCGGTGACGCCTTCTGCGACCCAGACCTGCCGGCCATCCCCGAGCCTTTCCCCAAGCCGATCCATATCTGCTGTCCGCGCAGACCAGGCCGCGACCTGTTCAGGCGAATAGGCGCGCGGGCCCAAGTCTCGGATCGAGCGCTCCCACATTTCGCGGATCGCTGGCAGGTCAAGGGCCACGTAAGGCCTGATCAAAAAGGCGAATTTCGACATGTCAGGCTCCTTGAGCCGCGTTTCTTGCCGTCAGGGCCCGATTTCCGCTAGGCTCATATGGCACTTTGTAGAAGTGACGGGGTGAGATGGGACGTCGTTGGGGAATTCTGGGACTATTGGGCCTGCTGCCGGCGCTTGCCGCCGCGGCGCAGCCTACCTCCAATTTCCCCCCGATTGAGGACGTTGTCCGGGGCGAACGCTACTGGAATGTCGTGCGCGGCACCGATGAAGCCTTCGGTCAGAAGAAATTCGACCACCTTCTAGAGCTGATGCCGCCGGCACGGAACAAGACATCGGCTTGGGAGATCTGGGCCACCGAATGGACCGAGGAAGATGAGCGCGGCTATGAGGCCTTCGTTCAGGCCATCGGCCGGTCGGGCTGTATCTCAATTGATGATTGCCTGCGATCTGAGGCCAACCCCTACCGTGTCTATGATGACGAGGACATGCTGTGGCTCGGCGACTGCACGGACATGGTCTATGTGCTGCGCGGGTATTATTCGTGGAAACGCGGCCTGCCCTTCTCCTTTCAGGATGCGATCTCGATCAGGCCCGGCAAGGATGCCGGCACAGACTCGCGTTACTCGAAATATGGCAACCGCGTCGTCAGCCGCGCAGATGTGATCCAGCCGGAGGGACGCAGCCCGCGCAACGCGCCGGTCCTGCTCAACCGGATATTCAACATCGTGTCGACCGCGATGCTCCGTGTTCATCCTGAAGATGAGCGGCTCCAATTTGCTGATTTCTATCCCGTCAGTGTGACGCGCGAAGCCGTGCGCCCGGGGACCATCGCTTATGATATCTACGGCCATGTTAGCATCGTTTATGAGATTGAGGATGACGGTCGCATCCTGCTGATCTCTTCGCACCCTGACTATACGGTCAGCCGCGAGCCTTACGGCCACCATGTTGTCCGCTCTGAACCTGAGCTTGGGTCTGGACTGAAGGCATGGCGCCCGATCCGCCTGACCGGCGCCCGCCAGACACCTAAAGGCACTTATATCGGCGGAAACGTTGTCGGCGCAAAAAATGCGACGCTTCCTGATTTCTCGATGGAGCAGTATTGGGGCACCCATCCCGATGACTCTGGACGTTGGGATCGCAGCCGCTTCTTCGTCGAAGACCGCTTCTTGCCCTACTATGACTGGGTCCGCATGCGGCTGAGAAAACCCGGCACGCCTTATGATCCGGTCGAGGAAATGGCCAATGCGACAGCAGCGCTCTGCTCGTCTTTCCGCGCACGGAAGACAGCTGTCAATTTGGCTGTCTATGCCGGCGTGCATGAAAAGCCCGCGCCTGAGAAACTGCCTGAAAATATCTACGGCACCTATGGGGATTGGGAGCGCTATGCGACCCCATCACGTGATGCACGTTTGAAGACGCAAGCCGTTGAGCTCAATGAACTGGCACGTGACCTGATCCGTCGCCACGAAGAAGGCGATCCGAATATCAACTATCCGACAGGCGATCTCGCGGCGGCATTGTTCGATGTCTATGACCGCGCCGCGAAAAGCTGCGAGATCAATTACAAGCGGTCCGATGACACCGTCGTGAAGCTCAATATGCATCACGCGATCGACCGGATCTTCGATCTCAGCTTTGACCCCTATCACTGCCCTGAGCGGCGTTGGGGAGCGAAAGGGATTGAGCTGGCGACCTGTCAGGAAGATGCAGATAAACAGAAATGGTACGAGGCGCAGCGTTATCTGCGGAATGACCCTGACCGGACCTATGATCTGCGGACAAACTTTTCGGCTGATGAGCTCAAAGACCCCGCACGTCATCCGCCGGAGGATGGCGGAATCGGCCGTGCGACACCGCCGGTGATCGACTTTTACACTTTCCTTGAGGAACAGGCTGGCGAGCACACAAAGCCAGGTGCCGAGTTGCCCGCAACGATCATCCTCAACTCCGATGCGGTGAATGACGAGCCCCTGCCGCCACTCAAGCTGCGCCGCCGTCGCCGCTAGCTGCTTCCTGCGGCCCTTCCTATTTCCGTCCTTTCCCCGTGATCGCGATCACAGGCAGTCGCGCAACTTTATGGTTAATTCCTCCTCACCGGCACCCCAAAGCCGCGAGAGGAAAGACTGATGCTCAAAATGGATAGAACCCGCCCGACAGTTGTCCCGACTGCCACTCTATCGAGTGTTGAAATTCGCACGCCGGCCAACACGAGCCCCCGTTTTCTCGACAGTCAGGACGAAGCGACCGTGCGTGCGTTTGCCACGCGCTCTCGACGTCAGACCCGTCCTCAAACCGTCCGCTCTGACCTGCCCTCATATCACCGGATGAAAGCACATGGCAGTTGGCGCCATACGGCTCTTGGCGGTCAGCCAGGCCGCAAAGTCTTTGCTGGCCTACCCCTTGTTTTGATGGCTACAGCCTTTTCAGCCGGCATGCTGGCTCAATGGGCACTTAGCGTCTGAACCCGCAGCTGCACTCACCCCGCGCCTTTTGGACGCAACCGGATTTGCACAAACGGCGGCGGGGTCTACATGGGATGCATATCAAGGAACTCCCATGACCAACGTACTTCTCTACCTGCTCATACCCCTCGCCATGCTGGGGACCGTCGTCGCGCTGGGCTTTGGCATTTACGCGCTCGGCCGAGGCGGCGAATTCAACAAGCGCAACTCGAACAAGCTGATGCGTCTGCGCGTCATGTTCCAGGGGATCGCGCTGGCGCTGCTGGCGCTCCTCGTCGTCATCCTGCAAAATCAGGGCTGAAACCCCGGATGGTTACGCTGAACAAGATCTACACCCGCACAGGTGATGAGGGCACGACTGGCCTTGCGACCGGTCAGCGCCTGACCAAGACGAACGCTCGGATCATGGCGATGGGTGATGTCGATGAGCTGAATGCCGCAATAGGCGTGGCGCTCTCCCAGCTCACCGATGACCGAGTGAAAGGCACATTGCTCGCGATCCAGAATGACCTCTTTGATCTGGGGGCGGATCTTGCCACCCCGGCAGAGATCAAGGGCGCGCTGCGGCTGTCTTCAAATGGCCCAAGATGGCTTGAGAAGGCGATTGATGAGCTCAATGATGATCTGCCGCCGCTGCAATCCTTCGTCCTGCCTTCTGGCCCCGGCGGTGCAGGACATCTGCATCTGGCCCGCGCTATCGCCCGTCGAGCCGAACGCGCCGTGTGGATCCTGAGAGAGCAGGTCGAGCCCGGCCCCGCTTTCAATCCGACAATCCCGTCCTATCTCAATCGTCTGTCTGATTACCTCTTCGTTGCTGCCCGTCATGTCGCCCGAGCGGCTGGCGGTGAAGTCACTTGGGTACCCGGTGCCAATGCGGAGGGCACATGAAAAAGTCTCTTCTCCTTTTACCTGCGATCGCCCTCCTCTCAGGCTGCGGCGGCAAAACACCTGACCCGCAGCAGACATTTTTCGATAATGTCAGTGTGCTGTGCGGCAAAGCTTTCAATGGTCGCCTTGTTTCCAATGATGAGGTCGATGCACCGCTCGCCGCCGAGCCCATGGTGATGTATGTCAGGGATTGTTCGGATACGGAGATCCGTATCCCTTTTATTATCGGCGAGAACCGCTCGCGCACATGGGTCATCACTAAATCAGATGATAGCCTCACCCTCAAACATATTCACCGGCACGAAGATGGCGAGGAAGATGTCCTCTCCAACTATGGCGGCACCACGGATAATGAGGGCAAAGGCACGCGCCAGACCTTCCCGGCGGATCAGTTCTCAAAAGACCTCTTCATCCGTGAGGATATTCCGCAATCGGCAGACAATGTCTGGGCGATGGAAATCATCGAGGGCGAGAAATTCGCTTATGAGCTGACCCGGCCGGAGCGTTTTTTCCGCGTCGAGTTCGATCTTCTTTCTCATGCGGACATCCCGCCGCCTGTCTGGGGCGAAGAACAAGAAAAAACTGAGGAGTGAGGCACGTCCAGTGTCTCAATCAAAAGTCCGGGGGAGAACAACATGCGCCTGATTTCGACGATCTGCTTTATCTTACTGGCCGCCCTACCGGCCCGAGCCGAGCCTGACCCTAATGGTGAACCGATTGAGGTCATGGTCATCGGTACCTGGCATTTTAAAAATTCAGGTGCGGATGTCATCAATGTTGACGGACCAAATGTTCTTGAGGCGGAGCGTCAGCAGGAACTAGCGGATGTCGTCGGACGGCTGATGACCTTCGAGCCAACCATTGTCGCCCTTGAGCGGGTCACGGAAGCTCCGGATTATATCATCAAGGGCTTCCACACCTCTCCGCCCGATATTATGGCCACCAATCCGAATGAAAGGGTTCAGCTCGGCTACCGCCTCGCCACAGCGGCCGGTCTCGACGATGTCTATGGCATCGATGAGCAGCCCTCGGACGGAGAGCCTGACTATTTTCCTTTCAACAAACTGATGGAGCATCTCGGCGCGACCGGTCAGATGCCGGTATTTCAGGCAATGATGGATGAAATCCAGAACACGGTCGCCACTGAGATGGAGGCGATTTCAGGCCTCACCATTGCCGACGGTCTCATCCGCGTGAATGAGGGCCTGCTGAGCAGTCCCGAACTTTACTACCTGATGGCCTCCTTTGACAAAGGCGAGGCCCAGCCTGCCGCCGAGCTTCAGGGTTACTGGTTCATGCGAAATACCAAGATTTTCTCGAAACTGCTCGATATCGCGGAGCCCGGTGACCGCGTCGTCGTGATCTATGGCGCGGGGCACAAGCACTGGCTCGACCATCTTGCCGAGCACACGCCCGGCGTGACGCTGGTCGATCCCGTCCCCTATCTTCGCGGGGACTGAACGAAGATCCAATAATCCACTTAACGAGTTCGGCCCGGCATCACAGATTGCCGGGCTTTTTTCATGCCGCAAATCACCCATTGTCAGCTCGCACTCCAGACTATATAAATATTTATATAGTTATCTGGGGCCGGTCATGGAGCGCATTCTCGACATCAATCTTTACGTCCATATCGGCGCAGGTTTTGCGACACTTATCTTCTTCTGGATCCAGATTTTCAGCCGCAAAGGCTCTCCCTTACATGTCTTTTCAGGCCGGCTCTTCATGCTGGCAGGGTTCATGGTGGCGGGGGCCGCCGCAACATCCGTCATCTTGCGGGGACATGGTGCCTATCAGCAGGGCATCACGATATTCTCCGACCCGGACGGCTTTCAGGCCGCAGCGGTCCTCTTTTATATCTCCGTGATGGTCAGCGTGTTTCTCTGGGCAGGTGCTGTCCTTGCCAGATACCATCACCGTACGGATGACCTTCCGTTGCCGGGACTGCTCCTCCGGGCCGTCATTGCGATTGCCGCCACTGCCGCCTTCGCCGCTTACGTCTTCATTCTGAAGCCTGCCCTTTGGCCGGCGCTGGCGGGAGCTTTCGCGCTGGGGCTCAATGCCTGTTGGGATCAAGTCAAGCTCCTGTTCCGCCGCGGAGCTGACCCGAAAAGACGCCTTGCCGAGCATGTCACGAACATGTTTGGCGCAGGTTTGGCTTTCCATGTCGCCTTCATTCTTCTGGGCTCGGAGCGGTTTATTGATATCTGGCAGTGGGGCGCAACACCGCCCATCGTCCTTGTTGGCGTTGTCATTCTCATTGGCATCGTTTCGGAGAAAAGAATCCGCCGCTCGATCCTTCGCGGCCCGGCGGCGTCCCAATGAGCCTTCCGCATATTCTCCTCGGTCTTCTGGAAGAGCCTGCCAGCGGCTACGACATCAAGCGCGAATTCGAGCAGTCGTTGAGCTTCTTCTGGTCTGCAGCGCTGGCGCAGATCTACCCCGCCCTCAAAAAGCTGGAGAAGGACGGTCTTGTGACATCATGGCAGGAGCCCTCAGAGAAAGGCCCTGCCCGCACGGTCTATCAGCAGACGGAGAAAGGCCGTGAAGCGTTCCGTGACTGGCTCGAAGAAGGCCCGCAGCTCAACACGGAACGCCGCGCCTATCTCGCTCAGGCTTATTTCTTGGCCCAGTCCCGAGCGCCCGATGAGCCGCGCAGCTTTTACGAGCAGCTTCGTGATGACTTCCGTGCCCGAGCAGACCGCCTCACCGCGCTTGAAGATGTCTGGCGGGACGACCACGGCCCCGCTTTTCCCGATAATCTCATCGGTCAGGCCCTTTACGAGCACATGACGTTCGATCTCGGCCAGCGTGTCTTCCGGCTCTATGTCGACTGGGCCGAGGACTGTCTGGCCCGCATTGATGCAGCAGAGAAAGACTAGGCAATTCCCTGCCCCATCCCCTTGCGAAAGCGGGCCAAACCCGCGACTACATCCCCCCATTGACCGGCAGGGGCGCCCTCGCCTACATGCCGGTTTAGACAGTGACTAGATCGCGCCCGATGAGGCGCGCCAGTGAGGAGAAGCGCCGATGAAAGTGCTCGTGCCGGTCAAACGCGTGGTCGACTATAATGTGAAGGTCCGGGTCAAAGCTGACCAGACCGCGGTCGACCTTGCCAATGTGAAGATGTCCATGAACCCCTTCGACGAAATCGCCGTCGAGGAAGCGGTGCGCCTCAAAGAGGCTGGCACGGCGACGGAAGTGGTCATCGTCTCGATCGGGCCGGAAAAAGCGCAGGACCAGATCCGCCAGGGCCTCGCCATGGGCGGCGACCGCGGCATTCTTGTCACCGCCGACACCGACCTTGAGAGCCTGGCCGTCGCAAAGATCCTCAAGGCGATCTGCGAAGAGGAAAAGCCGGACATCGTCCTGATGGGCAAGCAGGCGATTGATGATGACCGCTCCCAGACCGGCCAGATGCTCGCGGCCCTGATGGACTGGCCGCAGGGCACCTTTGCCTCCGAGGTCAAAAAGGAAGGCGATAAGCTCCACGTCACCCGCGAAATCGATGGCGGGCTGCAGACGGTCGCGCTCAACCTGCCGGCAGTCGTCACCACCGACCTTCGCCTCAACGAGCCGCGCTATGCCTCCCTGCCGAACATCATGAAGGCCAAGAAAAAGCCGCTCGATACGAAAGCGGCCGCGGATTACGGCGTCGATATCGCCCCGCGTCTTGAAGTCCTCAAAGTCACCGAGCCGCCGAAACGCGAAGCCGGGGTGAAAGTCTCGTCCGTAGACGAATTGCTCGACAAACTGAAAAACGAAGCGGGGGTACTCTAATCATGGCCATTCTCGTTATTGCCGATCACGACAATGAAACCCTCAATGACGCCACCGCCAAGACGGTGACCGCCGCCACGAAAATGGGCGGGGACATCGACGTCCTCGTCGCGGGCAACGGCGCTGGCAGCGTGGCTGAAGCCGCAGCCAAGATCTCTGGTGTGTGTAAAGTACTGCATACGGATGATGCGCACTATGCCAAGCAGGTTGCCGAGCCTATGGCGGAGCTGATCGTCTCACTTGCGGGCGAGTACGACGCGCTCCTCACCCCCGCCGGCACCAATGGCCGCAACTACATGCCGCGCGTCGCCGCGAAACTCGACGTCATGCAGATCTCGGCCATCACAGGGGTCGAAGGCGCGGACACGTTCATCCGCCCGATCTATGCGGGTAATGCGATGGCGACCGTCAAATCGAATGACGCGAAAAAAGTCATCACCGTGCAGGCGACCTCTTTTGAGGCCCCGGCCATGGACGGCTCGGCGAACGTCGAGACAGTCGGCGCTGCGGCCTTCCCGGGCATTTCGGAATTTGTCGGTGAAGAGCTGACCAAATCCGACCGCCCCGAGCTTCAGGGCGCCAAGATCGTCATCTCCGGCGGCCGGGCGCTTGCCTCGTCAGAGAATTTCGAGAAGCTGATCTATCCGATTGCGGACAAGCTGGGCGCCGCTGTTGGCGCGTCCCGCGCAGCCGTCGATGCCGGCTATCAGCCCAATGACTATCAGGTTGGCCAGACCGGCAAGGTCGTCGCGCCAGAGCTTTACATCGCGGTCGGTATCTCAGGGGCCATCCAGCATCTTGCGGGCATGAAGGACTCGAAAGTCATCGTTGCCATCAACAAGGACGAGGAAGCCCCGATCTTCTCCGTCGCCGATTACGGCCTCGTGGCGGATCTGTTCGACGTCCTCCCAGAGCTAGAATCAAAGCTCTGAGCTGACAAACAAAAATGCCCGCTCCTTCCGGGGCGGGCATTCTCTTGCTTGTTTGCTCGCGGCTAAGCCGCTTTTTTGATCTCTACCACTTCGACATCGAAGGTCAGGTCATGACCGGCCAGCGGATGGTTCGTGTCCAGCGTAATCGCCTCATCGGTGGCTTCGGTTATCACGACCGGCACGGCCTGCCCGTCCTGGGTCTGCATGGTCAGGCGTGTGCCGGGCTCGGTCGGCATATTGTCCGGTAGCTGAGCACGCGGCACGCTCTGCACACGGGCTTCATCACGTTCGCCATAGCCCTCGGCGGGGGTGATAGTGACCTGCTTTTTCTCGCCCTCTTCCATGCCGATCAGCGCCTTTTCAAGGCCGGGAATGACCTGCCGGGCGCCAAGCTGGAACTCCAGCGGTTCGCGGCCTTCCGAGCTGTCGAACGTCGTACCGTCCGCAAAACTGCCGGTGTAATTGATCAGGATTGTGTCGCCTTCCTGTGCGTGAGTCATAAAAATTCCCGTGGTTGCGTAAAGGGGCGACACTTGGGCATTCGCCCCGCCATTGCAAGGGAGCGAGGTGTGATGTCTTGGGAAGCACCGCAGAACGATGCTGCACTAATGCCGACATGCAGGGAGAATTTCCTCCCCCAACAGGGGGGAAGCAGAATGGCCAAACTTATCCCCGCGCTTTCAGCGCGCGCCATACTCTATTCAACTCAGAAAGCGCCTGAGCAGCCCCAAGCCAAGGGCCTTTGCGGCGGAGCAGACTGTGCTAAGCCTCTCCATTGCAGCGGAGGGGCAAGCCATGCGGACATTCCTTATATTCATCGCGGTCATGATCGGCGGCGTCGCGATGGCGCGCCAAGCCTCTGGCCCGATTGAGGAATTCATCGCCGCCGAGTTGCCCGTCTCCGGCGCGCCCGGCGTCACCTATGCGGTGACAGATGACGGCGCCTTGGCGTCTGGCGCCCATGGCGAGATCCTTCAGGGCAGCGGCCGGAAAATGACGACGGACACGCCCTTCGTCATCGGCTCAATTTCAAAGAGCTTTACGGCCATGGCAGTGATGATGCTGGTCGAGGACGGGCGGGTCGATCTGGATACGGCGATCTCCACCTATCTGCCGGGGTTTGCTAGCCAGCCGGGCAGCGATGTCACGATCCGGCAATTGCTCAGCCACACCAGCGGCTATTCCACCTATCAGGGGAATGATCGGCACAAGGATGAGAATGGCGGCGCGAGCGAACTCTCCAAACAGGTAGAGCTGATCGCGGGATGGCCCCTCGCCCATGAACCAGGCACGCGGTGGCAATATTCGAACGCTAATTATTTGATCCTCGGGGCCCTGATCGAAGAGATCAGTGGCGAGGATTATGCGAGTTTTGTGAACGCCGAGATTCTGGCGCCGATCGGCATGGCGCACAGCTTTGTGGCCGATGGTCAGCTCCATGAAGAGATGGCTGTCGGGCATACGCCCTGGTTCGGCATGAAGCGCGCCGTGAAGGATAACCGGCCGCAAAAGGTGACCGCCCCGGCGGGCGGGATCGTGGCGACCGCGCCGGATCTCGCGCTTTATCTCGCCGTCATGCTGAACGGGCAGGATGATATCATCAGTGCCGAGAGCAAAACCTCGATGCTGAGCCCCGCCAGTGACGCCTCACCTTTTTACGGCTTCGGCTGGTATCTCGATACCGAGCGGCAGATTGCCTATCACGCCGGGATCAGCCCCGGGGTAGAAACGCTCGCCGCGCTTTATCCGGCGGAACGAAAAGGCTCGGTCGCGCTCGTCAATTCAGGCAGCGGCTTCGGCTTTGCCTCGACCCTCCACTTACGCGAAGGTATCACCGCTATCGGCCTCGGCCTTGATCCGGGCACTGCCGCTGCGGAATGGGGGCCGAAATCACTCTATCTCATCTTCGCGCTGCTGCCGGTGTTTTTCGTGCTCAGCCTCCTCTGGGCCGCCACCCATCGCGATGGTCTGCGGGCAAAATCCGGCGCGGCTGGCGCGTTCAGCCTGTGGTTCCCGCTGCTCATGACCATCGGTGTGGCCGTCATGGCGGTCTATATGATCCCGCAATTCTTCGGCGTGCCGTTGCGGACGCTTCAGATCTACCAGCCGGATTTTGTCCTGATGCTGATCGCAACAGCGGTCACTGGGGTCTTCTGGGCCGTTTGCCGGCTCGGGCTTTATTATCTCGGCCGGTAGTCGCCGAGTTAGCGACAACTGGCCGGCCTCACGGGGCCTGCCTCTGAGCGCCCGGTCAGTGGAAAATCCCGACCGCCAGCTCAGCCCAGAGGAGCAGAACCGCGGTGAGCACCGCAAACACCAGCACCAGCCGCAGGATGGGCTTCATCCTGATCCGCAATAACAGCCAGACGGCCAGCGCGGCACTGCCCAGAATGGCGGCTGCCATGATGTAATCGGCACTGTCCCAGTCCATCGGCACCCTCTCAGCGGTTCCTTGTCTCAACCATATCCTCTACGTTGCCGCCCATCTCAAGATAATGGGGACCTCCATGACCATTTCGCGCCGTTCGCTGCTCCAGAATTCAACCGCCTTTGCGGTGCTTGCCGCCCTGCCCGCCTGCGGGAAGGAGAAGGCCGCCGAGACCGCTGCCACGCCTGCCCCCGCTGGCACCCCGGCGGCAAATGTCGAAGGGCTGATGAAGGAGACGACGGATTTCATCCTCAACGCTTACCCTGAAAGCGCATCCAGCTTCGGCATCGACAGCGGGGAATATGCAGCGCTCAAATCGAAGCTGACGGATCGCTCTCCGGCAGGACAGGCCAGGATCGCCGAGAAGGCCCGCGCCCTCCTTGCGAAGATGAATGAGGTCGATACCAGCACACTGTCTGACGACAAGGCGCTCAATCTCGACGTCGTGCGCACGGTCTTTGAGCGGACATCCGAAGGGTTCGACTACCCCTATGGCGATGTGGCGCTCCTCAATTCGAACTGGTCCTACCGTAATGCGCCGTACACGGTGGCGCAGAATATCGGTTCCTTTGTCGAAATCCCCAGCTTCCTTGATTCCGCGCATTCGATCGAAACGCCGGAAGATGCCGATGCCTATCTGGAGCGCATGTCCGCCTATGCCGGCCAGCTCGATGGTGAGACCGAACGCGTCATTGCCGAAGGCAATCAGGGCGTCATCCTGCCTGATTTCCTGATGGCCAAAACGCTCGGTCAGATGCATGGCGCGCAAGGCGCGGAGACGTCTGACTGGAGCATCGTCAAATCCCTTGCCGGCCGGACAGAAGGCATGGAGGGCGATTATGCCGCCAAGGCGCTCACCATCGCTGAGGAGGAGATCCGCCCTGCCCTTCAGCGCCAGATCGATGCGCTTGAAGGCTTTGCGCCTCAGGCGAACAGCAATGCCGGGATCTGGGACATTCCGCAGGGTGAAGAATATTATGCCTGGGCGCTGGCAGCCAGCACGACAACGACCATGACACCCGACGAAGTCCACGAAATGGGCCGCGAGGAGCTCAAGGCCCTTCATGCCGAGATGGATCCGATCCTGCGCTCGATCGGCTATACCGAAGGCTCTGTCGGCGCCCGGATGACCGCACTCGCCGAAGACCCGCGCTACCAGTTCTCCGATGGCGATGAAGGCCGGCAGGAGATCATGGACTTCATCCATGCAACGCTCGAGGACATCCGGGGACGGATGCCAGACGCGTTCGAAACGCTCGTGCCGGGCTTCCTTGAAGTCACGCGCATCCCGGTCGAAGTCGAGGCCGGCGCGCCGGGTGCCTATGGCGGCGCCGGATCTATTGACGGCAAACAGCCGGGGCATTTCTGGATCAACCTTCGGACGCCGAAACTCCATTCGAAATATTCGCTGATGGACCTCACCTATCACGAGGCAATCCCCGGCCATGTCTGGCAGGGCGAATATGCGTTCAAGCAGCCGCTGATCCGCTCCCTCCTTGCCTTTAATGCGTATTCGGAGGGCTGGGCACTTTATGCCGAGCAGATCGCCGATGAGCTCGGCGTCTATGATGACTTCCCCGTCGGCCGACTGGGCTATCTTCAGTCCCTCGCCTTCCGGGCCTGCCGCCTTGTTGTCGATACCGGCCTTCACGCTAAACGCTGGACTCGCCAGCAGGGGGTCGATTGGTTCGTCAATGAAAACGGGTCGAACCCGGAAGAAGTCGCAAGCGAGGTTGACCGCTATTGCTCATGGCCGGGTCAGGCCTGCGGCTACAAGGTCGGTCACACCGCAATCAACCGCCTGCGCCAGAAGACCAAAGCCGAGCTTGACGATGCGTATGATTTCCGCCGTTTCAACGATGCAGTCGTCCTTGGCGGCAATGTGCCGATGACGGTGCTTGGCCGCGTCATTGACGATCATATTGCACGGGAAAAAATGTAATCCCCGCCTAAGACGGCGAGACTATATTTCACTTACGGAGGCGGATTAATCCGCCTCCAGCCTGTCTTTCATCTGCTGGCGGATACGCCCTTCCGCGCGGATGATCCGCCCGTCTTTCTGCCAGCCTGGCCGGCCAATCAGCCGTCCGGCGGCCTCTTTCACAAGGCCATGCGCCAGTTTGATACTGCCAATCACGAATTGCCTATGCATCGGAACCTCGCTGGGGTCGTTTGCTGCTTGATCGCCTGAATAGAACGCCGGAGCCGCCAAAGGGTTCTCATTTTCTGAAGCACAAAAAAATGATGCCGCAGGACTGGCCCACGGCATCACGTTCACGGATTGAAAAGTCGCTTAATTCTTCACGGCGTCTTTGACATCACCGGCAGCCTTGCGAAGCTCGCCTTCGGCCTTGTCTTTCTTGCCTTCGGCTTCGAGCTTCTTGTTATCAGTTGCCTTGCCAACAGATTCCTTGACAGAGCCTTCCGTTTTCTTGGCGGCCCCTTTCAAATGCTCCTTGTCCATAACAATTACTTCCCGAATATCTGCTTCAAGTATGGCGCCCCAGAGCAGGCGCATCACAGAAACGCAGCGGTCCGAAATAGGTTCCGGGAGCGCTAGCCTCTTTCGCCTTCCGCCCCGCGGATCAGGACATCGACAATCTCCGGCTCCGCGAGGGTTGAGGTATCGCCCAGCGAGGACGTCTCCCCTTCAGCAATCTTGCGCAGGATGCGGCGCATGATCTTGCCGGAACGTGTCTTGGGCAGGCCGGGGGCGATCTGGATCACATCCGGCGTCGCGACCGGGCCGATCTCGGTTCTGACCTGCTGGCGCAGCTCCTTGCCGAGACTGTCATGCGACGTATGCCCCGCTTTCAGGATGACATAGCACCAGATGCCCTGCCCCTTGATATCGTGCGGGTACCCCACAACAGCGGCTTCGGCGACTGCTTCATGGGCGACCAGCGCGCTTTCGACCTCCGCTGTACCCATACGGTGACCGGAGACATTGATCACATCATCGACGCGGCCCGTGATCCAGATGTCGCCATCCTCGTCCCGCCGCGCGCCGTCCGAGGTGAAGTAGTTACCGGGGAAGGCCGAGAAATATGTATCGATAAAGCGCTGGTGATCGCCATAGACCGTTCGCATCTGTCCGGGCCAGGAGGATGTCAGAACAAGACTGCCATTCCCTGCGCCCTCAATCGGCTTGGCATCCTGATCGAGGAGCGCCGTTTTGATCCCCGGCATCGGCTTGGTCGCCGCGCCCGGCTTGGTCATCGGATCGCCCGGAATGGGGCTGATCAGGACACCGCCGGTTTCGGTCTGCCACCAGGTATCAACGATCGGCACCTGACTGTCGCCGGCGACCTCATAATACCAGCGCCACGCCTCAGGATTGATCGGCTCGCCGACACTGCCGAGCACTTTCAGTGACGAGCGGTCATATTTGGTCACGAAGGAATCGCCGTCCTTCATCAGGGAACGGATGGCCGTCGGCGCGGTGTAGAGCACATTGATCTTATGACGCTCGATCTCGGCCCAGAACCGGCCCGCATCGGGCCATGTCGGCACGCCTTCGAACATCACCGTCGTGATGCCATTGGCGAGCGGTCCATAGACTATATAGCTGTGCCCCGTGATCCAGCCGACATCCGCCGCGCACCAGTAAACGTCACCGGGGTCGCACTGGAAGATCATGTCATGGGTATAGCTCGCCCAAGCCAGATACCCGCCGCTCGTGTGAAGGACGCCCTTGGGCTTGCCGGTCGAACCCGACGTATAAAGAATGAAAAGCGGGTCTTCCGCCGCCATTTCCTCGGCAGGGCAATCGGTCGGCACTTCCTCCCGCGCCTCGTGCCACCAGTAATCCCGGCCATGCACGAAATGGATATCCTTGCCGGTGACCTGAACCGTCAGGACCAGCCGGACCCCCGACACCCGCGCAAGCGCCGCATCGACATTGGCTTTGAGCGGCACGGTCTTGCCGCCTCGCCGGCCTTCATCAGCGGTGATCACCGCAACGGCCCCGCAATCCTCGATCCGGCTCGCCAGCGCTTCGGGGCTGAACCCGCCGAACACGACCGAGTGCACAGCCCCGATCCGTGCGCAGGCCAGCATCGCATAGGCGGCCTCCGGGATCATCGGCATATAAAGGATCACACGGTCGCCGCGCCCGACCCCGCGGGCTTTGAGGACATTCGCCATGTGGCAGACTTCGTGATGAAGCTCCTGCCAGCTGATCTCCTTTGAGGTGCCCGGCTCATCCCCGATCCACAGGATCGCGGTATCGTCGGGGCGGGCCTCGGCATGACGATCCACACAGTTCTCGGCGACATTGAGCGTGCCATCTGCATACCAACGGATATGCAAATCATCCTTGTCAAAGGAGACATCCGAAATCTCGCTCGGCAGCGTCATCCAGTTCAGCCGCTCTGCGACCCCCTTCCAGAACACATCGGGCGCTTCTTCAAAAAGCGCAGCATCGGTCATGCGGTCGCGGGAGGTCTTGATCATCGTCGTCGGTTTCCTCTTCCTGAAACTGTCATTGTCGAGCCGCAGCCTATCGCGTCTTTCCCGGACGGGTCACGGGGTTGCTGCAGCACCGGTTTCAGGACTGTAACTCTTACGGCGCCCGCGACCAGCCGCCACATCTCGCCCTTTGGCGCGGCATGAGGTAGCAAGCGGTCATGATCATGACATTCCTCATTGCCGCCCTTTCTCTCCTTCAGCCTGCTGAGCCGCAGGAGATCAGCTGGAACGATCTCGTTCCCGAAGGTGTCGAGGAGACAGAAGCCCCTGAGCTTGATCATGAAAAGATCGGCCAGCAGACCGGATCGGCCGACACCGTCGCCGAACTTGATGGCGCTTATATAAAGATGCCGGGCTTCATGCTGCCGCTGGATTATACCGAGCGCGGCCGTGTCCGGGCGTTCCTGCTCGTCCCTTATTATGGCGCCTGCATCCATGTGCCCCCGCCTCCGCCAAACCAGATTGTCTTCGTTGAGACCGCGGAGAACCCGGTTGAATCAAAGGGCCTCTGGGATCCTGTCTGGGTCACCGGCACGATGCGGGTGAAACCCAACGAGAATGATCTGGGCGATACCGCCTACACGCTGGAGCTGGAAAAGCTCGAGCCCTACATTGATTAGCAACGGCAGGCCGGAGGCGCCTTCTGTCGCCTGACTGACACAAAAAGCCGCTAGCAGGCGCCTCAAACCTTTAATCCAAAGGGAAACCCCATGCTCTCACTTCTGATGTCCGCCGCCCTCCTCGCCCAGCCCGCAACCGTCGAGCCTGTCGATTGGGAGAAAATGGGAGAGGAAACCCTCGCCGCCGCCAAGGCGAAAACACCTGTCACCGGACAGGCAAAAAACGTCATCCTCTTCATTGCGGATGGCACGGACATCACGACTATCACCGCAGCTCGTATCCTTGCCGGCCAGAAACAGGGCGGTCCGGGTGAGGATCATGTCCTCAATTTTGAGACCATGCCCTTCACTGGGCTCTCCAAGACCTACAATACGAATATGCAGACGCCGGACAGTGCAGGCACTGCCACCGCGATGCTGACAGGCCACAAGACCAAGGCCGGGGTCATCAATGTCGACGAGACGATCATCCGCGGCAGTTGCGAAAGCTCGAAGGGAAAAGAGCTCAGCAGCATGATGAAAGTCGCAAATGACACGGGCCGCAGCGTCGGCGTCATTTCAACGGCACGCATTACCCATGCGACGCCCGCGACCGTTTATGCCTCATCTGCCGACCGGGATTGGGAATCTGACAAATACATGCCGGAGGATGCCAGCGAATGCATGGACATTGCCTCGCAGCTCCTTGCCGCCGCGAAGGCCGGAACGGTTGAACTGGCATTGGGCGGTGGACGCGAAAAATTCATGCCGTCCGATGTGGCAGACCCTGAATATCCCGACGAAAATGGGGAGCGAAAAGACGGCCGTAACCTTACCGCCGAATGGACTGGGCTCAATTCCCGCAACAAATTCGTATGGAACGCAGAAGGCTTCGCTGCGCTTAATCCCAAGCAGAAAGGTCAGGTGCTTGGCCTCTTTGAGCCTAGCCATATGCAATATGAGGCTGATCGCGCCGAGGATTCCGCTGGCGAGCCGTCTATTGCGGAGATGACCGGCTTTGCCATCGACAAGCTGTCTCGCAACAGGGACGGTTTTTTCCTGATGGTCGAAGGCGGCCGGGTCGACCACGCCAACCACGCTGGCAATGCCGCGCGCGCACTCGAAGACCTTATCGCCTTTGATGAGGCAGTCAAAGTCGCGCTCGAAAAGACGGACCCGGAAAATACGCTGATCGTCGTCACGGAAGACCATGGGCACACGCTTGTTTTCCAGGGCTATCCGCAGCGCGGCAATCCGATCCTTGGTCTCGTCAAAGGCGTTGACGACGACGGCGCACCTGCTGACGACTTCGCGAAAGCCTCAGACGGTAAACCCTATACGACCCTTGCCTATGGGAACGGGCCGGGATCACCCTTCGCGGGACACAAGGACGATGAAGCTGTCACCCGGCCAACCGTCACCGAAGAAGAAGCCATGGATATCGACTATCGTCAGCAGTCGATCATTCCTTCCTACTCGGAAACCCATGGCGGTCAGGATGTCCCGATCTATGCAAGCGGGCCTCAGGCACATTTGCTGACCGGTGTCGTCGAGCAGAGCTTCATCTATTACGTGATGCGCGAGGCGCTGACGGCGGAGGAGTAATTACTCCGCCGCCACCCATTCAAGGGTCGGCTCCAGCCATTCCTTATAAGGACGATAGATCAGGCCGTGACTGACACCAAGTTCGGTCACGATTGCCTTATGGCTCGTCACACCAGGTGAGGCGTCGATCAGATCGCCGCAGCCCGGCTCGAGGCCCTTGTCTTCGATATCCCGGATTTCAAGGACATCCCCGAAGACGAATTGCTCATTGGCGATCAGGGGTTCGACCATGCTGGGCCAGCACCCGGCAAGAATGACAAGCTTCATTTGCCGATCGCCGAGTTCATGTGACACGCGGGAAGCAATCAGAGAGCCCTTGGACGCCCCCACTATCGCGATATGATCGGCAGGCACGCCATCAGCGATCAGCGCGTTGATTGCCGCGACCGCTTCCATGGCCTCGGCTTCGACATCTGCGTCCGGTCCCCGCTGTTTGGCGTGGAGACTTATCCCCGGACGGTCCAGCGCGGTTACAATATCCGTGAACTGATATTCCCCGAATGTCGGGTGGATAGCGGGCAAGCCATCCTCAACGATCCGGCCATGGAAATAGAAAAGATGAACATCCGCCCCGGCATCCGCCGGCTCTTCTGCCGTCGTCACTCCCATACTGACGCTAAACATCAGTATGGCAGAGAGAAGATTTTTCATGCGATCGATGTATCCTTGAGGGGCTGCGCGTCCAAATCATCTTGCTTCAGAACAAGGCTGAATTTTGACTGGAACTGCCCCGCACCTTTTTCGCCTAGGCGGACGGAAATCAGGCGCCCGCCCTGCTGGTCTGCTGGCTCGATCGTCTGGATATCGCCATTCTGGTGCAGCCAGGCTTCAGCTGCGCCATCCTCTGCCCCCAGAACCACCGTATAATGATTGAATTCGCGTGTCAGACGTTCATCAATCGCAGCAAACAGCGCGCTGAGATTGATCCCCTCAAAGGCACTCACCGCAACGATGATCGGGTCTTCAAGGCTGCCCTCGGCGCCTTCGCTGCGAAGCTTCGAGACCGACATCGCGGTCGAGCAGTCTTCTTCATCAAGTAGGTCGATCTTGTTCCAGACCTCGATGACCTGCCGCTCCAGATCATCTTCCTCGATACCGATATTGCCGAGAACGGAAATCACATCATGCCGCTGCGCGTCACTTTCAGGATGCGCAATATCCCGCACATGCAGAATAATGTCGGCTTCCAGAACTTCCTCGAGCGTCGCCCGGAAGGCGGCCACAAGATCGGTCGGCAGGTCGGAGATGAACCCCACTGTATCGGACAGGATGACCCGTCCAACGCCGGGCAGATCGACGGCCCGCATGGTCGGATCTAGCGTGGCAAAGAGAAGATCCTCCGCCATCACCCCCGCTCCGGTCATCCGGTTGAAGAGGGTTGATTTGCCGGCATTGGTATAGCCGACCAGCGCGATCACCGGATGCGGCGCCTTCTTTCGTTTGGCGCGCTGGAGGGTCCGTGTACGGCGCACCTGCTCGATCTGGGCTTTCAGCCGGTCGATCTTGTCAGCAAGGATCCGGCGGTCAGCCTCGATCTGGCGTTCACCGGGACCGCCAAGGAAACCTGCCCCCCCGCGCTGACGCTCAAGGTGGGTCCATGAGCGGACCAGACGCGAGCGCTGGTAATTCAGATGCGCAAGCGCGACCTGAAGGCGGCCTTCCTTGGTCTGAGCGCGTGCGCCGAAGATCTCCAGGATCAGCGCTGTCCGGTCGAGGACCTTCGCCTTCCATTCATTCTCGAGGTTACGGTGCTGCACAGGCGTCAAATTCGCATTGACGATGACAAGCCCCGGCCGTGGCTCCGTCATATCGAGCGCGGTACGGATCTCTTCGACTTTGCCTCGTCCAATCAGCGTCGCAGGGCGCGCCTCGGAAAGAGTCACGATCTGCGCATCGGTGATGGTCAGCTTGATGGCGGCCGTCAGGCCGACAGCTTCTTCAAGGCGCTCTTCGGCGCTTCGCAATCCATTCTGTTCACGGAACAGGTGCGGGTGGAGGACAATCGCATGGTCAAGAGACGCGTGTTCGTAAGCTTCGCTGTCTTCTGGACCCAAAATCAGTACTCCTCGTCGTCCTCTTCACCCAGTCGCAGATCGATCGGACCTGATGGCATGATCGTTGACACGGCATGTTTGTAAACAAGCTGCACCTGCCCGTCCCGCTTGAGAAGCAGGCAGAAGTTGTCAAACCAGGTGATAATCCCCTGCAGCTTGACGCCATTCACGAGAAATACCGTCACATATGCTTTGGACTTGCGTGCCTGGTTCAGGAAAACGTCCTGAAGATTTTGTTTTTTATCGTTCATTGTGCCGTTCAAATCATCAATTCAGTTCAAGCTCTTTTGCACCGCAACATTGAATTTGTCGAGACGCATTAGCCGCTTGGGGATTTCTCCAATGCATAAATAGGCAAATCTGACGGTCAGCCAAGCCAAAAACGGCGGCTGAGCATGACCATGAACACCACCAGCTCCAGCCGGCCGGCAATCATGGCGAGCCCCAGGAAACCGCGCAAAGGCGCTTCGAACCTTGCATAGTCCGCCGTCATTTGAGGGGCGAGATCGATCAGAGGCCCCGCATTGGCAACGACAGCCACTGCCGCGGTTGCGCTCGTCTCAAGAGGATGCCCGAAAAATGCCGTCAGAAGGACGATGAGCGCCAGAAGCATGGTGAATGCGAGGGCATGGATCCAGATCCCGAGCTCGTTGACATGGGGCTGTTTGCCCAGAACGCCGCCCGGATGGGTCAGCTTCCAGAGCTCCTGCCCCGTCCGCCGGATGGTCACGAGCCAGCGCATCAGCTTCACGCCGCCTGCCGTCGAGACAGCAGCCCCCCCGATGACGGCCGTCACCAGCACCGGAAGAAGAGCTGGGCTTTCTCCAATGATCTGGCCATTGGTCGAGAGAATGGAGACGGCATTGTAGAATTGTGGGATCAGCAGATCGAGGTCTCCAGCCCCAGCAGAGAGCCAGTAGAGCAGCGTCATGAGCGGCAGGAGGATGATGAAAGCGGCAGTTTCTTCATCCTGCGTTGATCGCATCCGGCTGCTGCGTGACAGGACCAGACCGGAAATAACGATAAAATTGACGGCGCCGAAGCACATCAGGATCATGGCAATTGAGATCGCAGCTGGCGAATAGCTCAGTATGCCCCCTGCCGCCGGCACGAACCCGCCGGTCGACAGGAAGGACATCGCCATAGTCGCTGCATCGACAATCGGCACTTCGGCAAAAAGAAAGCAGAGAAACCCTGCCGCCGTGATGCAGGCATAGACCGGCAGGAAGGTCCAGACGGCCCTGTCAAAGGCGCGGATGAATGAGCCGCTCTCCCCTCGCGAGAATGGCGGCACAAGCGGCGCGACACCTGTGAATTCAGGCCGGACGAATACGGCCCCTGCCGTTGCAAGTGTGACCAGCCCGCCGAGCCACTGCAGGCTCGCCCTATAGATCATGTCATGATCGGTTGCGTGCGCTGCTGGATCGGAAAGCCAGCCCCCCGTCGTCGTCAGGGCAGAGACGGCCTCGAACCACCCGTCAAGGATCGGCATGCCGCCTATGACAAAGGGAATGGCCGCCAGAAACGGAATACCGCCCCAGAAGATCAGCAGGGCAAGGAATAATTCCCGCATCCCGCTCCGCACAATCGGCTTTCGCGTATAGCCGAGCCCGACAGCAAGGAAGAGCCCACCCAGACTGAGCGAAATGAAGATCCCCAGAAGATAGCCGGCCGGGCTTTCACCAGCATGCGACCAGGCAAGAATCCATGGCACGATCATGGCCCCACCCACCGCGAGGCAAGCATAGGACACAAATCGCGAAATGGGGCCTAGTCTCATCTGCCGGGCGCCGCTGCTTAAAAATATTCGATGCCGACACGGAACATCCGCTCGACACTCGCCACATCCTCACGCAGCGCCATCAGGATGACACGATCTCCGGGTTCGATCACTGTGTCGGAGCGCGGCAGGACAACTTCGCCGCCGCGTACAATCGCCCCGATGACGACGCCCTTGGGCAACTCGCTTTCGCTCAAGGGCGAGCCGACGAGGCTCGACGTCTCAAGCGCCACAGCCTCGATCAGTTCGGCCTGTCCATCGAGGATCGAATACACTGATTTGATCCGTCCCCGGCGGACATGCTGGAGGATCGTCGAGATGGTGATTGCCCGCGGGTCGATGAACCGGTCAATCCCGACAGACTGACTGAGCGGGCCATATGAGGGCTGGTTGACCAGAATATTCGTCCGTCTTGCCCCTTCGCGTTTCGCGATGATGGCAGAGAGAAGGTTGATCTGATCCGAGTTTGTGAGTGCGACGACGGTTTCAGCTTCGGCGACGCCCGCCTCGCGCAGGATTTCCCGATCGAGCCCATCGCCGTTGAGAACAATCGTCCGGGTCAGCTCCTCGGCAATGGCGGAGGCGCGATTGGCATCACTCTCGATCAGGCGGATTCGGCTCTGGCCGAGTTTCTCAAGGCTCTTGGCGACATCAAAACCGATATGTCCGCCGCCGATGATGATCACGCGTTTGGCCTGGATCTGCTCCTGACCCAGAATGCCGATCGCCCGGTTCACACGATCACGGTCACAGACGAAATAGATCTCGTCACCGGCTTCGAGCTGGTCCTCTCCCGTCGGCCGGAAGAGCGACGTGCCGCGATGGACCGTCACAACGGTGATCATCAAGTCAGGGAAAAGCTCTCGCACCTGCCGCAGGGGCGTTGCGAGGATCGGGCAGTCCTCTCCCAGCTTCAGCCCGACGGACCAGACACGGCCCTCAGCGAAAGCCTTGATGTCGAAGGCCGCAGGCGTCGTCATCCGCTGCAGGACCGCCTGCGCGACCTCATGCTCCGGAGAGATCACGACATCGATCGGGATATTGTCGCGGCTGAAAACGTCTGCGTAACGCGTGTCGAGATAGCTTTGCGCGCGAATCCGGGCGATCTTGGTCGGAATAGAGAAAAGCGAATGCGCGATCTGGCAGGAAACAATATTCACTTCATCGGAGGCCGTCACGGCGATGATCATGTCAGCTTCGGCTGCACCCGCTTCGGACAGGATCTCCGGGTAGGAGCCCGAGCCAACAACGCCGCGCACATCAAGCCGCTCGGTCACCTGCTGGATCAGGCTCGCTGCCTGATCGATGACGGTGACATTCGCCTTTTCCTGGGCAAGCCGCGCGGCAATCCCATAGCCGACGCGGCCAGCGCCGCAGACGATCACTCTCATGTTCTGGACCCTCACCTGGCCGCGAAAGGCCCTGCTTTTGCGCGCGCTCGCAACAGATGTCACGGGGGCGTCATCAACTGTGTAAAGGAGCCAGCATCATGACCCGGGCCCTCGTCCTGACAGGTGGTGGCGCACGTGGCGCCTATCAGGTTGGCGTCCTCAAGGCGCTGGCAAAGCTGACCCCTGAGGGTACCCAGCCCTTCCCGGTCATCACTGGCGTCTCGGTCGGGGCGCTCAACGCCAGCGTTCTTGCAACAGAACCTGAGAATTTTGCCGCAGGGGCAAGGAAATTAGAGGAAATCTGGCGCTCTCTTCATTGCGACCAGATCTTCACGACACGTGGCCGGGATGTCAGAGGACGCCTTCGCAAATGGGCGAGCTCCCTCTTTTTCGGCTGGGCAGGCGCGCATCCGCCGCCCTCCCTTCTTGATAACAGCCCTCTGGGTGAACTGCTCCTGCAGCATGTCGATTTCGAGGAGGTCAATCGCGCGGTCGGCAACAGCCCGTTGCGGGCCCTTGCCATCACGGCGTCCTCTTACGCGACGGGGCGCGCCTATACCTATTTCGTCGCCTCCGCCGATATCGGACCTTGGGAGCGCGCCCGGCGGAGCGGGCACCGCGCGCAGCTGTCGCCGAAACATATCCTTGCCTCATCGGCCCTGCCGCTTGTCTTCCCCGCCGTGGACCTTGAAGGCGTCTATTTTGGCGATGGTGCATTGCGGGGCTCGGCCCCGCTGTCCGCTGCCATCCATCTGGGCGCGAGTCAGATCGTCACCATCGGCGCACGCGATATCGTCCCCGACCCAGAGCCCTCAGAAGCCATGGATTATCCGACGGTCGGCTATCTGGCGGGTCAAATGCTCGACATCCTCTTCAACGACAATATGGACGCCGATATCGAGCGGGCACGGCGGATCAACCACACGCTTGGCCTGATGTATCCAGAAACCCGCGATGAAAGCCCGCTGCGGCAGGTCCAGATCACCTCGATTGACCCCAGCCAGGATGTGAGGCCGATCGCCGGCAAGCATATCGGCGAATTACCGGGTTCGATCCGCATGGTCATGGGCGCGATCGGCGCCCTGAAAGAGCCATGGGTCCTCCCCAGCTACCTGCTTTTCGAGCCCGGCTATATCGGCGCGCTCATCGATCTAGGGGAAAGTGATGCCCTTGCGAAATGGCAAGCGGAATCTTCGCTTTTCGCCAGCTGATTGCATGGCCTGAATGCTTGACACCTATTAGTCATTAACCAAGACTCCCCTCGCGTGGGCATGGGGGATGTAGGATGCGCATATTACCGGCTTTGGCGGCCTTGCTGTCGCTGATCGGCTTTGCGTCGGCGCAATCCCCTGACGATAGCCGTCACACTGATATCGATTTCGATACCGATGAATTCCTGATCGCCGCCGAACAGTCGCCCGTCTTCCTCGCCAGCTACACAACGACCTCTCTCGGGCGCACAAAGCTCGAGCCCGTCGATCTCGGCGATGGGATCGAGTTTGATTTCGGCACCTATTTGACGACCTCGCGGCTCAGCACGCATCCGGTCTTTGATGACCTGATGACGAATGCGATGGTCAGTCAGGGACTGATCGCCGCGTCGGCAGCTTACCGCGAGAAAATCTACGATATGGAGGACGCCTATATCGTCGACCGGGAGCTGTCCTTCACCCTTCTAGATAAAGCCTGCGACGGGAAAAAGGACGACGCGAACGCGACGAAACGCTTCCTCCGTGAGCTGTGTTTTAATTCCACGGATGTCGAAGCTGACTTCAAGGAAGGCTCGGCGCTCAATCAGCTCAGGACAAGGATGGAAGCGGCGGAGAAGCTCAATCCGTCTGAGAAATTCCGGGATGGCCATACGCTGAGAGGACTCTCAGCGAAATCAGATTCGGATTTCTACAGGTTCCTAGTCGACACTGACCGCTACCGGGCCCTTCGGGTGACCAGCATCGTCCGCAAATCGAAACTCTCCGCCGCCAGCTTCACCACAGGCGGCAATGTGGCAGGCAGCGCGGATACGGTGGTGACGGAGGAAACAGAGCTTCCTCCCCTGCCGCGTGACCGTAGGCGCCCGGGCGATCCGATTAGTCTCTCAACCCCGGCACATAAGATTGAGGGCGTTGAACTACCGCCCGTGTCCACCACTGAAGCCGCAGACGCTGCCACGGGTCAGAATATCGATATCGGCCCCACACGGATGGTCAAGGAGCTGATCCCCGGCGATATCGCTTATGAAGATATCTTCTTCCTGACCGGCAGCCACACAGGCCGTGATGTTTTCGAGCGGATCGAACTCACCTTTGCGCGAGAGACCGCCTATACGAAGCGCTTTTTCATCCGTACCCAGTCATCCATCCGTTATGGGCTCGCGTTCCGCATGCCGTTGCAGGTGAATGCAACGAGCCGCCCTGCGCCCTCAAGCGATGGACGGATCCCACTTGAGCGCCAGATGACGGTGCTGGCAGCAGGTGCCTTGCCCGGCGGCGCAGATGGGATCACCGCGGATGAATTATATGGGGCGGCTGGCATCCCGGCGGGATATCGCACGTCCGATCAATATATCTATTCTTCGGTCATCTCCTGCACGGTTCATGCGAGCATTCCGACACGCAAGAGAGATGGCAGCTGTGTGCCGCCCAACGATAAGGATCTCCGCTCTCTGCCGACCCAATCGGAAAGCGAAATCGATCTTGGCCGGACAACTTTTGCTGAACTGGACGGCGCGCCGGGGATAGCAGAAAGTCTCACCTCATCCGGGGTCTCGGCGAAGATCAGCCTCGGCATGAATGGTCATGTATCGATCCCGGGCACGGGCTCGCTCTCCTTCCGTGATGATGAGACCTCGCGCCTTTACAGTCTCGATGAGGACGGCACACCAGTACCGGACAGTGATCCCACAAGCGCGCCTTATAAATTCCGCACAGGAACTGGACCAGCACAATTACGCCTCTCCCCCAAAGGCAGCAGCCCGCAGGCACAAGCCGAGAATGCCGTCTTCATGAACCTCACGCTGGCTGAGCCGCGTTACGATCTGTCGTTTAACGCCTCTCCCAAGAGCGCGGTGCAATTGCATCTTGCCCTCGACGTTCTTGAAATGAATGTCCGTCTGGGACCTTTCACGATCGACAGCCTCGCAACGCCGACAGGCACGCGGCTCGATCATGTGGACGGCACGGTTCGCGCCTATGATTTCGTGGCCCGTCCGCAACCTGAGGATACAGAACTTCTGCCGCGAAGCCGAGCCAATCTCGTCATCGCCGATGATGACTGGTTCAGCTATCCGAAATTCGGCGGCAATGGACGTGTCGAGCTTGCCATCGCTAATGCGGGGAAAATCGAAGCCGCCGCGCCGGGCCGGACGGACCGCCCCCGCGCCTACACGCTGGCAAAAGTCGACCTCATCCGCCTTTCGGATGAAAGCCATCAGAGCACAAATCAATATAGCTACGCCGAGGACATCCCCCCCGGCGCAAGCATGAATGCCGGGTTCAGCCTCAAGATACCAGCAACGACGGGCAAAGGCCTCTATCGGGTCTGCGTCACCCTCGACCCGGACAACCAGATCCCTGAATCAAACGAAACCGACAACAAGGCCTGCACCGACAGATATCTTTTCGGCAGCGCGGACGAGAAATGCGCCGCCTTCAACCCGAACAACCTCGCCATCGAGAAGAATGGCGATGAGTATCAGCTTGTCTCGACCGTCTCCGGCCTGCCCTTCGTCATCGCAAAGCTCGGCACATCCCGCCCAGAGGCTGAACAAGCCTTGCGCGTCTTCAAGGCAGAAGAGTTCACCGAGAAATGCTTCGTTGGCGAACGATCTCTCGCCGCGCCGTTCCAGTATTATATGAGCGAAGGGAGGATCCCCTCCACCGCTCATTCCGATACAAAGTGCTCAGCAATTCCCTTTGAGGACATGAAGGTCCGCTGGCAGGCCCCGCGCAAAACAGGCGAGGCATGGTCAAAGGGCCGCTGGATCATCGAGGCGAATGGCACCGGCTGGTACGGCTTTAACAATCGCTACCGCGCCGAGGAAATCCTCGCCCGGATCAAGCATTACCGGATCAACCGGCACTGTGATGCGGGCGGGCTGACATACTGGCTGAGTGAACCTGCCGCAAATTAGTCCGCAAACGGATCCCGTACGAGGATCACATCCTCACGCTCAGGTGACGTCGAGACGAGTGCCACAGGGCATTCGATCATCTCCTCGACCCGGCGGACATATTTTGCCGCTTCAGCCGGAAGGTCCGCCCAGCTCCGCGCGCCGACGGTGGAGTCGGACCAGCCCGGTAGAGTTTCATAGATCGGCTCAGCCGCGGCTTGCGCATCCATCCCGGCGGGCAGATAGTCATAGACCTCGCCGCCGATTTTATACCCTGTACAGATTTTCAGCTCTTCAAAACCGTCGAGCACGTCGAGCTTGGTCAGCGCGATGCCGTCCACACCGGCAATCTTCAGCGATTGCCGCACGAGGGCCGCATCGAACCAGCCGCAGCGCCGCTGGCGCCCGGTGACGGTGCCGAATTCATGACCGCGCTCGCCCAGTCGCTGGCCCGTTTCATCGAGCAATTCGGTCGGGAACGGCCCTTCGCCGACGCGCGTCGTGTAGGCTTTGACGATACCCAGCACATAGCCGATCTGCGACGGCGCAACCCCTGCGCCGCCTGCTGCCTGACCAGTCACCGTGTTAGAGGAGGTCACATAGGGATAGGTGCCGTGGTCGACATCGAGCAGCACGCCTTGCGCGCCTTCGAAGAGGATCCGCTTGCCCGCGCGCCGCGCATCATCGAGCAACCGCCAGACCGGTACGGCGAAGGGCAGGATGAACCCGGCAATCTCTTTGAGCTGGCCAAGCAGTTCGTCCTTGTCGACCGGCTCAACCCCGAACCCGACGCGCAGCGCATTGTGATGGGTCAGGAGCCGGTCGATCTTCGGCCCCAGACTGTCCGTATCCCGCAAATCGCAGACCCGGATCGCGCGGCGTCCTGCCTTGTCCTCATAGGCAGGCCCGATGCCGCGTTTGGTGGTACCGATCTTTGAATCCCCGGCCGCGCCTTCGCGCAGGCCATCGAGTTCCTGATGCAGCGGAAGGATCAGGGCCGCATTCTCGGCAACGGCGAGATTGACAGTCGTGATCCTGACCCCTTGCGCGCCTAGGCGTTCGATCTCTGATTTGAACGCGAAAGGATCAATGACAACGCCATTGCCAATGACGGAAAGCTTCCCTTCACGGACGATCCCCGAAGGCAGCAGCGACAGCTTGAAGACCTCGCCGTCAATGACGAGCGTATGGCCGGCATTGTGCCCGCCCTGGAAACGAACGACGACGTCGGCCCGCGCCGACAGCCAGTCGACGATCTTGCCTTTTCCCTCATCGCCCCACTGGGCGCCGATGACTGCACAATTGGCCATGGCCACCTGCCTTCCATACCGCTGGTGTAAGACTGACTAAGCGCATTTCTTGCACCCATGGGCCCGCGTCTATCGCGGTTAACGGGCGCTTAAAGAGCTCGCGCATACCAAGGAGGCATGAACCACAACCCGCCCCGGGGGTCTAGCCCATGCTCATGAGTACGATTGCCGCTTTTGCGCTCCTCCAAACGGCGGAACCGCCGGCAAAAGAACAGCCCGAAGCCTATGAGCCGGTCGCCTATTCGAGCCCGCAAATGGGCGAGGCACGGACGCGCGTGACCCTGCCTTCTGGCGAGATGGCGAGCGCGAATGACCCGCAAAAGGTCCGCCGCAGCCGTTATATCGACCGCGGCCAGCTCGGCGCTGAGGCCGCAGGTGAGAAAACTGAGCTGCGTGGCCTCCGGATTGAGGCGCGTACCGGTTGGGATATGATCACACTTGGCGCGACCGGCGATGACGACCGCGCCGATGGCCTGATCCACGGGATCAGCGCCGGATATGATTATCCCTTCGGGCAGGCTTTCCTCGGCGTCTTTGCCAGCGTTGATGGCTCGACCGCCGAGGATAGCGGTGTCGTCACAGGCGCGCCTGATCCTCTCTCCGGGACGATCGTGCAGACGACTTTCCAGACTGATGTTTCACACGCCATCGAGCTGGGCGTTCGCGCCGGCTGGTGGGTGCGTGAGGGATGGAATGTCTTTGCCGATGGCGCCTGGACGAAACTCACCGTCAATGTCGACAGTGAGACCGTGGCCATCACCCCGTTCCTCGATCCGATTTCCGGGCAGACCACGCTGATCGAAAGCGAGCCCCTCCTCGCCTCCAGTACGGAGACGGCGACGGGCTGGCGCATTGGCGCAGGCACGGAGGCGCATCTCACCGATCGTCTTTATACGACCGCAAAATACCGCTTCACCTTTTATGATGAAGATGAAGCCGGTGCGGATACCGAACAGTTCGAAATCCTCACCGGCGTTGGTTTGCGTTTCTGATCGCCTCAGAAATGAAGGGCGTAGGCAGAAAGCGCCTGCGGCAGCGTCAGGATCTTTTTGACGACCTCGTCTGACACCGGCTCGTCAGTGGCGACCAGCGCAATCGCTGTGCCGTCTGCCCCACCCCGTCCAAGGTGGAAGGTCGCAATATTGATCCCGGCATCGCTCAGAATGTTCCCCAGCGCGCCGATAAAGCCCGGTTTGTCATTGTTCCGCAAAAGGAGCATATTCTTGCTGAAGCTGCCCTCAAGGCGGATATCACCGACCCGGACCAGCCGCGGTTCACCACCGAAGAGCGCGCCGACATAGGTCCGCTCATCCTCAGCCGTCTTCACCGTCAGCGAAATCGTTGAGTCAAAATGCGCCGAGCTATGGGTCGTCGATTGCGTGATCTTGACGCCGCGCTCTTCAGCCACGGCTTCTGCATTGACGAGGTTTACCCCTTCGAGCTGCTCGCGCATGACGCCTGCAAGAGCGGCTGCCGTCATCGGTGCCGCATTGAGCTCGCAGACCTTACCCGCAAGATTGATCTCAAACCCTGTCAGCGGCCCTTTGATGACCTGACCGGCCAGCGTGCCCAAATGCTCCGCAAGCGAAATATAGGGCTTGAGGCGCGGCGCTTCTTCAGCTGTCACGGACGCCATGTTCAGCGCATTGCTGACCGCGCCAACGAGGAGATAGTCGGCGATCTGCTCGGCGATCTGGATTGCGACATTTTCCTGCGCCTCATTGGTCGAAGCGCCAAGATGCGGTGTGCAGACGACATCGTCACGCCCGAAGAGCTTGTGCTCGGTTGCAGGTTCGGTCGCAAAGACGTCAAGAGCGGCGCCGCCGACCTGACCGCTTTCGAGCGCGGCATAAAGCGCGTCCTCATCGACTAGGCCGCCGCGAGCGCAATTGACGATCCGCACGCCCTTCTTGGTCTTGGCCAGCGCCTCATCATTAAGGATATTCCGTGTGCCATCCGTCAGCGGCGTATGCAGCGTGATGACATCCGCCCGCTTGAGCAGTGTCTCAAGGTCGACGCTTTCGACACCCAGCTCGACCGCCCGTTCCGGCGTGAGATAAGGATCGAAGGCGACAACTTTCATGCGCAAGCCTCGTGCGCGATCCGCAACGATAGATCCGATATTGCCGCAGCCGATGAGGCCAAGGGTCTTGCCGTAAAGCTCCAGCCCCATGAAACGGGATTTCTCCCATTTGCCGGCCTGCGTGCTTTCATTCGCCTGCGGAATTTGGCGGGCCAGTGCAAACATCATGGCGATGGCGTGCTCTGCCGTCGTAACCGAGTTGCCAAAAGGCGTGTTCATCACCGCAATGCCGGAGGCGGTCGCCGCCGGAATGTCGATATTATCAACCCCGATACCGGCGCGGCCAACCACTTTGAGGTTCTTGGCTTTGGCGATCACATCCGCCGTCACTTTGGTGGCGGAGCGAATGGCGAGGCCATCAAAATCGCCGATGACTTCCATCAGCCGGGCGGGATCCTTGCCGAGCGCCGGATCGAAGGTCACCTCGATATTGCGGCCTTCAAGGATGCGGACGGCGTCATCGCCGAGTTTGTCTGAAATCAGGACACGGTACATAATAAGCCTCAAGCGGTAAGTGCTGTAATTTCCTGTTCGAAAGCCCAGTCGAGCCACGGCGTCAGGGCCTCAAGGTCCTCGCGCTCCACGGTGGAGCCGCACCAGATACGAAGGCTCGCCGGTGCATCCCGATAGCCATTGATGTCATAGGCGACATCTTCCGCCTCAAGACGTTTGACCATGCGCGAAACGAACGCTTTCTGGTCATCATCGCTTAAGGCTTCGATGCGGGCATCGCGGAGAAGCAGGCAGACGCCGGTATTGGACCTGACCGACACGTCTGGTGCCATATAGGTGATCCAGTCCGTCCGGCTGACCCATTCGCCGAGCACGCCCGCATTTTCGTCGGCCTTGGCTTTCATGCCGCGCCAGCCGCCAATGCCTTCGGCCCAGTCAAGCGCGTCCCGGCAGTCCTCGACACACAGCATGGAGGGCGTGTTGATCGTCGCGCCCTTGAAGATGCCGTCATTGAGCTTGCCGCCCTTGGTCATGCGGAAGATCTTCGGCAGCGGCCATTCGGGCGTATAGCTTTCGAGCCGCTCGACCGCGCGGGGGCCGAGGATGAGGATGCCGTGCTGGGCTTCCCCGCCGAGAACCTTCTGCCAAGAGAAAGTCACGACATCGAGCTTGCTCCAAGGCAGCTCCTGCGCGAACGCGCCGGAGGTCGCATCACAAATGGTCAGCCCCTTACGGTCATCGGCAATCCAGTCGCCATGCGGCACCCGCACGCCGGAGGTCGTGCCGTTCCAGGTGAAGACCACATCGTTTGAGGGATCGACCGAGGCGATGTCCGGCAACTGGCCGTAATCAGCCGTCAGGACGGTCGGGTCGATCTTGAGTTGCTTGACCGTGTCGGTGACCCAGTCATTGCCGAAACTTTCCCAAGCCATGACCGTGACCGGCCGGGGCCCGAGCATGCTCCACATCGCCATTTCCACGGCGCCCGTATCCGAGGCCGCCACAATCCCGATAAGATGGCTATCCGGCACCTCCAGCACTTTCCGCGTGCGGTCGATCACATCCTTCAGGCGCTCCTTGCCGATCGAAGAGCGGTGGGAGCGGCCAAGACTGTCCGTTGCCAGATTATCGAGCTTCCATCCGGGGCGCTTGACGCAAGGGCCGGAAGAGAAATGTGGTCGCGCCGGTTTGCGGGCGGGTTTGTCAGTCATGAGGGATGAGCCTTCTGTTCTCTGGAGGAGATAAAGCAGGTCCATCTATTCCGCACCGCAGCGAAGAATCAACATGTCAGAAACGCACAATGCGATCATTTCCACCCAAATTATGCTTAATTGCGCATGAAAATCGCTGAATTGCCCGTTAGAAGATAAGTGCTTGTCAAAGGTCATCGCATGAGCGCAGGGGCAAAATCATGGATGAGATCGCGTCACTCCCCCCTGTCACGAAGAAGCCGGCCCTCCCCGTCCTGACGCCGACGCCCAAGGACTGGCTGTTTTTGGCCTTCGTCGTGCTGCTCGGCGGATCATCGTTCAGCGGGATCAGGATCGCGGTCGAGACCGCCCCGCCAGCCGTCGTTGGCGCTGGCCGGCTCTGGGTCGCAGCGATCTTCCTGACGATTTACATGTTCGCGACGGGCCGGCGGTTTCCGCCGCTTTTGGAACAGGGACGGCCCTCGCCTGCCTGGGCATTTGCGATCGCGATTGCGGCGACCGGATATTCGGTGCCGATGTTCCTTTTTCCTTTTGCCCAGCAGTCGGTGTCCTCACTGCTCGCCGGGATCTACATGGCCTTCATGCCGCTGGTGACGGTCGTCTTGGCCGCGCTCTTTGCGGATGAGCCGCTGACCCGGAACAAGATCCTCGGCACGCTGCTCGGACTTACAGGGGTCATGGCGCTGATCCTGCCGGCCTTCCCTGCCGATGGGCTCAACGCTTCGGTGATCGCGCAGCTCGCCTTGATCATCGCCACGACGGGCTATGCCATCTCAAGCGTGATGATGCGCCGCGCGCCGCAGGTTGCCGCCCGCAGTTTCGGCGCCATGGTCCTCGTATGTGCCGCAATCCTGCTGACCCCCTTTGCCATCCACACTTATGTTGAGAGCGCGGCATCGGTCAGCGGCGCGAGCATGGCCGCCATCTTTTATCTCGGCGTTCTGCCGACAGGACTTTCTACGATCTGCATCATTCACATGATCCGGAGTGCGGGCGCGAGCTTCCTTGCCGTCGCCAATTACGTGACGCCGGGCGCTGCGATCATTTTCGGGATCGTCTTGTTCCACGAAGTCCTGACGGGCTGGCATGTGCTGGGGCTGGCAACGATCCTGTGCGGGGTCTTCGTCGCTCAGCCGGGTCCGGTCCTCAGCCTGATCCAGCGGCTCAAATCCCCACGGTCAGACCGCAATCTCACCCCATAGATAGGTCACGCAATTCCCTTCGAGGAGAACGCGCGCCGCGGACATGCGGCAGACCAGATTGCCGCCGCGGGCCGAGACCTGCCGGGCACGGAGCGTATCCTTGCCGAGCTCTTCCGCCCAGTAAGGCGTGAGCGTGCAATGGGCTGACCCCGTCACCGGGTCCTCATCGATGCCGACCTGCGGCGCAAAGAACCGGGAGACGAAATCGAGCTCCCCCTCGCCCGGCGCCGTCGCCATCACGCTCATCCGTGCAAGGCCTTCGCGCTCATCAAGCGGCAAAGCCGCCAGCGCTTTGAAATCTGGTTTCAGCGCGAGGACGTCATCAGCTGTCCTAAACCGCGCCAGAAGATAATGCCCGGCCTGAACCTCGACCGGTTCCGCGCCCAGCGCATCCGCAAGGCCCTCAGGCGTTTCGATGGGCTTTGGCGGCAGGGAGGGAAAATCCATCCTGTAGCCGGTCTTTGTCCTGACGACCTCAAGCTCACCAGACAAGCACTCGAATGTCAGATAGTCCGATGTCTCGCCTTCCTCCGTCCAGAGAATATGGGAGGTCGCAAGTGTCGCATGACCGCAGAGCGGCACCTCGCCGCCCGGCGTGAACCAGCGTATGTGATACCGGCCCGCATCGATCCTGATCGTGTAGGCCGTCTCTGAGAGATTGTTTTCCTGTGCGATCTTCAGGAGCGTCTCATCCGGCAACCATTCTTCGAGCGGTACGACCGCCGCCGGGTTCCCGGCAAAAAGCTCATCCGCAAACGCATCGGCCTGATATATTTTCAGGCGCGTCATGCCCCGGCAGCCTCTGCCTGAATCTTCTCATAGGCGGCATTGATAGTTGCCATTCGATGCTCGGCGATCCGCGCGAGGTCTGGCGGCACGCCGCGCGAGATCAGTGCATCAGGATGGTTCTCTTTGACCAGTGACATATAGGCCTTGCGGATCTCGGCAAGCTCCGCGCCATGCTCGACGCCGAGGATGACATGCGGATCTTCATGATCCGTTCCCAGATGACCGGCTTTGATCCGCCGCCATGCAGTCTTGTTCAGCCCGAAAGCGTCCGCTGCGTCCCGCAGGAGATCCATCTCTTTGGGATGAGCGACCCCATCAGCGAGCGCGACGAAGAAGAGGCAATCGAGCACGTCTTCGAGGACAGCCGGTTCGTCCTTATAAAGACGGGCGACCTGTTTAGCGTAAGAGCCAAATCCCGCGACATCTTCCATGGCAAGAGAGAAGACCGTCCGGACCTTGCTCTCTTCCTCAGCCGGATAAGAGAAGAAGCTTCGGAAGGCTTCCACTTCATCGTCGGTGACGATGCCGTCCGCTTTGGCCATCTTTGCCGAAAGGGCAATCAATGCGATTGAGAAAACCGCCGAGTCCTTGCGCAGGCGCCGGGCGGAAAGATTTTCCATGACCGCGCCAAGCGTGCGGTCATGCGCCTCTTCAAGAAGAGTAAGTATTCGTTCCCACAGATTCATGAGGACGCTTTAGAGGAGGTCAGGCACTCTCAAAAGCCTTCCTTACCCTCATAATTCTGCAATGTGGCATAGAAAAAGGCGTGGAGGTCGCCCGCCACGCCTTTCAAATGCTCGCTTTCGCGTGCCGGTTAGTCCTGCAGTTGCAGCTCACCAGCAGACGAACGGCCACGGCGATCCGTGACGAGTTCGTAGGAAATCTTCTGATTATCTTTGAGCCCCTGAAGACCAGCCGCTTGGACAGCGGAGATGTGAACGAAGACGTCATTGCCGCCCTCATCCGGTTTGATGAAGCCAAAGCCTTTTTCGGTATTGAACCATTTAACGGTACCGGTCGCCATTTTGCGTTTCTCCTTACCCGGTTGCCCCATCCGCCCCGACCACCGGGCCGGCAAGGGGTAGAAAGTCAGATCGGGTAGGAGGCGGTCTTCCGCCGGTAGTCCGTCGCCAAGCAGTCTTTCAGTGCCCCAAATATTACGGGGCTCCGGGGGCTGACGCAATCGAAATCGGTAGCTGGCGCCTAGCCTCTTTCGCGTAAGAGACGTTGTTTCTGGCGGCCCCAATCGCGCTCTTTCTGGGTATCGCGCTTGTCATGGAGCTTCTTGCCTTCGGCAAGCGCGATCTCGAGTTTGGCCATGCCGCGATCGTTGAAATAGAGCTTCAGCGGCACGACGGTGAAGCCCTTGCGCTCGACACCGCCAGTCAAGACGCCGATCTCCTTGCGGGACAAAAGCAGCTTCCTCGGCCGCTTCGGCGTGTGGTTCTCCCGGTTCCCGGCCGAATATTCGGGGATATTTGCATTCACGAGCCAGATCTCGGTGCCATTCGGCCCCGCCTCAGGCGCGCAATAGCTCTCCGCGATATTCGCCTGGCCTTCGCGCAGGGCTTTGACCTCGGTGCCGCTCAGGACGATCCCCGCCTCGAATGTCTCATTGATGTGATACTCAAAGCGCGCCTTGCGGTTCTCGGCGATTACCTTCCGGCCCGGCTCGTTTTTCTTCTTTTTTGGCGGGGCCATGGTTCAGCAGTCCTCAGGATGAGTGGGAGCCGCAGAACATAGGGAGCCCTGCTGCGCTGTGCAAATGCGATTAGCCCTCTCGCAAGGCCAGCATTTTCAAAAGCGTAGAGAGTTTTCGCGCTGTGGTGGGTACACCCAGCGCTTTCTCAACGACTTCTGCCAGTTTTGACCGGCCGATCCCATCCGGTGCGTGAAGATAGAAGACGGGACCTTTGAGCTCGAAACTCTCACTATCCGTTTTGAGCTCCTCAAGCTTTTTAAGCCCTGATGAGGCTGGCTTGCCATCGAGGAACCAGAAATGAACGGACTTCTCCGCGTCCGGCCTATCCGCAAAAGGATTGTCCTCGATCGTTGACCTGAACGCATCTTCCTTGAGGACGAAAGCGCGTGGTTTGACGTCAAAGCCCTTCTCGATGAGGTCTGAAATTTCTGTCGCCAGCGCCGCATCACTGCGCTTTGCAGGCACGTCGAAAACCAGATTGCCGCTCTGGATGACACTTTTCACGTCACCATAGCCATGCTCGGTGAGCATGGCACAGAGCGGCTTCATGGGGACGATGTTGCGTCCCCCGACATTGATCCCGCGAAGTAGACTGATGCGATGAGGCATCGCGCTAGTCGATCAGCCCGAGGCCTTCTAACGCCTTGGCGACGGCGATTTTCGCCTTCTCCGAAGCCGGCACCAGCGGCAGGCGCAACTCCTCCTGACACAGACCAAGACGCGCGAGCGCATATTTGGTAGGCCCGGGGCTCGTGTCCATGAACAGCGCTTCTGCAAGCGGGGTCAGACGGTCCTGCAGCTCGCGGGCTTCTTCCCAGCGACCTTCAAGCGTTGCGGTCTGCATCAGCGCGCAGAGATCCGGCACGACATTCGAGGTCACCGAAATGCACCCCGTGCCGCCCATGGCGTTAAACCCGACGGCTGTTGCGTCCTCACCGGAAAGCTGGATGAAATCCGAGCCGCAGGCGAGCCGCTGCTGCGCGACACGGGCCAGATTGCCTGTTGCGTCCTTTACCCCGACGATGCCCGGATGCCGCGCCAAGACCTTCATGGTCGAGACGGCGATGTCGCAGGCCGTCCGTCCAGGAACATTATAGAGGATGATCGGCAGGTCAGTTGAGTCTGCCAGCGCGGTGAAATGCGCGATCAGGCCATCCTGCGAGGGCTTATTGTAATAGCCCGTCACCGCCAGCAACGCATCGGCCCCGGCCGATTGCGCCTTTTCGGCCAGCATGATCGAGGTCGCGGTATCGTTCGATCCGACCCCGGCAATGACCGGTATCCGTCCGTCTGCCGCAGAGACCGCGCAGCGGATGACCTCGACATGCTCTTCTTCGTTGAGGGTCGAGGTCTCGCCCGTCGTGCCGACAGGAACGATGCCGTGCGTGCCGCCCTTTATCTGCCGGTCGATCAGGTCACGATAAGTGTCATAGGCAACGGCGCCGTGGTGAAACGGTGTCACAAGGGCCGTGATGGAACCGCGGATCCAGTCGGCGGTTGATGATACTGAGAATGTCATGTCATCGCCGTAGTCCTGCCTGCGAAAACGGGCAAGCGTCAGACTGCTGTGTCGCTTTGGCACAAGGCATGCTAGAGAGTTGAGGGGAAGTTTTCGGGTTCGACATGCGCGCCATTAGACGATTGCAAGCCGTTCTTTTTTCAGTGTTTTTAGTCCTTTCCAGTGGCATTACCCTGGCGAAGGTTCCACCTCTGCCGACCCTCAAGCCGCCGGCACCGGAATCGCCTTATATTTCGTCCATCGATGAAGGGAAGCTGCGCTCGGTTTTCGAAGCGCTTGAGCGCCGGAATTATGATCTGGCGAATGTCCTTCGGACTCAGATAGATGCGCCGACAGCCCGTGCCGTTGCCGACTGGGCCTATCTGCGGTCCTCTGCCGACAATCTGTCTTCTCTTGAGATCAGCCGGTTCCTTGATCAGAACTATGGCTGGCCGGATGAACGGCGACTTCGTGAAAAAGCGGAAGACTCCTTCACGGACGCAACGCCCGCCGAGGAAATCTTCGCCTTTTTTGACAAGCGCGACCCGGTCACATCCGACGGCCACCTCCAGCTGGCCCGCGCCTTCCTAAGCCGCGGCAATCGCGATGCAGCCACTGCCCAGATCAAGGCGGCATGGATCAATTTCAACCACACCTCGCGGCAGGAAACCGAGCTGCTCAATGCCTATGGTGGCTTTCTGAGCCCGCAGGACCATTGGGAGAAAGCTGACCGGCAGCTTTTTGATATTCGCGCGACCGCCACCAGACGGATTCTCAACTATGTGCCATCCGAGCGGCGTGCCGAGGCACTGACCCGGATTGCATTCCTCCTCAATGACCGCAATGCGCCGTCACTTTACAATAATCTGCCTGCGGACAGCCAGCAGGATGCCGGCGTGCTGCTCGCCGCTGTTCGTCATTACCGCCGGATGGACCAGGAGCCCCTCGCGATCACTTATGCCGGGCTCGCCCCCCTAGATCCTGTTAGCCTGCGAGACCCCGGCGCCTGGTTCTATGAGCGCAAGCTGCTTGCGCGCTGGGCACTGAAGAATGCCCGCTTTGAGGATGCCTATATCCTGTCGGCCTATTCAGGGCTCGAGGATGGTGCCGATTTTGCCGAAGCCGAATTCATGGCCGGCTGGGTCGCGCTCCGCTTCCTTGGAGATGCAGAACGGGCCAAGGCGCATTTTGCCTTCCTTGCGACGGGCGTGACTTCTTCAATCAGCCGTTCGCGCGGCGAATACTGGCTCGGCCGGGCCTTCGCGGCTGCCGGTGAAGAGAGCATGGCCCGCCAGCACTATCTTGTCGCCGGGGCTTATCCGTATACCTATTATGGTCAGCTCGCTTTGCAGGAACTCGGTCCCGATGCACCGCAGGTGATCTTCCCGCAAGCCCCTGCCGAACCTGACGCCAATGACCTGACTGTCTTTGAAGCGCGGCCCATGGTTCACGCCATGCATATTCTTGCCGAAATCGGTGAGGACGTGCATTTCGACCGGTTTGCCCGCGCGCTTGATGATCAGATTCAGAGCGAGGGTGAAGTCCTTGCCTATTATGATCTCGTGATCGGTGAGCGGAAAACCTATCTCGCCGTTCGCGGCGGCAAGGTCGCGCGGAACAATGGCGCGGAAGTCCCGCATGTCATCTATCCGCTTTACTCCGTACCCGATAGCGCAGCCCGTTATGTCGAGACACCCCTGATCCTCGGTCTGTCGCGTCAGGAGTCAGAATTTAATCCGCGCGCTTATTCGAGCGCCCGCGCCCGCGGCATGATGCAGCTTCTCTCCTCGACCGCCCAAATTACGGCGCGTAAGGAGGGCCTGCCCTTCTCATCCTCGCGGCTTCTGTCTGATCCCGACTACAACATGACGCTAGGGGCTGCGCATCTCAGCCACCTGCTCGACCGTTTCAACGGCAGCTATATCATGGTGATGGGCGCCTATAATGCGGGCCCTCACCGGGTCGACCGCTGGGTTGAGGAATATGGCGATCCGCGCGATCCCAATGTCGATCCAATCGACTGGATCGAGCTCGTCCCTTTCTCTGAAACCCGCAATTACATCATGCGCGTGATCGAGAATACACAAGTCTACCGTTCACGAATTGAAGGCCAGCCGCTCGGCGCCGGCATCCTCGCCGACATCACGCGCGGCGGCGGCAACCGGGATGCGATCGGCGTCATGCCGCCCTCCCCGCGCCTGATGATCCAAGCGTCGCTTGCCGATCCAGAGCCGACTTTCGGCCAGAATGGGCTCAGCATTCCAAAATCGCGGACGCGAGCACAGGAAGTCTTTGAAGGGCTGATCTTCCCGCCGCTTCATCTCGATAACGCCATCGAGGGCGAAAGCGATATTCCTGACGCGGATGAGCTGCGCGAAGAGGTCGAGGCCGAAGGGGAAAGTGAATAAGGCGCTAGCCTGCCTTCACCCAGCGACCATCCTCGTCCTGCTTCCAATAGGTCGCCTCGGCGCCTGCGCCTTTGACCGCCTTCCAGGCTTCGCGGGCCGCAGGCGCATCGCTCGCGCCGAACATCAGTACCGCACGCGTCAGCCCGTTTAATCCCTCGGGCCGGAATGTCTCCGCCGACAAGGCAAACAGCACATCGCGGCCCTTTGGCAATTCATCCCCCGTCGTCAGCCAGACCGGCACACGCTCATCAGCTGCGCCCGCGCCATGCGGCAGGAAGCTTTCGTCATGATAGGTCCAGAGATGATCGTCGAGCGCCCGCAACTCGCCCTCATCCCGGCAGCGGACGACCGCCGTCCAGCCGCGAGACAGCGTGCGCTCCAGCAGCCCCGGCAGGACGTCGGAGGGCGCCCCGCGCTCAATATGGTAAAACAGAATCTCGGTCATGAGTGAAAGAAGATAGCCCTTGGTAACCTGCCAAGGCTAGAGACCTTGCCATGGGAGAGACACCGCTTCTGATCTGGGCCGTTTCGGACGGCCGGGCCGGCATGGAAAACCAGGTGATGGGCCTTGCCGAGGCCGTGGCGCGCCTGACCCCTGCCTATATTGAGCGCAAGCGCATCGCGATTAGAGCGCCCTTTGACAAGCTGCCGCGCATGCTGATGGGACCGTCCCTGTCGCGGCTGTCGGCTGATTCTGATTCGCTGGACCCACCCTGGCCCGATCTCTGGATCGGCTGCGGGCGCCGCGTCGTGCCGCTCTCGATTGAGATGAAGCGCCATGTGCCCATGGTCGTCCAGACGCAGGATCCGCGCGCGCGGCTCGGCGGTTTTGATCTCGTCATCCCGCCTGAGCATGATGAGCTTAAGGGCGATAATGTATTCCCGATCCTCGGCTCCCCGAACCGGCTCGAGGAAAACCGTCTACGGACAGAAGCGGGCATGCTGATCGAGGATCTGGGGCTCGATGAAGACCAGCGTTATGCGGCGGTGCTGATTGGTGGGGACAGCAAGGATTACCAGATGACGGGGCCCGTCATTACCCTGATGCTCGAAGCCCTCGCGGCAGCAGAGGATGAAGGCTATCGCCTCCTCATCACCCCATCCCGGCGCACACCGGAATTTGTGAAACATCATTTGCGCGAAGCCCTGCCCGATGCATGGATCTGGGACGGTGAGCCGGTGGGCCGCGTGGTCAATCCTTATTTCGGGATGTTGGGGGTGGCCGAGCGTTTCTATGTGACCGGCGAGAGCGCGAACATGCTCACCGATGCGGCCTTTACCGGCAAGCCGATCCACATGCTCCCCCTCGAAGGAGGAGCGCCCAAATGGCAGCGCTTTCATCAGGCACTGGAAGACCGGCATATCCTGAAACCGCATTGCGGCCCGGACGATCAGTGGACGTATGAGCCGCTACGCGAAACGGACCGCGCAGCGGCAGAGATCCTCAGGCGAATGGGCAGATAGGCGCCTTAAGCACTTCCCCCGCCGAAGCGGGGGAAGATGAGCCCGCTTTAAATCGCGTCGGGATAGACCGGCTGGATGTCGACCGGGATATCGGTCATCGACGCGATCACCTTTTCGGCATACTCGTCGAGCACGCGATAGCCATCGAGGAAGGCTTTCGCCGCATCATAATCACCGTCGCCCTGCAGCATGACGATCTTGGCCGTCAAATCACTGATTGCCTGTTCGAGTTTCGTAAAATCGAGCCGGTATTTGCCGGTCTCTTCATCAACCTCGAAAGCGCCCTGCTCTTTGAAGAAGCTGTACTGATAGGCAGCCCCGCCGCCATGGGCTTCGTTGATGCCAAACCGCATCGCGCGGAAATTGCCGGTGAAATAGGTCGCAAGGAAAGCTTCCTTTTCTTCGACCGGCAGCTCACCCAGCTCCATCATATAGAGGATGTTATAGGCCCCCATCACGTCGGCCTTACCTTCCTCGATAGTCGAGTAAAGCTCTTTAAGCTGAGCATTGACGGTGGTTTCCTCACCATCGATAATAATCGTCCCCGGCCCGAGCGAGTGGCTGAGTTCATGGAACAGTGTTTCCATGCCCATATATTTCTGCATCAAGAGGCCAGCCTGCTCTTCAACCAGCACATGCTCAGCCATCGGCTCAAGGATGCGGTCGAATTTCGCGCCCATCACATTGTTGAGCAGAACCTTCTTCGCGCCTTTTGCTTCGCGCACCCGCTCGTCATTGGGCAGGTTGAAGGCGATGGTCTGCACGCCCGGCACATTGTCGCCGCCGCCATGGACCTGATCGACAACCGAGATCGGTGATTCAAAGCCGCGCTTGAAGTTCTTGTAGTCATCCGAGACCGGCAGGTTTGCTTCCATATCGCGGAGCATCCCTTTGTATTTGTCGAGCGCAGAGCTCTCTTCCGGATCGCGAACCGTTATGAACGCCTCAAAGGCAGTCTTGGTACCGAAGAGACCGTCCGTATAAACCTCATATGGTCCAATGGCGACTTCGATCGGCCCATCAAGGTCCATCCACGCCATTTCGGATTCATAATATTCATCGGTGAGAAAGCTCTCCGCCCGCAGGGTCAGGAAGCGCTTGAGGCTCTCATTGGTCGTGATTTCGGCGGCTTCGCGCAGCTTGGTGACCGCAGGGACCAGCCATTCGGCATAATGCTCAGAATAAGGAATGGCTTTCAGGCCACCATCTTCGGTCCGGCGAATGACCGTGTACCAGCTTTTGAAGGCTTCCTCATCGCCCGGATGCGCTTCGATCCACGCATCGAACTCTTCGCGCGTCATGTCAGCCGGATAAAAGGCTGCGCCTTCGGGGCGCTCCATGCCGCCATAGAAGGGCTTGAAGTGATCGAGCGTGTCCCACGGCCCGAAATGAAGATCGAACAGCTCCAGCAGGAGCGCCTTGTTCTCAATATCGCTAGCGGCAATTTCGGTGCGCCAGGCGGGATTCTCTTCGCTGACCTGCCGCAGATAAATCTCGCTCATCAGCTCGGCGGCATCGATCAGCAGGTTCACGACCTGCTTTTCTTCTGCCGTCAGGAAGGAGGTGTCAGGTGCCATGTCGATGATGGCGATCTCTTCCCGCATCATCTCCAGCTCTTCGGTCGAGGCGACCATCACCTCATCCGTCATAGCCTTGTCCGCCATCTCCGGCGTGCCGGTGGCAGCAGCGTCGTCGGCCGGCGCCTCTTCCTTGCCGCCACAGGCAGCGAGGGTCAGGGCAAGAACTGAACTTGCAAGCAGGTATTTGATAGCCATGGGAAACCTTGGGGTAGCGTTATTTTCCCCGGCTTCTAGCCCTTCCCGCTTCCCGGCGCAAAGCCGGGCTTAGCTCCGCCGTCCCTCGCGGGCCGCCTTCATCTGCGCGAAATCGGCATCGGCGTGATAGCTAGAGCGCGTCAGCGGTGAAGCAGAGACCATCAGGAAGCCCTTGGCGCGGGCAATCGACTCATAGGTCTTGAACTCTTCAGGCGTGACGAAGCGGTCGACGGGGGCGTGCTTCCGCGTCGGCTGGAGATACTGGCCGATGGTCAGAAAATCGATGCCCGCCGAGCGCATGTCATCCATCACCTGCATGACCTCTTCCTTGGTCTCACCAAGGCCGACCATAATGCCGGATTTGGTGAACTGGTTCGGGTCGCGCTCTTTCACCTTTTCGAGCAGGCGCAGGCTATGGAAATAGCGCGCACCCGGACGAATGGAGAGATAGAGCCGCGGGACGGTTTCCAGATTGTGGTTGAAGACATCGGGCTTGGCGTCGATCACCTTCTCCACCGCTTCCTTCGGCTTGCGAAGGAAGTCAGGGGTCAGGATCTCAATCGTCGTGCCCGGCGACTGGCGGCGAATGCTCTCGATCACATCGACGAAATGCTGTGCCCCGCCATCATCCAGATCATCGCGGTCAACCGAGGTGATGACGATATGGTTGAGGCCCATCTCGGCGGCGGCCTTGCCGGTATTCTCCGCCTCATGCGGATCAATCGCGCCAGGCAGGCCTGTCTTCACATTGCAGAAGGCGCAAGCCCGCGTGCAGGTATCGCCGAGGATCATGATGGTCGCGTGCTTTTTGTCCCAGCACTCGCCGATGTTCGGGCAGGCCGCCTCTTCGCAGACCGTCGCCAGCCCCTTCGACTTCACGATATTCTTGGTCTCGGCATAGCCCTTGGACACCGGCGCCTTCACGCGAATCCAATCGGGCTTGCGCTTCACCTCGCTGTCGGGGCGCTTTTGTTTTTCGGGGTGCCGCAGGGCACGGGAATTATCGATGAGGGTGACCATTGGGCGTAAATAGAGACTGCGATGCGGTTTGTCAGCCTCGACTTAAAAGAGCGGCACACCGGCGATGTAGACATGTGCCCAGAGGAGGATGACCGCAAAGCCTGCCGTCCCGATGGTGATGGCGAGGACATCGCCGAAACCGGTCTTGAAGGGCCGGCCCATATCGCCGCGTTTCTTCAGCGCGATCCGGTCAATGACACCCCAAGCGAGGACCGCGCCGAAGAGGATGACCGAGCGCAAATCTCCATTGGCGAGAAGATGCCCGAAGGCCCAGAGCTTCATGCCCAGCACCATGGGGTGCTTTGCCATCGCGGCGATTTTCCCCGCCGGCAGATTGGCCGCCACGGTCAGGATCAAGGCGATCCAGACGCAGAAATAGGTGATGTAGCGGACCCAATCGGGCAGCACATAATAGGGCTCGCCCGGTACGACCTGCTTCCAGCCATAAATGAGGAGGATCAGTCCGGCGAGCGTGATGAGCGAGAACAGCCCCTTATAGGGCATCGCGCCGATCTTCCCGATGATGGCGGCGCGAGGCCCCCTAGCCAGTCCTGTGAACAGGTGGATGCCGATAAAGAGGGCCAGCCCTGCAAGGAAAATGGTCATCGTCGCGCTCCCGTGCCTCGTCGCGATCTTATACGCGCGTTAGGGAGCCGCCGTCACGCGCCGCTGTCTGCGGTTTTGATGAGCAGCGTCTCAAGCCCCGCATAGCGGAGGTGCTCCGTGGACACGGCAGCAAGGATCAGGCGTTCTTCTTCGCGGGCGTGCTCGGCCCCCATCTCGGCCATGCGGTCGAGGTCTTCCATGCGGACAAGATATTCATCGGGACGAACAAGGCCGAGAACCCCCCTCACCCGTTCTTCAAGGAGATCCTCATCGAGGCCTGCAACGAGCAGCCGCTCGGTGCGGTCTGTAAGGAAGGCATGTTCCTGTTCCAGCGTATCGAGACGGGCCTGCCGCTGGGCGATCTCCGTCTGGAGAATCTCGTTCATTCGTCTGCCTTCTGATGAGTTATACATCATCAGGAAATTATACGCGATGGCGACCACCGCCATGGCAGCAAGACCAGACTGAAATACCGGAACCAGACGCGTCATCAACTCACCCTTCCTCTCTCGGAAGGCCGGTATCGCGTTCGTAAGGTTAGGAGAGTCTGAATCAGACCAGTGAAAGTCGCGCCTATTAACGAAAAAGTCCGTTTACCCTCTCGCGCACTTATCCACATGTCTCATACCGGGACAGGAAATTTTGTCCCGCCCCGGTACAGATTGAGCGGATTTACGCGCCGAGCATCGGCAGGGCGTCTTTGCCGGCATAGCGGGCTGACGGCCCAAGCGTTTCTTCGATGCGCAGGAGCTGATTGTATTTCGCGGTCCGGTCAGAGCGCGCAAGCGAGCCAGTCTTGATCTGACCACAACAGGTGGCCACCGACAGATCTGCGATTGTCGTGTCCTCGGTCTCGCCCGACCGGTGGGACATCACCGCCGTATAGCCAGCGCGATGCGCCATATCGACGGCGGCGAGCGTTTCCGTCAGTGTACCGATCTGGTTGACCTTGACGAGGATCGAGTTGGCTGCGCCTTTCTGGATGCCTTGCTTCAGGCGCTTGGAGTTGGTGACGAAAAGGTCGTCGCCGACAAGCTGGCACTTGCTGCCGATCGCTTCGGTCAGGGCTACCCAGCCCTCCCAGTCATCCTCGGCCATGCCGTCCTCGATCGAGATGATCGGGTAATTGCTGGCCAGATTGGCAAGATAGTCGGCCATGCCCGCGCCATCGAGCACCTTGCCCTCGCCCGCGAGGTCATATTTGCCGTCTTTGAAAATCTCGGTCGAGGCGACGTCGAGCGCCAGATACATGTCATCGCCCGGCGTGTAGCCGGCCTTCTCGATGGCGCGCATCACGAAGTCGAGCGCTTCCTGTGACGAAGAGAGGTTCGGCGCAAAGCCGCCTTCGTCGCCAACATTGGTATTGTGGCCTGCCGATTTGAGTTCGGATTTGAGGGCGTGGAAGGTCTCCGCCCCCATGCGCAACGCTTCAGCAAAGCTGCCTGCGCCGACCGGCATGATCATGAATTCCTGGATGTCGATGGGATTATCCGCATGCGCGCCGCCATTGACGATGTTCATCATCGGCACCGGCAGAAGGTTCGCGGCGACCCCGCCGACATAGCGGTAGAGATACTGGTCGGTCTGCTCGGCAGCAGCTTTTGCGATGGCAAGCGAGACGCCGAGGATCGCATTGGCCCCGATGCGGGATTTGTTCGGCGTGCCGTCGATCTCGATCATCACATTGTCGAGGAAGGACTGCTCTTCGACATCCATGCCGACGAGCGCTTCGAAAAGCTCCGTGTTCACCGCATCAACAGCTTCGCGGACGCCCTTGCCGCCATAGCGCTCTCCGCCATCGCGGCGCTCATGGGCTTCGTGGATGCCGGTTGAGGCGCCGGACGGGACGGCTGCACGGCCGACAAAGCCGTCTTCGGTCGTGACATCGACTTCGAGGGTCGGGTTGCCCCGGCTGTCGAGGATTTCACGCGCATTGATGTCGAGGATCGCCGTCACGGGCCAGTCTCCATAGTTGAATACTCGTGGAGCCTATGGACCATCGCGGGGGCAAGAGAAAAGCCCCCCGGGCGGAAACATGACAGCCCGGGGCAGGAAATCGTGATCGCCTTATCTGTCTTCCGAGAAATCCGGATCAGTATTTCTGGGCGTCGAGCGTTTGGGCTCAGGTTTTGGTGTCGGCCTAGGGGCAGGTTTTGCCGCAGGTTGAGGCGACGGCGCGGGCGTTGATCGCTCCGGCGGCGGGCTTGTCCGCTGCGGTGGAGAGCTGGGCGGCGGTTCATAGCGCTGAGGCGGCGGCGCCGTTGGCTTGGGCGCAGGCTGAGGCGCGGACTGGCGCGGCGGCTCGGTCCGGCTTGGCGGGTTCGAGCGCTGCGGCGGGCGCGAGCGTGCAGGATCGGCAGGCGCGGGCTTGGCCTCTGTCGGTCCCGGCACATATCTTGGTTCATCTACGGGCCGGCGGGCGGGCGTATCGCCCTTCGGATTCGGCTCGGTCGAAGGCGGCGGCGTATCGCGGTCCCTGTCGCGGTCACGATCTCTGTCCCGATCGCGATCTCTGTCCCGATCCCGGTCACGGTCCCGCCGGTAATAGGGATCATAGCACCAGCTCGCCTGATAGCGGCCGTAACAGTCATAAGGATCGTCGTAATAAGGGTCACTGTACCGGCGATCATAATCCCGATCGCGGTAGTAGGTATAAGCTCGACCATGCGGACCAAAGGTCCAGCCGCGGCGCGGGCTCCAATAGCCTGAGCGGCCATAGAAGATGAAGTCGTCAGCGATGGTGTTGTAGCTGTAGCGCCGCTGGGCATCGCGGTAGACGCGGTTGAAGCAGCGATCCGCCTGCTGCTCACAGCCCAGACGCCGGCCATATTCGTCATAGATCGGGTCTTCATCGCCGTAACGGCGGCAGACCTCTGCCTGACGGTCACATGCATCCATGGCGCCCAGAACGTCATCCGGCGGGGCGGTCGCCACACAGGCTGTCAGAGATCCCAAGCCGAAGGCAGAAAGTATAACAAGATCAATGCGCCGCATCCCGAACCTCAAAAAAATTCGTGTCCCTTGGCAGGGATTAAGACAGATCGGCGCCAGTTCGTAAACAAAAGGCCCGCCGCTCCATCGGGAGTTGCGAGCCTTTCAATTCAAGATGGCACCCGGAAGGCGCCAATGTAACAGAACGTATCGACGCTTAGTCTTCCTGCGGCGACAGGACCTGGCGACCATTATAGGTGCCGGACTTCAGGTCGATATGGTGGTTACGGCGAAGGTTGCCGCTCTGTTTGTCTTCAACGAACGTTTCGGCGCTGATACTGTCATGCGCACGGCGCATGCCGCGTTTGGAGCGCGTGATCTTACTCTTCGGGACGGCCATGATCGTCTCCCTGACGAATGAATTCTGACGGTGAAAACCGGAAGACGGCGCAGCTAGCGAGAAGTCCGTTCCGGCGCAAGTTCTTTTTGGCGAAAGCCTCAAAAAGGTCACGCCCTTCCTCGAATATCGTGAACGGATCGGCCTGTCATGATTAACGCGATAACCAAAAGATTCGACGGTCTGGTTCAGCGAGTTCTCATTCCCTTTGGCTATTAAGGTTGCCTGTGGTTCCTCGGAGAGTTGCGTTGTCCTTGTTTCGTTTGCCATTCGTATTCGGCTTTCTCGCCGGATTTTTCGCCATCACCGCCCTGCCAGTCGTCAGCGCCTCCATTGCTGGCGCAGCACCGGCGATTCCTGTGCAGGATCTGGCCCGCATGTCCTGGCCGCATCTCTCACACAGCCAGCAGGAGATGGTCGATCTGCTCGCCCGCGAGATCTACGAAAAAGAGATTGAACCCGAACAGCGCCAGCGGATCGGCGGCTCGATCAATGCCGTCTATGACGCCCTGCCTGAATGGCGCAAAGCGCCCTTCCGCGGCATGGCGATGCGCGATCTGGGCATGGAAGTGCCCGAGGAAATGCGCCGCGCAATCTAGGCTGCCCATCGGCCTGTGAATGTAAGGCCGCAGGGAACCGACTGTTATTCCATTCATTCACCTCTTCGGTGCGTGCGCAATATGCTCTAAGCTGTTCGCAGGTGCACAAAAGAGGAGCTGGATGAGATGGGCAGAATGATCGCGATTTCGAACCGGACAGCTTCCGACCCCAAGGCGCGGGCGGGCGGTCTGGCCGTCGCGGTCTGGGAAGCTCTCAAATCCTCTGGCGGCATGTGGGTCGGCTGGAGCGGCAAGCTCGTTAATGAGACCCCGCGCGGGGTCGAAGTCTTTCGCGATGACGGCGTCGAATTCGTCCTCACCGACCTCACTCACAATGAATACGAGCAGTACTATCTGCAATATGCCAATCGCGTGTTGTGGCCGATCTTCCATTATCGCGTCGATCTGGCTTCGTTCGATCATAAGGCCTTTGCCGGATATGCGCAGGTCAATCAGCGCATCGCCCAGATCGTCGGAGACCGGGCCGAGCCCGGCGACGCGGTCTGGGTCCATGACTACCACTATCTTTTGATGGCGGACTGCCTGCGCAAGGTGGGATGGAAAGGCCCGATCGGCTTTTTCCTCCACATCCCGTTCCCGGCTCCGGAAGTTTTCCGGGCGATCCCGGAGCACGAATGGATCACCCGGGCGATGTGCGCCTATGACGTGATCGGCTTTCAGTCCGAGCAGGACCGTCAGAATTTCATCCGTCACCTGATCGAAGACAATGGCGGTGAAGATCTCGGCGATGGCCGGATAAGGGCATTCGACCGGACCGTGAAAGTCGCCGCCTATCCGATTGGCATCGACGCAGAGGGCTTCGAGGCCGCTGGCGATACCGAAGAAGCAAGCATCGCTGCGGAGAAAATCGGCCGGTTTCTTGGTAACCGCTCCCTCGTCATCGGGGTCGACCGGATGGATTACTCCAAGGGCCTGCCCGAACGGTTCGAGGCGGTCGGCCAGCTTTTCGATGATCACCCCGAATTGCATGGCAAGGTCTCGGTCACCCAGATCGCCCCGCCCTCGCGCTCCAAGGTCGAGGAATATCGTGAGCTGCGCGAACAGCTCGACCAACTCGCTGGCCGGATCAATGGAGATTACGGGGATCTCGACTGGATACCCTTGCGCTATCTTGCCCGCTCATACACCCGTGAAGAGCTGGCCGGATTGTTCCGTGTGGCCCGTGTCGGACTTGTCACTCCCTTGCGCGACGGCATGAACCTTGTCTGCAAAGAATTCGTCATGGCCCAGACGGAAGAAGACCCGGGCGTCCTCATTCTATCGGAATTTGCAGGCGCTGCCGAACAATTGCAGTCAGCGCTGATCGTGAACCCTTATGACCGTGAGCGGGTCGCCGAAACAATCTACACGGCCCTGACCATGCCTGTCGAAGAACGGCGCGAACGCTGGCAGCAATTGCGCCAGACCGTCATGGAATATGATATCGGATGGTGGCGCAACAGCTACCTGCATGACCTTGAGGCCGTTTAGGCCGCGGGACACCGTCCTTTAACACTCTACCGGAAAGGTGCCCCATATGACGCTCCCTTCCCTGTCGCCTGACCATGCTCTTTTTCTCGATTTCGATGGCACGCTGACAGATATTCAGGATGATCCGGATACGGTAGTCCTTCCCCAAGGCGGTGCCGAGGCACTGGTGGCGCTCTCGGCACGGATTGGCGGAGCTCTAGCGGTGATCAGCGGGCGCGATGTAACGGACCTGCAGACCCGCGTGCCGCAGGAGCTCTGGCGAATTGGCGGGCATGGACTTGATGTGGCATCGCCGGGCGAGACAGCAAAACGCCATGAGGGAAGCGCACCAGATGACTTGCTCATCGGCGTCCGGGATATAGAAGCGCGCCATCCGGGGAGCAGGCTTGAAGAAAAAGGCCGAGTTCTGGCGTTTCATTACAGGCAGATCCCCGAGCACGCAGACCACATCGAGAACGAATTACGCCGTCTCCTGAATGATTTCCCCGCATACAGACTGCAATCCGGCAAGATGGTTTTCGAGGCAAAGCCATCAGAAGCAAACAAAGGCGCAGCCTTGGCCAAAATGATGTCAGCGGCACCCTTCGAAGGCCGCACCCCCATCATGGTCGGAGATGATGCGACCGATGAGGATGCGATGAAAACAGCCCTTGAAATTGGCGGCACAGCCATCAAGGTGGGGGCCGGCGAAACGGTTGCGCCCTACCGGATTGATGATCCGCAGGCGGTGTGGTCCTGGCTTTCAGAAAAGTGGTGAAGCATGAATCTCGAACTTGGCGCGATCGGTAACTGCACCGTCTCTGCACTGATTGACGAAGACGGTACTTGCGTGTGGCTCTGCCTGCCGCGGATCGATGCAGAGCCCGTCTTCAACTCCCTGCTCGGTGGCAAAGGCGTATTCGGCATCCGGCTCAACTCACACATTCGCTCCGAGCAGCGCTATGACGGCAATACCGCGATCCTTGAGACGATCCTTCATTCCGAGGACGGCTCGGCCGTCAAGATCACCGATTTCGCGCCGCGCTTCACTGATCGTGGGCGCCTGTTCCGCCCCTCCTCGATTGTCCGAATGATCGAACCACTCAAGGGCCTGCCCCGGATCACCATTGACCTTTGCGGCACAAAAGAACGTGGCGCACAGATCATTGAACCGCGGCGCGGCGTCTCTCATATCAGCTATCCTGATGATGGGGCGGGGTTCCGGGTCACGACCGACGTGCCGGTCAGCTACATCATGGATGGCCGGGAGTTTGTGCTCGACCGTCCCTTCGGGTTCATTGTTGGCCCCGATGAAAGTCTGTCGGACAGCGTCGGAGACATGGCGCAGGACTGGCTCAAGCGGACGCGTGATCACTGGCGTGACTGGTCGCGGCGCCTTGCCATTCCGGCGGAGTGGCAACAGGCCGTGATCCGCGCGGCAATTACACTGAAATTGTGCGTTTACGAAGAAACCGGCGGTATTGTCGCGGCCCTGACAACCAGCATCCCCGAACACAGCGGCTCCGAGCGAAACTGGGATTACCGTTTCTGCTGGCTGCGCGATGCCTATTTTACCGTGACCGCGCTCAACCGGCTTTCGGCTGTCGGCACGCTTGAGCATTATCTCAGCTATCTGCGCAATATCGTCGTCCATACCGATGGCGGGCACATCCAACCGGTCTATGGCGTGTCGCTGGAGAACGATCTGACCGAGACGATTGCGACTGCTCTGCCCGGCTATCGCGGGATGGGTCCGGTCCGGTTTGGCAATCAGGCGGCGGAGCATATCCAACACGACGTCTACGGACATGTCGTACTCGGTGCCGCACAAACCTTTTTCGATGACAGGCTGTTTTATAAATCCGGCCCCCTCGAATTTGCGCATTTCGAGAAGGTCGGTGAGCGCGCCTATCAAGTCTATAACACGCCCGATGCCGGGATCTGGGAATATCGCGGACGGGCGAGCGTGCACACCTCTTCGGCGATCATGTGCTGGGCCGCCTGTGAGCGGCTGGCGCGGATCGCGGGCGTTCTGGGCCAGACAGCGCGGCAGGACCACTGGCAGGCGCGTGCGGATGAAATGCGCGGCGTCATCCTCAAGGAAGCGTGGAACGAGAAACGTAACGCCTTTACCGGCGCCTTTGGCGGAGACGCGCTTGATGCCTCTGTCCTTCTGATGGCCGAGATCGGTTTCATCGAGCCGATGGATCCGCGCTATGTCGCAACCGTCGAGCGCATTGATGATGAACTGCGCGAAGGGCCGCATGTCTATCGTTATCGGGAGGCGGATGATTTCGGCAAGCCTAAGACCGCCTTCACCGCCTGTACCTTCTGGCATATCGACGCCCTCGCCCGGATCGGTCGCACCGACCAGGCGCGCGAGATGTTCGAATCCGTCCTTGCCCATCGCACCCGGCTCGGCCTCTTGTCAGAAGACGTCGATACCGAGTCAGGCGAGCTGTGGGGGAACCTGCCCCAGACCTATTCAATGGTCGGCATTATCAACGCCGCCGCCCGCCTCAGCCTTCCGTGGGAGGTGGTTGTCTAAGCGACGCAAGCTCCGCTTCGAGCGCGGCGATCCGGGCGTCGCGGGCCGCAAGCGCGCGCTCGACGTCTTCGGCCTCGAAACGCTGCGGGATGTGCTGGGGGCAGTTCACATCCCATGCGTCCACATCAAAGAGTAGCGCCTGTTCAGGCCGCGCCTTGTAATTCTCCGGCATCAGGCGTTCGATGAGTTCGGGATCATCTTCGATGATCCGTGCCCGTCCCCAGATCTTGACCCGCCGGCGATGGACATAGTCGATCAGGAACAGATGAGCCTTATTGTTCTCGACCAGATTGCCTTGCGTGATGAACTGCCGGTTCCCTTTGAAATCGGCAAAACCGAGTGTTCGCGCATCGAGCACTTTGAGAAACCCCGGCGGACCGCCGCGATGCTGGATGTAGGGAGCGCCATCGCTCGACACGGTGGCGAGAAAGACACTACGCTGCTCTGCGATAAAGGACGCTAACTGATCATCGATATCGACTGACCAGCCGCCCTTCTCCTCCATCTGCGCATAGCCGTCGCGCGAGCCCTTGCGGGCCTGGATCGCCTTCACCTCTTTGGTGAAGGCGATGTCAGAAGGAATTTGCAGCGCGGCCATGTTCCTAGAGCCCAAGCTCAGTCAGACCCGGATGATCGGCAGGCCGGGGGCCGAGTGGCCAGAAGAACAGGCGTTCCGCATCCGTGATTTCAAGGTCATTGATGCTGGCGATACGGCGGCGCATCAATCCGTCCTCGTCAAATTCCCAGTTCTCATTGCCATAGGCGCGTATCCAGGCACCGTGCGCGGCAAGATATTCATAGGCAAAACGGACGGCGATCCGGTTTCCTTCAAACGCCCATAACTCCTTGATCAGACGATATTCGCGTTCCACCGCCCATTTGCGGGTCAGGAAAGCCCCGATCTCAGCGCGACCGGTCAGGAATTCAGACCGGTTCCGCCACTCGCTTTTCAATGAATAGGCCTGCGCCACGCGGGCAGGATCACGGGAATTCCAGGCGTCCTCGGCGGCGCGGACTTTCTGTACTGATGTTTCATGGGTGAAGGGCGGCAAGGGGGGACGCATGGGAGGCTCCGAATTGATCAGGAAGGGTGGCGGACCGGTCAAGGCGCCAGAGAGAGGGGCGTGTGACCGCCCGACCAGTCCGCCAGTCTCGCGGGGTTAGGCTGCGAGATCACTCGCCTCGGGGAAGTCAACTTCCGTTCCGAGGACTTCGTTCACATAGTTGGTCAGTGTATTGAGCGAGACGTGCAGAACAATCTCGACAATCTCTTCATCCGAATAGCCGGCGACTTTGACATCTTCGATGGCAGCTGCGCTGACCCGGCCACGATCACGGACGATTTCAGCGGCAAATTTGACCGCAGCATCCGCCTTGGCATCGGTTGAACCGCCACGGCGATTGGCTTCAATCTCTGCCGGCGACAGCTTGGCGATATTGGTGCCAAGATAGGTGTGCGCGGCGAGGCAGTAGCTACAGCCATTGAGCTGGGCGACGGCCAGCGCGATACGCTCACGGGTCACAGGATCCAGCTTGCCTTTGCCGAGTGCGCCACTGAGGCTGAGATAGCCTTCAAGCGCTGCCGGGCTGGTCGACACGATACGGAACATGTTCGGCACGGAGCCGAGCGATTTTTTCACATTATCGAGCAGCGGCTGGGAAGCTGCCGGGGCATCGCTGACGCTGGCGGGAGTGGGAATACGGGACATCGGGGTCGTTCCTTTCATCTGGGGTGCCGGTGAAGCCCGGCGCCGATGAGAGGGAGATGGTCGGCCACACTCACAAAATAATAGCGCCTTTTTAAAAGTGATTATTCCATTATATGGAAGAAAAAGGAGCCACAAAATGGATCGCTACCGCGCCCTCGAAACCTTCATTGCCGTGGCAGAGAGCGGCAGCCTTGCCGGGGCGGGCCGGACGCTGGGCCTCAGCGCGCCGAGCGTGACTCGGATCATCAATGAGCTGGAAGACGCACTCGGCGTCACCCTCCTCCACCGGACGACGCGCATCGTCACCCTGACCGAAGCGGGCGCCGCCTATCTCACCGATGCCAGGAGGATCGTTGAGGAGATGGAGGCCGCCGATGATGCCGCCCGCGGCGCGCACCGCGCGCCATCGGGGCTGTTGCGGCTGACCGCGCCGGTCCTTTTCGGCCAGCATTATATCTCGCCGATCCTGCTTGACTATCTTAATCAGTATAAGGATGTGACGGCGGAGGCGGTCTATCTCGACCGCGTCGCCAGCATTATTGAGGAAGGCTTTGATGTCGCCCTGCGCATCGGCCCCCTGCCTGATTCAAGCCTGCGGGCGGTCCGGGTCGGCGAGGTCCGGCGGGTGATCTGCGGGTGTCCGTCCTATTTCGAACGGCACGGTCTGCCGCAAAGGCCTGCTGATCTTGCGGACCATAACATCATCGCGGTGCGCTCGGTCTCGGCGAGCAATAAATGGAGCTTTGCCGATGGGGAGAGCGTCGAGGTGACCCCTCGCTTGACCTATGCCTCCGTCCCCGCCGCGATTGCCGCAGCCAAGACCGGCTGGGGCCTGACGAGGGTGCTTTCCTATCAGATCGGACCCGACCTTGATGCGGGCGGGCTTAAAACGGTGCTGTCTGAATTCGAGCCTGATCCCCTGCCGATCCATCTGATCCATGCCGAAGGGATGCGGGCTTCCGCCAAGGTGCGGGCCTTTGTCGATATGGTTGCGAGCCGGCTGCGCGCGGACCCGCATCTGAGCTGAATGGGCCCTGCGGATCAGATGAGGCGCGAGCGCTCCAGCGCCGCCTTGATGAAGCTCGCAAAGAGCGGGTGCGGATCAAAGGGCCGGGATTTGAGCTCGGGGTGATACTGCACCGCGATGAACCAGGGGTGGTCCTCGATCTCCATGATCTCAGGCAGGCGCCCATCGGGCGATTTGCCGGAGAACTTCACGCCGTGATCGGAAAGCGCCCCCTCGATCGACATGTCGACCTCATAGCGGTGGCGGTGACGCTCATGGATCGTGCCTGCACCATAGATCTCATGGACTTTCGAGCCTTCGGCGAGTGAAGCTTCATAGGCGCCAAGCCGCATCGTGCCGCCAAGGTCACTGTCCTCGGTGCGCGCCTGCACCTGATTGCCCTGCACCCACTCGGTCATCAGCCCGACGACATTCTGGCCCTGAGCTGGGAATTCGGAGGACGTTGCGGTCGCATCGCCGAGCAGGTTCCGTACCGTTTCGATGACAGCCATCTGCATGCCGAAGCAGATCCCGAAATAGGGAATCTTCGAGGTCCGGGCGTAGCCTGCCGCCTTGATCTTACCTTCCGCGCCGCGCTCACCAAAGCCGCCGGGTACCAGCACACCGTGTACGGACTGAAGCCGTGAAATGGCAAGATCTTCGCGCTCGAAAATCCCGGCGTCGATCCACTCGATATTGACCCGGACATTGTTCGCGATACCGCCGTGCACCAGCGCTTCGATCAGCGATTTATAGGCGTCTTTGAGGACGGTATATTTGCCGACAATGGCGATGGTGACTTCACCATCTGGCGCCGTCACACGGCTGACGATCTCGCGCCAGCGAGAAAGATCAGGGTCCGGCGCATCCGTGATGCCGAAAGCTTCGAGGACTTCGCGGTCAAAGCCTTCGCCATGATAGGCCAGCGGCACCTCATAGATCGTGCGCGCATCCATCGCCTGAATGACGGCGCTTGAGCGGACGTTACAGAATTGCGCGATCTTTTTGCGTTCGCCTTCGGGGATCGGCCGGTCAGCCCGCACCAGCAGGAGATCAGGCTGGATGCCGATCGAGCGCAGCTCTTTCACCGAGTGCTGGGTCGGCTTCGTTTTCATCTCGCCGGCCGCCGGGATATAGGGCATCAGCGTCAGGTGAACGAAGATCGCCTGATTGCGGGGCAATTCATTCCCCAACTGACGAATGGCTTCAAAGAAGGGCAAGCCTTCAATGTCGCCAACCGTACCGCCGATCTCGCAGAGGCAGAAATCAACTTCCTTGCCGTCCTCGCCCAGCGCTGGAGACAGGACGAACTCCTTGATGGCGTCGGTGACGTGCGGAATGACCTGCACGGTCGCGCCAAGATAATCGCCGCGGCGTTCCTTCTCGATGATCGAGGAATAGATCTGCCCTGTCGTCACATTGTCGGTCTTGCGGGCATTGACCCCGGTGAACCGCTCGTAATGGCCAAGGTCGAGATCGGTTTCGGCACCGTCTTCGGTCACAAAGACTTCGCCATGCTGATAGGGCGACATCGTGCCCGGATCGACATTGAGATAGGGGTCGAGTTTCCGCAGGCGGACTGTATAGCCACGGGCCTGAAGAAGCGCACCAAGTGCTGCAGAAGCCACGCCTTTTCCGAGAGAGGAAACCACGCCGCCGGTGATGAAAATATACCGCGTCATGGAGTTTCCCTGTAGGCGCGCTCGGACCGGGACGGCAACCCCGAAACTACGTGACAGAACAAAAAAGGGCGCCCTCAGGCGCCCTCTTCCGAAATCTGATCCGGCGCGATTAGTTCAGCGCGTCTTTCAGGCCTTTACCGGCCGAGAATTTCGGCTGGTTGGAGGCTTTGATCTGGATCGTCTCACCGGTGCGCGGGTTACGGCCCTCACGAGCTGCACGGCGGCTCGAAGAGAAGGTGCCGAAACCGACGAGGCGAACGTCGTCGCCCTTCTGTAGCGTCTCGGTGATTGCGTCGAAAACAGCGTCGACAGCGCGGCCGGCATCGGCCTTCGTCATGTCAGCTTTGGAAGCAACGACGTCGATAAATTCATTCTTATTCATGGAATTTCCTTGGGGTTGGCAGAAAATCAGGCCGGAACGGTAAGAACGGTTCTTTGTGGCCGTCAAATGGCGTTCGCCGTGAAAAACAGGGATTTCTGGGGAAAACCTGTCTAATTTATTGATTTGCGGTCTTTAATTCTAACCCATCTGAATGCAGTTGATGCCACTCTTCCAGCTCATATTCGATGCATTGTTCGATCAGAACTCGCCAAACTGGCTCTGCGATTCGGGTTGAGAGCCCGATTTTACGGGCTTCAGCACACACTTTCTCGACCACTTCCTCGATCCGCCAGGGCACCCGGACATCATCCGCGGTGGGCTTGATGCGGGCAGCGGCGGCCATATAGCCCTGCCGTTTGAGAAGCAGTTTGACGAGGTCCCGGTCGAGCGTGTCGACCCCGAGCCGGACATCTTCCATGGTCTGGCAGTCGGCAGGATCGAGGGGCTCTTTATCAGCGGCCATGACGGCGCCTCCTTATGGTCTTTGAGAGAGCATGTGGCGGTTTCAGGCAGCTTTGTCAGCCTTGGAATGCAAGCGATGTTGCCGCAGCTTGCCCCGCCCCCTCTCCGAGCACCTCAAGCGCGAAATCGGCGATCCGGGCGGCAGGCGCCGGCTGGAGGATCTCGGCATGGCCTGTGCGCGGGATATGAAGGTGGCGGAAGGGCTCGTCCCTGGTGCCGCGCGCGACGATGGTCGCGGTGACGGCACCCTTAGGCACATCTGGGAGCGCACCGAAGCGGGGCTTGAGCGCCGGATCGGTACTGGCGAGCATCTCTGCCCGTGTCGCTGCGAGATGAGACGTCGAGGCAAGTGAGGCCAGCTTATCGGCCCGCGCCCGTCCCTCCAGACGAATATTGTTCGGGTAAAGACGAAGCACTTTCTGGCCGAACTGCGACTCCGCCGCGCCGCCACAGACAGAGATCAACCGGCAGCCGGTCCGGACAAGCTCGCGCCGGACCGTCCAGCCGAGCTGTGACGGGGTGACGGCATCGATGAAGATGAGCCCCCTCACCCGCTCAGGGAAAAGCGTGGCGAAGGCCCGAAGCCGCAATCCCGCCATGGAATGCCCCAAGAGCAGCACGGGTGATGACATTCCGAGACTATCGAGAAGCCGCGCCATGTCGCTTGCATGAAAGAAAGGATCTGGCCTCTCGCCCGCCGGGACCGGATCAGAACCGTAGAGCCCTGCCCGCGTATAGCTGACAGTCGGCAGGCCCCTCTCGGTCATCGCCTCTGCAACCCAGGTGCCATCCGCATAAATACCAAAGGCCCCGGCATCATAAAGCGCCGCAGGCGGACGGTTTCCGGCCTCGCAGCTCTGCACCATGACATGGCGATCGGGGGCGATCTCGAGGGCTTCGGGTGGCGGGGTCAGGACTTGCATGGGGACGATCCTCTCCTCCCTCACGTCTTTCGGCAAGCGGGATAAGAAAAGCGTCAGCACCTGTGACGCGCGACACATCTGCCTCCCCGCCCGTCGTCTACTCAGGAGGGGCTCTCGGAATTGTCTGGGGGGCTCTTCAGGGACGATGGATGGCGGCGTTCTCGCCATCCTCATCCGGGCTCTTCCGAAGCACCGCGCGCGCCGGACCGGCGTTCGTACCCGAAAACGTCAGTGGGAGAGGCTGACAAATTCGGGGTGGTCCAGGTGCCCCCGGCTCCCGTCCGCCTGCCCCTCATCAGGCGGGCGGGAGCCACTTTTTCCCTTTTCACGTCTATCTGCCCATTTTTTCATGTTTAACGGGCATCTGCCCGAGTTGACTACAACCGTAGTCCATGACAGGAGGGACAATGAACCGGGTGGAGTCCCTCACATGATCCAAATTTCCCCTTCCGAACTTGAAGTGATGAAGGTGCTGTGGGCCCATGCGCCCCAGACGGCGGCCGATGTGGCCGAGCAGCTCGCCCCCGATACGGGCTGGAGCGACCGCACCGTTAAAACCCTTTTGTCCCGGCTTGTGGAAAAAGGCGCGCTCGCCACTGAAAGCGAGGGCCGCCGCTACCTATATACGCCTCTCCTGGAGCAGGGGGATTACCGTACCAAGGCCGCGCGCCAGTTCGTCGACAAGCTGTTCGGCGGCCGCGCTGCGCCACTGGTTGCGCATCTCGCCGAGAAAGAGGGTCTGACGGCTGATGACATCGCAGAACTCGAAGCGTTGATCGGGGAGCTGAAAGATGATCGCTGATCTTGCCTCTGCCGTCACACAGATGTTCGAGGCCAGCCTAGCGGTCGGCCTGCTGATCCTGTTCATCCTTGCCGTTCGCGGCACCGTTGCGCGCCGGTTCGGCCCGCGCGCGGCTTATGCCCTCTGGCTCCTGCCGCTCGTCCGGCTTGCCATGCCGCCGATCCCGATTGCGCCAACGCCGGAAATCATCCGCACGGCGGAAACCGCTTTTGTTGCATTCACCGCGCCGCTGCCGACTTTCGAGCCAAGCATCGTGTCTGAACCGACCACCGTCGCTACAGAAACAACGACCTCCTCCGTCGCCCCAACGCGAACCAGTACGCCGACCGCGATCCGGACTGCGACCACTTCGGTTGCCATGCGGAGCATCTCTGCAGGGCCGAGCGTCAGCCCTAATCCGGTTCTTAAGCCGATCGATGCGGTCCCCGCGCCTGTCCATGAACCAGCGCCTCAATATATCCAGTTCAATGAGAAGCCGTCGGTTCGCTCGAATACCGGGCCGATGTTCACCAGTGACGTGCCGCAATCGCGCTTTGCCCTGCCTAAGCTCGACTTCTCAGGTTTTGCCGGTCCGTTCTGGCAATCCCTCGCGGTGATCTGGGTGCTCATCACGCTGGGCCTCGCGCTGCGCATGGTGGTCCGCCAGTTCGTGTTTGCTGACCGCATCTGGCAGCACACGATCCCGGCCGACCCGCAAACCGCCGCTGAGACAAAGGCCCTCGCCCGTGAGCTTGGCGTCAAGCAGCCGATCAGCGTCCGTCTTTGCCCGGAGCATAATGGCCCGCTCGTCTGCGGCCTTTTCCGCCCGATTGTTGTCGTGCCTGAAGATTTCGCTTTCCGCTTCGGCCCGCAGGAACGCCGCTATGCGCTGGCCCATGAGCTTCTCCATGTCCGCCGCGGTGACCTCTTTGCGATCCTTGCCATGACGGCAGTGCGCTCAACACAATGGTTCAACCCGTTCGCGGCCCGCGCGGTTGCCGCCTTCCGTTCCGATCAGGAGGCGGCCTGCGATGCGACCGTGCTGCGCTCGCTTGATGGTCACCGGCATGACTACGCCCAGACCCTTCTGAAAGCCGTGCGCAAACCCTCCGATTGCGGACCAGTGCCGGCCCTGACGCTCGATCATGGCCTCAAAGAACGCCTCAAGCTGATGAATATCCGCAAAACCCTGCGCGGCGGCGCTGTCGTTGTCACAGGGATTGCCATTCTCGGCCTGGTCAGCACGGCAAGCTATGCCGTGCAGGAAGAAGCGCCTGATCCTGAAGAACTCGACAGCGTGCTCGACGGGAATGACGATGAGGAAGATACGCCTCGCGCCAACCGCCGGACTGGTGAGAATGCCGAACGCGCCGAAATCGTCCGCGACCGTGTGGCCTCCGTTCAGGCTCGCCTGATCGCTGCCCGCTCAGGGGGGGATACTGAACTCCGCTTCGCAGAACTCAGCCGCGCACGGGATGATAATCGTCAGCGTGCCATCGAAGAACAGCGCCGTGCCGCAGAAGAACAGCGCGAACGCGCAGCAGAGCAGCGGGAACGTGCCCGCGAACAGGCAGAAGCTGAGCGCGAGCGTCTCGCCGAAGCCCGTGAGCGCCAGCGTGAAGCGCAGATGCGCAAAGACGAACGCCGCCGCGAACTCGATGAGCGCCGCCGTGAGACGGAAGAACGCGCTCGCGAGCTGCGCAATGAAGCCCGCGAAATGGCTCGCGAACTTGCAGAAAATGAGCGCGAACGGGCTGCCGATGCCCGTGAATGGGCCACCGAGCTGCGCATCGAAATGTCGGAACTTCGCAATGAGCTGGCACAGGAAGCCCGCGACATCGCCGAGGAAGTCCGTCACGAAATCCATATCGGCAATAGCGGTCACACGACCATCATCGCCGATAATAATGACGGACACAGCGTTTTCACGATGACCGATGGCGACATCAATGTCAGCATCAACTCCGGCGAAGGGTATGTCCTTCTGACGGATCCGATGGTGGGCCTCGAAGACCGCATGGCCGCAATTCAGAATTTCGCCCCGGAAATTCCCGAACTCCCGGAACCTCCGACGCCGCCGGAAGTCGTTGTGGTTGAGGTCAAGACAGCTGACGGCAAGGTCATCAAGCTGCCGGAATCAACGACAATCGTCCTGCCGACCTTCGAGAAGGACATGGAAGCTTATTCCCGGCGCGTCGAAAAAATCATCGCTGATGCCGATATCGACGGTCAGGTCCAAGCAGCCCTCGGCGAAGACTTTGATGAGAAAGTCCGTGCCAATACGCTTCAGATCCGCAAGCTTGCTGATCAGTGCGAAGGCCACCAGAAAAAGTCCGAAAAGCCGATGATCATGAGCAGCTCGAAGAATGGTGTCACGCATAAGCTGCTCTGCTTCAACCCGTCGTCGACCGCGCTTAAATCGAAAGAGCTCGCAAGCTTCATCGACAAGCGGAGTGATCTGAGCACGGACGAGAAGAAACGATTCAAGGAAGCTCGCAAGGGCTCATCCTTCGCCTTCAGTTTCGATTGGGATGGGTAAGCCCCCCAAGACTTCCATCCCAACGGAAAGGGTGTGAACCCCACCCCTTCCATCCCCAGGGCAGTGCGCGCCAACACGCACTGCCCTTTTTTGCGTTGAAGCCGATCTCCTGTCAGCCTGAGAAGTCATCGCTTCTCCGCGATGTATCCGGCCTCCGATTTGCGTGAAGGCACGCTGCCGCCTACATGTGAGCGCCGCGCCCCTCAGTTAGGGAAAAAATGCCCCCCACCCCGCCACTGCCCAGCAATCTCGTGATCCAGAAACCGATCACGGCGGTGCTCGGCCCGACCAATACCGGCAAGACCCATTACGCGCTCGACCGCATGAGCGCGCATGCCTCCGGCATGATCGGCCTGCCACTGCGGCTCTTGGCGCGTGAGGTTTATGAGAAGATGGTCGAGCGCAAGGGCGAGCAGGCCGTCGCGCTGGTCACGGGCGAAGAGAAGATCATCCCGAACAATGCCCGCTACTGGATCTGCACCGTCGAGGCGATGCCGCTCGAGCGTCAGGTCAGCTTTCTGGCGATAGATGAGATCCAGCTTGCTGCTGACCCTGAGCGCGGCCGAATCTTCACCGAGCGCCTCCTTCATGCGCGCGGACTGCATGAGACGCTGTTTCTCGGCTCGGACACGATGCGGCCGATCCTCACCCGCCTGATCGATGATATCGATTTCGTCAGCCGTGAGCGGTTCTCCCAGCTCGACTTTATCGGGCACAAAAAGGCGACCCGCTTGCCGCGCCGGACCGCCATCGTCGCCTTCAGTGCAGAGAATGTCTATTCCATTGCCGAGTTGATCCGCCGCCAGCGCGGCGGGGCCGCCATCGTCATGGGCGCGCTCTCTCCGCGGACCCGCAATGCACAGGCTGCCCTCTATAATGAGGGGGAGGTTGATTATCTCGTGGCAACGGACGCGATCGGCATGGGGCTGAACATGGATATCGACCATGTCGCCTTTGCCGCCGGCGCCAAATTCGATGGCCGGAACTCACGCCTTCTGTACCCGGCGGAAGTTGCCCAGATCGCAGGGCGGGCGGGCCGGCATATCAGGGACGGCAGCTGGGGGACGACCGCTGACTGCCCCGGCTTCAGCGAGGAACTCGTCAATCAGGTCGACATGCACCGGTTCGATGCGGTCGAGGCGCTGCAATGGCGCAGCCCGCATCTTGATTTCCGCTCCCTGCCCTCCCTCTTGCGCTCACTTGAGCAAAAGCCGCCCCGGCGAGAGCTTGTCAGGGCGCGGATGGATGATGACGAGGAGGCACTTCGCCGCCTGACCAAACGGCACGACATTCGGGACATGGCCAAGGGCGGGGCCGCGCTCAAACTCCTCTGGGAAGTCTGTCAGGTGCCGGATTTCCGCAAAGTGACCCCCGACCAGCACGCGCAGATGCTCGGCGAAATCTACCACAAGCTGCTCGAAAGCGGGGAAATCCCCTCCGCCTTTACCATGACGCAGCTGGAACGGCTTGACCGGCTCGATGGGGACGTGGACACCCTCTCCAACCGGATCGCGCATGTGCGGACCTGGACCTATCTCTCTCACCGTCAGGGATGGCTGGAAAATGCAAGGCGGTGGCAAGCGGAAGCGCGCCAACTCGAAGACGCGCTTTCGGACAAGCTGCATGAAAAACTCACGCAGCGATTCATTGACCGGCGCACGTCGGTCCTGTTGAAGAAATTGAAGGATGATGCCCCACTCCTTGCGGGCGTCACTCAGGACGGAGAAGTCATCGTGGAAGGCGAATTTGTCGGGCGGTTGCTCGGCTTCCAATTCATCCTCGACCCGCGCGCCAAGGGCCCGCACGCGAAAGCCGTGCGGTTTGCGGCGCTTAAAGCCCTGCGGCCTGAGCTGGCGGCACGTGCCGCAGCGCTCGCCTCTGCGGGGTTCCATGAATTCTCCTTGCGCGAAGGCGGGACGATCTGGTGGCGGCAATCGGCTGTCGCGCAGCTCACCAAAGGGCCGCAGCCCTTACGTCCTGAATTCAAGCTGGTCGCGACCGAGCATCTGCCGCCGCAATCCCTGCCGGCGATCGAAGAGCGTGTGCGCGAGTTCATCGCTGACCGTGTCGAGAATCTGATCAGCCCGCTCGTCTCCTTGCAGAAGGCCGTCAACGAGGTTTCCGAAAGCCCCGATGCGCTGGCACCGACCGCGCGCGGGGTCGCCTTCCGCCTGATCGAGAATTTCGGCGCGATCTCGCGCAATCAGATTTCGGATGAGATCAAGGCACTGGAACAGCCCGAACGCGGCAAGCTGAGAAAACTCGGTGTGCGGTTCGGCGAATATACGATCCACATGCCGGGGCTTCTGAAGCCCGCGCCCGCCCATTTCCTCGCCCTTCTCTGGGCGCTGTGGGAAGGCAAGGATCCGGATGCCTTCCAGGTGCCGCCTGCGGGCTCGACCTCTGTCATCAATGACAAGGATATTCCGGCTGCGTTCTATTTTGCCAGCGGCTATCGCCCCTCCGGCACCCGCGCGGTCCGGATCGACATGCTAGAACGGCTCGCCGGTGAAGTGCGCACGGCACGCGAAGCGGCAGGTCGTGAAGGCTTTGAAGCCAATGCGAAGATGATGAGCCTTGTCGGCTGCTCCGGCGAGGATTTCGAAAGCATCCTGCAATCGCTCGGCTTCAAGAAAGCAACGATCACGAAAGACGTGCCGAAGGTGACGGCCGGGCTGAAACCGCGCAGCGATGACAAGGCTGCGGCGGAAACGCCCGCTGAAGAAACGCAGACTGAAGCTGTGGAAGCGCCTGCTGACGGTGACGCAAGCTCAATCGCCGAAGCACCGGCTGTTGCTGAAGCTGTCAGCGAAGAACCAGCCGCAACAGATGCGCCAGCTCCGACAACGGATGAGCAGGATAAACCGGCCGAAGAGATCGCCGAGACGCCTGCTGTCGCGACTGCCGTGACGGATACGGAAGGACCTGCCGAAGTAGCGGCACCGGAAGCGGAAGCGACTCCCGTCGAGCCCGTTGAGATGGAGAGCGTTGAGGTCACTGTCTGGCGCTGGACCCCACCGCGACCCAAACAGGAACGCCGCCGGGGCAAGCCTCAGGGCAAAAAGACCGAAGGCGGAGAAAAAGGCCCGCGCAAAGGCAAGGGCGGCCCCAAACGAGGCAAGCCGCAGGACCGTGGCCCCCGCACCTTCACCGCCGGCCCCAACCGCAAGAAGAAAGAGGCGGATCCAGACTCACCCTTCGCGGTGCTGGCAGCGCTCAAAGACAAGAGCTAAGACTTCCCCCGTCTTCACCTCTCCCTTGGATAAGGGAGAGGTCGGAATCGCCGCAGGCGATGCCGGGTGAGGGTTTATTCAGGCAGTGTGCTGACCATAAAACCCCTCCCCCTGACCCTCTCCCCGTTTCCGTGGCGAGGGGACGATAATGGCAAAAATCAATGAGGGCCTGACGCCTCAGCCCTTTTTCACAAATTCCGATTTCAGCTTCATCGCGCCGATGCCGTCGATCTTGCAATCAATGTCGTGATCGCCCGCGACGAGGCGGATGTTTTTCACCCGTGTACCGACTTTCACGACCTGAGACGTGCCCTTGATCTTGAGATCCTTGATCACGGTGACGGTATCGCCGTCTTCCAGCGAATTGCCATTCGCATCCTTGAAGACCGGCCCGTCGCTTTCCCCGCTGGCTGACCATTCATGGGCGCATTCGGGGCAGATGAAGAGTTCGCCATCCTCATAGGCATAGGTCGAGCCGCATTCAGGGCAGGCAGGGATTTGAGGCATGCGTCACATCGCTCCGGGGGCTGAACCCCGCCGCTAGCGCAGCTGGCTCTGGAATGCACCCGCCTCGGCCTTAGGCGGCTCAAGCCCCAGTGCCTTGCGGACAGGTTCGGTGCGGGCATGGCGGACGATATCCATTATCGTGTCCTGCTCATCGAGCGACAGCTCACGCCGCCAGCGGTCAATCGAGCCCAGTGGCGATTTGAGGACGCTATGATAGCGAGCATTGTCCTGCGCTGACTGGCGCTGGAGCTGTTTGAGGAACAGCATGGTCTGCACGCTGGTCTCCAGCCCCGTATAGGCAAAGAGCCGCGCCATCTTGTCGGCCGGCGCCCGGCAGAGGTCCTCGTAGAGCAGCGGCACGTAACGGTCATTACCCGCCATATCGGCGGCGGCCTTGTCGTTCTGCACCATCCATGAATAGGCAATCCGGTCCATGAAGCGCCGCGACAGGATATCCTTCTTGGTGAAGGGATAAAGTTCGGATTCGGGCAGCTCGAAGAGCTCATCGATCTGCGGATCGGGGTTCATCAGGCCCGCCGACATGCCGCGCTCCAGCGAGGCGATGCGCCCGCCGACATGGCGGATCAGGTGGATGATCTTGAGATTGGGGTCAGCAGCCGCCCAGAGCGGCGCGCGGCAGACCGCGCTGACCGATTTAAGAACATAGAGCCCCTTTGCCCCGCGGCGCGGCGCGACCGGCACCGGCAGGCCCGCCCAGTTCCTGCCCGCCGCCTTGCGGAGCGCCTTGCTCGTTACCCGCGCGGTCTTGTGCAGGGCCCCGCCCAGCAACCCGCGATAATTCTTCGGGAAGAAAGGCGGCACGCCGATGACGCCCGGGGTGCGGGTGAATTTCAGCTCTTCGAGATAGTCAGCGGCGGCCTCGGCGTAATATTCGACCTCCCCCTCGCAGGGGAATTTCGGCAGGTCGTGCCGACGCTTCACCGCATCGGGTTCATGCAGGTAAACAGTATCAGGGTGGCTGTCGAACAGCTTCCCGAGCCAGGTCGTTCCCGACCGGCCACTGCCAATGATCATCAACATGTCGCGTTAACGCTCTTCAAGCCACTGAATGAACAAGCACACTAGCTTGACCAAAAGAAGGCCTGGTTAACAGCGGCATGGCCAGCGGGCGGAAAACCGCTAGAACAGCGCAAAAATCCCCTCAGGAGGACCAAGAATGACCCGATTGATCGCCCTCGGCCTTGCCGTCTCTGCCGTTGCCCTCACAGCAGGCGCCTCTGCCAAGGACCTCACCATTGAGGCCCTGCATGACGAAGCGGGGCTGTCGGGGCCATCCTTGCGGGGGGTGAATTTCTCGCCTGACGGCAAGATGATCACCATGCTGCGCGGTCGCGAGGACGATGCGCGAACCCTCGATCTCTGGGCCTATGACGTTGAAACCGGCGAATCGCGCGTGCTGGTCCGCTCCGATGACCTTGTGCCAGCCGATGTCGAGCTGTCCGAGGAGGAAAAGAACCGCCGCGAGCGCCAGCGGATCTATGACAGCGGCATCGTCTCCTATCAGTGGGATGATGACGGCAAGCGCATCCTCTTCCCGCTGGGCGGCGATGTGTTCCTCTATGACCTTGCCGAGGGCGCGGCGATCCGCGTGACCGACACGCCGGATGATTTCGAAACCGACCCCAAGGTCTCCCCTGACGGCAATTTCGTCTCGTATGTCCGCAATGATGAAGTCTTCGTCTATGAGCTGGCAAGTGGCAGGGAACGTCAGGTCACCAAAGGCGCAGGCGGGACGATCCGCAATGGCGTCTCGGAGTTCGTCGCACAGGAAGAGCTGGGACGGAATACCGGCTATTGGTGGTCGGGCGATGACGAGATGATCGTCTTTGCCCAGATCGATGAGTCCCCGGTCGATATCGTCGAGCGCCTCGATTTCACGCCGGAAGGGTCAAAGACCATCTCCCAGCGCTATCCCTTTGCGGGTACCGACAACGTCAAGATCAAGCTCGGCATCACGACGCCGAAAGGCAAAAAGCCCAAATGGATCGACCTTGGCGAGAATGAAGACATCTATGTCGCAACCGTCCGCTGGCACGAAGGCAGCCCGTATGTTTTCCGCCTCAGCCGAGACCAGAAGTCGCTCGACGTCCTCAAAGCCGATCCGAAGACCGGCAAGACCGAGCTAGTTTTCTCCGAGACCTCCGACACATGGGTGAATTTGCGCGCGAGTACCTTCCGCAGCCTTGATGATGGCGGCTTCCTGTGGCTCTCTGAACGGGACGGGTTCAACCATATCTATCGTTATGACGCAGACGGAAAGAACCCTGTCCAGTTGACCAAAGGCGAGTGGCCGGTGACCGGCCTTACCTGCCTCGATGAGGAAGACGGCGAAGTCTATTTCTCTGGCTGGAGGGAGACTGCAGCAGAGCGCCATATCTATCGCACGACGCTTGCTGGCGGTGAGATCGAACAGGTGACGACCGAGCCCGGCTGGCATTCGGCAAGTTTTGGCGAAGGGTGTGAGGCCTATATCCACCGCTTCTCATCCCAGAACCAGCCGCCCCAAGCCGCCGTCATGGGCGCGGACGGCACCCGCCGTTACTGGCTCCTCGAGAATGCACTCGATGACAGCCATCCCTATACGCCTTATCTTGATAGCCATCTGCAATGGGAATTCGGGCAGATCGAGGCCGAGGACGGCCAGATGATGGATTATCAGATCCTGAAACCCGCCACGGCGACCGCCGCCCACCCTGCCCCCGCCATGCAGCTTGTCTATGGCGGGCCGGGGGTTCAGCGGGTACGGAATGTCTGGGGCAACGCCTATGCGCAACTCCTTGCCGACAAGGGCTATGTCGTTTTCATGCTCGACAATCGCGGCGCCTTTAACCGCGGCAAGGCATTCGAGGATGTCATCTATCACAAGATGGGCCAGCCGGAGGTCGTCGATCAGGCGGCGGGCACCGCATGGCTGACTTCGCAACCATTCGTCGATGGCAGTCGGATCGGCGTTCAGGGTTGGTCCTATGGCGGCTATATGACCCTGATGATGCTCGGCCAACGCCCTGACCTTTACAAGGCTGGCGCATCCGGCGCCCCGGTCAGTGACTGGCGTACCTATGACACGGCCTATACGGAGCGTTATATGGGTGATCCGCGCGAAGTGGCTGAGGCCTATGACGCGTCCTCCGTCATCACCTATGCGGAAGGGATCAAGGATGACGCCCTCCTCCTCATTCACGGTATGGCCGATGACAATGTCATCTTCCAGAACGCGATTGATGTCATGGCCGCCCTGCAACAGCAGGACACGGATTTCAAACTGATGACCTATCCAGGCGAGAAGCATGGCTTCCGGGACAAGGAAAACAAGATCCACCGTGACCGGACGACCCTTGATTTCCTTGATGCCCGCCTGACACCGGGCGAGTGATCAACTGCGCGCCGTCGTCGCCTCGAAAGCGGCGGCGATGGCGTCATACATCGGCGTCGGCTGGTAGCTGTCATCAAACGGTGTCGAGCGCTTCTGCAGCCCGTCACTGCGCGGCTGGAAATTCTGCATCCATGAATAGCGGTGTACGAGCCCCCAGCAAAGCACATCGCGAAGCTGCGAATACTCAAACATCAGGCCTAGATAGGCGGACGTATAATCCGCAATCAGACCATCGCGCGTCGTGATATCCGCCGGCAGGTTCTGGTCATTGATATCGAATTCAGTGATCACAAGATCGAGCCCCAGCGAGGTCACGTCATTGAGGAAGGACCGCCAGGCGGCCTCGTCGATGCCGCCGAAATTACCTGTGCCAGCAAAGATATGGCTCTGCACACCGAGCGCATCGATCGGCGTCCCCCGCGTGATCATGCCGTCGAGGAGCGTCAGCACCCCATCGCGATGCGCATTCCCCGTCCCCCAGCTCATGAAATCATTATAGACAAGCTGGGTATTGGGCAGCGTGTCCCGCGCGGCCTGAAACGCGATGTCGAGCACGGCCTCCATGCTCCCCAGATTGCGAGAGAACGGCGATGATCTGTAGGCGCCATTGCCTGGGTTGACCGCCTCATTGACGACATCCCAGCTGTCGATCTGCCCCTGATAGCGGGCCGCGACTGTAGTGATGTGCTCCGTTAAGAGACGTTCTGCTTCCATGGCAGGGTCGGCGCCGAAATCATAAGTGTCGAACCATGAAGGGTACCGGGTTTCATCTTCCCACAGCAACGTGTGCCCGCGGAAACCGATATTTTCTGTTTGCGCAAAATTGACCAGCGCATCCCCGCCAGTGAAGGTGAACATATCCGGTGACGGACGGATGGCCTGCCATTTGAGATCGTTCTCCGCGACCGCGACATTGCATTCCTCACGGACGAGATTGAGATAATTGTTATCGTTGAAGGTCGAGCCGGTGCCGGTATTAATCGCTGTGCCGAACCGCATCCCCTTCTCGGCCGATAATTCCGCAAGGCTCGGGGACCCCGCTGGTGGCGGAGGTGGAGGCGGTGGTGGCGGCACACTGACGGAAGTGGACGAGCCGCCTCCGCCACTACACGCCGTCAGCAACGCGCCGGACGACAGCGCCAGCATTTCCCGCCGAGACCATTGGGGCATGATATTCCTCCCTGTACGCATGGGGGCACCTGTCATCCCTTCACCGGGCGCGGCGCCTCTCCGCCAGGCACGCTAACACAGGAAATCTGTTAGCGCTATCATGTCAATATGCCGCGATATGGCGGGATTGTTGCGGACCCGAACATGACCATTTGTTGAGAGTAGTCAGTGTGGGAGAAGAAAATGACTGGCACAATGGACCGTCAGGGCCCGTTCCACTGGAAAGTTTTCGCCATTTACGCCCTTGCCGGGCCGCCGGTTGGCGCATGGCTGTTGCTCACTATCCTGCTGATCCCTGAAATGATGTCAGCGCAGAATCCCATTGAAGCCCTAGGCCTTTACTTGGGGATGGTCTTCTTCAGCCTGCTGTTCACCTATTTCACAGGTGGCCTGCAGGCCATTGCGACCGGCCTGATCGCCGGATTCGTCGCAGCGTTTGGGGATGGCCGAGTCGGCTGGTGGACAGCACTTCTTGCTCCGGCTGTGGTGGGCGCCATCACCTATCTGATCCTGGCATCGATGGGCAGCAAAGACCCCGGCTTTGCACTGACACTTGGCGTAACTGGCATAGCCGCGAGCCTGACCCTGAAGCTCCTCTTTAATCGGACCTTCAGCACACCACAGATCAGTCATCCATAGAAGGCGGTGATGGTCGCGAGAGCACAAAGATCGCGACCATCATCAGCACCACTGCTTGAACAGCGAGAACTAGCGCGGGGACTTTCAAGGTCACTGATATCAACACAACAGCCAACATGGAGAGCACAGAGACTGTTTTCGCGCTTCGGCTGATCGCCCCGTAGCGGTTCCAGTCCTCAATCAGCGGGCCAAAAATCTGATGGTTCACCAGCCATTGATGCCAACGCTCAGATGAACGGGCAAAGGCGAACGCTGCCAATAACAGAAACGGCGTCGTCGGTAAGAGCGGCAGGACCACGCCCACTGCACCGAGCCCGACTGCGACCATACCCAGAAGCAACCACAGAGCACGTTTCGGTGTCATCTGCTGATCACTCCGTAGACAGCAGAAGCACCTGCATTCCTGCCCTACTCAGCCATCGCTTCCTTGACGACAGCGGCAACCTTTTTGAGCGTGAAGGGCTTTTGCAGATAGCCAGCGTCCTGGATCTCTTCGAGCTTGTCGCGCATCGCCGTCTCGGCATAGCCGGACATGAAAATGACCTTGGCCTTGCCGAGCTTGTCGCCCGCTTCCTGGATCAGGGTCGGCCCGTCCATCTCAGGCATCATGATGTCAGAGAGGACGACATCGAAGGGCTCATCGGTGTCCTCGATGATCTCCAGCGCCTCATCCCCGTCACAGGCTTCGACAATCTCATAGCCGCACATGCCGAGCGCGCGAACGACAATGTTCCTTACACTGTCCTCGTCCTCGACGATCAGGATGCGGCCCTTGCCGGTCAGATCATCGACCTGAACTGCACCGTCATCCTTGCGGGCCTTCGGCTTGGCAGCGGTCGCTTCTTCTTCGGAGAGCGCCGGCATGAAGATACGGAAGGTTGCGCCCTCGCCCGGCCGGTTATGAAGGAAGATGCGCCCGCCAAGCTGGCCGACAATGCCGTGCACGGTGGAGAGGCCAAGCCCCGTCCCTTTGCCTTCGCCCTTGGTCGTGAAGAACGGTTCGAAGATCTTGTCGGCGATATCCGCCGGAACACCGGGCCCTGTATCTTCCATCTCGATCAGAACGTGATCGATATTCTCGAGCACCTGATAGCCATAGCTTTCGATCTCCGCTGCCGGGACACGGCGTGAGCGCACCGTCAGCGTGCCGCCCTTGTCCATCGCGTCGCGCGCATTGACCGCAAGGTTCATGATCGCCAGCTCAAGCTGCGAGCGGTCAGCCTTCACACAGCCAACCTGACGGCCATGGTCGACCTCGACCTTCACCTTTTCGGTGACATAACGCTGCACGAAAGGTGTGAAGTCGGACAGCAGCTCAGTCACCGAGACGACTTCGGGCTGGAGCGTCTGCTTACGTGAGAAGGCGAGCAGGTTCGAGGTCAGGTTCCGCGCACGCTGGGCATTCTCGCGGATTGAGACAAGGTCCGGGTACGAAGGATCGCCGGCCGGGTGACGGCGCATCAGGAATTCTGTCGCACCCATCATCGCCTGAAGGAAGTTGTTGAAGTCATGCGCAACGCTGCCCGCGATCTTACCGATCGCTTTGAGGCGTTTGTCATGCGCATAGTCTTCTTCCATCCGTTTCTGGAAGGAGACATCGATCGCATAAAGCACCATCTGGCGTGGACCATAGGCGCCGCGGCGGCGCTTGATGGGCCGGGCAAGAAGGCGGAGATGCTGGCCATCGGCGCCCTCACCCACCAACACATCGACGGGCCGGGTCAGCGCCTTGGTCGCGCTTTTCGCCCGCATCGCGGCGAGCAGATCACGCATGGAATCAGGCGGCAGGACATCAGCAAGGCGCATGCCGGGCTTTGCGCCAAGGCTGTCAGCAATCAGACGGTTGACGGTACCAAGCCGCGCATCGCTGGTCACATCGCCCTCGACAATCGCCACCCCGATCGGCGCATCGGTGAGATCGGCAGCTGCATCAACGCCCTGTTTATCTGCGGTCAGTGCCGTCTTCGGCATCATCTCGACACAGACAAAGCCCTCACCGACCCCGGCGCGGGTGAAGGCGGTGAAGATGACGCTGACATTGCCGGTGTCAGAGGATTTGGCGCGAACGCGGCCTTCAAATTCCTCAGGCGCGTCTTCCCAAAGGCCTTCGACCACGTCCTTGGACTCGCCAAGAATGATGTCAGAGAAAGAGACGTCGCGAATGGTCCCGACACCGAGCAGTTCCTTTGCGGCCTCGTTCAGCCACGCAATATTGCCTGAGCGTTCAAGCGCAAGGACCGGCCGCGGATAGGCCTCATAGGCTTTACGGAACGTGTCTTTTGCCGTCTCGACCGGCATCTCGCGCAAGCGCCAAGCGACATGCTTGCCCTTGTCGGCCATGGGCCGCACGGAAATCTCATAGCGCCGCTTCTGCGGTGAGCCGTCATCCTGAAGGCCCATTGTCTGGGTAATGATCTCATCCGCCTCAAGCCCGGAGCGGGCAGCGCGGGCGAGACGGAACATTTTGGAGCTTTCGCCCGAAGACTGGCTAAAGAGCCGATCGATGCGCGGCGGCAGGCCGGTGACCCCGACGACGCCTGCCAACCGGGCAATCTTCATATATTGCTCATTGGCATAAACAACGACGCCGTCTCGGCTCGTCACAAGGCGCGCATCAACATCCGCATCCAGAAGGTTTTCGGCAAGCCCGAGCGCCGCCAGCACATCGCGGCCGGCAAGCGACTGGGCCTCGGCCTTGGGCGCGGTCGGACGACGCAGGAGGAGACCCGCGAGCAGGAGCGGCGAATAGGCGCCGGTCAGAGAGGCGATCAGGAGGATCGTCGCGAAGATGAAAATCCCGCCGGCAAAGAGCCCGACGACGCCAAGGCTGACCCCGCCGACAAAGACCGCATAGATGATGCTGGAGAGGAACAGGCTGACCGACACCCACAGCGCAAACGGCGTCATCCGTTCGAGCAGCGGCGCGTTCACGCGCGGCAGTTTTTCCGGCTTCGGCTCTGAAACCGCGGCTGGCGCTGCGACTATCGGGGCTGCAGCAGAGACATCGGCGAGTTCCTTCGCCAATTCTTCAGCGACCTGTTTTTCTGCTCCGGGCTCTTCCATCGCGTCCATCACGGGGACGGTATCATGCTCGACAACCAGCAAGTCATCGGGCTCAGCAGCTGCGACAGGTTCAGCCGGAATTTCTTTTTCAACCGCAGGCTCGGCGGGGCCATCTTCGAGCAGCGCCGCTTCAACTCTTTTTTGCCACGGCACCTGACGGGGCCCTGTCGGGCGCGGGCGAAGCGTATCTTCGTCCATGGTTTCCGGATCGAGCGAGGTGCCAAGCGAATCATCTTTGAGGCTCAGCTCTTCAGCCACCCGCGCAGCGGCCGCCATTGCCCGCTCCGCACGCTGGGCATTTTCCGTGTCAGGCACGTTGACCTCGTCGCTGTTCTCTGCGTCTTTCATCTCTGACCGACTTGCCGGTGTCTTCAAAACCCGCGACACATCAAGGACTTCAGGTGTCGTTGGAGTTTTCTTGCGAAACAGTGTGAGAGCCATGAACACCCTTTCGACCGAACCGATCGTAACGCTTAACGGGACCACCTTCCCGCAACTTTGACCGGCGGATCCGGTCACTGTGAAATCGTATCCGAATTCTTACCTGAAATGGTTAATGCGTTTTTCACACCCGCAATGGACCAAACTCTTATGCATCGTCCTGATTCGCCCCCAAAAACAAGCGAGCGCCCCCGTCTGGGACTGGCGCTGGGCTCCGGCGCAGCCCGCGGCTGGGCCCATGTCGGAGTGCTTCGCGCCCTCGATGAATGGGGGGTCGAAGTCGATGTCTATGCCGGCTGTTCGGTCGGGGCGCTGATCGGCGCAGCACGGCTTCTCGATATCTGGGATCCCTTCCTCGACTGGGCCCGGTCGCTGAGCGCCATTGACGCCATGGCAACATTCGGGATCAGCCTCAGCCGCGGCGGGGTCGTGAACCCGGACAAGGCGTTCACCCGCTTTGCCGAACACGACAAGCCGATTGAGGAGCTGCCCAAACCCTTTGCCGCTGTAGCCACTGACCTCGCCACGGGCCATGAGGTCTGGCTCGACCGCGGCTCCGCGCTCAATGCCTGCCGTGCCTCCTCTTCTGTGCCGATGATCCTGCAGGCCGCCCGCTATCAGGTCGGGTATACCGAGCACTGGCTGATCGATGGCGGCGCGTCGAACCCCGTGCCCGTGAACCTTGCTCGTGCGCTTGGCGCAGAGCGCGTGATCTCGGTCGACCTCAACACCGTCACGCTGGCGCTCAGCAGATTTAACCGCCCCAACACGACCGCTGTTATCCCCGCCCCTGACCCCGATGAAGGGCTGACGGGGCCCTTCGCGCCGCTGGCCAAAGCATTCGGCGGCGCCAAGCGCGACCTTGTCCGTCGCATGGCGCTGGCCCGCGCGAAGTCACAGGCCCAGCCGCAGCTCTTCGAGACAGCGGCCGCGACCATCGACATCATTCAGGGGCAGCTGGCGCAGGCCCGCGCCTATATCGATGTCGCAGATGTCCGCCTGACCCCGGATCTGAGCTGCGCGTCAGCGGCGGCGTTCGACCATCACGAGGAATTCGAGCGTATCGGCTATGAAACCGCGCAGGCCCAGAAGCAGGAAATCCTTGCAGTTGCCGGCTTGGCTCCCAACATTTCCAAATCTGACGATGAGTGATATTGCCCCTGACAAGGGAGAGTTAAAATGCGGCTCATGATTTGCGCACTTAGCGCGCTTGTGCTGGCGGGTTGCGGCAAGACACCGGTTGCCGAAGCGGAATCCAGTGAAACAGTCTCTGCGCCGGTGCTGATACAGGACCGCTTTCGAGTTTACGAAAGCGCCCAGTCCCATTCGGTGACGCTTGAGCGCCTTCTCCAGTCACTCGATCGGCGTGATCTGACTGTCTTTTCACTGATCGATCACCGGGCCGGCGCCCAAAGCATTGATCAGGAACTGCCGCCCTCGACGCTTGTCATCTTTGGTAATCCGAAGGGCGGCACTCCCCTGATGCAAGCAGAACCCTTGATGGGAATCGAATTGCCCATGCGGGCGCTGGTATATGAACAAGAAGGTAAGGTCATGCTGGCGCTGACGGGTACGGATTTCCTTGAGCGGGAATATGACCTCACCTCAAAGGAAAGCATCTTCAAGCGGATGGAGCAGACACTCGAAACGATTGCGAACGAAGCAACCGCGCCCTAGTCGGGAATGTTTGTATTGGCCGCAGCCTTCATGATGTCTGCTGGATCTGGCTGACACGCCAGAAGCAGTATCTGGATGGAGGGATGCGCATTAGCAAATCGCTCCATAGCTTTGGCGACCCTCCGCTCACGCATCATCAACAGAAGACCGAGAACGACATCATCCATACCAAGTTCTTCCAGTGTCTGGAGGATCGCTCGTCTTATCGGTGTTGTGGAGGTCATTCCTTCAGGACTCGTTCTCAACTCAGATACTCAGCTGGCCCTTTCTCCTAAATCTCCCCCAAAGACGCAAACATAAGTTGTCATTTCAACTGATATCACGCATAAGATGCATCAGTTCGGGAGAAAAATCATGACAGCATCCGCTTCGGGAGTCCCAGGAGCGTCCGATCCGTTGGAGTTCAAGGACCCACACGAGGCCCGACGACCCCATGCGCTCGATGTCATGATCGGCAATTCGCTGAGAGCGCGGCGCAGAAGCCTCGGGCTTTCGCAGCAGACGCTCGCCGGACGCTGTGGCTTGAGTTTCCAGCAGATCCAGAAATATGAGGCGGGAACGAACAGAATCCCCGCCTCCCGGCTCTTTACCCTCGCCAATGCCCTTAACACTACGCCCACGGATCTTCTGACCCGTATCGCCGTCGCTGAGCAGTAGGCGCATGATGAGGTGCTCCGCAAGCGGCTCTATGAAGTCATGAGCGGGCTCAGCGGTGAAGGGCTCGCCGCGCTTGTGACCCTTGCCGAACAGATCGCCGACAAGTCGCCTGAAACAGGCGCTTGAAAAAGCAGCCCAGACCGGGCACCTCTGCCGCCAGTTTCAAGAACAATAAGGCGAGGATGCCATGCCGGGGCTTTGGTTTGAGGAATTTAGCGACGGTCAGGTCTTTGACCATGAATGGACCCGCACGGTCACTGAAAGCGACAACATGCAGTTCTCGCTGATGACCATGAACCCCCAGCCGCTCCATATTGATCGTCATGCCGCCGCTGCGACCGAATTCGGCCAGCCGCTTATGAATAGCCTTTTCACACTGGGGCTGATGATCGGGATGAGCGTCAATGACACGACGCTCAACACGACCGTTGCCAATCTCGGGATGGAAGCGGTCAAATTCCCCGCGCCGCTGTTTCAGGGTGATACTGTCAGGGCCCGGACGACTGTCATCGGCACTCGCGCCTCAAAATCGCGGCCCGGTCAGGGGATCGTCACTTTCCTGCATGAGATGTTCAAACAGGACGGCACGCTGGTTGCCAGTTGTGAACGCGCCGCACTGATGAAGGCCAAGCCCGCCTAAGCGGCATTATCCGCAGACGGCGGCGCTTCCCCTGCCCCGAACCGGCGCCAGCGATTAATGGTCTCGGCGATTTCCGTTTCGATATCCTCGCCAAGCGTCGGCATCGGCCGAGATCCGGGTATCGCAACCGCCGGCAGCTCGCTCATCATCACTCGGCCTGCAAAGGAAATCCCTCGCCCGACCGTCATGGCTTCTCGCTGTTGCAGGGCGCCCAGCGAGTCGATGCAGGCAGGCGCAGGTTCAGAGAGAATTTCCTCCACCGCATCGCCATCGAGCGTTGACGGCATACGGTGCAGGAACATCGTCCCGCAACGGATCAACACGTCCCTGTCAATATTGCGCGGACTTGACGCCGTCAGGCCCAGTGCCGTGCCCAGCTTCCTAGGCCGTCCGCCCAGCACACGGATCGCATCGCGAGCAAATCTCGACGCCTCGTCCTGTACCTCCGCGGGCGCATAACGCTCGGCATTGTCCATGAGAACGAGTGTGTGCCGCGAAATACCTGACCATTCGGCGAGCGCTGCCGCTAGGCGGCAAACGACCGAGACGATCAGCTTATCAAGCCCTGCGGTCAGTCGACCAAGCTGGAGCACAGCCAGCGGCGGCGACCGGTCGAGCCGGAAGAGATCACACAGCAGTGTCGAAAGATTGTCCGTGGTCGCCGCGGTCCCGAAAATGATCGAGAGGCGCGGGTCGGCGATCGCCGTCATCAGGCGCCCACGCAGGCGGCTTCTAACTGCGAGCGAATGCCCCAGATCCTCAGCCGCCTTCTCGATGAAGGTCAAAAGATCCGTCACGCGGTAAGGGATCGGCGCATCAATAGAGACCCCTTCGGAGCCCATAATCTGACCATGCCGCTGGAGGAAATTTCGACGAGCTGACGGGATGGCTTGATCGAGCAATGCCCGTTCATCCCGGTCCAGATCATCCCCGCTCATCGAGAGGACCCAGACCAACTCATCATAAGTCAGGAGCCAGTGCGGGAAGAGGCCTGGTCGCGGCTCAATGACACTGGCCGCCTTGCCAAAGGATGTGCCGAACTCATTGTAAGGATCGATAAGCAGCGCATGGATCGGGAAACGTGCCCTCAGAAGCGCCCGGACGATACAGGCAAGCGACGCACTCTTGCCAGTGCCAGACGCCCCCATGATCGCAAAGCCGCCATCCAGCAGCATATCCGGATCGACCGTTGCCTTAACACCATTGATCCCCTGCACATCCCCGATGGGCAGCGCTGTTTCATCCGCATTGCGATGAAGCAATTTGAGATCCGGGGTGGTTGCCAGATGCACGACGGAGCCGAGCGCAGGGGATGCGGGCACGCCGCGGCTATAGACCGGCACATCGCCGTCAGATTTGAGACTACCGGTCAGTTCGACCTGAATGACCCAGAGATCCTCGCCATCGCCCTCAAGGCCCGGAGCTGGTGCATTGATCCCTGAAATGACACCAACCGCCGGCTCATTCCGCCCGGCGGCAAGGACAACATCGCCCATCCGCAAGGTGGGGCGCTCCTCAGCATGGGAATCGATCAAGACGAGAACATCGCGACCCGTATTGGCAACGACACGTCCGAGCCTGACGGTGGCATGACGGCTGACCGAACTCATGAAGCCAGCCTTTCAAACGCGCGCTTATGCTCTTCGCTCGCCACAGGCAGGGAGAAGCGGATCAGGACGCCTTCATCCGGTTTGGTCTTGATGCTGAACTTACCCTTGTTGAGTTCGATATAGCTTTTCGCAATCGGCAGGCCGAGCCGCCGCGGATCGAACTGGCGATAGAGCCCTTCATGAACCTGCTCGAATACGCGCAAGGACTCATCGATCATCTTGGCGTCAACTTCCGTACCGGTCGCATCAAAGGCGATATAGACATAATTGGCGCTCTCACCCGCAAGCCCGCGCCGTGTGCTGACCTTGATCGAGACCGGTTCATCGGAATTCAGGAATTCGACCAGATGACGGAAGGCAATGGCGACCTTGTCCGGATCGACATCGACGGGGGGCAGCTCACCGCCGAAGTCCCGGGTGAAGGTGACGTCAATCGCGTCATCTTCCTCCAGCGTCTCCATCGTCTGGGTCAGGACATCGAGGATGTCGACGGCCCGGCGAGAGAGCTTGGTGCCGCCGCTTTCGGCATCGGCAATTTCGAGGATCGTGTTGATATGCGAGAGCAGCAAGTCGGCCGACTGCAGAATATAGTCGATATATTCGTTCTTCTGCTCAGGCGTGATCTGCATTTCCTCCGCCTGCCGCAAAATCCCGGCGAATCCGGTGATCGCATTGAGCGGTGTGCGCAGCTCATGGTTCATCGAAGCGAGGAATGCGCCGCGCGCCCGATAGGCGAGCTCTGTTTCGACCTTGGCTGCACGCAAAGCCACGCCCGAGTGATGGCGCCGGATGGCGTCACCCAGACGCTCCGCATAAACGCTCAGCAAATCGTTCTTATGGCGGCGAGAACGTGCCGCCCGAACCGCCGTCATGGCTGCCACCCCTAATCACATACACCATTAATCTATCGGCGAGGTTGATTAATCAGGAGTTAAGACTTGAGCTTGTCGATCGCTTCGCTCTTGCGGCGCTCGATTTCCTTGACGTCTTCAGACGTACCCTCTCCGGCCGCCTTTTCATCCTTCTTTTTGGAAGGCTTTTGCAGCGGGCCGGTTTCAGGCGGGACATAAGCGAGGACGCGGTCCCCGACCTGAAGCTCGATGGGGGCTTCGCTGGTCTGGAAGACAAGACCGCCCTTGCGTTCGACCATGACGATCATCGCTTCTTCAGGCAGGCGCTCGCGGTATTTGGCCGGAGTGAACTCCTCCGACAGCCGCGTGAACTGGAATGCCCAGCCAGCCCAGTGGCGGCGCAGGAGGTCTTCGAGACCCGTCTTTTCCGACAGGAACGACCGGCCTTGCAGTGCGTATGACACTGACTGGCGGCTGTCATCGCGGCCCTTGGCAGAGAGCTGATAGGTAGAATTACGCGACATCTCCGGCGCAAGATCGGTACAGACGAGCGCGTTGTGCGCCTCATTGCCCGAAAGTGCGAGCAGATAGCCATAGCGGACAAATTCGATGTGGTGCTCGGTCACTTCGGACAGGATCTCGCCATAGAAAGTGTCGATCCCCTCCTGCCGGGCTTCACGAAGGCGCCGGAAGCTGGGGTCGGTGATCAGAACCGGACAGCCAAGCTCCTTGATCCGTTTGGCGAGCGCCACGGCCCAGGGCGAGGCGCCGACGATCAGGACGCCCGGCGGGGCATCAGAGGCAAGGCCAAGAAATTTGCCCAAGGGCGTGATCGTAAAGCCGTGCAGGATGACGGTCGCGAACACCATCGCAAAGGCGAGCGGCACCATCAGGTGGCCATTCTCGAACCCGTTCTCCGGCGTCATGGAGGCGGCGAACAGGCCAGAGACCGCCACAGCGACGATCCCGCGCGGTGCGATCCAGCTGACAAGCAGCCGCTCCTGCAAGGAAAGCTCGGTCCTCATGGTCGAGAGCATGACGGCGGCAGGGCGCACAACGAAGAGCATGACAGCCACAAAGCCCATGATCCGGAAGTCGATCATCGCCAGCGTCTCAAGCGTCAGATTGGCCGTGAGCAGAACAAAAACCCCGGCGACGAAGAGGATCGCAATCGTCTCCTTGAAATGCCGGATCTGGTTGATCGAGGGGAGCTTTGAATTGGCCATGGTAATGCCCATGACCGTGACAGCGATCAGGCCGCCCTCTTCCTGCAGCAGGTTGGAAACCGAAAAAGCGAGGAGAACGGCGGTAAGCAGGATCGGCGCCTTAAGATATTCCGGTACCCAGCCGCGGCGGAACGCCTCGGCGAGCCCGCGCCCGACGATAATCCCCCATGCAACGCAAAGGATCGAGCCGAAGATCAGGCTGCCAAAGACCTCGAAACTCGTGAGCGAGGCCATATTCCGGGTGATGACATATTCAAAGGTGATGACAGCCGCGAGTGCGCCGACGGGATCATTGACGATCCCCTCCCATTTGAGGATGGCCGACGGACGGGTCGAGAGCTTGGCCTGCCGCAGTAGCGGAATGATGACCGTCGGTCCGGTCACGATCATGATCCCGGCAAAGAGGATCGCGGTCGGCCAATCGAGCCCCGCGACGTAATAGCCAGCGATAGAGCCGAAGATCCAGACGAGCGGCCCGCCGATCAGTAAGAGCTGACCGATCCCCCGGCTCAAGCCTCTCAGTTCACTGAATTTGAGCTGTAACCCGCCCTCAAAGAGAATGACGGCAACAGCGAGTGAGATGATCGGGCGGTAGAATTCACCGAAGGTCTCTTCTGGTTTGAGAATGCCGAGTAAGGGCCCGACGATCAGCCCGGCAATCGCCATCAAAACGATGGCGGGCATGTTGGTGCGCCACGCGATCCATTGGGCCCCGATTCCGAGAATCCCGATCAGGGTAACGACGAGGACCGTATCATGCATGGGCGGTATCCGGCCTGACTGGGTTAGCGGTTTTTGAAGGCAGCTTTACGCTTTTCGACGAAGGCCGTCATGCCTTCCTTCTGATCTTCAAGCGCAAAGACCGAGTTAAAGACCCGGCGCTCAAAGAGGACACCTTCGGTGAGTGTCGTCTCATAGGCGCGGTTCACGCATTCCTTGGCCATCATCACAACCGGGCGCGAGAACTCGGCGATTCGCTGTGCGACCTCGAGGGCATTGCTCACAAGCTCCGCTGCCGGAACGATGCGCGAGACGAGCCCTGCGCGTTCGGCTTCTTCGGCGCCCATCATCCGGCCGGTCAGGCACATCTCCATTGCCTTTGACTTGCCGATAAAGCGGGTCAGGCGCTGAGTGCCACCAATGCCGGGGATGACGCCGATAGTGATTTCCGGCTGGCCGAATTTTGCCGTATCCGCCGCAATGATGAAGTCGCACATCATGGCAAGCTCACACCCGCCACCGAGTGCATAGCCAGCAACCGCCGCGATGATCGGCTTACGGCAGCGGGTGATCTCATCCATCGCCGCGCTGACTTTGTCCTCATTAAAGACTTGCGAGAATTCGAGGTCGGCCATTTCCTTGATGTCGGCGCCAGCGGCGAAGGCTTTCTCGGAGCCGGTGATGACGATCGCGCCGATGGCGGTGTCTTCTTCCGCCTGCTTCACGGCCTGCGTCAGTTCGCCCATCAGCTGGGCATTGAGCGCATTCAGGGCGTCCGGACGGGAGAGCGTAATAAGCGTCACATTGCCTTCGTTGCGCGTCTCGATGGTCTCAAACATGATAAAAGCTCCTGCCACTCGGGCCTTTGCACTGGCCGCGGCGCATACGCTGACCTATCTTCGCGTACAAGGTCAGGAGTGAGTCTCCTGACGGTGCCCACTGGCGAAACCAGACGGTGCCCGCTAGAGGGCATCGAGAAGACACCAATTCACGTCATTTACGGAAATGAGGACCGACCCCATATGTTCCTTCTTAGCCCCGCCCTCATCATGATTTTTGCTTTCGTGCTCTCCTTCGTCGCACTCAACATCATCGAAAAAGGCCGCTGGGACTGACCCTTCAGGCTTTTCTCCCTGCCAGAGGGAGAGTGATGGGCCGGGCTGGCCTGAATGTGCGTAATTAAGGGGCCGAATTGATGCTTGCTGATGTTGGACTGGATATTGGGCTGGTTATCGTTGGCATCGTTCTGCTGCTTGTCGGCGGTGACTGGCTGGTGCGCGGCGCCGTCAGCCTAGCGGCTCATCTTGGTATCCCCAGCCTCCTGATCGGCCTGACGATTGTTGCTTTCGGCACCTCGGCACCCGAGCTAGTCGTCTCGATCCAGGCTGTCCTTGCAGGCAATAACGGCATCGCGGTCGGCAATATTGTCGGCTCGAATATCGCCAATATCCTGCTCGTCCTTGGCCTGCCGGCAATGATCGCGCCGATTGCGTTCCATTTTCCAGGTTTGAAGCGGCACACCGGCGTGATGCTCGTGGCTACCGCGCTCTTTGCGTACATCGTTTATTCTCGCGAGAGCCTGGATATGCAGATGGGCCTCGTCCTGCTCGCGGGCATCCTCGTATATGTCGGATATGTGGCTTACGCCGCGATGCGCCCCGGCAGCCCCGAGAAAGAACTGATCGAATCAGAAGTCATGGGTGACCTTGGCGCAGAGGATGATGCCGCGGGCATGCCGATCCCCAAGACGCTGTTCTTCCTGATTGCAGGCCTCGTCCTTTTGCCGGTCGGCGCGACGCTGCTGGTCAATTCAGGGGCGGACCTTGCCTCCGTCCTCGGTGTCCGCGACGAGTTGATCGGCCTCACCATCGTCGCCTTTGGCACCTCCCTGCCCGAGCTTGCGACCGTCTGGGCCGCTGCCCGCAAGAATGAGGCGGATGTCGCCTGCGGCAACATTGTCGGCTCGAACATCTTCAACATCCTGTTTGTCGGCGGCGCCATGGGCGTGACCGGCACGACCAGCTTTGCCCAGTCCGAAGCCCTCAAGCTCTATGATCTGCCGATGATGATTGCATCGGCGCTCGTCGTCTCGGCCCTGATCTTCAGCAAAGGTCGGATCAGCCGCCCGGTCGGCGTCATCTTCGTCATTGCTTATCTTGCCTATATCGTCCTGATCGGGGCGAAGGCTGAACCCGTGCTGCCCGCTTGAAGCGCGTTCTTGTCACCGGCAGCGCAAAGCGCCTTGGTGCGGTGATCGCACGCCACCTCAAGGCGCAAGGCTGGCAGCCGGTCATCCACTATAATCGCTCGAGCGATGAAGCCCGCGTGCTGGCCGATGAGCTCGGAACGGTCGCTGTCGGTGCGGACCTTTCCGATGCGGCGGCGGTCAGTGAGCTGATTGGCAAGGCCGCAAATTCGGCCGGCGGCCCTCTCTCGGCGCTCATCAATAATGCGTCGATCTTCGAGCATGACCGGGCGGGCGATGTCAGCGAAGCCTCGCTGATGGCGCACTTTCGCACAAATACGCTCGCCCCAGTGCTACTTGCTCGCGCTTTCGCCGATCAGGCCGACAAGGCGGACGATCCTGTCATCGTCAACATCCTCGACCAGAAGCTTTCCAATCTGTACCCGGATCACTACAGCTACACGCTGTCAAAATCCGCGCTCCAGACCGCCACACATCTGATGGCGCAGGATTTTGCGCCCCATATCCGCGTCTGCGGTGTCGCCCCCGGCTATACCCTGCCATCGCCCGGTGAGAGCGAGGCGGCCTTCGAGAAAAAGGCCGCCAGCGCCAATCCGCTCGGCCGCCGTCTTGATCCTGAAGATATCGCCCGCACCGTCGCCTTCTGCCTTTCCTGCCGGGCGATCACGGGCCAGACGATCCTGGCCGATAATGGCGAGCATCTGATCCCGACGCACAGGGACATTTCATTCAAGGGAGAAGGCAAATGAGAGTGCCGCTTCTCGCAAAAGGCTATTACGCGATCTTTGCAGACAATCTGCGCATCGACATGCGCCTTGGGGTTAATCCCGATGAGGTCAGCCCGCAACCCGTCCGTATCGATATCATCGCCATCGTCAGGCGCCTTGGCGAGGGCGACGGCATCGAGGATGTCGTCGACTATAACCACCTTCGCGATGATGCGCTGGAGCTTTGCGAAGAGCGTCATTTCGGCCTGCAGGAATCCTATTGTGAAGCGCTGATCGAGCGGCTTCGCGCGCGGGATACCATTGCCGGGGTGATCATCGAGACCCGCAAGCTGAGCGCCTTTGCCGATTGCGCCGGGATCGGCTGTCACATGACGGATATCGAGCCTAAAGCCCTGAGCCGCTAGCATCAGGGATGCAAAATGCGCATTCACCCTGTTTGGGCCGCGAAACCGCCTACACATTTACAAAAAACGCGCTAGAGCGCCGCGATGTTCGAACAATCCTACACTTTTCACTTCGAGGCCGCCCATGAGCTGGGCGCCAATGTCGAAGACCAGCCTGACCACCCATACGGCCATATCCATGGGCATAGCTTTGAGGTGACCGTCACCTTGGCCGCAGAGGACGTCGGCGAGACGGGCTGGGTCATGGACTTTGCGGCGCTAAAGGACGAATGCGCGCGGGTCCACGCTAGGCTCGACCACCGTTTTCTCAATACAATTGAAGGGCTTGAGCGCCCGACGCTCGAAAATATCGCACGCTATATCCACGCCGTGCTGTCCCAGAACATCACCGACCTCTACGCTGTCGAGGTCGCGCGCCCGTCCCTTAAGGAACGTGTGAAATTTTGCCCCGTCCCGGGGCGTTGAGCCCCTACCCGGCTTCGGATAGACCGGGCCGCGAAGAATTAAGACTTTCCAAGGAGAGACGAGATGAAACAGATGCTGATGATGGGCATTGGCGCCCTCGCTCTTGCTGCCTGTGGCGGCAATGACAAAGCCGAGGACACAGCCGCCGTCGAGACCGAGACGCCTGCCGCCGAAGAAACGGTGATGATGGATATCCCGGCCGAAACGCCCGATTACGAGATGTCCGGCACACCGCTGCCTGAATTCCCGCCGATCTCCGAGGAGAGCCTGCGCGGCTGGATATCAACCCTTGCCTCTGACGAGTTCGAGGGCCGTGCGCCGGCCTCTAACGGCGGCCGCATGACGCGCGAATATCTCATCGACCAGATGCAGGGCCTCGGGCTCGAGCCGGGCAATAAAGGCTCTTATGAGCAGGCCGTCGGCCTCGTTGAGATGACCGCGATCCCGGACCAGTCGTCCTTCTCCTTCGCGCTGGGCGATGAAACCGAGACGCTCGATTTCGGTGACGAGGTCGTGTTCTGGTCCAAGCAGGTCAAGGAAGACATCTCCTTTGAAGGCTCGGATGTTGTCTTTGTCGGCTTCGGTGTGAACGCGCCCGAATATGGCTGGAACGATTATGAAGGCCTCGATGTTACCGGCAAGACGGTGATCATCCTCGTCAACGACCCCGGCTTCTATCTTGAAGGCGAAGAGTTCAACGGCAAGGCGATGACCTATTACGGTCGCTGGACCTACAAATACGAAGAAGCCGCCCGCCAGGGGGCTGCTGCCGCGATCGTTGTGCATGAGACTGCGCCTGCCGCTTATGGCTGGGGCGTTGTCGAAGGCTCCTGGTCCGGCCCGCAGCTCGACATTGAACGCTCTGACAATGGGGCGAGCCGCGTGAAGCTCGAAGGCTGGATCACGCATGAAGTGGCCGAGGAACTCTTCGAAGCCGCTGGCACGACCTATGCCGATGCCAAGCAGTCCGCCCTGTCGGGGAACTTTACGCCGACCGCGCTTGAAGGCATCACTGCCTCAGGCAAGATCAAGAACGTCATTAACCGGAACGAATCGGCGAACATCGCCGGTGTCCTGCCTGGTACGGAAAATCCAGATGAGTATGTGATCTACACCGCCCACTGGGATCACCTCGGCAAGACCTTTGCTGCGATCGGTGGCGGCGGTGGTGAAGACACCATCAACAATGGCGCCGTTGACAATGCGACGGGTACGGCAGGCCTCCTTGCAATCGCTGAGAGCTTTGTCAATGCCGAAGTCCAGCCAGAGCGCTCGATCCTGTTCCTTGCCGTCACGGCAGAGGAATCAGGTCTCCTCGGCTCCGCCTATTTCGGTGAGAACCCGTTTGTGCCGCTCAACAAGATTGTCGGCGGCATTAACATGGATGCGGTCATGCCGACCGGTCCCGCCAATGACCTGATCGTCGTCGGCCTCGGCAAATCCGAACTCGAAGACGTGCTGTCATCCGTTGCCGAAGGCTATGGCAAGGTGCTGGTCCCTGATCAGAACCCGTCGGCTGGCTATTTCTACCGCTCTGACCATTTCAGCCTGTCCAAAAAAGGCGTGCCGATGCTGTACGCTGACAAAGGTCAGGACCTTGTCGATGGCGGTGTCGAAGCCGGCAAGGCTTTCGATGAGGAATATACCGAAGTCCGGTATCATAAGCCTGCGGACGAATATGACGAAAGCTGGCGGATGGACGGCCTTGCCGAGACCTTCTCCATCATGCGCGATGTTGGGGCGGAGCTGGCCTATGGCGAGGCCTGGCCGAACTGGTATGAGGGCGATGAGTTCAAAGCTCTGCGCGACGCAATGATGGCCGGGGAGTAATCCCCTGCCGGGCGCGCCTGATCGCTCGCCCCATCGTATAACCACCGGGCTGGTGGCCGTTTACAGGCCCCGGCCCGTTCTGTCTGGACTATCTAAGGACCTGGGGTCATGACCGAACTGCCCGACACGCAAATGCCTGCCGCACCCGACACGACGGTTGACGCAAAAAAGGTGTTCGGCGTGCCCGTCGACATGAAGGTCCCTGCCTTCAAAAATCCCAACCCATATGTCCCGCCGGTCGATGAGACCTACCGGTTTGATCCGCAGACGACACTCTCGATCCTCGCGGGCTTCATGCACAATCGCCGGGTCATGATTCAGGGCTATCACGGCACCGGCAAGTCGACCCATATCGAACAGGTCGCGGCCCGCTTGAACTGGCCTTGTGTACGGATCAACCTCGATAGCCATGTCAGCCGGATCGACTTGATCGGCAAGGACGCTATCGTCCTCAAAGACGGGATGCAGGTGACCGAATTCAAGGAAGGCATCCTGCCATGGGCGTTCCAGAACCCGGTCGCGCTGGTCTTTGATGAATATGATGCGGGGCGCCCGGATGTGATGTTCGTGATCCAACGAATTTTGGAAGCCGAAGGGCGCCTGACCCTGCTAGACCAGAACCGTGTGCTGACCCCGAACCCGTGGTTCCGCCTGTTTGCGACGACCAACACCATTGGCCTTGGGGACACAACTGGGCTTTATCACGGTACCCAGCAGATCAATCAGGGCCAGATGGACCGCTGGTCAATCGTCACGACCCTGAATTATCTCGATCATGATGAGGAAACCGAGATCGTGCTCGGCAAGCTGCCCTCCTATCAGAATGATGAAGGCAAGAAGACCGTCGATGCCATGGTGCGGGTGGCCGACATGACGCGCAACGCGCTGATGAATGGCGATATCTCGACTGTCATGTCGCCACGCACGGTGATCAACTGGGGGCAGAATGCCGAGATCTTCCAGGATGTCGGCTACGCCTTCCGCGTGACGTTCCTCAATAAATGCGACGAGCTTGAACGGCCACTGGTCGCCGAGTTCTACCAGCGCGCCTTCGGCGAGGACCTGCCTGAAGCTGCCTCCCTGATCGAGGTGGCCTGATCGGTTATGACCGGCCCACGCACCCTCTATGTCGTGGGCGGAGAAAGACGCCCTTCCATCGGCGTTCCTGAATGGGAAACCGGTGTGGCGGGCCTGATCTATGAAGTGACTGTCAGCCCGGAGGGCGAAACAACCTCTCGCGAATTCTGGCGCTACACGATCGACGATGCCGCGCCTTACACCGGCACAAGCACGCCTGTCGTTTTCAAGTCGAGCAGCCGGATCGGCGATCGCTTCCTCCTCTGTACAGTGACGGAAATCCTCGATTTCGATCCGCAGACGAAAGAGATCCTGCGTCGGGTCACCCATCCATGGTTCAATGATGTCCACCATGTCAGCGCATCGGCAGATGACACGCTGCTGGTCGTCATCACCGGTCTCGACATGGCCGTGCGGATGAACTGGGACGGTGAGATCATGGAGGAATGGTCTGCCCTGCCTGAAAGTTCGCCCTGGGAGTATTTCGAGAAAGGGACAGATTACCGGCAGGTGCCGACGACTAAGCCTCATAAATCGCACCCGAACTATATCTGCGAGGTCGAGGGAGAGCTTTGGCTCACCCGCTTTCACCAGCGCGACGCCATCAATCTGGGCGATCCGTCGCGGCGCATGGCCATTCCGGTCGGCAATCCGCATGACGGGGAGATCGGCCCTCTTGGCCGTCACTGGTTCACAACGACGAATGGCCAGCTCGCCATCATCAAACGGTCACTGCCAGAAGCGCCCGAGATTTACGATCTGAATGCCATTATCGGCGCGGGCCGCCCGCTCGGCTGGTGCCGGGGGCTCTATTTTATCTCTGCCACCGAAATCGTGGTCGGTTTCTCCCGCCTACGACGTACGCGGATTGAAGAAAATGTCCGCTGGGTGAAAGATCAGGTCAAACAGGGGCTCGGGCTTGCCGGCCCCGCAGACCTCACGCCGCTACCGACCCGGATCGCTTGTATTGATCTGACGAAAGGGGAGCAGCGCTGGACGGTCGATTTCTCCGGCACGCCGCTGTCAGAGATTTTCTCGATCCTCTGAGCCGCGTCAGAGGGGCTCTTACCCCGCTACGCCATCCTCTTTTGCGCCTTGCGCCACAGCGGCAGGCACGACCTCACCCAAGCGGGCATCGAATGGCTTAGGCAGGATATAATTCTGTCCAAAGACGAAATCGTCATTCGGATAGGCGTCGATCGTTTCCTTCCCCGGCTTTGAGCGCGCAAGCTCGGCAATGGCGAGCGCGGCCGCCCGCTGCATCGCTGGGGTGATCGAATGCGCCCGCGCATCAAGCGCCCCGCGGAAGAGGAATGGGAAACAAAGGACGTTATTCACCTGATTGGCAAAATCCGAGCGCCCCGTTGCGACAATCGCATCGGAAGCGACTTCCAGCGCATGGGCAGGCCAGACTTCCGGCTCCGGATTGGCCAGCGCAAAGATGATCGGCGCCTTGTTCATATGCGCAATCCAGAGCGGATTGAGCGCAGCGGCTTTCGAGACGCCAAGGAACATGTCCGCGCCTTCAAGCGCTTTGGCGAGAGATTTGGGACCCTTGCCTTCCTTTGCATAGACCGCGCGCCGTGCCTCCAGCCCCTTGCGGGAAGTGGTTACACATCCTTGACTGTCAAACAGGGTGATATTGTCCTTGGGCAGACCTTGTGAGGTCAGAAGATCGAGCGTCGCAATCGCCGCTGCGCCTGCGCCATTGACGACGAGCTTGAGGCATTCAAGCGTCCGTCCGGTCAACTCCAGCGCATTGATCAGCCCTGCATAGATCACGGTTGCCGTGCCATGCTGGTCATCATGGAACACAGGAATATCCATCCGCTCACGGCAGATTTCTTCAACGATGAAACAGTCCGGCGCCTTGATATCCTCAAGATTGATCCCGCCAAAGCTCGGCCCCAAGGTCGAGATGATGTCGGCGAGCTTTTTGGGGTCTTTCTCATCAATACAGATGTCGACGGCATCGACGCCTGCGAAGGCTTTGAAGAGCGCGGCTTTGCCTTCCATGACCGGCTTTGACGCCATGGCGCCGATATTGCCCAAGCCCAGAACCGCCGTGCCGTTCGAGATAACCGCGACCGTGTTCGACTTGTTGGTCATCTCATAAGCCGCAGCCGGATTTTTCTGGATGTCGAGACATGGACCCGCGACGCCGGGGCTGTAGGCGAGTGAAAGGTCATGCTGGGTTGCCAGCGGCTTGGTCGTGACGGCGGCCATCTTCCCGGCCGGTTCGGCCCGGTGATAGATCCGCGACTGCTCGTAAATGTCAGGGCCGCTTGTCTTGGGCACATCCGGCCCGCGCTTGGCGAGTTCCGCTGTGAACCGCGCGAAATAGTCATCTTCGCGCCTTTGTCGGCCCTTGCCGCCAAACCATTTCGAAAACATGCCCATACCCCTCAAGCACCAATCCCCAGACGCTCAGCCTAGAACGGGACGAGGAATTTGGAAACGGGCGAATTATCCCTTTCGGCAATGAGAGAGCTCGAACCGGAACGTCCCCTCGGTCACCAGATGATAAGGCAAATAGAATTCATGCGGCGTCTCACATGACCAGCCTTCATCAGGGAAATTCAACGGCTTGATCGAGGGTTTCTGCGTCGTCACCAGAAGGATGTCATCGGCGTCTTCGGCAAGGTTCTCGATGGTCCAGGGCGAATAGACGATAAGGTCGGGACGCATCATCTTGATCGTGCCGGCGACCGACTGGTTAGCCGCAACGACGATCTCGCCCGGATCCCGCACCTCTCCGACCGCGCGTGCAATCGCCCGAAGGGGCAGGTTCTCGGTGTCGATCTTGCCCGACCCCCGATTGAGCAGGGGTTCGGCTGCCCGCTCAAAGCCGATGATGAGGAGGACGACACAAAGAGAGATCGCCAATATCCGCGCCGTGCGGGCCTTCAGCCCGAAAATGAACCAGCGCGCGGCGACCGGCGCAAAGAGGATCAGCGCCGGGGACAGCCAGCGGTCACGGAAAACCGATGCATTGGAGATGACGACCCCGAGCACGAACAGCAAAACCGTCGCGACATTCATCCAGAAGATCAGCCGCGTATTCTGATCGACCGTGGTTCCCGCTTTGCCCCGCGCGAAAAGATAGCCGATGCCGCAAGCGAGGAAGAGAAGCGCGCCTTCGGCGGGCAGGGAACCGGCAAAATCGGTGAGCCCGCGGAACCGGGCCATGGGCGAGCCCTCCCCCATGAACTCCTCAACCCCTTCGGCCACGACCGTCTGGTGAAAGGCGATGATGAGATAGATTGGCAATGCCGCAAGCAGGGCCGCGCCTGCCGTAATGATCAGCGAGCGGAGCTCTGGCCAGCGGGGCCGGAAGAGCCACACAAAGGCGGCAATCTCCGCTGCGATGAAGATCATCATCGAATGCTTGGCATAAATGCCGAGTGCCCAGATGAGCGCAAGGCCCGGCGCCCATGTCTCAAACCGGGGCCGCTCACGCCCCTCTTTGACGAAATAGAGCATGCTCATGACTGTAAAGGCGATGAGCGCGGCAGAGTGCGAATACTCCCGCAGCAGATCCTCATTCACGGTCGGCAGGAGGAAGGCTAAGAGGACCGCCAGCGCCCCCCCCGTAGCCACGCCCGACATGCGCTGGCCGAGCCGGTAGAGACAGACCGCCGTCAGGATCAGCCAGACATATTTGACGAGATCCTGTGTCAGCACCCAGTAATCTGTCAGCCGCAGGAGGATATTGGTCATCCACTGATAGACCGGCATCTGCTCGTCATAAACGAGCCGCCAGTCCTGTGAGTAGACGACCTGTTCGGCCTGATCATTGACGATAACGCCCAGCCATTGCCGGGAGATCAGATTGACCAGAATGACGATCCCGAGCGTCACACCGATCAGGATCGCGGCCCGTGAGGGGCGTTTGCCGGGATGAGACGTCGTCATTTCAGCTGCTTCTTTCGTGCTCGTCGGTCCTCCTATAGGGCGCGTCCCATGAAACGCCAGTCCCCGCGCAGCGCCTCGGGGACTTCGACTTCCGGATAGGCGGGGATGTCAGAAAAGCCCTGCGCCTCATAAAGCCGATGCGCGGACGTCATGAAGGGCGCGGTATCGAGCCACATCTGGCGATGACCGAAACTTCTCGCATCGGCAATCAACCGCTCGACAATCTTCGCCCCGGTGCCGCCGCCACGCCCCTCCAGCGAAACATAGACACGTTTCATCTCGGCAATCCCCTCCCTTAACGTCCGGAGTCCCCCCATCCCGACAGGCACTCCCTGTCGGCGGACAAGATAGAAAACTCCTTCGGGCGGGGTTCCCGCACAAAATTTATCTAACGCGCCCTCGACATAGTCCGGTATCGGACAACCAAGAAGATCGGCGAGGGAGAGAGAAAACCGCGCCGACACATGTTCGGCAATCCAGTCCACATAGCCGATATTGTAACGTAGCAGCGTCTCCCGGTCGCGGGCAGTATCGGCGGGCTCAAAGGTCAGGGTCATGCGAAGACCCTGACCTTCAGATGAAGATTTACCAGCCGCACTGACGGCCTTCGTTCTCTTCCTCGAGATATTCCATCAGTGGACGGTAATAATCGACCAGCGCCGATGCATCCATTTGACGGGTGCCGGTGAAGAGCTCGAGGCTGTCCTGCCAGGGCTGGGAATTCCCCTTCTCAAGCATCGCGTTGAATTTCTCGCCAACCTCTTCAGAGCCGTAGAAGGTGCAGCGATGCAGCGGGCCTTCCCAGCCGATCTGGTCACAGGCGGCCTTGTAGAACTGGTACTGAAGGACGCGGGCGAGGAAATAACGCATATAGGGTGTGTTGCCCGGAATGTGATATTTCGCGCCGGGATCGAAGGCATCGGCCGGACGCTCATTAGGCGGACGGATCCCTTGGTACTGCTCGCGCAGCGCCCACCATCCATCATTATACTCTTCGGGGCTCAGCTCGCCTGAGAAGACCTGCCAGCGCCATTTATCGACCAGAAGACCGAATGGCAGGAAGGCAACGCCGTCGAGGGCTTCCTGCATCAGAAGCGCAAGGTCACCGTCAGCAGAAGGCACACTTTCCACAAGGCCGATCTGCTGGAGATATTCCGGCGTGATGGACAGTGTAATCATGTCACCGATCGCTTCGTGGAAGCCGTCATTGGGGTCGCCACGGAACAGGGTCGGTTGCTTGTTGTAGGCACGCTGATAGAAATTATGCCCAAGTTCATGGTGAACGGTGCGGAAATCATCCGTATTCACCTCGGTACACATCTTGATCCGGATGTCATCGACATTATCGAGGTTCCAAGCGGATGCGTGACAGACAACTTCGCGCCCCTCTGGCTTGGTGATCTGCGAGCGTTCCCAGAAGGTCTCAGGCAGCGGATCAAAACCGAGCGAGGTGAAAAAGCCTTCGGCTGTCTTCACGATTTTCAGTGGCGTGTAGCCCTTGGCAACGAGAATCTCATCGAGATCTATGCTCTCACTATCGCCGACGGGCGGCGCGACCATGTCATAGATCGAGCCCCATCCTTGCGCCCACATATTGCCAAGGAGGTCCGCACGGATCGGTTGATCCAGCGGCACGGCTTCATCGCCATAAGCCTCGTTCAGCTTATATTTCACATGGCACTGAAGGTTTGTATAGAGAGGTTCAACCTGCCCCCAGAGACGGTCCGTCTCTTCGGCGAAGGCATCAGGGTCCATGTCGTAATTGGACCGCCACATCTGGCCCAGATCATCATAGCCGAGCTCTTTCGCGCCGGCATTGGCGATCTCGACCATGGCAGCATAGTCGTCCTTCATCTGTTTCGAGTTCTCGCGCCATTTGGTCCAGACTTCTTCGAGCTTGGCCGGATCGCGCAGCTGCCGCATCAGGATTTCAGTCTGGTTCTGGGGAACGACTTCACCTTCGAAATCGATCTTCCCGGTCGAATAGGCGCTGTCGAGCCGCGAGGTGATGGCGGTGAGTTCGGATGCCGCCCCATCGCGAGTCGGTGCTGGCAGGGTGATGCTCTGTTTGAGAATGTTCAGCTTACGGCGGACATCATCGGAGACGCGCGTGTTGTCAAAATCTTTCGCCCGATTGGCATAGTTGACGGCGATCTCGGTCAGCTCGGCATTGATCTTCGCTTCGAGCCAGTTGGTGTCGTAATTGATATAGGTCGCCTTGACCCACGAAATCCGCGCCGCCTCTTCCCAGAGATCGGCATAGGTGCTTTCGACCTCTTCGAGGAACTCTTTCGCCTCTCGAGCGGAGGGTTTGGCCGCCGCAGTGGCCGGCAGGCAGAGGGCGGTGGACAGCAGCAAAGTCGCCGCAAGGGTGCGTGTCATGGTGTTCCCTTTTTGTTGTTTCTCGGTAAAGCCTAGCGCGCCCGGTCGCTTCTGAGAAGGCCGCAGACGCACCCCCGAAATGAGAACGCAAACTGTATGAAAGGGGTTTCCCGGAGGGCCCTAATTCCCTATCCGGGTCGGCTGGCGAGCCGCCGGCGCAAAGCGGGAGCGCCATCATGCGATATCTGGTCACGGGCAGTTCGGGACATCTGGGCGAGGCCCTGATGCGCAGTCTCCGCGGGAAAGGGGCCGAGGCTGTCTCCATCGACATCAAGCCCGGTCCCTTCACCGACCATGTCGGCAGCATCACGGACCCCGGCCTAGTCCGCGAGCTGATGCAGGGCATCGATGCCGTCTTTCACACCGCAACCCTGCACAAACCGCATGTTGCGACACACAGTCGTCAGGATTTCATCGACACGAATGTGACGGGCACGAATAATCTGCTTGAGGCAGCGATTAGCGAAGGGGTCGGCGCCTTTGTCTTCACCAGCACAACCAGCGCCTTCGGCGCGGCCCTAACGCCGCCGCCCGGTGCGCCCGCCGCGTGGATTACCGAAGATGTCCGCCCGGTGACAAAGAACATCTATGGCGCAACCAAACTCGCTGCCGAAGACCTCTGCTGGCTCGCGCACAAAAAGGGCGGTCTTGATTGCTTGATCCTCAGGACGTCGAGGTTTTTCCCCGAAGAACAGGATGACCCCACTGCCCGCGCGCTATTCAGCACACCTAATGCACAAGCCAATGAGATCCTTCATCGCCGGGTCGATATCGAGGATGTCGTCAGCGCGCATCTTTTGGCAGCAGAGAAGGCAAAGCAGATCGGGTTCGGGCGCTATATCATCAGCGCCCCGACGCCGTTCACCCCGCAGGATGCGAGCGAGCTGCGAGAGAAGGCCCCGGCGGTGATCGGCAGATATGCGGATTACCAGCCCGTCTATGAAGCGCTCGGGTGGACGACGCCTGCCGGGATCGACCGTGTCTATGACAGCTCACTTGCGCAAAAAGAGCTGGGCTGGATACCGAAACATGATTTTGCCGCCGTGCTCACCCGCGTCGCGAAAGGCGGCTCCCCGCTCAGCAAACTGGCAGCAGAGGTCGGCGTGAAAGGCTATCACGAGGAGACCTTCGAAGATGGTCCCTACCCGGTCGAATAGGCAGGGTCAGCCAAACTCCTTCAGCGCCGCACGCCACTCACCCAGCCCCGCGTGACCCCAGGCGGGATCGATCAAGCCGCGGCGGTCCTTATGGCTGGCAAGCAGCTCTTCGACCGCCGCGCGCCAGCTTTCGGGCGCCTCATGATCGATCGCCACACCATGCCCATGTTCCCGCAGATCGCGGGCAATCGCACCGTCCGGACTGCCAAGGAACAGGACCGGACGGTCAACAGCGAGGACACCATAATATTTCGACGGCATGATCAGCCCCTCGCATTCAGGCGCAAGGCTGATCAGATGAATATCAGCAACAGACAGGCTTTCCGATAACCGCTCCAGCGGCTGATAGGGTTTGAAAAGGACCGTGCCGCCTTCTTCTGAGGCCGCCGCCCGTCGGACCTCATCGGCGCCCTTGCCGCCACCAATGAAGAGCCACGCCAATCCCTCAATATGCCGTGTACGCTGTATCAACTCTGCGATCTGCGGCGGCAGATGTGCGCGGCCAAGATTGCCCGAATAAGCAATGACCGTCTTGTCTTCGAGGTCCCATTCGCGGCGCAGCTCATTCTCCGCCTCGGGAACGGGACGGATTCGCGCATCGCACCAATTGGACAGTACCGAGATATTCGGCTCTGGCATGCCTTCGGCGATCAGATGCTCTTTCATGTTCTCATTGAGAACGACGTTGAGCGCTGCGCCCTTGAGTGACCGGTTGCGCAGCCAGACCAGCGATCTGCCGAGCGGGCCATTCGCCCATGACATGCCGAGCGCGCCTGCAACTTCCGGAAAAAGGTCCTGACACCAATTGACGAGCCGCGCGCCCTTCATCTTCGAGACAAGGCCCGCCGCAACGGAAATCATCGGTGGGTCAGTCTTGGCGATCAGGACATCGCCCTTCCGCACGACATTGATCAGGGCAAGGAAGGCCGAGAGGTAATAGGTCAGGTAATCGAGCATCCGGCCAAAGACCCCTGCCCGGCCGAGCTTTGTACTCCAGACCCGGATGACCTCGACCCCGTCCAGCGTCTCGCGTTTGGGCAGATCAGCTGCGGCATCCTCATAGCCGAGACGGCTGGTGATGACCGTGACCTCATGGCCGTCGCGGACCAGCGCCTCGGCCAGATCGGTCAGGATCTGGCTCGTTGCCGAATGGTCGGGGCGGTAGAAGCGATTCGCAGCGATGATGCGCATGGGTTGTGAGATCAGGCCTTTGAGGTCTTGAGCGCACATACAGCGCTTCTGTGGACCGTCAATGCAGGCAGTGTGCAGCTAATTCGGCGCTCTAAAGAAACAGAACGCCTTATTCTTCTAATGAAGGCCGGCGGTTATCCACACAGTATTCGATGAGATACGGCCAATTCCCTGCCAGTGGCAACGATATAAGGGCGCTTTCGACCCCGGAACTGCTAAACTCGGATGATATCCCCCCCATTCGTGGGGGTACGCTCAATGCCGCTCACCTTAACCTGCGTTAACCAAGGGAGAGGCACATATCATGGCGAATATTATTGGCGACGACACGTCCGAAACATTTCCGGGTCTTGGGGAAGACCTCAGCGGTGACGATAATGTGGACGGTCGCGGCGGGCACGATCTGATCTACCTTCTTGAAGGACAGGATTTCGGCCAAGGCGGCAAAGGCAAGGACACCATTTTCGGGGGCGGCGGCGCCGATACGATCAAGGGCCAGGGCGGCGATGATGTTCTCTCCGGCGATGACGGCCCTCTCGATGAATCAAGCGTGGAAGGCGCCGATCTCATCTATGGCGGCGGCGGAAATGATATCATCCGTGGTCAGGGCAATGACGACACGATCGATGGTCAGGGCGGCAATGACACGATCTGCGGCGACAGCGGGGATGACGTCATCTTTGGCGGCGATCACCATGACCTCCTGCTTGGGGCGGGCGGTGACGACAATATCGACGGCGGCTTTAACCGCGACACGATCGATGGCGCGGATGGCGATGACACGCTGAAAGGTGGCGGCGGGATCGATCTGCTGTTTGGCGGGTCCGGCGCGGATATTCTTTCGGGCAACAATGCGGATGACACGCTACTCGGTCAGGACGGCTCGGACACGATCTATGGCGGCAATGCCAATGACCTCGTCTTTGGCGGTGCAGGCGTTGATACGATCAAGGGCCAAAAAGATGATGACACGCTCGTCGGCGGCGATGAGATCGGTCAAGGCGACGACATCACCGGGAATGAAGGCGATGACCTGATCTTCGGTCAGGCCGGTGAAGACAATCTTCAGGGTGGCGATGGTCAAGACACGATCCTTGGCGGCCTTGACGATGACGACATCGACGGCGGCAAGGACGAGGACGTCCTCTTCGGCAATGAGGGCGATGACGATGTCGATGGCAGCGCCGGTGACGACAAGATCTTCGGTGGCGCGGGCAATGACAGCCTGTCGGGTAATGATGATGATGACTTCATCGAAGGTGAAGGCGGCGATGACGATATTCGCGGCGGTCAGGGCAATGACACCATGCTCGGCGGCGCTGGCGATGACTCGATCTCCGGCTCTGATGCCTTTGATGTCGAAAGCGGCTTCTTCGGTGATGACGGCAATGACGTGATCTTCGGCGAAGGCGGCGCGGACGTTCTCGAAGGCGTCAATGGCGACGACTATATCGATGGCGGCGATGACAATGACGACATCACCGGCGGTGATGGCAATGACACGCTGTTCGGCGGCGAAGGCGCGGACACGGTCGCAGGCGGTCTCGGGGCCGACGCTATTGATGGCGGTAATGCAGTCGACCTCCTCGCTGGCAATGAAGGCGACGACACCATTCTTGGCGGCGCGGGCGATGACACAATCGATGGCGGTGCGGATGATGACTGCCTCGATGGTCAGTCGGGAGCGGACGACATCTCCGGCGGGCTTGGCCATGACACGATCGACGGCGACGCCGGGAACGACACGATCTCGGGCGGTGACGGCGATGATGTGATCCAGGCCGGCAATGGCGACGACGTCGTCGATGGCGGCGCGGGCGATGACATGATCGACGCCGGCAATGCGGGCACGGACTATGTTTATGACGTCGGCATGGATGGCGTGTTCGGGACGGAAGATGACATCGCCATCGGCGGCGACACCGTGCTTGGCGGCACAGGCAATGACACGCTGATTGGCTCTGGCACCGGGGATTACACCCTCGATGGCGAGGAGGATGACGACTTCATCCTTGGCGGCAATACCTTCACCACAGGCTTCGACCTGCTCTTCGGTGGAGAGCATGACGATACGCTTGCCGGACGTCAGGGGCAGAACTACCTCTATGGCGAAGAAGGGGCCGATGATTTCATCATCGACATCGTCGTGACCACGTCCACGGACGGCATGGGGAATGTCACAGTCGATTCCATCGACGCGAATGGTCTCTTCCAGACCTTCATCATGGATTTTGACGGCAACCAGTCCGACCAGATCTGCTTCAACGTCACGTACGCGGATGGCAGTGATGCGCTGACCGGCAATATCACCAACAAGCTGTTTGCGGCGCTGGATGATTATATCAACTACTTCTCAGTTGATGTCCTGGATTACACTCCGGTGGAGCTCTATGAAGAAGGCGGGTTGACCTTTACGGATAATGACCTTGCCATCCAGTTTGCCAATGGAAGTTTTGTCTGGATCCGCGATGTCAGTCAGAACACGGTCTTTGAGCTGGGTGAGGTACAGACCCTCAATCCGAATACCGGCTCGCCCTTCAGCTTCCAGGGCTTCTGGCAGACCGATGAGGAACTCATCACCTTTGGCGTCGACAAATATGAAGACCTCACAGTTGATGATCTTGAGAAAGTCTTCCTCCAGTTTGTGCGGCCGACCATGAATCCGGGCAGCTTTGTGGCTCCCGAGCCTGACTTTGAGGTACCCAACAGCTTCAAGATCCGCCCTGAAGACGATGATGCGACTACGAATGAGAACATCGTCGTCACTGGGGATCTCTTCGACAATGATATCTCCGTCTTTGGCGAGACCCTGACTGTCGAGAATCCGGGCGTCTATCTTTATGATGGCGCCTCGGTCCTTCCCAATGAGGATGCAATGCTGACCGTTAATCCGGACGGCACGTGGAGCTTCGATCAGAAGGATGCGTTCGACTTCCTCGCCGTCGGCGAGATGGACATGATCACTTTTGTCTATACGTCTACGGATGGCCTTGTCTCGAGCGTCGAGAAAACGCTCAAGATTGTCATCAATGGCGTCAATGACCTCGTGACCATTGAGAGCACGGATGATGGCTCTGTCATCGAAGAAGATGGCGGGGTCACACTCACAGACACCGGCAATATCCGTTTCGGCGATGTTGACCTTTCCGATACGCACACGACCTCGGCCGTCTTCAAGTCGACGACCAATCTTGGCGGCCAACTAGGCGGGCTAGTCTCGTCGCTCGTCATGGACACGACGGGTCTGGGTGATGGCGGCTGGGTCCGTTGGGATTATGCCCTCGATGACGATCTGGTTCAGTTCCTCGCCGATGGTGAGATCATCACCGAGGTTTATACGGTCACCATTGATGACGGGAATGGCGGCGCCGCCATGACCGATGTCTCGATCACCATCTTCGGGACCAATGACGAACCTATCGCACAGGATGTCATGGTCTCGGTCAGCGAGGATGCGCTCAATGTCACCGGCATGTTCAATGCCAGCGACGTCGATGCCACCGATATCCTCAGCTATCAGATCCTCGGTCTACCGATGGATGAGTTCGGGCATCAATATGGTGAGGTCGTCAATAATGGCGACGGCACCTTCACCTTTAACCTGATCACCGATCCGTCCGGGAACAACCAGTTCCAGTTCCTCGAGGCCGGTGAGACCCGCGACATGACCTTCCAGTATGTCGCCATCGATGATAGCGGCACGCCGACCGATACCAGCGAAGCCAAGACCATCACGGTCACGGTGGTTGGTGCTGACGATGCCGATATCGACTTCACCGACGATCTCGTCTTCGTCACCGAAGGCCAGAGCCAGTTCGGCACAGGGGATGCGATCATCCTCGATCCCGACCTGCCCTTCCTCGGCATTGATGAGTACACCTCACTCAGCACGACCATTCTGGGCGGCCAGACATTTGCCGGCGGCGCCCTGCAATCGATCCTCGAAGGGATCGGCTCTGTTGTTGATGCACTCGAAGATCTTGGCTGTGCCGTGGTCGATTTCTTCGGCGGGGATTGCGAAGACGACGGTGTGCCGACATCGATCTCTGTACCGAGTGTCCGGACAGTTGGATCGCTTGATGTGAAAGCGGGCCTTCAGCCCTATTTCTATCTCAACTCCGGCAGCGTCGATGCCAATCTGCCGGTCGAGGTGGTCTTCACCGTGCCGCGTCAGGTCGAGGCGGGTGACACCTTCACCATTGGGTCGGCCTATACGCTTGATGGCGGCGCGACCTTCTCGACCATGAGCCCGCAAGTCAGCTTCGGCCTCGACTTCGTCTTCGATCTCGATACCTCGCTTGACCTTTATGTCGGCAGTACAAAGATCGATATCTTCGATTTCGATACCGGCGACATTGATGGCTTCAAGGGCAATCAAGGCGAGCCCGGCTTCAATATCTTCAACTTCCCCGACCCCAGCGAGAATGAACTCGAATTCGATCTCGCCGGTTTCGGAACACTGTCCTTCAACGCGCCGGTCATCAACACGACTGGTGTCCCAGTTGATCCGGATACGCTGCGGAACCTCGATCCGGATCAGAAGACGGACGATATTGCCAGCCTGTCGATCGATATTGACGCCATCATCGCGGAAGGCATTTCCGCTGCACTGGGCGGTGCGCCAGTCACCTTCGGCGAGTCTGGCAGCTTCGGGCTGACCACGTCCGTGGCCGGTGTGAACCTCAACCTCATCTCGGTTGAATATGGCTTTGATCTCATCGCCATCGACCTGATCGCGACACTTGCCGCGATCCAGGACTTCGAGCTGACGATTGAGGATCTGCCGCTTCTCCTCACGCTTGAGGATGGCAGCACGATCACCGGCTATAATGTCGGCGATGACATCACCGTCACGGCCCCGACAGGCTTTGACGTTGACACAATGGGGGATGCGGACGGTCTCATCGACTTCACGATCGATGTCGACATGGACGCGGTGTTCTCGAACCTCACCCAGCTTGGGTTCAGCCTCGAGTTGTTCATCGGGCTGTTGCGGTTCACCGCCGGGATCACCTCGGACTTCTTCAATGGACCGAGCTTCAGCCTGTTCCCGAACTCCACCTCCACTACGGATGATGATTTCGCCTTCGACGAAACCTTCACCTTCATCGACAATGAGCCCTTCGCAACGATCTTCCCGATCCCGAATGACTCGCCGCCCTTCGATCTTGAAGGCTTCGATGAAAATCCGGCAACGGAGAATACGACTTATATCGAAGTCGATATCGCCTGATCCTGATCCGGCGGCTCAGCGGGTCAGAAGCCCGCGGGCCGCCAGATTGGCCATCAGCCCCCTGATCCCGAAACGCCATGGGGCAGCCTCTTTAGAGGTCGTGACCTGATTGATCAGCCGGCCAAGCCGTGCAGATGAGATCGAGACTTTGTCACCCATTTTGTGGGTGAAGCCTTCGCCCGCGGCGCCTCGGTCCTCGGTCGGCGCGAACATGGTCCCGAGGAACAACACAAAGCCGTCCGGATACTGATGCTGGCTGAGGCATTGTTTGAGGAGGTCCGTCGGATCTCGACTGATCTGGCTCATCGAATTGACGCCTTCGAGAGTGAAGCCCGCCGGGCCCTCAATCCGCAAGGTGATATCCATCGCCCGCACATCATCAAGCGTGAAGCCCTCATCGAAGAGCCGAATGAACGGCCCCAGCGAACAGGATGCGTTATTGTCCTTGGCCTTGCTGAGGAGCAGCGCCGAGCGCCCTTCAAAATCGCGCAGATTGACATCATTGCCGAGCATCGCGCCGAGCGGCGTGCCGTCCGCGCGCGCAGCCAGTACGACTTCTGGTTCAGGATTGTTCCAATGGGAATCCGACCGCACACCAATCTGTTGCCCCCAGCCGACAGATGAGAGCACCGGTGCCTTGGTGAAAATCTCCGCATCAGGACCGATGGCGACTTCCAGATATTGTGACCACAGCCCCGCCTCAATCAGGACGGATTTGAGGGCGGCGGCTTCTTCCGTTCCCGGCACGACTATTTGAAGCCCAGACCCAACCTCATTTTCAAGCTGCTGCCGGATTGCAAGCGCGCCGGACGCATCGCCCCTCGCCCGCTCCTCAATCACCCGCTCAAGGGTCGAGACAGCAAAGGTCACGCCTGCTGCCTTCACGCATTGAAGATCGATGGGGGCGAGAAGACGGAAAGGGGCACTTTCTTCCGGGGACAGGCCGAACCCCTCAAGATCACCCAGATCGATGCCCTCGATGGATGAAACATCCATTTCCATCAGCTCTGAAACTGTCGGCGCGATGGCCGCCACATCGAATAGATGCCCGCCCCTGATTATAACCGGCGTTGGCCCCTCGCCCCGGTCAATGCGGCCTGCAAAAAGTCCCTGCCGCCAGTCGGCGGGCAGATCGTCTGCCGGGTTGAACTGAAATCCGCTCATGACATCCCCTCACGCGAAAAACCCGTTCTGCTACGGCGGTGATGGGGAAACAAGAAATGCCGGCAGATGGAGCGGGTAGCCGGAATCGAACCGGCATATGCAGCTTGGAAGGCTGCCGTTCTACCGTTGAACTATACCCGCCCTTCTGGGCCAGAAGCGGGGCAATAGCACCGCTTTCATGCCGATGAAAACCCCTCTTAGTGATCCCGTCTGGACAATGGCGCATGATCATGCCATTGAGCCGCCTCAGCGCCGATTTGACGATCTCAGCTTGCGGGCGCTTTAAGAAATACAGCTAAAGCGGGGTCGGGCCAGATTGAGCGAGTCCCCTCGCGCCCGTTTCTCCCTTTATGCTCCATATTTCTTCCGCAGGCAGGCCGTCTTCGGCATTTGTATGTCTACGGAAGGTGTATTCGATGGCCCGTATCCATGTCCTGAAATTCGGCAGCTCTGTCCTGCGTTCTGAAGCTGACCTCCCGGCGGTCGCAACGGAAATGCTGCGCTGGCGGATGACGGGCGCGCCAGTCATTGCGGTCGTCTCGGCTTTTGCCGGAGAAACCGACCGGCGGATCCTTGAGGCCAATGAGAAGGGTCTGGAAGCAGAATCCCCGGCCCGCGCGGGCCTGATTGCTGCCGGCGAATTTGCCAGCGCCGATGCCCTTGCGCGGGAGCTGGAGGCTCGCGGCGAGACCGCCCGTGCGCTCTCACCTGCTGAGATCCGCTTGCGGGCGGCAGGCAACCGGATGGATGCCGCACCGCTTTCGCTTGACCGGCGGTTCCTTGAGGCAACGCTTGAGGAATGCCCCCTGCTGATCATCCCGGGATATTCAGGCATCGACCAGCTTGATGAGCCGGTCCTTCTGGGCCGGGGCGGCAGCGACCTCTCTGCGCTCTTTATCGCCGCGGAGCTTGGCGCGCCTGAATGCCATCTCATCAAGGACGTAGACGGTCTATATGACAAGGACCCAAATCATCACGCCGACGCCCAGCGATATGAGACCGTGTCGACCCTGACCGCCTATAAAGTCGGCGGCGTACTGGTCCAGCCCAAGGCGATCTCCTTTGCCGATACCCGCACGCTGACGATCCATGTGACCGCGATGGGTGCCCATGCCGGCACGCGGATTTATGCCAATGCGCCGGACCGGTTTCACCTCGGGCGGGAGCTCAACCGCGAAGCGGGCTAGGCGTCGCGGCGCACATCTGTAAAACCCGGGCACCGCCAAGAACGGAGAACAGATAATGCGCGATGTCAGGGACGAAACAACAGAACTGCTTGAGAAAATCGGCGTGCCCGCCGCGCAGTTCACCGGCGGCGATCTCTCCGTCACCTCTCCGATTACGGGCGAAGTGATCGCCGAAGTTCACACGCAAGGCGATGTGGATGCCGCCGTCGCCCGCGCCCGCGACGCGTTCCTGAAATGGCGCTGCATGCCCGCCCCCCGGCGCGGCGAATTCGTCCGCCTGCTCGGTGAAGAGCTGCGCGCCAGCAAGGCCGAACTTGGCCGCCTTGTGACCCTGGAAGCCGGCAAGGTGACCTCTGAGGGCTTGGGCGAAGTCCAGGAGATGATCGATATCTGCGACTTCGCGGTCGGCCTATCGCGCCAGCTTTACGGCCTGACGATTGCGTCCGAACGCGCCGGACACAGAATGATGGAAAGCTGGCACCCGGCCGGTGTCGTCGGCATCATCTCCGCTTTCAACTTTCCCGTTGCGGTGTGGAGCTGGAACGCTGCCCTCGCCCTTGTCTGCGGCAATGCGGTTGTCTGGAAGCCGTCTGAGAAAACGCCGCTGACGGCGCTTGCCTGCAATGCGATCTTCGAACGCGCGGCGAAGAAATTCGGCGACGTGCCGGACGGGCTTCATGCCGTTCTCATCGGGGCCCGTGAAATTGGCGAGAAGCTCGTCGACCACAAGGACGTACCCGTCCTTTCCGCGACCGGTTCGACCCGCATGGGCCGCGAGGTCGGCCCGCGCCTTGCTGCGCGCTTTGCCCGCCCGATTTTGGAGCTTGGCGGGAACAATGCGGCGATTGTCTGCCCGACAGCCGATCTCGACCTTACTTTGCGGGGGGTTCTTTTCTCCGCAACCGGCACGGCGGGCCAGCGTTGCACGACGATGCGGCGGCTCTTCCTGCATGACAGCCTCTATGATGATTTCATGCCGAAGCTCATTGCCGCTTACGGCAGCGTGCCTATCGGTGATCCGCGTGAGGAGAAAACCCTGATCGGCCCGCTGATCGATGCAAGCTCGTTCGAGAATATGCAATATGCGCTTGAACGCGCGCGCAGCCAGGGCGGCAAAATCCATGGCGGGGAGCGGTTTGAGACCGGCGCATCCGGCGCCTATTATGCCCGTCCCGCCCTTGCCGAAATGCTAGCGCATGAGGGGATCGTCCGGGAGGAAACCTTCGCACCGATCCTCTATGTCATGCGCTATAGCGATCTAGATGAGGCGATCGCCATGCAGAACAACGTCGGCGCCGGGCTCTCTTCTTCCATCTTCACCATGAATATGCGGGAGGCGGAGCAGTTCCTCTCATCGGCGGGTTCTGATTGCGGCATCGCCAATGTGAATATTGGCACCTCCGGCGCGGAAATCGGTGGTGCCTTTGGCGGCGAGAAGGAAACCGGCGGTGGCCGCGAGTCAGGCTCGGATGCGTGGAAGGCCTATATGCGCCGCGCGACCAACACCATCAATTACTCGGCCGATCTACCCCTCGCGCAGGGCGTGACGTTTGAGGTGTGAGTCTTCGCGAAGGTACATCTCCGCAGGGCAGGCTGGAGTTGTGAGTCGGAAAGATTCATCCAGCCCGTCTTCGTCGCTGGAGCGACTTTGACGTGTCAGCCTTCGCCCGCGCCAATGGCACATTCGTCTCAAAGCTTGAAAATCGGATTTGGGCTGGCTTGCCAAGCCGTAGCCCTGCAAGGGCGAAGGCTGGTGGAGGGGGCTGGATTCGAACCAGCGTACGCCGAAGCGGGCAGATTTACAGTCTGCTGGATTTAACCACTCTCCCACCCCTCCATCGGGCTCGGTGAGCGAACCGCGCGTATAATCAAAGGGCGGGAGAGCTGCAACCGCTTTTAAGCGAGAATTTGCCCAAGCGGTCAGGCGGCGCATTTTCGGCAGAGCGCGGCATAGGGCACCGCCTCAAGCCGCTCAGGCGAAATTTCCTCGCCGCAATCAATGCATTCGCCGTAAGTGCCGTCTTCAATGCGTGTCAGCGCCGCCCGGATCGCGCGCACCTCTTTCAGTCCCTCATGGCCTATTTCCTCACGCACTTCGTCATTTTCCCGCTCAATCGCGGCCTCATCCCAGTTCTTGCTGACCGGCGCGTCGAGATCGGAATCGATCTTGTGGAGCCGGCTCTCAAGTTCAGCGAGACGGGCTTCGAGTTGCGCTTTCTTGGCAGAGAGATCGGTCATGTGACGCTCCAGTTTCTGTGGTCTCTTCCAGATATAAGAACTCTTGCGGGTGATATGATTGCGCAAAATCAAATCGCGTTTCGAGGATGACAGGCGCCCCGCCTCTCGACTAAAGGCGCCCGATGCCGCGTCCCCCTGCCAAACGCCCCCCTTCAAAGCCCGACCGGGATGGTCCCGTCTGGATCTATGGCCGTCATGCCGTGGCGGCAGTCCTGACGAACCGGACCCGTCATCAGCACAAGCTGCTTGCAACAAAAAACGCGCTCGACTGGCTGAAGGAACACGGGCTTGAGATCGGGATCGAGCCGGTGACCCCGAAACTGCTCGATGATTCGCTGCCCGCAGGGGCGGTCCATCAGGGTCTCGCCGTCAAGGTGGCTCCCCTACCCGATTACAAGCTCGATGATGTTTGCGATCCGGCCAAGCCCGGCCCCGTCGTCATTCTCGATCAGGTCACCGACCCCCAGAATATAGGCGCCATCTTCCGTGCCGCTGCCGCCTTTGGCGCGCAAGCCATCATCGCGCAGGATCGGCGCACCCCGCCGCTTTCAGGCGCGCTTGCCAAAGCCGCGGTCGGAGCGGTCGAAACTGTCCCCTTCGTCAGTGTCGTGAACATTTCCCGTAGCCTGACCCGTCTTCAGGAGATTGGCTTTCACACCGCAGGACTGGCGGGCGAAGGCGCAACCTCTCTGCCTGAATTTAAAAGCGATCGTCCAGTCGCTCTTGTTCTGGGAGCGGAGGGTAAGGGTCTGCGCGAACTCGTTCGCGAGACTTGCGAGACACTGGTGTCGATCCCAATTGCGCCTGATGTCGAAAGCCTCAATGTCGCCAGCGCCGCCTCTATCAGTCTTTATGCCCTCACGAGGGGCTAATTTCCCTCTCAATTGAAAGTTGCCGGTCGCACTATTTGCGGCTATAAGTAATGCGGGCACTAAACTGGGGACTCTCCTATGACCAAATATCTTGCGCTTTGCAGCGCATTGCTCGTGGCTGCATGCTCGACGACACCGCTGCCAGCAAAACGGCCGCTGTCAGATGACCATCTTCAACAGCTTGCAACGACGAATGTCGTCACCAGCGAGAACGTCCAGGGCGTGAAGGCCGGATGGTTCCAGCAGGACAGCTCCGCCACCACCGCACAATACGGGCTCATCGGCGCGCTCGTCAGTGCGACCATGGACGGCATTGCCAATGCAGGTCCCGCCTCACGCGCAAGAGCGATCTCCGATGAAATCGCAACTGTCATCGAACCCGAAGAACTCGACCGTATGCTGACCGCCGCTATCGTCAAGGCGAAGGAAACTGATGAAATGACCACCACCGTCAATTACGGTGAGGTCAGCTCAATCCAGAAAGTGCTGCACAGCGACCCAATCGATGACAGCATCAGCGTCACGACGGATTATATCCTCTCCGAGGATGCAACGACGCTGAAAGTCATTGCCAATGTCTCCTATGAGAACAAGGAGATCCCATACGTCACGCCGTTCACATTCGAAGACTCTGTGCCGAAAAGCGAAGAGGAAGGCCCTCTCTACAAGAACATCTTCGCCTACATCTCCGATCAGCAGGAAATTCCTCCTCTGACGGATGAGATGAAGGCGGAACTTGTCGAGATTGTGAAGGCTTCCTACCGCGATGAAGATGGCCAGCTTCCGACTGACGGCGTTGCCTTCAAGAAACTGACCCGGGATCTTGAGAACGCCAAGGACGACAAGCTGTCGAACAGCGAAGCTTCGATCTTCACAGCCAAGAAATGGACCGAGAATGAAGGCGAATTTCTGTACCGGGAGCTTGCCAAGGCGCATGATTTCATCGCCCGCTATATCATCATCGACATGAACGACACATCGATCCCGAGCATCGAAGACGAAGACGTCATTGTCGAAGAGCTGGAAGATTTCCGCACCATCACGCGTGCAGGCGGCGTTGTGAATGCCGGTTCCTACGTCTCAACTCCCGGCAATTACGTCGGTACGGTGACATTCGGGAATGCACAGGCCGTCACGAAAGAAGCCGAGGATAGGCTCTACGAGCTTCATAAAGAGGCCCGCAAAGCCAAGAAGAACAACAAGTAAGCGCCGCGCGCTGAATCGATCGGGGGCTGAGTATGCGTCACATGACTTTCACCAGAGGGACCATCGCGCTCTCAGCCTTCGTCCTACTCTCTGGCTGTTACTCCATGGAAAGCCAGTACCGGCCTAGAGAATCCGCCGATCAGCCAAAGACCGGCTATTTCGAAACCCAGCGGCCTGACGGCACCTATGAGCTGAGCGTGGTTGCGGCCGTCCGCTCACGGTCGGTTGCGGTCTCTGAGCCGATGGAGCTGTGGGAACGCCGGGCCGAGGAGCTTTGCGGGCATGATGAATATGCCATGCGGATCTTCCATACCTATGGCGCCGCCGGCAGTGACGGGCTCGGCTCCCGGGTCGGCAGCTATGTGCTGAATGGCCTTCTCAGTTGTGACGGGGATGAAAGTGCCCTCACCCGCATGACCGATGCCAGCGACACCGTCGAAGAGCTTGAAGATATCCTTCCGGAAACGGATGAAGCCGACATGGATGATCTTGACGAGATCGAGGATACCGAGACCGACACGTCGCTCTAGGCTGACTTTCACGCGGCGGATTCTCATTGCCTCCAACAAAAAGAGGCTGCCACCGCCCCGCATCGCGCGGATTGGTGACAGCCCTTAATGTCAGCGGGCCTCCGCCTCTCCCCGCGGGGAAAGTGAGACCAGCCGGTCGACAATGGCATTGAGGCCATCGCCGCCCGTATGGACATCCATGCGGCCGATTTTCTCGGTCACACGTTCCAGCGCTTCGAGCTCTTTGAGCCGCAGAAGCGTCGGGTTGTCTTCCATCAGCCGTGCCGTGTTCAGAAGCGACCGCGTGGCCGCCACTTCTTCCCGGCGTCGGATGACATTGGCCTGAGCGGTTTTTTCCGCTTCGACCACTTTGTTGATCAGGGCCCGCATTTCCCCCGGCAGGATCACGTCCTTGATGCCGAGTTCAGCGATATCGACCCCGATGTCGCCAAGCTCGCGGGTCACATGGGCCCCGATCTCGGCGTCAACTTTCTCACGGTCGTTCAGCACCTCGTCGAGGGTCCGCCCGCCAACAGCTTCGCGCACGGCGAACTGGACGAGCTTGTAGACGTGTGCGTTGTAGTCCGGCACGGAAAGAACAGCTTTCGCTGCATCCCGTACACGAACGAATGCCGTGAGGGTGACACGCAAGGAAACCCTGTCTTTCGTCAGGATCTCCTGCGCCGTGACTTCGAGCGGGACCGAACGGGTATCGACAGTCCTTGCCGAGACATGCCGGCCGACCTGCCAGAAACCATAACGGCCCGGACCGAGCGTCTCGGCCAGCTCGCCATCAAAGAAGACGAGCCCGACTTCGGACGCCCCGACGGATACGGTCGCGATCGCTTTACCGGAAACCCGGGTCGGCATGACCGCTTTTTCGTATGCTGTCAGTTCCGCCTTGGTCAGCATCGGGTTGGCCTCGACGTCGATACGAGTCACCTCGACCGTATCAAGACCTTTCCAGAAATGAACTGCCTGGCCCGGATGAACGACCATCGACGGACGGCCGTCAAGTTTGACGACAGCCACCTCGCCTTCACGAACGCGCACGGTCTCGAGCACCCGGTCTGCCAGTTCCGGGTGGCGTTTTTCTATCAGATCAGCCCACGGACTTGTAAACTGTCCGCGCACGTCAAATAGTTCGCATGTCATTCGTCCGGCGATATCCCAGAAGCGATATCTGCCCGGTTCAAGAACATTCAGAAGGCGGCCATCCCGGATGAGGAGGCCGCGCTGGTTTTCGGCAACCACAACGCTTTTAAACAACATCGTGAAGCCCTCCTCTCAAAAAACCAGAGCCCAATGCCCCGGCGGGACAGGGCACGTAGTCGGATGATTTCCACATTGCAATCTGATTTCAGATGAAAGTTTCACGACACGGAGAGACTGTGTCATTTTTACCGCTTGGGAGGAGAAAGACAGGTTTGGCGGGAGCCGTTCGCCTGTCTGCCGCGCGGATGAGCGCATGGGCCGGTTGCTTCTCGCCGCATTTATTCGCCCACAGACAGAAAGGCCGCATAACCAATCCCTGGAAGACGAATGCCTGTGGCACATCGCCATGGCCGCCGCACCCATACAGGGCGGGCAGAAAGGTGCTTCAGAGAATGGCGCCGCAGATGTCAGGCCCGAAGGGCCCTCTTCCCGCTTTGCCGCCCTCTTCGGCGGAACGGCCCCCGCCTCCCCATCAGGAAGTTGGCGTGACAGGCCAATTTTGGAGCGGGGATCGAACCCGCAACACCTAGATTATGAGTCTAGTGCTCTACCCTTGAGCTATCCATGTAAAACCAGGAGGACTCGAACCCCCAATCTCTCGCCTTCAGGACGAGTGCCTTTTCCGATTTGGCTATGGTCTTGGCATACATTGCCGTGGAACGCAGGGACCGAGACGGGCTGCACCGGCGGGGTCTCAGGAGCCCCAACCATACGACAAGTGAACGCGAGAGCAGATGGATACTCTTTCTGCCGTTGTCCAGAATTCGGACAAAGAAAATCTGGCTTTACTTCGTGCTGTTGCCGATCCGCAACAATCTCGTGATGCTATTTGTACTGACCTTTGACATGCATCGGCACGCAATCGAGCCTAATCACCGACGAGATAATCATTCCCGTCACTGCCGATAATATAGTCATTCCCCTCGCCGCCAATGATCACGTCATTGCCGTCATCGCCAACGAGCAGATCATCCCCTTCATTGCCGTGAAGGACGTCATCTCCGTCATCGCCAAAAAAGCGGTCCTCCGCTTGCCCGCCTAAGAGGGTGTCGTCGCCCTCGCCAAGCTCTGCGAGAATCCGCAAGCTGCTGCCGATGGCACTGAGGAGATCATGACTGCCTGTATCACCACTTGCGCTGATCGACAGTGTCTCGATGTTTTCGAAGGCAATGGTCGGCAATTCATCGCTCCAGATGACCAACCCATCGCTTATTGTGATATCGAGATCAAGATCCGTATACTGCCCTTGCAGAATGAGGTGATCCTGTCCTTCCCCGCCATTGAGGACATTCACATCGCCGACACGCTCATAGATAACATCATCGCCGCCTCCGGCAAGGATGGTATCGTTGCCAAATCCCCCATCGAAACTTTCATCCCCGTCCGCACCAGTCCCCACATCATCGCCATCGCCGAGCACCATGGAAAAGCCGAGAATTTCAGACGACCCGTCAATCACATCATCGCCAGATGTACCGCGCAGCAAAAGATAATCGGAATATTGTAGCACTGCCGCACCGGTATAATCGATCAGTATCCGCTCGAATTCATCAATCTGAAGAAAGCCGCCAAGTGACGTCTCAAAGAGGACGGACGCAGGATCATTGGTGTTGTCGCGCAACCCGCCAAAAACCTGGCTGGAAATGATGTGAAGGAAATCATGGCCACCCCCGCCATTGAACGTCCCCAGCATATCCGGGCTGACCGTGACTTCATCATCCCCATCGCCGCCATAGAGAAGAATTCTCCGCTCGGCGAATTCGCGCGCATCCCAGATGTCTGCTTCGTCACCACCAAGGAGCAAGGCGCTTGTCGGCACGGTTGCAAAACCGGGCTCATGCCAAAACAGGAATTTTTCAATCGAACGGAAAGTTGCCTCAACCTCTCCGCCTTGCGTCGAATAGGTCAGAATGACCTCTTCGGATGGGTCCGATTCGCTTGAAATAAAGATCTGCGGCAGGAAGAATTCATCCGTCGTGACACTATCTGCGCCGTCACCGCCTTCAATTGTATCCGCACCGATGGCGAAGAGCATGATTTCGTCATTGCCGTCACCGCCACGGACCAGATCATCGCCCTCACCGGGGAGAAGTATGTCGTTACCGCTCCCGCCATCGAGAATGTCATCACCGGCGTCACCGCTCAGCTCATCATTACCCGCAAACCCGTTGAGGTTATCCTCGCCGGCACCGCCCGCTATCTCATTATCCTTATCAAGATTATTGAGGAAGGACGACGGCGTCTCATAATTACCAAGCAAGTTAAGGTATTCTGTAATGCTGGTACCGTTCCCGTCGGCTCCTGCATCAGTTCCGCCCGACAGGATAAAATCCCGCAATCCGCCAACACCAAGAAGATGAGCGCCCGCGATCATGCCTGACTTGGTCAGGGTCACGCCATTGAGCGTTTGCTGATCATAAAATTCGAGGTCGTTGAAACGGATCCGTGCCCAGAGGAGTAAGAACCATTCTTCAGCCGCCAGGTCCTGTGCGGATGGGCTGTCGAGGAAATCCTCTACACTGAAGACATCATATTTCCCGGTGAATGTTCCGTTGAAGTCATTGTCGAAAGGCGAGCCGTCATTGGTCACAAAGCCCAGATCAACGAGTGCAGCCTCTCCGAACTGATAGGCGCCCAGATATCCGCCCGTACTGATGACGCTGTAATTGCCGCTCGACTCACGTTGCCGCAGCGCTTCGAAGAATTCCTCGTAAGTGCCAGTAAACATGCCGAGCCAACCTCATCTTCCGTGTCCCTGGCGAACGATCACACTATAGCAAAAGTTGTCCAGGCGGATAGGCACAAGAAAAAGGCGCATCGTGGGGCAACGATGCGCCTTGCTCAATCACATCCCCCTGAAGGGAACGGACGAATTACCCCCGCGGCTGGGCCGGGCGCGCCATGGCGGAGGCAAAGCGTTCAAGTTCGTGACTTTTCAGCGTGCCGTCACGATTGGTATCGGCCTTCTCCATCAAAGAGAGGCGATAGGCGGTGAAGCCCTCTTCACTCATCTCGCCATTGTCGGCGAACTGATGGAAAGCCCGGCGGGCAACGGCATCGATCGAGCCGCGCTCGGTGTGGCTGACCTGATCAGGCGTGCCGTCTGGAAGGCGGATCTGCATCTCGCTCTTACCTTCAATAGTCACGGTCCGGTTGAACCGGGCAAGCTCTGCCAAGACCAGCGCGTGGCCGGCGAACTCATCGGCGTCCAGCGTGCTCGAGCGGTCGATATCGACTTTGGCGAAGAGCGCCTTGGCGTCAGCTTCAATATCGGTCGCCGTCACAGAAGTCGCGGCCACACCGAATGCGTGGTTGAACGCGCCTTTCATCGGGCTGGCGGTCGTTGCGGCACCAATCAGCAGCGCTGTGGCGGCGAGGCCGGCAGGAACAAACTTTTTCATGGTCAGGGCTCCTTCCCTTCGATGATCAAAAGATAGTTCGCTTCCCGGGACATCAATGTGACAAGGATCACATGCATTAAGGTTTTCTCGTGGAATCTGCGCCTCAGCTTAGCCCCGATTCCGTATGTATTTTGTTCTGTGCCGATTTTAACTCACTGTTTTTGCTAATTTATTTTTGAGCGCACGAAAAAAGGCGCCTCAAAAGAGACGCCTTTTCCCGCATTCATGAAAAATGTGTCGGAGAGCGCTTAGCCGACGATTTCGTCGTCAGAGAAGAAGAACGCGATCTCTTCTTTGGCCGTGTCCGGGCCGTCAGAGCCATGAACCGAGTTGGCTTCGATCGACTCAGCGAATTCCTTGCGGATCGTGCCCGGTGCCGCATCGGCCGGGTTGGTCGCGCCCATGATCTCACGGTTCTTCGCGATGGCGTCTTCGCCTTCGAGAACCTGAACGACGACCGGGCCGGAAATCATGAAGTTGACGAGGTCCATATAGAAAGGACGCTCGGCATGGACAGCGTAGAACTGCTTGGCCTGCTCTTCGGTCATGTGAATGCGCTTGGAGGCAACGACGCGCAGGCCGCCCTCTTCGAACTTTTCAATGATCTTGCCGGTCAGATTGCGGCGGGTGGCGTCGGGTTTGATGATGGAGAAGGTGCGTTGCAGCGCCATGGTTCGGTCTTTCCTTATTGGAGGGAGCAAAAATTTCCGCGGCGCATAACAACGGCCTGCCCCAAGAGCAAGGCAGGCTGCGCTTTTCCCTTGGTCTAATTGCGGCTCGGAAAAATGCCCGAGACGCAGATGTGATAGCCGATGGCCAGCGTTGGCGGCGCCGTCATGATTGGCGCGCCGCCCACAACGACCGGATCATTGCCCGGAGCTGTCTCAATTGAAGCGCTCGGCGGCGTGACCACCTCGGCCCCTGCCTTGCTGCCCACCCGGCGATCCGAAAGTCCCGGCCCCTGCCCGTAACCGACGGGGCTGCGCCCGCGCAGATCGGGCAGCGCGAATGTCGTGCGGCCATCGCCGCCATAAATCGTGCCCAGAAGCGAGAAGAGCGCGGTGTTCTGGGAAATATCCATCATACGGCCATCCGCTGGCAGCCAGTTCCGGGGTGTGAAATTCCCGGCAAACATGCCGATTTCACCCAGATAGCATTCCTGCGCGGAGGCGCTGGTCCCGGCCATGGCCACGCCGCCCGCCATAAGGCCGAGTGCAACGCCTACGGATCTCTTGAGTTTCTTCATGATTTATCCCCGTGGATGAGAAGCCCGGCGAAATGCCGGTTGAGCGTTGCAATTGCCATGTGTCGGGCACGGCCACCAAGACCCGCCGCCATTACTCAACTTATCGGTTGAGTTTATTCGATGCGCATGTTACTCAACCACCAAGTTGAAAGATAAGCTCATGTCCCTCGACCAAACCCTTGCCGCCCTCGCCGATCCGACACGGCGGGCGATGCTTGAAGACCTCAAAGGCGGCGAGCGCCGGATCACCGAACTCGCCTCGCCCTTCGATGTCTCCTTCAATGCAATCTCCAAACACGTGAAAGTGATGGAGAGTGCAGGCCTCATCCGCAGGCGGAAAGAAGGCCGTGCGCATTTCATCTCCGCAAACCCGGACCCCATGGAAGAAGCCGCTGAGTGGTTCGCCGAGCAGGCGGTGTTCTGGAATGCGCGGCTCAATGATCTTGAAAAAGCCCTGCTGGAAGATGATGAGGAGAAGAGAAAATGACCAGCTACGGACATATCAATGACGACAAAGCTCTTTGCTTTACCCGCATCCTGCCCGGTCCGATTGAGCGGGTCTGGGCCTTCATCACCGAGGAAGACAAGCGCGCAAAATGGCTGGCTGCGGGCAAGACCGGGACGGCGGCAGGCGAAACAATCGAGTTTCGTTTCAATCACGACGATCTCACACCGCATAAGGAAGAAGCGCCAGAGGGCTCTTGCGGCGACGAAGGCACAGCCTTTGACGGGACAGTCAAAGCCTTTGACCCGCCCCATCATCTTGCCTTCACCTGGCCAGAACGAAATGGCGGTGAGACATATGTCGACATCCGCCTGAGCGAAATGGAGGACGGCCGGGTACAGCTCGACCTTAAACACAGCGGTATTCTGACGAGATCTGACCTACTCGGCGCTTCAGGCGGATGGCACACACATCTCGATATTCTCGAAGCGCATCTTGCCGGGCAGATTCCAGCCCCATTCTGGAGCACGCATCAGGCAAAAGAGATGGAATACGGCACCCTATTCACAGGCCAACTGAGTGGGTTTGAAGACTGATCGCGACGACGAAAAACCCGCCCGGCCTTGTCGTCCGGGCAGGCCGTTCCTACGTTTTTCCTATGAACGAGGTACAGACATCATCCGCTACGGGCACACCGACCTTGGTTTATGCCCTTTATTTCATCGCGCTTTTTACCGGCGTGCCGTTCTTTATCGGCGTGATCATCGCCTATCTGGCGCGCGATGGCGCGGATGCGACCTCCCGCAGCCATTATGATCACCAGATCGCGATTTTCTGGCGAGTCTTCCTGATGGGTCTCATCATCTGGATTTTCATGGGTGTTTCGGCGGTCCTCACGGTCATTCTGATCGGATTTGTCGGCCTGCTGATCGGTGGCCTTGCGCTGCTTTACCTCTGGGTCTGGACGCTCGTCCGCTGCATTCGCGGGGTGCAGGCCTCAAGCAACGGCCAGCCCTATAATGGCCCCTTCGGCTGGGCCATCTGAACGGGGCGCATTGCGCTCATCCCGAACGGATGCCAGTTTGCCGGCCTTGAGGAGGATCAGGGCCGGTGCAGCCAATACGGATCATTGAGGCAAAAGACGTTGCGGATTTCCGCAGCGGCATTGCGCGGGACTATCAGCCAGTCCTCATCCGCGGCGCCGTTGACCAGTGGGATCTCGTCAAGACAGCCAAAGCATCCTCCGCCGATGCGCTCAAAGCCCTTGCCGCTCTCGCCCCCGGGCAAGAGATCGAAGCCTTTTTCGGGGATGCATCCCTGAAAGGCCGCTTCAATTACCGCGACGATTTCTCCGGCTTTAATTTCGAGAAGCGCAAGCTGACCCTGCAGAATTACGTCAACCTCCTTCTTCATCACGAGGCGGAGGAAAACCCGCCCTCATTTTTTGCCGGAGCGGTCAGGCTGGAAGGCGGACTTGCGCCGATGAAGGAACGACTCGTCTCTCCCTATCACGATCCGAAGGAAGACATGCTGGTCCAGATGTGGATCGGGAACCGTACACGAACGGCTGCGCATTATGATTTGCCGCAGAATTTAGCTTGCGTGATTGCGGGGCGGCGGCGCTTCACTCTTTTTCCGACCGACCAGATCGGCAATCTCTATATCGGGCCACAGGAGATGACCCCTGCAGGGCAGGCGATCAGCCTTGTCAATTTCCACGCGCCCGATCTGACCCGCTTCCCGAAATTCGCCGAGGCGCTGGAACATGCGCAAGTGGGCGAGCTTGGCCCCGGTGACGCGCTTTATCTGCCCAGCATGTGGTTTCATCACGTGGAGTCACTCGAACCCATCGGTATGATGATCAATTACTGGTGGCGCGAGGGGCCGGACCATCTCGTCACCCCGAAATTCGCGCTCTATCATGCGCTCCTCACCTTGAAGGAAATGCCCGAGACCGAGCGCCTCGCCTGGCGGGAGATCTTCGATCATTACATCTTCGGGCAGAATGGTGACCCGATGGCGCATCTGCCTGAACACGCGCGCGGCTTCTTCGGTGACCTCACCCCGGTCCAGCGCCAGCAACTCCGTCAGATGCTCGCCCGCACGCTTTCCTGACGGGGTCTTCTACCGCGGGGCAAGGCCTGCTATCGGCCCCGTTCCATGCTGCATATCAATGACCTCACCTACCGGATCGAAGGCCGGGTTTTGTTCGATCAGGCGACCGCGATGGTCGCTGATGGATGGATCGTCGGCTTCACCGGCCGCAACGGAACGGGCAAATCGACGCTCTTCCGGCTGATCCGTGACGAGATCAGTCCCGATGATGGCTCTGTCTCCATCAATCAGGGGCGGCGAATTGGTGGGGTCGCACAAGAAGCGCCGGCAACGCAGGACAGCCTGCTCGACACTGTCCTCCTCGCCGATGAAGAGCGCGCTTCCCTCCTCGCCCGCGCGGAGATCGAGACCGATCCCCATGAGATCGCCAATATTCAGACGCGGCTCGCCGATATCGAAGCGCATTCCGCCGAAGCGCGCGCCGCAACGGTCCTCGCCGGTCTCGGCTTCAGCGCGGCGGAGCAGAAAAAGCCCTGTGCGGAGTTTTCAGGCGGCTGGCGGATGCGCGTTGCTCTGGCGGGTGTCCTCTTCGCCAAGCCCGACCTCCTTCTGCTCGATGAACCGACCAACTATCTCGACCTTGAGGGTGCAGTGTGGCTGGAGAGCTATCTCAAGAAATATCCTTATACGGCGCTGGTGATCAGCCACGACCGCGAGCTGCTCAACCGCTCGGTCAGCCACATCCTCAGCCTTGAGAATGGCAAGCTCGACATCCATCCCGGCAATTATGACAATTTCGTCCGCAAGCGCGTGGAACAGCGCCGCCTTGCCGCCGCCCAAGCACAAAAAACAGAAGCCGCTCGCAAACACATGGAAGCCTTCGTCGAACGCTTCCGCGCCAAGGCATCAAAGGCAAGACAGGCGCAAAGCCGCATCAAAGCGCTTGAAAAACTGGAGACGGTCGACATCCCGATCGAGGAACGCACGATCCCCTTCCAGTTCCCAGATCCCAAACCCGTGATGGCGCCGCCCATCGTTCGGCTCGAGAACGCAACCCTCGGCTATGGCGATCATGTGGTCCTCAAGAACCTCAATATACGGATCGACAATGACGACCGGATCGGCATCCTCGGCCCCAATGGCGAGGGCAAGTCAACTCTGGTCAAGGCGATTGCCGGACGGCTGGCCCCGCTCGACGGACATGTCCGCAATCACAAGAAACTCAAGATCGCCTATTTTGCCCAGCATCAGCTTGATGACCTGAACCCCAAGGACACGCCGCTCAACCATGTCCGCGCGCTGATGCCGGACGGCACAGAGGCGCAAGTCCGCTCACGGACGGCTTCGCTCGGCTTCGGGCCTGACAAGGCGGAGACCAAGGTCGAGAACCTTTCGGGCGGTGAGAAGGCGCGGCTCCTCTTTGGGCTGATGGCTTTTGACGGCCCGCATATGATGATCCTCGACGAGCCGACCAACCACCTTGATATCGACAGCCGCGACGCGCTGATCGAGGCGCTGGCGCGATATCAGGGCGCAGTCCTGCTGATCACCCACGATGCGCACCTCGCTGAGGCGACCGCCGACACCTTATGGGAAGTCCATGGCGGTTCGGTCCGTGAGCTCGATGAGGATATCGATGATTACCGCGCACGTATCCTCGCTGCTGCCAAAAGCTCGGGCGACAGAACGCCGCCGCCCGAAGAAGCAAAACCTGCCGTCAATCCGGCCGAGGCCCGTCGCCTTGCTGCTGAACGGCGAAAAGCGCTCCAACCCATGCGAGACGAAGTGCAGAAGGCCGAAAAAGGCCTCGAAGAGGTGACCGCCGAAATCGAGAAGCTCGATACGGCCCTCGCCGACCCGACGCTGTTCACGACCGATGCAGAACGAGCGGCAAAGCTGGGTCAGATGCGCGCCCGCGCAATTGAGCGCCAAAGTGAGCTTGAAGAGTTGTGGCTCGAACGCTCCGAAGCCTATGAAACCGCAGTTTCGGAGGCTGGGCTCAACTGATCGGTTGAAAGATGGAACCATCTCGGAGCTGGCTCGTTCACCATGAGCGAACCTTGAAAGGAACCGACGATGTCCAAAAAAATCACTCTTGCGGCCCTCGCCGCTCTTTTCGCCCTTCCTCTCGCTGCTTGCGGCAATGACGAACCGGATGATCTCGAAGATGCCGTCGATGAAATCGGCGACGAGATGGAAGATGCTGCCGAAGATATGGCGGATGATCTGGAAGATGCGACCGACCCGGACGGCCGCTAAGCTTCCTTGAGACAACAAAAAGCCCCGCATCGGCGGGGCTTTTTCATATCTGGGATTTCCACTGCGCGTCAGCTCCGCTCGAGTGCGACGCGTTTCTGCTCATAGGCCTGTTGAGTGGCCTTGTATCTCCGGTTCGCCTCATTCTCGCGGTCGACCGCGTTTTCAAGCGAGAGACGTAAGCCGCCGACCCGGCTTTCAAGCTCTTCGATCTGCCGGGTGAGTTCCTGATAACGGCGTGCATTCGTCGTATCGTTACGCTGCCGGTAAAGGGCAGATGTCTGCGCCTCATTGCGGTCGATCAGGTCACGGATCGACGCGACGTTCGCCTTCTCAATCTGAAGATTGTTCTCGGCTTCCGAATAATTGAACCCGATCTTATGCGTTGCATGAAGTTTGGCGTAAGGCATTTGCCCGAGCGACGCCTCCGCAGCGGCGCGAATATCTTTCATGTGGCAAAGAACGCCATAGCGGCGTTCGTCAGACGAGCCGATCAGCGGCGGGAAGTTCGCGTCATCCTCCGTCGCCGGACAGGCCGGATCCATTCCGAGCGCTTTGATCTCCTGCTCGATCTTATAGGCCAGCGAACCGCTATCTTCCGTCTTCGCAGAATATTTCTTTTTGGCGGCTGCGAGCCCCAGCGGCGCAGCGGGAGAGGCCATATCGACCGCACCCATCATTTCTATCAGCGCATCCATGCCGACAGCGCGGCCTTTCATCGCGGCGCGCGTGTTTTTGTAAAGACAAAGCTCCAGCCCGTGCTGACGGTTCCGTCCGGCAACCAGCTGTAGGCGCTCAGAGCAGAAATCATTCATCCCCTCATACCATCCGAGCAAAGAGCATTTGCGCCGCAGCGGCGTGCCCATATTCTGGGCCTGCGCCCAAGGCACCCCGCTCAATGCGGTGTCTCTACCATCCTGGAAGGTATCGAGTTCGTTCCGGCATTCAACAAAGGACGGCGGGTTCTGAGCCGCGGCGGATGAGACAGCGCCCATAGCGGGCAAAGCCGCTATCGCTGCCATCATGCTGAGGGTGATCCCCCGTAACCGCATGCCATGCCCCCCCTTTTGGGCCCCCGCCCGAGACTAGTTATATGGTAACCCTTCAGAACTGAAAGGTGCAAGCCAGATCAGGTTAGCCTCTGAACTTAACCACAACCATCCCTATATGTGGAATCAACATTCTGGAGGACGCCATGGAGGCCCTGACCCCCGCCATTCCCGCCGGCTTACCCGACAATACCCGCCCGATCCGGCGCATGTTCGGCATCCTTCAGAACCCGATGGCGATGTACTCGCCGACCTATTTTCGTCAGCCGGTTGTAACAGCCAGAGCCGGCACCAAGCTGTTCGCACAGATCATGGACCCGGATCTCGCCCAGGAAATCCTGCAGGATCAGGAGACCTTCGGCCGCTCGGAATATGCCGAGCGCTTCTTACGCCCCGCCCTCGGGAATGGCCTTCTGACTGCAGAAAAGGACGACTGGCGCCCCCAAAGGCGCGCTGCGAGCCCCGCTTTCCGGGCGCAGGCGCTCAACAGCCTCGTGCCGACCTTCACCACCGCGGGCCGGGAGATGGCGGCCCGCCTCGCCCGATCCGCTGGCAGCACGATTGATGTCGCGCCAGAGACGACCCTCGCCACTTTTGACGTGATCGCGCGCACACTGCTGCATGGCGGCAGCCGCATTGGCTATCAGCAGGACCGCTTTGCCGATGACATCACGCTCTTCATGTCGACCATCGGGCGGCTGTCGGTTCACGAGCTGTTCCCGTTCCTCGGCAAGATCCTGCCGCGCCGCTTTTTCATTCCGGGCTATGCCAAGGGTCAGGCCGCGATCGGCCGCTTGCGCGGATTTGCCGAGGAAATCGTCAAAACCCGACTCGAGGCGGACGAAACCGATGAGACCGACCTCATGGGGCTCCTTATCTCCGCCGAAGACCCCGAGACCGGCAACCGGCTCTCGCCTTCAGAACTCGTCGATAATGCCCTCACCTTTGTTGGCGCCGGGCATGAGACGACTGCCGTCGCCCTCTCCTGGACGTTCTACCTGATCGGCCATTCAGCGAGCCTGCAGGATGAGCTGGCCGCCGAGGTCGCGGCGGTTGCGGGCGATGAGCCGGTCACCGCCGAGCATATCGCGCAGCTCCACCTGCATGAGGCGGTGCTCAAGGAATCAATGCGCCTCTTCCCGCCCGTGCCGATCATCCCGCGCAGCGTCACGCGCGATGCCAAACTCGGCTCGATGCATGTGAAGGCAAAGGACCATATCTCCATCGGCGTCTATCCGATGCACCGGCATGAGCTGCTGTGGGAAGCACCCGACAGCTTCATGCCCGACCGCTTCGCGGAAGGGACGGACAAGGAGCGTCACCGCTATCAATACCTGCCCTTTGGCGGAGGCCCGCGCGTCTGTATCGGGATGCGTTTTGCCCTGATGGAAGGGATTGCGATGATGGCCGAAACGATGCGGCAGGTCCGCTTCTCCGTCCCGCAAGGCTTTGTGCCAGAGCCTTACCTTGCGATCACCATGCGCCCCAAAGGCGGCATGCCGCTGAAGGTCGAGCGGCGCTAAACCGTGCTCACCTCAAGCAGGCCGGGCACCAGCTTGCGGTCCTTGATCGTCACGACACGGTCCATATGTGAGGCAAGCCCCTGATCATGGGTCGCTATGATCGCCGCCAGCCCCTCGCCACGGACAATGCTCATCAGGGCGTCAAAGACCTTGCGGGAGGTCTCGACATCAAGATTGCCGGTCGGCTCATCGGCAAGCAACAGGCTCGGCCGGTTGGCCAGCGCCCGCGCAATGGCGACCCGCTGTTTCTCCCCGCCCGATAGCTGCGCAGGCTGATGATCCATGCGTTCGGCTAGACCGAGCCCGGTCAGCAGCTCACGTGAGCGTTCCGCTGCCTTACCCGGCGGCACACCGGCAATCCGCTGGGGGAAGCTGACATTCGCCTCGGCATTGAACTCAGGCAGCAGGTGATGGAACTGATAGACAAAGCCGATACGGTCGCGCCGCAGCGCCGTCCGCGTCTTGTCATTCACATCGCTGACATCCTCGCCATCGATATAAACGCGGCCTCCTGTCGGCGGCTCCAGCAGCCCTGCAACATGGAGGAGCGAGGACTTGCCCGAACCTGACGGCCCGAGCAGCGCGATCATCTCACCTCGCTGTACCTCAAGGTTGGCCCCGTCGAGAATGACGAGGTCATCAAAGGACCGCACGATATTTTCAAGTTTCAGGACCGGCTGATCACTCATAACGCAGCGCCTCCACCGGATCGACCCGACTCGCCCGCCATGCGGGGTAGGCGGAGAAAATGAACGACATGGCAAGCGTGAAGATAACGACGATGCCGACTTCGCGCCACTCGAACACGGCCGGAATCGAGTCGAGATAATAAAGATTGGGGTTGAAGAGCCGGAAGCCAAAGAGTGCCGAGAGCACCCGCTCGATATGCTCAAGATTGGCGATGATCAGTGCGCCGAGACCGACACCGGCAGCCGCCCCCGTCACGCCGATGGTCGCGCCCGTCAGCATGAACATGCGCATGACCATGCCTTCAGAGGCTCCCATCGTCCGCATGACAGCAATGTCCGAACGCTTGTCCTTCACCAGCATGACGAGACCGGAAATGATCAGCATAGTCGCAACCAGCACAATCATCAGCATCAGGATGCGCATGATGCCGCGCTCGGTCTGGACCGCGTTGAAGATGTCCGAGTTCCGCTGGCGCCAGTCATCGATAATCGCCCCCGGCCCAGCCGCCGCGCGGATACGCTCAATATACTGGTCAATCTCAAGCGGATCAGTGACGCGCAACTCGATTTCCGTAATCTCGTCGGGCTTGCGCGCAAAGAGCTGCGCCTGCTCCAGCGGCATGAAGACGAAGAGCTTGTCGTAATAGGTGTTGCCGACGCTGAAGCGGGCCGCGACCTGATAATTCTTTTGCGTCGTGGGCGGACGGCCGAATGCCGTCTCTTGCCCGCCCGCCGTGATCACGGTCACCGGATCTCCTGCGCGCACGCCAAGCTGGTTGGCGATGCGGTACCCCATGGCGATCTGGTCCCCGCCCTTCCGGCCCTGCCCGAAGGCCTCAAGCGATCCATCAAGCAGGTTCTGCGGCGAGGAGACTTCCTCAATCGCAAAAAGGTCATCGCGCTCGATCCCGACGATTCGCGCCGGGGCTTGCCCCCAGTCAGTCACGAAATAGGAATCGACATTGAGGATCGGCGTCACGCGCTCGACATAGGGTTCGGCGGAAAGCGCCTCGACCCGTCCCTCATATTCCGTCATCGGCAAGCCGCCTTCGGTGACATAGACATGCCCCGACACGCTGAGGAGCTGGCTGAGCAGCATCACCCGGAAGCCCTGAAACACGCTCATCACCACGATCAGCGTCGCGACGGACAGCATGATCCCGGCAAAGGCGATGATGGAAATAAGGCTGACCCCGGCACCCTTGCGGGTCGCCCCGAGATACCGCCGGGCCACACTCCATTCGAAGCGGCCGAAGGGCCGCGCGGACCCGATTTTCGATGTTGTGGAACTCATGCTGGTGGCTTACCGCTATTTGCAACCCATCTGAAAATGACGGTCGGGACAGACGACCATGCCGCGCCCGGCCCGCCTAGAAAAACCGCATGGACAGAGGAAGATGCCATGACCGGAAACACCCCTATCAGGCAATTGAGCCCGCTGCGCAACACAACGTCCGCCGACACGCCCGAAGCGCTGGCGAGTGAACAGCTTGCCCATTTTGGGATCGACGAGAGTACCGCCTATGGCGAGGCCCTGAAGGATTTCACTGCCAAGCTCTACTCTCTCAATCTCGATGCCCACACGCTTTGGGCGCGGACCATGGATACAATCGGCGATCTCGACCGCTCTGACCGCATCGCCTATTTCAATGCCAAGCGATTCCTGTGCTTCCAGCTCGCGAAGATTCTCGACACGCTGCAGAACCCGATGCGCGCGACCTATCAGTCGCTAGTCACCCATGATGCGGGTTTTGCCGCGAAAGGCCCCTATCCGATTTTTGACAATGTGACAGCGCTCTTTGCTGCTTCGCCCGTCATCACCCGGACCGCCACCTATATCTATGCGTGTACGGAATGGGTGGAAGATGCCTTTACCGGACGGGAATTCCTGCACGAAATTTACTCCCGCCTGATGAACCCGACCTCTATCGCGCTCGCCAATCACGTGGTCGACCTCGAATGTGGCCCCGAAAGCGCCGAATATCTCGCCTGGAACTATAATTCCGGCATGGCGGCGATTGACGGCCTGCTCTCGCATCTTGTCGGCTATGAGGATGTCATCCTCGCCTCGCGCAATGTCTATGGCGGCACCTATCAGCTTCTGCATGACTGGTTCGGCAAGGAATCAAACCTCAATGTCGCGGTTGAGTGGTTCGACGGCTTTGATGAGGCCGCCTTCAAGAAAGCGTTAGAAGCGGCAGAAGCCAAACATGCCGACCGGCTGGCGCGGGGCCGCAAGATCTATGTCTATATCGAAAGTCCGTGTAACCCGCATGGCAATGTGCTCGACGTCCCTGCCATGTCGCGCCTGGCGCATGAGCATGGCTGGACGGTTGCCTGCGATGCGACGGTCGGCACGCCTTTCCTTTCGCCGCTGTTGCGTAATCCCTCAAAGATCGAACGCCCGGACTACATCATCCATTCCTACACAAAGGAAATGACCGGCGGCGGCGCGACGACGGCCGGTGTTGTCATTGGCCGCGGCGAGCGGATGTTCATGCCCAAGGGCGAGAGCATGACCCTCACCAACTGGAAGGGTGAGGAGGAAGAACTGACATGGGATCACACCATGTTCTGGAACGTTTATTACATCAAAGGCGCCTTCCTCGATGCCGACAAAGCTTATGAAGTGCTCTCGGGCCTCAAGACCTATGAGATGCGGGTCATCGCCAAGGCGATCAACACGATCACCCTGACAAAAGCGCTCCACGCCCATCCGCGCATCAATGTGAACAGCCCGGCGCTGGAGGATCACCCAAACCATACTCAGCTCAAAGAGCATTTATATCTTGAACTTCCCGCCGGCCTCTTCACCATCGATTTCGAGAAGAAAGGCGATCAGCCCGCGCTGGAGCCGGACATCTTCAAACGGTTCTTTGACAGCCTTGAGCCCGCCATTGGCCTTCAGGTCTCACTCGGCCAGACCAACACGCTGGCGCTTTGCCCCGGCCTGACCAGCCATTCGGAGATGTCGCACGAAGCGCAAGCCGAAGCCGGAATCTCGCCGACCACGATCCGTATCTCGGTCGGCCTTGAGGATCCCCGCCGCCTGCTTGCCCATATGGAAGAGGCTGCGCGCTCCGTCATTGATCCGGTTTCGCCCGGTTTTTCGGATGGCTTTATGGATGGCGCGGAGATCGACCGGATTTACCGGGAGACCTATATGGAAGTGCATCGCCGTTTCATCGAAGCGCAACCGGCCTTCTCTGCGCTGACGGCGTAAGCCCCGCGCTTAATTCTGCGAGCCCTGGTCATGCGGGAATACCCGCATGACATCACTAAAGGGCTGCGCCTCACACCGGTTGATCTGTACCCGCAGGATATCTATCCGCGGCTGCATGTTAAAGCGGATCGGCAGAGCCGTCATGCCGGTGCCTGATGTGACGAACAGCTTGCCGGTCGGCGTCTCGGCAAGGCCATAGCGCCATGTCCGGCAAGCGGTCGTCAGCTCGCAGGTTAACTTCGGGATCCAGACCTGACCGCCATGCGTATGCCCGGTGACCATCAGATCGTAATGGCCGGTCTCAGAGCGCCCGATGACTTCGGGGCTGTGCGACAGAACGATGCTCGGCATGCCGCCGGGGGCAGGATAATCCCCCAACGTTTCTGTCTTGCCGAGGAATGAGTCCATATCCCGTATACCGACAATACGGATGAATTTGCCATTCTTGCGGAACACATCTTCACCCGGCGCCAGCATGATGACGCCAGACTTCTCAAGCGCGTCGATCAGCTTCTCACGATATTCCGGACCGTGAATATTATCATGGTTGCCGAGCACGCCATAAACCGGCGCCTTCAGATGCTTGAACGCGGCGAAGGTTTTTTCGAATTTCTCGGGCGGCAGATCATAGGTGAAGTCGCCCGCGATCAGGACGATATCCGGATTGCTGCGATTGATGGTCTTCACAAGACGCGGCACCGAGACGGCATTGCGGAAGATGCCCTGATGCACATCGGAGAGAACGGCTGCCTTGATCGTGCCCGGCAGGCCCTGCCCACAGATCTCGACATCGGTCGCGACCCGGATCAGCCGCTGGGGCTCAACGAAGCGCGCATAGACAAGAAGCGCGACCGGTACGGTGAAAATGAGCGCCAGAACGCGCTTGAGCCAATGCCCGCCCATCGCCGCTGACAACAGGACAGCCAGCACCGGCAACAGCAGGAAGCTACCCCAGTAAATCCACTCGGCATTCAACACCATGCCCCCGATTGCCCCTCTTACTTACCCGCCAACGGGCATACACATCGCTTCGAGCCATCTGGCGAAGCCCGCTTCATCCAGCTCACTCGCCGCCAGCTGAAAAACGGTTTCAACAACTTCTGTCTGGGAGGCTTCCAGATGAAAGCCGTTGAGGTCAAGGAACAAGATGGCGGCGTTGCCTCTCATGCGCCTGTACGCGTGGGCAAATCAGTCGTTTTTTACAATTCCAGCCCTACAGGCCGTGGCTAGCCACACTCAGAACTTACTCAATTGGCTGACACTTTAGGCCGAGAAGAGCTGGCTGTCGGCGGAGGGCAGCGTACTTTTGCCCGCGATCACCGATGGGATGAGGCCGGTCGCGCGGGGCAGCAGGTTCTCCGCATAGAAGCGTGCGACATCGATCCGGCCCTGATGATAGGGCTCATCCTCGCCGCTTGCGGCTAGTCCCGCTGCCGCGAAGGCAGACCGCGCCAGATAATAGCCGCCAGCGACATAGCCGAACTGGTCCAGATAGGGTGTCGCGCCGGTCAGCCCGGTCTCGGGATCCTCTGCCATGGCCGCGACCATGTAACGGGTCGTTTCTTTCAGCCCCGAGAGCGCTGTCTGCAGATTCTCGCCGATGGAGCCGAGCCCGTCATGCCCGCTGCCAGACAGGGCAGCCGCCAGCGCTTCGGCTTCCTCAATGAAATCATAGGCGAGCTTGCCCGCGCCCATGCCCAGTTTGCGGCCAACAAGGTCGATGGCCTGAATGCCGGTCGTCCCCTCATAGATCGCCGAAATACGGCTATCACGGAAGAATTGCGCAGCGCCTGTTTCTTCGACAAAGCCCATGCCGCCATGGATCTGGATGCCCAGATTGGTGACCTCCATGACCCGTTCGGTCGGGAAGGCTTTGGACAGCGGCGTGAGAAGCTCTTCGCGCTCTTTTGCGGCGCGGCGGGTTTCTTCATCCGGCGAATGATGTGCAACATCATAGGCCACAATACTGGCATAGCCGATGGCCCGGCCCGCATCGGTCAGCGCCTTCATCGTCATCAGATTGCGGCGGACATCCGGGTGCTGAACGATCGGGATGGCAGGCCCAGACTTCACGCCATATTCGCGGCCCTGTGGGCGGTCATGGGCGTATTCGGCAGCCTTCTGGAAGCTGCGTTCGCCCACCGCATAGCCCTGCGTGCCGACATCGATCCGGGCGGCATTCATCATGACGAACATGTTCTTCAGGCCCTCATGCTCCTTGCCGACAAGAGTGCCGAAACATTCGTCTTGCTCACCATAGCTCATCACACAGGTCGGAGAGCCGTGCTGGCCGAGCTTTTCCTCGATACTGACGATGGTGACATCGTTCCGTTCACCAACATTCCCGTCCTCATCGACGCGATATTTCGGCACAAGAAACATGGAGATGCCGCGCGTCCCCTCCGGCGCATCGGGCAGGCGCGCCAGCACGAGGTGGCAGATATTCTCGGTCAGATCGTGATCGCCGTAGGAAATCCAGATCTTGGTGCCCTTGATCTTGTAGCGCCCGTCGCCGACCGGCTCCGCCTTGCATTTGATATTGGCAAGGTCCGATCCCGCCTGCGGCTCGGAGAGGTTCATCGTCCCAGCCCATTCGCCAGAAACCAGCTTGGGCAGGAAGAGTTTCTTTTGTTCATCCGTACCGCTCGCAAACAGCGCTTTTGCCGCCCCGGTCGTCAGCGAGAAGCCCATGGCCAAGCTGAGACAGCCCGCGCAAAGCGCCTCGAACACCATCAGAGCGAGGGTCTGGGGCATATCCTGCCCGCCAAATTCGGACGAAAAGCCGAGCGCATTCCATCCGCCCTCGACATATTGTTGATAGGCTTCCTTAAAGCCGGGGGTCGTATAGACCTGCCCGTTCTCCAGCCGCGCGCCGTTCTGGTCACTGTCCCAGTTGAGCGGGGCAAAGACATTATCGGCAAGCTTGCCGGCCTCGGTCAGCACCGCCTCGACAAGATCGGACGAGAGATCCTCGAACGCGCCCGTCTCACGCACCGCGTCGAAATTCGCCGCGTGATTGAGCAGGAATTGCATGTCTTTGACGGGGGTCTGATAGGGCATCCGGGCGGCTCCTCAAATTCTGGCAGTATTTTGACACTGTCTACATTAGGCCGGGCGCTCGCCGCAAGGGGCGTGCGCATCGTGACAAGTCGCGCTATCGAGCGCGAATGTCATACATCTGGACCGCTTCGCCCGACAATGTGACCCGCGCCGCTGATGTGTTGCGCGCGGGAGGTCTTATCGCTCTGCCGACCGAGACGGTCTACGGGCTCGCCGCCGACGCCGCCAATGGCGAGGCAGTCGCGCAGATCTATGAAACAAAGGGCCGCCCGCGCTTCAACCCGTTGATCGTCCATGTGCCGGACCGTGCCGCCGCCGCCCTGATCGGGGAGTTCAGTTCCACGGCAGTCCGGCTGATTGAGGCCTTCTGGCCTGGGGCGCTGACCCTCGTGATGCCCTTGCGAACCGGTGCGCCGGTGGCACCGCTCGTCACCGCCGGGCTCGATACGGTGGCGATCCGCTGTCCCGCCCATGAGGTCGCACGCGCAGTCTTACGCGCCTTTGACGGCCCGTTCGTGGCACCCAGCGCCAATCGCTCAGGCCGGATCAGCCCGACGACAGCGGGCCATGTCGCGAGTGAATTCGGCGAGACCGTCCCGGTCCTCGATGGAGGACCTTGTGAGATTGGACTTGAAAGCACGATTGTCGGCCTTGCGGGCGATCGCCCTACTTTGCTGCGTCCCGGCGCGATCTCTAGCGAGGTCATCGAAGCAGTCCTTGGAATGAAGCTCGCCACCCCCGGTGACGGCATCTCCGCGCCTGGCATGATGACGAGCCACTACGCACCGCAAGCAAAAGTTCGTCTTGAAGCGGAGGACATCCGCGAGGGTGAGATCTTGCTGGGCTTTGGCGGCACCAAGGGCGCAGCGCTAGACCTCTCCCCATCTGGCAATTTGCGCGAAGCCGCCGCCAATCTCTTTGCCTATCTGCGGCAGATGGACGGAATGGACAAGCCGATCGCGGTCACGCCAATCCCTGATGAGGGGCTGGGGGCGGCGATTAATGACCGGCTGAAAAGAGCGGCAGCGCCGAGAAGCTGACTATCCCCCTTGCGTCCCCTCTCCCCGGAAAAGGGGAGAGGGGACGCACACAGTCGAAAGAAAACCCTCACCCGCCGCTGGCTGCGCCCGCGCCGACCTCTCCCTTATTCAATGGAGAGGTATTCTTCTTTTTTACGGCCACAGCCCCAGCGCCCTTAAGACACCGCGCAGACCCAAGCCTAAGGTAATCAGCACGACGAGCAATCCGCCCAGATTGGCGAGCATCCCATTGGCATGGCCTCCCAAGAGACCCTTCCGGTTCATCACATAGAGGAGGAACCCCGCGATGATCGGCAGGAGCAGCCCGTTTGCCGCCTGCGCGACAAGGATCAGCGTCACAGGGCGAATGCCAAGAAGGCCGACCGTCATACCGATGCCGAGGATGACCAGCGCCGTTGCCTTGAGAAGCCGTGCCCGGCCCGCATCCGAGACATTGGGCACCATCTCCGACAGGGCATAGCCTGCCGCAAGCGGTGCCGTGATTGCAGAGGTCAGCCCCGCGGCCAGCAAGCCTGCGCCCAGTAGATACCGCGCCCATGTTCCAGCCAGGGGCTCAAGCGACCGTGCCATGTCGGCGGCATTGGCAATTTCGAGCCCGGCAGAGAACGCCGCGCCTGCCGCCACCGAGACGATCAGGATAGAGACGATCCCGCCAAGCCCGACCGACAGAACGGTGTCGCTGCGCGCCGCACTCGCATCGCCATCAGGCCAGCGGCGCTTGGCGGCCGCGGCGTGAAGGAAGAGATTATAAGGCACGATGGTCGTGCCGATCAGGGCAATCGCGGTCAGCAACCCGCCCTCCGGCACGCGGGGAACAAGCCCGCCCGCAAAAGCCCCAAGATCGGGGCGCACCATCACGGCGGTCGCGGCAAAGGCAAGGCTCATCAGGATGACGAGCCCGATCAGGACTTTCTCCAGCGTCTTGTATTTGCCGAGAAGGAGCAGCGCGCCTGCAAGGAGGGATAATCCGGCCACGGCCCATTTCTGGGAATGCGCGCCCTCCCCGAGGATGGCGCCAAGCCCAAGTGCGCCGCCCGCAAGATTGCCCGCCTCATAGGCGGCATTACCCACGGCAATCGCAAGGAAGACCAGCACCGCCGCGCCAATCCGCACGGGTCCCGCGGGCAGCGTCTCCATCAACGCTTCGCCAAGCCCCCGCTTTGCGCCCGCGCCGAGCCGCGCGGCCATGTCCTGCAAGAGGATCGTGGCGAGGGTCGCAAAGACCAGCGCCCAGACCAGCGCAAAGCCGAAATTGGCGCCTGCCAGCGTGCAGGTCGTGACCGTGCCGGGCCCGATAAAGGCCGCAGCGACGAGGGCGCCCGGTCCAATCCGCAGCTTCACTTGGGCGCTCCCGCCCCGGTGATGCCGCGCGCTGTCGTCAGATACGTGGCGAAACTGCCCAGCCAGTGCGAGCCCTCATAATTCTCCGACGAGATCGACGCGATCCCGGTTTCCCGGTGCAGCTCGGCACTCGCATAAAGGGCGTCTTTGCGCGGATCATCCTCAGGCAGAGCTCTTGCGATCCCGGTCATCGCCCAAGCGCGTGACAGGTTCACCCCGTCAAGGTGGACCAGCTTGCCGTCGCTTGCATCGGTAACAATCCCCGGTTCCAGCCAGTCGCCCGATCCATCGACCGGGATCTGCGGCAGGAAGGAAGACAGCCATTCGGCGAACTCATCCTGCGGCAGGACGCGGCGCATCAGGTCCGCTTCCTGAAAACAGGGCGAGAGGAAATCCTCGCCCGACGGCTCATAGGCGAGCGGGCAATTGATATCGCCCAGATGGAACGCGCGGGATTTCTGCACCAGCAGCGCCTCGAGCTCCTCATCCCCCACGGTCCGTGCATAGTCGAGCATCAGCGCAAAGCCGAAAGCGCTCTGATTATGCGTACCCAGACGAATTGGATAGACCAGATTGGGCAGCCATGCCTTGACCTTGACGACGATCGCCTCTTCGAGCGGGCGCAGCGTCTCGCGCCACGCTCGTAATTGGGGATCATCCGATTCCTCAAGCTCTGCGACAAGCTGCAGGAACCAGGCAAGCCCGTAAGGCCGTTCAAACGACGCGCGGCCGTCAGCCGAGACATAGGCCACCTCGCCCGCGATATTTTCAGGCGTGAAACTCTCCGAGAGGCTCGCGATAATGACATCCGTCATCGGGCCTTCAGGGTCGGTTTTCAAAATGCGGGTCAACAGCCAGTGCCCGTGCACGGAGGAATGCCAGTCAAAACAGCCATAAAAGGCCGGGAACAGCTCTTTGGGTGTTTTCGCATCAGCGTCCGAGCTCAGGACATGGGAGATCTTGTTGGGATACTGCTTGTGCACACACGTGAGCGCGAGCAGCGCCATGCGGTCCTCGGTCACCCCTTCGCGCGGTGCAGGCAGGTTCAGGACTACCTCTGCTTCATCGGCGGCTGGCGCCATGGCGGCCCTCTCCTCGACCGGCGCCGCCTCTTCGGGCGCCTCCCCGCTACAGGATACCAGTAACATGGCAGCGGCAATGCCGAGCGCTCTTCTCATGGCCCATTCCCTCTTCTAAAGGCCGACCATGCCGTGTCCCGCCGCGAAATGGCAATGCCATGCCTTTGAGCGGACAGCCGAAATGCGGTAGGGTGATAGCGCTAACAGGGAATATAAACATGAAAATCTTCATCGACACTGCCGAAACCGACGAACTCAAGGCGGCCTTTGCCACCGGGCTCGTGGATGGCGTGACGACCAACCCCTCGCTGATCGCCAAGTCTGGCCGCGACTTCAAGGAAGTCATCGCCGCGATCTGTGACATGACCGACGGACCGGTCTCCGCCGAAGTCGCCTCGACCGATTACGAAACCATGGTGAAGGAAGGCAAAGTCCTCGCCGACATCGCGCGCAATGTGGTGGTCAAACTGCCTCTCACCTGGGACGGGCTGAAGACCTGCCAGGATCTCACCGAGGAAGGCATTCGGACTAATGTGACGCTTTGCTTTACAGCGAACCAGGCCTGGCTCGCGGCAAAAGCGGGCGCGACCTATATCTCGCCTTTCATCGGCCGTCTCGATGATCTGGGTCAGGACGGCATGGAGCTGATCGCGGAGATCCGCGCGCTCTACGACATGCATGACTATGAGACAGAAGTCCTCGCCGCCTCGATCCGCGGCGTGAGCCACGTGAAAGACGCAGCCCTCATGGGCGCCGATGTTGCCACCATCCCGCCGAAAGTCTTCAACGCCCTCCTTGGTCATCCGCTGACGGATAAAGGCCTTGCCGCCTTCGAGAAAGACTGGGCATCGACGGGCCAGTCAATTCTGTAAATGCTACTCACCCCTCTCCCCAAAGGGGAGAGGGGGATTATTTCCCCATCAGATGCGCCGTGACGGTCCGCCTGTGCGGATGGTCCCGGTGCTCAAAGACATAAAGCCCCTGCCACGTCCCCAGCGCCATGCGCCCGTCGCGCACGGGGATCGAAAGATTCGTCTGGGTCAGCGCCGAGCGAATATGCGCCGGCATGTCATCGGGGCCTTCCGCATCATGACGATAGGCTCGCGTGCGTGGTGCGAGATCGGCGAAGAAGTCCTTCAGGTCCGCCAACACATCGGGATCGGCATTTTCCTGTACCGTTAGCGAGGCCGACGTATGTCGGATGAAAAGTGTCAGCAGCCCCTCTTCCACCCCACAATCCGCCACCCATGACGCCACATCACGGGTGAAAACAAAGAGCCCCGGCCCCTTGGTGCCGATTGCGAAATCGCAGGTAAATTGTTGCATGGCCCTTAGCCGCGCTCACCCATTTGCGCTTCCTCGCTTGAGTCCTCTTCTTCCTCGTCTTCATCTTCAGGAAGCTGGAAGACCTGCCCCGGATAGATGAGGTCAGGGTCGCGGATCTGGTCGGCATTGGCACCGTAAATGATCGTGTACTGCTCACCCTCGCCATAGACCTTGCGGGCAATCACCCAGAGCGAGTTGCCCGGCTGTACGATCACAGCCCCATCCTTCAGGACGATATTCTCCGGCCGCGCCTGCTCGAAGGGAACTTCGATCGCGTATTTCGGCGCGCCATCCTCCCCAAGCTGAACAATCAGCAGCGTGTAGCGCCCCGGCGGGATCGTCGTTGACAGGGTCCAGCGCCCGGCGCCATCGCTTGTCGTCTCGCCGACCGGATTGTTGTTGGCAAAGATCTGCACGACCGAGTCAGGCTCTGCCCGGCCTGAGAAGATCGCATTACCCGCCGCATCATAATCGATCGTATCAATCGTCAACGGACCGAGCGCCGGATCAGGATCGGTCGCGCGCTGGAGGATCTCCGTCGCCCCGCCCGGCGTCGTGCGCAGGACCACTGGCAGGTCGCCATCGCGTTCGGGCACATAGACGATGATCGTCTCAGCCCCCGTCACAACCATACCGTCCGGCGTCGTCATGCGAAGTTTGAATTCGACCGCGCCCTGCGCCAGCGCATCCTCGACGATGATCACGAAATTGCCGTCACGTTCCGCCGTCACCGTCTCGATGACCTCGCCATTGGCAAGCAGCTCGACACTCGCGCCGGGTTCAGCCTCGCCGGCAATGGTCGCATAGCCCTCACGGGTGACGCGGATGATGTCAAAGCGCGGCAGGGCGACAGCTTCGGGGGCGGCCTCTTCACTTTCGGGCGTGCCGCTCCCATCTGTCACAACCGGGCCTTCGTCCGGCACATCCGGCTCTTTCTTGCTCTGCCAGTAGACGAGCGCCGCGATCACCATGATGACAATAACAATAAAGGCGATAACCGTGTCGCGCATGATGGCTCCGAAATTGCTTCAGGTAAGAACTACCATAGAACGCCGGCGCACGTCAGTGTGTACGGTGCCAGGAGGAGAAACCCTTTGACCAAAAGCCCGATTAAATCCCTTTGCGTTTACTGCGGTTCACGGGCGGGCGATGACAGCATCTACGCCGAAACCGCAAAAAAGCTTGGCGAGTCCCTCGCTGAGACAGGTACCCGCCTCGTTTACGGGGGCGGCAAGCTCGGCCTGATGGGCATCACCGCCGGTACCGTGCGTGACCTTGGCGGCGATGTTTTCGGCGTCATTCCGAAATTCCTCGTCTCGGTTGAGGGCGTCCTAGAAGGCGTCGATCACATCGAAGTTGACTCAATGCATGAGCGCAAAATGCGTATGTTCGAGGAGAGCGATGCGTTCTGCGTCCTTCCGGGCGGCATTGGCACGCTCGAAGAGATTATCGAGCTTCTGTCATGGGTGCGGCTTGATCTGCACCGCAAGCCGCTGATCCTCTGCAACGTCAAAGGCTATTGGGATCCGTTGGTGAAGCTGCTCCATCACGTCGTTGATGAGGGCTTTGCGGCAAAGGAACTCAAGGAAGACCTGATCGTCGTGTCCTCGCCGGAGGAAGTGATGCCGGCGGCTTGTGAACGGATGCTCTGCGCCCGCGCCTAAAAGGCTTAATGCAGCCTGCTGACTTCCGGCCGCTCGGACTCATGGGTCTGGGTGGCCCGCTTGGTTGGCATATCCGGGCAGTCAAAGCGCAGCGTGTCCTGTTCGGACGGACGCGTCATGACCGTGCAGGTCTCCATCTGGATCGTTGATTGCTCGATTGAGAATTCCGCTTTCAGCGTCGTTTTGACAGCGCGCAGCGTCTCATCGGCGAAAAGCGGATCATCGACCTGCACATGCATGGTCACCTGACGATGCTCCGGGGTCAGCATCCAGACCTTGATGTCATGCACATTCACGACATGACGGATCGCCTCGATGTGGCGACGGATATCTTCGCGATCGAGCCCTTCAGGCGCGCCTTCTAGAAGGACGACCGAAGTTTCCCGAACCAGCCGCCAGGCCGAGCGGGCAATCAGCGCACAGACAAGCAGTGTCACCAGCGGATCGGCGGCGAGCCAGCCGGTCGTCAAGATTACAATGGCCGAGACAATGGCGGCGACCGAGCCCAGAATATCGCCGATCACATGCAGGATCGCGCCGCGCATGTTCACATCGTTCGAATTCCCGCGATGCAGGACAGCGAAGGCCGCGAAATTGGCGAGCAGGCCGAGCACCGCAACGGACAGCATGATCGGCACATCGATCGACTGCGGATTACTGAACCGCTGGAAGCTCTCATGCAGGAGGAAGGCGATCAGGGCAAAGAGCGCCAGCCCATTCACAAACGCGGCCAGAACCTGCGCCCGGTGTTGACCAAAGGGGAAAGCCGCTGTTGGTGAGCGTCCAGCGAAATGTCGCGCGACCAGCGCAAGCCCGATGGCCGTGCCGTCGGTCACCATGTGACCCGCATCTGCCAAGAGAGCGAGCGAGCCTGAAAGCAACGCCCCGACAATCTCGACAACGGCAAATCCGGCAATAATCAGAAGCGCAAAGATCAACCGGCGGGAATCATCCATTCCCGCCGTCCCGGCATCATGATGATGCGCGTGATGGCTACATTGATGCGCGTGCGGCGCCATGTATTCACCCTTTGCCCTCTGGGCGCACCATGAAAGGAAATGACGGTCGTAGCAACAGTGAGAAGCTTATGCTTTGCAGCCCGCAATGCCTGCCACTGGCATGACTCGCTGCCAGCCATCCGCACCGGTCAGGGTCAGCGTGCCGCGCTCGACATATGAGCCGCCGGGGAATGACGTGCCCCAGACTGTCTCTGCCTCGACAGTGATCAGGGAGCCATCTGCGCTGTGGGCGGAAAACTCTTGAATTTGCGGCATTTTTGCCCGCGCCTGTCCTCTGACAGATTGCCGGGACAGCCCCGTCCGGCGGCCATCGATTTCCATCAGGCCGTTGCCGTCATCAAGCGCCTGGAAGATCGGCACGGTCTCGGTTCCGGCTCTCGCCCAGAGAACCATGCCGCAGCGCCCGCTTGGGATCGAATAGCTCCCGAGCGCGCCCGGATCGGGGGCTTCGGTATCCACACTGACCTGAACCACGGGTTTGGCGCGCTCGATCGCGGCTGCCGCATCGGGTTCAGGCGCTGTTTCGCAGGCTGCAAGCACCGCTGCGCAGGTCATCAACAACAAAAGGCGTGAATGGATCATCAGAAGACATCTCCCCGCTGGATAAGCGAATATCGCCCGCCTCGCTCCTCAAAGCCATAGGCAGATAGAGCCGTTGCAAGTTGCTGATCTTTGGGCTCGATCACGAGTTCGGTCTGATAGCCTGAGCGGGATACCCGGATCGTCACCTCCGCCTGCCCCTCCGGCCCCTCTCCACTCAGCGGCAGGATCAGCACCTCATCCGTGCACGCGCCCTCGCCGGCCAGCGAAAAACCTTGTCCGCCATAGCGAACCGCGCTGCGCTGGAACGTGTCGGTCGACATGCTGACCTCCCCGCCAAGGCAGCGGCCATCTTCGGTCAGGACAAGCTCATCGGTTTTGAGATCGACCATGCCGCTCATCGGCGCCCCGAACGCATCCTTCAGCCGGAGCGCCGCGATATTCACTCGCGCATCGGTCTCATCAAACCGCAGCGCACCGGGCCGCGCCGTCACGATCGCGTCCCCGCGCGCAATCGGCCCGTCGATCTTCACTGCCGCCTGAAGCCGCCCCGTCAGGAGCGGCAGCAGCCTTGCCGAGACATCGATATCACCAAGCTGGTAGCCTTGCGTGCTCGAGCCCTCGATCCGTCCCTTCCAGACCGTGCCCGTGACTTTCTGCGCCTCAACCGGCGCCGCGCTCAAATGCAGCGCGAGATTGAGCGGGAACAGTGCCACCGCCGCAATGACGGCACTCAATGCAAAAAGGGCAACCCAGCGGAACATGCGTCAAGCGCCTCCGCTCATGAGCGTCAGCCGTGCAGTAACGCCATTCTCACTGGACGGACGAAGCTGGGCACTCTGGACATGCACATTGTGCTGCGCCTCAAGCCCGGCAATCCAACCATAAAGGCGGGCGGGCGACGTGCCCGCAATCGAGACATCAAGCACCGCGCCTTGCGAGGAAATCCGGTTGATGACGATGCCGCTGGCTTGCGCGCTCGACGTGATGACCGAACGCAAGGCCGTGGGATCAAGCGCGCCGTCCTGCGGGGCCGCTGCCGCAATCGTCACCTGACGATAGGTCGAGACCGCCCGGTCATAATCAAGCATCGCATTCTGCCGGTAAGTGGTCAGAGGACGGATAATCAGAAAGAAGAGAACAGCAAAGGCAACGACCGCACCACCGATCATCAGGAGCTGGCGCTCACGCGCACTCAGATCATTCCACCACGCGGTCATTGGATGCCTCCTAACAGGAGCTGCCCGGCATAGCGGCCATCTTCCTCGCGCCTGATATTGCCGCCCTCACGGGTTTCGACCCCTCGCGCCTCGAGCCGCTGGCGCAAGGCTTCGAGAGACGCTGCCTCGGGGAAGCGCAGATCGGCGATAAGCCCTTCACCAGCGGTATAGCTGATCGCGGTCAGCTCGACGGAGACCGTGTCCTCCATCGCCGCCGTCAGCTCAGCGCTTAAAGGAAGAAACATTGGGGTGACCCCGGCCCGCGCCCGCGATGCCGCCTGACGCGAAAGATCGCGCACGGGCGTGTTCGGATAGGCTTGGGTGAAAAGCTCGATCGCCTCATCTTCGAGATTACTGGCTGCCGCGCCATGACGGAGACCATCGCTCAACATCCCGACGAGCCAGACGACCATGCAGGCCGCGGCCAGCGCGCCGACATGCCGCCACTGCCGGACGAGACCGGACCAGTCGCGACTCCGCCGATAGGTGCCGCGCAAAAGACTCGGCGGCATCTCACGTTCAATCGAGGCGGCGTAATAGGCGCCCAGCGCCCGCCGATCCGTCAGCACAAGGGCTTTTTCTTCGGCACGGCCCACGCTGATATGTTGTGCGTCTTCCACCCCATCGAGCGAGGGGATAAGGGCTGCCGCAAACTCCGCTGTCATTGACATGCCGCCTTCGGGCAGGCGCATGATGACGCGGGTGCCTTCCTGCAGGACGGCATACCGTCCGCCCTCAGCACAGATTGCAAGATGGTCGATGGTCACAAGGTCGGCTTCGATCCCCGCTTCATCGAGGGCAGAAACCCAGCCCGCCATCCAGTCGCGCGGCACGGCAGAGACCGTGCGCTTACCATCGGCTTCGGTTGGCCCGAAGGCAAAGTGGAATTCATCCGCAGGCGCCGCAAGCACGTCCTCAAAGGACAGCCGGGCGGCGGCCTCGAGCGCCGCATCGCGATTGACGGGCAGGCGCAGGCGGCGGGTTGCGGCCAGCTCGCCTGGCAGGATGACAGCGATCTGCGGGCTCCCCAGCAGCGCGCCGGGAACCCCCGTCAGCCCCTCCTCGGCGACGCCGCTGTCGGAGGGGCCGTCTTCACTGCCCCGCCACCACAGGACTGGGTCCGTGGGCGTCTCGCCTGTCAGCAGAAGAAGTCGTTTCATATCAATTCTCTGGCCCAAACCGCCGGGATACGACCCTATACCCCGAGCCCGTTCCTTTTTCGATAAGAGAGGTCAACTCAAATTCGATGCCATCATGGCGGATCAGCGTGTGCAGCTCGATCAGCGTCGCCTCGGTCGAGAGCCGGTCGGTGACATCCCCTTCGAGTGGCGGATCAAGATTTTCAAAGACCGGCAGGCTGGTGAACTGCTCCACGCTTTCATAGCCATCAGGCGGGCGCTCGCTGATCAGCCGTTCGACCTGCCCGACCGGGATCCGGTCATCAAGCGCATTGGTGAGGATCGGCGCATCGGCCTCGGACAGCGTGTTGAGGTTGATCCGCCCTGTCTTTCCGCCCTGCCGGGCACAGAGGATCGGCGCCAGCCCCTCCATCAGCTCCGCGCTCCATCCCCGGACCGCGCGCAATTCGGAGAGATCAGCCAGTTGCGTGCCCGCCGTCCGGTAGGGCGCATCACCGCGCGTATAGGCGTAATCCTCCGCCCCGCCGGGCCCTGCATCCCCGTCACTGTCCATGAAATCCGCCGCCGCCGTGCCCAGCGTCTCCCCGCTCCGGGGATCGCCGCCCATCTGCGCGATCAACTGTCCGAAGCGGATCACCGCAGGTTCATTTGTCCGCAGGCGTCCGTCAGCATTCTCGACAAACTCATTGACGTTGAAACAGGCCGAGACATCTCGGAACCGCGCCTCGATCACCGCGCCCTCAAAAGGCAAGGTGAAGGGTGCCGATAGCCACCGCTCCGTGGGCAGATCGACATTCTCACGCTCAAGCGCCTGCGCCTCCAGAAGCGAAAGCGCTGCCCGCTCCGCCCCCAGCATCGCCCAATAGGCGCGGTCCCGCGTTTGTGCGCCAGCCACCTGACGGGTTGCCCGATCCGTAAAGGAAGTGATGGCAACCGCAATCGTCGCGAGACTGAAGACAAGGACGAGAACGACGAGGAGCGCCGCGCCGCGCTGTTGGCGGTGATGTCTCATCGGCCGCCTCCCACAAGGAAATCCTGCGTTAGCGCCCCGAATTCAGGGTCGGTGAAGGAGAGCCGGATCGCGGGCGGCGGCGTTGACTGGCTGCCTGCGCCCCAGTCATCGACCCAGCCATTCGGCCCGAAAAAACCGATCTGCGCGCCCGTAACGCCGTCAAACAGGATCTGGTCGCGATAGGGCGTGTCCTCAACAGCGTCGGTAAAGGGCTGTATACGGCGGATCAGTGTGCCGTCGCGCACAAGATAGGTCACTTGCTGGAGCGAAGCGCGCGGCTGGCGGTAATCTGGATTGGACCAACCATTGCGCACAAAAGCGAGCAGGATTTCCTCCTCATCCTCTTTGGTCAGGATCGCCTGCCTCGCCGGGGCCCCGCCCGTAAAGGCCGCAACCTGTCCGCTACTGCCCGCAGGGCGATAGCGGCGATCCACGATCTGCAGCATATCCATGCGGATGATCGAGCGCGCCCGTTCAATCCGGGCGATACTGCCCGCAACATCCTCGGCCTGTTCCTGCGCATTGGTCGCAAGGCGGATGATCCCGACAGAGACAGCGCTCAGGATCGCAAAGACGCCGAGCGCGATCAGCACCTCGACCAGGGTAAAGCCACGTTCCGCCTGCCTCATGGCCCCGTCTCCGGGTTCAGAGTTCCCATTGTCGCCAGTACGCGGCCACCCTGCGCCGGATCGCTGATCTCAACTGTCAGGATATCAAGCCCTTCAAGCGGCCCTTCGCGGCGGATCACCTGCCAGTCATAGGAGCGGCCCGCAATTTCCGCCGTTCCCTGATCATCCCGCTGGTTGCGGTCCTCGGCCAGCATGGTTGCGACCATCACATTCTCAGCAGCAATACGCGCCAGCATGTTCTCACGCAGGGCATCGGCATTGCGGGTCTGCTGGCCCGTCAAGGCAAGGAGGGATGCGACCGCCGTCCCAAGGATCAGGATTGCGACCAAGACTTCGATCAGGGTCAGCCCGCGCTCACTCTGATGCATGGTGCACCTCCCTGCTATTGAGGGCCGTGACTTCAAGAAGGTAGGCATTTTCGCGGTCACTGACCCGCAATTTGAAAGGCGTCTGGTCCCCGGCAGGATTGAAGATGACCGCCGGGCGGATCTTTTCGGTGCGGCTCTGCGCCTCGCCATTACGGTTGCGAAAAAGCAGCTCGCCGCTCTCTTCCTCATCAGGCAGGTCGAACTCCTCGCCAGCCATCAGGGTCAGGAAGATTTCATCATCAAGCCGTGCCTCACCGGGCACGGGCCGCCGCTGCCATCCGCCTTGGGCATAGCGATAGAGGAGAAGCGTGCCCTCGGTGACGTCCATGCCATAGGCCCGCCCCTCGATCACCGCCTGATCCGAGAGCCGTTGGGTCAGCTCTGAAAGTGTGAGCGCTGCGCGTTGCGCCTCGCTCTTTCGCTGCGGCAGCGAGGTCAGCAGGATACCGGAAACCAGCGCCATCACGACCATGACGACGAGCAGCTCGACGAGCGTAAACCCCCGTGAACGGACGGTTTTAGTTCCAGCTGCCAATATCGTCATTTCCGCCCGGCCGGCCATCCGGCCCGTAGGAGTAGATGTCGAACTCCGCCCCGCCCTCGCCCGGGATCGCATATTGATATGGATTTCCCCACGGATCAGTCGGCAGCTCGCGCGATTCAAGATAGCCTCCGGGGCGGTAGGCAGCGGCATTGCGCTCATTCTGCGGCATCTGGACGAGAGCCGTCAGCCCCTGATCCTGGCTCGGGAAATGTGTCATATCGAGCTTGTACTGACGAACCGCGCTTTCGAGCATGTCGACCTGCGTCTGGGCCGACTGGACCCGCGCCCGGTCACCGGCAGGCAGGACATTCACCGCGACGATCGTCGAGAGGATCCCGAGGATCACAATTACGACAAGCAGCTCGATCAGGGTGAGGCCGCGCTGGGCCTTTTTGCGGGCGGTTCTGGTCATCTGAAGCATCATTCTTCCTCCGGCGCGGATCTCTAGAGCGCCATCGTATTGATCTGCAGGATGGGTAGCATGATCGCGAGCACGATGAGGAGCACTATCCCGCCTAAAATCACGATCACCAGCGGTTCAAGGAGCCGCAGCGTGACATTCACTGCCGTCTCGAAACTGCCCTCCATCTGGGCGGCTGTGCGCTCCAGCAAGTCCGGTAGCCGGCCTGAACGCTCACCGGCGGCAATCATCGAGGCCATCATCGGCGGGAAGACCTCCGCCCGGCGGATCGCCGCCGAGAGCGAGGCGCCTTCGCGTACCCCTGTCAGGGTTGTCTCCAGCCGGTCCGAAATCCACGAATTGGTCACGGTCCGTTTGGCCGAGCGCAGGCTGTCGAGCAGCGGCGCCCCGGATGAGAAAAGCGTGGCCAGCGTCCGCGCAAACCGCGCTGCATCAAGCTCGCGCGCGAGGCCCCCGATCAGCGGCAGCGTCAGGATCATCCGGTCCATCTTCATCCGCGACGCCGGACGGCGCCGCATTTGCCAGAAGGCAACACCACTGCCGACAAGAACGAGGAGAAGCAGCCAGCCCCAGTCTCGAATGAAATTCGACGTGCCGATCACAATATCGGTGATCAGCGGCAGGTCTTCATCGGCGCGGGCGAACTGGCCGACGATCTGCGGCACGACGAAATTCATCAGCGCCACGATGACCAGCACTGCGACGATGAAGACTACCGCCGGATAGATCAGCGCGGAGAGCGCTTTCATCGCCATGGAGCGGTTCTTCTCCTGCATATCGGCCAGACGAAGGAGCACCGGGCCGAGATTGCCGGACGCCTCACCCGCCGAGACGATACCGCGATAAAGCGGCGAGAAACTCTTGGGATATTCGCCAAGCGCATCGGAGAGCTTCCACCCCTCGATGATCCTTGCCCGGATCGAGAGCAGCATCTCGGCCAGCGCCCCGCCGCGCATCTGGGCAGCAACGGCGGACAGCGCCTCCTCAACCGTGGTCGAAGCATCGATCAGGGTCGCAAGCTGGCGTGTCGCGGAGATGATGTCCTTTTGCGGCGGCTTGGGCGTGCGCTTGGCGCCCTCGCCCTTGTCCCGTTCGCTGACCGATTTGATCGACAGCGGGGTCAGCCCCTTGCCCTGGATCTCCCGGCGCGCGCGGCGCTGAGTCTCGGCGGAGACGACGCCCTTCTTGCGGCGGCCTGCGGCATCAACGGCTTCGTAGCGAAAGGAGGTCACGCGCCGGCCTCCGCCTCCTGCGCCACACGGAGGACTTCCGAGAGCGAGGTTCGCCCGGCCCGCACATGCTCATAGCCCGAAGAGGCAAGCGTCGGCGTGTCGGCAAAGGCATGGGCGGCGAGCGCCTGTTCAGACGCATCATCATGAAGGAGCCGCCGGAAGGTCTCATCAGCAACAATCAGCTCATAAAGCCCGATCCGCCCCTCAAACCCGGTGTGATTACAGCGCGGGCATCCGACCGGCTCATGCACCACGACCTTCTCCGTGGACGGAAGGCCCATCAGCGCAAGATCGCTTTCGGTTGCCTCGCGCGGCGACTTGCAGCTTTCACAAAGCCGCCGGACGAGGCGCTGGGCCAGAACCCCGGCGACCGTTGAAGAAAGAAGGAACGGCTCAACCCCCATGTCGCGCAGGCGGGTCACCGCGCCGACAGCCGAATTGGTGTGCACGGTCGACAGCACAAGGTGGCCGGTCAGGGAGGCCTGCACGGCGATCTGGGCGGTTTCGACATCCCTGATCTCGCCGACCATGACAATGTCAGGGTCCTGACGGAGGATCGCGCGGAGGCCCGTCGCGAAGGTCATGCCGACCTTGGAATTGACCTGCGTCTGCCCGATGCCGTCGAGGGCATATTCGACGGGGTCTTCGACGGTCAGGATATTGACCCCCGGATCGTTCAAAAGGGTGAGGGCGGAATAAAGCGTCGTTGTCTTCCCCGAACCCGTCGGGCCGGTCACGAGAATGATGCCGTTCGGGCGGCGGATGACTTTCTTGAACCGCTCAAGCGTGCCCGCCGGCATCCCCAGCGTATCAAGATCGAGCCGCGCCTGTTCCTTGTCGAGAAGACGCATCACGATGCGCTCACCGAACCGGCTGGGCAGGGTCGAGACCCGCACATCGACATAGCGCCCGCCCATGGACAGGCTGATCCGCCCGTCCTGCGGCACGCGGGATTCCGCAATATCGAGCCGCGCCATGACTTTGACCCTGCTGATCAGCACAGGCGTCAGCTTCGGCGGCAGCGACAGAACCTCGCGTAAGACCCCATCGATCCGGAGGCGGATCGACAGCTCGGTCTCATATGGCTCGACATGGATATCCGAGGCGCGTGTCTTGACCGCTTCGGCGATCAGCGCATTGATCAGGCGGATGACCGGCGCATCATCTTCCGTATCAAGAAGGTCTGCGGTGGAGGGCAACCCCTCGGCCAGCCCTGACAGCTCATCGCCATCCGCGTCATCATTGAACGTGGCTGCGGCCAGCCCTTCGGCGGAGTAGATTTCGGAGAGCTTGCGTTCGAAGATATCAGCCGGCAGCCCCTCGACCCCGATTGGTCCGCCAGCGGCGCGATAGGCTTCAGCCAGCGCCCAGGGCCCGGCATCGACCTCGCCCTTGGCATCGACGCGCGCGCCGACAATGCCGCGCCCCGCCGCATCATGGCCCATGAAGACAAGGCCGTTTTCCTTGGCAAAGGCATAGGTGAAGGCGCGGACGCCCGCGCCCTCCTCGCGAAGCTCGCCGGTCTCGCTCACTTGGGCGCGCGCCCTGCGGCCTCGCCCTCGTTCTGCGGGGCATCTTCATCGCCCTGCGGCCGCGGTGAGTAGCCGTCCATATGCCCAAGATAGGTTTCCATCACATCATCGATCCGCGCACGGCCATCCTTGCTTTTGCGAAGCTGTTGCTGGCGGACATAGTCGTATTTCCGCGCCGTGACACTATCGGAATCCAGCCCATCCCGCAGGATGGTCGGACGGATGAAGACCATCAGGGTCGATTTTTCTTCCTGCCGGTTCTGGCCCTTGAAGAGATTGCCCATGATCGGAATATCGCCGAGCAGCGGCACCTTGCTTTCAGCATCGCGGCGGTTTGAATCAACCAGCCCGCCGATCACGAGGGTCTGACCGTCTTCGGCCAGCGCCACTGTTTCGATCAGACTTTCATTGGTCACCGGCCCCGCGCCGATGGTCGAAAAAGCAAGCGAGGAAATCTCAAGACTGATCTCCAGACGGACGGAATTACCCGCATTGATCTGCGGAGTGACCTTCAGGATCGTGCCAACATCTTTACGCTCAATCTGGCGGAAGCCGCCCTGGAAGTCAGAGCCGATGGCCTCGCCCGTGATGATCGGGATTTCCTGACCGACCGACAGAAGCCCTTCCTCATTATCAAGAAGAACCGTTGAGGGCACCTGCAGGATATTCGATTGCGAGTCCGACTGGATCGCCGAGAGAAGCACGCCGTAAACGCCGCCCTTACCGTCATCACCGCCTGCCCCGATGAGGAAGCCGTCAAAACTGAGCAGTTCACTGACGGCTGCTTCAACGAGCTGTCCCGCAATCGCGATGGAGGGATCGTTCTGGTCATAGACCGTCTCCTCCGTCGTCACGACAACGCCGTCGATCACCTGCGTCGTCGTCTGCGTCTCGCCCGCCTGATTGTCGGCAAGAAAGAGCGCCGCGCCTGCTGCGCTGATCACATTGGGAGAGGTCGCGCCGAAACTGGCCGCAGACAGAGGAATATCCCCGCCGCCCGACACATACTGGACGCCCAGCTCCCGCGCGGTGTTGTCGGAGACCGAGACCACGACGGCTTCGATCAGGACCTGCGGCCGCCGGATATCGAGCCGGTTGACGATGGAGCGGACCATGCGCTGGGTCTCGGGCGAGCCATTGACGATCAGCGCATTGGTGCCCTTGTGGAAGGCAACCGATGAACCCATCGCCGTGGCCGGGCGTGGAGCAGCCCCCTCGCCGCCTTGCGCGGTGGGTCGCTCATTGAGAAGCTGCTGGATGATCGGCACGATTTCTTCCGCATCGGCATGATTAAGATAGATCGTATCGAGGGTGACATCGCTCAATGTCGCAGTATCGAGCTGTTCAATCACCGGCAGGAGGCGGTTGACCGAAGCCGCATCGCCGCGCAGCAGGACCGTGTTGTTCGCATCAACGGCAACGACACTGACGCCTGCGGGCTGACCCGCCGCATTATTGCGCGAGAGCATGCTCTGGAGCGTCGCCGCGACCTGATTGGCTGCCGCATTCTTGATCTGCACGGTGCGGACGATTGAGTCATCGACATCGATACTGTCGACGACCGAGAGGAGCCGCGCCATGTTGGAGGCGTTATCGACGATGATCAGGGAATTGCTTTCCGTGATCGGGGTGACAAGCCCCGTCTCCCCGGCAATCCCGCGCAAGTTCGCCGCCGCCGTTGCCGCTGCGACATTCCGCAAGCGGACCACCCGCGTGACGGTCGAGCCGCCCCCAGCGGGCTGGTTTGCATTACTGCCATCGCGGATCGCCTGCCCTGATGGCACAATGCGATATTCGCGCTCCCCGATCGGCACGGCGGCATAACCGTTGACCTGCAGGGTTGCGAGAAAGACTTCCCAGACCTCATCTTCGCTCAAGGTCAGGCCCGGCGGCGAGATGATGTTCACCCGGCCCGACAGGCGTGGATCGATGACGAAGGCGCGGTTCGTGCGGAACGCGACATCGCGCGCAAAGGCGGCAAGGTCCGCCCCTTCATAGTTAAGCTGGGAGCCGCCCCCTTGCTGAATGGCGGCAAGCGCCGGGCTCGAAACGCCCAGAAGCAGCGCGGCGGCGAGGCCGGAGATGATCGGTCGGATGGTCATGGCGTTAATCCTGTCAGATCGATTTCCACTTCAAGCGGCGTGCCAGCGCGCTCGACGGTAACAATGACGGGCTCACTGGCCAGCAGGATCGGCAGGCTCGAAAGCCGGCTCATATTCCCGTGAAGCCTCTCCCCGTCGATGGAGATGAGATTATCGCCGTCCTGCAGCCCGGAAGCCGCGAACAGCTCCGGCTTGCGCCCGGCGTATAGAAGAAAGCCCCGCCCGTCCGGGCCCGGCTGGATGCGGACGATATCGGCAAGCTCGCCGAGGGTGCCGGCATCCACGCCGCCCGGCAGGCGCGGCGCGGTCCCTCTCATGGCGCCGCCAGACGGCCCCGCGTCCCGGTTCTCAAGCGTCAGGGTTTCAAGAGCTCCCCGGCGGTCGAGCAGGATCTGGTTGGGGCGGATCTCGCGGATCTTCACGCCGCTGGTGATCTCATCGCCAAGGAAATAGACGCCCTGACGATTATCCGTTCCCTGCACAATGGCGGAGGGCGTATCACCAAGGAATGTGCCGAACAGTTTAAGATTGAGGCGGGTTTCTTCCGCCGTCTCGATCGGCGCAGCTTCGGGGGCAGGCACGTTCCCCTCGAAGGGATCAAAGCGGCTGAAAATGGTGAGGTCTGTCTGCGGGCCGCTCTCAGCAATCGCTGGCGGCGTTGCGGGCGGATGTGGCAAAGGGGTCATCAGCGAATAGACAAGCCGGACGAACAGGACCGCCAGCAGGACAACCAGTCCGCCGGTGACCACCAGCCGCGGCAGGCGGCTGTCCGTTTTCCGGGAAGTCTCCCCGGCCCCGACATTCGGAACCGCGGCGCTTTCCGCTCCATCCATCGCTACACGCTCTGCCATGACAGGCTACTCTACCCCCCTGAAACTGGCGGCTTTTTCTCTCACGGATAATGACAGCAAGCCATAGTTTACTGAACTACACGGGTCTCATTGAGACCTGATTAACACTAATCCTGCGGCGCATAAGGAAAGAGGCGGCCCATCCGGACCGCCTCCCCCTGAAATTTTAGTCAGATCAGTCGCTTAGAAGTCGCGGCTGAGGCTGATCGAGAACTTGGTGCCGCGATCATATTCAAGGAACGGGGCATCGGCGCCGGAAATGTCTTCCCGATAGGCCGAATAGTCCTCGCCCAGGATGTTCTTGACCGAGATCCCGAGACCATAATCAGCGCTCATGAATTCGACGTCCTGGCTGAAGACGAGGTCGAAGGAGACCGGCGGCTGTTCAAGAACGGCCGGGCCCGTGCCGCCAACCGTCTCAGCGAAGAGAACGCGCTCGCTGGCATAGTTGACGAGACCCGTCAGCTTGGTGCCGGTGTCGATGTTCTCGATGCCGAGTTGCAGGTTGAACAGGTGATCCGACTGACCTTGCAGCTTCCGGCCATCGGTGATCCGGCCAGCAGCGTCGCCCGTATCCGGCACGAACATGCCTTGAGAGTTCCGGGCGATCGTCACGATGCCATCGGCGCTGACCTTCGATTCCGACCAGGTGTAGTTGGTGGCGAAGAAGAGTTCCTTGCCATACCACTGCTCACCATCGAACCATTCATCGAGCGGGAATTTCTTCTCAAACTCGACTTCCACACCGTAAACTTCAGCAGACGGTGCATTGAGGAACGAGGTCGTGTTGGCTTCCCGGCCTGTTTGATACTGCTCGATCGGGTTGGTGATGTCCTTGTAGAACAGGCCAACCGTCAGGAATTCGTTGCGAGCAAAGTACCATTCCGCGCGGACGTCATAGTTGTCGATCTCGGAGTTCACGAGGAACGGGTTACCGGTCAGCGTGATGCCAAGGTTCGGGTCAACAAAGTCAGCCACGGCCAATTCGCGGAACTGCGGACGAGTGATCGTCTGCGAGTAGGCACCGCGAACCTGGATGTTGCCGAACGGGTTCCAGGTCAGCGTCACCGCCGGCAGGAAGTATTCTTCCTCAAGCGGATCGAAGGACTGGGTGCCGCCATTCGCCGTGGTCAGCGTGACCGAAGTCTCTTCTGATGAGTCTTCGTAACGGACACCGACCGAGGCGCGCAGATAGTCGTTAAGCTGAACATCAGCGAGGGCATAGGCCGCAGTCACTTCCATGGAAGCGTCAGACGCATCCGGGAAGAGACGGCCGGCACGGGCCGAGATGTTGATGATGTTCGAGGCGAGAACCACATCCGAATAGATGAGGTCGATGCGTGAGGCTGCGAGTTCCGGGCTGGCCGAGATGACGCCGGTAGCGCCGGTCTGCGGTGAACGGAAGTCGAAGTCACGACGCAGTGTCGAGCGGGAATTATCCCGGTAGCTGCCGCCGAAGCGGAGCTCTGAAGTGCGGCCAAAAACATCGAATGGCAGGGTGAAGTCACCTGCGAAGTAGAAGTTTTCGTCCTGAAGCTCGGAGAATTTGATCGTGTTCTCGTCAGCTTCACCTTCCGCATAGAGATAGTTCCCGCTGGTCGGGCTCAGAATGCGGTAGGTCTGGCGGTTGTAAGGCTCTTCGCGGGATGCTTCGCCGTAAGCGACGCGCCATGCAAATTCGAGGTCTTTCATATCGGCAAACAGGTGCGTGCCGTTGAATTGCCCCTGCCAGACTTCACGCTCGAGCCAGCTCGTCGATTCGCGGCGAATCTCGTTCTGGGTCACGTCATTATCCGTGTCCGACGTGATCTTGGCCGACTTCAGCGAGCTGCGCAGAAGGTAAGTCGTCAGCGCAATCTCATGATCGCCATTACCGAATTCGATGCCCGTCGTATTGAAGGCATTGACGCCGATTTCCTGGCGGGTCTCGTCGTAATCGGAGGTGACCGAGTTCGAGTTGTTCAGAAGGTTGGTGCCTTCCGTCCGGTTCTCGAAGGCATCACGGAACTGCCACTCATTCGAGTAGCCGACATGCGTCGTCGTACCGATGCGATAATTTGCCGTATCCGCAATGATGAGACCAACGCTGGCAGAGAAGCTGCCATTGACCGGCACATCACCTTCAGTGATCAGAAGCGTCTTGTCCTGCTCGAAAGCTGTGTCGAGGGCGATTTGACCGACAGCGTCGACGCCTTCGCGCACGGCGCGGTCTGCAATACCAGGCAGGTTCCGCAGGCCATCATCGAAACCAAGAACGTCCGTGTCCGAGCCATCGTAGAAATAGCCTTCACGGAGCGTCGTCTCGGTGTCTACTTCCATGCCGATTTTCAGCGACACAAAGCTTTCATTCGGCACACCAACGGTACGCAGATCGATCGCCGCACCACCGAATTCAGCGGAGTATTCCGGCGAATAGGTTTTCTGGGCGAGCGATCCGGCAAGGATCCGCGTGGGCACGATATCGAGCGGTGCTGCACGGCGCAGCGGCTCAGGCGACGGGATCGGCACGCCGTTCAGCGTCGCAGAGGAGTAGCGTTCGTTCAGGCCGCGAGCGACCGGGAACTTGCCATCGGTGATCGAGAGACCGGCAACGCGTTTGAGCGCGGAAGCGATATCGGAGTCACCCTGGCGTTCGAAATCCTCAGCGTCGAGAAGGCTCGAAATTTCCGCCGTGTTCTGTTTCTCGTCGGGGACGAGCGCGCCCCGGACGACAATGACGTCACCTTCGTCTTCCTGCGCCACTGCGGTGCCGGCAATGCCGCACATCGCTAGGGCAAGAAGCGCCGATGGCGCCGTTTTACCAAATTTGTTCATGACCTACCTCTAAATGCCCTCTCGGGCGAATTCGTAAACTTGAGACCCGAAATTCCGGGGACGGAATGACCGCCCCCGGATCGGTTTGTTACAGGCTGAAGGTCCAGCCGACATACCAGTTGTCGGCATCGTCACGGATGGCGCCGATGTAGTCGACCGTATCGAAGAAGCCCGGAGCGGACGGACGATCGGTGTTGACCGGCGTGATGGCGAGCGCGTTCGGCGCTTGCAGGATCAGCGTTGCGCTGGTGCCGTCGCTGTCAGCAACGAGCGGGTTGGCAACGTCTTCTGCAACGTTTTCGGAGTCAGCGTTGAAGATCGTTTCGCTGTCGCCGAGATCGACATTGCCGTCGCCGTCGTCGCCATTGTTGGCAAGGTAGGTCGACAGGACGGTCGGACGCGGACCGGTTTCGACCGGGTAGGTCGGCGTGAAGTCAGCCGGGGCGTCGAAGTCGAGGCCTTCGCCGTCGAAGCCGACAACAACACCGTTCGACATCTGACCAGCGGTCCCTTCACGGAGCTTCATGCCGTCATCCGGGCCGTCGCCATTGGCATCCGGGCCAGGAACAGAACCGCCAAAGTTGGTGGTCAGCGTGAAGTTCCGGATCCACGGGTTGGACTGCGGCTCAATCGCGTTGTCGTTGCCACGGTTGTCACCTTCGAAGCCGCGGTTAGCGTCACCTTCGGTCTGTACGACGATGGCGTACTGGATGTTACCGGTCCAGCCATCGGTCCAGTCGATCGAGTCATCGCCTGCGCCGGTGATCACAACGTGCTTGGCGTTGACGGTGCCGCCGAAGAATTCGACGCCGTCATCCGAGTTGTTGTGTACTTGGATGTAATCAACTTCCGTATCCGAACCAACGCCCTGGAAGGCGATGCCGTTCAGCTCGTCATCCGTCGAGAAGAGGAAGCCAGCATAACGAACTTGCGTGTAGGTGAGACGGCCCGAATTGTCAGTCGGCTCGTTACCGCCGAAGAGGCCAGAGCCGCCCTCACCGTCTTTCTCACACTGTTCCGGGTTCGCAACCGGATCGACTGTCCCAACTTCACAGTCGTTGATCGGGGCACGACCGTTGATCACAACGCCGCCCCACTGACCGCGAGTTGTCGCGGTTGCGGTGCCGTTGAGGTCAGCAAGCGAGGTCATGACGACTGGTGCGCCTTCGGTGCCATTCGAGAAGAGCTGGCTACCGCGTGTGACGATCAGCGCATCTTCACCGTTAAGACCGTAAAGCGTGACACCCGGATCAATGGTCAGAGCGACCTGAACCGCGCCGCCGAACGGGCTGGAAGCGTCAGGACCAGCATCGGTGCCGACGAAGACAGAGCCGTCAAGCTCGTAGAGGTTTCCGCCAACGAGACGCGTGTCAGCAGAGACAACGGTCGGCAGCGTGCAAACGCGGGCTTCCGAACGGCCGGCCGGAACCGGGTTGGAGCTGAGCGTCGTGCCAGTCGGGCAAGCAGCATTAGCCGCATCCGGGATCGCGTTGGAGACAAGCGTCCAGCCAGCGAGCCAGGAGTTGGAAATCGCCGTTTCGCTGTCCGAGAAGGCGCCGATGTAATCGACATTGTCAAAGCCAGCGAGACCGCTGAGGTCTGCAGCTGCAACAGCCTGTTCAGCGCTGCCTGAGAAGACACCGTTGAGCGTGGAGCCCGCAGCTTCGACGATGTTCATTGCAGTTAGCGTGCGGCCAGCGCTGTCGAAAGCACCGCCATTGTTGTCAGCGAGGAAGATCGAGTCGAGCGTCGGACGCGGATCAACTTCAGCCGGGTTAGCAGGCGTAAAGTCACCCGGGACGTCGAAATCGATGCCCTGCCCCTGGAAGCCGACGATGATACCGTTGGCAAGGAAGCCGCCGGTGCCTTCGCGAAGCTTGGCGCCATCATCCGGGCCGTCACCATTGGCGTCCGGACCCGGAACATTGTTGCCGAAGTCGGTGGTCAGCGTGAAGTTGGCGATATTCGGCATCGACTGCGGACGGATCGCGTTGTCGTTACCACGGTTGTCACCTTCGAAGCCGCGGTTGGCATCGCCCGGTGTTTGCACGACGAGGGCATACTGGATGTTACCCTGCCAGCCATCGGTCCAGTCGATCGAGTCATCACCAGCACCAGTCACGACGACGTGGGTCGCGTTGACCGTACCGCCGAAGAATTCAACGCCGTCATCAGCATTGTTGTGGACCTGAATATTATCGACCGTCGTCATGTTGCCGACGCCCTGGAAGGCAATGCCGTTCAGTTCGTCATCGGTCGAGAAAAGGAAGCCAGCATATTGGACGCGGACAAATTGCAGCGTACCGGAATTGTCGGCCGGGTTGCTGCCGCCATAAAGACCAGAGCCGCCTTCGCCGTCTTTGACGCAGAGCTCAGGGCTGACGACTGGATCGATAGTGCCATCTTCACAATCGTTGATCGGCGCGAGGCCGTTGATGACGATGCCGCCCCACTGGCCGCGAGCCGTGGAGGAACCGCCAGAGACACCATCAGAAACCGCTTCCATGGCGCTGAGGTCCGTGCCGTCCTGATCGGCATCGATCAGGTCAGCAGCCGAAGTAAAGATGATCGGCTGGCTCGGCGAGCCAACAGCGTTGATCTGCGACCCCGGGGAGACGACCAGAGCGTCTTCACCATTGAGGCCGAAGACAACGACGCCGGGTTCGATGTTCAGCGTAACCTGCGTGCCCGGAGCAATACCGGTCGCGGCGCTGAAGGTCGAGTTACCAACGAAGACCGTGCCGTCGAGAGCGTAAGCATTGCCAGCTTCGAGCGTGGTGTCGGTGAGCAGCGTGCCAGCCGGAATGATACAGGCCGTGATGTCGACACCGCCAACAGTCCGTGTACCTTCAGTCGTGCCATCGGGGCAGAGCTGCGTCGTGAAATCAACAGCGCCATCGGCCGTCGTCTGGCCGCCACCGCCGCCATTGCCCGGATTGATGGTCACAGAACCGGTGTTACCGGCATTTTCGACACTACCGCTGCCTGAACAGGCCGCGAGAACCGCACAGGCGCTGGTCAGGAGAAGCCCACCGCGAAGAGAAGAGATCATTTTCATGCTTTTGCCCCCTAAGGCAGATTGCAGGTACAATAAGATTCATAGAGGCCCCACGACCTCACCCCGCGCTCATAGGGAGGCAATTTCACACTTTCATGACATGAAAGACTGGCAAGGGAGAAAATCTGAAAATATTTGTCGGTAAACGGTCTTTTTATAACAATTGAGTGACAATGTGACAGGCCAATGACAATAAGACAGTTCTATGACAGCAAGACTTGTTCAGCACTGCTCATAATGTGCAAATAGTGCGCAAGACGGAGGAAATATTCTGCAGTTTGAGATGGATATGACGGGAGTGATTCTCCTGATCGGATTTACGGGGCTTGGGCTGCTGCTTGGCAGCTTTCTCGGCGTCGTTATCCATCGCGGGCCGCAGATATGGGGGTTGGCTGAGAACGAGGGTGAAGAGCAGTCTTTGTCGCTCGCCTGGCCACCTTCTCACTGCCCATCCTGCAAGACGCGGCTACGGCCTGTCGAGCTGATCCCGATCCTTGGCTATCTCTTCGCGCGCGGCCGGTGCCGTCATTGCGAGACGCCGATTCCCCGCTTCTACCCCATCGTCGAATCGCTAGGTCTTCTGGCCGGACTCATTTCGGCATTGCTGTTTGCCAGCCCCGTCATGGCAGGCGCCGCCCTCACCTTTTTCCTGCTTCTGATCGCCATGGCGGCGATTGATGCGCGCACCGGCTATCTGCCCGATGCGTTGACCCTGCCGCTTCTCACCCTTGGGCTTGGCGCAGGGGCATTCGGGGTTTTCGTGACGGCGCAGGACGCCATCCTCGGCTGGGTCATCGGGTGGGGATGCCTTGCAGCACTCGCCGCACTCTATCGGCTCCTGCGGGGACGCGAAGGCTTGGGCGGCGGAGACGCCAAGCTACTCGGTGCAGGGGCGGCGTTTACCGGCCCCTACGCACTGCCCATCATGCTTGCGCTCGCCGCCTCAAGCGCCCTGATCGGCGCGTTTTTTATGGGGAAAGGGCGGATCGACGGCGCTACAGAAATCCGCTTTGGCCCCTGGCTCGCAGGCGCCATTGCAGCGGTTTTCATCCTGCAACGGATCTGGCCAGCACTGCCGCTTTAGCGATCAGAAAATTCCAAGGAATTTCTTCCGCTTACGACGCTGCCACTCGGCCTGCCTTTCGGTGGCATAGCTCAGATAATCCCCGCCCCGCCGCGAGACCTTCGCCTTGGTGAAAGAGATATCAGAGAGCAGCGTCCGCTCCAGCGCGCTTTCAGGCGGCATGGAATGATGCGGCGCCACCATTTGCTGTCGCTGGCGACCTTTACCGGCTTTGGCAGTCGCCTGCATCTCGGTATGCATCGCGGTCAAGGCCGCAGCCACTGGGTCGTGCCCCGGCGTCGCCTGCCCATCGGTTGTCTGCTCGGGCAACCGGTAGGAGCGTTCAAAGCTCTGGTCCCGGCGCGAGGGACGCAAGGTGTCATCAACGCTCGTGCCCGAGAGATCGAGCGAGCTGCGCTGGGAAAATCCGTTCCAGATATCGGACAAACGGTCTTTGCTCATGATGTCCGTCCTTCTCCTATAGATCCGCGCGTTCCTTGCCCATCACGAGGCCTTCATTGCGCGTGATAGTGGCAAGGCTAATCGGTCCGCCCACGGTCTCGACCGAGTGCATGACCTTTTGCTGGAAGCTGTTGAGCTTGATGAGCGAGGCAGCGGTCTCGCCCAGCTCTTTCTTCGGCAGGCTGCCAATGGCCCTGAGGATCGGCCCGGTATGCGAGCGGAACTGATACTCATCGATCGACGAGAAAAAGGCCTGAATGGCGGCGCCGAGATTGTTCTCTGAATATTGCGCGAAAAGCCGCTGGCGCTGCTCGTCCGACAGGCCCGGGGCCTGCCCCACAACATCTGTCACCAGATGCATGGAGAGCCGCAGCGTCTCGCCGAAGAGGAAATAGCGCAAGCCCTGATCCATACCGGTCAGGAAAGTGCGGATCATCCGGTCCTGCGCGAAAGGCTGAATCACGGGCCCGGCATCGGCGGTCATGTCCCGCGAGCGGTCCTGGCGGTGCTTCATCGTGCCCATGATGACGGTCGAGCACAGATAGCTGCGCATGGAGGGGAAGGTCTCGCGGCGGCCGAAGCCGGCAAAGACCACCCCCGTATAATGTTCGAAGAAAGCGTCCTTGATCACCGAGAAGACCGCGATCTCTTCAAGCTGGCGGCGCGTCGTCTCAGAGACAGTGAGCGAGCCATAATCGGCATGCAGCGAAGCAATCAGGCTTTCGATGATTTCCTTGATCGGCCCGGCATAGCGGCGGTTGATCTGGTCAGCCGTCCCGCGCGGGAAACAGGCAAGCTCGCCCCGTGGCGATTCATCGAGATTGGTCCGGTAATCCACATAAAGCTGGTTCACCGTGAATTCGAAGATCGCCGAGACATGGTCACGCAGATTACCGGCCTGGGACTGTCGGAAATGCTCGACGTGATAGTCGAAATCACTCGCGACGATGCTCATCACCACAGCGATGTGCTTGCAGAATTCGCGGTCCTGATGGTCCTGCGGGAAGAGGTCCGGATTGTTCGACAGGAAAGAGATGAAGTCGCGCGCGTAAGCATCGACCGTGTCGAAATTCTTGCCCGCCGCCTGGTCACGATAGACCGAGATCACCGTCTCCCAAGGCATGCCCATCAGCTCGGCATTGTTATAGATCATGACCCCGATCGGCTGATCCGGGACCAGCGGGAACAGCTTGTCCACGCTCTGATAGGTCTTGAGATAGTTCGGCCCTGAGATGGTGACAGCACTGTCAGCGGCCATGGCCACTGCCTGCCTGTTCATCAACACGACTTCTGACGTCATGATATTGCCCCGGAACCCACCTAAACTTGGCGCTACGGTATGGGAAAGAAGCCCCGGGGGCAATCATTCACGCAAAAAGAGCTTAACATTCGCGTCCGGGTTCACGGTTCCACAACGCCTTTCCGATAGGTTTACCCTATTACGCGGAAGGGCTTGAGCCAGATGTCTACCACCTCTGTCCGGCAGGATGCCGTACTTTCCTCCCCTCGCGGGGCCCAGATTCTGGCAGGCCGCCTGCCCTTTATTGCTACTATTCTGACCAGTGCGGCGCTGATTTTCCTCGTTCAGCCGCTTTTTGCGAAGCTTGCGACTCCGCTGCTCGGCGGCACGCCGTCCGTTTGGAATGTCTCGCTCGTCTGCTTTCAGACCGCGCTTCTGGCGGGATATGCCTATGCGCACGCGCTGGCCCGTTTCGTGCCGCTCCGCCATCAGGTCGCGGTGCATGGCGCGGTACTTGTCCTTGCTGGTTTAACACTGCCAATCGGGCTTTCCGGGATGCTGGGCGCCCCCAATGAAGGCAATCCGCTTGTCTGGCTGATGGGCACATTCGCGGTCTCGATCGCGCCGGTCTTCATCGCGATTTCGGCGACGTCGCCGCTTCTTCAGCACTGGTACGGCCATTCAGGCGAGAAAGACGCTGAAGACCCCTACTTCCTCTATGGCGCATCAAACATCGGCTCACTGATCGGACTTATTGCCTATCCGGTCGTGCTCGAGCCGCTGATCGGCGTGACCACCCAAAGCTGGATCTGGACGGCCGGATACGCCATCGCGTCCGCCGGGCTTATCGTCTGTGGCCTGATCGTTGCCGCACGCTCAAGCACCGTAGAGACGACAGAGCATCACGAGAGCACAACAAGCACTGCACCCGCTGGCACGATGACAGAGCGCCTGCGCTGGCTCGCTCTTGCCTTTCTACCGTCCTCGCTTCTTGTCGGGACGACATCCCATATTTCGACCGATGTCGCCTCCGCGCCGTTCTTATGGTCGCCGCCGCTGATCCTTTATATCGGCAGTTTCATCATTGCTTTCGGTGCACGCGAAGCCCTCTTTACCCGGATGGCTGGGATGGCGCTCCCAATTGCAGCAGGGCTCGTCCTCCTCACCGTCTTTGCAACGAGCTGGCCGATCCTGATCGAGATTGGGATCGCTCTGGCAGCGCTTGGCGCCGCCGCGCTCTATTGCCACGGCACGCTGGCGGCCTCCCGCCCACCCAAAGCGCGGCTGACGGAGTTTTACTTCATCATGTCGCTAGGCGGTGTCCTTGGTGGTGCCTTCAATGCGATCCTTGCGCCGCTCCTCTTCGCTAGTGTCGTTGAGTTTCCGCTGATCATGGCGCTCGTCCTTTTGACCTTACCCAAAGGGGTTTCGGGCGGTACGATCCGCGTTGGGATTTTCACGACAATCGCCATGGGCAGTGTCGTCATCGGCTCGATGATGTCAGGCCATGACAAGGGCGACGTCCAGCAATTCACGGCCCAGCTTTTCCTCTTTGTACCGCTGATCCTCCTGATCCTCGGCCGGGGCAGTCGGTCGATCGCGCTGGCTTGCGTGGCAAGCCTTGCCGCCGCTGCTATTGCCGCGCCCTTCATGGGCAAGCAGACGCTCCTGACCGAGCGCAGCTTCTTTGGCGTGCACCGTGTATCGCAGACGGAGCATCTGCGCGTTCTCATTCACGGCACGACCGTACATGGTGCCCAGCGTCTTGACGATCAGGGCCGCCCGACGCCGATCACCTATTATCATGCCACCTCCCCAATCGGCGAAGTCTTCTCATCCTATAAGGAACGTTCGCCTGTTGGTGTTGTCGGCCTTGGGGTGGGCTCAGTTGCCTGCGCCATGGACCCGTCACAGCGCGGCGTGTTCTATGAGATTGACCCAGTCGTTGTTGAGATTGCGCGCAATCCGGCACTCTTCAACTTCCTCTCCGCCTGCGGCGGAAATTCGGAAATAGTCATGGGTGATGGCCGCCTGACCGTCGCGGATGCCCAGGAAGGCACTTACGGCTTCATGCTACTCGATGCCTTCAGCTCAGATGCTGTGCCCGCGCACCTTCTGACCCGTGAAGCGCTTTCCATGTTCATGTCACGGACGACAGACGACGGCGTTCTTGCGATCCATATCTCGAACCGGCACCTTAATCTGGGGCCGATCATCGGCCGTATCGCTGGCGCCGAAGGCTGGGTCGCCATCGAGAAGAAATCCCGTGTCGACAATCCGCTTGAGACCTTTGCTGCCCCGACCCGCGTTGTGGCACTGGCCCGGCATGACACTGATCTTCTGCCGCTTCTTGCAAATGGCGGTTGGAAGCCTCTTACCTCGGACGGAAAGCATCCGTGGACAGATGAGCGCTCGAACATCCTCGGCGCCTGGGTTGCGAACTGGTAAGGCTCAGCTCTTCCGCTTGAGGAATTTGAGCCCCGACCAGTCATTATCAACGGCACAGACCTTCACATCGACCCAGCCGTTCGGCAGGATCACCCGCCGAAGGTCGTCCTCCGACACATTATTATACAGGGGCGAGGATTTCTTGGGCCAGCTGACCCACAACATGCCGCCCTCTTTCACTCGCGCCAGAGACGGCTCGGCTTTGGCTTCCAGCGTCTTCAGATCCTTGCAGAAGAGATGAACGACGTCGGCCGCCTTCGCCCGTGTGCTGAAGGTCACGCCCTCCACTCCATCGACGAGGTCGGCGTAATGATCGGGCGCCGCCATCGTCAGACAAGTCATGCCCGGCTTCAGGCCCAGCTTCTGGTAAAGCGGTTTGCCTGAATAGCCGGGCGTCGTTGCCATTATGCCTGTCCCGGCCGCTTGCGGGCGAGCGTCACCAGCTCCTCCGCCGCTGTCGGGTGGACAGCGCAGGTCTCATCGAACTGCGTCTTGGTCAGCCCCGCCTTGATCGCCACGGCGGCGAGCTGAATCATCTCCGGCGCATCGGCCCCGACCATATGCAAGGCAAGGACTTTCTCAGACCCTTTCTCGACGATCATCTTGGCGTAGAAGCGCTCATCATTTTTTGCGAGAATGTTCCGCATGGCCCGGAAATCGGTCTCATAGACTTCGATATCGAGACCGCGCGCAAGGCATTCTTTCTCGGAGAGGCCGACCGTGCCGACCGGCGGCTGCGTGAAGACCGCTTTGGGAATGAAATCATATTCCATCCGTTTCGGCGTATCCTTGAACTGGGTTGAGACCAGCGCCATCGCCTCACGGATCGCGACCGGCGTCAGGTTCTCCCGGTCCGTCACATCGCCGAGGGCAAAGATGCTTTCAACATTGGTGCGATAATCGTCATCCGTCAGGATCTCGCCTTTCGACCCCATTTCAACGCCAGCAAGATCGAGCCCCAATCCTTCCGTATTCGGTGTGCGACCGATCGCCCAGAGGATCTGGTCGCAATCGATGACTTCGCCATTCATCAGCTCGACATGCTTCTCGCCGCCCTCTTCCCACAGCCGTGTAAAGACGGTCTCGGGAATATAGCGGATGCCGGCGAGCGCAAGATCACTCTCGACCCGCGCGGAGATCCCGGCATCGAAATTCCGAAGCAGTGTCTGCCCGCGATAAACCAGCGTCACCTCCGCCCCCAGTCGGGCAAAGACATGCGCGAATTCAAGCGCGATATATCCACCGCCGGCGACGACCAGCCGCTTGGGGAATTCTTCCAGATGGAAGACATCATCCGAGACGATGCCAATGCGGTCCGGGTCTGCCGCGCGATCAAGGCTCGGGCGTCCACCGACCGCAACGAGGATTTTCTCCGCCGTCACATCACGGTTATCCTCGACAATATGAACCGTATGCGGATCCTTGACCACCGCGCGATGCGGGATGCGCTCGACCCCGTTGCCAGCCAGCCCTTCATTATAAAGACCGGTCAGGCGTTGCAGCTCCGCCTGGATCGTGTCGCGCAGGGTCGGCCAGTCAAATTCACTGTCCCCGACCGTCCAGCCATAGCCCTTGGCGTCCTTGAAAAGGTCCGAGAACTGGCTCGCATAGACCATGAGCTTTTTCGGCACGCAGCCGCGTAGCACGCAGGTGCCGCCGGTCTCGCGTTCCTCGGCAATCCCGACCTTCGCGCCGGCCTGCGCGGCCCGGTTTGCGGCCCGCACGCCGCCCGATCCTGCGCCGATGACGAAAAGATCATAATCGTAACTCATGGGCCTGAAGCCTCCGTGTTCATTAGGGTTGATCTGTAGCGGACACCGGCTAAGGGGCAAATGGATGCGTCCGCCATATTGATAAACGGCAAATTGCTGCCTATATCCTTGGTGGTCTTGGGATGATTGAAACTCTGATGTGGGGAGAATACCGATGGGAACACCTTTTTTCGTCGCCGCCGCTTTCCTGGTTACAGGCATGGGCGCGCAGGATCCTACAACACAGGTAGACTGGCAGCGTGATCTGAAGATCATTGATGACAAGCCTGCCGCCTCTTCGGTTCGTCCCGAAGACCAGAGCAAGCCCGGCGTCATGCTGCAATGTGCCGGAGATAAGCTCTCAGCGATCTTCGCTGTCGAGGCGATCGATTTTGATGGCATTGAGGATGTGAAAACCTCCCGTGCACGGATCTGGACCGGCAAGCTCTTCATTGATGGAGAACTCGCTGATGAGCGTGACTGGACCTATCTTCCGGCTGCAAAAGCTGCATGGCCGCGGTCAAAATCAGTGGCCGCGAAGGTCTTCAACGCCGTCGTGCAGGGCCAGCTTGTCGAATTCGAGCTTGGCAAAAAAGACCGCGTCCGCGTGCACCTGCCTACAGCTGATCAGGCCTTCGCCGCCTTTGCGGAGGATTGCGCTTCCTTCCGCTCAGCGGCAGCCGAGTAAAAAGGCTTACTTCTCGGGGGGCACGAAACCGATGCCCTCCGCATACCGCGAATCATTAAACACGGCGAGCTCCTGCGCGAATACCGACAGGAGCTCTTCTTTTATGGCGTCATAAATCGGTTTCAGCGCGCCTTCGAAATTGAGTGGCACGCGGATCAGCGGCTGGTGACCAGCAAAGACGTCGAAGACGCCACCCGATACAGCCATCTTGATGATGACCCGCAGCCATAATTTCCCTGAATCCTCCTCATGCGGCACGGTGATGCAGAGCCCGAAGACGATCGGCTCCAGCCGGATCACCGGCGCTTCTGAGAAGGAAAACGCCTTGTCGCCATAATCCTTGCGCGGATCGAACGGCCCATGCGGCGGCACGAGAGAAACGCAATCCTCCGTCACACCGAGATATTCAAGAAACCCATCCGAGATCGCATGCCCCAACGCCCGGCAGCGCACGAGGTTCTCCATCGCCGCTTCGCCATAATCATGGATCGCAGCCTTGAGCTCTTCGAAGGGGGTTTTAGGGGTGTCGGTCATAACGGGCCTCCCTGGACGCCGAGGCGGAAACTAATAGCGGCGGGTGTCGATACCATCCGCCGTGCCGATGATCACCTGATCGGCCATGCCGATAAAGAGGCCGCAATCAACGACGCCGGGGATCATGTTGAGTGCGCTTTCCAGCGCGACCGGCTCGCGGATACGCCCCAGCTTGGCATCGACAATGAAATTGCCGCCATCGGAGAGAACGAAGCCGCCCTCTTCGTAATGACGCAAGGAGAGCTCGACGCCCTCATGGCCTTCACCTGCCAGCATGTCGCGCAAGGCTCGGACCGTCAGGGCAAAGCCGAATTGCTCGATCTCGATCGGCAACGGGAAGGCGCCAAGCTCGGTGACGCTCTTGCTCTCATCGGCGATGACAACGAACTGCTTTGCCGCCCGCGCGATGATCTTCTCGCGCAACAGCGCCGCGCCGCCGCCCTTGATGAGATGCCCTTCGGCCGAGACCTCATCGGCGCCATCGACATCGAGATCGATGACGGTCGTCTCATCGGGAATGATCAGCTCGATGCCCGCTTTGCGGGCCAGCGCGTCGCTCGCCTGAGAAGTCGGGATTGCCTCAATCTCGAGGCCTTCTTCGCGGATCTTTCGGCCCAGCCCTTCGATAAAGAAGGCTGCCGTCGAGCCTGTGCCAAGGCCGATCGTCATGCCGTCCCGGACAAGTTCAAGGGCGGCCAGAGCCGCCCGTTCTTTTTGTGATGTGCTCATCGCCGCTCCCTAGCGCCGACTGCCCCTTTTGTGGAAGGGGCTCTTGCGGCTCAGCGGCCGGAGCGGCGTAGGAAGGCCGGGATTTCGAGGTCTTCCTCGTCATCCGTCGCAAACGCGTCCTTGGCCATCTTGCGGCGCGGCGGTTGCTCGTCCGCGTGACCGGTCTTGGCCACGAAGGTTTCCTTCAGCGCGTTGAGCGCCGTGCCAATGGTCGAAGCCCCCGTCTTGCGGAATGGATTAGCCTGCGGCTGACGCGGCGGCTGGCTGGGGCGAAGCGTGACGGTGTCATCTTCGGTCAGCATACGGCGAATACGCTCATGCACATCGCCGACCGGATTCTCGGCACGGCGGCTGACATCATCAGGCGTCAGTTCACGGCGCGCGACCGGCTTTTGCGGCTTCGGCGGCTCTTTTGCTGCCATCGGCACAGACGTCATCGGCGCCTGCGGTTTGGGCTGAGCAGCTGCGGGAGCCGACACACTCACTTCGACCTTTTGAGCCGCAGGGGCGACAATTTCCGGCAGTGTCGGCTCAATGATCGGCGCGGCGTCAGCCAGCTCGATCATGGTCTTTTCTTCAACTTTCTCAGCAGCAACCGGAGCAGGCGTCGGCGCAGCAACAGGTGCTGGCGCCTCGGCCTCAACTGGCTTTTTTTCCTCGGCCCTCACTGTACGCGCGATCACCGGGCGGGAGATTTCCTCTGCCCGCTCAATCCCTGTCGCAACGACCGAGACGCGCATCGTGCCTTCGAGTTCCTGAGAGAAGGTCGAGCCAACGATAATATTCGCGTCCGGATCAACTTCGGCGCGAACGCGGTTCGCGGCTTCGTCGACTTCGAAGAGTTTCATGTCGAGCCCGCCGGTGATGTTGATGAGGACGCCCTTGGCGCCTTTCATCGAGGTCTCATCAAGCAACGGATTGGAAATCGCAGCAGCAGCGGCCTGCGACGCACGCTCGGCGCCAGAGGCTTCGCCCGTGCCCATCATCGCCTTGCCCATCTCGCTCATCACGGAGCGGACGTCAGCAAAGTCGAGATTGATGAGGCCGGGGACGATCATCAGATCGGTGATACCGCGCACGCCTTGGTGCAGCACCTGGTCGGCCATCGCAAAAGCGTCGGCAAAGGTCGTGTTCTCATCGGCGAGGCGGAAGAGGTTCTGGTTCGGGATGATCAGGAGCGTATCGACTTTGTCTTGCAGCTCTTCGATCCCAGCCTCAGCGGTCCGCATACGTCGGGCGCCTTCGAACTGGAACGGTTTGGTGACAACACCAACCGTCAGGATGCCGCGCTCACGCGCCGCTTTGGCGATGACCGGGGCTGCGCCCGTGCCGGTGCCGCCGCCCATGCCAGCGGTGATGAACAGCATGTTCGAGCCATCGAGCAGCGCCATCAGCTCTTCGAGGGATTCTTCCGCGGCCTGACGGCCCACATCAGGGATCGAGCCTGCGCCCAGACCCTTTGTCGTGCCCGCACCCAGCTGGATCTTGTGTGACGCCTTGGCGAGGCCGACAGCCTGCGCATCCGTATTCGCCACGATGAATTCGACGCCTTCCAGCTGGGCATCGATCATGTTGTTGACCGCGTTACCGCCTGCCCCACCAACCCCGATCACACTGATACGCGGGGTGAGTTCGGTAAGATCCGGAGCTGAGAAATTTAGCGGCATATGACCCTCGTCGCGGCACTAATGGAAACCTTGGTTAAAGGATCAGTCATAACGGTTACCCCTTCGTTAACCGCACCCCTAAAGCGCGAGAAATTCCGCGTAACTTTTTTGATGCCGGTACGAAGAAAAAAGAAAACCGTTGGGGACTTTCCATGCCGTCAAATCTGAAACCCGCTCTTTCCATCCTGCGCTATGCGCTCAGCGCCTTTCTCGCCGTCTGGGTCGTCGAGAAATTCCTCCACCCGGAGACCACGGTCGCGATCTGGAAACACTTCTATCTGGTCGAGGCGATGCCCGAGGTCGGCTCCTATGTGATCGGCGCGATCCAGGCGGTTGCCCTTCTCGGCTTTGTGCTCGGCGTTGCGAAATTCTGGTCTTACGGCTTTTGGCTCGTGACCCATTCGCTCGGCACTGTGCTCAGCTATAAGCAGCTGCTGAACCCCTATGACAGCGTGAACCACCTCTTCTGGGCCGCGGTCCCGGTGGCCGCTGCCTTCCTTCTTCTCTTCCTGCTGCGGCGCGAGGATACGCTCGGCACGCTGGGCAAATAAAAAAGGCGGCACCGAGTGGCGCCGCCCTTCTTCAATGAAAGAAGCAGTCTTGGACAGCTTACTGAAGGTTCGTTTTGCCTTTGCGCAGCGAGGCAAAAGTCTGGACTTCAGCGCCGGTCAGGACGTCGTCGCCATCTTCGTCGGCAGCGGCGAATTCTTCTTCGAGGGCGGTTTCAAGCTCGACACCGGTCAGCTCGCCATCGCCCTGGCTGATCGCCGCAAAGCGGGTGCGCAGATATTCCGTAGCCGTCGGTTGAACTTCTTCGGTGGCCATGTCGCCATCGATTTCGCCCTTGATTTCGCCTTCGAGCACTTCCGCCATCGGATCGATGGCACCTTCGGCTTCAAGGCCCGCAGTCACGAATTCTTCTTCGGTGACCGTCATGTCGCCATTGGCGTCAGCAGCTTCGAATTCTGTTTTAGCGATGACTTCAAGATCGGTCTTGAGAATCTCGCCGGTGAGTTCGACATCGACGGTCTGTTCCGCCGTCAAATCAACGGGGGCCTCAATTTCGAGGTCCGTCGTTGCAGAAATATCCTGAGTAGAAATAGCAAGGGCGCTAACCGCCGCCACAGTCAGTACATTGATCATCATAGGTCTCCTGTCGTCTTACCCTTAACGGGTGACGAGGGAGTGATGCGCGCCATCCAAGGCATCTCCGCGCTGATATTAAGACTTTATCGCCCAATATGGGGCCAAGATGTGGCAGCTCTTACGAGATCCCTGAAAGATCGAGCGGTCCGCCAGCGGGCGCCTCGAAATAGCCTTTGATCACGTCTTCTGAGACCTCTGAGAGTTTCTCAGGTTCCCATTTCGGCCGCCGGTCCTTATCGATCACCTGCGCCCGCACCCCTTCATAGAAGTCGTGGCCGGTCAGGATATTCGCGGTCACGTTGAACTCGCGCGCGATACAGCTGGCAAAATCGTCCGGCGCACCGGTGAGAAGCTCATGGGTCAGAAGAAGGCTCGTCGGGCTGCCATGGGCGATCCGGTCGAGGCAATGCGCGCCAAACCCTTCATGCTCATCCCGCAGCCGCCTCAACAGCGCCGGCACGGACTCCACCCGCTCGAAATAGGTGTAGATCATGTCGAGCATCTCGATGAGATCGCCCGGTCGGCGGTTCGCCGCGCTATCAAGGATCGCCGAGATCGTCGCGCCCGCATCCCCGGCAAGATCGAGGCTGAGGAGATCGTTCCGTACCCCCGGCAACGTATCTTCAGCGATAACATGGGTCGCCACCCCCGCCGTCAGGCAGTCCGCGCCCTTCAGCCGCGTGCCGGTATAGGCCAGATAGTTCCCCATCCCGCTCGGCAGGCGCGGCAGGAAATAGCTCGCCCCGACATCAGGGATCAGGCCGATGCCGCATTCGGGCATGGCCCAGAGGGTCCGGCCCGTCGCGACGCGATGGCTTGCCTGGTTCGATATGCCGACCCCGCCGCCCATGCAGATGCCGTCCATCAACGCGACGTAGGGTTTCTTGAATTGCGCGATCCGCGTGTTCATCCGGTACTCTGTCCGAAAGAACCGCGCCGCCAGCTCAGGGTCGTCCTTGCCGGTATCATTGAGCCAGCGGATATCCCCGCCCGCACAGAATGCCTTCTCGCCTTCGCCCTCGACCAGCACTGCGCGAACTTCGTCATCCGCCGCCCAGTTGATGAGCGCGCGGTCGATCACCTCGCACATACTTTGCGTCAGGCTGTTGAGTGCCTTCTCCCGGGTCAGGGTGATCACCCCCCATGCGCCTTGTTTCTCCGTGTGGATATCATCGCTCATGGCGGTCTCCTTGATTCTTGTCCGGGCCGATCGGCGCTCTCGTAGTCCGCCTCGCGGCCAAGGAAAACCGGCTTTTTGTCGATTTGTAATTGCGACTTATTCTCAATAGCGGTATGGTCAGGCTCGAATCGGTGAGGAGACCCCATGTTGCCTGAACAGTCCCAGACCGCCGCAACGCTTGGCTGCGGCAGCCATCTGGCCCTCAAGGGCCTGCGCCATGCCGTACTTGGCCGCCCGAATACGCATCTCTTCACCTATCAGCAGGCCTTCGGCGCCGACGCGATAGATGCCAGCCGGTTGTTCCGCTCCTTCATGGAGCTGCTCGGTCTCTCGGCGCGCAGGCCGGTCCAGCTCCGGCAGGTCTGCTGCGGGCTGATGACACCGAATGAAGTGTCGCTACTGCAATTCCTCTCCGCTGCCGGTGACGGGCGGCAGGTCAGCGAACAATCACATCTCAACTGGATTGCCCGGCCCTTTGCCCATTCGGGCCTGCGGGAGCTGGGCGGGCTGATCGCCGGGCTCTTCTCTGCTCACGGGATGGAGATCACCGCGCCCTGCGGCGCGGCCCCTGCACCGGACAGGCCCCGCCCGCTGGAGCTTTGCGAGGATGTGACGCCTGCTGCGCCGGAAATGGCCTCAGGAAAGGCCGCGTACCGGCAGTAATGCGCCGTGCACGTCCTTCGCTGTCTCGGAAATCAGGAAGCACATGACGGCGGCGAGATGATCCGGTGACACCCAATTGGCGGGATCCGCATCGGGCATCGCCTCGCGGTTCGCCTCTGTGTCGAGGATCGTCGGCAGGACGGCATTTACATTGACGCCCTCCCCGCGCAGCTCTTCGGCAAGGGTTTCGGTCAGCCGCATGACGACAGCCTTTGAGGCGACATAGGCGCCCATCTGGGGCTTGCCCGAAAGCGCCGCATAGGCGCCGACATTGACCATAGCGCCTCTGGTTTTCTTCAGTACCGGGACGGCAGCCTTCACCATATTCCGACAAGTCTCGACATTGAGGCGGAACATCTGCGCCCAGTCATCGTCATCGCCGCCAGCGGCGTCATGGCCCATGGCAAAGCCGCCCGCGATATTCAGGACGGCATCAAAATCCCCGATCCGCGAGACCGTCTCCTCAACCGCCGCGCGGTCGGTCAGATCGATCTCGAAACGTGAGCGGGAGGCATCCTCATCCCGGAAGGAAAGGTCAAACTCGATGGCCCGCCCACCAAGTTCCTCGACTGTTTTCACCGCCGCCTGGCCCAGCGCGCCACCCGCGCCCGTGACGATGACTGTCTTACCCTTGAGCAGCATGATGATCTCCTCAGCGCAGACGGACTGCCGTGCCGTTACAGGAAACCATCAGCATGGAGCCTTTTTGCGTGTCGATGGCTTCGTAGTCGACATCGATCCCGATGACCGCATCGGCGCCCAGCGCTTTTGCTTCTTCGGCCATGTCGGCCATCGCATGGTCGCGCGCCTCGCGCAGCGCCTTCTGATAGCCGCCCGAGCGGCCGCCGATGATATCGCGGATCCCGGCGAAGAGATCGCGGAAGATATTCACGCCCAGTATGGCCTCACCGGCCACAACGCCGAGCGCTTCGCTGTTCTCGCGGCCGGGCACATTGTCCGTTGTCGTCATATGCATGTCTGAATATTCCTTCCCTCTGTCCTGATCCTTGAAACTGATCACCGGTGCCTCAAGGTCATCACGGCGTACCAGCAGGCGGGGCGCCGTGACGGTTTTGGCACTCTTACTATCATCTTGGGTCGATGACGCCTCATGCAAGGGTACCTGCAGCTGGACTTCACCGAAAATCGGCTCCGTCTGCAGGATAGCCCGCCGGGCACCCGCCTTCTGCACAAGCGATTTGAGGGCGGCAGTTGCCGCCATATGGCGTTCTTCGATCGTGTCCTGAAGGATCTGCGGATCGTTGAGCCCGACGGACAGCGCATGCAGCGCCGCCATGTAGAGCTCGAAGACATCGCCAATCGCCGCGCGATCGAGCGCTGAGGCATAGTCATCGCGGATGTCGCGCGCGTCCCGGCTGGCCCCGTCGACCATTTCAGCGCGCCGACGCCGATGGGTCTCGCCTTCGCCATGCATGAATTCCGCGCGCAGATTTTCAACCATGTCGGTGTGGTTTTTGACCCAGCGGGTCACCGCCCGGCCACGCTGGTCGCGATAGCGGCTGCTTTCGCGCTGGCGGTCGAGATGAACTGCGATTGCGACCGAGATGACGATCCCGATGACGGTCCCCGCCCCTTCGGCGATCATGTTCTGGAGGAAATCGGCATTGAATCCGTGCGGCTGGCCCGGATCAACGATCAGCGACTTGATACTTTCCCACATGCCCCCGGCACTCCCACGCAAATAAAAGCATTAGGGGAGGAGGAGGCTGGAAACAAGAGAAGCCAGGCTCGACTAGCGCGGCGCCTGTCCGCCGCCGGGGCCACCGCCTCGTGGCCTGCCGCCCCCTGCCCCCCCGCGCCCGCCCATCTGTTGGGACGGTAAGTTCAGCTGACGGATGAGTTCACCTCGCGTGACGACACCGTCGCCATTCTTGTCGGCGGTGGCAAATTCCGCTTCGAGCTGGGTCATCACCTCCCGGTTGCTGATACTGCCGCTGCCATCGCGATCAAAGGAGAGCTGGCTCGGCCTTGCCGTCGCACTGCCAAGATAGGTATCCGCCCATGCCGACAGCTCGATCAGTGAGACGGTACTGTCCGCATTCCGGTCCATCCGCACCCATTCGCTTGCGGCTCCTTCGCTGAGTTCGGCGCGCGTCAGCGACCCGTCATGATCTGCGTCATAGCCCGCCAGCACCAGTGCGATGGGCTGGGCGATGTAGGCACCATCAAGTTCAGCAAGGGCGCCCCTTGCACCGGGCGGCTGACCCCCGCCGGGACCACCGCCCCTCGGTCCCGCCCCGCCCGGCCCCGCGCAAGCGGTGAGCAGGCAGGCGGAGAACACGGTGAGGAACGCGGCGCGGCGGACATGGGACATGAAAGAACTCCAAATAAAAAGCTGGCGGGAGCATGTTCACTCCCGCCAGCCCTGTCTTGTGGAATTATGTCACGAATTGTATCCGTAAGCGGATCAACATTACCGTCAGTTAAGGAGCGTACCTTCTCCAGGTTGTGACCGACTGAACGCGCCGGGTTCATCGCCCAGTTTGAAGACATCACGCGAGGTGATCTGCTCGCCGTTCAGCGTCAGCCCCGTCTCATTGGCAGAGAGGTGGAGCACCTCGCCGTCATGGATGTCTCCGGCCAGAATATGCTCCGCCAACGGATCTTGTACCGTCTTCTGGATCACGCGCTTGAGAGGCCGCGCGCCGAAGGCCGGATCATAGCCCGCCTCGGCAAGCCAGTGCCGGGCCGCGTCATCAAGCTCGATCCGGATCTTCCGGTCATTGAGCAGTTTCTGCAGCCGCGCGATCTGGATATCGACAATCGCACCCATTTGCGCCCGCTTGAGCCGTGAGAAGAGGATGATCTCATCAAGCCGGTTGAGAAATTCCGGCCGGAACGCCGCCCGCACGGCATTCATCACCGGCCCGCGCACGCTTTCGACTTCCTCTTCCTCGCCGAGACCCGTCATCAGTTCGGAACCGAGGTTCGAGGTCAGGATGATGATCGTGTTCTTGAAATCGACTACGCGCCCCTGACCATCGGTCAGCCGCCCGTCATCGAGCACCTGCAGGAGCACGTTGAAGACTTCCGGGTGCGCCTTTTCAACTTCATCGAAGAGGACCACCTGATAGGGGCGGCGCCGGACCGCTTCGGTCAGCACACCGCCTTCTTCATACCCGACATAACCGGGAGGCGCGCCGATCAGGCGGGCCACGGAATGTTTCTCCATGAATTCAGACATGTCGATCCGCGCAATCGCGGTGTCGTCATCGAACAGGAACGCGGCCAACGCTTTCGTCAGCTCGGTCTTCCCGACCCCGGTCGGCCCGAGGAAAAGGAACGAGCCCAGCGGCCGGTTCGGATCCTGAAGCCCTGCCCGCGCCCGGCGCACGGCAGCGGAGACGGCGCGCACCGCCTCGTCCTGCCCGATCACGCGATTGTGCAACACATCCTCCATTTTGAGGAGTTTTTCGCGCTCGCCCTCGAGCATTTTGTCGACGGGAATGCCGGTCCATTTCGAGACGACCTGCGCAATGGTTTCGGAATCAACGACTTCCTGGACAAGGCCGGAATTGACACCTTCCTTGTCCTGAGCATTCTCCGCCGCCTCGAGTTTCTTCTCAAAATCGGGGATCATGCCATATTTGATTTCCGACGCCCGGCCGAGATCGCCTCGGCGCTCCGCATCGACCAGTTCCTGACGTGCGCGGTCGAGCGCTTCCTTGACTTGCGTCGTCGAGGCCAGCGCCTCTTTCTCCGCCTGCCAGCGAGCGGTCAGCTCGGCTGATTTCTCTTCGAGATCAGCAAGGTCCGCCTCCAGCTTTTCAAGCCGGTCAATCGAGGCGGCGTCATCTTCCTTTTTCAGGGCCTCGCGTTCGATCTTCATCTGGATGATCTGACGATCAAGCGCGTCGAGTTCTTCCGGCTTTGAATCAACCGCCATGCGCAGGCGGGATGCCGCCTCATCGACAAGGTCGATGGCCTTGTCGGGCAGAAAGCGGTCGGTGATATACCGGTTACTGAGCGTTGCTGCGGAGACAATCGCCGAGTCAGCGATCCTCACCCCGTGATGCAGCTCATATTTCTCTTTCAGGCCGCGTAGGATCGAGATCGTGTCCTCGACCGTCGGCTCACTGACCATCACGGCTTGGAAGCGGCGAGCAAGGGCGGCGTCCTTCTCGACATATTTGCGGTATTCATCGAGCGTCGTTGCGCCGATACAGTGAAGCTCCCCGCGCGCCAGCGCAGGTTTCAGAAGGTTCGAGGCGTCCATCGCGCCATCGGTTTTGCCCGCGCCGACAAGGGTGTGCATCTCGTCGATAAAGAGGATGATGCCCCCTTCCGCAGCGGTGACTTCCTGCAAGACAGCTTTGAGGCGTTCTTCGAACTCACCGCGATATTTCGCGCCAGCGATCAGCGCGCCCATATCGAGCGCAAGGAGCTGCTTGTCCTTCAGGCTCTCGGGCACATCGCCATTGACGATGCGCAACGCGAGCCCTTCGGCGATGGCGGTTTTACCGACGCCCGGCTCCCCGATCAGGACCGGATTGTTCTTGGTACGGCGCGACAGGATCTGCATCGCGCGGCGGATTTCCTCATCCCGCCCGATAATCGGGTCGAGCTTGCCGTCACGCGCGGCTTCGGTCAGGTCGCGGGCATAGCGTTTCAGCGCATCATAGGCCTGCTCGGCCGATGCATTATCAGCTGTCCGGCCTTTGCGGATGTCATTGACGGCGGCGTTGAGGTTCTGCGGCGTGGCGCCGGCTTTCTTCAGGCTCTCTGCCGTCTCACCTTCCATAGCGAGCGCGATCAGCATCCGCTCGGCGGTGACGTATGTGTCCCCGGCCTTCTTGGCGATTTCCTCTGACCGCTGAAAGATCTTGGCGGTGGGCTGCGCCATATAAACTTGCGCATTCGCGCCCTCAACGCGGGGCAGCTTGGCCAGTGCCGCATCGGTCAGCTGCAACGCCGTCTCCGGCTGGCCGCCGGCATGGCGAATAAGGTTCGCCGCCAGACCCTCGCTGTCATCGAGCAGCGCCTTTAACAGGTGATGCGGGGTGATCTGCTGGTGATTGTCGCGGATCGCAATTGTCTGCGCCGCCTGAACCATGCCCTTGGCACGGTCGGTATACTTCTCAAAATTCATGTCATGACCTCAGGTGAGCATCAAAGAGATGGGAGTCCCGAAAATCGGCAACCCCCTGATGCTTGTGAGATGGTCACGAAAAAGGCCGGGTTCAAGGTCTGAACCCGGCCTTCGGCTGCCCCTGGGGCGTTTCCTCAACCCTTGTTTTTTGTGTTTCTGGCAGCCCTGTTAGTGACCGTTGCAGTCCGCCCCGTGCTCAGGGCACCATGCGGCTTCGGCGCCTGCTGCCTGTTTGTTCCGGCGCATCAAGAGGATAATCGCGGCCAGCAGGAGGAACGGCCCGAGCAGTGTACCGATGGTGATGAACAGCCCGGCCATGACGCCGATCAGGCCGAGAACAATCGAAATCACCATGGCGACAAGCCCGATGATGAGGCCGATCAGCCCAACGGTCAGACCCACGATCAGAGCGATGACCCCGGCGATCACGCCGCCGATAATCTCCCAAGGCTCGAGCTCGCTGACGGTCCGGCCGTCAATGATCACATGGCCCTCGCCATAGGTGTAGACCGCCCAGACGCCCGCCGCGATGACCGCGACGAACAGGACGATCATCAGCATCGCCGATGACGAATTCCCGCGTTGTTGATTTTCAAGCATTTCCCAGCTCCCCAGCCGCCCCATCCCCATGATGGGAGTGTTATCGAAGCACGATAAGGGAAAAGCCTGCCTGTGACAAGATTACAGATGTGGTCGGCTTATCACTCGTTCATCCATCCGAAGCAGGTGTCTCAGCGACAAAGCGACAGCCATGACGCGTCGCGATCACCCAGCGACTGGATGCTATTTCTCTTTCAGATGGAGATGGATGAAGGGCAACCGAGTTTCGTCATGCTCCTTCATGGCTGGAACGAAATTCTCGGACTTATCGAACACACCCGTCAGCAAGTGGATCATATCCGGCAGGTTTTCTCCACGGAAATAAATCGAGGAACCGCATCTGCCACAAAACCCGCGATACGATCCGGGCGACGTCTCACATTCGGTAGCTTTTTCGCCAGTGAACTGGATCCGTTCACGATTGTAATCCGCATACACTGTGACTGGCGTGCCGCTGAACCGCCGACAGGACACACAATGACAGGCCACAACACTCTCGGGCGGTCCGTCGGCAGTGAGCGTGACCGCCCCGCAAAGGCATCGCCCCTTATACGCCGTCATTCGCGTCTCCCACCAAAGTCAGTCTGGCCGATCAAAAATCTTCGCGGGCTCACCCAAATCGGCTAGTCTACATACCTGAAAAACAAGGAAGTATACCATGCCGCAATTCGACATGATCCTGCTCGACGAGAAACAGGTAGAAGGCACGGATGTCCTTCAGCATACGGCGGGATCTCCGGCGCGCGAGGGTGGCGGGGACGAGACCTATCGCTGCGGGCGGTGCAAGACGAAGCTCCTCGTCAATGTTGCCCATCACGATGCCCATGGAGTCGTTGTCAAATGCGGCAAATGCGGCAGCCTGAACACCGAGCCGCATCACCACCATCATTGAGGTCGAAAGATAGAAGACAACTCAAACCCGGCATCGTCATTTTCTGTCGGACAACGATATGGGGAAACAGAGTAGATAAGGACCCGCTTGTCAGGATCCGTGTCGACATATTCCATCAAATTTTCGATTGAGTCATGTATGAAGAACTCGCTCGATATGAGTGTATTCTCTTCGCTTATTTCTGCATAGTGCAGGTATACTGACGTAGCGGGGTCATAGATCTTTTCGCGCGCAATGCATGCCGCCGCTTCATCCCGGTCATAAAGATACTGCCTGACCGCGCGACCAAGCTCATCATCTCCTGGCCCGGCTTGCCATTTCTCCGGCGTATTCGGTTCAAAATTATTCAGTCGGACACAGAAAGATTTGACACCATAAACCCTGAAATTACCGCTCGAAGGTGAGATGATTTCGACTGGTCTGGCCGCCATCAGATCTGCACGATCTGCAAGGATTGTCCTGATTTCGGGAAGGGCCGGACGTTCCTTACGACATTCTTCCTCCAGAAGAAGTCTGCGTTGTTCAGTATCAGGGCGTTTGTCTGTCTGGCGGAATTGCGTGACCACAATGAGCACCGCAGCCATGCCGATGAAAGCAAAGCCGCGTACGCCCCATTTTACAACACCTGCCCCCCGATGCATCCTCAATCCATCGCTTTGACGATGTCCTCGCACATTTTCTTGGCGTCGCCGAACAGCATCATCGTGTTGTCACGGAAGAAGAGCTCGTTCTGTACACCCGCATAGCCCGACGACATGCCGCGCTTGACGAAGAGCACCGTGCCGGCATTTTCGACATCAAGGATGGGCATACCGTAAATCGCGGAGGTCTTGTCGGTCTTCGCCGCCGGGTTGGTGACGTCATTGGCGCCAATCACGAAGGCGACATCAGCGGTTGAGAATTCCGAGTTGATGTCCTCAAGCTCGAAGACCTCATCATAGGGCACATTCGCCTCGGCAAGAAGGACGTTCATGTGACCCGGCATCCGGCCCGCGACCGGGTGGATCGCATATTTCACATCGACGCCCTCATGTTTGAGGAGGTCGGCCATCTCGCGAAGCGCGTGTTGCGCCTGCGCGACCGCCATGCCGTAACCGGGCACGATGATGACCTTGCCGGCATTCTTCATGATGAAGGCGGCGTCATCCGCACTGCCCTGTTTGACCGGGCGCTCTTCGCCGTCCCCGCCAGCGGCGGCGGCATCATCGCCGCCAAAGCCGCCAAGGATCACCGAGATAAAGCTGCGGTTCATCGCCTTGCACATGATGTAGCTGAGGATCGCCCCCGAGGAGCCGACCAGCGCCCCGGTGATGATCAGCGCCATGTTCTCGAGCGTGAAGCCGATCCCGGCTGCCGCCCAGCCCGAATAGGAGTTCAGCATGGAGACGACCACCGGCATGTCCGCGCCGCCGATCGGAATGATCAGGAGGAAGCCGAGCGCAATCGCGATCAGGGTCAGGAGGAGGAACAGCATCGGGCTCTGCGCGCCAGAAACCAGCATGATGACCAGCACAAGTGAGGCAACGGCAAGGCCAATATTGATGAGGTGCCGGGCGGGCAGCAGGATCGGCTTGCCCGACATGCGGCCATCGAGCTTGGCAAATGCTATGAGCGAGCCGGAGAACGTCACAGCACCGATGAAAACACCGAGCGCCATTTCGACGATGGCCCTGCCCTCGATCGCGCCCGGCTCACCAATGCCGTAGGCGCGCGGCGCAAGGAAGGCCGACCACGCAATCAGCACGGCGGCAAGACCGACCAGCGCGTGGAAGAAAGCCACAAGCTGTGGCATCGAGGTCATCGCGACCCGCCTGGCGATAATCGCGCCGGGGATGGCGCCTGCCACGACTGCGACAATCACCCAGAACCAGCCGCCAAGGCCAGCATCGCCAAGGAAACGGCTAGAGAACAGGGTCGCAAAGATCGCAATGCCCATGCCGATCATGCCGAAGCGGTTGCCGCCTCGAGCAGTCACGGGGCTACTCAGCCCTCGGAGCGCCAGAATGAAGAAAATACCGGCGACGATATAAAGAATGGCGGTGAGATCGTTGTTCATAGGGGTTTAGCTCCCCTTCTTTTTGTACATGGCCAGCATTCGCTGGGTCACGAGGAAGCCGCCAAATATGTTCACGCTGGCCAACGACACTCCCACAACGCCCAGAAACCGGCTCAATGTGCCGGACGGGCTTTGGGTTATGTCCGCGCCGACCGCGATCAGTGCGCCGACGATGACCACGGAGGAAATAGCATTGGTGACCGACATCAGCGGTGTGTGAAGCGCCGGGGTCACCGACCAGACGACATAATATCCGACGAAAACCGCAAGGACGAAAATCGCCCCGAGGAACACCCATTCGGAGACATGCGCCTGTGAGGCGAGCGCTTCGAGCGGTGAGACCAGGTCATGAACCTGACGGCTCGCCTCTTCGGCCTGCATCGCAGCATCGTTCAGGGTTTCAGATGCCTGACGGAGTTCCTCCGCGGCAATCTTCGCCTGTTCGGCAGCTTCCTTGCCGGTGAGGTGTTCAGCAACTTGTTCTTCTTCCTGAAAGGCCATGATCAGGCATCCCCTTCATCGATGATTTCTGGCTCGGAATCCTCAGCGACTTCCTCAACGGGAAGACTTTGCACCGGCGGACTGCCGCCAAACTGTTCGTGCACGATCTGCCCGTCGCGGGTCAGTGCGATCCCGCGGACGATCTCATCCTCCCAATCGACCGCGACCTGTTTTTCTTCCTTGTCGGTGATCAGGGTGATGAAATTGAGGAGGTTCCGGGCATAAAGATTGCTGGCTTCGCCGGGCAGGCCGGCGAGGATATTCTTCGGCGCAAGGACTTTCGTCGCCCCCAGCGTGAAGGCTTCTTCGCCGTCCCCACCCTCGACATTGCCGCCACGAGGGGCGGCAAGGTCCACGACCACACCGCCGGGGCGCATTGAGGTCACCATGTCGGTCGTCAGCAGTTTCGGTGCCGGGCGGCCGGGGATCAGCGCCGTCGTGATGACGATGTCCATTTTCTTCAGATGCTCAGCGACGAGATTTTTCTGGGCTTGCTGCTGTTCAGGCGTCAGCTCCTTGGCGTAACCACCTTTGCCTTCGCCCTCTTCCATCGCTTCTTTCACGAAGATGAAGGTGCCGCCGAGGCTCTCGACCTGCTCACCCGCGGCCGCGCGGACATCGGTGGCGGAGACCACAGCGCCGAGGCGTTTGGCGGTCGCAATCGCCTGAAGGCCCGCAACGCCTGCCCCCATGACGAATACTTTCGCCGGCGCGACCGTACCTGCGGCCGTCATCATCATCGGAAAGGCGCGGCCATATTCATGCGCCGCATCGACCACCGCCTTGTAGCCGGCAAGGTTTGCCTGGCTCGATAGCACATCCATCGACTGCGCCCGCGTGATCCGCGGCAACAGCTCCATGGCAAAGGCATCGACACCGGTCCCGGCATAGTCGGCCAGCCGCTCCTGCTCTTCCCACGGATCGAGAAGGCCGATCAGCTTGGCGCCCCGGCCCATGCTGGCGAGCTTGGATTTACCCGGCGGGGAGGAAACGACGACGATATCCGCCCCGGAAAGAACGCTCTCGGCTTCACCGGTCGAGGCCCCCATCTCCTGATAGGCGGCATCGGAGAAACCGGCAGCCTCACCGGCGCCGGTCTCGATTGAGACCTCCGCGCCGAGGGCCGCGAGCTTCTTCACCGTTTCAGGCGTGGCCCCGACCCGCGGATCCTTTTTGGCCTTGAGAACGGCAATTTTCATGGGCTTCCTCCGGCAGAAACAGGCAAATGCCGCCGGGGCTTACCGGAGTCGCTCGCGTGCGGCGAGAGGAAAACAGCAGAAAATCGCGTAACAGCGATTTTAGTGCATGAAGAATGACTTGGAGATTCCGTAAAGACCAAGCCAGGTCAGGAAGGACAGAAACAACGACACGAAAATGCCGGCATCCAGCAGAAGCAGGGCCACAAACATGGCAATCGCCCCACCGACCGGCAGGCCGACACCGAAGCCAAAGGACATCATGCCCTTATACATCTTGCGGTGATTGTCAGAGGGATAATGGGAGGCGGTGCTCTCAGGCGTGGACATTGGGGGCTGCTCCTCAGCTCAGTCGAATTTGCGCATAGTCATAATCTGCTCGGCGACAAGTTCAACAATTTCAACTCCCCTAACTTAAAGGCGCATCATTTCGGGACGGTTTCACCGCATATTTACCGCAAGGCGTTAGGCATAGGGCCTCAGTTGCTTATTCTGCCAAGGGAAATTCCGATGCCGCAAACCGTCTTGATCGTTGATGACGACCCCGTCCACCGCCGCCTGATGCAGGGTGTGTGTGAGCGTGCGGGCTATTTCGTCGCCACTGCGCCAGACGGCCAGCATGCGATCGACCTGCTGCGCAGCTCTGAAGGCGCATCTGTCGGGGTCATGCTCCTCGATTTGATGATGCCGAACATGTCGGGCCTTGAAACCCTCGAAGAGCTTCGCCGTTTCCGTGAGGATCTTCCGGTCATCGTCCTGACGGGCAAGGGCTCAATCGACACGGTGGTCGAGGCCATGCAGGCGGGCGCCAATGACTTCTTCGTCAAACCGGCCAGCCCCGAACGGGTTATCGTCTCCCTTAAACAGGTGCTGGAAGTCAAAACGCTGCGCGGTGAAGTCCGCCGCCTGCGGATGAAGAATGACGGCACGATGAACTTCTCTGACCTCATCGGTGACAGCCCTGCCCTCAAAGCCGTTGCCAAGATGGGCGAGCGGGCGGCGACTTCGAACATCCCGATCCTGATCACTGGCGAAAGTGGGACGGGCAAGGAAATGATCGCTCGCGCAATTCAGGGCGAATCTGACCGCGCCGGGCAATCCTTCGTCACGGTCAACTGCGGTGCCCTGCCCGAAAACCTCGTTGAGAGCGTTCTCTTTGGCCATGAGAAAGGCGCCTTTACCGGTGCTGTCGGCAAACATGCCGGCAAGTTCCAGGAAGCCAATGGCGGCACTATCTTCCTCGATGAGGTCGGTGAGCTGCCGCTTGAAGCGCAGGTCAAACTCCTCCGCGTGCTGCAGGAGGGCGAAGTTGATCCGGTCGGTGCCAAGAAACCCGTCAAGGTCGATGTCCGCGTGATCTCTGCGACCAACCGGAACCTTGAAGAGGAAGTTCGCGCGGGCCGGTTCCGTGAAGACCTCTTCTACCGCCTCAACGTCTTCCCGATTGAAACGCCGCCGCTGCGCGCGCGCCGCGAAGACGTCCCTGCGCTGATCAAGCATTTCATTGAGCACTATAATGCTTCCGAAGGCCGCAAGGTCCGCGGCATGCAGCATCAGGTGATGGAAGTGCTGACCGCCTATGACTGGCCGGGCAATGTCCGCCAGCTTGAGAACACGGTCTTCCGGGCCGTCGTCCTTTCTGACGGGGTCTGGCTGACGCCGAATGATTTCCCGATGCTCTCGGCCCAGTTCGAAGCGGCAGGTGTCACTGACGTTCCGCCGCCGCATGAAGACGACGCCTTCGAGATGGAAGAAACTTTCGAGACGCCGCCTGTGCACGATACGATGCAGGATGACGAACCGGTCGGGTATCAGCCGAGCGAAGCCGTCCACCTGCTTGATCAGGAAGGTCATCTGCGGAACCTGGCTGAAATCGAACGCGACCTCATCGCCATGGCGATCGAGAAATATGATGGCCAGATGTCGGAAGTCGCCCGCCGTCTCGGCATTGGCCGCTCGACCCTCTACCGCAAGGTTCAGGAACAGGGCATCGAGGTCAAACGCGCGTCTTAAACAGCGCCTCTATTCAAGGATATCGCTCGCGGGGAGTCTTGCTTCCCTGCGAGCGGTGAAATGCGTTTCGAACGCGACCAGCAGGCAGGCCCCAATGATGATCGCCGCCCCTGCATAAAGCCGCAATCCCGGCACTTCCCCGAAAAAGACCGCCCCGAACATCGCGCTCCAGACGAGCGCTGTATATTCGAATGGCGCGAGCCTTCCGGCTTCCGCGCCCGAATAGGCAAAGGTCATCAGTAGCCAGACAGAAACACCGATCACCGCGAGCAATCCGAGCGCCGGTAAACCTGCTGCTCCCGGCCAGATCGGCGGGCCGTCCTTCATGACCAGCGCTGCGCCGATCAGCACAATCCATGTGAAGACCGCCGCAACAACATTCGAGAACATGACGATGGTCACCGAATCCTCTGTCTGCGCCCGTAACCGGATGAGGACGAGCGTCATCGCATAGGTCACTGCGGCCACGAGCGCGAAGGCGACCCCGAGCCACCTTGCCTGAGGTTCAATCTCCGTCCCGCCAAAGCCCGTCGCGGTCAGCGCGACGCCTGCAAAACCGATCAGCGCGGCCAGCACGGCCGTCCTGTTCATCCGTTCTTTCAGGATCAGCCGCGCGACCGGCGCGACCATCAGCGCGGCTGTAAAACCGATCACGGTTGCCATCGCGAGTGGCAAGATCGCTAGGGCCGAGAAAAAGCTCAGGACGGTGATCGAATAAACCGCGCCCCGCATCGTGTGAAACCGGATGGCCGCTGCCGTCGGCATACCGCCGCCCCGGCCCAGATAGATGCCGAGCACGATCACGGCGCCAAACAGGAACCGCCATGCCGTCAGCGTCAGGACGGGCGTGTCAGCGGCGATGGCCTTGACGGTCGCATCGAGGACCGAGCCGAAGAAAACGCCAAGCGCACATAGAAAAAACGGGCGGAGAGAAGTCATCTCTTCGCCCGTCTCATTTTTCACGGGGAAGTCAAGCCTTCCCGCTTTTGCCGGCTCAATCCGCCAGCGAGCTTTTCAGCATCCAGCGCATTTTCTCATGCGCGGAAATCAGCGGGGCCAGCAGGTCTTCTGTGCCGGTGTCGCCTTCTTCGGAGGCCGCTTCGAGAGCTTCCTCGGCGTCTTTGATCCAGAGTGTCTGGTCGGCGACGAGGTTCTTCAGCATGACCTGCGAGGACGGCACGCCATTGTCCGATTCTTTGATATTGGCGGCTTCCGCCATCACGCGGGCCGAAACCGGCGCATATTCATCGAGCGCCCGGATGCGCTCGGCGATGTCATCGAGGCTCGCCCAGATCTGGCGGTACTGTTCCTCGAACAGATTGTGCAGGGCGTGAAAGTTCGGACCCGTCACATTCCAGTGATAGCTGTGAGTTTTGACGTAAAGAACATAGCTGTTGCCCAGAACGCGGGTGAGAGATTTTGCGATATCAGAAGACATTGTAGTGCTCCTCTCCATGTATTCGATAAATCGGATATAGGCGTCTCGCCGGAGCAATCAAATTGACTTCGGCAGTAGGGCCCATCGGAAAAATCGATAGTCCGCGCCGCTTATCCAAGCCCTGCGACAAACTGTGCCAGACGGTCCATCGATGTCTCGAGCGCTGCCGTATCCGTCGCATAAGAGACGCGGAAATGCCCCGGCGCACCGAAGGCCGTGCCCGGCACGGCAGCGACGCCGGTTTCTTCGAGAAGCTGCAGGCAGAAATCTCCGTCCGTGCCGATCTCGCCGCCGGGGCCTTGTCTGCCGAGCACGGATATGCAGCTCGGGAAGACATAGAACGCGCCGCCGGGCGTCGGGCAGTCGAGCCCCATCTCATTGAGCTTTGAGACGACTAAATCGCGGCGCGCCTGAAATACTGACCGCCACCCATCGAGAAATCCGTGATCGCCATCGAGAGCGGCCACGCCTGCAGCTTGCGTCACCGAGGATGGGTTGGACGTCGCCTGCCCAGCCAGTTTGCGCATTGCCGCCATCAGCGGCACGGGGCCCGCGCCAAAGCCAAGCCGCCAACCCGTCATGGCATAGGCTTTTGAGGCACCATTGACGATCAGCGTGCGCTCCTTGAGCGCGGGCACGACCGCCGGCAGCGTCGTCACCGCCTCGCCATAGGACAGATGCTCATAGATATCATCCTTCAGCACCCAGACATGCGGATGGCGCAGCAGCATCTCACCGATCTCCGCCAGTCGCGCTTTGGGAATGACCGCGCCGGTCGGATTGTTGGGAGAGTTGAGAAAGAGCCAGCGGGTCTTCTCCGTGATCACAGCCTCCAGCGCCTCGGCCGATGGCACGAACCCTTCGCTCGCCTTAGTCTCGACAATCACCGGCACCCCGCCCGCGAGCCGGACAATGTCCGGATAGCTAACCCAGTAAGGCGCGGGGATGATGACCTCGTCCCCCTCCCGCAGGGTCGCCAGCATCGCCGCGAAGATCAGAAACTTACCCCCGCTGGTCGCCATGATGGCATCATCTGCATAGTCGAGCCCGTGATCCCGGCTGAACTTTCGCGCGATTGCAGCTTTTAGCGCTGGGGTGCCATCGACAGCCGTATAGCGGGTCTCGCCTTCATCAATGGCTCGTTTCGCCGCTTCGCGAATATGGGCGGGCGTGTCGAAATCAGGCTCACCGACCGAGAGTGCGATCACGTCGCGGCCTTGCGCTTTCAGGTCCCGCGCCTTCTGCGTGACCGCCATGGTCGCGGAAGGCGCCATCGCCTCGAGCCGGGGAGAAAGTATGAGCGATGTCATCTGGGCCTCATTTGCCGGGAACCTGACCTGCCCCGCATGCATTATGCCTCACTGTAGACCGGGCAAGGGGGCAGGACGCAATCATGTTGTTTGAATTCGCAGTGCGCGATAGGCCGCAGCGCAGTTTCAGCGATATGGGACTCGACATGCTCGATCAGATAATGACGTCCGTTACCGAATTTTTTGAATGGCTGATGGCCGATGGCACGATCTGGGCCATCTGGACGACGGCCGCCGTCCTGCTTTTCGTCGGCTTGCGCTTCCTGCGCGCGATCGTCGCCGGGCTTTTCAAGAACGATAGCCGGCCGGCAAATTCCTTCCGTAACATTGTCGGGCATCTGATCTCCGCAACGAACAGCCTTTTCCTCCTTGTGCTGTCTTTCGTGGTCACCATCCCCTTTGTCGGCATCGAGTTGAGCGAGCGCTGGCACTCAATCCTGATGTCGAGTTTCATGGTCCTCTTCGTTCTACAAGGAGCATTCTGGGGACGCGTCGTCGTCAAAGCCCTGCTCGAAGGGATGATGGAGAAGCACAGCTCAGATACAGGCACGTTGCGCAATGCCCAGTCCCTGATTGGCCTTTTCGCGAATTTCGCGATTTTCGCCATTGCGCTGATCACCATCCTGCAGAATCTCGGTCAGGATGTCGGCGCGCTGATCGCAGGTCTCGGGGTCGGCGGTATCGCCATCGCCCTTGCCGCCCAAAACCTCTTCAAGGATCTTTTCGCCAGCCTTTCGATCATTCTCGACAAGCCCTTTGTGAAGGGTGACTTCATCGTCTGGAACGGGCTGATGGGGAATGTGGAGCGGATCGGCCTCAAGACGACGCGGGTGCGCGCGCTCTCCGGTGAACAGCTCGTCGTCTCGAATGACTCGCTCCTCTCAAATGAGATCCAGAACTTCAAACGCATGGCAGAGCGCCGCGTCGTCCTATCGCTCGGGGTGACCTACCAGACCTCCCGCGAGACGCTGGAGGCCCTGCCCGGTCGCCTGCGGGATCTGATCGACCCGCGCGACCTCTGCCGCTTTGACCGCGCACACATGGCCACCTATGGCGACAGCGCGATTGTCTTCGAGCTGGTCTTCTACGTTCAGTCCCCAGAGTATAACATCTTCATGGATGAAAAGCAGGAGATCCTGCTAGGCATTCATAGGCTGTTTGAGGAACTGAATGCGGACTTCGCCTATCCGACCCGGACGCTCTGGGTCGAGGGCATGGGCGGCGCAGGCAAAGCCGAATAGAATTCGAGCCGATTCTGCCAGCCGCGCCCTTCCCCGCGCCAGAAATCTGCATGCCGCGACCGCCCGCTTGAGAGGGGTTGGCTTGTGCGCCAGACCGTTCCAAGAGCACGCGAAATAACGCAATAAGACAGCTTTCGCGGGGCGCGACCGGCGCGGCGAAAGACGGGAGAGTGATGATGGCAGATGGCACCAATGAGACCCCGGCCCTGAAGGAAAAGGACCGTCCCGATCTCAGCACTTTTAACTGGGACGACCCGTTCCGGCTCGAAGACCAGTTGACCGATGAGGAACGGCTGATCCGCGACACGGCGGCAGGCTTCGCGAAAGATACGCTCGCGCCGCGCGTCATCAACGCCTTCTCCGACGAAACTGTCGATGCCGGCCTCTTCCCCCTGATGGGCGAGACGGGCCTTCTCGGCGTCACCCTGCCGGAAGAATATGGCGGCGCCGGTGCCGGTTATGTCGCCTACGGACTGGTTGCCCGCGAGATTGAGCGCATCGATTCAGGCTACCGCTCGATGATGTCGGTACAGTCCTCGCTCGTCATGTATCCGATCTATGCTTACGGCTCGGAAGAGCAGCGAAAGAAATATCTCCCCGGCTTGTCGAGTGGCACGCTGATCGGTTGTTTCGGCCTGACCGAGCCCGATGCAGGCTCCGACCCCGCCGGCATGAAAACCCGCGCCGAGAAGATCGATGGCGGCTATCGTCTGTCGGGCTCCAAGATGTGGATCACCAATTCTCCGATTGCGGATGTCTTTGTCGTCTGGGCAAAGTCCGACGCGCATGACGGCAAGATCCGCGGCTTCGTTCTTGAAAAAGGCATGAAGGGCCTCTCCTCCCCGAAAATCGGCGGCAAGCTCTCACTGCGCGCCTCGGTCACCGGTGAGATCGTCATGGACGGTGTCGAGGTCGGCGAGGACGCGCTTCTGCCGAACGTACAGGGATTGAAGGGTCCCTTTGGCTGTCTTAACCGTGCACGCTACGGCATTGCCTGGGGCGCGATGGGCGCGGCGGAATTCTGCTGGCACGCGGCACGCCAATACGGCCTTGACCGCAAACAGTTCAACAAACCCCTCGCCCAGACACAGCTCTACCAGAAGAAACTCGCCGACATGCAGACCGACATCACGCTCGGGCTGCAGGCCGCTTTACGCGTCGGCCGCCTGATGGATGAGGCGAATGCCGCGCCGGAGATGATTTCCCTCATCAAGCGGAACAATTGCGGCAAGGCGCTCGATATCGCCCGTCTCGCCCGTGACATGCATGGTGGTAACGGTATTTCAGAAGAGTTCCAGGTGATGCGTCACCTGATGAACCTTGAAACCGTCAACACCTATGAAGGGGCCCATGACGTGCACGCCCTGATCCTGGGCCGTGCCCAGACCGGACTGCAGGCCTTCTTTTGAGCACCCTCACTGACCGCGCGGAAATCGTCCATACGAATTTCCTGAACCGCATCGAGGCGGGAAAGCTTCCCGCCCCGGCAAATAATCTCGGCCTCTCCGAAGCCGGGCTGACACAAGAAGAGCTGGTTGAGCTCCTCCACATCCAGCTTCTCAGCCGACATCTCGACCGCATGTCCCGCAAGCTGCAGGCACGTGGCGAAGGTTTCTACACGATTGGCTCGTCCGGACACGAAGGGAATGCCGGGATCGCCTGGGCATTGCGGCCTGATGACATGGCGTTCCTTCATTATCGGGATGCTGCCTTCCAGATCGCCCGCTCGCGGCAGGTTCCCGGCAGCACACCGCTCTGGGACATGCTGCTCAGCTTTACAGCGTCCTCGGAAGACCCAATTTCCGGCGGACGGCACAAGGTGCTGGGCTCGAAGACGCTCTTCATTCCGCCCCAGACCTCCACCATCGCCTCGCATCTGCCAAAGGCGGTGGGCGCTGCCTACTCCATCGGGGTGGCCGAACGCCTCAAACCTGAGCATCAGCAGCTTGCGGATGATTCCATCGTCATGGTCAGCTTTGGCGATGCCTCGCTCAACCATTCGACAGCGCAAGGCGCGATCAATACCGCCTGCTGGTCGGCCTATCAGAATTCCCCCATGCCGCTCCTGTTCGTTTGTGAGGACAATGGCATTGGCATATCGACCCGCACGCCGGGCGGCTGGGTCGAAGCCTCGGTCCGGGCGCGGCCTGCGCTCAAATATTTCCGCTGCAACGGCCTTGATGTCGCCGAGACTCATGCTGTCGCCGCCGAGGCCGCAGCTTACGTCCGAGGACAGAGGAAACCGGCCTTCCTTCATATGGGCTGCGTGCGCCTCTATGGTCACGCAGGGGCTGACGCCCAGACCGCCTATATGTCTGCCAAGCAGATCGAGGCGGAGGAAGCCAAGGACCCCCTTCTCTCATCTGCCGCCCGCCTGATCCGTGAAGGGATCATGAGCGCGGAGGAAATCCTCACCACCTATCGCGGTGTCAGCGCCCGTGTCGAACGTGCCGCAGAACATGTCATCACCCGGCCGAAGCTGAAAACGGCAGATGACGTCATGGCGAGCCTCATCCCGCCCAAACGCGCCTGCGCACCGGCACTGGAAACCAGCAAAACGGACCGCGAAAAGCTGCTAGGCAAGAGCGATGTCCGTGCCCTCGGTGAGCCGCAGCATATGGCAAAGCTCATCAATCTGGCGATGACGGATCTTATGCTCGCCCATGAGGAAATCGTCCTTGCCGGCGAGGATGTCGGCAAAAAGGGCGGCGTTTATGGCGTGACGCAACGCCTGCAGGACCGGTTCGGCCGTACACGGGTGATCGATACCCTGCTTGATGAACAGTCGATCCTCGGGCTTGGCATCGGCATGGCGCATAATGGCCTGTTACCGATGCCGGAGATCCAGTTCCTCGCCTATCTGCACAATGCCATCGACCAGCTCCGCGCGGAAGCGGCGAGCCTCTCCTTCTTCTCGAATGGACAGTTCACGAACCCGATGGTCGTCCGCATTGCAGGGCTAGGCTATCAACGCGGGTTCGGTGGGCACTTTCACAATGAGAATACGGTTGCCGCGATCCGCGATATCCCCGGCCTCATCCTCGCCTGCCCGTCCAATGGCCGCGACGCCGTCCTGATGCTGAGGGAATGCGTGCGGCTCGCACGGGAAGAGCAGCGTCTCGTCGTCTTTCTCGAACCCATCGCGCTTTATATGGTCCGTGACCTTCACGAAAAGGGCGATGGCGGATGGATGTTTGACTATCCGGCACCTGACAGTACCGACACCATCGCTTTGGGCGATGTAGGTGTGCATGGCGAGGGTAAAGACCTTGCCATCGTCAGTTTTGCGAACGGAGCCTATCTCTCACGGCAGGCACAGAAAATCCTTCAGGACGAGCACGGCTTTGCCGCAACCGTCATCGATCTGCGCTGGCTCTCGCCACTGCCGAAAGACAGCCTGCTTGCCGCACTCAAAGGGCACAACCGTGTGCTGATCGTTGATGAATGCCGCGAGCAGGGCTCGCACAGCGAAGCCCTCACCACGCTCCTGAAAGAAGAGACAGGCCTTGCGACCGCCCGGCTGGTCGCGACCGACAGCTATATCGCAACCGGCCCTGCCTATGGCGCGACCATGCCCGACCGCGACGGCATCATTTCTGCCGCCCTCGCGCTGGCCAAGGGAGACGAGAAATGAGCACCGCAAAACGCACTGCCCTCGTCGTCGCCCCCGGCCGCGGGGTCTATAACGCTGCCGAGCTTGGCTATTTCCACCGTCACCATGAGAGCCGCCTCGATTTGCTCGCGGGTTTTGACGCACAGCGCGCTGAGCGCGGCCAGACGAGCCTTGCGGAACTCGATGGTGCCGAGCGTTTCACCCTCTCGAAATTCACCCGCGGCGATAATGCCTCGGGGCTCATCTATGCCTGTTCCTATGCGGATTATCTGGCAATCGACCGGGAGGCCTTCGACATCGTTGCCGTCACCGGCAATTCCATGGGCTGGTACACCGCCCTTGCCTGTGGCGGCGCGCTTGAAGGCGATCAGGGGTTCGAGGTCGTCAACACCATGGGCACGATCATGCAGGAAGATCTGATCGGCGGTCAGCTGATCTATCCTTTCGTTGATGGCGATTGGCGGGAAATCCCCGGCAAGCGAGAGGAACTCATTGCTCTCGTCGAAGACATCCCAGACCTGCATATCTCGATCCGGCTCGGCGGGATGCTGGTGCTGGCGGGGCTGGAGCCCGCGCTGAAAGAAGCGGAAAGCCGCCTTCTCCTCATTCAGGACCGCTACCCCATGCGGCTCGCCAATCATGCGGCTTTTCACACGCCCCTGCTGAAAGGAAACTCCGCACGGGGAAAATCGGCGCTGCCGCCTTCTCTCTTTGGCCAGCCTGAAACACCCATGATCGACGGACGCGGCCATGTCTGGCTGCCCAAAGCGACCCCGATTGAGACGCTCTGGGACTATACGTTCGGCGAACAGGTGACGCAGACGTATGACTTCACCCGCGCGGTGATCACGGGCCTGCATGAATTTGCGCCCGATGTGGTGATCCTGCTTGGTCCGGGTACGACGCTTGGCGGCGCTACAGCGCAGGCCATGATCGAATGCGAATGGGGCGGGCTGACCTCGAAGGCGGATTTCATCGCCCGCCAGAAAGAAGACCCGGTGATCCTTTCCATGGGCATGGACGATCAGCGCAAGGACGTCATTGCCTGATCCCGTAAAAAGGCATGCCGTCCACTGAGCACTAAAATGACACGATATATTGCGCCGCACAACACCAGTGAGATGTCGCAATAATTCCACCGAAACGGGGTGCACGAGCCTTAAGAATTTGTTAAGAGGGACTCGAGGGTATCAATTCTGTGGGGTTATCACATGTTTGAACAAATCTGGTCGGACCTGTCTGGTTCGGTAGAATCTGTCGTTTCCAGCAAGGACTGGGTCGTTCTTGGGATCATGGCTGTTGCGGCGCTGGCCGTTGGCCTGACCATGCCGAAATGGACAAGCGTTTTTGGCCGTGCTGGCCAAGGCCTGCTGCTTGTCGCACTCGCGCTGTTCCTCTGGGACGTACTGGACAACGAAAACCGTTTCGCATGGTCCAACTGGGATGCTGAAGGCAAAGAAAGCTGGATGGAGCTGATGGCGATGACCGTCAAAACGCTCGTCGGCTACTATGCCGTCATGCTGGTTGGCGTTGCCGTCATTCACGGTGTCAAATCGGTTGTGCAGCGCTAAGCCGCACACCTAACCGTTAGATACTAGGAACCCGCCGGTCCGCGCCGGCGGGTTTTTTCATGTCCGAAACTCTGCGCCGGACCGAATCAGGCGTCTTTGGGTGCGCCGAATCGCTCTGACCAGGCAGCCAGATCTTCATCTTCGACCTTTTTGAAGAGCACGTCCGGGGCCTCAATCGGCATCCCGACTTCAAGCCGTGAAAGCAGATCCTTGGCTTTCCCTTCGGGCCATGCCGGGGCCTCCTCCCCTTCGCGGCCGAAAATCGAGAGGATTTTTGCAGCCGTGAACGGAATCACCGGCGCGGACAGCTCGGCAATCAGCTGGATCAAGTTGAGCGCGGTGCGCACGCCAACGGCTGCCTTTTCCGGATCGGTTTTGAAGGCCGTCCATGGCGCGGCAACCTGAAGATATTCATTCCCCGAGACCCAGATCGCGCGCAGCTCAGCAAAGGCCTTACGGAAATCGATCGCTTCGAGATGACCGGTATAGGCTTCGATGCGACGATCAAGCTCCGCATACAGCGCTTCTTCGGCTTCGCCGACCGTCCCGCCATCGGGCACAACGCCGTCAAAGCGTGACGCATTGAACCGCGTCACCCGATTGACTAGATTGCCCAATACATCGGCGAGATCCTTGTTCACCGCACCGGCAAAATTCTCGAGCGTGAAGGCGGTGTCATCGCTTTCGGGCGCATTTGCCATCAGATACCAGCGCCATGCATCGGCCGGCATGATCTCAAGCGCTGCATCCATGAAAATGCCGCGGCCTTCCGATGTCGAAAACTTACCCCCGTACCAGGTCAGCCAGTTCAGGCTTTTCAGCGTATCGACTTTCTTCCACGGCTCCCGGCTGCCGATCTGCGTGCAGGGGAAAGAAACCGTGTGGAAGGCGACATTGTCCTTGCCCATGAACTGGACATAGCGGGTATCATCCGCTCCCTGATCGGTGCGCCACCAGCGCTCCCAACCGTCCGTATCCCATTCTTTTGTCGCGGCGATATATTCGATGGGCGCATCGAACCAGACATAAAAGACCTTGTTCTCGAATCCCTCGCGATTGACGGGTACGCCCCATTCAAGGTCACGGGTGATCGAACGGTCGCGCAGGCCCTCATCGAGCCATTTTTTGGCGATGGATCGGGTCAGCAACGGCCAATCAGGGTGGCTGTCGACCCAGGCGCGCACTTCGCCTTCGAGTTTCGACTGCAGCAGATAGAGGTGCCGTGTGTCCCGAACCTCGATATCCTTTGCGCCGGATACGGCGGAATAAGGATCAATCAGGTCAGTGGGATCGAGCAGCTTGCCGCAATTGTCGCACTGGTCGCCCCGCGCTTTCTCAAAACCACAATTGGGACAGGTGCCCTCGACATAGCGGTCTGGTAGAAAGCGTCCATCCGTAGGCGAATAGACCTGCCGGTCGGTACGCTCCTCGATAAAGCCTTCCGCCTCTAGCCGGGCGGCAAAATGCTGGGTCAACTCGTGGTTGGCCTCGCTCGAAGAGCGGCCAAAGTGATTGTAGGAAAGCCCAAAGCCCTCGCCGGCCGCTTTCTGGATCTCGTGTTGCTCGGCGCAATAGGCGGCGACATCCTGCCCGGCTTTCCGCGCAGCAAGCTCCGCCGGCGTGCCATGCTCATCGGTCGCGCAGATATAGGCGACCTCATGCCCGCGCGCCCGGCAGTACCGGGCATAGACATCGGCCGGCAGCATGGAGCCGACAAGGTTCCCAAGATGCTTGATGCCATTGATGTAGGGCAGCGCCGAAGTGATGAGAATGCGAGCCATGTCCGTTCCTGTCGCGAGCCAGAGAGCCATGGCTCATGGCGCAACTGACCCGATGGTGCAACGGGCGGCTTGCGATCAGAACAGGCGGCCGAGCGCGAGCCCCGCATAGGACCGGCCGTCATCGTCAACGAGCGGGCTGTCTTCGACCTCATCCGGCAGGAATTCATGCCGCGCGGAGAAGAACACCGCCCATGACGAGGACAATGCCTGCCGCACCGAAATCCCGGCATAGGGTGTCAGCGTCTCGCCCGGCGCATAGGCATTGCGCACGAAAGTGCCGGTGCCGCCGTTGAAATTGGTGATCGTCATCGCCTCACCCGGCAGCACACCATAATAGTAATCGCTGAGTTCTTCGGACCGGAACGCCACACCGAGGAAAGGCGTCACATTGGTCGCCACATGCGGGTTCCAGGACCACGCAGCCTGACCGCGCAGCTCGAACCCGCCATGCTCGTCGAGCACGTCATGCACGGCGTACCCTGTGAGATAGACCGTCTCGTCGATATTATAGGCAATCCAGCCGCCCGCCTCGAGCGTGCCGCTACGGTCATCCATGCCTTCGAAAACCGGGCTGTCATCAGCCTCATAGCCATTAAAGCGGTACTCCGCCGTCGCCGCAGCTTCCCATCGATCCGATTTGAAGACCATCAGGCTGGCTGACGTGCCGGAGACAGAAATCCGCCCGCCATCGAGATAGAGCAGCGGCACGGGGAAGAGCCGGTAATCGTCCTCAAGTTCCGCATAGGGTTCGGAGACAATACCAACGCCTGCGCCGATGGCCCGTGTCGGTGTCTCTTCCTGCGCAAAGGCAGGAGAAATCATCAGGCCGGAAAGCGCAGCCAGCAGTGCGCCCGCACGAAAATGGGTCATCTTCGACTCCTTCACTCATCTTGCGGGATGGCCCCTCGCGGCCCCCTCACCTCAACTTGTTTACCACATTCAGCCGCGATGTCGCGGGGTCAGCCATCGCAATCGGTTGTCGCGGCACGGCTGCGCAGGTCGGGCGTGTAGAAATCGAGATCCTTGCCGCGCGAGAAAACCGTGAAACAGCTATCTGGCTGGCCAGCTTGCGCGCGCTCAGGGTAGCGGAAACAGAGCTGGTTATTGGCAATCGTATAGGTGCCAAGGAGCTGATTGTTGTTAGTCGCGTCATAGAACTGCCCGTCACTATCCAGCGCCTCGGCGAAGGGCGTGCCGTCAGGATAACAGCCGCGCAGCACCCGTCCGCGCAGGACAGCCGAAATCTCAGCGGTTCCGAGCCTCTTGCCTTCGAGCCCCTGCTCCCGCGCGCGCGGGTTTTCTTCAGGGCCCCAGTCCTTCCAGTCCTCGGTCTGGGCGAGCGGGCCATCCTCGGCGGTCCGCTGATCCGGCCCAAGCGGCAGGTTTGGCGCGCCGCTCGCGCAAGCGGCCAGAACGAATGTGCTGAAAATGGCGATACAGGATTTCATCTTACGCCCCCGGAATGATGAGGCCGCCGTTTTAGAGGAAAAACAGCGGCCCTGCACCCCGCCTGTCAGGTGCCGAAATTATTGGACCGTGGGAAGCCTTTAGGCACGATCTTACCGGCCTGCGCCCGCTTGCCGGTCCAGTCATGCCAGCCCGCTTCGATCTGGCTGCGCCCGGCCTTGTCGGTCCAGGTCAGGCCCTCTTCCTGCGTGAAATATTTGGCATCGGAGAGAGCCGCCCCGCCTGAATATTTCTGAAGCTGGACGCCCTTGCCGCGCGACATGATGGGCAGTTCACTAGCCGGGAAGATGATCAGCTTACGGTTGGTGCCGACAGCGGCGATCCAGCCGTCCTCTCCGGGCTCGCCATTAATGATGCGAGCAACCTGCGCCTCAGCGCCCTGCGCGGGGTTCAGTACCTGTTTGCCCTTTTTGGTTGTGGCCAGCACATCATCCTCTTTGACGAACAGTCCGTGCCCGGCAGATGACGCCACCAGCAGCATACGCCCGCCCTGATAAAGGAAGATCTGCGCCAGATCGTGCTCATTCCCCAGATCGATCATCAGGCGGAACGGCTCGCCATGCCCGCGCCCGCCGGGCAGATCCTTCACATCGAGCGTGAAGAATTTCCCGTTGGTCGCAAACAGCATGACCTTGTCAGTTGTCTGGGCGTGCAGCGAAAAGCGGCCCTTGTCCCCGTCCTTGTATTTGACGGTGGAGAGATCTTCGACATGCCCTTTTAAGGCGCGCACCCATCCTTTATCTGAAATGACAACTGTGACCGGCTCTTTCTCGATGAGATCATCGAGATTGACCTCCATCTCGGCGGGTGCATCAGCCAGTTCCGTCCGCCTACGGCCGAGGTCAGATTTGGGATCAAAGGCTTTTCTGGTTTCCTTAAGCTGCTCGGTGATCTTCTTCCATTGAAGGTCATCCGATTTGAGCAGTGCCCTCAAGTCTTTCTGCTCCGCTTTGAGTGCCTTGTGCTCGGTCTTGATTTCCATCTCTTCAAGCTTGCGCAGCGAGCGGAGCCGCATATTGAGGATCGCTTCAGCCTGCACATCCGAGAGGCTGAACGTCTTCATCAGCTCTTCTTTGGGATGATCCTCATACCGAATGATGCGGATCACCTCATCAAGATTGAGATAGGCGATGAGGAAGCCATCAAGGACTTCCAGCCGGTGCGCGATCTTGTCGAGCCGGAAACGGGTGCCGCGAACCAGCACTTCCTTGCGGTGATCAAGGAAAGCCTGAAGACAGTCGCGCAAGCCCAGAACGCGCGGCGCGCCATCCGCGCCGATGACGTTCATGTTGAGCGAAATCCGGCTCTCAAGATCTGTCAGCTTGAAGAGGGTTTCCATGACAATCTGCGGATCGATATTGCCGGTCTTGGGCTCCAGCACGAGGCGGATATCCTCGGCGCTTTCATCGCGCACATCGGTAAGGATCGGCAGTTTGCGCGTCTGGATCAGCTCGGCGATGCGCTCGACTAACCGCGACTTCTGGATCTGGTACGGAATTTCCGTGACGACGATCTGGTAGCGCCCGCGCCCCAGATCCTCGGTCTCCCATTTCGCGCGGATGCGGAAACCGCCGCGGCCCGTCGCATAGGCCTCGACGATATTCTCCTGCGGCTCGACACAGACACCGCCCGTAGGCAGGTCCGGCCCCTTCACATAATTGAGGAGAGTCTCGGTGCGCGCATTCGGCGTCTTGATGAGGTGTACGGAAGCATCGATCAGTTCGGCCACATTGTGCGGCGGGATATTGGTCGCCATACCGACCGCGATCCCAGCAGAACCATTGGCGAGGAGATGCGGGAAAGCAGCGGGTAGGACGACGGGCTCGCGCCCTTCCCCATCATAGGTTTCCCGAAAATCGACCGTGTCATTGTCGATGCCGTCCAGCAGCATCTCGGCAGCCTGCGTCAGGCGGCACTCCGTATACCGCATGGCTGCCGCATTATCGCCGTCGATATTGCCGAAGTTCCCCTGCCCGTCGATCAGCGGGACACGGACGGAAAAGTCCTGCACCAGCCGCACCATCGCGTCATAAATCGCTTGGTCGCCATGCGGGTGAAAATCGCCCATCACCTGGCCCGCGACCTTGGCGGACTTCCGGTAGCTGCCGTCGGAATTGAGCTTCATCTGCCGCATCGCATAGAGGATGCGCCGGTGCACAGGCTTCAGTCCGTCGCGCACATCGGGCAGCGCCCGCGACGTAATCGTCGATAGCGCATAAGCGAGATAGCGCCGCGACAGCGCCTCGGTCATGGGTTCATTGAAAATGTTTTCGGGGACGTCGCGCGGCGGCGGCGTTTTCGTCGGTCGTTTGGCCATACACCCGATTAGGCAGATTGGCGCCCGGGGGGAAGTCCTCTCATTCCCTGTCTAGGGCACATTTTTATACGGGCTGTGCCCTGTCCGCTCGGTATGCTCCCGCCACAGTTTTGGTTTGAGGATGCGCACCGTCATGGGGGGCACGGTCACCGACATCACGGCCGATTCGCTCTTAATGACCTCGCCTGTCAGCTGATCCTCGAATTCCTCGCCATTCATGATGGAGCCCTCGCGCAGGAGGAGGGTCTCCGTCACCGGCACGCCCTTATTGTTGGCCACGACCAGCACGGTCTCGGCATAGTGGTCGGTGACCCGCAGGAAAGCGAGAAGCTCCCCCGTTTCGAGCGCCCGGAAATCGCCGATCCGCAAAGCCGGGGTTTCTTCTCGCAACTCGATCAACTGTTTGAGCCGCGCAAATTCCGGATTGTCCGGGCTCGCCCGTTCCCAGTCCATGGGCCCACGGCTTTCAGGATCATGCCCGCCACTCATCCCGGCTTCGACACCGTAATAAAGGAGTGGCGCCCCCGGCAGGGTGAATTGCAGCGCCTGCAGGAAGGCACGGTCCTCTTCATCCGGATACAGTGTTTTCAGGCGCGGCGTGTCGTGATTGTCGAGCAGGATCCAGCTTCGCAGCAGCGTATCGAGTCCTGCATCCTCGACCATCTCTTCCACCACTTCACCGAGGCGGGCACCCGTCACCTCACCAGCGGTATAGCGAAACATCATCTCCCTCAGGGGGAAGTTCATGACGGCATCGAGTGCCCCGGTCCATTTCTCCGGATAGGACCAGACCTCTCCGATAACGAGACTGCCCGCCTTTTCTTCATGTGCCGCGCTGGTGATTGCGGCCAGATTGTCAAAGCCCAGCTCGGTTGCGACATCGAGCCGCCAGCCATCTATGCCGTAGTCGAACCATTGCCGGACGACAGAGTCTTCATCGTCAACAATGCGGGCGCGCACGGCCGGGGTCTCCCAGTTCAGCTCCGGCAGATTGGCGATCCCCCACCAGCCCACATAGCCATTCTGGTACTTCTCGCCGATCGTGAACCAGTCACGATAGGCGCTCTTCTCATCCTCCATCGCCGCAAGGAACCATTCCGACCGGCGGCCCATATGGTTGAAGACGCCATCAATGATGAGCCGCATATCGGCCTCGTGGATGTCCTCCGCCAGCGCGGTCAGATCCTCGAATGTGCCATATTCTGGCGACAGCTCCGTATAGCTGATCGCATCATATTTGTGGTTCGAGGGCGCAAGGTGGATGGGGTTGAGATAGACGACATCGACGCCTAGCGCCTCAAGATATCCGACTTTCGTCCGGATACTGTTCAGATCGCCGCCCCAGAAGGACAGCTCATGCGTCCATATTCCAGCCTCCGGGACAGGCTCGCCCTGCGCTGGCTGGTCGGACCAGTCTTTCAGGATTTTGGGTGGCGCATAAAGCGCCCGCTTGGCGTCGAGATTTTCGGCAGGTACATAACGGTCAACAAAGATCTGATAGGTGACAGCACCAATGCGCCAGTCATCCCGACGCTGATCATAGATTGTAGAAGTGGCCTCTGCTTTTGTCGGCGCAGGGACAGGAGAGGGTTTTTCTTCTGCTGAACAGCCTTGCAGAATCAATATCGCCGCAAAGAGGCCGCTAACTCTGATCATCAAACCCTCCCCTATTTATAAAAATAGTGCCGGCCGATCTCCGCCGTCCGGTCGAATGAATCCACCCAATATGGCGTCACATAATCTGCGTGAAAGAAGACCGCCCCTTCGGTCGGGTCTTCATCTTCTTCCGTTAACAGAAGAAAGGCGAGGATCCTCGAACGTTCATAAAGGCGGGGATAGATAGGCCGGTCGGGCTTGCCGTCGCACCACCAGCTAAACTGGCAGGGCGGCGTTTCGCCTCCCTGCTTGACGACCTTGCAGACCGTATTGGGGAACCGTGTATCCGCCACCCGGTTGAGGATGACGTGCCCGACCGCCCGAGGACCCGGCCCTGGCTCTGACCTCGCCTCATGATAGATCGCGAGCGCCAGGCATTCAAATTGTTTGCCATCTGGCATTTCCGGTAAGGCGACCGGTATGATGGGAAGGGTTTCTTCCGCAGGCGGGGCTTTTGTCTCCGATCCTGTCACGGCGAGCACTGCGACCGTGACAAGCGTGATGGCGGATGCGCCCCACAGGATCAGGGCAGACAGAAGCCCCGGGCGTGCCAATCGCTTACTCCGCGAACCAGTGCAGGTTCTTGCGTGCCTTTGCGACCCGGTCGAGCTCGATCAGTTCTTCAAGGAAGCCGCGCAAGAGATGCAGCGGGATCATGTTCGGCCCATCGGAAGGCGCTTTGTCCGGATCCGGATGGGTTTCGGCAAAGATACCAGCCACCCCGACCGCAACAGCCGCCCGAGCGAGGGTCGGGACCATCTCGCGCTGACCGCCGGACGTCCCGCCCTGCCCGCCCGGTTGCTGTACGGAGTGGGTCGCATCGAAAATGATCGGTGCGCCAGTATCGCGCGCCATCGTCGGCACACCGCGGAAATCCGTCACGAGCGTATTGTAACCGAAGCTCGCTCCCCGCTCAGTGATCAGCACATTGGGGTTGCCGGAATCCGTGACCTTGGAGACGACATTCTTCATGTCCCAAGGCGCAAGGAACTGGCCCTTTTTGATCTTAATGACGCGGCCCGTTTCGGCCGCCGCGATCAGCAGATCCGTCTGACGGCAGAGGAAGGCCGGGATCTGCAGGACATCGACAACTTCGCCGACGGGCGCGCACTGGCTGCGCTCATGTATGTCCGTCAGCACCGGCACGCCGAGTCGTTCCTTGACCTCGGCGAACACCGGCAGCGCATCATGCAAGCCAACACCGCGCTTGGAGGAAAGAGAAGTCCGGTTCGCCTTGTCAAAACTCGTCTTGTAGACAAAGCCGATCCCCAGATCGTCCGTGATCTCCTTAATCGCGCTTGAGACTTCAATCGCGTGGTCGCGGCTCTCCATGGCGCAAGGGCCAGCGAACAGCATGAAGGGCAGATGATTGCCGATCTTCACATCGCCCGATGGGGCAGGAATGGTGACGGTGGTGTTTGTCGAACTGGTCATGTCGGCGCTCTTAGCATGCAGCAAATCAGAACGCACGAGATGGGCTGACCGCGCGCGCCACGCAAGTCTTTCAGGTGCGGTCGGCCAGAAATGCCAGCGCCGCCCCGATCGAATAGGCCAAGAGATCCATGGGATCGAAGGTCGCCCCGAGGATCACACTCGCCAGCGGATTGCCATCGAGATTGAGGCGCTCGACGAGCCCCAGCCCCTGACTAACTTCAATGATGACAGCGAAGCCAAGAACAATGAGTGCCGAGACAGCACGCGGCCAGTTCGTAACAGACCGCAGGGCAAAATAGAGGAAGATGACGACGAGAATATCCCCGCCGAAGGGCCGGATAATGTCGTCGCGAACATAGAGCGCGATAAGAGCGAGCAGAAGAAACAGGCCGCACGCTATGAGTGCCCGGCCGTTCCGGCCGCTTCGAAGGCTCATGCAGCTGGGCTGTCGGCTTCGCTGCCGGTTCTCACGCCTGCCGCCTCAAGATGCGGGCCCAGCCGCCCGGAGACAGCAAGGAAGAACATGCGAAAATCGGCGGCCAACGACCAGAGGGGATAGGTGAACGTCGCCGGCTTGTTCCGCTCGACAAAGGCATGGCTGACCCAGGCAAAGAAATATCCCGCAACCGGCATCAGCAACAACGCCCACCAGGTGCCTGAAAAAACTGCCCAAAGGGCAATCAGGATGACAAGTGCCGTGCCGACATAGTGGAACTGACGAGTCCCCGGCTTTGCATGCTCCCGCAGGTAATAGGGAAAGAAATCCGTGAACGTCTTATAAGTTCTCTCTACCATGGCGCTCCCTTTCAGGGTCTTATTCTTTTGCCTGCCGGACTATCCGTTCGGCAATTTCGCTATGCCCTTCCAGCATGCGGCTCCGGGCGTTCCCGTCAATGGCCAGACTGTCATTGCCGACCTGTTTTGAGCCGCCCAGAACGATACTCTTTCGGCGCGGAAACATATAGAGATATTCGCTGTCGCCGCGCCCCAGCGCATAGCCGTAATCAATCTCCGGCTGACCTTCGAGAAGCGTGAGTTGGCCCCGGACGGGGACCAGTTCTTCATCCCCGAACAGCGCCCGCGCGCCATATCCCGTGCAATTGACGAGAACCAGCTCCGGCAGGCGCGAGAGCTCGTCCCTGCTCGCAAATTTGCGTGTCACGAATTCACCACCATCCTGACGGATATCCTCCATGAGGGCCGGCAGGAAGACGGACGGATCGATCATCAAGGCTTCATAACGCAAGGCATCGGGGAAGCCGAATGCCTCCTCCTCCGAAACCCTTGTGAAGCCCGGATAAAGATCATTGCCTTCGACGCGGTCGGGCCAACCTTCTGCTTTGATTTCTTCCGCAAGTTCAAAAAAGCGCATGGGGTACACCCCATAACGCGGCTCATCTCGCAGCGAGGCGAAGACCTCAAAGGCGTAACGTGCCGCTTTGCGGAACCGCGAGAGGAAGTCAGTCGTCGCCACCTCCTCATCATATAGCGTAACAGGAAACCACAAGGCGCCCGCCACATCGGACGTTGTGTCGGGTGAATACTCCTCCGCATAGACTGTAATCTTGGCGCCGCGCTGCTGGAAGACACGTGCCGTCGTCAAGCCGATGACACCGCCGCCGATGATCGCGATCTCCTCGCCCTTCACGTCTTCAAGAAGATCGGCGGCCTCTTTAGCGCAACCCCAAGACAGCGTGACCCCGCACCCACCATGCCCGTAATTATGGATGAGGGTCTTCTCCCCGAAACGATCTTTCCGGATGACGTATCCGGCAGCCCGATAGGGACGCAAAGCCGTCCGTGTCAGGATTTCCCGCTCCTGATCCACCTTTAAGGCCGGATAAGGAGAGGCGAAGGACAAACCGTCTGCCTGTTTCATCGAGAATTATGTCCTTTGTTCAGCATGTGGCCGAAACGATGCCTTGCCATGCTCTGAACTGCCAGAAAAGATGATCGGCGATACGCCAGATCATACGGCCCTCAAGCATTTTGATTGTGCCTTTTGTCCCAGAGCGGCTTGGCCATTTCGGCCAACTGACCTTCACAATCTGAGACCCGGAGAATGATCCAATACGTAACAGGCCAGCTCAACCCGCCAACGCTTGTGTTTGGGCCACCCCTCGTGCCACAATTGGCGCGGTTGTTGGGACCGATTGATGAAACTTATTCTTTTTCTGATCGGGATCGTCATGATCCTCGTGGGGCTCGTTCTATTCCCCCTGCCCCTGCCATTGGGCTGGATCTTTTTGATTATCGGCACCGTTCTCGTCGTCAGCACCAACAAGACGGCGAAGAAACTTCTCAAAAAGGCGCGGCGCAAATGGGGCTGGCTGGACAAGATTTTTGAGAAAACCGGCAAGATCATCCCCAAGCGGTTTCGCAAGGAGATCGAGGAAACCGACCCGAACGGGCATGACGAAGACGATGATGAGGATAAAGAGGACGAGGAAGAAAGCCGTCAGCACACGGCACCCGCGATCCCGCGTAAACTAAGCCGTCTCGACACCCATCCGCGTTACCGGCCGCCCACCCGGCCCCGAAGCTGATTATCTTTCTGAATTCCCCGCCCTTGGCGGGTGCTAACGAACAGGCTAGAGGAGCAGTTTGTACTGTTCCCCCTTCGTTCCAGAGGTCCGATGTCCCGTCCACAGCGTAAAGCCGATCTTTTCTCCGACAGCGATTACTCCGCGAAGGATATCGAGGTCCTTGAGGGGCTTGAGCCGGTCAGGAAACGGCCAGGCATGTATATCGGGGGTACGGATGAACGCGCCCTGCACCACCTCTTTGCAGAAGTCCTCGACAATGCCATGGACGAGGCCGTTGCGGGGCACGCCACACGCATTGAGGTCAATCTCAATGCAGAAGGCCATCTGACCGTCATCGACAATGGCCGCGGCATCCCGATCGACAAGCACCCAAAATATAAAAAGCCCGCCCTCGAAGTCATCATGACGACGCTCCACTCGGGCGGGAAGTTCTCGAACAAAGCTTACGCCACGTCAGGCGGCCTGCACGGGGTCGGCATCTCGGTCGTCAACGCCCTTTCTGATGACATGACGGTTGAAGTCGCGCGGAGTCGCACGCTTTACCGTCAGACATTTTCCAAGGGCCTGCCCACCTCGACACTGAAAAAAGTCGGTGACGCGCCGAACCGCCGGGGCACGTCGGTGACTTTCCATCCGGACCCAGAGATTTTCGGCAAGGGCGCGACCTTCAAACCTGCGCGTCTCTTCCGGATGACGCGGTCGAAAGCCTATCTTTTCGGCGGTGTTGAGATCCGCTGGTCTTGTGACCCGGCCATCATTCCCGAAGGCGACAAGACGCCGGAGAAAGAGACCTTCCACTTCACCAACGGGCTGAAGGATTATCTGGCCCATGTCGTGGGCGGCAAACCGACGGTCACGGACGAAATTTTTGCCGGTAAGGTCGAAAAAGAAGGCGGTCACGGCACGGTCGAATGGGCTGTTGTATGGGGCGGCGCTGGTTTCCAGACGCCGGGCGGGCAGATAGCCGATGGCTTCACCAATTCCTATTGTAACACCATTCCGACCCCGGAAGGCGGCACGCATGAGCAGGGCCTGCGCGCGGCATTGTCCCGCGGGCTCAAAGCCTATGCGGACCTGACCAATAACAAGAAGGCGCAGAACATCACGGCGGAAGACGTGCTCGGCACCGCTGGCGCACTTCTCTCCGTCTTTGTTTCTAACCCTGAATTCCAGGGCCAGACGAAAGACAAGCTGGCCACTGCCGAAGCCCAGAAGCTGACCGAAGCTGCGATCCGTCCAGCCTTTGACCACTGGCTCGCAGGCAATGCCAAACAGGCCGACAAGCTTCTTGAATGGGTCATCGACCGCGCTGATGAGCGCATCCGTCGCCGCAAGGAGAAGGAGGTGCAGCGCGCCTCCGCCATGAAGAAGCTGCGCCTGCCCGGCAAACTTGCAGATTGTTCGGCGAAAGACCGGACGGGTACGGAGCTATTCCTCGTCGAGGGTGACTCGGCTGGCGGCTCTGCGAAACAGGCACGCCGCCGGGAGACGCAAGCGATCCTCCCCCTTCGCGGCAAGATCCTCAACGTTGCCTCCTCAAGCCGCGACAAGATCGCAGGCAATCAGGAAATTTCCGACATCACGACGGCGCTCGGAGTGGGGCTCGGCTCGAAATTTGATCTTGATGATCTACGCTATGACAAGATCATCATCATGACCGACGCTGACGTCGACGGCGCGCATATCGCTGCCCTCCTCATCACCTTCTTTCAGGTCTCGATGCCGCAGCTACTCTCTGCGGGCCGCCTGTTTCTCGCCCAGCCGCCGCTTTACCGGCTCAGCCAGGGCGGCAAGACGGTCTATGCGCTGGATGATGCGGACAGGGACAAAAAGCTCGCCAGCGAGTTCCGCAAAGGCGCCAAGGTTGATGTCGGCCGGTTCAAGGGTTTGGGCGAAATGAATGCCGCCGACCTTAAGACGACGACGATGGATCCCGCGACGCGCACCCTCGCTCGCGTCTATCTGCCTGATGAAGATACGCCGGATGCGAATGATCTGATCGACCGGCTGATGGGCCGTAAAGCTGAACCGCGCTTCCAGTTCATTCAGGAGAATGCGAGCTTCGCCCTCGACGAACTCGATATCTGAGGCTCGCCTACCTATCTGAACATGACGTTCGATTGCGGTGAGCAATCGGCGTTCAGATCAGACATGTCAGCCAGCAGAACCTGCTGGGCGCAATCCTCTTCCTCGGCCTTCATAGAGGGATTCTCTGACGAGGCTTCTGCAGAGTTCAATCCACCTGATACCGGAAAGATGATCGGGTTGTTGATGATGCTCCAGAAAGTCAATACACAGACGATTGTCCCAAGCATCACTGCAGCCTGACGCCAACTCGTCATCTGAACGAGTGAGCCGAGCGAGAACCCGGCGATGCTCAGCTCCATGGGCACAGATGTTGTCGTCACCGGTACCTCGACCGGCTTCGGCTCGCTAGCAACTTCCGCCGGACTGATAATCAAGCGAAGCCCCTTTTTGCGGACCGTCTCGATATAGCGGGGGGCCGTCGCCGAATCGCCGAGCGTCCGGCGCAGACTGTAGACCGCGCGGTCGATCGCGGCGTCAGAGACATGAAGCCCGTTCCATACTTTATCGATGAGCTGGTTGCGGGAAATCGTCTCTTCGCCTGCGCCCGCCAGAGTGCAGAGGAGGCTCATGACCTTGGGCTGAAGACTGACCGTCTCTTCCCCTCGTCTGAGCTGGTTGCGGGACGGATAAACCGTCCATTCCCCCAGCACGAACGGGGCATGATGAAAGCAGGACGGCAGGCCCTCCTTTTCCTCGTTCACAGCGATCTCCCTCACAGCCTTTTCTGTCTCAGCACAAAAAACTGCGGCGAAATGCGAACCTGATCAACGGCGGAAAGCCGAATGATCAGGTTTGCGGCGTTACTGTTTAGCAATAAAAACTTCCATCTCTCTCGAAGATGAGAAAAACGGCCAGATATCAGCAATTCGACAGCTAATCGTCAGGTTAAGGTGATGAGGACAGCGCAGATTGCCGGTGTCATAGGAGGCAGATTTGCTTCGTGTCGCTGCCCGGCACCCGCCCGAATGATCGCCATCATGCGTGCCGAGAGCGAGACGACCCCGATCTGTCGCCATCGAACAGGCCGTCCATCTTACCCATTCTGGTGACGGTCACGACTGGCGGGGTCCTGGTTCTCACTTACAGCCACCAGGCCCCGCCTCTTTTTTCCGGGCTCCATCGATTTTCCCGATGGCCCTTTTCGATAGCTTGAGCTTGCCTGAGACGCCCCCAGCCCTTAATTGAGAATAGTTCGCAATAAGGATGGCTCATGTCTGTCACCGCCCTCAAACCGATCACCTATGGCGCCATGCATTTTATCGTGGCGATCGGGGTCGCCTATGCGCTGACTGGCAGCTGGGCCGTGGCGCTCGGGATCGGGATGGTCGAACCGCTGATACAGACTTTCGCCTATACGCTGCACGAAAAGCTTTGGGCGAAGGCCGGCGCGGCTCCGCGTCAGCATTATCACCATCACGCCCCGATGCCGCATCAGTCCGAGACGGCGTGACGCCTGATGATGTGCAGAATTTGCACGTGGGCTCTTGGCTGAGTCGCGCTACGATTAGCGAATGTCCAACACTGCCCAAGCTGCCTCGCGCGTCCAGTCGCTGCGCCCCGTCATCCGCAAGCTGTCCCCGACCGCGATCAACCGGATCGCCGCCGGTGAGGTCATTGAGCGGCCATCGGCGGCGCTCAAGGAACTGGTGGAGAATGCGATCGATGCCGGTGCGACGCGCATTGATGTATCAATCGAGCATGGCGGCAAATCCCTGATCCGCGTGACCGATAATGGCTGCGGCATGGACGCTGGCTCTCTTCAGCTTGCGCTGGAACGGCACGCGACTTCCAAACTCGAACCCGACGATGCGGGCGATTATGATCTCCTCCATATCGCGACCATGGGGTTCAGGGGCGAAGCCCTCCCCTCCATCGGCGCGGTGGCAAGATTGACGCTGACCTCCCGGGCGAAAGGCGATGAAGGCTGGGAGCTGTCATGTGCGGGCGGTGAGCTCGATGAAGTACGCCCCGGCGCCTTCCCCGGTCACGGCACGCGCGTTGAGGTCCGCGACCTTTTCTACGCGACGCCCGCGCGGCTCAAATTCCTCAAATCCGAAATGGCCGAGACCCGCGCCGTCTCGGATACGCTCAAGGCCCTTGCGATGGCACGGCCTGACATTGCCTTCTCTCTCGAGGCTGATGGCCGAAAGCGATTTGCCTTTCCGGCAGAACCGCCGGGTACGGAGGGTCACCTTAATCGCCTTGCGGCAATCATGGGACGCGAATTCGGCGACAATGCCCTGCCGCTTGATTTCGAACGCGATGGCGCGCGGCTGACCGGCTTTGCCGGGGTGCCGACCTTTAATCGGGGCCAGCCTGACCGGCAATATCTCTTCGTCAATGGACGGCCCGTCAAAGACCGCCTTATGGTTGGCGCCGTCAGAGGCGCCTATGCGGATTTCCTTGCGAGAGACCGGCATCCCCTGCTCGCCATGTTCATCGACCTCCCCTTCGACGACGTCGATGTGAATGTGCACCCCGCCAAGACGGAGGTTCGTTTCCGCAATGCGCCATCCATCCGTGGACTGATCGTATCTGGCCTGCGTGCCGCCCTGATGGAGGCAGGCCATCGCGCCTCCACCACCGTTGCGGCAAGCGCCCTCTCCTCCATCCAGCCCGAGCCGATGGATGATGAGACGCAAAATGCGCCTTCTTTCCTGCCCCAGCCGCATCGCGCCACAGTTGACCGGCAATTCGTCCAGCGTCCCTCGCAGGCCGGTCTCGCCGAATCTCAGTCAGCCTTTGCGGCTACCGCAGCCCCGACTTCCCGCATCGAGCAAGAGACCGCGGCACCGGCCACATCCGACCACCCACTAGGCGCGGCCCGCGCCCAGCTTCACGAAACCTATATCGTGGCGCAGACAGCGGACGGGATCGTCATTGTCGATCAGCATGCGGCGCATGAACGGCTCGTCTATGAGGAAATGAAGCGCCACATGGCCGAAGGGACTGTCCCGCGCCAGCGCCTCCTGATCCCCGAAGTCATCGACCTGCCCCAGGAAGAAGCCGAGCTGATCTCTGCCCGGACGGAAGAACTCGACGCGCTAGGCCTGCAGATCGAAGCCTTCGGCGAAGGGGCGATCCTTGTCCGTGAAGTCCCCGCCCTTTTCGGTCAGGGAGATGTCGTCGGACTGGTAAAGGACATCGCGGCCGACCTTGCCAATCTCGATGAGAGCACGGCGCTGAAAGAACGGCTGGGCGACATTTGCGGGAACATGGCCTGCCGCGGCTCAATCCGCGCGGGGCGCCGCCTGACCGGTGAAGAGATGAACCACCTCCTCCGTCAGATGGAAGCGACCCCGCATTCCGGTCAATGCAATCATGGCCGGCCGACCTATGTCGAGCTCAAACTCTCCGACATCGAACGATTATTCGGCCGCAAATAGCCCATCAGTTCCGGAAAGCGTCATCACCGAAATCGGGGCAAGATTTCACCTGCTCCGGATTCTGAATGTCTTTCGTGCTGTCGGCGAGCCAACAATCATCGAAGATCGAGCAGTAGCAATAAGCGAACTCATTCTCTGGATCGAGCGTCGCCTCAACGAAGGCTTTCTGCAGGACTGGATCGAGCGTCTCGATCATTGTCACGTCATCGCCCGGACGCATCACCCGATTGGTCGCGAAACTCGTACCGAAGGACACTTTCTGATCGGGCAGCATTCCGCTGACTGCATCACGCCAGTCTTCACGATATTCCCCGGCCAGCTTGATCCGCACACTTTTGATTTGTGCAGGGCCCGCCCCGACATTAGTTAGGTGCATTGCGAAATAGACGCCTTCCTCATTCGTGTAGTCGGAGGTCGAGAACTGGACAAAGGGCCAGACGGCGGCAGCGGACTGTTTCTTGACCGCATCGGATTCGACCATTGCCGCATAAAGAGCAACGGCGCCGGTGAACACGCCAGCGACGGCAAGGATGGTGTTGAGGACATTCAGCCGGATGAAAATCCTGTCGACCTTATTGAGATTCTTGATGTCTTCGCGCGTCGCCTCAGACGTTTTTACCGCGCCCTCTTCAGTCGTCTCATTTTCGCCAGTCATCCCACTGCCCCTTTTCACTCATCATTCCCTACCTATCTGGAAACGGCGCGATGACAATAATCGCGATTCACTGCCGACGCCCACTTGACCCCGGCTGTAACCGGGCGCAGAGGGCGCCCGCTCCCAACAATCAGGATCTATTCAAATGGACGCCGGTTTCGTCTCGGTCTTCTTTGCTTCTTTCGTCACTCTGTTCATCGTGATCGACCCGATCATGGTGGCCCCGCTTTTTGCGGCACTGACGCATAGCGAGACTTCCGCTTCTCAGCGGTCAACGGCAATTCAGGCTGCGCTGATCGCAGCTGGCATCCTATTCGTCTTCGGCTTTTTCGGCAGCTTCATGCTGGAGCATCTGGGCATCGACATCGCCGCGTTCCGGGCAGCGGGCGGCATGCTCCTGTTCCTGATCGGCTTTCGGATGTTCTTTGATCCCGATGGCGAGATGGAAGCCAAACGCCCCGGCCCGAAAGCCTCCTCACGAGATAACGTCGCCTTCTTCCCGCTCGCCATGCCGATGCTGGCAGGCCCGGGCGCGATCGCGACCATCATGCTCCTGATGAACCCGCAAGGGGTTGCAGCTGCAGACCTGATGCTGACCCGGACCGCGGTAATCCTCTCCATGCTGCTCTGCCTCTGCATCGGCATCATCATCATGATATTCTCATCGCGGATCGCCAGCGCGCTCGGCCGGACCGGCATGAACACGATTTCTCGCCTGCTCGGCATGCTGCTGATGGCCCTTGCCGTTCAATATGTCTTTGATGGGGTCCGCGTCGGCGTTCTCGAACGAGTTCAGATCAGCACGCTTGAAGGCTGGATGCCGGTTCACGTCGCAGAAAAGTCCTGAACTTCCGCCGCGGTAATGCCGTGTTTGCATGCTTCATGCTAAATGAGGGCATGAGTTTTGCGAGCGCCTGCGCATGAGGGACATCCTCCTCCTGGTATTCCTGGGGATCACGCTTCTCGCCGTGTTCCGTTACCCCTTTGCAGGTGTGCTGCTCTGGGCATGGTTTACTATTGCCTCGCCGCAGAATGCCGCGTGGACAGCCAGTACCCTGTCGCTGCAACCGCCGATCACCGCGATCGCGATCCTGTCGCTCCTGCTGCATGGCGAGCTTTTCCGCCTGAGGATGAGCTGGCTCCTCAGTTTTCTGTTGCTCTTCCTCTTCTGGATATTCCTGTCGCAATGGATGAGCCTGTCGCCCGCCGCCTCCGCCGTCGCCTTTGACCGGTTCTGGAAGGTGATGCTGTTCGTTGTGATCTGTTCGGTCGCGGTCACCGACCGCCTACGGTTTACTGCCCTGCTCTGGGTCGTCGTCCTGATCATGGGGTTCTATGGCGTCAAAGGCGGGGTCTTCACCCTGCTGACGGCTGGGCAGAACCTCTATTTCGGGCTCGAGCGCACGGTCCTCTACGACAACAACCATATCGGCATCGCCATGGCGACCTTCCTGCCGATGCTGCTCTATGTCGCCAATCAGGCGACGCATCGCCTCGTCAGGATGGGAAGTTGGGCCGTCTTTGCCCTGACCATCGTCGCCATCATCGGCACCTATTCGCGCGGCGCCTTCATCTGTCTCGTCGTCTTCGGCGCACTCTACTGGTGGCAGTCGCGGCACAAATTCGTGATTGGTGCCGCAGGCGTCATCATGGCGCTCGGCATCTTCCTCTCCGCACCGGGTGACTGGATCGACCGCATGGGAAGTATCAGTGAGGCTGCGGAGGATCAGAGCTTTCAGGGCCGGATCGATGCGTGGGTGATCAACTGGGAGCTCGCAACAGAGAACCCGCTGACCGGCGCCGGCCTCCGGGCGCCTTATGACGCAAACGTCGCCGCCACAGTCTCGGACCGCCAGCCGCGAGCTGCGCACTCGATCTATTTCGAGGTGCTCGGCGGCACCGGCTTTGCCGGGCTGATCATCTATCTGGGGATCTGGGTGACCGGGTTCTTTGCCGCCTTCCGTACATCCCTCGACCGCAAGGCCGAGCCCTGGCGGCGGGAATTCAGCCGCTATGCCACGATGTCGCTGATCATCTTCGGCATTGGCGGCGCGAGTGTGTCGCTGGAAATGTGGGAGGGATATCTCATCCTTCTCGTGCTGGCTCATTCGGTCCGGCACATGACGGACATCCCTCCCGTCAAAGAGTCCCCGATCGATTCGATCAGGCAACGGATTCAGGCCCGCGCCCGTCAGTCGATGCGGAAGCCAGCGTAAAGCCCGGCACCGGGGCCCCGATATCCGAAGACATCCGTCACCTCTTCATCAAAGAGATTGTCCCCACGCAATGTGAAGGACAAATGATCCGTTAGCGGATAACGTAGGGTCGCCGATGCCAGCACATAAGAATCGAGCGTCACGCGGCGGGAGGGGAAACTGCCGAAATCGAAATCATCCTGCTCTCCGACCGCATCAAGCGCGCCTGTCACGACAAAACCCGGCTTTGATGGGCTTTCCCATGACGCGCCGATGCTGGCGGTCCAGTCCGGCACCCGGATTTCATCCTCACCCGTATCGCTTTCCGACTGCGTCGTCGTGCCGGAGAGATAGATCGCAATCGCATCACTGACTGCATATTGCCCGGAGAGCTCCACTCCGCTTCGCTTGCTCTCCCCTGCACGATTAAGCGCCGTTGAGGTGAAATCAGGATTATAGGCCGTATAGATCTCATCCTTGAGCTCGGCAGCATAATAGGCTGCCGACACCGAACCTCTGGCAAAGTCCCGGTCCCAGCCAAACTCGTAGCTGAAGGATTGCTCGGGCTTCAGATCCGGATTGCCGACAAAGCTGCCGGGATAGAAGCCGAAAAGCTCCGTGAAGGTTGGGTTTTTGACGCCCTCGCCTGCGCTAACCCGGAACCGGCCCAGCTGGTCTGTCCGCCAGGCCGCGCCCAGCCGCCATGTCGTTGAATCCTCGAACTGACCGTCATTATCATCATGACGTGCCGACGCATTGAGCGTCAGCCTCCCGGCACTCAGCAGATACTCGCCCGCCACGCCGAGGCTTGTGAATTCCTGACGCTGATTGGGGTCGCCAAAGGCGATATCGGTATCCTTGCGTTCGTAATCCTCAGCCTCATGTTCGATGAGACCGGTGAGGCGGTGCGTCACATCTCCTGACCGCCATTCTTTTGACGGTGAATAAGAGAGTTTGGTCCGCTCGCCTGTCGTCTCATCTGTATAGACACCATTATCCGTGTTCTCGCGGACGACTTGCGTATATCCCACGCGGAACTGGTGATTGAGGCCGATGAGATTGCCGCCGACACGGCCGCCAAATGTCAATTGGTCGGTTTCCGTTTCATCAAGCGTGTCTTCAAGGAGGCCATCGAAATCCGTATCGCTGTCGTTTTCGACAGTCGAGCTGGCGGCGCGCAGGAGCACATTGCCTGACCACCCCTCACCGAATTCGATCCCGGCACGGATCAGACCAGCAAAGCTGTCACTGCCATCCTCCTCGCCGGTCGAGCCGGACGTATCAACGCCTTCCGTTGTGAACCCCGTCAGGCTGGCCCCGATATAGCCGTGTTCTGCATTATGGCTCGCCGAGACCATGCCGCGTGCAGTCTGGCGCGAACCGGCCTCAAAAGCCGCGTTCAGCCCGTCTTCGCTGCCGGAGAACAGCGCGATCACGCCGCCGATCGCATCCGACCCATAGAGCGCGGATTGCTCCCCACGGGCGATTTCAATCCGCGAAAGATCAAGGCCCGACCACAGACCGAAATCGGTCTCGCCCGTGACGGGGTCTGACACTTCGATCCCGTCAAGGAGCACGAGCGTGTGGTTTGCCTCTGCACCGCGCAGGCGGATCTGGGTGAGCCCCCCCGAAGCGCCGGACCGCGAGACCCCAAGCCCCGGCACGGCGCGCAGGCTATCGGCCAGAAACGGCGCATCGCGCAGGCGCAACTGCTCTTCATCGAGCACGCTGACGCTTGCCGTCACATCGGCTGGCGATTGAGCCCGAAGGCCAGAAACAGTAATAACATCCGTATCCGCCTCTTCTGCAGAGACGCTTGTCCAGATAAGTGCCAGAACGGCACTGGTTGATAACAAGTTTTTCACGAGGACTTCCTCTTAACCCCTTACCGCCGCCGAACGGGAAAGGCCAAAACGACATATCAGCCCCGCCGGTTTGAGCCGACACGACGATGGGCAAATGATGCCGTTACGGAGGAAACATACGTTCCTGCCCTGCCGGAGTGATCCCGCTCCCCGGGCGAACGACGCGATGGCAGGTCTCCTGACTTCACCGGTCAATCGCCTCGGGCCGCCTTCCCGCGCTTTCGCGCAGTGGCATGAGTGGCCGTTGGCTCCCGGTTCACAGTTGCGGGTACAGCCCCGGATTTACACCGGGTTCCCTCTTCGCTTCCTGTTAGGGAAGAACCATCTGGTCGGTGATGTGCGGCGCCAACAGCGCCGAGTCAATCGGCAGTCGCGCCTATTCGGCGGGATGCAGCTCGCGCGTCTGACGGCGCGTATAGAGAGAGGCGCAGCAAGGATTTTTCACCCGCAGCAGCCAGTCGAACAGCGTCACCGCAAGGAGTGCCCCGAAAATCTGGGCAAGGACAAAGCCCGGAACAGCCGCCGGGGCGATCCCCGCAAAGGTGTCGGAGAAAGCCCGCGCCAGGGTGACCGCTGGATTGGCAAAGGATGTCGATGCGGTGAACCAGTACGCCGCCGTGATGTAGAGCCCGACCGCGAAAGGCGTCGCCTCAGGTCGGAACCGGACACAGCCAAGAATGGTCGCGATCAACCCGAAAGTCGCGATGCCTTCAGAGAAGATGAGGCTGGGGCCTGTCCGGTCGGTCAGCGAGACCTGCAGCACCGGCATGTCGAACATCAGATGCGCGGCCCAGACACCGGCCATGCCACCTGCGAGCTGTGCCAGCAGGAACACGCCCGCCGATTTCCACGGAAGGTCGCCCCTGACCGCGAAGACAAGCGTGACCGCTGGGTTGAAATGCGCGCCGGATACCGGCCCGAAAATCAGGATCAGGACCATGAGCCCCGCACCCGTCGCCAGCGTGTTGGCGAGCAGCGCGAGCCCGTCCGCACCGCCCGCCATGACATCGCCCATGATCCCGGAGCCGACGACGATGGCAAGGAGCAGCGCTGTCCCGAGAAACTCGGCAACGGCCTTGCGGGCAAGATCGAACTGCTCGGGCGAGGTAGGCGCCGTCGCAGTAATATCGTCAGTCGTGTTTGAGGTCATGTCGGGTATCTGAAGGCCATAAGCTTCTATATTTCCCCATTTATGGAAATATAGAAGAATGTCAAGGTTTTTCAGACCAGCCGACCTGCTTCAGCCCAGCTTTCCTGCGGCTTTCATCGCATTCAGTATCGCCTCGACCAGCGCTGCTGGCCGGTCTTCCTGTACGAAATGGGCTCCATCCGTGACGTCATGATGGGACTGGCCCTTCGCCCCCGGCACCCGCTCCCGGAAGGGCTTCTCCCCGCCTTTGGTGATCGGATCCTTGTCACTGAAGGCCGTGATAAAGGGCTTGTCGAACGCCATGAGGCGGCCCCAGGCTTCCCTGTTCTCCGCCGCCGAGGCATGGTTCTCGGTGATCGGCACCAGTGCCGGGAATGCGCGCGCGCCGGCCTTGTAGCTTTCATCCGGGAACGGCGCGTCATAGGCCGCGACTTCTGCGTCCGTCAGCTCTCGGACCGTTGCCTGCTGCAGGATACCGCCAATCGGCAGGACCGGCACGGTCTGGCTGAATTCCAGCCAGTTCAAGAACGCCTCAGAGGCCTGTCCCTGCCCGATCGGCAGGCCGGTATTTGACGCCGTGACACTGGCAAAGCGATCCGGTTCGGCGGCAACCATCCGCAAGCCGATCAATCCGCCCCAGTCCTGACAGAATAGCGAGATTTCCTTGAGATCGAGAGCATGGAGCCATTCGGTCATCCAGCCGATATGCCGCTCATAAGTATAATCATTCCGGTCCACCGGCTTGTCGGATTTCCCGAACCCGATAAGGTCAGGTGCCAGCACCCGCGCGCCCTTTTCAACGAGCAATGGGATCATGAAGCGGTAGAGATAGGACCATGATGGCTGGCCATGCATCAGGAGGACGACCGGCCCATCTTTTGGCCCCTCATCGACATAATGAACCCGCAGGCCGTCGCTGATTTCAGCATAATGAGGGGTAAACGGATAATCCGGCAGGTTTTCGAACCGTTCGTCCGGTGTGCGTAAGATTTCCATGTCTAGCCCTTTGCTTCCAGAATGCGCCGGCTGCGAGAGATCAGGTAATTTGCCGCCGTCCCGAAGGTCTTGAATGCCGGATTGGTTGTCTGCCCGGCCCGGTAGCGCCACCAGATCTGCTGGATAATTCCGGCGAGCCGGAACAGGCCGTAGACCTCGTAAAAAGTGAAATCGGGGATGGTACGACCGCTTTTCTCCGCATAGCGCGCGACAAGCTCATCGCGGGTCAGCATGCCGGGCACATGGGTCGGCTGGCGGCGCATCATTTGGTAAACCTGATCGTCACCGGCCTCGACCCAATAGGCAAGCGTCGCCCCAAGATCCATCAGGGGATCGCCCAGCGTTGCCATCTCCCAGTCGAGCACACCGATGACCTTCATCGGATCGTCCTTATCAAGAACGACATTGTCAAAGCGGTAATCATTGTGAATGACGCAGATGCCCGTATCGCCCTCTGGCGTATTCGCCTCCAGCCAGGCAATGACATCCTCACCCGGATCGACATCATCAGTCAGGGCATCGCGCCAGCGTTTCGACCAGCCGGAAATCTGCCGGGCGGTGTAGCCCTCGCCTTTTCCCATCCATTCAAGGCCCGCGGCCTCAACATCGACGCCATGCAGATCGACGAACCGGTCAAGGACATTACCGCAGAGCTGCGCGACATCCCCTTCGTTTAGGGACAGTTCCTCAGGAATATCCTGACGCAGAATAATGCCCTCAAGATGCTCCATCACATAAAAAGGGTGCCCAAGAACATTGTCCGCCTCGCAGATCGCGTAGATCTCAGGCACCGTCTCGAAATGCGGCTTCAGCCCGCGCATGATCTTTGCCTCGCGGACCATGTCATGGGCGGATTTCGCCTTGCGGCCCTTGGGTGGGCAGCGAACGACCATGTCCCTGTCCGGCGTCACCAGCAGATAGGTGAGGTTCGAGGCCCCGCCCGGATATTGCTTGATGGTCACAAGATCATCAGCCCCCGCCAGATCACTCTGCTGCAGGAACGCTTTTAACGCATCAAGGTCGAGACGGTCATCTTCCCGGACATCGCCCGGCTGGTCGGTCAGCACCATGACAGCCCCTTTCAGCCCTGAAGCTGGCGTTTGATTTCATGCTTGGCCACCACCATGCGGTGAACCTCATCCGGCCCATCGGCAATGCGCAGGCAGCGCGCGCCGGCATAGATCTGTGTCAGCGGGAAATCCGCGCTCACCCCGGCACCGCCATGCACCTGAATGGCAAGGTCAGCGGCCATTTCCATGACCCGCGGCGCGATCACCTTGATCTGGGAAATCTCACTCAGCGCGCCGCGCACCCCATGTGTATCAATCAACCATGCCGCCTTCATGGTGAGAAGCCGCGCCTGTTCGATCGCCATACGGACTTCCGCGATTTTCTCCGCATTGCCGCCGAGTTTCGCCAGAGGCTTGCCAAAGGCTTCGCGTTCCAGCGCCCGTTTGCAGAGAAGCTGCAGCGCGCGTTCCGCCGCCCCGATGGACCTCATGCAGTGATGGATGCGGCCCGGCCCAAGCCGGCCTTGGGCGATTTCAAACCCCCGCCCCGGCCCGGCGATCACGTTGCTGGCGGGCAGGCGCACATCGTTGAAAGAAACTTCGCCATGACCGAAGGGCTCGTCATAGTCGTTAAAGACCGTCAGCATGCGCTCGATCTGCACGCCCGGCGCATCAATCGGGCAAAGCACCATGGAGTGACGGCCATGGGAGTCAGCCTCGGGGTTCGTGACCGCCATGAAGATCAGGATACGGCAATTCGGATGGCCGAGCCCCGTCGTCCACCATTTGCGGCCATTCAGAACAACCTCATTGCCCTCGATGCGGGCGGTCGCCGCCATATTGGTCGCATCGGAGGACGCCACCCCCGGCTCGGTCATACAGAAGCCCGAGCGGATTTTCCCCTCGAGCAGCGGCAGCATCCATTCAGCCTTCTGCTCTTCTGACCCGAACATATGGAGGACCTCCATATTGCCGGTGTCCGGCGCGTTACAATTGACCGCCTCTGGCGCGATGAAGGACCGCCCGGTCACTTCCGCAATCGAGGCATATTCAGTGACGGAGAGACCGGCGCCATGCTCCGGGTCGGGCAGGAACATGTTCCACAGGCCGCGTTTGCGCGCCTCGACTTTCAGCTTCTCCATGGTCTCGGGCTGGCGCCATTTGGTCCAGTCCCCGCCCCCGGTCAGCTCCGCGTGATAGGCCGCCTCGGCGGGCAGGATTTCCTCTTCGAGGAAGGCCGTCATCCGGTCGTAATAATCCTGAGCCTTGTCTGAAAGCGCGAATTCCATGGCAGTCATCCTCCCGCGTGGAGGGCTCTTGGCGGAGCCCTTATCAATCTCTCCACTGTCTAGGCCGCTCTGACCATGAGGGCAATGTGCCGAACTGCTTGTTCAGGTCTCGCGGCATCTGCCACAAGGCACGCCATGGATACGCTGCCCCTTACCCCGAATGGTCCCGATATTGGCCGGCTCGCCTATGGCTGCTGGCGGTTTGCCGCAACCGATGTCGATAAGGCGCACGAGAAGATCGTGACCGCGCTCGATGCCGGCATGACGCTGATCGACACCGCCGATATTTATGGGGCGGACACGGATGAAGGATTCGGTTCCGCCGAAGCTCTTCTTGGCGAAGTGCTGGAGGCGGACAGCGGTCTGCGCGGGCGCATGATCCTCGCGACCAAGGGCGGAATCTGGCTCGGCGCGCCCTATGATTCGAGCCGGGACTATCTGACGGCTGCCTTCGACAGATCATTAGAGCGGCTGAAAGTCGATCAGGTGGACCTTTATCAGCTCCACCGGCCGGATCTCCTCACACCCATGGCGGAGCTTGCTGAAACGCTTGATGGCTTCGTTGCCTCGGGCAAGACCCGCTATATCGGTGTCTCGAATTTCAGGGCCGATCAGATCCGGGCTCTGGCCGCTCATATGAAAGCCCCGATCATCTCCGTGCAGAACGAATTCTCAGTTCTCTGTCAGGATCCCATTGAGGACGGTGTGCTCTCCTGGTGCGAAGAAAATAGCGCGCTTTTCATGGCATGGTCACCGCTCAGCGGCGGGCGGCTCTTCTCCCATGGCGGGACCGCAACGGATGCGAGCGTCCGCGAAACCGTTGGGCGCCTTGCCAAGCAGAAAGAGACGGATGAGGCGTCGATCGCCCTCTCCTTCCTCAGTATGTGCCCGGGGCCCGTCATCCCGATCATCGGCACACAGAATGTGGAACGCATCGCCGCGCTGGGCCGCGAGCCCCTCCCGACTCTCACGCGGCGGGAATGGTATGACATCGTCGAGGCCTATCGTGGCGGGCCCATGCCCTGACCTCACGAAGATTTGCCGACCTCGGCAGACCGTGATAGCGCTAACAGCTAAATGACCAGCCGGACGGCAGATTCGGGCGGCACATAGGGAGAGTAGATGATGGTCACCAAAGCCATTTGGGGGGCAGCCCTTCTTGCGATTTCAGCCATGGGCGGCAGCGCAATTGCGCAAGATGCGCCGCAGACGCTTGCCGGCGAAGCGACCGAAGCGGGCCTCACCGGCGCGGAACGGCGGACCTATATCCTTGAGCGCCTGACCGTCGAGGAAAAGCTCGGCCAGCTCCACCAGATGCCGGGTGGACGGTCCAAGAACCTCAATTCACGCCTCAATGATGCTGAACTCGACCGGGTACGGTCGGGCCTTGTCGGCTCATACCTCCATGTCGCGGGCGCAGAGCCGCTCGAAAATCTCCAGCGTGTCGCGGTCGAGGAAAGCCGGACCGGCATCCCTCTCCTTTTCGCCATGGATGTGGTGCATGGCTACAAGACGATCTTCCCTGTGCCGCTGGCCCTTGCCTCCAGCTTTGATCCTGCGCTTGTTGAGGCGACCGCCCGCGCCGCGGGCAGCGAAGCCTCTGCCGCTGGCCTTCACTGGACCTTCGCGCCCATGGTCGACATCGCCCGCGATGCCCGCTGGGGACGGATCGTAGAAGGCGCCGGTGAAGAGCCTTATCTCGGCGCGGTGATGGCCGCTGCACAAGTCCGCGGCTATCAGGGGGATGACCTCTCCGCAGGCGACACAATTCTTGCGACTGCCAAACATCTCGGTGCCTATGGCGCCGGCCAGGGCGGCCGCGATTATGACACGGCCGAGATCTCCGAGCGCGCGCTGCGCGAAATCTACCTGCCGCCTTTCAAGGCCGCCGCCGATGCCGGTACCGCGACCTATATGGTCGCCTTCAACGATATTGCAGGCGTGCCGACGACGGCCAATAAACGCCTCCTCACCGGCATCCTCCGCGACCTCTGGGGCTTTGACGGCATGGTGGTCAGCGACTGGAATTCCGTCATGGAGCTGATGAATCACGGTGTCGCGGGGGCCCCTGCCGATGCCGGCGCTCTCGCCCTTGCCGCCGGGGTCGATATGGAAATGACCAGCGGTATTTATGTCGGCGAAATGGCGGACAGGGTGAAATCGGACCCTGAGCTGATGAAGGCGCTCGACCTGTCGGTCACGCGCATCCTGCTTACCAAGGACCGGTTGGGGCTGTTCGATGATCCGTATGCCTATCACGACACGGAACGGGAAGCCGAAGTCATCCTTTCGGAAGCCCACCGCGTGCTGGCAAGCGAAGCGGCCCGCAAATCCATGGTGCTCCTGAAAAATGACGGCGCCCTGCCGGTCGACAAGGATGTGAAGCGTATCGCTGTCATCGGCGCCTTGGCAGATGACGCCTCCTCCCCGCTCGGCTCCTGGCGGGCGCAAGGGCAGGCTGAAAATGTCATCACCATTCTCAAAGGCCTTGAGGAAGGGCTCCCCGAAGGCATGCGTCTCGATTATGTCGCAGGCGCAGACACAAAGGATATGCCTGCGCGTTCTGAACTGCGCCGCGCGGTGAATGCTGCAAAAAAGGCCGACCTCGTCCTGCTTGTCATCGGCGAAGATTACGACCTCTCCGGCGAAGCCCGGTCGCGTTCTGATGTCGGCCTCCCCGCCCCTCAAGCCGCGCTCGCCGAAGCCGTTCTGGAAACGGATACGCCGGTCGCGGTGCTCTTGATGAATGGCCGTCCGCTCGACATCAGCATGCTGAGTGAAGAAGCAGACGCCATCCTTGAAACATGGATGCTGGGCGTGGAGACCGGCCCTGCCGTCGCGGATATCGTTTTCGGCAAGGCCGCACCGGGCGGCAAACTGCCAGCCTCTTTCCCGCGCCGGACCGGCCAGTCGCCCTATTATATGGGGCACCACCCGACCGGTCGTCCCGCAGACCCGGACGTCTCGAAAGACACCGCTCGTTACATGGATATCGACATCACGCCGCTCTATCCGTTCGGACACGGCCTATCCTATGTCGACTTCTCCTATGGCGATGCCGCAATAGATCAGGACAGTATGGGCGAAGGTGAAACCCTCACTCTCTCTGTCGATGTCACCAATGACGGCACCATGGCCGCCGACGAAGTCGTCCAGCTTTATACCCGCGACCCGCTGGCTGAGGTCGCCCGACCGCAGTCAGAACTGCGCGGCTTTGCGCGGGTGCCCCTGGCCCCCGGCGAGACAAAATCTGTCAGTTTCACGCTGACCCCGGAGCAATTTGCCTATTGGGGGCCGGACGGTAAATGGCAGGTCGATGCCGGTGATATCAATTACATGATCGGCAGCTCTTCCGCCGATATTCGGACCAGCGGCAGCTTCACAATCAAGGAAGGCGTCAGTGCCGATGGGCCTGCCGCCGCCATTGAAACGAAAGTCAACGTAGAGGGCACTTCAGATCAAACGCTCCCCCGCACTATCGGAAAGATCGAACGGTACAGCCGTCGGGCGGACGTCCTGATCGCCCCCAATGCCACGATTGAGCGCCTGACCCCGGATCTCTTCGGCTGGTCAGAAGGTCCGGTCTGGATGGAGGAGCGCCGGGAAGTTCTCTTTACGGACGTTCCCGGTAACACGATGTATGGCTGGAGCGAGGAAGGCGGTCTCCGCACTGCCCTCAAGCCGTCAGGCTATGCGGGGCCGCCGACAGACATCTTCCGTGAACCCGGCGCCAATGGCCTGATCGCTGACGGCCCCGACGCTATCCTGATGGGCGATCACGGCAACCGCGCCGTCGCCCGGCTCGACCTCAACACAATGGAGAAGACCTTCCTTGCCACCGAATATGACGGCAAGAAATTCTCAAGCCCCAACGACCTCGTCCGCGCGAGCGACGGGTCGCTTTATTTCACCGACCCGCCTTACGGGTTGGCCGGGATCGAGGACTCGCCCGCCAAGGAAATGCCGTGGAACGGGGTCTATCGTCTCGCCCCGGACGGTAGTGTCACTCTCATCGATGACGAGTTGACCAAGCCGAACGGTGTCGGCCTCTCCCCTGACGGCAAGACACTTTACGTCGCCGTTTCCGACCCGGAGGCCGCCAAGCTCTACGCCTATGATGTAGAGGAAGATGGGTCGGCGACGAACCGCCGCGTCTTCCATGACGCTATGCCCTTCATCGAACGCGGTGAGCAGGGATTGCCGGACGGCATGGCGATTGATGCGGCCGGCAATGTCTATCTTGCCGGGCCCGGCGGCATCCATCTCCTCAGTCCTGAAGGTGATCTTCTCGCCCTCATCCGCACCGGCACACCGGCCGCGAATGTGACGCTCGCCGAAGGCGGCCGCACTCTCTTCATTACTTCTGGCGCCTTCCTCGCCCGCGTTCATCTCGACGGAAAGGAGTGAGCGACATGCCCCTCCTTCCGCTTTTTGCGACGGCGGGGGCCATCCTCGCGCTACTCTTTCTGGTCCTGAAAGTCCGGCTGCCGGCTTTCCTTTCGCTGATCCTCATCAGTATCGTCTTTGGCCTGACGGTTGGTATGGATCCGTCCGCCGTCATCGAAGCTGTCCGCAACGGGATGGGCGGCACGCTCGGCTTTGTCGCCGTCGTTGTAGGCCTTGGCGCAATGATGGGCGCCCTCCTCGAAGCTTCAGGCGGCGTTGAAGCCATCTCTAACTCGCTGCTGAAAAAGTTCGGACCCGACCGCGCGCCCACAGCCCTCACCCTGATCGGTTTCCTCGTCTCCATCCCGGTCTTTTTCGATGTGGCGCTGATCATTCTCCTGCCGCTATTGCTGGGTCTAAGTGAGCGCACCGGCAAGTCGATCCTCGCCTTTGCCATTCCGCTCACCGCCGGGATGGTCGTCACCCATTCCTTTGTGCCGCCCACGCCCGGCCCCATTGCGGTTGCGGAAATCCTCTCCGCCGATCTTGGCTGGATCATCCTGTTCGGGATCATCGCCGGGCTCCCCGCCGCTTTCATCGCAGGCCCCATGCTGGCAAGCCAGCTCGTAAAACTGCGCAGCCTACAGAATATTACCCCACCCGACCTGACCCCCGCCGATGAGATTGCCCGCCCGTCGAATCCGGCCGGGTTCAGCGAGGCGATGTTCATCATCATCGCGCCGGTCACCCTCATCCTGATCGCGACCGTCACGAAAGCTGTCTCCCCTGACTGGATCCCGCCACAAGCCATGAGCATTATCGGATTTGTCGGTCATCCGTTCACGGCGCTTCTGATTGCGTGCCTTCTTGCCTGGTGGCTGCTCGGCTTGCGCCATGGCCTACCCGCAGAGAATTTGCGCGAAGCCTGCGCCCGCGCGCTGGAGCCTGCAGGGCTTGTCGTTCTCGTCACCGGAGCGGGCGGCGCCTTCAAACAGATCCTTGTCGATTCCGGCACTGGCACCCTCCTCGCCGAGACATTGCTCGCCAATGACATGCCGCTTCTGCTCTTCGGCTTTCTTTCCGCCTTTATCGTCCGTGTCTCGCAAGGCTCCGCCACTGTCGCGATGATCACCGGCGCCGGCCTCTGCGCACCGGTCGCGGAGCTGGCAGGTGTGACAGGCCCCACGCTAGGCCTCCTCGTCATTGCGATCGCCTCGGGCGCCAGCATGACTTCGCATGTCAATGATTCAGGCTTCTGGCTGGTCAGCCGCTATCTGGGGCTCAGCGAGGCCCAGACGCTCAAAAGCTGGACGGTGATGACGACGATCATCGGGCTGGTCGGCTTCGGCATGGCGTGCCTTCTCTCGCTCGTCTTCTGACAGACGCCCGAGGGCTGGAAATCGCGGCACAGGCATGTGATTAAGCGACATGAGTGACTTTGACATCCTGATCGTCGGCGGCGGTCATGCCGGCGCGCAAGCCGCCATCACCCTCCGCCAGGGCAAGTTTACGGGCAGCATCGGCCTTATCAGCGCGGAATCGTTCGCGCCCTATGAGCGCCCTCCGCTGTCCAAGGACTACCTTGCAGGAGAGAAGGATTTCGACCGCATCCTGATCCGACCCGAAACCTTCTGGGCAGAGCAGGACATCACGCTTCTTCTCGATCACGAGGTCACGGCGGTTGATCCCGGCGCGCATCGCGTGACGACCGCAGATGGCAAGTCATATGGCTACGGACAGCTTATCTGGGCCACGGGCGGCACGCCGAGACGTCTCGAAGTCCCCGGTCATAATCCGCAAAACATGCATGTCATCAGGTCCCGGTCGGACGTTGATCCGCTGATGGCCAGCCTGCCCCAGACCAACCGCGTCGCGGTCATTGGCGGCGGCTATATCGGTCTTGAGGCGGCCGCCGTGATGCGGAAATTCGGCAAGGAAGTGGCCGTCATCGAGGCGATGGAGCGGGTCATGGCCCGCGTCGCTGGTGAACCGCTCTCGCGTTTCTATGAGGCAGAGCACACAGCTCAGGGCGTTGATATGCGTCTCAATGCGAAGCTCAGCTCATTTAAGATCACCGGCCAGAAGGTCACGGGCGTGACGTTGGAGAGCGGCGAGACCCTGCCTTGCGACATGGTGATCGTCGGTATCGGGATTGATCCGGTGGTTGCGCCCCTCTTGGAAGTTGGCGCCACGGGCGGCAATGGCGTTCGTGTTGATGCACAATGCCGCACGTCCCTGCCGGATGTTTTCGCCATTGGTGATTGCGCGCTTCACCAGAACAAATTCGCGGAAGGTGCATGGGTTCGGCTTGAATCCGTTCAGAATGCGAATGATCAGGCCCGGGTCGTTGCCAAGACGATCCTGGGCAAACCTGCCAGCTATGAAGCGATCCCCTGGTTCTGGTCCGACCAGTATGATCTGCATCTTCAGACCATCGGCCTGTCACTCGGGCATGACGATATGGTCGTTCGGGGACACCCCGAAGACCGCAGTTTCTCGGTTGTCTATCTGAAGAAAGGCCGGGTCATTGCCCTTGATTGCGTCAATCGCCCGGCAGATTACGCGCAAGGACGCCTGCTGATCATGCAAGGGGCAAGCCCGGCGCATGACCAGCTCCGCAACATCAATGTCGGACTTAAAGAAATGGCCGGATAAACCGGCCATTCCAGATCAGCGATCTTCTAGCGGTGTGACATTCCGCTGTGGCACACCATTATAATGCGACAACGGACGGATCAGCTTGTTATTGGCAAGCTGCTCCATGACATGCGCTGTCCAGCCGGTAATCCGCGACATGACGAAAATCGGCGTGAACATCGGAATGTCAAAGCCCATCAGGTAATAGGCAGGCCCGGCCGGGAAATCGAGATTGGGATAGATCCCCTTCTCCGACACCATGGTCTCATCGAGAATGCTCGACATCTTCCAGTATTCCCGAGCCTCGGGCGTATCGATGACATCGACCATTTTCTCATAGGCATCGGTCATGGTCGGCACGCGGCTGTCACCGGAGCGGTAGACGCGGTGGCCAAAGCCCATGATCTTTTTCTTGGTCGCCAGTGCATCCAGCATCCAGTCGCGCGCGGCATCCGCCGAGCCGACTTCCTTCAGCATATGCATGACCGCCTCATTGGCCCCGCCATGAAGCGGACCTTTGAGCGAGCCGATAGCGCCGGTAACTGCCGAGTAGATATCTGACAGCGACGATGCAATCGTCCGGGCCGTGAAGGTCGAGGCATTAAAGGAATGCTCCGCATAAAGCGTCATCGAGATGTCGAAACATTTGATGACTTCCGGTGCGGGCACTTCGCCAAAGCACATATGGAAGAAATTCTCGGTGAAACCGAGATCATCCGTCGGCGCAATCGGCTCCTTGCCATTGCGCAGGCGATAGTCGGTCGCAACGATCTGCGGGATTTGCGCGTAAAGGCGGATGGCTTTTTCCATCAGCCCTTCAGGCGAAGAATCTGCCGTCGACATATCTTCCTGACCGAGGAAGCTGACCAAGGTACGGAGCGTATCCATCGGATGTGCTTCCGTATTGAGAAGCCGCATGACCGCCAGTGCATCGTCCGAAAGACCGCGCTCGGACTTTTCCCGGGCATTCAGTGCCGCCAGTTCATCCGCCTTGGGAAGCTCCCCATTCCAGATGAGAAAGGCGACTTCTTCGAACCGGCAATGTTTTGCCAGATCCTGCACCGCATAACCGCGATAGGTCAGGGAGTTCGTCTCGGGCATTACCTTGGAGACGGCGGTATCATCCGCCAGCACCCCGGCCAGTCCATATTTGACTTCTTCGCTCATCACTTCCCTCCGTGTTCTGTTGTCATCATCAAGCGTCCAGGTTTTCAAAAATGGCTGCAATGCCCTGCCCGCCGCCGATGCAGAGCGTGACGAGGCCGTAGCGCCCGCCCGTCCGTTTCAGCTCATAAAGGCATTTGGTGGTGACAATCGCGCCGGTAGCGCCCACCGGGTGGCCAAGCGCCACCGCGCCGCCATTGGGATTCACTTTATCCGCTGGCAGATCAAGTTCCTTGGAGACAGCGCAAGCCTGCGCCGCAAAAGCTTCATTCGATTCGATCACGTCGAGGTCCGCAACCGACAGCCCTGTTCGTTCCAGCACCCGCCGGACAGCCGGGATAGGCCCTGTGCCCATGATGCTGGGATCAACCCCTGCCCGCGCATAGCCGACGAGACGCGCCATCGGTTTGACACCAAGCTCTTCGGCTTTCTCTGTCGAGGCAAGTACCAGCATGGCGGCCCCGTCATTGAGACCGGACGCATTACCGGCTGTCACCGTGCCGCCATCCTTTTTGAAAGCGGGGCGCAAGCCGGAAAGGCCCTCCATGCTGACATCCGCACGCGGATGTTCGTCGGTGTCGAAAAGGATCGTTCCCTTACGACTTTTCAGTTCAACGGGAACGATCTGTTCCTTGAAATAACCCTGCTCGATCGCATTGATCGCGCGGCGGTGGCTTTCTTCGGCGAACTCGTCCTGGGTCTCGCGGCTGATCGAGAACTGCTCAGCGACATTCTCTGCCGTCATACCCATATGGCCCGCACCGAATGGATCATGCAGCGCTGCCAACATGTCGTCTTCCATCGTCACCGGGCCCATCTTCTGACCGAAGCGCGGCGCCGCGGCGGAATAGGTCGTGCGGCTCATCGATTCAACGCCGCCCGCAACGGCGAGTTCGGCATCGCCGAGCTGGATCTGCTGGCTGGCCTGCACGATGGCTTCAAGCCCGGAACCGCAGAGCCGGTTGACCGTCACGGCCGTTGAGTCATGCGACATGCCGCCTTCAATCGCGCACATGCGAGAGATGTAAGCATCTTTCGACTGGGTACGGAGGACATTGCCGACAACTGCCGTTTCGATGCCTTCTGCCGGCACACCCGCCCGAGAGATCGCCTCACGCACGCAAAGGCCACCAAGCTCTTCGAGCGGCACATCCTTCAGGGAGCCACCGAAACGCCCGACAGCGGTGCGAACCGCGCTCAGGACAACAACGTCTTTGACAGCTTTTTCAGCCATATTCAGTTCCTTTCAAGGGTTGCCCTGGATTTATTTGGTGGGTGTATCCCCCACTTCGAAATTGAAGATCGACTGGTCGAACTTTGAATAGTCTTCATACCGCAGATAATCATAAAGCGTCTTGCGGTGCTGCATCTTGTCCAAGATGCCATTTTGGTCACCATGCTCGAGAATGTGATCGAGCCCGCGCTCGACCTCTCCCATGGCCAGACGGAAAGTCGTCACCGGATAGATGACGATGTTGAAGCCGAGATCGGTAAGTTCCTGTTTCGTCAGTAGACGACTTTTACCGAATTCGGTCATATTTGCGAGGATCGGCACGTCAAGCGCAGCACGTACCGCCTCGAACTCCTTCTCATCCTTCATCGCTTCGGGGAAGATCATGTCCGCCCCCGCATCGACATAGGCTTTCATCCGGTCAATTGCCTTATCGAGCCCTTCGATAGCGCGAGCATCAGAGCGGGCAATAACCGTAAAGTTTGGATCACGCTTTGCATCAGCTGCCGCGCGCACCCGCTGGATCATGATTTCTGTTTCGACGGTTTCTTTACCGTCGAGATGCCCGCATCGCTTGGGCATGACCTGATCTTCGATATGACAACCGGCCAGACCCTTTTCCTCCAGCATACGGACGGCCCGGGCTGCACTCATCGGCTCCCCGAAACCTGTATCGATATCGATGAAGGCTGGCAGGTCGGTTGCGCGCGCGATTTGCTCACCGCGATCTGCAAATTCCGACAGGGTCGCAATGCCGATGTCAGGCAGGCAGAGGTCCGCGGTCAGCATCGCGCCGCCGATATAGACGCCGGGATAGCCCTTGCGTTCGATCATCTGCGCAACGAAAGGTGAGAACGCGCCGGGGAACTGATGCAGTCTGCCGTCATCGAGAAGATCGCGAAAGGCCTGGCGTTTTTCTGCGTGAGTTTTCTTTGTAAAGAGCATACTTCTTATCCTTTAACCTGCATCCGGATCGGCGTTCATTTGTCGCGCGTGCTGCCCTTCATTCTTTTCCGCCTTCATGCGGGAATAGATGAAAAGGCCGATCCCGATCTTCATGGCCACAACAAGGGCCACGACGATCAGGACAACGCCCATTTTTAGAATATCCCTTTCAGGCCGTTCTCTTCGAGATAGCCGTCCGGGGCGACCGGGTTGAGGGTCAGCAGATCCAGATGCTCAAGCTCCGGCAGGCGCTGAACGAGGTCGAGGAAGCGATCGCTTTCCTCCTTGGCAAGTATGCCGTCCGTCAGGGTCAGGAACTTGCCGATGTATTCATCCCGACCAAAGGGCCGCGCGCCGAAGGGGTGCGCATTTGCGATGCCAAGCTCATCCTCGATGACCGTGCCGTCCTCCATGGTGACAACAACGTGTGCGCCGAAGGCTTTTTCGTTCGGGTCATGCGAGTGATAGCGACGCGTCCATTCGGGATCTTCGGTCGTCGAAATTTTGTGCCACAGGCGGACCGTGTCCTCACGCTGGGCGCGCTCGGGTGCATAAGAGCGGACATGGTGCCATTCGCCATCCTGCAGCGCGACAGCGAAAATATACATGATCGAGTGATCAAGCGTTTCGCGCGAGGCTTTGGGATCCATTTTCTGTGGATCGCCAGCGCCCGTACCGATGACGTAATGCGTGTGGTGAGACGTGTGCAGAACGATCGACTTGACCGCATCAAATCCGCCTTTGGCCTCAATATCGCGGCCCATGCGGAAGGCAAGGTCGATCAGCGCCTGTGACTGATACTCCGCTGAATGTTCTTTGGTGTAAGTCTCAAGGATCGCACGCTTGGCTTCACCCGGGGCGGGCAACGGCACGTGATAGGTCGGCTCATAAGGCGACTTGCCCTGATCACGGGCAGTCCGGCCATTGAGGATAAAGGAAAGGACTGAATCTTCGCCTTCATAAATCGGCGACGGCGCGCCTTCGCCCCGCATGCAGCGGTCAACGGCCTCAATGGCAGTCTTACCGGCATAGGCGGGCGCAAAAGCCTTCCATGTACTGATTTCCCCTTTACGGGACTGACGCGTCGTGACCGTGCAGTGAAGACCCTGCTGGATCGACTGATAGATCACTTCCCGATCGAGGCCGAGCAGCGTGCCGATGGCGGCGGACGCCGACGGGCCGATATGGGCGATGTGGTCGATCTTGTGCTCATGAAGGCAAATCGCTTTCACGAGGTTCACCTGAATCTCATAACCGGTGGCGATCCCGCGAATGACGTCGCGGCCATTCTTGCCCATCTGTTGGGCGACCGCGAGAACGGGCGGGATGTTATCGCCCGGGTGGGAATAATCCGCAGCCAGAAAAGTATCGTGGAAATCAAGCTCACGCACGGCCGTGCCGTTCGCCCATGCGGCCCATTCAGCCGCCACACCGAAATCGGCTGGCATCCCGAAAAGGGTTGCGCCACCATGACGGTGATGCGCTTTCGCCTGCGCCCGCGCTGTCTTGATCGGGCCGCGATTGAGGGAGGCAATGGCGACGGATGCATTGTCGATGATCCGGTTGATGATCATGTCCGTGGTCTCGGCGTCCACCTCGACCGAATCGGCAGCGACTTCAGCCATTTTCCAGGCGAGCTGGTCTTCACGCGGCAGCTGGTCCTTTGACGGATGGGCGCGGACATCGACAATTTGCATGAATTATCCCTTTTCTGGCTGGCGGGAGGTGGCCGGAAACAAGTTCCAGCATGAGCCATCCCGTAGATCGTGATTTTCCGATGGTGGATCGGCCCTGGCGCATGTCTTGTCAATGCAAGGATAGCGCTAACATGCCGCAGGCCAGTGATCGCTAGAGAGCCCGCTTGGGCAGTAAACCGCTTATGATTACTGGCTGAAAGGCCCTACAGTAGCTCGGAACCAAGCGGATTTGCAGGTGCGGTAAGGCGTCTGATTCTTTGCGAACATCACTGCTTATGACCAGATCGTTTTCGTCAGGCTTCACCCTCGAGTGAAAATGTACAGACGATGGCGCTCATCTGCCGACGCAAAGCCTAAGCAGCAGATCCAGACAGTTCTATAAGATGGTGTTGCCGGATTTATCATCATGACTGAGAAAATCACAGGAACGACCCTTCGCATTTGACTCGGAGAGCAGTCTGAATCTAGCATTCTCTCTTTGCACTGACGTTCGGAGGCCCTGATCTGACGCGGATCGGCACGCGCTGACAGCCGCAGAGCAGCGGCAAGCGAATAATCATCGGCGCTGTGCACGATACAACGCAATAAACATTCAAACTGAGAGAAAAAGGCGGGCGCCATTTCATAGTATGAAATGGCGCGAGTGACGTGCCACAATCCATAATTTTTATCCAATCTTTTCAGATACTTACGCGCCTGAAAATTGATTCTTGGTCCTCGTTTTGATCCGATTTTGGTCCACAGTTTTGTGGACCGCTTGGGTTCGACGCTGGTTCATCGCGTCGAACTCGTGATTAGCATATTTATGCGCAAAGGGTAACAAAATTGCACATTGCAAGAAACCCATACGAGGTATAAGGTATAGGTATGAAAGCGCTCATAACTCTCATCGCAGCAATCCTGTTTGGAGCTATCCAAATGGCTTGTGCATGCAACGTGGTTATGAACGAGGACAGTTCCGCCGCGCATCAGTTCCATGAGACCGAAACTCACAATTCTGATCAGCATCACGCACAAGATGGTCCTTGTGATGGGTGTGAGCACTGCAATGACAAGCCAGTCTTTGCAGAAACCAAGACCCAAACGATCACATTCAAAATCGGTCAGCAGGTCGAACCATCGATCATTCTCGCAAGCGATAATGATTTCATTGACGGGGCTCCCTCTACCGGTCCTCCGGACAAACTGATTCGACGACGAAGTCCTCCATCACTTACACCGGTCGACCTTAAAGTTCGTCTCCTGAATTGAGATCAGCTTCTCGCCGCCAACAGCGGCGCTACCGAAGCTGTTCACTCAATTCACGGAGATATTCATGTTTACCCGCAGACATATGCTGCAGTCCGCGCTTGGAACCGGCGCTGTTCTTGGCGCGTCCGGACTGTTGCCCGCATGGGCAAGACCGGCCAGTGCCGGAAACACCGGACTTACGGAACTGGCAGGCAGCCAGTTCGATCTTGATATCGGCAAATTCCCGGTTCGCATAAACGGCCGCACGACGGAGGCCACTGGCATTAACGGGACTGTTCCCGGCCCGCTTATCCGTTTTCGCGAAGGCGACGAAGTAACGCTTAACGTCACGAACCGCCTTGCTGCTGACACATCAATCCATTGGCACGGGTTGCTTGTACCTTTCCATATGGACGGCGTGCCGGGCGTCAGTTTTCCCGGCATTCATCCGGGTGAGACGTTTCAGTACAAATTCGCCGTACCGCAAAACGGTACTTATTGGTATCACTCGCATTCTGGTCTCCAAGAACAAGTCGGTCATTACGGACCGCTGATCATCGACCCCGCAGGAACAGACCCTGTTCAATACGACCGTGAATACGTGCTCGTTCTCGGCGACTGGACCTTTACTGATCCCCATCGGGTTTTCGCCAAGCTGAAGAAAAATGCCGAAAGCCTGAACTTTAACCGCCCGACTGTGACGAACCCGACTGGTCTGACTGGCATGTGGGGACAAATGCGCATGAGCCCGCGCGATCTCGCCGATGTTACTGGCGAGACCTACACCTATGTCATCAACGGTCATTCTACCGCCGACAATTTCAACATGGTGTTTGAGCCAGGCGAAAAGGTCCGCTTACGCATCATCAATGCCGGCGCAATGACCCTCTTCAATGTGCGACTGCCAGGGCTCCCAATGACGGTTGTTCAGGCCGATGGTCTCAATGTGCAGCCAGTCGAAACCGATGAGTTCCAGATCGGCGTCGCAGAAACATATGACGTGATCGTCCAGCCGGCCGAAGCACGCGCCTATGCGTTCGTCGCTGAATCGATCGACCGGTCGGGTCAGGCTGTCGCGACGCTGGGACCACGTCCGGGCATGCGCGCAGAAGCGCCTGAGTTAAGACCGGTTCCGATCCTGACCATGAAAGACATGGGGATGGACCATGGAAACATGGGCGGCATGTCTGAAGCGGACGGCATGAAGAGCGGCCATGAAGGACACGACATGGGGTCCGCCAACGTGAATATGCCCGGTGACGGCATGCCAGCCATGGATCATGGCGCGATGAAGCCTGATCCTCATGGGCCTGCTGATCAGCCTGCCCGGATCGAAGCCGACATCGAGCGTGGTCCGGGGGTCGTAAACGTCGCGGCAATGCCGATGAGCCGGCTTGATGAGCCGGGCATCGGCCTTGATGATGTCCCCCATCGCACGCTGACATACAGCCAGCTTCGCAGCCTCGATATGAATCCCGACCATCGTTCACCGGAACGGGAAATCGTCGTGCATCTGACGTCCAACATGGAACGCTATATGTGGTCTTTTGACGGGGTGAAGTTTTCTGAAGTTACTGAGTCGATCAAATTCTATGAGGGTGAACGGGTACGGCTGACACTCATCAATGACACGATGATGCCGCATCCGATTCATCTGCACGGAATGTTCTTCGATCTGGTAATTCCCGGTCTGGACGCATCCGGGGGAAGCGGCATGCACATGCCGCGCAAACATACCGTCGTCGTGAAGCCGGCCGAAAAACTCTCTGTCGATATCGCGGCGGAACATGTCGGTGACTGGGCCTTCCACTGCCACCTGCTTTACCACATGCATGCCGGCATGATGCAGGTCGTCAGCGTACTGCCAACCGATGTCAGCGAACCAATGCCCGCGACCATGGAGATGGACCATGAAGGTATGGATCACGGCGACATGAAGCACGGGGAGGACATGTAATGACGACCTCTTCTCTAAAAAGAATCGCTGGTTCGGGCCTCATAGCTCTGAGCCTTGCGGCAACACCATCTCTCGCTCAGGAAGCTCCCGACACCCCGCCCTGGAACCAGGCCGACGCCATTTATGGTGAAGAGGCGATGGCCAAGGCACGTGAAGACGTGTTGGCTGAAGGGGGGGATCAGAAGACGTTTTACGTTCTGTTCAATCAGCTTGAAGCCCAGACGGGCGGCGAGGAAGACAGCTTCTATTGGAACGGACAGGCGAACTGGGGCGGCGACGTCAACAAGCTCTGGATCAAAACGGAAGGCCGCGCCTCACTGGAAGGGGGCGGCGTTGATGACGCAGAAATCCAGGCGCTTTATTCTCGCGCAGTTGCGCCATTCTGGAATCTGCAAGGCGGCCTTCGTTATGATATCGAACCGGACGGACTCGCCCATGGCGTTGTCGCGCTGAACGGTCTTGCGCCGTACTGGTTTGAAGTCGATGCCTCAGCATTCGTCAGTGAGAAAGGCGACCTGACCGCCCGGATCGAAGCGGAGTACGAACTGCTGTTGACACAGCGGCTGATCCTTCAGCCTCGTATTGAAGCAAATCTTGCGGCGCAGGATATCCCGGAGCGCGGAACCGGATCGGGCCTGAATTCCATCGATGCCGGATTGCGGCTTCGCTATGAGATCAAGCGAGAGTTTGCGCCCTACATTGGCGTCGAGTGGCAAGGCGCTTTCGGCGGCACGAAAGACTTCATCGAAGCTGCGGGCGGCGAAGCTGACGAGACTGTGTTCCTCGTTGGCCTTCGCACCTGGTATTGATGGAGGTGAGCATGGGAGGATTTATTGAACCCAATATTCATCCGGTGCTGGTGCATTTTGCCTATGCGCTGACGGTGTCATCCGCGCTTGCCTATCTCGCTTGCAGATTTTTGCCTGCGGGCGGCTGGCGCGACAGCCTGAAACCAGCGGCTGACTGGATGCTCGCCATAGCGGCTTTTACCATCGTCGCAACGGTCACCGCTGGCTTTTACGCCTACTACACTGTCGCACATGATGCTCCATCCCACGAAGCGATGACAACGCACCGTAACTGGGCGGTGCCGTCGGGTCTCCTGGTTTTGGCGCTTGCGTCGTGGCGCTGGTTGTCTCGCAAGAAAGCGCCCGGCGTGCTCTTTGCGGCCACAATGGCTGCCGCAGCGCTTATGCTATCCGTTACCGCCTGGTGGGGCGGCACAATCGTCTACAAGTATGGGCTGGGCGTGCAGAGTCTGCCTGAGAGCACGGGCGATGGTCACGACCACGATCATGGCGCCGCTGCTAGTCCGCCGCAAAATAATGGCGGTCACGAACATGTTGCAGACAATGCGGAACCTGATGCTCGTGAAATTAAGTCACCGGTTCCTGCAGGTCATGACAATTCTGACGGTCACCATGATACGGACATGTCGGAAGACGAGCAGGCCATCCGCCAGATCATGTCGGATATCCAAACAGGATGGGAAACTGGAAATGGCGCGCCATTTCGGGAACATTTTCTGGATTGGGACGGTGCTCGCTATTTTGAGTCTGGCGGTGAGAATACAGGCCTCGATGATCTCGTTCTCAATCATGTTGAGCCGGAAAAAGACGCGATCCCGGATCTGACGCTCGGCATGTCAAACCTTCAGATTCATTTTGAAGGAGGTGATATCGCATGGGCTGTATCTGACACAACGGTTGGCGGCACACTTAGCCGCTCCGGCGAAACCCTCGACCGCACCGGAAAGCAGACCTGGATTTTCCGAAAAGTCGATGGCGTGTGGAAAGTGCTTCATACGCATTCGTCGTCACGGGCGCGGCGACGCTGAATTCCGGAAACCACACTTGTTCGGATCGGGCTTTTCACCAAGCCCGGTCCGACTGTCCCCACTTTCGCGAAACACGATCTGTATACAGCGTTATTCCCGGGGAGAGAATCAGTCTTGCGTATACCCCATACGGGTATTATATGCTTCTCGTCGACACGACACTGACGCAGCGCTGCGCCGCCAAACTCTTGAGGAGGCGAAACAATGAAAATCAAATCTGTGGGACATGCTCTGTCCCTGTTTCTCGTAATTACTTTTCTGATTTGCATTGGCTGGGGATTGGTGATGCCGCCGTCCCTGCATATGCACGGCGCATGGGAAGACCTATTGCCCGGATTTGAATTTCTGACCCCGATTGGTTTCGGAATAGGTCTTGTCGAGTCCTACCTTTATGGCTGGTACATCTCTCTGGTGTTCGTACCGCTCTACAATCGCTTCAATAAATCTTCCTGACTTCAACAGACCGCCGCACTCGAATTAAACGGGTGCGGCGGTCATTTCTTGAGCCCCAACATGACTGAGCACAACCACTCCCATCACGATCATCATGGCGATCATTGCCATTCAGCTGCGTCCGCGCCTGACAAAGACTATGATCATATACCTGCGGGTTATTCAGGCACGGTCTGGACCTGCCCGATGCATCCGGAGGTTCGCGAGACTTCTAATGTGGGCTGCCCCATCTGCGGCATGTCCCTCGAACCGGAAACCGTCACCGCCGCAGAAGACACGTCCGAACTTGATGATATGACCAAGAGGTTCTGGGTCGGGCTCGCTTTGTCCGTGCCGCTGGTCGCCTTTGTCATGGGTGAAATGATCCCGGGCAATCCGCTCGGAAACCTGGTCAATCCCACTTTCGGCGTTTGGCTCCAAGCCTTGCTTGCAACGCCGGTTGTCCTCTGGGCCGGCTGGCCATTCTTTATGCGCGGATGGCAGTCCGTCAAACGTCGCAGTCTCAACATGTTCACCCTGATCGCGATGGGCGTTGGTGTGGCCTATGTCTATTCGCTGGTTGCAGCCTTCGCGCCTGGATTGTTCCCGGATTCTTTTCGTGGGCATGGCCGAACCGTCGCCGTCTATTTTGAAGCAGCCGCTGTTATCGTGACGTTGGTGCTTCTCGGACAGGTGCTGGAGCTGCGCGCCCGCAGCGCAACTTCGGGCGCCATTCGCGCCTTGCTGGAGCTCGCACCGCCGACGGCCCGCAGGATCGCCGATGACGGATCAGAGGAAGAAGTTGATTTAGCTGAGATCAATCCCGGCGATCGCCTGCGCGTTCGTCCCGGAGAAAAAGTCCCCGTAGACGGCGACGTCCTTGAAGGCCGATCGGCTGTCGATGAATCCATGGTGACTGGTGAGCCTGTACCCGTTGAAAAGACCACGGGCGAGCGCGTGACAGGCGGCACAGTCAATGGAACCGGTTCGCTCGTGATGAAAGCGACTCATGTCGGCGAAGATACGCTACTGTCTCAGATTGTGCAGATGGTGGCTGCAGCGCAGCGTTCTCGCGCGCCCATACAGCGCCTTGTCGACATCGTATCGGGCTGGTTTGTGCCGGCTGTCATCATCATCGCCGTACTGACATTCCTTGTCTGGTCAATATTCGGGCCGGACCCGGCCATGGCTTTCGCGCTGTTCAACGCCGTGGCTGTCCTGATCATCGCCTGCCCGTGTGCTTTGGGCCTCGCGACGCCGATGTCGATCATGGTTGGTACCGGCAAGGGCGCGTCCAACGGCATTCTGATCAAGAACGCCGAAGCGCTTGAGACTTTTGAAAAGGTCGACACGGTCATCGTCGACAAGACGGGCACGCTGACGCTCGGTCGCCCCGAACTCGTTCTCGTGCAGCCTGCCCAAGCATTCGATGAATATACGCTTTTGGGTCTTGTCGCGGCCGTCGAAAGATCAAGCGAGCATCCTCTTGCCGAAGCGATTGTGAGGAGCGCCGAAGACAGAAACGTACCGCGCAGAGATGCGACTGAATTTGAATCAGTCACCGGCGAAGGCGCGCAGGCCAATGTTGACGGACAGCAAGTCGCTATCGGCAATTCAAAGATGATGAAACGGATCTGCGCGTGGTCAGAAGCATCGGGCCAGTCGGCAGATCAGTACCGCGCCGAGGGACAGACGGTCATGTTTGTCGCCGTCGATGGCGCTTTTGCTGGACTGATCGGCGTCGCAGACCCGATCAAGGACACGACGCCCGAAGCTATTCGACGCCTTCACGCGCAAGGTCTGAAAGTCGTCATGCTGACCGGCGACAATGAGACCACAGCCAAAGCGGTCGCGGCGAAAGTCGGAATCGATGAAGTGCATGCTGACGTCTCGCCGGAAGACAAGCACCGGATCGTTTCAGAGCTTCAGGCGAAGGGCGCGCGTGTCGCCATGGCCGGCGACGGTATCAATGACGCGCCAGCGCTTGCCCAGGCCGATGTCGGTATCGCGATGGGCACCGGCACGGATGTCGCCATGGAAAGCGCCGGGGTCACTTTGGTGAAGGGTGACCTCCTCGGCGTCGCGAAAGCGCGCGAACTGAGTCGCGCGACCATGCGCAATATTCGGGAGAATCTGTTCTTCGCCTTTATCTATAACTCGCTCGGCATTCCTGTCGCCGCTGGCGTGCTCTATCCAATTTTCGGACTGCTGCTCAGCCCCATGATCGCAGCGGTCGCCATGAGTCTGTCATCCGTGTCGGTCATCGGGAACGCTTTGCGATTGCGGGCATTAAGGCTGTAATAGGCTGAGGGGGTATATTTTGAATTCCGACTACAAGAAGGGAAGTCTGACACTCGCAGGCACGGTGGCCATGGGCACCGGCGTGATGATCGGCGCGGGGATCTTTGCGCTGACTGGCCAGGTGGCAGAGTTTTCTGGAACACTGTTTCCGGCCGCCTTCATACTCGCCGCCGTCATAAGCGCCTTCAGCGCCTACTCCTACATCAAAGTCTCCAATAAGTATCCGTCTGCGGGCGGTATCGCGATGATTTTGAAGAAAGCCTATGGCCCGACAACCGTAACCGGCGGCGCTGCGCTTCTGATGGCGTTTTCGATGATTATCAATGAAAGCCTCGTCGCGCGGACTTTCGGGACGTATACGCTTCAACTGTTCGGCATTGAAGGCGGGATACTTGTGCCGGTTCTCGCGATTGGGCTGATCTTCGTAGCATTTCTGATCAACATTGCAGGCAATGAGGTGATCGGAAGCGTTTCGAAAATCACAGCGGCGCTGAAGATTGGAGGCATCCTAGTTTTCGCCCTGATCGCACTATATGCGGCCGGATTTTCTTTTCAGCCGGCGCAAAGTTCGGCGCTCGGCGAACAAACATCGGTCGGTGGATTTATGGCGGGCGTTGCGCTGGCGATTCTCGCCTATAAAGGCTTCACCACCATCACCAACAGCGGCGACGAAGTAAAATCACCTGAAAGGAATGTCGGGCGCGCAATCATGATTTCGCTCGCGATCTGTGCTGTCGTTTATATTCTCGTCTGTTTTGCAGTGGGCTCGACACTGACAATCCCCGAAATCGTCGAAGCGAAAGACTATGCTCTGGCCGAAGCCGCCCGCCCGGCACTTGGCGAATATGGCGTCTGGTTCACTGTTGCAATCGCCATTATCGCAACGGCGTCCGGGCTGCTTGCGAGTGTATTCGCCGTTTCACGCATGCTCGCCATGCTGACAGATATGAATATCATTCCGCACAACCACTTCGGCATGCCCGGAGACATTCAAAAACATACACTGGTCTACACGGTCATAGCTGCAGGCGTGCTGGCGGCGTTTTTTGATCTCAGCCGCATCGCGTCGCTTGGCGCCATTTTCTATCTGGTCATGGATATCATCATCCACTGGGGCGTGCTGCGCCATATGCGTGAAGACGTAGGTGCCAACCCGCTCATCTTGATCGGTGCGATCAGTCTTGATGCCGCAGCGCTTGCCGCATTCCTTATCCTGAAAGCACAGAGTGATCCGCTGATTATCGTAATTGCGTTCGTTGGAATGGTGGTCGTATTCGGATTTGAGAAGTTTTACCTCTCAAACCATCGCGAAAAACCAGGCGAAAGCGCATCGCATGGGGGCGCCCATTGATACACGCGATCCTCCTAAATACTTCGCTTTTTCTCCCTATGTGAGTCGCCGCGCGAAGTGTCTAACCAGCGACCCGGAACCATTTCCATGAGTAACCGTTTTATACCCATACCCTGTATAAGAAGGACGAAAGTATGGAAATGAAAAACACTTACTGGCGTTTCGCCGCCATGATCGGCACATCCACGCTCATCATGCTCGGGCTAATGTATCTGAACACATACGCCTTCGAGCATGTCCGCTGGAGCGAGACGCGCTTCTACATGGCCTTTCTGATGGGTGGTGCGATGGCCATCATCATGCTGAGCTTCATGCTGGGCATGTACAAGAAAAAAGCAATCAACAGGGCGATTTATGGAGGTGCGGTGATCGTCTTTTTGTTCGCGCTGTGGCTGGTGCGCAGTCAGGTCACAGTCGGCGACGGTTCCTATATGAAAGCCATGATCCCACATCACTCCATCGCAATTATGACAAGCGAACGTGCCGGTATCGAGGATATTCGCGTTCGAAAACTCGCCGATGAAATCATCAAGGCGCAGCGCCGCGAGATCAAGGAGATGGACTGGCTGATCGCTGACATCGCCGAAAACGGTCCAGCGAGGACTGAAGCCGAGGCGGACGCTCGGCCCGTGCCGGATTTCGAAGGAACGCTTGGTCCCGAAGAAACGTCCGGATCAGAAGCGAGCGAGAACCGTTAATGTTGGACCAAACCAAAAAGACCGCCGTGCTCTACCGCATGGTCATGGAAGACCATCTCTGCCCCTACGGCCTCAAATCGAAATGGCTACTGGAGCGTGAAGGTTTTGAGGTCGAAGATCATCACCTGACCACGCGGAAAGAAACGAACGCCTTCAAGGCGGAACATGGTGTCGAAACGACACCGCAAACCTTCATCGCGGGCGAGCGTGTTGGCGGCTATGACAAGCTGCGCGCACGCTTTACCGATTATGATCCGGACTCGGATAAAAAAACCTATACGCCCGTCCTCATGATATTCGCTGTCAGTGCGCTGCTCTCCCTGGCGGTCATGTGGTTCTTCCGCGACTCTGTTCTCTCCATCCGCACCGTTGAACTCTTCGCGGCCTTTGCGATGACACTGCTTGCGCTTCAGAAGCTGAAGGATGTCGAGAGCTTTTCGACCATGTTTCTGAACTATGACCTTCTGGCGCAACGCCGTGTTGGATACGCCTATGTCTACCCCTTCGCGGAAGCGGCAGCGGGTGTGCTGATGGTCGTAGGCGGCGTTCTCGGGCTTATCGGGTCGCCGATCGCTCTTTTTATTGGCACCATTGGCGCGGTATCAGTCTACAAGGCGGTTTATGTCGATAAACGGGAACTGAAATGCGCTTGCGTCGGTGGGGATTCGAATGTCCCTCTCGGTTTTGTCTCGCTTACGGAAAACCTTGTCATGATGGCGATGGGCCTCTGGATGCCTATTAAGGCGCTTCTTTTGGGGTAAACGGATTAGCTCATGCGCCTGGTCCTGTGAGCGTCGTCGCAGCTGCAATCGCGAATATAACTCCTGCGAACAAACAGGCGTCCAGCATCAAAGTTCGCCGCAACAAGGTGCGACCGGTCCCACCTTGAGTTTGCAGATGTTTTGTAATCCGTAGCTTGTTGAATGCGCCAAGCGCCAGCGCGCCGCAAGCCAGTAGCAGTTTCAATAGCAGAAGCTGTCCATAGCTCTGATTCATCATGGCTTCGAATGATCCAGATAGCCGCCAGGCGAGCCAGAGCCCGCTGGCGAACAATATGGGCACACACCAAACAGCTACGGTACTGAACCGCCTCATTCGGCTCAGAAGTATTGTCTCGGACACGGTTTCCCGCGGCCACAATAAGAATGGCGCTGTCACCCAGAATGCCGCTATGGCGACATGAAGCGACACAATGAAGGGATTGATCCCCGGCGCTTCGAGCCCTTGCGTGTGTCCGCCGAGGCCCGCGCCTGCGAATACGGCTCCGGCGCCGATAAGCAGGAGCGCCTTCATTCTGAAGAGCGCCCCGGCGATAAGCGCAGCAGCACCGGTGACATAGGCAAGCACCTGGGCCTGGTTCGGCGCCCAGACCCAACCGAACATGCTGAAATCAAAAAACTGCGGAATTCCGCCTGCGAGTTCGGCGTTCAGCAGCAGCAAGCGGCCGGAGACCGCTATGGTGAGAACCAGCGCCAGACCGATAATCCATCTGCGATACTCAGCGCCGAGAAGAAGCGTGTGGAGTCCGAGCCCGGCAGATCCGAGCGCACTGATACAAAGCCCGGCTTTCACCGCAAGCGACAAGAGTCCGAGCAATGGATCAGCCTGTTACGGTGAAATCGAACTCACCGCGCATCACATGGCCGTCTTTCGCCACCGCGCGCCATTTCAGAACATAAGACCCCGGTTCGAGCGTCGGCAGTGGCACAGCAAAATCCTTCCCCATCTGGCGCGGGCGCTCAAACTCGATTTCAATTGAATCCCCTGCGAGCGTTTCAAGCTCAAGCCCTGCCAGCCCCACCTCGGCGCCAAACGAAAACTCAAAGACCTTTGGCGCCGCCTCCAATTCGATGCCGTCTTCTATGTTTGAGGCGACGATCGTCGTGTGGGCCAATGCCGGCGACGCAAACATCAAAAGCGTCGCAAGGGCTGCAAACATGCGGGAAAATTTCATCGGAGCCTCTAGCTTTTGGTAACTTAATTGCCATATCTATATACCCAGTAGAGGGTATATAGCAATGAAATCTGACACCAAAGACGCAGCTCTCAAACGCCTCGCCCGGATTGAAGGTCAGGTGCGAGGCGTCTCAAAGATGATCGACCAGGATCGCTACTGTATTGACGTTGTCCGACAGGTTCAGGCGATCAAGGCAGCACTCGGCGGGCTCGAAAAGGTCGTGCTGGACGATCACCTGGAGACTTGCGTCGAGGACGCGCTGACCAGCGATGACGTCGACGCACGCCGCGAGAAGGTCGAAGAACTCGTCGCGGTCCTAGGCGGGCGCAAGAAGTAATTCTGGACGATACCCCTTGGGGAGTATATATTTGTTAGGACTTGTTAGAGTATTATGAACATCTGATGCGACAAGTAACACGCCTTCTGATCCTGATCTCGGTCGCCTTTCTCGCGGCCCGGCCGGTCATGGCGTGTTGTCTCACAGGTGATGCAGAGCCGGTGGTCGCGGAATTTCAGACCGAAACCCCGCCCTGTCACGGGGAGACACCGGCATCGCAACACGCGAACGCTGATACAGCCAATAGCGATCGCGACCCCTCCGATTGCCCCGGTTGTTTTGATTGCGACGCGGCGATCATGCAGGCCCATACAGTCGATGACGGCGCTCTGCTGACGCAGATCACTTCTGAGATTCCACTTGTTACGCTTGCGTCCCGCTTCGCCGGGTTCGAACACAAGCCCGTCGTGTTCAAGACCGGGCCGCCAGGTGATCCGCCGCCCCTTCACCATACTCCCATTACTCTCAAACAGCGCCTGTTGATCTGATCGGGCAGCGCCCGCGTTTGCACGCGGTTCTTGCTGTTTTCCGTTCAATCAACCCGGTGCTTCTTCATGCCCACTACATTCAAAATCTGGCTTGCGTCCGCGCTTCTCGCCTGTGCTCTTCCCGGCTCGTTGGCTTTTGCGCAGCCCACCGAAGGTTTGGCCTTCGAGGAACTGGAAGCCCGCCTTTCTGATCATCCTTCGCTAACTGCGCTCACCTATCAGGCTGAGGCGTCGCGTGAGCGTGGAACCGCCGCGACAGCCTTGCCGGACCCCGTTGTTTCCGTCGGCGTCAACAACTTCCCAATCTTTGACCCATCCTTTTCCGACTTTCTACCGACCAACAAAGCGGTCGGCGTAAGACAGGATTTTCCCAATCGCGCTGGCCGACAAGCACGCGCGGGTGAAGCGAGGGCGATGGCGGAACAGACGGACCGCATCCGCGCTGCCCAGCTTGCAACACTGCGCGGTGAACTGATTGCGCTGCTCTATGAGAAGCAACGCATCGAACGGCAGAGGGATTTCGCGCGTCAACGCAATGAAAAATATAACGAGCTGACTGGCGTCGTCGAAACCGAGATCGATGCGGGGCGTCCTGCGGTCTTCCGCCTTGCCGAAATTGAAGCTGAACGCGCAGGTGTTGCGCGCGTGCTTGTCGATCTTGATCGCCAGGATGCGGAGATCAATGCGCGTCTGATTGATCTTGTCGGCGTCGTTCCAGCGGCTCCGGCGCCGCCTGTGGCGCCTGTCGACTGGTCGGGAGACGCGATGGCGTTTCTGGCCGTACGTGTCGCTGATGCAGGTGTTGCGGTCGCGGATTATTCTGTAGACGGCGCGAAGGCAAACTGGCGACCGAACTGGGGGGCGCAGCTCACTTATCAGCAGCGCGACTCCGGCGCGAACTTCGCGGGCGATGACTGGGTTTCCGGTATGGTGACGTTTACGGTCCCGCTTTGGGCGGAGCGCAGCCAGGAACCGCGACTGCGCGCGGCCAGAGCCGACCGGGCAAGCGCTGAGATGCGCTATCAGGCCGCCGCCAGAAGCGCTGCCGCGCGCTATGCCGCTGAAGCCGCAGCCTGGCGTGCGGCCGAAGACAATATCACTGTTCTTCAGCGCAACATCGCCGCCGTCGAAGACGAGATTTCGTCCCAAATGACTGTCTACGAATCCGGGATCGGCGATTACGCCCCGATCATCGACGGCGAACTCGCCATTCTCAAACTCCGCGCAGACATCGCTACAGAAGAGGCTCGCCGGGCCGCTGCGATCGCGCGCATGAACGCGCTTCTGGTGACACCATGAAACACTCAATACTTCTTCTCACCTCGGCGGCAGCAACGCTTCTGGCGGCCTGCAGTGATAGTCCGGGCATCCGCACGACTGAAACACCGGCTGAAGGTCAGGCTGCTGCAGCCTCGGCGGAGGCCGCGCAGTACACCTGTCCCATGCACCCGCACTACATCTCGACTGACCCGAATGGATCCTGCCCGATCTGCGGCATGGACCTCGTGCCCGTCAGCGCGAAAGCAGGCGCTGCTCAAGGCGACGGCTCCATCGCCGTTGCACCGGAAATGATCCAGACCATGGGGATTCGGACAGTCCCGGCCGAAGTCACCGATTTCGGCCAATCGCTACGCGCCTTCGGCGTTGTTGAAACGAATGAGCGGCTGGAGAATGTCGCCGCCTCACGCCTTGAAGGCTGGATCGAAAGCCTGACTGTCCGCGCAGAAGGCGATACTGTGCGTCCCGGCGCGCTGCTCTACCGCGTCTACAGCCCGGACCTGATCGCAGCGCAGAAAGACTATCTGAACTCACTTGCCATCGGCAATGACAACCGCATCGCCGCCGTGCGCCAGCGCCTGCGCTCGCTCGGCATGCAAACGGCTGCGATTGAGCGCCTGACGCAGAACCGGGAGGTCATCGAACGCGTGCCCGTCTACGCCGAAGCCGGAGGCACTGTTGCAGAGCTTCAAGTGCGCGAAGGCGACTATGTAAACCCGGGAACGCCGATCCTGCGCCTGCAGTCTTATTCCGGCGTGTGGGTTATGGCTTCCATTCCCGAAACGGAATTGCCGCTGATCGACACCGGAATGCCGGTGCGTCTCGATTTCCCGAGCGCCCCGGAAGCGCCTGCCGAAGGCCAAGTAGACTACATCTATCCAACCATCGACCCGGCCACGCGCACGGCGCAGGTCCGCATCGAAGTCGATAACGCAGCCGGATATCTGCGCCCCGGTGCCTATGCCGATATCACCATGGACCTTGGCGGTGGCCCGCGCCTGTCGGTGCCGAGTGAAGCGATCCTGCGTGACAGCCGGGGCGCACACGTCATCATCGCAAAGGGCGACGGCCGGTTCGCCGGGCGCGCGGTGCGCACAGGCGTTAGCGCAGGTGGACGCACCGAAATCATCACCGGTCTTGTTTCGGGCGAACAGGTCGTCGCCAGCGGCCAGTTCATGCTCGACAGCGAAGTGAATCTGCGTGAGGGCTTCTCGAAACTGCAGGCTCCGCCGACGATCATTGCCGGACCGGACACGCCGCTCTCGCAGCTGCCCGTCGATGCGAGCACGCTGGCCGAGATCGATCACTTTACCGACATGGCGCTCTACTTCCACGAAGCGCTGACGGATCAATATCGGATAGACCCCTATTTCGTGGACCCGGCGCTCGGGCTCGGAGAAACACTCCGAACCCGGTTCGCCGATACGAAACTCGTCCCCATTCTGGGAGAAGCAGAAACCGCGCTGCACGCCGCCAAGGAGGCGCGCGAAGGCGAGGCTCTCGCGGCTGAGCTCGCCCGGCTGATGGCGGCGCTTGAGCCCTGGCTGCTCGAAGGCGCGCCCGTGCATTACCGCGATGCGGGCCTCACTCTGTTCCAGGAAACCGAAACGGGCCGTCTCTGGGTGCAGCAAGGCGGCTCGCCGCGCAATCCGTATGGCGAAGCTCCAGCGGAAGTCATCGCCTGGCCTGATCCGATGGCCGGAATGGAAACCGGCAGCGCCGAACGCCAACCCGTCGATCCCCATGCGGGACACCGGTAGGAGGCGGCAATGACTGAAGATTCCAAACACGACCTCTCCGGAAAAGACCCGTCAAAATCATGGGTCGCAGGACTCATAAGCTGGTCGTTCACGAACCAACTTATTGTTCTGTTGTTGGCTGGCGCCCTCGCTGTCGCAGGATGGCTGGCGGTTGAACGCACGCCGCTCGACGCCGTGCCTGATCTTACCGATACGCAGATTATCATCCGAACCGATTTTCCGGGTCAGAGCCCGCAAATCGTCGAGGATCTTGTCACTTATCCTCTGTCGACCAATCTGCTTGGCCTTCCCCGCACCAAGGATGTGCGGGGCTCTTCCATGTTCGGAACGAGCTTCGTCTACGTCATCTTCGAGGATGATGTGGACCTGTACTGGGCGCGCTCACGGGTGCTGGAAGCGCTGTCCCGGCTTGGCTCCGAACTCCCCGAAGGCGCAACACCCCAGATCGGACCTGATGCGACGGGCGTCGGCTGGGTTTACCAGTATGCGCTGGTCGACAAGACTGGCAACACAGACCTCGCCGAACTTCGTTCTCTGCAGGATTGGTTCCTGTCGTTGGAACTTGCAGGCGTCGATGGTGTCGCCGAAGTCGCCTCTGTCGGCGGGTTCGTCCGCGAGTATCAGATTTTCATCGACCCGAACCGTCTGCGCAGTTTCGATATCTCGATTGCGCGCATTCGCGATGCCGTCCGCGCCGCCTCAAGCGAGGTTGGAGGCCGCGTCATCGAACAGGCCGAAAGCGAATTCGTTATCCGGTCGTCAGGCTATGTTGATGAGCGGTCCGACCTCGAAGAAGTTGTGATTTATGCTGCTGACGGAACCCCCGTCTTGCTGCGCGATGTCGCGCGCATCGTTGAAGGCCCTGCGCTCAGGCGCGGCATTGTGGAACTGAACGGCGAAGGCGAAACGGTCGCCGGCATCGTCATCATGCGCGATGGCGAGAATGCGCTGCAAGTGATTGAGCGCGTAAAGACCAAACTCGCGGAATTACAACGCGGTCTTCCCGATGGGGTCGAGATTGTCACCGTTTATGACCGTGCCCCGCTGATCGAAGGCTCAGTTGAGTATCTCCAGCACAAGCTGATTGAGGAAGGCATTGCCGTCGCGCTGGTGATCTTGATCTTCCTGCTTCATGTGCGCTCTTCTCTCGTGGCGATCATCACCCTGCCGCTCGGCGTCCTCGGCGCCTTCATGATCATGTCGTTCCAGGGCGTTACCGCGAATATCATGTCGCTTGGCGGCATCGCGATTGCCATCGGCGCGATGGTGGATGCTTCGATTGTACTGGTTGAGAATGCCAGCCGGAAACTCTCGGAATTCGAGGACAAGCCCAGCCCAGCGGCGCGCCGCGCGGCGCTGCTGGAAGCCGCTCAGGAAGTCGGGCCCGGCATCTTCTTCTCCCTGCTGATCATCACCGTCTCTTTCCTGCCGGTCTTCGCGCTCACGGGCGAAAGCTACCGTCTGTTTTCACCGCTCGCTTTCACCAAGACCTACGCCATGGCCTTCGCCGCCATCCTGTCGGTGACACTGGTGCCGGTGCTGATGCTCTATTTGATGCGTGGGAAGTTCCGGCGCGAAGAAGCCAATCCTCTCAACGCCTTTTTCGTTTGGGCTTACAAGCCGATCCTGCACGCAGCGCTGCGCTTCAAATGGCTGACGGTCGCGCTTGCGATGATCCTGACAGCCAGCGTGATCGTTCCTATGCAGCGCACCGGGTCCGAGTTCATGCCCGCGCTCTATGAAGGTGAGCTTCTCTATATGCCCACGACGCTGCCGGGTGTATCGGCCACAAAAATGCGCGAAATCCTCGGCCAGACGAACCGCGTAATGATGACCGTGCCGGAAGTCGAGCGCGTTTTCGGCAAGGCCGGGCGCGCTGACACCGCGACTGACCCGGCGCCGCTGACCATGATCGAAACCTGGGTCAGGCTGAAGCCGAAAGAAGAATGGCGCGCAGGCGTCACCATCGACGACATTACCGCGGAACTCGATCAGCGCCTGCAAATGCCGGGACTTGTGAACTCCTGGGGCTATCCGATCAAAATCCGGATGGACATGGTCTCGACCGGCGTGCGCACACCCATCGGGATCAAGGTGACAGGCGACAGCCTGACCGAAATCGAACAGATCGCCCGCGATGTCGAAACCGTTGTTGCAGATATTCCGGGCACACGTTCGGCCTTCGCCGACAGGGTGCTTGGCGGCAAGTATCTCGAAATCACGCCCGACCGCAGCGAGCTGGCCCGCCGGAATATCGACATGGGGACATTCCAGGCGGTCGTTCAGACCGCCCTCGGCGGCATGCGTCTCTCTCAGTCCGTCGAGGGCCGCGAACGCTACGACATCATCCTGCGCTATGACCGCCCATTCAGAGAGAACGCAGACGACCTGACAAACATTCTCGTGCCAACTCCGACAGGCGCACACATTCCGCTCGGCGAGCTCGCACGCATCGCCTACACCGAAGGCCCGCCCATGATCCGCTCGGAGAATGCGCGGCTCACCGGCTGGGTGTTTGTCGATATCGAAGGCCGCGACATGGGCGGCTATGTCGCTGAGGCGCGCGCCGCTGTGGCAGACGCCGTCGATCTGCCGCCCGGATATGCGGTGGAATTTGCAGGGCAGTATGAACAACTGGAAGAAGCCAGTGCCCGGCTGCAGATCGCCATTCCGGCAGCAGTCGCGCTTATATTCCTTTTGCTGATGCTGCATTTCGGGCGGCTGGACCGCACACTGATCATCATGGCGAGCCTGCCGTTCGGCCTGATTGGCGGGCTCTGGGCCGTCTGGCTCGCGGGCTACAATCTCTCTGTCGCTGTCGCCGTTGGCTTCATCGCCCTTGGCGGGATCGCAGTGGAAACCGCCGTCATCATGCTGCTCTATATCGACAGCGAAGTGCGCAAAGCACAGCCACAGACACGTGAAGAACTTTTCTCCGCGATCAGCAAAGGCGCCGCCATGCGCGTGCGCCCGAAGCTGATGACCGTCACCACGATCTTTGCGGGGCTCGCCCCGATATTCCTGACAGATGGATTAGGCTCAGACGTGATGCGCCGCATCGCGCTGCCAATGATCGGTGGCATGGCGTCAACGCTCGTCCTTACCCTGATCGTCATCCCGGCCATCTATTACATCCGGACCGGATTCCAGCTTTCCGCGCGCGCCGGAAATATACCCAAAGCCGCGCAAACACCTTTACCTGAACCAGAAGGAGAACCGATATGAAACCTTTTACACTGATGACCGCGAGCCTGCTTGCCTTGGGACTAGCCGCCTGCGGCGGCGCTGAAGAGCCTGCTTCGTCGACCGTCGATACGGCCAAGGAACCTGCAGCAATGGCAGATCATGACGGCATGGATCATGGCGATCACAATATGGCTAATGCTGCGGATGAGGCGATGGATGGCATCGGTCATGCCACTGGCACAATCCGCTCAGTCGGCAGTCAGGGTGACTTCCTGACCATCGAGCATGGCCCCTTCGACGGCGGCATCCAGATGGACGCAATGACCATGGGATTCGATATTATGGGCGATGTCGATCTCACCGGTTTCGCTGATGGCGATGAGATCGCCTTCATGGTCAAACAGGGCCGTGACGGCTCCTACCGGATCATGGCTATCTGCAACACTGGCACAGATGGCGCCGACTGTCTTGATGGCATGATGGATCACTAGAACCGCTTCGGGAGGGCTGAATCATGGGCATACTCAAATGGAGCGTTCGCATACATAAATGGGTCGCTCTGATTGTCGGTATCCAGATCATGCTCTGGATCGCTGGCGGTTTGGTCATGAGCGCCATCCCGATTGAACAGGTGCGCGGCGAACACAAGATTGCCGCCACCGAATCGCTCGCCGCCAGCCCGGCTGACTTGCTGGAACTGGCACAGGTGACTGACCAGCATGAAATCGGCACCATCTCGGAAGCGGAGCTGGGCCAGGTGCTCGGCGCACCCGTCTGGCGTCTGAAATCTGCCGACGGCGAGACGTTTGTCATCGACGCCTCGTCCGGTGATCGTCTCGATCCTGTCAGCGAAACACTGGCGCGGCGGATTGCCGAAGCGGATTACTCAGGAACAGGATCGCTTGCGTCTGTCCTGAGTGTCGCAAATCCGCCGTCAGAATATGGCCGCCCCGGTCCAGTCTGGCGGGCCTTGTTCGATGATGGCGACGCGACGACGCTTTACATTGATCCGGCCACAGCTGAGGTGCGTGCGCGGCGCTCGTCGACCTGGCGCTTTTATGACTTCTTCTGGAAGCTGCATGTCATGGATTATGATGATGGTGCGGATTTCAATCATCCGCTCCTGATCACAGCAGCGGGGGCGGCCATCTTTGTCGCGATGTCCGGACTTGTCCTGCTCATTATCAAAATGCGCCGCAGCCTGATCGCATGGCGGCGCAGGCGGGCGGTATGAAGCGCCCGCTTATCCTCGGTTCAGCAGTGATCGGGCTCACTCTCCCGGTTCACTTTCTCGTGCCGGAACCGCTCTCGGTCCAGATTGCCGCGATCACGCTGGCTTTGATTGCAGGCGCCTATATCGGATTCGCCGCGGCCGACGGCTCTCTGAAAGCCCTGATAGTCGAACTTGCTGGCGCCAGCGTCTTCGGTCTTGCCGCGCTCGCAGGGCTTGTCTGGAATCCGCTCGCCATTCCACTCGGCATCATGGTGCACGGGCTATGGGATTTTGCGCACCACAACAACCGGTTTGGCGCGAGCATACCGCAATGGTATATTCCGTTTTGCGTCTGGATCGATTTCGCTGTCGGCGGCGTGTTACTGGCGCTCTATCTCCTCTAGTCGCAGATCCTTTGCTGCCGATTCCGGATGCTCGCGCGACGCGCCCAGCTTGCGGGCGACCTGATCCAAAAAGTAGTCCAGCCGTTTCCGACCTAGCGCATGAGCAATATCCCGCTCGCCTTCCGGGATAGGTTCAGTTCGCGTCAGCCAGTAGTAGACATAGTGCGCGAGCGTCTCATAGGTGAAGGCAAGGTCGCGCTCCATATCAGCTTGCCGCTGATCATAGGCGTCTATACGGATCAAAAGGCGTTCCTCAAGAACCGAGCGCGCCTCCGGATCGAACCAGGCGCGCAGCGCGTCTTCCACAATGGCGGTCTTGGTCACGCCAGGCTTGGCGGCCGCTTCACACAGCTGCGCGTAGAGTTTCGTCGAGATTCGGATATTGACGCGCGGCTTCGCCATGACATCAAAACTCCGGTAGCACGTCAGGATCGCCGCGATCGGCGGCTACGGCACGGCGCACCATATCCAGATTGCGGTCTTCCGAAGGATCGGCTGCGTCCTCCATATCAGGCGCGTCTGAGACCACCGGTTCGATTATCGCTTCATCTGCATGTGGCGCATGGTCGGGCTCGCGTGTGCGCTTTAGCGCAAGGCCGTCGGCGCTTTCACCCGCATCTAACGGCGGATCATCTACCGGCGGCGCAACAACACCAGTCCAGGATCCAGCAGCTGTCTCCGCCTCCCAAGCGACGCTTGACGGCGGCAAAACCCGCTGCGTGAAGTTCCCGTCCTCGAAGTATCGCAACTTCTTCGCAAGCGCGGGCGGCGCGCCGGACACCATGACAATTTCATCTGATGCGGCGAGCTGCATGACTTCGCCGGGCGTCACAAGCGCCCGCTGGGTTTCCTGACGTGACACCATCATATGCGACAGCCACGGCGCGAGCCGGTGGCCGGTGTAGTTCTTCTGGGCGCGCAGTTCTGTCGTCGTGCCAAGAGCGTCAGACACACGTTTCGCCGTGCGCTCATCATTGGTCGCGAACGCAATGCGCACATGGCAGTTGTCGAGGATCGAATTGTTCGGCCCGTAAGCCTTTTCAATCTGATTGAGGGATTGCGCGATGAGATAGGCGCGGATGCCATAGCCCGCCATAAAGGCGAGCGCGCTCTCGAAGAAATCGAGCCGCCCCAGCGCCGGAAATTCGTCGAGCATCAAAAGCAGTTTGCGGCGGTTCTGTTCGGGTAGGTCTTCGGTCAGTCTGCGTCCGATCTGGTTCAAGATGAGCCGGATTAGCGGCTTGGTGCGTGAGAGGTCCGATGGCGGCACCACCAGATAGAGCGAAAGCGGCTGCTCGCTGATGACCAGATCCTCAATGCGCCAGTCCGACCGACCTGTCACCTCGGCGATCACCGGGTCTCGGTAGAGTGACAGGAAACTCATCGCGGTCGAGAGCACACCGGAGCGTTCATTCTCAGACTTGTTCAAAAGTTCGCGCGCCGCCTGCGCCACTATGGGGTGAACGCCACGCTCCCTAAGGTGAGGCGTCGTCATCATGGCGCGCAAGGTGACGGCAAAGGATCGCTTGGGATCGGACAGAAAGCGCGCGCATCCGGAAAGCGTCTTGTCTGTCTCTGCATAAAGAACATGCAGGATTACACCGACCAGCAAGGCATGTCCGGTCTTCTCCCAATGATTGCGCCGCTCAAGCGAGCCTTCCGGATCAACAAGAATGTCAGCGATATTCTGCACATCACGCACTTCATGCTCGCCACATCGCACGGCCATGAGGGGATTGTAGCGCGGCGAGCGACGGTCGGTCGGATCAAAACGCACGCATCGCGAAAACCCCGACCGCCATCCCGATGTCAGCTCCCAGTTCTCGCCCTTGATGTCGTGGATGACGGCGCTGCCTGTCCAGGACAGGAGCGTCGGGACGACAAGTCCCACTCCCTTTCCTGACCGGGTAGGCGCGAAGGCCATGACATGCTCCGGGCCGTCATGGCGCAGATACCGGCCCTGCCATCGCCCCAGAAAAACACCATCCGGCGCGAAAAGACCTGCGCGTTTGAGGTCTGACCGGTTCGCCCAGCGGGCCGATCCATACGTCGTCACATGACGTTCATGGCGGCTGCGCAACACCGAGCCGATGATCGCCACAAGAAATCCGAGCGCTGATCCCGACACTGCAACCAGTCCGCCGCGCGCGAAAGTTTCCGGCGCGTATGCCTCATAAGCATACCACCACTGAAAGAGCCGCCAGGGCTTGTAGATCGGGGTCTCCCCCGCCACGAACCACGGCGCGCCCAGCGCCGCCTGATACCCAAGCGCTTCGGCTGTCATCTGCGTCGCCAGCCAGACTGCGCCAATGATCAACGCGAACACAACGCAAATCTGCCCGATCAGTATCTTTGTGCCGGTCATGGCGCTCCACGTCTTTGAGAAAACAGTCCCTCCAAGAATGACGGGCGCAGCTCGTCAGCGACCAGTCCTGAAACCGGCCATTCCAGGCAAGCGCGTGCAAAGCAGTCTAAACGCCTAGCTGCAGGCCGTTGCTGAAGTTTTCATTTTGCGACTATGGTCGTGAGTGAACGGATCAATATGACTTTGTACAGTCTGGGAGCGCACGCTCAGGACCGACCATCAGCGGGCCCGACCAGAGTCAAGTTTAGCCAGCTGACGGATATATTCATCCGAACTAATCTGAAATCAAAGTTTCAACGATGGGACAGTCCGGCTCATCACCGGCTGCGCAATCATCCGATATAGCTTTGAGTGTGCGTTGAAGTTTCTTCAGGTCGGCGATTTTCCTGGAAACAGATTTCAAATGCTCCTGCGTCAGCGCATGAATCTCGCCGCAAGTGTAATCGCCGCTATCGACCATCGACAGCAGGCTGCGAATTTCATCGATGGAAAAGCCGAGTTCGCGGGATCGCAGGATAAAACGCAGTCGGCGTTGATCATCGGTCGAGTAAAGGCGGTGGCCAACTTCCGTCCTCGCCGGCTCGGGCATTAACTTGATGTCCTCATAATATCGGATTGTTTCGAGATTGCAGCCGGAGCGGCGGGCGAGTTCGCCGCGTTTCACATAATCTCGCGTAAGCGTGAACGACATCGCAAAATTCCTTCTTGATCCTGTAGTTACTACAGAGCCTACATTGAGCTCAAATTGGAGTCGAGACCGTCAAGGATGTGCGTTTCAGATGTTAGAAGTAGCGCCCGAAAACGAAAAACCCGGCATTAAGGCGAAGAGCGGCAAACGCTGGTTCGCCGCCGGAGGCGCGCTAGGGGCCCTCCTGGCGTCCTCCTGCTGCATTTTGCCGTTGATCCTGATCAGTCTCGGCGTATCCGGCGCCTGGATCGGCAGCCTCACAGCGCTCGAAGCCTACAAGCCGGTCTTTATCGGAATCGCTGCGGTCTTCATCGCAGCCGGGTTCTGGCATGTCTATTTCCGAAAGGCGGAGCCTTGCGAAGAGGGAACCGCATGCGCACGGCCGGATTCAGCGCGCTTCACCAAGGCGGCGCTTTGGATATCGACCATTCTCGTCTTGCTCGCGGCAACCATCGATTACTGGGCGCCGCTGTTTTACTGAAAGGAGTACCCCATGAAAAAAGTTCTGCTTATCGCGGCAGCCATCGGCGCAACGGCGCTTGGCGGCGTTGCCGTGGTCGCGCAATCATCCGGCGATACGACCGTCCTTGCTTCAGCAGAAGCGACGGAAGCGACCGCACGTTTTTCGATAGAGAATATGACGTGTGCGACCTGTCCGATTTCCGTGCGCAAAGCCATGAAACGCGTCGAAGGCGTCAAATCGGTGGAGGTCGATTTTGAGACTAAAATTGCGACCGTGGTTTACGATCCGGCTATCGCAACTCCCGCCGAGATTGCCGCAGCGTCGACGAATGTCGGTTATCCCGCAGCCGAAATCGAAACCTGACCAATGCGGTCTCTTCTCAGTGTTGGGATCATCGGCACGATCGTCGCCGCGCTCTGTTGCATTACACCGGTCCTCGTCGTTCTTTTTGGCGTGATCGGCCTGTCGGCATTCACGGGGTATTTGGACTACGTTCTGTTCCCTGCGCTCGGCTTTTTCATTGCCCTCACATTATACGCAGTCTGGCGTCGACGCCGCAGACAAAACAATCTCTCAGAAAGTGAGTCTCATGACGGATAGCTGTTGTCCCCCAAATTCGAACCCATACGATTTTATCGTCATCGGCGCCGGGTCTGCGGGTTTTTCCGCAGCAATAACCGCCGCCGAAGAAGGCGCGCGGGTGGCGCTGATCGGTCATGGATTGATCGGCGGAACGTGCGTCAATGTTGGCTGCGTGCCATCAAAAACGATGATCCGCGCCGCCGAGGCGCTGCATGGCGCGCGGACGGCAAGCCGGTTTCAGGGGATTACAGGCGAAGCGCGCATCGATGACTGGTCCGCGCTCATGGCGGACAAGGATGCACTCGTGTCGAGCCTGCGCCAAAAGAAATATGTCGATCTCCTCAGCGCTTATGGTTCTATAGATTATATTGAAGGCGCGGCGCGTCTTGTCGATGGCGGTGTCATGGCGGGAGAGCGCCGGATCGAAGCCGCCAAGGTTCTCATCGCTACAGGATCGTCGCCGTCGATTCCTGACATTCCGGGTCTTGATGAAACGCCCTATCTGACCAGCACCTCGGCGTTGGAGCTTTCCGAGTTGCCGCGTTCTCTTATCGTCGTCGGCGGGGGGTATATCGGCTGCGAACTGGCGCAGATGTTTTCGCGCGCGGGGACTGAAGTGACGCTTGTGACGCGCAGCCGGTTGTTGCCGGAGGCCGAACCGGAGACTTCAGAAGCGCTGACCGGATATCTTGGGGCGGAAGGCGTCGCCGTCAGCAACGGACTTTCCTATGTCAGCGTTGCAAAAACCGATGATGGCGTTTCCCTGACAATTTCCGTCGGCGGCGAGGAAGAGGTCATTCACGCCGAACATCTGCTGTTGACGACGGGCCGCAAGGCCAACACAGGGACGCTCGGACTTGAAGATGCGGGCGTCGAAACGCTGGCCAATGGCGGCATCGTCGTCGATGAACGCATGCGGACAAGCAAGCCAGGCGTCTACGCCGCCGGCGATGTCACGGGCCGCGACCAGTTCGTCTATATGGCCGCCTACGGCGCGAAACTCGCCGCGAAAAACGCACTCAACAGCAATTCGCACACATACGAAAATGCGGCGATGCCATGGGTCGTGTTCACCGATCCGCAAATCGCGGGCGCAGGGCTAAGCGAGGCCCAGGCAAAAGCTGCTGGATTCGATGTCAAAACCTCGGTAGCGCCGCTCGATCAAGTTCCGCGCGCGCTTGCGGCTCATGATACGCGCGGGCTGATCAAGCTTGTCGCCGACGCCGATACGGATCGCTTGCTCGGCGCGCAGATTCTGGCGCCCGAAGGCGCGGATTCGATTCAGACCATCGTGCTTGCACTCAAATATAATATGACCGCGACGGAACTGGGCGAGACCATCTTCCCTTACCTGACCACCGTCGAGGGTTTGAAACTCGCAGCGCAAGGCTTCGACAAGGATGTGACAAAGCTTTCCTGCTGCGCCGGATAAAATGGAAGGCGCGCCCATGGCGACTACCGATCTTCAGCTCGAAAAGCCGGGCAGCTTGCCGAAGCCGGGACCGATCGGGCGATTTGTGCGCTTCGCGTTTGGCGTTTTATCGATCTATTACGTTTTCGGGCTCTGGAGCATTCGCAGTGATTTGATGGTCGGTGACGGCTCGATCCGCGGGCTCGTCTGGAACGGCGTCGTGCCGGCGCTGTTTCTGATCAGCTATGTCGTCAATATCGGGTTTTCACGCGACTGGAAAAAATGGCCGGGGTTTGTGAGTTTTGTTTTGTTGCTCGCCGCGCTCGCCGTCGGCTATCTGCAAACAGGCGCGATAGAGTCGCCGCTGCTGGCCCGCTCAATCTGGGCATTCGAAGTCTATCTTTTCGCCCATCTCGGCCTTTGTTTTCTGTTCGCGGCCTTGCTCGCGACCCCCGGCTGCGAGATGCGCTCGATCCATCACCTCTATTCAATCCTGACGGGCCGGCCGACGGCGGAACATCATTGTCCTGTCGGACCCCTGACCGCCATTGATCGCTGGGAGCGAGGACGAAAGAATGATGATTGAAAAAGATCTTGTGGTTGTCGGCGTCGGCATGGCGGGGAACGCCGCTGCGAACAAATGCGCGTCCGCCGGCTGGTCCGTCGCCGTCATCGATGAACTTCCCTATGGCGGCACCTGCGCGCTCCGGGGATGCGATCCGAAAAAAATCCTGCGGCGCGGTGCGGAGATTGTCGATGCGGCGCGGCTTATGCGCGGCAAAGGCGTCGATGAAAACGGCCTCGCGATCAACTGGCCGGATTTGATGGCCCATAAACGCGCCTTTACCGATAAAATGCCGGAGCGAATCGAGAGCGGCCTTGACAAGAACGGCACCCAAACCCTTAACGGCGCGGCGCGCTTCGTCAACGACAACACGATTGAACTGGAAGGCGGCGACCGCCTGCAGGCGAAAAAGTTTTTGATCGCGACCGGCGCCAAACCGCGGCTGGTTGAGGAGCCGGGCGCAGAATATCTCATCGACAGCACGGGGTTTTTAGAGCTCGAAAACTTGCCCAGGCGCATTCTCTTTGTCGGCGGCGGCTATGTCTCCTTCGAGTTTGCGCATATTGCCCGGCGGGCCGGCAGCGAGGTCATCATCATCGATCGCGGCCAACGCCAGCTTGAGCAATTCGATCCCGATCTCGTCGATTTGCTCGCCGCGCGATCCCGCGAAATCGGTATTGAGATCGTCAATGAGACGGAACTGATCGCCATTGAAAAAACGGCGAATGGATTTGAGGTGTCGGCGCGCCGAAAAGGTGAAAAGCAGCACTGGTCCGCCGATCTTGTCGTGCACGGCGCAGGCCGCTCGCCCGCGATTGACGATCTCGACCTTGACGCCGCCGGCATCGAATATGGCGCGAAAGGCGTTGTCGTCTCCGAACACTTGCAGAGCGTCACTAACGAAAATGTCTATGCGGCCGGCGATGCAGCGGCGACGCCTGGCGCGCCCTTGACGCCCGTCGCCGTCTTTGAAGGCAAGGTTGCGGCGTCCAACATGCTGAAAGGCAATAATGCGACGCCGGACTATCGCGGCGTGCCGAGCGCTGTTTTCACAATACCGGAGCTCGTGCGCGTCGGCATGCTCGAAAGCGAAGCCAAAGACAGGGGGCGCGACTTTCGCGCTGTCTTCACTGATACGGGCAAATGGTATTCGAATTTCAGAATCGGCGAGAGCTGCGCCGCGACAAAAATTCTGATCGATAATGATACGGACCAAATTATCGGCGCGCATATGATCGGCCCGGAATACGCCGAACTTGTCAATTATTTCGGGCTCGCCATCCGGCTTGGGCTTAAGACACAAGACCTGAAACAAATGGTGAGCGCCTATCCGTCCGTCAGCTCCGATCTTGGATCAATGCTTTGAATCGGGCAGGTTCGTCGTCACGATATTGGGCTTTGATAAGAATGGTGGCGATCAATGACGGCGGTCTATTATATATTAGCGGCATTCTTTGAAATCGCCGGCTGTTATGCGTTCTGGATGTGGCTGCGCCTTGAAAAGTCGCCGCTCTGGATCGGTCCCGGCGTGGTCAGTCTGATCCTGTTCGCGCTGTTGCTTACGCGCATTGACGCCAATTTCGCCGGGCGCGCCTACGCCGCCTATGGCGGGGTGTACGTCGCCGCTTCGATTGCATGGATTTATTTTGTTGAAGGCGCGCGGCCGGACCGGTGGGACTTTCTCGGCGCTGCGATCATGCTGGTCGGCGCAGGCGTCGTTTTATTCGGCCCCCGCGGCGCGCCTTAGCAGAAGCTATAAGTAGAAGCGCGAACAATCGGAATCCTGCGCTTTTGTAAAGTTCAGTTATGACAGCTTTCCTCGTAACGGCTGCCTCTCGGCCAATCCACCCGAGCTTCGGCGTCTTTGCATTTCAGCGTAACGGTTACTTGGGAAGGGCCCAAAATATGCGGACGCACACGCTGAAACCGCATCGCTCAAATAGTTAGAGCGATATACGGCACTTTCGGCCAGCCGTAAAACTGACCACTCCGGCCATCCGGCTGCAAGGCAACCAAAAAGCCTAACGAAAAATGCCCTTCGAGCGACCATTTCCAACTGTCCAGCCGATGCCTGAGGCTGTGCGTTTGAGTGTCAGTTCGCGGTCGGTCTGCCGTCCGAGCGCGCTGCGCCACGGTACAAGCGCGAACTCCTTAGCGTTCCCGATGACCGCCATGCGGCCCGCCGCCAGATCGACGTGGCCCTCCAGCCGCCCGTGTAACCGGTCCCCGTTCGCCAGATCGACAGCCGTCCGGTTCGAGCGCGCGGCGATCGCATCGGAATTCTGTTTCAGATCAAGCGCCCGCAACCGAATACGCTGCTCATCTGAAAGGTTGGCCTGCCCTGCCTGCAGAACGTCTTGCTCTCGCAGCCATGCCTGCCGCCGCATCTGAAGGTTCCCGAGCTCTATGCACCGTTCCGCATCGGTTTCGGAAAGCCCGTCGATCCATGTCTCACCCATCCGCTCAATCTGCGCCTCTGGGGACAACCACGACAGGACAGTCAGCTTCACGCCGCCGGACCGCCGCGCTTCGTATTCTGCGGCGCGTTCGATGAAGGTCTCATCAATGCGCCATTCTCCGCTGGCGAGCCGTTCGCCGATTCCCGCCCGCCGCAGCGCTTCAAGACGGCGCTTCAGCGACAGGCGGTAAGCCGGTTTCGATCCGGGATCGTGGCGGGCGTGCAAGTCCTCCGACCAGACGCCACCCGTTTCATCGGCGACTCTGGCGATGGCCGTGTCCGAAGCCCGCGCCAGCGCGCTCGCGCGCGACAGCTCAACAACCGCGCCGCGCGACGGGCGGGAGGTCGGATCAATGGCGCCAGCAGGCACATGCCATATCCCGCCGTCAAAATCTTCAACGAGCATGTAGCGTGTGTCGCGAAGTTCGTCCTCGGCGCCATAGGCTTTAACGACGCCCTGAATAGGGGTTGCATCCGCATCCCGGTCCTGCACAAACTGAATGTGTTTTTTACGTTCGCCGAATTCCGCCGCGAGTGTGCGGATGATGTCGCCCCGCCGGCCCCGGCGTTTGAGTTGCTCCTGCCAGCCCGGCTTCATCCGCCAGGCTACGGCTCCGGCGGGCTCTGCGAGGCCCAACGTTTGGAGGTGGCGTGCGCGAGCAATCTGAAGCGAGCGGCTAAAGCGTTCGCCGCTTGAGGACGCATCGCCCGGCTCAAAAACGCTTCCATCGATAAGGTTTTCGATCTCGCGATCCAGCCCTGTCCACCGGTCCTGATCGACCTGTTTCTGCCGCGTCTCTGCAACCTCCAGCGCTCGCCGCGGTCCGAGCCTCTGTGTCACAAGATCCTCGGCCGCTTCGCGCAGGCCATGGGTGAGATAGTCTCGCGCGATGACGACATCCTTCATCCGCGCGTCGCGCCCGCGCACGACAATATGCGTGTGCGGATGGCCGGTATTGTGGTGATCGACAGCGATCCAGTCCAAGCGCCGCCCGGTGTCGGCTTCCATGCGCGCCATCAGGTCGCGCGTCGCCTGTTTGAAATCGCCCATGCGCGCGCCGCCCTCCGGCGACACGATGATCCGGAACTGGTGGCGATCCTGTTCGCTCCTCTCCAGAAAGTCGCGCGGCGATATACCTTCATTGTCCCGGTCATAGAGGACACCGCCTTCGCCCTCGCGATCCACGCCGTCCCGCTGCAGATAGCCGACATGGGCACGATAGAGTCCTGGGCCCGCGCGTCCGGCTCTGGCGATATGTACTTTGACCACGACGCGCCGCCGTTGCAGGCGGGACAGATGCCGCCCTGCGGATGCGCGTGTTCGCGCTGCGCCGCCGCTGCCATAACGCGCGCCCGTGAAGGAAGATTTCCGGGGCGCATTAGAAAGCCGCTTCCCGGTCTTCGCCAGTTGGCGGCGAAGGCGCTTTCCAGCTGGGCCGCCTCTATCGCGTATCGGCCCCAACCGGGGTGTGAACGGGGTATCATCGCTCATTGCGGCGCTCTTACCCCATGCACTACAGGAACCCCTTTCATTCCGGGAAATTTCCGACGATCCATGCACCGCAATGCTGTGCAAAGGGCGCCAAAAAACAGATGTGCAGACAAGGCGTTAGATGGCATGTGGTGCCATAGCTTTAATCTTGCCCTACCGGGTTCGCTTCTGATTCCCTTGCATCCGCATGTATCGCTTTGCATCCGCTTGCGCCCTGTCTGTCCCGGGCCACGAAAACGGGGATGGCGACGCCATCCAGGTCTGTTTGTTTTACGGGACCGAAATACCGGCCATCAAGCGACGCCGGATGCGGCGTCAGCAGGAAAAGCTCATCGCTTTCAAGCCGGACACAGCCATCCCACACAGGCAGGTTTCGGCCACTGGAATCGACAATCAGCGCTTCCGCCACAACTTCATCATTGATCAGAATGTCGCGTCCGGTCCGGCAGATTTCATCGCCGGGACCCCCGGCAATCTGTTTCAATAACGGCCAGTCTTCGCCAACAAATTCATGCTCCTGCGCCCAGTTCGCTTGCACGCTCTGGCTGGAGACGACGACCCATCGGCCAGGGGTGAAGGGCGCGTCGCTCAGCCAGTAAAGCCCTGTCGGTGCGCTCGCGGTCCGGTTCCAGATCAAGCGATCTGCGGGGTCGAGAACCAGACCGAAAAAGACAAGACCGGCGCTAAATCCTGTCATCCAAAGCGTGCGCTTTTTCATTCCGGCTTCTGCAGGCGTTCGGATGTGGACGCATAGGAATTGCGCTCTGACCAGCGGATGAGATCGGGTTTCGGATAGAAGACCCGCGCGCCATGTTTGCGGTAAATCGGCCCGCGTCCCTCGCAGCGATAATGGTCAAGCGTTGAGCGTTTCAGCCTCA
>CAXPOZ010000006.1:0-134706 GCA_964219355.1 Glaciecola sp.
GCGTCACGCCGGAAGCTGAGCCGCTGTAGTCGACTTCGTCCGTACCGCCATCACCCTGGTGATCATCGGCCCCTGCGCCGCCGAGGAAGAGATCATCATCGGACCCACCAATCAGCGTGTCATCGCCCGCCCCGCCATCAAGTGTGTCGGATCCGCTGCCGCCTTCGAGACGGTTAGCAACCCCGTCGCCCGTCAGGCTGTCTGCCTGCGCAGAGCCGGTCACGTGCTCGATAGAGCTAAGGACATCGCCCGTCGCATCCCCGCCGGATGCCGTCCCGGCACCAAGGTTGATCGCGACCGCTGCAGAGCCTGTATAATCTGCCGTGTCCTGACCAGTGCCGCCGGTCAGTGTGTCGGCACCTGCACCGCCATTGAGTGTGTCGTCTCCGCCTGCGCCGTCGAGGACATTGTCCCCGCCATCGCCGGTCAAATCGTCATTCGAATTCGACCCCGTCACATTCTCGATGCCGCTGAAGACATCGCCCGCCGCGTGGCCGCCGGAAGCTGCATTCGTACCCAGATTAATCGTCACGCCTGAGGAGGAGCCGGTATAGTCGATCGTATCGAGCCCGCCACCGCCCGTTAGCGTGTCCGCACCGCTGCCGCCGACCAGCGTGTCATTGTCATTGCCGCCATCGAGGCTGTCATTGCCGTCCGCGCCTTCAAGCCTGTCAGCGCCTGCGCCGCCTTCGAGCGTTTCAGCAACGCCGACGCCGATGATGGTGTCGGCAAAATCGCTGCCGATGACGTGCTCAACGCCGGAGACGGATTCGCCTTCTGCAAACCCGCCGGAGCCAGCCGTGCCGTCGAGCGTCAGGATGATGCCGGCATCAGATCCCGCATAGGTAAGCTGATCCGTGCCGCTGCCACCGATGATCGTGTCTGCGCCTTGCGATGCCGTGATTGTGTCATCACCACCGCCAGCTTCGATCCGGTTATCCGCGGAGCTGCCTGCGATGGTATCCGCATTGGCGGTCGCTATGACGCTCTCGATACTGATGAGCGTGTCACCCGTTCCATCGCCACCAGTCACTGTCTGGGCGGCAAGATCGATATTGATCGCCAGCGAGCCGGTGTAGTCTGCCGTATCTGTCCCGATACCGCCGTCAAGGACATCCGCCCCGGCACCACCGCGCAGGATGTCATTGCCCGACCCGCCGGTCAGGGTGTTGACCATCGCATCGCCGGTCAGCGTGTCATTATAGGATGAGCCCAGAATATTCTCGATACTGACATAGGTGTCGCCGCTGGCTTCGCCAGCCGAGCCTGTGCCTGCACTGAGATCGGCGGCGACCGCGCTCAATGCGGCAGAGAAATCGAGAAGGTCCGTGCCGTCACCGCCTATCAGGTGGTCCGCATTGATCCCGCCCGCCAGCGTGTCATCCCCGTCGCCGCCATCGAGCGTTTCCGCGAGAGTGCTGCCTACCAGCCGGTCATTGAAATCGCCTGCGATGACATGCTCGATGCCCGAAAGCTGGTCGCCTTGTGCCAGGCTGCCCGTCGAAGCACCGCCTGTCAGAAGGATGGTCATCGCGCCGCCGGCTGCGGAGTAGTCGACCACGTCTGTGCCGCTGCCGCCGACGATCGTGTCCGCACCGAGCGACGCAATGACCGTATCGTCGCCATCGCGCAGGTCGAGCCGGTTCGCGCTGTCACTGCCGGTGATGCTGTCCGCGCTATCCGACCCGATGATGTTTTCGATCGAAGTCAGCGTGTCGCCTGCGGCATCGCCACCTGCGGCGGCCCCGAGCGCAAGGTCAATCGTGACCCCTGCGGCGGAAGCGCTGTAGTCAACCGTATCGGTTCCGGTACCGCCATCAATATCGTCCGTGCCCGTACCGCCGATGATGACGTCATTGTCGGCACCACCGACAAGCTGGTTTGTCCCGGCGCCACCGATCAGCGTGTCGTCGCCCGAACCGCCATCAAGCGTGTCATTGTCATCGCCGCCATCGAGATTATCCCGGCCCGTGCTACCGCGCAGCGAGTCCGCCCCGACACCGCCGCGGACGGTGTCATCGTCACTGCCGCCATCGATTGTGTCATCCCCGGCATTGCCGTCGAGGACGTCCGAACTGCTCTGCCCGTCGATAGAGTCATTGCCGTCATTCCCCTCGACCGTATCCTGACCGTCACCGGCAAAGATCACATTGTCGAGCGCATCGCCGACGATTGAGTCGTCAAAATCGGTCCCTCGGACATTCTCGATACTGATGAGAGAAATCGTATTACCGCCGCTGCTCGCCTGCCCCAACAGAAGATCTACTGTCGCCCCGGCTGAAGCATCGCTGATGTCGAAGAGGTCGATGCCGCCCTCACCATCCAGTGTGTCTTCCGCAGCGGTGAACTGGCCGCCGAGTGTGTCGTTGCCGTCGCCGGCCTCAATCAGGTTAGCGCCTGCGTCACCGGTGAGATCATCATCATGTGCAGAGCCGATGATGTTCTCGACTTCCGTGACCGTATCACCTGCGGCATCGCCCAGCAGGAACAGGCTGAGGCTCAGATTGACCAACACTCCCGTCGCCGAAGAGGAATAGGAAATCGTGTCCGTCCCGTTGCCGCCAGAGATGACATCCGCACCAAGATTGCCTTCGAGCAAGTCATCGCCCTCGCCGCCGGCAAGCGTTTCGGATATGTCTCCGCCGATCAGCGTATCCGCAAATGCCGAGCCGATAATGTGCTCAAGATTGGCGTATGTGTCGCCTTCGGCATGTCCGCCGAGGCCCGTTCCGGTCAGCAGATTGACGTTGACGCCGGTGGAGCCGGAGAAATCGAGAATATCGACATCCGCGCCGCCATCGATATCATCGGCGCCGGCATCACTCAGTATAAGGTCTTCCTCATCGCCGCCGGAGATCGTGTCATCACCGTCACCGCCGGTTAGCGTATCTTCGCCATCGCCGCCTGTGATGACATCATTGTCCGCACCGCCATCAATATTGTCGTGGCCCGTACCGCCGTCAAGGACGTCATCCCCGGCCTGGCCCAGAAGGACGTCATTGCTCGTCCCGCCCGAGATTGTATCATTCCCGGCACCACCATCGAGAACGTCATTCTCGCTGTCGCCGAAGATCCGGTCGTCACCATCATCACCAAAGATGCTGTCCTGACCGCTTGAACCGCGCAGGATGTCATCTTCGCCACCACCACGGATCGTATCCGCACCGCCATGCCCCTGTATTTCGTTGGCATTGTCGTCACCAATCAGGCTGTCACTGCCATTCGTGGCGCTGATGTTCTCAACATCCGTATAGGTATCACCCTGTGCATGGTTGCCGAGACCCGTCCCGGTCGTCAGGTCAATCGTGATCGCGCCGCCATCAAAAGTGATCCAGTCGATCCCATCGCCACCATCAATAATGTCTGCTCCTGACCCAGCATTGATAGTATCGTTTCCGGTTCCGGCATCGATTTCATCAGCACCGCTCCCACTGCTGATGATATCATTCCCGCTGCCACCGATCAGGGTTTCATCCGCTGAGCCTGAGTAAAGCGCATCATTGAAATCAGTGCCGATGACGTGCTCGACTTCGAGAATCAGGTCGCCTTCAGCATCTCCGCCCTGGCTGAAGCCAAGACCGAGGCGCACCGTGACACCTTGCGTGGATGCTGAGTAATCGACAACGTCGGTGCCGTTGCCGCCTTCGATGCGGTCCGCACCTGCGCCGCCAACAAGCGTATCGTTGCCGTCACCGCCATAAAGCTCATCGTCGCCATCGTCGCCGGAGATCTCGTCATCGCCCTGCTCGCCACGAAGGATGTTGTTTTGGGCATCGCCAAACAGGAGGTCGTTGAAAAGCGACCCCGTCAGGTTTTCGATATCGATATAGACATCGCCCAACGCATCATTGGTATTGATCGCCGTATTGGCAAGGCTGGCCGTCACGCCTACGGATGAATTGATGTAGGAGGCGATATCCGCACCCGCTCCACCGTCAAGTGTATCGGCGCCGCCACGCCCCTCGAGCGTATCATTGCCGGAATCGCCCTGGAATTCGTTGTCGAGCGCATCACCAATGAGAGAGTCACCAAACGCCGTACCGAGAATATTCTCGACATTGAGGATGACATCACCCGCAGCATCACCTGCGCCGCCGACATTGATCGAGAGGTCCACGACAACCCCGAAGGCCGACGCGCTGTAATCGAGCCAGTCGATGCCATCGCCGCCATCTAGTGTATCGATGCCGGAGAGCCCCGCCAGGGTGTCGTTACCGTCAAAGCCGTAAAGCTCATTCTGGCCAGAGTTACCGGTCAGAACGTCATCGCCACTGCCTGCGCGAACGATTTCAATCGAGACATATGTGTCACCCTCGGCCGTGCCGCCCGTACTGGTGCCGCCAAGGTCAACAATCAGATCTTCCGTATCTGCACTATAATCTGCGACATCGCGGCCTGTCCCGCCATTGAGAACATCCGCGCCCAGTCCGCTGAGGATAGTGTCATCATCCTCGCCGCCAAGGATTGTGTCGTCTCCGTCACCCGCATCGATCAGGTCCGCGCCGTCATTGCCGAGCAGGCTGTCATTCCCGCCATCGCCATAGAGGGTGTCATCATCCTCACCGCCATCAAGCGTATCCGCGCTTGTGCCGCCCTGCAGCGTGTCACTGCCCGCCAGACCCGAGATAACGGAACCTGTATTGCTCGCCGTAATCTGATCATCAAAGCCCGAGCCCTGCACCTGCTCAAACCCTGAAACCGTGTCACCGGCGGCATCACCGCCTGTGCCGAGCCCCGTTTCAAGTGAAAGGATAACGCCTGAACCGGCATTGAAATACGAAAGAAGATCCGTTCCCAGACCACCGATCAGGTTATCCGCGCCTGCTCCGCCCTCGATCGTGTCATTTCCGTCTCCACCGTCAATGATGTTGACGGCACCGTCACCGGTCAAATTATCGCCAAATGCCGAGCCCATCACGTTTTCGATTTCGATGAGCACATCATTGGCCGCATCGCCGCCAAAGTGAACGCCAGTCAACAGGTTGATCGTCACGGCAGAGGCCGAGAGCTCGTAGGTCGCGGTATCGATACCGTCGCCACCCGTCAGCGTATCGGCACCCGCGCCGCCTTGAAGCGTGTCATCACCCGTGTCGCCGGTCAGGGCGTTGGCATTGGTGTCACCGGTCAGGCGGTCCGCAAACGCACTACCGGTCACATATTCAATACCGGAGATATCATCGCCATCGGCATCGCCGCCGGTATTGATGTTCGTTGCAAGATTGACGGTGACCCCAAGGGCCGAGCCAGAATAATCAACAAGGTCCGTACTCGATGCACCGCCATCAAGCGTATCAGTCCCCAGACTGCCATGCAGCGTGTCGGAACCATTCCCGCCTTCCATGAGGTCTGCTGCCGCACCGCCATAGAGAATGTCTGCCCCAAGATTACCGCGCAGCGTGCTGCCCGTATCGGCGGCGGCCAGCGTGTCATCAAGTGACGAGCCGGAGAGAACCTCAAAACCGGAGATGACATCGCCTGTTGCGTGGCCACCTGTCGCGGTCCCAGCCTGAAGGTCGACATCAACCCCAGAGGTCGAATTGGCATAGACGAGCGTATCCTCACCCAGGCCACCGACAAGCGTATCCGCGCCTGCGCCACCTTCAACGAGGTCATCGCCTTGCCCACCGACAAGGTTGTTGCCGAGACTGTCCCCGGTCAGACTATCATCGAAGTCAGAGCCGATGATGTTCTCGATCCCTTCGAGGGTGTCGCCATCCGCATCACCGCCAACACCGAGATTGCCAACAAAGAGCTGGACATCGACGCCGAGCGCGGATGCCGAGTAATCGGCCGTATCAAAACCGGCACCACCGATCAGGGTGTCGGCGCCCGCAAGACCGATGAGGGTGTCATTGCCGTCGCTGCCGTCGATCCGGTTCGCCTGCGCATCGCCCGTCAGGCCATCCGCAAAGAGGCTGCCGGTGATATTCTGGATATTGAGGAGTGAATCCCCGTCCGCATCGGCCCCTGAGTGAGTATTCGTACTCAGATTGATAGTTACCGCGCCGCCGGAAGCCGAATAGGAGGCCGTATTGATGCCCGCCCCGCCTTCGAGGAGGTCCGCGCCTGCACCGCCTTCGAGCGTGTCCGCGCCATCGCCTCCATCGAGGGTGTCATCTCCTGCGTCACCGAGAATGGAATCATTGCCCGCCCCGCCTTCGAGGAGGTTTTCGACGGTGGAGCCTTCTAATGTGTCGTTGCCGGACGACCCGCGAATATTCTCGATCTCGATCAGGACATCACCCGCCGCATCGCCGCCAATACCGCCGCCCGTCAGCAGGCTGACAGAGACGGGCGCGCTCGATGCACTGTAATCGACAAGGTCGATGCCGGCCCCACCGGTCAGTGTATCCGCCCCGCCAAGCCCGATCAGCGTGTCATCCCCGCCCTGCCCGGAGAGCGCATTGCTTCCCACATTCCCGGTCAGAAGGTCATTGAATGCCGAACCCAGAACATCTTCGATGTCGATGAGGACATCGCCCTGCGCATGACCGCCCGAAGCGGTTCCTGCCAGCAGGTTGATGATCACCGCCTGATCAGAATTTGTGTAATCGACACGGTCCGTGCCGCTGCCGCCATCCAGCGTGTCGGCACCAACGCCGCCCGCCAGCGTGTCATTCCCGCCGCGGCCGCGTAGCTCATTGCCCAGCGCATCGCCGATCAGAAGGTCATCGACAGATGTACCGTACACCCCTTCAATGCCGGTCAGCACATCCCCGGCGGCATCGCCGCCCGTGACTGCGCCCGGATTGGAGAGATCGACGACAACGCCAGCAATCGAGTTGCCATAGTCAGCAATATCGAACCCTAGGCCGCCCTGAAGGATATCGCCGCCTGTACCGCCGACCAGCGTGTCATCCCCGTCACCGGCATCAAGGATATCATCCGCCCCGAGACCTTCGAGCGAATCATCGCCACCGCCACCCGTCAGGATATTGATCGCATCAGAGCCGCGCAGGTGGTCATCGCCGGTCACCGACCCGATGATATTCTCGACATTGGAGACGAAATCTCCCTCTGCATCACCGCCCGAACCAAGGCCGACTGTCAGGAACAGGGTGACCCCATCCACCGACTGGGAATAATCGACCGTGTCCGTACCGGTACCGCCATCGATGACGTCGGCATCCGCCCCGCCCGAGAGCGTGTCATTGCCAGCATCGCCCAGAAGGGTGTCGCTGCCTGCACGGCCGACAAGGCTGTCCTGCCCGCCCGCACCGGACAGCACATTGGCGCCGACATCGCCAAACAGGATATCGTCACTTGCTGAGCCCGACAGGTTTTCAATCGCAGTCAGGACATCGCCTTCGGCATCCCCGCCGCTGGCTGTCCCCGCCTCAAGATCGATAATAACGCCAGAGGCTGAATTCGTATAAAGCGCCGTATCCGAACCAGTACCGCCGTCGAGTGTGTCGGCACCTGCGCCGCCTTCGAGCGAGTCATTACCTTGACCACCGATCAACTGGTCATCACCGCCGCCGCCGCTCAGGAGGTCATTCCCAATGCCGCCCGTGATGATATTGGCCGCCGTGTCGCCTGTTAGCGTGTCGGCATGGTTCGAGCCAATGATATCTTCGATGCCGGTCAGCGTGTCGCCATTGGCGTCCCCGCTTGCCCCCTGGCCAAGCGCCAGATCGACGGATACGGCAACGCCTGATGCGCTGTAGTCGGCTACGTCCTGACCCGCCCCGCCACTAAGCAAGTCTGAGCCTGCGCCGCCCGCGAGTGTGTCATCGCCGCTGCCGCCTTCGAGTGTGTTCGCGCCCGTGTCGCCTGTGATCGAATCGTCAAAATCGCTGCCGGTGACGTTCTGTATATCGACATATTGGTCGCCAGCCGCTTCGCCTGCGAGCCCTTGTCCAAGCTGAAGATTGACGATGATACCGCCAAGCGCTGTCGCAAAGGAAATCGTATTGATGCCGGTGCCGCCAAGGATACGGTCTGCACCAAGCCCGCCGATCAGGGTGTCGTCGCCGCTATCACCCTGAAGGGTGTCATCCCCCTCGGCCCCATCAAGAATATCCGTACCCGCAGCACCAGAAAGAATATTCGCATTCACGTCGCCGGTGATGACGTCATCGCCATTTGAGCCGATAATGTCTTCGATCGAGATGAAGACGTCACCTGCGGCGTCCCCGCCGCTGCCCGTTCCGGCCCCGAGGTCAATCGTGACCGGCGATGCTGAAAGCCGGTAATCCGCAACATCGCGGCCTGTGCCGCCATCAAGGACATCGCCGCCCGTACCGCCGACCAGCGTGTCGTCATTTTCACCGCCAAGAAGTGTGTCGTTGCCGGCGTCCCCGATAAGGCTGTCATCGCCTGCGCCTGAAGACAGAAGGTTTGCGGCGCTGTCGCCCGTGATCGTGTCATCACCGCTCCCGGTAATGACGTTTTCGATACCCGTCAGGCTATCGCTGCCAATATCAACGCCATTGGCAGAATCGCTGTTGAGGTCGACCGTGACAGAATTAGTCGCTTCACTGAAATCTGCCGTGTCGCGTCCAGCGCCACCATCCAGCGTGTCATTGCCCGCAAGACCCGAAAGCGTGTCATCCCCGCCATTGCCGAGAAGATGGTTTGCGCCCGCATCACCGGTCAGGTCATCCGCCCCCGCAGAGCCCGAGATATTCTCGATGCCGGTGAGGGTATCACCCGCCGCATCCCCGCCAGCGGTAGCGCCGGTGGAGAGATCAATAGTGACGGCCCCCGAAGACGTCTCATAACTGACCCAGTCGATATCCGCGCCGCCATCGATTGAATCCGCGCCAGCGCCGCCTGCGAGCGTGTCGTTGCCCTCTTCGCCTTCAAGCGTGTCATCCCCGGCACTTGCCGCGATCGAGTCGTTGCCAAGTGCGCCTGAGAGCTGGTTGGCAAAGCCATTGCCTGTCAGCGTATCATCATGATCAGAGCCAAGAACATTCTCGACATCCGTGATGACATCGCCCTGCGCATGGCCGCCAATGCCGATCCCGCTGGCAAGATTGACATTCACGCCTGCGTCAGAGGCATTGTAATCGATCGTGTCCGTCCCAACGCCGCCATCCAGCGTGTCACCGCCTGCCAGCCCCTGGAAGAGGTCATCCCCAAGGCCGCCATAAAGCGCATTCGCTCCGCTATTCCCGATCAGCGTATCATTGCCGTCGGAGCCGATGATCCCTTCAATACTGATCAGAACATCGCCGTCGGCATCGCCGCCAAAATAGATCCCATTCTGAAGATCGATACTGACCGCCAGCGCGGACTGGGAATAGTCAGCGATATCAGCCTGCGCCCCGCCATCAAGCGTGTCGGCACCGATACCGCCCGCCAGCGTGTCCGAGCCGTCGCGGCCTTCAAGCAAATTATCCGCGTCGTCCCCTGTCAGTCGGTCCGCAAAGCTCGAGCCTTCAAGGTTCTCGATATCAATCAGGATATCGCCGACCGCATCCCCGCCGCTGCCGGTACCGGTTGAGAGATTAACCGTGACGGCTTCGAGTGAAAGCGCATAGCTGACAACGTCCGTCCCCGTTCCGCCTTCAAGGCGGTCGGCGCCTGCATTCCCGATCAGGCTGTCGTCGCCGTCTTCGCCGTAAAGCGTGTCATCGCCGAGACCGCCGGTCAGAGTGTCATTGCCTGTGCCGCCAGCAAAAGTGTTGGCAACGGCATTCCCTGTCAGACTGTCATTGAAGGCGCTGCCTACAATGTTTTCGATACTGACGAATGTATCACCCGCCGCATCCCCGCCGGATGCGGAGCCAGTGCCAAGGTCAATCGTCACCGCAGCAGCGGATTCAGAATAATCTGCCGTATCGGTCCCGGCCCCGCCATCGAGAGTGTCAGCGCCTGCGCGCCCTGCCAGCAGATCATTGCCGTCATTACCGGAGAGAACGTTATTGCCCGCATCGCCCGAAAGCGTGTCGGCGAAGTTCGAGCCGTAGATCCCCTCAAACCCGTTGATCGTATCGCCTGTCGCGCTGGCGCCCGACGCCGTGCCCGCGACGAGATCAACCATCACTCCGCCGGTCGAGGAGAGATAAGAGACGATATCGGTGCCGATCCCGCCCGTCAGAAGGTCTGCGCCTTCGCCCCCGTCAATCGTGTCGTCCCCGACATCGCCATCCAGCGTATCGTCCCCACCAAGACCATCAAGGGAGTCATTCCCTTCCAGCCCGAGAAGCTGGTTCGCCCCGCCATCGGCCGTGATGACATCGTTGAGGCTGGTGCCGTCGATATTCTCGATACCGATCAATGTATCGCCTGTGGCATCCCCACCAAGAGCAACCCCATCAACGAGACTGATCGTGATCCCTTGCATCGAGGAGCGATAGTCAGCCGTGTCGATCCCGGTCCCACCATCGAGAATATCGCCGCCTGCGCCGCCTATCAGACGGTCATTGCCGGACTGGGCGCGCAAGGTATCGCTGCCTTCTGCGCCAGACAGCGTGTCATCACCGGCCCGCCCATCAAGCAGGTTGGCAAATATATCCCCGGTCAGGGAGTCCCCGGCATCCGACCCCGTCACGTTCTCGATGCCGGTTAGGACATCGCCGTCAGCATCGCCGCCCGTGCCGCTCCCGGCTGCGAGATCGACACTGACTGCAACGCCCGAACTCGAATAATCGGCCGTGTCCGTCCCTGTTCCGCCCTCAAGTGTGTCTGCGCCCTGCCCGCCGATCAGTGTATCATCACCGCCGAGGCCGCCGATGAAGTTCGCGCCGGAATCGCCTGTCAGGTGGTCATTGAAGATGGAGCCGAGCAGGTTCTCGAAATCCGTGAAATTATCGCCCTGTGCATCACCGCCGCTGCCCGTGCCCGCGACGAGTGAGACCGTGACCCCAGAGACGGAGGACTGATAGGACAGAAGGTCCGTCCCGTCACCGCCATCCATGATGTCGCCACCGCCAGCGCCCTCGATCGTGTCATTGCCGACACCGCCATATAGCTGGTTGATGATGTTATCGCCGACGAGGCTGTCATTCTGGCTCGAGCCGATGACATTTTCGACCGCGAAGATGATGTCACCTTCTGCATCCCCGCCAAAACCCAGATTGGAGGCAAGGAAGATGGACACACCACTGACAGAAGCCGAGTAGTCCACCGTATCAACGCCGACACCGCCATCGATCAGGTCCTGCCCGGCCCCACCGATAATCGTGTCAGAGCCAGACTCACCGTAGACGGAATCATCGCCATCTCGACCGGTGAGGATATCGTTCCCATCCCCGCCGCGCAGCAGGTTCGCGCCTGCATCCCCGAGGATCGTATCCGCGCCGCTACTGCCGAAAATGCCTTCGATCTCAACCAGCGTATCACCCTCGGCACTGCCGAAGCGGAACTGCTGGAGCTGGATGTCGATATAGACCGCCTGCGTACTGTCAGAATAATCGGCAATGTCCGTCCCGGCACCCCCGATGATCTGGTCGCCTTCGGCCCCGCCCTGCAACGTATCATCAAGATCGCCGCCAAGCAGCGTATCTACACCGAAGCCGCCATAAATAAGGTCCGAGCCGCCAGCCCCTTCGAGAAGGTTGTCATCAAGACTGCCGACGATACGGTCATTGCCAGCCGTACCCAGAACATTTTCGATGGAGATCAGGACATCGCCCTGAGCATCGCCGCCGGTGCCAAAGCCGCCGCCAAGATCAACATCAATCGCCCCTGCAGAGGAGCTGTAATCCGCAAGGTCAATGCCAAAGCCGCCAATGAGCGTGTCGGCGCCTGCAAGACCGATCAGCGTGTCATCACCTGCGCCACCATCAAGCTGGTTGGTTGAGACATCGCCCTGCAGCAGGTCACCAAACTCAGAACCGCGCAGGTTCTCGATCCCGATCAGGACATCGCCCTGGGCTGAACCGCCTGTGGCGGTCTGGAGCGTCAGATCAACATTTACTCCCTGAGCGGAGTTTATGTAGGTTGCTGTATCGACCCCGGCGCCGCCGTCAAGCGTGTCGGCACCGATGCCGCCATCAAGCTCATCCTGATCAGCGCCGCCCCGGAGATAGTCATCGCCATCACCGCCGTCGAGGCTGTCATTGCCAGCAAGACCCCAGAGTTCATTGGCGCCAGTGTCGCCTGTCAGGTCATCGGCATATTGCGAGCCTTCGATGCCTTCGATCGAGATCAGGACATCGCCATTCGCATGCCCGCCAGAAGCCGTGCCTGCACCCAAATCAACAGTGACGGCTGCGCTGGAGGACATGTACGATGCAATATCAGTGCCCAGACCACCATCTAGCGTATCGCCTGCGGCGCCGCCTTCCAGCGTGTCATCACCATCAAGGCCGCTCAAGACGTTAGAAAAGATTGTCCCATTGATGCGGTCATTGAAGAGAGACCCCAGCACGTTTTCTATATTGGTCAGAGTGTCCGCTTCGGCGAGACCACCAAACCCTGTGCCAAGCTGGAGATCAACGACAATGCCTGCGGTGGATGCCGAGTAATCAGCCGTATCGATGCCTGCGCCGCCATCAAGGTGGTCACCACCTTCGCTGCCGACCAACGTATCAGCACCGCCTTCGCCGAAGATCGTGTCTTCGCCGCCAAGGCCGTCAAGCTGGTCCGCCCCGCTGCCGCCGCTCAGGATATTGCCGAGCGCATCACCGATCAGCGTGTCGTTAAAGGAAGACCCCGTTGCATTTTCAACGCCTTCGAGCGTGTCACCCGTCGCATGACCGCCCGTTGCGCTATTGGTTGAGAGATTGACACTGACGGCTGAAACAGAGCTGTCATAACTGACCGTATCAAGACCATCGCCGCCGCGGATCAGGTCCCCGCCAGCCCCGCCAACAAGCAGATCATCATCCGCGCCGCCTTCGAGTGTGTCAGTCCCTTCGCCGCCGCGCAGCGTGTCGTTGCCGACCCGCCCCTCGAGCAGATTGTCGAACATATCGCCGGTCAGCGTATCGGCAAATGCGGAACCGAAGACGATCTCGATCGAGTTGAATGTATCGAACTGTGCATCGCCGCCTGTGCCCGCACCGACCGAGAGGTCGATGCCAACAGCGGTGCTGGAAGCGGAATAATCAACTGCGTCGCGGCCCGTGCCGCCGTCGAGGTAATCGCCGCCGCCAAGGCCGATCAGCGTATCATCGCCACCTGCACCCAAAAGCTCGTTCTGTTCGTCACTGCCGATCAGCAGATCATTACCTTCAGAGCCTTCGATATTCTCTATAAGGATATAAACGTCACCGGCAGCGTCCCCACCGATCCCGATGCCATTACCCAGATCGACCGTGATCGCATTGAGTGAGCCGGTATAGCGCGCCGTATCAGATCCATCCCCGCCATCAAGAGTGTCAGCGCCTGCCCCGCCCTGAAGCGTGTCATCACCTGTTCCGCCAAAGAGCCGGTCGTCTCCGCCAGCGCCATCGAGGACGTCGTTTCCGGCTTCACCGTAGAGATCATTCGTGTCGATCGTACCGAGAAGTGTGTCCGCAAAGGTAGAGCCGCGCAGGTTCTCGATACTGGAGAGGATATCGCCTGCCGCATCCCCGAACGAGGCGGTTCCTGCCGCAAGATCCACAAAGACGCCTGCGCTGGAGCCAAGATAGGACGCCATGTCCTGACCCAGGCCGCCAAGAAGCGTATCCGCGCCAACACCGCCCGCCAACTCATCATCGCCTGCATTCCCGGAAAGGACGTTTGCAGATGAGTTACCCGTCAGCGTGTCCGACAGGGCTGAGCCTTCGAGATTCTCAATGCTGGAGAGCTGGTCGCCTTCCGCATCACCGCCGAGCCCGGCACCTGTCTGCAAATTGACATCAACCGCGACAAGCGAAGCCTGATAGTCAGCCGTATCAACGCCGGCGCCACCTTCCAGAGTATCTGCACCCTCGCCGCCGCGCAGCGTGTCATTGCCGCCCGCGCCGGAGAGCACGTTCGCTTGCGTATCGCCAGTCAAAATATCAGAGAAGGTCGAGCCAATGACATTTTCTATACTGAAGAACGTATCACCGGTCGCCGTCCCACCGCTGGCCGTGCTGTTCTCAAGGTCAATAATGACGGCTCCGGTCGATTCCAGATAGGAAACCGTGTCGAGTCCGGCTCCGCCATGAAGCTCGTCACCGCCTTCACCGCCCTGCAGCAGGTCATCGCCTGCACCGCCATCAAGAGTGTCGATACCAAGACGGCCGTTCAGCGTATCATTGCCTGCACCCCCATCAAGGAAGTTGGCGCTATCGTCCCCTTGCAGATTATCACCGAAGGCAGAGCCGAGCAGGTTCTCGATCGAGACATATATATCGCCATTGGCTTCTGCCCCGGAGCCGATGCCGCTGACCAGATCTACGCTGACCGCGCTGCTGGCATTCCGGTAGCTGGCCGTATCGATCCCGGTGCCGCCATCAAGCCGGTCTGCGCCTGCGCCGCCTTCCAACTCGTCATCGCCGCCTTCACCCGAAAGCGTATCATCACCGACGCCACCGCTGACGGTGTCTGCCCCATCGCCTGCAGAAATCTGGTTACTGACTTCATTGCCGGTCAGGCGGTCCGCGAAACTGCTGCCCGTGAGGTCTTCGATATCGGACAGCCGGTCACCTTCGGCGTGCCCGCCAATCCCGGTGCCGACGGCCAGGTCGACCGTGACGCCTTCATTCGACTGCGAATAATCAGCCCGGTCACGGCCTGTGCCGCCTTCGAGCGTGTCCGCGCCTTCATTACCGGCGAGGACGTCATTGCCACCGCCGCCATCGAGCACGTTCCCGGTATCATTACCGATCAGCGTGTCATTCTCGACTGAGCCGATGACATTCTCGATGCTGCTGAATGTATCTCCTTCCGCATCACCGCCCGAGGCCGTGTTGAGCGCAAGGTCAATCCGGACCGCAGCGGTGGAATCGCTGTAGTCAATTGTATCCGTACCCGTATCACCGAGAAGCTCATCAGCGCCACTGCCGCCTTTGAGTTGGTCATCGCCGGTTCCGCCCTGAAGTGTGTCGATACCGACACCGCCTTCAAGCGTGTCATTGCCGCCCTGACCTGAAAGAAGGTTTGCCTCATCATTACCGATCAGAAGATCGCCAAAGCGCGAGCCGCTAACCCCTTCGATAAAGCGGAGAACGTCACCACTTGCCGAGCCGCCGACCCCGCTGCCGCTTTGCAGGTCGATGAAGATCGCCGCACCCGACCCCGCATAGGCAGCGATGTCGAACCCACCACCGCCATCAAGCGTATCTCCGCCTTCGCCGCCATCGAGCGTGTCGTCTCCGCCTTCACCGCGCAGGAGGTTGTTGGAGATATCACCTGCCAGATAGTCACTGAACTGGGAGCCCGTGACGTTTTCGATGGAGAAGAAGGTGTCTCCGTCCGCATCGCTCCCTGTACCAATATTCTGTAGCAGGTTGACGCTGACGCTGCCCCCCGAATTGATATAGGAGATCGCGTCGGTACCGGCACCGCCATCGAGGACGTCTGCGCCGCCCGCACCGATCAGCGTGTCATTCCCGGAGTTACCGCGCAGAATATTGTCCTGATCGTCACCAATCAGCTCATCGGAAAAAGTCGAGCCGGCAACGCCTTCGATGCTGATCAGCACATCGCCATCGGCATGGCCGCCCGTCGCGGATTGAGTGCTGAGATCAACCTGAACGGCAGCATCCGACTTGGAATAATCGACAAGGTCGCTATCCGCCCCCCCATCGAGCGTATCGGCACCGATGGCGCCTTCGAGCGTATCATCGCCGGCAAGGCCACGAAGAATATTATTACCCGCATCACCGATCAGGATGTCAGAAAACGCCGTACCGGTTGCATTCTCGATGGAGATCAGCGTGTCGACATCTTCACTGCTGGTCGTCACCTGATCAAGCTGCAGGTCGATCGTCACGCGAGAGGAGAAATTGCTGTAGTCGGCTGTGTCGATGCCGTCACCGCCATCAAGGATGTCTGATCCTGCATCACCTCTCAGCGTGTCATCGCCGAAATCACCTTCCAGCGTGTCATCACCTGCGCCACCGAGAAGATCGTCATCCCCGGCGCCTGCATAGAAGGCATTGTTCAGCCCACCGCCGACGATTGTATCGTTGAAATCGGTGGCGATGATATTCTCGACGCCGCTGATGACGTCACCTTCCGCCTCACCGCCCGAACCAGTTCCTGTGGTAAGGTCGACCGAAATCGCTTCGCCGGAATTTGCGTAATCCGCAGTATCAATTCCGTCACCGCCGGTCAGCGTATCCGCCCCAAGGCCACCAAAGAGGAGATCATCACCGCCAAGGCCGGAGAGCTCATTGTCTCCGTCCGTCCCGATCAGCGTGTCATCAAATGCTGAGCCATCAACCGCTTCAATCGAGATGAGGAAGTCGCCGCTTGCATGTCCGCCAAGGAATACCCCGCCGCCAAGATCAACATAGACGCCTTCATCGGAGGCGGCATAGGAGGCCGTATCAAAGCCGCCGCGGCCATCAAGCGTATCGCCGCCGGCAAGGCCGGCAAGGAAGTTATCTTCCGCATTCCCCAGAAGCGTATCAGCGTAGGCAGAGCCTTCTACACCTTCGAAATTCGAAATCTGATCGCCTTCAGCATACCCGCCTGCGACCTCACCGGAGGCGAGGTCAACAGTGACCGCGCGCTGCGAGAGCGCATAGCTGAGGATGTCGAAGCCTGAGCCGCCATCGAGCGTGTCTTCTCCGATTGCTGCAAAGATGAGATCATCACCGCCGCCGCCAAACACATTGTTCCCCGGCGGATTGACTGGCAGGACAGTGATTTCATCACCGGTCAGTGGATCAATCAGTGTCTGGTCTTCCTGAGAGAAGACATATTTCTGGACCAGCTGTGCGCTGCCATTCGTGATGCCAGCCTGGCCGGTTTCATTCACAACGTCGTAAGTGACGCTCAGAATATCGCTGCCAAACTCGCCATCCTCGTTCGGCTCATTCGTCGTGTCCGCAACCACATAGCGGATCTGCGCCTCGAACGTATTCGGATTATCCGGATCGAGCGTGAATTCGTATCCGCCATCAACCTCTACGCCGTTGAGCACAATCCAGCCTTCGGGCAGACCGGTGATGGTTGCCTTGACCGGCACATAGCCCTTGAAAGGGATATCAACGATAATTTCGAAAACGCGAGTCGTTGACCCATTTGCTGCCAGAATGGGACTGTCAGCGTATATGATATCATTGAGATCAGTGCCGGTGATTGTTTCAATCCGGCTCTGTGCGGAGTAATTCGGATCGACATCCGCGGGCACGATGGCCGTTGCACCCTCAATCGTCAGCCCGCCAGAGGCGTTCACCGACTCGGTGCGCTCAGTGAAACCAAGCAGGCGGATGCTGATGTCAGACACACCAAGATCGAAGGTAGAAGAGTTGTCTTGCGTTTTCGCAGACGACGCGCTGCTTTCAGCCGGTGTCGTATACTGGCCACGGGCGGAGGAGATATCCTCACTCGCTGGCGAGCGGCGTGCATTGAGGTCTGAATCACCAAATTCCGTATCAACGAGATCGAGATCTGCGGATTTCGGCGGCTCGCCTTCGATGACGACTTCAACGGGGACTTCGACGACCTGAACGACGACCTTGTCAGGATCAGCCGATGCGTTAGCCCCGCTCGCGTCGGTCATCTTCATGCTGATGTCGATCTGCTCTTCGACTTCGAGCGTACCTACGAGCGAAAGAAGTTCCTGTCCGGATACGAGCACTTCTGCAAAAAGGAAGGGATCAAGGTCTTCGGTCGTGATGCTAAGAGCGGCACCGACGAGGATGATCTGTGCACCATCCGGGAAAGTCAGGATGATGTCGATATCGACAATCTCGACTGTGACATCAGAGATCGGAAAGTCGAACGCAATCTGATCGGTGCTGGTATGCACCAGGAGCTTTTCACCCGCTGAGGGCTTATGCACGATCTCGCGATCCGTCGGTTGCTCCGACGTCGAAGCAGACGCCGAAACAGAAGCGTTCACATCGCTATCATTTTCACCGCGCGCCATTACTGTCCCGTCTACTAGCCACTTCGCCGGATCCTTGCGGAGACACGCCCACCCGGCCTGGGGCCAGCATGGGATAGACTCCGCCACCAGTTTGCTAGGGAATCTGGCTTAATTTTTGATTTCCAAGTGGTGGAAAATTAACGCTGGCGGACGATCCGGTAAGGTGCCGTTAACGATTGAGGGCACCCGGAAGGTCATATTCGCCGATGAGGTATTCGAGCAGGATATTCTGGATCCGCAGACTGCCGATTGAGGCGCTCGTATTCTCAAAAGTCGTGACAATCAGCTCTTCGCGCGCGACCGAAAGGTCGGATTGGGCGTCCAGCAGATCAAGGAGTGAGCGCCGCCCGGCCTCGAACTGCTTTTTGTAAAGCTCGACGACCCGTTCGCTGGCATCAACCTGCTCACGCAGGATGTCACGTTTGTCCTGACTGGTCCGCAGGACAGAAATGATGTTGTAAGCGTCCTGTTTGAGTTCGCCGCGCAGCTCGAGAAGAAGCTGGCGGGTCTCATTCTCCCGCGCATTCAACTGGCCTCGTTTTGCGGAAGACTGGCCGCCATCATAGGCCTGCCACGTCGCCGTCACCATTGCCCTTGCATCTGATGCCCAGCTTTCCGCCCCAAGGATATTTTCCTTGTACGCCGTCGAGACCTGCAGATCGATATCGGGCAGGCTTTCTCTTGCTACCGCACGGGATTGGTGCCGGATCGACTGCATCTCGCGCAACAGCGCCTGCATCGCCGGATTGTGCTGGAGGAACTCGTCCATGTTCTCTGATTTGAGCTCATAAGCCTGGCTGAGATCCATGGACGGCACGACAAGCGGGCCCGGCTCCAGCCCTGTAATCCGCCGGAAATCCCCGATCGCGCGTTGACGCCGGTTCTGCAGGTCAATCAGGTTCGTCCGGGCACGGTCGAGCCGGGTCATCGCCCGTTTCAGCTCCGCCTCGGAGATGTTCCCTGCATCGAAGTTCTTCTGAACTAGCGAGACGATATCCTCATGCGCTGTGATGTTTTCCTCGCTTGAAGCCACAAGCTGTTCGGCGCTGATGAGGTTGAGATAAGCGTTAATCGCAGCAACGGCTGTGTCTTCAACCGTGTCGCGCTTTTCCAGTTCACGAGCGTATTGTAGGGATTTTGCCCGCTTGATGCTGTTCGATGTGCGGCCAAAGTCAAATATCCGCTGGCGTATACGGACATAAGCTTCAGACCGCTGGAGGATACTGACGCGTGGCTGTCCTTCCAGATGCGTCCCCTCAACGCCGCTTGCCCCGCCGAGCTGGACTTGCGGCATCATGTCGGCTCTGCTTGCGCGCACGGCATAGCGCGCATCTTCTGCCCGCCAGCGAGCCGCTCCGATCCGTGGGCTGTTCGACAGCGTATAGATCAGGACATCTTCGAGCCGCATCTGGTCACCGGAATTCTCCGGGGGTGCGATAAAATACTGGTTGATGTCGTCCCGCTTGAGCGTCGACTTAGTGACGGTCGGCTCCAGCGCTTTCTGATATTGCTCCGCATCCCCATCATGCAGGCTTTCGCGCTGGACGATGAGTTCAGGACCGCTCGGCTGTTCTTCCTCATCATTCCGATGAAGATCGAAGGAGAAACGCTGAAGGATCGAGCGCCTTTTCTCGGACTCTTCTGCTTCATTGATGACGGGCGCAGGTGCTGGCATCGGCGCGGGAGCCGCTGCCTCCACAGGCTGATCTAGCTCCAGCAATCGCTCTTCCGGCTCGTCTTCCTGCAGGGGAGCCTCGCCGCCCGCATCTTCTTCATTGACGATCGGTGTAATCCGGCGCGGCTGTCCCCGAAGTGCTTTCTTGCGCGACGCGCGATTCTCTGCCGTTGAATTCTCGGCGAGGCGGGCTTCGGCGAAGAACTTTCCGTCGTCGGCAGGCGGGCCATATTCGAGCGCGACTGGCCCTGCACTCGCCTCGGCAATCAGCGAAGCGAGTTCATCAGAATTATCCTGAAATATCAGCGATGTAGCCGCCACAGCCTGAGGCAGCGCAGACACATGAAGAGTCTGCGCAGCACACAACGCCAATAGAAGCTGAGCAGATCGCAACGCCCATTCCCTCGCCGACGAGCCACCCGGCTGTGACGGCCATTAACCTCGGATTAAGGATGGTTACCATTCGTATCCTTACCCGATGCTTAACGGGGGAAAACGCCCTCTATTCGCGTAAGGCATTGGCCTGAATCCGTTTTACGGGGCGCAGGACGTAGTCGAGGACACGCTGTTGACCGGAGATGATGTCGACCTCCGCCAGCATGCCCGGCACGATGGGATTGCCGTCGCCGAATTGGTCACCTGCCGCTTCGATCATGACACGAAAATAGGTGTTCCCCTGCTCATCCTGCAGCGCATCGGGTGAGACCTCGATGACCTCCCCTTCCATGCCGCCATAGCGGGTGAAATCATAAGCGCTGACCTTCACGATGGCCTTGAGGCCGGTGTAAACCTTGGCACGGTCTTTCGGCGCGATCTTGGCTTCAACAGCGATTGGCGCATTCTCCGGCACGATCTCGGCAAGCGTCTGGCCGGGGCGCACGACCCCATTCACGGTGTTGAAGTAGAGCTTGTTGATCCGTCCACTGGTCGGCGCACTGACATCGAAGCGCTGGCGGCGATCCGTCAGGGCCGCGATGGATTGCTCAAGTCGGGAGATCTCGGCCTCAGTTTCGGTAAGCTCGCGTTCCGCTTCGGATCGGAAGCTCGCTTCGGCCTCGCGCTTGCGGCTTTTAACTTCAGCAAGGGACGCGTCGTTTTGCTGGACCTGGTGCTCCAGCTCGGAAACCTGCGCTTCCAATTGCTGATATTCAGTCTCTGACTTGATGAGATCATTCCGCGCGACAGCGCCTTCGGCGGCCAGCCCGCGCAGGCTCTCAAGGCGTTCGGACATCAATTCACGCTCGCGGCGCTTGCTCGTGAGGGCGGATTGTTTCTCGGACAGCTCGACCCGGCGCTGGGCAACCTGTTCATTCAGCACAGACAGTGTTTCTTTCTGTGTCTGAAGCCGCCGTTCAAATAGCCGTGTCTGCTGGGAGAGCTGATCCTGTGCCACCTCGAAAGGCAGATCGAGAAAGTCGAGCTCTTCCTGACCGTTCGCCTCCGCCTGCAGACGGCGCTTACGGATTAGCGCGTTACCCAGAGCCACTTTCTGCGAGGCGAATTCAGCTTCGGCAAAGCTGCTTTCGATCCGCATCATGACCTGCCCCTTCTGGACATAGTCACCTTCCTGAACGAGCACCTGACTGATGATGCCGCCTTCAAGGTGCTGGATCAGAGCGTTCCGCTCCTGCGAGACGATCCGCCCACTGCCCCTTGTCACGCGATCAACCTGACAGACCGCTGCCCAGACAAGGATCGCGCCGAAGGCGACCGCCACGATACGGACGAAAGAGGCACTGACCTCAGTTGTAATGGCATGAACAGGATCTGCGAGCGGATCCGTTTCCTGCCCGGAGCCCTCTGTCTTGTCTAAATTCAGCACCGATCAAGGTTCCACTTATCGTTAATGGACCATTACCGATTGCCCCCTAACAATTTGCTACCAGCGTATGAGCGCCCCAGAGACAAAGAGTGATTGATGCTGAACCGGCTCACCAAATCCCTGCCTTTTGTGAATGGGCCGCATGGCCATGAGGATGCAGCTGCGGTGACGCCTGTGCCAGCCGAAGCGCTCCCTGTGCCGCTGTCTATTGCAGAAGCCCTCTCACGCATCTCTGATCAGTATGTGGAGTCCGGCATTCCGGTTGGCGCAGACGAGCATGACCTGCCCCGCGATATTGCAGGCCCTGAGACAATTGCTCTCATGTCGGAGCGGCTCGGCCTGAATGTCCGTTTCGAGACCATTTCACGCAAGACGCAGCGCAAATTGCCGCCCGTCTCTATCGCGCTGACCAAAACCGGCGGCGCCTACATCCTGACCGAAAGCCTCAAAGGGGTCTTCATCGAGGGGAAATCCGGCAAGCTCGATACGCAGCTGGCCGCACTTGAGCCTTTCCTCTCCGGCCGGCTGATCATTCCCAATCTTGAGAATAATGCCGTCCGCCGCCTTCTCGGTCAGGCGAACTCCGCCGCCAACTCATTTGCCGATGAACACCGCACGACCATTCTTGGCCAGTCGCTCCGTACCCTCTGGAATGATCACCGGCCGCTGCTGATCCAGCTCGCCACCGCCGCGATCCTGACCAACATGTTCCTGATCGCACTGCCGCTCTTCATCATGTCGGTTTATGATCGGATCATTCCGCACTCGGCTATTGAGAGCCTTCAGACATTGGCGCTGGGTATCACCATCATCCTGCTTGCCGATCTTGGAGTGAGATATGCGCGCCTGAAATTCGTCGATGCGCTCGGCCTGTCGCTGTCCTCGCGTATTCAGCGGAAAATCTATCAGCAGATCCTTTTCGCCCCCATGGCGAAATCGCCCAAATCCTCTTCCGCGCTGACGAGCCTGCAAGGCGAGATCGATAATTTCACGCTCCTCTTGCCGGAAGTTCTCGCCGGAATCGTCGCTGATGCGCTCTTTTCCATCACGGTCCTGATGATCGTCTTCATGATCGGTGGGCCTGTCGTATTTGGCCCGATTTCCGGGATGATCATCGTCGTGGCGCTGATTGCCAGTACGGCCAATGCGACCATGCGCCAGAACAAAATTTCGATGAGCCTGCGCAGCGCCACAACGCAGCAGATGAACGAGACCATCGACTCGCTTTCCAGCATCAAATCGACGGGGGCAGAGTATAACCTTCTTGCCCGCTATGAGCGCCTGACCGGGCTTTCCGCCGGACAGCTTCATCTGACCCGCCATAAGGCGCGCTTTGCGTCGAACGCTGCCAGCATCATCATTCAGCTGACCATTGTCGGCACGGTGGTCCTGAGTGTTTTCCGCATCAGCGGCGGGATGATGTCGATCGGCAGCATGGCCGCGATCACGATCCTCGTCGGGCGCGCGGTCATGCCGATTGCGCAGCTCACCGACAATATCTGCAAACTGCTTGGCACGGCCGCGGTCATCAACAGAACGCTGGCTGATCTTCCCGAAGAGGAGCCGAGCGCCCGTGACCTGACCAGTAACCGCCGGTCCTTTTCGGGCAAGATTGCTACGCGGTCCGTCAGCTACACCCATCCGGATACGGAGAGGCCAGCTCTTGAGGGAATGAACCTTGAGTTCAATGCTGGTGAACGGGTCGCGCTGGTCGGCCGGAACGGCAGCGGCAAAAGCACCCTGCTCCGGCTTCTCTCCTGCATCTATGCGCCCAGCACCGGGACCATGCTTTATGACGACCACGAAGCAAGCCAATACGGCGCCCGTTTCTTACGCCGTCAAATCGGCTACCTCGATCAGGATGTCGTTCTCGTGCAGGGCAGCCTGCGCGACAATATCTGCCTGGGGCTGACGGAAATTAACGAGCAGCAACTGGCCCGCGCCGTTCAGCTCTCCGGTGTCGACCGGTTCGCGCGGCTGCATCCACAAGGCTATGGCATGAATGTCGGCCCGAGAGGCTCTGCCCTTTCCGCTGGCGAGAAACAGTCAGTCGGTCTTGCCCGCCTTTTCATGCGCGATTGCCGAGTCCTGGTGCTCGATGAGCCGACCTCCATGATGGATCAATCGGCTGAAGCCCATATCATTGAAGCGCTCAAGGCCCTGCCGAGTGACATTACAATTATCGTCAGCACCCATCGCCTTCGGCTTCTGAACGCCGTTGATCGCGTGATCACGCTTGATGCCGGACGGATCGTGAAAGATTCAACCGTCAAGGAATTGATGGCGATGCAGGCGCCCGCGAAAAGCGCCGCCAACAGCTAAGGCTGATATCCGTTCAGGGACGGTAGGAAAAACCGATATTCAGGACGGGATAGATTTTCAGCCCATCAATTTCGTCCTCGACGTTTTCCTGTTCAAGCAAGAGATCGGCTAAAAAGCCCGGATCCTCGCTCAGCAATCCGTCTTCGGCTGACAGCCGGACGTCAGGTGAAGCCGAGAACAGCATCCCGGCACGGACGAACACATTGACCCGCCGGTCACTGTAATAGGTGCTGTCCCAGCCCGCCCCGACATAAGGCATTAGCTCACTCGCCTGCACCGTGCCGGAAATCACGCCCACCTGTTCAGGCGTATAGATATTGCCGCCAATCTCGACATCACCATCTGGCGTTCCATCCAGCGAGAAGCCGGGATCCTTGCCATAAAAGAGACCTGAGGAGATCGTGAAACCGTTCTGGAAAGGGTGGTAGTCAATCGTCGCGGTCGCGCCACTCAGATCAGCAGAGAGATCATACTGCACGCCGTCATAGTCTTCATCAGCGGCATCAAGCTCTGCATATTGCAGCCCTGTGCGGATGATGAACTTGTTCGAGAAACGGTGATGCAGGCTGATGCCGATCCCTGTTGTTCCGACCTGTCCGTCGACCGCGAGGCGGTCTTTGATCCCTTCCGCGCCTGCCATGGAGGCGATGGCCAACAATGTTGCGGCGACAGGCATGGTGAACCTCCATTTTGGGCAGGATAGGATGGATATCTGGGGAAAATGGAAGGGTGCGTGATAAGAAAGTGTTAACGCTCTTTCCTCGTCAACCTTAATTCGAGTAACCGTATTTAAGCGAATGGCCGTTAGAAAACCTTTGGAAAACAGGGTTTGATAGTGGCATGAATTCCATCCGTACTGAATTTGTCCGTATCGGCGTAGTGGCCGCGATCCTATTCACGCTCGCTCTCTGGCAGCGTGATTTCATCGTGTCCGCCATTCAGTCGAATGTCCCTCTTAACCTGACGATTATTGGGACTTTTGCATTCGGTCTCTCTCTCGTCGGTATGGCTCTTTATGCCCTGCGGAACGAATTTCTTGCCCTCTATGCCCTGAAAGAAGCACATGAGGATGCTGAGCGTGAGCTGCGGAACCCTGATGCCGACCCGATGTGGCGGTTTGAGCGCGCGCACTCACCTGCCATTGTTTTCAAACGTCCTAGGATTCTCGGACAGGCCTATGACCTGATCTCTGAGCAGCTTGCGCGTGACCACACCCTGACGATCAATACCGCTACCATGCAGACCCTGATGGAGGGTATTGATGATCGGCTTGGGGAACGGCGTGGGCTGATCACTTACGTTTCAGGCATCCTTGTCTTCCTGGGCCTCATCGGGACATTTATCGGCCTGATGGTGACGCTGGCATCTGTCGGCGACATCCTGGGGGGCTTGGATCTCGATAGTGCCGATCCAGCCGCAACCGTGTCGGCCCTGATGGCGAACCTGCAGACGCCTCTCGGCGGTATGGCAACAGGCTTTTCGTCATCCCTGTTCGGTCTTGTCACCTCACTGACGATCAGCATCATGTCGCAACTTGTCGGCCGGGCAAGCGGCAATCTGAAATCTGATTTCTCCCGCTGGCTCTCCACCATTGTCGAGCTTCAGGAGAACCCAGCCGGCGGTTCATCGAAGGCCGCCGCTCAACACAGCGCCGCCATCGAAGAGAAACGCCTTGCTCTTCTCATGCGGACCGCACGCTATGTGGTGAACTCCTCACAGCGCCAAAACCGCACCCTGAACACCTCACTTGAAGTGCTACGCAAGCTGACCGAAGAAAACCGCGAGCAGAAAAAAGAGATTGCTCAGCTGGTTCATGTTGCCCGCGTCCTGACGCGCCAACAGATCCACACGACAAGAGCCATGCAACAATCGAGCGAAGCGATCTCCTCGCTCGCCCGCGCGACGGACCTGAAAGATGAGGTCCATAAAGTCTCGACGATTTTCAGCAGCGATCTTCAGGAACGCGACATGCTTCTGCATGACACGCTTGAATCGCTCCGTCTCGAGATTGCCGCGAAGACATCCGCGCAAGGCCAGATTACGTACCGTGATGATTCTGAGGCTGAATATCTGTCAAACGCCCTCGCCGAGGACAGCGTGCAATATGATGTCTCTCGCCTGCAGAAACTGGTCCGGACGATTTATTCGATGGAGCAGTCCGCCGGAGCCAGCGCGGATGACGAAACTAACGAACCCCGCATCGCGAAGGAGGCATAAGCATGTCTATTCTATCCGTACTTCGCAAACCTAAAAAACCCGCCTCACCTGCACCTGTAGACCTTAGCTCTTCCGGCTATAGCGACAGCGAGCTTGAGAAGTTCACGCAGGCACAAAAAGATGCACTGGTTGAGCGTCTTGAAAAGGACCGGCTCAAGAATGAGCATCTGAGAACGGATCAGCGCCAGAGCTGTTTCCTGATCGCTCGCCTCGAATTTGTCGAGAAAGGGCTCGGCATGGATGGTGTGGTGACGGATGCCTCGCTTGGCGGGATCAATTTCCGTCCGGCCTCCCGCTTCATCCAGGAACGGACGAATGAGCGTATCATGGTGCACATTGGTGATGTCGCGCTCAAAGGCATCCTGCGGCGCACACAGCCAAGTGGCTATGGGATACAAATCTCCCCGCGTATGACGGACGAGCAATTTGCGGACATTCTGGAAGCCTCCGCACTGCCTTTTGATCAGACGATCTGACGCGCTGGGCGGGCTTATTGGCCCGCTGGCATTCACCATCAGACCAACGGCATCAGCAGATGCGCTTCTTCACGTGATCCATTTTTTCTCGTGGAAATCCTCGGCGCGCCTGAGATTTATTTCGAACACGTACTTATCCGGCCGGTAATGCGCGACGATATATTCGACCGCCCGCTTGTTCTGATCGTGCACGATCCGGGTCACGCGCGTTAGCGGGACACCGACCTCCACCTCGAGCGCTGACGCCAGATCCGGTGACGCGGCCACCGCCGTGACGGTCTGGCGGGCACTCGTCATATGCACGCCTCTTGCTTCAAGGATTGCAAGAAGCGGCTTGGCGCTCAGATCCTTCCGGCCAATGCCTTTTGCGATGTCGCCTGGAACATAACTGACGACATGGGAGAATGGCGCGCCGGACAAACGCCGGCGGCGGACAACATATTGAACAGGATCGCCTTCTCTCAGCTCCAGCGCTGACGCGACGATCGCTTCCGCCTTACGCATTTCAAAGGCCAGAAGCTCAATTTCCGTTCGTTTGCCGACGATCAACAAATTTTCGATGAGCCCGTCGAAATTGGCCTTGGGCGCCCGCGCATGCATCTCATAGCAAACGGTCGTGCCCCGCCCCTGCTGGCGCGTGACATACCCCTCTTCGGCCAATTCATTGAGGGCACGGCGGATCGTGATCCGCGAGACGTCAAATTCCTCGCAAAGTTTCGCCTCACTGGGCAGAACTGTGTTGAAAGGATAATCGCCGCCGACGATGCGGTCGCGCAGCACAAGATACGCCTGATGATAAAGCGGTGTGTGTGCTGACGCATTGATGGGCGCCGAGCCCTCCGCCGGTTTTGGCATCTCAGCCGCAGACTGCTTTTTCTTCATTGCTGATTTTTCCGCCACGTCCTGCGCAGTCACCTCGCTCAATGGGTGCGTCCTTCAGATCGCCTTTTCGCGCAGTCAGAGGACGGCTTGCAATGATTAGATATATCATATCATTATGACATTTGCAGGAAAAACGGCCCGCATTCAGCGAAAGCCGATGCCGCAGGGAAAGCCCATGTCCGAAAACCTGACCACTCTGCTTTTTCTCGTCTTCTTTAATGTGGTCCTGCTGGGGATCGGATTTTTTGCCTATCGACGCGTCAAGGACAACAGCGACTTCATTCTGGGCGGCGCGAAGCTGGGGCCCTTCGTCTCCGGTTTATCCTATGCGGCCAGCACTTCTTCCGTATGGGTTCTTCTTGGCTATTCGGGGTATGTCTATGCGGTTGGCCTTTCGGCCTTATGGCTCTTGCCCGGCATATGGGGCGGCTATGTCGCTGTTTGGCTAGGATTGGGCAAAAAGCTGAATGATGAAACGCGGGCCCAAGGCCATCTGACGCTTACGAATTATATCTCCCACGGCCAGCCTCGGCGTGCACACGCCCTCATCGCAGCAATTGCCACGCTTCTCATCGTCTTCTGTTTTACCTTCTATGTCGCCTCGCAGCTTCAGGGCGCCGGCAGAACCTTCGAGACCTATTTCGACTGGAAGTTCGGTTATTCCGTACTGATCGGAGTTGTTGTCGTTCTCTTTTATTCTCTTCTGGGCGGTTTCTGGGCCGTTTCGCTGACCGACACTATTCAGGGCCTGTTCATGGCAGCGATCAGCCTTGCTGCGCCGATCGCCGCGCTGATCGCGGTCGGTGGCCCCGTAAGCCTCCTGAGCGCTCTCCCCGAGGCGGCACCCGCCGGGTTTCTGAATGCGACTGGCGGCTATCAGGGCCTGACGCTGATCCTCTTTGTTGTGGGTTCCATCAGTATCGGTCTTGGAACGCTCGGCCAGCCGCATCTCCTCAATCGTCTGATGGCGCTTCGCGACGACAAAGCACGCAAGCAGGGATTTGCCATTGCCTTCGGTTGGAGCATCGCGGTCTATCTGGGCATGACGCTGCTGGCCTTGTGCGGTCGCGTGCTTCTGCCCTCGCTGGAAACATCAGAAACGCTGCTGTTCCAGATATCCGCTGACTACATGCCCGGCATCATGAGCGGTGTCGTGATGGCGGCCATCCTGTCAGCCATCATGTCGACGGTCGACAGCCAGTTGTTGGTCGTCTCCTCCTCCATCACGCATGACATGCAGCTTGAGCGGATCGCGCCACGTCATGCGGTACTCGTCTCCCGCATCGTGATGATCCTCGTGGCTGGTCTGGCCGTTGTGCTGACCTTTCTGGCGCCGGATACGATCTTCCAGCGCGTCCTTTTTGCCTGGACCGCGCTTGGCGCCGCGTTCGGCCCGATCGTGGTCGCTCGCGTTATAGGATTTGAGCACGGCCCAGCCACTGTCATGGCCGCGATGGTTGTAGGCTTCGGCTCCGCCGTGACTTTCTTTCTGCTGCCCAACACGCCGGGAGACATTGCGGAGCGATTGCTCCCATGGTGCTTCAGCATCGTCATTCTGATGGCTGGAGCCAAGCGAAGCGCATCAAAGCGATAACTCCAACTTGTATTTCATATAATATATGTGGCATGGTGGGCGGGTCGCAGCGCCGACTCCAGTTATAAAGAGCCGACCGGGAACCATGCATGCCATTTTCTGATTATAATGTAGCGATCATCGGCGCAGGCCCTGTCGGATTGTTCTCGGCGCTCCGGCTCTCCAATCTCGGCGTTTCCTGCGTTGTTCTGGAGGCTGAAAATGAGCTGCCCGAAGATTTGCGCGCATCGACCTTTCACCCGCCAACATTGGATATCCTTGAAGATGCCGGCATTGCGGACCGGTTGATTGCGCAAGGCCGTGTCTGCCCGACATGGCAGATCCGGCGGCATCCCGACCATGATTATGTGGAATTCGATCTCAGTGTCCTGAGCGAGGACACTCGTCACCCCTATCGTCTGCAATGCGAGCAATCACGCCTTTGCAAGTTGCTTTTGAAAGAGGTGCTGGAGCGCGAAAAAATCGATGTGAAATTCGGCTATCGCCTGACGGACCTGACGCAGGATGACACCAGAGTGTCGTTGGCGTTCGAAACATCCGATGGCGCGGAGACAATTGAAGCCCGCTATGTCATTGGTGCGGATGGATCGCGCAGCCAGGTCCGGCAGGCATTGAACTTCCCGTTTGAAGGGCTGACCTATCCGGAAACGACTATTCTCGCGACCACGCGCTTTCCGTTCGAGGAGCATTTACCGAACCTTTCCGGCATCAATTATGTCTGGAAAGAAGGCGGGACATTCAGCCTTCTCCACCTGCCGGATCTGTGGCGGTGCAGTCTTTATCCCGATGCGGACGAAGATATCGAAGACGCGCTCAAGCCTGAATCAATTCAGCGAAAGCTGCAGGAAATCGTTCCCAATGAAGACGGATACGAAGTCGAAGATACCCGGCGCTATCGCATCCACATGCGTATCGTTGATGATTATCGCAACGGCCGCGTGATCCTCGCCGGAGACGCTGCACATATCAACAGCCCAAGCGGCGGCATGGGAATGAATGGCGGCCTGCATGACGCATGGTTCCTCACCCAAGCCCTGCACGAAGTTGATCAGGGTGCCCCCATTGAACGGCTCGACAGGTATACGCGCCAGCGCCGTCCCGTCGCCGAAGAGCAGATCCTGAAACAGGCAGATGCAAACCGGAAACGGATGCAGGAGCGAAATCCCGAACGCCGCAGCGAGATGTTCGCGCAACTCAAAGAAAAAGTCAGTAGCCGGGACACCCTGCACGCGCACCTGCTACATTCCTCCATGATCGCCGGCTGGCGCCAGTCGATGGCGATCGACTGATGTCTGATCGGGTCTATGATTACGGCCGCAAGGCGCGCATCGGTGTCGCGACGCCGCAAGCAAACCCGACCGTCGAAGCAGAATTCAGCGTGCTCTATCCGCGCGCTGTTTCCATTCAGGCGAGCCGCCTTGTCAGTAAAGCTGCCAATCCCCTCGCCCGTCTCACGGCTTATTTCGAGGAGCTTGAAGACACGCTCGGCACCTATAGCGGCATGCATTTGTCCGCCTTCGGATTTGCCTGCACCGGAAGCTCATACCTTGTTGGCGCAGAGCGTGAAGATGAGGCATGTGAAAAGCTCTCTGAGCAATTCGGCTATCCAGTGGAAACCGCAGCCAGAGCCATTCTTGCCCGCCTGAAAGCCGAAAACATCAACCGCATCACTATCGTCATGCCCTATCCCCAGCCGCTGGTGGAGGCGGCCGTCGCTTATTGGCGCAGCCGAGATCTGGAAGTTGTCAGTGCACATCGAGTGGAGACCCGCACCGCGGACACAACGACGATTTACGAGTTGACCAGCCAAGATGCGACCGAGGCGCTGAAACCCCTTGATACGGAGAACACGGACGCCATTCTGTTAAGCGGGACCGGCATGCCGACACTTGCTTGCATCGCAGGCTCCAAGAAAAACCTGCCCGTTCTGTCCTCGAATTATTGTCTTGCCTGGCGCTTGCTTGAACTCGCAGGCGCATCCGAACTGATTTCAGAGGACGGTTTGGACATCAGCGGCTGGGAAGCCAGACTTGCGGAATGCGCGCCCTGATCAGGTGTGACGCCATTGCGGGCGCATGGTGGCACTTTCCCGCGAGAGCCGCATGAAATATTCGTACTTATCCGGACGATAAAGGCTGACCTGATAAATGCAGGGCTCGCCATCCGCATCATATACTGTCCGGCGAAGCTGGATCAGGGCCGACCCTAGGGGAACGCCCAATGCCGAGGCGGCGGGGTCATGCGCCAAAGTCGCGCTGATGCTCTGGTCCGCGCAAGATGCGCGAAAGCCTGCCCTTTCAAGATGAACGAGTACCGGATCATTCCCCAGCGGTACATCCGCTAGTGGTTTTGCCGTCTTGGGCGCTACATAGACGCGGCTATAGGAAAACGGCGCATCATCATGCAATCTGAGTCGAACGACACGAAAACATTCCGTATTCGGTTGTAATCGCAGCGCCTCAATCGCATGGAGGGTCGGCACTTTCCAGCCGGTTTCAAGATTTTGTGCCTGCGCTGCCAGACCGCGGGTCAGCAGATTGTCGATCGGCCCCCTGATCAGCGGCGGTGAGGGCTCTTCTTCCCGCGGCGCCACACAACTTCGGGCACCGCGACGGCGGATGACGAGATTTTCTTTCTCAAGCTGATTGAGCGCCTTGCGCACTGTCACCCGCGAGACGCCATATTCGGCAGTCATCTCGCTTTCGGACGGTAGGGGCTCGCCGGGGCCGAGCTCACCATCGCGGATCTTCTGGGCCAGCAGAACATAGAGCTTGTAATAGACAGGCACGCCTGCGCGCGAATGTCCTTCCTCTCCATCGCCAAATGAGGCCTTCTGGTTTTTCGGCGTGTGGCCGGCAGCCTTCGCCTTAGCAGTTGTCACCGGGGCGATCCTCTATGTTCTTGTTTTGCAACCTGTCGTCATAACGGCTTACATAGCAAGTCAATCCAGAGCTCAAGGGTCAGAAATCAGTTGCGCCCGTCCGGAACTTGTATCTAATGTAGACCAAGTTACCGAGCCCCTTGCCGCCCCAGCGGCTGAAAAGGAACCTCATGCCCGACACGACCGGCGACATTGCAGCAAGCCACAAGATACCGGCACTTTGCGGAAACATCATCGGCGGGGAAACCTACACTCAGGGCGATCAGATACCCGTTATCTGTCCCGAGACCGAAGAAGTCGTCACCCATGCGGTCGAAGCCGATGATGAGACTTTGGACCTCGCTATCAGGACAGCTCAGGAAACCTTCGAACAAGGCGAATGGTCAAAAGCCTCCAGCGATCATCGCCAAAAAGTGCTTTTCCGTATCGCGGACCTGATTGAGAAACATCAGGAAGAGCTGGCTTGGCTTGAGACGCTGAATATCGGCGCCCCGATCCGGCAGTCCGAAACACGTCACGTCACCCGCGCTGTCCTGAATTTCAGGTTTTTCGCTGAGTACTGCTCACAGACATCCGGTGACGCCTATTATCAGCAGCCAGATTACCTGACGGTGGTCACGCGTGAACCAGTGGGCGTTGCCGCCCTGATCGGTCCATGGAACGCGCCCATCGCCCTGACTACAATGAAAATTGCTGGCGCTATTGCGTTCGGCAATAGCTGCGTCGTGAAGCCATCAGAATTCTCTCCCCTGACGGCCTTTCGCGTTACGCAGCTCCTTCTTGAAGCCGGCCTGCCCGAAGGCGTCGTCAATCTCGTGAATGGACGCGGCGGAAGCACGGGCGCGGCGCTGTCATCGCATGACGGCATTGACCGATTGTCCTTTACCGGCGGCACCGCCACCGGGCGCGCCATCATGTCCGCGGCGGGCAAGAACCTCGTGCCCGTCACGCTGGAGCTTGGCGGCAAATCCGCGAATATCATTTTCGACGATGCCGATTATGAACAGGCCCTGGACGGATCATTGCTTGGTATATTCAGCAATAATGGTCAGCAATGCCTCGCAGGTTCACGCATCCTCGTGCAACGGTCCATTTTCGACCGGTTCGTCGCTGATTTCGTCAGCCGTACGAATAATCTGCGCATGGGGTCGTCCTTTGATCGCCGCACGGAAATCGGTCCGCTTGCGACCAAATCCCATTTCAACCGTGTGCTTTCCTTCGCTGACCTTGCGCGCGAAGAAGGCTGCGAGATCCTGACCGGCGGTCGTGCCGCGGATGGATACTCCAGCGGTTATTTCTTCGAGCCCACTGTCGCCGTCACGCCGCGAAATGATCTCCGCATCTGTCAGGAGGAAATCTTTGGCCCCTTCGCTACCATCCAGGTCTTTGACACCCCCGAGGACGCATGGCGGATCGCCAATGAATCCGACTTTGGCCTTGTCAGCTATGTGTGGACATCAAGCCTTGAGACCGCAACGACCGCCCATAAAGCCATCAAGGCCGGCATGGTGCTGATCAATACGCCCATTGTCCGGGAGCTGCGCGCGCCCTTTGGCGGGTTCAAGGATTCAGGTGTTGGCAGCGAAAGCGGCGCATCCTGCGAAGCTTTCTATACAGAACAAAAAACGACCGTCATCCCCATGGCGAAACCCACCCTGCCGAAGCTTGGATCGGAAGCCTAGTGAACAATAATGTGACGGATGCCCCGGCGCTGAGCCCGGGCGAAGACAGCCAGCCGAAAGCGGCGGGCGCCTACGATCCCGCTAAAGCCCTGCCACTGCTATTGTGCATTGGCTGGGGGGTCGGAACATTCGGCATTTCCGTCATGTTCAATTCCGTCAATCTGCTGCTGCAGCGCTATGCGACGGATTTTCTCGGCATCGCTGCCGCCTCTTATGGCGTGATCTATTTCCTCTCGAAGATTTACGATGCCATCACCGACCCCCTGATGGGGGCGATATCGGACCGCACCAAAAGCCGTGCCGGTCGCCGCCGTCCCTATCTCATTCTGGGGGGCCTCGTTTCCGCCGCCGCCTTCATCGCCCTTTTCAACGCGCCGAGCATTGAGGAAACTCCTTATGCGATCGCCATATTTGCAGGTCTGCTGATCTTATATTCGACCGGTTATACGATCTTCAACGTCCCTTATCTCGCCATGCCGGCGGAGATGACGACAAATTATCTCGAACGCGCCCGGCTAATTTCATTTCGTGTGTACGCGATCGGTTTCGGCAGCCTTGCGGGTCTCTCCTTTGCCCCGATGCTGGTTGCCATGTGGGGCGGCGGACGCGAAGGGCATGTCATGCTCGCCTGGATCTATGGCGCATTGATCCTTATCGCGAGCATCACCTGCTTTGCTGCCACCCGTCAGGCGCGCGCGACGACAAACGTAGAGAAATCACCGCTGAGCCGTGCGGAGAAACTCAAACTCATATTCACGAACAAGCCGTTCATGATCCTTGTTGGTGTCAAGACATTGCACCTTGCGTCTCTCGCTGTGACGCAGGCCGCTTTCATCTACTTTGTCGTCTACGTTCTGGACAAAGGCTACGGTGCGCTGGGCCTCCTCGGCCTTGCCAATGCCGCCGGCATGCTGGTCGGCAACCCGCTATGGTACTGGGCAGCCAAGAGACTGCGCGACAAACGCATCCTCTATATGTGTGCGTCGGTTTTCGCCGGATTAGTCTTGTTGAGCTGGTGGTTCTCCTCTGCTTCCGAGCCCATGGAAGTCACGATGTTGCGCAAGTTCCTGCATGGCATCACCACTGCGGGGTCGCTTCTCTTCGGTCAGGCCATGCTGCCAGACGCCATCGCTCATGATGCTCACCGCTCCGGGCTTCGCCGCGAAGGCATCTTCGCCGGGATTTTCACCACCGCAGAGAAGTTCGCTTTCGCAGTGGGCGGAGCAATCACCGGGATTTTCCTTGGCCTGATGGGATATATTTCGTCGACGACAGGTGCAACTGATCAACCAGAAACCGCTATTAGGGCGATTTATCTGTGCGTTTCCGTCCTTCCTGCGACACTGTTGTTCTTCAGCGTCCTGTTGCTGACACAGTATAATTTGAGCGAAGATCAGGTTGAGGCAGCAGCCAGATAACACCGGCCGCACTGCTTCCGACCTTAATGCGAGAGGACATCTATATGGCCCGGAATGCACAGCACGACCTTCTCACCCAGCCGGCAGGTGATATCGCTGCGCGGCAACGTTATGTCCTCGCCTTCAAAAAACGCGTGGAGCAGATGCGCCGCAAGGCCCGCGTCATTTATGATAAGCGTATCGCCTCGGAAGTTGCCTCCCAGCCGGAAGGCGACGTGAGGGACAATGCGGTCCTCAATGCCCTTTACAAAGACGATCTCTATCAGACGATCTGCACGCTGAAGCTGACGGGACAGGAATTGATGTGGTCGGCCATCGCCGACACGGTGGAAGCCTCGGCCGATAGCCTGTCGCAGCGCTTTGACGCACTTACAAAATCGAACACCCGTCTTGGCTCCGTCACGCTCGATCCGGCGCTGGAACTGCCGGAAGAACTGAAGACGGTTCACATACATCTTCAACCCGGGGGTTATCTTCGGAACGAAGGCCCCTCCGACCTACTAGCCGGTGCCTATTATGAGGAAGGCGGAGCGCTTTACTCACGCGGGCAGAATGTCGGCACACGCGAGAGCAAGGCAGAATGCCTGATCCGCTTCCTTGGAGAATGGAAACCCGACTTCAAACCGGCGCGTATTCTCGATATGGCGTGCTCTGTCGGTGCGTCATCCGTTCCCTACGCCCTCACCTTTCCCGATGCGGAAGTTCACGCCATCGACATCGCACCATCCATGCTGCGTTATGGTCACGCGCGTGCAGAAGCGCTTGGCGCGAGCGTCCATTTCCATCAGATGGATGTCGCCCAGACGAAGTTTGAGGATAACAGCTTCGATCTCATCGTGTCGCATAACGCGATGCATGAGATGTCCACAGAGACCCAAAAAGCAATGTTCAAAGAGTCGTGGAGGCTCCTGAAACCCGGCGGAATTTGTGTGCACCAGGACGTACCGCTGCGCTTCTCAGAACTCGACAGTTATGAGAAAGCGGAACGTTCTTTCGATAAATGGTTCAATGGCGAGCTTTACTGGACCGACTACGCACAGAATAACTGCAAGGACATGTTCGACGCCGCGGGGTTTGATACCTCGAAAGGCTATTTCGGCTCTTTTGAACAGGCCGACAAAACCATGAAATGGTATCTTGCCGCTGTCGAAAAACCGGCAACCGACGGGTGATCAGATGGATATCGATTACACAAAAGATCCCGTGACTTCCGCAACGACGCGTCCGGAGTTTTTCGAAACCCCGGGCCTCGATCGGCTTTACGCCATGTTCGTTGCTCTCACGGAGCAATTTGCCGTCTCGCTTGAGCGACAGGACACCTTAAAGCAGCTCCTGATCGCAAAAGGTCTCGTGACGGAAGACGAGATTACTCAATACACCCCCTCCCAGGATGTCATCCAGCAGCGACAGGCCGCTCACGAGCAGCTCGTCAGCGCCATCCTCAAACCCATTGAGGAAGAACTGCTCGGTCTTGACCGTCAGTAACAGGACAAGACACGAACCTGTCCGCATCTGACATCATGTCAGTGAAATCGTGACGGGTGCAGTTTTGCACTCCTACCCAATCATCACTTCCGCAACTTACCCTCTCATCACTGCAATCTGCAGTCGCATGTAGCGATCTTTTGGCCACACCAGATCGCGCCAACATGTTGCACATATGTGACAACTTTGGGGGATTGCGCATCCGAAGTAGATGTATTGTTTCTAATACAAGTGATTTTGGATTATGCTTTTGCGTAAGCAACAGAGGGCTGGAGGCTACCGCTCAAGATTGAGCGTCGGCAAGCGGTAAAGGAGACAGCGATTATGGACATGAAACGTACACGCTTTTTGGCATTGCTAGCGACTTCGCAGATCGCGCTTTGCGTCGCACTGCCCGCCGGCGCGGCCGCACAGGAAGAAGAGGCAAGCGCGCCGACCGGTGACGTCATCGTTGTGACGGCCCGTAAAAAGGAAGAAACCCTTCAGGATGTTCCGCTCTCCGTCGATGCCTTTGACTCCGAGGGTCTGAAAGAACGCGGCCTCAAGGACATCAGCGAAGTCAGTAATTTCACGCCCGGCTTCACCATGGAGAAATTCGGCGGACGTCGCGGGGCAGAGGGTGATACATCCCGCCCCGTCATTCGCGGTCAGTCAAATATTCTGGGCGAAACCAACGCGGCCGTCTTTGTTGACGGGATCCTCTATTCCGGTTCGTTCCTGTCCTTCCCGTTTGCTGCTGTCGAGCGGGTTGAGGTCGTCAAAGGTCCGCAGGCGGCGCTCTTCGGCCGCGCAACTTTTGCCGGGGCCGTGAACGTCATCACGAAGAAGGGCACCAATGAGTTCGAGAACAATGTCACCGCAACGGTGGCAGACTTCGGCGAATATGACATCAATGTCAGCTCTAGCGGCCCGCTGATCGAAGACAAGCTCTTTTATTTCGTTCACGGACGTTACTACGACTATGGTGGTGAGTATAAAAACTCGCTGGATGGCCAGAAAGTCGGTGAGGAACAGACAATCGGCTTTAATGGCTCGCTTGAGTTCCATCCCTCCGACACTGTCAGCATGACGCTGCGTGCAGGTTATAATGAGGACGATGACGGCCCCGCCGCACAAGTCGTTCAAAGCCGGTTCTTCAACAACTGCTTCCTCGATCAGGCACGGCAATATTATTGCGGTGAAGTCCAGGAATTCGACGAGACGACACTCGATCTTGCCCGCCTCGGTGACGATGCCGGCCTGACACGCGAAGTCCTGCGGATCTCCGGTTCGATGGAATGGGATATTGGCGGCTCCGGCTATATTCTGTCCTCTAACGCTGGCTACACGGATTCCTCATCCGTTTATGGTCAGGACAACACGTTCCTCGGCAACCTCAATAATTTTGCAGGCAACACGCTGGTCCGTGTAGAGCATATTGATCAGGACGAATGGTCAGCGGAACTCCGGCTCGACACACCTGCCTCGGAATCAATCCGCGGCACATTCGGCACTTTCTACTATGAGCGTGAAAAAGATTCGTTCCGACGCTTCCCGATGTCGACGGCCGTCATTGCAGATTTCGGTACGCAATATACGGATAACTGGGCCATCTTCGGCGCCGTAGAAGCGGACCTTTCCCCGGCACTGACGGCACGGGCCGAGATCCGCTACTCAGAAGACACGATCGGGGTGGAAACGGCCGCAGGCCCCGTTCTCGAAGAGACTTTCTCGTCGGTGACGCCGCGCTTTACGCTCGACTATCAGGCAACGGACGACATGCTGCTTTATGGCGTGATCGCCCTTGGGAACAAGCCGGGCTACATCAACGAAGACCCCGCCCTCCCGGCTGATCTGATCTATGTCGATGAAGAAGAAGCCTGGAACTATGAGATCGGCGCCAAGACAAGCTGGGCGGACAATACGTTCTTCCTGAATGTCGCAGCCTATTTCATCGACTGGGACAAGCAGCAACTCAGTAACTCGGTCTTTGTAGGCGGCGTACCGACCTCCATCGTCACGAATGCCGGTAAGACAGAAGTGAAGGGCTTTGAAATCGACTCTCAGTGGATCCCGACGGATGAGCTGAAATTCGATGTCGGCTATGCCTATTCCGATGCGGAACTGACCGATTTCTGTGACCCCGTTCAGGGGGGTGAGCTGACCGGTTTTGACTGCGTGAACGACGATGGCGTTCAGGGCGGCCAGACGGCGGGCAACCAGATCCCGAACTCGCCGAAGCATCACTTCACGGCATCTTCTCAGTATACGAAGCCCATTATGGATGGTCAGTATGACTGGTTCCTGCGCGGTGATTACGCCTATATCAGCAAGAAATATGCTCAGGTTCATAACCTTGCGCATACCGGCGATCGCAGCCTCCTGAACCTGCGTACCGGCTTCGCCAAGGGTGATGCATGGAAGCTGACCTTCTTTGTCGATAACGTGCTGGACGACAAAACGCCCTCAACAGTGGTGCGTTATGCGGACCTCGTGAACGGCAACTTCGCACCGCAGCCGCCAGAGCAGAACAACGTTCCGGGTACAACGCCTTATGAGCGTGGCTTCCTCTTCCCGCTGGTTGAGTCACGCCAGTTCGGTGCAACTTTCTCCATCAACTTCTAACCTCCCTGGTAAGTACGACGGAGAAAAGCCCCGCCATCATGGCGGGGCTTTTTTTGTCCGCATACAAGCTCAGAAGGAGAGCTGCTTGATCTAATACACCGCGCCGAGAGGCCGCCCGGCTTCCGGAATGAAGCCGAACAGCTCCTCATCAGGAAGAGCCGCCTCTACGATCTTCCGGCATTCAAGCAGGCCCTCAATATCCACGCCCGTGGAGACACCCATCGCCTCGAACATGTAGACGAGGTCTTCCGTCACGATATTGCCGCTCGCCCCAGGCGCGGTCGGGCAACCGCCCAGGCCACCCAGAGAGCTATCGAAGGTCGTTAGCCCCTCTTCAAATGCCGCAAGCGCATTGGCGAGGCCAAGCCCTCGCGTATTGTGAAGATGAATGCCATTGATCTTCTCATCACCCGCGATAGATCGCGTCAGCCTGATCATTTGGCGCACAGAGACCGGATTGGCGTATCCGGTCGTGTCAGACAGGCCGATTTCATCAACCCCGATAGCCGTCAGCTCCTCGGTAAGCGTTGCAATTTTCGCCTCACTCACCGTGCCCTCAATCGTGCAGCCAAAAAGCGTGGACAGGCTGACTTCAAAATGCGGGCGATTGCCGGCATCCGTCTCTGCCAGCAGGGTCTTGATCGCGCGTGCCTCCTCCAGCATCTGGGCATGGGTGCGATTTACGTTCTTTATACTGTGGGTTTCACTGACGGACAGCGGCAAGGTCATCTTGTGCGCGCCCGCCTCGACTGCTGCCCTCGCCCCGCGTATATTCGGCACAAGGACGGCAATCTCAAGGCCGTCAATGCACCGGGCCCCCGCGACGACCTCTGCCGTATCGGCGACCTGCGGCAACAGTTTCGGGTTCACAAAAGAGCCGACTTCGACTTCACGCAAGCCAGCTGTTGCCGCAGCTTCGATCCAACGGAGCTTTTGCGCCGTAGGCATGATCGATTTGCAGTTCTGCAGCCCGTCACGCGGGCCGACTTCACTTATCAGGACGTCGCTCATATCTTGTCTTTATATATCCATGGCCGTTTTATCCGATGATCACGGATAAAATCTTCAATTTTCGCTGAGTGCTTTTGCGTCAGGTCGACAGGGTCATAGCCGTTCAGCAGCATCTCCCGCTCCGCATCCGCAAGCTGGAAAGACATGATGACGGCTTCACTCTCGCCATTCATCAACAACACACATTTGTTGAGATCGATCTCGATCTGAGGCGGTTGTGCCGAATCCTGAATATCCGTCGCCAGCCGTTTAATAGAGGCTCGCGGCAGGGTAACGGGCAACACGCCGTTCCGAATGGCATTCGCACGAAAAATTGATCCGAAGCTTTCCGCGATGACAGCGCGGATGCCGTATTCTGCCAGAGCCCAGACCGCATGTTCGCGCGACGAGCCGCATCCGAAATTCGCGCCAGCGATCAGGATCGAGGCATTCTCAAAGGCCGGTTTGTTGAGAATAAAATCAGGGTTCAGATCACGCGCATCGGGCGTCAGATAGCGCCAACCTGCAAAGAGCCCCTCGGACAGGCCCGTTTTGCCAACCGTCTTCATTTCCCGGGATGGAATGATTTGGTCCGTATCGATATTGTCCCGCACGAGCGGTGCGGCAATGCCTCTATGCGTGGTGAAAGGTTTCATACCGGCCTCACCCCGCCCGCCTCTCGCGGATCGGCGATGACGCCTGCGATGGCGGAGGCCGCAACTGTCGCCGGGCTGCAAAGATGCGTCCGCACGCCGGGGCCTTGCCGCCCCTCGAAATTACGGTTGGTGGAGCTGACTACTCTAGCGCCCGGCGCGAAGGTGTCTCCGCCCGCATAAAAGCAGTATCCGCAGCCGGGCTCTCCCCATTCGAAACCAGCTTGCTTGAATATCTCAGCTATCCCTTCTTCTTCCGCCTGACGTTTGACGGCCTGCGACCCTGGAACGCAGATCGCTTTGACGTCTGGTGAAATCTGATTGCCCTTGAGAATGCTTGCGGCGGCGCGCAAATCTTCGATACGGCCATTTGTGCACGAACCGATAAAGGCGCCATCGACTGCCTCACCTAGAAGACGCTGACCGGGCTGCAATCCCATATAGGCGAGTGCGTTTTCAACTGCCTTTTCCTTTTCCGCAGGCAAGTCCGTCATTAAGGGAAGCGTTTGATCAATGCCGCCCGACTGCTCAGGACTAACCCCCCAGCTTATCTGTGGCGCCAGAGCATCCGTATCGAGTATGATGTCTTTGTCGAACGCAGCTTCTTCATCAGAGGCAAGGTCTCGCCACCATGACAAGGCTTCATCAAACTGCGCGCCTGTCGGCGCGAATTCCCGGCCTGCTAGGTACTCAAAGGTCTTCTCATCCGGCGCGATCAGCGCGGTGAAGGCCGCGAACTCGACCGCCATATTGCAGAGCGTCATGCGCCCTTCCATGCTCATCTGGCGGACGCCTTCGCCAGTGAACTCGACAGCGTGATTGGCCGCTGCACCTGCCCCGACCTGAGCGATCAGTGCCAGAACAATATCCTTCGCATAGACACCTGGCTGCAGTGCACCTTTCAGGGTGACCCGCATATTTGCCGGTTTTTTCTGTTTCAGCGTCTGCGTAGCCAGCGCATGTTCCGCGGCGGACGAACCGATCCCCCAGGCAAGCGCCCCGAACGCGCCCAGCGAACAGGTATGGCTGTCGGGACAGACGATGCTGACACCGGGCTGCACGATACCAAGCTCCGGCGCCATGACATGCACGATCCCCTGCCTTGCATCATCGATATCGATAAGCGTCACCCCGGAACGTGCCGCCGACTCTCTGGTCGATGAGATAAAGACATCACCGCCGGGCGTTCGCGCCTCATTCCGCGTACGGCCGGGCCGGTTCGACACGATATGATCCATTGTGCAGAAGACATGAGCGGGGGTTTTGACCTCGCGCCCTTTCTCCCGCAGCGCCTCCAGCGCCACCGCCCCTGTGCGTTCGTGCAGCAGGATGCGGTCGATCAGGAGGAGGTCTTCGCCTGACGCGTCCGATTGTATGCAGTGCTCCTGCCAGAGCTTGTCAAAAAGGGTCAAAGACGGCGTCATGTGCCTCTTTTCATTGTCCTGAACCGGCATTCCGGCCTGTCACGGCGCTTGCTACTATGTGCGGCAAATGTTATATTTCTATAACATTAAATCAAGAACCTATTTAGAGAAAAGCATGCGCATGACAGAACCGACCATGGTCGCGACGGACAAGACGGCGAAGCAGATTTTCGAGGAAGCCTACGCCAATCCGGCCCGGCGCGCATTCGGCTTCGGCACAAAGATTGCTATTGTGAATGTGGATCCGCAAAAAGCCTATACGCGCCCGGATCTTTTCCCAAAGACCGCCTATGTCACCGATCCTCTGCAATGCGAATATATTGACCGCATCTCTAAAGCTGCTCGGACAAAGAACTATCCGGTCGTGTGGACGCATGTCAGCTATATGGAAAATGCTGCGGATGCCGGCATATGGGGAACACGAACGGATACACCGGACAGCCTGCAGAATATCAAGTATGGCTCTGACAGGGCAGAATTCGACGACAGGCTCACCATCGATCAGAATGTAGATGCAATTTACACCAAGCGTATGCCGTCGGCGTTTTTCGAAACGCCGCTGGCATCGTTCCTCACCTGGCATAAAGTAGACACCGTGATCGTGACCGGCGGGTCGACATCGGGCTGCGTGCGCGCCACCGCCGTTGACAGTCTTTCACACGGATACCGCACGATCGTGCCCATGGAATGCGTCGCCGACAAGCATGAGAGCTATCACTACGCAAACCTCACGGATCTTCATCTCAAATATGCCGACATCGTTCCTGTTCAGGCCGTATTTGACTGGATCGAAGCCCACTAGACACTAGCGAGCACAATTTCATGACAGCTGATCTGGGACTGTATTCTTATATTCCCTATAAGGACCGACCGAAGATTGTGTGGCCGGGCGGCAAGAAACTCGCCCTTTGGGTCGCGCCCAATATCGAGTTTTACGAGCTGTCACCGCCGCAGAACCCACAGCGGAAAAGCTGGCCTCGTCCGGAGCCGGATGTTGTCAATTACGCCTATCGTGATTTTGGCAATCGCGTCGGTCACTGGCGACTGATGGAAGCCATGGATGAGTTTGGTGTCCGCGGATCTGTCTCTCTTTCGGTGGCCATGTGCCAACACCATCCCGAAATCATCGCCGCATGTCAGGAGCGGAACTGGGAGTTCTTCTCACACGGGATTTACAATACGCGCTACACATACGGTATGGATGAAGCGCAGGAGCGCGCGGTTGTTGAGGACTCCATACGTACCGTCAAAACCGCCACGGGTCAGGATATCAAAGGTTATCTGGCACCCGCCCTAACCCATACGATGAGCACGATGGACATCATCGCGGATTGCGGGCTCTCTTATACCTGTGACCTGTTTCACGATGACCAGCCCCTGCCGGTGAAGGTGAAGAACGGCCGGTTGATCTCCATGCCCTATTCGCTGGAGGTCAACGATCACTATGCCTATAATGTCTTCGGCTTCTCACCTGAACAGTATACGGACCTCCTGAAACGCCATTTCGACACACTCCTAGAAGAAGGGGCAGACAGCGGCACCGTCATGTGCGTGCCCTTGCACGCCTATCTTGTGGGGCGTGCCCACCGCATTGATCCCTTCAGGAAAGCGCTCGAATATTTCGCGAGCCATAGCGATGATGTCTGGCTGACGACCGCCGCCGAAATCTCCGATTTTTATCTCGCGAATCATTATGGCGAGTTCGCTGAACATATTCGCGCGCACGGCAAGGGAGGCACGGCATGACGCTCCCTGACGATTATCTCAAATATCCCAAGCGCCAGCACGGAATGGACCACGACCTCTATCCTTGGTCTAATCTGTTTGACCGCAAGCCCGTGTCATGGCCGGACGGAGCCCGTGTCGCTCTCTGGATCACCATTTCGGCAGAATTCTTTCCGTTGTCGCCCAATACCGGCCCCCTCCGCGCGCCGGGCCATATGGCAACGCCCTATCCGGATTTCCGAACCTTCACGACGCGCGATTACGGCAATCGCGTAGGCATATATCGCATCATGAAAGCGCTCGACTCGCTCGAGCTTTCAGCCAGCGTCAATCTGAACAGTGATCTGCTGACACGCGCCCCCAAGCTGGTTGAAGACATCAAGAGCCGGAACTGGGAGATCATCGCCCATGCCCGTAACATGAATGATGTCGTTCATGGCGAAACGCCAGAGGACACAGAGCAGGATATCATCGACAGGACGCTCGACGATCTTTCGAACAATGCTGGCATCATCCCAAAGGGCTGGATGTCACCAGCGCGTTCTGAAAGCTATGCCACCCCGTCACTCCTTGCGCAGTCCGGTCTCGAATATCTGTGTGACTGGGGCAATGACGACATGCCCTATCTGATGACGACCAAGGGTGGTCCCCTCTACGCAATGCCGTATACGCATGAACTTGAAGACCGGCATGTCCTTCAGAATCTGGGCCAGCGCGAAGAAGTCTATATCGAACAGATCATCGCCGCTTTTGACCGCCTGTCAGCTGAAGCGAAAGATCACGGCGGACGAGTGCTTCATCTGGCGCTGACGCCATACATTATCGGCCAACCCTTCCGTATCTGGGCATTAAAAGAAGTGCTGAACCGTATCCTAGAGAAGGGTACTGTCTGGAATGCAACTGGCGCAGAAATTCTTTCCGTCTGGCGGAATGCGCAAGCGCCGGAGACAGCGTAATATGAAGAATGCCCTGCCTTTACGCGGCGTAAAAGTCATTGAACTGACGCATATGGTAATGGGACCAGCCGCCGGTGTTATCCTCGCGGATCTTGGTGCTGATGTCATCAAGCTGGAGCCTATCGGAGGTGATCCAACCCGCCGCCTCAAGGGATCAGGCGCTGGTTATTTCCCGATGTATAACCGCAACAAACGCAGTTTGTCCGTAGACCTCAAATCTGAGGATGGGCTGAAACTGGCAAGGGATCTGATCCGGGGTGCGGATATCTTCATCGAGAACTTTCGCGGCGGCGCCGTTGAACGGCTCGGCCTCGGATATGACACTTTCAGGGAAGAAAATCCCGGTCTGATCTTCTGTTCGGAAAAGGGGTTTTTATCCGGCCCTTATGATCACCGCACCGCACTTGATGAAGTCGCCCAGATGATGGGGGGGCTTGCCTATATGACAGGCCCGCCGGGCCGTCCGCTGCGCGCCGGATCATCCGTGATCGACATTGCAGGCGGTATGTTCGGGGTCATCGGCATTCTGGCGGCACTCGCCGAACGCTCCGCAACCGGACGAGGCCGCAAAGTCGTCAGCTCGCTTTTTGAGACCACGGCCTTCATGGTCGGCCAGCACATCGCGCAGGCCGCCGTCACCGGCGAGACCGTCAAACCGATGCCGGTGCGCACATCCGCTTGGGCGATCTACGACCTCTTTGACACCATGGACGACAAACAGCTCTTCATCGGTGTGGTCAGTGACAAGCAATGGCCGATTTTCTGTAACGCATTCTCCCTGCACGGATTTCGTGATGATCCCGGCCTGCAAACCAACGCGCAACGCGTTGAAGCACGCGACCGAATTCTCCCTGCCATCCGATCGATCTGCAAAAGCCATTCGCAGAATGAGCTTGTCAGCATCCTCGAAGAAAGCGGGCTTCCCTTCGCGCCGGTTGCGCACCCGCAGGATCTGACCGACAATCCGCACCTCAACGCGAATGGCGGGCTTTTGAACATCGAACTTCCCGATCAGGAGGGTTCAGCAAAGCTGCCCTCCCTGCCACTCGAGATCGATGAGACGCGTACGTCACTAAGGTATGATCCGCCGAAAGCCGGCGAGCATACGCTGGAGATCCTGTCAGAGCTCGGTTGCGATGAAGCGCGCATCAAGCGCCTCATTGATCAACAGGTGGTTGAACCGCTCGAAGAATAAACGAGCGAGTTCGAGAGAAACTTTGTGCCTGATCTTCGGCTCAGAGGGCCACATGCGTGGCCCGGCCGGTCAGGCCGCCCTGCCGGAGGCGCTGCGCGCCGTGAGGCAAAATATAATAAGCCTTAGCGGCGAAAGTCCGCCTGCGCTCAAGTAGCCGAAGGCGGTAGCGCGAAAAAGAATCTGGCGGAGAGAGAGGGATTCGAACCCTCGGAACGCTTGCGCGCTCAACGGTTTTCGAGACCGCCCCGTTCGACCACTCCGGCACCTCTCCACGGGGGTTCGCTGGACGCGACGAAGCCATGATTAGGCAACTCCGATTGTCCGGCGAGCGGGCGTGCTAATGCCCCGCGCGCGCGGTTGCAACCTATTTGTGAGAGGCACTGTTTTGGCCTGATGGACGGCGGATGATTGAGCGCCTAATCTTGGCCCATGAACAAGATCCTGATTGCCGCCCTCACCCTTTTTGGCCTTGCCGCCTGTGCCTCGACGACGAGCGTTTACGGCCCTGCGACCGACACAGGTTTCGGCTATCGCGACCAGCAGATCGAGGCCGACCGCTACCGGGTGTCCTATCGCGGTCGGGACATGACCAGCGCCGATGACGGTGCCCTGCGGCGCGCAGCCGAAATCGCCACTCGCGAAGGCGCGACATGGTTCCGGGTCGTCAGTCGCGACGTTGAGACCCCTTCGGGCCGCAGCTCAGGCACCAGCATCGGCATTGGCGGCGCCACCGGCGGTCGCAATTCGAGCGTTGGGGTCGGCGTCCGCCTGCCGCTCGGCGACAATGGTCCGCGTGAAGCCGTTGTCCGGCTCGAAATTCTGCTCGGCGAAGGTGATATGCCCGGTGATGAGGGCGTATATGACGCCCGTCAGGTGCTCGGGAATCTCGGCGGCACGACCGTCGGCGAAAGCGCACTCGACGGCTAAGGGGTTATGGCGAGCAAGACATCGCCAGATGACTGGTTCGCCCAGGAGCGACCCTTTTCGGATGCGCTCCTCAGGCTGCGGCAGCTGATGCAGGCGGCCGGGCTCACCGAAACGATCAAATGGGGCATGCCCTGCTATACGCATGAAGGCCGAAATGTAGCCGGGCTCGGCGCCTTCAAGGCGCATTTCGGGATCTGGTTCTTTGAAGGCGCGCGGCTTGTCGACAGTGACGGCCTTTTGACCAATGCCCAGCCGGGCAAAACCCAGATGATGCGCCAGATGCGGTTTACCGATGAGAGGGAGATCAAACCCGCCCTGATCAAGCGCTATCTGAAAGAGGCCATGGCACTGCCGCCTGAGAAGAAGAAAAAGGCTGTTAAATCAAAGCCTCCCGTCAAAATCCCGACCGAACTGGCCGATGCTTTCACGGCCGATCCTGAGCTGAAAACGGCCTTTTCCGCGCTCAGCCCCTCCTGCCAGCGCGAATATGCAGAGCATATCGGCGAGGCCAAAAAGCCGGAGACAAGAGAGCGGCGGCTCGGGAAAATGATCCCGATGATCAAGGCAGGTCTCGGCCTGAACGACAAATACCGCTAAAGGCGCGCCAAACCTAACCAGGGTGACATCTCACGGCATCTTGCATTGCGCAGGGGGTTCGGCGAGGACAGCGTTCAAAAGGCTGGGGCACCGCGAAAACCGGGTCCCTTTCGGGTATGTCGGGGCGACAGGTTCCCCGCGGGAGAAGTAATTCATGACCACCACGCTTAGTATCCGGCGTCTGTCCCTTTCACTTCTGGCAGGCTCCGCTGCGATCGCCATCGGCCATCCGGCACTTGCCCAGCAGACAATCGACTCGGATACGACCGATCCCGTCGCAACATCGACAACAGGCGATCTGACGATCACGACAGATGGCAGCATCATCGTGACCAGCGGCACCGCTGTGACCATCGATTCCGATAGTGACGTCGTGCAAAACGGCGAAATCGCGATCGACGATACTTCGGATGATGGCAGCGCGGCAGCAGATGACGCAACCGGCGTTCTGGTCACGGGCGATGTGACCTTCAGCTACGTTCAGAGCGGGACGACCCGGCTTGAAGATGACAGTCCGGTCGACCCGGACGACAACGATGAGAACGGCATCACCCCGCCCGACTATGCCGATAACCGCTATGGCTTCCGCCTCGATGCGGGCAGCTATGACGGCGCGATCCTGTTCAACACCACAGCCCTCGTCGCCGTTCGCGGGGACAATTCCGCTGCGATCGCCCTTGATGGTGATCTGACGAATTCGGACGGCGACAATGTCATCGATTTTTTCGGCGACATTATCATGACCGGGGAGAATTCCGCGGGTCTGCTGATTAATGGCAACATGGACGGAAATGTGAATGTCGGCTCCGGCTCCAGCATTTCCGTAACGGGCATGGATAGCAGCGCGATCCTCGTCAACGGCGCCATCAATGGCTCGCTTCGGGTCAACGGCATTCTTCAGGTGACAGGTTTCGCCGATACGAACCCTGAGCTTCCGATTGAAGATGATGCCAGCACCCCTGATGTGGATGAGTCCCAGTCAGCTGAGGCGCTTGCCATTCTGGAACGGAATGCGTCACAGACCGCCCTCACATCTGGCGACGGTGTTGCTGTCTATAACGACGTCGCAGGCGGTGTGCTGATTGATGCGCCGCTGGTCACGGAATTCGCGGATGTCACCGATCAGACTGTCACGACGGCCGCGATCAGCGTCTTCGGGGTTGGCAATGCCCTGCGGATCGATGGCGGTGCCGGCGGCATCACGATCGGCGCGTATGAGAACGTCAATATCGACGAAGCTCGTCAGGCACTTCTGGACGACGATGATCCGGATAATGACGATGACATCCCGGAATATGGCGATTACGGCGTCATCAATCGCGGCCAGATGGTCAGCAATGGCGTCTATCCAGGCGTTGCTTCCGAAGCCGTCTCTATCCGCAACGCAACGATCGAGGGCGGTATCCGCAATGACGGCGCCATCGACACCCAGTCTTTGCGCGCAGCGGCGACCGGTATGTATATCGGCAGCGGCGCGAATGTCCCGACCCTCTTTAACCGTGGACGGATCAGTGCCGGGGTGAGTGGCTCGGGCGGAGATGCGACCGGCATCCATATCGACGTCGGCGCCAACCTGCCGAGCTTTAACAATGACGGCCGGATTGAAGTCTTCGCAATCAGCGATGACAGCGATGTCTACGCCATCCGCGATGAAAGCGGGACGATCACTGAGTTTGTGAACTCAGGCATCATCCTCTCTCTCCTGAGCGACGAGAATGACAACAATGCGAATACTGAGCGTGACAATGGTGAGCCGGTAGGCCAAGCCATCGCGCTTGATTTCAGCGCAAACACGACGGGCGTGACGATCCGCAACACGGTGACATCTCGCCCGGGGATCAATGTCGACTCTATTGGGCGCGCCAATTTCGGCCAGATCACGGGTGATATCCTTACCGGTTCCGGCGATGACATGTTCATCGGCGATGCCGGCCCGACCTTCGGCACGCTCTATCTTGGTGCTGGCAACGATACGGTTGATCTCTCGCAAGGTTCAGTCATTTCAGGCGGGATCGACTTTGGCGATGGTGACGAACAATTGCTGGTCGACAACGGCCTCGTCGCCGGCATGATTGATTTCGGCACAGGCACCTCAATCCTGTCCTTGAGCAATAATTCGGCTCTGGTCGGGAACATTGCTTCGGCCGGTTTCCTCGACATCACTGTTGCTGGCTCTTCGCTCACATTCGGGTCAGGCACGGACCTGACCGTCGGTTCACTGATCGTCGACCCGATGGATATCATGGGCGAACAGGTTGCCAGTACGCTTGGCTTTTCGATCTCAGCGGATGGCACGAGCGTTTCGAGCGTCACAGCAGGACTTGCTGATCTCGACAGCACGACCGAGCTTGAGATCCTCTTCGAAGGCGCCTTCGACAATGAAACTGTCGATCAGGTGATCCTGTCGGCGGGCACACTCAACATCGACATCGATGCGCTGAACGCGTCCCTGAGTGAGAATGCGGACGGCACCCTGCCGGTCCTTTTCAAACAGTCAGTGCGCCGCGACAATAACGACCTCTCCCTCGTTCTTGAGCGGAAGACAGCGGCAGAACTGGGCATCGGCAAAGGCATGACGAATGCCTTCGCACCGGTCATCAGTGCCCTGACAGCGGATCAGGATCTTGGCAGCACCCTCTTTAATGCCACGACCAATGAAGAGTTCATGAGCCTCTTCAGTCAGGTTCTTGCCGGGCCGCTGGATGCACCGCTGGCCTATTCGCGGGCACAGAACAACTCCGTCACCTCGCTCGTCAGCCACCGTGTTGATGCAATCACTTCCGGGGATGACCGCCTACAGCGCCGCTTCTGGCTTCAGGAAGAGGGCTACTTCGTCAATCGCGATCCTGATGACAGCTCCAACGGTTTTGACGGTGGCGGCTTTGTGATCGCTGGTGGTGTCGATGCACCGATCGGCATGTTCGATGCGGTCGGGATCTCAGGTCATTACGCTTCTGCCCGTTACGACGAGCAGCTTGGCGAAGACTTCCCGTTTGACCGCACGACGATCGGCCTCGATCTCTATTTTGCTGACCGTATGGGCGCTCTCGAAGTCGACGGCCGCATCGGTTACGCGATCACGGATTCGACCTCCGAGCGGAACATCAATTTCGGTGGCGGCAACCGCGTCGTGACCGGCGACTGGAGCGGCACGCAGCTGACTGCGAACAGCCGGGTCCGCTATGTCATGAAGATGGGCAAGACCGAAGTTCGGCCGTTTGCTGGCTTCGACCTCGTTGCCCTGAAAGAAGATGCCTATACGGAAACAGGCAGCCCTGCGCTGGCGCTGACCGTACAGGAGCGTGAGGCCGAAAGCCTTCGCGCGAATGTCGGTTTTGAGCTTTCCCGCGTCTTCACTTCGGGCCGTCAGGCCTATGAGTTCAGCGTCCCGGGCACCTTCCGCCCGCGCCTGACCGCGGCCTGGAGCCAGGAGCTACTGACCGATGACTACACCGCGACCTATAATTTCGACGGCGGGCAGGAATTCACCTTGACCTCCGAGCCGGAAAGCAACGCGGCGATCATCGGCGGCGACATGACCTATGAGAACGAATACGCCACGATCCATGCGGGCGTTTCGGGCACCTTCGGCGAGCAGACGGAAGTCTATACGCTGCGCGTCGGTGTCGGCCTCAAATGGTAGCCTAGAGTGCGGGCCGGTATGCCCCTTATGGGTGACCGGCCCTCCTAGTGACAGTAAAGGGCAAATGCCCCCATCTTGACCTGTCCCCCACTCACGGTATGGGAGCGCTATCATTGCGCGCCCATGGAGAATTCTGATGCCTTCTTCTGCCCCGACTTTTGTGCTTTTCGGCGCGACCGGCGATCTGGCGCGGCGCATGCTCTTTCCGTCGCTCTACTTTCTTCACCTCGAAGGACTGCTTACTGACGGTCAGCGCATCATCGGCGCCTCGCGCTCAGAACGGACGAGCGAAGACTTCCGTGCGCAAATGGAGGACTGGGTCCGTGAGCGGACGGGCGAGCATTTCGATGCAGAAAAATTCGCAAGCTTCGCTGAACGCGTCACCTATCTCTCCGTGAACGCCAATGAGCTTTCCGACTTTGAGCGCTTGAAAGAAGAGATCGGCGGCAGCGATCAGGAAGCGGTCTTCTATCTGTCGACCAGCCCCGCCATCTTTGCGGCCACGACCCAGAACCTCAAAGCGGTCGGCCTGTCACATTCGCCAAACCGCATTGTCGTCGAGAAGCCAATCGGCCACGATTTTGCTAGTAACGTCGCCATCAATGATGCGCTGGCGGACGCCTTTGACGAGAACCGGACATTCCGGATCGACCATTACCTCGGCAAGGAGACCGTGCAGAACCTCATCGCCCTGCGCTTCGGGAACACGATTTTCGAGCCGCTGTGGAGCGCTACATCGATTGACAGTGTAGAGATCACCATTGCCGAGGCAGTCGGCGTTGAAGGCCGCGGCGATTATTACGACGATTACGGCGCCATCCGCGACATGGTGCAGAACCACCTCCTGCAGCTCCTCTGCCTTGTGGCGATGGAGCCGCCCGCCTCTCTCGATGCCGAGGCTGTCCGCAATGAGAAGGTGAAAGTCCTCAAGACGCTCGCCCCCATCACGGCAGAGAATGTCGAATCCAAAACCGTGCGAGGACAATATTCCGAAGGCTTTGACGAAAAAGGCGGCAAGGCTCCTGATTACCTCACCGATGCTGACCGCAAATCGAGCAACACGGAATCCTTTGTGGCGATCACAGCGGAGCTGCGGAACTGGCGCTGGAAGGGGGTTCCCTTCTATATCCAGACAGGCAAACGCATGGGCGAGCGCAAGACGCGGATCGTCATTTCCTTCCGCCCGGTCCCGCATTCGATCTTCTCCGGCGCGGTATCCGCCAATGAGCTGATCATCACCCTGCAGCCGCAGGAAGAAATCCGCCTGCAGATCATGAGCAAGCGGCCAGGCCTGACATCGGGCGCCATGTCCCTGCAAGAGCTTGGGCTCAACCTGTCGCTATCCGATCACCTGCCCGAAGACCAGCAGCGCCGCCGGATTGCCTATGAGCAGCTCATCCTTGATGCGCTGAACAACAACCCAGCCCTATTCGTTCAGCGGGACGAGCAGGAGGCCGCATGGCGCTGGATCGACGGCATAGTCGCCGCCTGGGACCAGCAGAACATGAAGCCTAAATCCTACAAGGCCGGAACGTCAGGGCCATCGGCGAAACATACGCTGACCGAACGGAACGAGCATAGCTGGTATGACTGATCTCTCCGCATACGAGACGAAAGACGCGCTCGCCGCCGCGGTCGCAGAGGCCATTTCGGAAAAGCTCCGTGCTGCTATTGAGGCGCGCGGCATGGCAAGTTTCGTGGCCTCTGGCGGCGGCACACCGAAACCCGCTTTTGAGCTTTTGTCACAGGATGTCCGGATCGATTGGAACAAGGTGACTGTCACCCTGTCCGATGAACGCATGGCACCACCCGAAGCAGGGGTGAGCAATGCCAACATGCTGCGCGAACATCTCCTGAAAGATGCGGCCGCCTCGGCGCGTTTCCTGCCGCTCGACACGCTGTCTTCGCTTGAGAAATTCGACCTGCCCTTTGATGTCGTCCTGCTCGGTATGGGCGGAGACGGGCATTTTGCGTCGATCTTTCCCGATGGGGACGGAATGGAAGCGGCCTGCGCGCCCGGGGCGACGATCCTCGCCGAAACCACTCCCTATCCCCTCCCGCCCGAAGCGCCCTACCCGCGCCTCACCCTCTCGCTGCCTGCAATCCGTCAGTGCCGTGATCTGTTCCTCATGGTCTCCGGCAAGGGCAAGCGGGATATCCTCGAGCTTGCCGGATCAGACGCGCCAGAAGGCGATCTGCCGATCCGGCGCCTCCTCCACGATCCTGACTTACCGCTCAGCATTTTCTGGGCGCCATAGGAGACCCCGATGCCGACCCACAGTGCCGTCCAGTCCGTCATCGACCGTATCGAAGAGCGCAGCCGCGAGACGCGTGCTGACTATCTCGACAAGATCGAGGCGATGCGGCGACGGGGCAAACGGGACGGTCACCTCTCTTGCGGCAACCTTGCCCATGCCTATGCCGCCGCGCCAGCAGGAGACAAGCTCCGTCTCCGGACGGCTGGCAAGTCGCTCGGCATCGTCACCTCATACAATGACATGCTCTCTGCCCACGCGCCTTATGAGGATGTCCCGAAGCTCCTGAGGGATGCCGCCCGCAAGGTCGGTGCCGTTGCGCAGGTCGCCGGCGGCACGCCCGCCATGTGTGATGGGGTGACGCAAGGTCAGGACGGCATGGAGCTCTCGCTCTTCAGTCGGGATGTCATCGCCATGGCGACCGCTATTGCCTTGACGCATGACACATTCGATGCCGCCCTCTGCCTTGGGGTTTGTGACAAGATCGTACCCGGCCTTTTCATCGGCGCCGCCTCATTCGGACATTTGCCGATCCTGTTTGTGCCCGCTGGTCCCATGACCTCCGGCCTGCCGAACAAGGAGAAGGCTCGCATTCGCGGTCTTTATGCGGAAGGTAAGATTGGTCGGGCGGAACTCCTCGAAGGAGAGATGGCCTCCTATCACAGCCAAGGCACCTGCACCTTTTACGGTACCGCCAATTCGAACCAGATGATGATGGAAGTCATGGGCTTTCATCTGCCCGGCGCCGCCTTCGTCAATCCGAACACGCCATTACGCGAGGCCCTGACCCGCGCTGCCGCCACTCATGTTCTTGGGATGGAAGATTTTGGTATGGCGGAGATGACCTCCGCTGCGACATTCACCAATGCGATTGTCGGGCTTCATGCGACAGGCGGGTCGACTAACCACACGCTCCACATCATCGCCATGGCCCGCGCCGCCGGATATCTCGTGACATGGGAAGATTTCTCCGACCTGTCGGATGTCACTCCCCTCCTTGCCCGCGTTTATCCGAACGGGGCAGCGGATGTGAACCATTTCCACGCCGCGGGCGGCATGGCTTTTGTCATCTCCGAGCTACGCAAAGAAGGTCTGCTGTCGGATGATTGCATGACCGCCATGGGCAAGGGCCTCGCCGATTATGGCAAAGAGCCCTTCCTGAAGGATGGCGAGCTGGTCTGGCGCGACGGGCCGGACCGTTCGCTTAATGAAGATATCCTCCGGCCCATCACCAATCCGTTCCAGCATCAGGGCGGGCTCAAGCTCCTGACCGGGAACCTCGGCAAGTCCGTCATCAAGAGTTCCGCCGTCGCACCCGAGCACCGCATCGTCGAGGCCCCCGCCATTGTCTTTCACGATCAGGATGAGTTCCTCGCACGGTTCAAGGCTGGTGACCTCGACCGCGATTTCGTCGCCGTCGTCCGCTTTCAGGGCCCGGCAGCCAATGGCATGCCGGAGCTACACAAGCTCTCCCCGCAACTCGGCCTCCTGCAGGATCGCGGGCACAAGGTCGCACTCGTTACCGATGGCCGCATGTCGGGCGCATCAGGCAAGACCCCGGCCGCCATCCACGTCACCCCCGAAGCCCTGCATGAAGGCCCGATTGCCCGCATTCAGGATGGCGACATCATCCGGCTCGATGCTGAGGCGGGCACCCTCGAAGCCAAGGTCGATGATCTGATGTCGCGGCCTCCTGTCGCGGGCGGCACCAACAGCCATGACGGGGTGGGCCGCGAGCTCTTTGGCGGCTTGCGGGCCGCGGTCAGCCGCGCCGATGAAGGGGCCTGCACCCTTTTCTAGCCCCCGCGCGCCTGCCTCTAGGCAAATCGGGTCTCCCAGCCTATCAGGGGCGCAAAATTGAGCCTGCCCCAAGGAGTTCTCCATGCGCGTTGCGATGATCGGTACCGGCTATGTCGGTCTTGTGTCCGGTGCCTGTTTCTCGGATTTCGGCCATGACGTCGTCTGCGTCGACAAGGACGCCTCCAAGATCGAGCGGCTCGAGCAGAATATCATGCCGATCTATGAGCCGGGCCTTGATGCGCTGGTTGAGAAGAATGTGAAAGCTGGCCGGCTGGCTTTCACCACCGATCTTGCCAAGGCCGTGCCCGGTGCAGACGCCGTCTTCATTGCGGTCGGCACCCCGTCGCGTCGCGGTGATGGCCATGCGGATCTGTCCTACGTTTATGCGGCAGCAGAAGAGATTGCAGCGGCGATCACAACCTATACCGTCGTTGTCACGAAATCGACCGTACCCGTCGGAACCGGCGCAGAAGTCGAAGCCATCATCCAGAAGGTCCGCCCGGACCTGAAACCCGGTGTCCATTTCTCCGTTGCATCGAACCCTGAATTCCTGCGCGAAGGCGCGGCCATCGATGATTTCAAGCGCCCGGATCGCGTCGTTGTCGGTGCACAGGACGACAAGGCCCGCGAGACGATGAAGGAACTCTACCGTCCGCTCTATATCAATGAGACGCCGATCGTCTTCACCAACCGGGTGACATCCGAGCTGATCAAATATGCCGCCAACGCCTTCCTTGCCACCAAGATCACCTTCATCAACGAGATGGCGGATCTGTGTGAAAAGGTCGGCGCCAATGTGCAGCAGGTCGCCAAAGGCATTGGCCTTGATGGCCGGATCGGCTCGAAATTCCTGCATGCAGGGCCGGGCTATGGCGGCTCCTGCTTCCCGAAAGATACGCTTGCACTCGTCCGTACTGCCCAGCAGCACGAAAGCCCTGTGCGCATTGTCGAGCAGGTCGTTGAGATCAATGCCGACCGCAAGAAGGCGATGATCAACCGCGTCCGCGCGATGGCGGGCGGCGACCTCTCAGGCAAGACGATTGCCGTCTTGGGCCTGACCTTCAAACCGAATACGGATGACATGCGCGACAGCCCGAGCCTTGATCTCGTCCCAGCGCTGATCGATGCAGGCGCCACCGTCCGCGCGCATGACCCCGAGGGAATGGAAGAAGCCAAAAAGCTGCTGCCCGACGCGCTGGTCTATTGCGATGGCCCCTATCAGGCGATGGAAGGCGCGGATATCGCCGTCATCCTGACCGAATGGACCAATTATCGCGCGCTCGACCTTGATCGCGTGAAGTCGCTCCTCAGCGCGCCCAAGATCGTCGACCTGCGCAATGTCTATGACCCCGCGCAGATGGAGCGTGACGGCTTCGAGTACAGCTCGATCGGGCGTCCGACTACCAGCTGATGGTGAGGGCGGCCCGCGCCGCCCGTTCCTCCCCCGGAAAATAGCGCTCCGCCCCGAACGCGTAGTCAGCCCGCGTGGCATAGCGCGTATCGAACAGGTTCGAGATTTCGCCTGACAGAACGAGCCTGTCCGTCAGCTGCCATTCCGCATCAAGATCGACGATCTCGTGACCGGGATAACGGGCCGTGCCCGCTGCATCCATTTTGTAAGCACCGACATGTGTCAGCCGGGCGGAGAGGCGCAAGGCATCCGCCGGGCGCCAGCGAAGAGCGGCATTCAGAAGCGTCCCCGGCGCGGTATCCACTTCCGTTCCTGCACGGATGACCTCGCTTGACTGCGCGACACGACGCGAGAACCCATAGCGGTGATCAGCAACTGTCCCGGCCAGCCTGAGACCCAGCACATCATTGACCTGCAAGTCGAGAAGGAACTCGACGCCTGCATGATCGGTCTTGCCGTCATCGACGGTGAAGCCGTCCGCATCGCGAAACAGAAAATGCGCCTTTTGTCCCCTGAACCCGATGATTTCCGCCGTCAGACTGTCCGAGAAATAGCGGATCCCGGCCTCGGCCATATCGAGCGTTTCCGGCTCGATCCCGTCAACACTCTGGTTGATCTGCAGGCGGTAGAGATCGATTGTCTGGGGTGGCCGGGCGCCGCGCGAGAGGCTGGCGATCAGACTGACCCCACTTCCCAGATCATAGATACCGCCCACACGCCTGGTCAGAACGGTGAAGTCGTCTTCCCGGTCCGCGGGCCTCAGGAACCGGCCAATCGTCCCCGGCGCGATCCGGTTGTCATACTCATAACGCGTATGATTGAGCCGCGCGCCTGCCTGCAGCGACAGACGCTCCGTTGCCTGATGTCTGATCCGCAGGAAAGGTGCCGCCGATAGACTTCCCACCTCGTAATCATAATGCACGCCTTGCGTATAGGAGAAGACATCCGGAATCGCCTGCTCCTCAAAGAGCTCTCCCTTCGCCCATTCAAGATCAAGCCCGGCGAGGAGTTCCGTTCGCGCACCCAACTCCTGCCGCCAGGAGGAGAGAAGCCCCGTGGCGACATGGCTGTTCTCTTCAATCGCCTGAGAAGGGAGGAAATGGAGCCGGAAGGTCATGTCACTGACAATGGCGTAAGGAGTGAGCGTCAGGACACCTTGCGTCCGTGTCAGGACCGCCTCGCTTGACAACACCAGATGGTCGAGATCGCGGAACGCTTCGGGGTTTGGATTGCTGCGGCGCAAGGCATCATCCCGGTACGCATCTTCCCCCTGCACGAAACCGGCGGTTTCCTGTTCGAGATGATGAAAGGAGGCACGGCTCGTGATCGACACGCCTTCCCCCTGCCAGCCATGCGCGAGCTGGCCCTTGAGCTGGTCCACACCGCTATCGTCCCGATAGCCGCCATCCAAATAGCCATGAAGCGCCGTGTAGAAATTACCCCCGCGCCATTCCGCTGTTCCAGAATATCGCTCGAACGCACCCGCCCCGAGCCGCAGCCGCCGGAAATCCTCCCCCAGCGGCGACGGCGAGATCACATTGACCGCGCCATGGACAGCATTGGCGCCATAGGTGACGTCCCCCGGCCCGCGCACGACCTCTAGCCGGTCTGCAAAAGGCGTCATCGCATCGAACAGGCCATTCACATTGGCAAAGCCCGCCGACCGCAGCGGCACCCCGTCCTGAAGATATAGAAATGAGCCCGCACCCGCCCCGCCCGTCAGGACAGGTGAGCGGATCGCGGTCAGATGCTCCTGTCCCGAGCCCGCCTGAATGAACGCGCCGGGCACCCGATTGATGAGGCTCGCAGGATGTTTAGTCAGCCGTGCTGCCGCATCCCTCAAGTCGACCGGCGTGACGGCCACAGGGCTCGCTACCAATGGGCGCGCGGCCCGTTCAGCCGTCACGACAATGATGTCAGCATCTTCCGCGGCAGCCGCAGTCGTCGCCATGGCGGACAGCCCCATGACCAGAAGTGTTACCCTAGCGTCCATATGTGCCTTCATGACGCTACTATCGGCCATCTGCTATGCTTTTCTTAAGGGAAAATCGGACAGACTCACCGCGTGATTTCATTGAAAAACCCCCCGGAATAGCTACATTCTGCCCTGAATTTCGACTCTGACAGTCGGGAATGGAGAAAGACATGAACGAGACTGATCGCCTTTATCGCGCCGAGAGTGGCACGCTGAGCGGCGCGACCTATGACGAAGGCCTGCGTAAATACATGCTCGGCGTCTACAACTACATGGCGATGGGCATCGCCGCGACCGCGCTGGTCGGCCTGTTTTTCATGACAAACGAAGCCGCACTGCGGTTTGCCCTCAATCTGCGCATGATCCCGTTCATCGGCATCATCGCGCTGGGCTTCCTAGCGCCTCGCCTGATTTTCAGCGGTAGTGCCGGCCTCGCCCATGCTGCGTATTGGGGATATGTCGCCCTTTGGGGCCTGCTCATCGGGCCGGTTGTCGGGCTTTATACCAATGCCGGACTTGGCCTTGATGTCATCAAAGCGTTCTTCATAGCGACCTCGGTTTTCGCCGCGATGAGCCTTTTTGGTTATACGACCAAGAAAGACCTGTCGGGCTGGGGCCGCTTCCTTTTCATGATCGGCATCGGCTTGCTTGTGGCTCTTGTGGTCAACATCTTCCTTGCCTCAAGCATGTTCAGCTTCCTGATCTCATGCGGCGTGGTGGTCTTCATCTCTGCTGTAACCGCGTTCCAAACGCAGATGATCAAGAGCCTCTATTCGGAAGGCGCCTCGAGCCATAACCAACGCGCGTCGATCTTTGGCGCCTTTGCACTCTACGGCTCATTCGTGACCCTGTTCATCCACATCCTGAACATTCTGGGTCTCGCCCGCGACTAAGCGGCACACGAAACTGACAAGATGAAAGCCCGCGCTTCGGCGCGGGCTTTTTCATTTGATGAGCTTGAGTTTCTGGCGATCAAAGACGGAGAGCACCTGCCGCAGCTCGCTACCCCGCTTGAGGACCTGCCCGGTCATGGCAATGACCTGATACATGCCCTGCTTGTTGCGCAATTTGGGGATCTTCTCGACGCGATAAAGCGGCGCCTCCGCCGTGCGCCGGAAGATCGAAAAGACGGCCCGGTCCGTCAGCCCGTCAATCGCGTAATCCTTCCACTCGCCTGCGGCGACGAAGAACCCGTAGACATTGAGAATGGCATCGAGCTCGACCCGCTCAAAGTTGACGGGGAGGGCCTGACGGCCTCGCGATGGGCTTTGTGTCATCGACATCGGACAAACGGTATGCCGAAAGGCGCACTTTTGTCCATTCTTCAGAGGCTTGGCAGATGGCCGCAGATTGGGCTTATCTCACCCGATGACAAAATTCCTGCCGCTAGCTCTCCTCCTCCTCGTGATCGGTTGCGCACGCCCATGCTGCGTGCCCGAGCCTCATCCGCTTGACCCATCGCCAAGCTTTGAGCGTCCACCCAACCCGCAAACGATCGATATCGTCGGGAATTATGCCGGTCGGGAAATGACCATCACAGTCGATGGCCGCATCGTCCATGAGGGCATCCGCTATCTCGAACCTGAAGGCGTGATCTGGCGGCTGACCGTCGGAAAGCGAGCTGGCGCATCTGTGCTCAGCGTCGACATTGAGGATTGCGAGAGCAAGCTGGAAACGGCGCTGCCCGCCCCATCGCCGGATGATCAGACCACCCTATTGATACGGGATTGCGAGCTTGAGATTCTCGGCTGAGGCAAGGCTGTTAACGCTTCACAAAGCATGCCGTCAAAAGGTCATATTCTCTCCCTCAGCCTGACAAATTCCGCCGCCATATCAGTAGGCGTCGGTCGAGGGGACGACCCTTGAGTTCGGATCAACTCGCCCCCCAGCCCCCGAATAAAGGCCCCTCGCCCGACTACTCTTCCCCACTCTCCCAACATTTGGGTCTTGCCGCATGAGCCGGCGCCCGGCAGGGCGTCGGACATGCCTTCTGTCGGATCGCTCCTTGCGCCGCTTGCCGGAGCCACCCTGATCGGCGTCATCGCTGCCTGGCTGAAGCTTTTCGGCCAGACCGAGGCGCGCGTGCTGTCGCGCTTTGTCTTCCTCGTGGCGATGCCGGTCGCCGTTTTCAATTTCGTCGTCGATGCGCCCCCGCCGGAGCCTGCCTATCTGGGCATGATTGCCGGATATCTGGCCGGGCTCACCGCGACCGTGGGGCTCGGTTTCTTCTGGATACGGCGTTTTTGCGGGGCGAGCATTCAAGAGACGGGCGCCGCCCTTTTCGCGGCGATCTGCGGCAATGCGATTTTTCTCGGCCTGCCAATTGCGCTTGGCGTGCCCGGCTGGGGACCGCCCTTCCTGATCCTGATGGTGTTTGAGGGGACAATGACCTTCGCCATCGCGACCGCGCTGATGACTTGGCCGGATAAGGATCATCCTGACCAGTCGCCTGTGAAAAATGCCGTGAATGCCGCCACCCGCGCCATCCGCAATCCGGTCGTGGTCGGCATGGCGCTCGGCTTTCTTCTCATGATGCTCGGCATTCAACTGCCGGAAATGGTTGCCGCGCCGCTCGATCTTTTCTCCAAGATCGCTTCTCCGCTCGGCCTGTTCGTGCTCGGATTGTATCTTGTCATCCTGCCGCGAGAGCAAACCGCCCTGCCGACGAAGCTGCTGATCGGCCTGTTGCCGCTGAAGCTCATTATCTTCCCCGCGATCACCGCCGGGATCACTTGGGTGCTAACATCTGACATTGCCCTGACGAGTGCCGCCGCGCTTTTCACGGTCGTACCGCCTGCGGTCTCCTCTGTGGTCCTTGCCAGCTCTTACGGCTTTTATGAGAAGCAGGTCGCCGCCATCGTCGCGGTCGGCACGCTGATCGGTATGCTGACGGTCACAGGCTTTCTGGTGATTGCACTCGGCGCCTAGTCGTCGTCTTCGTCGACATCCGTCCGGTCGCCAAGGGACGCCCCAAAGATACGGCGGATACCGGTCGACTGCGCTTCTTCTTCACCCTCATGACCATGCGGATGAGATTTCTCAATCGATGGATCGATGAAGAACATCGCGACGATAAAGGCGAGGAAGCAGAGCGCGATGGAGACCCATGCCAGCATCTCGAAACTGTAGATCATCGCCTCGCGGTAATTAGCGGCATTGAGGCCGACAAGCTCATCGCCTGCGCCATAACCGACCGCGGAGACGACCGGATTTTTCTCTGCCACCTTATAAAAGGCCCAGCCCGCGACCGCGCCATAGCCTGCAATCGCAAAGAGGGTTGCAGCACGTGCAGCAGCATTATTGATGCCTGAGGCAACCCCGTGAGAATGCTCCGGCGTCGCATTAAAGAGCGCCGTGTTCATGCCCGGCACGACCAGCGCGATGCCTGCGCCAAAGATCGTGATCGAACCGAAGACCCCCGCCAGCGTCCCCGACCAGGGCGCAAGCCCCATGGACGCAAAGGCCGCAACCCCGACGAGCGAGCCCGTCGCGAGCATCATCCGCACGCCATAGCGCCGCGCCAGCTTTGCCGAGAGCGGCGTGAAAATGACCATGGGCAAGGCAAAGCCGAGGAAGGCGACCCCGATCTCATTCATCCGGAAGCCAAAAGCGTCGGTCAGGAAGATGGGATAGAAAACGAAGATCCCGCCCATCGCGCCGTAAAGCAGGAAAGTGATGACGTTGATCGCGTTGAAGGTGCTAATGCCAAAGAGCTCAGGCGGCATCATCGGGCTTTTCACTTCCCGCTCGACGATGACGAGCAGAAGAAGTGCGACAAGGCCAATCCCGATCGGCACGCCCCATTCAAGCGATTTATGCGCCGAATGCGGCTCCGACAGCGTGATGAAGCCATAGGCGATCCCGGCAAAACCGATAATCGCCAAGAGCGCCCCGGCCCAGTCGATCCGGTCGGGGATCCGTGCAGGCGGCCGTTTGGGCACAAACCACCACGCAATCAGCATGGAGAGAATGCCGAAGGGCAAAGGCAGGATGAAGATCATCCGCCAACTGGCAAATTCAACCAGCCAGCCGCCGACCGGCGGGCCGATCGCGGTCATAATGGCGGACGCCACGGACCATATCCCGATGGCCATCCCCCGGCTCTTGCGGGGGAAATAATCGGATAGCAGGGTCAGCGACATCGGCGTGAGAAGCGCTGCCCCCATGCCTTGGATCGCCCGCGCGAAAATCAGCACTTCAGCTGTCGGGGCGGCCGCGCATCCGATCGACGCGATGGTGAAGAGGATCACCCCGGCGATAAAGGTCGCCCGCCGTCCGTAAAAATCTCCGATGGCGCCGCCGATCAGCATGAGCGCAGAGATGAACAGCATGTAGATCGAGGCGACCCACAGCATTTCGCCAAGGCTTGCATTGAGGCCGGCTTGAATCGGATCGAGGGCAAGGGTGACGGCGGTGCCGTTCACGAACGCCATGGACGAGCCCATGATCGAGGCGAGCAGGACCGCTATCCGCTGGCCAAGCGTGCTCTCGACCACGCCCTCCTTCTCGATATCGCCCTGTGACAAATGCCGCCCCTGACTATGCGTTCAGCCTCCATAGCGGAGCCGGATAGCGAGGTCAGCCCATCGCCGTTGCTGCACCGCAAAAAGACGGGCATAAACAGTCACAAACACGTCTCACCCTAAGGCAGAGGATTGTGCCCGTGACTAATGTTACCAAGATCGGCGTCGTTGGCGCCGGACAGATGGGCGCCGGTATCGCCCATGTATTCGCCCTCGCCGGCCACGACATCGTCATTCACGACATCGATGAGAACAATATCCAGCAAGGGATTGCCGGGATCGAAACCAATATGGGCCGGCAGGTCTCAAAGGACGTCATCACCGATGACGAAAAGAACGCGGCCATGGCGCGTATCGGGGCGGCTCCAAAATTCGAAGACTTAAGCGACTGCGATCTCGTCATCGAAGCGGCAACCGAAAATATCGAAATCAAGAAAGACATCTTCCGGCGGCTTTCTGCACTGCTGAAGCCTGAAGGGATCATCGCAACCAATACCTCGTCGATCTCGATCACTGCGCTCGCCGCCGTCACGGATCGGCCGGAGAAATTTGTCGGGCTTCATTTCATGAACCCGGTGCCGCTGATGAAACTCGTCGAAGTGATCCGCGGTATTGCAACCAGCAATGAGACCTTTGAGATCTGCCGTGACCTGATCGATAAGCTTGGCAAGACGATGGCGCTGTCGGAAGATTTCCCGGGCTTCATCGTCAACCGCATCCTCATGCCGATGATCAACGAAGCGATCTACACGCTCTATGAAGGTGTCGGCACGGTCGAGGCGATCGACACTGGCATGAGGCTGGGCGCGAACCATCCGATGGGGCCGTTGCAGCTCGCCGATTTCATTGGGCTCGATACCTGCCTAGCCATCATGCAGGTGCTTTATGACGGGCTGGCCGATTCAAAATACCGCCCCTGCCCGCTGCTGGTGAAATATGTCGAGGCCGGATGGTTAGGCCGTAAGACTGGCCGGGGTTTCTACGACTATTCGGGCGAGATCCCCGTCGCGACGCGATAACAAGACAAAGCCGGCGCGGAGAATTACTCCGCGTCGGTTGGTACTGCTTTACTGATCGCGGAGACGACGTCTTCGTTGCGGAACGGCTTGATCAGGACTTCACTTGCGCCCCAGGCATCCGCCATCGCGATCGCCTGCTCCAGCGTACGGCCGGGACCGCCACCTGACATCACGACAACAGGAATGTCCGATCCCTGATCGCGTATATCTCTGAGCACATTCAGGCCGTGATCTTCCGGCAGCCACAGATCGAGCAGGACGACATCGAAATTCTGCCCATCGTCTGAAAGAGCTTTCCGCCCCTCTGAGGCATTATCAACCTCAGTGACCTGATGACCTTCCATCTCCAGGACGGCAACCAGCCCTTCCCGGACATGCGGATCGTCATCAATAACCAATATGTTCAGCATCCGGATAGCCCTATTCCTTCGACTGCGCCAGGTGATCTGCCAGATGCGCCACGACGCGCGAAAAGGCTGACCTGTCTTCCTGACTGACTTGCCCCAATGCCAGCGCCAGCTCCTGCAGCGGGTCTTCTGACAGTTTCGTTTTTCCCTCATCCGTCAGCTCATAGAAAACGACCCGGCGGTCATCCGGGTTGCGTCTAGAACTGACAAATCCTCTGCGCTCGAGCGCGGCAGCAGCCCTCGTTGCCGTCGAGAGCTCTACGCCCAAAAAAGAAGCGATCCCGGAAGCCGTCCGGGCCGTTTCCCCAGCAAGATCGAGATATCGCAACACGGGCCATTGGGCGGGCTGCAGGACGAAAGGTCCGCGCTCACGGTAGATTGCCCGAGCCACCTGCTCATAAATCGAAGCAAGGCCCATCAGTTTGCGGTCCGGCGCCTCGCTGGTCATCTGCGCTCTTTTTTGCTGTTGCCAGCAAGTGATGCCTCAAGCTGCTCTTTTTGTCCAGAGCATTGAAATATTCTGACAAGACGTTGTGTTTAATCACATTCTTCGATTTCGACCTCTGCATCGAGGCAAAGCGCCAAAGTGATCGCCGCAGCACTTGCGGCATTCGAAACACCGAGCTTCTGGTAAATCCGGCGCCGAAACGTATCGACTGTGTGGACAGAGATATCGAGCATTCGGGCGATTGACTTCACGCCCTCGCCCTGAGCCGTCAGCAACAGAATCTGCCGTTCGCGTGGCGAAAGGCGCAAGCCCAGATCATCCATTGAGCGCTTCACGCGGATACGCATATTTCCCAGCTGCAGCCAGTTATCCTGCGCAGGCAACTGATTGTCATTTTCTGATGCAGGTGACCAGGAAGGGCGATGAACGGTTGGCGCCACCGTCTGATCTGTCCGGCGGATCATCGTCGGGTAATGGCTTCCAGCAACTGTTTTGAGAGCTTGCATTCTGTTTCTCCCCAAAATGGACGGCGTGTGTACCAGAAGTAGTTGCTATATGCAAGCAATAATTTGCTACTTTTTCAAGCATTTCATGCGACTACATTGTGAGCACAACCGCGGGCCACTACGCTGCCCCGCCTAGGCAGAGGAGCGCGCGAGTGAAACCGGTCCTGGATGACGGGCTTCTGGGCAGTCTGGTACATGGTTCAGATGTACCAGCACTGGCATGCCGTCTCGATAACCGTTCAGCGTCCCTGACGAACGAGGCCTTCGCGCGCACTTTCGGCCGGGACAATGAGGCCGCTCGCCTGCTGGTCAGCAAGGGAAGCGCCCATCCGGGCACAAGTACCTATAACCTTACCTCAGAAGTTGACGGCATCACACGGCGGTTCCTCCTTGAGAGGATCACCTATCAGGGTCAGGATTGGCTGCTCGCCAAGGGCATCGATCTGCCAGCACGATCAAACATCGACAATGATCCGCCCCCGCCCGCAGAGCCCAGCCTTCTTGACCGCGCCGCCGCCTATCTCTGGCAGGCTGACAAACTCGGTCGACTGGGCTTTTTCTATGATGACTATAGAACCGGTATCTATCATGCCACAGACCGATGGTATGATTTAACGGGTTTCCCAAAACCGGATAAACCGTGTCCGTATGAAGAGCTGGCCAAGAAAGTTCTGACAGAGGAACAGCTTTCAGAAAGCCTGGAGCGAAGAGAGAAATCCAAACAGAATGCCGGCGCTTACCGCCATGAGCATGGGCGTGCTGACGGCTCTTATGATACGCATACCCTCATTTCTGACGTACAGGTTGAGGTTGATCCGGATGGAAATCCGGTCGGCGCTTTCGGCATCACGATCGAAGTTCCCGAGCTCAAACAGCTTGAGTACAAGCTACGACATGAACGTGAAGTCTTCTCTCGCGCCCAGCACATTGCTCGTGTCGGACACATTCACGATAACATCAAGGCCGGTCACTGGCACGCATCGGAAAGTTTCTTCGAACTTATCGGTCGCCCTCCCATTCATGAGAACATCGTTTATGGCAGTGAGTTGGATGAGCGGATCATCTCTCTTCACAAGGACAAAATCGAAAAACTCAGGTCCGGGTTCAATCAAGGTATCGTCCCACCGCGCTTCATCTTCGAGACAAAACGCTATCGTACGGATGAGCCAGCCTTTTTCGAAATCTCGTCATACCCGGAACAGGATAATTATGGCGACGTCATCGGTTATTTCAGTATCGTTGTGGACGTCACTGAATCACGGAAACTTCGTCAGGGCCTGGAAGAAGAGCGCAATCTGCATCTTCAGGCTCAAGAGCTGGCAAAGCTTGGACATTTTATTCTTGATCCCAAAAGCCTCAACGTCACCGTGTCACCAGTTCTCCTCGAACTTGTAGGGGTGGATCCTGATAATCCTCCGCAGACATATGGTGAAATGTCTGACCTATTAGTCAGCACGGAAGATGCAGAAGAAAGCGCCGGAAGATTACGCTCATTCCTCAAAGAGCCTGCCCCCTATCATACAGACATACCAATCTCGCGAGCCGACACTGGCGAGAAACGTGTTCTAGCCGTCTTTGTTAATCCGGAGACGGATTCTGAAGGCGTGCTCAAGCAGGTCTTTGGGACCATCAGAGATGTCACCGAAGAAAGAGAGCTGGAACGACAACTGGAACTTGAGCGCCGACGGTTTGAACGAGCACAGCGGCTAGGGAAGATTGGGCACGCAGTAGACAACATTTCCAACGGAGCATTCAAAGCTTCTGATGTTCTTTGGGAATTACTCGGAATGCCCCCTATCCGAGAAGATCTACCTTATGAGGAAGTTGCCAAGGCTATTCTCCCCCCCGAAGAGGTGGAGATCAGCCTAAAACGTCGCGCAGAGGCCATCAGAATTGGCGAGCCGTATAAGTTTGAGCTCAACACTACGCGTCGTGATAATGGGAAACCTCTCACCTTCTTTATAGAGAATTATCCGCAAAAAGACAGTGACGGCAATGTCACGGAATTCTTCAGCGTGGTTGCCGACGTGACTGAACAACGGCGCCTGGAACGAGAACTGCAGAATGAACAGGCCGCATTTGAGAGAGCTCAACGCCTCGCCAGAGTTGGTCACTTTACGCAAGATCTCAAGACTCAGGAAATCATCGCGTCCGAAACTGTCTGGCAAATGCTTGGCTTCACCGGAGGCTCACGCCCCCGGAGCTACGAAGAGTTTGCCAGCACCTTTATGAATGCCCAGCAACGCCTTATCACTGAAGAAAGGCAGAAGCAGCTGATTGAAGCGGGCACTGACATTTCCTACGAGATCGATCTGGCTAGAGTCGATACAGGCGAACGCGGCACTTTTGCTGTTGCCCTTCACCCCGATAAAAATTCCAGCGGCAAAATCGTCAGGATCTTTGGCGTTATTGCGGACGTAACTGAACAACGCCAACTGGAAGCCTCGCTGAGAGATGAACGGCAATTCTTTGCCAAAGCTCAAGAATTTGCGCGTCTTGGTCATTTCGTCGATGACCTTCGAGATGGATCATTCTACGCCTCAGAGATGCTGTGGGAGATTGCTGGTCTGAGCACAGATGAAGACCGCCCTAAATCTCACGCTGAGCTTTTAGAGAGATTTTTGTCCCCTGCCGAACGCACACTGACTTACGCTCGGCGTGAGCAGGCCATGAAAGATGGACAATCCTATAGCGCTAAGATTCCAGCCAAAGGAAAGAAAGGTGAACCTGTCCGTCAATTCTGGATCGAAGTCTTTCCTGAAAAAGACGATGACGGACAAGTCGTCAGATTTTTCAGTATTGTCCAGGACATTACTGAGCGCGAATTAGCCGAACAAACGCGCGAGCAACTCGAGGAAGCCCTTCAGGAAGCACAAAAACTGGAGGCCCTAAATTATTTTGCTGGTGGGATGGCGCACGAGCTTGGAAACCTTCTCCAACCTGCACTCAATTTCGGCGCACTTGCACACTCTGCCGCATCCAAGGGTAATGCTGCCGCTGCTGCTCTTTATGCAGATCGTGTTCTCGCCGCCGTCAATCGCGCGACAGATGTAACCAGACGCGCCCTCCAATATGTCAGGGAAACACCAACACAGGCAGAAGCGATTTCCCTCTCAGCTGCTCTAGAGTCTGCACGGATTATCCTGCGTTCAACTGCACCGGCGCTTGAATGGCGGATAGATCCCGAACTGAGCAACGTAAATGTCATCGCCGATGAAACGGGACTGCTACAGGTCCTCCTGAATCTGGTCCGTAATGCGGCCGAAGCTGGTGGCCCATCTGTCAAAATCGAAATCAGGATGAGCAAAACCCGTCTTTCTCCAACTGACGCACAGCATCGCGGTGTTGCCGCAGGGGAATACGTCCTGTTGACCGTGACTGATCATGGTCCTGGGATCCCGAACAATGTCCGAGGGTCAATATTCGATCCTCTTGTCACGACGAAAACAGGCGGCAAGGGGACCGGCCTCGGCCTCCCCGTCTCTAAAGGTTTGGCGGAGCGTTGGGGTGGTGCCCTTTATCTTGCTGGCACGGGCGACAAGGGAACAACGTTTGCGATCCTCCTGCCCATTGCAGCCTCAGCACCGAACGGAACCGCCGAAGCGTCCGCCCCGACTTTACTGAAATAGAAACACGACAGGCTGAAACGAAAAAATGACGCGAGCTCGTTCGTTGAGCACCATGAGAGCAGCAATAAAATCGACGGACCTCTGAACTTGCCTCTTCGAATAAAGGTCGGCTGACAACCACCTAATACAACTAGATAATTTCCACCCCAGAAAATTATCATCGACCGAAGATACTGAGTAGAAATTCTCACAGCATTAGCGTGCCGAAATAAAATTTTTACTCCGTTTACTTACATATTAACAGCTCCTGTCGAATTATCATCATTCAGACAAATTCCTTTTGAGCCTAACAAGGTAAACTCTGCCCATAACTATAACAGGGGTGGATGGCGTGAGCGAAAAGGCCATACTCGTAGATATCAGCCGTGACACGTGCCAGCTTGCTGTAATGCGCTGGACGGGCGAAGACCGGCCTGCCTTCATGTTCAATCGTGAATATGAAGCACAGTCGCATTCACGCCTAGATGATATGCTCGATACATATCTTGAGCATTACGACGCCCCCACACCGAAGACACTTGGAATTGCTATCGCTGGTCCGATCACCGGCGATATTGTCAGGTCCATGCACAATCATCTCCATGCAGACATAAATCTGCTCAAGGAGAAATTCGGCTTTAAGCGCGTTATACTTCTCAATGATGTTAGCGCTATCGCCTCTTCTATCCCATGGCTTGATCCCGCCGACATTCTTCAATTTTCAGGACCTCGCCTATCAGGCCAGTTTGACACAGAGCACGGTCGTTATGGCGTTCTGAATTCCTGTAAGGGACTGGGCTGCGCATCTTTGAATGCAAACGAAGGCCAGCTTACAATCGTCGACTCCGAAGCAGGTCATGCGACATTTGCCTTTACGGGCAAGGGCGCCGATCTCCTCACCAGCCTGCGAAAGAGGTACGGCTTCATCAGTAGAGAAACCGTTCTGACATTCGATGGACTGGTTCGCATCTACAATGCCTTATGTGAAGTCGAAGGCATTTCGAGCTCGACACTCGCTGCTCATGAGATCATCATGTACGGCAAGACGGGCGCCGATTCGCTTTGTCAGCAGACGCTCGATTTTTACTATGATGCCCTCGCGTCGGTAGCCGGGGATTTCGCCCTTGAGCGCTGCACGACAAATGGCCTTTTTATCGCTGGCGGCGTTGTCAGGCGGACGATGGAATCGCTTCCTCGTGAAGCGTTTCGCAAGCGGTTCGAAGACAAAGGTGACTTCTCCGAATTCACATCGGCCATCCCGGCCTGCATCGTCCACAATCGCAGCGCCGGACTGATCGGCCTGGCCCGTCATGTGTCAGAGAAACTGGCGCAGGATGCAGAAAACCGTCTGAAACCCTTGGGACCAACCATTCTTGAGGAAGTCTCAGGCCACCTTGATCAGTCTGCCTTCATCATCAATGACCGGCTCGAATTTGTCGGCGTGACATCACAAAACTGGTATGACACGCCGGGAGCAGAGACGCTGACCGAAAAGGGCGCCCCCCTTGGCCCGTTCCTTCAGGCAATGGAGAGCTCTCTTCAGCTGACGGATGAAGAAACCGCCGACACACTTGCTGTCAAATTCTCCGGCAGTCAGGAGTTCGAGTTTACGCGCCGCGTTTTTGGCAGCCGCATTCTCAGATGCCATGCCTACCCCCGTCCCTCTGGCGGCTTTGTCGTTATCGAAACGGACCGGACACTCGTTCATAATCGCACACGTGAGCTTGAGACGATTGCCCTGACCCTGCGACAGGAGAAGAACAACGCGGACGCCGCGAGCCGCGCAAAGTCGGAATTTCTTGCTAATATGAGCCATGAAATCCGTACCCCCCTTAACGGGGTATTGGGTATGGCAGATGTGCTGCGACGTTCCTCCCTTACTCCATCTCAGATCGAGACTTTGGACGTCATCATCTCGTCTGGTAATTCTCTTCTAACCGTCATCAATGACATCCTCGATTTCTCTAAAATCGAAGCCGGCAAAATGCGTATCCAGCAGAATAATCTGGATCTTCAGTCTTGCACGGATGAAGTTGCCGCTATTCTGGCTGCAGAGGTCGACAGGAAGGGTCTTGAACTCATGACCCGTTTCCGTCCTGATACGCCGCGCTGGCTGCTTGGCGATGCGGGCCGCCTGCGTCAGATCATGACCAACCTTCTTGGCAATGCCGTGAAGTTTACGGAGGAAGGTCACATCCTGCTTGATGTGTCCGGAGGTCAGATTGGTGATGAAGCCGACATCTCGATCACTGTCACGGATACTGGATGCGGCATTCCCGACGACAAGCTCGAGACGATCTTCCAGACCTTTGAGCAGGTCGATGGCTCCTCGACGCGGGTTCATCAGGGGACCGGGCTTGGCCTCTCGATCACCCGGCGCATGGTCGAGCTAATGGGGGGCACGATTTCGGTCAGCAGTACACTCGGTGCTGGCTCTTCTTTTACCGTCAGACTGCGGCTCCCGCTGGGTGTTGCTGAAGAGCTCTGCCCGAGCAACATTGACGACGGGCTTGACGGTTACCGTATACTGATTGTCGATGACCAGCCGGTGAACCGTACAATCCTTCAGGAGCAATTATCCGCATGGGGCTGCGAAGTGATCTCCGCCGCTGGTGCATCTGACGCGATTAGCGCGCTCTCACGAGAATTCGAAGAGGGGCGCAAGGTAGATGCAGCGATCCTTGACTATCAAATGCCGTATATGGACGGTATGACGCTGGCCAAGGAATTGAAAGCCCAGAAGCAGTATCGGGACATCCCCCTGACACTTCTGACGTCCGTCGGCAGTGTCGTTGATGCGCCTGATCTTGATCAGGCAGGTTTTGTCACTCATCTCGTCAAACCGGCCCGCGCCCAATCTCTCTGGCATGCTCTCGTCAAAGCGCTTGGAAAGGTGCAGCCGGTAACGCAGACTGACAATCCGGATAACCAGCCCGGCTCTGAGGAAATGGACCGCCCGGTCATGCGCGTACTCGTTGCTGAGGACAATGCGGTCAACAGGATGGTTATCACAGCCATGCTGGAGAATGGCGGCTATGAGATCACTATGACGGAAGGTGGCGAAGAAGCCGTCTCTGCCTTCTCAGAAATGAAACCGGACATCGTCCTGATGGATGTACAGATGCCCGGCATTGATGGCCTGGAGGCAACAAAGCGTATACGGTCGATTGAAGAGCAAAACGGCATCGAAGAGCATGTACCGGTGATCGGGATCACGGCGCACACCATGCCCGAAGACCGCCGGCGATGCCTTGACAGCGGGATGGATGATTATCTTCCCAAACCGATCGTCAGAGACAAGCTTTTGGGTGTCATGGAGCGTTTCCGCAAGCAGTCCGCCTGACCGGAAACATCAGACCTCAAGGCTCGCCGTCTTGACGAGGGCAAAGACCCGCTCACCTGCCGTGAGGGCTAGCTCATCTAACGCTTCACGCGTCACCTGCGCCCGCAGGCATTGGCCATCTATCTCCATTTCGATCAGTGCAAGCGGCTGATTGTCTTCAACCGTTGCACCTTTGAAAATGGCCGGCAGGATATTCCTGATGCTGATCTGCTCCGGCTTGTGCCGTGAGATCGCAACATTGCGGGCTTCTATTCTGAGACGAATGTCGGCGCCCGTTGCCATCGCGTTCGCTGTCGGCAGGGAGATGACATCGTCACCAATGGCTATCCGAATCAAGTGATAGGCTTCATCATGGCTGGTGACGGTTCCTGTCAGAATAACGCCCGGCTCGATGCCGCCATCTCCCTTCGCAATACCATGCTCATTGAGCACCGGCACGGTCGGACCTGACGCCTTCACTCTGCCTACTGACAGAAGAATCGTATTCGCGGCAAGCTGGATCACCTCTCCCACATCATGGCTCACATAAAGCACAGGCATGCCGTATCGGCCCGGCAGGTCACCGATCAGCGAGAGAATATCGGCACGCCGCCCGCGATCGAGGGCTGACAGAGGTTCATCGAGCAGGAGCAGCCGGGGGCGGCTCAGCAAGGTTCTGGCAAGCGCTAGACGCTGGCGCTCTCCGCCAGACAATGAGGTGGGCCGTCTAGGTAACAAGGCGGATAGCTCGAATGCGTCGATGATATCAGCCTTGGAGAAAGCCGTTTGTGTGCTGTCGCTCCGCCGATCCGCGTAGAGAAGATTTTTCTCGACTGTTAGATGCGGAAAAAGCCGGCCATCCTGAAACATATATCCGATGCCACGGCGATGGGCCGGAACGAAAGCACCATTCTCCGTATCACAGAGAATATCCGCGCCAAGCGCGATACGGCCGCTATCTGCTCGAAGGAACCCGGCGATCAATCGAAGAAGCGTCGTCTTGCCGCTACCGCTCGGCCCGAAAATGGCCGTGATCCCGTCAAGCGGGATGGATTGAGCGATACTCAGCTCGAAATCGCCGAAGCCATGCTCGATATCGATCTCCAGATGATCAATGGGCATGGACGCGATACCGGCGATTGAAGACGTAGACGAACAAAAGAACGCAGAAAGAGAAAAGGAGCAGCAGCAGCGACAAGGCGTGCGCTTCATCATAATTAAGCGTCTCGACATGCTCATAAATGGCAATCGAGAGCACTCTCGTCTCTCCTGGGATATTGCCGCCGACCATGAGGACAACACCGAACTCGCCGAGTGTGTGGGCAAAGCTGAGCACGGCTGCGGTCAGAAATCCTCGTACGGAAAGAGGCACCGCGACAGAGAAGAAGGCGTCGAAAGGCGAGGCCCGCAGGCTGGCGGCCGCCTCCATCATTTCTCCCGCGACGTTCTCAAACGCCGCCTGCAGCGGCTGGACCGTGAAAGGGAGAGAATAAAGAACCGAGGCGATGACAAGCCCCGCGAAAGAAAAGATCAGTGTGTCTCCTGTCAGCGTGATCCAGAAACTGCCGATCGGAGATGACGGATTGAACGCCAGTAGGAGATAAAATCCGAGTACGGTTGGCGGCAGGACAAGAGGCAACGCCACCACAGCCTCGATCGCGGGCTTCAGCCGCGTTCGTGTCCGGGCCAGCCACCAGGCGAGAGGTGTGCCGATCAGGAGGAGCAGAACCGTCGTCACGACTCCGAGCTGGAGCGTCAACCATAGCGCATCGAGGTCAGGCAGGCTCATTCCGTCTCATACCCATGGCCGCGGATCAGAGCCTTTGCCTTCTCACTTTTCAGGAAGTGGATAAAGTCCTGCGCGGCAGCATTCTGCTCGCCTCGGCGCAAAAGGACCGCATCCTGCCGTATCGGATTGTAAGATTCTTGCGGCGGGATCCACACGAGCCCAGTCTGCTCGCGCACTTTCGGATCAAGCTGTGACAGGGCAACGAAGCCGAGTTCTGCATTCCCTGTCCTGATGAAAGCGTATGTCTGACCGATATTCTCCCCAAGGACGATCCTGTCCTGAAGGGCATCGAAAAGGCCAAGAGTGGTGATAACCTGCCTTGCGGCCTGTCCGTAAGGCGCCAGTTCCGGATTGGCGATCGCAAGACGCCGGAAGTTCATCTGTGTCAGCCTGTCTGGGCCTGCGGATTTCGCGATAGGATCAAGAAGGACAATCCGCCCGACAGCATAGGTGAACTGGTCTTGTGCTCGACCCTCTTCGATCAAAAGGCGAGGCCGCTCCTGATCCGCCGAGAGAAAAACATCATAGGGCGCGCCATTGACGATCTGGGCATAGAGTTTGCCGGTTGAGCCCGCCGACACCAGAAGATCGTGTCCGGATTGTTCCTCGAAGACCAGCTCAAGCTCATCCATGGCCGGCTTGAAATTGGAGGCAACGGCAATCCGCACGACTTCGGCCTGTGCCGCCGCCAAAAGGCCCACCAGCATCATAGAGATGACAGCCAGGGCGGACATGAGATTCTTGGCGGTAAACATGACGGCTGATCCGTATACGGGTTTCATCACCCGCATACAGCCAGCATGGCTTCTTCGGGAGTAGCCGTGATATTGAGATTTTCAGCCTGTCTGGGTCAACCCCGCCCCTGATCAGGAGCTTTCGAGCGTCAATGATTCGGCCGCTGTGGCGCTTGCCACCTCGCGTTCGGACTGGGCAAAGCCATATGCCGGCACGATTTCACCGCTGCGGTCCGCAACACTGTCCCATGCCGCAATCAGACGCTCACCTGCCAGCTCATCCGCACCGATGAACTCACCATTCGTCAGCGTAATATTGGCTTTCGCAAAATGCCCGGCGCCCGCGCAGAGGATCGCACGTGTCGGCGCGTCTTCGCTGACCAACGCCAGAAGGCCGGGGCTGACCAGTGCGGGATCAAGCTGGCGCAGGCTGTCTTCGGAAAGTACACCTTCGGTCATTTGGGTTGCGGCGGTCGGTGCGAGCGCGTTGACCCGGATGTCATAACGCTCCCCTTCGATCGCGAGCGTTTGCATGAGGCCGACCAACGCCATTTTCGCGGCCCCGTAATTTGACTGCCCGAAATTGCCATAGAGGCCCGACGAAGACGTCGTCATGACGATGCGGCCATAATTCTGTGCCCGCATGATCGGCCAGACCTTGTGACAACAGATCGCCGCGCCCATCAGGTGAACATCCATCACCAGCCGGAAGTCATCTAGGTCCATCTTGCCGAAGCTCTTGTCACGGAGAATGCCGGCATTATTGATGAGAATGTCGATCCGGCCCCATTCATCAATGATCCGGGACATCATCGATACGACGTCCGCTTCATCCGTGACCGAACAGGTGATGGCCATCGCCTCACCGCCCTGCTCCTGAATTTCGTGGACGACATTCACGGCAGCTTCTGCGGAGAGATCATTGACGACCACTTTCGCGCCTTTGCCTGCAAGATAAAGTGCGTGGGTCCGGCCAAGGCCGCCGCCCGCCCCGGTGATCAGTGCGACGCGGCCCTCAAGCGACGTTTCAGATACAGCATTCGTCATGTGTTGCCCTCACATTTACTAACTCACTAGTGAGTGAATTACTTATCCATCAAGATTTTGGCTGATTGTCCAGTCACTTGGCGGGAAATTGATCTCACTCGTCTTCGTGCCGCCCCTTGCCGCAGAGCTCACGGAAACCCGCCGCCATGAAGGACGCCATACGGGCCTTCACGGCCGTGAAATCATCAGACTTGCAGACACCGCCGGACAGTTTGTCGATACGGCCCGTCCTTGCGAGCGTCAGGAGAAGCGCGCCACTGACGAAGTGATAGCCCCAGAAGATGTCCTCTTCCGAACAGTCCGGCAGCGCTTTCTTGAGAAGGTCGATAAGCCTGAGGACGACCGGGTCAAAATGGTCATCCATGAGGTTGGCGCCCCATTCAGGCGTATTGGCGACGAGAGCGCCCAGCGCGCCATAATTCTTCCAGCTTTCGCCACCCTGGATATAAAGATCGAGGTCGGTATCAAGGAAAGCATGTAGCGCGCCCTCAACCGTCGGCTTGCCGTTGCACGCCTTCTCATACTCATCGAGCGCCTCGATCCGGCGCGTGCTGGTCACGACCGCGCGGCGGGCGAAGACCTCATCGAAGAGCTTTTTCTTATCGTCGAAATAATAGTTCAGGAGCGTGTGGTGAACGCCCACGCGTTTGGCCACGTCTTTCAGTGTAACGCCGTGCAGCCCGTGTTTCGAGAACAGAAACTCGGCTTCGTCGAGGATCTGCTCCATCGTTTCGGCACGTTGTTCGGCCTTGGTCGTCCGCCGGCGTGTTTTGGTCTGCTTCGTCACCACGTTCTCTTCTAGCCCCAAACAGTGGTGATCAACAATTAGTCACGCCTCGGGTCAAGCTCTCCATATTCGGCACGAAGTCGCATCTTGTCGATCTTGCCCGTCGGGGCCAGCGGCATGGAGGGCAGCCGCACCACGGCATCGGGGATCCACCATGACGCAAATCGGCTGCGCAGGGGCTCGAGCAGGGCTTCATCACTCACATCATCGCTATTGAGGGTCTCAACCAGCAGGATTGGACGCTCGCCCCATTTGGGGTCCGTCCGGCCGATAACAGCGGCAAGGGAGACTTCCGGCAGGGCGCCGATGACCGCTTCGATCTCTGCGGGGTTGATCCACTCACCGCCCGATTTGATGAGATCCTTTGCCCGCCCCGTAATGGCAAGGCGGCCCTGCCCATCTATTTTGGCAAGGTCGCCCGTGCGAAACCAGCCATCCTCATCAGTCGCAAGCTCTTCCTGACCGAAATAGCGTTCAAGCACAGCAGCGCCACGAACGAAGAGATGTCCCTCTTCGCCTCGCTGATTGGCAAGCGGCTTGCCGCTTTCATCTTTAAGCAGAAGATCCACGCCGATGGCTGGCTTGCCGGCATATTGAGCCGAGATACTGGCCTCATGTTTAGGCGTGACAGTGCCGGAGGGAGAAAGCTCCGTCATACCCCAACTTGATTGCACACTCGCCCCAAGGCGGCGTTCGATCCGCTCGAGCAGAGCAGGCGGCAGCGGTGCCCCGCCCATGATGATGCGCTTGAGAGTGGGCAGCTCGATCCCGGCAGCCTCAACATGTTCCAAGAGACCAAGCCAGACGGTTGGCACCCCGACCCCGACCGTGACATTCTCGGTCTCGATGAGGTGCGCCAGGTTCGCACCATTCGTCTGACGGCCCGGCAAGACGAGTTTTGCGCCAATGGCCGGTGCCGCAAAGGGAATCCCCCACGCATTGGCATGGAACATGGGCACAACCGTCAGGATACTGTCCGTCCCCGAAAAGGCCATGACATCCGTCTGTAAGAGGCGGAGCGTATGCATGAAGCTTGAGCGGTGGGTGTAGGTCACCCCCTTCGGCTGGCCTGTCGTCCCGGAGGTGAAGCAGAGCCCGCAAGGCGCCGTCTCAAGAAAGTCCCCCCAGGGAACATCCTGCGGCTGACCCTCGATGAGCCGCTCGAGCATCTGAACGCCGGGGGCGCCATTCGGACCTTTGGTCTCTGTTGCCTCACCATCAATCACAAGGATCCGGGCGAGGCCCGGCGCATGCTCTACCATCTGATGAGCTAGCGGGAGGAGGTCCGCACTCACCACGAGGATGCGCGCCTCTGACTGACAGACCATGTCGCCGAGCTGTGGAGGGGTCAGGCGGGGATTGAGCGTATGACACACGGCCCCCATCCCCATGATTGCAAACCAGGCTTCAAGATGCGCTTGGGTATTCCAGGCCAGCGTCGCAACGCGCTCACCCTCTTTGACGTCAAGGCCAGCGAGTACGGACGAAACGGCCTTGCTCCGCTCCATCAGCCCGGCATAGCCGATACGCGTGCTCTCACCGTCCAGCCCGGCCGTGACGATCTCTGCATCGGGATGCCATTTGGCCGCGTGGGTCAGAAATTTGTCGAGAGTCAGGACAAAGTCCTGCATGGCGCCGTCAATCATGGGCAATCCGCCGTCTCTGACGGAAGGACCGGGGACCAGAGCCCGGTATTCCAGTTCCATGGCAGCGAGCCGGAAGCGCGGCGGCGGCACACCGTTTCCTCATGCAGCTCATACATGCCCGGCATCAGATGGTGATCAGCACGCGGCTGATCCTCAAACGCCATATAGGCCTCATCCTCATTAAAGGACGCCCACTCTGCCGCCCCCGGCGCCGAAGGCGTTCCGGTTTTCGCAAAATTCGCCCAATAGGACGTCATGGCTGCGGAGAATTCCTTCTCAGCATCCGTATCCGGAATTTTTGGCCAGTTCATTGGCGTCAAATCGAGCGTCCCGAAAACATAAGGAAGCTCGGAAGCGTGAAAACCGTGCAGCCCTCTTTCATCTGCTGCCGGATAGCCATGATCGAACATGTAGAGATATGCCGACTGGCCAAGCGCGGTCTGATTTTTCGCCATGCGCTCGGACGTCCACCCATAGAGGGCATCCCGTGTCGCGGCGACGATACTATCCTCAAGCGTCTCTGACGGATAGAGCCGCAGGAATTCATCCGCAAGATCGCCGTAACGAGCACGAATGACGTCTTCATAGGCTTCGGCACTGTCAGGCGCTGCAGGCGCGAGCGCCCGCATCGACCTGACTTCACCACTGTTAAAACCAACGAGGAGCGGCACAGGCGCCTGCTCACCCCGCTCAAAAACGGCCACAGGCTGGTCAGGAATGATCACGCCATCAACGACGCCGAAAGGCGCGAAGCGGACCTTATTTGCCTGCTCATAAACCTCTTGCGCATCCATTGCGCGCAAATCCGCGATATTTTCAACTCCCATCGCTTTTGCCGTGGCGAGCCCGACATCCTCAGCTGACGGAACGCCATGCTTCATCTCAGCGAGAGCCGGTGTCGTGACCATATAGGCGCTCTGGGCAATTGCCCCGTCGAACAGGCCTTCGGCTTTGGGGGAGGTCATCAGATACATGACGCTCAGCGCGCCCGCAGATTCACCAGCAATAGTGACCTGCTCCGGATCACCACCGAAGGCGCTAATATTGTCCTTGACCCATTCGAGTGCTGCGATCTGATCAAGCAGGCCGTAATTGCCCGAGCTTCCGTCAGGTGATTCTGCGCTTAATTCCGGATGCGAATAAAATCCCAGAACGCCGAGACGGTAGTTGACCGACACAACAATAACGCCCTGCTCGGCGAATTTCGTGCCCTCATAGAGCGGCTCTTTGCCAGAACCGGCGCGCAGCGCGCCGCCGTGAATCCAGAAAAAGACAGGCGCGTCCTTTGCGTCCTCCGGTGCCCAGATATTCAGGGTCAGACAGTCTTCGCTGATCTCTCCGATGTCATAGGCGTAGACGCTCTCGGAGGATGCGTTCTTCAGTTGGGGCTGGATGCAGGCAGGCCCGAATTCCTGAGCGTCCCTTACCCCATCCCATGCCGCGAGCCGGACAGTCGGTTTCCAGCGCAGCTCTCCGACTGGCGCCTCCGCATAAGGAATACCTTTGAAAATGTTAATCCCGTCCTGGGCGACGCCTTTGACCTTGCCCGCGGGGGCCGAAACGACAGGGTTGTCATCAGCGACATGGTCATCACCTGCATCGGCGCACCCCGACAGCAAAACCGCACACAAACAAATAAGAGACTGAAATGACTTGTGCATTATGCTTCTCCCATGATCAAGCCGCTCTCGTGCGAGCCTTCAGGATCATGACGATACTCTCGAAAACTCACCGAGGGACCAGCAACTTTCCGAGCTGAAAATCCCCGGCTGCTCAGGAAGCGCAGCCGGGGAGTTGGTTGCAAAGCCGGCCAAAGAGTCCAGGGAGCGCTCTTTGACCGAACCATGCTTAGATGCCGTAGCTCAACCGGATACCGATGGTCCGGGGAATGTGCGTACCGTACTTACTTTCGATGAAAGCTTCCGGGTGCACATAGGTGAGCGAGTCGTCGTCGAAGAGGTTTTCGACATAACCAACGACAGTCCATTCACCCATATCCGCACCAAGAGAAAGGTTCACCTTTTCCCAGCTATCGGTGAAGTCATATTGCGGGCTTTGGACACCCGGCTGACCCGGCACGTTCGGGAACAGTCCCGGGAACGAGCCGACATGGACGATGTTCGCGGAGAAGAATCCATCCGCTGAGTCCCCGATATCGAAATTATAGCGAAGACGCGCTGCACCCTGGAATTTCGGCGAAGCCGTCCGGGCACCTTCGACGGCACCTGAGAAGGCTGCTTCTTCCGCAGTCAGTTCAGTCACTTTCGATTCGTTGAGGGCGCCATTCACGCTCAGGACCAGATTATCAGTTGGCAGAAGTGTTGCTTCGAACTCGAAGCCCTTACTTTCGATCTGACCGATATTGGTCGCAAACTGAACAGAGTCAGAGACCCGGTTCGCCTGCACCTGAATGTTACTCCAGTCGATGTAATAGGCAGCAAGGTTGGCACTCAGCTTGCCATCCATCCAGACGCCCTTCATGCCAACTTCGTAGCTCTTGAGGTCATCAGAATCTGCACCCTCCGGAATGATGATATCATTCGGGTCAAGAGTACTTGCGAGGCCCGCACGTGCGTTCCGGACTGGCGCCCGGAAACCGGTCGCATAGGTGGCATAGGTCGTCACCGCAGGCGTCAGATCGTAAGAGACGCTTGCCTTGTAGGATGGACCTGTTTCCTCAGCTTTCTCCCCTTCTTCGGGCGGAATAGCCGAAACCGTCAGCGGCCCCGTCGCGAAGGTCAGCGCTGCCAGCAGGTAGTTACTATTATACCCACCAGCCTCGGTGTACCCTTGCGCATCGGTGGTCCCGTAACGCAGACCGCCAGTGAGGCGTAGCTTGTCACTGACGTGATAGGTCAGCTCACCAAAGCCGGCGATTTCGTTCTGCCGCGCATGTGTTTTCGCACGCTGATAATATTCGTCCGGGAGACCGGTCAGCCCGCGCATGTCGAGGAACTCCTGCGTTCCGCGATAGTTCAGATCGACGTCCCGGCGCTTAGTGAAATAAAAGCCGCCAACGATCCAGTCCCACTTTCCGCCGGCAGCCGAAGCCAGACGCAGCTCCTGGGTGAAGATGTCGTCATATGCATCCGCATCAAGAGCAAATGGAATTGCTTGCGCAAAAGTCGCCGCAAGGTCGACATAGAACTTCTGATCGAATGTCGTATAGGTCGAGGAGCTGGTGAAGTTGGCCCAGTCCAGATCATATTCGACAGTACCATTGTAGTTCGTCAGCTTACCGTGGAACTGGTCAGGGCGGTCAGAGACGTGCACACGTCCAAGTTCAGGGCTGATGGTTGCCGAATCTTCGGGGTTACTTTTCTCATGCGAGAAAAGAAGCCTCACGGAGAGACGATCCGTCGGCTCGACGAGGAAAATCGCGCGTCCGCCGTAGTTTTTCAGGACGTTGGAGTTTTCAATACCGGTTCCGGCATTATCGACCCAGCCATCCTCATGTCGATAGAAGCCGACAACACGCAATGCTGCTTTGCCCTCGATAACGGGCACGTTGACCATCGCATTATACCGCTGACGGAAGGCATCTTCATCAATGACCCCATAGTCAACGAGGGCGGAATAATCGAAATTATTGAGATCCGGGTTCTTCGTCAGGATACGCATCGCGCCGGCGAGCGACCCCGAACCGAACAGTGTCCCTTGTGGACCGCGCAGGAACTCGACGCGCTCAACATCGAATAGGTTCGGGTCGATAATGGTCGAGTTCCCGTTCGCAGAGATCGGCACTTCGTCGATATAGACAGCAACCGTACTCTGAAGGTTGGCATTATAACCATTGGTGGCAATGCCGCGCGCGGTGAAATTGTTGAAGTTCGCCGTCGGCTTGTTGAGGATCACCCCCGGGGTTTCATCGGCGATGCCTTCATAACCGACAACGCCTTTTATCGAGAGCTCCCGTTGGTCGAATGCCGACACACTGAGAGGCACATCTTTGATGCTCTCTTCGCGACGGGTCGCTGTGACGATGATTTTATCTTCAGTGGCGGATTCGTCCGCCGACGTGTCTGTGTCCTGTGCCATAGCTGCTGGCAGGGACATCAAAAGGATCGCGCTTACCGATCCCAAAAGTTGGGCCTTCATAGACTACCTCCCGTTCATGCCGATCTCCCGCCGGCGTGTTCGAAAACTATTGTTCAAGATCGGCCCCATGTCAATTTCACTATCACGTGTGTGAATGTTTTTCTGGGCGCGGTTCCGCAGGTAGAATCTGTTGGCGCAATCAAAGAGATCATTCTTTTATCCCGTTTATTTTCAATGCCTTGTAACGTTTCTTCGATTTTCGCGGATTGTGATATCATCCTTGGCGCGCTCGTAATAAGGCGCGAGAATTGACGGAGTGTTTCGATTGAGCAACACTCACTCACTTGTGAATGAGCGTCAAAAAAGCTCAGTTCGGGAGGACAATTTGACCATCATCCGCAGGACCTGCGCGCACTCTCCCGTAACGCCATATATAGAGACAGGAATGATCAGACGGACCTGCATATGCGTTTCATTTCTGGCCCTGTCGGCATGCGGAGCAGATGAGACTGCCTCCTCCCCCACGGCCCCGATCATAACTCACCCGATCGGCACTGAAGAAATAGTGACGAGCAACAGACCGGCCCCAGAGGGCCCGCTGTCCAATCCTCTCCGTAATGTCTATTTCGGCGATCTGCACATCCACACGCGGAATTCATACGACGCCTATCTCTTTAATGTGCGGGCCACACCGGATGATGCCTATCTTTATGCCAAGGGCGGCACGATCAGACATCCGGCAGGCTTCGACATCAAAATGAAGTCGGGGCCGCTCGATTTCCTCGCCGTCACGGATCATGCCGAATATCTCGGCGTGCTGGAGGCGATCGACACACCCGGCACAGAATATTCGAAAGTTCCCTACGCGAAAGATCTGTTCTCCAGCGATACGAGCAAAGTCATCAGCGCATTCAGCCTGTTCGTGGACAGTCTTGTCAGCGGAGAGCGCCGCGAAGACCTCTCTGACCTGTCAGCCACACGGTCAGCATGGCAGGAAACGATTGAGAGTGCAGCCCGCCATAATGATCCGGGTACCTTCACGACGTTCATCGGTTATGAGTTCACCTCCGCGCCGGAGACGCGAAATCTCCACCGCAATGTCATCTTCTCTGGCACAGATGTGCCGCCGCTCCCTTTCTCAGAATTTGAATCCCAGAACCCCGAGGAGCTCTGGAACTGGCTCGACGAGCTGCGCGAAATCGGCACCGAAGCCTTGGCCATTCCGCATAATGCCAATGCTGCGGATGGGACGATGTTCGAATATGTCAAATGGGACGGCCAGCCGATCGACCGTGCCTATGCTGAGCAACGGCTGCGCAACGAGCCGCTGGTCGAGCTGATCCAGAATAAGGGGCAGTCGGAGACCATGCCGCTCCTCTCCCCGAATGATGAGTTCGCCGGCTTTGAAGTCCGGGAGACCTATGTCGGCTCGACCATGCCGATTACGAAATTTGCCGGCAGCTATGTCCGTGACGCATTGAAACGCGGTCTCGAAATTGAAACCGAGGCGGGGGTTAATCCGTACAAGATCGGCTTTGTGGCAGGCAGCGATGGGCACAACGCGGCCAGCGCCTATGCGGAGGATAATTACTACGCCAATCATGGCGTGCTGGACGGAACGGCCCGGCAACGCGGCTCTGTCCCACCCCCGGATTATGAAAGCTGGGAAGATTATTACGCAGACGGACGGCCCGCCGGGGCCTCTGCGGGATCAGGCGGCCTGACCGCCATCTGGGCGGAAGAGAATACGCGAGACGCCCTTTACGCAGGCCTTCGCCGCAAGGAGACCTATGGAACATCAGGTCCCCGCATTAAGGTGCGCCTCTTTGCCGGTTATGATCTCGATGGGATCGATCTTGCGACCGATGAAGGCGTTGATGCTGCCTATCGGCAGGCAATCCCCATGGGCGGTGACCTGACAGCCAAGCCCGGCAGCACACCGCAGATCGCTGCCATCGCGATGCAGGACATCGATTCCGCCCCGCTACAGCGCATACAGATTATCAAGGGCTGGGTCGATGATCGCGGCCAGTCACATGAGAAGGTGTTCGACATGGCCTGCGCCGATGACGGCACGGTCGATCCGCTGACCCATCGTTGCCCAGACAATGGTGCAGAGGTCGATCTTTCGACCTGCGCCATCTCACCGGACAAAGGCGATGCGCAGATTGCCGGCCTGTGGACGGACCCTGAATTCGATGCTGGGCAGAATGCTTTTTATTATGCCCGCGTGCTGGAGAACCCGACCTGCCGTTGGTCGACATGGGATGCCGTGCGTGCCGGTATCGCCCCCAATCCGCGCCGTCCTGCGACCATTCAGGAGCGTGCCTATACGTCGCCCATCTGGTACAGCCCCGCGGATGTCGACTGATACCTCGCCCCGACCGGGCCTCTCCTCCTTACGCGCTTCCGGATCTAGGGCGATCCGCGAACCGCTGTTCCAGTTCCTGCTGGTCGCGATCGTCCTTTTCTCTCTCAACAGCATACTTAATGGCGGCGAGGCAGAAGGGGACGGGCAGACCATCACCATCCCCGAAGGCCGGGTGTTGCAGATCGCGGAAAGCTATCGGCTGATGTCCGGCCGGGCGCCCAGCCGAACGGAGCTCGAAGCTCTGATTGCGGACTATGCTGATGAGGAGATTGCCGCCCGCGAAGCGACCGCGCTCGGGCTAGATGCGGATGACACGATCATCCGCCGCCGCCTGCAGCAGAAGCTGACCTTCCTCGTGGAAGACAGCGCCGCGACCAGCGAGCCGACGGCAGAAGACCTCGCCGCCTTTTTCGATGCGTATCAGGAGGATTACATCCTCCCTGCCCGGCTGGCCTTCCGGCAGATCATGGTCAGTCCTGACAAGAGAGGGGACGCAGCGTCCGACGAGGCCGCCGCGATCTTCGACGAGCTGAAGGCTGGGGCGGACCCAACCCCGCTCGGTGATCCGTCGATGCTGCCAAAATCCATGGCACCGAGCCCCGAGACCGGGATCGCGATGGTCTTTGGCCAGAGTTTTGCCGCTACACTTTTTGCCAGCGAAGAAGACGGCTGGTTTGGCCCCGTCCGCTCACCGATCGGCCTTCATCTTGTTGAGATCACGAGCCGCGAGCCCGCCCGTATGCCAGCCTTTGCCGAAATCGAAACGCAGGTGGCTGCCGACTGGATGGCTGAGAACCGGGCCCTCGCCCGCAGCGAATTCGAGGAAAACCTTCGCGAACGCTATGACGTCACGATTGAGTGGCCAGCTGTCTATCGCGACGGCCCGGCCGGAGAATGACATTGCGCTGGCGCCTCTTTTTCCTCCTACCGCTGATCATCGCCATTTACGGCACGGCGACAGCGCATGAAGTCCGGCCCGCATATCTTGAACTTCGCGAGATCGAGCCGAGCACCTATGACATATTGTGGAAGACACCGGCGCGAGGCGATCTGCGCCTTGCCCTGAATGTCATCCTGCCGGACAGTTGCTCCACCATCGCCCCCCACCGCACCGTCCCGGTCGAGGCCGCCGTGATCGAACGCTGGCGCACAGCGTGTGAAGGTGGGTTACCGGGCCAGACGATCCGTATCGAGAATCTCGAGACCAGCCTGACGGATGTTATCCTGCGGGTTGAACCGCTTGATGGAGCCGCCTCTACGCTGCGACTCGACGGCGCCAACCCATCAGTGGTGATCCCGGCAAAGCAATCAGGATGGGAGGTCGCCCATTCCTATTTCGATCTGGGGGTCGAGCATATCCTGCTCGGCTTTGACCACCTGCTCTTTGTGCTGTGTCTCCTGTTGCTGGTTCGGAATGTGCGCAGGCTGATCGGTGCTGTCACAGCCTTTACCGTGGCCCATTCGATCACGCTGGCTGCGACGACACTCGGTCTGGTGCACCTTGCCATCGGACCGGTCGAGGCGCTGATCGCCCTCTCCATCGCCTTTCTGGCCGCCGAGATTATCCGGGTACATAAAGGCCATGCAGGCGCGACCGCACGCTGGCCCTGGATCGCCTCTTTCGGCTTTGGTCTGCTGCACGGTTTTGGCTTTGCCTCCGTCCTCGCGGAGATCGGCCTACCCGGCGAAGCCCTGCCGGTCGCCCTCCTGTTCTTCAATATCGGGGTCGAGGCCGGCCAGCTCCTCTTCGTCGGGGCTGTCCTGCTCGTCATGCTCCTCCTGCGGCAGTTTTCTGCCCGCCTGCCGGAATGGAGCTGGCGCGCGGCCCCCTATACGGCGGGCAGCATCGCGATGTTCTGGTTCATTGAGCGCACGGCCGGCATTATTTTCTGACTCCCCGGCTAGAAGATTTTCATTCACACGTTAGTGAGTATTGACGACCGGCGCCTTCGCCCTGCATGATGCCGCCCAAGACCCGAATACCAATCATGAAAAAGATCGGGGAGGACGACGGATGAGGAAAGCGGCTGCCGCGCCATTCTTGGCGCGCGATACTCACGCCTATAGCTCTGTGCACGTCCTTCTTTGTGAGGGAACACCGAGCCATGTCTGAGACCCCAATCGCCAATCCGGTGAACCCTGCTGCGAATATGGGCACCACTGCCGAACCAAAGCCGACAAAGCGCGCCTGGATCGTGCTGGGCATTCTCTGTTTCGTCTATATCCTGAACTTTCTGGACCGTCAGCTGCTCGCGATCCTCGCCAAGCCGATTCAGGATACGCTCAATATTTCTGACACCCAGCTCGGGCTGATCACGGGCCTCTATTTCGCTTTCTTCTATTGTTTCATTGCCATTCCGGTCGGCTGGCTGGCAGACCGGACCCACCGGGTCGGCATTCTGTCTCTCGCCTGCGGGATCTGGAGTGCCGCGACTTTGGCCTGCGGGCTCGCCAAATCCTATCCGCAACTTGTCATTGCCCGGATGACCGTCGGCTTCGGTGAAGCGGGCGGCGTGCCGCCCTCATATGCGATCATCACGGATTACTTCCCCAAGGGGAATCGCGGCCGGGCGCTCAGCATCTTCAATCTTGGCCCGCCCATCGGGGCAGCCCTCGGCATCGCCTTTGGCGCCGCCATTGCCGCCGCCTTCAGCTGGCGGATGGCATTTATCGTTCTAGGCGGGATCGGAATCGTCACAGCCATCGGCGTCGCCCTTTTCGTCAAGGAACCGCCACGCGGTGCCTTTGACAAAGTGTCGGACCAAGAACGACAGGAAAAAGCGAAATTCTGGGAGACACTGAAGATGTTCTTCTCCCGTAAATCGCTCATGCTTGCCGCTCTTGGCAGCGGATCGACCCAGTTCATCACCTATGGCCTTGGCAATTTCACGACGCTCTATCTGATGCGTGACAAGGGCATGACGTTGAGTGAAGTGGCTCTTTGGTATTCCCTCATCGTCGGCTTTGGCATGGGGGCCGGTATCCTCGTCTCCGGCTGGGCGATCGACAGGTTCACCAGGAAGTCAAAACAGGCTTACGCGCTTGTCCCGGCCGCCTCGCTGGCGCTCGCGATTCCATTTTACCTTGCATTCGTCTGGGCACCGACATGGGAGTGGTCGCTGATCTTCCTCATTGGCCCGATGTTCCTCAACTATTTCTATCTCTCCTCCTCTGTCGCTCTGGTGCAGGAAGAGGTGAAACCGAACCAGCGTGTCATGTCTGGTGCTCTCTTGCTCCTTGTCATGAACTTTATCGGGCTCGGGCTCGGGCCGACCTATGTCGGCGCGGCGAGTGATTTCTTCCGAGCTGATTTCCCGGAGAATTCACTTCAGATCGCTCTCTTCACACTGACTCCATTCTATGTCTTTGCGATCATCCTCTTCCTCTGGCTCGCAAAGGTGCTGAAGAAGGAAAGTGAAGACGCCGCTGCTGCTGCATGATAGGCCCTGCCCGCAAGAGAGGGCAGGCATCTCATGTCGGACACAGATCACTCCCCCATCGTCACCACCCCAGCAGGTAGGCTGGAAGGGACGCGGGAAGATGGACTTCACGTCTTCAAGGGGATTCCTTATGCAGAGCCGCCCACGGGCCAGAACCGCTGGCGTCCTCCTTTGCCCAAGGCCGATTGGGACGGCATCAGAGAGGCGACATGCTTCGGCCCTGCCTGCCCTCAGCCGCCCCGACGGCCGGGCAGTATCTATGCTAACGATCTAGGTCCGACGAGCGAAGACTGCCTCAGCCTCAATGTCTGGGCGCCTGAGGATGCCTCAAACGCGCCTGTCTTTGTCTGGATACATGGCGGCACGCTTATCTGGGGCGCGAGCAAGGAATGCTATTACCATGGCGCCCGTCTCGCCCGCGAAGGGATGGTCGTCGTCACGATCAATTACCGGCTCGGCATTTTAGGCTACCTCGCCCACCCTGAACTCAGCGCTGAATCCGTAGACGGCATATCGGGCAATTACGGCCTGATGGATCAGATCGAGGCCCTGAAATGGGTCAGGCGGAACATCAGCGTCTTTGGCGGCGATCCCGATAATGTCACCGTCGCCGGGGAATCAGCTGGTGCCCTGAGCATTCTCTATCTTCTGAGCTCTCCGGCGGCGAAAGGGCTATTCACGAAAGCCATTCTACAGAGCTCCTACCTGATCTCGACACCGCACCTCAAAGAGCGAGCACATGGCGAGATGCCTGCAGAGGAAATCGGCAGCGAGGTCGGCAAGAAGCTTCAAGCAAACGATCTGTCCGCACTTCGTGCAATGGATGCGCAAGACCTTGTCGATAACGCCGCGCTGGCAGGTTACCTGCCCTTTGGCACAGTCGACGGGCATCTCCTTCCGGCTCAGCCGGCAGACATCTTCGACCGAGGTGAACAAGCTCCTGTGCCCGTCCTTGCGGGGTTCAACAGCGGCGAAGTGCGTTCGTTACCCTTCCTTGCTGCCCCGCCCCCATCATCGCGTGCCGAATATGAGGACGTCATCAGGGGCCGGTATGGAGAAATGGCGAAGGAATATCTGCGTCTTTATCCGAGCACAGATATGATGGAGAGCAATTTCGCAGTGGTCAGAGATGCGCTTTACGGCTGGTCCGCAGAGAAACTTGTCAGACAGCAGTCGGAACAGGGCCTTCCCTCCTACCTCTACTTTTTCGATCATGGCTATCCAGCAGCCGATGCGGCGGGCCTCCATGCCTTTCACGCCTGCGAGATTCCTTACATGTTTGGGAATTTTGATCGTACACCGCCTTTATGGCCAGCCAATCCGGATACGACCGAAGAGCACGCTCTGTCAGATATGATGGTCAGCTATTGGAGCCGCTTTGCCGCGACGGGAACGCCATCTGCTCCGGGAGCTGCCGAATGGTCCGCTTACGGAAATACCCGCGCCTATATGGCATTCCGCGACAAGCCTGAACCCGACGCCCATCTCATGCCTGGCATGTTTGAGTTCTACGACTACGAGATTTCACGCCGCCGCAAGGATGGCGGGATCCCCTGGAATTGGAATGTCGGGCTAGCCTCACCGCCACTGCCGGACGAACAGCGCTAGCGCTCTGCAGCGAGACCGAAGAACAGCGTCTGGAAATAATGCGGCGCTGAAATCATTCCTTGCTCACCATCTGACTCTATCCCGAATGCGGTTAGCCGCTGGCGCGTCGCGCCAAATATCGCGCCGCAGATCAGATATTCCAGCGCCTCGATATCGACCGGACGGATACTGCCGCCTGAGATACCGTGAGCGACAAGTTCACTGATCCCTGCCGTTACCCGCTTGAACCGGGCGGTCGCAATCGGTCGCTGCTTTTCATCCAGTGCTGAGAACAGAGTCAGCCGCAGCAGCGGGTTAAGATCCGTAAGGTGACCATTATATAGTGAGGTCAGAAAGAGATGAAGCCGCGTCATGGCGTCAGCCTCACCACTCATATGTGATGCGAGCGCTTTCTCCATCATGTCGAGCGTATGATGAACGCAACTGTTCAGCAGCGCATCCTTGTCATCGAAGTGATAGTAGAAGACGCCTCTTGTTACTCCCAGTTCTGCTGCAACATCATGAACTGACAGATTTCGGTAGCCCCAGCGGTTTAGATGCCTCGTCCCGATACGAAGAAAGGCTTCCAGTTTCATCTTGTTACGCGCTTTGCGGTCAAAGAGAAAATTATCCGTATCAACCGCAGTCTGCGAGCGCGCAGATGGCACTTTGCGGTTGCGCGATGCCGCCAGTCCGTAACAAAGAAGATCGCATAAAGCATCAATGGCCGCATCATGAGAATCCGGCACGACATTCTGGAGCCAGCGCCTGATCCATTGCTGCATACTGATCAACAGGAATGCCGATGCGGCAGGTGAGCTTGACCGAACCGACTTGTCTTCAATTCCCTTGCGGATAAAACTACGAAGCGCCTTACCATGCGCTGCCAGGCGCGGCTTGAGGGATCTTGCATCACCTTCGCCGAGGGCGGACGGATCACTAATCACCGCTAGCGGCATTCTATGCCCGAGGATCGCTGCCGACTGAGCCTGCGCATAGGCCCTGATCCACCGTACAACCCGTTCAAGTCCAGTCGGCGCATCTGCCGCCAGCTTGATTTCTGCTTCGGCAAAATCACAGGTTCCGGAATACGCCTCGAAAAGCAGCGCCTCTTTCGACTTGAAATGATAGCTGATGCTCGTCTTGGCTGTGCTGAGACGCCCAGCCACGTCCTCAAGGCGAGTGTCGTGATAGCCCTGATCGTTAAAGAGCTTGATGGCTTCCGAGAGGATAATCGCACGCTTTTCGCTGCGATCAGCGGACTGAAGCGTCGATGCTTTCGGTGCTTCACCCATTCTCAGTCGTCTTCCTCCACTCACGCTGCCTTTTTCTGACAAACAGCCATCTACTGTGGCTTTCGAGGTATTCTTGCCACGCTATAGCAAAAATTTGAACCGCTTGTATTAAATAATTGACTTGGTTCAAATGACCGATACGGTCACCCCCACACAAAACACGCCTGCAATTTAAGCGGAGGGAATAAAATGAGGGTGACGAAAAAAGAGTTTCTGCTGAGCGCGGCCATGGCTGCCGTCATAGCGTCTGGCGCCGCTTGGGCTCAGGATGACACGACCGATACCGATGATGACGATGTCATTGTGGTCACCGGGACCAACATTCAGGGCGCGCGCATCAATGAGGCGCTGCCCGTCACGATCGTCGGCGAAGACGATATTGCCGCAATCGGCGGCATCGACGGCGAAGACCTGATCCGCTCTCTTCCTGCTCAAGGCGGCGTCGCCTTCCGTCAGGACAACAACACAACGAACAACAATGCTCGCGGTGACGTGGCGTCGATCAACCTGCGGTCGATCGGCTCAAGCGGTACACTCGTGCTTCTCAATGGCCGCCGTGTCGTCAATCACCCCTCGACACAGGCAGAGCTCTCCACCCCGGTCACCACGACCAACATGAACTCCCTGCCGGTCGCAGGTATTTCCCGCGTTGAAGTCCTCAATGACGGCGCCTCGGCTATTTACGGCACAGACGCTGTTGCCGGCGTCTTCAACACCATCCTCGACGATGATTTTGATGGCTTCCAGGTTCAGGCCCGGAACCTCTACGCGACCAATAACGACCTCAACGAACAAACCGTCACGCTGAAAGCCGGCCGGAATTTCAATGAGGGCAAGACCAACATCTCGGTCGCAGCCGAGTTCTCGACGCGTGACGGCATTTTTGCAGATGAATTCAAATTCTCAGCCAGCGAAGATCGTCGGCCTTTCCTTGTAGGGACAAGTTTTGAGGGCGACACTTCTTTCGACAACCGTGCGACTGCCTCTCCTTGGGGACAGTTCACGCTCAGAACGACATCTTCGACCCGTGTTCGCCAGAATGGTACCACACTGACAAATTCTTCGGGCAGGTTCCATATTCAACCGACGAGTTTCTCGGGATGCCGAGCTGATACGGCCGATGCACTCTCCGTTCCTGGCATATGTATTGATGACAGCAGTCAGGACCGCGATCTGCGCTTCGATGGCGCCTATGAGCGCTCAGTCATTTCTGACCGTGACCGGTTCAATGCCTTCGCGTTCCTGAACCATGATCTCGATAATGGAGTTCGTCTGTATAGCGAGCTTGGAATCTATTACGCTGAAACTCAGAAAACGAACGAGCCTCGAAACGGTATTGGCGCAACCGAAATCTCGATTCCGGCCAATTACTATTACAACCCGTTCGGCCCGGTCATGTTCTCTGATGGTTCAATCAACCCGAACCGTCTTCCTGGCCTAGAAAACGTTCCCGTTGAAGGCCTGCCGGTCTTCACCGATGGCGGCCGTTATCGCTTCGTTGATGTTGGCTTCCGCGATATTGAGGTCCAAAACATGCAATGGCGCGCACTTGGCGGTGCCCGCGGTGAGTTCGGTACAAGCGGTTGGGACTGGGATAGCGCAGTCCTTTATAACCGTGCCTATGCTGAGGACTCAGTGAACAATTCAGTGTCTCGCTCGCTCTTCCAGCAAGCGTTGATGAATGAGACACCCAATGTCTACAACATTTTTAATGGCGCCGACCCGGACAACCCGTCGATCGGTGACGCAACGCCGAACGCTCAAAGTCTGATCGATCCCTTCCTGATCGATGTTGTCCGCAAGAGTACATCAGAACTCGCTCTTGCAGATTTCAAGGTCACCAATGGCAATGTCTTCGCCCTGCCGGGTGGTGATGTTGGTGTCGCCCTCGGCGTTGAGGCCCGTTACGAAGCCTATGACGAAGACCGCGATGAGCGTGTCGATGGCACCATCACCTATACGGATGCTGTGACAGGCGAAGTCAGCCAGACGGATGTGTACGGCACAAGCCCGACGCCGGACTCGAACGGCTCGCGCAATGTCTATGCCGCTTTCGCAGAAGCCTCCGTGCCGCTGGTCAGCCCGGATATGAACATCCCACTGGTCAACACTTTCGACCTGCAGCTTGCTGCACGTTACGAACATTATTCGGACTTCGGCGGCAGTGGCATCAAGCCGCGTGTGGCCGCTGCCTGGAAACCATTCGATTTCCTCAAACTGCGGGGCGCTTGGTCAAAAGGCTTCCGTGCCCCGAACCTGATCGTCGTGAACGAATCAGTTGACCGATCGAATGCTCGCGAAGACAGCTATGCCTGTGAAGCCGGTGTCCGTAATGGCACTTTTGCGACATTTGGTGATTGTACTGGTTTCTCGGTTGGCCGGACGGAACGACGCACAGTCGCGGAGGATATTGGCCCTGAAGAAGACACCAACATCACTTATGGCCTCGTCTTCGAGCCTCGCGGGATCAATGGTCCGCTCAGCTTCCTCAATCCACTGACGATCACAGTCGATCGCTGGGAAATTGAACGTGAGAATGTGGTCGGCGTCTTCGGCGCAGAGAACCACGTCAGCCTTGACTACCTGCTACGCCTACAAGGGTCATCGAACCCGAACGTAGTCCGTGCTGCTCCGAATGAAGATGATATCGCCTTTTTCGATGCGGCGGGCCTCACGCCAGCTGGGGAAATTGAGGTAATTCTCGATACCTATGACAACAATGAGAACATTGACGTCGAGGGCTGGGACTATGCCCTTTACTATGACCTCGATGACCTTCCGGTCGGGGACCTCAGCTTCAAGCTGAATGCTTCTTATCTGGATACTTACTTTATCGCCCTGTCACCGGGCGCACAGATGATCCGTGATGCTGTCGATAGCGGTCTGATTTCGGATGATATCACCGTTTCGCAGGAAGGCGAGATCATCAAACAGGATGGTCAGCCGGAATGGCGCCTCGGGTCGACCATCACGTGGCGTCACCCGACCGGTGTCGGTGGCGGTGTTCGCGTCAACTACATCAGCGAATTCATCGACACGGGCGCAGGCCTCAATCCCGATGGGGATCCCTTCATCGTCGACGACTGGGCGACAACCAATGTCTACCTTCAGTATCAGCATGATGGTGAAGGCTTTATGGATGGTCTTCGTGTTCGTGTCGGCGCCAACAACGTCACCGATGAAGAACCACCGCTTGCGGACGAAACCAACGGTTATGATGCTGCCTATCACAGTATCCGTGGTCGTCAGATTTACTTCGACATCCGCAAAAAATTCTGATCAACGGGCATGGGGTGCTGTCAGTGACGGCACCCCTATCCTCATATGCACCGTTATTTCCTCACCCTCCTGATCATTGCGGTTGTTTTCTTTCAATCGGCATTCGCCGGTGAACTCCGCTCGGGTCAATTCACCTTCTCCGGCTGGGATGGCCCGGCCCTGGAAGTTCACTATATCGAGCCTGCCGAAGACGACATGGCAGACGCTCCCATCGTCATTGTCATGCATGGCGTCCGGCGGAATGCGGATGATTACGCCCACAACTGGCGTGAACTCGCGAAAGAATATGGCTTCCGCATCTATGCGCCAGAATTCTCACAACGGGATTTCAAAGGCGCTGAGCTCTATAACCTCGGCGGCATCGGTACGGATCATCCCAGCTCTTATGCAGCGATTGAACCGCTATTTGCCAGTATCATGGAACGTGGCGGCATGACGGATGGGTACTATCTGTTCGGTCATTCCGCGGGCGCACAATTCGTTCACCGCGCGCTTCTCTTCGAAGACCTCGACCACCTCAAACTTGCCTTTTCCGCAAACGCAGGCTGGTACACCATGCCCGATGAATCCCTCGATTGGCCTTACGGCATCAAGGGGACGCCTGCGGACGAAGATGATCTTCGCGCATGGTTCGGTAAGCCGATGATGATCCTTCTCGGCGAAGAAGACACCGACCCGCGCGATCGTAACCTTCGTCGCTCAATGGAAGCCCTGAAGCAAGGACCACATCGCTTTGCCCGCGGCGTGACCTTCATCAATGCTGCGAAAGCCAAAGCGGATGAGCTGGGCGCGCCCCTCATCTGGCGCGGCGGCACCGTGCCCGGCGTCGCCCATGACAATGCCGGCATGGCGATCGCCGCAGCGCCGCTGATTGCCGCTCATGAAAAAAATAAAGTAGACACACAACCATGACCACCAAGTCGATCGAGGCCCCCGCCCTTCACCAGCGCGTGGGGCTGATCCTCGGCCCTGTCGCCGCGCTGCTCGTCTTTTTCTTCTTCGATGCCGAGGGTGTGTCCGATGCTGGCGTCATGACCGCCGCCGTCGCGACCCTCATGGCAATCTGGTGGGCGACAGAAGCCGCGCCTGTAGCGGTGACTGCCTTTCTGCCGCTGGTCCTCTTCCCCGCATTGGGCGTTTCGCCGATATCCGAAACCGCGCCTTCCTATGCTCATCCGATCATCTATCTCTTCCTTGGCGGTTTTGTCATTGCGCTCGGGATTGAACGAACTGGGCTCCACCGCCGGGTCGCACTCAGCATTTTCAGACTAGCTGGGGTAAACGGACGATCCCTCGTCGGCGGATTCATGGCTGCTGCCGCAATCATCAGCATGTGGATCTCCAACACCTCCACCACCCTGATGCTGCTGCCTATTGCGATGTCCGTCATCGTCGTCATCCGAGAATCGATGACCTCATTGACCGAGAAAGAGCGCCGGGATTTCGAAACCTCCCTCCTGCTCGGCCTTGCCTATGGCGCGACCCTCGGCGGCGTTGCAACACTTGTCGGCACACCGCCCAATGCCTTCATGGCCGGGTTCATGGAAACCACATACAATGAGGAGATCGATTTCCGCCGCTGGATGATCGTCGGCGTCCCCGTATCCGCCATCATGCTGCCGCTGACATGGCTCCTCCTGACCCGGATCGTCTTCAAGGTCGGTTTCAAATCCAATGCAGAAGCCCGCCAGCATATCGCCGAGCTTGGCTCCGGCCTCGGCCCGATGAGCAAAGGCGAAGTTCGGATAGCTATGCTGTTCGTCTTTCTTGTCGGTGGTTGGCTGTTCCGCAAACCGATCGCCAATGCGACCGGTCTTGCCGAGCTTTCCGATGCCGGGATCGCGATGGCCGCCGCAATTGGCGCCTTCCTGATCCCCAGCGGCGAACGGCGCGAGGCGCTCGTCACATGGGAGGACACAAAGCGCCTTCCATGGGGGGTGCTGATCCTTTTTGGCGGCGGCCTTGCGCTCGCCGGCGCGATGACGAGTTCCGGCTTGACCGAATGGCTGGGGCGTGAGCTTGCGCCGCTCGGCACGGTGAACATCGTCATTCTGGTCGTTGCGTCCGCCGCGCTTGTGATTTTCCTCACGGAACTGACGAGCAACCTCGCCACGACAGCAACATTCCTCCCCGTCATGGCCGCCATTGCCGTTGAAACAGGACAGGACCCGCTGGTCTTCGTCATTCCGGTGACGCTGGCGGCCTCTTGCGCATTCATGCTGCCTGTCGCGACTCCACCCAACGCGATCGTTTTTAGCTCCGGCTCGGTCTCGATCCCCCGCATGATGCGAGCGGGCGTCATGCTCAACCTGATCGGTGTTGTCGTTCTCTCCCTTGTCGCAATCTTCTTGGCCCCGGTGGTATTCGGATGATTACTTATTCGCTTCTCTTTCTTCTCAGCAGCGTTTCAGCAGGCGTCGTCACTGATCTGCCGTGCACAGAGGGCAGTGTTCGCCTCCTTGCCGATTTCTCTGGCGCGCGCGCCGAAGATTGCCGCAGGACCAAGAATGGCTTTGCCGTAGTCATCCGGCCAGAAGCTCAACCCATCAACAAAAGCCCTTGGTACGCCTTTGATATCGTCGCGGACGAGCCCACCAAGGTCACGGTCAATATCCGCTATGTCTATGGCAAACACCGTTACGATCCGAAACGGTTTGATGAGGTGACAGGCTGGACTTTGCTGCCGGAAAATGACGTCCATGTCCGCGAAGATGGCAAGTTTGCCCGTTTCGTGTTCGATGTCACAGAACCCCGTACACGGATTGCAGCTCAACCGCTCTTTGACCCGGCCGATCGCGAAGCATGGACGAAAGACTATGCTGAACGTGCTGGCTTCGACCTGACCGAGGCCGGCAAAACCCCGAATGATCATTACGTCTGGCACATGAGCTCCCCTGCCGAAAAGCAGGACGCCCCGCATCTGCTCATCATTGGCGGTCAGCACCCGCCAGAAGTGCCTGGCACAATTGCCATGCGGGCCTTCCTTGATCGTCTGGGGGAAGATGATGAGCTGACGGCTGCTTTCCGCCAGCAATTCCACATCGACATCTTCCCGACCCTCAATCCTGACGGGATCGCAGCCGGGCACTGGCGATTTAACAGCCAGCTAGTCGATATGAACCGCGACTGGGGACCGTTCGAGCAAGTCGAAACACGCCTCGTTCGAGACCTCATGGAAACGCGTACCGAATCGGGTGGTCAACCCGTTCTGATGATTGATTTTCACGCGACTTTCAAAGGTGATATTCTGTACACCCCGACCGGCGAAGATGGTGAGCGCTACCAGCCGTTCCTCAACGCATGGTCGGAAGGCATCACCTCCCGCATGGGCGGAGGACCGGGCTTCATCGTCGATCCGCGCTCGAATCCGGGGCTGCCGACCGCTAAAAGCTGGTTCACATCGACCTATGATGCCCCCGGCGTCACCGTTGAGCTGGCGGACAAGACGAATGCTGTTCGCGCTCAAAAGCTTGGGCGAGCCGCTGCCGAGGAATTACTGCACATCCTTCCTGATTATGCCGCTGATATAACAAAATAGGAGCCGTACAATGATGAATAGCCTGATTTCCGGATGGCTGTTGATTCTCGCGTCCAGTTCCTCGCCCTCTTCGCCGCAGACTGTCGAAGATGTCTTTACACCTGAACACCGCAACACGCTCGTCATGCAGGTTGAGGCCGCCATCGCCAACGCACAGGCCGATCATGGCGTCATCTCCCGCAAAGCGGCGCGGGAAATTGGACGGACGGCAACGCTCGAATATGCTCCGCTCGACGACGTCGCAGCGGAGTATAAAATTGTCCGACATCGGATGGTTGCGCTCCTCAATGTATGGCGTCGCTCATTAAGTCCTGAAGCGCAGAACGCGCTTCATTTCGGTGCCACCACCGTCGATATCTACGACACGGTCCGTATTCTGCAGGTGCGCGAGAGTATCGGCCTGCTTCGCGAAGATATGCTGGCTGTCGAAGCCCTGTTAGTCGATTTGGCCCGCGAGTATCGCGATACCCCCATGATCGGCCGCACCCTTGGCCAGCACGCCCTCCCCATCACCTTCGGCAAGAAGGCCTCCGTCTGGGCTGCGGCAAACCGTCGGAACATTGAGCGGCTGAATGACATGGAATGCCGCCTGGTCACCCTCGGCGTCTTCCGCGGGGCCGTTGGCACCCATCTGGGGCTAGGGCCGAAGGGCATTGAAATTGAAAAGTCGGTCGCCGAGTCGCTGGGTCTTGGCCCCGTGACCCCCGCCGACTGGCATGGCATGCGGGATGTTTTCGGGGAGTATGCTTCGGTTCTTTCCATCAGCTCCCGGACATATTCCAAGATTGGTGAGGAGATCTTCTTTCTCCAATCGACCGATATCGGCGAAGTCTATGAACGCCGCGCCTCAACCGCGATCAGCAGCAGCACCATGCCGCACAAGCGGAATCCAAGCCGTTCAGAAGCCCTGATACATTGGGGGCGGGTTATCCCGGCCGAGGCAGATATCCTCATGGATGATATCGCCAATGCGTTTGAACGCGACAACACCTCCCGCCCTAATAGCACGATTGAAGATCTGTCAGTTGATGCAGCGGAGATGATGGATGATCTCGAATCCCTGCTGGAGCGGCTTGAGGTCGAGCCGGGCAGAATGGCTGAAAATCTTGGCCGCACGGACGGAATGATCCTTGCCCAGCGGATTGTCTTTGCACTGCAAGAGGATGTCGGCAAGGAAGCAGCTGAGGCGCATGTCACCGAGGCAGCGAGGGCATCTTTGACGCAAGGCTTGAGTTTTCGGGAGGCATTGCTGGCCGATCCTGAAATCGGCCCCTATTTGACCGATAATATTGATGAGCTTCTTGATCCGTCTACTTACCTTGGCTTGTCCGCGGAGCAGGCTGACGAGACTATTGCCTGGCTGGCCTCAACGCCAGCAACCCCGGTCTGCGGCGAGACGTCTGCGAGATAGCTCGTTCAGACATCGCGCTTAAGCTACGAAACTCAAGAAAAAAGCCCGGACAATTCGTCCGGGCTTTTTTATTCTCATGTGGCGCCTGTTAAAGCGGGCTTCGCCCACGGACTGCACGCGCGATAAACGTGACGACCAAAAGCGCCAAGAAAATGAAGAACAGAATTTGCGCAATACCGGCCGATGCGCCGGCGATGCCGCCGAATCCAAGTGCTGCTGCGGCAATGGCAAGTACGAAAAAAGCAAGTGCCCATCCAAGCATGATAATATCTCCTAATAACAAAATATTGGTTCGAAGCTAAGTAGCTTACACGGAATAAACGAGGTGGCCTCACTGCGGTTCCCAGAGGGCCAGAATTAAATCTTCGACCGGCCGGGAACTTTATTGGAACTCTCGCTTTTTATCCCCTGAACCGCGCTGTGCGCCTGAGATTCTGGTCACGACGCTAACTGCCATTTGGCATGAAAAGGGGTGTGCCTAAGATCATGATCGTCCTTATCAATCGGGATTCTGGATCCACTTCTGATTGCACGAGCTCAGAGCTGCAGCAGATATTGCAGGAACACGACTTAACTGCCCAAATTATCGAGACCTGCTCAGATGACCTGACACGCTCTATCTCTGACACGGTCGAAAAAGATCCCGAAATGATCATCGCGATCGGTGGCGATGGCACGGCTGCATGCCTTCTCGACCAATGCCATGGCCGTGATATTGAAGTTCTTCCGCTTCCCGGCGGCACCATGAATCTCTTACATAAATCTTTGCACGGCGAATTTGACGACTGGCAAGATTGCCTGACCAAGGCACTGACAACGGGCAAGACCCGCAAGATTTCCTGTGGTCAGGTCGCTGACAGGACATTTTATGTCGGCGCGACCTTCGGGCAGCTATCCCATCTCTCCGAGGTCCGGGAAAAGATCCGTGAAGGCAGTTTCACAGAAGCTGCCGATGAGCTCATCAAGACAGAAGCTCTCGACCTCACGACCACGCTTGAAATCACCTATAAGGAAGCAACAGGCCGCGAAGCGAGACTTGATGCAACTGCGGTCGGCTCACTCCTCATCGCTGGGAATGGCCCTGCCCATTACCGCTTTGATATTGGTATCATGGATCCCGGCTCTCATTTCTCACTTGCGAAAACGGCACTTGCTGCCATCGTCAATGACTGGCGCAAACTGGAAGATATCGATTTCATTCGGACACGTGCCTTCACCGTGTTTGACAATGAAAGAGACGAGATCGCCGCGACACTCGACGGTGAACCGGCAGAACTCCCCAATCTGTGTGACGTCAAAATCAAAGAGAATGTCGTATCAGTACGAACCGCAAAATGAACATCACCCGCCTGGCGCATGTGGCGGACCTGCATTTCGGCGCGCTTGATAAAGCTGCGTTAGACGTCTTCACGTCTTTCATTCAGTCAAACAACGTTGAAGGAATTGTGATCTCGGGCGACCTCACCCAACGCGGTAGCCATCACGAGTTTGAGCAGTTCAAAGCGTGGTCTCGTGAGGTTTCAGTACCTCTCATCTGCGTACCGGGCAACCATGATACGCCCATGTATAGCGTGGCACGCCGCGCCATAAGCCCGTTCAGACGATATAATTCTTATACAGATCATATCCCGGGTTCCGGTACTTTTGGTTCATTCCAGGTCGAAGGGCTGAATACCGCTCGTGGATGGCAATTCCGGCTCAATTGGGCGGAAGGGTCGGTCAGGCAAGGTGATCTGACAGAACTGCTTAGCAGATACCCGAAAGATTCAGACACTATCTCCGTCATCGCGTGTCATCACCCTTTTCTCTCCCCGCCGTCTTCGCCTTTGCGGATCCGTACACGCCGCGGCGTCTGGGCCAGTCGGGCAGTGGCCGATAGTAAGGTGAGCCTGCTCCTTGCCGGCCATGTCCACACCCCCACAACGACCTGGCGAGGCACAAAAGAGAAAGGCTATCTTTCGGTGACGTCTGGGACGCTGTCGCAACGGCTCCGCCGTCATCCGCCCAGCTTCAATCTCATTTCTCTTTATCAGGACAAGATCGAAATCGAGGCTGTCATGGCGACAGAAGCTCAAGCCGGCCACCGCAAGATACTGGGGACTTGGCCACGCCAGGGCAGCCAAATCCTTCCCCACCCAAACCGGTAATCTCCATACGTGCCCTGCAAAAGGGTGAGGTAACGGAACCCCAGAACATGCTCATGCGTAGGTAGGGTGTGCAATTTTTTGGAGGTTTCACATCATGAATACCCAAACGACGAATGTGAATGGTGAGAGCCACGATCTGGACACTCTTCGCGCGGATGTTTCGGCCCTGCGGGCTGATTTGCAGACGCTTCTTTCCGATGCTGGCAAAGTTGCAGGTGAATTCGCTGACAGCGGTATGAAGCGCGGCAAGGAAGCCGCATCCCGCATGTCATCGGCTGGCAAGGACGGCATTGCGAAGGCGGAGAACAGCGTGAAGGATCATCCTGTCGCCGCCCTCGGCATCGCTTTCGCCTTTGGTGCCCTTCTGGGCTTTGCCAAGCGGAAATAACCAGTGGACAAGGCTAAGCTTCGCCTGTTTGCAGGGATCGCTGGCGCCCTCTTTGGCTTTTGTGGCCTGGTGGCGCTGGCGGTCGCTGGCAGTATTGCATTGGCCGCGGCGATTGGCCTTGGTCCAGCCGTGGCTGTATTAGCGGGCGCTTTTCTTCTGCTCGCGATAATGTGTTTCAGCTTTTTCCTTCTGCCGACGAAATCGATCGAGGAAGAAATCCATCAGGCCGAGGAGTTGGGATCTGCGGCCCTCGCAGACCTTCCCTTTGATACCCTCAAGCAGTTTATCAAGAAGCACCCATTATCCGCTACCGCGATCGCACTGACGGTTGGCTATAGCCTGATCAAGAACCCGCAAGGCCTGGCAAAGCAGGCACAGCGGGCGATGATCCATTTTATGTAAAAATATTTCGCGAGGCCGGAACCAACTTCGGATGCCGGCGTTTTAGATTAGATACCTGCCCACCCTGCGGGTGTTTTCCTGCCCAAAGGAGCCGATGCCCCTCTGCCCCTGCCTCAGCATCGGCTCCTTTACCCCCCACATTTACTTCCATGTTTATCCGTTTACGTCTTTCTCTAGACGGAACCTTTTTCTCAGCCGATCGTTTCTATTGGGACAACCATGGAGGCTATCATGAGACGCTATTGGAAACTCTTCGGCATGTCCCTCTTCGCAGCGGGAACTGTTGCTTGCTCAACTATCGAAGGCGTCGGCAAGGACGTCGAGGAAGTTGGTGAGGAAATTCAGGAGACCTCTGAGAACAATCGTTGAGGCGAAACAAGCACAAGAACTGGACCGGATGAACTTCAGTTCGATCCGGCCCATTTTTGTATTTCAATTTCATCTTTTTACAGACGGATAGAACATGACCAATGCTGCATTGAAAATCGCAACGACCGAATTTGAACCCGACGTTGGAATGACTGACCAGGAACGCGCAGATGTCGCAAACGCCCTTTCACACGTTCTCGCCGACACCTACATGCTCTTCATCAAAACCCAAGGCATTCACTGGAATGTGACGGGTCCGTCGTTCGTCGGCATCCACAAGCTGACCGAAGAACACTATGAGAATATGTATGAGGCGATCGACAAGATTGCTGAACGCATCCGTGCGCTTGGGATCAAAGCCCCGGCTAGCTATGCCAAATATGGTGAGCTGTCTTCCATTTCCGACAATGGTGATGACTATTCTTCAGTTGGAGATATGCTCAACACGCTGATCAGCGACCATCAGAAGGCTGTGCAATCCATGCGCAAAGCGATTGGTTGGTGTGAAGATAAAAAAGACTTCGTGACGGCCGACATGATGATCGAGCGTATGGCCTGGCACGAGGAAGCGATCTGGATGCTCAAATCCCTATCTGCAAGTTCGTAATCCGACCAGGCAGACAACCTTTTCAAAGGCGGGAGTTTCATCAGCTCCCGCCTTTTTGTTATCGCGGAGGAATTCTCAACTCCACATGATAACCCCGTTCATTGACTGCCTGTGTGAGCTCTGCCGAAAGTTGGCGTGCAAATGCCGTCATGAGCTTTGATCCAAGTCCTGAAGATGACTCACCGACCTTTCCGGCCTTCCCGTCATCCTGGATTGAGAGAACCAGATCGTCGCCATCTTCGATCAATGTCACGCTGATCTCTTCACCATCACCGGATTCAAGGGCATATTTCACCGAATTCGTGATCGCCTCCAGAACGAACAGTGCCATCGGGATCGCGTCATCCGACACTCTCTCGACCTCGGCTATGTTCCAGCGCAATCGCCCACCGAATTCCTCTATACCGAGCGCACCCTGCAGGTGCTCCAGCAGCGCATCGAAGAATCGCCGCATCTGGACATACTCAAGTCGCTCATGCTGATAAAGAGTTTGGTGTACAATCGAAAGTGCATCGATCCTGTTACGGACGTTTCCAAGCACTCTTCTTGCTTGAGTATCCTCGAGAGGCCGCATCTGCAGTCGAACAAAGCTGCTGACAATTTGTAAGTTGTTTTTTACGCGGTGATGGATCTCTTTGACCGCCGCATCGCGTACAGCAATCGCTTCGTGCAATTCCTCATCCCGCTGCCCGATCCGTCTCGCCATATTCTCAAGAATGGAAGATAGCTTCGATATTTCCTGCGGCGCCTCTTCGAACGAGGCATCAGGCGTATAATCATATTTCCCGACAGCATAAGCAGCCGTCATGCGCCGTAATGGCCAGAACCATTTGAGGATCAAATGTTCGATCGCGAACCAGACAGCGATCAGAGTCAGGAGGAATGTCAGTATCGGCAAGCCGATCGTTACTGCCGGGCGTAGAGTGAACTCGCTGACAATCCCCGGCGCCGGCCGTGAGACCATGGCGTAGATACCGCCCTCGCCGATAGGGCGGATCACGCGGTCATAAGGATCACCTTCATTGTCATCGACGACATCCAGCATCGTCTCATTGGACTGCACGGCCTTGCGAACGTCCAGCGCACGACCATCCTGAAACCTCACGCTGCCAAAGACATTCCCGTCGCTATCAACGAGCGCAACTTCGATATCATCCCGCTCTCGGGGGGCTGGCATGGCAGACATGAGTCTGTAGATATTGATCCCTATACTGGCAGATCCTGCGAACTCTCCATTCTCATCCTCTAGCCTGTGGAGTGAAGCAAATGACCATTCATCGCTCTCGACACCGATGAACGCACCTGTCCTTAACGTCACACGGCCATCTCTGAGCTGTGCATGCCAGTAGCGATCCTGGATCTCATAACCAGGCTCACCTCTGGCCGTACATTTGGCCAGCCCAGTCACACCATAGTGAACGATATTCTGTACGTAGGGAAACACAGGCTTGATGCGCGCCATGGTCTCAGAACATCTGTCTTCGGCGATATCATCACTGAAAATCGCGAGGAGCGATTCTGCCGAGGCAACAGATTTCTCAATCCAGTCGATAGCATTGTCAGACGCCAGAATGAGCTCTTCCTGACGATCTTGAACGGTATTTCGGCTATCGAGATAGGCTCGCCACCCAGCGATGACGAGGACAGGGCTTAATGCTGCAGCAATCGTTACAAGGAGACGCGCGCGGAGGCTTTGAAGTGCCTTTGGAACGCTCGTGGCATTGCCGTTTGCGCCCTTCCCACTTCCAGCCTTAACCTCTCCCTCCTTGGAGGGAGGCTGCTTCAGCCATGATGTCCGAGATTGCGTCGCTAGCTTTTGCGCCTTGCTCGTCGCTGAATCCTGCTGATCCGTCATTCAACATTTCCTCAAGCGCGCTCCGCCCACGGCTCACACGGCTCTTGATCGTTCCCACGGCGCATCCGCAGATAGCAGCAGCTTCATCATAGGCAAGGCCACCAGCACCAACGAGAATCACAGCTTCCCGTTGCTCTGAGGGGAGTTTTTGCAAGGCATTTCGCAGCGCGAGAACCTCCAACGGCGCAGACGGATCATCGACAGCCATCAGCGTCCCTTCTGCGACTTCCTGATCCAGCGGCTGAGACCGCCATGCTCTACGCTGCTCGGAATAAAAGTGATTTCGCAGGATCGTGAAAACCCAAGCACGCAGATTGGTGCCTTCCTTATAGCTTTCGCGGGATTTCCACGCCTTCAGCATGGCTTCCTGCGCTAAATCATCCGCCATCGATGCATTACCGCACATGCTTCTGGCGAAAGCACGAAGCTGCGGAATAAGGACGGTCAGCTCTTTTTTGAAATTCTCGTCTTCAGACGGATGTGATGCACTCCCCATTATGCATCACCAGATGATGAGCGGTTGTTATCAGCATCCTCTAACAATTTTAGGAAGTCATCCGGGACATCTTCCTGGATGACATCATCATAAATTTGGCGCAATTGACGCCCAATTCTGTTGGTGCGCATGCGACGCTCGCGCTTCTCCAACGGATTGGTGTCTTTTTGATCAGTCATAAATTCGTCATTCGGGTTATCGTGATCGGGCAATATCATAACGCCGCTTCTGGCAGCCGGTTCCGAGAAATCTGAGTTTTTTTTGATTTTTTTCGCAACCTTCTCGTCACTAGAGCGTTTTAGCGCTGATCACTGATTGAGGGTACCAAATGTCACTTGTTGAAACTTTCCGCCCGCATCTGCCGTTTCTGCGGCGTTATGCACGGGCGCTGACAGGCAGCCAGCAGAGCGGGGATGCTTATATTCGCGCCTCTCTTGAGGCTCTCTCTGCTGACCCCGACCAGATTGGCACTGGCATCACAGATGGGTCAGAAGCTCCACGCATCGCACTCTACCGCCTGTTTCACACGATCTGGAGCACGACAGGTGCTGCACTTCAATCTCAGAAAGACGAGATTGAGAATAGCGATCTTAGCCCACTCGATCGCCTCGAAACGCTCTCCCCGCTTTCGCGTCAGGCTTACCTTCTGACCATGCTGGAAGGGTTCACCCGGAATGAGGCAGCTATCATTCTTTCACTGTCACCTGCTGAAGTCGACGAACTCGTTGATACTGCCCAGCGTGACATTGAGAGCGAGCTGCGGACAAATGTGCTCATCATCGAGGACGAGGCCATTATTGCCGCGGACCTCGAAGCACTGGTGACGGAACTTGGTCATGATGTTGTTGGCACTGCCGCAACGCGCGACGAAGCGGTCAAGACGGCCTTGAGCACGAAACCCGGTCTCATCCTTTGCGATATTCAGCTTGCCGATAACTCGTCTGGCATCGACGCTGCACAGGATATTCTGGCCAGTTTTGATGTGCCCATTATTTTCATCACGGCATTCCCTGAACGCTTGCTGACAGGTGAGCGGCCGGAGCCAACCTACCTGATCTCCAAGCCGTTCCAGGACAATGTCGTCAAAGCGGCAATCGCGCAGGCGTTGTTCTTTCATCCCGCCAAGGACAAAAAGGCAGCCTGATCTGGCGTAAACACATGACGAGTAGCCGTTGAGCAATCGTCGCCATTTCCAATGAAACATGGCCCCCATTCTCGCGACAAAGAGATGGGGGCCTTTCTTTTTCCGCCCTCTGGAATGGCTAATCTCACGATCGCGCGGAACCGGCTCCTTGCACAGACGTTTGTTCGGTGGAGGGTATTAACATGCGTACCAAAGCCATTTTCATCTCTACCGCCGCTATTCTCGGCACCGCGTCCGTCGCATTGTCCAGTACGGACACACGGACGGTAACGGACAAAAGATCATCTATTGAAATCGACCAATTCGAAGCTGACGCTCAAAAGTCATTCTATCGGATCGATATCAATGATGACGACAAGATTGATATTGAAGAGTTCGCAGCACAAACGCTTGTGCATGCCGAGCTCGCCCGATTTAACGGATACGTTACTCTTGAGACTGATGAGATTACCTACATTCCATTGAGTAACCGCCCTCAGTACGAGCTGTCACTTCCCGAGCGGACCCGCATCACGACTCTCGCCCGCCGTGAGTTCTACGAGTATGCGGGTGATGATGGCGAAATGTCATTCTACGAATGGACGAGCTATAAGCTCGCAGATGTTCGCCAGCACGATCGTGACCGCGACAGCAAAATTGAAGGCGACGAGCTAACAGATTACGCTCGACAAGTTGCTCGCCTTCGCCACTCTGGCGTATAGAGATTATGTTTGATATGTCAGGCTATTCTTGGCCTGACATATCTTCTTCAACAGCCAACAAACCACTCCGCCGGCATTCCTGCAGCAGGTGATCAAGCGCAGCAGTGATCCGGGCGGGATCCGCGTTTTCGTTTGTCGTGGCGTTTTGATCGCCAATATCCAGGCGCCCCTCTGATACGGCCTTGCAGATGTCTTCCACCAAAGCCTTGCGGGTTCTCGTGCCGTCCATCAGCCCTGCAATAAAACGCACAGGACCTCGCAGCGCGACTGGCTCGTGTAGCCGGGAGCTGACCTCGATCATATCGTTCGCAAGCTGCGCCCTGGCGACGGGCCAGAGAGCCGGACGGTCATTTGCAGCGCTTCCATTCCGTAGAGGGATGGTCGATACCTTAACGTGACCAGCCTCAATTGTGCGCCGCAGAGCGTCATGCAGCCGATCCGCCGCCCCGGGCTGGCTAGCGCCCGTACCCACCAGAGCGACATCCGCGATTTCATCGAGCGTTCGCGTCTCAGGGTAGGCCTCCGCGAGCAGCGAAAGCGCCTTTCCTGCGACAGGGTCATTGGTTCTGATCCGCGACTCGCCATGACGGAAGGTCAGTGTGCCGCCCTCTTCTGCCTCCCTGACCATCGAACAGGCATAGTGAAGTGACATCAGCACTTCGCCGTGTGCCCTATTGTCTTGCTTAGCATCTGCCAGCCGCAGGATGGACCGCCTGAACTTCCTTCCACTGACAAAATCAGCGCTTTGCGTCCGGGCCAGATGATCACCGGCAGTGATAACAGGTGGCTCCCCGTCGAGAAGAGGACCCAATGAACCCGCGTCCTGTTCGGGCGGTGCGGCATCGCAGACATAGGACAGCCCATGCTCTTCTGCCCACTCGACAAAATCATGAAAGTAACACGGCTCATTGAACGGTCCCAGAAACTCCCCCTGAAAATGCGGGTCGGTCATGCGGACGCATTGGGCGATCTCGTCCTTTAGTGCGCTGCCATAGGGCGTCTTCGGATCAAGACTGCCAGCATAAGCCTCCAACACACTCCGTGCTTCCGCAATCGCCGTGATGGGATCAGTGCCCGGATTTATATGACGCTGGCATATCTCACGGACCGCCATGCGGAGCCCCCAGCCGGGATAGGTGTTATAGCTGATATAGGCTAGGCCAGCCACCGTCAGGGAGGCGGCGCAGATTTTCAGGATGTCCTCCCGAACGGGCTGCGGCGTCCAGCTAAAGACCCCGTGGCAGATGATGAAATCGTAATTCCGCGCACCCAAATTGAGCTGCGAAATATCTCCCTGACGAAGCGAAATATTCTTTAGGCTAAGTTCTTCAATCAGCTGATTGCCGTCGCGGATGTGCCGATCGGCCAGATCCACCCCCTCAAACCGGGCCTTCGGGAAACGCGCCGCCAGCGGGATGATATTGCCCCCTGACGCACAACCAAGTTCCAGCACCGTCGCGGTTTCAACAGCCGGGACATGGCAGCCATGCAGAGCAGCGAGAGCCGCTAACCGGGCCGGCTGCGTTTGCGGAAATGGCAGTGATGCATAGGGCAATGCATCATAATCGATCTGATCCGGCGTCATGACTGCTCCCCCCAGCGGCTGCCTGGCCAAACGGCAGGATGTCCGTATTTCAGTACCTTAGCACAATTCCGGGCGCAGAATCACAAGAACGCTGACTTCAATATCGCTTTACGCCGCTCAGCCCTTGGAATACATAAAAGATTAATAAATCAATGAATTCACACGGGTTACGGGCAAAGATCCTCCCCCCTGCATCGCAGGCGAGCATACCCCCCACCTCTGTGAAAGCTGCGGTTTTCTGGGGGAGATCAGCATGGACTATTTTCTGACGATTGACGGCGTCAATGACGGCTCAGACGGCTTCGAGCCATTTGCTTTGTTCGAACACGGCATGTCACGATCCGAAGCGCTTCTCTTTTCGGGCTATCAGGGCTTTGGTTCTGTCCGTATAGAAAGTGCGCCCGCGGACATCTCAGTCAATTCATTCAGCAGTCGGCAGGCAATCGAGACAGGCTTCAATGCACCCGGCGGCGATGAACAGATTGCTCTGACTGCTGATAACCTCTTGCTTCCAGCTGCCGCTCAGTCCCTGAGCAGCATTTCAGGCATCGCAAAGACCTATCTTCTCATCGATGGGTTGAATGGCGGCTCCACAGATGTCGGTTTTCAAGGCGCGTTCGAGATCAACTCCGTGCAACTTGGCGCCGGCAATTCCGTCTCCAACGGGACCCCGAACGCTCCGTCTTTTTCCGAGCTGAATGTCACCCTAGAGGGCATGTCGGCTGACTTGCTGTCTGCGATCGCGGGAGGGGTGGGCATTGAGTCCATCCAGGTGCTGGCCGTCGATGGGTCAGGTGATACCCTCTATGATCTGCGTCTTGGTGACGTCTTCCTCACTGGAAATTCTGTCTCCTCAGGTGGGGGTACGCCAAACACCAGTCTGAGCTTTTTCTATGAGAAGATAGGCCTGACACTTGGTGACAAGAGCTTCGGCTTTAATGTAGCCTCGAACATGTCGATCGAAGCCGACGCAATAGCCGAACCAGTTCCGGCGGTGGAGAATGGCCTCGAGGATGGCGCTGCTGTCCAGTATTATCTGACCATTGACGGCTATAATGGCGGCGTCAGTGACAAGGGTTTCGAAGGCGCATTCGAGATTGATTCGTTCCAGTTCGGAGCCGGTGTCGGCGTTTCAGTCGGCGGGGGAGCACCGATGCTCACCTTGCCCAGCTTCAGTGAGCTGACAGTATCACTGCAGGGTTTTGCGCCGGGGCTGTTTGCCGAGCTGATCGCCTCTCAACGCTTAGGTGCCGTCCAGATCGAGGGCGTCGACGTGAATGGCGATGTCATCTACGATTTGCGGCTTACGGATGTTTTCCTAGGCAGCCAGTCCGTTTCAACAGGCGGCGCAACACCTGTAAGTTCGCTGAGCTTCAACTATCAGAAAATCGGCTTTATCACCGATAGCGGAGATTTCGGATACGATTTGCCTTCCGGAACAGAGATCAATGCGCAGAATCTGGCGCAAGCTAGCGCCGACCCCATGCTTGATCTCGAAACTCAGTCTGCAGATAATTACTATTTGATTATCGACAGCGGCGCGAATGGCGCTGCCGGGAAAGGCTATTTCGAGATAGAGCTCGGCTCTGTTCAGTTCGGCGCTGGCGTCGGTATCAGCGGGAACAACAAAAGCGCACCGTCCTTCAGTGAGGTCACTGTCACTTTTAACGGTATTGCCGCCAACCTCTTCGACTTCATCGGCGCCGGAAATAGCATCGGCCCTGTCAGGATCGTGGGTACGGACAATAGTAGCGCCAGCGGTTCAAAAGGTGCCGTAATCTATGAGCTGCGGCTTGATGATGCGTATGTCACAGGGAACAGTTTTAGCGGCGGGACGGGCTCAGCCCTTTCAACAAGCCTGTCGCTCGCATCAGAGCGCATCGGCTTCATCACCGACCCCAGCTCCTTCGGTTATGACATCGCAACTCAGACAAGCGCGGACCCTGAAAACTTGCCTGTCGCTATGGCCAATCAGGGCGGCTTCGGCCCTGCGGCTGTAGAGCAATATTATCTAGTCATCGACGGGCTCGACGGCGGCGTCACCTCGAAAGGTTTTGAAGGCGCATTCGAAATCAACCCCCTGCAATTCGGCGCTGGTGCGCCGCTGCAATTCATGGCCGCGACACCCATGCAGGGAATGCCGAGTTTCTCGGAAATCACCGTTTCTCTCGATGGCATCTCACCAACCCTGTTCACTCTTTTGGCGACGGGCGCTGATCTTGGTGCGGTGAGCATCAAGGGTGTGAGCGCAGGCAGCGTTGTCACCGAGATCCGGCTCGCGGATGCGCTGTTGTCCGGGAATTCCGTCTCGGCAGGCGGTAGCGACTTCAGCTCGAGCCTTAGTTTTGCCTATGATCAGATCGGCATCATCACACCCAACGGGAATGCCGGCTACGACCTCAGCGCTGGTACCCTGATAAATGCGCTCAACATGGATGAGGCTGTCGGGGGAAATGGCAGTGATCATGAAAACGGCGCCGTTGAACAATACTACCTGCTGATTGACGGCCTTAATGGTGGGTCTACGGATAAAGGTTTTAACGGCTGGTTCGAGATTGACTCACTCCAGTTCGGCGCTGGCCTCCCCATTCAGAATGGCAGTCCTCAGAACGCCGCATTCTTCTCGGAGATATCCGTCAGCCTTGATGGCATTTCGCCCGAGCTACTGGATGAGCTTGCCACCGGTAACGGGCTCAGTGCGGTCTGGATCGCAGGCATCAATGCAAATGGTGAGGTCATCTATGATCTGCGCCTTGGCGATGTGGACATCACAGGTAATAGCATCAACGGCGGCAACGGATTTTCTGTCTCCTCAAGCCTGTCATTTGCATATTCGCGGATCGGATTGATCACGACAGAATCGGAATTTGGCTTCAACCTGATCTCAAATACGGTCATCGATCCGGACACCATTGCCAGCCCCACGGCCAGCGCGATTGATGGCTTGGCTGAAAATGCCGTCACTCAGTACTTCCTGACCATTGACGGGTTTGATGGCGGCTCTTCCGGCAAAGGTGGCGCAGATCAGACCTACCTGCTCGACTCGATCCAGTTCGGTGCCGGCGTCGCCGTGCAGCAGGACGGCCCCAAGGGTAATCCGTCCTTCTCCGAAATCACGATCATGCTTGATGACATCACGCCAGAACTTTTCGAGGTCTTGGCCAATGGTGACATCCTGCCTTTCGTGCGGATCACAGGGCAGGACAGCAAGGGTTCAACGGTCGTTGATCTGCGTCTGGGTGATGTCTTTGTCACCGGCAATTCCGTCAGTGGCGGGGACTCATCAACCTCCAGCAGCCTCACCCTGAATTATGACGCTTTCGGCCTGATTTCACCTGGCGGCAGCTTCGGCTATGAACTTTCAACGGGTACGGAGATTGATCCCAATTCGATTGGGAATATTGCAGCAGAACCGCCCGTTGCAAACGATGATCAAGCGGCCACTGACGAAGATGTGTCTGTCATCATCACTGTCCTCGCCAATGACAGTGATGCCAATGGCGACATGCTCTCAATCTCGAATTTCTCGCAAGGAACGAACGGGACTGTCACGGACAATGGTGACGGCACCCTCACCTATCTGGGCAATCAGGACTTCTTTGGGTCCGACAGCTTCACCTACACGATCAGCGACGGGAATGGCGGCACTGATATCGCGACCGTCAGTATCAGTGTAAATTCTGTCAATGACGCGCCCGACGCGGTCGACGACATGATCACGGTCAGTGAAGACGCGGGCATCACGACGAGCTTTAACCAGACATTCGACAATAGCCAGCCTACCCTTGCGCTGAATGAAGTGATCGTCACCGACGGTAACTTCCCTTCAAATGACGGCAGCGGCGGCTCGATCAGCCTCGCTTTCCTTGCCACTTATGCCTTCAGTTTCGCGCCGAGCGGCACGGAAAACACTGACGGCGAATTGCTGTCCATTGGCCAGAATCCATCGCTCTTCAGCCTTATCGGCACATTCTATGGCGGCAACGGGCAGACGACTTTCGCTGTGCCCAACCTCGACGGCATTCTCTCCGTCGGCAAAGGGCCATTTGATTTTCCTGGATCGGAAGTCGGCGCTGACGAAATCACCCTCACGAGCAATCACCTGCCGATTAGTGCCGGTGGCGATGGCCTCCGTTTCGGGAATGAGCAGGAATCGCTGGTCGTCAAATATATGATAAATGTCGATGGCATTTACCCGTCATCGAGCGGGGCTTCACTGAATTCCATGGGGATGATTCATCGCTTTGCGGGCAATTTCGAGCCCAACGGCATGATGGAGTGTGACGGTCGTATTCTGAATATTGCTGAGCATGCCGCTCTATTCAGCATTCTCGGTACGAATTATGGTGGTGATGGCATAACGACCTTCGCCCTGCCTGACCTGCGTGGGCGCACCATTGTCGGCACAGGCAACGGGCTGTCGCCAGGTGACGTCATTGGCGAAGACGAGACTTCACTGACGCAAGAAAACCTGCCGGTAAGTATCGGCGGCGACAATGATCCGTTCACCAATCAAGGGCCGGCTTTGGCCCTCAACATGCTGGTTGCCCTGCAGGGAATTTACCCGTCGCAGTCTGGTTTCGCCCCCGATCCCAGCACGCCATATCTCGGTCAGGTCGTTGCCTTTGCCGGCAATTTCATTCCCGATGGCTGGGCTCAAGCCGCCGGGCAACATCTGAGTACCAACCAACATAACGCCCTCTTCTCGCTTCTCGGCACGATCTATGGCGGCAATGGGCAGACGACTTTTGCCCTGCCTGACCTTACGGGCCGCTCGATCATCAATGCGAATACGCAAGACCCCATCGGATCACAGGACGGCGTTTCGCAGCATTCACTCGAAGCGAATTCTTTCGATGGTACTCTGCTCATAAATGACAGCGATCCCGAAGGCGACGACATTTCCATTGTCGCCGTTGAAGGCGAGGTCATGAATGTGGGCACGGAAATCACTCTGGCTTCCGGTGCGCTGATCACTGTTCATGCCGATGGTTTCTATAGCTACGATCCCAATGGACAGTTTGAATATCTCGATGCTGGCGAGACCGCGACAGACAGCTTCACCTACACGATCAGTGACGGCAATGGCGGCACAGATACAGCGACGGTCAGTGTCACGATTAATGGCGTCAATGATGCGCCGGTCGCCAATGACGACAGCTTCATGGTGGACGAAGACAATGTCCTGATGGGCAATGTCAAACTCAATGACAGCGACCCGGAAGACCATGCCATCTCGCTGCTCGCGGTCGATACCCAACATGGCGTGCTCGTCCTCAGCCATGATGGCAGCTTCACCTACACGCCGGGTGCTGACTTTAACGGCACGGACAGCTTCACTTATGTCCTCCGCGATCCCGACTTCCCGGCGACACCTCAGGATGTCGCCGTCGTCACGATCACGGTTGATCCAGTCGATGACGACCCTATGGCAGTAGACGACAGCGGCATGGGGTTCACGACGGATGAGGATACGAGCTTCACGACCAGTAATGTGCTCGACAATGATAGCGACCCTGATGGGGGCATGCTGACGGTCGATTCCGCGGATGCAACCAGCGCAGCTGGCGCCACGATCACCAACAATGCCGACGGGACGTTCGATTATGATCCGGGCAGCCTGTTTGACTATCTTGCCGTGGGCGAAACGGCAACGGACACTTTCTCCTACACCGTCACAGACGGTAGCGGCGGGTTCGATACGGCGACCGTGACGGTGACCATTACCGGGGTGAACGATGCCCCGATCCTGCCGGTTGCACAGGGTTATAATCTGATGCTGCCGGAAGATGCCTTTGACGGCTTCTTGGGGATCGGCCTGACTAACAGTCCGGATGTCACCGATGCAGACGTATCAGATCTGGTCTCCGTGAATGTCACCTCGGTCAGCCAATCGGGGGATAAGGCCGGTGTGCTGACGGATGCGCAGCTCCTGCCTCTCCTCTTTATTCCGGGTAATCCGATCATCGGGTCCGGCAGCACGGAAGGCGACATTGTTCTCAACTTTAGCGGAGAGGCCGGACTGTTCGACTTCCTGCAGGCCGGCGATCTGCTGGAGGTGACCTACACCTTCACGGCCACCGATTCACAAGGGGCGACCGATACATCCTTTATCGACTTCCGTATCACCGGCGTGAACGACGCCCCGATTGCGGCAGGCGACAGTGGCGCCGCCTTCACAACTGATGAGGACACAAGCTTCACAACGGGCAATGTCCTCGCAAACGACAGCGACCCTGACACGGGAGATATACTGAATGTCAGTGACGCGACTCCTGCCAGCTTCCTGAGTGATGCGGGTGCCATGATCACCAATAATGGCGATGGCACCTTCGATTACGATCCGGGTGGGCTGTTCGATTATCTTGATGCCGGCGAGACAGCTACTGACAGCTTCTCCTATATCGTCAGTGACGGGAATGGCGGCTTTGAGGCGGCACAGGTCACCATCACTATCAATGGCGTGAATGATGCGCCCATCGCCAATGACGACAGTTTCTCCGTGGACGAAGACAATGTCTTGATGGGCAATGTCAAAACCAATGACAGCGATCCGGAAGACCACGCCATCTCCCTTCTGGCCGTCGATACCCAGCATGGTGTGCTCGTGCTCAACCATGATGGCAGCTTCGCCTACACACCGGGTGCTGACTTTACCGGCACGGACAGCTTCACCTACGTCCTGCGCGATCCAGACTTCCCGACGACACCGCAAGATTTCGCTGTGGTTACGATCACGATTGATCCGGTCAATGATGATCCCGTCGCCATGGCTGATAACGTCACCACCGATGAAGACGTGGCGATCATCATTTCTGTGCTTGCCAATGACAGCGATGTCGATGGCGACATGCTCTCCATCATGAGCATCAGCCAGGGGGCAAACGGCACCGTCACCGACAACGGCGATGGCACGCTCACATATCTGGGGAATGCGGATTTCAACGGGACTGACAGTTTCACCTACACGATCAGCGACGGAAATGGCGGCACCTCTACGGCAACCGTCAATGTGACGGTTGATCCGGTCAATGACGATCCCGCTGCCATGGATGATAACGTCACCACCGACGAAGATGTGGCGATCATTATTTCTGTGCTTGCCAATGACAGTGACGTCGACGGCGACATGCTCTCCATCATGAGCTTCAGCCAGGGGGCAAACGGCACCGTCACCGACAATGGCGATGGTACGCTCACCTATCTAGGCAATCAGGATTATTTCGGGACGGACAGCTTTACCTACACCGTTAGCGACGGGAATGGCGGTACCGACACGGCAACTGTCACCGTGACCATCAATTCGGTCGAGGACGATCCGCTCGACCTGACCGGCACGCCTGGCCCCGACACGCTCATGGGCGCCGACGGGAATGACACCCTCAATGGCCTCGGCCAGAATGATGTTCTTGATGGTGCTGCTGGCGATGATACGCTCTTCGGCGCTGCTGGCGATGACACACTCTTTGGCCGGAATGGTGAGGACACCCTCAATGGGGCGTATGGGGACGACTCCCTTGATGGCGGCAATGGCGCCGACAGCCTGCTAGGTGATCGCGGCGAAGACACACTTCTCGGCGGTGAAGGCGATGACACGGCCAAGGGTGGCCGCGATGACGACACCCTGCTTGGTGGTGGCGGCAATGACCTCCTCATCGGCAATAATGGCGTCGACATGCTCAATGGCGAAGCCGGCGATGACGAGTTGCGCGGCGGCTACGGTAATGACGTCCTGCTCGGCGAGGATGGCGACGACCTTCTGAAAGGCGAAGACCTCGATGACTCGCTTGTGGGCGGCGATGGTCAGGACACGCTCGAAGGCGGCAATGATCGCGACACGCTGCATGGCGGAAATGACGATGACCTGCTGCTGGGCGGCAATGGCCGCGACATCCTCTACGGCGAGAATGGCGAAGACGTCCTTCGCGGCGGCTTCGGCAATGACGTACTTGAGGGCGGTGACGGTAATGACGCACTCGATGGCGGCGATGACAATGACACGCTTGACGGCGGTGCGGGTGTCGATACGCTCGAGGGCGGTGACGGCAGGGATCTGCTGATGGGCGGTGCCGAAGGCGATCTGCTGATGGGCGAAGGCGGCCGCGATACGCTGCTTGGCGGCGGTGGCGATGACGATCTGCGCGGCGGCAATTCTGATGACATGCTCGACGGTGGCGATGGCGAGGACATCCTCTCCGGCGGAATGGGGGATGATACCCTGACCGGCGGCAGTGGTGATGACACCTTCACCTTCTTCGGGAATGTCGAGAATGGTGATAATCTGCTGACGGACTTTGACACTGGCGCTGGGTCAGAAGATGTCATCCGCCTCGTCGGTTTCGGCGAAGCATTCGACGAATTCGCCGATATCCTCGCCGCGGCAAGCCAGGTTGGCCTGAACACCGTCATTGATCTGGGCGGCGGCAATTCCATCATCCTGACGGATACGGTGATCGCTGATCTGCATCAGGACGACTTTATCTTTATGTGATGATGGGCAGCGTATCGGCTTAAAAGACGAGCGAAAGCGACACATCAAGCGTGTCGATTTGGCTGCCGCGCAAATCGGTCGGGGTGATGTTCTGTAAGCGATGTAACGTCGTTAGAGTTCGGTCTTCATGTGATACCCAGGGCGGTAACACAACTTCGTCGTCGTGATGTAGAGGTCGCGAAGCCAAGTCGTGCGCTCAACAACGAAGAGCGGCGCACCTACTGACGTCTCAAGCGCTTGCGCTTCGATCTGTCCGGCTGCCATCGCCGAAAATCGAACATCGCCGCTCGAATAGGGAACTTCTCTGACGAGCCATTCGTTCGCGCTGATGCTGTCGAAAGGAGCATCGACAACACCCGGCGCCGCCTTGATGTTCACCCAGCGGTCTTCAAACGCATAGGGTTCGCCATCACTCAGATGGACGGTGTGAAGACGCAGAACGCGAGAGCCTGCCGCAAGTCTCAGGCGGGACCGAATGAAATCCGGCGCCTTTAGCGTTTCGCGGAAGGCGACACGTGAACTGTAATCTCCACCAGCGGCTTCGATCTCGTGACGAAGAATGGGTATACGGAACTTTGCCTGTCGTGATGGGATCTCCCTCACCCGCGTTCCTGCCCGCCGCTTGCGCTCGATCAGGCCATCTTCGGCGAGTTTTTGAAGGGCGCGGTTCACAGTTGTGCGAGAGCAGCCATATTCCTCGGCAAGATCGGTTTCACCGGGCATCATCGCGCCGGGTGCCCATTCGCCGCCGGTAATACGACCACGAATGGCTTCACGAATCGAGATGTGATTGCGTTCGCTCAAAGATCAGCTCTCAGCTCAGCCATGACTGCGTCAAACCGGACACGGATTACGTCACGCCGGATATGTTCACCCTGCCTGACGGCATGACGACCTGCGGACCAGACGTCACTGACGGCGCCATCGTCTCCCGCGAATATCCAGGCGTCGAGGAGATGATTGTTTTGCATGCCTGCGAGATACGGCTTCGCGCCGTCGAGCGCGACGAGATCGGCAAGTGCGCCCGGTTCAATCCGGCCTGAATCACGTCCCAGCGCCTGCGCGCTTCCTGCCGCCGCATGATCGTAGAGGAAACGACCGCAGGAGCGCGCATCGGCAAGCACGGCCCGGCGCCGCAGCGTAAGCCGCTGCGAATATTCAAGCAGGCGCAGCTCTTCGGTGAGGGAGATACGGACATTGGAGTCAGAGCCGACCGCCATTCGTCCGTCTGCGTCGATATAGGCGGCAGCAGGAAAAACGCCGTCACCGAGATTGGCTTCGGTGATGGGGCAAAGCCCCGCCACGCTCTTTGAAGCGGCCGCGTCGCGGATTTCGTCCGGGCTCATATGTGTTGCGTGGATGAGACACCAGTTCTCGGCAATTTCGGCATGATCGAGAAGCCAACGCATTGGTGTCGAGCCGAGCGCGGCTTTCACCTCATCCACTTCTGCGGTCTGCTCGGCGATATGGATATGAACGGGGGCGCCTTTTGCGAGATCCGCCGCGAGAGCGAGCCCTTCTTGCGTCACCGCACGCAGGGAATGCGGCGCAACGCCAAGGAGAAAATCAGCCGGAAGCACATTCTTCTTTGCACGTATAGACTCGTGGAGACGCTCAAAACGCTCCTGATCACAGCCGAACCGCAACTGTCCGTCCTTGAGCGCGCGATCATCGAGACCACCGCGCATATAGAGCACCGGAAGGTGTGTACAGCCGATCCCCGTTTCATCCGCCGCATTCAGAATGCGACCCGACATTTCCGCCGGGTCGTCGTAAGTCTCTCCCCCATTCTGATGGTGGAGGTAGTGAAATTCTCCGACAGCGGCGTAACCGGCCTCGAGCATTTCGACCTGAACCTGCGCGGCGATGGCTTCCACATGTTCCGGCGTCAACCGCTCGACAAAGCGATACATCAGCTCACGCCATGTCCAGAAATTATCCGTACCCGCCTTGCCGCGAAACTCCGTCAACCCGGCCAGGGCGCGCTGAAAACTGTGGGAGTGCACATTCCCCGGCGCTGGGAGCAGGATGTCCACGCGCGTGGCGTCTGGTACAACCCCGTCGCCGAGGGCGGTGATACGGCCGTCCTCGCCGATGATCACATGTGCATCTTGGCGCCAGCCTGCCGCCGTCAGCATCTGCTTTGCGAAAATCGCCCGTCGCAATGGCTTGCACCCTCTGCTAATATGTGTACACATATTAGACCATAACGCAGACATATCAAGCATCGCGGAACACCAACATATGCCCGCACGGCTCCTGACACACTGCAGACTGGCGACAATGACGCCGGGCGGGGCACCATACGGCCTGGTGGAGGATGCAGCGATCGCGATTGATAACGGGCGAATCGCCTGGGTGGGCGCAGCGTCCGATTTACCCTCGCAGTATACAGAGCTTCCAGAAGAGCAGCTGGGCGGACGTCTCGTCACCCCAGCGCTGATCGATTGTCATACACATCTCGTTCATGGCGGCGACCGTGCGCGGGAATTCGAGATGCGCCTTAACGGGGTGAGCTATGAAGAGATCGCCCGCGCCGGTGGCGGCATAAACTCCACGGTCGTCTCGACACGCGCGGCAAGCGAGCAGGAACTGATCGATATGGCGCTCATCCGCCTCGACAGCCTGATCGCGGATGGTGTCGCTGTCGTTGAAATAAAATCAGGCTACGGTCTTACCGTAGACGATGAACTCCGCATGCTGCGCGTTGCGCGGCGGCTCGGCGAGTTGCGGCCTGTCAAGGTTGTCACCACCTGGCTCGCTGCGCATGCCGTACCGAAAGATTTTAATGGCGAGGCTGACCAATATATCAACGACGTTGTGATCGCCGGGCTGGAACGAGCGGCAGCAGAGGGCCTTGTCGATGCCGTCGACGGCTATTGTGAGAATATCGCGTTTTCGCCTGCGCAGATTGAACGGGTCTTTCAAAAAGCACGAGAGCTCGGCCTGCCGGTGAAACTCCACGCCGAGCAGCTTTCCGACCAGAAAGGCGCGGTGCTCGCCGCAAGCTTTGGCGCGCTTTCGGCGGATCATCTAGAACATCTTGCGCCCGAGGACGCAGGCGCGCTCGGCGCTGCGGGTTCTGTCGCGGTCCTGCTTCCCGGCGCTTTTTACGCGCTACGGGAGACGAAGCTGCCGCCCATTGAGGCACTGCGTAGCGCCGGCGTTCCGATGGCCGTGGCAACCGACTGCAATCCCGGCACCTCGCCATTGTCATCCCTTCTCGTTGCCATGAACATGGCCTGCGTGCTTTTTCGTCTGACGCCTGAAGAAGCACTTACGGGGACAACCAGCGCAGCCGCCAAGGCGCTCGGACTTTCAGGTGAGTACGGAACAATCGAGTCCGATGCCCGTGCGGAACTTGCGGTCTGGAACGTCAAACACCCGGCGGAGCTGAGCTATCGTATCGGGCGCCCCCCTCTTGAACGGCGGATCTCAGCCATGGAGACAGCATGAGCATTGTCCTCAAACCCGGACAGGCAACTCTGACGCTGCTGGAGCGGATCTATCGCGGTGAAGAGGCTTTTCACCTCGACCGTACCGCGCGCGCCGGCGTCGATCAGTCAGCGGAGAAAATTGCGCAGGCCGTCAGAGGCTCAGCCCCAATCTATGGCGTCAATACAGGCTTTGGGAAGCTGGCATCGGTCCGCATCGAGACCGCACATATCGAGCAGCTTCAGCGCAACCTCATTCTCTCCCATTGCGCCGGCACGGGCGCGCCACTTCCGGCGGCGATCACGCGCCTGATCATGGCCTTGAAGCTCTTGTCACTCGGGCGCGGCGCGTCCGGCGTGCGATGGGAACTCATCGAGCAGATCGAAAATTACATCGCAGCCGGAGTACTGCCGGTCATCCCGTCGCAAGGTTCGGTCGGCGCCTCCGGTGACCTTGCGCCACTCGCCCATATGACTGCGGCGCTAATCGGTGAGGGCGAGGTCGCCTTCCGGGGCGCGACGATGCAAACGGCGGATGCCCTATCCATGGCGGGACTTTCTCCGTTGCCGCTGGGGCCCAAGGAAGGCCTTGCCATGATCAATGGTACGCAGGTGTCGACGGCCCTGGCGCTTGCAGGGCTCTTCGACGCCTGGCGGCTGGCGGTAGGCAGCCTTACGACCTGCGCACTGTCCGTAGACGCTGCAATGGGAACAGCTGCACCTTTCCGTGAGGAGATCCACCTCCTGCGCGGCCACCCCGGCCAGATCGATGCAGCGCGCCGTCTGCGCGAACTCCTGTCGGGGTCCGGTATCAACGCCAGCCACATCGATGGTGACGAGCGCGTCCAGGACCCTTACTGCCTGCGCTGCCAGCCGCAGGTCGCCGGCGCCTGCATCGATCTTATGCGCCGGGCCGGGGCATCCCTTCTCATCGAAGCCAATGCCGTGACCGATAACCCGCTCGTGCTGCCGGACGGCGACATCGTTTCGGGCGGCAATTTTCACGCGGAGCCCGTGGCCTTCGCTGCCGACGAGATCGCCATCGCAATCGCCGAAACGGGCGCGATTTCGCAGCGGCGCATTGCTCTGCTTGTCGATCCGGCCCTGAGCTATGGCCTGCCGGCATTTCTGACGCCCGCGCCCGGACTGAATTCCGGCCTGATGATCGCAGAGGTCACCTCCGCGGCGCTGATGAGCGAGAACAAGGCGCTCGCCAATCCGCGTTCGGTCGATTCCACACCGACCTCGGCCAATCAGGAAGACCATGTCTCGATGGCATGTCACGGCGCGCGGCGGCTTGAGGAGATGAATAACAATCTCGCCGGTATCATCGCGGTTGAGGCGATGGCCGGCGCGCAAGGGATCGATCTGCGCACCCCCCTCAAGACAAGCGAGAAGCTGTCAGGCGTCATCGAAGAAATTCGTAACGTGTGCCCTCCGCTTACGGATGACAGAATCCTCTCCGGTGACATTGAGGCTCTGAAGACTGTTGCGTTATCGACGACGCGACTGGCCGATATCGACGGCGTCGCGCCCGTGATGCTGGAGCCCACGCCGTGACCCCGATAACTGTTCACGAAGGCACAGCAGCTGTCATCCTCGCCCAGCCGCATTCTGGGACATACGTTCCCGGAGAGATCGAAGCGCGTCTGAACGCCCGCGGCCGCGTACTTCTTGACACAGACTGGCATGTCGATCGGCTCTATGAAGACCTCCTTCCAGAGGCCAGCGTGGTCCGGGCGAATTTTCATCGCTATGTCATCGACGCCAATCGCGACCCTTCAGGCGCGAGCCTCTATCCCGGCCAGAACACGACCGGCCTCGTCCCTCTCGTCACGTTTGACGAACAGCCAATCTGGGCGGAACCGCCTACAGATGAAGAGATTGAGGCGCGGCGCAGGGACTATCATTCCGTCTATCATGCTGCGCTGTCGCGGGAGATCGAAAGGGTGAAGGCCCGCCACGGCGTCGCCGTCCTTTATGACTGCCATTCGATCAGGTCCCGGTTGCCATTCCTTTTCGAGGATGAGTTGCCCGACCTCAATATCGGCACGAATAATGGCGAGACCTGCGCACGCGCCATGGAGATTGCTGCCACTGATATTTGTGCGCAGTCGGATTTTTCTCATGTTCTCAATGGCCGTTTCCGGGGCGGCTGGACAACGCGTCATTATGGAAAGCCCCTAACGGGCGTCCATGCGATCCAGATGGAGATCGCCCAGCACTGCTATCTTGAAACCGAAGCGCCGCCCTTCGCCTATGACGAGGGCAAGACGGATGAATTGCGCAAGACGCTCAGGCAGATACTCGAACGCATCAATGCACTGGCGCTCAGCGGAGAACTCGAAGGAGACGGATCGTGACTGACAAACTGGCCAACAGACGTGAGGTCAAAGCCCCAACCGGATCAGAGCTCAATTGCCTTTCATGGACGACCGAAGCGCCGTTCCGTATGCTGCATAATAATCTCGATCATGAAGTGGCGGAGAATCCGGACGAGCTCGTCGTCTATGGCGGTATCGGCCGGGCCGCCCGCACATGGGCAGATTTTGACAGAATCTCCGATGCGCTGAAGACGTTGCGCGAGGACCAGACGCTGCTGGTGCAGTCGGGCCGGCCCGTCGGTGTATTCGAAACGCACACGGATGCGCCGCGCGTACTCATCGCCAATTCCAACCTCGTTCCCCACTGGGCGACCTGGGAGAAATTCAACGAACTCGACCGTAAAGGGCTGATGATGTACGGCCAGATGACGGCCGGATCGTGGATCTATATCGGCACGCAGGGGATCGTTCAGGGGACGTATGAAACATTCGTCGAGGCGGGCCGGCGCCACTATAATGGTGACCTGAAAGGGCGCTGGATCTTGACCGGTGGACTAGGCGGCATGGGCGGCGCACAGCCGCTCGCCGCTGTAATGGCTTGCGCCTGCTGCCTTGCGGTCGAATGCAACCCCGACAGCATCGATTTCCGTCTGCGTACGCGCTATCTCGATGAGAAGGCCGAAACGCTGGACGAGGCGCTCGAGATGATCGAGCGCTGGACAAAGGCCGGAGAAGCAAAATCAGTCGGCCTTCTCGGCAATGCCGCCGACATCTTTCCCGAACTCGTCAAGCGCGGCGTGAAGCCTGACATCGTCACCGATCAGACCTCGGCCCATGACCCGGTGAACGGCTATCTACCGCTTGGCTGGACGATGGCAGAATGGCGCACCAAACGCGAAACTGATCCGAAGGCGGTCGAAAAAGCTGCACGCGCCTCAATGAAAATCCATGTGCAGGCGATGCTGGATTTCTGGAATGCAGACGTTCCGACACTCGATTACGGCAACAACATCCGTCAGATGGCGTTTGAAGAAGGGCTTGAGAAGGCGTTTGATTTTCCAGGCTTTGTGCCGGCCTATATCCGCCCGCTCTTCTGCCGCGGCGTCGGGCCATTCCGCTGGGCGGCGCTATCTGGCGATCCGGAAGATATTTACCGTACGGACGAAAAAGTAAAAGAGCTGCTGCCGGACAATGCGCATCTGCATAACTGGCTCGACATGGCGCGCGCGCGCATTTCGTTTCAAGGGTTGCCGGCGCGGATCTGCTGGGTCGGATTGGGTGATCGCCATCGCCTCGGGCTCGCCTTCAACGAAATGGTCGCAAACGGCGAACTCAAGGCGCCGGTCGTGATCGGCCGCGATCATCTCGATTCAGGGTCGGTCGCGAGCCCCAACAGGGAAACCGAGGCGATGAAAGACGGCTCGGACGCCGTCTCCGACTGGCCGCTCCTGAATGCGCTTCTGAATACCGCGTCCGGTGCGACCTGGGTATCGCTGCATCATGGCGGCGGCGTCGGCATGGGCTTCTCGCAGCATGCCGGCATGGTCATCGTCGCCGATGGTACCGAAGACGCCGCACGGCGCCTCAAGCGTGTCCTCTGGAACGATCCGGCGAGCGGCGTGATGCGACACGCGCACGCAGGTTACGAAGAAGCAGTAGACTGCGCGCAGGAGATGGGTCTGGACCTCGGCCTCTCGAAGTAGTCTGACGAAGATCGCGACTACGGCGCGGCCGATCAGGCCGCTCCCGTGGAGGCAACGGACAAAGCGAAATTGGCCGTAACGAAGAGATGGCGCACCCGAGAGGATTCGAACCTCTGGCCTCTGCCTTCGGAGCTGGTCTAAGGGCCTATCCGAATTGCACGATAGGGCACGCCAGAGCACGATAACCACCTGAAAATTATTGATTTTCAGAATCCGCTCTCCGAAGTCTCTATCCGAGAATACGCCTTGATTTCCGCCCGCGTGCTTGCGTGGTGCTTACTCGAAATCGGGGCTTCCGAGGGACGGGAGCATGACCAAACTGACCAAACGGTTCGTAGAGACCGCCGAGCCGCAGAGCAAAGGTCACGTCATCTGGGATGACGAACTGCCGGGCTTCGGTCTTCGTGTCTATCCCTCGGGCAAGCGCAGCTACATCGTCCAGTACCGCTCTCGTGGCCGTTCACGTCGCTACACGATTGGCCTTCATGGCGCCTGGACGCCCGAGACCGCGCGCCGCGAAGCCAAGGCCCTGCTCGGACATGTCGCGCATGGCGGCGATCCTGCTGAAGAACGCGAGGAAGATCGCAAGGCGCTGACCATCAAGCAGCTCTGCGAGCAGTATATCGCCGACATGGAAGCTGGCCTCATCCTGGGAAAAGGCGGCCGGCCAAAGAAGGACACCACCATCGCCACCGATGTCGGCCGTATCCGCAGGCACATCATTCCTCTTCTCGGGGCACGACGTGTGCGGGACATCACCAAGCCGGACATGAACAATCTGATGAAGGACATCATTGCCGGCAAGACGCGCGTGACCGTGAAGACCGAAAAGCTCCGCGGCAAGGCCATCGTCCGCGGCGGCCGCGGAACCGCGATCCGAACGATGGGTCTGCTTGGCGGCATCTTCTCATACGCAGTCGAGGCTGGGGTGATCGAGCACAATCCCACGCATGGCCTCCGCAAACCGAAATATCAGGTCCGCGACCGCCGGCTCAGCGAAGCCGAGTATCGGGTTCTAGGCAGCATTCTCAGGGAGGCGCAGGGAAGCGACCGCTACAGGATACATGCCGAGATCCTCCGGCTGATCGCGGTGACGGGCTGCCGGCGCGGCGAAATCGTCAATCTCAAATGGAGCGAGGTCGATCTCGAAGGGAGCTGCCTGCGGTTGATCGACAGCAAGGAAGGCTCCTCGGTTCGTCCGGTTGGGCTCCCCGTCGTGGAGTATCTAGAGGAGGAGCGGCCTCAGAGAACCGGCACCTACGTCTTTCCCGGCCAGGGCATCGACAACGTGGTCGGAAACTTCCCGCAGAGCTGGAAGAAGCTGTTCAAGGACACACCGCTCTGGGACGTCACACCTCACGTGCTCCGGCACAGTTTCGCGAGCATCGCGAACGATCTGGGCTTCACCGAGATCACGATTGCCGCGCTGATCGGTCATGCCAAGGGATCAGTCACGAGCAAATACGTCCACACACTCGATTCTACACTGATCATGGCGGCAGACACCGTGTCCGGCTATGTGAAAGCACTGCTGGAAGGCGTGGAGTTCAGGCGGAACACCTACACATTGGATCGGCAATCCCGGAGAAGCGCTATCGCTTCAATGCTAACAGCATCAAGGCCAGCAGAAGTGAGCCCCACCGACGAAGTCATGTCGCGCTAAATGGCATATTTGGCAGTTAGCACAGCATTCACTGTCAAATATGGCAGCCAGCATGATCGCGCAGTTGGAGTTGGCGTGTCTGCGATCAACTTTCTCATCTCATAGCAACCAAAGATGCCAGACAGAGATCGGACCAGGTTGCGCCGCCAACGCTGACGAACCGCAATAGATGAAATTGCGTCCATGGCGCGAATGTGCCAAGTCCATCTTTCCCGCCCCTATGGCAGCAGGCAGATCTTCGATGAGATAGCCTGGCGGAGATTGTGCCATCGCGTTGGAGAGGAAGGGCGTCAGCTTGGCACCAATCGACGAACCGTCGCGAACATAGGCAATCATATATGCTTCGCGATTACCCCATGCATATTCGCCATCGACGAACCGACGAAGACCATTGTCACAGTATAGGGTTTCCGTTTTTGAGTTTGCAGCATCGATGATCTTGGCTTCCACCACGAGCGGGAATCCACGGTGTTTACCCGACAGGTAAATCGAGAGGTCGGGCCTTTTCTCAAGGTGCGAACCGTCGTAGCTGACGCTTTCCTTCCCACGAGCAACGCACAAAACTAGCTGGCGCCAGAGCGGATCCTCCTCAACCATGCCGTTGAGGCGCGCCTCAAGCAGCGCGGTAACTTCCGCTTCGCTTCCAGACATCACTATAGTGGGGGAAGAGGCGCGAACCTGACTGAAAGCGTGAAGAAGCCCTTCTGCGATAATTTCAAGGTGAACAGCTGATAGTTTCGGGAGCGGGAGTTCGAGTCCGCGTGTCAGCTCGGCTATCTGGTCAGGACGCGGCCGGATCGCAGGTAAACTCATCCCTTCGCCGTCCCTTGCAGGAAATCCACGTGAGACCAGACAATGCGCTGGGCGAGTAGACGGGCTTGAGTTTCGCTCCAGTATCGCCGCTGGGAAAGCCGTCCGATAAGCAAGGTTCCCGATCGGCTATGCACCAAAATCTCGGATGCCGCAGCGTCGTCTGCAGCACGCAGGAGACCTTTCCAGTCACTGTTTGAAGTGGGGTCTAGCTCGCTCTCTGATGTCCGCACCTCCAACCCATACCAAGGCAAGGCAGTCGAATGATCTAGTGAGTGAACATGCAACTCAGAGCCTAGTCGCTTGCTCCAAGGGGTGAGTTCCTCGGCTAAAACCTCGCAGAAGCGCACCTGCTCTTGCCGCGATGGCATAGCTTGGGCATCGCTTTTGTTTTGCGCAAAGGGCAAATTGAACTCCAAGGTGTCAGAGATCACTTGCAGGTCACGCCGTCCAAGGCCGTACAAATTTACAACCCACTCATCGACCTCTTGCCAGGTTACATTGTCTGTGCGCAAACCTTCGTAGAGTTTTTCGATCTCAGCTATTTTCTTCCGATTGAATTTTCTAAAATCTGGCAAGGGAATGCGATCTAACGTCGCTTTTTCGACCACCTCTCGTTCAAAACCGAATTCACCACTAGTCATCAGAGCAAACCAAACAGCAAGCTTGCTCCCTATGACGAGGGCCAAATAGGACGTCAGGCCGCGCGGATCTGCAAAGTCACCTGGACTGTAGCCGTAAAAGGTCTCGTTAAAGACGGCGTCCTTTTCGGAGACGGCTAAGCCAATGCGACCACTAATCGCGGGAGGTGATTTATGGACCACAAGGAGAGGGCCGACAAATAACTCACGTGATCGAGGGTCATGAATTCTCTCTTGCGAAAACAAATCTAGCTCCGCCGGATCAACAGAAACGTCCGTAAACGTCGCCGCAGTGATTTCCGGTAGCCCATGCAAATAGCGCGCATCGACGCCGGGCAAGCCGTCACCGGTCTTACGTATACGGCTGCTTGGCCTTAGCTTCTGATATCCGTTGCCACTTCCTTTGAGATATCCGCGATCGGTAGACCCAATCGCCTCCCGCCAGAAGGTATCCAGCGTCGGATGTAGTTTGCTGCGTATCCTCTCAATAATTCCGAGATCGGCCTTCGTTCCTCGAAATAATATCTTAAGAATCTCAGGCGTCTCGCGAAGCTCGCGCGCCGGAATCACTTCTGCATTCGATGCATCGATACGCATAATGCCGGACTCATTTAGTGACGATTCAATACGTGGGCTGACTAGTCGAAAGCCAGCACTGTTTTCCGGTTTCCGATTGGTTGCGAATAATAGACAGAAGGGTGCTGAAATTTCGGGCCAGACTTTGGTCTGGCGCAGCTCGACGCCATTGATGACCGACGAAATATCGAGTGCATCGAATAAGGCTTGACGGGCTTCCCCCATGCCATCGCCCTGTTGGAATAGTAGCCTGGCATGCAGCGCAAAGGTAATCTGGCCACCTGGCTTGGCCCATTCCATGGCTCGCCAAATGAACGGAATATCGAGGACTTCGTTCGGTAACGGAGGAGCTTCTGTGATGCCGCGTTCAGCGGCAATCCGTGCAACCGTCTCACAAACCAAATGCCAATCGGGTAGTTTCGTGCCACTCGCCCATGGCGGATTTCCGACCACCAAGTCGTAGCATCCGCCATGCTCGTCACCAACCAGTGGACCAAGGCTTCCAAGCCGTGCACCTGCCACCTCACTTTCAGCCGAGATGCGATGCAGTACTTTGCCGCGCAGATTTTTGAACCGCAATTTGTCGACGGGCCGTGGATTTGGGTCGAGTTCGATCGACATCAGGTACAAGCCCAAGGCAGCGAACCTCAGCGCTGCTTCGTTGATATCGAAACCTACAATTTGGCCGTCTAGTATCGAACGAAGAGCGCTAGTGTCTGGTCTTTGCCCTTCAATGCGCCAGCGCTCCGCGACCAGCTCACGGAATGCAGTAAGGAGGAAAACGCCCGCCCCAGCTGCTGGATCGAGAACACGGGCCAGATGAGTTACCTCCTGCCGTTCTAGAGCTCTGAATGAAGCACGAACGAGGAGGTCGGCTATTGATCGAGGGGTGTAGTATCCACCTTCACGACGCTGCCGGGCTGGGGCGTGATTGCGTAGATAGAGCTCGTATGCCTGACTAAGAACCCCCACCGGAATGTGTGAGAAATCAAGATTGTCCCACTTCTCTTCCCATCCTAGAAAGAGTTGGCTGTCCGGCGCGCGCCGCAAGACGTCGCCAAGAACTTGGTACGCATTATCCGGCAGATGCGAAAAAATATCATCGGACAGTGGCAGAAGATCTCCATTAAAGGTTCTGTCGAGCCAAGCCGATGTCTTTTCTGCAGACGCACGATTGTCGAACAGGCTGGGTGTGACCGTTTGGGCCGCCATGCTCTTGGGTAACAAGTCGCGATCTGCAAGGAACCGCGTAAACAGCGCGCGGCCGACAAGTGAGATGGCGTCCTCATCTGACACGCCGCCAGCCTTGATCAGTTTGTCGATTGATCCAGTAAGAAGATTGAGGACAACGTTCGAAATCCAATCCCGCTTGCCGATTGCGGCATGGGGACGAATGTTGCCGAGACGGGCAAATGCGGTTGATTCATCGCCGCCGTCCCCCCACTCGACGCGAGCCTCCGCCGGGGATTTACGATCAAGCGCAAGTCGATAGACGTGAAGTTGTCCGGGCGAGACAAGCCCGAGATAGGGCGCATCACCGCGCATAGCGAGCAAGCGTCTGATGCGATGCAACTGGCTCTCATCAGTGACTGAGTCAGCATCGATAAGAAATATCAGCGGTGCCCCTTGCCACTCGTACACCGCACGCACGATGCCCAAATCTTCGTCGCCGGCGCGCCGGGCCGTCAGCAGCGTGGCATAGGGCAGCAGATCCGGACTTTCGCTATCGAATAGGTGCAACGATCTGGGATCGGCACCAAAGGCTGAAGCATTGCTTTGAAGGTCAGCCATGACAGCACCTCACATCAGCGGTGCGTCGAGCGAACAGAAGGGCGCAGGCTCCGGTCATGGGACGAGATCCAAGCTGCTCTGACGATCACCGCCAAAGTGGCCTTTCCGGGCACCGCCGCGAACCTTCTTCGGTGTTAGCGCCACCTTCGACATAGCCTGGCGATAGTCGCCGCCCAGCTCGCTCATCCCTGTGATCAGGACCGCAATCAATGCAAGGTGTGTGGGAAGTTCGCCATTACGCGCATAGTTGGAGATCGAATTCGGATTCATACCGACAAGCTCGGCGAACGCGCGAACGCTCAGTCCCGCTTTGCCCAGCTCTACAAGAAAATCGGCGTATGGCATATCATTCTCAGCCACATATTTTAATGTATCTTGCCACATATTTTTATGTGCGTAAACGTTCGTCGCGTTACTGCCACTCGCATCCCGATAGGGTCTATCGAGTGTCTGTCGTATTGATGAATGCGTGCTCACGACGATCTCTCGGCGATTTCAGAGAGACTTAGTTGATGCGAGACTTCGTCGGTACGCGCCCACCTCTGACCAGGAATCCGCTCGATCACATCTGTGAACACCCTGATGAATGCGGCGCGTCCGGCAGAGGCATCAAGTGCGTCGGCGCGATCGGGGGTGAGTAGTGCGCGGATATCTCCTAAAAGGTCTGGTCGCGCGAATTTCGCGAGCATCCGCTGTTCTGCTTCAGCCCGGGAGATGGCCTGACCTTGCTGATCAAGATAGCGCACAAAAAGCGCGACGACCCGTTCGATGTCCAAATCGGGAAGCGCATTGAGCGCATGATCGAGATCGAAAAGATCGCGTCCTTTATCGCGTTGCAGCAAGGCACGTAGCTTCGTCGCCAGAAGCTCTTCCGCGGAGAAGGACGCTATGGTCGTACTTCCCTTGAACCACGGGTTCTCAACGGCATATGGGATTGAAGCCGGTGGATCGAAGGCTTCGATCTCTGAAATGTTGATCTCGACCTTCAGACGAATCTGCGCTTCGGGATCATCCTCGGCCGGCACACGAAAGCGTAACTTCGGAGCAACTTGGCTCGACGCAAAATTCGCTTGCCCTAACCAAGGTTCCAGCACCTCTCGCATAGCATCAAGAATGGGGCCGATAGGCCCTGCGGTCGTCCGAACGAGATCAATGTCTTCGGAATACCGTAGCGGTTCCGGAAAGATCACTTTGTTGAGGGCCGTACCACCTCGGAACCTCAGCTCAGATCCTAGGAGATCGTGATTGAAAATCTCCACGAGCGCTCGCGAGATGATCAAATCTTGCTCAACCTGCCTCGGCTCAGCCCAGGGCGCCGTCAGACTCCAGGCGGTGATGTTCGTCTCGGGGATCATTGTTCATCGACCTCAATTGGCCGGCGGACAATGACGTGCCAGCGTGAGCTGCGTTCTCGTTCGTCGCTGGACGCGATTACGCTTGCTTCTCCAGGTTCGAGTTCGACCCACGGCACATTGCCGTTACGGAGATGCCTCTCCAAACTGGATGCTATCTCCTCTTGTCCAAGGTGTTCGAGAATGTATCCGAGGCGCTGAACGACAGACCGCTCAAACTTCGGCGCCAACGCGTCGAGGCGTTCTGGGTCAATTTGGGCGGCGAGTTCGTTAAGAACACCTGCCGCATGACTGATGCCTCCGCTGGCTTGTGGATAGCGCACAAGGTCCAAGGCGGTCAAAGCCGGTGATGACACGCGCATCGAACCTGTATCGGTCTTTCTTTGCTCGATACCCTGCTCAATGCTTTCCATGTCTTTGCGGAAATAAAAGGCGAGCTTGGAACGCCCGGCCCGAATGGGTTTCCACTGTCGATCGGTTACGACTTGGAACTCCATCACTGCCTGGTGTGACGCCCCATGGACTTCTGCAGCCTTCAGAAGCGCCACGTAGTAAGGCCTCTCTGCATCCTTCATCATGGCATCGATGTACCAGCTCGGCGGTGGCGCACCCCACTTCAGATAGCGCGTGGGCGTGATCACGTAGAAACCTCGACGCGGCACGACGACATGACCACGCTTCTTGAGGCGTGCGGCCGCATCGAGGAACGCCCCATGGCTTACACCCAGGGCTTCCATTGCATCCTCGCGGGTGAAGCTGATGCGTCCACTTGACGCCAGTTCTTCAACATAGGCCGCCAAGGAGGTGGTGCGCTCAGGTATCATATCTCAAAATCCGCTCTACCAGCCGAGTTTTTAATATGATATTGGAATGCAAGCAAGCTTGATATAGATAACTCCGCGTTTAGCGCGGACTTTAGCATACAATCCAAGGCGCGCCGATGTCAGGGACAGACGATAGCGATCGGTTGATTCAGGAGGTCCTTTCCGAGCTCGGTTGGGATGAGGATCCGAAGACAATCGCGAACAAGGTCAGGCAGCTCGACCAAGGCCTACCAGCAGAGGACGAGTTCACAGCCATCTGCAGCTGGCTCGGACGAGCCCGCCTCGTTCACAAACTTGACCAGCATCAAGCGCCCGTGGCCTCTCGCTTTTTATATCAAGTTCCAGACCTATTGGCGGAGTTCGAGCATGGCGGCCCCGTCCTCATAGAGGTGAAATCAAAGACGAAACCGAAGCTCTCCTTCACGCCGCGCTATCTCGACCGTCTCCACGCCTACGCCCAGCTCGTCAACATGCCCTTGCTTATCGCCTGGAAGCTTCATGGCATCTGGGTGCTGTTCGAAGTCAAACATCTCACCAAAGCTAAGAAGAACTTCAACATCACGTTCGGCGACGCCATGAAGGAGAATCTGCTTGGTATCTTGGCAGGAGACGTTTCTTACAAGATCGCATCCGGTGCGGGGCTGCGCTTCCGCTGCAGGAAGGAAGAACTCGTAAGCCGGCGAGAAACCGACGGCACGGTGACCGAACAATGGCAAATGAGGATCGACGAGGTTGGTTTCATGATCTCCGGGGGCAGGCCAGCTGAGCACCTAGACCCAGATGTGACGACGCTCTTCACGACATGGGATCTATCAGAGGAGCAATCACACAGCGACACGCATATCGAACTTCGCTTCGTTGCCGGCGATGATGACGGCATGATGTTCGGCCACATGGCCCTGACACATCTCCTGCATTGGCACCTCCCACAAGGTGCGACGATCAATTGGCGTCACGCGATCAGACGCGACGCAGTCGTGAGCAACATGACCAATTTCGGACGCGCACTCGAACGCGCCCTGGAGCAAAAGGTCGTACACCTCATACTCCATCAGCAACCGCACACCTGGCCAAGCTTCTTACCGAGAGAAGAGGTCAACACGACAGGGCCGTCACCTCGCGCGGACCAAGACACTCCAGCCGAGCAGCAGGGGAGCGCCTCATGAAGCAAGCATTTGGCCGAGCCGAACAACTCGAAGCTGCGTTGGGCCTGGATCAGGTCGTCGCCCCGAAGCTGGCATCGATTATCGTCTTTGCCGCGAACATCGAATACCACCTTGAACGCGCCATCTGGGTCCTTGATGGTGTTGATCCCAAAGGCATCCGACCGAAAACAGACGGAAAACCGATCAGCGAGTTGATCGCAATGCTTGAACAACATATCGGCAACGCAGCAGGTGATGACGTGCAGAGCATGTTGGAGACTTGGTGCAAGGCTGCTCGATCCGGCTTCATTGTCCGCCACAACATCGCACATGGCGTCTCTTTCAAAATGGAGACAACACTCGTGTTCTCGCGAAATCCACGTTGGCAGGGCGAGGTTCGCCGCCGCGAGTTTGGCGATCTGTGGTGTGAGCCAAACACCTTGGATCTGATCCGCGAGTCATTCGCCACTTTGCTGCGCGTCATCGGAACGATTGCGCAGGACCGAAAGCCGCTTCCAGAAATCGCGAGTGCGAGCGCACTGCGCGCTTTGCGAGAATCTCGATCCATCTTGGGTGAGTTTGCTGATCGATTCTACAATCCAAGCTTCGAAAAATACTAAAGCGTCCGGCCTCTCTTTTTGTGTCTGCGTACGGTATTCATCTGCGGTAGGCGGCACCTCATACTTCCAGCCCAAGGATGTCTTTTCGGAGGCCGCTTCCGGAGCGAGGCGGAAGACTGCGACGTGGCCGTTGGCTCACCCGCGTGAAATTTGGACCCGCTCGGGCTCTTTATCGTGTTCGACAGCCAAGCCATCTAGATCCAAGTTTGGATTCACGACTAACGCACCGTCCCCATCGGGGTCCGGATCGTCGGGCTTGACCGCAAAGGTGATGGAGCGGCCAGCGGCCACGACATCACGCATCCACCTTTCCAAAAGTTCGG